>CAWFTL010000001.1:0-560657 GCA_963818815.1 uncultured Solirubrobacterales bacterium
GCCCCCGCTATTGAAAAGCCAGCGGATGCGGGCTTTTGCATTCGGCTAGGTAGAGCGTGAAATTACGACAGCAGGCGCCTTGGCTTGTTACACGGGCTGGGTCTCCAGTCCAGCGCGCCACATACCGGCTGTAAATGCGGCACTTCGTTCCGCGCGACCTTCAGGTTCTGGCGCCAAATGGCGAATCGTGAGGCGATTGTGTAACGCTGACCGCTTGCGGGCCTCAGGGCACGAGGGTCAGAGAAAACGAACACGGGGGACACCCATGGCGAGCCCTGGATCTGGCGAGGAGCAGGGCGCTCGCCTCTTGGGCCGACCCACCCGCTTTGCCGTGGTCGCGCTACTCGGCTCGGGGCGGCGCGACACGATTGCGATCGTCCCCAACTCAATAGCGATGCGAGGGGTAGGGTTCATCGAGCCCGATCATCAAGGAGCAGCTTCTAGGCCTCGTCCTCGCGGATTCCGTGGGACATCAGCATCTGCAGGCCCCGATGCGGCACCTGTGAGCTTGGCGGCCGTTAAGTGTCACCCCTTCTCGTGTAGCGCAGGTGCGCTTCCTCGACGAGCTTAACCATCTGCCAGTAGGCGATGAGATCTCGCTCTGCATCGGTCGTGTTGGCGAAGAAGCGGCGGGCGATCGTCAGCTCGCCCTGATCGGGTCCTGCGGCTTGTTCGTCAATCCAGGCGCGGGCGATCCGTTTTTGGGCAATCAGACGTATCGCGGACTCGATCTCCGAGCCGGTGCAATCACCGAGCCTCTTGAACACGCCGCGACCGATCTCGAGCGACTCCTCTGGGTTGACCTCGCCCATCTCCACATCATCCTCTCGCATGCAGACTGCACTCAGCTGATCGAGTGACGATCCGGGAGTACGAACGCGTCCGCGTTAGCCCGCGGCGGTTCTTGGTGGCGGTGGGTCATGACGTACGAGCTGGAAGCCGAAGCACCGCTCCGCGAGGATCGCCAGGAATACCAGCCCGCCGGAGATCACGGCTTGCACCATCGACAACGGCGCTAGCGACAGCGCGCCGACGCAACAGCCACGCGCCGAGCGCCACCAGCCAGTCCACCGTCCACCACCTGGAGCAAAACAGGGTTGATCGCGCTGCGCAGTGGGTGGCGCGCGAGCACGGCCGGTGCGGCGACCGCCCCGCGCTGCTTGAGCAGCACGGCGACGATGCCCGCCAGCGCGCAGCCGACCGCCAGCAGCAGGCCCGCGATCACCCGCTCGTTCCCGAGCGACCGACCCGCTTGGTCTGCGGCGGGCCGGTGAGGATTTCGAGCAGCTCGCCGACGTTCCGCTCGCGCGCGATCGGATCGGGGAGCGGGAAGTGCGCATTGATCGTGTAGTGGTTGCGGCGGCCCGTTCGCTCACGGGTGATGTACCCGGCATCGGCGAGCTCGACCACGATCCGGTGCGCGGCGCGCTCGGTGATCCCGACTCGCGCGCCGATGTCGCGCAAGCGGATGCCAGGGTCGCGAGCGGTGCACACGAGCACCTGAGCATGGTTGGTCAAAAACATCCAGCCCGGTGCCGTGTTCTCAGCCATCATGTTCTTAGCCTAGCATTTCTAGACTTCTTTTTCATGCTATAGTGAGCAAGTGTTCTCCGAGAGGACCTGAACATCCCCTCGCCCACCGATGAGGAGGTCCTCAGAATGCTCTCCAAGACCCGCAGCACGCCGGCCCGCTCGCCCACCCCAACGGTCGCCCGCGACACAATCACCGGCTTCGTCAGCAACGGTGCACCAGTTCCCCGCCAGCCGGCCGCGGCCGCCACGGGGTCAACCGCTCAGACCGCGACCGGTGGGGAGACTCGAAGCGGTCGCTTTCGCCGCAAGGCCCGCCGCAGTCGCCTGCATGGCTACGCGATCGGGGCCGTCGCGCTGGTCGCGTTCCTGATCGCGCTCGCCGCCTCGAACACCGCGCACGTGAAGGTCAACTGGGTGTTCGGCACCTCACACGTGTCGCTTGTGTGGCTGGTGCTGTTCGCAGCGATCCTCGGCTGGCTGTTGGGGCTCGTCGCGACCGCGGCGTTCCACTGGCGCACCCGCGCCCCGCGCCGATCCGGGGACAAGTCATGACCCGCTCCGAACGGGTCGCACACGCCGTGACCGCACTAAGAGAGGCTCGGGCGGCTGACAGCGCTCTGTCCGAGCCGGCGCCGATGACGTTCCTCGTCTTTGAGGACAACGGCGGCTCCTACCACTGGACGATCGTCGCCGCCGACGGCGCAACCCTGGCACGCTCAGAAGGCTTCGCCTCCTATAACGACGCCGAGCAAGCCGCGCAGCGTGTCCGCGAGGCGGCCACCTCGGCGCCGTTCGAGCGCCACGGTATCGCGGCGTCGCCGGTTGATCTGATTGCGCGTCGCGATGCTGCGCGTCGCGATGCTGCAAGCGACGACGCCGACGCCGAGCGTTGGTTGGATGAGGGCGGGAGCTTCAGCCGCGAGGCGCTGACCTAATGGCCAGCGCAACGCTCATCGCGCCTCCGGCTAGCGGAACGCTGATCGCGCCTCCCGAAGAACTCCCGACCTCGGGAATCGCCGATCGACGCGGTGAGTATCGCTGTAAGTGCGGACACGTCCTGCGGGTGTTCGGTGGGGGGCGCCACCGGGTGTATTTCGAGCCCGCTGACGCGCGCCTGGACGATCCAGTGATGAACCGGGTCTGTCCGGCTTGCGGGCGTGGGCTGCCTGGAAAGAACCCGCGGTGATCCGATGACACGCCTCTGCTGCCCACCCTGCCGGCTCCGCTTCATCCTCGCCGCCGCATACCTCGATGCGTGTCCCGAATGCGGTGAGCCGCTCCGAGCATCGAGCCTCCGAGCCACCGTTGGCCTCAGACTCTTCGGGCTCGAGGACGTTCCCCCTTCGCTGCCGGAGGCGGTCGCCGTGTCGATCCCCGTTCCCGAGCCGGACCGAGCGCGACCGTGACCGACCTGCACATGCGCATCCTCCACCAGGTGGCGCGCCAAAGCCAGCGAGAGCTCAGCGGCTACGACGCCGCCGAGCCAGCCGGGGACGTCGCCTCCGCCCGCCGACGGGAGTACCTCGCGCGCGCGGCGAAGCGCACTCGTGCCCGGGTCGCGGACGCCGAGCAACGGCGCACCCGACGAGCTTACGGCCATCGCGATACCACCGACCAGATATGCAAGAGCCACGCTTATCCCCCTTGACAGGCGTAATGGGACAATTCAGACATGGCTGAGACGGGCAGACTTGAGGACACAGTCCGCGAGCGCCTTGCCCGCGAGCTGGATGAGAACCCTGTCGGACGACACTTTCTCGCAGGCGGCGACCCTCCCGAGACGATCTCGGTTGATGAGTACACCTCGGCTGTCAGGGCGCATCTGCAATCCCTCGCCGAGGTCGTCGTGCTGATTGCTGCCGAGGTGGACAAACTCAAGGCGCAAGATGCCTCCCGTTGACCGCGACAATGCGGTAGGAAGCCGTGCCCGACCGGCGAGTCGGCCACGAACCCGATCCCGAGCTCGCGCCAGCAGCGGTCAGCTCGGCCTCGGGGTCAGGCCATGACTGCTGCCGGAGCGAAGGTTGTTCGACCCACCGAGGGGAAAGCAGGGTTCCTTGGGAGCATCGGTGTTCGCTTCATGATCGACGGTGCCGAAGCCGGCGATCGCTTCTCCCTCGTCGAGCATCCCATGTCGGCACGCGCGCTCGCGGCGCCTCTACACCGCCATAACAACGAGGACGAATACAGCTTCGTCGTCGAGGGGCGCATGGGCGCGCTACTAGGTGACGAGCACTTGGAAGCGGGACCTGGGGATCTCGTTCACAAGCCGCGCGGACAGTGGCATACGTTCTGGAACGCCGGCGACGAGCCCTGCAGGATCCTCGAGGTAATCTCGCCCGCCGGATTCGAGCGCTTCTTCGCCGAGCTCATCGATCTCGGCGGCGTCGCCCAGGCCGGCCCCGAGCAGCTCGGGGACCTCTGTCGGCGCTTCTCACTTGAGATGGACCCCGACAGCGTGCCCGAGCTAATCCAGCGCTTCGGAGTTCGCTTCCCAGCAGAGCCACTCGCCTAGGCGGGAAGACCCGCTGTTCATCCGCGGCGAGCCACGGCGGTGGATGCCGCGGAGACCTGCAAAGCGCGGAACCCAGGCCTCATCCTAGGCCTGCGCGGCGATTCGGGAAGCTATGCCGCAGGTGCGCGCTTGGGCCCCGACCGCTCGGTTCGTTCTGAACGATTTCGTGTCACAAACGGTGTAACAAGACAGCCCAATTCAGCCTCCTCTAACCTCAGCCAAGATCACAAAAATACCTGCAAATCACCCTCTGATTCACGCCAGAGAAGCCACCTCATAACCCGAAGGTCGCGGGTTGGAATCCCGCCCCCGCTGTTGAAAAGACCCCGCAATCAGGGGCCTTTTTTCGAGCCGCGCATTCGCAAGTCCCGAAGACGGATGCGACGCTCAGAATCCGGCGGCGCGTAGGTCGGCACGCAGGCGAGCGGCACGACGCCGCTCGGACACGGCGGCGATGTAGTGGACCCGACCGCCCGATGCGTCGCTGGCGATCAGCACCAGACGCCCGCGCTTATCGAAGACAGCGCTTACGTGACGCGAGTGCGCACCGGCCAAGCAGTAGCGGAAGCTGCGGCCCGGTCGAGACCTCGGCTGGCCGGCTGAGAACAGCGCCTGGGTCGTGGTCTCGCCGAGGCGTAGGCGAGTCCCGAACCTGCGTGCGCTGAAATGGGTCTGCGCCGGAACACAGCGCCTCGAGGGCACGCCGACCGCGCGTTCCCACATCTCGAGGTAGGCCTCTGCGCCCTGGAACATGTCCCGCATCGTCGCGTTGCCGCCCGCGAGCTGGATACCGTGGAGCCAGTCGGCATAGAGCCCGTAGTTGGCGAGGCCGTCCTTGTTGAGGTCGAAGGTCCGCTGGCCCCACACCTCTCGGCCGAAGCTCACATTGCCTGCGTAGGCCCTGAACGGATAGGTCACCGGATACGTGGAGGACGGGCCGGCCTGTGCACCTAGGCCGTTCATGTCCGAACCCCAGCCGAAGCCGAAGTGGTAGCGCGAGCTGCTCTGTGCCTTATCGGCCCTCTCGATGTTCACGAACGCGAGCAGGGCGTTCACGGGCTCTGAGACGAAGCCTCCGTCGGCAAAGATCTGGTGGAACAGCTGTGGCGAGGAGCAGCAGTGGGCAGAGACGATCCCCGAGTAGTGGTGGGCGGTCGCGATCGCCACCGTTGCGGCCGCCGTCTTTGAGGACATGTGGTCGGTTTGGATGATGACGTGCTGTTGGATCATCCTTTTGATCAGGTACGCACCGAGGCTGGTCAGGCCGTGAACGTTGCAGTGCGGGCCTGAGGCGTAGACGGGCAGCGGGTTGCCGCCGGTGAGCCCCGCGACCGGGCCGTTGAGGATCGACGCCGGGAGGTCGGCGCCAGGAGTCGACAGCTGCTCGGCGTCCTGATCCTTCGCCGCACACGGCTCGACGGTCCAGAAGCTGCCGGTGGCCTTCCGGTTGCCGGCATTGACGATCGCGCCGGCCTCACCGGCGATCATCTTCGTGCCGCCGAACGAGTTGTCGAACTCATGCACCGGGAAGAAGGTCCGCACCCCGAGCGCGTGGACCTCCTTGAGGCCCGCATCGACCTGCGCGGTTCCACACTGCGGCACGTTGTTTTGCTCGCCGCAGCCGAAGAGCCGGCTGACCTCGATCCCCTCGATCACCGCCAGCTTGCCCCGGTTGATCACGCGCCGAGCCTGGAACGGATCGGTGACGATCCGGAACCAGCCCTTACCGGGCCCTCCCGACTGGGCATCGATGTAGTTCTGCAGTGCGTAGAGGTCCTTGCTCTGGATGTGGACGGAGGACATGTCGTTGCACGGGTTGTGCTTGACGGTCATGACCTGGCAGATCGGCTCGTTGTCCACGAGGTCGGTGACGAAGATCCGCAGGCCAGCTTTCCAGGCCCGCTGGACGCCGGTGTAGTAGTCGCCCTCTTCCGCGAGGGCGGTCGGACTCGGCCACTCGACGAACGTCGGCCAGCCGTGCATGTCGCTCGGGCGGGTCGCGCCGCCGTAGTCGAACGCCGCCTGGAACGTGCCGTTGGTGCCCTGCTGGTAGTGCGCGCAGCTCGCCGGGAGCGCGTATGGCGCCCCGTATGGGCTCCACGGACGGCCGCAGTGCCAGTCGCCGCCGAAGAACTCGAACGCCGTGATGTGCGCATGGCCCTCGACCGTGCCAAGCGCGTTCGCTTCGGGGCTCGCGCCGGCGAACGAGTTGCCGGTCGCGTCGACCTGCGCCTCGGGGTAGGTGGCGCAGCCACGCGCCGCCACGAAGCGGATCGGGATGCGTGTCCGTGTCGCGAGGTCGGTCATGGTGAATCGACCTCGCGCGCCGCCCCTGACGGCCCATTCGGCCGCCGGACTCGGATCTGGATTCGCGGCCAGGGAGCCCGACCCGCCGTCGGTCAGGAACCCGCCCCGGGGGGTGTAGAGGAGATAAGTGCCCAGCGCGGCGGCCTGCATCCGGAACGGACCGTCGGCCTGGAGAATCGGCCGGCCGGTGATGGAGCTGGTGAGCGCCTCGCAGCGGTGCACGAGCGAATAGATCGTCAGCGCGCGCGGCACCCGACGTGGGGCAGCGGCGGACGCGGCTGTCCCGCCCGTCGAGGCGATCACGGCGAGCGCCGCCAAGACGAGACTGAGCGTGACGGCCGCCCGGCGCCTCCGAACCTGCCGTGAGCGTATCCCCGCCTTCACCCCGCTGTTGACTGGCAAACCCTGCTCCTCGCCCGGACGCCAAGGACAGCGATGATGCCGGTTTTGCGCCGCGGATGCTCCGCTCCGAACCGGGGACGCCGCGAGCGGCGCTCACAGATGCCCCCGCGAGTCATCGGGTCGGCACGAGGCCACCGGGCTGGTGGGGTAACGCCGATAGGAGTCAGGCACCGGCCCCGCAGTCAGAACCAGTAACCCAGGCCTCCCGCCTCGTGGCGCGGATCGCGCCGTTGGTGGCTTTCGGGCTTGGGCTGAGAAATCTGGCCGCAGGGCCAGCCACAACCGACAGTACTCCTATCGCGGCCCTTGTGGGCGCGAATCCCAGAACTTCTTCCGCAACACTGCTGTGAAGTCAGGGAACTGCCGAGGCGATGTCCGACCAGCGAAATTGGTCGGTTACGCGCCTGGAAAGGGAGTATGTTCGTGGTAGGGCCGTTCTCGGCCGCTACTGCTCGAATCTCTCGCGCAGGCCCCCAGCGGGCACCACTGCCTCTCGCTGACCTCACGGGTCGTCTCGTCCAAAGCGACAGAAACGCCGTTCACACGCAGGACCTGCCCTCAGTTACGGAGGTCTTGGTAGGAGGCCAGTCATGACGATCCTGCGAAGACCGCGACAGCCGGGCGCCGGTCACGCGCGACAAGCGTGGTGCAGGCTGGGCCATACCGATGAAACCGCGCGCCACACCCATGCATGGGAGCACGAAACCTTTGCGGAAGAACAAGCGCGATGGGAACGAAACGATCCAGCTTACGCCCGGCTCTGTGAAGAGGTCAGACAAGCAAACAAGCAGGGTGAGGAGGCTTCGCGGCGCGCTGATCAAGCCAAGGCGGAATGGGACGCGCGACTCGCCGCAGAGCGACAAGCGAGCGACGACGCCCAGAGGTCACACCATGCGCTGAGCCGAGCGCAGAACCGCTGACTTATGTCCGGGCGACTCCCACGCATGTGCCATTCAACTGGGTCATCCATTGCCGAAATCGAAGCCACGCGCCGGCGCTGCGGCGCCCACCCGGGGCACCTACGAGACGCGCTGCGGGCAGATCCCGGGGGCGTCCTCGCGAAGCGTCAAGAAGCACGTCAACCCCACGTTCCCACGACGGTCCTGGGCAACCTACGCGCCCCGACCTAGACGCCGCTGGAGGGTCAGCGCCAGCGGCGCGAGTGAATGGCACCGCGATGCGGGGCCGGTCGCGTAGCGGGGGGTTCGTCCCTCCGTGACACAACGTCATTGCGTTGGGTGCGGGGCATTCACGAGCTCACGCCGTCAGCCCCGCTGTTCACACGCCGGCGGTCGACCCTCGGCGTAGCGCTCAGTGATGATGAAGTGCGTTGGCGAGGTGCACGGCAGTCGAGATCGTGTACGCCAGCCCGAGCAACCGCCGGAACGTGTTGACACCGTGAAACAGCTCGAGGTAGGACCAGATCGCCATCGCCAGGTAGGAGACGGCTTGGGCGTAGGCGTGCTCGCGGCCGTGACTGTGCTGGGCGAGCAACCCGGACGCGAACGCGAGGATCAGCGGACGCGTTGGGGAACTGCACGATCGGATAGGACCGCGGGAAGCTGAGCTGCGTCAGATGTCTGAACGCGCGCCAGCATTTGGCCGGGGACCTGAGAACCGGGTGCCGGTCGATCGACGAGTTCACGCCGGCGCCTCGGTAGAGGTCAGCAGCGCGAGCTTCGCCTGGCGCGGCAGGCGCTTGATGCGTGCCTCCTCACGGCGGGCAGCCGTGCGGTCGGACATCGGGATCGCCAGCGCGAGCTCGACGGGCAGGCGGCTGGCGGTGTAGTGGCTCGCGACGCCGGAGCGGTGGCGCGCAAGCCGGCGCTCGAGATCGACTGTCCAGCCGGTGTAGAGCGACCCGTCGCAGCAGCGGAGAAGATAAACCCAGGCCTCGGGCATCGGGCTAGGGCTTCGCCGCGGCGGGGGGGCGCCCTGCGTGTCGCAGCCGGTTAAGCACGCTCGTCTTGCCGGGTTCAAACCAGTGCCAGCTCCCGCACGTGCGAGGCAGCATTCGTTGCCTGTTCGACGGGATCGGTGAACTCGCCAACTCTGGCCGTATCTCTTATTCGATTAGCTCGGACGTGCGGGCGGGGAGGCGGATCGCGGCTGCCCTGGCGAGCGCTTCCTCTCATGCTCGCTTCAGGAATCTCAAATAGAGCGCCGCAAACACCAGGACAATCCCGACGTTTACGATCAGGCGCTCCCAGAACCGATGCCTGAAGAACAAGACGTCCACGCCTACCACGACAGTTGCCAGCGCGAGCACGTACAGCACGATGCCTGCGTGCCTTCCCATCGCTCCACCGTACTGCTCATTACCGGGCGGCCATGGATGACACCGTCGGACGGCGGCAGGGCGGGCGTTTCTCACACCATGCCTCGCGCCCCCTCTGTCGGCTGCTCACCCCGATACCTCGCGGCAGCGCCGCCGCTCCCGCGCTTAGGTGCATTCTGCGCCCCGCCTAGCCCCCGAGAACCGCCGCCAGCACGCCGCTCGGTGCCAGCGCCGAAAGCGCCAGAACCGCATCTTGCGCCCGCAGACGGAGCATCGATCCCCCCAGCGAGACATTGCTGACACGGACCGATGCCGCCTCTCGCGCGGCCCAGTCCAGCATGGCATCGGCCACCGGCGCCGGCCGCAGACGAACGTCTCGCAACCGCTCACGTAACGAGTTGGCCGACGACGCGAGCAGCCGATCGGACTCGAGTTGCCCCAGTAACTCGCCCGCCTCTTGAGCAACGCGAAGGCGCCGGAACCGCAGCAGCCCACGCCGAAACGCTTCGCGCAGGCCGGAGCTGCTGCCCGCCAGCCGCAGCCAGGTCGCGACCGCCACCAGCAAAGCGGCCCGCGCAGCGCGGCTCGCGGCGTCACTGACTCCGAGGTCGCCAATCAATGACGCGACCAAGGTTCCGAGGGCGAGCATCGCCGCCAAGAGCAGGCCGACACGCAGGATCTCACGGTCACCGTGCCGCGCGAAGACGGCCGCGGCAGCGAGCCAAACCGAGGCGGCCGCGAGCACAACCCATGCGTGGCTGATCAGCAGGACGATCGTCACGGCCGAGGCGGCTGCGAGCGCGGCACGTGCGTCAACCCCAGCGCGCTCCGGCGGCGCGCCCCGCCCGCCCACGCGGGGCGCAGGCGTCCCGCCAGCCGGGCTCGGCCACCGTTCGAGCGCGCGCCGATACACAACGGTCTGAACCGCGGAGTAGAAGATCGCGGCGGCGACGTTCGTGACCGCCGTGATCAACAGCGCGCCCGCCAGCCCGCCGGGTAGCACGCCGATCCAGCCGATCGTGGCGTCGTAGGACCCGGCGAAGGCCTTGGGTCCGAGCAGGACCCAGATGGCGAACGCGGTGAACGCCGCGTACTGGACGAGCCTGATCACGAGGCACACCGCGAACAGGGCGGCTCGGCCTCGGCCGCGCCGGTGCATTGCGCCCAGCAGCGGCGCACTCAGGGCCTGGGTCAGCGGGGCGCTGAAGCGCAACGGGCCGAGGAGCGCCACCGTCTGCAACATCGCGGCCAGCGCGCTCGCATACCCGGACCGGGCTCCGCGCTGTTCCGCGTCCCGCGCGAGCGTGGCGCCTCCGGTGAGGGCGAACCAGAAGCTGCCAGAGGGAACGAGTCGGGACGCGAGGAAGGACACCGTTGCCACATGGGCGACACCAGCCGGACTTGCCATAAAGAACAAAGCTAGCGGGGGCAGAAAGACGCCCGGCCACGGCGAAGCCAGCCCAACGCGTAGAACTCGCTGAGATGGGCAAGGCTCCAGAAACGACCGTGGACGCCCAGGCACACCGACACGGTCCGCGCCGACACCGCGAACGAATCGCTCCCAGCCGACACCGGGCCATCGTCTTCACTCACAGCACCGCACCTCCCGGGACGTCCAAGCCACTTGCCCAGAGCACTCGACTGTGAGCGGCGGCGATCGGCGATGAGCTTCAGTGCCAGCCACGAAATCGGGGGTCTTCAACACGGCGGCATCGCCAGACCCTCATCCAGGCTCGGCACCTCCCAGCCGCCCGCGACCGAGACATGAGCGCACGCATGCTCGTAACTGGCGCGACCGGGTTCATCGGTGGTCGCCTCGCCGCGCGGCTGGCCGACTCAGGATCAGAGGTGCGGTGCTTGGTGCGCGATCGCCAGGGGGCCCGCGCCCGCGCGCTCGAGCGCGCGGGCTTCGATTTGCACGAGGGAGACGTACTGCGTCCGGAGACGCTGCGCGGAGCCGGACGTGGTGTGGACGTGGCCTACTACCTGATCCACGCGATGGGGCGGGGCGGGCCGAAGGACTTCGCCTCGAGCGAGCGCGCTTCGGCGGCCGCTTTCGCCCATGTGGCGCGAGCGGAGGGGGTCCAGCGCGTCATCTATCTCGGCGGCCTTGGCGACCGGCCACACTCGCAGCATCTGCGCAGCCGGCATGAGACTGCGCTCGCGCTTCGGGAGCACGGTCCGCCGCTGAGCTACTTCCGCGCCGGGATGGTGGTAGGGCCCGAGAGCGAGTCCTACCGCACCTTGCGCTACCTGGTCCAGCGGCTCCCGGCGATGATCGCGCCGGCGTGGCTGCAGAACTCGACCCAGCCGATCGCGATCGATGACGCCTTGAGCTACCTGATCGAGGCCCTGAGCGTCGAGGAATCGGCGGCCCGGGAGATACAGATCGGCGGCCCCGACGTGCTCAGCTACGGCGAGATGCTCGACCGGATGGCAGAGGTCCTCCAGGTCCGTCGCCGGCCGCGGATTCCCGTGCCGTTGATCACCCCGTGGCTGTCCTCGCTCTGGATTGGGCTTGTCACTCCCGTCGACGCCGGCGTTGCGAGGCCGTTGATCGAGGGACTCGCCGTGCCAACAGTCGTCACGGACCGCTCGGGAATGGCACTCTTCGACGTTGCGCCGATCAGCTTCGACCAAGCGCTCCGGCGCGCCGTGGCCCAGGACCCCGAGCTCACGCCCCGCGCGGAGTCTTAGCCCGCGCCCCGCATCAACCCGTAGAAGGCAATCGGTCGCCCCGGCAGAAGCCGAGACGGCCGCAACCGCATCAGGCCCTAGGAAATCTCCGCGCGCGTGGCGAGGGCGGGGGGAAGCGGTCAGTAATAGTGACGCCGTCCGCCGACCGCGCGCCCCATCGTGCCGAGTAGCGCGAGTACTGCGCCGACCACGAGGATGATGATGCCAAGCGTCCACAGGATTGCGACCTTGGCGATGAATCCGACGATCAGCAGGATGATGCCGAGAACGATCATTAGCTCTCCCTAGCGGTTTGCGCGTACTGGGACATCAATACGCTGTGCAGATCAGGCTACCCGCAGGGACCGCTGCGGAATCGACCTCAGCCATCGACTCGAGACGTTGCAACCGGCCGCCCGCGCCTGGTGAACGCCACACCCGTATGGAGGCCCATGACGGCGTGCCTAGGCGTTCTGGCCCAGACCCGCGTCCGGCGAGCTCATGCGCTCCCGAAGCTCCCGCGACCGCGCTCGCCGCTCGACGATCGTCGCGACCAGCACGCTGAGCTCGAACAGTAGGTACAGCGGTACGGTCTCGAGCAGCATCGTGATCGCGTCCCCGGGCAGGATCGCGGCCACGAGCGCACACGCGCCGATGGCGTAGCGACGGTTGCGTCGCAGCTGCCGCGGCGTGATCACGCCGGCCCGGGTTATGGCCAGGATGCCGACGGGGACCTGGAACAAGAGGCCCATCGCGAGGACGGTGGTGGCGGCGAACTTGTAGTACTGGCTGGCCTGCACGAGAACGTTGAATTGGGCGCTGTTGAAGTTCTGGAAGAAGTGCACGGCGGCCGGCAGAACCACGAAGTAGCCGAACGCGCACCCGGTGATGAACAGGGCTGGGATCGCGAAGGTGATCGGCAGCATCCGCCGGCGTTGCTCAGGCTCGAAGGCGGGCATCAGGAAGCCGTAGATCTGGAGCAGGACTAGCGGCAGAGACAAGATCAAGGCGAAGATGAGCGAGACGGTCGCCGTCGTGGTGAACGGCTCCCCGATCCCGAGCGTCACCGGTCGGTCGCCCGCGGGTGGTGCCGAGAGCCGCGCGATATCGCGATCGAGACCCGACCCGACGCGCCCGAGGGCTGCGCGCGCGGCCGGCGTCCGATGCTGGTCGGGCGCGCGCAGCAACACGACAACGGTGCGCAGCTGGGCCGCGACGTCGCGGGCGCTGCGCTGGACCTTGTAGGTGGCTCCGAGCGGCCCATGCCCGTCGCGCACCTGCTGTTGAGTCTGGTGCGCCAGCGGACTGTTGATCAGGTGCAGAAGCGCGTGGTTTTGCCAGAAGCAGAAGCCGAACGCGACCGCAATCGCGGCCAGCGAGATGATCAGTCGGGTCCGCAGCTCGTCGAGGTGGCCCACGACGCTCAGCTGCTCGTCGTGGGCGATCTTCCGAATCGCGCTCGGCATCTGCATGATGGGGCTCTGGTCGCTTGGGTCGGGCGGGACGGCGCGACTAGGCGGCCGGTAGGGGAGCGTGATCGCGGGCAGGCTCGGCAGCCGGGATCACCGCGACCGGCGTTCCCTCGACCGCGACGGGCGTCTCATCGGGCGCAGGCGTGGCGACGGGCGATGCAGGCGTCGCCGTCGTGGTGGCTAGCTCGCCGTGCTCCGCCGGACCGTGCTCGCCGTTGATCGACTCCTTGAAGCTGCGCAGTCCGGAGCCGAGTGAGCGGCCCATCTCAGGGAGCCGCTTGGCGCCGAAGACCAGCAGCAGGATGACCAGCAGGAAAGCGATGTGAAGTGGATTGTCGAGTCCCATCTTTGCTCCGTTCGGTTGGTTGCTGATCCTTGATACGGGCGGCAGCCCGCTTCGGATCACTCTCAGATCAGTCGCGCGACGATCACGGGCGCGCTCGTGGGCACGAGGCTGCCGCCCAGCGGCTCTTGGGTGACCATGATCGTGTTGACGTCACGCAGGTCGCCTGGAACCTCGACGTCGGCCGCGCCGGCCGAGGTGACGCTGAACAGGGCACTGGTGGGCGAGGGGCTACGGCTTCCGCGCCTCACCCACACCTCATAGATTCGCCCCGCTCGCGGCGGTGGTAGGTGTCGCACGATCAGCTCGCCATGGCCGCCCGAGAGACGGAGTTCGGCGCTGCCCGGTGACCGCGTCACGCTGGCTTGGACGAGCCGGGGGCCGCTGGGCCCGCGTGAGGTGAGCTCGAGGGCGCCTACTGTCACGAGCACCAAG
The DNA here is from genome assembly GCA_963818815.1 of uncultured Solirubrobacterales bacterium. GTDB lineage: Bacteria > Actinomycetota > Thermoleophilia > Solirubrobacterales > Solirubrobacteraceae > Palsa-465. The sequence goes on from CAWFTL010000001.1 coordinate 13,962, forward strand.
GCGAGCGCCATGCCGAGGGCGAGGGCAGGACGCGCGAGGCGTCCCGCAACGAGGAAGGGACCACGCTTAGGACGCCGAGCGGCGCGGCGGTCCAAATTCGCCAAATTCGCCTCCGCGCTCACGGACCCGAGCACCCGCCGCCGCAGGCGACGCGTCACCGCGTGCTGTGAGACCGACATGGGCAGCCGGTCGACGACCTGCTGGAAGGCGGCGACCTCGTCGCGGCAGACGATGCAGGTGGCCATGTGCCGGCGAAACGTCTCGGCTTCGTCGGCGTCGAGCGCCCCCAGCACGTAGGCAGCTGCTTCCCCGCCGCACTCCCAGGTCCCGCTCGGTGGTTGTTCAGCGCTCACGCGACCATCTCGGCGGGATCGCCGAGCGCGATCCGCAGCTTCGCGAGCCCGAGTCGCATCCGGCCCTTGACCGTCCCCGTCGGCAGGTCGAGCATCTCGGCGATCTGGGTATGGCTGAACCCGCCGAAGTAGGCGAGCTCGATCACACGGCGCTGGTTGGTCGGGATCTCGCTCAGTGCGCCGCGCACCTCCCGCGCCTCCTCGCGCCGCACTGACTCGGCGTCCGTGCGTTCTGGGGCCTCCATTCGCTCCACGATCCCGTCATCGCAGACATCGCGACCTTCTCTGATCACCCCGCGCCGGAAGGTGTCGACGGCCCGGTGGTGAACGACGCTCAACAGCCACGAGCGCACACTTCCGCGCCCGCGGTCATACCGGGCGCAGCTGCGCCACGCCGACAGGAAGGCGTCCTGCACCACGTCCTCCGCCACCGTGCGGCGCCCGCACATGCGGTAGGCAAGGGAGAACGCCGCCTCGGCGTGACGGTCGAAGATGACCTCGAAGGCTTTCGCCTCGCCGTCCCCGACGAGCTGGACTAGTTCCTCGTCGGCGAGCAGGCGCAGGTCGGGATTGTGCGAGCGCAGCACGCGAATTTCTCAGGCTGGATGAGGCTCAGGTGGGAGCGAATGCGCGGCCCGTTGGGAGGACCCGCCCGGGCCGCGCATGTCAGTTGCCCCGTCGTCAGGCCTTGATCAGCGGCCCGGCCTTCGCCAGCACTGCACGCTTCGAGAGCGGCTTGTCAAATCCGCCATTTGGCGTCACCGACTGCCCGACGAGCAGACCGATGGCGGACGCGTGACGGGCCTCGACCTGCACGATCGAGCCCGCCGCCGCCAGGTACTTCGGGTCAGACAGCGACGGACCGGCGCCGTTGTAGGCACCCACTCCTGTGTTCTCGAGCACGTAGGCGAGCTTCAGGAAGCTGGCCTGGTCGCTCACCGGGAACACGAACTTCGGCTTCTTCGCCGGCGTGCCGCCGGCGCCCTTGATCGCGCTGATCAGGGCTTGTACATGCTGCTGCTCATGACCGGCGATCAGCGCCGCAAGGGCCTTCGCGTCGCCGCTCAACCCCACGGTCTTGGCCTTGTGCGTGTAGAAGTCGCTCTCCAGGTACTCGAGCGTGAGGGCGAAGTTCAGGATGGCGACGTCGCCACTCCCGGACGCGGCCAGGGCATTGCTCACGTACGGACCGACCGCCGTGGCGCCGTAGACAGCGCCGGCTGTCATCGCGCCGCGCAGGATGAAGCTGGCGCGCGTCACTCCGTGAACCTCGGTTGCGGCCAGCTCGGGGCTGGCCAGCTTGGAATTTGTCATTTCGATACTTCCTCTCTGGATCTCTGGGACGTGGATCGCGCGAACTAGGCGATAAACGGCTTGACGGCCTTGAGGACGTCAGCCATGCTCATCGGCTTCGCAAACGCGCCGTCCGGCGTCGGCGAGACCTTCAGCAGTGTGTTGAGCGCAGCCGCGTGACGGGCCTCGACGGTGTGGATGGCAAGCGCCGCGGCGAGGATCTCCTTGCTCTTGATGTTGCCCGCCTGGCCGAGATACGCGGCGGCGCCGAGGTTCTCCACCGCGCCGGCGAGCTTCGTGACCTGCGCCGCGCTGTGCAGCGGGAACTTCCCCTTCGGCTTCGGTGCGGGCGTACCGAGCTTCTGTGCCACGGCCTTCAGCGCCAGCACGTGCTGATGCTCTTCGGCGCCGAACGTCTTGAGCGTCGACAGGATCGAGCCGTGGAAGAGCCCGCTGGCCACGACCTTCGAGTAGAACTGGGCCTCCAGGTACTCGAGCGTCAGCGCGTAGTTGACGATCGAAAGGTCGCCTGATCCGCTGCCCGTGGTACTCCCGGCCCCTGTCGCGGCCGGCGCGCTGGCTGAGCTGCTCGAGCTGTTCGAGCTGCTCCCGCAGGCCGCGATGAATGCCGCTAGACCGGTCGCGGCTGCCCCAGCTCCCATCTTCTTGCCGGCCATCTTGAGGAACCGCTTGCGCTCGACGTCGTCGCGCACGAGCTCCTGCACCACGCCGCCGACCGGTTCGCCGGCCTCCGTGCTCGTGCTGTCAGTCATGGCATCTCCTTGATCTGAGCCCGGATGCGTATGCCCGGGTACGACCATCTGTTCGGAGCGGGAGGGCTTACGGATCAGTCGAGCCGTCCGCAATGTGGTGATCCGAGGGGCGCGTCTGCCCGAATACGAATCGGATCAATAACCACAGAGAGGAATCTCATGTCGGAACACATCAACGCCGCCTACGCCGGGATCGACAAGAGCTTTCGGGCTGAGTCGGCCTCGACGCGGCGCAAGTTCGTCGCGGGTGCGGCGGGCACGCTGGGCGGTCTGGGACTGCTGTCCCTGCCTGCCAAGGCCCTGGCCGCGAACGATGCCCAGACGATCCTGAACGTCGCCGCCACGGCTGAGGTCCTGGCGACGATCGTCAATACGGTGGGCGCGCAGAAGGTGCATTTCTCCAGCCGTGTCACCAAGCGCAACGTGCTCGACGCGGCCTACCAGGAGCTCGACCACTACAACGTGTTGACCAGTGCTCTCGGCGCAAAGCCCGCGACCAAGAAGATCTGGATCCCCGACTCCCTGTTTGCCAACGAGCACAACCTGCTCAGCGGGCTGGTGTTCGGCGACGGCGTGTTCGTCAACGCCTACCAGATCGGCGTCACCGCGTTCGGCGATGCCGGCAAGGGCACGAATGCTCGTTACGCCGCTGAGATCATGGGTGTGGAGTCCGTGCACCGCGCGCTCGCGCTGCAGTCCCTCGGCAAGCCGGGCAACGACCAGGCTTTCGCTTCGGGATCCACGCCGTACTTCACGCAGATCACGCATGCCGTGAGCCTGCTCCAGGGCGCAGGATTCGGGTTCGGAGCCAAGGGCAAGGGACCGGGCAAGTTCTACGAGTTCGACCAGGTCAAGAAGCACACTCAGCACCGCCGGGAAGTGCACCAGCTCTCCCCGCACTGAGCAGCCGTTCAGGGAGTCTCCCGTGCGGGCCGCGGCCAGCCCGCGGTCGTCTAGCTCGGGAGGCTCCTGAACAGCCCGGCGGGGTCGTCCGGCCTACCCCGGATGAGAATCAGTTAGAGCCATTGCGGGCCCAGCTTCGACGCCCCCGGCTGGTCCGCTGACCGTCTGGAACCAGTGACTCGAAGCCTCTGGCGCACGCGGGTCAGTGGGCTGGCGGGAGGTCGAGCGTCTCGGCCTCGGGGACCCCATCGGCGACTTCCTTCGCCCGTTCGATTTCCGCGTTGACCTCGGCGCCGAACAGGACGGCGACGTTGGTGAGCCACAACCAGACGAGCAGGATGATCGCCGCCGCGAACGAGCCATAGGTCACGTTGAGGCTCCTGAAATTGGCGAGATAAGTTGAGAACGCAGCCGACGCCGCGAGCCAGACACCCACTCCGGTGAGCGCTCCTGGGGTAATCCATCGAAAGCCCCGCTGGCGGACGTCGGGAGTGACGTAGTAGATGAAGGAGAAGACGAGGAGAGCGCATGCGAACGCGCCTGGCCAGCGAGCGATCTTCCACGCCAAGGCGGCCTCGGGGCCGAGGACATCCCGCGCCACATCCCCTCCGGCGAACATCAGCACCAGCGTCGCCAACACCAGCGCCATCAGCACGAACGTGGAACCGATGTCGATCAGCTTGCGGCGGATGAAGCTGCGGCCGCTTGGGGATTCGAACACCACGTTGAGGGCACGGCGCGCCGCCTCGAGATATCCGGTGGTGCCATATAGCGCCGTCACGATCGCCGCCGCCAGACCGGCGGCGGCCGTTCCCTTGCTCTTCAGCGCCGCCCGCACGGCGGCGTTGAGTGGAGCCAGCGTGACCGCCGGGACCACGCGGCGGAGGTGGTCGATGATCGCGTTGTAGGTGGCCGGGAACTCGCCCAGCAACCCCAGCAGCGAGACCGCCAAGAGGAGCGTCGGAAACAGGGACATCAGGCCGTAGTAGGTGAGAGCCGCGGCGTGATGGGTTCCCTGGTCGTCATAGAACGACACGACCGAGCGCTTCGCCAGCCGCCATGCACCTAGCACGTGCGAAAACGTAGCGGTCGCTCCCGACCCCCCGAGATCGCCGACGCCACGTGGAACCACGCCCGTGCCGGCGCTGCCCGCCGATGCCTTGCTGAAGATGGACCTCAACTGCGCTGCGCGCGGTCAAGGCGCCGGCAATACGAGCGGGAGTCGCCTTCCAGCCCTCTGCGAAAGCCCGCGTCGGCAAGAGGACCGATAACGCGCGATGATGCAGGCATGAAAACTCGGCAGACCGAGGACGCGTTTTATGGGCGGATAGTCGATGGTGCCAAAAGGGTTCGTGAGCAAGCAGCGGCGTCGCTGAGACGCTCTCGCGCGTCACGCAAGAAGCAAGAAGCTGACGCTGCTGACGGCCGGCGAAGCTTTATGCGTCGGTCCCGAAGCTGAGACGCCCCAACGCCCGCTCGATCAGCAAGACCACAGTCGACCTGATCGACATCGCTCCGGTTAGCTGCCGATTCGCGGGAGTTGCGAGAAATCTTTTTTCAACGCAGCCCACAATCGCCGCAATAGGAGTACTGTCGCTCTGGCTGGCCCTGCGGCCACGATTCTCAACCCGAGCCGGAATGCCACCGACAGCGCTTCTCAAGCGCCACGAGGCGAGAGGCGAGGGTTACTGGTTTTGACTGCGGGGCCGGTGACGTACTTACGGCGTGATCCCACCGGCCGTGTGCTCGCGCCCCTACTCGAGAGCGCCCCGGGGCCCCGCCCCTCTCCTCTGCGCGCGGCCAATGGCCCGGGAGGGCCGACTTGACGCGAACTGAGGCGGTCAGGCGGAACCTAGACGAGACGCAGCCGGTGCGCGGAACGCACGCACGATAAGGAGCATTAGATGCCCAGAGTTCAGGTTCTGACTGAAGTGCAGGGACGTACCGACGAGATCATGCTGACGGAGCATGTGCCTTCGGAGATGTTCGGCAACGAGCATTACGCCGGCCAACTCGTCGAACGTATGGGCTGGGCGCTCCTCGACGCCGAGGATTACGAGCAGACCACCCCCGATAGAGGGTGAGGAGGACGGCAGGCCGACAGCGAGCCTTCCCCGACCCTCACCGAGTACATACGCCGGCCTGATCTCTCCGGTCAGAAGCATTCGGCCGCTCGCTGAACGGTCGGTGCCGGTCGCTTGGACCGGCCGGCCGGGACCGCGCACACGGTGGCGGCAGTGTCATTCGACAGTCGTAAGGTGAGCGACGTGGAATGGCGTGAGGAAGAGGTTGAGTCCCGGTATGAGGCGACGTTCGCCGTCGGGCTCGTGATCGCGCTACAGGCCACGCTCGCGCTGGCGAGCCTCGCCGGGAACTGGAAGCTGGTCGGACTTCGAGGCTGGGTCTGGTTGATTCCGACCGTTCCCGAGGCGGCGCTGATGCTGGCGCTTGCGTGGTCCGAACCCCGGCGTCGCCTCGAGGAGATGGGACATCGCCGCACGGTCGCGCTCGCGCTCGTCGCCGTGATCACCGCGGCGAACGTGCTTGCGCTGGTCGCTCTGGTCACATCACTGCTGAATGCGCAGGAGAAGAGCGGCGGAGAGCTGCTGCTCAAGGGCGCCACGATCTGGAGCACTAACGTGATCACGTTCGGACTCCTGTTCTGGGAGTTCGACCGCGGCGGTCCGATCCGCCGCCGTGAGCCCGATCCGGGGCCGCGCGACTTCCAGTTCCCACAGGACGAGAACGCCGCACTCGCCGAACCGGGCTGGCACCCCCGATTGGCCGACTACGTGTACATCTCGTTCACCAACGCGATCGCCTTCAGCCCGACGGATGCGATGCCCCTCACGCGGAAGGCGAAGATGATGATGCTCTCGGAGTCGGCGATCTCGGCCACGACGGTGCTGTTGGTGGCTGCGCGGGCCGTGAACATCCTCCGCTGACCGGCGTGAGGCTGGCGACCCTGCGGTAATCCCCGCCGGCCCCGCGTTCGCGTACAACTCCTGCATCGCGCCCTCCAGAGAAACCACGGTCGACGCCCAGGGCCGTGACCTCCGCGTCACGAATCCCGACCGAGTCATCTTCCCGGCCACCGACCGCACACCTGCGGTCACCAAGCTCGACATCGTCAACTACTACCTGGCCGTGGAGGACGGAATCATGCGCGCGCTCAGGAACCGGCCGACCACGCTCGAGCGCTGGCCGAAGGGCGTCCATCCAGGGATCGTGCTCTCCACGCGCGACAAGGGCGGTGGCGACGCCTTCTTCCAGAAGCGGGTCCCCAAGGGCGCTCCCGACTACCTCGAAACCGTCAAGATCCAGTTCCCGTCCGGCCGCGAGGCAGACGAGATCTGCCCCACGGAAATCGCGGTCGTCGCATGGGCGGCGCAGATGGGGACGATCACGTTCCATCCCTGGCCCGTCCGACGAACCGACGTCGACCATCCGGACGAGCTGCGCATAGATCTCGACCCGCAACCCGGAACGGACTTCGACGACGCCGTGAGCGCAGCACGAGAGGCCAAGAAACTCCTCCAAGACCTCGGCTACACCGGCTTCCCGAAGACCTCCGGGGGCCGCGGCGTCCACATCTACGTTCGCATCGAACCGCAATGGACGTTCACCGAGGTCCGCCATGCCGCGATCGCCTTCGGACGCGAGCTCGGGCAGCGACTCCCCGGCAAGGTGACCACGAATTGGTGGAAGGAGGAGCGCGGCGAGCGCATCTTCATCGACTACAACCAGAACGCCCGGGATCGCACCATCGCGAGCGCCTACAGCATCCGGCCGAAGCCGGGTGCGCCCGTATCGGCGCCGGTGACCTGGGAGGAGCTGCCGAACGTGGCTCCCGAGGACTTCACCGTGGCCACGATGCCGGCCCGCTTCGCGGAAGTGGGCGATCGCCACGCACCCATCGACGACGTCACCCACTCGCTCCAGCCGCTCCTCGACCTCTACGAGTCCCAGGCCGAAGGCGACATGCCCTACCCACCGGACTATCCGAAGATGCCGGGCGAGCCCAAGCGCGTCCAGCCCTCACGCGACCGCGATCGCCCTCGGGACACCACCTAGGAGGACTGGGGCAGCTTCTTCGCTCCCCGCTTGACCACCGGCCTCGACGGCGGCGGCACCACCGGCCCGATGTCCCCGTCGGGCGCCTCGTCGAGATCGACGATCACCGGCGCGTGGTCGCTCGGGCCGCTGCCCTTCCGGGCCTTGCGGTCGATCCACGCGGCGCAAACCCGGTCGGCGACCATCCCCGATGCCAGCACAAGGTCGATCCGCATCCCCAGGTCCTGGTGAAACATGCCGGCGCGGTAGTCCCAGTACGAAAACACCCGCTCGTTCGGCCAGCGCTCGCGCACCACGTCGCGAAGCCCCAGCGCCAACAGCTCTCCCAACGCCGCCCGCTCGGGCTTGGTCACGTGCGTATGTCCGCGGTACGCGTCGGGGTCGAACACGTCGTCGTCCGTCGGCGCGATGTTCATGTCCCCGCACACGACCGCCGCGTCCGGGCCGGCGGCCAGCGCATCACGCAGCGAGGCCAGCCACGCGAGCTTGTATCGGTAGTGCTCGGAGCCCGGGCGACCGGCCGTTCGGGACGTAGACCGAGGTCAATCCGGATGCCGCCGCAGGTCGCGGAGACCGCCCTCGCCTCCGGGTTCGGGAAACCCGGCGCGCCCGAAAGACCAGCCACCACCTCGTCAAGCCCAACTCGCGAGAGGATCGCCACCCCGTTCCAGGCCGCCTCGCCGTGCGCGGCGTACTCATATCCTCGCTCCGCGAGCTGATCGCGCAGCAGTTCGGCGAACGCGTCATCGGCGAGCTTGGTCTCCTGAAGGCACACCACGTCGGGCCGGCGCTCATCGAGCCAGGGAAGGAGCCGCGGCAGGCGCTGCTTGACGGAGTTGACGTTCCAGGTCGCGATCCGCACGGCGCCCTACGGTAGCGGTGATGCGCCGTATGTCACTACCAAGCGATCTCGTAGGTTGAAAACCTACAAAATCGTATGTATCTAACATACGAGAGTGGTATCCTGGTCCGATGCCGGCCCCGCGCGACATAAACCCCTTCCGCTTCTCTGGCCCTCTGCCCCCTGAGGAGATGATCGACCGCGACCCGGAGGCCGATGAGTTGCTGGCCCTGGCCGAGGGCCAGCATTCCTTCCGGCTCGTCGGGCCGCGCCGCTACGGGAAGACGACGTTGCTGCGCCGCGTCCTGGAGGCGGCCGAGCAACAGGGCATGACGACCGTGCTCGTGGACCTCCAGGACGTCCTCTCGATCGCCGAGATCGTGGTCCGGATAGAGCGCGGCTACGAGCGGCTGAAGGGTCCGGTCCGGAAACGTGTTGAGAGCTTCTTCCGGAGTTGGAACATCGGGGTCGGGCTGGGCGGCGGCGGCTTCACGGCGACGCTGCAGCGCAATCCGCACGTCGACGCGGAGTCGGTGCTGCTTCGTCTGCTGGAGCTGCCGGCCGCGCTCTTCGACCGTGACGGCACGACCAGCCTGATCGCGTTCGACGAGATCCAGGACGTGCTGGCTGTGAGCGGGGCCGACGGGAAGATCAGGAGCGTGATCCAGCACCAGACGGAGGCGGCGACCTACGCGTTCGCCGGCTCCGCGCCCGGGGTCATGCAGCAGCTGTTCGCGGATCCGAAACGGCCGTTGCTGGACCAGGCGGTCCCGCAGCACCTCGAGCCGCTGCCGCTCGACGAGGTGGGCCGCTACCTGACCTCGCGCTTCGAGCAGACTGACCGCGACGTTGGCGCCGCGCTCGCGCCGTTTCTCGAGTTCACCCGCGGCCATCCGCAGCGGAGCATGATGCTCGCCCACTACCTCTGGGCGCGCACGCGCCGTGGCGGCGCAGCGGACGAAGAAGCGTGGATATCGGCGCTCGATCAGGCCGCGGCCGATGCGGCACCACTGATGCGGGCCATCTGGCGCGCGCTCTCAGCGAACGAGCGTCGAGTCGCCAGGGCGCTTGCGGTCGTGTCAACGCCCCTCTACAGCGAGGACACCGCCTCCGCGGTGGGCATCAAACGCGCGAGCATCAGGACGGCGCTCGAGAGCCTTGTCGCAAACGCGGACGTAGTCGACGACAACGGCAATCCGCGCCTCACCGACCCGATGTTCGAGCTCTGGCTCCAGCGGCGCGGACTGACGCCGGAAGCCGGCAACGACGACGAGCTCGACTAGTCCCTACCCCGCGCCGGCCTGCTGCGTAGTGCAGTTGGTCGAGGGCGGGGTCGGGCCCGGGCCGTAGTCGGCAGAGTTCGGCGTGACCTTGAACCCAAGCGCGCTGGCGTTCGCGTCCTGCAGCTTCACCACGTCCGAGCCGAAGGTGGGGGAGATGGTGAAGAACCACTCGTCGCTGGTGCTGCACTGGGCGGCGCCGTTGTAGTCGGCGACCTCCTCGGCGTAGCCGAGCTGGTCCTCGGCCAGGCCGAAGATGAACGCAACCGGCGCCTTGACCTCGCTCGCCAGGGACTTGTGTAGGGACGGATAGGGCTCGCCGGGGACGGAGAAGAAGGGCAGGTCGCCGATCCGCAGCGCCTCGACCGGCGCGACATAGACATCGCCGTATGCCCACGGCGGCGTGTCCGCGCGCATGATCTTGTAGCCGCCGAGCGGCGTGGGGTTGCTGGGCTCGCTGCCGGCGAGGAGCAGGACGGGGTTGTCGTTGACGACGTCGACGTTCTGCGAGGTGCCGGTCACCTGGGACGTTTGCAGGTACGTGCCCCGGTGGCCCACCGCCGCGATGGCCATGCGCGCGACCGCGTTGCCGAAGATGTCGGCCGGGCCGTTGTCGCTCTTGGGGCTCGGGTCGACGCTCGAGTCGGTGCCGCGGGGCGCCTTGGCGGGCCAGGTGTGCCCCAGCGCTCCCACGGTGACCACCGCGACCGACCCGGGATAGCCGTAGTGGATCCGCGCGGGAATCCCGATCTCGTCGTGCTCGAGGAACGTCGCGGTCGCGCCTGGCCAGTCGGGCGAGACCTTGTCGAGAGGACCGTAGACCGTGGGATGGGTCGAGTAGTTCACGAGAGTGACGAGGACCTTGCCCTTCGGCGTCAAGGCCTGAAGGACGCGCATCTGGTTGTCGGGCGGATAGTCCTTGTTGTCACCGGTGTGCGTGTGGTCCGTGTCGCTCCCGAACGTCCCTGAGAAACCGGTCATGTCCGCCGTCGCCCAGCGCAATGCCGCCGGCCGCTCGGCGGCGACCGCCTGGCGGATGGCCTTCTCCGTCTGTGACTTGACGTAGGCGAGGTAGCTGTTCGGCACTCCGCCCCACACGCCGATGTCATCCGGCCCGTTGTGCGAGTGGGTGGACTGCAGGAGGATGTTCGAGGCCGGGATGTGCAGTTGGCGTGAGACGTCGGCGGTGATGTCGCTGAATCCGTACGGCCCGTTCTGGTAGGCGATCGAGTAGCCCTGCGCGTCGATCGAGCCGATCACGACCTGCCGGCCGCTCCGGTCCCGGATCGCGATCACGCGGGCGTAGATGTGACGAAGCACCGCCTTGGCCGGGTGGACAGGACCGATGCCGTAGCCGCCCAGGTAGACGCCAGTAAGCGACGTCGGGGTGATGTCCTCCTTGGCCCCGCCGACGAAGAAGCCCGCGGCGCTCTGCGGCACCGCAGAACCGGACCGGTGACGCCGCGCGTGGTGGTGGCGCGCCCGGTGGTGGCGCTTGACCGCATGCCGCTTGTGATGCCGCACCCCCCCGTCATCGCGATCCACCGCCGAAGCAACGCCCCCGCCGACCAACGCGAGCAGCGCCGTAACGAGCACCACTCGAAGACCCTGCCTGGACACTGCGCCCCTGTGCACGATGCGCCAGTTTAGTGAGCTACGCTGCCGATCGTGGGAGCGCGACGGAGTCTTGGGGTCATCTTGCTGACCGCAACGGCGCTGCTGGCGACCGGCTCGCCCGCGACCGCGAAGGCCACCAAGAAGCCGGCCCTGTTCCGGGTCGGCGCCGCGGTCGAGAACATCGATCCCGCGGTGCCGGTCTACGCCGGCGGATTCGGGCCGAGCCCGCCGATCCAGCACGTCGACGGGCACCTGCAGGTCAGGGCCCTGTACATCTCAAACGGCCATCGGGCGGTGGCGTTCGCGACCGTCGACTCGCAGGCGTACTTCGCGGCCTACCAGGAGGGCCCGGACTATGGCATCACCAGTGTGCGCCAGCTGGCCGCGCCCGCAATGAGCCACCACGGTCCCGCGATGACGCAGGCGGACATCATCGTGCAGGGCACCCACAGCCACTCGGCGCCGACGCTCGAGGGGATCTGGGGCCCCGTGCCCCTCAGCTATCTGAAAGAGGTCCACGACCAGACCGTCAAGGCCCTCGTCGCCGCGGCGAGCCATGCAAAACGGGCACGACTCCAGTACGCCTCCATAGACGCAAGCGAGCTCGACAACTCGGCCACAGCTCAGTACGACTCCTTCCCTGGCTGGACGCAGGACGGGCAGCTCTCGGTCCTCAGAGCATCTGCGCCCCGCACCGGCAGGACGATCGCCACCTTCGTCAACGTCCCCGCCCATCCCGACATCGTCTGCGGGGCCTGCCTGAAGACGCTGACCGCTGACTACTTCGGCGCCGTCCGCAACGCGCTCGATCGCCGGCTCGGCGGGATCACGCTCGCCACGCCCGCCACCCTGGGCCGCGAGGAGAGCCCGGTGCAGGCGACCGGGATCGGGGAGATGCAGTGGTTCGCCCGCGTCGTCGCCGCGCTCGCCGGCCAGGCGCTGAGCCGCCCGCACTGGATCACCGACTCCACCATCAACTCGGCCGAGACCACGGTGACCATCGGCGGAACCAACCCGGCGCTCCTGGCGCTCGTCGCCGCCAACCATCTCCCGGACTCGGCCAAGCAGCAGCTGCTGAACACCAGCGGCGAGTACCCGATCGACCGGCAGGACACCCCGCCGTACCAAGCCGGCGGTGCCGTGGGCACGTATCTGACCGCGCTTCGGATCGGGCCGATGGCCTACCTGTCGATGCCCGGGGAGCCGTTCCCGGAGGTCCGCCTCACGATCGCCGGCGCCGTGCACGGCGCCGCGATGGTCGTGGCGCTGTCGAAGGGGCAGGACGACCTCGGCTACTTCTATCCCTCCTGGGTCTATCCGTTCACGGAGGTCTACCCCACCGACCAGGGCACCTTCAGCGTCGCCCCGGAGGCGGGCGACGAGATCATCGAATCACAGCTCGCGAATCTGCGCGCGGTCGGCTTCGACGCCGCGACGCTCACGGTCCCACAACCCCTTCCCACCGACTACGGCGCCGCGGCCCGGCCCGGCCTCCAGGCGCTGGCCTCACCGCCGACCGGTGACGCGACCAGAAAAGGCAGGCTGGCCGTCACCCTGCAGGCCATCTACGCCCCCGCCGAGCAGAACGGCGAGCCCCTGCAAGGACAGCTCCACTGGTCCTTCGGCGACGGCACCAGCACCACCAGTCCGGCTCTCAGCTTCGGCGGGCCGTGCGGCTCCCCGACGCTCGACGACACCGGCGTGACCAATTGCCCCAAGACCGGCCCGGCCTACGTCCGCCACGTGTTCAAGGTCGGGACCTACCGCGTCACGGTCACCGGGCAGGACACGGCCGGCCACGCGGTGAGCTACGCCCTGACCGTTCGCGTCTACCGCAAACTCCGCACGACCTGGCGAATCCTCAAAAGACACGGCCACCGAGTGACGCTGAAGGCGATCGCCCACGGCGGCTCGGGCCACCTGCTCACGGCAACGTGGCGTTTCCCGGGCGGAGGCCGCGCAAGCGGGCTAACCGTGACCCGCCGGTTCGCCAAGCGGATCCGAGCCTCCGTCAGGGGACTCGACACCGCCGCCGTCAGCGGCTAGTCGATCTTCGCCTCGAGCGCCTCGTCCGCCCCACGACCTGAGCCCGCATGTTGGTCTCCATCATCCGAAGCGAAGCCTCCGACAGATCCGGGTGGATGTGCGCGACGGCGTCCCTGGCGACGACGACCTCGAAGTGGCGGACGTAGGCGTCGAGGGCCGAGTAGAGGATGCACTGCTCGGTCACCTGGCCGGTGAGCACGAGCCGCTCGATCTCTGCCGTGCGGAGCAGGTACTCGAGCTGGGTCTCGTAGAACGCCGAGTGGCGGGCCTTGACGACGAACGGGACGTCGGGTGCCGGCAGGATCGGCTCGATCAGCGATGGCTCGGCGCCGCGCATCGCAACGTCTGAGAGCTCCTGGCGGCCGGCCGTCCAGTCGCCGTGGTTGTCGTTGACGTAGACGGTCAAAATATCCTGCTCGCGTGCGCGCGCGATCAGCGAGCAGAGGTTCGGCAGCACCTCGCGGACCGACTCCATCAGGGGCTCGGCGTCCTCGTGGTCGTAGGTGTTGAGCATGTCGGTGACGATCAGGGCGACGGACATCGACGTGACCGTTGCCACTGACGGCCGCGGGCAAACGTTAGGGTGGGGTTCGTGACCGCCGTCAACCACCAGGTCCGTCTCGCCGCCCGGCCGCAGGGCCTTCCGAAGCCCACCGACTGGGAACAAACAGAGGAGCCGGTCCAGCAACCGGCAGAAGGCGAGGTCGTCGTCAAGGTCCAGTACCTCTCTCTGGACCCCGCGATGCGCGGCTGGATGAACGAGGGCCGCTCCTACATCCGCCCAGTGCAGATCGGGGAGGTGATGCGCTGCCTCGGCGCCGGCGAGGTGATCGCCAGCCGTCACCCGGAGCTCAAAGAGGGCGACCACGTCACCGGGCCGGTAGGCGTGCAGCAATTCGCGACGATCCACGGCGACGCGCTGACCAAGCTCGACACGAGCCTCGCGCCGCTCCCGGTCTACCTGAACACGCTGGGCATGCCCGGGATGACCGCCTACTTCGGACTGCTCGACATTGGAGAGCCGCAGCCCGGCGAAACCGTTGTCGTCTCGGGCGCGGCCGGGGCCGTCGGCGGCACCGTCGGCCAGATCGCGAAGCTCAAGGGCGCCCGCGCGATCGGGATCGCAGGCGGCCCCGAGAAGTGCCGTCACATAACCGAACAGCTCAACTTCGACGCGGCCATCGACTACAAGTCGCAAGACGTCAACAGAACCCTCCACGAGCACTGCCCCGACGGAATCGACGTCTACTTCGACAACGTCGGCGGCGACATCCTCGACGCCGCCCTGGCCCAGCTCGCCCGCCACGCCCGCGTGGTCATCTGCGGCGCGATCTCGCAGTACAACGCCGAGGGCGGCATGCGCGGGCCTGCGAACTACATGTCACTGCTCGTCAACCACGCGAGCATGACCGGCTTCGTCGCCTTCGACTACGCAGATCGCTACGCCGAAGCCGCACACGAAATGGCCTCCTGGCTGAAGGAGGGCAAGCTCAAGTCCTTCGAGGACATCGCGCAGGGCGGGATCGAGAGCTTCCCAGACACCCTGCTCCGTCTGTTCAGGGGCGAGAACCTCGGCAAGCTCGTCCTCGAGGTGGATCGGGCGAGCTGAAAACCGGCTAGCTTGAGCACCGCAATGGGCTCGGTCACCGATCTCATAAGCATCGTCGATGCCGACCCTGATCTGGGCGAGCTGCTCGACGAGTCAGAGCGCGAGCGCGCCCGGCGCGAAGCGCTGACACGCGAGCGCCGCCTCTCGCCCGGCGCGTGGGACGCGGCGAACGCGATGGAGGCCGACGCGCATCACCGCGGGTTTTTGATCATCGACGGCCTGCTCTCGCGCGAGGTCAACGTCCTGGACCGGACATGCGTCGAGCTGCTGGGCATGGGCGACGTCCTGCGGCCCTGGCACTGGGACGCCGACGGCTCGCACGTTCACGCCGAGGTGGGGTGGACGGTGCTCGAGCCGACGCGTCTGGCCGTGCTCGACCACGGACTCGTCACGCGGATGAACCCCTGGCCCCAGCTCGGCGTCGAGCTGTTCGCGCGCGGAACGCGGCGCGCACATGCCCTCGCCGTGGCCCTGGCGATCGCGCACCATCAGCGGGTCGACGACCGGCTGCTGCTCACGCTCTGGCACCTGGCTGAGCGTTGGGGACGCGTGCGAACGGAGGGCATCGCCGTGCCTCTTCCGCTCTCGCACCAGCGCCTGGCCGATCTCGTCGGCGCGCACAGACCATCCGTGACCACGGCCATGGGCGAGCTCGCCCGCCAGGGCTCGGTCAGCCGGCTGGACAACGGCACGTGGATCCTTCACGGCTCGCCGCCGGCACAGCTCCGCCACCACAAGCTGGTGGCGGCGATGACCTAGAGCGCAGAGCGGCCAGCCCACCTCGCTGGCAGGCTGGCCGCCGGCCTGCGACCGAGCTCAGCCGATCGCGCCGCGCCGCCCGCCGAAGAACGCGAGCAGCGCCAGGATCGCGATCAGAAACAGCAGCGGGTGAACGGCGATACCGCCGACGATCGCGATGACCAACAGGATGACTGCGAGTGCGAGAAGCACGTCGACCTCCGTTTTGGGCTTTGCGGATTTATCCCCGCAGGCACCCCGCGGGGACGCCAACTGGTCCAGCTTCGGACGTCTGCATCCGGACATGCACGGAAGCGACCAAGACGGCTCCAAAGGCCGACCAACGCGAGTGTCCGCATGCAGACGTCGGGAGACGTACCGCGCACCGTCGCCAACCGATGCCCGTGGTGCTACATGACTCGACGCCATGGACCCGAGGGAGACGAGCGCCTACATGAAGTGCCCCAGGTGTGGGCTGCGCGTGCGGATCCGCGCCTCGTACCTCGCGCTCGAACGGTGCCCCAGATGTCTCGCCCGGCACCGCATCAGGATCCCGATGGTCAGTGTCCACGAACCACGGGAGGAGCCCGTCCGCCAGGGGCAGCTGACTATCCGCGCGCGCCGCAACCAGGACGAGCTCGTCCTCGCCCTGAGCGGTGAGCTCGACCTCGCATCGGCGCCGCTGCTCGAGCGCAAGCTTGAAAACGCGAGCGCCCACCGAATCCTCGTCGACCTGACCGGCCTCGACTTCATGGACAGCGCAGGCCTGCACACGCTCCTGCGCGCCGACCCAAACCGCCTCGCAATCCGCCGCGGACGCCCGAGCGTCCAGCGCCTCTTCGCGCTGACCGCCACCGAGCACCTCGTGCGCTTCGAGGACTAGCGAAGCTCGCGCTCGTAGACCCGGAAGCGCTTGACGATCCGTCCGCCGAGCGCCTCCATCGCGTGGTTCATCGAGTCGTTGGTCTCGAGGATCCAGCCCATCTCGCCGCCCTTCTGCCGTGTTCGCTCCCCCGAGCGGTACTGCGCCAGGTACAGGGCAACGCCCGCGCCGGTGTGCTGGTACTCGGGGATCACGCCCAGGAAGCCCACGCGGACCCGGTCGATGATCCGGTTCTTGCGCAGGAAGTACCACCAGCCCAGCGGCAGCAGCCGCCCGCGCATCTTCTTCAGCACCTGGTTGATGTCAGGGATGGTGATCGCCATCCCCGCCGTTTGCCCGTCGACCTCGGCGATCATGAACCAGTCACGCGCGTAGACCAGATGGAGGTCAAGCGCATAGGCGTCGAGGTCCTCCTTGGAGTACGGGACGAAGCCCCAGTTCCTCGACCAGGCCGAGTTGTAGACCTTGGCGAACTCGTCGAGTTCGCGGCGCAGGTGGCGGCGTGACATCGAGCGCACGCGCACCCCGTAGCGCGAGCGGGCGCGTTCGGCGATGCGCAGGAGCCGGGGGTCGACCTGCGCGGCGTCGAAGGTGTGGCGCTCCCACATCAGCAGGTCCATCGCCTTGGTCAGCCCCGCCTCCTCGCACCGCGACTTGTAGTAGCGCGGGTGCCAGGGCTGCTTGATCATCGGCTCGCGCTCGAAGCCCTCGATCAGCACGCCGCTCTCGTCGTTCATCTGGAAGTCCATCGGTCCGACCATCCGCTCGCATCCGCGCTCGCGCAGCCACGAGGCAGCCGCGTCGAGCAGGGCCTGCAGCACCTCGGGGTCGTCCTCGAACTCGAGGAACCCGAACATCCCCCAGTGGCTCCCGTGAAACTCGTTGAATGCATGGTCGATCTGGGCAGTGACCCGGCCGACGATGCGGCCGCCGCGCCGGGCCAGGAAGTACTCCGCCTCGCCGTGGCTGAAGTACGCGTTCAGGCGCCGGCTCAGGAACAGGTAGCGCTCGAGCTTCAGCGGCGGTATCCAGGGCGTCCCGGCGTGCAGCCGGAAGGGCAGAGCCACGAAGGCCCGCAGGTCGGAGACCCCCCGCACGGAGCTCAGCTCGACGGTCACGGGCCTACCGTAACGATCACGTACGCTGCCGGATCCCGCCGCCGCCGCGCACCTGTCGTCACACATGAGCGAAACCACGCCCCACCGCATCCACCCGAACGTCATCCTCGGCGTGCTCTCGCTGGCGGGGCTGGCCTTTGCTGTGCTCAGCTCAGCCGTGGTCCCGGCGCTGCCGACCATCCAGCGAGACCTCCACGCCAGCGAGACCGGTGCCGCGTGGCTGCTGACGGGCTACCTCCTCTCGGCCTCGGTCGGCACCTCGATCATCGGGCGCCTGGGCGACATGTACGGCAAGGAGCGCCTGCTGCTGTGGACGCTGGCCGTGCTCGCGGCGGGGACACTCCTGGCCGCGGTCGCGAGTTCCCTCCCGGTCCTGATAGCCGCGCGCGTGGTCCAGGGGGTCGGCGGCGGCATCTTCCCGCTCTCGTTTGCGATCGTGCGCGACGAGTTCCCGTCCGACCGGGTGGCCGGGAGCATCGGCATGATCTCCTCGATCCTCGGGGTCGGCGCGGGCATCGGCGTGGTCACGGGCGGGCTGATCGTCGAGCACCTGAGCTGGCACTGGCTGTTCTGGATCCCGCTGGCGACGACGCTGCTGGCGGCCGTCGCGACCTGGCGCTACGTCCCCGAGTCACCCGTACGCGTACCGGGCCGCATCAACTGGGTCGCGGCCGGATTGATGAGCGTCGGGGTCAGCCTCGTCCTGATCGCGATCAGCGAGACGACCACCTGGGGATGGGGCTCGACGAAGACCCTCGTCCTGCTCGCCGCGGGCCTCCTCGTCTGCGTGGTGTGGATCGTGGTCGAGGTCCGCAGCCGCGAGCCGCTCATCGACATGGCGATGATGCGCATCCGCGGGCGTGTGGACGACCAACGCCGCCGCCTTCCTGCTCGGAGCGGGGATGTACTCGTCGTTCATCGTCTTTCCCCAGTTCGCCCAGCTCCCCAAGAGCACGGGCTTCGGCTTCGGCGCCAGCGTCGTGGTCTCGGGCCTCTACCTGCTCCCGTCCACGATGGGCATGGGCCTGCTCGGCTCGTTCGCAGGGAAGGTCGCGCGCCGCTACGGCTCAAAGAGCGCCCTGATCGCGGGCTCGCTGTCGACCGCGCTCGCCTTCGGGCTGCTCGCGGTCCAGCACGCCCACCCCTACGACATGCTGATCAGCGCCGCGCTGCTGGGCGTCGGAATCGGGCTGGCCTTCTCGGCGCTCGGAAACCTGATCGTGCAGGCGGTTCCTCCTCACCAGACGGGCGTGGCGAGCGGGATGAACACGGTCATGCGGACGCT
The DNA here is from genome assembly GCA_963818815.1 of uncultured Solirubrobacterales bacterium. GTDB lineage: Bacteria > Actinomycetota > Thermoleophilia > Solirubrobacterales > Solirubrobacteraceae > Palsa-465. The sequence goes on from CAWFTL010000001.1 coordinate 32,775, forward strand.
CGGGGGCGCCCTCGGCGGTCAGATCGCGGCGACCTTCATCGTCGATCACACCTCCCACGGGCTGCCGACGGTCACCGGGTTCAACGAGTCCTTCGTGATGGCCACCGGCTTCCTCGTCCTGTGCGCGCTCACAGGGCTGCTGATCCCGAGCACTGCGCCCGGGCGCGCCACCGCGACCCGGCCCGCAGCGGCCACCGACGCGGCATAAGGGGGGCTCTGCCCCGCGGGCCGGGCGCCGGCGGCGCTGTGTATCGCCGGGCCAGGCCGGGGCGTCAGGCCGCGGCGTGCTCGCGCTGCAGCCGCTCGAGCACTTTGGCCGACTTCGGATCGCGGTCGAGCACGAGGTCGCGCATCATGCCGGTGTCGAGGCGAGCGGGCTCGGTGTTGTCGAAGAACTCCTCGAGCGTCCGTGCGAAGCGCAGCGGGTCGTCGAGATGCGGGAAGTGCCCTGCCTCGTCGAACAGCTCGAGGCGGCTGCCCGGCATCGCCTCGTGGGCGGGTTGGGCGTGCTCGACGGGGATGATGCGGTCCCGCCGTCCCCAGATGAGCATCGAGGGCATCTTCGAGGCCAGGTACAGCCGGTCGGAGGCGTTGATGCGCTGACCGGTGGGGTCGATCACGCTGCGCAGCGTGTTGATGAACGCGCTTCGCGCCTCGGCGTTGGACAGCGACTGATAGCCGCGGGCCATCTCGGTGAGGTCAGGTCGCGTGCGCAGGCCGATCAGCCCGATCGCCCGCGGAATGACCGAGGCCGCCGCGACGACGCGCGGGTGAGCGAGCACCGGTAGCACGATCTCCGATCCCGGCAGCGTGGCCGCGCGCAGGAGCGGGTGGACGTCGCTGCCGAGTCCGCCGCTCGAGACGAGGACGAGGCGCTCGCAGCGCTCGGGGAACTGGTAAGAGAACTGCATGGCGATGCCGCCGCCCAGGGAATGGCCGACGACGCTCGCGCGCTCGATGTTCAGACCCACGAGCAGGTCGCGGATGCCCGAGGCGTGGGCGCCGAGCGAGTAGTCACCGCGTGGCTTGGCGGATTCGCCGTGCCCGAGCAGATCGGGTGCCACGACGGTGTAGTTCTCGGCCAGGAGCTTGAGCGCCTGGTCCCACTGGGCCGCGCGTCCGGCCACGCCGTGGATCAGCACGATCGCCGGGCCGCTGCCGGCGATGTTGAAGTACACGCGGTGGCCGTGAAGATTGACGTCGACGCGCTCGATCGTGGGAGCCATGCGAAGACGGCGCCGTCGCGCGGAATCAGGCCGGCGGGGCGGGGTCTTGGGTGCTGGGGCGGGAGTCATCTTGGGTTATGTACCGCGCCGGGCGGCCAGAGTTACTCGCCAGTAGCAAACCCCTCCCGCCGACGGCGAAATCCTAGGGCGGCTCCCTGGTGCGGGGCCGTAACTGGCGATCAAGACCGCCGGTGGAAGCACCGCCTTCGCCAATCCGGCCACGACGATCGTCACCGATCCGGCCGGCCGGCGCGCGCTCGTCACGAGCTACTACCTCCACGCCGAGGGCGCGGCGCCGGGGGAGGCCGGTCCGCTGATCTTCTACAGCGAGTTCTAGGCTCCACGCGCCGGTCCACGCGACCGTCGCGTTTATGGAGCTCCAGCCCCGTCTCATCGACGTAGCCACGCCGCCCGATCCCGCTGGCGCCGTCCTCGTCCTGCACGGGGGCGCCAGCCGGCGGCGGAGCATGATGGTCAGCCCGGCGCAGCTCTCGGTTCTGCGCATGGTCCCGATCGCGCGGCGGATCGCGCGGGCCGGGAGGAACCGGCTCGCGGTGTTCCGGCTGCTGAACTCCTCGCGCGGGTGGGACACGCACCACACGCCCGTGCACGACGCTCGCTGGGCGCTCGATCAGGTCGCCCAGCGCTACGGCCGGCGGCTGCCCACGTGCCTGGTCGGGCACTCGCTGGGGGGACGCGCGGCGCTGCTGACGGCGAGCCGTCCCGAGGTCACGAGCTCAGTGGCGCTGGCTCCCTGGGTCTACCCGAGCGACGTCCCGCACGGGCTGAACGGTCAGCGCATCCTGATCGTGCACGGCGAGCTCGACCGCATCGCCAGCCCCGAGAGGTCGGCGGCGCTCGCCCGGCGCCTGGCGCCGGGAGCCCATGTCGCCTACGTCACGGTCGACGGCGGCAGGCACGCGATGCTCCGCCGCCACGCTGTGTTCAGCGGCCTGGCGTCGTCGTTCGCGCGCGACACGCTCCTGCACGAGCCGGCCGACGGCGTCATCGCCCGCATCAATGCGGGCGAGACGTGGATCCGGGTCTGAGCGAGGCGGGTCGAGCGGGCGGCTCTGAGCGAGCGGCTCAGCGCGACTTCGGGATCACGCTGATCGTGCCGTCCTTCTCGAGGATGGCCCAGCGGATGTCGCTCACCGAGCTGACCTGCTGCTGGCGCGCCTCCTCGTGGAGGTCGGTGATACCGATCCGCTCGCGGCGCATGTTGCGCTCGATCACCTCGCCGTCCTGCACGAGCACGATCGGCTCGCCCTCGGTGACCAGGCGCAGGCGCCGGGAGCGGAACGAGGCCCAGCTCACCGCGACCGACAGCAGCGTGATGGTCGAGATCACGATCAGCGTCCCGGTGACGGACTCGTCGCTCTGCGTTATCCCCTGCTGCACCAGGTCGCCGAGGACGACGAGCAGGATGAGATCGAAGGGCTCGAGCGTGCTGAGCTCGCGCCGCCCCGAGATGCGCGTGACCAGGAGGATGAAGAAGAAGATGACGCTGGCGCGGATTACGAGGTCCATGGCCTAGATGATTGATTTCAAATTGCTCGTCGCGGATGCGTCCGGAGTAACTTCCCGGATTCGTCCTGGCCGGTCGGCTCGCGTAGCGCTGCTACGCGTCGCCTCCCGTCCACGCCGCCCCGCTCGTTCTCCGAACGCCCCGCTTCCAATCAATTTGGAATCAATCATCAGGGGAAGATCGTGAGCGAGCGGTGGACGGCAGTGATGGGCAGCGCGCCGTCGTCGAGCTCGACGTCCTCACGGCGCTTGCCGACGTTGGTCGGGTTGACCTGGAAGTAGAGCCAGACGAACATCGTGTGGCCTGCCGCGAGCTTGCTGTAGGAGAGGACGACGCGGCCGTTGAGATTGGTCTGGCTGCTGGGGTTGGGGGAGAGGGAGTTGAGGCTCATCGACTCCCACCAGCCCGGGTCGAAGACGAGCTGCGGCTTGTCGATGTTCTCGTGCGCGGTGACGCGCACACGGACCTGGAAGACCAGCCCGCTGCGCAGCCGGGCGGGTGCGGTCACCTCGAGGTCGGCGGCGGCCGCGTGAGCCACGCTCAGGGTCGGCTTCTGGCCGAAGACGTTCAGCAGCGCCAGGATCGGCAGCACCGCGATCAGGCACAGCAGTCCGCGGCGATACCACGGGTGCTCGCCACGGCCCTCCAGGTCCCGGTTGCGCTTGAGCGTCAGCCCGTCAGGCAGCTCGCTTGCCACGCAGGGGGATTCGCGCGCCCGGTTATGTCTCCTGCTGGCACGCCGGGCACCAGTACGTGGTCCGCCCGCCGATCCGCGCCCGTTCGAGCGGGTGTCCGTCGCGGGGGCAGACGCCGTCCTGCGCGCGGGCCTGGACGAACCGGCCGGTGTGCGCCCCGCCCGCGCGGATGGCCGAGCGCACGGCGGAGCGGACGTCGCGGCGCAGGCGGTCGAGCTCCTCGGTCGAGAGCCCGGACGTTTGCCGGCGGGGATGGATCCGGGCCTGCCACAGCGCCTGGTCGGCGAGCAGGTTCCCGACTCCGGCGATCGCGCCCTGGTCGAGCAGCCGCGCCTTGATCGGGGCGCGCCCGCGACCTATGACGCGCCGGAACTCCTCGCGGCCGACGACGGCGGCGTCGGGGCCGACGTGCCCGAGCGCCGGGTTCAGCACGGCCCTCCCCAGCCGCCGCTTGTCGCGCAGCACGAAGCTGCCACCGTCCTCGAACTCGACCGTGAACCGGTCCCAGCGCGAGCGCTCCTCCGGGTCGAGGACGATCCGGCCCGCCATCCCCAGGTGAAGGCCGAGCGTGGGCCCGTCGAGCGTGTCGAGCCACAGGAACTTGCCGCGGCGATCCGCGCGCACGAACTCCTCGCCCTCCAGGGCGGAAGCGATCTCCCCCGGCGCGTGGGGGCGGCAGACGTAGGTGTCGCGGTCGTCGATGCGGGCGATGCGGCGGCCGAGCACGGCCTCGAGCGTCTTGCGAGCGCGCTCCGCTTCGGGCAGTTCGGGCACGGCATCAACCTAGCCGACGGTAACTCAGCAGCTGGTTGGACCAGTTGGTAGGATGCGGGGCTGAGCATGACCCTGCGCGCCGTAGAACCGACCTCTCTTCCCGACCAGGTCTTCGCCCAGCTGATCGGCGAGATCGTGGGCGGCCGCTATCCCGCCGGGTCGAAGCTGCCCTCCGAGCGGACGCTCACCGAGGTGTTCGCGGTCAACCGTCACGTCGTGCGCGAGGCGCTCAAGCGGCTCGAGCAGGTCGGCCTCGTGAAGACCAGCCAGGGCGGGCGCACGCAGGTGCTCGACTTCGCTCACACGGCCGGGCTCGACCTCCTGGCGCTGATCGCGGAGCACGCCGAGGCGCTCGAGGCGGTGCTGCCGCTGCTGGGATCCGCGATGGAGATGCGCGCGGGGATCGGGACCGACGTCGCCCGGCTATGCGCCGAGCGCGCGAGTGAGTCGGTTCGCGCCGAGCTGCAGGCGGACGCCGAGCGGATCGCGGCCGTCGGCCGCGGCCCCGAGCTCCTGGCGGTCGACCAGCGCTTCTGGCAGCACGTCCTCGACGGCGCGGGGAACTTCGCCTATCAGCTCGCCTTCAACAGCCTGGTCCGCGGCGTCAACGCGGTTCCCGAGTTCAGCGTGCAGTGGCTCGAGCACGAGCTCGAGCGCTGCGACTACCGCCGGACGCTGGCCGCTGCGATCGCCACCCAGGGCCCGGACGCGGCCGCCGCCGCGGCGCACGAGGCGCTCGCGGTGGAGCTGTCGGCACTCCCGATACCGATGGCCAGAACGGCCCGAACGGCATGAGCACCGAACGCGTACCCGCCGGCTACGACGCCCGCCTGACCGCACAGCGTGCCGACCTGAAGCAGCTGCGCGCCTGCTGGCGGGAGTTCATCCAGCACTTCTCGCCCCGCGCGGTCCTCACGGCCATCGCGATCGTCGGCACGGCGCGCGTGATCGCCGGCCGCTGGTCCTGGCGCGACGCGCTCATCCCGGTGCTGATCGTGGCCATGCAGCCGTTCGTGGAATGGATCATCCACCGCTATCTGCTCCACATGCCGCCATTCCGGCTCTTCGGCCGGCGCTTCGAGCTGTACGGGTCGATCCAGCACCGAAACCACCACCGGGCGCCGTCGAACCTGAATCGCGTGCTGCTCAGACCGGTCGAGGTGCTCAGCTTCCTCGTGCAGATCGCGCTGCTGGGGGCGGGCCTGATCTGGGCGGGAGACATCCTGACCCACGGGCACTTCCTGCCCCTGTGGCTGACCGCGACGCTGCTCTCCTACCTCGGGCTGTTTCGCTACGAGTGGTCGCACTTCCTGATCCACACGCCGTACGTGCCGAAGACCGGCTGGTACCGCACGATCTGGCGCAACCATCGCCTGCACCACTTCAAGCACGAGGGCTACTGGATGGGGGTCAGCTCGAACCTCGGCGACCGGGTCCTCGGCACGAACCCCGACCAGCGCACGATCCCCAAGTCGCCGACCGCCCGCACGCTCGGGGTCGAGACCGAGTAGCGGACGGCATGTGACGGCCCGGACCTAGGAGAAGAACTCCTCGGCGCGCCGCCTCATCTCCTCGGCGCTCACATCCTCGATGTGCTGGGACATCATCCACTGCTGGCCGAACGGGTCGACCAGGCGGCCGCCGCGCTCGCCGTAGAACTGATCCTCCAGGGGATATAGGACCTTGGCCCCGGCCCCGACGGCCCGCTCCCAGGCGGAGTCAACGTCCTCCCAGTAGGCGGCCATCAGCGCGGTGACCGCCTGCAGCCCACGCGGAGAGCGGGCAGGGACGTCGGCGTCACCACCTTCCTCGGTGATCATCACGACCGAGTCGCCGATCCGGATCTCGGCGTGGATCACGCGACCCTCCGGGTCGGTGAAGCGATCGCCGAGCTGCTGAGCGCCGAACGCCCGCTCGTAGAACTCGATCGCGGCGGCTCCGTCATCGACGACCAGCCGGGGCGTGACCGTGTGCAGATGCTCGGGGATGGGATTGACCATGCTGCGCTCCTCTCGTCAGGGAGTGCAGACGCTAGACGTTCCCGTCGCCGTCGCTCGGAGCGCCGCTGTTGTCGGCGTCGCCGTCGCCGCCGCCGCCCTGCGGGATCCCGCCCGACGGCGGTGGAGGAGCCGGCGTGGACGTGGTCTTGGGGGGCGGAGGCGGGGTCGGCTTCGGCCTCGGCGCAGGCGTCACGTGCGTCGTGGTCGCCGAGGGCATGGTCCGCGCCGCGGTCGTCGTGATGGCCGCGGGGGCCGGGGCCGTCGTGGCCGCGGGAGGCGGCGCTACCGAGGCGGCGGCCGTGGTAGGGGCGGCCGCGTGATGGTGATGGACGCGCTGCACGTGGCGCGCGTGGTGCGCGGGGTGGTGGCGCACGACGTGCGCCGTCGCGACCTTCGTCGTCGGGGCCGCACTCGTGCTCGCCGTGTGCTTCGACGTGCCGCCGCATCCGGCGAGCACCACGAGGGCGACCGGCAGCCCGGCCGCGAGTGTCATTAGGCGTTTCATGGTTTCGCTCCCTTTGCTTCGAAGTGGTCGATCGCGTACTCGAGCGTTGCTCGCTCTGAGGGCCACCACCGCGGTTGGGCGGCGGCGACGAGGACGGTCCGGCCGCGGGCGCCGCCCGGTGCGAGCACGCAGGCCAGCTCGCGGTAGTCCGACCGGCTGGTCGCGTACATGTCGCTCACGCACGACGCGCGGCCGGCGGCGATGTCGAGCTGCGTCTGCGCGCCCAGCTGGGTGACGTGGCGATCGCCTTCCCGGCGTTGTGCTGACCCGGAACCGCGCCCAGCCGGCCGGCCGCTCATCGGCGGTGGCCGGGGTTGCGTTCAGGTACGCGCGAACGGTCCCGTCCGCGTTGAAGAGGGCGCCCGAGGCGGTGCCCGGATCGCCTGAGATCCGGCGCCAGCCCGGCGGAAGCGGCAGCGCTCCGCCCGATGGGAGACGCACTGCCTCCCACCGGGCGGGTGCCGGGGCGGCGTGGGTTTCGGCGCGGGCGGCCCGGGCGGCCGAACCGGTCCCGGAGCCGCCACACCCGGCGATCGCCGCGCCTAGCGCGGCAGACGCGACCGCCACCGTGGCCGCGCTGATCCGCCGAGTCGGCATCAGATGTTGCCGTCGCCGTCGCTGGGGCCGCCGTTGTTGTCGGAATCCTGGTCGCCGCCGTTGTTCTGCGGAATGCCGGCGGTGCCTGAGGACGCCTTCTGGGAGGCGGACTGCTGTTGGGTGGCGCTTGCTCCGTTCGAGCTCGATGCGCTGCCACCGCCGCCACCACCGCCACAGCCGGCGGCCGCGAAGGAGATGACGCCGGCCACGGCCAGCGCGAGCAGCGAGAAGCGCACGTTCCTTATCCGGGTGAACATGGGGTGTCCTGCTTTCTGTCGTCCCGGCGCGTGGGAGTCGCCCCGGGAGGTGGGTTCCGCCGAGGAGGAGAGAGCTCAGCGGAGGTGCTTATGGGCAGATAGACGCCTGCGAGGCGTCGCTTCTTCCCGGGCCCGTGCCGGCACGCGGAGGTCCGCCGCGCCGGCGAGCTACGCGCCAGGCCGCGGAGGTCCGCGGCGCCGGCGAGCTACGCGCCCGGCCGCAACCGCCGTAACGTGACATCCGATGCCCCGGCGGCGGATTGCGTAACGTTACGGCGCTCCCAGCGCCGTAACGTGACACGAAGCCGGTGCGGGAAGCTGCGCGTAACGTTGCGGCGGCTGCCGGGGGTGCGGTGCATGGCGGGGGCGCGCTATCCCCGGCGAGCCCGCTCATAGCTCAGGCCGCACGCGCATCTTCGCCTTCGCGCGGAGGAGCTGACGCGCTGCTGTCGTTCAGGCGGTCCGCGCAGTCTCGCCTACGCGCCGCGGCCGTCGAGCGTCCAGAACCCGTCAGACCCGACGTGTCGCTCACTCGCCACGCGGCCGAGCTGCTCGCGCGCGTCCGCCTGCTCGATGTCGGCCAGTACGGCGACCTCTCGCGTGGCCAGCGGCCCCTCGGCCCACTCCAGGACCTCGGTCACCTCCTCGGCGACCGGCCGGCGTTCGGTGCCGGGCACGAGATTGGCCAGGACCACGTCGTAGACGGCGAAGGGCTGGAAGCCGGGGACGGCGATCGTCACGCCGTCGGAGAGGCGGGTGATCTCGTAGGAGGGGCAGGTGTAGCGCTGCCCGCCCGACCAGTTGGCGAGCTTGTGGTCGAGCACGCGCGCGGAGCGCATCGGCTCGCGGGCGTCGGTCATGTCCTGGGCCACCTCCTCCTCCACGCGCGGGTCAGCCATCCAGCGCTCGAGCTCGCTGGGATCGATCCCGGCGCTCGTGGCCGCCAGCTCGAGCATCTCCGGCTCGTCGAGCAGGGCGTCGCCGGCAAAGTTGTGGACGCGCAGGCAGCGCAGGAGCGGCCGCGCCACCTCCGGTGCGTGCAGCCGCGCCGCCACCACCGCGCGGCAGGCGGGCTTGGTCGCCGCCATCCGCGGGCGCTTCGAGGTATCGATCGGCATGCCGTGGTTTCGCGCGATCGACTTGAGCGCTCCGGCCTGCTTCTCAGGCGTGAAGCCGCGGTCCAGGTAATCGCTCGGGGACTCCGAGAGCACGACCATCCGCACCTGCCACTCCACGTCCTCGCCGTAGAGCCAGTCGAGCCTCCGGCGAAACGGCTCGGCGCTGTAGGCCCAGGGGCAGCCCGGATCGGTGAACTCGGTGATGCGGACGTCGGCCACACGAGGATTATGGGGCTCGGCGGCTGCGGGCCTAGACTCACGGCGTGTCCTTCATCCGCGGCCGATCCGACTCGCAGCCCTTCGGCATAGACCGCGGCCTCCCGCGCACGCAGCAGATCGAGCGACGCGAGACCCGGTCGAACCGCCTCGCGTCGGGGACGCTCGCCTGCCGGCGCTGCGACGCGCCGGTGAGCGGGCATCCGTACCCGATAAGCATCACCGACGAGCTCGTGTGCCCGTTCTGCGCGAATCGGGGACCCGTGCGCGACTTCCTCTCGCTGGCCACGCCGACGCGGCCGGCGCACGTGGTGATCAGGGTCGGCTCGCCGCGGGTTCTAAGCGCGTGAGCGCGCCGCGCACTCGAGCACGACGCGGTTGAGCCGGAACAGGGTGAGGTCGCCCAGCGGGGTGCTGAGCGACCCGATCCGGTTGGTCACGAAGCCGACCGAGAGCCCGTGCGCGTGATCGGCCCACCCGCCCGAGCCGCCGTATCCGTAGTGGCCGAACGCGTGGGGTGAGACACGGCCGGCGGCGAAGGCCTGGTGGTAGCCGACCCGCCAGCGCATCCGCAGGCCCAGGACGGCATCGGAGGTGCGCACCTGGACACGGCCCAGCTCGCGAACAGTGGTGGGAGAGAACAGGCGGACGCCGTCGCTGCTGCCGCCGTTGGCCAGCGCGCTGTACAGGCGCGAGAGGCCGTCGGCGCTGAAGATCCCGTTGACGGCCGGCATCTCCGTATGCCAGATCGGCGGGTCCGGGCCCTCGAACAACTCGTCGAAGCCGGGCAGGTGCAGGGCCTCGTAGGCCGCTCGCCCGACCGTGGCGCGCGTCCAGAGGGGCGCGAGCACGCGCGCCGCCGAGCCGAGGTGATGCAGGGCGGAACCGATCGGCTCGGCGATCCGCTCGCGGCCGGTGTCCGGAGCGCCGATGTTCAGCCCGTCCGTCCCCAGGGGCTCGGCCAACTCGGTGCGGACGAGGTCGCGCAGGCTGTGGCCGGTGAGCCGGCGCATGAGCCCGGCGATGAGCCAGCCGTAGGTGATGGCGTGATAGGCCGAGCGCGTCGTCGGCGCCTGCACCTCGCGGGCGGCCAGCCGCTCCTCCATCGCGAGGTGGTCGAGGATCTCCTCCGCGTTGTTGGCGATCGCCTGCACGGAATGCAGGCCGGCGCGGTGTGACATCAGCTCGCGGACGGTGACGTACTTCTTGCCTCCTGCCGCGAACTCGGGCCAGTGCGCCGAGACGCGATCGTCGTAGCCGAGCACGCCCCGGTCGACCATCCTGTGCACGACCGCCGAGGCGATGCCCTTCGTGGTCGAGAAGCTGACGGCCAGCGTCTGCGGAGTCCAGGGCCGCAGGCCGCGGCGATCGACGGTTCCGACGCACAGGTTGGCGACCACCCTGCCGTGCTGGCGGACGACCATGGCGCCGCCGCCCGCGGCGTGGCCCACGAGGCGATGGAACGCGGCGGCCAGGGGACGGAAGGCCGGCGCGACCCCGCCCGGCGGCAGTGCGTGCGGATCCGAGCTCACGGGCGGCAGCGTACGTGGCGCTTCGGAGGCGCGCGCCGTCCCGCAACCGCGATCATCCGCGGTCCTTGTCGATCCGGCTCATCACCTGGAACGTCGCTCGACGCACGACCCAGCTCCCCGGCCAGGCCCGTGTACTGGCGGCCCGCGAGCCCGACGTCGTCGCGCTCCAGGAGATCACGCGGCGCTCGAACCCGCTGTGGCGCCGCGCGTTCGAGCTCATCGGCCTGGGCCACGTCCGCTCCTCGCTCGACGAGGCGGATCCGGCGCGAACGCCGGCCGGCCCACGTGCGACGGGCGTGATGCTGGCCGCTCGGGAGGAGCTGGGCGAGGCCGTCACGGTGCTCCCCGTTCCCTGGGCGGAGACGGTGATAGGTGCACGCACCGCGGGCATCGAGGTCTTCAGCGTCCACGTCCCGAACGCCGCCAACGGATGGATCAAGCCCCAGACGCTCGAGGCGGTCAGAAGCGGCCTGGCGGAAGCCGACCCGCAGACGCCCCGCGTCCTCTGCGGCGATCTGAACACTCCGCGCCGCGAGCTCCCGAGCGGCGAGGTCGTCTCATTCGCGTGCGACTCCCGCGGCAAGCTCCGGCCCGAGCGTGGCGAGCCGTGGGACAGCGCCGAGCTAGGGGTCGTGCCCGGGCTGCGTGACCTCGGGTACGCGGACGCCTTCCGGACGCTGCACGGTTACGAAGCGAAGGAGCCGAGCTGGACCTGGCGGCAGATCGCGGGCCACGGCGGCGGCTGGCGCCTCGATCACATCTTCGCCTCGCACCTGACCCCGGAGGCCTGCCACTACCACCATGACTGGCGCGACCAGGGGCTGAGCGACCATTCCGCGCTCGAAGCGGACCTGGAGCCGGACGCCGGCTAGTCCTCCTCGATGTCCTTCGCCACGCGCTCCTCGAATGGCTTGAGCTTCTCGTAGAGCTCGTCCGGCGGCACCTCGTGGCCGGGCTCGCCTACGAGCCAAGGCGCTGCCTCCACCGCCGTCCGCCAGGCCGCCTCCTGGACGTCGGTGTCCGCGGCGCCGGAAGCGCCGCCCTCCACCGGCTCGAGCTTGTCGAGGTAGACGTTGTTGAAGTTGCCGCGCTGTTCCTCGTGGTAGCTGATCCGCACGCGCTGGCCCCGGAGCTCCTCGGCCCGCTTGCCGATCGCCTCGCGGAACGTCGTGTACTCGTTGCCCTCGGCGTCGCGCGCGACGTAGCGCGTGTTCCCGTTCCGGGTCTGGGTGGTCTGCACGTCGGCGATCGTGGACACGACCTCCATGGCTGACGTCTACCCGCAATGGGCGAGATATCGTCCTGCCACCGAACACGGGAGGAGGGCCCCACAGATGGCATCGAACATCCGGCGCGGAGAGGTCCCGTACAAGACCACCGGGCTCGGCGAGTACGTCGACGAGATCTATTCGCTGAAGGGGTTCTTCGGCGAGTGGGCACACATGTACCGCCGGCACAACCTCGCCCACCCGCTCTCCTGGTCGGACGACCGGCTGATGTACAGCGGCCTCGACCCGGCGGCACTCCAGACGCCCGACGCAGAAGACCCGCGCGGCGCACCGCTGCCCCTCCTCACCGGTCCGGGCGTCAGCGTGGCGCTCTCACGCCGCAGCGAGGCGATGCCGTTCGCGGAGAAGAACGTCGACCGGCATCAGATTCGCTTCTACCACCGAGGGAGCTTCACGCTCGAGACCGAGCTGGGGGTATTGGAGGTGGAGGCCGGCGACTTCGTGGTTATCCCGCGCGGACTGATCTATCGCGAGTCCCCGCACGCGCGCGAGAAGAACTTCGTCTACGTGTTCGAGACCGAGGCCACGATCCAGCTCGCCGAGACGCTGTGGGACTCGGTCGGCTACGCGAGCCTGCTCGTGGACTACTCGGAGATGGTCCTCCCCGAACCGCAGCCGGCCTCCGCCGCCCCCGCCGAGGCGACGGAGACCGAGTACGAGGTCCGCGTGCGCTACGACGGCGAGTGGCACTCGATGACCTACGACTTCGACCCGTGTCGCGACGTGGTCGGGTGGGTCGGCGACCCCGTGATCTTCAAGCTGAACGTGTGGAACGTCCCCACCAGCGCGACGAGCCACGGTCACCTTCCGCCTCCCTCGGGGGCGGTGCTGTGGGGCGAGCAGCGTGACTTCTTCTTCAACGTCCTCGGGCTGCCGCCAGGCCCGACCGTGCCGCCCCCGGACGGTAGCTTCGGCGCGCCCTCGCACCTGAACGACTACGACGAGGTTTGGCTCACGCACGCCGCCGAGCACGCGCCCCACACCGAAGGCCACCTGTGGCTGCTGCCGCGGACCCTCCCGCATCCGGGCATGAAGCACCCGAAGGGGCCGCGGCTCGATCCCGTCCAGCGGCCACGGTCGGTGCGGATCAACTTCGACACCAAGGCGCCGCTTCGCTGGAGCGAGGAGGCCCGCGCCGCGCTGTTCGAGGATCCGCTCACCGCGAAGTACACGAGCTTCTTCGGCGTCCCGGACAAGGCGATCCCGGAGTCGGTGCGCCGGCGGACGGGTCGGTGAGCGTCACGGCCGAGGTCGTCGGCCTCGAGGCCCCCGGTCTTCCGCGCAGCGGCTGGGGACTCGCCCCCGCGCACGGCGTCTACTACCGGCCCGCCGAGGCAAAACCACGGACCGCGCTTGTCGCGGTCCATTACAACCTCGACTTCTCCCAGCACTACCTGGCCGAGCCGATGGCGCAGCGCGGCTTCGGGTTCCTGGGCTGGAACACGCGCTACTGCGGCAACGAGGTGTACTTCCGGCTCGAGTCCGCGCTCGCCGACATCGGGCTCGGCGTCCAGTGGCTGCGCCGGCAGGGCGCGGAGCGGATCGTTTTGCTCGGAAACTCGGGTGGGGGGTCGCTGATGGCGGCGTATCGAGCGCGCGGGGGCGAGGGCGAGCTGTACGCGAGCGTGGCTGCGCACCCTGGGCGCCCCGACGTGCTCACGGCGTGGCTCGACCCGGCGGTCAGCGACGAGGCGGATCCGACGGCCACGGATCCGGAGCTCGACATGTACGACCCTCGGAACGGTCCCCCGTATCCGCCCGAGTTCGTCACGCGCTACCGCGGAGCGCAGCGCGAGCGCAACGCGCGGATCACTGAGTGGTGCGAGCGTGAGCTCGCGCGGTTGCGGGACGTGGGGTTTTCCGACCGGCTGTTCACGGTGGCCCGCACGTGGGCCGACCTTCGCTTCGTCGATCCGCAGCTCGATCCCTCGGAGCGCCCATCGCCGGCCTGCTATCGCGGCGATCCCGCGAAGGCCAACCGCGGCGTGAACGGGATCGGGATGGTGAACACGCTGCGCAGCTGGCTGTCGATGTGGAGCCTCGAGCATTCCGAGTGCCGCTCGTCTGAGTACCTCGGCCGGATCTCCGTGCCGAGCCTGGTCGTGCAGGCGACCGCCGACACCGGCGTGTTTCCCAGCGACGCGCGGGCGATCTACGAGGGCTTGGCGGCCCAGGACAAGCAGCTCGTCGAGCTCGAAGGCGATCACTACTTCCGCGGCAGCCGCGACGCGCTGGCCGACCTGCTCGCGGATTGGGTGGGGGCGAGATGAAGGCGGGTCAGAAACGGCTCGAGTGGCTGCAGGCTTACTACGCCGCGATCGACGGCCTGAGGCTGGAGGAGCTCGCGAGGTTCCTGCACGAGCAGTGCGAGATCCGCTACCCGAACGGCTACAGCGAGGCCGGGCGCGAGCTGATCGTTCAGCGCACGCACAAGGCGCTGTCGCGGCTAGGAGCGATCCACCACGAGGTGCGGGCGGCCTGGGAGGAGGACGAAGAGGTGATCTTCGAGCTCGAGGTCACCTACCGCCGCAGGGACGGCAGGACGATCGTCCGGCCCGGGGCCGGGATCTTCGTGCTCGAGGACGGGCTGATCCGTGGGCAGCGTCTGTTTGTCGACGATCACGGTGTGTGGGAGTGAGATGATCGCGGCGTGCGACTTCGCACTCTGATCCTCGCGGCTATCGCGATCCTCGCGTGGCCGGTCGCGAGCGCCGGCGCAGCACGGAGGGCTCACAGGCACCACCACCGCAAGCACGGCCTGCAGGCGACGATCATCCGCACCCGCTACGGCGTTCCGCACATCACGGCGAGCAACTACGAGAGCTTGGGGTTTGGCTTCGGCTACGCCTTCGCCAGCGACGACCTCTGCACGATCGCCGAGAGCTACGTCACCGTCGCCGGCCAGCGCTCGAGGTACTTCGGGCCGAACGGCAGCTGGACGTTCTCCGGCAACGGGACGGTCAACGACAACCTCGACTCCGACTTCTTCTACGGCCGCATCAACGCCTCGAAGATCGTCGAGCGGCTGGCCGCCGCGCCGCCGCCGGCCGGACCGCTTCCCGCCGTCAGGCAGATGGTCCGCGGGTACGTGCTCGGCTACAACGCGTACCTGCACCGCACGGGCGTGGGCCATCTCCCCGATCCCCGCTGCCGCGGCGCCGCCTGGGTCCGGCCGATCAGCGTTATCGACGTCTACCGCCGCTTCTATCAGCTCGGCAGCCTGGCCAGCTCCGGGGCGGCGATCGACGGGATCGGGAGCGCCGAGCCGGTCTTGAACCCGGTGGCCGCAGCGACAGCCGAGCAACACTCGCAGGCCGCGCTCGCGAACCTCGCCGCCGGCAAGCTCAACCTCAGCCCGTTCGTGAACGCCGCTGGGTCGAACGCGATCGGGCTCGGGTCGCAGGCCACCTCGAATGGCATGGGCATGGTGCTGGCCAACCCGCACTTCCCCTGGTTCGGATCAGAGCGCCTGTACCAGGTGCAGCTGCGGATCCCGGGCAAGCTCGACGTGACCGGCTCGACGCTGTACGGCGTGCCGCTGGTCCTGATCGGGCAGACCCGAGGCCTGGCCTGGTCGCACACCGTGGCCACGGCGTGGCGGTTCACGCCATACGAGCTGACCCTGGCGCCGAACGACCCGCACGCCTACATCGTCGACGGCCAGACGACGCCCATGCATCCGACGCCCGTGACCGTCGAGGCCAAGCAGCCGGACGGCAGCGTGAAGCCAGTCACGCGCACGCTCTACGACACCCAGTTCGGTCCGCTCTTCACCTCGATCGAGGGCGTTCCGCTGCCGTGGACCTCGAGCGTGGCGTGGGCGCTCGGCGACGTCAACGCGTCGAACTTCCGCTTTCTCAACCACTTCCTGCTCACCGACCAGGCGCAGAGCGTGCAGCGCTACGACTGGATCGAGCGCCACTACCAGGGCATCCCGTGGGTGAACAGCATCGCGGCCGACCGCCGGGGCCATGCCTACTACACGATGGGCGGCGCGATCCCGTTTGTCACCGATGCCCAGGAGCACACGTGCGCGGTCCCCGCGGCGGGGCTGGCGGTGTCCACGGAGACCGGGATCCCGTTCCTCGACGGCTCGCGCTCGGCCTGCCACTGGCAGACGAGCTCCCAGGCGGCAGCGTCCGGGATCCTGCCGCCGTCGATGATCCCAACGCTCGAGCGCAGCGACTTCGTCGAGAACTCGAACGACAGTCACTGGCTGGCCAACCCCCAGCAGCCGCTCGAGGGCTTTCAGCGGGTGGTCGGCGACGAGCGGACCGAACGCTCGCTGCGCACGCGCTTGGGGCTGCTGATGATCGAGCAGCGACTGGCGGGCACCGACGGACTCCCTGGTCGCGGCTTCACGCTCGCCGACCTGGCCGCACTGGCCATCTCTGACCGGGTGCTCGCGGGCGAGCTGTGGCGGGATCCCCTCGTCGCGTTCTGCCGATCACGCCCGCTGCTCCTCGGCTCGACCGGGTCCGGTCGACGTCAGCGCGGCGTGTCCGGTGCTGGCGCACTGGAATCTTCGCTACGGACTGGACTCGGCCGGCGCGATGCTGTTCCGCCGATTCACCGAGCGGCTCTACGCCAACACGACGCGACTTCCGACCGGCACGGCAAGCGGTCAGTGGACGGGCGCAGACAGCTTCTTCACCAAGCCGTTCGATCCCGCCAACCCGGTCTCCACCCCCAGCGGGTTGAACACGCTGAACCCGCTCGTCGGAGCCGCGCTGGCCGACGCGGTGTCCGATCTGCGCAAGGCGGGGATCCCGCTCGACGCGCCGATGGGGAAGTACCAGTACGTCGTGCGCCAGGGCCAGCGGATCCCGATCCACGGCGGCCCCGGCGACCCGTACGGCGTCTTCGACGCCATCAACTCGACCTGGCAGTCGCCGCAGGGCTATCCGGACGTGCCCACCGGCTCGAGCTTCATGGCGGCGATGGGATTTGCGCGCCGCGGCTGCCCCGTCCGGCAGCTGACGTTCGTGACCTACTCCGAGTCCGAGAACCCCGCCTCGCCTCACAGCTCCGACTACACGCGGGCCTTCTCACGCGGGCAATGGGAGCCGGAGCCGTTCTGCTGGAAGCAGGTCAGGCGGGAGGCGAGAAGCGTGAGGCGGGTGTCGGCGCGAGTCCGGTGAGGCCCGACGCCGGCGCGGGAGGCCGACGTCGGTACGCTGCGCGCGTGCGGCTGGCCATAGCGGTGGCGGTGTCGGTGATCGTGGCGCTCGGCGCGGGTGACGCGCTGGCCAGCCCCGCGGCGAGTGCACGCGCTCATCATCGCCACGCCCGCCGGCACCATCGCCGGGCGACGGGGCGCATCGAGATCCCGGTCCGATCGGCCTCGCCGGACGCGCGGATCGTCAAGGAGTCATACGTGCGCCTGCACGCCCCGCTGCCGGCGGCCGACGGGGCGCACCCGGCGGCCTGTGACTGGATCGGCTATCTGCGCTTCCGGAGCGCCAAAGGCCCCCGCAGGGCGATCAAGGCGGACGCCATCTTCGTGACGATGCCGGGGATCTTCGCCGGCGCGGGTTCGCTTGACCAGTTCGCCCGCAACGTCGTCCGGGCCGCCCTGCTCCTTCACCGCCACGTTGAGGTCTGGGCCCTGGACCGCCGCTCGAACTGCCTGGAGGACCACTCCGGGATTCAGGCCGCCGCGCGGGCGCACGATCCCAAGCTCGCCTTCGACTACTACTACCACGGCGCCACGGTGAACGGCCGGCGCTTCGCCGGCTTCGCCACCCCGCAGCAGGCGCAGTTCCTCTCTGGCGTCGGGCTGGCCCAGACGGTGCGTGACGAGTACACCGTGATCACGCGCGAGGTGCCGGCGTCGCTGCGGACGAAGAAGGTCTTCTGCGGCGGACACTCCCTGGGTGGGCCGCTGACCGCGGCGTTTGCAGACTGGGACTTCGGTGGCAGCGCGCGCAACGCGGGCTACAACCAGTGCGCGGCGTACTTCGCCCTCGACACGCGCCTGGACCTGGCGACCCCGGGATCGTCGGGCGGCGGAAGCGGATCGAGCTCCGTGGGTCTGGCCCCGCTCACCGGGGGGTTGAGCAACGGCTCCCCGTATGTCAACGCCCCACCGTTCACGCCGGAGAACATCGAGGCCGTCCCGCTGACCTCACTGGCCGCCTTCGAGCAGCCAGATCAGGAGAGCCAGATCGCGAGCTGGCTCCCCGACGACGCCAACTTCCAAGCCTCCTACCGGCTCCTCTTCTCTTCGGACGCCGTAGATGCCGTGACTCAGACCCCGAGCTGGCGCGACTTCCGTGTCACCAATGAAGCGGCCCTGGGCGGAATCTTCGACAACAACTCATCGCCGATCGTGATCCTGCGCGCGGGGCTCGGCACGTTTACCGGAGGCCCGGTGCAGGAGAAGAACTGGCCCGCGCCGTACGGCAAGACGCTGGTTCCGGGCCTCATCGACGGCATGCACCTGATGATCCCCTCGGCTCCGCATGGTCCCCTCTATCGCTGGCTTCCGTACAACGGGGTCGGCCGCCCGGGAGCGCCGGTGCAGCTCGACAACAGCGGGCAGCCGTACACGACCCGCGCCGACGAGGTGACCGACATCCACCAGTTCGCTCGCGCCGCGTTCGACGCGCCGGCCGACTTCGTCGAGCAGTACTTCCCGATGCGCCTGCTGACCGACGAGGAATCGGCCTCGAACGGGGACCGCAGCGGCGACCTGGCCGGCATCCGCTACGACGGCATCGCGAAGCACCCCGCCTTCTATGCCGACGCCGGGGCCGGTATCGAGGTCGGCGCGGCGCCGCCGCCACAGGGTCCTGCCCCGCAGGTGTGGATCAAGCTCCCGGGCTACCACCACCTCGATGTGGGCGCGGCGGCCTGGCATCAGAACAACGGCCGGCCCGAGGCCGAGAGCGCCGCGATCGTGCGCTGGATGGCCCGCGTGCTGGCCGCCGAGCACCCGGCCCGCAGGCACAAGGCCCGGCGGCACCGCCGCCACCGCTAGCCCCGCTCTGGCCCCGGGCATGAGCCGCCCGTTGCCCGGGTAGCTAGGTCGCGTACCGCCGCGTCGTCTGGGAGAGGAGAGAGCCATGGCGCCGAGCAGCGAGTCGACCGCCGCAGTCGGGGCGGCCACCCCCGGAACCTCCGGTCGCCGGGAGCCGCAACGCCTGGCGCGGGGGGTCCTGTCGAACTTCGACATCGCCGCCTCGACGATGGCGAACATCGCGCCGGCGATGAGCTTCTTCTTCGGCTTCGCGCTCATCGCCTCGACGGCCGGCGTGGCCGCGCCGCTGACCATCATCGCCGCGGCGGTGGCGATCTCACTGCTGGGCAACACCCTCACCCAGTTCTCGCGCTCGCGTCCGTCAACCGGGTCGTTCGTGACCTTCATCGGGCGGTCGTTCGGGCCCTACTCGGCGATCGTCACGGCGATCGTGCTGTGCTCCGGCTACATCATCGCCGTGGCCTCGGTGGTGACGATCTCCGGCGGCTGGACGGAGACGATCATCAAGCGCTACCTGCACGTGACGATCCCGTGGCAGATCCTGACGGTGCTGCTGACCGGGGCGGCGCTGTGGATCATCGTCGGCGGTGCCGCGCCGTCGACGAAGGTCGCCGCCATCTTCTTCGCCTTCGAGCTCGGACTGCTCTTGATCGTGGCGGTGGTGCTGCTCATCAACCACTCCGGTCATATCAACCTCCATCCCTTCGATCCCAGTCATCTGAGCGGCGGCTTCTCCGGTCTGTCGCTCGGGTTCCCGCTCGCGGTGTACCTGTTCGTGGGCTGGGAGAACTCGGCCGCGCTGGCCGAGGAGAGCAGGGATCCGCGGGCCGGAGTCGGACGCGCGGTGTTCGCGAGCGTGGCGATCATGGCCGCGACGTACCTGTTCCTGTCCTACGCGACGGTCATCGCCTTCAACGAGAACGTCAAGGCGCTTACGAGCGCGACCGTGCCGTTCGTCGATGCGGCCAACGGCGTGCTCGGATTCGCGGCCTTCCTGGCCTACCTGGCCGGCTTCACCTCGATCTTCGGGACCCTGATCTCGGCCACCAACTCGCAGGCGCGAATCATCTTCAGCTCCGGGCGCGAAGGCCTGCTGCCGTCGTGGGTGGCGCAGGTCACCGAGCGCCAGCGGACGCCGTGGGCCGCGTTCGTGGTCTTCCTCGGCGTGGCGCTCGGGCTCAGCTTCATCTTCGGCTGGAACACCGATCCTGTCGTCTTCTTCGGGGAGATCGCCACGCTGGGGACGATCCTCATCGCGCTCACCTACCTCGTGGCCAACCTGGCGCTGCCGGTGTACTACCGGCGCTATCACGCGGACGGGTTCTCACCGGTGTTCCACCTGCTGCTCCCGCTGCTGGGGGCGGCCGCGATCGGCTATCCGCTCTACGAGCTCGTCAAGCCCGGCCAGCCGGCGCCCTTCAACCACTACCCGCTGATCGCGCTGGGCGTGGTGGTGGTCGCGCTCATCTACGGCGCGTTCGTGTTCTCCCGCGACCGCACCTTGGGCGAGCGCGTGGGCTCGATCGTCGCCGACGCCGAGTAGCCGCTCTCACACCGGGTCCAAACCGCGTGGTAGCTTCCCCGCGCCCTGGAAGACGCGGGAATCAGCCGGCGGATGTTCGTACTCGACGCGGCCGCGCTCGCCGCCTCGGGCACCGTGGTGGGCGGGGTCGCGTCGCGGCGGCCGTGGTGGAGCGCCGTGCGCGATCTCTCAGAGCCGCGGGCCTCGCAGCGCGAGGCGCTGCGCGTCCTGGGACGGAGCACCCTGCGCGCACCGGACTCACGTCCGAACCCGGCCGCCGGCGTAGCGGCAGTCGACGGCCTTCCCGGCATCGACCACATCGTGGTGCTGATGCTGGAGAACCACTCCTACGACAACTTCCTGGGGATGCTCGGGCGCGACCCCGGCGAACGGCCGCGGGGCGACGGCTTCACGCTGGCCGCGGACGGCTACCCGACGGCGAGCAACCCCTATCCGAACGGGCGCGCGCTGCGCGCCTTCCGCATGCCGACGACGTGCCAGCTGCACGGCAAGCCGAGCCAGGAGTGGGCGCAGTCGCACATCCAGTACGCGAACGGGCGCAACGACGGCTTTGTGATCTCCGACAGCGGGCCGGTGGCGATGGGCTACTGGACGCGCGCCGACCTGCCCTTCACCTACGACCTGGCCAGCCACTTCCCGATCGGCGACCGCTGGTTCTCGAGCTGCCTGGCGCAGACCGACCCGCAGCGGCGCTATCTGATCGCCGCTACCTCGAGCGGGATGACCGACGACATCGGCGAATCGATCGGGAACCTGATTCCCGATGCGTCTCTGGGCGTCCCGGCCAACGGGACGATCTTCGAGCGCATGACCGACGCCGGCATCAGCTGGGCCGACTACAACACCAGCTTTCCCACGGGAGCCACGATGGAGCTCTACCCGACGCCCGACGGCGCGTACTCGGAGACGAACGCCAAGCCGATCGGGCAGTTCTTCACCGACGCCGCGGCCGGCAAGCTTCCGAGCTTCAGCCTGCTCGATCCCAACTTCGGGACCCAGTCACAGGAGAACCCGCAGAACATCGTCGTGGGCGAGACGTTCCTGGCCCGAACAGTGAACGCGCTCGGTGCCTCGCCGCAGTGGCACAAGACGCTCTTGATCGTCACCTACGACGAGCACGGCGGCTACTACGACCACGTGCCGCCGCCGGCCGCGCTACCGCCTGACTCGATACCGCCGCAGGTCCAGCCCGGCGAGTCGAGCTACGACGGCTTCGCCCGCTACGGCTTCCGCGTTCCCGCGATTCTCGTCGGCCCGTACGCCAAGCCTGACTACGTGAGCCACGTCGTCTACGACCACACCTCGATCCTGGCCCTGGTCGAGCGCAAGTGGAACCTGGCCGCGATGACCTACCGCGACGCCAACGCCAACGACCTGACCGACTTCATCGACCTCGATGCCCTGAGCCGCGGCGAGCCGACGTACCCCGACCTGCCAAAGCTGGCGCCGTCGGGCGAGAACGCCAGGACGGACGCGTGCGAGAAGACGGGTCCCGGGACGATCCCGCCGCCGCTCGCGACGCGCCCACTGCCGAAGATCTCCCTCCGGATACGACGTGCCCGAGTGCTGCGCCATGCGCACACGCTCGTGCTCGAGCTCAAGACGACGCACGGCACGCTGCACGGCCTGCACGTCGACGTCTACCGCGGGACGCACCGGGTCGCGACCGAGCGCTTGACACGCGTCACCGCAGCGTGGCGCCACGTGAGAGTGCACCTCGGCCGGCGCGCGCGCCACGGCGGCCGGTACACGATCGTGGTCAGGCAGGGGCATCGGACGCTGCTGCGTCACACGGTGGGGCGACGCGTGCGGGCTTGACGGTGCCCCCGTGGCGTCCGCAGACAAGGAACCGCGAACGGCACGCTGTCGACTGACCCGTCGGCGTAGTAGAAGCGAACATCGCCTCGCCAACGCCGCGAGCGCGGGCACGTCGGTGGCGTCTCCCCGTAGTCGCGCCGGCTGCGGCCGCGCCCGGCGCTGATCGTCGTCGTCTGCAGGTGGTTGGCAAGCAGCGTCAGCTCGTCGAACGGGCAGCCACTGGGCGGGCTGCCTCCGGTGGCACAGGTCGGGACCGGACCGTCCAGGGTCGTGCCGTGGATGTAGGTGTGGGCTATCCCCAGGACACGGCGTCCAGATTCGACCAGCTCGAGCTGCTGTCCGGGCGCGTTGTAGAGCACGGTGTCGTAGGTGGCCACACCAAGTCCGAACTGCTGCACGGTCACCTGCCCCGTACCCACGCGCGCAGAGAGCGGACACGCGGTCTCGCCCAGCAGCATGATCTCCGCATCGCTCGCTGTGCACCGGCCAGGAACGCTCGTGTCCAGGCGGGTTCCGGCCGGCAGCGCGATCACCAACCGGCGGAGTGCCGGTGGCGTGCTTCGCGGGGAGCCCGCGGCGTGATACTGGGCAGCGTAGGCGAGCCCGGTGGAGGCATGCGGGCGCTTGGTCGTGGCCGTGATCTGCACCGTCTCGTGCGGTCCAGACGCGGGCGCGGCTCGGGCTGCCGGTGGGCCGAGGAGCACCAGGGCGCACGCGAGGAGCGGGATCCGGCAGGCCGATCTCATGCCCGCATCAAACGCGACCTGGCGCGGGCCTGCAATAGAGAGGCTTCTACCGATTGAGGGCTCGTGCCGCGGCGAGGGAGAATGAGGTGCCGTGGCGCTGAAGACGAGCAGCTACCTCATCCTCGCTCTCGTCCGCGCCGGGATGAGCTCGGGCTACGCGATCAGACGCTACATCGACGAGCAGCGCATGTCGGTGTTCTGGGCGACGAGGCTGGCGCAGATCTATCCAGAGCTGGCGCAGCTGGAGCGTGATGGCTACCTCATGAAACGTGAGGACTCGCACGGCGCGCGACAACGGCGCGCCTACAACCTCACAGGCAAAGGCGACCGAGCGCTGATGTCGTGGCTTCGCCGCAAGCAGGTTCCGCCGATGGAGCTTCGCGACGAAGGTCTGCTGCGGCTGGCGTTCGCAGACATGCTCCCGCTGGAGGAGGCAATCGTGCTCGTCCGGCGCCTTCGTGTGCGCTCCGAGGAGGCGGAGCGCGAGTTCCGTGAGCAGATGATCCCCGTGGGTGAGGCGCTGCGGGAGGCAGGTCTGCGATTCCCGGTGGTCATCGGGAACATGGGCGCCGAATATCACGCGTGGGCCGTCAAGCACCTGAGCCGCCTCGAGGAGGAGCTCACCGAGGCGATGCAGAGCTCGCCAGCTACGACTCAGCCTAAGCGTGCTGCCACGCCACGCTGAACCGGGGCTTGACCGGCACCCGCCACGGGGGCGGGCGCCGGTCGTGCACACGCGGGGCTAGAGCTGGGCGCGGACCGCGCCGCCCGGGTACTTCTTGCTGTGGATGTTGACGTAGTAGCCCTTGGGCGTCTTCGCGATCGCCTTGAGGTTGGCCGGGCTCGTCTTGACGCAGCCGAGGGCCTGGAACTTGGCGCCGGTTGACAGCGGGACGAAGACCGGCCCTGAGCTCCCCGGAGCGCCCTTGTGGATGTGGGCGAACGTCGGGCCGCTGAATCCCTTCAGCTCGGTGAACTTCCAGCAGACCTGGTCGGTCTTGCCGCGCAGCGCGATGACCGCGCTCCCACTGCCCTTGGGGGCGCCCTTCGGCGTCTCGGCCGCGCCCGTGAGGTTGACCTTGTAGGCCCGGCCGACCACCTTGGCCGACGCCTTGGCGCCCTTCTTGTGAGAGGCGGGCTTGGCCTTCAGCGTCGCCGTCGTCACGCTGCCGGACGTGCTGGTGCTGGTGCTTGCGCTCTTGCTGCTCGAGCTCTTGCTGCTGGAGCCACACGCCGTGACGCCACAGGTGGCGAGCACGAGCATGGGGATCAGGAGCTTGCGCATCGACCCTCCTATTTCGCGGGATGGAATCCTGCCCGAGACACTCGTCTCGTCGCCCGCAGTTCTTTCGCGCGCAGCTTGGGCGTTGGTGCGGGCACGGTTAGGGCCGCGTTAGCGAGCGCGGAGCTAACGCATCTGTACGAGCCGCCGGTCAATCCGCAACTCTGCGACCGGCTGCCGTGTTCTGCATCCAGAACCGAAACCGAACCCGAATCCAAGGAGGGACATATATGTCTCGCATCAGGTTTGTCACGGCGGTTTCTGTAGCCCTCGCTCTCGCCCTCGCGCTCGCCGGCATCGCCTCGGCGGCGCAGACGAAGGTGACCGGCGGAACGGCGCAGATCACTGCCTCGTCCGCCGCGGCGCAGACCCTCGCCGCCAACCACATCACCGTGCAGCCGCTGGCTCCCGCGACCCAGTCCGGCGCCACGCTCACTCTCCCGATCAGCGGCGGTCACATCGACACGGCCAACCTGCACGGGATCATCCGCATGAAGGGTGGGCTTGCGCTGTCGAACGGCACGCAGAGCGTCGAGTTCCGGCGGGCCGTGCTCGTCTCGAACAACCACGGCGCATCGCTGTGGGCGTTCGTTCGCGGTAACGCCCACCGGTCGTGCACGGCCGTGGGCGCGCGTCACCACCACGCGCACGTCCGCTGCACCCGCGTGACGCGCTGGCACACCGCCCGCATCGCGCGCCTGACCGACGCCCAGGTGAGCGGCAACACCGCGAGCGCGACCGCGCTCCTCACCGCTGCCTCCGCGAAGGCGGTCAACGACCTCGCGGGCAAGCAGGTTGTCAAGGCGGGCGACGTGCTCGGCACGGCCAGCATCTCGCCGACGTTCTCGTAGGTCTCTCCCTGGTGCCCGGCGGATCTCGGATGGGTCCGCCGGGCATCGTCCCTGGCCTGGCCTCGCCGGGGGAGACGTCCCTCTACGCGTCGGCCAGCCGGCGCAGCAGCTCCGACGCGCGCGCCAGCAGCTCCTGCTCCTGGGGTGAGAGCTCCTCGTCGATCGCGCGGGCCAGCCAGCCCTCGCGCCGGCCGCGGTCCGCCCGGAGGGCTGCCAGCCCCTCGCGTGTCAGATCGACCATCGCTCGGCGGCGGTCGTCCGGGTCGGGCGTGCGGCTGACGAGGCCGCTCGCCTCCATCTCGGACACCGTCTGAGCCATCGACTGCGGCCGGACGCGCTCGGCGGCGGCCAGGTCGCTCACGCTCTGCGGTCCGTCGCGGTCCAGCCGCCCCAGTACCGCCCCGTGCGAGAGCGGGAAGCGATGCTCGGCGCGCAGCCGGCGGAGCAGGTGGCCTAGCACAGGGCGCAGCTCGCTGGCGATCCGGGCGGGGTTGGCGTGCGTGGACATCGCTGGGAGATATACAGGTTACCTGTATAATTGGCGGGAGTGCGAGTGAGCTCCGACAGGGTGCGCGTGGACTACAAGTGGATCGCGCTGTCGAACACGACGCTCGCGGTCCTGCTGGCCACGCTCGACGTCTCGATCACGCTGATCGCGATGCCGAACATCTTCCGCGGCATCCATCTCGATCCGCTCGTCCCGGGTAACAGCTTCTACCTGCTGTGGATGATCCTCGGCTACATGGTGGTCGGCAGCGTGCTGATCGTCAGCCTCGGGCGCCTGGGGGACATCTTCGGGCGTGTGAGGATCTACAACCTCGGCTTCGTCATCTACACGGCCGCTTCGCTGCTGCTGACGGTCGACTGGCTGACCGGACGCGCCGGCGCCACCTACCTGATCGTGTTCCGCATCGTCCAGGGGATCGGCGGCGCCTGCCTGATGGCCAATGCGTCGGCGATCATCACCGATGCCTTTCCGCAGAACCAGCGCGGGATGGCGCTGGGGATCAACAACATCGTCGGCGTCAGCGGCATGTTCGTCGGCCTCGTGCTCGGCGGGCTGCTCGCGCCGGTGAGCTGGCGCATGGTGTTCCTGATCTCCGTGCCGGTCGGGCTGTTCGGAACCGTGTGGGCCTACCTGAAGCTCGAGGAGCGCGGCGAGCCCAAGCGCAGGCCGATCGACTGGTGGGGCAACGTGACCTTCGCTCTGGGTCTGATCTGCCTGATGGTCGCGGTGACCTACGGCATCCGGCCCTACGGGAGCTCCGGCACGGGATGGGGGAGCCCGCGGGTGATCGCGCTGCTGGGTGCCGGCGTCATGCTGCTGGTCGGCTTCCTCGCCATCGAGCGCCGAGTCAGCGAACCCATGTTCCGCCTTCCGCTGTTTCGCATCCGCGCCTTCACGTTCGGCACGCTCTCGACCTTCCTCTCGGCGGTGGCCCGCGGCGGGCTGATGTTCATGCTGATCATCTGGCTGCAGGGGATCTGGCTGCCGCTGCACGGCTACGACTTCGCCAAGACGCCGCTCTGGGCAGGGATCTACATGCTCCCGCTGACGCTGGGGATGCTGATCGCCGGGCCGGCCTCGGGCTTTCTTTCCGACCGCTTCGGCGCCCGGCCCTTCGCGACCGGCGGGATGATCGGCGCGGCGGTGAGCTTCGGCCTGCTGATCCTGCTGCCGATCGACTTCTCCTATCCGGTTTTCGCGCTCATCCTGGCGCTCAACGGGATCTCGATGGGCATGTTCGCCTCGCCCAACCGCGCCGCAGTGATGAACAGCCTGCCGCGCGGGGACCGCGGCGCCGGCGGCGGCATGAACCAGACGTTCCAGAACTCCGCGCAGGTGATCTCGATCGGGGTCTTCTTCACCCTCATGATCGCCGGGCTCGAGGCGACACTTCCGCACGCGGTGACCACCGGGCTTGCGTGCCCACGGCGTGGGGCCGGCTCTCTCGCAGCACGTCGCGCACCTGCCGCCGGTCTCGATCCTGTTCGCCGCCTTCCTGGGCTACAACCCGCTGGCGCACCTGCTGGGCGCGCATGCGCTCGCGAGCCTGCCCGGCGCGACCCAGGCCGTGCTCGCCGGGCGGTCGTTCTTCCCCCACCTGATCTCCTCCGCGTTCAAGACCGGCCTGCACGAGGCGTTCATCTTCGCCGCCGCCGCGTGCCTCGTCGCGGCCGCCGCGTCGCTGATGCGCGGCGGCGTCTACCACGCCATCGACGAGCCCGAGCCCGAGCCGGCCCCCCGCGAGCCGGTCCCGCGGCCGCTCGCCCTCACCCCCACCACCCCTGAGGAGCAGCATGCAAGTTGAGTGGTACGGACAGTCCGCCTTCCGCCTGAGCACCCCGCAGAGCACCGTGTTCATCGATCCGTTCGGCGACATGTCGGGCCTCGAGGCGCGGGGGATCGAGTTCGCCTACCCGGCCATCGAGGGCGTCGAAGCCGACCTCGTGCTCGTCACCCACGAGCACGTCGACCACAACGCGGTCGAGGTGATCGGCGGCTCGCCGACCGTGTTGCGCTCGACCGCCGGCCGGCTCGAGTCGCCGGTCGGTGAGATCGTGGCCATCGCGTCCGAGCACGACGAGGCGGCGGGGACGCAGCGCGGCCCGAACTCGATCTTCGTGTTCGAGCTCGACGGGGTCCGCGTCTGTCACTTCGGCGACTTCGGCCAGCGGACGCTGCGACCCGAGCAGGCCGAGGCGATCGGCAGCGTCGACCTGCTCTTCCTGCCCGTCGGCGACGGTCCGACGATCGGGGCCGAGCAGGCTGTTGGCATCGCTGAGGAGCTGCGCCCGGCCTGGGTCGTCCCGATGCACTACCGCACGCCGCGGGTCAGCTTCCTCGAGCCCGCCGACGCGTTCCTGGAGCGCGCGGCGCGCGTGCAGCGCCTGGAGACGCCGCGGTTCGAGACCGGCGAGCTCGAGCAGGGCGGCGAGCCGACGGTCGTCGTGCCGGCGGCGCCGTAACGTCACATCATCCGAGCCGCCGCCGTCTGATGTCACGTTACGGCGGCCCTACGACCGTTTCGTTACGCGAAACGCCCGCGCGACGTTTGGTGTGACGTTACGGCGGTCCCGAGCGGGCCGGGACCGGACGCCGGTCAACCCGCGAGCAACCGCTACCCCAGCGTGTCCCGCAGCGCCTCGAGCGCGGTGTACTTCGGCTCCCACCCGAGCTCTGCGCGCGCCTTGGTCGTGTCCATGATCGCCGGGTGGCTGGCCGCCTCGACCCAGTCGGCGGCGGGCGGGACCATCGGGGGCTTGGGCAGGGAGGCGGCGGCTCGCGCCGCGCGATGAACGACGCCGGCCGGAATCGGGATGGGGGTGAGCCCCAGCTCGCGCGTGACATCGGCGCCGGTGAGCACGCCGTCGCCGGCGATGTTGTAGGCGCCCGGGGGTCCCTCGGCGAGGACGCATTTGAGCAGCGCCTGCCCCACGTCCTCCTCGTGGATGAGCTGGAGTGGCATGTTCGGCGCGAGCATCGGGATCGGGATCGGCAGCCGGCGGGCCACGTCGAGCAGGGCGCGGCTCGTGCGCGCGACCGGCGCGGGCATCATGTCCTTGGCCCCCATCGCGTGCGGGCCGAGCACGATCGGCGGGCGCAGCAGGTACAGCGCGGGCTCGGCACTACCGGACGCCTCGTTCTGCAGCAGCTCCTCGAGCTCGGCCTTCTCCTGGGCGTAGAAGAGGCGGTCGGCTGGGCGCGTCGGCCAGTCCTCGTCCATGCCCACGGGGTTGTCAGGATGAAAGCCGTAGGCGGCGACCGAGGACGCGTAGACGAAGCGCTTGGCGCCCGCCTCGCGCGTGGCCCGGAACGCGTTCAGGGTCCCCTCGACGTTGATGGCGCGGATCGTCTGCGCCGAGGCGGTGCCGGTGATCATGAACGCGAGGTGGACCACGACGTCCGCCCCGGCGAAGGCCTCGCGCAGCGCGTCCTGGTCACGGACGTCGCCCTGGCGGTACTCCATCTTGCTCCAGCCGTGCGCGGTCGGATCGAACGGCCGCCGCGCGATGCCGACGATCCGCTTGACCCGCGGCTCCGCCTGCAGCAGGGGCATCAGCCCGAAGCCGAACGTCCCCGTGGGGCCGGTGACGGCTACGACGAGGGAGTTCGAGCGCGCGGGAGGCACGCAAAATCACGTACCCGTTCCAGGTTGGAACCAGACCTACTCGCGGGTAGGAATAATCCCGCGGGGTACCAGACGCGCGGAAGACACGAAAGGATCGGAATGGAAGCGGCGACGCCGGAGCAGGAAATCGCGGTCGGAGAGGACGGCTCGGAGAAGCCGACGTTCTCACTCGAGCTGACCCAGGATCAGAAGGACATCCGCGACTGGGTCCACGGCTTCGCCGAGCAGACCGTGCGGCCCGCCGCCTCGGAATGGGACGAGCGCGAGGAGACGCCGTGGCCCGTGATCCAGGAGGCGGCCAAGATCGGTCTCTACAGCCTCGAGGGGATCGCCCAGTTCTGGTTCGACCAGAGCGGGATCATGTTCCCGATCGTCAACGAGGAGCTGTTCTGGGGCGATGCCGGAATCGGCATGGCGATCATGGGCACGACCCTGGCCGTGGCCGCGATCCAGGCCAACGGCACCGGCGAGCAGTGGGGCGAGTGGATCCCGCAATGCTTCGGCGATGAGAACGAGCCGAAGGTGGCCGCCTTCTGCGTCTCGGAGCCCGACGCCGGCTCGGACGTCTCCAGCCTGCGCACCAGGGCCAAGTACGACGAGGCCAAGGACGAGTGGGTGCTCAATGGCCAGAAGGCCTGGGCCACCAACGGCGGCATCGCCAACGTCCACGTCGTCGTGGCCCAGGTCGATCCTGAGCTCAAGGCCCGCGGCCACGCCTCGTTCGTGGTTCCGCCCGGTACGCCAGGGCTCGAGATGGGCACCAAGGTCAAGAAGCACGGCCTGCGCGCCTCGCACACCGCCGACGTGTTCCTCGACGACGTCCGGATTCCGGGCAGCTGTCTGCTCGGCGGCAAGGAGAAGCTCGACGAGCGCCTCGCCCGCGCCCGCGAGGGCCAGCGCTCCCGCGGCCAGGCGGCGATGCGCACCTTCGAGCTCTCGCGGCCGACCGTGGGCTCCCAGGCGCTCGGCATCGCCCGCGCGGCCTACGAATACGCGCTCGACTACGCCAAGGAGCGCGTCCAGTTCGGCCGCCCGATCATCGAGAACCAGGCCATCGCCTTCACGCTGGCCGACATGAAGCTCGAGATCGACGCCGCCCGGCTGCTCGTGTGGCGCGCGGCCTGGATGGGGCGCAACGGCCACGACTTCGACAACGCCGAAGGATCGATGAGCAAGCTCAAGGCCGGCGAGGTCGCGGTGTGGGCGACCGAGCGCGCGATCCAGATCCTCGGCGGAAACGGGTACACGCGCGAGTACCCCGTCGAGCGGATGCACCGCGACGCGAAGATCTACACGATCTTCGAGGGGACCTCGGAGATCCAGCGGCTCGTCATCGCCCGGGCGATCTCCGGAATGCAGATCCGCTAGCCATGGCTACCGCCACCGTCTCCAGTCCGCCCGACGCGCTGCGCGAGCTCGTCGAGCGATATGACCCTCAGGTGTTCGAGGTGGGCCGGGACCGCGCCCGTATCCGCCTCACCGGAGCCGGCGAGCAGGACTTCGACGTGCTGCTCGACGGGGGCAGCGCGCGGCTGGAGCCGGCCGAGAGGGGGGCGCGCCCCGACGCCGTGCTGCACGCGGATGCCCGGACATGGAGTGCCATCGCCCAGGACTTGCGGGGAGGAATGGACGCCTTCCGGGGCGGACGGTTGCGGATCCGTCAGGACCTGCATCTCGGCGTCGGCTTCCTGGCCGCGACCGCGGCGGATGGCAGAGACAGGCTCCGGTTCCGGCTGATCCACACCTCCAAGGGCCGGATCTCGATCAGCGAGGCCGGTACCGGGTCGCCGGTGATAATGGTCCACGGCCTCGGCGCGACGAAGGTCTCCTTCCTTCCCACGCTCGCGGCACTGGCCCCACATCATCGCGCCATCGCCGTCGATCTGCCGGGCTTCGGCGACTCCGACAAGCCAATCCTCGCGCGCTACGACGCTCCGTTCTTCGCCGAGGCCATGACGGCGCTGCTTGACGCGCTCGAACTGGACCGGGCGGACTTCGTGGGCAACAGCATGGGCGGCCGCGTCGCGCTGGAGGTCGGCCTCAGCGCCCCCGATCGCGTCAGACGACTCGGCCTCCTGGCTCCCTCGCTGGCCTGGCTTCGCGATCGCCCGTGGGCGCCGTACCTGCGGTGGGTCGCCCCGCAGCTCGGGCTGATCCAGCCGGCACCGCGCCAGATCGTCGAGGGCATCGTCCGCCGTGTGATCCCAGGTGCCGACGAGGAGTGGACGGCCGCCGGGATCGACGAGTTCCTGCGCTCCTACCTGACCGCCCGCGGGCGCGCCGCCTTCTACGCCGCGGCGCGCAACATCTACCTGGAGGAGCCCCACGGCGACGACGGCTTCTGGACCCGGCTGCCGTCGTTGCGCCCGCCGAGCCTGTTCGTGTGGGGGAGGCAGGATCCGCTGGTTCCGATCAGCTTCGAGCGCCACGTGCGTGAGGCGGTGCCCAAGTCCAAGCACCTGGAGCTGAACTGCGGTCACGTCCCACAGCTCGAGCGACCGCGTCAGACCCATGACGCGCTGGTCAAGTTCTTCCGCGGCCCGGTCGGGTAGTTCCAGAGCGATGGCGAGCCAGGCGGAGGGAAACGGGCGGGTCTCGGCTCCTAACCTGGCTGCGTCGGTCTCCGGCCTGCTCGGCGGCGCGGTCACCGGACTGGCCAAGCAGGTGACTAGCCGCGTGCCCCGCGCCGACCTCGACGCTCGCGACACCGACTACATCCGCGAGACGCTGCCGGGGCTGTGGATGCTCGCCAGCCTGTACTTCCGCGCCGACGTGCGGGGGCTTCATCACATCCAACGTGAGGGGCCGGTGCTGCTGGTCGGAAACCACTCGGGCGGCATGATGGCGCCCGATCTGTTCGTGTTCGTGCTCGCGTTCAGCACCTACTTCGGGGTCGAGCGCCGCTTCTTCCAGCTCGCGCACAACGGCGTCGTGGCCGGGCCCGCGGGTCCGCTCGTGCGCCGCTATGGGACGGTCGCCGCCGACCCGCGCAACGCCGAGCTCGCGCTGCAGAGCGGCGCCGCCGTCCTCGTCTATCCCGGCGGCGACTACGAGGTCTTCCGGCCCAGCTGGGAATCGGACAAGGTCGACTTCGGCGGGCGCAAGGGCTTCATCCGCCTGGCCCTGAAGATGGGCGTCCCGATCCAGCCGATCGTCTCGATCGGCAGCCAGGAGACGGCGTTGTTCCTGACCCGCGGAGAGCGCCTGGCCAAGCTCGCTCAGCTCGACAAGGTCCTGCGCCTGAAGACGGCCCCGATCATGTTCGCCCTGCCGTTCGGGCTCATGCCCGGCGTGTTCGGACACATCCCGCTGCCGTCCAAGATCACGATCCAGGTCATGCCGAAGATCGACCTCGAGGAGCGCTACGGGAAGGACCCTGACGTGCAAAAGATCTACGACGACGTGATCGCGGGCATGCAGGACGTGCTCGAAGCGCTCGGTGACGAGCGGCGCCTGCCGGTCATCGGATGAGGATCGAGGAGAGCATCACGATCGACGCTCCCCGCGAGGAGGTGTGGGAGCTGCTCGCCGATCCGGCCCAGTACGCCGGCCTGCTCGACTGGGTGACGACCTTCGACCCCCACGACCCCGAGCGCGAGCCCGGCGTCGGCGCCCGCTACGAGATGCGCGTCCAGGTGGGCTCCGCCAACGTCGGCGGCCTGGTCGAGATCGTCGAGTACGACCTGCTGTGCGACATCGTCTGGACGAGCGTGACCGGCGTCGAGCAGCGTGGCCGCCTGCGGCTGCGCGCCGGAGGCCGAGGAGAAGACCCGACTGACGATGCGGATCTCCTACGGCGCGCCGGGAGCGCTGCTGGGAACGCTCGCCGAGCTGCTCTCCGGGCCGCAGGTGAATGGCAGCGTCCGGCGCAGCCTGCAGAACGTAAAGCGCGAGGCCGAGGGCACCGACCGGCCACCGGCGAAGGGCCCGAGCCTGCCGGGGCGCCTCGTCCACGAGGCCGGCAACGTCCTCATCCTCGCCCGCTCGGGGATGGTCGCCCCGATGCGCCCCGACCGCGCGGCTCGAATCGCGCTGAACGGCGCGCGGTGGGGCGCCTCACCCGCGGCCGGCGTGCTCGTCGGCGCCATCCGCCACCCCGAGCGGCCCATGCTGTTCGACGAGCTCGGTTGCCTCACCTACCGGCAGGTCGACCGCCGCTCGAACGCGCTCGCGAATGCGCTTCGCTCCGAGGGCATCCAGGAGGGAGACCGGGTCGGCCTGATGTGCCGCGATCACCGCGGGTTCGTCGAGGGGGCGGTGGCGGTGGCCAAGCTGGGTGCCGACGTGCTGCTGCTGAACACCTCCTTCGCCGCCCCGCAGCTGACCGAGGTGGCCGAGCGTGAGCAGGCGGCGGCGATCATCTACGACCAGGAGTTCACCGAGCTGACCGAGGAGGCGGCGCACGAGCGCAAGCGCTTCGTGGTCTGGCACGAGGAGGGCTCTGACGAGCAGACGCTGGGCGAGCTGATCGAGCACGGTGACGAGTCGCCGCTCTCGCCACCGTCGCGGACCGGACGCGTCACGATCCTCACCTCGGGCACGACGGGCACGCCCAAGGGCGCCTCGCGCACGAGCACGCCGATGACCCTCGATCCGGCGGCCGCCCTGCTCGAGCGGATCCCGCTGCGCGCGGGCCAGATCGTGCGGATCGGGGCGCCGCTGTTTCACGCCTGGGGCTTTTCGAATTTCGCCCTGGGCATGGCACTCGGCTCGACCTTCGTGCTCAGGCGGCGCTTCGACGCCGAGCAGTGCCTGGCCGACATCGAGGAGCACAGCTGCGAGGTGCTCGTCGTCGTCCCGGTGATGCTCCAGCGCATCCTCGAGCTGCCCGACGAGGTGCGAAAGCGCTACGACACGAGCTCGCTGCGCGCGGTGTGCGCCAGCGGCTCGGCGCTGCCCGGGGAGCTGGCGGTGCGGTGGATGGACGAGTTCGGCGACAACCTCTACAACATGTACGGCTCGACCGAAGTCTCGGCGGCAACGCTGGCCACGCCGAGGGACATGCGCCGCGCTCCCGGCACGGCCGGCCGGCCCGCCCGCGGATCGATCGTGCGCCTATTTGACGAGCACGGCCGTCCGGTGCCGCAGGGCGAGACCGGCCGCATCTTCGTCGGCAACGCGATGCTGTTCGAGGGCTACACCGGCGGCGGCTCCAAGGACCAGATCGGCGGCCTGATGGCCACCGGCGACGTCGGGCGTTTCGACGAGACCGGCAGGCTCTTCGTCGAGGGCCGCGACGACGAGATGATCGTCTCGGGCGGGGAGAACGTGTTCCCCAAGGAGGTCGAGGACGTACTCGCCGACCACGACGCCGTGGCCGAGGTGGCGGCGATCGGCGTCGAGGACGAGAAGTTCGGTCAGCGCCTGCGCGCCTTCGTGGTGCTGCGATCGGGACGTGAGGCGTCCGAGGACGAGTTGAAGGACCACGTGAAGTCGAATCTGGCGCGCTACAAGGTGCCGCGCGAGATCGTGTTTCTGGATGAGCTGCCGCGCAACCCGACGGGGAAGGTGCTGAAGCGGGAATTGGCGGAGATGGACCCGGCGCAGACATGAGGCGCGCCGCCTTGCTCGCGGTGCTCGTCGCGCTCGCGATCGCACCGGCCGCGCTCGCGGCGCCCGCCGCACCGGCGGGGCCCCGCCCCGGGCCGTCGCTGCTCTACGCCCGCCCCGCCGTCGCCCCGCAGCTCACCAACGTGAAGCCGTGGCGAGCCAGTCCAATTCTGGTCTCCGGGACGACCGCATATCGAAAGGGGGAGTTCCTCTATCAGGACTACCTCTACGACGACCACGGCGCGCAGGAGCTGCCCGACCCGACCGACCCGCGCGCGGGCAACGAGGGCGACCTGTTCTCCAAACCGAACGGCACCTACACGTACCCGACCGGACCCGGCTACGCCGCGGACGCGGCCGACCTGGTCGAGTTCCGGGTCAAGCCGCTCAAGCGCTCGACCGCTTTCAGGGTCACGCTGAACACGCTCGAGAACCCGGCGCTGGTCGCGTTCTCGATCGCCATCGGCGGCACGCCCGGCCACACCTTCCCGTTCCCGGACGGGGCGAACGTCGTGGCGCCCGCGAAGCTCTTCCTGACCGTGCATCCCTCGGGTTCGAAGCTCGTCGCGGACCTAGTGCATGCCGGCAGCGACCGGCCGGTCCGCGGACCGCGGGTGCGAGTGCGCGTCGACCGCCGGCGCCGGCAGATCCAGGTCCTGGTCGCGCACCGCGACTGGAACCCGCGCCGCCACACCGTCCGCCTCGCGATGGGCGTCGGCCTGTGGGACGCCGCCGCCCACGCCTACCTGCTCCCGCACACGATCGCCGACGCCATGCATCCGGGCGGCGCCGGCACCGCGGCGCACCCGGCCGCGTTCTTCAACGTCGCCTTCCGCACGCACGAACCGCTGCCGTCTGTGACCGCGGGAGTGGGGGCGGTGCTGAACGCGGCCTGGTGGCGCGATAAGGACCAGGGCGCAGCGCTGGCCAAGGGCGACATCTCGCCGCTCTTCGCCAACGTCAGCTTCCGCAAGCTGGCTCGCCACGTGCGCGACAACTCCCAGGTCCCGCGCAGCGGCCCGATGGACCGCATCCTGGCCAGCCACTACGAGCCCGCGCAGGGGGCGAACTTCTCCAAGGAGTGCGGGTTCGGTGGAGCCAGCAGTCCCTCCTCCTGCGTGCCCGAGTACGACGGCCGCCTTCAGCCCTACGCCATCTACGTCCCCGCGGGACGCAGGCCGGCGGCCGGCTGGGGGCTGACCCTGCTGCTGCACTCTCTGTCGGCCAACTACAACCAGTTCTCCGGCTCACGCAACCAGTCGCAGTTCGCCAACCGGCCGAACCCGTCGATCGTGATCACGCCTGAGGCCCGCGGACCGGACCAGTTCTACGAGGGTCTCGGCGCCGCCGATACGTTCGAGGTCTGGGACGACGCCTCCCACCACTACCGGCTGAACCGCTCCTACACCGATATCGCCGGCTACTCGATGGGCGGGATCGGCACGTTCAAGCTCGCGGCCCAGTTCCCGGACCTGTTCGCGCGGGCTCAGCCGACCGTGGGGGACGAGTCCAACAACGACGTGCTCGCGTCGCTGCGCAATATCCCTGTGCTCATGTGGAACAACACCGCGGATGAGTTGGTCAACCCGGCGCTCTACGGCGCCACGGCGGCGAAGCTCACGAGCTTCGGCTATCGCTACGAGCTCGACGCGTACGAGCCGTGCCCCGCAGCGCCGATGCCGGCGAATTGCTCCCCGGTGTTCACCGATCATCTCGAGCTGGCGATCAACGACCAGTACGCCCCGGCGGCGGCCTTCCTGGGTTCGGCGACGGTCGACTCGAATCCCGCGCACGTGACCTACGTGGTCGACGTCGCGCGCGACCGTCCCGGCCTCGGAATCGTGGCCGACCACGCCTACTGGCTCTCGGGCCTGACCATCCGAAGCCGCTCGCACACGGGCGGAAACGGCGACCCCGAGGGGCAGATCGACGCGGTCTCGCACGGCTTCAGCATCGGCGACCCGGCGCCGGGCCCGCTTCAGGCCGGGGCGGGGACGCTGGCCGGTGGCAACCTCGGGTCGCTCACCTACGTGCGCACGGCGCGGAGCTGGGGCCCGACGCCGGCCGCGGCCCGCAGCGATTCGATCGACATCACTGCAACCAACATCGCCACGGCCTCGGTCGACACCACCCGCGCCCAGGTGGACTGCAACGTGACGCTGCACATCACGAGCGACGGCCCGATCACGGTGTCGTTGCCGGGCTGCGGTCGCACGGTCCACGCGGGTTAGAGGCCGCCGCTTGCGCGGCGGCCCGTGGTTCGGCGGTCGCGGGCGACCTGGCTCGCGGGTCCGCTTACGGACCTTGCACCAGAACTCGGAGTCAGCGAAATTAAGCGGTGGTGCGGTCTGGCAGCGCGATGTACCCCGGGAGACGACCATCTTGCGTCTGATCTCCCGCCTGACTGGCGACGAATCCACGTCGGTCGCCTCCGAGGAGTCTGCCGCCCAGCGCCGCGGTGCCTGGTACGCCGACCCCTACGGCGAGGGGGAGCTCCGGTGGTGGGACGGCAAGCGCTGGACCACGCAGGTGAAGGGCTCGGCGGTGACGGAGGAGCTGGCGCCTGAGCCTGAGATCGCCGAGCCTGCGGCAGCACAACCGGAACCGCCCACACCCCCCAAGCCGCCCGAGCCCAAGCCGCCCGAGCCCGAACCGGTCCGCGTCGTCATGACCGGCTCCGGTGAGTACGTGCGCCGCCTGCCCGGCTCGACAAGTACCCGCGCGCGCGAGGCACGCCCCCAGCCCCAGCCCGCGCCGCCGCCGGAGCCCCAGCCGCGCGCGATCCCGACGCGCCCGACGATCAAGCGGATCGGCACGCCGGAGCGCCAGGACCTACCGGCGCTCACGTGTCCCTCCTGCTCACGGCTGACCCACACGGAAGGCGACTTTTGCCCCTACTGCGGGCGCTCGTTCGTCTCGCCGCCGGAGCCTTCGTTGTCGGCTCGGGTGCGGCTCCCGGTGATCGTCGTGCTCGGGCTCGTCCTGCTCGCCGTCTTGGTCGGCGTCGTGATCAACGTCAACCAGGACAACCAGAGCGCCGCGCGACACAGACGCGCCGTGGCGGCGGCTCGCGCACGCGCGGCCGCCGAGAAGCAACGGCTCGCCGAGGTGACGCACAGACGCGGTCTCGAAAGCACGCTTCAGAACGCGATCACCCGCGACGCGAGCGAGAAGGCCAGCCAGGGAGTCCTCACCGACGGGCCTCCGCTCAGCACCGCCTGCGCCAACGTGAGCGGCGGCAGCTCGATCAACCTCGGGGCGCGGGTCGGCACCTATGACTGCCTCGCGGTCTACCGGACCGGAACGTCGGTCACGCGGAGCGGCTACAGCTACATCGGCACGATCAACTTCGCCACCGGGTCGCTCAACTGGCGGCTCGGCACGAGCTGACAGACCCTCCGGGCGAGCGGGGCCGCGCCGCACCGGGACCGTCGGCGACCGACCAACCCGCCGGACGCCTGGTCGTGAATTTCTAAATTCTGGGGTGTAACCCTGGGGCGAAGCGCCACCGATCGTGGTTTCTTGTACCTCAACGGTACGAGGGGGCTAGATATGGGTCGTGTTACGCGTCGGCGAGGCGATCCCGCTTCGTTGAGTTGTGACGAGCGGAAGGTGGCGCGCCGAGGCGATTGGTACGCCGATCCGTTCGATGAGGCAGACCTACGCTGGTGGGACGGTCACCGGTGGACGGGAAGGGTCAAGGCGGTCGAAGTCGATGAGCCGACGGCTGAGTTGCCGGTGGACGAAGCCGCCGAGACGTCGTGGCTCGACCCCGGATGGATCTCCGTCGGTCACACCGAGCCGGCTCCTGCGGAGCCTGCGGCCGGGGAACCGGATCACGAGTCCGAGGACGAGCCGCCGGCGGAGGACGACGACGACGACCCCGTCGCCGACGAGGCGGCACGGCGCCCGCGGATGTGCCTGGGCTGCTCGACGATCTCGCACACAAACGACGAGGTATGTCCGTACTGCGGCCGTGACTACGGCGCTCCGCAGCCGTATCAGCTCCGTGATGCCGCGCGCCACCTCGGCCACTCGGTCAGGCGCCTGCGGTTCAGGATCCTCTTGGCCCTCCTGATCTTGAGCGCAGCCATCGCAGCCGCGGTCGGCTTGCATCGCTCCAGCCCCGGGCCGGCGCCATCCGCGGCCGCACTCGCGGACACTGGTCCAAGCCATTCAGCCGCATCCCGCCAAGAGCTCGAAACCCGGCTCGCGCGGGCGATAACCACCGATGCCACCAGGCAGTCCGGCCTGGGTCTGCTGCGTCACGGTCCCGCGCTCGACACCACCTGCGCGCCGGCGGCCGCCGCGGACTCCGGTGCTGCGCCTGTGACCTACAGCTGTCTCGCCCTCTATAACGACGGCCCCAGCACCGCCGCGGGTTATCGCTACACGGGCAGCATCGATTTCAGCACCAGCACCATTCGCTGGCATCGCGGCTCCTAGCACTAACAACGGGACCGGGGCCGTGCTCGCCTGCACGGCCCCCCTAACCCGAGCGATTGCGCGGGCGTCTGCCCGGGAACGCTCAGACCAGCCGCCCGATAACCAAAGACTGGAGCCGCAATGAAGACGCGCAACCTCGGATCGCTGGAGGTCTCGGCCCTCGGCCTCGGCTGCATGGGAATGTCGGCCTTCTACGGCTCGTCCGACGAGGACGAGGCGATCGCCACGATCCAGCGCGCGCTGGAGCTGGGGATCAACTTCCTCGACACCGCCCAGCTGTACGGACCGCTGACCAACGAGGAGCTGGTCGGCCGGGCGATCAAGGATCGCCGCGATGACTACGTGATCGCGACCAAGTTCGCGCGCCGGATGGATGAGGCGACGCCCGGTCAGATGTCGACGCTGGGACCGCTCGACGGCTCGCCCGACCACGTCCGCAGCTCGATCGACGGCTCGCTCCGGCGACTCGGCGTCGACCACATCGACCTCTACTACCAGCACCGCGTCGACCCGGACGTCCCGATCGAGGAGACGGTCGGCGCCATGGGTGAGCTGGTGGCGCAGGGCAAGGTGCTCCACATCGGGCTGAGCGAGGCGGCACCGGAGACCATCCGCCGCGCCCACGCCGTGCATCCGATCACGGCGGTGCAAACGGAGTACTCGCTGTGGACGCGCGATCCCGAGGCCGAGGTGCTGCCGACCTGTCGCGAGCTGGGAATCGGGTTCGTGCCCTACTCGCCACTCGGGCGTGGCTTTCTCTCGGGGCGGTTCAAGTCGCCCGACGAGATCGAGGAGAACGACTTCCGCCGGCGCAACCCGCGCTTCCGGGGCGAAAACTTCGAGGCCAACCGCAAGCTGGCGGACAAGGTCGCGGAGATCGCAGCCGAGAAGGACATCACCCCGGCGCAGCTGGCGCTGGCTTGGGTCCTGGCGCAGGGGGATGATCTCGTCCCGATCCCCGGCACCAAGCGGCGCACCTACCTGGAGCAGAACGCCGCCGCCGTCGAGGTCGAGCTCGACGCCGAGGACCTCCGGCGGATCGAGGCCGAGCTACCGCCCGTGTCCGGCGATCGCTACGACGAAGCCGGGATGGCGGCGATCAACCTGTAGGGGCCGCCGGGTCTGCCGGCGCGCTTTCCGAGCCGCGCTCCTGCACCCATTCGTCGATGCGCTTCCACCAGTCGTAGAGCCACTCCTGCTGACGGTCGGGATCGGTTGGCCGCTCGTCGGGCGGAACCAACCACATCTGGGTTTCGAAGGTCCTGCCGATAGGCGTCGCGCGCCACAGCTCGCGCGGGAATGCCGCCAGCCCGAGCCCCGTGTGCGCTCCGAAGATCACGTCGGCGCCGGGGTTGCCGCTCAGTGCCGCGAGCGCGCCGGATGGGTGCGGCGGAAGCACGTTCGCCATCTGCCGGGCGGCGGCGTGTTCCCGGTTACGCCCCTTTCGCCGCAGCTTTCGCAGAGCTCTCTCTCGGCGCTCGAAGGTGAAGTTGCCACCCTCAGGGAAGATGAGGAGCACGCCACGACCGTCGAGGTCGCGTGCGATCTCGCGAATCCTCGTCTCGCACTCCTCCTTGTCTTCCGTGTTCAGCACCGCGTGCGGGAGACGGTGGCCGATGAGGTCGATGCACGGATCAATCGTCAGTGTGTCCTTGAAGACGACCCGAGGAAGCCGCTCATAGCGCGTGAGCAGTAGGTCAGTCAGCAGAAGCGTGTCGCCCGGCCCGGCGTGGCGGCTGAAGAACAGCAGCGGCTGGTCCCGCTCGAGGGCATGAGTCGCCTCGGGCGAAGGCTCCGGTTTCACGTCGACCGCGAGCAGGGTGAGCGCGCGCTGAGTGAGACCATGGATGAACCAGCGCAGAAGGCGGTAGTGGAGCAGCTGAAAGCGTGGGGTGCGCATCTTCCAGCCGGCGCCGCTCGCGAGCCACAGCCCGCCGCAGGCGACCAGCACCCCAAGCTCGCGCGCGAAGTAGGCGATCAGGATCCGGACGAAGAGCATCGGCTGCGGCCGGCGCATGAGGGTGCCAACGACGGCTGCGACGGCGATCAGCAACGGCGAAAGCGCGAGGCACAGCAGCGACATCAGCAGCCATGCGGTGACAGTGAGAGGGCGCCTTATCGCGGTGATCGGCATCAGGGAGCCGCGAGGTAGCTCAGCGTCGCCTCGTATGAGAGCTCGATCTGCTGCTGCACGCTGCGAGCGATGCGCCTGAGGCGAAGCTGCCCGGAGACGTCGTTGTACGCCGGAGCCGCCGAGCCGCCGGTGGGCAGAACGTGCAGGCTGACGCCGTCCGGCAGCGATTCGAGGTCGTGGGCAAACCGGTGGCGCCTGGCCACCTCGAACGCCACGAGCGCGACCTCCCACGGCCATCGAGGCGGCGAGAGCGGCTTCTCGAGTCGCCCGACCTGGAGGACGTAGATGGTGCGCGCACCGAGTGCGACCGCGCGGGCCACCGGTATCGAGTTGACGATGCCGCCGTCGATGAAGTGCTCCTCACCGATCTTCACCGCGGGAAGAATCCCCGGCACCGCGCACGACGCGAGTACGACGTCGGCCAGGTCACCGCGATCGAACCAATGCTCTGCTGCGCGTTCGATCGACGCCGCGACGCATTGGAAGGGGACGGCCAGCTGCTCCACCCGCTGCACCGGTAGCGCGGCTGCCAAACGTGCGCGCGCCTCATCAAGGGAGTGCAGGTGGGTCCCGGATCGTGCGAGCGTGGTGATGCGCCGAAGCAGCACGCCGGCGGAGAGATCGGAGAGATTCGACGCACTCCACACCTCAGCCAGACGCCGAACCCCTTCGGCATTCGGCTGCGCCGCGAAGAAGGCTCCATTGATCGCGCCAACGGACGTGCCGAGGATGATGTCCGGCTCGACCCCGCTCTCGGCCAGGGCCTGGAGCATCCCCACCTCGTGTGCTCCCAGCACGCCGCCTCCACCCAGGACGAAGGCGACCTCACAAGCCGCACCGGTGCTTGTCATCAGCGGCCTATGGGGTAGCGGCCGCTGTCTCCAGCGAGCGGCCGGTGGCCTGAATGCCCAGCAGGATCAGCGCGCTGGTGATGAAGCCGGTGATCCCCATGACCAGGAAGGCACCCGAGAAGCCCCAGGCCGAGTTCGCACCCAGCACGATCAGGGGGGCGAGCGCACCGCCGATGTGACCGAGTCCGTCGCTGAGCGCCACGCCGGTGGCGCGCGCGTTGGTCGAGAAGTGCTCGGCGGTGTAGGTGTAGAGCATCGGGACCAGCAATCCGATCGTGGTCGAGGCGATGAACCCGAACACGATGATGATCGTCGGTGACACGGCGTACCCGATCACGAGCAGGACGATTCCCCACACGACCCCGATCGCGGCGCAGGTGTACTTGCGCTCGACGCGATCGCTGAACCGGGTCGTCAAGAAGGCCCCGAGCAGGAAGCCGACGCCGGACAGAAGCAGGTAGGTGATGCTGTCGGCGAGGCTGTAGCCCTTGTCGGTGAACAGGGTGGGGGTGAGGGTCAGCCAGCCGTAGTTGCCGATGTAGTAGACGAACCAGATGCCCACGAACAGAGCCACACGACTGAGCATCGGCGGCCGCAACAGCGCTGCGATGGGGAAGCGCTCGGCAGGGGCCTCGTCAGGCACGGGCTCGGGGGCCGGAAGCTCGCCCTCGACCGACTCGCGTGCCTTTTCCTCGGCCTCGGCGACGACCCGGTGCGCCTCCTCCTCGCGCCCCTGCGTGACCAGCCATCGCGGCGAGGGCGGAAGGTTTCGCCGCATGAACAGGATCGTCAGCGACCCCAGCGCGCCGATCAGGAACAGGATCCGCCAGCCCGAGGCAAGGTTCGGAACCAGAGCGCGAGCAATGAACGGGACCACGGCGAACCCCGCGTAGGCTGCGGTCGTGGCCCAGCTCGTGTAGCGACCGCGCAACCGTGCGGGAGACAACTCGCCGATGTAAGTCGTCACCGCGGCGATCTCAGCGCCGATGCCCAGCCCGGCGATGAAGCGAAAGATGATCAGCTCGGTGACGTTCGTGCTCACCGCAGCCAGAATCGTCCCGACCGAGAAGACCGCCACCGAGAGCGCGAGGCTCAGCTTTCGGCCCCACTTGTCGGCGATCGTCGAGTCGGCGAAGGAACCGATGATGTAGCCGATCAGGCTGCTCGTCACCGACGCGGTGACGGTGGCCTTGGACACGTGGAACTGCTTGGCGATGACCGGCGTCGCGAACGAGATCGTGACGATGTCGAAGAAGGCGAAGAAGTAGCCGGCGCCCACCACCCAGAGCAGCTTGCGGTCGTACGGCCAGACCGGGATCCGATCCAGGCGGGCCAACGGTCCGGGTCGTCCGCGCATACCGAAGCGCCGGCGTTGAGGTCGAGCAGACTCCATCTCAGAACCTCCCTCTTGCTCGTTACAGGCGTACCCTGGCTCCGCGCGCGGAAAACGGGGCATGACCATCACCACCGTCACCGAAGAAGACCTGCGGGATCTTTCCCCGCTGGTCCGCGCCTACTGCGACTTCTACGACGCCCATCCTTCCGATGAGCACCTCCTGGCGCTCAGCCGCGCCCTGATCGCAGATCCGGAAAGACACGGACTGCAGCTGATCGCTCGCGACGAGGACGACTCGGCGCTCGGCTTCGCCACGCTGTTTTGGACGTGGGACACCCTGAGCGGCGGCCCGGTGGGGGTCATGAACGATCTGTTCGTGGTCCCCGGTGCCCGCGGCACAGGTCTGGCCGACCGCCTGATCGAGGCCTGCCGCGAGCACTGCCGCAAACGCGGCAAGGTCAAGCTCGGATGGCTGACCGCGCCCGACAACCTCCGCGCGCAGGCCGTTTACGACCGCGTCGGTGGCGAGCGCGAGCCCTGCATCGAGTACTGGCTGGAGATTCCGGGCCGGGGGTAGGCTCGGGCCGATGCGCCTGCCGTGGCCGATCCGCAGCGTGCTGGCCGGAAGCGCCGGGACTGCGGCGCTCACGCTGTCCTACAAGCTCGAGCACCGGCTCCGCTCGCGGACGTCAGGGCCGCTCGACTACGACGACAGCCTCGTCCCGGGGCAGATCGTCGTCAACATCCTGCACCTGCACCACGTCACGGGCCAAGAGGAGAACGAGCTGGGGCTGGCGTTGCGCTGGAGCTACGGGTCGATGTTCGGGCTCTACCACGGGCTGCTCAGGCGCCGGCTCGAGGAACCGTGGGCCAGTGCGGTGTTCGGCGGCACGCTGATGAGTGCGACCGTCACGATGTTCCCGCTGCTTGGGCACACGCCCCCGCCCTGGCGCTGGCCGCGCGGCTATCTCGCCACCAGCCTGGCCACGCACGTCGCGTACGCGGCCGCCGTGGCGGTGGTGGACGACAGCCTCAGGCCGTGACGCTCTGGCTGAGGCCCGGTGCCTCGCTGAGCGCCTCGGAGTCGATCTCGGCCACCGAACGGCAACCGGCCAGCCCCATCGTGAGCTCGAAGTCGGCGTTGAAGTTCTGGAGCACCTCCCGCGCGCCGTGCTCGCCGGCGATGGCAAGACCGTAGACATAGGGGCGCCCGATGAGCACGGCGCTCGCGCCCAGCGCGATCGCCTTGAACGCATCGGCGCCGCCGCGAATGCCCGAGTCGAGCAGGATCGGAATCTGGCCGCCGACGGC
Source organism: uncultured Solirubrobacterales bacterium (assembly GCA_963818815.1). GTDB lineage: Bacteria > Actinomycetota > Thermoleophilia > Solirubrobacterales > Solirubrobacteraceae > Palsa-465. The sequence goes on from CAWFTL010000001.1 coordinate 77,495, forward strand.
GGCTGCGATCCCCGGCAGCGCCTCGAGGGTGGCGATGGAGCCGTCGACCTGGCGGCCACCGTGGTTTGAGACCACGATCCCGGACATGCCGGCCTCCACCGCGCGCGCGGCGTCGTCGGGATGGAGGATCCCTTTGAGCAGAATCGGCAGAGAGGTGCGCTCGCGCAGGAACGACAGCGTCTCCCAGGTCAGCGAGGGGCGCGAGTAGATGTCGATGAAGCGCTGCACGGCAGCGCGGCCGTTGCCGGTGCGCAGTGCCTGCAGGAAGCCACCGGGATACGCACGCGTGAGCTCGATGAGCACGCGGAGCGCGGCCAGGCTCGGCTTCGGCTGCTGCTCAGGCGCGGGCGGGGGACCGGGCTCTGAGAGCAGGCGCGTGAACACCGGGTCGCTCGTGTACTGGGCGATCCCCTTGCCGCGCAGGAAGGGCAGGTAACCCTGCTCGAGGTCGCGCGAGCGCCATCCCAGGAGCGTGGTGTCGAGGGTCACGACGATCGCCTCGCAGCGGCAGCGCTCGGCGCGCGCCACGAGGCTCTCGACCAGCTCGTCTGACTTGCTCCAGTAGAGCTGGAACCAGTGAGGGCTGTCGCCCAGGACGCGCGCCACCTCCTCCATCGGGCGCGAGGCCTGGTTGGAGAAGATCATCGGCGTGCCGGTGCTGCGCGCCGCCCGTGCCACCGCGATGTCGGCCTGGGGGTGGGCGAGCTCGAGCACCCCGATGGGCGCGAGCAGGAACGGACTCGGAAGGCGGCGCCCGAACAGCTCGACGCTCGTGTCGCGTTCCTCGACGTCGCGGAGCATGCGCGGCACGATCCGCCAGCGGTCGAACGCCGCGCGGTTGGCGAACATCGTGCGCTCGTTGCCCGCGCCGGCCCGGATGTAGGCGAACGCGTTGCGGTTCATCGCCTTGCGCGCTGCCGTCTCGAGCCTCTGCGCGTCGAGCGGCACGCGCGGGCGGCGGTTGCCGATCCCGGCCACGTAGACCTGCGTCTGTCGCATCAGCCCGCTCACGCCCTGGGATCACACCACACGGCAGCTTCGCTTGCGCGCCGGCCGGCCGTCCTGTGAAAGGCTTTCGCAGGGATGCAGGGTGCGAAGTGGGTGTACGACTTCGCCGAGGGATCGCGCGACATGCGCGAGCTACTGGGCGGGAAAGGGGCAGGCGTCGCCGAGATGACCCGCGTGCTGGGCGCCGACCACGTGCCCGCGGGTTTTACGATCACCACCGAGGCCTGCGTGGCGTACATGCGCGAGGGCGACGAGCCCGAGGGCCTGGCCGAGCAGGTGGAGGCGGCGCTCGGACGCCTGCAGGAGCTGGCCGGCAAGCAGTTCGGCGACGAGCGCGACCCCCTGCTCGTGTCGGTGCGAAGCGGCGCCCGCGAGTCGATGCCGGGAATGCTCGACACGATCCTCAACCTGGGGCTGAACGACGCGGCCGTGGCGGGGCTGGCCGAGGCGACCGAGAATGAGCGCTTCGCCTGGGATTCCTACCGCCGGCTGGTGCAGATGTTCGGAAACGTCGCCCACGGCGTAAAGGGGGAGAGGTTCGAGCGCGCGATCGAGGAGGTCAAGAGCGCCCAGGGAGTGCAGAGCGACGCCGAGCTCTCGGTCGACTCGCTGCGAGAGCTCGTGGAGCGCTTCACGGGCTTCTATGAGTTCCCGCAGGACCCCCAGGAGCAGCTGCGCCACGCCATCCGCGCCGTCTTCGACTCCTGGCGCGGCGAGCGGGCCGTGCACTACCGGCGCATCAACCGCATTCCCGAGGACTGGGGCACCGCGGTCAACGTCCAGCAGATGGTCTTCGGCAACAAGGGGGAGACCTCGGCCACCGGCGTGGCCTTCAGCCGGGATGAGGTCACCGGCGCCCCCGAGCCATCGGGCGATTTTCTCGTAAACGCCCAGGGCGAAGATGTCGTGGCGGGCGTTCGCACCCCGCGCGACATCTCCGAGCTCGCCGAGGTCATGCCCGATGCCGACAAGCAGCTGCGGGAGATCCTGCGCACGCTCGAAGCGCACTACAAGGACATGCAGGACGTCGAGTTCACCGTCGAGGAAGGGCACTTGTGGATGCTCCAGACGCGCAACGCCAAGCGCCCGGCCCAGGCCGCGGTCCGCTTTGCGGTGGACGCCGTGGAGGAGGGTCTGCTGACGCGCGAGGAGGCGATCCGGACGATCGATGCCGGTTCGCTCGACGCCCTCCTGCACCCCACCTTCGACCGCAGCGCCGGCTACAACGTGCTGGCGCGCGGCGTCGCCGCCTCCCCGGGCGCGGCCGCGGGCACGATCGTGTTCAGCGCTCCGGACGCCGTTGCGGCAGCGGCCGAGGGGGGCGAGGTCATCCTCGTGCGGCCGTTCACAGAGGCCGACGACGTTGCGGGCTTCCACGCCGCCAAGGGCATCCTCACCTCCGAGGGCGGCAAGGCTTCGCACGCTGCACTCGTCGCCCGCGGGATGGGCGTGCCCGCCGTGACCGGTGCCTCTGTCGCGATCGACGTCGATGCTGGAGAGGTGCGGATCAACGGCGACGTGTTCCGCGCCGGCGACCTGATCGCGATCGACGGCACCGAGGGCGCCGTCCTCGAGCCCGGCGCCAAGCTGGTCGAGCCCCAGCTGGACGAGCACTTCGAGCAGGTGCTGGTGTGGGCCGACGAGCTGCGCCGGCTCGGTGTGCGGGTCAATGCGGACACGCCGGTGGATGCCCGGCGGGCCCGCGAGCGGGGCGCTGAGGGCATCGGCCTGTGCCGGACCGAGCACATGTTCATGGCCGAGGATCGTCAGCCGAAGATGCGCGCGATGATCATGGCCGGCGACCGCGCCGGGCGGCGCGACGCGCTGGCCGAGCTGCTCCCGCTTCAGGAGCAGGACTTCGTCGGCCTGTTCGAGGTCATGCGGGGGCTCCCGGTGACGATCCGCCTGCTCGACCCGCCTCTGCACGAGTTCCTGCCCAATTTGCCCGAGCTGCGCGCTCAGGTGGAGCGGGCGCGGATCGAGGTCTCAGACGACCTGGAGGAGCTCGAGGCTCTGCTAACGCGGGTGGAGGAGATCCACGAGGGCAATCCGATGCTCGGCACCCGCGGCTGCCGCCTGGGGATCCTCTATCCCGAGATCTACGAGATGCAGGTGCACGCGATCATGCGCGCTGCCCGCGCCGTCGACGAGCCGCCCCACCCAGAGATCATGATCCCGCTCGTCGCCTACGAGCACGAGATCGAGATCATGCGCGAGCTGGTCGTGCGGGTGGCGGCGGAGCACGGCCTTGACGCCGGGCGCGACTACACGGTGGGGACGATGATCGAGCTGCCGCGGGCCTGCTTCGTCGCCGACCGCATCGCTCGCCACGCCGACTTCTTCTCCTTCGGGACGAACGACCTCACCCAGACCGCACTCGGGTTCTCCCGCGACGACGCCGAGTCGAAGTTCATCCCCACGTACATCGAGTCCAAGATCGTCGACCGGTCACCCTTTGAGACGATCGACGCCCCTGGCGTGGGCTGGCTCGTCCGGCTCGCGGCGTGGGTGGGGCGCGAAGCCCATCCGGGCCTGAAGCTCGGCATCTGCGGCGAGCACGGCGGCGACCCCGAGTCGATCGCCTTCTTCCACATGGCCGGGCTGGACTACGTGTCGTGCTCGCCGTTCCGGGTCCCGATCGCCCGGGTGGCGGCGGCTCAGGCGGCGCTGGGGTAGGGACTAGAAGCGGCGGTACCTACGCCGGTGCCCGAACAGGCCACCGAGCGGCAGCAGGAAGAACAGCGGGAGGAACAGAACGTGGCCGCCGGTGACTACGAAGATCAGGGCGGCGATGAGTAGTCCGTAGAAAGCGAATCGCATTCGTCGATCAGGCTCCTGTGGATTGAGGTCAGCGTGTACTGGCCTCCGCCGGGCGCCCATGCGGCGGGCGCCCGGCGAGGCGCAATCTGTTTACCGCTCGTCGTAGGGCTGCTTGGACCCGGACTTCGCCAGTCCGCGGCTCAGCATGTAGCCGAGCGTGACGATGGACACGTAGAGCCAGGCCTGTGCTGCCGTGAACGGATCATGATGCGTCGTGGTCGCTTTCGCCACGGCCGCGGCGATCAAGATCCCCACGACGATCACGATGAAGGCTGCGAACTCGGTTGTCTTGAAGGCAGCCTTGGTTTCCGTCGAGAGACGGCGACCATGGTCGGTGCCTACGGGGCGACCGCCCAGGGCGCCGCGATCTGCACTACTGGTTGCGCCTGTGGCGCTCATTTGGCCTCCTTATGGAGAAGAACTGGTCGACAGGACCCTCGCCCGAGGCGGATTCGGCCAACGGAGACGTCCCCATCTTGCACTGCGGGAGCGTGCGCACGCTGTAGTTGCAACGCTCGGGGCACGATTTACCCGCTGCGATATGGACCCAAACCTATGTTCGCCACCCCGGCGCGATTCGAAGCAGCGATGACCGCTATCGTGCCCCTGTGCCCGGTGACACCGCGGACAGAGCCGACCAGCAGGAGGTCACGCCGCAGGCCCGCGTGTCACACGCCGTCGTCAAGGCGATCAAGGACCTCTACGGCCGAGGTCCCACGCACGCAAAGACCTATTTCAACGACGAGTACGTCTTTTGCGTCATGAGCGGCGGGACTGACACGCGATGAAGAAACCATGATCCGGGGCGGCCAGCAGGACGCGGTTCGCGATTACCGCCTTCGCTTTCAGTCCGTGATCGCGCCCGAGCTCATCCGGCAGGTCGAGGACGTTCTGGAACGCCGCGTCCTCAGCTACCACAGCCAGGTCCTCTTCGACCCAGATCGCCTGATCGAGATCTTCGTGCTCGACCCAGACGAAGGCCCGGGCCGACGCGAGCCGGCAGCTAGCTCCGAGTCGCCCTGACCAAGAACCCGCTGCGGCCCGGGCTCAGGATCTCGACCCGCTCGAACCCGGCGGCGACCAGCATCAGCTCCAGCTCGCGCCGGCTGTAGTTGAAGATCGGGCAGTCGCCGATGACCTCGTAGCGGACCTTCCGCACCGGGCCCTTGATCAAGGACCAGGTGGGAAAGGAACCGACCATGCAGCCGCCGGGCGCGGTCAGCTCGGCCATGCGGCGGGCGAAGCGGCCGGCGTCGGGCAGATAGTCGAACAGGCCCAGCGCCAGCACGACGTCGAACGGCCCCTCCAACGAGGCGTTCATGAAGTCCTCGACGATCAGCGAGGCGCGCTCGCCGAAACGCGCCAGCCGCCCCCGCGCCATGTCGATCATCGGCTCGGAGAAGTCGATCCCGACGTAGCGCACCGCGCCGGCCTCCAACGCGAATTCGCCGATGCGGCCCGACCCGCAGCCCACGTCCAGCACGCGCGGCGAACCAAACCCCCGGACCGTGTCGGCGGCGAGCTGGCGGCGGCGAAACAGACCCGGCCGCAGCAGCTTGACGAGCGGCCGCTCGTCCTCGTAGAGGTCGTCGAACTGCTGGGCCTTCTCGCGGAAGCGTCTACGGACGCGCTGGGGTGCCGCCGTCGAGCTGGGCATAGGCCTCACCATAAGGGATCAACTGAAAGCGCTCGGCGATGGCGCGCAGGGTGTCCGGGGCCACGCGGCGGGCGCTGTTGCGCTGGGCCGCGCGCAGCCGCCCGTGCAGCCGCGCGCCGATGCCCGGAGTGGTGCGCCCCGACAGCCGCAGCGGCTCCGGGTCGAGCTCGTGGGGGTGCAGGTACAGACCCGCGCGCGATCCCGCCTGCGTCAATCCGTGCAGGATCAGCCGCCGCGGCATCACGGCCCAGTACGAGGCGCCGCCGACGGGAACCGACACGTCCCGCACCCGCCACACCGCGACCGGGAACTCCCACAGCCCGGACTCCGGGAGCTCATGGGGGCCGGATTCCGTAGCCGAGACCCGGTCGCGGATCCACGGCGAATCGTGCTCGCTCGCGTCGTAGGAGAACCCCTCCTGGGCCAGCACCTCATGGGCCCAAGGGGACTCGCGCGTGATCGAGAACGCGGGGGCGCGGTAGCCCACGGGCCTCACGCCGGTCAGCTCCTCGATCGTCTGCCGCGCGGACCGCAAATCGGCGGCGAGCTCGTCCGGGGTCTGGCGGAACACGGGCAGGTGTGCGTCGCCGTGGCACGCGATCTCATGCCCCGCCTCGACGATGCCCGAAAGCAGCTGAGGATGCGAACGCGCTGCCATCCCCAGGACGAAGAACGTAGCCCGCGCCCCGACCTCCTCGAGCAACCCCAGCAGCGCCTCCGTCTGTCGCGCCAGCGCCGGTCCGGGTCGCTCCCAGCCGGGCTCGCCGATGCGGCGGCCGACGAGCTGGTGCCAGTCCTCCCAGTCGATGCTGAGCAGCAGCGTAGGGGCGGTTTCGGCGCGGTCCGAGGTGTCGACAGACGGGCTCGTGACGAGGAGGTTAGGGACACCCCCGTTGCTATGGTCGAGCCGTGGGAACCGCCGATCAGACAGGGCTCCCCGGAACCGAGGAGAACCCACTGCGCGTGGCCGTCGTGGGGGCGGGGCCGGCGGGTTTCTACGCCGCCGAGCGGCTCCTGAAGGCCAAGGATCTGACGGTCGAGGTTGACGTTTTCGAGCGGCTGCTGACGCCGTGGGGCCTGGTGCGGGCGGGTGTGGCGCCGGACCACCCCAACATCAAGGCCGTCACGCGCGTTTACGAGAAGACGGCCGCGATGCCGGGCTTTCGCTTCTTCGGCAACGTCGAGATCGGAGGCCACCTGGGCCACGAGGAGCTCGCCGCCCACTTCCACGCCGTGCTCTACGCGATCGGGTCGCCGACCGATCGACGGCTGGGCATTCCGGGCGAGGAGCTTCCGGGCAGCCATGCCGCAACCGAATTCGTGGCCTGGTACAACGGCCACCCCGACTACTGCGACTTCGACTTCGACCTCAGCTCCGAGCGCGCGGTGGTCATCGGCAACGGCAACGTGGCCCTCGACGTGGCGCGGATGCTGGCGCTAACCAACGAGGAGCTGGCGAAGACCGACATCGCCGACCACGCCCTCGACGTGCTGGCCAAGAGCCAGATCAAGGAGATCGTCGTGCTCGGCCGCCGCGGGCCCGCCCAGGCCGCCTACACCAACCCCGAGCTACGCGAGCTGGGAGAGCTGGCCGACGCCGACATCATCGTCGACCCGGCCGAGGTCGAGCTCGACGAGCACAGCCGTGCCTTCCTGGAGAGCGACGCCGCCGACGTGACGGCGCGGCGCAACGTCGAGATCGTGACCGGGTACGCGCAGCGCGAGCCGAGCGGGAAGCCCAAGCGTGTCGTGCTGCGCTTCGCCGTCTCGCCCACGGAGATCCTGGGGCAGGAGCGCGTCGAGGGCGTGCGCATCGTCCAAAACGAGCTCGTCCAGACTCCCGACGGCCGGATCGCCGCGCGCGCCACCGACGAGACCGAGACCCTCGATGCGGGGCTCGTGCTGCGCTCGATCGGTTACAAGGGGACGCCGCTCGACGGCGTGCCGTTCGACGAGCGCCGGGCGACGATCCACAACGAGGCCGGCCGCGTCATCGATCCTGAGACGGGCGAGCCGCTGGCCGGCGTGTACACCGCCGGGTGGATCAAGCGCGGCCCGAGCGGCGTCATCGGGACGAACAAGAAGTGCGCTCAGGAGACCGTCACCTCGCTGCTCGAAGACCTCGGGGCCGGCAAGCTTCCGCAGCCCGAGGGCGGCGCGGTCGACGTGGTGCGCCTCGTCTCAGAGCGCCAGCCCGATGCGATCGAGTACTCGGGATGGGAGGCGATCGATGCCCACGAGCGTGGGCTGGGGGAGCCGCACGGGCGTCCCCGCGTGAAGCTGACGCGGCTCGACGAGCTCCTGCGCGCGAGCCGTCAGGAAGAGCTGGCCGCGCGCTGAGCCGGGCTGGACGCGCCTGACGCCGCGTCGGCCGACGCTGCGTGCTCGGAGATCAGCTCGACGACCCGGGGCCAGGCCCCGGCCGGGAGATCGTGGCCCATGCCCTCGATCGTCTCGAGCCGGGCGCCGGGAATGGCGCGCGCCGTCGCCCGCGCCCCCGAGGGATGGACCATCAGGTCGCGGTCGCCGTGGATTACGAGCGCCGGCGCCTTGACCGCGGCGAGCGTGGCCGAGCGGTTGCCCGACTTGACGATCGCGGCCATCTGGCGGGCCGTTCCCGCCGCCGCCCGCGGGTCGCGGTCGAAGGCGCGCATGGCGCGATCGCGGACCGACCCCTCGTCGAACGGGAACCCGCGCGAGCCGATGTGGCGCCACATCACGAGCGCGCGCGAGGCGGCCTCCTCGCGGGTGCGCGGGGGTGGGCGCCACATCAGCCTGAGCGTCGAGGGCGCTACCCAGCCGACGTTCCGCGCGCCGGTCGTCGACATGATCGAGACGAGGCTCCGCACGAGCTCGCCGTGTTGGGCGGCCAGCGTCTGGGCGATCATCCCGCCCATCGAGACGCCGACGGCGTGCACGGGTCCGAGCTCGAGAGCTTCGATCAGTCCAGCGGCGTCCGCCGCCATGTCGCTCACGTCGTATTGCTCGGCGGGCAGCCGCCGCGAGATCAGCTGCGCCAGCTTCGGGGGCCGCGTCGAGGCGTGGGTCGATCGGCCCACGTCGCGGTTGTCGAACCTGATGACCTGAAAGCGGCGCTCGACGAGCATCCGGCAGAAGTCATCGGGCCAGCCCAGCATCTGCTGCCCCAGGCCCATGATCAGGAGCAGCGGAGGGTCGGACACGTCCCCCAGCCGCTCGTAGCAGAGGGTCACGCCCCTGCCGACGTCGACCAGTTGCTCGCCGGAGCTCACGCTCGCCACGCTACAACAGGGTCCCGGTGAGGATCGCCTTGACCGTCGGCGCCGCGCTGGCGCGCAGCTTGCGTACGTCACGGCCCTTCTGCAGCGCGATGACGGCGAGCTCACGCAGGCCACCGACGATCATCACGGCGGTGTCCATCGTCAGCGGCTTGGCGGCCACGTCGGGCTGCTGGCGGCGCGCGGACTCGACGAGGTCCACGAGCAGCTGGGCGAAGCGCTCGATCACCGCGAGCTGCCGGTCCGCCCCCGCCTGTCCGAGTCCCGGAAGCTCGCGCACGAAGCTGCGGTACAGCGCGGGGTGCGCCATCACGCTCTCGATGTAGCCGTCGAGCGCCGCGTCGACCTGCTGCTCGAGCGGGTCGTCGGGACGCACTGCGGCGGCGATGTTGTCCATCGTCTCGTCGTTGATCGCGTCGAACAGGGCCAGGAAGCACGTCTCGCGATCCTCGAAGTGCTCATAGAAGGTGCGGCGTGACGTGCGCGCAATGCGCACGATGTCGGCCACCGTGGTGTCGCGGTAGCCGCGCTGCTCGATCGACTCCGCAACGGCACCGATCAGCCGCTGCCGGTGATCCGTCGCGGTGGCGGTCACACAGGCTGCTTGGAGGAAATGACGACGCGTCCGCCGCGGTTGGGGATCATCGTCACGTTGCGCTGTCGCGGTGACTCGGGATCGGGCTTGGCCGGGCGCATGTCGGTCCGCCGCGCGACCTCGCGGAGCACCACCCGCTGCTCCGCCATCGCCAGCGCCGCGCCCAGGCAGCGGCGAATCCCGCCCCCAAACGGAATCCACGTGTACGTCCCGGCCTTCTGCTCGAGGAAGCGCTCGGGGCGGAAGGCGAACGGATCGGGATACACGTCCTCGCGATGGTGAAGGGCAACGATGCTGACCGCGATCGGCGTGTTGCGTGGCACGACGTACTCGCCCAGTTGCCAGGGCCGCTTGGCCATCCGCACGATGAACGGAATGACGGGGCGCACCCGCATGCCCTCGTAGATCGTGGCCTCGACGTATTCCTCCTCGCCGGCGCGCACGCTCTCGCGCAACCGCTCATACGTCTCAGGGCGGCGGAGCATTCGCTCGAGCGTCCAGGCCAGCGAGTTCGCCGTGGTCTCGTGCCCCGCCAGCACCAGCGACATCAGCTCGTCGCGGAGCTCGCTGTCGCTGAGCGCCTGACCGTCTTCGTCACGCGCCTCCAGCAGCATCGAGAGGACATCGTCGCCGCCGGGTCCGGCCGCGCGGCGCGCACGGATCACCTGGTACATCTGGCGGTCGACGATGTTCAGCACGGCGCGCAGGACTCCCCGGGGCTCCGCGCGGCCCGCCTGCTGGAGCTCGACCAGCTGGTAGACAGGATTCGTCGAGGCCAGCAGCATCCGCCGGATCGTGTCCCGCAGCCGCCGCTCGATGCTGCGCCGAGGCGGGTTGGTCCCGATCCCGAAGATCCCGCTCATGATCACGTCGAGCGTGATTGCCTGCATGCGCGGCGCGAGCGCGAACGGCTTGTCTACCGGCCAGGTGTCGATCTCCCGCGCGGTCACGTCCTCGATCATCGAGACGTAGCGCTGCACGGCGTCGCCGTGGAACGCGGGCAGCAGCATCTTGCGCTGGCGCATGTGCCGGTCACCGACCGAGGTCAGAACCGAGTCCGGCCCCAGGATCGGGCGCAGCGGGGACTCTCCGGTCAGCGACGGAGCCTCGTCGGGCTTGGCCGTGAACAGCGACTTGACGTGCTCAGGATGGGTGGTGACGACGAACGGCTCGCTGCGCGAGAGCAGCCTCAGCTGCCAAACGTCGCCGAGCTCCTGGCGCGAGCGGATCGTCGAGCGCATCGGCCCGAACACGAAGCGCAGAGACTGGGTGAGCGCCGAGCCGTCACGGGCCGGCGGCATCCGCACGGGTGTGCCCTCGTCGACTGGGCCGGCGGGGGACGGCGGCGGCGTGCCCTCGGCGAGCTTTTCTGGCGTCCTGGCTGTCGCGGTGGCGGCGATGGTACGTGAGTGTACCAGAGTCATCGAATAGGCTCCGCGCCGATGCCCGAGCGCGCGGCGATCGTCACCGGAGCCTCACGCGGGATCGGCCTCGCCCTGGCCGACGCCCTCGGCGCGGAGGGCTATGGCCTGACGCTCACGGCGCGCAAGCCCGACCGGCTTGAGCAGACGGCGGCCGAGCTGAGCGAACGCGGCTACGAAGTCGAGCATGTGGCGGCGAACATGAACGACGAAGCCGGCATCGCTGAGGTCGTGGGTCGCCATCGCGAGCGCTTCGGCCGCCTCGACGTGCTCGTCAACAACGCCGGCGTGGGCATCGGCGCTGCCGCGGGCGAGCATCAGACCAAGTTCGTCGACATGCAGCTCGACGTGAACCTGCGGGCGATCATCCTGTTCTACCGCGAGTGCGCCGAGATGCTGCGCGAGGCCGGGCACGAGCACCGCAACGCACTGGTTGTCAACCTGGCCTCGATCGCCGGCAAGTCGCCGCAGGCGTGGCTGTCGGTCTACTCGGCCACCAAGGCCGCGGTCGTCGCCTACACCCAGGCGATGAATAAGGAGCTGAACGGCGACGGGGTCAAATCCGTCGCGTTCTGCCCCGGCTTCGTCGACACCGACATGACCGACTTCGTCAAGGGCACGGTTCCGGTCGAGGAGATGCTGCGCCCCGAGGACATGGCCGAGGCGCTGCGCTTCCTGCTGCGGGTTTCGCCCGCATGCGTGGTTCCGGAGATCGTCTTCCAGCGGCCCGGCGAGACGGTCTAGCCGCCTCCCGGCGCTCTTGCTACTTCAGGCGGTCGCGGGCAGCGGAGGTCCACGTGCTCGTCACGTCGCGGATGAACTTCGCCTGCGCCGTGGCCAGGTTCGAGATCCAGTCGATCTCGCTCGATCCGGGGCCGCGCTCGAGCGTGCTGGCGATCGCCTTGAGTGCCTTCTCGTAGCTGGAGAGCGTGGTCTCGCCCGCGTCCTTGCCTGCGTCGATGATCCGCTCGTTGAGCTTGCGCAGCCGCTGCGCGATCGCGTCGACGCGCGGGTCGCCCGTGCTCGCTGCGCGGGAGCGACTCGAGCTCCGGCTCCGGCTCGAGCTCGCACGCGAGCGCGACTGGCCGCCGCCAGAACTGCGCGACTTCGTCCGCGAGCCCGAGGAGCTCGACGACGGGCGCTTCGACTGACTGCGAGAAGAGCTGCTCTTCGAGCGCGACGACGAACTCGATCCACCACTCCTGGCTTGCGGCATTGTCCCTCCTGGAATTAGACGGTTGTGCGCACACTACCCTGCTGCCGCGTGCTTTGTGAACGTATCGCCGCGATGGGGACGGGCTGAAACATGGCTCCGCGCGTCGCCGTCGTCGGGCACGTCGAATGGGTCGACTTCGTCCCCGTCGACCGGATCCCGGAACGAGGTCAGGTCGTGCATGCGCACGGCGCGTTCGCGCGCGCGGCTGGAGGCGGGGGTGTCGTCGCCGTCGTGCTGGCCGAGCTCGGCGCGGAGGTCGACTTCTTCTGCGCGCTCGGTCGCGACGCTCACGGCGAAGCGTCGGTCGCGCAGCTGAGCGAGCACGGCGTGCGCGTACACGTGGCGTGGCGCAATGAGCCCACCCGCCGCGCGATCACGCTGCTCGAAGATGGCGGCGACCGGACTATCGTGACGCTGGGCGAGCGGCTCGAGACGCGTGGGACCGACGAACTCGAATGGGAGCGGCTGTGCGGCGCCGACGGCGTCTACTTCACCGCCGGCGATCGCGACGCGCTGAGCCACGCGCGCGAGGCGCAGGTCGTCGTGGCCTCGCCGCGCGCGCGCACGGCGCTCGAGGGAGAGGGCCCGATGATCGACGCGCTCGTGTTGAGCGCGACCGACCGGGACGAGCGCACGTGGGCCGAGCACGTCGCTGCCCGGGCCCGGGTGCTCGTGATGACCGACGGGCCGCGCGGGGGAACCTGGACGGGCAGCTCAGAGGGCAGCTGGCCGGCTGCCGAGCCGCCCGGACCGCCGCGCGACAGCTACGGCTGCGGCGACTCGTTCGCCGCGGGCTTCACGTTCGGTCTGGCCACCGGGGCCTCGGTGGCTGACGCCGCGGCACTCGGCGCCGAGCGCGGCGCGCTCTGCCTGACGCGGGCCGGAGCGCCCTAGACCTGGAAGACGATCTTGCCGAAGACCTCGCCCTCGAGCATGGTCTCGAAGCCCTGGCGCGCCTCGCTGAGCGGAAGCGTGGTGTGAATCACGGGGCGCACGTCGCGCGTGACACAGAACTGCATCAGCCGTTCGAGCTCGTCCCGCGTTCCCATCGTCGAGCCGATGACCGAGAGCTGCAGGAAGAACACGCGCGAGAGCTCGGCCGAGGGCGCATCGCCGGTGGTCGCGCCCGAGACCACGATCGTCCCGCCGGGCTTGAGCGCGCGGATCGAGTGCGCCCACGTCGCTTTGCCGGTGGTCTCCATCACGGCATCGACCCGTTCGGGTAGCCGCGCGCCCGCCTCGAAGGCGTCATCAGCGCCGAGCGACTTCGCCTGTTCGCGCTTCTGCTCTGAGCGGCTGGTCACCCACACTCGGATTCCCGCCGCCTTGCCCAGCACCGTCAGCGCAGTGGATACGCCACCCGCGCCTCCCTGCACGAGCACCGTCGACCCCGGAGCCAGCTGCGCGCGCGTGAACAGCATCCGGTACGCGGTCAGCCACGCCGTCGGCAGGCAAGCGGCCTCCTCGAAGCTCAGCTCCGGCGGCTTGCGCAGCAGGTTTCGCCGGGGCACCGCGACCCGGTCGGAAAACGTCCCCTGGTGGCGCTCGGAGAGGATCTCCCGTCGCGGGTCGAGCGTGTCGTCCCCACGCCAGGCGTCGTCGGTGATGACCGAGTGCACGACGACCTCGTTGCCGTCCTCGTCGAGCCCCGCCGCGTCGCAGCCGAGGGTCATCGGCAGTCGCTCCCGGTCGAGGCCCACGCCGCGCAGCGACCACAGGTCGTGGTGGTTCAGCGACGCCGCCTTGACGGTGACGGTCGTCCAGCCGGAGGGAACCTCGGGCTGGGGACGCTCGTCGATCTGCAGCCCCTTGAGCGGGTCGTCGCGGTCGATGTCGGCGGCGAAGACGGCGAGCACGCGGCAATCATGCCGGAAGCGCTCCCCCGCACGAGGTGTGAGCTACGCCGGTGCTCGGTACAACTAGGCGAATGCACGACGCCGAGCAGGTCCTTCGCCGCGCGCGGCGTCCGCTGGTCCTGGGGATGGGAGGGGGCGGCGATGTCGTGGGGGCGCTTGCCACGGCGGAGTTCGCCCGGCTCTACGACGGTGCCGAGCCAGTCCTGGGCGGCCTCACGTGGGAGCGCTCGGCGATCGATCCGCAGCCCGGGCCGCGCGCCGTGGACGAGATCGAAGGCGCCGAGGAGATCGCGCCCGGGATCCTCCTCGCCGACGGCAACACACGCACGCGCGGCGACGAGGTGCGCTTCGCCGAGTCCGGGATGGCGGAGTTCCTGGGCGAGCGGACGATGCTGGTCGACATCCACGGTGGTCCCCGTGCCGTCGCCGACGGGCTGGGACGAGCCTCCGCCACTCTGGGCTGCGACCTGCTCGTGTTCATCGACGTCGGCGGCGACGTGCTGGCGCAGGGCTCCGAGCCCGGGCTGCGCAGCCCGCTGTGCGACGCGATCATGCTCGCCGCCGCCTCCATCCTCGGCGATGCCGGGCACGAGGTGCTGGCCGGGATCTTCGGGATCGGGTGCGACGCCGAGCTGACGTCGCAGGAGGTGCTGGCACAGCTGGCCGTGATCGCGGCGGCGGGAGGCCTGGCCGGCGTGCGAGGCCTGAACGAGGCAGTGACGCGGCGGCTCGAGGGCGCCATCGAGCTCGTGCCCACCGAGGCCAGCGCGCAGGCCGTGGCGGCCTTCCGCGGCGAGCGTGGGACGGTCACGATCCGCGGCGGCGCACGCTCGCTCGAACTCAGCACCGCCGCCGCGCTCACCTTCTATCTCGACGTGGCGGCGACGATCAGGACGAGCGGCCGGCTGGCCCGCGCCGTGCTCGACGCCGAGAGCCTCGAAGGAGCGAACGAGGCCCTGAATGCACTCGGGGTCCGGACCGAGCTCGACCTCGAGCGCGAGGTAGCGGCGGCCCGTGGCTGAGGCACCCCTCAGCGAAGTCGTGCCGGCGTCCGGAGAGGGGCGCGTGTTCTCACTTTCGCGCCGGCCGGGTCTGGGCGACTGTGCCCCGACCGGCCGCATCCGCCTCGACGCGCTGGCTCGCTGGCTGCAGGACATCGCCTACCTCGACGTGCTCGACGCCGGAGTCGCCGACAGCGCGGTCTGGGTCGTGCGCCGGACCCGGATCCTCGTCAACCGCTTTCCTCGCTTCGGCGAGCTCTGCCAGGTGACCACGTTCTGCAGCGGCCTGGGGCGGATGTGGGCCGAGCGCCGCACCTCGATCTCCGGTGCACGACGAGGAGCCTTTGGTCGAGACGGTGGCGCTGTGGGTCCATCTCGATCCCGCCACCCGCCGCCCCTCGCCCTTCACCGACAACGAGCTCGCCACCTACGGCGCCTCGACCGACGGCCGCCGGGTGACCGCGCGGCTCCATCACCGTCCGCCGGGTGAGCTTCACCCCAGCGAGCCCTGGGTCTTCCGCGCCATCGACTGCGACGTAGCGGGACACGTCAACAACGCCGCGTACTGGGAGCCGGTGGAGGAGGAGCTTCTGCAGGGCGATGACCCCGCCGCGCTCGACGTGGAGGTCGAGTTCCGCTCGCCGGCGCAACCGGGTGAGAAGCTGCTGGTCAAGAACGGCCGCACGCGCTGGATCGTCGCCCCGGACGGGGAGACCCACGCCACGATCGTGCTCGGCGCCTAGGGCTGGGCCGGCCAGCGCCTCAACCGAGCGCGGCCAGCACCGCGCGGGCGGCATTGTGGCCGGGGATCCCGCTGACTCCGCCACCGCGGCGGGCGCCCGCTCCCCCCAGCCACACGTTGGGGTAAGCGGTCTCGACACCCCAGCGGCCGATCTCTTCGTCGGCTTCGGCGAAGGGCCAGCTCAGGTCACGGTGGAAGATGTGGCCACCGGGCATCCCCAGCTCCGCCTCGAGCTCCGGCGGGGCGACCGCCTCGACGCAGGGTGAGCCGTCGGGCGTACGCCATCAGGCAGTCCTCGATCGGCTCGGCCAGCACGGAATCCAGCGAGCGCAGCGTCGGCGGTGAGCGCGGCATCCTTGGCCCGCTCCGGCTGTGCCGCGAACAGCCGTGCCGGCATGTGGAGCGCGAACACCGTCATCGTGTGCGCCCCGGCCTCGCGCAGCTCGGGATCGAGGATGCTGGGATCGGTCAGCGTGTGGCAGTAGACGTCGCACGGCACCGGGTCGGGAAGGTGCCCGTGCTGTGCCTGGGCGAAGGCGGACTCGAGCTGGGCGTAGCCCTCGTTGCAGTGAAACGTCCCCGCGAAGGCCTGCTCCGGCGTCACGCGGGGGTCGCGCAGGCGGGGGAGGCGGCGAAGCAGCAGGTTGACCTTCAGCTGGGCGCCCTCGGGCGGCGCTCCCGCCGGCTCCTCTCCGAGCAGATTCGCCAGTACGCGCGGTGGCACCGTGGCCACGACATGGCGTGCTTCGACGTGCACTCCGGTGTCGGTTTCGATGCTCACGGACCCTGTGCCGGGGGAGATCGCCACCGTTTCGGCGCGCGTCCGGAGCTCGGCGCCGGCCCGCGCGGCGCAGTCCGCCAGGGCTTCGGTGAGGGCGCCCATTCCGCCCACCGGGACGTCCCAGCGGCCGGTCCCGTTGCCGATGACGTGCAGCACGAAGCAGCGGTTCTGCACCAGCCGCGGGTCGGAAGCGGAGGCGAAGGTCCCGATCAGGCCATCCGTCAGGACGAGTCCGCGGACGGCATCGGAGGAGAACGTCCGCTCGAGCACAGCCGCAAGCGGCTCTTCGAAGAACGCGCTCCAAGCCTTCTCGTCGCCGACCCGGCGCCGCAGCTCCGCGGCCGAGCGCAGCGGCTCGGTGAGCGTCGGGAACACGCGCTCGGCCAGGTGGCGGCACATGGCGTGAAAGCGCCGCCAGGCCAAGAACTCGGCCTCTGCGCCGGTCAGCTGCCGCAGCGACGCGCGCGTCGCCTCGTCATCGTTTGCCACGAGCAGGCCCGTGGGGCCTACCGGCGTGTAGGAGGCGACGGGGCGACGGCGGACCTTCACGGACACTCCGAGCGCGCGCAGGAGATCGGCTGGGAACAGGCTGACGAGATAGGCATAGCGAGAGAGGCGTGCGCCGACGCCGGCGAAGGGCGCCGTCGACACGGCGGCGCCGCCCAGGCGCTCCCCCCGTTCCAGCACGATCACAGAGTGGCCGGCGGCCGCCAGCATCGCCGCCGCCACCAGGCCGTTGTGGCCGCCGCCGACGACGGCGACGTCGACGGTGGTGCGCGCGGCTATGTCCCCGCCGGCGGCGGCGCCGAGCGCTTCTCCGCCTGGGCCACGCGCTGCGCGACTAGAGCCGCGGCCGCCATGCCGGCGATCAGGACCACCGGTGCCGGCAGCCGGCGTCGCTTCGGGGGTGGCGGCGCTTCGATGATCCGCGCTGCCTGCAGAGCCGAGCGAATCGCCTCACGCAGCTGGGCATAGGTCCGCTTCTCCTCGGCGGCCTTGCTGCCACGGCTGCCGATGCGCTCGCGCACTGCGGCCGCGTTCGACAGCGCCGAGCTGATGTGCTCGTGGAGGTCCTGATCGTCGAGCAGGCGGTTGACGATCGCGATGAATTGGTCTGTGCTCGAGGCCATCGACATCCTCCGGTTAGCTCGACTCGGGTGCTTCCTCGCCCGGCCAGCTGCCGGTGAGGGTGGTGAAGCCGCGGCGCGCGAAGTGGTCGACTAGCCCCTTCACCAGCCGGAACAGGGCGCCCTCGATCGCGAGCGCCATCGCCATCTTGCCCACCTCGATCCGGCGGTGCTGTGGCTCGGGCGGCGGCTCATCGTCGATCCGGCCCCACACCACGTCGAAGAGCTTCTTGGACAGCTGTCCGGCCGCGAGTCCGGCCACGATGCTGAAGGGAAGGAACAGGAGCTTCATCTTGGCTCCTAGCTCCGGCGCGCCCGCGCAGCCACGAACCCAGCCAGAGCCGCGCCGCCGACTACGAACGGGATCGGGTTTGCCTGGACCTTGGCCTGCACCTGGGCCAGTCCGCTGGTCGCGCCCTCCGGTGCCGCGGCCTTGGCTTTGCCGAGCAGCTCATCCTTCTTCGCGCGGGCGGCATCCACCCGCTCCTGGGCCTGGGCCTTGACGTCTGCCTTGTGTGCGAGCGCCTCGACCGTGTCGCCAAGCTCCTCGCGCGTCTCCTTGATCTCGCTGCGGATCTCCTCTGGGCCGGGCTGCTGCTCGGCCTCCTCCGCCGCTGCGCCGCTCGGGCGCGTTCCCTCGTCCATCCCATGTCCTCCTTCAGCTGTCGACGTTCATTGAGCCTTCCCGCTCACGGCCAAAGCAAGCGCGCCGGCGTTGACCGGCGCGCTCGCGCGTCCAACCGGGGCTAGTGCTCCTCGTGGGCGGTCTCGATCTGCTCCTTGCGCACTTCCTCGGAGATCTCGCGCTCGTCGGCCACTGTCTCGGTGCCGAGCCGCACGCGTTCCTTGGGCACGGTGCGCTTCTCCACGACCGGCTCCTCCTCGTGCAGCACGACCTCGTGCTCGGCCTCGGTGATCTCAGGACCGGACATGGCCGCATCGACGTTGTCGTCGGTGATCGGCTCGCGCTCGAGGCGTACCTCCTCGCGCTGAACCGGGATCGTCCTCTGCACGTGCTCGGTCACGACGTACTTGCGCAGGCGCACGCGCCCGCGCTCGCGACGCTCGGTGCCGACGTGCAACTCCTCTTCTGAGCGCGTCATCGCGTCGCCGGTCCCGGCCGGCTCGGAGGCCTCACCGCCTCCAGCGGGCGTAGGCGGTCCCTGCGCGGTCGTGCTGCCTTCGGTCGTGTACGGAACGCCGTAGTGCTCGAACAGCTGCTGCTCCTCGGACTCGCTCAGATCGCCGTCCGGGTCCATGGCCGGGGCATTCTTGACCTGGTCCTTGAGCACCGGCACGCGCACGTCCTCGCCGCTGGGGCTGGCGCCACGGATGGGGACGAAGCTCTTCTTCATGCCCAGCAGCCCCGTGTGGACGACCGCCCACTCTGGCTGCCCGCCCTCCACGTCGGTGTACAGCTCATCGACGGTCCCGATCTTCTCGCCCTCCTGATCGACCAGTGTGCGGCCGTCGAAGTCGTATGCCTGAGTTACCTCCATTGATGCTCTCCCTTCCCACTTAGTCCCACTTATGTATCTAAATGTCCCATACCCGGGCTCCAGGGCCCAAAACCCCAATCAGTTGGGACAATCAAGACAGACCTGGGACGGAGGTGCACCATCTGGTCCGGAATCGGCGCTGCCAGGTGATACAAGTGCCTGTGTGGCTGACGCCGCGGAAAGACAGGAAGGCTTCGAGGAGACCGAGGCAGAGGCATCGCTTCGGGCCGATGCGCTCGCCAGTCGCCACCGCATCCTGACGGCAGCCCGAATGCTGCTCGGAGACCGCCATGTGACGATGGCCGAGCTGGCTGCCGCGGCCAAGGTCGGCCGCTCCACGCTCTACCGCCACTTCCCGACGCGGCAGGCCCTCGAGGAGGCGCTCGAGGACTTCGAGCCGCAACCTGGGCGCGCCCATCCGGCCTGGCCCGTGAGTACAGACGTGGCCACGCTGCCCTACCAGGTGCCTGGCCACTTGGGGCGCAGCGCGCCGCTTGCCCTCGAGGTGACGCGCATCCTCGACGAGGTCCCGCCCCACCTCGTGCCCGACCAGCTCGTGGCCGAAGCCCGGCGCGCCTCCGGCGTCGCGGTCGCGCTCTACGTCGTCGACATCGACGGCTCGCATCTGCTGCGGCTCGCCGGCTCCGAGGAATTCCCCGAGCGCTTGGATGCGCCCCCCGCGCTGGGCCCTGAGGTCGTGCCCGAGGGCCTTCCCGAGTTCCTCGCCCGCCTGCAGGACCAGCTCCCCGGCTGCCAGTGCGAGCCGTTGTGGCTTCGTGGTCGGGTGATCGCGCTACTGCTCTGCGTCGGGCGTCCCGTGGCGCCGCTGAGCGACATCGCCAAGCAGGGTGCGGCAGCGCTCGAGCTCGCCGGCGACTACACCGATTTCATCGAAGCTGCCCGGCGCCGCAAGCCGACGACGCCGGCGGCCGAGGTCCAGCAGCACCTGTTCCCGCCGCGCATCGCTCGGATAGCGGGGGCGCAGCTCGCGGGGGCGCTGCTTCCGAGCTACGAGGTCGGCGGCGACTGGTTCGACTTCGTCGAGAACCGCGACGGGGCGTGGCTGGCCGTTGCCGACGCCGCCGGCACCGGGCCGACCGCCGCCGGGCTCGGCGCATCAGCGCTCGGAGCGCTGCGGGCGGCGAGGCGCAGCGGCCAGGACCTGGAGGAGGCGCTGCAGTTGATCGACGAGACGGTCCGGCGGCTGGACAACGCCGACTTCTTCGTCACCGCGCTCGTGGCACGATGGCGCGCGGCCACCGCCACGCTGACGTGGGCGAACTGCGGCAGCCCTTCGGCCTACGTCGTCGACGCCGAGGGAGTGATGCACGAGCTGGGCGGCCCCACGCACGAGCCCCTCGGTGCCGGAAAGCCGGGAAGGACCTTTGAGCTCGCGCGGCGGCAGCTCCACTCCGGCGAGCGCCTGATCCTCGTGACCGACGGAATCGTCGAGCGCCGCGTGGAGGGCGGGGGCACATTCGGCGCGGATGGCGTCAGGCGCGCGCTGGGGCAGGCAGCCAGCGCCACCGCAGCCTCCACCGCGATGGCGATTCAGCAGGCGGTCACCGATTGCTGGCGAGAGCCGTTGGAAGACGACGGCACGATCGTCGTGATGGCGATCGACTGAGAGCGGGTACTCAGGCGCGCATGAAGGTGCTCGAGAAGGTCGATGCGGCGCAGAAGGCGACCAAGCCGACCGGCATCGCAGTCGCCACCTTCAAGAAGTTCTCCGAGGACCGCTCGACGAGTCTGGCGGCCATGATCGCCTTCTGGGCCTTCTTCTCGATCTTTCCTCTGCTGCTGGTGCTGGTCACGGTGCTCGGGTGGGTCCTGCCGGCTAGCACGAAGGATTCGGTGCTGCAGCACGTTGCGCAGATGTTCCCTCTGCTCGACCCGCGCACGATCACCGGGCTGCGCGGCTCGGTGTGGGCGCTCGCCGTCGGATCCGTGACCGCGCTATGGAGCGGGCTGGGGGTCGTCCGAACCGTGCAGACGGCTTTCAACTCGGTGTGGGAGATCCCGTACCACGAGCGGTCCGGGCTGGTCGAGCAGGTCCTGCGCAGCCTCTGGGTCCTGGCGACGATCGGCGTCGGCCTGGTGCTGACGACGCTCGTCTCGGGCCTTGTCACCGGTGCGTCGAACGGCATCCATCTCGGCGTGGTCGGACGCGTGGGCGGCTTCGTCCTCGCTGCCGCGCTCGACGTGGGGCTGTTCATAGCCGCTTTCCGCCTGCTCACCGACCGCGAGGTCACGACGCGCGACGTCCTGCCGGGCGCCGTCTTCGCCGGCATCGCGTTCTTCGCCCTGGAGCTGCTCTCGACCTGGATCATCTCGCACCGCCTCAAAAGCGCCCAGTCGACCTACGGCCACTTCGCCACCGTGATCACGATCCTGTGGTGGTTCTACCTCCAGTCGGTGATCACGCTCCTCGGGGCTCAGCTCAACGTTGTCTTGAAGGAGCGCCTGTTTCCCCGCTCGGTCGTCGACGCGCCCCAGACCGAAGCCGACCACCGGGTGCTCCAGGCCTACGCCCAGGAGCGGACCTACCAGCCCGAGGAGGAGGTCGAGGCGCGGGTGGAGAAGGGGGAGTCGGGGTAGGGCGGCTTCAGCCCTCTTCCAGAACGATGATCGTCTCAGGGCGAACGCCGTCGTGCCGCATCGCCTCGCCGGCGCCGATTGCCCGACCGCTACGCTCCGATCATGGGCGTCGTGATGTACGTCAAGCCGGGATGTCCCTACTGCCAGGCCGCACGCGAGCACTTGGCAGCGCAGGGAGAGGCTGTCGAGGAGCGCGACGCGACCGTCAACGATCAGTGGAAGTCCGAGCTGATGACGTTCACCAACCACCGAGGGATCGTGCCCACGATCGTTCGCGACGGGAAACGCGAACAGGTCGGATTCCCGCCGGGCCGGGGCTGAACGGTTCACTAGTGCGCCGGTCGGCGCGTGGCCAAGTTTGGGCCCCCACCCCCTCGGGCACCCACAATCCGTGAGCGAGGAACGTCCCCCCGACGACGAGAAGCCGCCCACCGGCTTTCCCGAGCCGCCCGGAAAGGACCCCGAGGACCACAGCCGGGACCAGGATCCGCACCACGCGCTGAACACGCCCGTCGGCGAGCCGGATCCGACCGAGTGGCCAGACCCGTACGACACGCGGCCGGACCCGCGGGACCCAGTGGACCCGGATGCGATGCCGTTCGGCGAGCCGCCGCATCCTCCTACGGGCGCCACGAGCACGAGCGAGCCGCATCCGGCGCAGGACCCCGAGGCCGAGCCCTGGGAGGGACCGAAGCGCGACAAGGTCGACGAGTAGCGCCCGCCCCGCGCCCGCCTACCCGACGATTCGAGACAGCTCCCGCACCGCCTCCGTCAGCTCTCCGGCCAGCGGAGCCCCGGGCCTCCGGTCCTCGAAGATCGCCGCGAGCTGCTCGTAGTACCACCGCTGCTGAGCGGGCGGCGCCTCGAACCGATCCCACACCGCGTCGCCATGCACGCGGTGGTCGGCGAGGATCGCGCGCGCGTTGTGGACCTTGTCGGCGTTCGAGACGCGCAGGACCTCGTCACGCCGCTCGCTGCGCAGGTGCTCCAGGTAGCGCTCCTTGCGTGGACGCCAGGCTTCCTTGCAGGTGCCCTCCGGGAGCAGCGAGTCGCTCAGAGCGCGGACGATCTCGGCGACCAACGGGCCGAAGCGGCGCTCGATGTCCTCCAGGCGCTCTTCGCCGCCGTGGTCCTCGGCCGCGTCGTGCAGGAGCGCCGCGGTCACCTCGTGCTCGCCACCCCCTTCCTCGGCCACCAACGCGGCCACCGCGATCAGATGCGCGAGGTAGGGCACGGCGGTGCCCTTGCGCAACTGGTCCACGTGCACATCGGCCGCATATGCCAGCGCGCGCATGACCATCGGCGTGAACACACGATCGGTGCGGCCCAGCAGGACCTCGGTGTCCTCGTCGGAGAACACGGCGTCGAACCCGATCGCGTCCAGCACCTCGCGCTGCTCGCCCTCGCCCAGTGCCGGCGCTCGCACCTCGAGCTCCTCCAGGTCGTCGATCCCGATCCCCGAGGCCGGATCGGTCGAGTAGAGCGTGACGTGCGCCGGCGGGAGCTCGAGCGTCACCCCGAGCGCCGCTGAGAGGTCCTCGTGCAGCGCGACCAACGCGGGCGCGTCCACCATCACGATCAGCGTCTGGAGCTCGGGCTGCTCAGGGTGGCGTGCGCGCCGCAGCTCGCGGCGAGCGTCGATCGGTCCCAGGTCTCGCCCCGAGCAGACGCGTGTGACGACGTCCCACAGATCCGGCCGGCCCGCGCCCACCGCCTCGAGCTTTCGGGCCGAGATCGCCGTCATGTGGAACTCGAGCTTGCGCTCCCATCGCATCCCCATCGCCTCCACCGACACCGGCAGTGCCTCGATAGCCAGCGGCACGACGACCGACTGACCCTCTACCACCTGCAGCGACGCCTGACGGAGGCCATGGGGCACGGGGCGCTTGTATCACAGGGCTATCGTCGCCTCGGTGAAGCAGCTCCGCGGCCACTCCCACGCATCGGTGAACGCGACACCTGAGCGCTGCGCGGAGTTTCTCGCCGACGTCGAGCGGTATCCCGCGTGGTACCCGGCCGTCGTGCATCGCGTCGAGGTCCTCGGCCGTGACGGCGAGGGCCGCCCCAGCACGGTCCGCGCCGTCCTCGCGGCCTCCTTCGGGCGCCTGGCCCACGAGTTCGAGCTTTCGCTGGCCGTGGAGATCCGGCCGCCGGAGGTCGTGAAGCTCGTCCGCCTCCCCGAGGAGCCGACGGATCCCGAGCGGTTCACTGTCACGTGGCGGATAACCGGTGGTCCCCAGACCAGCGTCGCCGTCGATCTGGAGGCGAACCTGGCGGTCCCCCGGATGCTTCCGGTCGCGGGAATCGGCGATCAGCTCGCCCGCGGCTTCGTCGCCGCCGCTGCCGCGGCGCTGGGACCTGGATAGGTCCCCTCAGGCGTACCGGCCGAGCCGGTCCAGAGCCGAGTCGGGCTCGCCGCGGTAGTGCGCCTCGAGCTCGCTCACGCTGAATTCGCCGACGCGGTAGCCGAGTTGGCGCGCGGTCTCGATCGTCGTGGGGTGGCGGTGGACCTCGAGGGGATCGACCCCATCGTCGCCTTGGTGCCAGCGATCCACGAGCTGCGAGCTGCGATCGTCCCACTCATCCCGCCACGGCACCTGCATGAAGTCCAGAAGCTCCTGGAGGGCCTCCCGGCGCCCGGCCAGGATGTCCTCGGCTTTGATGCGAAGCAGAGGGACTGCTTGCACCCGTCCGGGGAGCTCGAGCCCGAACAGGTGAACCTCCGTCCACCAGAACAGGCATTTCTCATACGGCGTGAGCTGATCCCAGCAGCTGGTGTACGAGTCCTGGAACACGCAGGGGTCCTCCGGGCCCAGCGTGGCCATACGCGTATACGCGTCGTCGCGCGGGCTCCCCGCATAGGACTTGTGCGCGAGGTGCGCGAGCGCCGAGGGAACCGGGTGGCGGGTCAGGTGGACGATCCGCAGGCGGTCGGGCATCTCCCTGGCCAGCAGGGGAACCACGGGGAACAGCGGCCACCCGGTCTCGATGTACGGCCGCCGGCAGCGCGCGATTCGCCTGACGTGCGAGGCCACCTCGGGCACTTCGAGGATCGCCTCGGGGTCGGAGTAGCGCCGGAAGTAGGTCCGCGGCCTGTACCGCGGGCCGATCGGCTCGTGCTCGACCTCGAAGCGGGGGTAGAGCTCGCGCAGGCCGGCTGCGAGCCACTGCGTCCCGCACCTGCCCGCGTTTACGAACACGACGACACTCGTCCCTGCCACGAGGTCCTCCTTTTTACACGCTGGCGCGCTTACGTGCTGGCAGCGCGCTGCGCGTACTGCGTCTCGCCGGCGAGATCCATCGCCTCGGCCAGCAGCTCGTAGGACCGCCGGCGGGCCTGGTGGTCATGGGTGATCGTGACCACGATCACCTCCTCGGCTCCGTAGGCCGTGGCGAGCTCCTCGATCCCCGCGCGAACCTGCTCAGGGGTGCCGATGATCCCGCGCCGGCCGGGCAGGCCGCCGCCGCCGCCGGGCTTGCCCTCGCGCTCCAGGAAGGCGATCGCCTTCTCCGGCGGCGGGACGGCAATCAGCTGTCCGCGACGCAGCAGCGTCAGGGTCATCCGGCTCGAGGCGGCCAGGCGCTGCGCCTCCTCCTCGGTCTCGGCGCACAGCACCCAGGCCGCGACGGCCGTCCGTGGAGCCGAGAGCTCGCGCGCGGGCTCGAAGCGCTCGCGGTAGAGCTCGGCGATCTCGCTTCCACCTGGGTTGATGAAATCAGCAAACGCGTAGGGGAGACCGAGCTGGCCGGCCCAGATCGCGCTCTGGGGCGAGGATCCGAGCAGCCACACCGCTGGGAGCTCTGGCAGGCCGGGCAGCATTCCGGCCAGTCGCTGGAAGGGGTGGTCGGCCGGGAGGCTGTCCTCGAAATAGGCCAGGAGCTCCGAGAGCTGCTGGGGAAAGTCATCCGGCGACGCCTGCCGGCGATCGCGCTGAAGCGCAAACGTCGTCAGTGGATCGGTTCCCGCCGCGCGGCCGAGTCCCAGGTCGATCCGGCCCGGGAACAGCGCGGCGAGGATGGTGAACGTCTCAGCGACCTTGAACGGGCTGTAGTGCGGGAGCATGACCCCGCCGCTTCCGATCCGGATCCGCTCGGTGGCAGCCGCGATCGGCCCTATCAGCGCCTCGGGGCTCGCGCTGGCGAGCATGGGGCCGCCGTGGTGCTCGGCCACCCAATAGCGGTGGTAGCCCAGGCGATCGGCCAGCCGTGCCAGGTCGAGCGTGTTGTGCAGGGCGTCGCCGCCGGTCGATCCCTCCGGGATCGGGGACTGGTCGAGCACCGAGAGCAGCATGGTTCTGATGGTAGGTCAGCCCGCCGCGGGCGCCGGACGAGCTGGGCGCGATCTCCGGCTGACCTCGGCGCGCACGATCGGCGCCACCTCGGTTCCGAACAGCTCGATCGATCGCATCACGTCGCGGTGCGCGACCGCGCCCACGCTCATCTGTGCGACGTAGCGCTGGTTCGCGAACAGCTCGTGCTCGAAGAGGATCTTCTCGGCCACCTGCTCGGGAGAGCCGACGGCGAGCGCGCCGCGCGGCGAGCGCAATGCTTCGTATTCGGGGCGGCCCGACGGCGGCCACCCGCGCTCACGCCCGATGCGGTTCATCATGCTCAAATACGGGCTGGCGAAGGCGCGGTCGGCTTCCTCGGCGCTCGCGCCGACGAATGCGTGGGTGTTGATCGCCACGGGCATGGCGGCCGGGTTGTGACCGGCGGCATCGAGCGCCCGGCGGTAGAGGGCGATGAGCGGGGCGAAGCGCTCTGGCTGACCCCCGATGATGGCCAGGGTCAGTGGCAGGCCGAGGGTGCCGGCACGAACGGCGGACTGGGGCGTGCCGCCCACCGCGACCCATACGGGCAGCGGGTCCTGCAGTGGCCGCGGCCACACACCGGCGTTCTGCAGAGGAGCGCGGTGCCGCCCGCGCCACGTGACGTGCGCGGAGTCCCGGATCGCCAGCAGCAGCTCGAGCTTCTCGGCGAACAGCTCGTCGTAGTCGTCGAGGTCGTAGCCGAACAGGGGGAAGGATTCGATGAACGAGCCGCGGCCGGCCATGATCTCCGCGCGTCCGCCTGAGATCAGGTCGAGATGAGCGAACTGCTGAAAGACCCGGACGGGATCGTCGGAGCTGAGCACGGTGACGGCGCTCGAGAGCCGGATCTTCTCGGTCCGCGCCGCGATCGCCGCGAGGGCGACGGCGGGCGAGGAGACGAGGAAATCCGGCCGGTGATGCTCGCCCACTGCGAACACGTCGAGCCCGAGTTGGTCGGCGAGCTCGGCCTCTTCGAGCAGCTCGGCCATACGCTGCTCCGGCGGCACCCCTGAGGCCAGGTCGGCGAAGGTGGCAAGTCCAAGTTCCACGGTGCTGAGAACGATAGCAGGTAGTTGTCTGCGCAACTATCCCAGAGTGACCGAGAGCCGCTCTGGGTACGCTTGCTGACGTGAGCCTGCTCGCCTACCTGATCATCCTCGCCATCAGCGGACTCTTCGTCGGCGCCCTCGCGCGCCTCGCCCTCCCGGGGCCGGACCCCATGTCGATCCTTCAGACGATCGCGCTCGGGGTGGCGGGCAACTTCATCGCCGGGGTGATCGTCTGGCTCGTCTGGCGCCACACGGCCCCCGGCATCGTGCTGTCGGTCCTCTGCTCGACGATCATCCTCTACGTCATCCGCCGTTCCCGCGGTGGAAGCCTCACCCATCCGGGCGGGGCGCCCGGCCGCCGCACGCGGCGCTGGTAGACGCTCTCCGGGGCGGACGCGGCGGCCCCGTGAAGAGCTGGGCTCAAAGGTCTTCGGGCGCAGCCATGCGGTAGAAGAACGCGCCCAGTCCGCCCTGGTTGACCGCGAATACGAGCTGGAGAAAGCTCTCCTGGATGGAAGCGTTCTCGAGGCCGCCGGCGTAGACGGGCTCGTAGCCGGCGTCGCGGTTCAGCTGCTCGACGACCTCGCGGGCCTCCTCGTCGCCGCACCACAGGTTGGCGGGAGGCTTGGGCATGTCACGCAGCCGGTCGTACAGGGCAGCGAAGTTGATGTTGAACGACTTCGCGGTGGGTCCGTTGGTCTTCGACTTGACGAACTCGGCGTTGGAGGCGAAGCCGGACGGCGGCTCGGCACCGATCAGATTCGTGGCGTCGATCACCAGCTTGCCCTCGATTCCCTGGGCGCTCTCGAGCGCGTCGGAGATGGCGCCTCCGGGCATCGCGAGCAGAATCGCGTCCCCGTCACCCACGTCACCGCCCTCACGGCCGAGCCTCGTCACCTCGTGTCCGGCTGCCTCCCACAGATCGGCGAGCCCGCCGCCGACGTTGCCCTTCCCGTAGACCGTCACCTTCATATGCGCTCCTTTCGCTGCCCGAGGTTTCCTAGGCACTACCCGCGCGGCGAAACGACCAGACGAAGCGGCGACTCATATGTGCGCTGGGTCCGCAGGGCGCCGTGGCGCTCGTCCCAAGCGCCCTGCTCGAGGTCACGGGAAAGGCCGGCCACGACCCCTTCCAAGGCGCTGATGGCCGGAGCCCGGTGCGCGTCCCGCTGCGCGCGCATCGTCGCCGAGGGCTCGACCGCCAGGACGTAGCGGTCCTCCGGCTCGTAGGAACCGGTCCCGGCCCCGACGTTCAGCACGGTGCGGGCATCGCCCAGCGCCCGGTGCACCGGCGCCGCGATGCGGGGGTCCGAACGGCGGTGCTGGGCGTAGCCGTGGCCGTGGACGTCGTAGTCGCTCATCGCCGAGCGCCGCGCGACGCCGCAGACGTCAATGCAGCCAGGCCGGCCCGATGCCGAAGATCGCGGCGACCGCGAGGCCGGCAACGAGCAGCGCCCCCGCGCGGCGCGTGTGGGTGAAGACGAAGGCGGCGAACCACAGCGGCCACACCGGGAACCCGCGCGGGGGGCGATCCGGGCGCGGGCGGTGAAGGGCCTTGCGCGCGCGCTGGAGCAGCGGCAGGGCCCCAAAGGCGGCGAGCGACGGCCAGGGCAGTGGGCCCGCGATCACGCAGATCACGACGACGACGTAGAACGCGACCATGAGCGCCTCGGTGAGCACGCGGGCCCGGCGCTCGCCCAGGATCACGGGGAGCGTCCGCACCCCTGCAGCCTCGTCCCAGGGCAGCTTGTCGATGTGCTTGCCCATCAGCACCGCGGTGCAGAGCAGGCCGTAGGGGATGGAGGCGAGCCACACCTGCCAGGGCACCGATCCGACAGCGGCGTAGTAGGTCCCGGCGATCATCAGGGGGCCCCACACGACCATCACGTCGAGCTCGCCGAGGCCGCGCTTCTTCAGGCGTAGCGGCGGAGCGGTGTAAGCCACGTTCAAGAGGACGCCGGCCACGCCGAGCGCCAGGACGACGAGCCCACGCGCGCCCACGAGGATCGCGAGGATCATGAGATCGGCCACGTTCACCACGACCGCGGCGCGGACCAGGCCCTCGCGGCTGATCATGCCCGAGAGGATGGGGTGGGGCGCGTAGAGCGCCCGCGGATAGTCGACGGCGTCGAGCCCGGTGTCGGTGTCGAACAGGTCGTTGACCAGGTTGTTGGAGACGTGCGCGAGCAGGATCCCCAGGAGCGAGACCAAGTAGAACCCGAGCGCGAAGTCGGGCCGCCGCACCGCGAGCAACCCCGCGACCGCGCCGGCGGTCAACGTCATCGGGAGCACCCCGGCCCGCGTGATCACGAGCCAGCGCGAGACCTGGTCGAGCTGGCCGCCCGCAGGCGGGTTCACGGTGCTCAGCGCGTGGCGCCAGCGCGCCAGCCGGCCCTGCCTGGGAAGCGGGGGAGCGCTCTGGCTCATGGGGCGGCACGGTACAGCGCCCGCCGCGGCCCCGCCTGCCGGCGTCTTTAGGCGCCCTCAAGGAAACCGCGGGTACGCTCGCGCGATGAACGCCCTCCGGATCGCCGCGGCGCTCGGCATCATCCTGCTCGCCGCGGGCTGCGGCTCAAAGCACGCCGCCAGCAAGCCCAGCACCGCGCCGAGCGCGCGGCACGCCGCCGCTCCGCCTCGCCCGTCAGCCCCGGTGGGGCTGCGCGTCCGGAGGACGTTGTCGCTGCCTGCGGCGCGGGAGGGGATGGCGGCCACCTCGTACGCGGGCAGCATGTTCGTGAGCGGCGGCATCTCCTCCGCCGGCGTCTCGACCGACACGGTGTTCCGCGTCGACGCAGGTGGGTCCGCGCGCGTCGCGGCGACGTTGCCGGGTCCGATCCACGACGCCGCGGCGGCCCCGGTCGCTGGCCGGCTGCTGGTGTTCGGGGGCGGGCAGTCCGAGGGCTCGAACCGGATCTTCCAGGTGATGCCCGGGTCGCCGCGGCTGGTCGGGTCGCTGCCGCAGGCGCTGTCCGACCTCGACGCAGCCACGATCGGCGACACCGCCTATGTGGCCGGCGGATGGAACGGGACGGCGACGAATCCCGATATCTACGAGGCGCAGGGCCGAGGCGCGATCACGCGCGTGGGGACCCTGCCGCTCGGCGTCCGCTATCCCGCGGTCGCGGCGCTCGACGGCCGCCTCGTTGTGGCCGGCGGTGAGACGACCGGCGGGACGCCGACGACGACGGTCTCGATGTTCGATCCGGCGACTCGCAGGACGACGCGGTTGCCTGCTCTTCCTGTGCCCACCGACCATGCGGCCGCGGCGGTGCTGAACGGGCGCCTGTACTTGATCGGGGGCCTGCACAACGGCGTGTTCACCGACGCGATCATGGCCTGGGCGCCAGGTCAGCGGGCGTGGCGTTCCGCCGGGCGGCTTCCGGCGCCGGTCGCGGACGCGGCGGCGGCACCGCTGGGCCCGGGGATCGCGGTCCTCGGCGGCCGCGGCAGCGCCGGAACGGTGGCGAGCGGGGTCCTGCTGGCGCCCTAGCGGGACGCGCTCAGCCTCCGAGCTGGGCCAGCGCCTCGCGGCCGATGCGCTGGAGCCCTCGGAGGTAGTCGAGGTGCGCGTCCCAACCGGGGTCGAAACCAAATTCGCGGTCGGCGCCGATCTCGCCCACGAGCCGGGCCGTGTCCTGGTGCGCGTCGAGAAGCTCGTACACGAGCTGTGCCAGGTACTCGACCTGCGAAGCGCCGATCGGTTTCGTGTTCAGCATCTCGCCAAGCTCCGGAAAGCAGCATGCCCGAGCCACCGGACGTTTTATGTACCGGCGGCGCGGGCCTAGCTGTCGCGGCCCAGCAGTCCCAGCCGAAGTGCCTGCTGCGGAGCCAGATACACGCGCCAGCGCTGCTCGCACGCCGGGCAGCGGCACTCCACCGAGGGGTCGTATCCCTCGAGCGCGGCATCCCACTGAACCTGCTCGCTGCCCAGGCAGATGGGGCAGGCCAGTGAGGCGGCGACGAGCGCGTCCGGGTCGTCGGTGCGAAACCTGGCCGTATCGGCGAGCGCTGCCACAACCTCAGAATGAACCCTGCCCGCCACCCGAGCAACACATTCACAAGATGTTCCCCCCGGTCGGGGGGAACAGGGGTGGCGAGAGCTGTCTAAAGCTCCGAGGCGCGGCTACTACGTCGAGGCGACGGAGACGTCTCCTCGCTTGATCCGCGCCACCAGCTCCTTCGATTCCTCGCGGAGCACCGTCCCGTCCTCCAGCTCGATCGCGGGAAGCAGGGTCTGCCCGGTCAGCTGCTTGTACTCCTTGCGTCGGCCGCGGGGGAAGGTCGGGTGTTGCACGACCTCGTACTGGATACCCGCGTCGTCGAGCGCCTTCTGGACCTGCCAGCAGGGGTGAGGACCCTTGATGAACGTCCCGCCGCAGCGGTGCAGCTTGACCATCCGCTCTGCCTCCTCGCTTTAGTCGCGAGGAGCCTATCGGCGCAACGGCCCGGGAGGGCGGGCGACCGCCGCGGGCTCGGCACGGCGGTCGCCCTGGGACGTCAGTAGGCCGGGGTCGGGGGAAGCGACTCGACGGGAGCCGGCGAGGCCACGGGAGCAGGGGTGGGCGCCGCGGTCGGCTCGCCGATCGGCGACGGAGACGCCGCGGCCATGCGTCGCTCGGGCTCACCCGGGAAGCGCTCGGTCGCATCCTCGGCCAGCTTCAGCAGCGACGAGGCGACCGTGCGCGCGTCCTCGATCAGGCGGGCGCGCTCCTGCCAGATGGCGTCGGTCTCGCTGTCGATCTGGCGCAGCTTGACGTTGGCCTCCTCGGTCACCGCGTTGGCCCGCGCGGTCGCCTGCGAGACGCACTCGTCGGCCTGGCGCTGGGCCTCGCGCGTGATGTCCTGGGCCTGCTCGTGTGCCACCTTGAGGATCGACGCCGTCTGGGCGCCGATGCGCTCGATCTCGGCGGCGACGTTCTGCTGGCCGCGGTTCGCGTACACGCGCAGCTCGCCGACCTCACGCTCGAGCTCGGCCAGGTGCTGGTCGACGGCGGTGGGCTCGTAGCCGACGCGGCTCACGGGGAAGCGGGCGGGGGGCTGATCCCAGGCGACCGTCTCCTGCCCGTAGGACTCGGGCTGGTCGAACGAGGGCAGCTCGGACCGGGAGCGGTCGGCGGTGCCGAACGTGCGGGCGAGGCGTTCGCCGAGATCACCGAACAGCGATCCCGTGCTTCGCCGTCGAGCCGGTTCGTCGAGGGTCGTACCGGGTGCTTCAAAATCGCGCATTGCAGCTCCTTGCGATGTCTCGGGGGAACGCGTCGCTGTTCGCTGCCTCCGACGCGATCCCTGCGCGGCGGGAGCCATCGTGCAGGCGCGGGCTCGCGCGTTCGGCGGCGGCTTCGGCGGCGGCTAGAGCCGGCGGATCGAGTAGCCGGCCCGGCCGAGCGCCTCGACGATCGCGACGCCGTGCTGCTCCCCGCGCGTCTCGAGCGCAATCTCGACCCCTGTCTCCCGCACGTGCAGGGGCACGGCCTCGCGCACGTGCTCGGCGTGGACGACGTTGCCGCCCGCGGCCGCGATCTCGCCCAGGAGCGCGGCCAGGCCGCCGGGTCGGTCCGGGATGCGCGTGAACAGCCGCAGGCGCCGGCCGGCTGCCGTCTCGTGCCGCTGCGCGATCGCCGCCAGCAGCCCGGCGTCGACGTTTCCGCCTGACAGCACGACGACGGTCGAGCCGCGCTCGGCCGGATTGACCGCTTTGCCCAGGAGCGCGGCGATCCCCACGGCGCCCCCGCCCTCGACGACGAGCTTGGCCCGCTCGAGCAGCCAGACCATCGCCTCGGCGACATCGTCCTCGCCCACCACGACCAACTCGTCGACCCACCGCTGCACCAGGGGCAGGGTGATCGCCCCGGGCCGCTTCACCGCGATGCCGTCCGCGATCGTCGCGCTCGCCTCGAAGCTGACCGGCGAGCCTTGGCGCAACGAGGCGGCGAACGACGCGCAGGCGTCGACCTGAACGCCGATCACGCGCACCCCGGGTCTGGCCGCCTTGACGACGCCGGCGATCCCGGAGACCAGTCCTCCGCCCCCCACGGGAACCACGACGGCCGCGAGATCCGGCACGTCCTCGAGCAGTTCGAGGCCGAGCGTGGCCTGCCCGAGGATCACGTCGGGGTCATCGAAGGGGTGCACGAACGTCATGCCGGTGTGCTGCGCCTGCTCGCGCGCGGCGGCCACGCAGTCGTCGACCGAGGTTCCCTCCAGGTGAACCGTCCCGCCGAACGCCTCCACGGCGGCCACCTTGGCCACCGGCGCCTCCGCCGGCATGAACACCTCGCACGGGATGCCTGCCTCGCGGGCGGCGTAGGCGAGGGACTGGCCGTGGTTCCCCGCGCTTCCGGCCACCACGCCCTGCGGGCGCTCCAAGGTCGAGATCTTGTGCGTCGCTCCGCGGAGCTTGAACGACCCGGTCCGCTGCAGGTTCTCGGCCTTGAGCAGCACGCTGCCGCCGCAAGCATCGGACAGGCCACGCGAGCTGAGGACGGGTGTGTGACGGGCGACGCGGGCGACGATGGGTCGCGCGGACTCGGCTTCTCCGGCCTCGATCCGCGCGGCGACGAGCTCGGCTTCGTCGGCTCCGGCTACCTGTGTCATGACCGTCTCCTTACTCTACGGCCGCATGCCAATCGCCAGGCTGGTTATCTCGTGCGCCGACCGCCGCGGCATCGTGGCGGCGGTCTCCAGCTGCCTGACCGCAGCGGGCGCCAACATCACCCAGTCCGATCAGTACTCGACCGACCCGGAAGGCGGCGCGTTCTTCATGCGGCTCGAGTTCCAGATCGACCCGCAGGCGCTCGAGCGCCTTCCGTCGGCCTTCGCGCCCGTGGCCGCCGAGTTCGGGATGCAGTTCCGGATCGCGCGCTCGCAGCAGCGAAAGCGCGTGGCGCTGATGGTCTCGCGGCCCGACCACTGCCTGCTCGACCTGCTCTGGCGCTGGCGCCGGGGCGAGCTCGAGTGCGAGATCCCCCTCGTGGTCTCAAACCACGAGGACCTGCGCGCCGATGTCGCCGGCTTCGGCGTCGACTACGTCCACATCCCGGTCGAGAAGGACGACAAGCCCGCGGCTGAGGCGCGGATGCTCGACGTACTGCACGGGCAGTTCGACCTGATCGTGCTCGCGCGCTACATGCAGATCCTGAGCGGCGAGTTCCTGGACCGGATCGAGGTGCCGATCATCAACATCCATCACTCGTTCCTGCCCGCCTTCGCCGGCGCCGACCCGTATGCCCGCGCGCGCGAGCGGGGGGTGAAGCTGATCGGCGCCACCGCCCATTACGTCAGCGAGGAGCTCGACGCCGGCCCGATCATCGAGCAGGACACGGCGCGCGTCACGCATCGCGCCACCGCCGAGGAGCTGGCCCACATCGGCCGCGACATCGAGCGCACGGTGCTGGCCCGGGCGGTGAAGTGGCACCTCGAGGACCGGATTCTCGTGCACGGCACGAGGACGGTCGTGTTCACCTGAGCCGCTAGCCGATCTGGCCCTGCGATACGGCGATCCCGGCGAGCAGGATCGCCGCTCCCGCGGGCTGGTTCCAGCTCAGCGCCTCGCCGAGAACCAGCACGCCCAGGACGGTGGCGAACACCGGGATCAGGTAGGTGACCGTCGAGGCGATGGTCGCGCCGGCGCTGCGGACGATCGCGTAGTTGAGCGCATAGGCCACTCCGCTGCTCAGGACGCCGAGGGCGAGGATGCTGCCGAGGCCGTCGAGCCCGATGTGCACGGTGGGGAGGCTCGAGAACGGCGTGAACACGACGAGCAGGAACGTCGCGCAGATCAGCTGCGCCGCCGAGAGCGCAATCGCGCTCTCCGCCAGCCCGGC
Organism: uncultured Solirubrobacterales bacterium; assembly: GCA_963818815.1. GTDB lineage: Bacteria > Actinomycetota > Thermoleophilia > Solirubrobacterales > Solirubrobacteraceae > Palsa-465. The sequence goes on from CAWFTL010000001.1 coordinate 112,255, forward strand.
GAGGTGGCGGCGGGTGTACAGGTAGGCGAGGCCGTAGGAGGTCGCAGCGCCGGCACACGCCAGCTGCCCGCGCAGCTCGCCTCCGCCCAGGCCGCGCCACGGGCCGAGGAGCAGCACGGCTCCGGCGAAGCCCACGAGCAGCCCGGCGACGCGCGCCCGGTCCGGGTGCTCCTCAGGGAACGCCGCGAGCGCGAACACCAGCACCCACAGCGGGGTGGTCGCGTTCCACAGCCCGGCCACGATCGAGGGGACGTGCTTCTCGCCGTAGGCGTACAGGGTGAACGGGATCGCGTTGAAGAGCACGGCGTTGATCACGAGGTGCATCCACACGCGGCGCGCGAACACCATCCGCTCGCGGCGCCAGAGCATGAGCAAGGTCAGGGTCAGCGCTCCGAGCGAGATCCGCCCCAGCGAGACCCAGAGCGGGGACCAGTGCCGGTCCAGCACCTTGATGAAGAGGAAGCTCGAGCCCCACGTGGCGGCCAGGAGCACGAACAACAGACGCCAGTGGCTGGTGTCTGCGCTCACATGAGGTGAACGGCTGACCGGCTCCGGGCGTGAGGTCAATCGAACGTGATCACGCTGCGGATCCCGTCCTGGCGCTCCATCAGCTCAAAGCCGCGGTTGACGTCCTCGAGCGTGATCCGGTGCGAGATGAACGGGTCGACGTCGAGCCGCCCGTCGAGATAGAGCTGCACGAGCTCAGGGACCTGGTCACGGCCCTTGACGCCGCCGAACGAGGAGCCGCAGATCCGCCGGCCGGTGATCAGGTAGCGGGGAACGACCTGGAGCGTCTCGCCCTTGCCGGCCACGCCGGCGACCGTGCACAGTCCCCAGCCCATCCGCGCCGATTCCACCGCCTGGCGCATGACCTCGACCAGGCCGGTGGCCTCGAAGGTGTAGTCAGCGCCGAAGCCTCGGGTCTCCTCGAGCACCCGCTCAACCGTTCCGGGGCCGCCGATCCACGTCTCGGTCGCGCCCTGGCCGCGCGCGAGCTCGAGCCGCTCCTCGGAGAGGTCCACGCAGATGATGCGCTCGGCACCCTGGAGGCGGCAGCCGGCCACGGCTCCCAGCCCCACCATCCCGGCGCCGAACACGACGCAGGTCGAGCCGGCCTGCACGTTCGCAGTGTTGATCGCCGCGCCGAGCCCGGTTGAGAGCCCGCAGGCGAACAGACAGGCGCGGTCGGACGGCGCGTCGGGCGAGACCTTGGCCAGCGCGATCTCCGGCATCACCGTGTACTGCGCGAACGTGCTCGTGCCCATGAAGTGGCGGATGGGCTCGCCGTCGCGGGAGAGGCGGGTCGTGCCGTCTGGGAGGTAGCCGAGGTTCTGCTGCTCGCGGATGGCCAGGCACAGGTTCGTCCTGGGGCTGCGGCAGTGCTCGCACTCCCGGCACTGGGGAGAGAACAGGGTGACGACCCGGTCTCCGGGCGCGAGGCTGCTGACGCCCGGGCCCGTCGTCTCTACGACGCCAGCGCCCTCGTGGCCGAGGACTGTCGGCGCGTAACCCGAGGGGTCGGCGCCGGAGGCGGTGTACATGTCGGTGTGGCAGACGCCACACGCCTCGAGCCGAACCAGGACCTCACGGTCCCGTGGCTCCGTCAGGTCCACCTCCGTAATGCTGAGTGGCTTCCCGAACTCCTCCAGCACCGCTGCGCGGATCTTCACTCGGCGCTGTCCCTCCCATCGGCTGCTGTTGTGACTGGGACGTCTGCGGCGACGCCTGCGAGGACCCGGAGCCGGGCTGCGAGGGCTGCGACTGCGGCCTGCCGCCCGGCGGCATCGACGCTGGCGCGCGCGAGGACTCGAACACTAGTGGCCGGGAGGGCTGGGCGTGGCCGGCGCCGGTCTGCGCGCCCGAGGCGGCGGTGCCCGCGGCGGCGCCCGTCGTCGTCGCACCCGCGGCCTGCAAGCGAGGTTTGGCGAATCGCGTCAGAGGGGGTGACGTAATTCGCCAAACCTCTGGCGCGGCCACGAGTCTGGAGGAAGCCACCGGTCTCGCCACGCTCGCGCGCGGCGCCGCGGCGTGGATGGCATTCGTCCGCGGAGCCGCGCCGTGGCCGTGGGGCAGCGACGCCGCACCTCCGGCGACGACCGACGGAACCAGAGCGGTGGCGCACAGCTTGGCCGTCAGCGCCGAGCCGCAGCCGAGCGCGCTCAGTCTCGCCACCGTCGGGCCGCTCCCGCTCTCGAGCAGCCACCGGAGGATCGGCTCTGCACCGAGGAACGCTCCCATGCGCTCGCGCAGCGCGCCTCGCGCCCGGTGCAGCAGCTGGCGCACGGCGCCCTCGCTGGAATCGAGGCGTTGGGCGATTTCGTCGTAGCTGCGGCCCTCGAGCTCACGCATGACGATGGCCTCGCGCTGGCGGGCGGGGAGCGACTGCACCGCCGCGATGACCTCGCCGAACCGGTGGCGGTGCTCGAGCGGCTCGTCGTGGTGATCGGCCGCGTCGCAGCAGTCGGGATGCGGCAGCTCAGGCCGGGCGGCGCGGGCGCGCAGCACGTTGAGGGCCGAGTTGTAGGCGATCGCGTGCAGCCAGCCACCAAGGTTCTGGACGCGGTCGCCACGCACCAACGCGCCGTGCGCACGCACGAGCGCGTTCTGAACCGCCTCCTCGGCGTCGCTCTCGCCCACCACGCGCCCGCAGTGCCGGACCAGCGAGCGCCGGTAGCGCGCCACGATCGTCTCGAACGCGGCTTCAGAGCCAAAGCCGGCGAGCTCGGCCAGCCGCTCGTCGGACTGGGTGTGCAGTACGGAGCGGGCCAGGCGCGAGGGCGGGAACAGGAGCGGGTTCATGTGCGACCGCGGCGAAGCCTGGACCGCCAGCGTTAGAGCCCCGTAGGAAAGTCGCCTGCGGCGGCCGGCCCCGTGGGCCGGGGTCCCCGGCCCACTCCGACCCGGGCCGCCTGACCGCTCCCGGCTGGCTGGCCAGCCAACTTGACGAGCGGCTAGGATCACGGCTTCCGGCGAGCAGGGTTACGAGGAGGTCTAGGGTGGCGACGACCAACACCGATCTGGAGAACGTCCTCGTCAGCGAGCGCGAGCTGTGGCTCGACGGGCCGCCGCACGAGCTCTTCCGCCGGCTGCGGTCGGAGTGCCCCGTGCACTGGACCGCCCAGATCACGGAGTTCCCCGACGAGGCCGGCTATTGGTCGGTCACCCGGGCCGAGGACATCCGCACGGTCAGCCTCGACTGGCAGACCTACTCCTCAGAGCTGGGCGGCGTCACCGCGGCCACCGACGTGTTCCCGATCGAGCTGATGCGGGCGATGTTCATCGGGATGGACCCGCCGAAGCACGACCGGCTGAAGATGCTCTTCCAGGCCGGGTTCACCCCCAAGCGGATCGCGGCCCACGAGCCGGCGATCCGCGCGATCGTGAACGAAGTGCTCGACCGCCTCGAGGGGCGCGAGACCTGCGATCTCGTCACCGACGTGGCCCAGCCGGTCGTGTCCCGGGTGATCGGGAGCTTCATGGGCATCCCGCCCGAGGACGACGCCGTGTGGGCCGCACTCATGAACTCCGCGCTCGGCGCCGGCGATCCCGATCTGAACCCGGACGGCATCGAGAGCGTCGCCACGAAGAACATCCCCGAGGTCTTCGAGCGCTGCCAGCGGATGATCGCCGAGCGCCGCGAGAACCCGACCGACGATCTCACGAGCGTCCTCGTTCACGCCGAGATCGACGGCCACAAGCTCGAGGAGCACGAGATCGTGATGGGCTTCTTCCTCCTCGTCGCGGCCGGCAACGACAGCACGAAGGCGACCTACTGCAGCGGCATGCGCGCGCTGATGGAGCACCCCGACCAGCGCCAGCTGCTCGTCGACGATCCCTCGCTGGTCTCAGCCGCGGTCGAGGAGTCGCTGCGCATGTTCCCGGCCTTCGCGCACTTCCGCCGCACGGCGACGCGCGATGTGGAGCTGAACGGCGCCGAGATCAAGGCCGGCGACAAGGTCGTCATGTGGTACGTGTCCTCCAACCGCGACGAGACGCGCTTCGAGGAGCCCGATCGCTTCGACGTCCGCCGCAACCCGGACCACCAAGCGTTCGGCGCCGGCGGCCGGCACTTCTGCCTGGGCTCGGCGCTGGCGCGGCTGGAGCTGAACGTGATGTTCGAGGAGACGCTCGCGCGCTATCCGAACATCGAGCTCGCGGGGCGACCGGTCATGGCCGAGTCCGTGTTCATCAACCAGCTCAAGACGCTGCCGGTCAGGTTGCGTCCGGAGAGGTAGGCGGGGCTCCCTCTCCGCGCCAGTCCGCCCAGGGTGAGCGCGCGATCGCGAGCTCTTCATCGGCACGGATCACGTGCATGACGGCGTTGATCAGGGCCAGATGGGTGAACGCCTGGGGGAAGTTCCCCAGCTGGCGTCCCGTGCGCGGATCGACCTCCTCGGCGTATAGCCCGAGCGGGCTGGCGTAGCCGAGCACGCGCTCGCACAGATCCCGGGCGCGATCCAGCTCGCCCAGCTCGCAGAACGCGGAGACGAGCCAGAAGGAGCAGATCAGGAACGTGCCCTCGGAGGTGTCCATGCCGTCGTCGGTCTCCTCGGGTCGATAGCGGAGCACGAGGCCATCCTCGGTCAGCTCGTCGGCGATGGCGAACACGGTGTCGCGCACGCGCTCGTCCGTTGGGGGCAGGAAGCGCAGGAGCGGCAGCAGAAGCAGGGCGGCATCCAGTGCCGAGCCGTCGTAGTGCTGGACGAACACGCCGCGGTCGTCCACGCCGTGCTCGCAGACGTCAGCGTGGATCTCGTCCGCCGCGCTTCGCCAGCGCTCCGCGCACTCCCAATCCTCGCGCAGCTCGGCCAGCCGGGCCCCACGATCGCACGCGACCCAGCAGAACACCTTTGACGAAGTGAAGTGCTTGGGCTCGCCGCGGACCTCCCAGATTCCGCGGTCCGGTTCGCGCCAGTTGGCGATCGCGGTCTCGACCTGGCGCTTGAGGATCGGCCAGACACGTTCGTCGAGCGTGTCGCGCGAGCGTGTGTGCAGATACACCGAGTCGAGCAGCGCTCCCCATACGTCGTGCTGGCGCTGCTGGTAGGCGCCGTTGCCGATCCTGACCGGGCGCGCGCCCTCGTAGCCGGTCAGGTGGTCGAGCTCCTGCTCGTCGAGCTGGTGCTCGCCGCCGACCCCGTACATGACCTGCAGGTCCTCCTCGCCCTCGGCCACGTCGGCGATGAAGTAGAAGAAGTCGTTGGCCTCCCAGTCGAAGCCGAGCGTGTAGAGCGCCCAGAGCATGAAGGTCGAGTCGCGGATCCAGCTGTAGCGGTAGTCCCAGTTGCGTGCGCCCTGCGGCGACTCCGGCAGCGATGTGGTCGCCGCGGCGACGAGCGCGCCCGTGGGTGCGTAGGTGAGCCCCTTGAGCGTGAGGGCGCTGCGCTGCAGATAGGCCCGCCAGGGGTGGTCGGGGAAATCCCCGCCGTCGAGCCAGTGCTGCCAGTGGTGCGCCGTCCACACCAGTCGTGAGTAGGCCTCCTCGAAGTCCTGCGGTGGCGCATGCTCTGACCAGTAGAGCGCGCAATAGACCTGCTCTCCCTCCTTCATCCGGTGCCGAGCCGTCGCCCGTGGCCCCTCGAAGCCGAGGTTCAGATCGGTCCGAAGCCCGAGACGAATGTCGACCCCTTCGGCTGTGGCGACGCCCTCGTGGTAACTCGCGCCGACGTATTCCCACTGCGCGCGCTTGCGGCCGTACTCGAACGCGGGCTCGCAGTCGAGCACGATCTCCACCTCGCCGTTGACGCAGCGGACGGTGCGCAGCAGCACGTGGTCGGCGTCGTAGTCGGTGGGCGCCCGGCTGTGGGTGTGCGAGCGCTCCTCCTCGTGATGCCAGTTGCCGATCAGCAGCGCGTCGCGGACGATGATCCAGCCCGCGCCCGTCCACCAGCTCGTCTCGAGCACCATCGTTCCCGGCAGGTAGCGGCGCGAGGCGGGGACGTTGACCCCCGTCGGGCCGAGCCGGAACGTACCGGCGTCGCGGTCGAGCATGGCGCCGAACACGCTCGGCGAGTCGACCCGAGGCAGGCAGAACCACTCGATGCCGCCGCCGGGAGCGACCAGGGCCACGGTCTCGCAGTCGGACAGGAAGCCGTAGCCGGCGATGGGCGGGAACGGGCTGCCTCCGAGGGGGACGTCGGCCGCGAGCTGCCGCGTGGGTGTCTGCGTGGCGTCCCGAGGCGCCAGCGTGTCCCGCGACGAATTCCCGTCGAAGCCATCCATCATGTGGAGTATCGCGGCGCGCCGCGGTGCTGTGGGCGGTTGGGCGACGGCTTGCGCCGGCTACAACACCCCGGCCAGCACGAGCCCGCCGATCACGACGAGAATCGCGGCAGTGACGAGGTTCCCCGAGCGCTCGAGCCATTGTCCTCGGATCTGCAGGCTGCCCAGGGTCGCGAACAGCGTCAGCCCGACGATGGTGGCGATCGTCGCGGCCGCGAACGCGATGAGGGACGCCACCGCGGGACCCGCGCCCGCGGCGGCAGCGGCCAGGAACACGGGCAGGATGGTCAGGTCGGGCGAGGCCGCGGCGCCGAACGGAACCATGACGCCCGCGAGCGAGGCCAGGCGCGACCGCGGGTGGTGGTGATGGTGGGGGTGCTCGTGGGGATGGGCGTGCGCATGACCATGGCCGTGCCCGCTCAGCTCGAAAGCCGCGAACACGAGGCCGGTCCCGATCAGAAGGCCGCCCACGATCGCGTCCTCGGCGCTTTGAACCTTGGAGCGAAACTGCAGCCCGATCGCGACGATCACGGCTCCCAGGACCAGCGAGACGAGCACGTGAGCAATCGCCGCCAGGACAGAGAGGCGCGCCACCCTGGAGAGCGGATAGCGCTGTGTCCGCCCCACCATGGCGAGCGGAACCCAGTGGTCGGGCAGGACGGCGTGGCCAAAGCCCACCCCTGCGGCGGCCAGGACCAGTCCTGCGGTGGCGCTCACGCGCAGGAGGCTACGCGTCGTGAACGCTCGACCTGCATAACGCGCCAAGGCTCCTCGCCGCAGCGAGTCTTGCGCGCCCCCTAACGCGCTGCGCGCCGAACCCCCGACGCCAGCAGCGCCACGACAGCCGGCGGCATGACCCACCACGCCGCGACGCCGGCCCCGGCCAGGATCGCGGTCACCCCGAGGGCAAGCACGACGCCCACGGCGCTCACCCAGTCATCGCCGACGACGAACTCCCAAACCCCCGCAGCGAACCGGCGCAAGAAGCTCACGCCGCCTCACCAACAGGGGCGCCGGGAGCCGGCTCGCGCCGCAGCCAGGCCGCCAACCCCAGCGAGACGACGAGGACACCCGGGATGATCGCGAGCAGCGCGACGTCGCCGCCGGGCCAGGACGCGCCGGCGCCCTCGGCGCCCCAGAAGGTCCCGAATGAGGTGAGCATCACGCCCACGAGGTACTTCATCGTGTTCTCGGGCACGCGGGCCAGCGGAGCGCGGACCGCGACGCCCACCGCCGCCACGACCACGACCGCCAGCCCGGCGGCGGCCGCCGCCAACCCGACCCGATGCTGGTTGGCGCCGAACGTGAGGGCGATGAACGCGACCTCCAGCCCCTCCAGCAGCACGCCCTTGAAGGCGATCGTGAACGAATAGCCGTCGAAGCGCCCGCGCCCGGGGGCGCTCGAACGTGCTGCCTCGGTCTGAGCCGCGAACTCGGCCTCCTCGTCGTGCAGCGCCTTGCGTCCGGCCGAGCGGAGCACCGCCTTGCGCAGCCACTGCAGGCCGAAGACCAGCAGCAGGCCGCCCACGACGAGGCGCAGCACGTCGATCGGCAGCGAGGTCAGCGCCGGCCCGAGCGCGCCGACGAGCACCCCGAGTGAGACCACCGCGGCCGCCACCCCGCTCAGAGCGGAGGACCAGCTGCGCGTGATGCCGACGGCCAGCACGATCGTCAACGCCTCGACGGCCTCGACCGCGCAGGCCAGGAACACCGATACCGCGAGTCCGAGCTCGGTTCCGCTCATCCCGGCGAGTATGGCTCAGCGCCCCGTCCGGCCCAAGCCGCTGGGTCGGCGAACGCGACTCGTCATCATGGAGGTGATGACCGAGTCCGAGCCCACGCGCGACGTACGCCGTGTCCTGCGGCTGTTCGCCCGCTACCGGCTCCGCCTGAGCTCGGTCATCGGACTGATCGTCTTCTCCGCGGGGCTGAGCATGATCTCGCCCTTCCTGCTCCGTGCGGTGCTCGACACCGCGCTCCCGCGTCGCGATGGCGCGCTCCTGACCGAGCTGGTCGCCGGGATGATCGCGATCGCGGTGGCCACCGCAGCGATCAGCGTGTGGCAGACCTACATCTCCAATGTGATCGGCCAGCGCGTCATGCACGACCTGCGCGCCGCCGTCTACCGCCATCTGCAGCGGATGTCGCTGGCCTTCTTCACGCGCACTCGGACGGGAGAGGTCCAGTCACGGATCGCCAACGACATCGGAGGCATCGACAGCGTCGTCACGACGACCGCCACGTCGATCGCCCAGAACGCCACCACGGTGATCGCCACGATCGTGGCCATGGTCCTGCTCGACTGGCGGCTGGCGGCGTTCTCGCTCGTGTTCGTGCCGCCCTTCGTGTACCTGACCCGCCGCGTGGGCCAGGTGCGGCGGCGGATCACCACGGAGCGGCAGAAGCGACTCGCGGACCTCAGCGCGCTCGTCTCCGAGTCGCTCTCGGTCTCAGGGATCATGCTCGGCAAGACGATGGGGCGCGGCCGCGACCTGGCCGAGCGCTTCACCGGCGAGTCCCAGGAGATCGCCGACATCGAGGTCCGCTCGCGGATGGCGGGCCGCTGGGTCATGTCGACGATCCAGATGGTGTTCGCGATCCAGCCGGCGCTCGTCTACTGGATCGCCGGCCAGAGCTTCGTGCACGGCGGCCACGCGATCTCGATCGGGACCGTCGTCGCCTTCACCCAGCTGCAGACCCGCCTGCTGTTCCCGATCCAGAGCCTGCTCTCGACCGGCACCGACATCGAAGCCTCGCTGGCCCTGTTCGACCGCATCTTCGAGTACCTCGATCTGCCCGTCGACGTCGTCGAGTCGGCGAACCCGGTGCAGCTGCGCGCTGACGAGGTGCTCGGCGAGGTTCGCTTCGAGCGGCTCTCGTTCCGCTACGGCGACGGTGAGTGGACGCTGCGCGACATCGACCTGATCATCCCGGCCGGCACTCGCGCAGCGATCGTGGGGGAGACGGGGGCGGGCAAGACGACCCTCGGCTACCTCGTGGCGCGGCTGTACGAGCCGCAGGAGGGCCGGGTGACGATCGACGGCGTCGATGTGCGCGACGCGAGCCTCGAGTCGCTGGCGGCGACGGTGGGAGTCGTCTCGCAGGAGACCTATCTGTTCCACGCCACGGTCAGGGAGAACCTGCGCTTCGCCCGGCCCCAGGCGACCGACGGGGAAATCGAGGACGCGGCCCGGACGGCCCGGATCCACGCGCTCATCGCCTCACTCCCCGACGGCTACGACACGGTCGTGGGCGAACGCGGCTACCGCTTCTCCGGCGGGGAGAAGCAACGGATGGCGATCGCCCGGACGATCCTGCGTAACCCGCCGGTGCTCGTGCTCGACGAGGCCACGAGCTCGCTCGACACCCAGACCGAGTCCGCGGTGCAGGCCGAGCTCGAACGTCTGGCCGAGGGGCGGACGACGATCACGATCGCGCACCGGCTCTCCACCGTCCGTGACGCCGATCAGATCGTCGTGCTCGATCGCGGCCGGATCGTCGAGCGGGGCAGGCACGAGGAGCTGCTCGAGCGCGCCGGCGCCTACGCGGCGCTTGTCGCGCGCGACGTCAGCGAGGAGCCGGTCGGAGGCTGAGCGGCAGGAGCTGGACTGCCCCGCCTCAGGGTCCCACGAGGCACGCGTCAATAGCATGCCGATCATGGCTGCCAGCGCGGGGATCCTGCTGCACCGCCGGCGGGGCGAGACGCTCGAGGTGCTGCTCGTCCACCCGGGCGGCCCGGCCTGGGCCCGGCGTGACCTCGGCGCCTGGTCGATCCCCAAGGGGGAGTACGTCGACGGCGAGGATGCGCTCACCGCCGCCCGCCGCGAGTTCGCCGAAGAGCTTGGCTCGCCGCCGCCCGAGGGCGAGGCGCGCGAGCTGGGAGAGATCCGCCAGAAGTCAGGCAAGCGCGTCAAGGCCTGGGCTCAGGAGGGGGATCTCGACGCCGGCCAGATCTCCAGCAACACCTGTGAGGTGGAGTGGCCGCCGCGCTCGGGCAAGAGGATCGCGATCCCCGAGGTCGACCGGGCGGAGTGGTTCGAGCTCGAGGACGCACGGGAGAAGATCAATCCGGCGCAGGTCGAGCTGCTGGAGCGCCTGCGGGAGCTGGTGGGATGAGCTCGAACGAGGCGATCAGCCCCACCGCCCACTACACCGGCTACGTGTGGGCGCGCAACGGCCTCTCGCATCCGGAGCTCTCGACCGTTGAGGGCAGAGTCCTGTTCGAGTCACTGCGGCCGCTCATGACCACCACAGGCGTCGTGCGCGGGATCTCGCTCGAGAGCTACCTGCTCGCCCGCCACCGTGCCATCGACAAGTCGCTCGAGCGGGCGATCGACGACGGTGCGGTGAGCCAGGTGATCGAGGTCGCGTGCGGGCTCTCGCCCCGTGGCTGGCGGTTCAGCCGGCGCTACGGCGACCGGCTCCTCTATATCGAGACCGATCTACCTGACATGGCCGCGCGCAAGCGCCGAGCGCTCGAGCGCATGGACTCGCTGGGCGAGCACCACCGGGTCGAGGATCTCGATGCCCTGCGTGACGGCGGCCCCGCCAGCCTCGACGCGCTGGCCGGCGAGCTGGACCCCAGCCAGGGAGTGGCGATCATCACCGAGGGGCTGCTCGGCTACCTCGAGAGCGAGGACGTCGAGGCGCTCTGGCAGCGCTTCGCTTCGACCCTTCAGGGCTTCCCCAGCGGGCGCTACATCTCTGACCTCCACCTGGGGGACGTGCAGACCCACCTGGTCCGCGCCTTTCGCGTGCTCCTCTCGGCCTTCGTGCGCGGGCGCGTGCACCTGCACTTCGGGAGCGCCGCGGAGGCCGAGCAGTCGCTGCGCGACGCAGGCTTCGACAGCGGTCACGTCAGGCCGGCGAGCGCGCTCGTCGCGGGGGTCAAGGCACCCGCCGGCGAGCTGGCGCATATACTTGAGGCATCAACCACCTGATCGACACCACCCTCTACAGCGACCCGGCCTGTCCGTGGGCGTACTCCGAGGCTCCTGCGTTGCGGGTGCTCGAGTGGCGCTACGGCGAGCAGCTGCGATGGCGGCTGGTGCTGATCGGGCTGACCGAATCGGCCGACCAATACGCCGCTCGGGGCTACACGCCCCTGCGCGGCGCGCTCGGGCAGATCGCCTTCCGGCGCTACGGGATGCCCTTCTCGCCCCAGCCCAAGCCGCGCCTGAGCGCCACCGCTCGCGCCTGCCGCGCCGTCATAGCCGCGCGTCTGCTGGCGCCCGGCAGTGAGTGGGCGGCGTTCCGGGCGCTGCAACTGGCCAACTTCACCACGCCGATGCTGCTCGACGACGACGAGGATCTGCGGCGCATGCTCTCCCAGGCTCCCGGGCTGGATCCTGACCGGATCGTCTCGCTGCTCGACTCTCCCGAGGTGACCCAAGCGTATGACCGCGATCGCGCTGAGACCCGCACGGCGGAGGGCTCGGCCGCCGAGCTGCAGGGAAAGACGGCCGCCACGGACGGACCGGTCCGCTTCACCGCACCTTCGATCGTCTTCGAGCGTGACGGAACCCGGCTAGTCGCCGGCGGCTTTCAGCCCGTCGAGGCCTACGACGTGCTGATCGCCAACCTCGACCCGCAGCTCGATCGCCGCGAGGCTCCGGACACCCCCCAGCCCCTGCTTGAGCACTTCCGCGACGGCCTGACCACGCAGGAGGTGGCGGCGCTGCTGGCGGGCCGCAACGAAACCCCCGACCGCCGCGGCGCCGAGGCCGCCCTGCTCGAGCTGGTGGCCGACGAGAAGGCGCTGCGTGAGCCGCTCGGCGACGACGCGGTCTGGCGCCCCGCGGCCGCCGCGCGCTCCCCGGCCGAGGCGCGCACCGCCGCCGCGGCCGCCTAGACGAGCTCCAGCGCCAGCGGCAGCCGCTCGAGGCCGTAGATCCCCGAGGGCGTCCCGTACTCGGGCTCGCCGTCGACGCGCACGCTGCGCACCCGCTCGGCCAGGAAGGCCAGGGCTTCCTGCATCTCCGCCCGGGCCAGGTTGGCCCCCACGCAGTAGTGGATCCCGGCGCCGAAGGTGAGCAGCCGCGCCCGTGCGCGCTGCGCGGTGATGTCGAAGCCTCCGGGTTCGGCGTCTTGGCGGTTGGCGTGCCAGGCGGAGACGAGGATGACCGAGCCCGGGGGGAAGACGACCCCGCGATGCTCGATCTCGGAGACCGTGATCCGGGCCGTGAACGGGGTGATCGGCTCGTGGCGAAGCGCCTCGTCGACGGCGGGCAGCGCGAGTCCGGCCGGGTCGCCGCGCAGCCGCTCCCACTGCTCGGGATGGTCGGCGAGCAGGCGCACGGCGTGCGCGAGCTGGCTCTGGCTGGTGTCGACGCCTCCGACCAGCACGTTCAGCACGAGGTTTCGCAGCTCGTCGTGGCTCAGCCGGTCGCCGGCGTCCTCGGCGGCGATCAGGGCCGAGATCAGGTCCTCACCGGGATCGCCGCGACGGGTGGCGATCAGATCGTCGGCGTAGGCGTAGAACTCGGCCACCGCCTCCTCGATCCGCGCCCGCTCGGTCATGAGGCTCTGGGCGTCGAACTGGCGCTGGATCCAGTTCGACCAGTGGTGCAGCCTGGGCGCGTCCTGCAGCGGCGCGCCCATGACCTCGGCGATGACGAGCGACGGATAGGGCTTGGCGAAGTCGGCGATGAACTCGCAGCTGCCGCCCTCGCCCACCTGCGCCAGCAGCGCTTCCAGGAACCTTCGCATCGCCGGCCGGTAGCGCTCGACCGCGCGCGGTGAGAGCGCCGGGTTGACGAGGTTGCGCAGGCGCCGGTGGTCCTCGCCGCTGAGGTTGATGATGTTCTTGACGATCTCCTCGTGCAGCGGCCCGGACTCGATCCCGAACAGCTGCGCGATGGTCAGGCCGGGAAAGACGGCATCCCGGGTGCGCAGGAAGAACTCGCCCGACTCCCGCTCGAGCACGGTGAAGCCGAACGGATTCGCCGCCAGCCACCCGTCGTGCCCGTGCAGATCGCCCATCGCCTCCGCGTAGCGGTGACCGCGCAGCGCGGGGTCGGTGTGGTCGAGGACCGGCAGCTCGAGCTCGGCGGCCAGCGCCATTCTCAGCGTCCGATCCAGGGGTTGACCGCGAGCTCGCGAGCCAGCGCCTCGGTCACGGCCAGCGCCTGCGCCACGGTCCGGTAGTCGACGTTCTCCGGAATGTCACTCATCTGGTGGTAGTTGCTGAGTGCCTTGTGGCGGTCCATCGAGGTCAGCGTCGCGGTCGGGTAGCCGGCCCGGCTGGGGATCACGGAGTCGGTCGAGGCGCGGGAGCGCATACCTCGTCGCAGGGGGATGCGGTTGTTGCCGGCGACGGCGGCGATCAGATCGCGGAAGCCACGGTCGTGGTAGTCCTCCATCACGGTCGGGCCCTCGCCCTCGAGCAGGATCAGCCTGGGTGAGCCCAGCGTCTCTAGGTTCAGGACCCACGTCCGCTTGCGGTCAAGCGCCCGGAGGTGCCGGGCCGTGAACCCGTGGATGCCGCCCTGGAGGACCTCTTCGGCGCCGCAGGAGACGAGCAGGACGCGCAGCCCGCTGACCGGCTCCTCGCGCAGGCGCTCGGCCAGGCCCACCAGGGCGCCTACGGCGGTCAGGTTGTCGTTGGCCCCGGGACACACCGGCCGGCGGGCGATGTCGGCGAACACCGCCGCTCCGACCAGCGAGCTGCCGCCTCCGGCCAGCGCCAGCGCACGATTTCCCCTGGCGGCACCGAGAGCGGCCAGCGCCGGCGCGGCGATCACCGGCCACCACAGCGGCAGCGAGGTGTCGATGCGCTCGAGGATCCCGGGGAAGGCCTCCCCGAACCAGGCCTGCGCCCGGTCATCGAAGATGGCGCCGGTCTGCGCGGCATCGTGGTGGCCGAGCACGACGAGCGTGCGCTCCGCGTCCGGATCACCGGCCTCCGCCACCACGTTCCACGTCGTACGCGGCTCGGTGACGGCGCGGCGGAACAGCCGCGGACCATTGGAGACGTCGTCGGCGATGGCCGTGGCCACGCCGGCGCCCAGAAGCGCCGCGGGCCGCCGCCAGCGTCGCCGCAGGCCGGCAAAGCCCGCCATCGCGCCGGCCAAGGCCAGCGCCCCGATGATCTGCGCGTAGCCCGGGCGGAACTCCTCTTCCTCGACGCGCGCGCTGCAGCCCGTCGCCCGCAACCGCTCGCACAGCCACTGCGCCGCCCGCCGCTCGTCCTCTGAGCCCGCGCGCCGTTGCAGCGGCGCCAGCTCGTAGACCACCTCGCGCAGCGTGCTCTCCGTAGCGCCGAGGGAGGAGGTCGTGGACGGCGCGGCCATCAGCCCGAGGATGGTAGGGCAGGGATTGACCGCCCGGCGCTGAACGGAGGCGTCGTGAGCCGCGCCGTTGCGTTCATCCTGACGCTGGGCGCCGGAGGCCTCGTGGCGCTTCAACCACCGGCCAACTCTGCGCTGGCCAGGCACGTGGGCGACCTGGGCGCGGCTTTCTTGAGCCTCGTGCTGTCGCTGGCCGTGATCGGGTTCCTGCTGCTCGTCACCGGGCAGGCGGGCCGTCTCTCAGGCATCTCCGGGTACCGGCCGGAATACGCGGTCGGAGGTCTGGCGGGGGTGACCGTGGTAACGATCTCGCTGATCACGGTCAGGCCGCTCGGGGCCGGCGGCGTGGTCGCGTTGATGGTCGCCGCGCAGCTCATCGTCTCGGTGATCGCGGACCGCCTCCAGCTCTACGGATTGCCCTATGTGGGACTCAGCGCGGGCCGGCTCGCAGGGCTGGCGCTCGTGATCGCCGGAACGTTCCTGATCACGCGCGCGGGATGAGCTCGCCCAGCCAGCGCTGGGCCCGGACGACGTCGGCGGGGTTGATCGTGTGGACGACGTCGGACTCCCCGTAGTCGACATCCAAGCCGCCCTGCTCGAGCAGCTCGTGCGCACGGCGCGCAAACGAGACCTCGATGACCGGGTCGCGGCGACCGTGCGCGATCAGCACCCTCGTCGCGGTCCGGTCGCGAAGTGAAGGCTCCCAGCCGGGGACGGTGGGCACGAAGCCCGAGAAGGCCAGGATCCCAGCCGGTGCCGGGCGCTGCCCGCTCAAGCCCATGGCGTAGCTCATGACCGCGCCCATCGAGAACCCGCCCAGGACGGTGCGCTCGCGGCTCGTCCCCGTCCGCTCCCAAAGCTCGTCGTGGAGCTCGGCCAGCGCCCGGCGCGAGGCCGCGAACGTGTCGGGATCCGGGTAGCCGACGCGCGGGACCACGTACCAGTGATATCCCGGAGCCCGGGGCAGTTGCAGCGGCGCCCGCGGCGTGACGACGTGCAGCCGCTGCTCGGGGTCGAGCGCGTCGGCCAAGGGAAGGAGATCCTGCTCGTCGGTGCCGCGGCCGTGGTGGAGGATCAGCAGCCCTTCGGGCGTCGCGGCGGCTGGACGTTCGCGGAAGTGGAGCGCGGCCATCAGTCGAGATAGGCGACGACGGCGGCGCGCGGTGCCCGCTCCGGTGGCTCGCGCTCCTGGCGGGGCAGGCCGAGGTGGATGAGCGCCACGAACCGCTCCGAGTCGGGGATCCCGATTGCCTCACGTCCCTCGGGCGTGCGCAGTACGTGGGGCGTTCGCCAATAGCCGGCCAGACCGCGCGCGTGCGCCCCGAGCAGGACGGCATACGTGGCGCAGGACGTCGCGCACAGGTCCTCCTCGTCCTGCACGGAGTCATCGGCCCGCACCATCGTGGCCGCGACGAGCGTGGGCGCGCGGTCGAGCTTGGCCGCTGCCTCGGGCCCCGCGGCCTCCTTCAGGCGCTGCAGGGCGCGCGGACCGATGACGCGGAACCGCCACGGGTTGGTCAGGTGGTGGTTGGGCGCCCAGCGCGCCAGGTCGAGCAGCTCATCGAGCGTGTCACGCGGCACGGGGTCCGCCTGGAAGGCCTTGTGCGTGCGGCGCTCGCGGATTGCCTGCTCGACGTCCATGAGCTCGGGAACGCTACCCCTACACTCGAAACCGATGCCCCGCACGACTCACATGATCGCCGGTGCCGCCAGGCACGTGCCCGGGCTGCGGCGGCTCCCCGTGGGAGAGTTGCTGATCGCGGGCGAGGTCGTGCTGCTGGCGCGCGACCACGTTCGGAAGCTCGACGGCCACGAGCGCCGCCGCCTCGTAGAGCTCGTGCGGGTGGGCCACGGACGCCCGCGCAACCTCAGCCCGGAGGAGCGCAACGAGCTCGCCGGACTGGTCGCGAAGGCGCAACCGGGCCTGTTCCTCGGCACCGCAGCGAGGCGCCTCTCGCCGGTTCCGATCCCGCACCGGCTGCTCCGCACGCTCGGCGCGCGCTAGCCGGGCGACCCCGGCGCTTCGCTCATCGCGACGTGGCCGGGCTGGGCGCTGACCCGTTGCAGCCAGGCTCCGACGGCCGGACAGGGCTCGAGCTCGAAGCCGCCCTCCGGCGCGACGTGCGTGTACCCGTAGAGCGCGATGTCGGCGATCGTGTAGCGCTCGGCGACGAGGAAGGGGTGGTCGGTCAGCCATTCGTCGAGGGCGCCTAGGGCGCCGCGGCCCGCTCGCTCCTTGGCCGCCAGCTCCTCCTGTGCCGGTGAGATGCCGGCGATGCGCCAGAAACGCGCCACAGCGATATTCGGCTCGATGTCGTACTGCTCGAAGAACAGCCACTGCAGCACCTGGGCGCGCTCGTAGTCGTCCTGTGGCAGGTACTCGGTGCCCTGCGCGAAGTACCACAGGATCGCTCCCGACTCGGCCAGTGGCCGCCCGTCGTCGAGCACCAGCGTCGGCACCCGCAGAGCGGGGTTGAGCGCGGCTAGCACCTCGCGGCGGTTGGAGCGGTCGACCACGTCGAGCTCGCGCGTCTCGTAGCGCAGCCCCAGGTGCGAGAACAGCAGCCGGACCTTGTAGCAGTTGCCCGAGAGCTGGTTGTTGTAGAGGAGCACGCCGAGACTAAGCCGCCCCGGGCGCGTGGTCCTGGACGACGCGCACGCCGGCGCGCGGGGCGAGCGTGATCCCACGAAATTGGACCTCGTCGAGCTCGGGGCTGGCCGTGCGCAGTGCTGCGCGCTCGAGCACGCGCCGCAGCACGACGCGCATCTCCATCAGCGCGAAGCTCGCGCCCAGGCAGCGCCGGGTCCCGCCGCCGAAGGGCAGCCACGTGTACGTGTCAGGCGCATCCGGGCCCAGGAAACGCTCGGGGCGGAAGGCCGAGGGTTCGGGGTACAGGTCCTCGCGCTGGTGGATCATGCGGATCGACGGGTTGATCTCGACGCCCTCGGGGATCATGTATCCGTTCAGCTTGAACGGCTCGCCCCTGACCACGCGACCGACGCCCGGGATGACGGGACGCAGCCGGAGTGACTCCTTGACCACGGCATCGAGGAACGTGTCGTCGCCCTCCCGCGCACGCTTGTGGACGGGAGGCGAGTGCAGGAGGAGGTCGAAGGTCCAGGCCAGCCCGGTCGCGGTCGTTTCGTGCCCGGCCAGGAGCAGCGTCACGAGCTCATCGCGCACCTCGCGATCGGTCAGCCGCGCGCCCTCCTCGTCGCGCGCCAGCAGCAGGGCCGAGAAGACGTCGTCGCGCTCCTCGAGGTCGGGTTCGGCACGCCGTCGCGCGATCTCCTCGTAGAGGATCTCGTCGACTGCGCTGCGGCTCTGCTCGAACTCCTTGACCACGCCGCGATCACCGAAGCGCCCAAGCATCGTCAGCAACAGCATGCCGCGCGGCCGGGCGAGCGGCATGACCATCTTGCGCAGCCGGTTTCGCAGCTCCTCCTCGGCGGCTCCCGGCTCGTAGCCGAAGACGGCCTGCATGATCACCCGCAGCGTCAGAGTCTGCATGCTGGCCAGCAGCTCGAAGGGCTCGCCGACGGGCCAGCGCGTCGATCTCCAGATCGGTGGCCGCGCGCATGACCTCGGCGTAGGCCTGCATCTGCCGGCCGTGAAAAGGCGGAAGCATCAGGCGCCGGTGGCGAAGGTGCTCGCTGCCGTCGAGCAGCAGAACCGAGCGCTCGCCGAGCACCGGACCCAGCAGCGCGTTGGCCTCGCCGGCGTGCAGCTGGTGGTTGGAGCCCTGGAAGACCGCCTTGACGAGCTCGGGGTCGAACAGCATCACGAACCGCTGGTCGAACAGCGTGCTGAACGTCACCGCGCCCCCGTAGCGCCGGCGGCAGGCCTCGAGGAAGCGCGGGGCCGCGAGCACGAACCCCACGGTCTGCAGCAGCCGCGGGATGCGCGGCCCGGGCGGAAGGCTCTCGACCGTGGTCGCCATCGCGGATGATGGTCGCACAGCCGGCGTTAACCGAACACCAGGCCGTATACGCTTTACGCCCTCTTAGCAGGTCCGGCGGGCGCCACCGGGGCGGCGGCGCATGCCCGCCACGGCATCCTCCTCCCACCAATGCGTGACACGTTCCTGGTCTTCGGAAGTCCGGCCATCGGCGAGGAGGAGATTGCCGAGGTCGTCGCTTCGCTGCGCTCGGGCTGGATTGGGACCGGCCCGAAGGTGCAACGCTTCGAAGCGATGCTGGCCGACTACGTCGGCACCGCCCACTGCCGCTGCCTCTCCTCGTGCACTGCGGCGCTGATCCTGGCCATGGAGGTCCTGGGTATCGGCCCCGGCGACGAGGTGCTCGTACCCGCGATGACCTTTGTCGCCTCGGCGAATGCCGTCGAGCACGCCGGCGCGACGCCGGTGCTCGTGGACAGCGAGCCAGGCACCGGTCTGATCGACCTGGCCGCAGCCGAGGCCGCGGTCACCCCGCGCACACGGGCGATCATGCCTGTCCACTTGGCCGGGCGCCCCGTCGATATGGACCGCCTGCTCGACCTTGCGGCCCGGTACGAGCTGCTGGTCGTCGAGGACGCGGCGCACGCGCTGGGTGCGCAGTGGCACGGACGGCAGATCGGATCCTTCGGCAACGTCACTGCGTTCTCGTTCTACGTAACGAAGAACATCACGACGATCGAAGGAGGCGCTCTGGTCACCGGGGACGCGGAGATCGCGCAGGAAGTGGAGCGCCTCGCCCTGCACGGGCTCAGCCTGGGCGCCTGGCAGCGCTTCTCCGATGCCGGCTTTCGGCACTACGAGGTGGTCAGGCCCGGCTACAAGTACAACATGACTGACGTGCAGGCCGCGCTCGGCATGCACCAACTCCCGCGTCTGGAGCAGTGGATCGAGCGCCGGGCGGAGCTGTGGGAGCGCTACGACCGGCTGTTGGATGGCCTCCCGCTCTTGACTCCGCCGCCTCCGGCGCCGGACACTCGGCACGCGCGTCATCTCTATTCGGTTCTGGTGGCCGACGGCGCGCCGCTGGATCGTGACCGGCTGGTGGACGAGCTGGCGCGGCGCAACATCGGGACCGGCGTGCACTACCGCGGTATCCACCTGCACCCCTACTACCGCGATACCTACCGCCTCGACCCAGGCCAGTTCCCCGTGGCGAGCGAGATCTCGGACAGGACACTGAGCCTCCCCCTCTCACCGAACATCAGCGATGGCGACCAGGACGACGTGGTCGGTGAGCTGTCCGACCTGCTCGGCGGCCGATGAGCACCTCGGAGTACCCGGCAACACGGGCACACGGCACGTTGATGGGCGCGCTGCGCGTGCGGGACATGGCCCGGCGAGTCCCGGCCGAGACCTGGGCGCTCTGCGCGCTGATCGTCCTAGCCGCTGCGGTCAGGATCGTGACGATCGACAACCAGAGCCTGTGGATGGACGAGGCGCTGACCGCCTACGAAGCGCACCTCCCCTTCGGCGCGATGATCACCACGGTCGTCCACGTGGAGACGACACCACCGCTGTACTTCATCGTCGTCTGGTGCTGGGTCCACGTGTTCGGGGCCGGCGAGGTCGCGCTCCGTTCGGTCTCGACACTGGCCGGGATCGCGCTCGTGCCGGTCGCCTATCTGGCCGCGCGCGAGCTTGTTTGCAGGCGTGCCGCCCTTCTCACGGCCGCGTTCGTGACCGTCAACCCGTTCCTGATCTGGTACTCGCAGGAGGCGCGCTCCTACATGCTGCTCGCGCTGCTCAGCGCCGCCTCCCTCTTGTGGTTCGCGCGTGCTCGGGCCAACCCGTCGCGGCGAAACCTGGCCTGGTGGGCTGTCTGCTCCGCGCTGGCTCTGATGACGCACTTCTTCGCGGGCTTCCTCATCGCGCCCGAGGCGGTATGGCTGCTCTGGTCTGCCCGCCTGCGCCGCACGTGGTTCGCTGTATGCCTGGTCGGCGCCGTGCAGGTGGCGATCGTCCCGCTTGCCGTCGGCGACACCTCACATCAGGTCTCGTGGATCGCGGGGGTACCGCGCAGTCACCGTGTCGCCACGGCGATTATGGAGTGGGGCGTGAGCCTTCTCTCCCGGCGCGGAACGGTGACCGTTGCAGTGGCGGCCGCGGCCATCCTGCTTCTCGCGGTAGGGGGATTGCTGATGGTGGGCGGCGACCGCCGCAGCCGACGAGGCGCACTCACGGCCGGTGGGCTCGGTGGGTTCGTGCTGCTGGCTCCGCTCGTGCTCGGCTTCTTCGGAGCGGACTACTTCCTCTCGCGCAACGAAATGCCGGCGTTCGTGCCGGTGGCCATCGTGCTCGCCGCCGCCTGCACCGTCCCGCGCGCCCGTCGGCTCGGAGCGGCATTGGCGACGCTCCTGCTGGCGGTGTTCTCGCTCGCCGCCGTCTATGTCCAGACCCATCCGTATCTGGAGCGTCCCGACTGGCGCTCGGTGGCGCACGCCTTGGGCCCCGCCAAGGCGCCGCGTGCGATCCTGGTCGCCGACGGCACGACCGCGGATCCGCTCAAGATCTACTTGCCCGGAGTCGACTGGACCCAACCGCGCGCCCAGCCGGTGCTCGTCGGGGAGATCGATGTCGTAGGGGCGATCAAGCGGATCCCGGTGAGGGACCTGAGCGATGCCCCGGTTGCTTCCGCGACACCCGTGCCCACCGGTAGGCCGCTGCCGCGACGCGTGGCACCCGCTGGGACGTGGCTTCTGGCGCGCGTGCGTGTGCACAACTGGGTGATCGCGCGGTTCGCCCTGCGTACCCCCAGGCGGCTGAGCATCGATCGCCTGGCCGCGCTCGCGCCGCGCTTCTACCGGCATGCGCCGGCCTCGCTCCTGGTGTTCACCGAGCCCGGCGCCGAAACCTCCTCTAAGCAGGCGTTTAGCGGACGGTGATAGAAGAATCACGATGAGCGCACAGCATGAAGCCGGGACGGCGGCGGACGAGGTCGAGCTCAGCATCGTCGTGCCCGTGTACGGATGCGCCGACTGCCTGGTGGCGCTGTACGACCGCCTGACCCGCAGCGTCGGTGTGATAACCGACCGCTACGAGCTCGTCTTCGTCGATGACCGCAGTCTGGACGACGGCTGGTCGGTCTTGCAGCAACTGGCGGCGAAGGACGAGCGGATTCGGGCGTTTCGGCTGAGCCGCAACTTCGGCCAGGACGCGGCGATCACGGCAGGGCTGGCCCAGGCGCGAGGAGCATGGGCGGTGGTGATGGATTGCGACCTGCAAGAGGCGCCCGAGGAGATCCCCCGGCTGTGGGCTACGGCCGGCGAGGGCTACGCGCTCGTCCGTACGGTGAGGCGCGGATGGCGCCATTCCGCCTTTCGGCGCTGGACCAGCCGCGCGTATCGCCGGCTCACGATGGAGACGGATGTGCGGCCGGACCACAGCAACATGAGCCTGCTCTCACGGCCGGTGATCGACGCCTTCCTGCGCCTGCGCGACCGCGATCGCGAGTACATGATCGCGCTGGATTGGCTCGGCTTCGAGTCCACGGCGATCGAGATCGAGCATCACGAGCGCCACGCCGGCAAGAGCGGCTACACGCTCGAGCGGCTGCTCAGGGTGGCGCTCGACGGGATGTTCTTCCGCAGCACCGTGCTGCTTCGGCTGGTTGTGCTGGTGGGGTTCCTGGTCGCGTTGGCGGGGCTGGTGGTCGCCGGCTTCGAGGTCGCCGACTACTTCTTGCAGCCCGAAAAGAGCGTGCCCGGCTACACAAGCCTGGTCGTGCTGCTGCTGGTGCTGGCCGGAGTGATCATCGTCAGCGTCGGCGTCGTGGGGCTGTATGTGGGGCGAATCTTCGAGCAGGTCAAGAACCGTCCCCTGTATCTGATCGCGGAGGCCGCCGAGCGTCGAGGACAAACACCTTCTCCCGACCTCCTGGAGCTGGGAACGCCTCTAGCACCCGCGGCGCGAACGTCGCCACCAGAGCGTCCAGCGTCTGCTCGCTGAAGCGCTGCTCGTGGCCGCCGGTTCCCGGGTCGGCGGTGCGACGGGACAGTGATCCCACCAGCGGCACGCCGCTCGTGCTGAGATTGCGAACCGGTTCGGAGACGATCACGCGATCGCTTGCGGTGCTCAGCATGCGCTCTAGCACCGGCCGGGGTTCGGGCAGGAAGTGGTAGAGGCTGGCCTGCATGATCGCCACGTCGGCCGGGGGGAGCGGCGCATCTGCGCTCAAGTCGAGCTGGCGTGCATCCACGCCCTGCCGGCGCAGGCGCTCGATGAAGCCAACGTTGACGTCGAGGCCGATGTACGAACTCACGCGGCCGCGGAGATAGCGGGTGTAGAGCCGGCCGGGACCGCAGCACAGCTCCAGGACCGACGAGCCGGAGGGCACCCGCTCGGCCACCACTGCAAGCCGGTCCTCATAGTGGCTCCCGTAGAGGACGCGCATCAGCAGCTCGTAGCCGCGCGCGCTGCGGTAGACGAGGCTCGTGCTCACGCGCCGCCACGGTAGCGCGTACAGTGCGCGCCGATGTCGGCGAACCAGAGCCTGGGCCAGCGGGCGGCGGAGCTCGGTCGACGGGCGGCCGTCGAATGCCGTGCCCTCACCCACGTGTGGCGGGCGGGCATGGTCGGCTTCGACAAGCCGAGCAACACGCGGCGGATCGTCCGCGCCCTCGACCGGCTGGGGCAGCTGGGCGCGGCGATCGCGATCGCCGCCATCAAGCACGGCGACCAGATCGGGCTCGTTGACGAGCGGGGCTCTCTCAGCTTCTCCGAGCTCGACGCCCGCTCGGACGCGCTCGCCGTGGGGCTCCGGGCACGAGGTCTCAGCGAGGGCGACGGCGTCGGCATCCTGTGCCGCAACCACCGTGGCTTTCTCGACGCCACCTTCGGGGCGGCCAAGATCGGCGCCCGCGTCCTCTACCTGAACACCGACTTCGCCGGCCCGCAGCTGCGCGACGTGTGCGCGCGCGAGGGGATCTCGCTGCTCGTGCACGACGAGGAGTACGCCGAGCTGGTGCAGCCGGTCGAGGCCGACCGCCTGCTGGCCTGGACCGACGGCGAGCCGCCTGCGAACTCCGTCGAGGCGATCCTGCGCGAGCACGCCGGTGCGCAGCCTCCTTCGCCGGAGTCACCCGCCGCGGTCGTCCTGCTGACCAGCGGCACCACGGGCACCCCCAAGGGCGCCCCGCGCCACCAGGGGCGCTCTTTGGCGCCCGCGGGCGCACTGCTCTCAAAGGTTCCCTACCGGGCGCGCGAGTCGACCTACGTGGCGGCGCCGATGTTCCACGGCCTGGGCTTCACGCAGATGGTCCTGTCAGTCACGCTCGGTTGCACGACGATCGTCCAGCGGCGCTTCAGGCCCGAGTCCGTGCTCGAGGCGATCGAGCGCCACCGCCCGACCGCGCTCGTCGTCGTGCCCGTGATGCTGCAGCGCATCGTCGCCGTGCTCGAGCAGGACCCGGGCCGCTACGACACCAGCTCGCTGCGGATCGTGTTCTGCTCCGGCGCCCAGCTCGAGGCCGAGCTGGTACGCCGGGCCCGGCGGACAATCGGGGAGAAGCTCTACAACTTCTACGGCTCCACCGAGGTCGCATACGCGACCTTCGCCACGCCTGACGACCTCCGCGACGCACCGGGGTGCGCGGGCCGCGTCCCGCTCGGGGCCGTGGTCCGGCTCTACGACGCCGACGGCAACGAGGTCCGCGGCACCGGCAAGACCGGGAGGGTCTTCGTCGGTAACGGCTTTCAGTTCGACGGCTATACCGGCGGCGGCGGCAAGGAGACGATCGACGGCCTCATGAGCACGGGCGACGTCGGGCACTTCGACGCGGCCGGACGGCTCTTCATCGACGGCCGCGATGACGACATGATCGTCTCGGGTGGGGAGAACCTGTTCCCCGGGGAGGTCGAGGAGCTGCTGCTCACCCATCCGGCCATCGAAGAGGCAGCGGCGATCGGCGTCGACGACGACGAGTTCGGCAAGCGGCTGGCTGCGTTCGTCGTCCGCCGCTCCGGGCAGTCGCTGACCGAAGAGGAGGTCAAGGACTTCGTCAAGGACAACCTCGCGCGCTACAAGGTCCCGCGCGAGGTCACGTTCCTCGACGAGCTGCCGCGCAACCCCACCGGGAAGGTCCTCAAGCGCCAGCTGCGCGAGCTGGCCAGCGCCTGACGGCCCCTCTTCATCGGGACTAAAAGGTCATGTTCTAACCTGGGTTGCCCCCAGCAAGGACGAAAGATGACCCGGTTTCTGCGCACGAGCTCACCCCGCCGCCTCATGGCGCTCCTTCTCGGGATCGTGGTGGCGATCGCCGCTGGAGCGGCAATTGCCGTCGCCGCGTCCGGAAGCGGGCCCGTGCCCCCGCACCGCACCCTCGCCCAGGCCGTCCGCGGTGCGCTGAGCGCGCGCCAGGTTCAGGGGGTCACCGCCCGGGTCAATTTCACCAACCACCTCATCGACGCCTCCGACCTGCGGGGTTCGAATCCGCTGCTGAGCGGGGCCAGCGGCCGGCTGTGGATCTCGAATGACGGCCGCGCGCGGCTCGAGCTGCAGTCGGACAACGGCGACGCCCAGGCCGTACTCGACCACAACTCCTTCTGGCTCTATGACCCCTCGTCGAACACCGTCTACGAGGGGACGGTGCCTGCGCAGGCGGCGAGTGCCCGCGAGACGCGCAAGGAGCACCGCTCAGCCGGCCACAAGATCCCCTCCATCGCTGAGATCCAGCGGACGATCAACCACCTTTCGCAGCATCTGGCCATCTCCGGCGCGAAGCCCGGCGACGTCGCCGGCCATCCCGCCTACACCGTGCGGATCGGTCCCCGCCAGGCCGGCGGCCTGCTCGGCGCCGGCGAGCTGGCGTGGGATGCCGTGCGCGGCGTCCCGCTGCGCGTCGGCGTCTACGCCCGCGGGGAGAGCACCCCGGTCCTGGAGCTCAAGGCGACCGACGTCTCCTACGGCGCCGTGCCGGCGTCTGACTTCTCGATCTCGCCGCCGAGCGGCGCCAAGGTGGTCAGGATCGACACCGCGGCCCTGCAGCACCGGGCCGGCACCACTCACGCAAAGGGACATCACGCCGAGGTCTCCGGCGCCGCCGCCGTGGCGCGCCACCTCGCATTCCCGCTTGCCGCCCCCGCTTCCCTGGCCGGCCTCGGACGCCAGTCGGTGCATCTGCTCGACTGGAAGGGGCATCCGGCCGCGCTGCTCACCTACGGGCAGGGGCTCGGCGGGGTCGCCGTCATCCAGCAGTCGGGCATGTCCTCGCCGGCTCACAGCGCCAGCAACTCCAGCGGCGACAGCGGCCAAGGTCTCAGCCTGCCGACGGTGCAGATCAACGGAAGCACCGCGCAGGAGCTCGACACCGCGCTGGGCACGGTGATCACCTTCACCCGCGGCGGGGTCAGCTACACCGTCCTCGGGTCGGTCTCGCCCGCGACCGCCAAGGCGGCGGCGCGGGCTCTATGAGCGCCGGCGGCGAGGAGTCTGTCCCGCTCGAGGTCCGTGGTCTCGTCAAGCGCTACGGCGCCCTGACCGCGGTCGACGGCGTCGATCTGACCGTCCGGCCCGGCGACGTTTACGGCTACCTCGGTCCCAACGGCGCCGGCAAGACCACCTCGCTGAGGATGATGCTCGGCCTGATCCGGCCCACCGCGGGCACTGTCCGCCTGTTCGGGGCCGACCCGATGGAGGGCGTGCGGGCGCTCCGACAGGTGGCGGGGTTCGTCGAGGCGCCGACGTTCTATCCCTACCTGAGCGCGCGACGCAACCTGGAGCTGCTGGCTGCCTTCGACGGGGACGAGGCCCGGGGTCGCATCGACTCCGCGCTGGAGAGCGTGGAGCTCACCGGCCGCGCCGGGGACCGCGTGGGCGGCTATTCGCACGGCATGCGCCAGCGCCTGGGGATCGCTGCGGCGCTCCTGCGCGACCCGAAGCTGCTGCTGCTCGACGAGCCCGCCACCGGTCTGGACCCCGCGGGTATGCGCGACATGCGCCTGCTCATCCGGCGCCTGGCCGACCAGGGGATGACGGTTGTGCTCTCCAGCCACCTGCTCGCCGAGGTGGAGGAGGTCTGCAACCGCGTGGCGATCGTCCGGGCGGGGCGGATCGTCTACGAGGGCGAGATCGCCGATCTCAAGCGGGGGGCGGGGACGGCCTACCGGCTCTCGACCACCGATCAGGAGCGGGCGCTCGCCGTCTGCCGGGATCAGGCCGGGATCAGCGACGTCCGCAGCGAGCACGACCGCATCGTCTTCACGGCACCCGAGTCGGCCGTCGCCGAGCTCTCGGCGGCCCTGGTCGAAGCAGGGGCGCTGATCCACAGTCTGGCCCCGCAGACGGTGACCCTCGAGGACCTGTTCTTCTCGCTCACCGAGGACGGGGAGCGGCCCGCCGCGCCCGAGCCGGCCGCGGGGGTGGGGGCGTCCGGATGAACCCCGGCGTGCTCACCGTCTATCGCTGGGAGCTGACCAAGCTCCGCCATCAGAAGCGGACCTATCTCGGCCTCGGCGCGGCGGCGATCGTCCCGATCATCTTCGTCGTCGCGATTCACTTCCGCCACGACCGCCACGGCGGCGACTTCGCGTTCTCCTCCTACCTGACGCGGAGCGGGCTCGCGGTCCCGCTGGTGATTCTCCTGTTCGGCGCGGTGTGGATGTTCCCGCTCATCACGGCGCTCGTGGCCGGCGACATCATCGCCTCCGAGGACCACAACGGCACGCTGAAGACGATCCTCACGCGCTCGCTCGACCGCGGTCAGATCTTCGCCGGCAAGGTCCTGACCGCCGCGACCTACGCGATCGCGGCGATCCTTCTGAACGGCACCGTCGCCGTGATCGCGGGGAGCATCCAGTCGGGCTTCCACCCGCTGCAGAGCCTGTCCGGCACGATCGTCTCCGCCCCCAAGGCGCTCGAGCTCGTCTACGTCAGCCTGCTCATCTACCTGATCCCGATCGCCGCGATCGTGTGCATCGGCCTGCTGCTCTCCTCGATCACCCGCAACAGCGCCGCGGCCGTGGTAGGGACGCTGATGATCTCGCTGCTGATCCAGCTGATCGGGATCCTCCCGGGGCTCTCGGGCCTTCAGCCCTACCTGCTCAGCACGCAGTTCAACGCCTGGCAGGGCCTGCTGCGGACCCCAATCGACTGGGCGCCGATCATCCGCGCCGCCTGGGTTTGCGCGCTCTACGGCCTCCCTGCGCTGTTCGGCGCCTACCTGGTCTTCCTGCGCCGAGACGTCGCGGGCGGCTAGGCCCGGCCGCCGGCCCTAGCCCTCGAGCAGCAGCGTGTCGGCCTCGTCCTCCGGGATGGCGGCGCTGAACAGATAGCCCTGGGCGCCGTCGCAGCCGAGCGCCTGAAGCTGCTCGAGCTGATCCTCACTCTCAACGCCCTCGGCCACCACCCGCATGCCCAGGGCGTGCGCGAGCTCCACCACCGCGCCCACGATCGTGGTCTGCTCCGTGTCGGTGCCGACGCCGCCGACCAGGCTCTCGTCGAGCTTGAGCATGTCGAGCGGCATCTGGCGCAGGCTCGAGAGCTGCGAGGAACCGGTGCCGTAGTCATCCAGGGCGAGGCACACCCCGAGTGACTTCAGTGCGGCAAAGGCGCGCGCGGCGCCGTCGGTATTGGCGGAGATGGTCCGCTCGCTGATCTCGAGACACAGCGCCTCCGGCGGGCAGCCCGACGCACGCAGGGCGCCCCCCAGAACCGAGGGCAGGCCGGGGTCCTCGAGCTGGCGCGCCGAGATGTTGACCGAGACTGTGATGCGGGGCTCCGAGCGCCGCCAGCGCGTGACCTGGTGCAGGGCCTCCTCGAGCACGAACTGGTCGATCGGCGCGATGATCCCGGTCTCCTCGGCCAGCGAGATGAACTCCGCCGGGGCGATCAGCCCGCGCTCGGGGTGCTGCCAGCGGACCAGGGCCTCGAAGCCCACGACCTCGATGTCTCCCTCGAGCGAGACCCTTGGCTGGTAGTGCACGCGAAGCTGTGCGCGCTGGATCGCATGCCGGAGCTCTGACTCCAGCTCGAGGCGCTCGTTGGCGCGCCGGCGCGAGGCTTCGTCGAACAGCTCGTAGCGCGAGCGACCCTGCTCCTTGGCCCGGTACATCGCGGCGTCGGCCTCGCGGATCATCGTCTCCACCGGGACGGTCGGGTCCGCGGTCATCGCAATTCCGATGCTCACCGTGACCAGGGCCT
This sequence comes from uncultured Solirubrobacterales bacterium, assembly GCA_963818815.1. Taxonomy (GTDB): domain Bacteria; phylum Actinomycetota; class Thermoleophilia; order Solirubrobacterales; family Solirubrobacteraceae; genus Palsa-465. The sequence continues at coordinate 140,859 of CAWFTL010000001.1, forward strand.
CGCTCGCCCCGAGGGCGATCGGCGCCGCCGCGGCGCGGCTGATGCGATCGGCGATCAGGATCACCTCACGCTCGCTGTCCAGGTCTTCGAACAAGAACGTGAACTCGTCCCCGCCGAAGCGCGCGACGGTGTCCATCGGCCGCAGCATCCCGCGCAGCCGTTCGGCTAGCCCGGCGAGCAGCATGTCGCCGGCGGCGTGACCCATCGAGTCGTTGATGTCCTTGAAGTTGTCGACGTCGAGGAACAGCACGGCCACCGAGGTCTTGGTCCGGCGCGATCTGTCGAGCGCCATCCCCAGGCGGTCGAGGAACAGAGCGCGATTCGGCAGCCCCGTGAGCTGGTCGTGCAGGGCCTGGTGGGCCAGCCGCGTCTCCGAGCGCTTGCGCTCTATCGCATTGCGCACGGCGCGATGCAGCGATGTGGGGTTGAGCTCGGGCTTGACCAGGCAGTCCTGGGCGCCGGCCCTGATCGTGGCCACCGCCGTCGCCTCTTCGAGGAAATCGGTCAGCACGACGATCGCGACGTCGGGCGCCGCCAGCTGCAGCTGCTCCAACGCGTCAAGCGGTGCCTCGGCCATCTGCCCCAGGTCGAGCAGCACGCAGCTGGCGCCGCGCTCGAGCAATTCCTTGGCCGCGTCGGTGAGGCGATCAACCTGCGAGAGCACCAGGCCATCGGTCCATGTGCTTCGCAGCATCCCTGCAACCAGCATCGTGGACTGCGGATCGCTGCCCACCAACAGGACTCTGGCCGGTTCACCGGAACCTGGCGCCTCTTGGCGCAATCCTCACCCCTTGTCGCGTCCAAACCCTGGACTTACCTAATAAAGCCCTCCCTGTTTACCAAAACTGAAGAAATAGGCGTGCATACGCCGTATTCATGGGCTTGGCACGTTGGAAGTGGGTTCCGAGGCCTGACCGGGAAGTCAGGGCCATGACGGAATTCTCATGAGCGTCTTACCCAAAAGTGATTGGTTCTGTCGAATATCAGAGCACGATGGAGCGCTTTTCTCCCCGCATTTCCGACCGTAATCGCGCCTTCTCGCAGCTGGAACGCGATGCCGCGCTGGCCCGCATCGGCCGTGTCCGGCGGTGGATGATCGTCGCGGCGGCCGGCCTGACCGCCGGCTTTGCCGCCCTCGTCTCGACGATCGCCCCGGGGCGATCGCTGGCGGCCCGTGCGCGCACCAGCGTCCGGCCCGCCACCCGGACGGCCTCGACGCGGACCAATCTGCGCATGCCGCCGCCCGCCAGCGCCGGCGCGCTTGGCCTCCAGGCTCCGTCTGCGCCGCCGCAGGCAGCCCCCGCGCCGCAGGCGGCCCCAACCCCGCAGTCCACGCCGCCCGCCTCCGTTGCTCCGCAGCCCGCGGCCCCGGCCCCGAGCCCCGCGCCGGCTCCCAGCGCTTCGGGTGCTTCGGGCGGTTCGGGCGGGGTCGTTTCCGGCGGGTCCTGAGATGCCTGACCACACCCGCTTTCCCGCGCTCGGCGGCACCGCCGTCGTCGGGGTGACAGACGGCGATTGCCTGCCAGCCGCCGAAGCCGCGGTGAGGGAGACGGTCGCGGCCTTCGACGAGGCGTGCTCACGCTTCCGCGCCGACTCCGAGCTGTCGGCCCTGAACGCCGCCGCCGGCCATGAGGTCAATGTCAGCGCCTTGCTCTTGGACGCGGTGGCCGCCGCGCTGAGGGCAGCCAGCCTCACCGACGGTGACGTCGATCCCACCGTCGGCTCCGCGCTCATCGCCCTCGGCTATGACCGCGACTTCGAGAAAGTTCGCGTGCGTGCCGATCGTGGCGCCGACCGCCCGCGGGAGATCGCGCGCGTTCCGGGCTGGCGCTGCGTCCGCCTCGATCCTGATGCGGGAACGATCCGCGTGTCCAAGGGCGTCTCACTCGACCTCGGAGCCACCGCCAAGGCTCTCGCCGCCGACCGTGCCGCGCACGCCGCCTTCGAGCAGGCAGGCTGTGGCGTGCTGGTCTCTCTCGGGGGGGACATGGCGGTGGCCGGCGATCCGCCGCCGGGCGGCTGGCGGGTGCGCGTGGCGGAGGACCACCGGGCCGAGCTCACCGCGCCGGGCCAGTGGATCGTGCTGCGCGAAGGCGGCCTGGCCACCTCCAGCACCACGGTACGACGGTGGGGCACCTCGAACCATCATCTGCTCGACCCGCGCACCGGGCTTCCGGCCCCTGCCGTGTGGCGCACGGTCAGCGTCTGCGCCGGATCCTGCCTCGATGCCAACATCGCCAGCACGGCAGCGATCCTGCGCGGCCCGCGCGCACCCCGCTGGCTCGAGTCGCTGCACCTGCCGAGCCGCCTGGTCGACGCCGACGGCGGCGTTCGCCATCTCGCGGGCTGGCCGGCGGAGAATGACGACCTCGCGGAGGTCGCCGCGTGACTCTGCCAGCGGCATCCCTGGGTCCGAGCGCCTACTGGTATCTCGCCCGCGGTACGGGCACGGTGGCGCTCCTGCTGCTGAGCGCGAGCGTCGTCCTCGGGATCCTGGGGCCGCTGCGCTTCCACGTCGGCCGGCGCTGGCCGCGGTTCGCCGTGGACACCCTTCACCGCGACATCTCGCTGCTCGTGCTCGCGCTGATCGTGGTTCACGTGCTGACCAGCGTGCTCGACGGCTTTGCCCCGATCTCGCTGACCAGCGCCATCATCCCGGTCGGCTCGAGCTATCGCCCGCTGTGGCTGGGCCTCGGAGCGCTGTCGTTCGACCTCTTGCTCGCCCTCGCCGCCACCAGCCTCCTGCGTCGCCGGATCGGCTACGGAGCCTGGCGCGCGGTTCACTGGCTGGCCTACGTCAGCTGGCCCGTAGCGGTCCTTCATGGTCTCGGCACCGGAAGCGACACCAAGGTGTGGTGGATGCTTCTGCTCACCGCCGTCTGCGTCGGCGCCGTCGCCGCCGCAGTCGCGGTCCGGATCGGCCGCGCGCGCCCGGCGAACGAGGGACTCCGGGCGCCGTTGCTGGCGCTCACCTTCATCACCCCCGTCGCGCTGGCGATCTTCACTCTCGTCGGCCCGCTGCAGCACGGCTGGGCGCGGCGGGCCGGGACCCCGGCTCGGCTGCTGACCGGCACACGGTTCGCCTCCGCGACCGCACCCTCGTCGGCGTCGGCGACGGCGTCGGCGACGGCGACCGGCACGCCGGTCCCGAGCACCCGGTTCGTGGCCAACCTGAACGGAACCGCGACGCAGAGATCCGCCGCCGGCGGGGCGATCATCGATCTCGCGCTGCGGCTGACCGGCGGCGCCAGCGGTCGCCTGCGGATCCGCCTGGCCGGCGCTCCGATGCCGGGCGGCGGCCTGTCGCTCACCGGCAGCCAGGTCGACCTTCTGGACGACGGCCTCTCGTCGGTGATGCAGGGACGGATCGTCTCGCTCACCGGGCAGCGCTTCAGCGCGCGCCTGACCGGCGCGGGGTCGGCGCTCGAGCTGCACGGCAACCTCAACATCGACAGCGACACCGGCCAGGTCACCGGGAGCGTGCAGGCATCGCCCACCGGAGGTGCCCGATGAGCGTCGGACCCGCGGCGCTTCCCCGCCTCCTCGCCGGCCTCGACGGCACCGGCAGGACGATGACGTTGGCCGAGCACGAGAGCGTCCACGGCCCGATGCCAACGTGCTCGGCCACCGAGCTGATCGAAGCCGTTGAGCGAAGCGGCCTGCGCGGTCGCGGCGGTGCGGACTTCCCCACCGCGCGCAAGCTGCAATCGGTGGCCGGCCGCCGGCGCGCCGCAGCGCTGATCGTCAACGGAAGCGAGACCGAGCCGGCGAGTGGCAAGGATGGGCTGTTGCTGACCCGGCTTCCGCACCTCGTCCTCGACGGTGCCGTGCTCGCGGCGCGCGCCATCGGCGTCAGCGAGGTGATCGTCAAGCTCGGGGTGAGCGCCGTCCAGGCGCGGCAGGCGCTGGAAGGCGCGATCGGCGTCCGCTCAGACGATCGCATGCGCATCACACTCGCCTTCGGCCCCGAGGGTTACGTCAGCGGCGAGGAGAGCGCGGTCGTCCACTACCTGAACCGCGGCGTGTCCGCGCCGACATTCGTGCCCCCGCGACCGTTCGAGCGCGGCTATCACGGTCGCCCCACGCTCGTGCAGAACCCCGAGACGCTGGCTCAGATCGCGCTCGTGGCCCGGTACGGCGATCGCTGGTACCGCGAGCTCGGCACCGACGTCGACCCTGGCTCCGCGCTGGTGACGATCTCAGGCGCCGTCAACGCGCCTGGCGTATACGAGCTGGCCTTCGGCACGTCGATCAGGGACCTCGTGGACGCGGCCGGAGGCGCCAGCGAGTCGCTGCAGGCGCTGCTCGTCGGTGGCTACTTCGGCACCTGGCTGGGGGCGTCTCGCGCGTTCGGGCTGCGATTGGCCCGCGAGGACCTGCGCTCCGCCGGCTGCTCGCTGGGCTCGGGCGTGATAGTCGCGCTGGGCGAGAGCGCGTGCGGCCTGCACGAGAGCGCGCGGGTGATCCGGTATCTGGCCAACGAGTCGGCCGGCCAGTGCGGCCCCTGCGTCTACGGCTTGCGGGCGATCGCCGAGGCGGTGAGCGGGCTCGCCGAGGGGACCGCCCATCCGCACGAGCGCGAACGGGTTCTGCGCTGGGCCTCCGAGGTCCGGGGCCGGGGCGCCTGTCACCACCCTGACGGCGCGGTGCGCTTCGTCGAGAGCTCGCTCGCCGTGTTCGGAGAGGAGATCGAGTGGCACCGCCGTTCCCGCTGCGTGGCCGCGCCCGCGGGGCTGCCGCTCGCGGCGTCCGGTGGCACTCGGCGCCGGAGAATCGCATGAGCGCGAGGCTGCGGGTCAACCCCATCACGTGCGAGGCCCATGGCCTGTGCGCCGAGCTGCTGCCCGAGCTGATCCGCCTCGATGACTGGGGCTACCCGATCCTCGAGCAGCCCGACGTTCCGGACGAGCTTCTCGGCCTCGCCCGCCGCGCCGCCGACGCGTGCCCCACGCTGGCCCTCCTGCTCGACGAGGACCAGCGCTAGCGGCGCAGCTTGCCGGTCACGCCGGTGCCACCCGAGAGGCGACGGATGACGTCGGTGCTGAGCGGATCCACGTGCATCGCCGACCAGCAGGCCACGCCGCCATGGCAGTGGGCCAGACCCATCAGCTCGTGGTGCAGCAACGCGCGCTGTGACTGGGTCAGAAACGACGCCAGGTTGTCCAGCTCGTAGGGGTCGTCGACCAGGTTGTAGAGCTCGCGCTCGCCGTCCTTGTACTCGACGTAGAGGAAGTTGCGCGTGCGCATCGCCTCGTAGCTGGTCGGGTTGCCGGCGCCGGGTTTCTGGAAGTCCGGATCGGAGATCAACAGCCGCGGCCCGCGGTGCTCGACCAGGATTGCGTTGCGCCAGTCCGTGGGGGTTTGACCGAGGAGCAGCGGCACGAGGCTGTGGCCGTCCGAGGGCAGGCCCCTGCCTCCGAGCCCGGCGAACGTCTTGGCCAGGTCGATGTTCTCGGCCATCGCACTGGTCTTGCTGCCGGCGGCGATGCCCGGGCCCATGACGACCAGCGGAACGCGGATGTCGGTGTCGAACGCGGTCATCTTGCCCGGCATCAGCCGGTACTCGCCGATGTGAAAGCCGTTGTCGGAGCTGAACACGATGTAGGTGTTCTTGAGTTGGCCGTTGGCCCGGAGCGTGTCCTCGATCCGCCCGATCATCGCGTCGACCGCCTCCACCGACTGGGCACGGCCGCGGTAGGCGGCATCGAGCTGCGCGAATTGGTCTGCGGTCAGCAGCTGATGGCCCGACAGCCATTTCGGCGGATGGGAGGGCAGCTCGTCGAAGTTCGGTGCCTCGGGCGCGTGCAGGCCGGGGAAGTCGAACTGGTTGCGCGGCGCGGGAACGTAGGGGGAGTGGGGGGCGAACGTCGCCACCTCGAGGAAGAAGGGTGAGCCGGTGGGAGCCGTGTTGTCGATGAAGCGCACGGCATTGTCGGACAGCACGTCGGTCAGGTAGTCACTCGGCTGATCGCCGTAGCTGTGCAGCACGCCATCCTGGTTCATCACGTAGTTGAACTCGGGATAGCCCCACCCGACGACGTCCCACTCGTTCCAGCCGGGCGGGATGTAGGTGTCGGGCACGTAGGCCGAGGCTGCCTGCTCCTGCAGGTACCCGTTCAGATACTTGCCCATCATCGCGGTCTGGTAGCCCGCGTGCTGCAGCGCCGTCGCGAATGTGTGCTGCTCCTCGCCGCGCAGGTAGAACTGGTCAAAGCCGCCGTGGCTGCCGGTGTTCGAGTAGATCCCGGTGTCGTGCGGGAGGTTCCCGCTGAAGATCGACGCGCGCGAGGGACAGCACAGCGAGTCCGAGACGAAGTAGTTCTGGAACGACATGCCCTGCCGCTGCATCTGCTGCACGTGAGGCATGAAGCGCAGGAGGTTCATCGACAGATCGTCGGTCAGCACGAACACGATGTTCGGATGCACCGGCTTGTGCGCGACTCGGTGCGTAGGGGTCTTGCCTGTGGGGTGCCGGGCGCTCGCGGCCTGGGTCGAGCCGACGATGCCGGCCACGAAGCTCACGCAGGCAAGGCAAACCAGCGCGCGCGTGACGCGCGCGTCTCTCAGCACCAGCGAAACCCGGCCGTTGCCAGTGGCATCCGAGAAAGCAACACGCCCGGGCCGTGGAAGTTCCGCGCCCGGGCGAGCCCACCCCAGTGCCTTCATCCGAAGCTAACCGGAGGCCCCGGCATCGCCGGTTCCTCATCCGTCGCGGGCACTAGCTCGCGCTGCCACCACGCGACGTCGCGCCAGGCGCCGGCCTTCCAGCCGATCCTGCGGTAGATCCCGACGAGCGTGAAGCCGCACGTCTCGTGCAGGGCGACGCTGGCGTCGTTGGGGAGCGTGATCCCGGCGCACGCCACGTGCAGCCCCTGATGAGCCAGCAGCGCCAGCAACCGCTCGTACAGCGCCCGCCCGACGCCGCGCCCTCGCTGGCCGTCGGCGATGTAGACGGTGACCTCGGCGGCCCAGCGGTAGGCGGCGCGCTCACGGTGCGGCGACGCGTAGGCAAAGCCGATCACGCTGCCGTCCTCCTCGGCCACGAGCCACGGGTGCGTCTTCGAGATCTCCTCGATCCGCCGCGCCACCTGCAGCTCGTCCGGCGCTCGCTCCTCGAAGGAGACCCCGCTCTCGCACACGAACGGCGCGTAGATCTCGGCGCAGGCGGCAGCATCGCGAACAGCGGCAGGGCGCAGCAGCATGCGCCCCACTCTACGAAGGCGCTCAGCCGCTAGGCGTTGCGGGCGGCCGCGCGGACCGCCGTCCTGGCGGCCGCGCCGCCCGCCGTCCCCGCCAGCACGAGCGGAGCGAGGATCGCCTGCACGGCGGCCTGCGTCGCGGCCTCGTCGTCGAGCGGCAGAACGCTGTCGGGCATGAGCACGAACGAGGCGCCCAGCCGCAGCGCAAGCTCCGCCAGCAGGGACGGGTCACCCGACCCCAGCTCGCCGGCGCGCTGGCCCTCGACGATCACCCCGACCAGGAATTCGCGCACCAGGCGGAAGACCGCGCTGTCGTCGCGCGTGAGCTCGCGCAGCAGCGCCTCGGGCTCGACGCTGGCCAGCCGTGCCAGCATCGGATGCTCGCGGATGACCCGCAGCGTGGCGGTGAACATCGCCGCTGAGCGCTCGGTCGCCGAAGCGCGCGGATCGAGCGCCGAGGAGATCGTCTCCAGGCAGCGCCGGCACTCGCGTACCGCCAGCGCGTCGAGCAGCGCCGTCCGCGAGCCGAAGCGGCGGTAGACGGTCATCCGTCCGACGCCCGCTCGGGCCGCCACCTCGTCCATGGTCAGGTTGCGAAGACCCGACGCGGCGGCCAGGGCGAGCGCCGCGTCGAGGATCCGGCGCGACATCGGGTCCTCGGCCGTAGCGACGTCAGGATCGAGCGCCAGCGCGACCAGGCGGGCGGTTTGGGGCGGCATCGGCGCTTCCCGCTCAGGCGGCGGCAGCCGCCGTGGCGGCCGGGCGGCTGCCGAGCGGGCCGCTCTCGATCGCTTCCCTGCGCCAGCGCAGGTGCGCCGGGCCCATGACCTTGAGCCGCTCTGGTATCACCGGCTCGGCGCTTCGCATGGCCACGCCCAGCCCGCGGAAGGCCGCCTCGTCGAGGGGGTTCCAGCGGATGCCGAGCCGGCGGCGCAGCGAGGGCTTCATCAGCCCCGGGCCGCCCAGCCACAGGACGCGGGCGGCGGGGAGCCGCGCCAGACGCCAGATCGTGCCCGGCACCGGCACCGGGGGCTGCGGCGCCCCCAGAACCGCGCGCAGCACGCGGTCGACCGACTCGGTCCGCTCGAGCTCGTTCTCCACGACCTCGTCGAAGTAGCGCCTGAACCCCGCCCAGTCCTCGGGAAGATCCTGCTCGCGCACGCCGATCAGCCGCCCCAGGCCCCGGTACTCGCGATAGAAGCGCTCGAGCTCGTCGCGCCGCATCGGCCGCCCGAACTGGGCGTGCCCGGCGACGTAGGTCTCGATCAGCGTCGCGTGGACCCAGGCGTAGGCGCTCGGCTCGAGCGCGTAATACGGCCGGCCGTCCTCGCGCACCCCCTTGAAGCTCTTGTGCAAAGCCCGCAGCCGGCGGCCCGCGGCCACGGCATCCTGCCCGCCGTAGACGAGCAGGTTCACGTAGTCGAGCGTGCGATACAGCCGCTCCCAGGGGCGCTGCTCGAAGTTCGAGTAGTCCCTCACGCCCGCGCCGACCGTGGGGTGCGCGACCTGGAGGAGGAGGGGATAGAGCGAAACGACGTACAGGCGCGCATCGCTCGAGTAGCGCCAGGTCACCGAGTCGCGGTCGACCAGCAGCTGCTCGATCTCAGTATCGGTGGGGAAGAGGGAGCGGGTCACGTGACCGGTGGTACGGAAGGTAGCGATAGCGTACCATACGTACCAGATGGATGGAGGTATGGCGAAACCGTTCGACCCCTCCGAACGCAAACGCCATATGTCGCCTACCACCCCCTAATTGGCGCCGCGCCAGTAAGATCCGCCGCGAAGCCATGAGCCTCCAGGGCCTCACCGACGAGCAGCGCTCCTTCGTCGAGGCGATCCGCGACTTCGCCACCCGCGAGTGCGGGACGCGCGAGCAGCGCGACGCGCTCACCGACCGCGGTCATGAGCCGCACAATCAGGAGCTCTACGAGCGGACGGCCGAGCTCGGATGGCCCGGCATCTGCATTCCCGAGCAGTACGGCGGTCTGGGCGGGGGCGCCGTCGACATGTGCCTGATGCTGGAGGAGACCGCGCGCGGCCAGATCCCGATGGCGTTCGTCGGGGTCACGATGATCACCGCGGGCGCGCTGCAGCGCTTCGGCAGCGACGAGCTCAAGGACGAGGTCCTGGGTGGGATAGTCCGCGGCCGGGTCGAGTGCATCGCGATGTCCGAGCCCGAGGCGGGCTCAGACGTCGGCAACCTCTCATGCCGGGCGGAGCGGTCCAACGGCGGCTACGTCATCAACGGGCAGAAGACGTGGATCACCGCGGCCCACGCCGCCGACCACGTCCTGCTCGTTTGCCGCACCAGCCGCACGGGCGACAAGCACGAGGGCCTGAGCATGATCTCGGTCCCCGCGGGCGCCGAGGGCATGGAGATCCGCGGGATCGAGACGATGGGCGGCCGCGAGGTCAACGACGTCTTCTTCACCGACTGCCACATCCCGGCCGAGAGGCTGGTGGGCGAGCAGGACCAGGGCTGGCGCCAGCTGATGGCCGGCCTCAACCACGAGCGGCTGATCATCGCCGCCCAAGCGCTGGGGATGGCCCAGCGCGCGTTCGATGACGCCCTGGCCTACGTCAAGGAGCGAAAGCAGTTCGGCCGCCCGATCGGGAGCTTCCAGACGATCAAGCACCGGCTCGCTGACCTCGCCACCGAGCTCGAGGCCACGCGGCTGCTCATCTACGACACCGCCGTCCGCGTCGACGCCAACCCGGGCCACCTCTTCCCGCGCGAGGCGTCGATGGCCAAGCTGAAGGCAACCGAGATCGCCAAGCGGGCGGCGCTCGAGGGGATGCAGATGATGGGCGGCTACGGCTACGCCAGCGAGTACGACATGGAGCGTCACGTCCGCTCCGCCGTGGTCACGACGATCTACGGCGGAACGAGCGAGATCCAGCGCGACATCATCGGGCGGACGCTGGGGTTGTAGCGCCGTCTCACCGCGTCTCGCGTCGGCGTTTCGAGATAACTGTCGCTATACGACAGTTATCTCGAAAGTGACGGCGATCGCCGGCCCCGCGTCGCGGTGGACTCTCCAGCCCCGGCGCCCCGGCGCCCCGGGCCGCCCCGGCGTCGCGCCCGGGCCGCCCCGGCCCCGCCAAAGCCCCCTAGTGCGGCCAACCCCGGATCGGGCGCTTCGGGATCGGGGCGTCGCGGTCGTCCTCGGACGGCCGCTCGGCCACGTCGGCGTCCTCGCTGTGGTCGAACCACGTCCCCCCGCGGCGCCCCAGCTGCTCGAGCGCCCGCCCCACCCGGAAGTAGGTCGTGAGCGCGATCACGATCGCCACCACGGCGACGACGATGGTGACGATCTCGAACGCGTTCATCGCAAGACCCTGATCCGGGAAGGCGGGCTGACGAGCCGCCTAGTCCCGCTTGCCCCGCCCGTAGAGCAGCTTCAGCAGCCCCACGAGCAGCTGGCTGGTGCCACGGCGGTAGGGGAACATGTAGATGTCCTTCTTCATCGCGAAGCGGGTGAGCAGGATGGTCTGCCGGCGGCAGTACTTGCGTATCCCCTCGGCCCCGTGCCGAACGCCCAGACCTGAGGTCTTCCACCCGCCCATGGGCGCCTCGAGCGCCAGGTAGTTCGCATTGGAGTCGTTGACCACGACGGCCCCGGCCTGGACTCGCCGGGCGATCGCCTCGCCCTTCTCCAGGTCCTTGGTGTAGACCGAGGCCTGCAGGCCGTAGAGCGAGTCGTTGGCCAGGCGGACCGCCTCCTCGGCGTCGGCCACCTTCATGATCGGCAGCGTCGGGCCGAAGGTCTCGTCGCGCATGCACTCCATCGAGTGATCGACGTCGGCGAGCACCGTCGGCTCGAAGAACGTTCCCGGGCCGCTGCCGCGGTGGCCGCCGGCCAGGACGCGCGCGCCCTTGTCGACGGCGTCGCGGACGTGCTTCTCGACGATCTCCACCTGCGGCGGGTTGATGAACGACCCGACGTCGACGGAGCCGAAGCCGCTCGGCACGCCCTGGCGCAGCGACCGCGCCTTGTCGGCCACGCGCGCGACGAACTCCTCGTAGATCGGCGCCTCGACGTACACGCGCTCGACCGAGATGCAGGTCTGGCCTGTGTTCTGCATCGACCAGAACAGGGCGGCGTTGCTGGCCCGCTCCAGGTCGGCGTCGGCCAGGACGATCATCGGGTCCTTGCCGCCGAGCTCCAGTGAGACGGGGGTGAGCGTGCGGGCCGCCCGCTCCATGATCTGCTTTCCGACCTCGGTCGAGCCGGTGAACATGACCATGTCGACGAGGTCGATCAGCTCGCTGCCCATGGCGCCCTTCGCGATTGCGACCTGGAAGACGTTGTCAGGCAGGCCGCAGGCGCGGAAGCCCTCCTCGATCAGCAGCGAGGTCAGCGGCGTCACGCTCGAGGGCTTGACGATCACGGTATTGCCCGCGGCCAGCGCCGGGATGCAGTCCCCGACGCCGTTGGTGAACGGGTAGTTCCACGGACCGATCACGCCGACCACGCCGGCCGGCTCGTAGCGCACGTAGACCTTGCGCCCGAGCAGAAACGGACTCGAGGTCTTCACACGCTCGTCGGCCAGATACTTGGGCGCGTTCTTGGGCCAGAACCCGAATGCGCTGGCGGCGTAGCCGAGCTCGGCCAGCGCGGCGTCCTCGCGCGTCTTGCCGGTCTCCGAGACCAGCGTGTCGAGGAAGCGCTCGGAGTTGTCGAGCACCCACTTCTGCATCCGCCGCAGGATCCGCCCGCGGCCGCCGAAGCCCAGCGCCTGCCACGCCGGCTGGGCCTCGCGCGCCCGGGCCGCCATCGCCTCGAGGTCCTCGCGGCTGCAGGCCGGGAGCGTCGCGATCGTCTCGCCCGTGGCCGGGTTCTCGACGACGATCGAGTCCTGGGTCTCGCTCGCGCCGTTGGTTTGCTGGGCGGTCGTCGTCGCCATCGCTATGCGGCCTTTCTGTAGATGCTCACGACGGCGGCGCCGCCGAGGCCGATGTTGTGCTGAAGAGCAACATTAACGTCCTTTACCTGGCGCTTGTCGGCCTTTCCGCGCAGCTGCCAGGTGAGCTCGGAGCATTGGGCCAGACCCGTCGCACCGAGCGGGTGGCCCTTCGAGATCAGCCCCCCGCTGGGGTTGACCACCGGCCCGGACCCTCCATACGTGGTCGCCTCGGATTCGACCAGCTTGTGCCCCTCGCCCTCGGGCGCGAAGCCGAGCGCCTCGTAGGTGATGAGCTCGTTGGCCGAGAAGCAGTCGTGGAGCTCGACGACGTTGACATCGTCCGGTCCGACGCCCGCCTCCTCGTAGGCCTTCGACGCCGCCTCGCGCGACATGTCGTAGCCGACGATCCGGATGCAGTCAGCCGTCTCGTCGAAGCTCGAGCTCAGGTCGGTGACCATCGCCTGACCGGCGATCTCGATCGCCTGATCCCACAGGTCGTGCTCGTCGACGAAGCGCTCGGAGGCCACGATCGCGGCGGCCGCACCGTCGGAGGTCGGCGAGCATTGCAGCTTGGTCAGCGGCTCGTGGATCATCGGCGCGTCGCGGATCTCCTCCAGCGTGTACTCGGTCTGGAACTGCGCGAACGGGTTGTTGGTCGAGTGCTTGTGGTTCTTCCACCCGATCCACACGTAGTGCTCGGGCTTGGAGCCGTACTTCTCCATGTGGTCGCGCCCGGCGTTGCCGAACATCTGCGGGGCGAAGGGGGAGGTCTCCGGATCGCGCAGCTGGAACATGCGCATCATGTGCTTGTCGAGCGCCGGCGTGCGGTCCGTGTATTTCACGCCCAGCGAGCCGCGCTCCATCTTCTCGAAGCCGATGGCCAGCGCGCAGTCGGCGAGGCCGCCCTTGACGGCCTGGCGGGCGAGCATCAGCGCGCTCGAGCCCGTCGAGCAGTTGTTGTTGACGTTCATCACCGGGATCCCGGTCAGCCCCAGCTCGTACACGGCGCGCTGGCCGTAGCTCGAGTCGCCGTAGACGTAGCCGGCGAAGGCCTGCTCGATCCGGTCGTAGGGCACGCCCGCGTCCTCGAGCGCGCGCGAGCCGGCCTCGCGAGCCCAGTCCGGGTAGTCGCCCTCCTTGGTGCCGGGCTTGTCGAACTTGGTCATGCCGACGCCGATGACGTATGTCTTGTTGCTCATGCTGTGAGCCTCCTGTCGATCTGAGAGGGGGTCCGCTCGACGGCCGGTAGGACGTCGCGGACGATGCTGAGAAAGCCTTGGACGAGCATGACCTGGGTCTGCTCGCGGGTGAGCCGGCCGCGCTGGAGCCATTCCAGGCTCGCCGCCTCGGCGAAGCCGGAGTAGGCCCTGATCAGCGCGCGCATCTCGGGCGGCGCCTGGGCGGCCTCATAGGTCTGAAGGGCCTCGATCAGGCGGTCGGCGGCCTGCTCGCGGGCCTGGTCGAGGATCGCTTCGACCTCGGGGTCGTTGCCGAGGCCGCGGGCGCCGATCGCCGCGAGCCACGTGCCGCGGTTGCGCTCGAGCATCGTCAGCCAGCGGTCGACGCTCTCCTCGATGATCGTCTCGATGTCCCGGCCCGGGCTCTGCAGCGGCACCGGGTTCGAGGGCATCCGCATCAGGCTGCGCACGACCTCCAGGTACAGGTCGCGCTTGGTCCCGAAGTAGTGGTGCAGGAGGCCGCGCGCCACGCCTGCTTCGCGCGCGATCTCGAGCGTCGAGACCGAGGCGTAGTTGCGCTCGGAGAACAACCGCCCGGCGCACGCGAGGATCTGCCGGCGCCGCTCGTCGTGGTCCAGGCGCTGCCATCGCGGGACGCGGGAAGGGCCCACGATCCCGAGGCTAGCAGAGTTGGCAGAGTGCCAATAAGAGAGGAATGGCGATTCCGTTAGGGAGGAATGGCGATTCCGTTCGAAGGGTCCGAACGCAAACGCCAAACGCCCCCGGGAGGCCGTTGTGTAGCTCGCGGAGGCCCTTGTGCTGCGCCCGGGAGGGGCCCGCGCCGGTCGCGCGCGACCGCCCCGCCTAGCCGTCCAGCAGCTGGCCCGCCGCCTCGAGCAGCAGCGGCTTGATCGCCTCCCAGCGCCGGTCGACCACCTCGCGGCCGGACACCGGGATGGCCATGACCAGGCCGCGGATCAGCGATACGAAGCCGTCGAGCAGACCCGGGAAGCGCGGGTCCTCGCTCAGCTCCCCGAACAGCGTCGCCCCGGTGGCCAGCAGGATCGAGGTGAGCCGCCGCTCGAGGTCGCGGAGCGTCCGCGCCAGCTCCGGCTCGGCCCACGCCGCGGCCCACAGCTCGGCCGCGGCCAGCGCCTGGGGCGAGGTGAACTTGCGCCACGCCTCGTCGAGGATCGCTCCGCGCTGCGCCGGCTCGTGCAGCGCCGCCAGGTCGATCTCGCCCAGCGCCTCGTCGGCCAGCCGCCGCGCCACCGCCTCGACCGCCTCGAGCAGGAGCGCCTCGCGCGTCTCGAAGTGGTGCATGAGCGTGCTCTGGGCCACGCCCACCCGGGCCGCCACCGCCCGGGTGGTCAGCCCGGCATAGCCCTCTTCGAGAGACAGTCGAGCGCGGCGTCGATCAGCGCCTGGCGGGTGGCGGCGCGCTGCTGGGCCCGGGTGACCCGCCGTGGCTGCAATTCATCGATCACGTGATCGGTGATGGTATCTTCCGCGAGTTCGCCGATCACCCGATCGACGAACCAGCGCGAGATGGCCGACGAGGAGATCAGAGGGTCGCGACTGCGCCGCGCGGCGGCGATGACCGGCGCCGCCGCCACGGTCGCCGGCCGGGAGGCGACCGCGCGGGCGATCCGCCGCACCGGCGGCAACTCCACCGCCGCCTCACGCCAGCAGCTGAAGTCGGCGCGGGCGCTCGTCAAGGTGCTCGGCAGCATGCGCGGCGCCGCGATGAAGGTCGGCCAGACACTGTCCGCGGTCGACCTCGGCCTCGTGCCCGAGGAGATCCGGCCCCAGTTCCAGGAGATCCTGGCCTCTCTCCAGCACGATGCCAAGCCCGTCCCGTTCAAGGCCATCCGCAAGGTGATCGAGGACGACCTGGGAGAGCCACTCAAGGACTCCTTCGCGGACTTCGATCCCGAGCCGGTGGCCGCGGCCTCGATCGGCCAGGTCCACCGGGCAGAGCTCCACGACGGGCGCGACGTGGCGGTCAAGGTCCAGTACCCGGGGATCGCCGAGGCCGTCCACTCAGACATGCAGAACCTGCGGCTCGGGCTGAAGCTCCTGGCCACGATCGCCCCCGGCATCGACACGAGCACGATCGCCCAGGAGATCCGCGAGCGGATCAGCCAGGAGCTCGACTACGAGCTCGAGGCCTCCAACCACCGCGCGATGGCGCGCGCCTACCGCGACCACCCGTTCATCGTCGTGCCGCCCGTGGTCACCGAGCTGTGCCGCGAGCGCGTGCTCGTCTCGGAGTTCGTCGACGGCAAGCGCTTCGCGGAGGTGGTCAAAGCCCCGCAACAAGACCGCAACCGCCTCGGCGAGATCCTCGTGCGCTTCTACATCAACGGCCCCATGCGCCACCGGCTGCTCAACGGCGACCCCCACCCCGGCAACTCGCTCTTCCTCGACGACGGGCGCGTTGCCTTCATCGACTTCGGCTTCTTCAAGCACCTGAGCGACGCCGAGGTCGCGCAGGTCGTCGCCTCCACCCGCGCCACCTACGAGCACGATGCGAAGGCGCTGTTCGACGTGATCGCGGGCCTCGGCGCCCTGCCGCCCGACGAACGCCTGGCCGGGCCGTTCCTGCGCAACTACGAGGCCATCTTCGGGTGGCTGCTGGTAGACGACGAGGTCGCCGTCGACGCCTCGATCACCGGCGCGATGATGCGCTCCTACAACGAGCTGCGCCGGATGGACGAGTTCTCCTCGCTGACGCTGCCCGCCGAGCACTTCGTGCTCATGCGCGCGGTGATGCTGCTGATCGGCCTGCTGGGCCAGCTGCAGGCGACCGGGCGCTGGCTCGACCTGGCGCGCGAGTGGCTGTTCGGCGAGCCGGCGGTCACCGAGCTCGGAAGGCGAGAGGCCGAGTTCTTCGGAGCGCGCCCCTACCCGGCGACCAAATGAGCGCCCTCGCCGAAACGGGAACCGAGCCCCGGCCCACGCCGACGATCAGCGGGCTGCGTGTGGCGT
The DNA here is from genome assembly GCA_963818815.1 of uncultured Solirubrobacterales bacterium. GTDB lineage: Bacteria > Actinomycetota > Thermoleophilia > Solirubrobacterales > Solirubrobacteraceae > Palsa-465. The sequence goes on from CAWFTL010000001.1 coordinate 157,135, forward strand.
CGGAGACGATCCGCCACGGCCTGGCCACCGACGGCCCGCTCATCCGCGGTACCCCCGGCAGCGACATCACCGGGTACAGCTTCGCCGGGCGCAAGGTGTTCGTGCTCAAGCACCCCGACTACGTCGATCACGTGCTCCACGCCGGGGTCGAGCGCTACCGCAAGTCGGTGGAGTACGAGCTGCTGCGCTCCGTGGTCGGGCTCAGTCTGTTCACCGACGAGGGCACTTCGTGGCGAACGCACCGGATGCTGCTCAACCCGGTTCTGGCCAAGCGACACCTGGACACGATGTGCGATCTCATGATCGCGCCGATCGAGTCGTTCATGGGCCGCCTCGACGACGGCTCTGACCGGATCGAGCTGAACATGTCGCGCTCGATGACCGAGCTCACGCTCGACGTCGTCGGCTCGGCGCTGTTCGGGCAGGAGATGGCCAACCTGGCGCGCCGGATCGGGCCCGCGGTGACCGGCGGCCTGCGCGCCGCCGAGCGCGCCACGCGCCTGATCATGCTCACCAACCCGCCCTGGTGGCTGTTCCGGGCCTGCGCGAACTTCGTCCATCACGCGCCGCTCCTGCCGCCGCCGCTGAAGAGCGTCCAAGGGATCATGCGCACCGTCGACGACATGGTCTGGGAGGTCATCCACGCGCGGCAGGCACACCCGGGAAGCGCCGACGACCTGCTCGGCCTGCTGCTGTCGGTAAGAGACGAGCAAGGAAAACCCCTCCCGCTCAAACGCGTGCGCGACGAGGCGACGACGTTCATGCTCGCGGGCCACGAGACGACGGCCAATGCGCTGTCGTGGATGTGGTACCTGCTGGCGCTCAACACCGAGGCCCGCGACCGCATGCTCGAAGAGGTCGACAGCGTGCTCGGCGAAGGCGCCCCACGGTCAAGGACATCGCCGAGCTGCGCTGGACCTCGGCCTGCTTCCAGGAGGCGATGCGGCTGTTCCCGCCGGCCTGGATCGTTCCCCGCCAGGCGATCGCCGACGACGAGATCGACGGCTACCGGATCCCGCGCGGAGCCAGCGTGCTGATCCCGATTCACGCCATCCACCACGACCCGCGCTGGTGGCCCGATCCTGAGGTGTTCGACCCCACTCGCTTCCTGGGGGAGGAGGCCAAGGGCCGGCACCGCTCGGCCTACCTGCCCTTCGGCGGCGGGCGGCGGATCTGCATCGGCAAGAGCTTCGCGCTCATGGAGGGCGCGCTGGTCACCGCGATCATGTCCCAGCGCTTCGTCTTCGACCTCGTCGCCGGCCATCCCGTCGAGCCCGAGGCCACGCTCACGCTTCGCCCCCGCCACGGCCTGCGGATGATCGCCCGCCGGAGGGAGCGATGAAGGTTCGGGGCACGCGCGTGCTCATCACCGGCGCCGGCTCGGGCATCGGACGCTCGACCGCGCTTCGCTTCGCCGACCAGGCGGCCGAGGTGATCGTGGTCGACATCGACGCCGAGACCGCGAGCAAGACAGCCGAGCGCTGCCGGCCCAAGACCGAGGCCCACGCCTACACCTGCGACGTGTCCGACGGCGCGGCGATGCAAGCCCTGGCGGCCCAGATCGAGTCCGAGCGCGGCCCTGTCGACGTGCTCGTCAACAACGCCGGCGTGGGGGTGGCCGGACCGTTTCTCGACAACTCGCTCGAGGACTGGGAGTGGCTGCGCGGCGTCAACCTCGACGGCGTGGTGCACGGCTGCCACGCGTTCGGCGCCGGCATGGTGAAGCGCCGCCGCGGCCACGTGGTCAACATCGCCTCGGGGGCGGGGTACACGCCGCAGGCCTACCTGGCCACGTACTGCGCCACCAAGGCCGGGGTGATCTCGCTCTCGCAGTGCCTGCGCGCCGACTGGGCCAGGCAGGGCGTCGGCGTGAGCGTCATCTGCCCAGGCGTGATCAACACTCCGATCCCCTCGCGCACGCGGATGGTGGGGCCGATGGCCGGAAAGCAGGAGAAGGCGCAGCGTGCGATGCGGCTCGGGCACTCGCCTGACCTCGTGGCCAAGGCGATCGTCGGCGCCGTCGAGCACAATCGCGGCATCGTGCCGGTGGGATTCGAGTCGACCTTCGCCTTCCGGGTGCATGCGCTTCGCCCCCGGTCCCCTGCAGGGAGCGTTCGCGAGATTGCAGCCGCCGCTGTGAGCCGCCACCGGATCGTGATCGTCGGGGCCGGCCTCGCCGGGGTCGGGATGGGCGTCCGCCTGAGACAGGCGGGGGTCGAGGACTTCGTGATCTGCGAGCGCAACCCGTCGGTCGGCGGGACGTGGTTCGAGCACACCTATCCGGGCTGCGCGTGCGACATCCCCACCCACCTCTACTCGTACTCGTTCGCGCGCAACCCGAACTGGAGCCGGCTGTTCCCGCGCCAGCGGGAGATCCTCGAGTACGTCCGCCGGACCGCCGAGCGATACGGCGTCAGCGAGCACATCCGGCTCGGCTGCGAGATGCTCCGCTCGCGCTGGGACGAGGGCGCGCGCGTCTGGCGCCTCGAGACCTCAGAGGGCGAGCTCGAGGCCGAGGTCCTGATCAGCGCCATCGGCGCCACGGCCGAGCCCGACGACCCCGACATCCCCGGCTGGCGCACGTTCAAGGGCACGCGGTTTCACTCCGCCCGCTGGAACCACGATCACGACCTGACCGGCGAGCGCGTGGGCGTGATCGGGACCGGGCCGGCCGCGGCCCAGTTCGTGCCCCTGATCCAGCGCAAGGTGTCCAAGTTGGTCGTGTTCCAGCGCACGCCGCCGTGGGTCGTCCCGCACCCCGATCGGCCCGCGCCCGCACCCGAGCGCCTGCTCTACAAGCTCGCCCCCGGCCTGCAGGACCTGCAGCGCAACCTGTTCTTCGGCGTCTACGAGGCCTGCGGCGTCGGCTTCCGCGGGCGCAAGGAGCTGATCGCCCCGCTCGAGGCACTGGGGCGCGCCCACCTGCGCCGCCAGGTCAAAGACCCTGATCTGCGCGAGAAGCTGACGCCCCACTACCGCTTCGGGTGCAAGCGCCCCGTCCTCTCCAACACCTTCTATCCCGCGCTCACGCAGCCGAACGTCGAGCTCGTCACGAGCGGCATCCGCCGGGTCAACCCGCGCTCGATCTCCACGCGCGACGGCGTCCGTCACGAGCTCGACACGATCATCACCGCCACCGGCTACCGCTACAACCGCTCGCTGCTCGTCGAGCGTGTGATCGGGAAGGGCGGCCGCACCCTCGGCGAGGTGTGGGACCGCTCGCCGCGCGCCTACCTCGGGTCGGCCGTGCCCGGGTTCCCGAACATGTTCATCCTGCTGGGGCCCAACGCGATCGGGATCAACTCGGTGATCTACACGCTCGAGTCGCAGATCGCCTACGTGCTCAGCGCGCTGCAGACGATGGAGCGCCGCGGCGCGCGCAGGATCGAGGTGCGCCACGAGGCGCTCGAGAGCTACGTCCACGAGGTCGACCGCCGCAGCGTGGGCTCGGTGTGGACGCACGGCGGCTGCACGCCCTACTACGTCGACGACAACGGCCGGAACTTCGCCATCTACCCGGGCTTCGCCGCGGGCTTCCGCCGGCGGACCCGCAGGTTCGACTCCCGTCCCTACGAGCTCGAGGCGGCATGAGCGAGCACCACCGCGTGGCCATCGTCGGCGCCGGGTTCTCGGGCCTGTGCATGGCGATCCGCTGCAAGCAGGAGGGGATCGATGACTTCGTCGTGCTCGAGCGCGCCGGCGAGCTCGGCGGCACGTGGCGCGACAACACCTATCCGGGCTGCCAGTGCGACATCCCGAGCGCGCTCTACTCCTACTCGTTCGCCCCCAACCCGAACTGGTCGCGCTTCTACCCCCTGCAGGAGGAGATCCGCGGGTACCTGCGCGGCTGCGCGGAGCGCTTCGGGGTCATGCCCTACATCCGCTTCGGGCAGGAGGTGCTCGGGGCCGACTGGGACGAGGATCACTGGCGCCTGCAGACGCCCGGCGGCGAGCTCACCGCCGACGTCGTGGTCGGCGGGATGGGGGGCCTCAGCAACCCCTCGCTGCCTGACATCGCCGGGATCGAGGACTTCGAGGGGACGATGTTCCACTCGGCGGCCTGGAACCACGACCACGACCTGGGCGGCGAGCGCGTGGGCGTGATCGGGACCGGAGCCTCGGCCGTGCAGTTCGTCCCCATGATCCAGCCCCAGGTGGGCCAGCTGAGCCTGTTCCAGCGCACGCCGTCGTGGGTTCTGCCCGACCCCGACCGTCCCGTCAGGCCCCTCGAGCACCTGCTCTGGCGCCGGCTGCCGGTCACGCAGCGCCTGCTCCGGGGTGCGCTCTACGGGGTGTTCGAGGCCAGCGTGCTGACGACGATCGTCGACCGCCGGCTGGCCGCGCCGCTCGAGCGCCAGGCCCTGCGCCATCTGCACCGCCAGGTCTCCGACCCCGAGCTGCGGGCCAAGCTCACCCCCGACTACAGAATCGGCTGCAAGCGCATCACGCTCTCGAACACCTACTACCGCGCCCTCACGCAGCCCAACGCCGAGGTCATCACCGACGCCATCGATCGCGTCACGCCGGGTGGGGTCCGCACGGTCGCCGGGCGCGAGCACGAGCTCGACACGCTCATCCTCGGGACCGGCTTCAAGGTCCACGACAACCCGGCCTTCGCGCGCGTGCGCGGGCGCGGGGGCGTCACACTGGGGGAGGCGTGGCAGGGCAGCCCGCGCGCCTACCTGGGCTCGACGATCGCCGGCTTCCCGAACCTGTTCCTGCTCGTCGGCCCCAACAGCGCCGGAGGCTTCAACTCGATCATCTTCACCACCGAGTCGCATGTGAACTACGCGATCGAAGGGCTGAAGACGATGGCGAAGCGCGGTGCCCGGGTGGCGGAGGTGAAGCGCCCGGTCTACGACCGCTGGGCGGCGCAGACCGACAAGCGCCTCGCCGACAGTGTCTGGAACGAGGGCGGCTGCCAGAGCTGGTACCTGGACCCGAACGGACGAAACGGCGTGTGGTGGCCGGGCTTCATGGCCGGCCTGTGGCTGCGCACGCGCCGCTTCAACGAGCGCGAGTACGCCCTGACCGGTTAGGCCGGGGGCACATGTGCCCCCGGCCCCGGCGGCGCATGCGCCGCCGGGCGGACCGGTGCATGCACCGGTCCGAACTCTGTAAGACGTCATCCCGGTGAACTGACCCCCGGTGATGTTCAGCACCTGGCCGTGGACATAGTTGGCCCACGGCGAGCACAGGAAGAACACGCCGCCGGCCGCTTCCTGGGGCGTGCCCGGGCGGCCGAGCGGGATCAGCATCGCGGCCATCCCGCGCAGCTGGTCGGGGATGCCGAGCTGGACCTTCTCGCCCCCGATCTCCATCACGTTGGTCTCCTCCTTGGAGGCGGTGAGGCGCGTCTCGATGTAGCCGAAGGCGACGGCGTTGACGTTGATCTTGAACTGGCCCCACTCCTTGGCCAGCGTCTTGGTCAGTCCGACCACGGCCGACTTGCCCGAGGAGTAGTTGGCCTGGCCGGCGTTGCCCATCGTGCCCGAGATCGAGGAGACGTTGACGATCTTGCGAAAGACCTCCTGGCCCTCCTCCTTCTCCTTCTTGGCCGGCTCGCGCATGTGGGGCGCCACCGCGCGGCACATGCGGAAGGGGACGATCGTGTGGATGTCGAGCATGCGCTGGAACCACTCGTCGCTCATCTTGTGGATCGGCGCGTCGAGGGTGTAGCCGGCGTTGTTGACGAGGATGTCGACCCGGCCCCACTCGTCGACAACCTTCTGCACGAGCTCGTCGGGCACCCCCGGCTTTGTCAGGTCGCCGGCGTAGACGAGCGTGTCGCCCTGGATCTCGTTCGCGGTCTGCTCGGCGACGTCGCCGTCGAGGTCGTTGATCAGGACCTTGGCGCCCTGCTCGGCCAGGAGCTCCGCCGTCGCGCGGCCGATCCCGCGCGCCGAGCCGGTGACGATCGCCACCTTTCCATCGAGGACTGTCATTGCCATGCCTTTCGTTTCGGGTAAGTTGGCATTCTGCCAACAGGTACACGCCCATGCCTGACCGCCGTCTGACCGACTCGCGCTTCGGGCGCGCCGGCCGCCTGGGCGGAATGGCCGCCGGCGCCGCCGCCCGCCAGCTGGGCACGCGCGTCGCGAACACGAGGCGCTCCGAGGACGAGGCCCAGGAGGCACTCGGGCGCCAGGCGCTCGAGATGGCCGACCGTCTTGTCAAGGTCCTGGGCGGGATGAAGGGGGCGGCAATGAAGGTCGGGCAGACCCTCTCGGTGCTCGACCCCGGGATGGTGCCCGGCCCCTACCGCGAGGAGTTCCAGGCCAAGCTGGCCCAGCTCCAGACGATGGCCCCGAGCGTGTCGTTTCACCAGATGCGCAAGGTGATCGAGCAGGACCTGGGCGAGCGGCTGGACTCGGCGTTCAGCGACTTCGGCGAGGAGGCGATCGCCGCGGCCTCGATCGGGCAGGTCTACCGGGCCACGCTCAAGGACGGGCGCGACGTGGCGGTCAAGGTCCAGTACCCCGGGATCAAGGACGTGGTCCGGGCCGACCTGAAGAACCTGGGGATGCTGCTGCGGCTGGCGTCCCGGTTCGCTCCCGGACTCGACACCAAGGAGATCGCCCAGGAGATCACCGAGCGGGTCACCGAGGAGCTCGACTACGAGCTCGAGGCTGTCAACCACCGCGCGCTGGCCCGTGAGTACCGCGGCCACCCGTTCATCGTCGTCCCGGCCGTGATCACCGAGCTCTGCCGCGAGCGCGTGATCGTGACCGAGTACATCGAGGGGCGGAAGTTCGGCGAGATCCGCCAGGACCCCGACGAGGAGCGCTCGCGCTGGGGCGAGATCCTGTTCCGCTTCTACGTCAACGGCCCCTACCGGCACCTGCTGCTCAACGGCGATCCCCACCCGGGCAACTCGCTGTTCATGGCCGACGGTCGCGTTGCGTTCATCGACTTCGGGTTCTTCAAGCGCCAGACCCCCGAGGACGTTCAGGACCAGCTCGAGATCCTCAAGGCCTGCTACGCCCAGGACGCCGAGCGGCTGTTCGAGCTCACGGTCGACCAGGGGATCATCTCCAAGCGCCGGCGCGAGCTCGTGGAGCCCCTGATGGAGAAGTACCGCGCCGCCACGTGGTGGTTCCTGGAGGACCGCGACGTGCGGCTGACGCCCAAGGACGCGACGCGGATCTTGCTCGAGCACGGCGACATGCGCAAAGCCGGGTTCGGAGATCTGCGCCTGCCCGCCAACCAGATCGTCACGCTGCGCGCGTTCGGGCTCGTGTTCGGGATCCTGGGCCAGCTCGAGGCGACCAACAACTGGTACCGGATCGGGCGCGAGACGATCTTCGGCGAGGAGCCGGTGACCGAGCTGGGGCGGATAGAGTCGGAGTTCGTGGGAGCCCGGGCATGAACGCGCGCGAGTGGCTGGCTGTGTATGCGCAGCGCCTGGGCGTGGATCCGCCGAGCAGCGAGGAGTTCAAGGTCCTGCTCGACCTGGCCGGTGAAGCCGCGCACAGCTCCGAGCGCGTGGCCGCGCCCGTGGCCTGCTGGCTGGCCGCTCGTGCGGGCGTCGAGCCGGCGGAGGCACTCGAGCGGGCGCGCGAGGTGAGCGTTGCCGGCGGCTGAGCGCGAGCACGAGATCGTCCTGTTCGGGGCGACCGGCTTCACCGGGGCGCTCACGGCCGAGTATCTGGTCGCGAACGCGCCGCCGGGGCTGCGCTGGGCGCTGGCGGGTCGCAACCGCGAGAAGCTGGAGGGCGTGCGCGACCGTGTCGGGGCGGGAGATGTGCCGCTGCTCCAGGCCGACGTGACCGACGCCGATTCGCTGCGCGCCGTGGCCGAGTCGACCAAGGTCGTGATCACGACGGTCGGGCCGTACATCAACTTCGGCGAGCCGCTGGTGGCGGCCTGCGCGGCGGCGGGAACGGACTACGTCGATCTGACCGGCGAGCCGCTGTTCGTCGATCAGATGTGGCTGCGCCACCACGAGGCCGCGGAGCGCAGCGGAGCGCGGATCGTGCACTCGTGCGGCTTTGACTCGATCCCCTACGACCTCGGGGTGCTGTTCACGGTCGGGCATCTGCCTCGGGACGTCCCGATCTCGGTCGAGGGGTTCGTCCGCGCCGGGGGCACGTTCTCAGGCGGGACGTATGCCTCCGCCGTGGAGGCGATGGGTCGTCTGCGCGAATCGATGCGTGTGGCCGGCGAGCGGCGCCGGCAGGAGGGACGGCCCCAAGGACGCAAGGTGCACGGCACGCGGGGCACGCCGCACCGCGAGGACGGTCTCGGATGGGTCGTGCCGTTCCCGACCATCGACCCCCAGACCGTGCTGCGCTCGGCGCGCGCGCTCGAGCGCTACGGCCCCGACTTCTCCTATGCCCACTATCTCGTGGCCAAGCGGCTGCCCGTGCTGGCCGGCCTGGCGGCGGGGGCCGGGACGGTCATCGCGCTGGCCCAGCTGCCGCCGATGCGAGGCGCGCTGCTGAAGCTGGCCAAGCAGCCCGGCGAAGGCCCGTCCCCCGAGCAGCGCGAGAAGGGCTGGTTCAAGGTCCGCTTCGTGGCCCAGGGCGGCGGCCAGCGGGTCGAGACCGAGGTCTCCGGCGGCGACCCGGGCTACGGGGAGACCTCGAAGATGCTGGGCGAGTCGGCGCTCTGCCTGGCCCGCGACGAGCTGCCCGCGAGCGCCGGGCAACTGACGCCGGCGGTGGCCATGGGGGAGAAGCTGATCGAGCGCCTGCAGCGGGCCGGGATCGAGTTCCGCGTCACATGACCCTCACCCCGGCGCAGGCGGTCGACGCGGCCAACGAGGCGTTCGGCGTCCATCCCCGCCGCCGCGCGCTGCACGCCAAGGGCACGCTCCTGCGCGGGACCTTCACCGCCTCGCCCCAGGCCCGCGAGCTCACGCGCGCCGCCCACATGCAGGGCGAGCCCGTCCCCGCGACGGTGCGCGTCTCCAACGGCGCGGGGAATCCCGAGCTTCCCGATTACGCGCCTGACGTGCGCGGCCTGGCCGTGAAGCTGTATCTCCAGGACGGCTCCCGGACCGACCTCGTGACCCAGTCCGCACCCAGGTTCCCCGTTCGCACGCCTGAGGCGTTCATCGAGCTGATCCGAGCCCAGATCCGCACCCCGGCCATGGCCTGGCGCCTGCCGCTGTTCCTCGCGCGCCACCCGCGCGCGGCCGCGCTCCTTCCGACCAACCTCCCGGCGCTGGCCCCACCTGAGAGCTACGCCGCGATCCCCTACCACGGGGTGCACGCGTTCCGGTTCATCGACGCGAATGGCGGCTCGCGCTACGTCCGCTTCTCGTTCATTCCCGAGCAGGAGGCGAAGCTCCTGAACCCGCGCGCGGCTCGGCAGCGTGGCCGGGACTACCTGCAGGAGGACATCCGCCGGCGCATCGCCGACGGCGGCGTTCGCTTCACGCTCCGCCTCCAGGTCGCGGAGCCGGGCGACAACATCGACGATCCGTCGGCAGCGTGGCCGGTGCAGCGGCGTCAGGTCGACGCGGGCACGCTCGAGGTCACCGAGCTCGAGACCGAGCGCGAGCAGGGCGACGACATCCTCGTATTCGACCCCACGCGCGTAACGGACGGCATCGAGTGCTCCGAGGATCCAGTGCTGCGCTTCCGCCGGCGGGCCTACGACGAGTCGGTCAAGCGCAGGAGCGCCGGCTGATGGCCTCAGGGAAGTGGACGGCGGCCGACATCCCGGACCAGAGCGGGAGGGTGGCTGTCGTCACGGGCGCCAACAGCGGTCTCGGGGTGGCTACGGCACGGGAGCTGGCGCGGGCCGGCGCGCGGATCGTGATCGCCTGCCGGAACGTCGAGAAGGGCGAGGAGGCGGCCGCGAGCATCGAGACCGGCGAGGTCGAGGTCAGGGCGCTGGACCTGGCCGATCTGAGCTCGGTGCGGGAGTTTGCCTCCGGGTTCGGCGACGGGCGGGTCGACCTGCTGATCAACAACGCCGGGGTGATGGCCCCGCCGCGGCGGCAGACCAAGGACGGGTTCGAGAGCCAGTTCGGGACCAACCACCTGGGGCATTTCGCGCTGACCGGGCTGCTCCTGCCGGCGCTGCTGGCGGCGCCGGCACCCCGCGTGGTCACGATCTCGAGCGGCGCCCATCACATCGGGACGATCCACTTCGACAACCTCCAGGGCGAGCGCCGGTACAACAACTGGCTCTGGTACGGGCAGTCGAAGCTGGCCAACCTGATGTTCTGCTTCGAGCTGCAGCGCCGGGCCAGCGCCGCGGGAACCGACCTGCTGAGCATGGCCGCACACCCGGGCTACGCGGCCACCAACCTCCAGACCGCAGGGCCGGCTCATTGGTACGAGCGAATCGGCGGCGCGATCGGCAACGTGGTCATCGCCCAGAGCGCGGAGATGGGCGCGCTGCCGACCCTGTTCGCGGCCACCAAGCCCGACCTCCCCGGCGGCACCTTCGTCGGCCCCGACGGCTTCATGGAGCAGCGCGGGCACCCGCACGTCGTGACCGCAGCCAAGCGGGCCTACGACGAGGACGCGTGGCGCCGGCTGTGGGAGGTCTCAGAGGAGCTGACCGGCGTCCGCTACGAGTTCGAGGCGACGCCGGCCCGGAGTTGACCGACCTGCGCCGTGACGGCGCCGCCGCGCTCGAGTGGGCGGCGCGCTACCTCGAGCGTGTGGAGGAGCTGCCCGTCCTGGCCCGGGTCGCGCCCGGCGAGATCCGCTCGCGGCTGCCGCGCTCAGCGCCCGAGGAGGGTGAGCCGTTCGCGGCCGTGTTGCGCGACCTCGACGAGGTACTGCTCGACGGCGTCACGCACTGGCAGCACCCGCGCTACTTCGCCTACTTCGCCACCAGCGCGTCCGAGCCGGCGATCCTGGCCGAGCTGCTGGCCGCGACGCTCAACTCCGTGGCCATCCTGTGGCGGACGGCGCCCGCCGCCACCGAGCTCGAGGGCGTCGTGCTCGACTGGACGGCCGAGCTCCTGGGTCTGCCCGCGGGCTGGCACGGCCACATCGAGGACAGCGCCTCTACCTCGACGCTGACGGCCCTGATCGCCGCGCGGGTGGCAACCGGCCGCGAGGTCGTCGTGTGCTCGGAGCAGGCGCACTCCTCGGCTGAGAAGGCGGCGAGGATGCTGGGGATGCAGCTGCGCAAGGTGCCGGTCGACGATCAGTTCCGGCTCCGGGTCTCCGAGCTCGGCGACCTCGGCGATGCCGCGGCAATGGTGGCCACGGTCGGGACGACCGCGACCACGTCGGTCGATCCGGTGCCCGAGATCGCCGCGGCGTGCGCTTCGGCCGGCACGTGGCTGCACGTCGACGCCGCCTACGCCGGCGCCGCCATGGTCTGCCCCGAGAACCGCTGGGCGTTCGCAGGCGTGGAGCACGCCGACTCGGTCGTGGTGAACGCCCACAAGTGGATGCTCGCGCCGATGGACTGCTCGCTGTTGTGGTCGCGCCGGCCCGAGGATCTACGGGCCGCCTTCAGCCTCATCCCCGAGTACCTGCGCACGCCCGACGCCGAGGACGCACTCTCGCTGAGCGAGTACGGGCCGGCGCTGGGCCGGCGCTTCCGGGCGCTGAAGCTGTGGGCGGTCCTGCGCTGCCATGGCCGGGCCGGGCTGCAGGAGCACATCCGGCGCGGGGTCGCGATGGCGGCCGAGTTCGAGCGATGGGTGGACGCAGACCCCGAGTGGGAGCTGTGCGCGCCGCGCCCCTTCTCGGTCGTGTGCTTTCGCCTGCGCGGCGATGACGAGCGCAACCGCGCGCTGCTCGAGCGGGTCAACGCGGGCGGGGAGATCTTCATCTCGGGCACCGTGCTGCGCGGGCGCTACGTGCTGCGGCTCGCGGTGGGGCAGATGCGCACGCGGCTCGACGACGTGGAGCGGGCATGGGAGTTGCTCCGCCGCGAGGCGGCGTCCCTATGATCGCGCCTGTGCTTCGCCGGTTGCGCCTGCTGCTCCTGAGCTTCGCGGTCCTGGCCGGGGCGTGCTCGGGCGCCCGCGCCGCCACGCCGGCGGCGCCGATTCCCTCTGTGCCCGAGGCGCCGACCTACGAGGGCGCTCCCGCCACCGCGCAGCCCGTGCGCGGGATCCCGCCCGTGCCGCGCAACCGGTTCATGGCTCCCAACGGGCTCTCGGAGATCCACGACGACGGCTGGCAGACCGACGCCTACACCTGGGGCGGCCCGCTGGGTCGCTCGCCGCAGACCGCCTCCACGTTCATCAGCCGCGACTGCGGCTCGATCACCTTCGACTCGCGCGGGCACGTGCTCTCGATCTGCGTGGGCGCGAGCGGGCCGCAGCTCTACATGTTCGACCCCTCGACCCTGGCCACGATCGCCACCTTCATGCTCCCGCCGCGCCAGTCCGTGCCCCAGAACATCTTCCAGGACTTCACCGGCGGCGGCTACTTCTACCTCGACAACCAGGACCGGGTCGTGACCTCGACGACGACCCATCACATCTACGTGATCGCCGAGAACTCCGCCGGCGACGGCTTCGTCAAGGTCGCCGACTACGACCTCACGCACGTCCTGAGCTCGAAGGAGAACATCACCTCGGCGCTTCCGGACTCCAACGGGCTGCTGTGGTTCGCCGCGCGCACCGACGGGGTGGTGGGCACGGTCAACTTCTCCACCGGCGCCATCCACGCCGTGCGGCTCGGGCACGGCGCCGTCGGCGAGATCGAGAACTCGTTCGCCACCGGCGCCGCGGGCGGCGTCTACGTGGCCACCAACCGCAAGCTCTATCGCTTCGTGGCCAGCGCGGACGGCACGCCGAGGATCACGTGGCAGGTCACCTATCCGAACAGCTTCGAGCACAAGCCCGGACAGGTGGACGACGGCACCGGGACCACCCCCACGGTGATGGCGGGCGGGTACGTGAACATCACCGACAACGCCGACCCGATGGACATCGTCGTCTATCGCACGCGGGTGAAGCTCAACCATCGGGTCTATCGCCACCACCACTGGCATCGCATCCACGTGCCCCGGCTCGTTTGCCGCGTGCCGCTGTTCCACCGAGGCGCCAGCGACACCGAGAACTCGGTCATCGTGGCCGGGCGCTCGATGCTGATCGAGAACAACTACGGCTACAACGACCCCACGGCCACCGAGGGCGGGGCGCGGACGGCGCCGGGGTTCGCGCGGGTGGACATCAACCGGAGCGGCAAGGGATGCCACACGGTGTGGACCAACAACATCGAGACCGCCCCCACCGTCGTGCCCAAGCTCTCGCTCGCCAACGGTCTCGTCTACACCTACACCAAGGACGCCGGCAGCCTCGACCCGTGGTACTGGACCGCGCTCGACTTCCGCACCGGGCGCACCGTGTTCAAGGTGCAGTCGGGCACCGGGCTGGGCTACAACAACAACTACGCCGGGATCGCCCTGGCGCCCGATGGACGGGCGTACCTGGGGACCCTGGGCGGGATGATCGAGCTGCGGGACGGAGGCTGATCACGGAGCGCGTTTTGGTCGCGCTCTCGCAGCCCCACTTACACAACTCTAAGTAACCCCTTAGAGAACTCCTCATCGGCGCAGATAGAACCGGTCCGTGCGCAGCCTGCGTCGTGGCCCTGGACGGCCTTGGCATCTCTACCTGCTCGGCCTGGTCGCGATCCCCGCGGTACTCGCTGCGGTGCTCGAGCTGGGTCCGCCTTCGAGCGCGGCCCGGACGACGCGGGAGATGTTCACGGCCGAGCGCGGCGTCGTGCAGTCGACCGTGTCCGGCAGCGGCAACATCCAGCCGGGCAGCGACGTCGACGCCGACTTCGCCACCAGCGGCACGCTGGCCGAGGTATTCGTGTCGGTTGGCCAGCACGTCACCCAGGGCCAGCTGCTGGCCTCGCTCGATCCGACCGCAGCCCAGCTGACACTCGATCAGGCGAAGGAGAACCTCCTCGCCGCGCAGGACCAGCTGAGCGCGGTCGAGAGCGGCACCGCCACGGCGAGCTCCCCGGGCGCCTCGGCGTCGGGCACGGCCACGGACGTCGTGCCGGCCTCGACCGCTCGGTTCGTCTCGACGACCAAGCGGGTCACCGCACCAAGTCGCACCCGGACGCCGGCCCGCCCTCCGTCGCGCACGACGACGCCCACCCGCACTACGACGCCCACCCGCACCACCACCTCGCCGGCCTCGTCGTCCTCCCCCGCGACGGGCACGCGAACCACCACGCCGACGGCGACCACCACCACGCCCTCGCCGGCCAGCATCGCCTCCGCTCAGGCCGCCGTGCTCGGAGCGGAGGCGAGCGTGCGAAGCGCCCAGTCCGCACTCGCCAAGACCAAGCTCTACGCGCCGATGAGTGGCACGATCGTGTCGCTGTCCAGTCTCTCGCCGGGCGACGCCATATCGGCGGGATCGTCCGGGAACGCGTCCAGCTCCGGCTCGAGCTCGGGCACGGCCGGCAGCTCCTCCACGGGCGCCACGGGCACCAGTACCGCCGGCGCCCTGGGAGGGTCCGGTTCGTCGTCCTCGGGCGGCTCGTCCTCGCCGTTCGCCGAGATCGTGGATACGAGCACGCTGACGATGACGGTGGCCTTCAGCGAGTCCGACATCGCGAAGGTCAGGGTGGGCCAATCCGCGACGGTGTCCCTCGACGCCCTGAGCGGCGTCGAGCTGCCGGCTCACGTGACCGCGATCTCCCCCACGGGGACGAGCAGCAATGGGGTGGTCAGCTATGACGCCACACTGGCCCTCGACGCCACCGATCGCCGGGTCAAGGTCGGCATGAGCGCCAGCGCGACCGTGACCGTGCAGCAGGCCAGCGGCGTGAACGTTCCCAGCCAGGCCGTGAGCGGAAGCGGCTCGGTGGGGACCGTGAACGTGATCTCCGGCGGCAAGACCGTTGCCCGCCAGGTCGTGATCGGCCTGCGCGGGGACAGCCGCACGCAGATCGTCAGCGGGCTGGCGTCGGGTCAGCAGGTCGCGGTGACGATCACCCTGCCGTCGCTGGGCACGAGCAGCACCGGCTCGGGCACCGGCTCCGGCACGGGCACGCTGGGCGGCGGGCGCCTCGGTTTTGGTGGGGGATTCCGGTTGCTCGGCGGCGGCGCCGCGGGCGGGTTCGCCGGCGGAGGTGCGCCATGACCCCGCCAGGCGCGCGTCGCCCCGGACCGCAACCGGGCTCGGCAGCCGGCCCGGTCATCGACGTGCGAGACGTGCACAAGACCTACCGCCTCGGTGACATCGCCGTCCACGCGCTGCGCGGCGTCAGCCTCGAGGTGGGGCGCGGCGAGTACGTCGCCGTGATGGGCAGCTCGGGCAGTGGCAAGACGACCTTGATGAACATCCTCGGGTGCCTGGACACGCCGACGCAAGGCGCCTACCGCCTCGGCGGCATCGACGTGCGCGGCCTCGACGAGGACGATCTCGCGGATGTCCGCAACCGCTTCATCGGCTTCGTCTTTCAGACCTACAACCTGATCCCGCGCACGACCGCGCTCGCCAACGTCGAGCTTCCGCTTGCCTATGCAGGGTTGCCACGAGCGCTGCGACGTGAGCGGGCGCTGACGGCGCTGGCGGAAGTCGGGCTCGAGGACCGCGTCGACCATCTGCCCTCCGAGCTCTCCGGCGGCCAGCAGCAGCGGGTGGCGCTGGCGCGCGCGCTCGTCGCCAACCCGGCGATGATCCTGGCCGACGAGCCGACCGGCAACCTCGACACGGCGGCGGGCGCGGGCGTCCTTCGGCTGTTCGCCGAGCTGAACGCGCAGGGCCGGACGGTGATCCTCATCACGCACGAGCCGGGCGTCGCCGCCCAGGCCGACCGGGTGATCCGGATCACCGACGGCCGGATCGTCTCCGACGCGCCCACCGAGCCCGCGCAGGGACAGGAGATCCGGTGAGCGAGGTCGTTCGCGTGGCGCTCTCGGGCATCAGCGCCAACAAGCTCCGCTCGGGGCTCACGATCCTCGGGCTGACGATCGGCGTGGGGTCGGTCATCGTTCTGATCGCGGTCGGCACCGGGTCCTCCAGCGCGGTCGAGAAGCAGATCGACGCGCTGGGGTCGAACGTCCTGCTCGTGACGCGAGGACCTGTGCTCGGCGGCCTGCGCTCGGGCGGCGGTGCGAGCAGCGGCGCCGGGCTGACCGTGGCCGACGCCGACGCGCTGACCAATCGCTTCGAAGCTCCCGACGTGCAGAGCGCTTCGCCGGTCGTGCAGGCGAGCGGCGCCACGCTGGCCTACGGCGGGACCACGTACACGCCCTCCTCGTTCGTGGGAACGACGCCCGCCTATCGCGTCGCGCGCAGCTACTCGATGGCCGAAGGTTCGTGGTTCACGCCCACCCAGGAGACGGCGCACAGCCGCGTGGTGGTGCTGGGGCCGACCAGCGCGCAGGCGTTGTTCGGCACTGCGGACCCGGTCGGGCAGACGGTGACCGTCAACGGCACGCGGTTTGACGTGATCGGCGTGACGGACCCCAAGGGGTCGAACGGCACCTCGAACCAGGACGACGTGGCCGTCGCGCCGCTCACCGCGACGCAGGACACGCTCACGGGCTACGGCGCGGTCGACCAGATCGTGGTGCAGGCGAAGTCCCGGGATGCGCTGGGCGCGGCCCAGGCCGAGGTGACCGACATCCTGGACCGGCTCGATCCGCCGGCCCCCGGCTCCGGGCTGACGAGCAACTTCAGCGTGATCAACCAGAGCTCGATCCTGCAGACCTCGACTGCCAGCTCGAAGGTGTTCACCACGCTGCTCGGCGAGGTCGCCGCGATCTCGCTGCTCGTGGGCGGCATCGGCGTGATGAACATCATGCTCGTCTCGGTCACCGAGCGCACGCGTGAGATCGGCATTCGCAAGGCCGTGGGGGCGAGGCGAGGTGACATCCTCACGCAGTTCCTCGTAGAGGCCGTCCTGGTCTCGCTGTTTGGGGGAATAGCGGGGGTGCTCGCGGGTGTGATCGGGAGCCAGTTCACGATCGCGGGAGTGCATCCAGTGATCGCGCCGTATTCGGTTTTCCTGGCCTTCGGCGCTGCCGTGCTGATCGGGCTCTTCTTCGGAACGTATCCGGCCGGACGAGCCGCGACGCTGCGCCCGATCGAGGCGTTGAGGTTCGAATGAACGAGGTGTGCCGATGAGCGAGGCTGATCAAACCATTTCCCGGGCGGCGCCGGCGGCGGCCTGGGACGAGACCGACCCGCTGACCCTCCCGCAGCGCGCGCGCCGGCGATGGTGGAGCGTTCCGACCGCCGTGCTCGGGGCGGTGATCATCGGTGCAGTCGGCTTCTACGCCGGTGCGCGGGTCGAGAAATCAGACCTTCCGAGCACCAGCGCGGGCGGCGCCTCCGCGGCGGGGGCAGCAGCCCGGCGGCTCGCGGCCTTCGGGGCGAGCGCGTCGGCGAGCGCGTCGGGACGCAGCGGCGTGTCGTCCTCGGGCGGGGCCGGGCCTGCCGCCGCCGGCTTCGGCGCCGGGTTCGCTGGATTCGGTGCCGGAGACGTCACGGCGGGGACGGTGAGCAGCGTCGATCACGGCGTGATCTACCTGACCGACCGCACCGGCAACACCGTCAAGGTGACACTGTCCTCGGCCTCCGGCGTGACCAAGAGCCTGCCGGTCTCGCGCCGCTCCGTGCACCCGGGCGACACCGTGATCGTCACCGGCGTGAAGAACGCTTCAGGAACCATCGTCGCGGCGTCGGTCAACGACGCCGGCGCGCGCGGCAGCTCTTCTGGCTCTGGCTCGGGCTCCGGCGCGGGGTCCGACTCAGGCTCCGGCTCGGGCGGCGCAAGCTCCGCCGTCTCCTCCCTGTTCGGCGGCGGCTGATGAACCACGGAAAGGATCGGATTTGAACACCCTGACTTGGATTTGGCGGCGTGTGCCGCACGCCCTCGTGGCGGTGACGGTCGTTTGCGGCCTGGCCGCCTGCGGATCGAGCTCGAACTCGAACACGAGCACGGACACCGGTACAGCCACCACGACGGCCTCGAACGGCGCCGGCCCGGCGGGCTTCGCGGCCCGACGGGCCGCCCTGGCCGCCTGTCTGAAGAAGCACGGCGTCACCCTGCCCACGCCGCCGGCCGGTTCGCCGGGCTCCCCCGGGGCCGGCACGCCGCCGCGACAGTTCGGTCCTCCGGGGGCCGGCCCGCGCCGGCGCGGGTTCTTCCACGGTTTCTCCCAGAATCCCAAGTTCCGGGTGGCGTTCAAGGCCTGCGCGCCGAACTTCGGTCGCGGCGGCTTCGGTTTCCACCGCCCATCGGCGGTCGCGATCCAGAAGTACGTCGCGTGCGTACGCCAGCACGGCTACAACCTGCCCGAGCCCAACCTGTCCGGGAACGGCCCGGTGTTCCCGCCCGGCATTCGCTCCAGCGCGAAGTTCCAGGCGGCGAGCCGCACGTGCCAGAGGCTGCTGGTGCCCGCGTTCCGAGGCGGGGGGCCGGGCGGGGGGCCGAATTCACCGCCGGCGCTTCCGCAGTCCCGCGGGACGCCCACCACGTAGGGCCGGCGGGCGACGGGCGGGGCTCGGCGGCTCCCGCCGCTCGCCGCGACCCGATTGGGAGATCGCTGTGCCATGGGCAACGTAATCTCCCAATCTCCGCTGGCGGGGCCGCGGTTTCGAGATTTCTGTCGCATAGGCACAGAAATCTCGAACGCCTCGGCGGCCCCCACGGCCCCGCCCCGCGACTACTTCAGCTCGGCGCTCGTCTTCCCCAGCAGCAGCCGGGAGACGACCAGCAGCTGGATCTGCTGGGTGCCCTCGAAGATGTCGAGGATCTTGACGTCGCGGGCCCACTTCTCGAGCAGCTCGCCCTCGCCGTAGCCGGTCGAGCCCGCGAGGGCGACGCAGCGCAGCGCGATGTCGGTGCCGGTTCGGCCGGCCTTGGCTTTGGCCATCGAGGCCTGGAGCGAGTTGGGCTTGCGGTTGTCGGCCATCCAGGCCGCCTGCATCGTGAGCAGCCGCCCGGCCTCCCAGTCCGACTCCATCGCGATGAACTCCGAGGCCGCGGCGCTCTGGCGGTGGGGCGGGACGTCGTAATCGATCTCGATCCCGGCCTCCTGGAGAAGCTCCCGCGTGCGGTCGAGGCAGGCCCGGGCCACGCCGATGGCCATGCCCGCGACGAGCGGCCGGGTGTTGTCGAAGGTCTGCATCACCCCGGCGAACCCGCGCTTGGTCTCGATCTCCGGCGAGCCGAGCAGGTTCTCCTTGGGGACGCGGCAGTCCTCGAGCACGAAGTTGGCGGTGTCCGAGGCCCGGATCCCCAGCTTGTGCTCGAGGCGATCTAGCTTCAGCCCCGGGTTGTCGCGCTCGACGACGAAGGACTTGATCGCGCCGCGGCCGGCGGAGCGGTCGAGCGTGGCCCAGACGACGACCAGGTCCGCCCGATCACCCGAGGTGACGAAGATCTTCTCCCCGTTGAGGACGTACTCGCCGGTGTCCTCGTCAAGCTGGGCCGTGGTGCGGATCGCGGCCGAGTCAGAGCCCGCCTCGGGCTCGGTGATGGCCATCGCAGCCCACTTGCCGCCGAAGCGCTGGAGCTGCTCCTCGTCGGCCACGGCGGCGATCGCCGCCTGGCCGAGGCCCTGGCGGGGCATCGTCAGGAGCAGGCCGACATCGCCCCAGCACAGCTCGATCAGGCCGAGCAGGCTGGACATGTTGCTGCCGTTGCGGTTGCCGTCCTCCGAGCCGCGCGAGGCGCCGTCGGGGCCGCCGCCCACGGCGCCGGCGCCTGCGCCCTCGATCCCGCCGCCCTCGTTCATCCCGTCGATGACCGCCGCGAGCATGTCGAGCTCCTTGGGGTACTCGTGCTCGGCGCGGTCGTACTTGCGGGAGATGGGGCGGAAGACT
This sequence comes from uncultured Solirubrobacterales bacterium, assembly GCA_963818815.1. Lineage (GTDB taxonomy): Bacteria > Actinomycetota > Thermoleophilia > Solirubrobacterales > Solirubrobacteraceae > Palsa-465. Next base: position 176,873 of record CAWFTL010000001.1, read on the forward strand.
TCACGGGCCACCTGGTTGGCCTGCGTGACCAGCGCGGTGAACTTGCGGGGGGTTTCGAGGTTGATCGGCATCAGACGAGCAGAGCCCCCTCCATCACGCCCGCTGCCCGCAGGTCGCGATACCAGCGCTCGACCGGGTGCTCCTTGACGTAGCCGTGGCCGCCGAGCAGCTGCACGCCGTGCGAGCCGATGGCGGCGCCGTGCTCGGAGCACAGGCGGCGCGCCAGCGCGACCTCGCGGGCGAAGGACAGGCCCTGGTCGATCCGGCTCGCGGCGCGGTAGGTGGCCAGCCGCATGCCCTCGAGCTCGATGGCGATGTTGGCCACCGTGAAGGCCACGGCCTGGCGATTGGACACCGGCTCACCGAAGGCCGAGCGGTCCTTGATGTAGGGGATCACGTAGTCGAGCACGGCCTGGCCGGCCCCGACCGCGAGTGCGCACCATCCCAGGCGGGCCAGCTGCAGGCATTCGCGGTAGAGCTCGGGGTCGCCCTCGCCCAGCAGGGCGCCGTGCGGGAGGTCGACCGAGTCGAACACGAGCCTGCCCGTGGCCGCGGCGCGGATGCCCATGCCGGGCTCGGGCTCGACGCTCAGCCCGCCGGCGCCCGGTTCGACGATGAACAGGGTGGGACCGCGGCCCTCGAGCTCGGCCGCGACGATGAAGAGCTCAGAGTCCGCAGCGCGCGGCACGAGCGACTTGACGCCGTCCAGCACGAAGCCGCCGTTCGCGGCGCGAGCGCGGGTGGCGAGCTCGAGTGGATCGAACAGCGGCCTCGGCTCGAGCACGGCGAGGGCGGCCGCGGGCACGTTCTCGCCCACGAACTCGTGCAGGTACGTGGCCTGCTGATCGGCGTCGCCCCACAGGCTGAGCGCGGTGGAGACGGCGGCCGGCGCCAGACACGCCGCGGCGATGCCCATGTCGCCCTGGGCCAGCGCCTCGCTCATCAGGACCGAGGTCACCGCCGTGCGCTCCTGCACCGCTCCGCCGAGCTCTTCCGGCACGCCGACCATGGTCAGCCCCAGCTCGTTGGCCTGGGAGAGGAGCTCTGAAGGGGCGGCGCTGTTCGCGTCGGCCTCCTCGGCGGCGGCCCGAAGGCGCTGCAGCGCGAAGTCGCGGACGGACTCCCTCAGCATCTGCTGCTCGTCGGTCGGCTCGAGGTCGAAGAGGTTCCGCTGCCCGCTGCGCGGCTGGCGCGCGGGGCGGGAGAGCTTCTGGGCTGCGGCGAACGTGCGGCCTGCCCGGGTCGCCGTGCGCATCGTCGTGCGCGACGCGCCATGCAGGAAGCGCTCGGTGGGCTGGCGCAGCCCGAGGCGGTCGATCAGGTCAGAGGAGGCGAGCCAGTTCAGCGCGCGCAGGCCGGCGGCCATGCCGCGCTCCCCGACGTTCTGCGGCTGGGGAGCCATCGGGGACTGAGGTTACGGAATCTACTCGCGAGTAGGCGGGTGCCCTCGGGCCCTAGCCCACGAGGGTGACCAACGCGAAGGTCGTCAGCGCGTCGATCAGGATGAACAGGGGGACGCGGTGGTACCAGTGCTGGCAGAACGTCGAGGCCCAGTAGCCGCCGAGGCCGGCAATGAAGTCGAAGTAGAAGTGCTGGGTGTAGGTCCGGGCGCTGAAGCCATGAATCTGGTTGAGGTCGAACAGCGGGCTGAACAGCCCGGCGCACAGCAGCACGATGAGGGCCAGGGGCAGCCACACCCGGAGCGTCAGCCCGAAGATGCGCCGATTGATGAGCTCGGGGGAGAGGAGCTGGAGGACCCGCACGGCGCGCAGTCTACCACGCTCATGAGACTGAGTCTCGTTATACCGCTAGCGGGACTCATTCTCGTCTCGGCGGTGGGCGGGGCTATCCTGGGTTGATCGCGACGAGCAGCAGCATTCCGAGCTGGTCCGAGCACGCGCACACGGTGCTGGCGCGCGCAGGCCTGCGGCGCGGGGGTGCCCGCGAGCGCGTGATCGAGCTGCTGGCCACCAAGCCGTGCGCGCTGACCGCGGTCGAGGTCGAGGAGGAGATTCGCGCCCAGGGGACCCGGATCGGACGGGCGTCGATCTACCGCGTGCTCGAGCTGCTGGTCGAGCACAGCCTGGTCGAGCGCGTCACGATCGGGCAGGGGCAGTCACGCTTCGAGCGGGTCCTTCCCACCGGAGAGCACCATCACCACCTCGTGTGCGATACGTGCGGGCGACTGGTGGCCTTTGACGACCCCGGCCTCGAGCGCGCGATCCACCGCGTCTCCGAACGGCTCGGCGTCAGGGTCGAGAGCCACGACGTGCTCCTGCGGGGCGCATGTGGCCGCTGTCAGTAGCCACTACCAGGCGTCGATGAACGAGCGGCGGCTCTCGCGCCGCCACCACGGCTCACCGGGCTCGTCGAAGAGCATCCTCACCCAGCGGCGGGTATCGGCGGGGTCGATCACGTCGTCGATCTCCCCGTAGGAGGCCATGCTGATGCCCTGTCCGCGCTCGTAGGCGGCCGCCACGGCGGCCTGGAAGAGCCGCTCGCGCTCGGCGGCGTCTTCGACGGCTTCGAGCTCGCGGCGCATCCCGAGGCGGACCGCGCCCTCGAGCCCCATCGCCCCGAACTCCGAGGTCGGCCAGCCGACCGTGAACAGGGGCGCCTTGAACCCGCCGGCGGCCATTGCCTGCGCCCCCAGTCCGTAGCCCTTGCGCAGGACCACGGTCCCGGCGGGAACGCTCAGGTTGGCGCCGGTCACGAACATCCGCGCGAAGTGCCGGACGGTCGCCGTGCGCTCGGCCGCGGGGCCGACCATGAAGCCGGGCGTGTCGCAGAGGAAGAGGAGCGGCAGGCCGAAGGCGTCGCACAGCTGCATGAAGCGTGCTGCCTTGTCGGCGCCGTGGGCGTCGATCGCGCCGCCGAGGTGGGAGGGGTCGTTGGCGACGATGCCCAGCGGGCGACCCTCGATCCGGGCCAGCGCCGTGACGATGCCGAGCCCGAAGCCGCGGCGAAGCTCGAGCACCGAGCCGGTGTCGGAGAGCCCGTCGATCACCCGCCGCACCTCGTAGACGCGCTTGCGGTTGGTGGGGATGAGCCCGCGCAGGAGCTCCTGATCCGGGGCCTGGCCAGGATCTGCGGGCCCGCGGAAGTAGCCCAGGTAGCGCTTCGCCGCCTCCACGGCCTCGGCGTCGTCGGCCACGCGCAGATCGACCACCCCGTTGGCAGTCTGCACCTCAACCGGGCCGACGTCGCCCGGGGCGAACGTGCCGAGCCCTCCGCCCTCGATCATCGCCGGGCCTCCCATGCCGATGCTGGCGTCCTCGGTGGCGATCACCACGTCGCAGCACCCGAGCAGGGCGGCGTTGCCGGCAAAGCAGTACCCCGATCCGATGCCGACGAGCGGGACCCAGCCGCTCAGCCGCGCGAAGAGGTGAAAGGCACGGCAGTCCAGGCCGGCCACGGTCGGCCAGTCGACGTCGCCCGGACGCCCGCCTCCGCCCTCGGCAAACAGCACCACGGGCAGGCGCCGGCGCTCGGCGATCTCGAACAGGCGGTCCTTCTTGAGGTGGTTGCGCATCCCCTGAGTTCCGGCGAGGACGGTGTAGTCGTAGGACATGACGACGGTGCGGGCGCCCTGCACCTCGCCCACGCCGGCCACGAGCCCGTCGGCGGGGGTGCGCATGATCAGCTCCTGCTTGTCGCGGCGCCGCTCCTGGGCGGCGAAGATCAGCGGTCCGTACTCGACGAAGCTTCCCTCGTCGACCAGGTCCTGCAGGTTCTCGCGCGCGGTCCGGCGTCCCGCATCGTGGCGCCTGGCCACGGCGTCCGGCCGCGCCCCGTCGAGGCCGATCCGATGGCGCTCGAGCACCGCCTCGAGGTCGGACCGGGCTCCGTCGGCCTCCGGCGCGTCCACAGCGCGGTCGGCCTCCTCGGCCGCCGCTCCCGGCCGCAGCACCGCCAGCCGCTGGCCCTCCTGAACCGTCTCGCCGACGGCAACCTCAACCTCGCCCACAACGCCGCTGGCCTGCGCGATCACCTCGTGCTCCATCTTCATGGCCTCGAGCACGACCACGGCCTCGCCCGCGCGCACGGGCTCGCCGGGCATGTGGGCGAGGGCGATTACGGTCCCGGCGAAGGGCGCCAGGACGTCCTGCGCAGCTCCGGGCACGCCGGGATCATCGCGCAAGGGCAACGCGTGCGGCGGACAGGATCTCCTCCGGCGTTGCGTTGTCGCCCGCGTCGCGAGCCTGGTGGGAGAAGACGACCTCCCCGCCCGGTGCGATGACCGCGGCGCCCCCGAGCTGAGTGGGGCTCCCGATGGTTCTCCCCTGCACGACGCCGTGGCGGGCGCTCGTCACCACGCCCTTGGCCAGCATCCGCGGGCCGACGAGGTCGCCCAGACTGCCCTTGCGGGCGCCGATTGCCTTGTAGCTGACCCGGTGCTCGTCCGCCAGCACCGGCATCTCCAGATCCAGGCGCCGGCGGAAGTGCGCCGCGTGGCGCGGGGTCGCCTGGCCGATCAGGACCAGGGGCAGTCCGGCCGCTTCGAACCGATCCCGGGCGCGATGCAACTGCACCGCGTGCGCTCGGCAGTACGTTCAGCCGTAGTGCCGGAGCCAGACGAGCGCCACGGGCCGCTCGCTCCACAGCTCGCCCAGCCGCACCTCGCGACCCTCGTGATCTGGCAGCACGATGTCGGCCAGGGCTTGCGCGATCGTGTCGGCGGGCATACGTGCATCCTAGGTCATGGATACTGCGGGCATGGCCGCTCCCGACATGCTCTGGCGCCCGTCGCCGGCATGGATCGAGGGTGCGACGCTCACGCACTACCAGCGCTGGCTCGAGCGCACGCGCGGGCTCCGCTTCGAGACCTACGAAAACCTCTGGCGCTGGTCGGTTTCCGATCTGGAGAGCTTCTGGAGCTCGATCGTCGAATGCTTCGACATCCGCTTCTCCCAGCCGCCCGACCGCGTGCTCGCGAGTGCGGAGATGCCGGGCGCGCAGTGGTTTCCCGGTGCGCGCGTGAGCTACGCCGAGCACGTCTTCCGGGGCAAGCCCGACGACGAGCTGGCGGTGCAGCACGCCTCCGAGCTCCGCGCGCTGGATCGCTGGACGTGGGGCGAGCTGCGCGAGGAGGCGGGGCGGATCGCCTCCGGCCTGCGGGCACTCGGCGTACAGGCGGGCGACCGGGTAGCGGCGTACATGCCGAACATCCCGGAGACGCTGGCCGCGTTCCTGGGCTGTGCCTCGATCGGGGCCGTGTGGTCCTCGGCGGCGCCCGAGTTCGGGGCCCGCAGCGTGACCGATCGCTTCGCCCAGATCGAGCCCAAGGTGCTGCTGGCAATCGATGGCTATCGCTACGGCGGCCGCGACTTCGACCGGAGCGCGACGGTGGAAGCGATCGCCGGCGAGATCCCGTCGCTGGAGCGGGTGATCCGGTTCGGCTACCTGGACGGGAGCGGATGGGAACCGGGGTTCCTCGGGCCGCCTGAGCTCGAGTTCGAAGCGCTCGACTTCGACCATCCGCTGTGGGTGCTCTACAGCTCGGGGACCACGGGACTGCCCAAACCCATCGTCCACGGGCAGGGCGCGATCCTGCTCGAGCAGGTCAAGAAGGGCCACCTCCACCTCGACGCCCGCCCCGGCGATCGGGTGTTCTGGTTCACGACCACCGGATGGATGATGTGGAACTTCCTCGCCGGGGTGCTGCTGACGGACGCCTCGATCGTGCTGTTCGACGGCAATCCGGGCCATCCCGACCTGGGAACGCTGTGGGACCTGGCGGAGCGCAGCGGGATCACCTGCTTCGGGACCAGCGCCGCGTTCATCTCCTCGTGCGCGAAGGCCGGGGTCGAGCCCGCCCGCGGGCGCGACCTGAACGCGCTGCGCGCGGTCGGCTCGACGGGCTCACCGCTCAGCCCGGAAGGGTTCCAGTGGGTCTACGACAGCCTCGGCGAGGACACCTGGCTGTTCTCGACCTCAGGAGGAACCGATCTGTGCACGGCCTTCGTGAGCGGCGTGCCGACGCTCCCGGTCTACCGCGGCGAGCTGCAGGCGCGGGCGCTGGGGGCGGCGGTCGAGGCATGGGATCCCTCAGGGCGGCCGCTGATCGACGAGGTCGGCGAGCTCGTCCTCACCCAGCCGATGCCGTCGATGCCGCTGTACTTCTGGGGCGATCCCGACGGGGAGCGCTATCGCGAGAGCTACTTCTCCATGTTCCCCGGCATCTGGCGCCACGGCGACTGGATCAAGATCACCGAGCGCGGCTCGGCCGTCATCTACGGCCGGTCGGATTCGACGATCAACCGGGGCGGGGTGCGCATGGGCACGAGCGAGATCTACCGGGCCGTCCTGGCGATTCCCGAGGTCGTGGACGCTCTCGTGGTCGACCTACCACGGGAGGGGACCGACGGATGGATGCCCCTGTTCGTGGTGCTCGCCGACGGCGCCTCGCTGAGCGATGAGGTGATCGCTCAGATCAAGACCCGGATCCGCCAGGACTGCTCGCCCCGGCACGTGCCCGACGAGATCGTCCAGATCGGCGAGGTGCCGAGAACGCTCTCAGGGAAGGTGCTGGAGGTCCCGGTCAAGCGCATCCTGTCTGGCACGCCGCCTGAACAGGCGGCCAGCCGCGAATCCCTGGCCAATCCGGAGGCGCTCGACTACTTCGTCGAGCTGGCCGGCGGGCGGCAGCCCCGGGCGGAGGTCGGCGAGGCGGGTCGCTAGTCTTATAAACCTCTCAAACTCCGCTGGTTTGATAACGACACGGGCGCGCCGAGATCGGGGCGCCCGGCCAATTTGAGGAGTCGGCTGGCGGAGTCTGACCGCCCTGCACGGCGTCCTCGGTTCGACGCACCGGCCCGCAGGCACCCGGCGCCTCTTATCAAGTTCTCACCGGTCTCTGAAGACATTCTCACCCGTGCCTGCTCCACTGAACCCATGAGCATCACCTCGACCAGGAGAAGCGGGAAATGAATCGAACGAGCGCCCTGCTCGGAATCGTCGGCGGCGCCATCGCCGGCGCAGTGATCGCGCTGGCCATCGCCAGCGGCAACAACGGTCGCTCGAGCGTCACGACCACAGTGGTGCAGCCGACCGGCGTGCCCACGTCGCTCAGCTCCTCCAGGCACGGGATGACGATCAACCAGATCTACCGAAGCGCCAGCCCCGGCGTGGTCGACATCACCGTCACCTCGCCGAGCAGCTCAGGCGGCTTCGGCTTCTTCGGTCCCGGTAGCGGACAGGAGACCCAGGGCGAGGGCGCCGGCGTCGTGTATGACAACAAGGGCGACATCCTCACCGACGAGCACGTCGTCTCAGGCGCCGACCACGTCACCGTGAGGTTCCAGAACGGGACCAAGGCGACGGCCAAGGTGCTGGGAACCGACCCCTCCACCGACGTCGCGGTAATCCACGTCAGCGTCCCCTCCTCGCAGCTTCACCCGATTCCGCTGGCCGACTCCTCCACGGCTCAGGTGGGCGATCCCGTGATCGCCATCGGCAGCCCCTTCAGCCTGCCTGAGACGACCACGCAGGGCATCGTCAGCGCCGTCGCCCGGAGCATCACGGCTCCCAACAACTACACGATCACGGGCGCGATCCAGACCGACGCCGCGATCAACCCCGGGAACTCGGGCGGCCCGCTGCTCGACGCCGGGGGGCACGTCCTGGGCCTGAACGACCAGATCCAGACCAACTCCGGCTCGAGCGCCGGCGTCGGCTTCGCCGTCCCCTCGAACACCGTGGCGAGAATCGCGAAGCTGATCATCTCCGGGCAGAAGATCAAGCACGCCTACGTCGGAGTCGAGCTGGCCGCCAACGCCACCGGCGGCGCGCAGGTCACCTCTGTGCAGCCCGGCTCGCCGGCCAGCTCCGCCGGGATCAAGGTTCGCGACCTGATCACGGCGATCAACGGCAAGCAGGTTGGCTCGACGGAGCAATTCATCGCCTCGATCGACAGCTACTCGCCCGGCGACACCGTGACGCTGACCGTGAAGCGCGGCGGTCAGAGCAAGCAGATCAAGCTCACGCTCGGCAACCGGCCCCAATCATCGCCGAGCGGGGGGTAGCGCCCACCCCGCCCCCACTGGGGGTTAGCGCCCCACCGCGCCCCCATCCCGGACCCGAGGCGTTGCCCCCGCGCCTCGGGTCCGCTTATTTCCCGGTCCTGGCGGTCGCTCAGGCAGCCGCTGTCGCCGCCTGCGAGATCGCCCGCTCCATCAGCTCTCGGTGCACGGAGCGCTCTGCGCCCTCGCGCCGGTCCCACGACCCGTCTGGTTCAAGCGACCACGCGAAGCTGTCGTCGGACAGGTAGCGCTCGAGCGTGTCGTCGAGCTCGGCGCGAAGCTCGGAGTTGTCCACGGGCACGAGCAGCTCGACGCGAGTGTCGAGGTTGCGCGGCATCAGGTCCGCCGACCCGATGTAGTAGCGGCTCTCTTCCCCACGGTGGAAGGCGTATATGCGTGAGTGCTCCAGAAAGCGGCCCACCACCGAGACGACGTTGATCGTCTCCGATACGCCGGGTACCCCCGCGCGCAGACAGCAGATCCCGCGCACCGCCAGGTCGATGGGCACCCCGGCCTGCGAGGCCCGGTACAGCGCCTCGATGCACGTCTGATCGACGAGCGAGTTCATCTTCATCACGATGCGAGCGTCCTCGCCGCGCTCGTGGGCCTGCACCGTGGCGTCGATCTCGGCCAGCAGCGGTTCTCGCATCGAGTCTGGAGCCACGAGCACGCGGCGCAGACGCTCGGGATGGCCGTAACCGGTCAGCGTGTTGAACAGGTCCGCGACCTCCTCGCCGATCTCGCGATCGGTCGTGAAGTAGCCGAAATCCTCGTACAGACGGGCGTTCTTGGCATGAAAGTTCCCCGTCCCCATCATTACGTAGTGCCGCACGCCGCCCCGCTCGCGCCGGACGACGAGGATCGCCTTGGCGTGGGTCTTCAGACCCGGGATGCCGTGCACGACGTGTGCGCCGACCTCCTCCAGGGCGCGCGACCAGCGGATGTTCTGGCGCTCGTCGAAGCGCGCCTTGAGCTCCACCATGCACACCGCCTGCTTGCCCTTCTCCGAGGCCTCGATCAGTGACGGGACGAGGGCCGAGTCATCGGAGGTTCGGTACACCGTCATCTTTATGGCCAACACGTCGGGGTCCTCGACAGCCTGGCGGACGAAGCGCTCGGCGCTGGTCGAGAACGAGTGGTAGGGGTAGTGGACGAGGACCTCCTCGCGGCGCATGGCGGCGAACACGTCGGGCTGTTCGTCCCGGTCGCCGGGACCGGCGCCGAAGGCCGGATGCGTGATGGGCGTCCACGGCGGGAGCCGCAGCTCCGGGAATCCCTCCACTCCGGATATCTCCCAGAGATCGCCGAGGTCGAGCAGCCCCTCGACGTCGTAGACCTGCGATTCATCGACGTCCAGCCATTCGATCAGGCGGCCGCGCAGCGCGGGCTCCATGCTGGCTCCCACCTCGAGCCGAACTACCTCACCGAAGCGCCGTCGGCGCAGCTCGTCCTCCACGGCCCGCAGAAGATCGTCGGCCTCGTCCGAGACCTCGAAGTCAGCATCGCGGGTGACGCGGAAGAGGTCGTAGCTGAGGATCTGCATCCCCGGGAACAGCGTCCCCAGGTGCTGGGCGACGATGTCCTCCAGAGGGATGAACGTCTTCGGGGAGACCTCGACGAAACGGGGAAGCACCTCCTTGGGCACCTTGACGCGCGCGAACGCGTCGTGATCGGACTCGGGGTCGTGCAGGCGAACGAGGAGGCTCAGCGACAGGTTCGAGATGTAGGGAAAGGGCCGTCCAGGACCGACGGCGAGCGGCGTCAGGACGGGAAAGATCTGCTCGCGGAAGCGGCGCTCCATCTCCTCGGCCGAGGCGCCGGAGTCCTCGCAGCCGACGATCCGGATTCCGTGCTCGGCCAAGGCCGGGCAGACGATCTCGTCGAACTGCCGGGAGTGACGGCGGTCGAGACGGCGGACCTTCTCGCCGATGGCCACCAGCGTCTCGCTCGGCGAGAGCCCGTCAGGCCCCCGGGCGTCCACGCGGGCATCGACCTGGTCGTGCACTCCGGCCACGCGAACCATGAAGAACTCGTCGAGGTTGGTCACGAAGATGGCCAGGAACTTGAGTCGCTCGAGCAGCGGCACGGATTCGTCCTCGGCCAGCTGCAGCACGCGGTCGTTGAAGTCCAGCCACGAGAGCTCGCGGTTGACGTAGAGCTCGGGGTCGGTGAGCTCGCGGTCGGTGAGCTCGCGGGGTTCGCGGTCTTCGGCGACCTCGCCGTCGCCGTTGCGCTCGGGCGAGGCGGGCGCACGGAGAGAGGACTCGCTCACGCCACGCGCTCGCGCGCGGCGGCGCCGATCGCCGCCAGCTCGTTGGGGCGCAGCAGCACGACGAGCTCGCCCTTGGCGATACCGGCCAGCCCGCCCTTCTTCAAACGTGCCTGAGCGCCGGTGAGGTCGTGCACTGTGAGCGAGAACGATGGGTCGTGACCGACGAGCATGACGTGTTCGCCGAGCCCCGCGGTCAGGTCGTAGGCGTCGAACGGCTCGCCGGACAGCGCCACCTCTACTGTCGGAATCACGCCGAGCGGCTCGCAGGTCAATTGCGCGGTCTGCAGAGCCCTCAGCTTGGGCGAGGTCAGGCACGCGTCCAAAACCACGTCGAGCCGCGCCAGGGCTGCGCCGGCCAGCTCGGCCTGGCGGCGGCCACCCTCAGTCAGTGGCCGCTCGTCGTCCGGAAGGCCGTCCGCAGCCTCGGCGTGTCGCAGCAGCCAGAGCACGTTCCTACTGTACGCCTGCGTCACGGCCCTGGCCAATCATTCGCGCGAGCCTAAGACGCGGCTCGTGCGCGATTTGTGAAGCGGCTGTAAAAGGCCTCAGCGGATGCGCACCGACTGCGTCGCGGCGCGCGAACGCTGCTGGTGGCGGTGAGCGCGGTCGACGGCATCGGCCCGGATCGTGTAGCGGCCGGCCGGAATCCGCACCCGGAGGGTGAGCTTCCAGCGCCGGGTCCCCTTTGCCCGCAGCGCCAGCGGGCGCGCGCACGATCTGGCCGCACTCAGCCGGCCATTCGAGCGCAGGAAGCGGCAGCGGCCATGGGCTAGGCGGCGGTATACGAGCACGTTCACGCGCGTCACGGCGGCCCGTCGCCGTGCGGCGGCGCCTGCGCCCACGCACGAATGCGCGCGAGCGGTGCCGCGAAGGGCGATCCTCGTACGCGAGGCGCGCGTGCGGCGCTTGGCGATGGCGGAGGTCGGCGTGAGCGTGCAGGCCTCTCCGGCCACGACCGGCGTGAGCGGCTTCTTCACGGAGGCCGAGGACCCGGGCTGCTCGTGAACGGGGAGCCGTAGCTGGAGGCCGCTGACGGTGATGGAGAAGCTGCCATTGGAGGCTCTGACGTACGGGGCATCGCGGCCGAGCAGTTCGAGCTTCGCCACGTGACCGGCGGCGAAGTGCCAGGCCCCGGGATGCAGCTGGAAGACCTGGAGGCCGTTGGGATGATTCGGGTCGAGCCGGTACACGCCGCGAGCCACGAGGGTCTCGGTGTTCGTGGCGGGATTGACGTCGAGTAGGCGCGTCGCGATGATCGGGTAGGTCCCGGTGCTCTGCAAGTTCGCGATCACCGTGGGGCTACCGAGCAGCGTGTAGCCGGCTCCGGTCGCTGCGGGGAGCCGATAGGTGGCGGTCCCGCTCTCATTCCCAGCCGGCGCTGTGGCACAGGCTCCGCCGCCGGCGATCGGATCGAACGTCTTGGCGACCGTCGGGTCTCCGCCCGCTGAGCTGATCGTCTGGGCCGCGCCGCCGCGGAAGTCAACCTCCCCAGGGTGCAGCGCCGACCAGCTCGGGGCGGAGTAGACCGGCCCGGAGGGCGCGCTGGCCGGACAGGTCACCACCTCCGCCGTGGCGCTCGGCTGGCCGCCGGTGGAGCTGCCCTTCACGTAGCGGTCGAAGAAGCTCTCGATGTGGCTGAGGAGCAGCGCCTTGTCCGCATCCTTGTTCTGTGCCCGCTGGTGTCCGAAGTCGCCGTCGAGCAGCGAGATGGGGTCGCTCGGGTACAGGGAGTGCGCGAGGTTGTAGTAGCGCACCGCCTCGTCGACCGGGAACAGGTCGTCGGTGAAGCCGTTGGCGATCAGCAACGGCGGGGGCGCCTGTCGCGGAACACCGTAGGAGCCGTCGAGGAGGTAGTAGGCCGAGTGGTAGTGCGCGATCTCGGTGACGATCGACTTGGCCTGCGGGTTGGTGTCGTAGGGCTCGCCCGCGGTGACCTGGCTGTACCAGTTGGTCAGGTCGGCCTCCTCGTTGGTCCCCGGGGCCGAATACTGGCCGCTGGCCTCCCCGAGGGCGTACAGCCCGGTTACGAAGGACTGCTTCTCGACCCCGATGGGCGAGAGGTCGTCGGTGGGCGAAGCGATCTGGTAGTCGAGCGTGCGGCCGTTGGGCAGCAACGAGTAGACGAGGTCACTCCACGGGATCACCGGGGCTGCGGCCGCGATACTGAGCGGCGTGCCGTTCGGGCTCTTCCACGGGGTCAGGGACCCGTTCGCGTTCATGACCCGGTTCTTGAGCGTGGCCAGCTGCAGCGACACGCCGCCCCCGTACGACTCGCCGGTGGCGCCGATCCGGGCGGGGTCGACGATGCCGGCGTCGACGAGAAGCCCGACCGCGTTCTGGATGTCGCGCACCTCATAGCGGTCGTCGTCCAGCCGGATGTACCCGCTGGCGCACGGAACCGGGCTGGCCAGCCGGGACGCGGTGCTTCCGCACGAGTCGTTGAATCCGCGGGCGGTGAGCTGTAGGACGGCGTAGCCGGACTTGGCCCACGTGTCGGCTGTCGGGCCGTAGAACTGCGTGTCGTTCGGACCGCCGGCGCTGCCGCCCCAGCCATGGCTCTGGACGACGAGCGGATAGCGGCCGTCCGAGCCCGACGCCGGCGCGGGCGGCAGGATCACCCAAACCTCGAGCGGTGTGCCGTCGAAGCTCTTCAGCCGCAGGTCGGCTGAGCCGCCTCCGCCGTCGGTGCCGTGGCAGACGCGGACGCCGTCGGACTGCGCCGTGCACGGAATGGCGTTGCCGCTCATCGTCTTGCCGGCCAGCACGCTGGTGATGGCGGCCGACGCGCCGGCCGGCAGGGCCAGCGCCACCGCCGCAGCCACGAGCACGGCCACCCAGGGGGTCGCCGCCGCACATCGCCTCACGCCCACGCCTCGCCTCACCGCGGCGAACTTAGCGCACGCGGGCTGCGGGCGCGCCGCCTAGCCAATCACCAGGCGATGGCCGAACGCACGCTCGAACACTGCGTCATCGCCGTAGCGCTCGACGCTCCAGCGCGGCAGCGTGAGGTCACCGGCGGCCTCGAGGTGCAGGTCAATGCCGCCGTCGTGAAAGCGCAGCCGGACGTCGCGGACGGACTGATCCTGGCCGCGCTCCAGGTGCTCGGCCAGGCGCAGGATCACCGCGCAGCGCTGCAGCAGCTCGTCGTCACCCTCCTCGGTCAAGGCGGCGAGCTCGCCGAGCTTTGGCGCGCCCTTGCGGTGATAGCGGCTGATCTGCGCGATCAGCCCACGCTCGCGGGGATCGAAGCCGGGGAGCTCGGCGCTCACGATCAGGTACTGGGAGTGCTTGTGGTGGTCGTCGTAGGAGATCGTCATCCCGACGTCGTGCAGCATCGCGGCGGCCCACAGAAGCTCGCGCTCGCCCGGGCGTGGCTCGAACAGTCGCCCCGCGATCAGCGAGTCGTGCATCTGGAGGGAGAGCTGGGCGACGTGCTCGACGTGCTCCAGATCGGACTCGTACTGGACGGCCAGGTTCCGGACCGCGGCCTCGCGCACGGATTCGAACAACGGCTCTGAGCGTCCGGCCAGGAGCGCCCGGTCCAGGAACACGCCTTCTCGCAGACCGGCCTCCGTGGCCTCCAGCCCGACGAAGCCACCCTCATCGACCACGGTCTCGAGCGTGAGCGCGGCGGCGAGGATGATGTCCGCGCGCCCAGGCTTGATACCGGGGAGGTCTCCCCGCTGCGCCGCCGGCAGGCCGGCAAGCGTCCCCACGAGATCGGCCATCGCCTCTGGTGTGATGACGAACCCCTGGACGCCGATATCCGGCTGGCCGGCCGCGCGCTGAGCGGCGGCAGCGAGGTTGCGGACCGACCCGCCGATTCCGACGAGACGCCGGCCGGCGTCAGGCAGCCATTCGATCTCCGCCAGCGCCTCGCTCACCCTCGTCCGCACCCGCGCGAGCTCCTTCTTCTTCGCCGGCGCCGAGCCGGAGAGAAGCTCTTCCGTCAGGCGCACAGCGCCGAGCGGAAACGAACGGCATTCGACCGCACGCCGGTCCTTGACGCGCACGAGTTGCATGCTCCCTCCGCCGAGATCCACAATCAGGCCGTCGGAAATCGTCGTCGTGTTCACGGCGGCGACGTAGCCGTAGCGGGCCTCGTCCTCTGCCGAGAGGACCTCGATTTCCAGGCGGGTCGCCGCCTGGGCGCGGCGCAGGAACTCGGCTCCATTCACCGCCTCGCGGATCGAGCTCGTCGCCACGGGGTGGATCTGCGAATTCGAGATCTGATGGGCGCGACAGAACCGCGCGAACACCTCGAGCGTCTCGATACCGCGCGCCATGGCGGTTTCCGATAGCCGGCCCGACGCCGCGAGTCCGGCGCCGATACGAACCGTCTCGTAGAGCTCGTCGGTCCGCTTCCACCAAGAGTCCGGGGCGTAGGTGAACACGACGAGCCGCCACGAGTTGGAGCCCAGGTCGATGACCGCGACCTGCCGGGGGGTGTCAGGCCGCAGCCGGGCAGCCGCTCGGATCGTGCGCCAGCTCATGGCTCCATCATCGGCGCCCACGCGGACGGTGGACGCCGCCTCGACCTCAGCGGGCGGGACCCTCCAGCGAGCTCCGGCGCGCGCGCGTGGCCAGGCCGGCGGCGGCCGCCATGGCGGCGAGAGCGGCGAGCACGAGGATCGCGACCAGCGCATGGCGGATCGTCCCCGCATCGGCTCCGCCGAGCGTCGTCTGCGCCTCGGCGGCGCCCGCCGGGAGGGGATGGCCGGCCGCGCGAGCCAGGCGCACGGTGGCCGCGAGGGCCGCGGCGGCCAGCCCGTCGGCGCCGGGAGCGATGGGGATCCCGGTCAGGGCGCCGGTGCTCAGTGCGTTGCCGCCTGCAGCCAGCCCGAACCCGCTCGGCATGACGACCAGTACCGGACCGGTGACCGCGCCCGAGAGCTCACTGGAGAGAAACCGGGCATAGGCCTGCGGCTTGCCGAACAGCGCGGGCACGACACCCAGATCCGCGCGGGAGGCGATCAGCGCGAGCTTCAGCGGGTAGCCGGCGCGATGGCTGGCGGCGGCGATCGCATAGACGCTGCTCTCCCGGGTCGGCGACATCGGGCTGTAGGGGAGGAAGACGTCCTGGCCGAGCAGGACGTCGCTGGCGGGGTCACCGTCTGCTCGCGCGCCTGGGGTGCCTGTGACCGCGAGCGCGAGGAGGGCCGCGAGCACGACCACGGCGCCGAGCGCCGGACGTCTCATCGCGAGCGGTTCTTGCGCCGCTCGTTTCGCTTTCGCCGCAGCGAATCGCGTGTCATGTAGCCGATCAGCAACAGGGCCGGCGCGGCAAAGGCGAGCTGCACGTACCAGTGGCCGAGGTGGGCGGAGACGATCACCGAACGGCGCCGTCGTCGCGCGCGAAGCGCACACCGGTGAGGATCGCGAGCGCCGTCATCAGCACCGCGCTGGCGACGCACCACTGGCAGATCGCCTTGATCGTGAACAGCTCGCGATATGTGAGGTACATGCTGAAGCCAAAGCCGACGAGCGCGATCCCGAACCCGGCCAGCCGACCCAGCTCGGTCCGCAGGGCCAGCGTGAGCAGGATCGCGACGTAGCCGATCAGGCCCAGCAGCGCGACCGGAACGCCGGCCAGCTTGGCGTACCGGGACGCCTGCACGGTTTCGCATCCGCCGCTGGCCAGGCATGCCACCTTGAGGCCGGCGTAGTGGACGTAGACCAGGTAGCCGGCGACGGCGATGCCCAGGATGCACAGGACGACGATCGCGATCAGCAGGCGGCGCTCGACGCTGACCTGGCGCCGGGGCGCCTGGGCTTCACTCACCGCCGTTGTCACGACACCGCGTCGATCTGCTTCTTGAGCGTGGCGTAGTCGGTGTAGCCCTGGATCGGGGCGGCTTCGCCCTTCGGGCCCGAGATGAGGAACGAGGGCGTCGAGTTCAGGCCCCGGGAGACCGCGACCTGGTTGTCCTGTGCGACCTGTGCCAGGAGGCTTGGCGACTGGCGCTGTGTCTGCCACTGCGAGACGTTCAGCCCCGAGATCTGGCGGGCGATCCCCGTCAGGAAGGCATCCGTCACGTACGAGGTCCCCTCGGTGCCCTGCTGGGCGTAGAAGAGCAGGATGTACTGCCAGGCTTTGCCCTGTTCGCCGGCAGCCAGGGCGGCCGCCTGCTGGGGGCCGAAGACGTGCGGGTCAGGTCCGTTGCCGGTCGCGGTCTCCGAGGAGCGATAGAGCAGGCGCACCTTCCCGGCGCGCACGTCGTTGGTGATCAGCTGGCGCTCCGGCCCGGACGAGAAGCCGGCGCAGATGGGGCACTGCAGATCGCCGAACTCCGTCACGGTCACCTTCGCCTTCGGAGAGCCGAGCGCGTTGCCCGACTGCGGTATGCCCGCCACCAGGGTATTGACGGAGGCAATCGTCTGATTGGCCTGGGTTCCCGTCTGCAGGCCGGTGGAGCCGCCGCCGCTGCTGGAGACGGCGATCGCCACGGCGATCACGGCGATCACCGCGAGCACCATTCCAGAGATCAGCCGCAGCCGCCGCTGGCGCTGCTCTGTCTCTGCTCGCCGCTGCTCCTCGGCCAGGCGCCGAGCGCGCGCTTCTTCCTTCTGCTTGGTACGCGAAGCCATGGACGTGCGTGTTCGAGCGCGGCGCCTTCGCCTACGCGAGGACGCCCCGAAGCAGGAGGATAGCGACGAGCAGCGCCGCCACACCGCAGGCGATGGCCACCAGCGCGGCAAACAGGCGAAGGCGGATCTGAGCCGGGGTCATCAGCCGTCTGCCTGGTCGACGATCAGGGCCGTGAACGGCTGCGAGCCCGGCGGCGCGACCTGGAAGCTCAACCCCCACTTGCCGACCATGATCAGGGCGGGAGCGGCGTGCGAGTACACGCCGGGCTGCGTCTCCTTGAGCGCGTATTCCTGCTGGGGCATCTGCATCTCCAGGTGGTTGAAGGTGAGGGTGACGGTGGCGCCGTGCACCGGCACACCGTTCTTGCTGATGCGCAAGGCGAAGGAGTTCGGCGCGGCGGCCTTGTTGGGCGAGACCAGCACCTCGAGCCGGTAGCCGCCCCGGTTCACCGTCTCGACCACCCGGCCCGGCCCGACCCGCGCCAGCGCCGAGTTCTGCAGCGCAAAGGACGGCGGTGGGGGCGCGAGGCTCGAGAGGACGGCGGCCGCGAACACGGCGCCGCCGACGAGCAGCACCTCGCCCGAGGCCGTTCGGCGGAGCAGACGCGACGCGGGCTCGCCCAGCATCGGCTCGCGCTCGGAGGCCGCCAGGCGCGGTTTTGTGCGCAGCAGGTTGACCGCCCCGAGGACGAGGGCCGCGGCGAGGAGGCCGGCCTTGACCAGGATCGCCACGCCGTAGCTGGTCTGCCACAGCGCGTTGACGGCCGGCATGTGGACGATCGTGGCGCCGGTCCCGGTGGCCAGCAGCACCAGCACAGAGACGAAGGCGACGTTCGAGAAGCGCGGCACGACGACGGCTAGCGACGCGGCGCGAGCACGGGCGCCGAGGCTCACCCACAGAACGAGGAGGCCGACCAGGCCGCCGAGCCAGATCGACCCCGAAACCAGGTGGGCCCAGTCGAAGAACACCGAGAGCCCACGCGGCGAGGTCTGACCCGCATGGCCGACGGCGCCGGGGACGAGCAGGGCACCGGCCGCGGCGAGAGCAGCGCCCACGCCGGCCACGAGCTCGGCCACGGAGCGCCGCTCGCGCGTTGGATCGTCGACCCACAGAGCGATCCATCCGGCTAGGCAGAACAGCGCGAAGCACAGCTCCAGATCCTCATAGCCGCGACCGAATGCGGTCACCCGGTACAGCGGCACGAGCGCGCCGAGGTCGAACACCGACCGCAACGAGTCGTTGGCGATGGCGAAGTCGAGGTACACGGCAATCGAGATGAGCCCCAAAATCGAGGTCACCACGAAGGCCCTCGAGAGAGGGCGGAGGCTGGTTTCTGGGCGCCGACGGATGAGTGGCCGCGCGATGACGAGCCTCAGGGCGAGCAGCCCGATCGCGGACATCACGAGCGCGAACATGGCCCAGCGGGCGATCAGGAGCTGCGTCGTGACCGCGGTCGCCGACAGATGGGGCACCGGGAACTGTGGCGCGGGCCCTGGGTTCGGTCCCACGGCATAGGTGAAGGCACCCTGCACGGGGTGACCGTCCACCGAGATCGCGCGCCAGTAGATCAGGTACCACCCCTGCGCAAGCCCCGGCCGCAGCGGCACGAGAAGCGTGTCCGGGTTCGCCGCCGAGCGGTGAACGGGCGCCGTGGTCTCCTGCACACCGGCCGCGTTGGTGACCGAGATGATCGCGAAGCGCGGCTCGACCGCCTCGTCGTAGGTGAGTGCGACCTGCCTGGGCGGCGTCTCGAGTACGCCGCTGGCCGCGGGCTGGGTCCTCACCAGGTAGGCATGAGCCGACGCGCTGCCCGGCAGCGCGGCGACGATCGCCGCCGCGAGAGCCGCGCCGAGGAGGACACGCCGGCCCCGGCTCACGCCAGCGGTCGCCTCCCGCCCCCGCCGGCGCCGCCCACCAGCGCAAAGCCGCCGGCCAGCAATCCAAGCGCGCCCAGCACGATCGCGACGAGCGGCAGCACCGAGGAGCCCCCGCCGAGCGAGCTCTTGACCTCGATCGTCGGCGCCGGAGCCTCGGAGGACTCAGGTCCGGACCAGTTGACGATCGAGCCGTCGGAGTAGGTCTGCTGCACGCCGAACGTGTACGTGCCCGTCCCCGCGGGGCTGGCCAGGAACTGGAACAGGGAGTCCTCCGCGGTGGGGACGTGACCGCCGGCCCACGTCACCTTCTGGATCACGGCGCTGTCGCCCGCGCCCGTTTGCTGCAGGACGCGGTGCCATCCGGGGCTGGGCACGAACGAGTCGATCGAGAAGCCCTTGGGCACCGTCAGCACGACCTTGGTGGTCACCACGCCGGTTTTCTCGGTGGGGACGGCCAGGCTGTAGAGCTGGAGCTGGTTCGAGAGCGACACCGCCGGGCTGACGCGGGCGTGGGCTCCCGCCGACGCCGCGAGCACGGCCGAGGCCACGAGCGCCGAAGCCAGGAGGGCCGGCAACGTCTTGACCTTGATCATCACGGGTTCACCTTCAGCGTGTAGGGGGCGGTCAGCACGTGGCCGCCCAACTTCATCTGCAAAAACAGCCGCCAGGTGCCCGACACCGGCAGCAGCACGCCGAGCGTGAGCTTTCCGGGAGCGGTGGCGCGGCCGCTGATCCGGCTGCTGGGGACGCCGCCGATGCTGCCGCAGTTCGGCGCGTTCGGAGCACAGATGTGCGAGTGGAAGTAGTCAAGCGATCCCTGGTGGAAGAAGATCGCGTGGGCGAGCGCTCCGAACCAGGGGACGAACGCCACCCGGCGCCCCTGTGGATCGGTGACGTTGACGTTGACGAACGCGGCCTGCACGGCGTGGAGGGACGGGTGGCCCTGCATGTCGATGTGGTAGCCGTCGACCACGTGGTTGGGCGTGAACGGCGGGAGATGGACGGGGTGATAGGCGCCGCGGACGCGAACCGTCCGATAGAGCTGGAAGTTCGGCTGGGCGCCCGGCAGATTGGGATAGACGTCCACGAGAACCCGGTAGGGGCCAGGCGCGGGGAAGGTGACCGTCTGGCGCAGGAGCCCGTTGCGCCCGATCGGCGGGTGCTGGTGGATGATGTAGGCGAGGTCGTCCCGAACGATGATCAGGTGCACACCGGTGTGCGGCCCGGTGCCGGTCCGGTAGCTCGTCAGCGGCTTGCCGCTGGGCAGCTGCACCGTGAAGGAGATCGTCGTTGGCCGGCGCGGCACGATCGATCCCGACGGCGTGAAGCCCGCGAGCGTGAACTCGCGGGCCGGAGCGACCTTCGGTGCCTGCAGCGGAGCGCTTGCGCTGCTCCCGCAACCGCCTAGGGCAAGCGTGACGAGGACGGCGGCACCGGCTTTCGCTGTCACCCTCATCGCAGTGCCGCCTCGATCGCCTGCGTGAACGCGTTCACGCCGAAGGACCCCTCGAGCCGCGCGGCGATCGCGCCCCTGCGGTCGATGGTGAACAGCCAGGGCTCGGTGCGCAGGTGAAACGCCTTCAGCGACGGCCGGAAGCCGCGGCTCGGTTGGTTGTCCACGTAGACCTCCTGATGGATGAAGGTGATGCGGTTGCCGAACTTCTGCTGCAGCTCGGCCGCAATGTCGGTGACCGGGCCGCACACCTTGGAGATGCACAGCTGCGGCGTGGAGAAGAGGAGCGCGACGGGGCGCTTGCCGAGCGCGTCTTTCAGCGACACCGAGTGCATGCCCGTCTCCGGCGGCACGCGCGTGCTCAGCAGCGCCGTGTTGCCGCCCACGCTGGCCGGCGTGTCGGTCGCCACCGCGGGCGCGTGCTGCCCCACGTCGGGGATGGGCGAGGACGCCGCCACGGCGACCTCCCCGGGCGCGCCGATCAGCCCCTGCGCGGTCCGCGTCAGGGCGAGGATCGTGTAGGTCCCCGGGTGCGGCAGGGGCAGCTGGGCCGCATAGATGGCCTGGATGCCGCCCGGGCCCGTGTTCTGCTTGGAGCGGAACTGCGGCGCCACGGTCATCGGGTCGGCGGGCGCGAGGAACGGGCCCGTGGCCGGGCTGTGCGGCGTCTTGGCGATGTAGAGCGCCGTGGGGGCGTACACGAATGCGCCCGAGGACGCGTTCAGCGCGAACGCGAACCGGCGCCGGCCGGGGGTGAACGTCCCCGTCCCGGCGCCCAGCTGGACGCTTCCCTTCACGAGGGCTCCGAGCTGCGCGAGCGAGCGCCCGCGGGCCCGCGGGAACTGAGCCTGGCGCGGGTGCTCGGCCGCCGGCAGCTCGGCGACGGCTGGCGGCAGCCCGGTCGTGCTCGGGCTCTTGCTCGCGGGGGGTGTTGTGCTCGCGCTCGAGGACGCGGAGCCACTCGAGGAGGAGCCGCACCCGGCGAGGGCGAGCAGGGCGCAGCAGACCGGGAGCGTGAGGGCGTGTTTCGGTTTCGTTCGCATCTTTTCCTCTAGGTGTTGACGGCGGAGAGCAGCCATAGGCCCAGGCACGTGAAGGTGACCATCACGACGAGCATCCAGCGCTGCGAGGCGGCGGCTTCCTGGGGGTCGCCGTACAGGACCAGCGCCCGGTCGTGGGCGAGAGCCAGCCCGGAGACATGGCCGCCGACCAGGGCCGCAACCTGCACGTACCAGATGAGCGCCGCCGAAACCAGACCGTAGTCGATCCTGGTTCCGGCGGTTCCGAAGATGTTCGCGCCGGTCCCCATCGGATCCGAGATCAGATAGGCCGTGGCCTGACCCTGGGTGACCAGCAGCGAGAAGTAGTGGGCGAGCAGGTAGCCGAAGGCGATCGGGGCGAGGGAATGCGCGAAGGCACCGGCGAGCTCGCGTGCCGGGTGGTCGGCCGAGACCGAGCTCATCCCCTTGACGCCGAGGCGGTAGAGGCCGGCGCACAGCAGCACACAGGCGGCGAGTCCGAGCGTGAAGGTGAGCTCGAGCGAGGCCGTGCCGCCCAGATCGAGGTGCGAAAGGGCGCGCTGCACCGGCGGCGCCAGGGCCCGCCAGACGGGCCCGTTCATGAACCCGTCGAAGGTGGTCGTCCCGATCATCGCGCACACGAGCGCCACCGTTCCCGGTACCGCCGCCACGGTGGTCAGCCCGGCCAGCGGGCGCCGGCGCCAGACCGCGTGGTCGCGCAGCTCGAGTGCAGACAGGCGCGAGAACAGGTTGAACACCACGGCGAACGCGTCGCCGTGCCGCGTCCACGGCTCGATCCCGTAGAAGGCCATGGCCACCAGCTGGATCAGCGCGTAAGCGACGGCGAGCACGGCCAGCGTGGCTGGGTGCTGGCGTCCCGTGAACACGAGCTCGAGCCAGGCGAAGCCGAGGATCCCGGCCACCGCAGGCCACCGGCCCAGGCGAGGCGGGTATGGCACCGGCTCCCCGAAGCGCTGCGAGACGCCCGCGTGCCGCGCGCCCGCGGCCAGTGCCCGCGCCAGGGCACGCCACGGGTTGAACAGGCTGAAGACGTCGCCGACGAGCGCGCTCAGCAGCGGAGTGGCCACCCAGAAGAGCACGAACACCGACGGTGGGGGCGAGATTCGCGGTCGGGATCTGGCTGCCGGCGACGCCGCTGGCCACGACGAGGAGGAAGCTCGCGACCCCGACGACCCCGCACAGCGCCTCTATCGCCGGCGGCACCCCGAACAGCCGCCGCTCCGGGCTGCGCTCGAGCCGCGGCGCGGACCACAGCGCCGCCAGGGCCACGAACGACAGCACGAGCACCGCCCCGGCGGCCCAGGCGAAGAGCCACGGGGGAACCGGCAGGTAGGCGCGCCCCACCAGGCCGTGGGCGTCGGCCGTCTGCGGCCAGACCACGGCCGCCGCCAGGCAGCCGAGCACGAGCAGCGCCACTGCGCCAGGCGTGGGGTCGCGGCGAAAGCGGGTGAATTGTCGAGGCGCGCGAGCAGCGGTCGCGCACGCCGGCGCGGCGAAAGGCAGGGAAGTCTCCTGTCAGGTCGGCCCCGGCTGCGCGAAGCAGACGAGGCGTGTCAGCTGAGCGTGATCGGGTGAAGCCCGGGGAGCGGGGGCGCCCGGCCCGCGGCCAGGCCCGACTGCGGCAGCAGCCGCCGGGGACGCGCCCAGCCCGGGCGCAGCCGTGGTGCACCTGCGTCCAGCGTCGTACGCCGGACGCGATGCTGACGCGAGGCGAGCACGAGCAGAGCCTCCGAGAGCTTCAAGGCCAGGCAGAGGGCTCCCGCCACGAGGCCCGCCGCGGGAAGCGCGATCCAGCCGCCAGACCCGAAGACGCCCGCCAGTCCACCGGGATGGCTGGACACGAAGCCGCTCTCCAGGAGCTCCTGGACGCAGTAGATGCACACCAGCGCGGCTACGCACAGCAGCCACAGGCGCAGGACGCTCAGCCGCCGCGGCCGGCCGGGAACGCCGCTTTGCCAGGCGCGCGCGGCGGCCCCGACGAGCGTGCCAACGGCGATCGCGGCAGCGAGGGCGAACAGCGGGGCCGCGGTCGAGAGGTACGCGTGCCCGTCACGGGCGAGGCGTGAACCGGCGCCCGCCCCGAAGGCCACGTAGTAGCGCAGCTGGTGCACGGCGAGCGCGCTGAGCGGCATCAGCAGCGCGCCGCGGAGGCGCGGGTCGGCGCTCACCGGCGGGCGAGGACGGCTGGTCCGCACCAGCCGCAGGGTAGCGCTTCGCAACCGCCGCTATTTGCATGTGAACATACTGTTACCGGGGGTTTTTGGGCGGGGTATCCGTCCTCACCTGGATTAGAGTCCTCGGCATGCCGCCAGATAGCAGCGTCACATCCTCAGAAGCCACAACCTCGTCGCGCAGCGCGCCGAGCCGTTCTCGTCTTGCGGTCATCGACCGCGACTCAGGCTTCATGCAGGTCCTGGCCAACCGGCTGGATGCGCTGGGCTGGGAACACCGTGCCCTCGCCAGCCCGGTCCGGCCGGAAGGCCTCGTGCACATGCGCCTCAATGCACTCGTCGTCGACGTCGCGCTGCTGGGCCCACCGGCCTGGGAGTACCTCGAGGAGGTCTGTGCGCGGCTGCCGGGCATGGCGGTCGTCGTCTGCACCGGGCCGTCCTCCGTCGCTCAGCGGATCCGGGGGCTGCGCCTCGGCGTCGACGCGTGGGTCACCAAGCCGTGCCACGCCGAAGAGCTGATCTCGGTGGTCGAGGCGGTCCTGCGCCGGCACCGGCGTACCGCGATCGGCGAGCTCGGGGTCGCGGCGACCGTAGGTGAGATCACCGTTCGTCCCGACCTGCATCAGGCCTACGTCGGGGAGCGCAGCGTCGATCTCACCGCTCGTGAATTCGAGATCCTCCGGCTCCTCTCGAGGTCTGACCGCGTGCTGCGGCGGGAGGAGATCTACGAGCGTATCTGGGGCTACGCGATGGCCCACGGCGATCGCTCGGTCGACGTCTTCGTGCGCAAGCTGCGCCAGAAGCTCCGCGTCGCCTCGCCGGCGTGGAACTACATCCACACGCACTTCGGGGTCGGCTATCGCTTCGCGCCCGAGCCAGAGGTGGACGCGCCCGCTGCGAAGCACGCCGCTGCGGAGCCAGAGGACCTCGCTCCGGAGCCAGGGCACGCCGCTCCGGAGCGAGATGCTGAGCCGGCGGTCGCTTCGCACGCTGCCCGCTAGGCCTCGTTCACGACCTCTTCACAGCCGGTTCACGGCTCGATAACCCCGGCCGGACCCGGCGGGACCAGCATCCCGAGCGTTGCTGGTGCACTCCCCTCATGCGCATGAGGTCCTGAACGTCGGGCCGCTCGAGATCCTCCCGGAGGAGCATCTCGCGCGGGCAGACGGCCGGACCTTGACGCTTTCGGTCAGGGAGCTTCGTCTCCTGACCGAGCTGGCTCGGCGCGTCGACCGGATCATGACGCGCGAGGAGCTCTTCAGCCTCGTGTGGGGCCGGGAGATGCGCCGGGGTGAGAGGTCGGTCGACGTGTACGTGCGCAAGCTCCGGGTCAAGCTCGAGCAGGCGCTACCGGGGTGGTGCTTCATCCACACCCACTTCGGCTTCGGCTACCGCCTCTCCGCCGAGGCCGCACACCGATGGAACGGTGGTTTCACAACTGGATAACACCGCGCAGCTCTCCCGCACCGAGACTGCGCTCATAACCATGAAAAGGAGAACGACCTTGTTTACAAGCCGTATTTCTGCGGTCGCGCTGGCGCTCGCCGCCGGGCTCGGGATCGCGGCCTGCGGTTCGAGCTCCAGCTCGACGTCCGGATCGACGAACGCGTCGGCCAGCTCCTCGGGCTCGGGCGGCGCCGCGACCCTGAACGGCGCCGGCTCGACGTTTGCGGCGCCGATCTACCAGCAGTGGGGATCGAGCCTCAAGTCCCAGGGCGTGACCGTCAACTACAACCCGACTGGATCCGGGGCGGGCATCGCACAGCTGCAGGCAGGCACCGTGTCCTTCGCTGGCAGCGACCCGGCGGAGAAGTCCTCGGAGATCAAGGCCGGCAAGGGCCCGGTGGCGGAGTTCCCGATCGCCTTCGGAGCGATCACCGTTTCCTACAACCTGTCCGGCGTCAAGAGCGGGCTGAAGCTCGACGGCAAGACGCTGGGCGACATCTTCCTCGGCAAGGTCAAGAAGTGGAACGACCCTGAGATCAAGGCCCTGAACCCGGGGCTGTCGCTCCCGTCGACGTCGATCACGGTCGTGCACCGGTCCGACTCCTCGGGGACGACGAAGGGCTTCACGACGTTCCTCTCTGATTACAACCCCGCCTGGACGGCTGCGGCCGGCAAGCCTGACAAGACCGTGAAGTGGCCTACCGGCACGGGCGCCCAGGGCAACTCCGGCGTCGCCGCGGCGATCAAGCAGACCCAGGGCGCGATCGGGTACGTCGAGCAGGCCTACGCGCTGCAGAACGGATTCACGTTCGCTTCGGTGAAGAACAAGGCCGGCGTGTTCGTGGCCCCGAGCCTCGCCGCCGCCTCCGCCGCGGCGGAAGGGATCAAGGTCCCGTCGGATCTCGCGATCTCGACGATCGACTCGCCCAACAAGTCGGCGTATCCGATCACCTCGCAGACGTTCCTCATCGCGTACAAGGACATGTGCAAGGCTGGCGCGAGCAAGAGCATCGCCTCCGGCGTCAAGAAGCTCATCAGCTATGGGCTGGGGCAGGGGCAGTCCGTCGAGAAGCAGCTCGACTACGCCTCGCTTCCCCCTTCGCTGGTCTCGAAGGACGAGGCGCAGCTGAAGACGCTCACCTGCAACGGTTCCCCGCTCGCCTAGGTGGAAGCAAGCGTCAGCATCAGGGGCGGCCGCTCGATCCTCGAGCGGTCGCGCCTGGCACGCCTTCCCGACCGGTTCCTGCAGTGGGGGCTGAGCGGCCTCGCCGTGGCCGTCCTGGTCCTCATCGCATATTTCTTCATACGGCTGATCGGCGAGTCCTCGACGGCGCTCGGACACGTCGGAATCCTCAGCTTCCTCTTCCGCAACAACTGGGACGTCTCACAGCTGAACCAGGGGGCGGCATGCACGACGGCCACGAACGCGGGATGCACGTTCGGCGCCTGGCCGCTGATCCTGGGGACGCTCATCACCTCGGGGATCGCGCTGGTGATCGGGGTCCCGGTGGCCGTGGCGGCGGCGCTCTACCTGACCGAGCTCTGTCCGCGGCGCGCCCGCGTGCCGCTGGCCCTGCTCGTCGATCTGCTCGCCGCGGTTCCCTCGGTGGTCTACGGGCTGTGGGGCGTGTTCGTGCTCATCCCCAGGCTGCACGGCTTCCAGCAATGGCTGGCCAACACGTTCTCGTTTCTGCCCTTCGTCGGCGGGTCGGTGGCGGGACCGAGCTACTTCATCGCGGGCCTGATCCTGGCCATCATGATCCTGCCGATCGTCTCGGCGATCGCCCGGGAGGTGATCGCGACGGTGCCGGCCGAGCACAAGGAGGCTGCGCTCGCGCTCGGCGCCACGCGGTGGGAGATGATCAGGATCGCCGTCCTCCCGTATTCGCGCGCCGGCATCACCGGCGGGGCGATGCTCGGGCTCGGCCGTGCGATCGGTGAGACGATCGCCGTCGTGCTGGTGATCGGCAACTCGCCGACGCTCGGCCATTCGATCTTCCAGCAGGGCTACACCCTGGCCGCCGTGGTCGCCAACGAGTTCGGCGAGGCGGCCTCCACGCCGGTCCACAGCTCGGCGCTGTTCGCGGCGGGTCTCGTGCTCTTCGTGCTGACGCTGCTGGTCAACATCGTCGCCCGGCGCTTCGTCGTGCGCGGCGTGCGCGGCAAGCGCACCGCGGGGGCCGCCGTCGGCGCCGACCTCGAGGCGGCAGGAGCGCGCGCGTGAGCGCCGTCTCAGGATCGCTGCGCGCGCTGCCGACCGTCAGTCCACGGCGCCGCCGGACCGACCTCGCGATGCGCGGGCTGCTCGCGGCTCTGACCGCCGTTGCGCTCGTGCCGCTGGTGCTGATCATCTACTACCTGTTCCACAAAGGCCTGGCCGCGTGGAGCGGCAAGTTCTTCACCACCGATCCCAATGGGAACTTCCTCGGCTATCCCGGCGGCATCCGCAGCGCGATCGTCGGCACGCTCGAGATCGTGGGGCTGGCGACGCTGATCGCGGTTCCCTGCGGCATCGGCGTCGCCCTGTGGCTGACCGAGTACGGCAAGGACTCGCGGCTGGCGAACGTCGTCCGCTACTTCGTCGACGTGATGACCGGCGTGCCTTCGATCGTCTTCGGGCTCTTCATCTACGTCGTGCTCGTCCTCGGCGGCATCGGGGGCGCGTTCACGGGCTGGAAGGGCTCGATCGCGCTCTCGCTGCTGATGCTGCCGATCGTCATCCGCTCCTCGGAGGTCGTGCTCCTGCTCGTGCCCGCAAGTCTGCGGGAAGCCGCGCTGGCTCTGGGCGCGCCGCGCTGGCGTGTGATCGCGCGCGTCGTACTTCCGACGTCGCTCTCCGGGTTGGTGACCGGCGCCTTGCTCGCGATCGCCCGCGGCGCCGGCGAAACCGCCCCGCTGCTCTTCACGGCGTTCGGCGCACAGACCTTGACAGCCGATCCAAGCCAGCAGATGAACGCCCTGCCATTGCAGATCTTCGGGGACATCAAGTCCCCCCGCAACGACGTGGTCACGCGCGCATGGGGCGCCGCACTCACGCTCGTGTTGTTGATCATGCTCCTCAACCTGATCGCGCGACTGGCGTCGCGAAGGAGTGCCACCAGATGAACCCGCAATTCACGCAGAGCAAGGAACGAGCAGAAGTGCCACCTGCAGAAGAGCCTGTGGCCTCGGACGAGAGTCGCGAGGTCACCGACCACGAAGCGCAGCGTGCGCCCATTGCGGGCCACGGCGTGCGCCTGAAGGGTCTGCACGCCTTCTACGGCGAGCAGCACGCAGTCAAGGGGATCGACCTGAGCTTTCCGGCCGGCGAGGTGACCGCGATCATCGGCCCGTCGGGCTGCGGCAAGTCGACGATGGTCCGCTGCATCAACCGCATGCACGAGGAGATTCCCGGCGCCCGGGCGCAGGGCAGCGTGACTCTCGACGGACTCGACGTCTACGAGCCTGGCGTCGACGTCACGGCAGTCAGGCGCCTGGTCGGGATGGTGTTCCAAAAGCCCAACCCGTTTCCCACCATGTCGATCTTCGACAACGTGGCCGCGGGTCTGCGCCTCACCGGCACCCGCGGGCAGAACCTGCGCGAGCGCGTTCACAAGGCGCTACGCGCGGTCGGACTGTGGGGCGAGGTCAAGAACCGGCTGAACGAGCCCGGGGTCGGCCTATCCGGAGGACAGCAGCAGCGCCTGTGCATCGCTCGGACGATCGCCGTCGAGCCCGAGGTGATCCTCATGGACGAGCCCTGCTCCGCCCTTGATCCGGTAGCCACACTGAAGGTGGAGGAGCTGATCGACGAGCTCAAGGAGCGCTACACGATCGTCATCGTCACGCACAACATGCAGCAGGCCGCTCGTGTCGCTGACTCGACCGCATTCATGCTCGACGGGGAGCTCGTCGAGCACGGGCCGACGAACGAGATCTTCACCCGGCCTTCAGACGAGCGCACCGAGCGCTACGTGACGGGAAAGTTCGGCTAGCCATGCAGGAGACCCGCCACCAGTTCCGGGAGACCCTGAAGGACCTCGAGCGCCAGGCGCTGGGTGGGTTGGAGCTCGTCACGGCGCAGCTGGAGCGGGCGCTGGAGGCGATCGCCCACCAGGACGTCGAGCTGGCGGCGATGGTCGTGGCCGACGACGACCGGGTCGACGGCCGCTACCTGGAGGTCCACCAGGGGATTCTCTCGCTGCTCGCCCGGCAAGCTCCCGTGGCCGGGGATCTGCGGATTGTGGCCGCGCTGCTTCACGTGATCCGGTGCGTGGAGCGCATGGGCGATCAGTGCGTCAATGTGGCCAAGCTCGTGCCGCTTTCCGGATACGAGGCGCCCAAGGACCACGAGATCCTGGCCGCCATCGAGCGCATGGGCGAGCTGGCGAGCTCGCAGGTCGTACAGGCCAAGGAGGCGTTCGCCTCCCGCAACCTAGAGCTCGCGCGCGACCTCGTCCGGCAGGACAGCGAGATCAACCGGCTCAACCGCAGCATCTTCCGTCGCGCGGTCGAGGTCGGCGACGATCTCGAGCTGCGCGAGTGGGCCATGTTCATGATCCTCGTGGCGCGCTGCCTGGAGCGCATCGGTGACAACACGGTCGACATCGCCGAGCAGGTCGTGTTCGTCGTGACCGGCCTCTTCCGCGAGCTCGCCGATGCCTCGACGGCCCCCGAGGCGGCCTAGGACGAGCGCTAAGTCTCCGCCTGCTGCCGGCGGCGGAGCGCCAGGACGGCTGCGGCGGTGGCCAGCGCGGCCACGACCAGCGCCGCCAGCAGAACGACGTTGCTGCCCCCACCGGAGCCCGACGACCCGGCCCCCGCGACCGGATGTCCCTCAGCCGCTGCGATCTTCGCCACCGTCGCCAGCGCCGCCGTGGCCAGCGCGTCGCTCGAGTGCCCCGCCGGCTTGGGCGCCGCGGCCGCCGCACGAGCCGCCGCGGCGTTCAGGCCCTGCGTCCCGTAGCCGGCAGCCATCACGACGAGCAGCGGCTGCTTGGAGCGAAAGCTGATCTCCTGATCGAGGAAGTCCGCGTACTTCTGCGGCTGGCCGTAGAGGTCGGGGATCACGCCGAGGTCGACGGGCGCGCCGATCAGCGCCACCTTGATCGGCACTCCCGCCTTCTTCGCGGCCGTGGTCTCGGCGTTCAGCTGCCTCTGCAGGTTCGTCGAAGTCGGCGGGGAGTAGGGATAGAAGACGTTCTCCCCGAGCAGGACGTCGCTGGCCGGGTCGCCGTCCGCCAGGGCCCCGGCGGCGCCCAGCGCGAGGCAGACGACGGCCGCCGCGAGCGCTCTCGCCAGTCGGGATGTCATCGCGCTCGGAGGCTAGCGGGAGTGCGTTCTGGCCCGCCCGCGCAGGCGGCCGGAGCTCGCCCTAGAGCCCCGGCGGGAACCGGTAGGCGGGATGCGGGATCACACCGCCCCCCACCACGAGCACGATCTCGGCGTGACGGTGCAGGGGGATCGTCCCCGGCGCAGATCGCCACGGGTGGCCGTCGAGGTACGCGCTGACGCGGCCGATGAAGCGGGTGAGCCGGCGTGCCGAGAGCGGCTGCCCCCACACCCGGAAGAGGTCGGCCAGCCTCCGGGCCTCGCCGGTGTCCACCACCACGACGCCCGTGGGCTCGTACGTGCGCAGCGGATACGTGCAGGCGCCACCGAGCACGTAGGCCCCGCTGCGCCGCTGCGGCGGCGCGATCCCGATCCCGGCCGGGACGGGCACCACGAGCCCTACCGCGTACAGCTCGAGGTGAACTCCGAACGTCCTGGCGTAAGCCCGCGAGCAACGCATCCCGGCGATCGGCCCCCGCTGGGCGACGGTCCTCGAAATCGCCGGCACCCGGTAGCGAGCGTCGCGACCGACCGGGACCGGGCGGTAGTCAGGCGGGAGCGCGGTGCTCGTCGGCGACGGCCGAGTCGCAGACCCGCAGCCCGCCAGGCAAGCCAGCGCGAGCGCGACCGGCAAGCCGATGCGCGGCCGGACCGTCAGCTCAGGCCGCGCTACCCGACTGCGGCGCACCCTCGGCGACGTCCGCCTCGCGGCGCTCGGTGGCGAGCTCCACCCGCTTGGGCTCGCCGCCCATCTTTTGCCAGCGGTCGGACACCTGGTCACACAGCGAGTCCAGGAAGTCGTCGGAGTGCAGCGGATCGTGGTGGAACAGGAGCACGCGCTCCGCGTCAACCCGCTGGGCGAAGTTGAGCGCGTCGGAGAGTGGGGAGTGCCCCCATCCGAGATGGTCCGCGTACTCCTCGTCGGTGTACTGGCAGTCGTGAATGAGCAGTGACGTGCGGCACGCGAGCTCGAATCCGGAGATCCAGTCGTCCTCCAGCTGTCCCAGCGGCGTGCCCAGCCCCGGCTCGTGGTCGGGGATGTAACAGAGCGAGGTGTCGCCCTCCTCGATCCGATAGCCGAGCGTCGGCCCTCGGTGGTTGACGGCATGAGCGCGGATGCGCGCCGGCCCGATCTCCCACTCCAGCTGGTCGGTTTCGCGGAACGAGACGATCGACGGCAGCTCGCGGACCTCGACCGGCGCGAGCGGCGCGGAGATGTAGCGTGCGACTCGGTCCTGGAGAGATGCCTCAGGGGAGGCCGGCCCCCAGACCGTGATCTCGGACTCGGGGCGGAAGGCGGGGGCGAAGAACATCAGCCCCTGGATGTGGTCGAGGTGCAGGTGCGTGAGCAGGATGTGAATCGGGCGCTCGTCACGCGGCAGCGCGATGCCCAGGTTGCGGATGCCGGTGCCGGCGTCGAGGATCAACGTGCTGCCGTCAGACAACGTGACCTCGATGCAGGAGGTGTTGCCGCCGTAGCGCATCGTCTCGGGGCCGGGCGCGGGAACTGAGCCGCGGGCGCCCCACACCTTGATCTTCATTCTTCCCCTGCTTCCTCGTCCTCGGCGACGGGCCAGAAGATCACGATCGCTCCGCTCGAGCCGCCCGGGCCCACGATGGGGATCGCGCTGGCTGCGATGTCCTGGTGGTTCCCTCCCGCCGCACAGATCCTGAAGTTTCCATGGTACGGCCGGTTCTGGCGCAGGGCGACCGTGGCGGGGATCTGCGCGTACTCCATCGGCTGCTCGTCGTTTCCGAACGGACCGAACTCGCTGACCCATTCCTGGGCCGGCATCACGCCGGTCTCCTCGAAGCGCCGGCCGACGAGCGCCCCGGCCGCCTCGTTGTAGAACAACAGCGCGCCCTGCTCCCCGACCAGGAACGCCGGCGTGGAGATGCTCGAGAGCAGTTGCCTGGCCAGGATCAGCTCGAGCGGCTTCTGGGCGCTCATACCCGCATTATCCTGACGCACCGTGGCTGCGCAGAAGTCAAAGCGGCGCTCGCGCAAGCGGCGCAATGCCGGTAGCGCGCCGCGGGCGGTCCCCAGCCCGCGCCGCGATCGCCGCGCCGAGCTGCGGGCGAGCAGCGAGCAGGAGAGGCGGCGCTCCACGCGCCAGCTGGGAACGGAGGGCGAGCGGCCGCCGAGCCCGTTCGGCGGCTTCCCCGTATCCGAGATAGCGATCTTCGCCGGGCTGGTCGGGATCGTCGTCTGGTTGATCGGCGGGGGCACAGCAGCGCTCGTCGTCGGCCTCGCCGTGTGCGCGCTCGGCGTGCTCGAGGTGACCGGGCGTGAGCACTTCTCGGGTTTTCGCTCGCACACCATGCTGCTGGCCGCGATCCCGTCGGTGGCGGTCGGGATCGGCATCGTGTCGGTGATTGGAGGACATCAGAACCGGGCGCCACTGCTCATCGCCGTCGCCGGGCCGATCTTCGCCTTCCTGTTCTGGCTGCTGCGAAAGCGCTTCCTCACCGCGCGCCAGGCGCGTGTGGTGCGGCCGCCGCGAGCCTGAGCGCCGCTGGCGGCTGAGCGCCGCCGCCCTCGCACCGGATTCAGGCTTGAGGAACGCGAGACCGGGAAGCCTCTCCTGAGTCATGAGAACGACAAGCCCCCGCAAACCCGCGCCGTGGCTGCGCGCCGTGGAGGAGAGCGTGCCTGCGGGCCGCCATCCGCGCCGCCCGCTCACGGCAGGCGAGAAGGCGATTGCGGCGCTGGTGACCCTCGCGATCATCGCGATGGCGATCTGGTTCCTGTTCCTCGCGACGGGAGGACCCGGCTTCGGGACCGTCTGAGCCGCTCGGCTCGCCGTCAGGTGCGCGGTGAGCTGGCGGGAACCGCGACCGGGCGCTCATCGGCGGCCGGGGCGATTGTCGGTAGCCGCAGCGTGAACACCGCGCCGCCGTCCTGGGCGTTGGCCACGCTCACCGATCCGCCATGCTGCTCGGCCACCTGGCGGACGATGGCCAGGCCCAGCCCGCTGCCCTGCTTGCCGCGGGCCGAGGCACCGCGGAAGAAGCGGTCGAAGACATGGGGGAGGTCCTGAGGCGCAACGCCCGGGCCGTGGTCACGGACACGCACGCCCGCGGCATCGACGAAAACCTCGACGATCCCATCCGGGCGCGAATGGCGGGCGGCGTTGTCCAGCAGGTTGTTCACCGCCCGGCCCAGCCGGTCGGGCACGCCGTCGACGATCACCGAGCCGAGGTTGGTCTCGAAGCGGACCGCTTGTGAGTTCCGCCGCGCTCGCACCACCGCCTCCTCGACGACGCGGTCGAGCCGTACCTCCTCCACCGGCTCGGGCGCGAGATCGCCGCGCGCCAGCTCAATCAGATCGCCCACCAGCGCGCTCAGCTCCTCACTCTGCTCGACGACGTCGGCGAGCAGGCGGTAACGGTCCTCGGAGTCCAGGTGCGGGCTGGCGAGCAGGACCTCGATGTTCGTGCGCAGGCTCGTCACCGGCGTGCGCAACTCGTGCGACGCGTCGGCCACGAGCTGTCGCTGCGCGCGCACGGAGTCATCGAGCGCGTGGCGCGAGCTCTCGAGGCGATCGAGCATCGCGTTGAAGCGCATCGCCAGCTGCCCCACCTCGTCCTCGGTGTGGACGACGATGCGCCGAGAGAGATCGTCGGTCTCGCCGATCAGCTGGGCCGTCCGGCTCACCTCCCACAGCGGCGCCAGGACGCGCCGGGCGGCGAGCCGCCCCAGACCCGCGGCCAGCGCGATGCAACCCGCGCACAGGACCAGGAGGATCAATCGCAGACGCCCCAGGACGTGGTCGATTGGGCCGAGCGGTCGCGCGAGCTGGACGGCCACCGCCTGGCCCTGGAAGAGGAGCGGAATCGGGAACGTGTACATCCGCAGGTGGCTTCCGTTCACGGTGACGTCGGTGAGGTAGGGGCTGCCGCCGCCGCCCGCCACCGAGCGGGCGCGAGCATCGACCGGGAGCGCAGGGCCGTCCTGCTGGCGCTCGAAGGTGGTGCCGTCGGCCAACAGCACCTGCGCATACGGCGCGGGGCCGCCGGCACTGGCCGAGATCCCGGGGAACGGCCGGCCGAGCCCTTCGCCGTGCTGGATCGCGATCGCCTGGGCGCGCAGAGCACCGTCGACGCCGCCGCGGAGCTGGCCCCGCACGACGAAGTAACAGACCAATGCGGCGAGCACGATGGCCACGGCCACCGCGAACGCAGCCAGGAGCGAGAGCCGGCGCCGGAGCGACATCGCGTCAGTCCCGGAGCACGTAGCCGATGCCCCTGACCGTGTGCAGGAGCCGCGGCTCGCCACCAGCCTCCGTCTTGCGGCGCAGATAACCCATGTAGACCCCGAGCGCGTTCGACGTCGGACCAAAGTCGTAGCCCCACACGTTCTCGAAGATCGTCGAACGGGTGAGGACCTGGCGGGGGTGGCGCATGAACAGCTCCAGGAGCAGGAACTCGGTCTTCGAGAGCTCGACGAGGCGACCTCCGCGGTGGACCTCGTGGGCGACGGGGTCGAGCACGAGGTCGGCGAACTGCAGCACCTCGTCGCCCTCGGCGCCGTCGCCGGCGCGGCGAAGCAGCGCGCGCAGACGAGCCTGAAGCTCGCGCAGCGCGAACGGCTTTACGAGGTAGTCGTCGGCCCCGACGTCGAGGCCCTGGACGCGGTCGTCGATGGCGTCACGCGCGGTCAAGATCAGGATCGGCGTGCGGTCGCCCGCCTTGCGCAGGCGGCGGCAGACCTCGAGCCCGTCGAGCCGCGGCATGAGCACGTCCAGGATCACGGCGTCAGCGGGCTGGCGGGCCAGCGCGTCGAGGGCTTCCTCGCCGTCGGCGGCCAGTGCCACCTCGTAGTCGTCGAGCTGCAGCGCACGCTCCAGCGCCCGCCGAACGGCGGGCTCGTCGTCGACTACCAGCACGCGCGCCACGGGGAAATGATGCCGCTTATGCGTAAAAGTTCGCGAAGAAGCCTTCGCTGTTAGGGTCGCGACGTGCGCGATCCGCTGGGTTTGAACGAGCGTTTCTTCGCTGCCTTCTATCCGCGGCTGGTCGCCCTGGCGGAGAACGCGGGCCAGCGCGAGACGCGCCGCGAGCTGATCTCCGAGGCGCGAGGGCGCACGCTCGAGCTGGGGGCAGGGAGCGGTTTGAACATCCCGCACTACACCTCGGCCGTGACCGAGCTGATCGTCACCGACCCCAGCCCGCACATGCTCTCTCACCTGCGACGCGAGCTGGCCGAGCACCCGCCGGCCGCCGGTTCGTGCAAGCTCGTTCAGGCCGACGCGCTGAGCCTCCCGTTCGGGCCGGATGACTTCGACACCGTTGTCTGCACCTACGTGCTCTGCTCCGTGCCGGATCCGGCGGGCGCCCTCGAGGAGGTCGCGCGCGTCCTGAAGCCAGGCGGACGCTTTCTCTTCCTCGAGCACGTACACGCGGGCGAGGGGACAGCGCTCGGGCGCTTCCAGGACGCGGTCGAGCTGCCACACCGTTACATCGCCGCCGGCTGTCATCCCAACCGGCGCACCGAGCAGCTGCTCGAGGAGTCACCGCTGCTCGTGCAGCGGCTGGAGCACGGCCGTCAGCCCCGCGCGCCGCTGACCGTGCGCCCGACGATCCTGGGCGCAGCCAGGGCGTAGAGGATCGCCCCGGCCCCGCGTGCTCGGCCGCGGGTCCGCCATCATCAGACGCAGTGGCGGGAAAGCAGAAGCTCAGCGACTACGAGGCCAAGCGCGACTTCGAGGCGACGCCCGAGCCCGCGGGCCGCGGCCGCGGCAAGAGCGCCTCGGCTTCACGCCGGCGCAAGGCGGCGAAGCCCGATGCCCCGAGGTTCGTCGTGCAGGAACACAGCGCCACCCGGCTGCATTGGGACCTTCGCCTCGAGCACGACGGCGCGCTCGCCTCGTGGGCGATTCCCAACGGAATCCCCCCTGACCCGGCCGAGAACCGGCTCGCCGTTCGGACCGAGGACCACCCACTCGAGTACCTGGACTTCGAGGGGGACATCCCGCGCGGGCAGTACGGCGCGGGCACGATGCGGATCTGGGACCGGGGGACGTTCGAGCTGCACAAGTGGGAGGAGCGCAAGGTCGAAGTCACCTTCCACGGCGAACGGCTGGACGGGCGCTACGGGCTGTTTCCGATCGGGCGGGGGGCCGAGGACGCCGCCGACTGGATGATCCACCGGATGGATCCCCCGGCCGATCCCGACCGGGATCCGATGCCCGAGCACGTCGTGCCGATGCTCGCGCAGCTCTCGGCAAAGGTGCCGCCCGACCAGGCGAAATGGTCGTTCGAGGTCAAGTGGGACGGGATCCGGGCGATCGCGTACGTGCAGCCTGGGCGCCTGCGGCTCGAGTCGCGCAACCTCAACGACGTCACCGACGCGTATCCCGAGGTGCGCGGAATCGTGCGCGCCCTCGGCATGCACGAGGTCGTCCTCGACGGCGAGATCGTCGCCTTCGACGAACGCGGCAAGCCGAGCTTCGAGCGGCTGCAGCGCCGGATGCACGTGACCTCGCAGTCGGCCGTGCGGCGGCTGGCGGCCAGCACACCGGTGCTCTACGTGATCTTCGACCTCCTGTACCTGGACGGGCATTCACTCGTCGAGCTCCCCTACCGGGAGCGACGCCGGCGACTCGAGGAGCTGGGGCTCGAGGGCCGAGCCTGGCGGGTGCCGGCGGCGCATCCGGGTGAGGGGTCCGCCCTGCTCGAGGCCACAGGCCAGCAAGAGCTCGAGGGGATCGTGGCCAAGCGCCTGGACTCCCGCTACGAGGCCGGCCGGCGCGGCGGATCGTGGCTGAAGATCAAGCACACGTACCGCCAGGAGCTGGTGATCGGCGGCTGGGTCCCGGGCGAGGGCCGCCGCCGGGATCGGATCGGGGCCCTGCTGATGGGCTACTACGACCGCGAAGGCTTTCGCTACGCCGGTCGCGTCGGCACCGGTTTCACCGAGGCGATGCTCGACGAGCTGGGCACGCGGCTGTCCCCGCTGCGCCGCGACAGCAGCCCGTTCACGCGGGCGCCGAAGCTGCCGCGCGGGACGGTGTTCGTCGAGCCGTGCCTGGTGGCAGAGATCGAGCTGCGCGAGTGGACGGCCGAGCGCATCATGCGCGCGCCTTCGTTCAAGGGGCTGCGCGAGGACAAGGCTCCCCGCGACGTCACATTGGAGACAGAGGCAAATCCGGCGGGCGAGGCGCCGGCACCCGACTCGCCCGAGGCGCTCTTCGACGAAGTCCGCCCCCTCCCCGAGGCCGCGCTCGAGGTCCTGACCGGCGGCCGCCGCCTGAAGCTCTCCAACTGGGACAAGGTCATGTACCCGCGCGACGGCTTCACGAAGGGAAACCTGATCGCCTACTACGCGCGCATCGCGGCCGCGGTTCTGCCTCACCTCCACGACCGGCCGCTGACGCTCAAGCGCTACCCGAACGGCGTCGAGGAGCAGCACTTCTACGAGAAGCAGTCGCCTTCGCACCGTCCCGACTGGGTGGCGACGTGCCGGATCGGCGAGATCAACTACACGCTGGCCCAGGACCGTCCGACGCTCGTGTGGCTGGCCAACCTGGCGGACGTCGAGCTGCACACGTCGCTGTCGCTGGCCGAGGATCCCGAGCGGCCGACGATGCTCGTATTCGATCTCGATCCGGGTGAGCCGGCGACGATCCTCGAGTGCTGCGAGGTCGGGCTCGTGGTCCGCGGCCTGTTCGCGCAGCTGGGCCTCGAGGCCTTCGCCAAGACCTCGGGATCCAAGGGGCTGCAGGTGTACGTGCCGCTCGGCGGTGATGTCACCTACGAGCGCACCAAGCCGTTTGCCCGCCGGGTGGCGGAAATGCTCGAACAGCGGATGCCGGACCTCGTCGTCTCGCGCATGACCAAGCGCCTGCGGCCGGGCAAAGTGCTCGTGGACTGGAGCCAGAACGACGTGCACAAGACGACGGTCACCGTGTACTCGGTGCGCGCGCGCGAGCGTCCGACGGTCTCGACGCCGGTCACCTGGGAGGAGGTCACACGCTGTCACGAGGAGAAGGACCCGCAGCTGCTGAGCTTCGACACCGAGCAGGTGCTGGCGCGCGTGGCCGAGCACGGCGATCTGTTTGCGCCCGTGGTGAGCCTGGTCCAGCAGCTCCCGGACGGGGCGTGAGGTTGTGAGAGCGCGGTCGCGCCTGCTGTGCCTCCTGATCGCGGGAGTGGCGCTTGGCGGCTGCTCCGGCACGTCGCTGCTGCACGGGTCGCACGGCACCCCCCCGGCCGCGGTCTCGCCCGCCGGCCGCGCCTATCTGTCCGCGCTCGCCACCGAGCAGGCGGAGCTCTCGGCGGCCGAGCAGCGGATACCTCGCCAGCCCCAGACGCCGGCCGCCCTGGCGCGCTCGATCGCGTTGTTGCGAGCCGCGATCCACGAGCTGGGGGCTGGCCTGGAGGGGATCTCGCCCCCGGCCCAGGTCCACGGGCTGCACACCCGCCTGGTGAAGATCGTGCGCGTGTACGAGGCCCGGCTTCGGCGGGCGGAGGCGGCCGCCGCGCAGCCGTCGGGCGTCGCCCGCGCCGCGAGCCTGCTCCTCTCGAGCACCGATCGCGCCAGCCGGGCCTTCACGGTCACGGTCAATCGCGTCGACCGTGCGCTGACCCAGCACTAGGATTGCCCCCGGTGGACCCGATCACGCTGCGTAACAGGCTGCTGGTCGCGACCGGGATGTGGCGTGAGGCGACCGGCGAGCCGCTGCCGAAGATGCCACCCGGCGACCCGGCCGATCAGCTCCAGGCCTTCGAGCTGCAGCTCGTGGGTCGCCTGTGCGACGACGCCACGCCGGAGACGGCGCGCGAGGTCGCCGACCGCACGTGGGACCTCGTCCACGACCGTGAGGACGGTGATCCCGTCAAGCAGCGCGTCGTCCAGTGCCACGAGGCGCTGGCGCGGATGACGCGGTTGGGGGACTGAGGGGGCGCGGGGCGCGGGGGCGCGAGGGGGCGCGGCGCGCCGGTCTCAGCGTGCGTGCAAAACGCAGCACGCGCTCCCGATTCCGGCGAGTGGTTTCTGCGATCGAGTCGCCATAGCAACACCTAACGCACCGCCAAACCGCGGGCGATGTGCACTTTGGCCGTACGGCCCCGCGAACGCGCAAAATCCGCCACGCCGCCCCGGATTTGGCGGGTGGTTGGCGGAATTTGACCGCTATGCGGGCATTTTCCGCCCCGCACCCGCTCGAACGAGGGCCGTGTGGCGGATTTCAACCG
This sequence comes from uncultured Solirubrobacterales bacterium, assembly GCA_963818815.1. Classification (GTDB taxonomy): domain Bacteria; phylum Actinomycetota; class Thermoleophilia; order Solirubrobacterales; family Solirubrobacteraceae; genus Palsa-465. The sequence goes on from CAWFTL010000001.1 coordinate 216,250, forward strand.
GACGCGATCGGCCTATCCCACCGCGGGGGCGGGCTCGGCCACCTCGGGGTTCCGGGGCAGGCCCGCCGCGGCGTAGGCATCGGCCTCGTCGAGCGTCTCGTGCTCGAGCAGGCCGGCGACGAGTGAGTCGAGGTTCGAGCGGTGTGTGTTCAGGAGGTCGCGGGCCTCGGCGTAGGCGGTCTCGACGATCCGCCGCACCTCCTCGTCCACCAGGCGCTGCGTGGCCTCGGAGGTCTCGGCCGTGCCCGGCAGGAACGGCCCCATGCCGTCCATCGGGAGAACCGCGACCGGCCCGATGGCATCGCTCATGCCCCAACGCCCGACCATGTGACGGGCGATCTGGGTCAGGTGCTGGATGTCGGACTCGGCACCGGTCGTGAGGTCGCCGAACACGATCTCCTCGGCCGCGCGACCGCCCAGGGCGACTTTGATCTGGCCCAGGAGGTGGCGCTGGTCGAAGTTGAAGCGGTCGGCGTCCGGAGCGGAGAAGGTCACGCCCAAGGCGCGCCCGCGGGGGATGATCGAGACCTTGCGCACCGGGTCGGCGCCCGGGGTGAGCATCCCGACGATGGCGTGACCGGACTCGTGGTAGGCGGTGCGCCGCCGGTCGTCCTCGCTCAGCATCACCTTGCGCTCGGCCCCCAGGACGATCCGCTCGAGCGCGTCACTGAGGTCGTCGGGTCTGACCTGCGAGTGGTTGTGGCGCGCGGCCAGGAGCGCCGCCTCGTTGACCAGGTTGGCCAAATCGGCGCCCACCATGCCCGGCGTGGAGGCGGCCATCGCGCCCAGATCGACGGCCGGGTCCAGTGGCACCGAGCGGGTGTGCACGCGCAGGATCGCCTCGCGGCCGGCACGGTCGGGGGGCTGGACGGAGACGCGGCGGTCGAAGCGCCCGGCCCGGAGGAGCGCCGGGTCGAGGATCTCCGGCCGGTTGGTCGCCCCCAGCACGATCACTCCCGTGCGCGGGTCGAAGCCGTCCATCTCGGTGAGGATCTGGTTGAGCGTCTGCTCGCGCTCGTCGTGGCCGCCGGAGATGTTGACGCCGCCCGCCGACCGGGCGCGGCCGATCGCGTCGAGCTCGTCGATGAAGATGATCGCGGGGGCGGCCTCCTTGGCCTGCTGGAAGAGGTCACGCACGCGCGAGGCGCCGACGCCGACGATCATCTCGACAAACTCCGACGCCGACATCTGGAAGAACGGGACGCCGGCCTCGCCGGCCACGGCTCGGGCCAGGAGCGTCTTGCCGGTTCCGGGCTGACCGCTCAACAGGACGCCGCGCGGGATGCGCCCGCCGAGCTTCAGGTACTTGTCGGGGTTCTTGAGGAAGTCGACGATCTCGGTGAGCTCCTCCTTGGCCTCGTCGATCCCGGCCACGTCGGCGAACGTGACCGGTTGCTCGGAGGCCTCGACGCGCCTGGCCCGCGAGCGGCCGAACGACATGAGCCCGCCCGCGCCGCCCGCGGCGGTGGCCGCACGGCGCATCAAGAGCACGAACAGGAGGACGAGCAGCAGCGTGGGCCCGAAGCCGAAGATCAGGCTCTCCAGGAACGACGGCCCGGTGTCCGGGTTGTTGGCATCGATCGTGACGCCGTGATCCTGCAGCAGGCTCGAGAGCTGCGAGTTGTCGGCGAACGACGGGACCTGGGTGGAGATGTCGGTGGTGGGGGAGGCGTTCGCATCGCCGGCCGGGTACTTGATCGCCGTCTTCAGCGAACCCTCGATCGAGTCCGCGGTGGAGGAGATCTCCTTGACGTTGCCCGCTTTGACCTGGCCCAGGAACGTCGGGCTGTAGGGGATCCGCACGCGCGCGTGCGGCTTGAGCGCCTGCGAGGAGATCCAGAGGTTCAGTCCGAGCAGCGCAAGGACGAGCACGACGACGAGCCAGCGCGGATTGCGCCGCGGTGGCTGGGGTGTGCCCTGAGCGGGGCGGCCGCGGCCGTCGGGCGCCGGCGTGACGCGCCAGCCGGGTGGCGAGCCAGGTCGACCGCCCGGCGACCGCTTGGTCGGTTCGTCGGCCATACCCAGATTGTCGCAAGCCGGAGTGCCCGGCTGGGGCGGGTTTGGGAGTCCCGGCCGCGGGCCGCTCTCAGCCCTCGTCGAGGCGGGCCCGGAACGAGTCGGCCCCGATCACGACGGCGCCGGCGGCCAGCGCCCGGTCAGCCAGCCAGCGGTCGGAGGTCACCACCTGCACCGCTCCTGGATTGTCGTCCTGGGCAAGCCGGCGGATGATCTCGTCGTCGGCCGCGTCGGACTTGGGCCGCGGCGCGTGCGCGACCTCGATCACGGTCGAGCGGATGGGTGGCGAGGGCGGGCGCTCGAACACGACCGTCACGTCCTCACCGCCGGCCGCCGCCCAGCGCTCGAGCATGTCGACGAGGCGGAGCATGGCGGCGTCGCGGTCCTTCCACCACCCGTCTGGGCGGGACCCGATCACGTTCATGCCGTCAACCAGCCAGCGCACGGTCTGCAGACTAGGACGCGCCGTCCGGCGGACGCCGCTGGCGCTTGCGCTCAGCCTGCCGGCGCTTGGCGTCCAGGCGCTTCCGGGTCGCCGCACGGCTCGGTCGCGTGGCCCGGCGCGTGCGCGGCACGGCCAGGGCGGACTCGAGGCGGTGGCGCAGCCGCTGCAGTGCGAGCTCGCGATTGCGAGCCTGGCTGCGCGCGTCCTGAGCGACCGCGACCACGCGCGGTCCGCAGCGGGCAATCACGCGCCGCTTCTGCGCCTCGGACAGGGAGGCGGACGCGGCGACGTCGAACACCGCCTCGATCCGGGAGGCGGTCACGTTCGCGTGCTGGCCACCCGGGCCCGAGGAGCGTGAGGCGCGCAGCACCACTTCGCTGAGCGGGATGGCCGTATGACGGCCGAGCGGCATGGGGTCGTCCATCGCCAGGACCGTAGCTGCGGCGACTACTTCCGGGTAGTAGCCGTGCTACCTTCCTGCGCCGTAAGCCGCCAGATCGGCGGAACAAGCAGGTGCAGGCCACGGGGTACGTGCAGGAGCATCCTCCCCGGTAGCAGCACTTCAAGCTACGGAGGAGTCACTCCAGCATGCCAACAGGAACTGTCAAGTGGTTCAGCGACGAGAAGGGCTTCGGCTTCATCACGCCCGATGAGGGCAGCCGGGACCTGTTCGTCCATCACTCGAGCATCCAGGCCGACGGCTATCGCTCACTGGCCGAGGGCGCCAAGGTCTCCTATGAGGAGGAGGCCGGGCCCAAGGGTCCCAAGGCGATCAACGTCGAGAAGATTTAGCCGGGGCGACCCCAGGCGGCGGTGGCCGACTGGGTCACCATCTCATCGATGGCGACCGCGAGCGGGACGCTCGTGCTCGCCATCGCGACGTTCAGCAGCGTGCGCTCGGCCAACCGCTCCGCGCGGGTGGCCGAGCTGTCGCTGATGGCCGGGCTGCGGCCCGTGCTCATCCCCTCACGCGAGGAGGATGCCTCGCAACGGGTCGGCTTCGGCGACCAGGTGGTGGTCACGGTGCCGGGCCACGGCGCCGCGGTAGACCTCCAGGATGGCCGCGTCTACATGGCCATCGGCCTGCGAAATGGCGGGCAGGGACTGGGCGTGCTGCACGGTTGGCGCGTCCAGACCAGCGAGATCTCACCGCAGAACCCAAACCCTCTGAACCTGCAGGAAGTTCCTTCCGTCGAGGAGTTCCGGCAGCAGATTCGTGACCTGTTCATCCCGCCCGGGGAGGTCGGGTACTGGCAGGGCGCGATCCGCGATTCCGCGGACCCGGCTTACGAGCCGGTGTGCGAGGCCGTGCGCGCAGGGCACCGGGTGATCGTCGATCTCCTCTATGGAGACCACGAGGGCGGCCAGCGCACGATCGCACGCTTCGGCCTCAGCCCCTGGCCGGAGATCGAGGGCGAGCGGGCCGAGATCCTGCGCTACTGGAACCTCGACCGCGCCGACCCTCGAGAACGCCCCGTCGGCCCCGTCCAACTCGGTCCCTACAATCGGTAAGCGGCCAGGCTCCAGGAAGCCGGCCACAGGGCACGGGAAGGACTGAGGTGAGCAAGACGGTCGAAGAACGCGAGCGGGTAGTCGTCCGCTTCGCGGGAGATTCGGGGGACGGCATGCAGCTGGCCGGCACCCGGTTCACCGACGCCACGGCGGTCCTCGGCAACGACCTCGCCACGCTGCCCAACTTCCCGGCCGAGATCCGCGCCCCCGCGGGCACGCTGGCCGGAGTCTCCGCCTTCCAGATCCACTTCGCCTCGCGCGACATTCTCACCCCGGGCGACGCGCCGAACGTGCTCGTGGCCATGAACCCGGCGGCGCTTCGCGCCAACCTCCCCGAGCTCGAGCGCGGCGCCACGATCATCGTCAACGAGGACGCATTCTCCCAGCGCAACCTGGACAAGGCAGGCTACGCGTCGAACCCGCTCGAGGATGGCTCACTGTCGGCCTACCGGGTCCACCGAATCCCGATGACCACCCTCACCACCCGCGCGGTCGAGAGCATCGAGGGTGCCTCCTCGCGCGATGCGGGACGGGCGAAGAACCTGTTCGCGCTCGGCGTCCTCTCATGGCTCTACGGCCGGCCGGTGGAAGTGACCCGGCGCTGGATGGAGCAGAAGTTCGCGCGCCACCCCGCTGTGCTTCAGGCCAACCTCGCCGCGTTCAATGCCGGATGGTCGTTCGGCGAGACGACCGAGTTGCTCGACGTCCAGTACCGGGTCAACCCGGCTACCGACGTCGCGCCCGGCCGCTATCGCAACGTCAACGGCACCACTGCGCTGTCGCTGGGGCTGATCGCCGCGAGCGCGCGCAGCCGCCTGCCGCTCGTACTGGCCAGCTATCCCATCACCCCCGCGTCCGAGCTCCTGCACGAGCTTTCTCGTCACGCGTCGCTCGGCGTCAGCACGATCCAGGCCGAGGACGAGATCGCCGCCGCCGGGATGGCGCTCGGCGCCGCGTTCGGCGGCCGGCTCGGCGTCACGGCGACGAGCGGGCCCGGGATGGACCTCAAGGCCGAGACGATCGGCCTGGCCGTGGCGCTCGAGCTCCCGATGATCGTGATCGACGTGCAGCGGGCCGGCCCCTCGACCGGGATGCCGACCAAAACCGAGCAGTCTGATCTCCTGATGGCGCTGCACGGCCGCCACGGCGAGTCGCCGCTGCCGGTGATCGCCCCCAGCACGCCGGGGAACTGCTTCGACGTCGCCTTCGAGGCCGTCTGCATCGCCGTCCGCTACCGGACCCCGGTGATCCTGCTCTCCGATACCTTCCTGGCCTCTTCCTCGGAGCCGTGGCGCGTCCCCGACGTGGCGGACCTGCCGGCGATCGATCCCGCCTTCGCCACCGAGAGCCAGGGCGAGACCTTCCTGCCCTATGCCCGCGACGAGAACCTCGCGCGGCCGTGGGCCGTCCCGGGGACGCCGGGCCTCCAGCATCGGATCGGCGGCCTCGAGAAGGCCGACGGAACGGGGAACATCTCCTATGACGCCGCCAATCACGCACGGATGACCGAGCTACGGGAGGCCAAGGTGGCCGCAGTCGCGCAGACGATCCCGCCGCTGCGCGTCGACTCCGAGCCCGATGCGCGTCTGCTCGTGCTGGGCTGGGGCTCGAGCGAAGGCGCGATCCGCGCCGGCGTGAGCCGCGCGCGGCAGGAGGGTCACAAGGTCGCGTCTGCGCATCTTCGCCACCTGAACCCGCTGCCGCCGAATACGGGCGACGTGCTGCGCTCCTTTGACCGCGTGCTCGTGCCCGAGATGAACACGGGTCAGCTGGCGCAGATCCTGCGCGCGCGTTACCTGGTCGACGTCGAGTCGTTCTGCAAGGTCCAGGGTCAGCCGCTGTTCTCCGCCGAGATCGAGCAGCAGGTGGCGGCAAGGCAATGAGCACGGTGGCGAAGAACGGCAACGGCGGCGCGCCGGGGGCCGCCAGCTCGCTCTCCAAGGCGGACTTCCAGTCCGACCAGGAAACGCGCTGGTGCCCGGGCTGCGGCGACTATGCCGTGCTCTCGGCCGTGCAGCAGTTCATGCCCGAGCTCGGGATCCCGCCCGAGCGAATCGTGTTCATCACCGGCATCGGCTGCGCCGGGCGCTTCGCCTACTACATGGACACGTACGGGATGCACGGCATCCACGGCCGGGCGCCGGCGCTGGCCACCGGCCTGGCGACGGCCCGCGAGGACCTCTCGATCTGGGTCGTGACCGGCGACGGCGACTCGCTCTCGATCGGCGGCAACCATCTGATTCACGCCCTGCGGCGAAACGTCCCGGTCAAGATCCTGCTCTTCAACAACCAGATCTACGGGCTGACCAAGGGCCAGGCCTCGCCGACCTCCGAGCTCGGGAAGATCACGAAGTCGACCCCGTTCGGCGTCGCCGACCATCCGTTCAACCCGGTCGCCCTGGCCCTGGGCGCCGAGGCTACGTTCGTGGCCCGCACGATCGACCGCGACCGCCGGCACCTGACCGACGTGCTGCGCGCGGCGGCCGAGCACGACGGCGCCGCTCTGGTCGAGATCTACCAGAACTGTCCAGTGTTCAACGACGGCGCGTTCTCGGCTCTGACCGAGAAGGAGACGCGCGAGATCAACCAGATCCGTCTCGAAGCCGGACGGCCCGTGCGCTTCGGGCCCGAAGGCGAGCACGGCGTGGCTCGGGGCGCCGACGGCAGCCTGCGGATCGTCGAGGTGGCCGAGGTGGGCGAGGACGCCCTGATCGTCCATGACCCGCATCAGCGCGACTCGGGCCTGGCCTTCTCGCTGGCCAAGCTGGCCGAGGATCCCAGCGGGCCGACGCCGATCGGCATCTTCCGCAGCGTGCACCGTCCCGTGTACGGCAGGGGTCGGCGTCACGGCGCTGATCCGGCCTCGGAGGAGCAGCTGGCCGAGCTGCTGCTCTCCAGCGACAGCTGGACCGTCGCGTAGGCCTCCGCGCCCGCGAGGCGTCGCTAGGCGACGTAGCCCTCGGCGGGCTCGAGCGGAAGCCCTGCCGCCTGCCACTCGAGCAGGCCGCCCTCCATGTTGTGCGCGTCGAAGCCGGCCAGGCGGAAGGCCTCGGCGGCCATCGCCGAGCGGCTGCCGCTGCGGCAATAGAAGACGACGGGGCGCTCGCGGTCGATCGACTCGACCTCGGACTGCAGGTCCGAGAGCACGATCAGCCGTCCACCCGCGATCCGCCCGGCGGCGTGCTCGTCGGGCTGGCGGACGTCGATCAGCTGAATCTCGCCACCGCCCAGGAGCTCGGCGACCTCGCGCGGGCTGTAATCGCCTTGCGCCACGGCGTGAGCGTAGCGTCGAGCCGGATTCATAACCCGGCGCGACATCTGTCGTTCAAGTTGTGTACCGTGGCCGCCGAAACATAGACCCAGCCGAGTCCTCGAGCGTCCTTCGCCCGGGGAGCGGGGAACCCACAGAGGCCAGGACTGGCCTCATGGGGCGAATCGCCTAACCAGGCGTAGCGCGATCTCTTTCAGCGCGAGCCCGCCAGCTAACCCCGTAGGCGCCCAGAAAGAGAAGGGGTATGAGTTGCCGTCCACACAACGAGTAACGCGTGCTGTCGCTGCTGCGGGCGCGATCCTGGCCGGTGGGCTGGGGACCGCGATCCCGGCGGCGAAGGCCGGAAGCGGGGGGGCAGGGGTAACGCCTCAGACCGACAGCACCGGGCATCGCTACCCGGGCGACTCGGTCCACATGGGCGACCGGATTCTGCGCCAGGGAATGAGCGGCCACGACGTGCGCGTGCTCCAGGACTTCCTGAGCAAAGCCGGGCTCTCCACGCACGTGACCGGGTTCTTCGGCGCCGCGACCGAGGGCAACGTCGTGCGCTTCGAGCGGGCCCACCATCTGGGGGGCAACGGCGTCGTCACGTGGGCCGTCTCCCAGGCCCTGCGCTCGGCCGTAGCCAGCTTCATCCCCACGGGCCCTCCGGGCAATGCGCGCATCGTGCGCGGGCTCGCCGTGGCGCCGTCCAACGCCCCGGCGGCCGTTAAAGCCGTGATCGCCGCGGGCGACCGCATCGCCTTCAAGCCCTACGTCTACGGCGGGGGACATGGCAGCTGGACGTCCTCCGGCTATGACTGCTCAGGCTCGGTGAGCTACGCCCTGCACGGCGGCGGGCTGATCTCGAGCCCGGAGGACTCGGGCACGCTCGAGTCCTACGGCAGCTCGGGCCGCGGCCATTGGATCACGATCTGGGCCAACGGCGGGCACACGTACATGTACGTCGCCGGGCTGCGCTTCGACACCTCCGCGCAGAGCTCGACCGGTGGCTCGCGCTGGACCTCGGAGTCGCGCTCGAACGCCGGCTTCGTCGAGCGCCACCCGACGGGTTACTGATCGCAAAACAAAGGGAGGGCGCGCTTGCCGCGCCCTCCCTCTCTTAATTCCTCAGCTCAGGCGCTCGACCAGCATCGCCTGGCCCATTCCGCCGGCCACGCACATCGACTCGATCCCGTAGGTGCCCTCGAGGGCCCGGAGCCCGTTGAGCAGCGTGGTCATGATGCGGGCGCCGGTCATCCCGAACGGGTGGCCTAGAGCGATCGCCCCGCCGAAGGGGTTGAGCTTCTCGTCCGGGATCCCCAGATCCTCCTTGCAGGGCACGATCTGCGCTGCGAAGGCTTCGTTGATCTCCACGACGTCGACGTCGTCCATCTTCATGCCCGTCTCCTTGAGCAGGGCCTGGATGGCCGGGATCGGGCCGAGGCCCATGATCTCGGGGCGGATCGCGGCGACGGTCGAGTGAATGATGCGGGCCTTGGGCTCCAGCCCCAGCTTGGCGGCCTTCTCCTCTGACATCACGAGCACGGCAGCGGCGCCGTCGTTGAGCGGGCACGAGTTGCCGGCGGTGACCGTCCCGTTCTCCCGGAAGGCCGGCTTGAGCTGGCCCAGGACCTCCATGGTCGTGCCCGGGCGCGGGCCATCGTCGCGCTCGACGATCGTGTCGGGGACGTCGATCTCGTTGCCCTCCTTGTCGGCGTCCTTGTGCGCGGGCACGTGCACCGGCACGATCTCGGGATCGAAGTGGCCGGAGTCCCGCGCCTCGACCGCACGGTTCTGCGAGACCACCGCCCACTCGTCCTGCTGCTCGCGGGTCACCTTGCAGCGCTCGGCGACGTTCTCCGCCGTCAGCCCCATCGGGATGTAGACGTCGTAGGCCGAGCCGTCTGACCCGTTGAGCTTCGGGTGCTTGGCGTCGTCGGGCATGCCGGCGCCGAGCCCAGCGCGCGACACGGCCTCGACGCCCGCGGCGATGTACTGGTCGCCCTCGCCGGCCTTGATCGCGTGGAAGGCCATGCGAAGCGTCTGCAGCGACGAGGCACAGAAGCGGTTGACGGTGCAGCCGGGCACGTGGTGGTCGATCCCGGCCAGCAGCGACGCGTTGCGGGCCACGTTGTAGCCCTGCTCTCCGATCCCGGAGGCCGCGCCCATCATCACGTCAACGGTCTCGGCGAAGTTCACCTGAGGGTTGCGTTCCATCAGCGCGCGCAGCGGCGTGGCCGCGAGCTCATCGGCCCGGACGCTCTTGAGCGATCCCTTGAACGCGCGTCCGATCGGCGTCCGGATTGCATCGACGATCACAGCTTCTGGCATCGAGTCGTTCTCCTTGGGTAATGGGCGGCGGATGCTAGTGGGCGCGCTCGGGCGCCCTCAGAGACCGAGACCGCGCACGCCCTTCTCGTCCCAGCCCAGATGGTGCGCCAGCTCGTGGCGCACGGTGCGGCTGACCTGGGCCATCAAAAGCTCTGGCTCATCGCCGAAGTCGCGCAGCAGCGTGTCGCGGAAGATCACGATCCGCTCGTGGAAGTGGTCGTGCGCGATGGTGTCTCCCTGATACAGGCCGTAGGCGCCGTGCTGCGCGCCGCCCTCGGAGATGACCACGGCCACGTGCTCCAGCGCGCGGTGGAACTCGAGCGGGAGCTCGTCCAGCGCCGCGCGCACGAGGACCTCGAACTCGCGCTCCGGGCTGGCGGCACGTGTCCACTCCTCCTCGGGCCAGGCCCACTCCTCGGCCGCCGCGAGTTGCTCGGCTCGCTCGACCAGGGCCTCGAACTCCTGCTCGGATTCAGGGTCCCGCCACCCCGCCAGCTGGATCATGACCACCAGCGCTGCGCCCCCGATGACAAAGGCGCCGGCGGCGAACACGACCAGGCCCTGAAGCAGGCGGAGCGGAAACGAATCGCTGAATCCGGCGATCAGGCTCGCGGCGCCGAGGCCGATCGTGAGCGCACCGATCGCCGAGAAGAGGATGCGGCGCAGGGTGGGCGGAGAGCCGGCCATGGGCCTACCGCAGCGTGCGCGCGATCACGAGTCGCTGGATCTCGTTAGTACCCTCGTAGATCTGGGTGATCTTGGCGTCGCGGAGCATTCTCTCGACCGGGTATTCCTTCACGTACCCGTATCCGCCCAGGACCTGAACTGCCTCGACGGTGACCTCCATGGCGGTGTCGGAGCAGAACAGCTTGGCCATGGCCGAGTACTTGCCCATGTCGGAGTCGCCGCGATCGATCTTGGCGCACGCCTGGTAGAGCAGCTCGCGCGCGGCCGCGCATTTGGTCTCCATGTCGGCGAGCTTGAACTGGATGGCCTGGAACGAGTTGATCGGCTTGCCGAACTGCCGGCGCTCGCGCGCGTAGCCCGCGGCGTAGTCGGTCGCCCCCTGCGCGATTCCCAGCGCCTGCGCCGCGACGCCCAGCCGGGAGCGGTCGAGCGTGGCCATCGCCACCCTGAAGCCATGGTTGACCTCGCCGATCACGTTCTCCGGCGGAACGCGCACGCCGTCGAAGATCGGCTGGCCCGTGGGGGAGCCCCGGATCCCGAGCTTGTGCTCGAGCTTGCCGATGCTGAACCCGGGGCGGTCGGCTTCGACCACGAACGCGGTGACCCCGCGCGAGTGGCCGGCCGCCGCGTCGGTGACCGCGAACACGACGTAGAAGTCGGCGATCCCGAGGTTGGTGATCCAGTTCTTCGTGCCGTCGATCACCCACTCCTCGCCGTCTTGGACGGCGCGGGTGATCATCCCGCCGGGATCGGAGCCGGCGTCCGGCTCTGAGAGCGCGAAAGCCGGGCTCCACTCGCCGCTGGCACAGCGGGGGAGGAAGCGCTCCTTGAGCTCATCGGAGCCGAACAGCCTGATCGGCAGCGTGCCCAGCTCGTGCACCATCAGGATCAGGGCAGTGGAGGCACACGCCTTGGAGATCTCCTCCACGGCCATGTTCAGCATCAGGGTCCCGGTTCCGGTCCCGCCGTACTCGGCCTCGAAGGGCAGCCCAAGGATGTCCTGCTCGGACAGGAGCCGGCGCAGGTCGTGCGGGTACTCGGCCTTCTCGTCGATCTCGGCCGCCCGCGGCGCGATCCGCTCCTGCGCGATCTGGCGGATCGTGTCCCGGAAGTCCAGGTGCTCCTGCGGGATCGTGTAGAGCTCGGCCAGAGCGGACATCTGATCCCGGATCGTAGCCCGCTCAGCGTGGCGGCATTCGCAGTGCGCCGTCCAGCCTGATCACCTCGCCGTTGAGCATCTCGTTCTCGGCGATGTGGACGGCCAGCGCCGCGAACTCCTCGGGGCGTCCGAGCCGCGGCGGGAAGGGGATGGCGCTCCCGAGGGCCTGGCGAGCCTCGTCGGGCAGGCCGGCGAGGAGCGGCGTGTCGAACGTCCCCGGCGCGATCGTGCAAACGCGGATCCCGACCGCGGACAGGTCGCGCGCCGCCGGGAGCGTCAGCCCGACGATCCCGCCCTTGGACGCCGAGTAGGCCACTTGACCGATCTGCCCGTCGAAGGCGGCGATCGAGGCCGTGTTGACGCACACGCCGCGCTCACCGCCGGCGAGCGGCTCGGCCGACGCCATCTGGGCCGCGGCGAGGCGCAGCACGTTGAAGGTGCCGATCAGGTTCACGCCCAGCACCGTCTGAAACGGCTCGAGGGTGTGCGCCCCGCGTCGGCCGGCGACGCGCTCGGCCCACCCGATCCCGGCGCAGCAGACCGAGATGCGAAGGTTCTCGACCGCCTCCACCGCCGCCTGCACCGAAGCGGGATCGGTCACGTCCGCGGCCACGAAGGACGCGCGCTCGCCGAGACTCGCGACGAGCTCTTCGCCGCGCTCACGGTTGAGGTCGGCGATCGTCACCACAGCGCCCCGTGCGTGCAGAAGCTCGGCCGTGGCCGCACCCAGCCCAGAGGCGCCCCCGACGACCAGCGCGCCGCTGCCTTCGATCTGCATGGTCGAGAACCCTACTTGCGCGCCGGATTCGCCAGCGAGAGCGAGAACAGCCCGTCGGGATCCGTGTACCAGCGATCGAGCTCGAGCCCGGCCGCCTGGAAGTCCGCCTCCAGACGGGAGCGGGTGAACTTGGCGCTGATCTCGGTGCGGAGCTCCTCGCCGGCGGCGAACTCGATCCTGAGATCGAGCGCGGCGATGAGGACCGAGCACGGGCGGCGCGCGCGCAGCCGCATCTCGATCCATTCGTGCCGGCGGTCGAAGAAGGCGATGTGCTCGAAGCACTCGGGGACGAAGTCGGCGTCGAGCTCTCGGTTGATGACGTGAAGGACGTTTCGGTTGAACTCCGCGGTGACCCCACCCGGGTCGTCGTAGGCGGCCTCGATCACGGAGGGCTCTTTGACCAGGTCGGCGCCCAGCAGGAGACGATCGCGGGGGCCCAGCAGCGCCCCGAGCTTTCGCAGCAGACCGCGTCTGGTCCCGGGCGGGAAGTTGCCGATCGTGCCGCCCAGCAACGCGACGATGCGCGGTGCCTCGAGCGACCGCGGAACCTGCTCCAGATGGCGTTCGAAGTCGCCGATCACGCCGTGTACCTGAAGCCCGGGGTATTCCTCCACCAGATCCCCGGCGGCCACCTCGACTGCCTGCTGGGAGACATCGAGCGGCACGTAACGCCGCAGCGAACCGGCGCGGGCCATTGCGTCGAGCAGGATCCTCGCTTTGTCGGCCGAGCCGCAGCCGAGCTCGACCAGCTCGCCCGCCCCGGCGCGCTGCACGATGTCGGCGGCCTGTCGGCGAAGGATGTCGGTCTCGGTGCGAGTGGGGTAGTACTCGGGCAGCTCGCAGATGCGCTCGAACAGCTCAGAGCCGCGGGCGTCGTAGAAGTGCTTGGGCGGGAGCTCCTTGAACGGACGGGTCAGGCCGTCGAGCACGTCGTTGGCAAGGCAGCGCTCGTCGGCCTCGGAGAGCCAGGAGTCGATCCGCACGGCGTCGGTCTCGAGGAGCGCCCTCATGCCGGCAGGTCCTTGGCGATGCGCACGCCGGCGAAGATCTGCCGCCGCTGCGGGAAGTCCCAGTTGCGGAAGGTCGGCGCCACCGCGCGCGCCCGCGTCGCCCACGAGCCGCCGCGTAGGACCTTGTAGCCGCCGGCGAAGAACACCTCGGAGTATTCGCGGTAGGGATGGGCCCGGAAGCCGGGGTAGCCCTCGAAGCCACCGGCCGTCCACTCCCAGACGTCCCCGATCATTCCCAGGCAGCCGAAGGCTGACGCGCCGGCCGGGAAGGCGCCCGCGGGAGCCGGTCCGCAGCCGAGCTGGTCCACGTTTGCGTGGACGCCGGGAGACGGCGCATCGTTCCCCCAGGGAAACCTCTGCGCCCTTTCCTCCGCCTGGTTCCAGGTCGCCGCCTTCTCCCATTCGGGCTCAGTCGGGAGACGAGCGCCGTGCGCGCGAGCGAAGGCGTCGGCCTCGAACCAGGAGATGTGGACGACGGGGTGATGGAGGTCGAGTGGCCCCGGGCCGCCCAGCCGCCACTCAGCGCTCAGGTCCGCCGTCCACGCTCCAGGGCGCGTGATGTCGTACTGCTCCTTCCACGCCCAGCCCTCGGCCGACCACCACTCCCGGCGTTCGTAGCCGCCGCCCTCGACGAAGTGGAGATAGCTGGCGTTGGTGATCGGAGTGCGACCGAGCAGGTATCCGCGCACATCGGTGCGGTGCTGCGGGCGCTCGTTGTCATAGGCGAAGACACCGGGGCCGGCGCCGATCGTGCACTCTCCCGGCGGGATCTCGACCATTTCCAGCCCGGTCGGCGGCTCGCCGCTGCACTCCGGGTGTGCGCGGCGCGCCGTGAGCTCGTAACCGTCCAGGCGAGCGAGCGCCAGCGTCTGGAGCATCGTCTCGTTGTGCTGGTGCTCGTGGCGAATCACCATCTCGTGGATGACGCCATCGCCGACGCCGCGCTCCTCGATCACCTCCAGCGTGCGCTCACGGACCGCGGCCAGGTACTCGCGCGCCTCGTGCGGTCCGAGGAACGGCAGGTCCCCGCGGCCGGCGCGCGGCGTCTCGAACGCGTCGTAGACGTGGGTGAGCTCCTCGTGCAGGAGCGGGCGCTCGCCAAAGCGGTGCACGAGCCAGAGATCCTCGAAAGCCGCGATGTGCCCGAGGTCCCAGACGAGCGGGCTCATGAGCGTCGAATGCACGCGCTCGAGGTCCTCGTAGGAAACGGTTGCCACGAGCGCGAGCGTGCGCACCCGCGCCTCGTCCAGCGCGGCCATCGCGTCGGCGGACTTCACGTCCAGCTCGGCTGCGCTCGGGCTGCGCATCGCGGTCATTCTCTCATTCGGGTCGCGTCGCCGAGCGCGTAGCGCAAATACAGCGAATCGTTGCGCTCGAGCAGCCAGAGCAATCGCAATGCCGCCGGATCGGTCAGCTCGGGCCCGGTGGCGATCGCCGGCCCGGTTCCGCCGCCTGCGAGCTTGGGGGCGAGGGTCAGGAACAGCTCGTCGACGAGTCCCTCCTGCAGCAGCGCCCCGAACAGGGTGGGACCGCCCTCGCAGAGCAGCGAGCCCACGCCATGGTCGGAGCGCAGCCGGCGCATCACCGTCGTCAGCGTGAGCTCGCCCGGGTCCAGGTGGACGACCTCGAGCTGGGCGCGCTGCGAGCTGACGTCGACGTCGGCGGCGGTGAACACGACGACGCGCTGCTCGGGCTCCTCGAACATTGGGACCTCGGGTGGGATCTCGCCGGTGCGCGTGATCACGCAGGCCAGCGGCTCAGGTGCTTTGCCGCGCGTGGTTCGGCGCTCGCGGCGCTCGGGCTTGGCCAGGATCCGCCCGTAGCGCTCGGTGCGCAGCGTCCCGGTCCCGGCCAGCACCGCGTCGACCTGCTCGCGCAATCCGTGGAACATCGCGCGGTCGCCGTCATCGCCCAGAGGCCCCGACCGCCCGCCCAGCGTGGCGCGGCCATCGGCGCTGGCCACGAAGTTGACGAGCGTGTGCGGTCGATCGCTCGCGCCGTCGTCCAGCTCCAGCGACCCCAGTAGCTCGCCGACCTCGACGGTTGCCGGCTGGGGCAAGAGCTGGCGAAACTCCATCCGCGCCGAACCTACCAGCTGGCCTTGCAACGGCATGGTGGCGAAGCGTTAGGGTTCGCCGCGGTGGACTTCAAGCAGCTCGACAGAGGCGAACTGATCGCGACGGTCGGAGGGATCCTGCTCGGGATCTCGGTCTTCCTGGCCTGGTACTCGCTCGGCAACAAGCACGCGATGCTGAACACCTGTCAGGGCCCGCACACTTCCTGTACCGGCTGGGACGCCTTGAAGATCCTGCGCATCGTGCTGCTCATCACCGCCGTGGCGCCCGCGATCCTCTCCTACATCATCATCCGCGGGCACGCGCTGTCCTGGCCGCGCGGCGAGCTGACCGCCGTCACCGCGCTCGCCGCGCTGACCTTCACCGTGTTCCGCGGCCTGATCGACAAGCCGGGCGCTCCTCCCGGCGAGATCTCGATCAACTACGGGTGGTGGGTCGCGCTCCTGGGAGGCCTTCTGATCCTCGTCGGCTCGATCTGGCGCTCGCGCGAAAGCGCCGGGCGCCGCAAGCCGCCCGGGGTCCTTTGAGCCTCTCCGAACCGCAGGATCCAGCCCGGCCCGACCGGAACCTGGCGCTGGAGCTGGTGCGCGTGACCGAGGCCGCGGCGCTGGCCGCGGCGCGGATGGTCGGCCGGGGCGACAAGGAGGGAGCCGACCAGGCGGCCGTCGACGCCATGCGAAACGTGCTCGATTCGGTCTCGATGGACGGCGTCGTCGTCATCGGCGAAGGCGAGAAGGACGAGGCGCCAATGCTCTACAACGGCGAGCAGATCGGCGACGGCAACCTGCCCCAGGTCGACGTCGCGGTTGATCCCCTGGAGGGAACCCGGCTGACGGCGCTGGGGATGCCAAGCGCCATCGCCGTCATCGCGCTTGCCGAGCGCGGCTCGATGTTCGACCCCGGCCCATGTGTGTACATGGAGAAGCTTGCCGGCGGGCCTGAAATCGCCGACCTGCTCGACCTCGACCGCCCGCTGCCCGAGATGCTCGCGCTCGTGGCCGAGCGCAAGGGCATCGACATCCGCGACGTGATGGTCGTGATGCTCGATCGCGAGCGCCACCACGACGCCATGCGCCAGGTGCGAGAGGCGGGCGCCCGCGTGCGGCTGATCATGGACGGCGACGTCTCGGCGGCGATGCTCGCGGTCAGCGACAACTCACCCGTGGACCTCCTGTGGGGGATCGGCGGCACGCCCGAGGGTGTGATCTCTGCGGCCGCGATCAAGTGCATCGGCGGCGAGCTCGTCGGACGCCTGTGGCCGCGCAACGACGAGGAGCGCTCCGCTGCGGAGGAGGCCGGCTATGACCTGACCAAGGTGCTCTCCTGCGACGACCTCATAGCGGGCGAGGACGTGTTCTTCTCAGCCACGGGCGTGACCGACGGCGACGTGCTTCAGGGCGTCCGCTACCAGGGCGG
Source organism: uncultured Solirubrobacterales bacterium (assembly GCA_963818815.1). Taxonomy (GTDB): domain Bacteria; phylum Actinomycetota; class Thermoleophilia; order Solirubrobacterales; family Solirubrobacteraceae; genus Palsa-465. The sequence goes on from CAWFTL010000001.1 coordinate 232,932, forward strand.
CCGCGCGAGCACCGAGTCGCTCGTCATGCGTTCGCGCTCGGGTACGGTGCGGCGGATCTCCGCCCGCCACGACCGGGCCAAGCTCCGGGCGCTGACCGGCGTTCGCTACGGCTGAGGCGACGGCGCGCGCTCGTCCGGCTCGGGCGCGCCGTACGGATCGGGCATCGGAAGCAGCCCGATCTTCGACTCGGCCAGGTCGAGGGTGGCCAGCGAGCGCAGGAACGCGTGACCCACGAGCACGTGGATGAACGACTGCGTGATCCGGTAGACGGGAGTGCTGAAGCGCGCGGCGATCGCGGGGTAGAAGTTGGCCACCTCGAGCTGGATGGTGAGCTCGGCGCGGTCACCGCTCTCGTGCTCGAGGTCACGCCGCACATCGAGGGCCAGATAGCCCGAGCCGCGGCCGGGCCGGGTCACCAGCAGCCCGTCGCGGATCCGCCATCGCACGGCGCCGTGATCGGGCTCCAGGGTGTACTCGGGGGCGTCGAAGCGCAGCAGTGTCAAGGCCGGGACCAGGAACACCACCGAGCGCTCGTGTTCGCCGTAGGTGACGCGGATCAGCCCCAGGGTCACCCGACTGAGAAAGCGCCAGTAGGTGCGGGCGAGGTTGGCCAGCTCAGGCGGGTTCCACAGCCGCTCGAGGTCGGAGCGCGCGAGCGTCAGCTCAGCTGACTGGGCCGACTGGACCGCGCCGTCACGGGCCACCGAGGTCGAACGCCGCGGCGAGACGATCACCGCCTGGGCGGGCAGCGTCCGGCGGCGCCTGCGCCGTCCGGCCACCAGCGCCGCCAAGCCCATCAAGGCCAAGACGAGCGAGGTCACGATGTGATTCTGCCCCGGTTTGCCGCGCCCCTACCGCGGCAGCTCCTCGAGTTCGACGACAGCACCCGCCCCGAGCTCGCCCTCGCCCGCCGGGATCATCGCCAGCGCGTCCGCGCCCACCAGCGAGCTCACGATGTGCGAGCCCTGCGGACCGTTCGGGAGCGCGACCATCGCGCCGTCGAGCTGCTCGAGTCGCACGCGTATCGCCTGCTCGCGCGCAGGGTTCCGGCGCACGGCCGCGCCGAGCACGGCGTGACGGCGAGGCGTCTGCGAGATGGCCACCCCCTGGAGCGCCCAGATGGCCGGGCCCGCCAGCAGCGTGAACGTCACGACGGCCGACACCGGATTGCCCGGCAGGCCGAACACGAGCCGCTCACCGCGGGTGCCGAACCACGTCGGCTTGCCGGGCTGCAGGGCCAGCCCCCAGAACACCTCCTCGACGCCGAGACTCTCCAGGGCCGGACGCACGTGGTCATGCGGGCCGACCGACACTCCCCCTGAGAGGAGCACGACGTCGCAGCGCTCGAGCGCGCCTGAGATCTCGGCCTCGGTCGCTTTACGGTCGTCGGGAAGCCGCCGTGCCGGCTGGGGGGCGCCCCCGCACTTGGTGGCCAGCGCGCGGAGCATCGGCGCGTTCGAGTTGTGGATCTCACCGGGTCCGAGCGGCTCGCCGGGCGCGCGCAGCTCATCGCCCGTGCACAGAACCGCGACCCTGGGACGCCGGGCCAGCGACAGCGTCGCGGCACCGGCTCCGACCGCCGTTCCGAGTGCAGCGAAGTCGAGGATCTGGCCTGGGGTGAGGACGGCGTCCCCCGCGCGGAGGTCTTCGCCGGCGGGACGGACGTTGTGGCCCTCAGGGGTGTCCGTCTGTGTCTGGATCTGGGCTGCCTCTTTCGCTGCATGAACGTCCTCCTGGCGGATCACCGCCGTGGCGCCCTCCGGGACGGCCGCGCCGGTCGAGATCCTGATCGCCTGTCCGTCTTTGACCGGCGTCGAGGACGGAGCGCCGGCGCGGGCCTCACCGACGACTTCCATCGTGCGGCCCGCCGGGCCGGCCTTGAGCGCGTACCCGTCCATGGCCGAGCAAGCGAACGGCGGCACGTCGCCCGCCGCCCGCACTTCCTCGGCCAGCACCCGCCCGAGTGCGTCCTCGAGGGCAACCTCCTCGCTGTCGAGGGGCGAAATGCGTTGTAGAACCATCTCGCGCGCGGCCTGCACCGGGATCAGCTCCTGGGCCATGACAGGCATTCTCTCCGCTCTCTCAGGGCCCCTGCCGATAAGCCGCGTATGCGAGTGAGGCCCGTGATAAAAGAGGCATGATGGGACCTGGCCCGCCACGCCGCCGCCGGGCGCGCCCAGTTGCCGACGCCCCGGTGGACGCTCTGCTGCTGCGCGCCGAGGACCTGGCCAAGGGATGGCTGCTGGCGATGGTCGAGCAGGCCCCCCTGGACGAGGCTCCTTCGATCCTCGCCGGCGACTTCACGCGCGAGGGACCGCGCGTCTGCGATGCCGTCGTCCGCGCGTTGGCCGACGACGACGACCTGCGCAGGCTGCAGCCGGGCGGCGCGCTCGAGCGCCTGGTCGCAGGTATCGGCGGCTTTCTCGGGGCGGGCGGAGCCGACGGGGTGTTGCGCGCGGTTGACGCGTTGCACGGCGTGGTCTGGGCAGGGCTGCGCGCCGAGCTTTCGGATCCCGATGGCGGTCTGGTGGCGGCGTTGGCAGAGCGGTTGGCCTTGGTTACGGAGCTGGTGCGAGGGGCGGCGCTGCGGGGGGTGTCGGAGGCCGGCGCGGTGGGGTCCGCCGCGGCCGGGCCGGTCGCGCCCGACGCGCTGACGCCCGAGCCGGTCCCGGCTGAGCCGGTCTCGCCGGAGCCGGCTGCGCCCGAGCCGGTCCCGGAGCCCGCCGGGGGCGAGGCGCGGGTGCGCCGCATCTTCGAACGCGGCCCGTCGGGCGTCGGGCGCCCGGGGCCGCAGACGCCCGATCCCGAGGCGGGCCGCGCGGCCCAAGAAGCCCTCTGGATCGGCGCGGTCGAGGACGAGATTCGCCGGGCGGAGGAAACCGACGCGCACCTCTCGCTGCTCCTGGTCGAGCTCGAGGACTCCGACCGTGTGGCTGCCGTCGAGTCGCCCCGTGAGGCGAGCGCCACGTTCGGCCGCTTCGCGCAGTCACTGCGGAGCGCCCTGCGGCGCCAGGACATCCTCGCCTGCGAGACCGAGTCGCGGGCCTGGGTCATCGCTCCCGACACAGCGAGGCCGGGCGCGAAGGCGCTGGCCGAGCGGATGGCGGACTCGGTACGGGAGGCCGAGCCCTGGCGCGGGGCGCCGCTGGTCGTCAGCGTCGGGGTGGCTGTGCTGGGCCCGGACGGCAGCGACGCCAGCGCCCTGATCGATGCCGCCGAGGAGGCGAAGTTCGCGGCCTCAGCGAGCGGAGTCACCGTGGTCGACGACCCGGGCCGGGGAGAGCCGGGCGGCAGCGGCCCGCGGTTGGTTCGGTAGGGCCGGGTCGCGGGCCGGGTCGCGGGTCGCGCGGGCGCGGGTCGCGGATGCGGGTGCGGGCGGGTCGCGGCCCCCTCGTACTACCGCCGTAACGTCACACGATCCGTCGGCCCGCGATCGCCTGCAACGTTACGGCCCTCCCACCGCCGTAGCGTTACACGATGCGCGCACCGCTCGTTTGATGTGACGTTACGGCGCCTCCGCCCCGGCCGGCGGCCGCCCGGGCCCGCATCGCCCAGGCCAAGCTGCCCGCCCCGCCTAGGCGCCTACCCCCGGGGCAGCGATACCGCGCCGACGGTCGCCGTCCCAGGCACGTGGAGCGCCCGGGCCGTGGCCGATGTGAGATCCCAGTCCGCACCGTGGGCGTACGGCCCGCGATCGATCACGGGCACCACGATCGTGCGCCCGGCGTAGTAGATCGCCACGCGCGTGCCGCACTTCAGGGTCTTGTTGGCGACGCCAAGCATCCCGCGCGTCAGGGTCTCGCCGCAGGCCGTCTTCTGCCCGAAGAAGCCGGGGCCGTACGTGGTGGCCAGCGACGGCCGGTAGACGGTGATGGTGACGGCCGGGGAGGCGCTGGCGGCGTGGGCGCCGGGGCCCAGCAGGACGGCACGGATGTTGAATTGCCCGATGTGGTTCGTCGGCCAGACCGCGGTGAATGAGCCGTCGGGTTGAACCGTGCCGTGCGTCGTGGGGGCCCAGCGCCCGTCGGTCTGGTGACCGCGGCGCTCGATCTCGACGATTCGCCCAGCGGCGCGGCGCCCGGCGTTGCCGGTGAAGCTGAGCGGGCGGCGCAGGAGGGCCGAGGCACGCGTGGCCAGCGTGATCCCACCGCCGCTCGCGGTGACCGTGATGTCGCCGGGCTGCGCGGTCGCGCCGGTGGTGGGTTGGGGCTGACCCTGGCCGCTCGGCTGCGAACCGCCGGTCGGCGTGGGGGAGGTCCCGCCCGAGTTCGCGCGCACGAGGGCGGGCGCGCCCAGGGCGAACCCCATGGTGGCGAGCGACACGGCAATCTTGGCGTTTGCGCGACAGGTCACGTTTCGGCCGATCCGTCCTCTTCGCTTGTTCGCCTACGGGGTGAGCTGACGGGCTCGCGCTCTATGCGCTACGGCCTCAAATCGGACCGATTCGCCCCTACAGGCCTTGCGACCTGCAAGTGGTTCCCCCGCCGACCGCCCTCAGAGGGGCGATCGCTCGGCGTGGAAGGCGGGCGGGAGTATACGAAACGAGCTGGCGGTCGCGACGGCGGCCCCGCCAGACGTCTGCGACCAGACCCGAACCCGCCCGTCTACGGGCGCGGCAGCCGCGATACCGCGCGGCGAATCGCCCGCGCGCTCAGCGATAGACCGATCTCGGCCAGCTCCGCCGCCGCCTGCACCGCTGTGCCGACGACCTCGCCGCGGCCGCTCGGGGCGGGGCGCTTGGCCCGGGGCGCCGAGGGCGTCCCGCCCGGCTGGGCGGGCTGGCGGAGCGGCGCGGGCTTGCTGCCGCGACGGGAGGAGGAAGCCTTCCGGGCGCTGAGGTCAGGGGCCGAGACTCCGCGAGCGCTCGCCGCGGGTGCTTTCGGCTTGGCGGCGGTCGGCGCCTTGGCAGAGCGGGTCTTGGCCGCCGGGCTGGGCTTGGCCTTGGTCTGCTTGCCTTTGCGCGGGCTGGAGACCGCCCTCGCCTGGGCCGCGGGGGCCAAATCCTGCGCCTGCTCGGCGTCCTCGCTCGGAGTCTCGGCGTCCTCGCTCGGAGTCTCGGCTGCCGCGCCCTGGCCGTCTTCGTCGGCCGGGCGGGCGGCGCGGCGCTGGCTGCGCCGGTGCGGCCGGCTGCGCGGGAGCGACCCGAGGACGTCTGATGGCCGGTCGTCACTCATATGGGGGACATGATCGCGCATCGCGGGCGGCGGCACGGCGCGGAGTAACTTCGCGATTTGCGCGCTTTGCGAGCGTAACCTCGAGCGCCGTTCGCTGTTTTAGGTGGTAACTGTCAAAAGGTGGCTGAACCTTCGGCGGGGCGATCCCTCGCAACTTGCGCCCGAAACCCGCCGCACAGCCTTGACTTCATAAAGTGTAGTATTATAGTTCGCTCGTATGTTTAAGTAGCGGGCGTGCGCCCTCTCGGCGCTGCGCCCGCTTGTCATCCTCAGAGCCAGACGCCCTCTCGGACGGGGCGCGGACAACGGAAACGGAAACTGATGTCAGTAGCGGAATTGCAGGAACTCGAAGAGATCAAGGGATTGGTCAGCCGCGGCCAGCAGCTCGGCGTCCTGACGTTCGCCGAGATCGCCGGCGCGGTGTCCGAGCTCGATCTCGACGAGGCCGACGTCGAGGAGCTGCACGGGTTCCTCGAGCGGGCTGAGATCGAGCTCGTGGAGGAGGTCGACCCGGCACTCGCGGTCGCCGAGGTGGAGCGGGCGCCGGACAAGCGCGGGCGCCGCAAGCCCAAGACCGCGCTCGATCTAAAGCCGGACATGACGACGGACTCGCTGCAGCTGTTCCTGAAGGACATCGGCAAGGTCCGGCTGCTGACTGCACAGGAGGAGGTCGATCTCGCCAAGCGCATCGAGCGCGGCGACCTCGACGCCAAGCAGAAGATGGTCGAGTCCAACCTGCGGCTCGTCGTCTCGATCGCCAAGAACTACCGCAACCAGGGGCTGCCGTTCCTCGACCTGATCCAGGAGGGCACGCTCGGCCTGGTCCGCGCAGCCGAGAAGTTCGACTACCGCAAGGGCTTTAAGTTCTCCACCTACGCGACCTGGTGGATCCGCCAGGCCATCGCCCGTGCTCTGGCCGACAAGGCGCGCACGATCCGGATCCCCGTCCACGTGGTCGAGAAGCTCAACAAGATCGGTCGCGCCGAGCGCAAGCTCGTCACCGAGCTTGGACGCGAGCCCACGGCGGAGGAGATCGCCGAGGTCACCGGGATCGAGCCCGAGGAGGTCGAGTCGATCAAGCGCTCGGCCCAGGCCCCGGTGAGCCTCGAGAAGCCGGTCGGCGACGAGGAGGAGTCCGAGTTCGGGCAGTTCATCGCCGACGAGCGCGCAGAGTCACCGTATGAGCGCGCGGCCGAGATCCTCACCAAGGAGGCGCTGCGCGAGGCGCTCGAGAACCTCTCGTACCGGGAGCGGCGTGTGCTCGAGCTCCGCTACGGCCTCGGCGGTGAGCATCCGCGCACGCTCGACGAGGTCGGTCGCACGTTCAACGTCACGCGCGAGCGTATCCGCCAGATCGAGAACCAGTCGCTGAAGAAGCTTCAGTCGCTGGCCGAGGCGCAGAAGCTCCGAGACGTCGCTTAACGGCGACCCTCAAGCCTCAAGCACAGCGGCCCAACCGCCGATGACGAAAGCGTGTTCGATCTCCAGGAGGCGCTGCGGTTCGTCGTGCGCGGGGAGGGCTCGGACCTTCACCTGAAGGTCGGGGCGCGCCCGATTGCGCGCATCCACGGAAAGCTGACGCCGCTCGAGCAGTACGAGCCGATGGAGGCCGCTGACACCGAGCGGGTGCTGCGCGAGATGCTCCACGACCCTGAGAAGCTGGCCGAGTTCGAGGCCGGCGGCGAGGTCGACTTCGCCTACGCCGTCGAGGGTCTGTCGCGGTTCCGTGTGAACTCCTTCCGCCAGCGCGGCGCCATCTCGATCGTTGCCCGCGTGATCCCGTTCGCGGTGCGGACCGTGGATGAGCTGGGGCTTCCGCCGGTGATCAGCGAGGTCGCCGACGAGGAGCGCGGGTTGATCCTGTTGACCGGCACCACCGGCTCGGGCAAGTCGACGACGCTGGCGGCGATGATCGACCAGGTCAACGGCACGAAGGCCCGGCACATCGTGACGATCGAGGACCCAATCGAGTACCTGCACAGCGACCGGACCTCGATCATCAACCAGCGCGAGGTCGGGATGGACACCGAGTCGTTCAAGCGCGCCATGCGCCGCGTCCTTCGCCAGGACCCCGACGTCATCCTGATCGGCGAGATGCGCGACGAGGAGACCGTCCGCTCGGCGCTGTCCGCGGCCGAAACGGGCCACCTCGTGCTCTCCACCGTCCACACCATCGACGCACCCGAGACCGTCAACCGGATCATCGACTTCTTCCCCCTGCACGAGCAGAGCCAGGCCCGGGCAATGCTCGCGGGGACGCTGAAGGCCGTGATCTCCCAGCGCCTCGTCCCGACTCCGGACGGCAACGGTCGCGTGTGCGTGTGCGAGATCCTGCGCATGACCGGCCGCGCTCGGGACATGATCATGGACCCCGAGCAGACGGGCCGCCTGCGCGAGGTCATCTCCGAGGGGGAGTACTACGGCATGCAGACCTTCGACCAGGCCCTGCTGCGTCACTACCAGGCCGGCCGAGTCTCGATGGAGGACGCCCTGCGCGTCGCCTCGAGCCCCCACGATTTCAAGCTGCTCGTCTCGGCCGAGGGCCGCACCTCGACCTCGATGGAGGACATCGCCGACGCGGCAACCCGCGTCTCGGCCGGCCCGATCACGCTCAAGCGCCCGGGACCGCCCGCGCCCCCGCCTCCCGCGATGGCGCCGAGCTCGGGCCCGCCCGCGGCCTGAGCGACCGCCCGCGCCGCGCGCCGGGCTATCGGCGTGCGTGCCGGATTCCTCGCGCATGGAGAAAGATCTGGCACGGAGGACCCGTGCGTGGGATATCGCTGTCTCATAGGCACGGTGATCTCCCAAGCCCGTCGCGCCCTGCCGCCTAGACTGGCGCCATGCGTCGCGCCCCGGCGTTCATAGCCCGAACGATCCGCACGGTGAGGCTCATCTCGAAGGACCGCCGCATCCCCAGACCGCTGCGCTGGCTGCTCGCGCTGTCGCTGCTCCCGGTCCCCGGCCCATTCGATGAAGCGGTCCTCATAGCGGCAGCTCCGCTGCTTGCCATCTTCTATCGCGGGCCGATGCTCGAGGCCTGGCGAGGCGCTTCCGCCCAGGCCCCCTGCTTCACTTCCTGAAGCATTGCGCTAAACTGGGGTTTCTGATGCGGAGCAATGAAACCTGTCCGGTGTGCCGCACGGCCGCGATCGTGTGCGGCAAGTGGACGCTGCTGGTGATCCGGGACCTGGCCGAGGGCCGGTCGCGGTTCTGTGAGCTAGAGCGCTCGCTTCAGGGCATCAGCCCACGCACCCTGTCGCTGCGCCTGCGGGCGCTCGAGGAGGAGGGCGTCGTGGAGCGCCAGACGTTCCCCGAGGTCCCGCCGCGCGTCGAGTACGCCCTGACCGAGAAGGGACGTGCGCTCGTGCCGCTGATCGAGGACATGCGGGCCTACGGCCGCGAGTGGCTCGGGGCCGACTGCGTGCAGGAGGCCGGCGAGCACGGCCACGGGCACACGCACGACGAAGCGTCGCAGCCTGAGCCGGCCGTCGCCGTCGTCTAGCCGCGCCAGATGCGGATCGCGCTGTCGGCAGACGAGCTGACGGGCGTCGCCGCCGCGCTCCCCCAGGAGCTCCGCCGGCGGGGCCATGAGCCGATCCTCCACGGCGCCTACGCAGACGGCGAGCGCCCGGACTGGGCCTGGGCCAGCGAGGCCGCGGCCCGCGACGTCGCCGAGGGCCGGGCCGAGCAGGCCGTCGTGGCGTGCTGGACCGGAACCGGCGCCTCGATCGCCGCCAACAAGGTTCCCGGGATCCGCGCCGCTCTGTGCGGCGACGCGCAGACCGCAGCCGGGGCACGCAAGTGGAACGACGCCAACGTGCTGGCGCTGAGCCTGCGGCTCACCTCCGAGGCGGCGCTCGAGGAGATCCTCGAGGCGTGGTTTGGGGGCGGCCCCAGCGACGAGCGCGACGACCGGGACAACATCGCGCACATCGGCGAGATCGAGCGCACGGCTGCAAGCTGAGGTTCGTCCGGGAGGATCACGGGCGGCCAGAGCGAAACCGCGCCTCGTGCGAAACCGAGCTCTGCACGAGACGCTCCACGCCTTCACCGCGGACGCCGCCCTCCAGCTGACCGCGGAGACCGCCCGCGGCGAGGAGATCCCCTTCGAGGTGGTCGAGGCACGTCGGGGGCGCGTCCCGCTCTACTGCTACCGGCCGCTGACCGACCGCTTCATCGACGACCGGCTCGCGCTCCTGGAAGGCCTGCCGACGTACGCGCCGGCGCTCCGCGCGCTGGCCGGCGTGGACGGCCTGGACGAATACCTGCGCGAGCGCGGCGTCTCGCCGATCCCGTCCGCCGAGCGCGAGCGCGCCGACGCCGGCCTTCGCCACTTTCTGGCCGCGGTGTTCGCGGATCGCAGCGACTTCGAGCTCGACGCGGCGCGGTTCGACGCCGCGTACGCCGAGCTCGAGCGCGCGGCCTACGAGGGCCGCTGCGTGACCACCGTGATCGCGCCTCTGCTGGGGCTGGCGCTCGACCCGGAGTCAGACGAGGTCCCGCTGGGCGACGGCCTCTGCCTCAGACGCGGCGAGTCGATGAGCGATGCGCCCCCCGAGGCGGTCTGGGGCGATAACGAGGACCCGAAGGCACTGCTCGTCCTGACCGTTACCGAGGAGCGCTCCGCGCGGCCGCCCGTCTCCATCGCGCGTACTCGCTTCCGCCGGATCCTCACCGCGCTGCGGCTGTTCGAGCCCGGCGGCTACGCGCTCGGGCCGGTGGCCTGGACGCGAACCGATACCGGCGCCTGGCGGCCGGTGACCCTCGGCGGCAGCGGGCGGCCGCGCTTGGTCACCGTGCTCGAGGCCGAGCACGAGGACGAGCTGCGCGCGTTCTGCAACCTCGTCGGCCGGCGGCTCTCGATCGGCGGTGAGGTCGCCTGGGCGCTGTCGCGCTTCGAGATGGGGCGCGAGCGCCTGGCGCCCTTCGAGGCGCTGACCGACTACCTGCTCGCCCTGCGCGCCCTGCTCGAGCCCGAGGGGCCGGGCAGCGGGCGCCTGGCCGGTCGCCTGGCGGCGCTGTGCGCGGGACCCGATGACCGGCCCGCGCTCGCCGAACGCGTGGCCCACGCGATCTCGCTCGAGCGCGCGGTCATCTCGGGGCTGGCGCCCGCGCAGACCGGAGTCGACGGCCTCGTCGAGGAGCTCGCCGAGCACCTGCGTGCGCTGCTGCGCGACGTGCTGTGCGGCCACCTCGATCCCGAGGTGCGCGCCACGGCCGACGCGATCCTGGCCGAAGGAGCGGAAGACCCTGCCACGGACGAGCATTTCGTGGCCGCGGAAGAGCCTGAAGACATGGACCTCGACGACGAGACGATCGAGGCCGAGACGCTGCCCACGCGCTAGGCTCCGCGGTGGCCGCTCCCTACTCAGCCCTACGGGGCTGGGAGTGTTTTGCCGCCAGGCTCAACACATAAGTCCTGGGGCTCTCAAGAAGTCAGGGGGAGCGCGACCACAGCTTCGAGCGGGCTCCGGCCCGCTCGTTCTGTTGAGGGGCGGCCCTCCCGGCTGCGCAGTCTCTGTTGCGGGCGCGTCCCGTCCGGGTATCACTACCGCGATGCCCACCGAGCCCCAGCCCGTCACACTCTCCGAAGTCGTCCACAGGGCCGTGGAGACCTGCGCCGGCGCGGACAGCGACGGCCTCGACTCGCTTCTGGAGCGCTTCGAGGACGCCGATCAGCCGATCTCCTCGGTCGGGGACATAGACGGGATGGTGGCCGAGGCGATCGGAGCGATCGCGGGCGACGACCCCGAGCCTGAGCTGCAGATGGCCGGCGCGGTGATCGTCTACCTGGCGCACCGGCGAGACGAGCTCGACGCTGATGCGACCGAGCTGCTCACGCTTGCGGCACGCGCGGAGTTCGACGGCCACCCGCCGCCCGAGGTCTCCAACTGGCTCGAGCAGCAGGGAGTGCCCACGCACTGATGCCTCAAACGCCCACCAAGCTCCCCAACGTCGATCCCAAGTGCGTCAACGTGCCGCGCATCGGCGACGATGGCTTCGAGGAGCTCTGCCATCTGGTCTCGGGCGAGAATCCCGACACCGCGCTCTGCGGAAAGGACGTCAGCGGCTATCCGTGGAATCCGCCGTGGCCGCGGTGCGAGGCTTGCCTGGCCGTGGCCCGGAACTGCCTGAACTAGGCGCCCCGCGCACCAGGCTCACCAGGACAACCAGCGCCGCCACCGCGACGCACCCGGTGAACACGAGCGCCGTCGGTCGCAGCCCGAAGGCCGAAGCGGCGATACCGACCCCGACGATCGGCAAGGACAGCGCCAGGTAGGCGACGACGAAGAAGCTCGAGTTGACCTCGCCACGATTCTCGGGCCGGGTCTCGGCGTTCACCGCGGCCAGCCCGGCCCGGAAGCTGAGCCCGGTCCCGAAGCCCGCCACCACGGCGCCGGCGAGGAGCAGCGCCAGCGAGCTGGCGGCCAGTCCCCCGGCGATCAAAGCCTCGCCGGCGATCATGATCACGCACCCGGCCGGCAGCGCCGCCGCCTCGGGAAAGCGCTCCAGCGACAGCTGTCCCACCGTCGAGGCGGCGAACAGCGCGAACACGACGGCGCCCGTCAGGGCGTGATTGGGCAGCCCGAGCAGCTTCCCGAGGAAGGCGGGTGCGACGGCCGAGAACAGCCCCATCGTCGCGAAGGCGGCAGATGCGGCCGTGGCCGCGCGGACGAACGTCGCGCGCACGGGAGCCGGCACGTTCAGCCGGGCGATCTGAAAGCGCCCGCCGGTCGCCGACGGGTCGACCTCGGATGGCTCGGGCATCCACCAGATCACCCACGCGGCGGGCACGAGCAGCGCCAGGTGGACCGCGTACGGCGTTCGCAGCGGACTCGGGGCCAACTCGGCCAGCGCGCCGGCCACGAGCGGCCCCAGGCCGAGGCCGCCGGTGTTCACCGCGGTGGCGATCAAGGTGGCGCGCGGCCGCTGCGCCTCGGGGACGAGGTCGAGGAGTGCGGCGGTCGCGGTGCCCGTGAAGATCCCGGCCGAGAGCCCGGAGAGGACCCGGCCCACGAACAGCAGCGGCAACCCGCCGACGAGCAGGAACACGACCGAGCTCGCCGCGGCGAAGCCGAGGCCGGGCAGCAGCACCCGGCGGCGGCCATAGCGGTCGGACTGGGGGCCGAGCAGCAGCAACGCCCCCAGGACGCCGAGCCCGTAGACGGCGTAGACGACCGTCACCATCAGCGAGGAGAAGTGGATCTTCTGCTGGTAGAGGGGGTACAGCGGCGTCGGCATCGTCGTGCCGAGCATCGTCACCGTGTACGCGTACGCGACGCCGGCCAGGGCGAGCGGGCGCGCGGTCAGACGGTGACGCATCGAACCGCGGGTACCCTGCTTCGGTTTCGCCAACTCAACCGGCCGGGAAGGAGCAAGCCATGAGCTTCGAGCCGCTCGTGTGCGTGGTGGAGATCCCCAAGGGCAGCCGCAACAAGTACGAGTACGACGAGGTCCTGCGCGCGATCAAGCTCGACCGCTTCGTCTCCGCATCGGTCGTCTACCCGACCGACTACGGCTACGTGCCTGAGACGCTGGCGCCCGACGGCGATCCGCTCGACGTCCTCGTGTGCGTCTCGGAGCCGACCTTCCCCGGGTGCGTGGTCCCCTCGATCCCGATCGGGCTGTTCAAGATGGCCGACGAGAAGGGGCCGGATGACCATGTCCTGTGCGTCCCCTGCAACGACCCCGGGTGGAACACGCTCGCCGACATCGACGACGTCCCCGAGCAGCTGCGCCGCGAGATCAGCCACTTCTTCTCCGTCTACAAGGACCTCGATCCCGACCGGCACTCCGAGGTAGGAGGCTGGGGCACCCGCGAGGAGGCGCACACGACGATCGAGGCGGCGCGCGAGCGCTTCCGCGAGCGCCTGGCCACCGCGCGCCCCTAGGGATGAGCCGGCGTCCGCGCCAGTAACAGGTCGGTGGCGCCGCGGGCGGCCGCGGCCGGCACGACCTCGCAGGTGACGACCCCGTTGTCCCGCGTGAGCTCGTCGACGACCGGCCACCACCGCTTGACCGCCGGCGGCGAGTCCACGACGGTCACGTGCACGGGCACGTTGCGCCGCAGCGACAGCACGCGGTCGGCCAGTGTCGGGCCCTGGGCGTGAAAGCCGCGCACGCCACGCAGGACGGTCGCTCCGGCCGCTCCCGCCGCAGCCAGCCGGCGCACCAGCTCGAGGTAGAGCGGGTGGCCGCCCACGTGGGCCTGCTCCTCGGTGTGGATCGTCACCTGCTGCCAGAGCGGTAGGCCCGAGCGGTCGCGCGCCTCCAGCGGCGCCGGCGCCCCTACGAACGTTCCCTGCGACTTGCACACCTGCACCCGCTCGACCGTGACCACGGGCTCCTCGAGCAGCGCTGCAAGCGCCGGCAATACCGGCGCCAGATCATGGCCACGACCGATCGCGAGCAGCATCAGCGGCACCCTGGCGTTGCGTGCGAAGAACCTCGCCCGCCGGCGCTCGCCGTGCAGCGTGCCGTCGACGGCCAGCAAGACCGAGGCACTCGCGACGCCGGCCCTTCGCAGCACCTCGAGCGCGGCCACGTAGCCGGCCTGGCCGCCGGCGCGTAGGCCGCGCCCGCCATAGACCGTGAGCCCCAGCATCTCATTCTCGGCGCCCGCGGGAACCGCATCCAGCCGGGCGCGTTCCATCGTGATCATGCCGTGACCCGCCAGCTTGGCAACCTCCGGCAGGGCGGCCCGGATCCGCTCGGGAGCGTCGACGGCGATCGACATCGCCGGGAGCGTCTCGGAGGGGGTCAGGAGCCGGTCGGTGTGCAGGTCGTGGCGCCGCCCGAAGCCGACCACGCCCCGCAGCAGCACGCTCGTGCGCATCGCGTGGTCCTCGTAGAGGTCGAACAGCGCGTCGGCCAGGAAGCGCCCGCCGGCACGGTCACGCTCCTCGAAGTACGTCGTGAGCTTGATCGCCTCCGCGCTCACAGCGCTCCCCCCAGTGCCCTGCCCGCGACCATGCAGCCGAAGCCCGCAATCAAGCTGATGAGCACGTTGCGCCACGCGAGCCCGGGCTCGCCGTCCTGCCCAGGACGATGCGTCTCGAGCATCCAAGTCGAGAACGTCGTGTAGGAACCGAGCGTCGCCGTCTCGAACACGGTCAGGGCGTGCCCGGAGACGTGCAGCCCGACGAGCAGGCCCAGCGCCAGGGACCCGCTGCAGTTGACGATCAAGGTCCCAAGCGGGAACTCGCCCCGGCGCCGGGACTGCACCAGGCCGTCGACGGCAAAGCGCGCCAGCGCACCGGCGCCTCCGGTCACGAGCACGAGCAGCGCGACGATCACCAGGTCAGCCTCGCGCGCCGGACGATCGCCGTGCCCAGGGCCACGCCCGCGAACCCGGCGGCGATGCTCGCGGCCGCGTAGGCCGCCGCCAGCCCCAGCCGCCCGTGGTCGAGGAGCCGGAGGAGCTCGAGCTGGAAGGTCGAGAAAGTGGTCAGCGCGCCGCAGAAGCCGGTGCCGAGCAGCGGCCGTCGGTAGGCGGTGATCGGCAGGCGCTCCTGCAGCCGGGTCACGAAATAGCCGAGCAGCAGGCACCCGAGGACGTTCACCGCGAAGGTGACCCACGGCCACTGCCCGGGATGCACCGGGGCCAGCTCCTCGAGCCCGGTCCGAAGCGCCGCCCCGAGCGCTCCCCCGAGGAAGATCGCGGCAAGCTCGCGACGGTCGGCATCAAGCATCGCCCGGGATAATCGGGCAATCGTGTTCCACGTGGAGCTGCGCCAGTTCCCGCACGTCAGCCGGACCTTCAACCTGAGCCGGGAGGAGCTCGAGGGCCGCATCCTCGTTCCGTGGCTGAGCGGCCGCGGCGTCGAGCTCGACGAGCGGCGCTTCACGCCCCCCAAGGCGCGGCTGACCGTCTATGAGGGCCCCGAGCTGGGAACGCCGGAGATGGGGCTGGGGCGCGGCTGGGCGAACGTCACCCGCGGCGGCGAGGACGTCACGCGCCGCGTGCTCGAGGAGGTCCGCAGCGCCGGCGACCCGGCGCTCGAGGAGTTCGTGGCCCAGGTCGAGGAGCGGGCGGGCGACGGCGGCCTGTCGCTGAGCGACGTGTTCGCGCTCGCGCGCGAGCGCCATCCCGACTGGCAGCAGCGCGAGCTCGCCGCCCTGACGGACCAGGCGGTCTGGTCGCTGCTCCGGGGCGGCCGCCTGCGGATCGTCCGGCAGCCCTGAAGGCTCACGCGACGACCTCGGCGATCAGCCGAGCGCGCTCCTCGTCGGAGGCGAACAGGTAGCGGTGCAGCCGCAACAGTCCCTCGACGTCGTGAACGTCGTCGTCGAGGTGGGGGATGAGCAGCAGCGGGCGGCCGCCGAGCTCGGCCTCGAGCCGCGCGACGTTGCGGGCGTCGCGCCGGGCTAGCACGTGGTAGTCGCAGAAGTTCTCCGCCACGCGCGCGGCGAGGTCGGCACCGAGCTCGCGCGCGAGGGCCGACTCCAGCTCGCTTGGCTCGGCGTCGCCCAGCACGTCGTGGTGCACGCGGTTGACGATCACGCCGGCGAACGGCATCGAGGCCTCCTCGAGCGTGCGGGCGAACCACAGTGCCTCCTCGAGCGGCTCGGTCTGGGCCGAGGTCACGAGCAGGAACGCCGTGGTCGGCGCCGTGAGCATCCGCTGCACCTGGCGCGCGCGCTCGCTGAAGTCCTCGGTCATCCCCCCGAGCAGCCCGAAGAAGGTCGAGAGGTCCGAGAGCAGGTCGATCCCGGTGATCCGGCGCAGGCCCGCGAGCATCGGGCTGGCCCCGCGTCCCAGCACCCGCATCCCCAGGCCCGTCGGCCGGACGAAGGCCTTCAGCGCCCGGCCCTCGAGAAACGATGTCAGCCGGCCGGGCGCATCGAGGAAGTCGAGCGCGTTGCGCGAGGGCGGCGTGTCGAGGACAAGGAGGTCGAACTCGCCCATCCGGTCGAGGTCGTAGAGCTTGGCGATGGCCGTGAACTCCTGCGAGCCCGAGACCGCGGTCGAGAGCTCGGCGTAGACGCGGTTCTGCTTGATCTCGGCGGCCCGCGCCGGGTCGGGCGCGATGCGATCGATCAGCTCGTCGAACGTGCGCTTGGGGTCGAGCATCATCGCCCACAGCTCGCCCTTCACGGTCAGCCCACCAAGCTCGAGCCGGGTGGGGTCCACGCGCCGCGGCTCGTTGGCCAGCTCCTCGAGCCCGAGCGCGTTGGCCAGACGCTTGGCCGGGTCGATCGTCACCACGGCGACCTTGGCGCCCTGCGCCGCCATCCCGAGCGCGATCGCCGCGGCGTTCGTCGTCTTGCCCACCCCGCCCGAGCCGGCGCACACGCAGACGCGCTTGCCCTCGAGCATCTGCGGGACGTTCACAGGCCCTGCTCCAGCGCGTCGGCCAGCGCCTCGAGCTGCTCGCGGCCGATCTCCTCGGCGAACACGTAGGGCAGCTCGACCAGCGGCATGCCCAGTCCCTGGCGCAGCCGATCGCGCTGCTGACGCTGGACGGCGCCGCGCGCGTGCTCGGACACCGCCGCCCGCACGGCGTCGCGCGCCGCCCCGCCATTCGCGCTCCCGAGCGCGGCGGAGAGCTGCTCAACCTCGGCCTCGGCGAAGCGCTCGGGGTAGAGCGCGTTGACGATCACGGCGTCGAGACTCAGCCCGTCACGCCCCAGCTCCTCGTGCAGCGTCAGCGTCTCGTTGACCGGCATCTCCTCGGCCGTAGCGACCGCCACCACCGCGGTGAGGTCGGGGTCCGCGATCGTGGCCGCGATCGACCGCCCCTGATGCGCGATCGGCCCGACGCGGGCGATGTCGGCGAACGTCCGGGGCGTGCGCAGGATCCCGACCCCGTGCCCCGTGGCCGGCGCATCGACGATCACCACGTCGTAGGGCGCGGCGCCGCGGGTGCGGCGCTCGAGCTGGGCCAGCTCCCAGACCTTGCCGATGCTGAGCAGCTCGCGCATGCCGGGGGTGGCCATGGCGAAGGCCTGGAACACGCGGCTCGAGCCGAGCGCCTGCCCGAGCGGCCCGGTCTTCACGCGCAGGTACTCCTCCATCGCGTGCTGGGGGTCGATCGAGATCGTGTACAGGCCGTCGCCGAGCTCGACCTCCTGGAAGAGCTCGCCGTGCTGGTCGAAGGCCCGCTGCACGCGCTCCTGGCTGGCCAGCTCGGCCACGATCGTCCGGTGCCCGAGCCGCGCGGCCAGGACGCCGAGCGCGGTGGCGACGGTCGACTTGCCGACCCCGCCCTTGCCCGTGACGAAGATCAACCGGTGATCGAAGAGCACACCCTGAACATACGGTGAGCCGCGGGCGCATGCGCCCGCGGCCGGACGGCGCATGCGCCGTCCGAGGGGCGGTGCATGCACCGCCCCCGGAAGGATTCGTGACCCCATCTCCGAATACAGGCGCGTATGAGTCCCCGGAGCACTTCGCGGAGGCACCTCCCGTGAGCCACAAGGTGATCGCGTTCGCCAACCAGAAGGGTGGCGTCGCCAAGACCACGACCACGCTGAATCTCGCCGTCGCCTTCGCGGAGGAGGGCCACCGCGTGCTGTGCTGCGACATGGACCCGCAGGGCAACCTGACCATGTCGCAGGGCATCGACCCCGACACCCTGGACAAGTCGATGTACGACGTCCTCGTGCACAAGGTCTCGATCCGTGAGGTCATCCGCAAGCGCGAGGTCGACGTCGCCTGCTCCTCGATCGACCTGGCCGGGGCGGAGATCGCGATGTCGACGATGATCGGGCGCGAGCGGGCGCTGCAGAAGGCCCTGATGGCGGTCGACGAGGACTACGACTTCGTGTTCATCGACACGCCGCCGAGCCTCGGGCTGCTCACGATCAACGCGCTCACCGCGGCGCACAAGGTGATCGTCCCCGTCCAATGCGAGTATCTGTCCATGCGGGGGCTGATCCAGCTCCAGAACACGCTGGCCATGATCCGCGAGCACCTCAATCCCGACGTCGACATCGAGGGCATCCTGCCCACGCTGGTCGACGCGCGCACCCTGCACGCCAAGGAGGCGATCGAGCTGCTCGAGGAGAACTTCGGCGATCGCGTGTTTGCGTCTCGAATCCGCAAAACGGTGCGTTTTGCCGAGGCCCCCGTGAAAGGCATGTCGGTCCTCAAGTACGATCCGGACGGCATCGCCGCCCACTCCTACAGGCAGCTCGCGAAGGAGGTCCTCTCACATGGCAACCGGTAAGCGCGCGAGCATGCGAGAGGGGCCGCTGGCCGATCTCTTCCGCAAGACCACCGACGACGCCGGCGTGCCCGAGGAGGAGCCGGCCCGCCCGCCGGTGCCGCCCGACCCGCCCAAGCGCGAGCCGGTCCGCGAGCAGCCGCGCGCACGTGTGCCTGAGCCCGAGCACGATGAGCCGCACATCCCCAGCCCGCAGGAACGGCTGCGCCACGCCTTCTCCGCCGACATCCCCGAGAACGTGCTCGATCCACCCGCCCGCGCGCCCCGGCGCTCGGCGCCCGAGCCGCCCCGCGACGTCTACGCCCGGCCCGAGCGCGTGGCCGACGCCTACGCCGTGGAGCCCGAATCGAACGGCACCCCGGTCATCCGGGTGGTCGGCGTCGGCGGCGCCGGCGTCAACGCCGTCAACCGCATGGTCGAGGCCGAGATCGAGGGCGTGGAGTTCCTGGCCATCAACACCGACCTGCAGTCCCTGCAGCAGTGCGCGGCCCACGAGACCCTTCACATCGGCGACTCGATCACGCGCGGCCTCGGATCGGGCTCGAACCCGGATCTCGGCCAGCGCGCGGCGCGCGAGGAGTACGACCGCATCAAGGCGCTCCTGCGCGGCGCGGACATGGTGTTCATCGCCGCCGGCGCGGGTGGAGGGACAGGCACCGGCGCGGCCCCGATCGTGGCCCAGATCGCCCGCGAGCTCGGCGCGCTGACCGTCGGGATCGTCACCCGGCCGTTCCAGTTCGAGGGATCGCGGCGGCGCGAGCAGGCCGAGGCCGGGATCGCGGCCCTGGGCGAGGAGGTCGACACCCTGATCGTCGTGCCCAACAACCGGCTGCTGTCGGTGCTCGACCGCGGCGTCTCGATGGTCGAGGCCTTCCGCGTGGCCGACGACGTCCTGCGCCAGGGCGTCCAGGGGATCTCCGACCTGGTCACGCTGCCGGGGCTGATCAATCTCGACTTCGCCGACGTGCGCACGGTCATGTCCGACGCCGGCAATTCGCTGCTGGGGATCGGAATGGGCACGGGCGAGCGCCGGGCCATCGACGCAGCCGAGCAGGCCGTCGCCTCGCCGCTGCTGGAGACCAGCATGGAGGGGGCACGCTCGATCCTGCTCTCGATCACCGGCGGCCGGGACCTCTCGCTGTGGGAGGTCAACGAGTCGGCCAAGGCGGTGGCCGAGGCCGCCCACCCCGACGCGAACATCATCTTCGGCGCCATGGTCGACGACAAGCTCGACGACCAGGTCTGGGTCACGGTGGTCGCCACCGGCTTCGGCGATCGCCGCCCGCGCCGCCGTCAGGTCGAGGCACCGGGAATGCGCGAGGCCTCGGCGCTGCGCGAGCCGCCGGGCGAGCCGCGCGTGAGCCGGGTGCGCGAACGGCAGACCGCAGGCTTCGAAGTGCCCGAATTCATTCCCAGGCGCTAACGGCCTGACCCCTCAGCTCGGAGTCATCGCCGCCGGCCATCCGCTCACCGCTCGGACGGGGGCGGATGTCCTGCGTGAGGGCGGAAATGCGGTGGACGCGGCCGTAGGGGCCGTGCTGGCCTCGTTCGCCTGCGAGCCGCTGCTCACCGGGCTGGGCGCCGGCGGGTACATGCTGATCGTCGCGCCCGACCGGGCGCCCGTCCTGCTCGACTTCTTCGTCGAGGCGCCGGGGCGGGGCGCCGACGCGGCCGGGCGGGCGGAGCTCGTGCCGATCAGCGTGTCGTTCGGCGACGCGGTGCAGATCTTCAACATCGGGGCGGCCTCGGTGGGGACCTACGGCGTCCCCGCCGGACTGACCGAGGCCGCGGCCCGCTTCGGCCGGGTGCCGCTGAGCGACCTGGTCGAGGGGCCCGCGCGGCTGGCCCGCGAGGGCGTCGAGCTGACCGCCGAGCAGGGCTACGTGGTCGAGATCCTGGGTGGGATCGTCACCTCGACGCCCGAGGCCGCGGCGCTGTTCGCGCCGGAGGGGCGGCTTCTGCGGGCCGGCGACGTGCTCTGCCAGCCGGAGCTCGCCGACGCGTTGCAGCGGCTCGGGAGCGAGGGCGCCGAGCCCTTCTACACCGGCGATGTCGCTGCCGCGATCGTCGACTGGGTGAGCGAGCGCGGCGGCTTGCTGACGGCTGATGACCTGGCTGCTTTCCAGGTCATCGACCGCGAGCCGGTGCAGGTCTACTACCGCGGGCGCGAGGTCGTGACCAACCCGCCCCCGTCGGCGGGTGGGATCCTCATCGCCCACGCGCTCGGCATCCTCGAGTCCGAGCCGGGGCCCCCGGACGCCGAGCGCCTGGTCGCGACCATGGAGCGCACCCAGGCCGCGCGCACCCCTCAGTTCCTCGAAGGCCTCGACGATCCCGGCTTCGTGGCCCGGTTCCTGGGCGGTGGCGGCCCGCGGCTCGGGAACACGACCCACATCGCGGTTCTCGATGCCGACGGCTGGGCCTGCTCGGTGACGTGCTCGAACGGCTCGTGCTCGGGCCTGATCGTGCCCGGCACCGGGGTCCATCTCAACAACATGCTTGGTGAGCAGGACCTCAACCCGCTGGGATTCCACAGCCACCCGCCCGGGCGGCGGATGCCGAGCATGATGGCTCCGACCGTGGTGCTGCGCGAGGGTGCGCCCGAGCTCGTGCTGGGGAGCGCGGGGTCCAACCGGATCCGCTCCGCGATCCTGCAGACGATCATCCGCGTCGTGGACGAGGGGCTGCGCGCGCCCGAGGCCGTGCAGGCGCCGCGACTGCACTACGAGGACGGGATCGTCTACGCCGAGCCAGGGATCGACGCCGCGGCGCTCGAGCGCGCAGGGCACCCGATCGGCCGGTTTCGCGAGCGCAACCTGTTCTTCGGCGGCGTCCAGGCCGTGGAGCGGGATGCCGCGGGCGACTTCTGGGGCGGGGGCGACCCGCGCCGGGGCGGCGACGCGATCGTGGTGCAATCGGGGGCGTGAGCCTTCGAGTCGCGCTGATCGTCGCCGCCGCGGGGCTGATCCTGCCCGGCTGTGGGCTGAACGTCCAGTCGCCCGACCTGTTCCTGCTCACGCGGACGGGGCAGGGGAAGACGCTGACTCTCCTGGTCAACGACGGTGGCACGATCCGCTGCGACGGCGGCAGGGCCAGGTCGCTGGCCGACCCGCTCTTGATCCGCGCCCGCGCGATCGCCTCCGACCTGGCCGACGACGCCAAGAAGAGCCTGAGGATCGCGCCGGGCCCGCGGTCGGTGGCCACCTACACGGTCAGGCTTCAGAACGGGACGATCTCCTTCCCCGACACGGCCGCCGCCAGCCGCCACGAGCTCGCCGAGACCGAGCTCTTCGCGGTGCAGGCGGCCCAGCAGGCGTGCGGGCTGGCCGGGTAGACGGCGGGGCCAAACCAGCCGTTTACCGTCCCGGGTACCCTTCCGCGGCTCGTGCTTCTGATCGGCGCCGCCCATAACCTGATCACGACCTTCCAGGCGATCGTGCTCGGGATCCTGCAGGGAGCCACCGAGCTGTTCCCAGTCTCCAGCCTGGGCCACACGGTGATCTTCCCCAACCTGTTCGGGTGGCACAACATCGTCTCCTGGCAGTCGCAGTCGGAGTCGCCGTGGCTGGCCTTCGTGGTCATGCTCCACGTGGGCAGCGCAGTTGGGCTGCTGATCTACTTCTGGCGCGACTGGATCGCCATCATCCGCGCCTTCTTCGCCACGGTGGGCAAGCGCCGGATCGAGACGCCGATGGAGCGGCTGGCGTGGCTGATCATCGCGGCCACGATCCCGGTGGGGATCCTGGGCGTGCTGCTCGAGCATCCGATCCGCGTGGCCCTGGCCAAGCCGCTGGCGGCGTCGTGCTTCCTGATCGTCAACGGCTTCATCCTGCTCGGGGCCGAGCGGTTCCGGCGGCGCGCCGAGGTACGGGCGCTGGCCGCGCGCGAGGGGATGAAGCTCGAGGGCGGCCGGCGCTTGGACACGCTGGAGCTGCGGGAGGCGGGCGTGATCGGGGTCGCTCAGTCCTCAGCTCTGATCGCCGGGATCAGCCGCGACGGGGTGTGCATGACCGCCGGCCTCGGCCGCGGCCTCGATCACAGCGACTCGGCACGCTTCGCCTTCCTGCTGGCGACACCCCCGATCCTCGCCGCCGGCGTATACAAGGTCGGCGACCTCACCGGGCCGCTCGGCCAGGGGATCCGCGGCCAGGCCGTGATCGCCGCCGTGGCCGCCGCCATCACCGCGATCTTCACCGTGCACTTCCTCACGCGCTACTTCAAGACGCGCACGCTGACCCCGTTCGGGCTCTATTGCATCGTGTTCGGGGCCGCGATGGTGATCTACAACGCCTAGGCGTCAGCCGAAGCGCACCTTGCCGTTGGATCGCGCCCGGGCCTGCGCCCGGTCGACGAAGTCGAGGCGCTTGAGCGCGGCGCGGAACAGGCGCGTGACGAGCCGCAGGCGGGCGTTCTCGGAGCGCAGGTCGAGCAGGCCCTGCTTGGCGTCGAGCCCGAAGTCGACCGTCGCCGCCATCGCGTAGGCGGTCATCTGCTCGAGCTCCTCGGCGTCGGGATCGCGGTCGGTCGCCCTCCGTACGAGCTCGGCGTAGGCGGCGTGAGCGGACTCGATCAGGTCGGGATCGGTCACGTCGTCGCGGTCGGCGACGAACTCGATCACGCCGGCCGGGTAGGGGAGGTGGGACTGGCGCTCGAGGACGCGGATCGGGCGCGTCCCGCGTGCCACGAGGTTCATCCGCCCGTCCTCCATGCGCTCGAGCACCTGCTCGATCTGCATCGCGCAGCCGACTTCACGCAGGCCGTCGTCCGAGAGCCAGACGATGCCGAACTCGCGCTCGCCGAGCAGGCATTCGTTCATCATCGTCTTGTAGCGCTCCTCGAAGATGTGCAGCGGGATCAGCTCGCCCGGGAGCGCGACGATTCCCAGGGGGAAGAGCGGGAACTCGCGCGTGAGGCGGTCGGGCATGCCGCAGACGCTACGGCTTGCGCGCGCTCAGCAGGAGGTTGTAGAAGATCGCCGGCGGCAGCATCGGCTCGAACATGCGCTCGTCGAGCTGCTGGAGGAGCAGGTAGCCACGGAAGGCGTAGCGCCGCCACAGAACCGGGACATCGGCCGGGTCGGCCGTGGCCTCCAGCGCGCGGTTGAACCAGCCGAACCAGTTTGCGACCAGCTCCTCGCCGCGCACGCGGACGTCGGTGAACCCGCTACGGCGAGCCAGGCGCGAGAGGTCGCGGGGCAGGAAGGCGTGGATGTCGACGACGTGCTCGAGGCCGTGCTCATGGTCGTGCCCGTGACCGTTGCTGCCCGGCGGCGGCGCCGGCCCGGCGCGAAGCAGCGCCCGCCAGTACGGGGCGAGGCGGTGGGCACCGCGCTTGGGCAGCGAGGCGAGGCTGTCCCCGAAGCGCGAGGGTTCGCCCGCGAAGACGATCCGGCCCCCCGGTGCCAGCACGCGGTGAAACTCGGCGAAGGCGTGCCGCAGGTCCGGCAGGTGGTGCAGCACAGCGTGGCCGACGACGAGGTCAAAGCTGCCGTCGGGGAAGGGCAGGGCCTCGGCATCCGCGCGCGCCGCGCGGACACGCAGACCCAGGCGCGAGGCGTTTTCGCTCAGCGTGGCGACCATGCCGGGCGAGATGTCGGTGCAGGTGGCCTCGCCCACCACGCCTGCCTGCAACAGGTTGAGGCTGAAGTAGCCGGTGCCGGCGCCGATCTCGAGCGAGCGGCCGTAACCGCGGTCGAGCTCTGAGCCCACGACCTTGCGCAGCTTGCCCAGCACCTGCGCCTGACCCACGTCGCCGAAGTCGATTCCCCACTTGGCGTCGTAGCCCGCAGCCGCCACGTCGTGGTAGCGCGTGTTGGCGTCGCGGATCTCGTCCGCGCTGCGCGCGCGGTCTGTGACGGCCTCCATGGCGGGCGCCACATTACCCTGTCGCCTGTGTCGACGAACGCCTATGTTCAACAGAATCAGCCCCCCGGCGTGCCGCCTCTGGAGCTGACCGGTGAGCGCACGCTTCCCGACGTGCCGGAAGAGAACTACTGGTACCGGCGACACCTCGTCGTGTACGAATGGATCGCCCAGCGGGTGGTGGGAGAGCGCGTGCTCGACATGGCCTGCGGCGAGGGCTACGGCTCCGACGTGCTCGCGTCGCGCGCCGCCGCGGTCGTGGGCCTGGACGGCAATCCCGAGGCGCACGAGCACGCTCGGCTGCGCTACCAGCGCACGAACCTGCGCTTCGAGCGCGGGACGGTCGAGACCTTCGGCGAGCCCGGAAGCTATGACGCTGTCGTCTTCCTGCAGACGATCGAGCACGTGCAGGACCCCGCGGCGGTGCTGGCGCACCTGCGCGGGCTGCTCGCGCCCGGCGGCGTGCTCTACGTCTCGACTCCGAACGTCCTCACGCTGGCGCCCCCCGGCGCGGTGAAGTCCGACAACCCCTGGCACGTCAAGGAGTACCGGGCGCACGAGTTCCGTCAGCTGTGCGAAGGCGTGTTCGCGGAGGTCGACCTGCTCGGGCTGTTCCACGCCCGCCGCCTGCGCGTGCACGAGCTGGCGCTGCGCCTGGGCTGGGACACCGTTCACGCCCGCCTGGGGATCACCAAGGCCTTCTACGACCGGTTCACGCCGGCGATCGCGTGCAGCGACTTCGCGCTGCGCGGCGAGCGGCTGGATCGCGCGCTCGACTTCCTGGCCGTGTGCCGATCGTGAACGGGGCGCGGCACGAGCGCGGCGAGCTCGCGATCGTGCTGCACACCCACATGCCCTACGTCGAGGGGTTCGGGACGTGGCCGTTCGGCGAGGAGTGGCTGTGGGAGGCGATCGCCACCTCGTACATCCCGCTGCTCGACGTGCTCGGGCGGGCGCCGATCACGCTCTCGCTCACGCCGGTGTTGTGCGACCAGCTCGAGGCCGAGGGCACGATCGAGCGGTGCCTGCGCTTTCTGACCGAGCTCAGGCCGTGGACGCACGGGCAGGACCGCGAGGAGTCCATGCGCCGGGGCGAGCGGCAGGTCGCCGAAGCGCTGGAGGTCTCGGCGGCGGACTACGCGAAAGCGGCGGAGAAGCTCAGTGCACTGCCGAGCGGGCTGATGCACGCGCTCGGCGAGCACGCCGGCTGGACGTCGGCGGCCACCCACGCCGTGCTGCCGCTGCTGGCCTCCGACGCGGCCGCGTCGCTGCAGGTGCAGACCGGGATCGCCTCGCACCGGCGCCGCTTCGGGGCCTGGAATGGCGGCTTCTGGCTGCCCGAATGTGCGCACGCACCGTGGCTCGATCCCGTGCTCGAGGAGGCCGGTGCCCGGCTCACGTGTGTCGAGTTCCCTCCCGGGTCGGGCGTGGACATCCACCACCCGCTGGCCACCGAGGCAGGGCCGGTCCTGTGGCCGCTCGACCGCGAGGTCGTCTCGCTCGTGTGGAGCCCGCAGGGCTATCCGCGCGGTCCGGCCTACCGCGACTCCCACCGCCTGACCGAGCACCATCACCGTCCGTGGCGCAACGACGGCGCACCGTACGAGCGCGCGGCGGCCGCCGAGCTCGCCGCCGCCGACGCGCGCGATTTCGTCTCCCGGGTGCGCGAGCGCGTCTCCCCGGGTGGCGTGTGCGTGTGTGCGCTCGACACCGAGCTGCTGGGGCACTGGTGGCACGAGGGAGTTCAGTGGCTCGCGGCGGTGATCGAGGAGTGCGTGCGCCAGCAGCTCCCGCTTACGCGGCTCGACGACGCGCTCGAGCGTCACGAGCCTGTTCCCGCGCCGCCGGAGCTCGCCGTCAGCACCTGGGGCGAGGGCAATGACCTGCGCACCTGGAGCGCCCCCGGCGTCGCGGATCTTGCCTGGCAGGCGCGGACCGCCGAGCTGAGGCTGTTGGCGCGGCGTGCCCACCCGTCCGAGCGGGCGCTGCGGGAGCTGCTGGCGCTGCAGTCGAGCGATTGGGCGTTCATGGCCTATCGCGGCCTGGCGGCCGATTACCCGCGTAGGCGCGCGGTCGCGCACGCACAGACGCTCGAGCGGGCGCTCGGCGACGACGCCGATCTCGAGGCGACTTTGCGGAACCTGGCGCCCGAGTTGGTCGGCTGGACCGGGTGAATCGGGGGCTCGGGCGACGATGGCTCCACTTTGCCCCCGTATAGGCGTAAAAGTGGAGCCATCGCCCCGGTCGGGGCCGCGCGGCCGGCCCTACTCCCAGCGAAACGTCCGCGGCGCCTCGCGCATGCGGATGACGCGGCCGGGGATGCCGCACACGACGGCGTTCGCCGGCACGTCGGCGGTGACCACGGTGCTCGTCCCGATCACCGAGTTCTCGCCGACGGTCACGCCGCGCAGCAGGCAGGCGCCGTAGCCGATCCACACGTTGTGGCCCACGTTGACGTCGCGCTTGTAGATCCCCTGCAGGCGGATCGGTCGCTCGACCTCGACCATGCCGTGGTCGAAGTCGATCAGCATGACCCGGTCGGCGATGATGCACTCGCGCCCGATCGAGACGTGCTGAAAGGCCGAGATCGTGCACTCCTGGCCGAGCACCGACTTGGCGCCGATCGAGACCTCGCCCTCGTGCACGCGCACCTTGCAGCCGTGGCCGATCCACGACCAGCGGCCGAGCCTGACCTTTGCGCCGCGCTCGATCTCGAACCTCACGCCCGGACAGACGAAGCACATGCCTTCGGTGACGAGGCGACCGCGCCAGCGCAGCTTCAGCCACAGCCAGCGCGCGAAGAGGAGCAGATACCCGGGGGTGAGCATCCCCTTGCCCCGGGCGAAGCGCAGGAACGTGAACGGGTTTCCGTGCAGCGGCGGCGGGCCGGAGCGGACGAACGGCGGGACGCTCGGGGTGAGCGGGGGCTGCTCGGTCGTGGCCGTTTGCACGCGGCGGATCGTACGGCTCAGCCGTCGTCGACGAGGCCCTGAAGCGGGCCGAGCAGGCGCCGGGAGCGGCGGGAGACGCCCGGCAGCGCGAGCAGCCGATGGGTCGCCGGCGCGCCCGCGCGGCGGCGCTCGAGCTGCTCGTAGGCGATCGGCCGCCAGTGCTCGTCCACGAGCGCCTGGGGCTCGGCCTCGGCGACCGCCGAGACGTCGAGCTGCAGGTGCTCGGCCCACAGCCGCGCCCGTGTCTGGCGGGCGAGCGCGGGATCGCAGCAGACGACGTTGCACTCGGTGTCGTTGAGCAGCGAGTGCGCGTTCAGGTTGGCCGAGCCGATCGTCAGCCAGCGGTCGTCGACGACGGCGACCTTGGCGTGCACGTAGAGGGGGTCGTCGCGGTGGCCGGAGAGCGAGCGGATCGTCGCCGCCAGCATGCGGTCGCCCTCGTCGGCGTCGCTGAGCACGGCGAGCTGGCCGACGGTGTCATCGCGGCCGTTGTTGGGGCGGGCGGGAAGGAGGATGACCAGGCGAAAGTCGGGGTGCGGGGGGTGGCGCAGCTTGTCCTCGAGGATCGAGACGAGCTCGGGCGCCCACAGGAACTGGTTCTCGATGTACACGAGCCGCTGCGCGGAGGCCAGCGCCCGCGTGTAGCTCTCGAGGATGCTGAAGTCGCCGTGCGGCAGGCGGTCGTACATGTTCTCGGCCACCGTGCGCACCAGCTGCACCTCGGTGTTCCCGGCGGCGGACGGCGCCGCCGTCTCGACGCGCTCGCCGGTCAGCTCCTCCCAGCGCACGGCGAAGTGATCGGCGACGTCGCCCACCACCGGCCCGTGCAGGCGCGCGGTGGCGTCGTGCCAGCCCAGCTTGCGCCGGGCCGCGTGGGCCGAGGAGTCGAACCGGTCGCCGGCGGCGTAGGTCATGTCGATGCCCCCGACGAACGCCACCTCGTCGTCGATCACGATCGTCTTCTCGTGGTGGCAGTGGAACGGATGCTCGCGGGGATCGGCCTGGCATCGGATCTTGGTCTGGCGTGTCAACCGCTGGACGTCCTCGCGGACCTCCTTGCGCGTGGGGTGAAAGGCCGGGATCGGGGCGCCGGCCCAGACCAGGACCCGGACGTCGATGTTCTCGGCCAGCTCGGCCAGCAGCGTGCCCAGGACGACCCGGCCGTCGTCGCGAACCAGCTCGAAGTCGGGTGAGATGTGCCAACCGGTGATGTGGACCGAGCGCCGAGCGCCCTGCAGCGCCGCGGCGATCTCCGGGAACGCGGCCGCCCCGTCGATCAGCGGCTCGAGCACGCAACCTTCGCGAGGGGGTGGGTCGCTAGCCGCCCACAGGCTCCCGCCGTCGGGGGACAGGGCGTGGGCCCAGCCCAGCCGCCGCAGCCGCAGGCGGTGCTTGCCCTTGACGGCGGCCTCGATGCCGTCTCCGACGAGCGAGTCCAAGCGGGACAGGGGCGACGCGTTCACCCCTGGCATGATTGCTCGCCGCCGTGGCCAACGCCAACGACACCCTCGCGGAGCGCCTTCGGGCGGGCGACAAGCGGGCGCTGGCTCGCGCCATCTCGCTGGTCGAGAACGACGATCCCAAGGGCTGGGAGCTCGTCCGCGAGGTCTATCCGCAGACGGGCCGGGCGGCGATCATCGGCTTCACCGGACCGCCGGGCGTGGGCAAGTCGACGCTGCTGAGCGCGCTGACGAACTCGAGCGCAGCCGTGAGCGGACGGTTGCCGTGCTCTCCATCGACCCCTCGTCGCCGTTCACGAAGGGCGCGCTTCTGGGCGACCGGATCCGCTTGAGCGATCACTTTCTCGATCCTGGCGTGTTCATACGCTCGATGGCAAACCGCGGCGCGCTCGGGGGTCTCAGCGAGGCCACGCTTCAGGCGGCGCTCTTGATGGACGCTTCAGGCCGGGACATGGTCCTGCTCGAGACGGTGGGGGTCGGTCAGGCCGAAGTCGACATCATCGACCACGCCGATACGGTGGTGCTGGTGCTCATGCCCGGTTCGGGAGACTCGATCCAGGCGCTCAAGGCGGGAGTGATGGAGATCCCCGACGTGATCGTGGTCAACAAGTCCGATCACCCGCTGACCGACTCGATGATCAGGGAGATCAAGGGCGTGCTCGCCCTGGGTCCCCACGAGGGCTGGCAGGTCCCGATCGTCAAGACCGAGGCGACCCGCGGCGAGGGGATCGAGGAACTGGCCGACCGGCTGACCGAGCACCGCCAGTACATCGAGGCCGAGGGGACGCTGTCCGAGCGCCGGCGGCGGAACCTGATGAACGAGGTCCTGGCCATCGCCACCTTCCGCATGCGCCGCGAGCTCGAGAGCTCGGTGGGGGAGGACCCGGAGGTCCAGGAGCTGCTGGACCGCGTCGTCTCGCGCCAGCTCGACCCGGCGAGCGCCGCGACCAGGATCCTGGAGGCGAAGACCAGCTAGGGGATGGCCGGCGTGCTCGCACCCGCGCTCGTCGTGGCCGCCGCGGTGCTCGTCGTGGCGGGGGTGGCGAAGCTGCGCTCGCCTGATTCGGCGCGGGTGGCCCTGGTGACGCTCGGCTGGCCGGTGCCCAACGCCGCCATTCGCGGGCTGGCGGTCGCGGAGATCGCCCTGGGGGTGTGGACGGCCGTGCATCCGGGCCGGCTCCTCGCCGCGGCGGTCGCGTGTATGTACCTCGGCTTCGCTGCCGTGGCGCTGCTCCTCGCCCGCCGGCGCGCGTCCTGCGGGTGCTTCGGCGACGCGGGCGCGCCGGCGTCGGCGATCCAGGCGGCGCTCAGCCTGGCGCTGGCGGTCCTGGTCGCGACGGCCGCGGTATGGCCGGCTCACGGCCTTCCGTGGCTTCTCGGCCACGGCCCCGGTTACGCGACCGTGCTGATCCTCGCGCTGGGAGCGACCGTCTACGCCCTGGTCCTTGCGTACACGGTCCTGCCGCAGACGTGGCTGTCGTGGAGCGGGTCGTGAGCCTCACCGAGAAGCTCGCGAGCCGGGCCGCGGCGCTGCTGGAGCGCCGGACGTCGCGACGCACCGTGCTCTCGCGGGCGGCGATCGCCGGCTCGGCGTTCGCCGTCGCGCCGCTGCGCTACCTGCTGCGACCCGACCCGGCCTGGGCCGTCATCGGACCCGGCAACTGCAGCTCGGGCAAGTGCACCGACGGCTATACGGCCTTCTGCTGCGAAATCCAGCGGGGCCTGAACACCTGTCCGCAGGGCACCTACGTGGCCGGCTGGTGGAAGTGCACCGACTACCGCGGAGGCGGTCTCTGCCACGCGGAAGGTGTGCGCTACTACCTCGATTGCAACCGGATCCCGGGCCACACGTTCCCCGGCGGGTGCCAGTGCGCGCTGGGCGACTGCAACCGGCGCCGCGTGGACTGCAACCACTTCCGCTACGGCCAGTGCAACACGCAAGTGAAGGGCACGACCGAGGTCGTGTGCCGGCTCGTCGTCTGCCAGCACCCGGCCACCGCCGACCAGCTGGCCTGCAACGACACCCTGATGATCGACGACAAGACCTGCACCCACGAGGCCTCCTGCCTGCAGGGCCTCGCGGTGCAGCTCCCGGGCGGGGGTGGGGCATGACGGCGGTCCTGATCAGCGTCGAGACGCTGCTCCTCGTCCTCCTGCTCGTGCTCGTCGCCGGGCTCCTGCGAAGCCACGCCGAGATCCTGCGCCGGCTGAACGCCCAGGCGCCGATGGCGCCCGGGGTCGCAACCCCCTCCGCCGCGTCCGGCGCACGCCGCGACGAGCCCGCGCCGCCGGTCTCCGGGGCCACGCCGGATGGCGGCGCGCTCACCCTCTCCTTCGAGCCCGGGACGCCCGCGATCCCCACCCTGCTGGCCTTCCTGACCAGCGGCTGCGGCACGTGCGCCGGCTTCTGGGAATCGCTCTCGCAGGCCCGGCTACCGGCCGGCGTGCAGACGCTGATCGTCACCCACGGTCCCGAGCGCGAACAGCCGGCCCGGGTGGCCGCGCTCGCGGCGCAGGCGGGCATCCCGGTGGTCATGTCCTCACGGGCCTGGGAGGACTACTCGGTGCCGGGCGCGCCGTATTTCGTTCTCGTCGACGGGAGCATCCGCGGCGAAGGCGTCGCCACCACCTGGCACGCACTGAGCTCGCTGGTGAGCGATGCGATCGCCGACGCGGGGGTCGTCGCGGACGCGGGCGCCCCCGGGCCGGACGAGGCGACCCGCGTACGGGCGAGCGACGGTACGAGCCGTGCGCGGCACGTGGACGAGGTGTTTGCCGCCGCCGGCATCGGTCCGGAGGATCCGAGCCTTTATCCCGCGGGCCGGCCCGAGCCATGAGCGGCTTCGTCGCCTTGGGGTGCCTCGCCGCCCTCGCGGGTGCGATCGCCGCGGCCTGGTCTCCCTGAGGGGAGTCGATGCTGGCGAGCATCACTCCGCTCGGCGAGCGGGGCCGCGGATCGCGTTGGGCCCTCACCGTCGCCGCGTTCGCCCTCGCAGCCACAGCGGCGGGCGCCGTCGCCGGCGTGGTGCTCGGCGCGCTGGGCTCGCTCGTGCTCCCCGACAGCTTGGGCACGCCGGCGCGGCTGCTGCTGCTCGCGGTGCTCGCGCTGGCCGCGTTGATCGTCGACGTGGCGCCGGGCGGCGTGCCCGGACCGCGCCGCCAGGTCGACGAGCGCTGGCGCGACGAGTACCGCGGATGGGTCTACGGGGCCGGCTACGGCGCGCAGCTGGGTCTCGGGATCACGACTGTCGTCTCGAGCGCCTCGACCTATCTTGCGTTCGCGGCCGCTTTTCTGTCCGGCGGGACCGCCCGGGGAGCGCTGATCCTGGGCGTGTTCGGGGCGCTCCGCGGCGTTCAGCCCCTCGCCGCCGCCGGCGTCCGGCGCCCCGACCAGCTCCTGCGCGCGCACCGGCGACTGACTCGCTGGCGCGAGCCGGCGCGGCTCATCGGGATCCTTGCGCTCCTGGGGATCGCCGTGGGGGCCGGGACAGGAGGGCTGGCGTGACTCTGCTCGAGGCGCACGGC
This sequence comes from uncultured Solirubrobacterales bacterium, assembly GCA_963818815.1. Lineage (GTDB taxonomy): Bacteria > Actinomycetota > Thermoleophilia > Solirubrobacterales > Solirubrobacteraceae > Palsa-465. The sequence continues at coordinate 265,073 of CAWFTL010000001.1, forward strand.
CTTCGGATCTCGCTGCCCGCGGGATGGAGCGGGCGGGTGTTCCACCGCCAGGGCGGGATCGCCGCGCTCCACGCCGGCAGCTTTCCGGTTGCGCTCCCCGACGGCGAGTTCGGGGACCGCAGCACTTCTCAGATGCCCTCCGAGGCGACTTTCGTAGCGCTGGCCGAGTACCTGCCGGGGGCGGGGCTCGAGCCGGGACGCGGGCTGTTCGCGCCGCGCCGCATCCCGCGGCGCATCGACGTCTCCGCGCTGTCGAACTCGTGCCTGGCGCACCCGCGGCCCGGGCAGGCGGGGATCCAGCACTTCTTCACCGTGAACGGGCGGCCGTTCTGCCTCTACGTGGTCGTCGCCGGGCCGCGGCCGGCGCGGCGGCGGCAGGTGGCGCGGCTCGAGCACGTGCTGAGCACGCTGCGGATCGAGCCGCGGCGGGGCTAGGAGGCGGCGGGCGCCGGCTGCCCGTCGTAGACGGCCGCGTCGCGTCCTGGCACCGCGACGCAGCGGGTGAGGTTGGAGCGGCTGGGGTTGACGTAGGACGCCTGCAGCGCGCTGGCCACGAGCCCGCCGGGCGTGGCGGCGGCCGCGGTGATCGTGACCTTGATCGTGAATGGCACGGACTCGCCGTTGCGGATCGTCCGCCCGCCGCAGCGCACGGGCGCGTAGAACCTCCCCGACCCGGCGTACTGGCCGGGTCCCGTGCGGGAGAGCACGAGGTGGTCGGTTCCGCCCGCGCGCTGGCGCACGAGGCTCACGCGCGGGCACTGACCGGTCGAGCAGAGCGGCGTGAAGCTCCAGGCCCGCGCGACGTGCTGTCCGGCCCGCTCGCCCCTGACGTGACGCGCCACCGTGATCGTGCCGCTCATCGCGAACGTGCCCCCGAGCCGCGCCGTGTCCGTCGCGGCGCCCTGAGCAGCCCCGGCGGGCGCCCACCAGGCCGCAGCCACCAGGACGAGTAACGCTGCCCCTCGACCCCGCACGCTCGTCACGCCCCGAGGGCGCGTGCGATCACCATCTCCTGCACCTCGTCCGTGCCCTCGCCGATGGTGAGGATCTTCGCGTCCCGGTAGAAGCGGCATACGGGGTACTCCTCGATGTAGCCGTAGCCGCCGTGGATCTGGACGGCTTCGTCGGCCGCCCGGACGGCGAGCCGCCCGCTCTTCAGCTTGGCCTGCGCGGCGGTCAGGGTGAAGTTCCTTCCCGTGTCCTTCAGCCACGCCGCCTTGTGCACGAGCAGGCGTGTGGCGTCGATCTCCGTCGACAGGCCCGCGAGCTTGGCCTGGATCGACTGGAACTTCGAGATCGGCTTTCCGAACGCGCGCCGCTCCTTGGCGTAGGCCAGGGCCTGGTCGAGCGCGCCCTGAGCCAGACCGACTCCCATCGCCGCCACACCGATGCGCCCGATGTCCAGGATGTGGAAGAACTGGCGCAGCCCGGCGCCGCGCGCGCCGACCAGGTTCTCGGCCGGGACCCGGCAGTCGGCGAACGACAGCGGCCGGGTGTCGGAGGCGTTCCAGCCCATCTTCCGGTAGGGCTCGCCCTGCTCGTAGCCGGGCGTCCCGTTCTCGACCAGGATGTTCGAGATCTCGCGGCCGCCTGATTCCGATCCGGAACCGGTCACCGCGGTGATCACCACCAGCCCGGAGATGTCCGTGCCCGCGTTGGTGATGAACTGCTTGGCCCCGTTGATGACCCACTCGCCGTCATCGAGCGCGGCCGTCGTCTTCGTGTTCCCGGCGTCGGAGCCGGCCTCGGGCTCGGTCAGCCCGAACGCGCCGAGGCGCTCGCCCCGGCACAGGATCGGTAGGAAGCGCTGCTTCTGCTCCTCGGAGCCGAACAGGTAGATGGGCTGCGTCCCGAGTGAGGTGTGAGCGCACAGGGTGATGGCCACGCTCGAGTCGACCCGTGCCAGCTCCTCGACCGCGAGCGCATAGGCCAGCGAGTCCCCGCCGCCGCCCCCGTACTCCTCCGGGAACGGGATCCCCATGAGGTCGAGCTCGCCGAGCCGCTGCACGATCGTGTACGGGAAGGCCTTGCTGCGGTCGAGCTCCTCGGCCACCGGGCCGACCTCCTGCTGGGCGAAGTCACGGACGGTGTCACGCAGCAGCCGATGATGGTCCGCCAGGTCGAACTCCATGCCCGGATTCTCACAGCCTACGATCCCTGCGTGGTGCCTGAGCCTCCCCAGGTCGAGCTCGGCCGGCTCGTGGAGGGCGGCCTGGCCCCGGCGATCCTGGCCGTCGTCGAGCGCGGGATCAGGCACCGGCCGGCGTTGGCCGCCCAGCTGCAGGCCGAGGTCGAGCTGTGCTCAGGCGGCGAGTATCCGCCGGTGCGAATCGACTTCGGCGAGCGCCCCATCCGGGTCGAGGACGGACCCGCCGACGCGCCCGATCTGCGCATCACCGGCTCGCTGCCCGACCTCGTCAGCCTGATGGTCGCGCCGTCGGTGGGCGGAGTGCCTGTCCCCGTCGGCGCCCGCGGCCGCGCGGCGCTCAGCCTGGTCGCGTTTCGCCGCGTGCGGATCGAGGGCCGGCTGGGGCTGACGCGCCGGTTTTTGACCTTGATCCGGATCTGAGCGGGCGGGCCGGGCGTTCAGGCCGCCGCGCAAGCCAGCTCCACGAGCAGGCGCACCCCGAAGCCGGTCGCCCCCTTGCCCACGAAGTAGGGCCGCGGGACGTCCCAGGCCGTGCCGGCGATGTCCACGTGCGCCCACGGCACGCTCCCGGCGAAGTGATGCAGCAGCTCGGCCGCGGTCAGCGGCATCGCCTCTCGGCGCTCGGTGCGGTTGGTGAGGTCGGCGTAGCGGCCCTTGACCATTGCCGCGTACTCCTCGTGCAGCGGCATGCGCCACACCAGGTCGCCGGTGCGCTCACCGCAGCTCACGACCTGCTCGGCCAGGGCGTCGTCGTTTGAGATCACGGCGGCGTAGGTCGACCCCAGCGCGACGTCGATGGCGGTGAGCGTGGCGAGGTCGACAAGCCGCGCACACCCCTCGGCCCGGGCGTAGCAGAGGCAGTCCGCGAGCACGAGGCGTCCTTCGGCGTCGGTGTTGTTGACCTCGATCGTCGTGCCGTCGAGCGCGCGGACGATGTCGCTGGGCCTCACCGCGCTCCCGCTCGGCAGGTTCTCGGCCGCGCCGACGATCCCGATCACCCGCACGGGCGCCTCGAGCTCGGCCAGCGCCGCAACGGCCTCGATCACCGCGGCGCCGCCCGACATGTCGAACTTCATCTCCTGCATCGAGACTGGCGGCTTGAGCGAGATCCCGCCCGAATCGAAAGTGATCCCCTTGCCCACGAGTCCCAGCGGCGGCGACTCCTCATGGCCCTCCGCGCTGTAGTCGAGCCGGATCAGCCGGGCCTCGCGGGCCGAGCCCTGGGCAACTGCCGCGAAAGCCCCCATGCCGGCATCGCGGATCGCCTCCTCGTCGAGCACGGTGGCGCTGATGCGGGGGCTCGCCTCGGCAAGGCGCTGTGCGTAGTCGGCCAGCCCCGCGGGGTCGAGGGCGTTGGGCGGAGCGTTGCCGAGGTCGCGAGCCCGGTTCTGCGCCCGCGTGAGGATCTCAGCGCGCCGCACCACGGCCGAGACGTCGTGGTGGGCGCTCATCACGAGCCGCCCCACGTCCCGATGACGCGCCGCGCGCTTGTAGCGGTCGAAGCGGTAGGCGTGCAGGAGCGTGCCCTCCACGAGGCCGGCCACGACGCCGTCATCGACGTGGTGTGGCACCTCCCAGCAGAGCTGCTCGCACCCCAGCTCCCGGGCGCGGGCGTGTGCGGCTGCCGCCGCGCGCCTGGCCCGCTCGGCGTCGAAGCGCGTCCGCGCGCCGAGTCCGACGACGATCCATCGCTGGTCCTCGGCGTGGGTCACCGCGACGTGGCGGAACTCGCGCCGTGCCTCGCCGGCATCGAGCAGCGCGCCGAGCCGGCCGTCGGGGACGTCGTGGGCGACTCCCTCATCCTCGAATACGCCCACGGCGATGGTGTCCGCCCCGGTGGCCTTCGGCGGATCGGTGCTCGCCAGGACCTCCACGCCCCGAACCTACCAGCGCCGCGGCGGCCGAAACCCCCGCGCCGACTACGATTGACCCCACACGGACCCCTAAAAGCGAGGCCTGATGCCAAAGACTGTGATCCTGTCAGCAGCGCGAACGCCGGTCGGCAAGCTGGGCGGTGGCCTGGCCAGCCTCGACGCTACGGAGCTCGGCAGCACCGCGATCAAGGCCGCCCTCGAACGGGCTGAGGTGGCGCCGGAGGAGGTCCAGCACGTCGTCATGGGCCAGGTCATCCAGGCCGGCCAGGGGCAGATTCCCTCGCGACAGGCCCAGATCAAGGCCGGCATCCCCATCGAGGTTTCCTCCGAGACGATCAACAAGGTCTGCGCCTCCGGGATCCGCGCTGCGGGCCTTCTCGATTCGGCGATTCGCGCCGGCGATCTGGAGGTAGGGGTCGGCGGCGGCATGGAGTCGATGTCGAATGCGCCCTACCTGCTCAAGGAGGCTCGCTTCGGCTTTCGCATGGGCGACGCCAAGGCGATCGACTCGATGATCAACGACGGGCTCACGAACCCTTTCTCGGGCAAGCACATGGCCCAGGAGGCCAGCGAGGTGGCCTCCGAGCTCGAGCTCACCCGGCCGGACATGGACCGCTGGGCGCTGCGCTCGCACGAGCTGGCGATCAAGGCCACCGACGAAGGCCGGCTGCCGGAGGAGATCGTGCCGGTCACGGTCAAGAGCAAGAAGGGGGAGACCACGGTCGAGGTCGACGAGGCGCCGCGGCGTGACACCAGTCTCGAGACGCTGGCCAAGCTGCCCCCGATCTTCGTCAAGGACGGCTCGCACACCGCCGGCAACTCGCCGGGCGTCAACGACGGCGGCGGGGCGCTCGTCCTGGCCAGCGACGAGTGGGCCAAGCGCAACGGCAAGTCGGCGCTGGCCACGATCGTCGCTCAGGCCCAGATCGCCGACGACTTCCCCTATCTCGCCCGGACGCCCGCCAAGGCGGCGAAGGTGGCCCTCGAGAAGGCCGGGCTCGATGTCGATCAAATCGACGTCTGGGAGATCAACGAGGCGTTCGCGTCGGTGACCCTGAACTCGATCCGCATGCTCGGGATCGACGAGAACCGCGTCAACGTCAACGGGGGCGCCGTCGCCCTCGGGCACCCGATCGGAGCTTCCGGCGCGCGCATCCTCGGCTCGCTGGTCTACGAGCTGCGCCGCCGCGGCGGTGGCCTCGGCTGCGCGGCGATCTGCTCGGGCGGCGGTCAGGGTGACGCGGTGATCGTGGAGGTGAACGGCGGCTGAGCACGGAGCCGCCGCCGCGCGCGGAGCCTCAGCGGACGCCCGCGTCCGCCGCCGCGTTCTTCGATCTGGATCGCACCCTCATGGAGGGCTCCTCGGCCTTCCAGTTCGGGCGTGCCGCCTTCCGGGCCGGGCTGATGTCACGCCGTCGCCTGCTCGCCGACGGCTGGGCCAACCTGCGCTACCGGGTGCGCGGCTCGACCGATGCCGGCACGCACGCACTGCGCGACCGCATCTCCGCCTCGCTGCAGGGAACCCGGGTGCGCGATCTCGAGCGCCTGGGAGCGGACGTCCTGGCCGGCATCCTCCCGCGAATCTACCCGCAGGTCCTGGCCCTCGCCCATCGCCACCAGGACGAGGGCTTCCGTGTGTACATCGCGACCGCTGCCTCGGGTGAGCTGGCGGAGATGCTGGCCCACGTGCTGGCCCTCGACGGCGGCATAGGCTCGCAGTTCTCCGAGGTCGCCGACGGCGTCTACACGGGCAAGCCGGCTGGGCTCTTCATCTACGGGGCCGAGAAGGCCCGGGCGATCGAGCAGCTCGCCGAGCGCGAGCGGATCGACCTCGCGGCTTCCTACGCCTACTCGGACTCGGCCTCCGACCTGCCGATGCTCCGCGTCGTGGGGCACCCGGTGGCCGTGAACCCCGACCGCGAGCTGGCCCGCGTGGCCCGTCAGGAGGGGTGGGACGTGCTGCGCTTCGACCGGCTCGGACGCAGGCTCAAGGCGGCGGCGGCACTGGCCGGCGCGGCCGCCGCGGGCGGGGTCGGAACGGCGGCGCTGGCCGCCAGGGGCCGTCATAGACTTCGCCCATGGCCGCGACTCCTCCGAGGCTGAGCGACCTCGAGCGCTGGGAGCGCGAGGTGTTCGCGCGAGCGCCTGAGCGGGCGGCGCCCTTCTCCACCATCTCGGGCGAGCCGGTCAAGCCGCTCTACACCGAGCGCGACCTGCCCGAGGACCTCGACGAGACGCTCGGGCTGCCGGGCCAGTTCCCGTACACCCGCGGCGTGTACGGATCGATGTACCGCGGCCGCCTGTGGACGATGCGCCAGTTCGCCGGCTTCGGGACCGCGGAGCAGACCAACGAGCGCTTCCGCTATCTGCTCGAGCACGGCCAGACCGGCCTCTCGACCGCCTTCGACATGCCCTCCTTGATGGGCCACGATTCCGACCATCCACGCTCGCTCGGCGAGGTGGGGCGCGAGGGCGTGGCCGTCGACACGCTGGCCGACATGGAGGCCCTGTTCGCCGAGATCCCGCTCGACCAGGTCAGCGTCTCGATGACGATCAATGCCCCGGCCCCGATCATGCTCGCCTTCTACGTGGTGGCCGCCGAGCGCAAGGGGATCGGGCCGGAGGAGCTCGCGGGGACGATCCAGACCGACATCCTCAAGGAGTACATCGCCCAGAAGGAGTGGTGCTTCCCGGTCGACCCCGCCATGCGGCTGGTCACCGACATGATCGAGTGGTGCAGCATCCACATGCCGCGCTGGCACCCGATCTCGATCTCCGGCTACCACATCCGCGAGGCCGGCTCGACGGCGGCGCAGGAGCTGGCCTTCACGCTCAAGGACGGCCTCACCTACGTCGAGCACGCGGTGGCGCGCGGCCTCGACGTCGACGCCTTCGCGCCCCGGCTCAGCTTCTTCTTCAACGCGCACATCGACTTCTTCGAGGAGATCGCCAAGTACCGCGCAGCCCGCCGGATCTGGGCCCGCGAGCTGCGCGAGACCTTCGGGGCGCGCGACGAGCGCTCACTGCTGATGCGCTTTCACACTCAGACCGCGGGCGTCTCGCTCACCGCCCAGCAGCCGCTGAACAACATCGTGCGCACGGCGATCGAGGCCCTGGCCGGCGTGCTGGGCGGTACCCAGTCGCTGCACACCAACTCCTTCGACGAGGCCCTGGCCCTGCCCACCGAGGAGGCCGTGCGCGTGGCGCTGCGAACCCAGCAGATCATCGCCGAGGAGACCGGCGTGACCAACACGATCGACCCCTTGGGCGGGAGCTACTTCCTCGAGTCGCTGACCGACCGTCTCGAGGAGCAGGCCTACGAGTACTTCCGCAAGATCGACGAGCTCGGCGGGATGGTCGAGGCGGTCAAGCGCGGCTTCCCGCAGAGGGAGATCGCAGACAGCGCTTTCCGCTATCAGCAAGAGGTCGAGTCTGGCGTGCGCAAGCTCGTCGGCATCAACGCCTACACCGAGGGTCAAGATCACGAGACTCCGATCCTGCGCATCGATCCGGCGTTCGAGACCCACCAGATCGAACGCGTGCGGGGCGTCCGGCAGCGGCGCGACCAGGAGCGCACCGAGGCCGCGCTGAGCCGGCTGGAGGCCGCCGCGCCCGATCCCGGGGAGAACCTCATGCCGCTTCTGCTCGACGCCGCCCGGGCCGAGGCGACCGAAGGCGAGATGGTGCAGACGCTGCAGAAGGTGTTCGGGACCTACACCGAATCGCCGGCGTTCTAGGCCGCTCGCGGCTCACTACAATCCTCGCCCGCCGTCATGGCCTCCACCGAGAAGAAGATTCGCGTCGTCGTCGCGAAGCCCGGCCTCGACGGCCACGATCGCGGCGCCAAGATCATCGCCCGAGCCCTGCGTGACGCGGGGATGGAGGTGATCTACACCGGGCTGCACCAGACGCCCGAGCAGATCGTCGAGACCGTGATTCAGGAGGACGCCGACGCGGTCGGGCTCTCGATCCTCTCCGGTGCCCACATGACGCTCGTGCCACGGATCATGGAGCTGCTGGGCGAGCAGGGGATCGACGACGTCGTCGTCACCGTCGGCGGGACGATTCCGTCCGATGACGTCGATGAGCTCAAGTCGCTCGGCGTGGCCGAGGTGTTCACGCCCGGCGCCTCCACCCAGCAGGCGATCGATTTCATCCGCAACGCGGTCCGGGCGTAGACGTGTTCGGGGAGGTGCCGGCCGGCTCGGGGCTACCCACGAGTAGGCGGCCGATTGACTCGTCAGTCAACAAGGTAATATTTGCGACCGTTTCAAGGAATTAGGAGGTCCTGTTGAAGATTTGCGTCCTGGTCAAAGAGGTGCCGGACGCCGCCGTCGAGAAGCGCATCGACCCCTCGACGGGGCGGATGGACCGCTCTGGGGAGAAGAACCTCAACCCGTACGACACCCACGCGATCGAGGCCGCGATGCAGATCCGTGAGGGTGGCGCGGCCCAGGTGGATGAGATCGTCGCGGTGACGATGGGCCCGAGCTCAGCCGTGCGGGCTCTGCACAAGGCCGTCTCTCTGGGTGCCGACCGCTCGGTGCACCTTTCAGACGACGGGCTCGCGGGCTCCGACGTCGCGGCCACCGGCTACGCCCTGGCCAAGACGCTCGAGTCAGAGCAGCCCGACCTCGTCCTGCTCGGGCAGCAGTCCGATGACGGCGAGTGCTACACGATCGGCGCCGTCGTGGCCGACCACCTGAAGATGCCCTCGCTGACGCAGGTCATCCAGATCGACCTGCAGGACAACGCTCTGCGCTGCGAGCGCCAGGCCGAGTACGGCTACGACACCGTTCAGGTGCAGCTGCCGGCCGTGATCTCGGTCGGCGACGCCATCAACGAGCCCCGCTACCCGTCGCTGAAGGCGATCATGGGCGCGAAGAAGAAGCCGCTCGACGCCAAGAGCAGCGGCGATGTCGGCATCGACGCCTCGCTCGTGGGCGAGGAGGGCTCGCGCGTGCAGTGCGGGGACTTCCACGATCCGCCGGCCAAGGAAGCCGGCCAGATCATCGAGGACGAGGACACCGACGAGACGGTCGAGAAGATCGTCGCCTGGCTCGACGAGAGGAAGTTGATTTAGAGATGCCCGACATCCTGACCTACGTCCTCCACTACGAGGGCGCCTTCAACAAGAACTCGCTCGGTGCGGTGTCCGAGGCCGCGACCCGCGCCTCGGAGATCGGTGGCGAGTGCCACGCCGTCGTCGTCGGTGGCGACGATCTGACCGACGACCTCTGCCAGTCGCTCGGCGCCTACGGCGCGACCAAGGTGTTCCGGGCCAAGGGCCCCGAGGGCCTGGCCCAGCCGGTGATCGACGCGATGGCCAAGGTGATCGACGACAACGGCCACTCCTACGCGCTGTTCGGCGGCGGCCTGCTCGGATTCGAGATCGGCGCCGGCCTGGCCGCGCGCAAGCAGGCCGGGGTGACGATGGAGGTCACCGCGGTTCGCGCCGAGGACGGCAAGCTCGTGGCCGAGCGGCCGATCCTCCAGGACTCGAAGATCTCCGTCTCGCGCTACAAGGGCGAGCTGGGGATCATCATCGGCCGCATCAATGCCTTCGAGCTCGTCCAGCGCGACGGCGGCTCCGCGGAGGTCGTTGACGTCGACGTCGAGTACTCGCCGTGGTCCAACCAGGCCTCGATGGTCCAGCGCGGCGAGCAGCGCGGCGCCGACGTGGACATCGAGGGCGCCGACATCCTCGTCGCCGGCGGCCGCGGCCTCGGCAAGGCCGAGGGCTTCCAGCTCGCCGAGCAGCTCGCGTCGGCGTTCGGGGGCAACACCGCCGTCGCCGCCACCCGCGCGGTGGTCGACGCCGGCTGGTACCCGTATGCCGCGCAGATCGGGCAGACCGGCAAGACGGTGTCGCCGAAGCTCTACCTGGCGGCCGGGATCTCCGGCGCGATCCAGCACAAGGTCGGCATGCAGTCCTCGGAGAACATCGTCGCGATCAACAAGGACGCCAACGCGCCGATCTTCGAGTTCTCCGACCTGGGGATCGTCGGCGACCTCAACAAGATCCTGCCCAAGCTGACCGAGGCGATCAAGGCCAAGAAGGGCGGCTGACCGGTATGGCGGACAACGGACACGCCGCCCCGAGCGAGTTCCCGCCGCCCGTCGACTCCGTCAAGGAGTTCGTCAAGCGGGGGCTCGACGCCGAGGACGAGCGGATCGACGTGGGCGTGGCGATCGTCGGCGGCGGCACCGCCGGCCTCGCCTGCGCCAACCGGCTGCTCCAGCTGCTCGGCGACGATCCCGAGACCATGGAGCGTCTGGGCGAGGTGCCCGTGGCCATCATCGAGAAGGCCAAGACGTGCGGCGGGCACAACCTGTCCGGCGCCGTGATGCGCCCGGAGCCGCTGCAGGAGCTCTTCCCGGAGATGTCCCGCGAGGACTGGCGCAAGGAGCGCTTCGCCTTCGGCGAGGTCAAGAAGGAGTCGGTGTACCTGCTGACCAGCGCCAAGTCGAAGCTCTCGGTGCCGATACCGTTCGTGCCGAACTTCAAGAACCACGGCAACGAGGTCGTCTCGGTCGCGGCCCTGGCCCGCTTCCAGCAGGCCAAGGCCGAGGAGGGCGGCGCCTACGTGCTGACCGAGACCGCGGCCACCCAGCTGATCGTCGAGGACGGCCGCGTCGTCGGCGTCCGCTCGGGCGACAAGGGCCGGGGCAAGGACGGCGAGGAGCTCGGCAACTTCGAGCCGGGCACCGACATCAAGGCCCACGCCACGGTGCTGGCCGAGGGCTGCTGGGGGCACCTCACGGGCGCGGCGATCAAGGAGTTCAAGCTGGCCGAGAACCGCGAGCCCCAGGTGTGGGAGCTCGGGGTCAAGGAAGTGTGGAAGGTCAAGAAGCCACTCGATCGCGTGATCCACACCTTCACGCAGCCCTGGCCGATGCACATCTCGCCGAAGTACGGGCAGCTCGGCGGCACGTGGATCTACCCGATGAAGGACGAGAAGACCGGCGACGACCTGGTGTCGATCGGGTTCGTGGTCGACCTCAACTACCGGGACGCGACCACCTCGGTGCACGACCTCCTCCAGCTGTTCAAGACCCACTCGCTGGTCAAGGACATCCTTGAGGGCGGCGAGCGAGTCGGCTGGGGGGCGAAGGCGCTCCCGGGCGGCGGCTACTGGTCGATGCCCAAGCTGACGATGCCGGGTGCGCTCCTGGTGGGCGACGCCGGCGGCATGGTCGACACGGCCGCGCTGAAGGGCGTGCACCACTGCATCCGCTCGGGCATGCTGGCCGCCGAGGCGATCTACAAGTCGCTCAAGGCCGGCGAGTCGCTCGAGTCCTACGAGGATGCGGTCGAGAAGTCCTCCATCGGGACCGAGCTCTATCAGGTGCGCAATACGCGGCAGGCGTTCCAGAAGGGGTTCATCCGGGGCAGCCTGCTGGCGGGGCCCGCGATCATGTCCAAGGGCCGCGTCCCGTTCGCGCGCCAGGCCTGGCACCGCGACGACGCCGAGCCGATGTTCGTCGGCGACACCAACAAGCACTATCCCAAGCCCGACGGCAAGTACACCTTCGACAAGCTCTCGAGCGTCTTCATCAGCGGCAACGCGACGCGCGACGACGCGCCCAACCACATCCGGGTGCAGAAGAACGTCCCGCGCGAGATCGCCGAGACCTGGCGCTGGATGTGCCCGGCCGGCGTGTACGAGATCCCCGACGACGCTCCCGAGGAGGGCCCCGTCGACGTGATCGTCAACTACACCAACTGCGTGCAATGCGGAGCGATCACGGCCAAGGGCGGCCGCCTTACCCCGCCCGAGGGTGGCGACGGGCCGCTCTACCAGCTGACCTAGGGGGAGAGGGGGCGCGCGGGAGCGCGCCCCTGTGGGTTCGGCTGCGGAAACTTCTGGCGCCGCTGGTTGTTCTACACACGTGAGAAGACTGTCGATTGCATGTCTGCTCGGACTCGCTGGTACCTGCGCCGCGCTGTCGTTTGCCCCGGTTGCCGCGCTCGCCACAGTGCTGCCGCGGGCGCAGCTGCGCGGCTTCGTCTGCCAGCGGGCGACCGACCCGGCCGGCCGGGCGGTTGCGGTGACCGCGGTCATGAGGCCCGTCACGGGTACCGCGCGCATGGCGCTGCGCTTCGAGCTCGACCGCAGGGCGTCGCGGCGCGGTCCCTTCGCGGCCGTGAGCGGGCGCGACCTCGGGCGTTGGATCGCGCCGACGGAGGCCGGCCTCGGCCAGCGGCCCGGAGACGTGTGGCGGCTCGTCAAGCAGGTGGTCAACCTGCCCGCCGGGCTGTACCGCTTCCGAGTGGCCTTCCGTTGGAGCGCAGCCGACGGCCACGTGATCGGGCGGACCGAGCGCCTGAGCGACACGTGCTTCCAGCCTGAGCTCCGGCCCGACCTGCGCGTCGACGACGTCCAGATCGCACTCAGCGGCTCGGCCGGCCAGGACCAGTACGTAGCCGTGATCCGCAACGCGGGAAGGAGCGCCGCCGGCCCGTTCGACGTCGCCCTGAGCATCGGCAACACCGTTCAGACCAAGGCCGTTTCCCAGCTTCCCGCCCGCAGCAAGCTCCGCGTGACCTTCCAGGCTGCGGCATGTACCACGGGCGATCCGGTCACCGTCACCGCCGATCCCGACCTGCGCATCGACGACTTCAATCGGGCCAACAACGCCAAGACCGTGACCTGCCCGGCCGCCTCGGCGAGCGCCTCCGAGCGCCGGCCTGCGGCCGCTAAACTCATAGCCAGATGAAGACTCAGATCCACCCCGAATACGTAGACGCCCACGTCCGCTGCACCTGCGGCAACGAGTTCATGACCCGCTCGACGAAGCCGGAGATCCACGTCGAGATCTGCTCCGCCTGCCACCCGTTCTACACCGGGCGGCAGAAGCTGGTCGACACCGGTGGCCGCGTCGAGCGCTTCCAGCGGCGCGCCGCCAAGGGCCGCCGTGCCTCGCGCGCCGGCGCCGGGGCCTGACGCGGAGCGGGCAGTGGGGGCGCAGGCCGGGCGCCAGCCGACCCTGAGCGCCTCCCGCGACGCGCCGATCGGCGGCCAGGCCGTGCTGGAGGGCGTGATGATGCGCGGCGTCAGCACCTGGGCCGTCGCCGTGCGAAAGCCCGCCCCCGAAGGCGCGCCCGCGGATGCTCGCGGCGACATCGGGTTGCACACGTTTCCCCTGGTCTCGTGGACCCGGCGCCGTCGCGTCTATCGCTGGCCGGTGATCCGCGGCGTAGTGGCGCTCGCCGAGTCGCTGGGCATCGGCCTGCGCGCGCTCGGCATTGCCGCCAACGAGCAGCTCCCCGAGTCAGAACAGGAGATCTCGGGCGGCCTGTGGGCGGGGACGATCGTCGTCGCGCTGCTGTTCGCGATCGTCCTGTTCTTCGTCGTCCCCGTCGGGCTGACCAGCCTGGTCAAGCACCAGCTCGGGTCCTCGCTGCTCTTCTGGCTCGTCGAGGGCTTGCTGCGCACCTCGATCTTCCTCGGCTACCTCGTCCTGCTCTCACGCCTGCGCGACCTGCGCCGCGTGCTCGAGTACCACGGCGCCGAGCACAAGGTCATCTCCTGTTACGAGGCCTCCGACGAGCTGACGCCCGATCGCGCCCAGCGCTACTCCCGCCTTCACCCCCGGTGCGGCACGAGCTTCCTGCTCATCGTGATGATCATGGCCATCTTCGTGTTCGCCCCCGTCGGCCTCCCGGCCTGGTGGATCCTCGTGCTCACGCGGATCCTGGGCGTGCCGCTGATCGCCGGCCTCTCGTTCGAGGTCATCAAGTGGGCGGGGCGCAACCGCCGTCGCCGCTGGGTGCAGTTCGTGATGTACCCGGGCCTCCAGCTTCAGCGCCTGACCACGCGCGAGCCCGACCTCGACCAGCTCGCGGTGGCGATCGCCGCGCTCGACGCCGTCCTGGAGGTCGAGACGCCGGGCCTCGCCTCGGCCGCCGACATGGTTGGCGTCGAGGTCGTGGCCTGACGACGCCCCGCGCCGCGCCCGAGTCGCAAACGGCTCGCGCCCTCCCGCGCGCCTAAACTCGGGACGTCATGATCGACGAGCTGGTAGGCCAGATCGAGGCTCGCTTCGGCGAGCTTGAAAACGAGCTCTCCGATCCCGTGGTGATCGGCGACCGAAACCGCTTCACCGCGGTCAGCCGCGCCTATCGCGAGCTCGAGCATGCCGCGCGCCTGGCGGCCGAGTACCGCCGCGCCGCCGACGATCTCGAGGGGGCGCGCGAGCTCCTGGCCGAGGACGGAAGCGACCCTGAGCTGCGGGCGCTGCTCGAGTCCTCACGCGAGCGGATGGAAGCGCTCGAGGAGGAGATCCGCCTGGCCATGGTCGAGCGCGACCCTCACGACGACAAGAACGTCATCGTCGAGATCCGGCCCGGCGCGGGGGGCGACGAGGCGGCGCTGTGGGCGGGCGACCTCTTCCGCATGCTCACGCGCTACGCCGAGCGTCGCGGTTTCAGCGTCGAGCCGCTGGCTGTCGGCGACGGGTCCTACACCTTCGCGATCAAGGGCGACGGCGCCTATTCCGTGTTCAAGTTCGAGGGGGGGACCCATCGCGTCCAGCGTGTCCCCGAGACCGAGTCCCAGGGCCGGATTCACACCTCGACGGCCACGGTCGCCGTTCTCCCCGAGGCTGACGACGTGGAGGTGCAAGTCGACCCGGGCGACCTGCAGATCGACGTCTACCGAAGCTCGGGTCCCGGTGGCCAGTCGGTCAACACCACCGACTCTGCCGTGCGGATCACGCACAAACCGACGGGCATCGTCGTGTCGATGCAGGACGAGAAGTCCCAGCTGCAGAACCGGGAGCGCGCGATGCGAGTCCTGCGCGCGCGCCTGTACGAGCGCGCCCTGGCCGAGCAGCAGGCGGAGCTTGCCGCCTCGCGCCAGGCCCAGGTCGGAACCGGCGAGCGCGCCGAGAAGATCCGCACCTACAACTTCCAGGAGAAGCGCGTCAAGGACCACAGGATCAACCTGCTCGTCCACAACCTCGACGGCATCCTGCTCGGCGACCTCGACGAGCTCACCGCCGCGCTGCAGGACGACGAGAAGCGCCGCCGGCTCCAGGAGCGGGCGGTTGCCTGAGGTCGCGGCGCCGGCCACGATCTCTCAGCTGGTCTCCGGAGCGGCGGCTCGGCTCGTCGAGGCGGGTGTTTTGACTCCGCGGCTGGATGCCGAGGTGCTGCTGGCATTCGTTCTGGGGTGCGGGCGCGAGCGGTTGGTGCTCGACGCCGACTGCGAGCTTTCGCCAAATGCTGTGCGTGGCTTCGAGCGGGTTCTCGCGCGCCGCGCCGCCCGGGAGCCCGTGGCTTACATCACGGGGACCAAGGAGTTTCGCTGGATCTCTTTGCAGGTTGACTCGCGAGTTCTGATCCCTCGCCCGGAAACCGAGCTCCTGGTGGAGGCAGGGCTGTCGCTGGGTCCCGACGCGCGTGTGCTCGACGTGGGGACGGGAAGCGGGGCGGTGGCGCTGGCTCTGAAGCACGAGCGCTGCGATCTGGAGGTGGTGGGGAGCGACCTCGATCCGGGCGCCCTTCCGGTCGCGCGCGATAACGCCCGGCGACTCAACCTCTCCGTCCGTTTTGTCTGCGGCGATCTGCTCGAGGGCGCGCCCGGATCCTGGGACGCCGTGCTCGCAAACCTTCCCTACGTGCCGGAGGGTTCGGCGCTCCCGCCGGAGGTGGCGGAGCACGAGCCTGCTTCGGCGCTGTTTGCGGGGCGCGATGGGCTTGAGGTCATCCGTCGCCTCGTCGCAGCCGCCGACGTGACGCCGCTGCTGGCTTTGGAGATCGGCGTCGGCCAGGCGGGCGCGGTGGGCGAGTTGCTCCGCGCCGCGGGCTTCACCCGCGTCGAGTGCCTGCACGATCTGGCCGGGATCGAGCGTGTGATCATCGGACGGCGGTGAGCGACGCCGCGGCGTTCGAGCGCTGCATCCGGCAGAGCGGAGTGGCGCTCTTCCCGTCGGACACCGTGTACGGGCTGGCCTGCGACGTCTCGGATGAGCGTGCCGTCGAGCGTCTCTACGCGCTGAAGCGCCGGCCGCCCGACAAGGCCGCGGCGGTCATGTTCTTCGACTTGGAGGCGGCCCTGGGGGCACTGCCGGAGCTGGGCGAGCGCACGCGAGAGGCGATGCGGCGGCTGCTGCCCGGCGGGGTGACCCTGCTCTTGCCCAATTCGAAGGGACGCTTCCCGCTGGCCTCGCGCGCGGATCCGGAGACGCTCGGCTTGCGCGTGATCTCGGTCCCCGAGTTGTCCGGTGTGGCCGTGCCCGTGCTGCAGTCGAGCGCCAACCTCTCCGGCGGACCCAATGCCCGGCGGCTGGCGGAGGTGGCGCCGGAGCTGCTCGGCGGCGCTGACCTGGTGATCGATGGCGGCGAGCTGCCCGGCACGCCCTCGACTGTGGTCGACCTGCGCCGCTATGAGGACGGCGGGGTTGAGGCGGTTTCGGTCGTGCGTGAGGGGGCGGTCGGTGCGGACGAACTCAGCCAAGTCCTGGCGGATCGAGGCTCATCGTGAAAGGCCGGGCCGGTCGCCAGGACCGCTGGTATCGTCGCCGGAGATGAGCGTCGAGTTGCCGCCCGACTTCTTCAATCGCTCCCTCGCGGAGGTCGATCCCGAGATCGCCGAGGTGCTGGAGCTCGAGCTGGAGCGCCAGCAGCGCACGCTCGAGATGATCGCCTCGGAGAACTTCGTGCCCGTCTCGGTGCTGGAGTGCCAGGGCTCGGTCCTGACCAACAAGTACGCCGAGGGCTATCCGGGCAAGCGCTATTACGGCGGCTGCGAGCACGTCGACGTCGCCGAGCAGCTCGCCATCGACCGCGCGCGCGAGCTGTTCGGAGCCGAGCACGCCAACGTCCAGCCCCACTCGGGCGCGCAGGCCAACGCCGCCGTCTACCACGCGCTGCTGCAGCCCGGCGACACGCTGATGGGCCTCGAGCTGGCCCACGGCGGCCATCTCACCCACGGGATGAAGATCAACGTCTCAGGCCGGCTCTACGAGATCGTCCCCTACCAGGTCGACCGCGAGACCAGCCTGATCGACATGGACGAGGTGGCTCGCATCGCCCGTGAGCGCCGGCCGAAGATGATCCTGGCCGGCTGGTCGGCGTACCCCCGCGTCCTCGACTTCCCACGCTTCCGGGAGATCGCCGACGAAGTCGGCGCGCTGCTGATGGTCGACATGGCCCACTTCGCGGGGCTCGTGGCAGCCGACCTGCACCCCTCGCCGATTCCGTACGCGGACGTCGTCACCACCACGATTCACAAGACGATCGGCGGCGGCCGCGGCGGGATGATCCTGTGCCGCGAGGAGCACGCCAAGAAGATCAACTCCGCTGTCTTCCCGGGCCAGCAGGGCGGCCCGCTGGAGCACGTGATCGCCGGCAAGGCCGTCGCGCTGCGAATCGCCGCCTCGGACGCGTTCCGTGAGCGTCAGGAGCGAACGCTGGCGGGCGCTCGAGCGGTCGCTTCGGAGCTGCTCGGCGCGGGCGGCGGCGTGAACGTGCTGACGGGCGGGACCGACGTCCACCTCGTCCTGTGCGATCTGCGCGAGTCAGAGCTCGACGGCAAGCAGGCCGAGGATCGCCTCGCCTCGGTCGGGATCACCGTCAACCGCAACGCGGTGCCGTTCGACCCGCGGCCGCCCGCGGTCTCGTCGGGACTGCGGATCGGGACGCCGGCGCTGGCGACCCGCGGGCTTCAGGTCGACGACTTCGTCGAGGTCGGGCGCATCATCGCCTCCACGCTCCAGCCGGGCGAGGACTTCGATCGCCGCCGCGGCGAGCTCGCCGACCGCGCGGCCGCGATCGCCGAGCGCTACCCGCTGTACGCGGGGCTGGGCGCGCACGCGGTGGTGTAGGCGGGCTCTCGCGGGCCGCGGGGCCGGCGGGCCCTCCCGGGCCGCGGGGCCGGCGGGCCCTCCCCGGCCCTCCCGCCGCCCGCGCCGATCCGGGCGAAACCGTTCCAACTTCGTAACGCCGCGTCGCGGGGCTGTGTCGATCGGCGGGTGAGCCGTTGGTGAGGGCGTCGGCGGCGCGCAAACTGCGGCTGTGGCGGGCCGGGAGCATGCTCAAGTCTCCAAGGCTCCCGCCAAACCCGAGCCTTGGGGACTTGAGCATTGCATAGGTGCTGAAGTCCCCAAGGCTCCGATTTGCGCAGGGCTTTGGGCTCCAGAGCAGGTCCGCGGGACCGGCGATATCGAGCTCGCGCGGATCTCCGCGGCGCAGAAGGGATTCGTGCTGCGCGAGCAGCTGCTGGCCGCCGGACTGGGCCGCGGTGCGATCGCGCACCGGCTCAAGAACGGCCGCCTGTACCCCTACTACCGCGGCGTGTACCTCGTCGGTCGCTCTTCACTGGATCCCTTTGGGCGAGAGATGGCCGCGATCCTCGCCTTCCGCGGCCGCGCGGTCGTGAGTCATAGCTCCGCGGCGGCGGCTTGGCGGCTGGTGGATGCGCCGGGCGACAAGGTCACGGTGAGCATCGTCGACGCAGACGCCCGTTCCCGCCCCCACCTGACCGTCCACCGCACCACCGACCTCCGCCGCCCCGACCTCCGCCTCCGCGACGGCCTGCCCCTCACCTCACCGTCGCGCACCCTGATCGATCTCGCCGGCGGCCTGACCGCGCCAGAGCTCGAGGACGCGTTGGCCCGCGCGTTCATGCAGGGCCTCACCTCCGAGGAGGAGCTCGAGCGGGCGCTGGCCCGCGCTCCGCTGCCGAAGCGCCGCCACGACCTGCGAAAGCTGATCAGCGCCGGCGCGGACGCCGGCTTCACGCGCTCGGCGGCCGAACGGCGGCTCCGGGAACTGCTTCGCGCCGCGGGGCTCCCGCCGCCGAACGTCAACGCGCGCCTGCACGGTTTCAACGTCGACTTCCTGTGGCCCGAGCAAAGGCTCGTGATCGAGATCGACGGGTACCGGTTTCACCGAGACCGGGAGGCGTTCGAGCGCGACCGGCGCCGCGATCAGGTGCTGGTCGCCGCGGGCTACCGGGTGATCCGGATCACGTGGACGCAGCTGCGGGACGAGCCCTTCGGTGTGGTGGCGCGGGTCGCGATGGCCCTCAGCTCGCAATGACGGGACCCGCGGCTGCCATGCTACGGCCGAGCCATGCGCTACCTCGACGCGGTGCTTGCCTTTGTCGTCGCGATGGTCCTCGCGGCGCTGCTGACGCCCCTCGCGGCGCGGGCGGCGAGACGGGTCGGCGCCATCGCGATGCCCAGCGAGCGCGGGTTGGCGACCCGGTCGACGCCCCTGCTGGGTGGGATCGCGATCCTGATCGCGGCGCTCGCGGCCAGCGCGATCTGGATGCCGGCGCACATCAACCTGCCGCGGACCGTCGGTGGCCATGGGTCGAGCGGAACCGTGCACACGTGGGCGATCCTGGCCGGGGCCGCGGTGATCACGCTGATCGGATCGGTCGACGACGTCCGCGCCTTGCCGCCGTTCGTCAAGCTGGTGGGCCAGATCATCGCCGCGCTGGTGGCGGTCGAAGGCGGAGCCAAGGTCACGGACGTGACGCTCCCCTTCATCGGCTCGCTGCAGTTCCCCCACGCGGGCGGCGCGCTCACCGTGATCTGGCTCGTGGGCATGATGAACGCGGTCAACTTCTCCGATGGCGTGGACGGGCTGGCCGCCGGGCTGTGCGCGATCGACGGGGTCGCGTTCTCGATCATCGCCTTCGACCTCGACGTCGGCGGCGCCGGCGTGCTCGCCGCGCTCACGGCGGGCGCCGCGCTGGGCTTCCTCGTCTACAACTTCCACCCGGCCAGCGTGTTCATGGGCGACTCGGGGTCGAACCTGCTCGGATACCTGCTCGGTGTGGTCGCCGTCGTCGGCTCTCTGAAGACGAACGTGGTCGTCGCCCTGATCGTGCCGCTCTTCATCCTCGCCGTGCCGTTCCTCGACACGAGCTTCGTCATCGCCAAGCGGCTCAAGTACCGGCGCAAGCCGTGGATGGCCGACGCCAATCACTTCCACCACCGAATGGCCCGCATCGGCTTCAGTCAGCGAAAGACGGTGGCCTACCTCTACGCCTGGTCGCTGCTGCTGGCGTTCATGGCCGTGGCGCTGCGTGTGATTCCCTACCACGACCACAACCCGCCCCACCACTACCACCTCGGCTGGGTGCTCGTGATGGTGGCGATCGGCGTGATCGCGCTCGCCGCCAGCGTGTATCTGGTCTACGTGCTGGAGATCTTCAAGTTCAAGCGACTGCGGATGCGTGAGATGACGCGGATGGACCCGACGGCGAGCGAGCACGAGGTCGAACAGCAGGTGGAGCGCGACGTGGCCACCGGGGAGTTCGACCGTGTGCGCTGAGCAGCTGACCGCCGCTGCGCGACGGCATCCGGGGCGTCGGCCCTGAGCGCCCTCACCAAGACCGAACGCGGGATCCTCGTGGCGATCGTCGTGGTGACGGTCGCTGCCGGCATCGCGCGCTACGCCTCCGGGACCTCGCAGGTGCTCGCGTTCGTCCTGGCGACGCTGGCGCTGGCGGGCATGGCATGGATCGTTTCGTTCTCGACCGAGCAGGTGGGGCGGCGGTTCGGTCCCGGTGTCACCGGACTGATGCAGTCGACGCTCGGGAACCTGCCGGAGTTCTTCGTCGTCATCTTCGCCTTGAACGCCGGGCAGAAGGTCGTGGCCGAGACGGCGATCCTCGGGTCGATCCTGGTCAACGCGCTGCTCGTGCTGGGACTCGTTCTGATCGCGGGCGCGCTGCACGCCAAGGACCGGGTGATGCGCTTCAGCGCGCGGCTGCCCAACGACACGGCGACGCTGCTGCTCGTGTCCACGTTCATCATCGTGCTGATGGGGCTGGCCATCTCGGCCCACGATCCGGCCAGCCACCACACGGAGACGATCTCGATCGTGGGCGCGGTGGCCATCCTGGTCGTCTACGCCTCGTGGCTGGTCCAGTACCTGCGGGCGGACCGACCGCCCCCGGCAGGCGGCGAGGGGGGAGGAGAGGACCCCGACGGAGAGCGGCCGACCGTGTCGATCGCGTTCAGCGCGACGCTACTCGCGGTCGCGGGCACCGCCTCTGCGTTCGTCTCGGACTGGTTCGTGCGTGCGCTTCAGCCCACGATCCACACGCTGCACATCTCGCAGACCTTCGCCGGCCTCGTGATCGTGGCGATCGCAGGAAACGCGGTCGAGAACGTGGCCGGGATCGTGCTCGCGAGCAAGGGACGCTCGGACCTGGCCATCTCGGTGGTCAAGAACTCCGTGGCGCAGATCGCGGCGTTCCTGTACCCGCTGCTCGTGCTCGTGTCGCTGCTGACCGCGACGACGCTGACGTTCGCCCTGGCGCCGGTGTACATCGGGGCGCTGGCGGGCACGGCGGTGATCGTGTGGCAGATAACGGGCGACGGCGAGGGGACGATCTTCGAGGGCGCTGCGCTGGTGGCCACATTCGTGATTCTGGCCACGGTTGCCGCCTTCGAGGCGTAGGAGCCCCGAACCCCGGGGCAAGCTGCTATCTTACGTAAACGTAAGGTTTCTCCAGGACCCGCGAAGCAACAGTGACCACGACGCAAGCCACCGCCCCGCGAACCGGCCGCCGCATCGGCGTCCAGGCCGACCACGACAACTACAAGTGGTGGGCCCTCTCGTGCACGAGCCTGGGGATGCTGCTGGCGACCATCAACTCGGGCACGCTGATCATCGCGCTGCCCGACCTCGAGCGCAGCCTGCACACCAGCCTGCTCGAGCTGGTGTGGGTGATCCTCGTGTACATGATCGCGTCGACTGTGTTGGTGCTGAGCGCGGGACGGCTGTCGGACCAGTTCGGGCGCAAGAAGGCGTACATCGGCGGGTTCGTGGTGTTCGCCGCCGCCTCGCTGGGTGCGGGCTTCGCCGCGGGCGGCACCGAGCTGATCGTGTGGCGGATCCTGCAGGGCATCGGCGGCGCGTTCCTGTTCGCCAACGCCGCGGCCATCGTCACCGACGCCTTCCCACGGGAGCAGTTGGGACTCGCGATGGGCACCAACACGATGGTGGCGGCGATCGGGCTGGTGATCGGGCCGGTCCTCGGCGGCGCGCTGGTGGCCATCTCTTGGCACTGGGTCTTCTGGTTCAACGTGCCGTTCGCGCTCGCCGGGAGCTTCTGGGCATGGCTCGTTCTCCGCGAGCTGAGCGGCCGCTCCGAGGACACGGCCTTCGACCTGCTGGGCACCGTCACGTTCCTGGTCGGCCTCACCGGCCTCGTGCTCGGCATCTCCAAGGGCGGCATCGCAGGCTGGAACTCACCGGTGGTGATCGGCGGGCTGATCGCGGCCGTCGTCCTGCTGCCGGCGTTCGTGCTCATCGAGCGCCATCACAAGGCCCCCATGCTCGACCTGAGCATCTTCCGAAGCCGGCTGTTCTCGGCCGCCGCCGGCGCGGCATTCATCAACGGCCTCGCGCGGTTTGCGCTGATGTTCGTGTTCGTCTTCTATTTCCAGGGCGTCCAGGGCAACTCGCCGGTGCTGGCCGGCGTGAAGCTGGCGCCGCTCGCGCTGGGGATGCTCGTGTCGAGCCCGCTGGCCGGCATCTGGGCCGACCGCCGCGGCTCGCGTGGGATGGCCGTGCTCGGCATGCTCGTGACCGCCGCCGGCCTGGCGCTGATGACGACGCTCGATCGCAACACCACCTACTGGGCGAGCGGAAGTTTCCTCTTCATCGTCGGCCTGGGATCGGGAATGTTCAACTCACCCAACACAGCGGCGATGATGGGCACCGTGGCCGCCCACCGCCGGGGGATCGCCGCCGGCGCCCGCGTGCTCGTGCAGAACACGGGCGCGGTCATCTCGATCGCCTTCGTGATCGCTGTGGTCACGGCCGCCGTTCCGAAGTCGGTGCTGTTCAAGGTCTTCTCCGGGCTGGCCAAACACATCTCGAACGCCCAGCTCGATCCCTTCATCGCCAACATGCACACGGCGTTGTGGTGCCTGGCCGCCGTGTCGCTGCTCGGCGCGGCGGTGGCCGCGGCCCGTCCGGCGCATGTCCCGGCGCCCGGGCCCGAAGCAGAGGCTGCACTGACATGAGCCCACGTTCCTCCGTGGTGGAGGGGGCGTCCGGTCAGCGGGGCGCGGCAGCTCCCGCACAAGAACCTCAGCGTCCCCTGCGGATCGGCGAGGTGGCCGAGCTCGTCGGCATCACGCCGCGGACGATCCGCTACTACGAGGAGATCGGGCTGCTGCCCGGCGCCGACGATCGCGCGCAGGGCAAGCACCGGCTCTACCAGCCCCGCGACGTCGAGCGGCTGCGGGAGATCGTGCGGCTGAAGGACCTGCTCGGCCTCTCGCTCGAGCAGCTCTCGCAATTGCTCGAGGCGGAATCGGCACGCGCCGAGCTGCGGCGCGAGTTTCGCCAGACGGAGGACCCGGAGCGCCAGCGGACGATTCTCGACCAGGCGCTCGAGCACCTCGCGACCCAGCTGGAGCTGGTGCGACGTCGCCGGCTCGAGCTCGAGCAGCTCGAGCAGGAGCTCGTGGCTCGGCGCCGCTACGTGCAGCAGCGACGCCGAGAGCTGGAGACGTGAGGGCAGGCGTCAATCGACGCGCGATGGCCACGCTGTCCGCGGGCCACATGTTCACCGACCTGAGCCAGGGCTCGGTCCCGGCGCTGCTGCCTTTCCTGATCTCCAAGGACCACCTGGGATACGCCGCTGCGTCGGCGCTCGTGCTCGCGGCGACGATCTCCAGCTCGGTCATCCAGCCGCTGTTCGGTCACGTCTCCGACCGCCTCTCGCTCCCGTGGCTGATGCCGCTGGGACCGGTCATCGGCGGCCTGGGGATCGCGCTCGCCGGCGTGGCTCCCTCCTACGGCCTGACCTTCGCCGCGATCGTGCTCAGCGGTATCGGGGTGGCAGCCTTCCATCCCGAGGGCTCGCGCTTTGCCAACTACGTCTCGGGCGCGCGGCGCGCGAGCGGCATGAGCCTGTTCTCGGTCGGCGGCAACGTCGGGTTCGCGTTGGGTCCCGTGCTGGTCACGCCGCTGGTGCTGGCCTTCGGTCTGCCGGGAACGCTGTTCGTCCTGATCCCGACCGGCGCCATGGCGCTCGTGCTCCTGTTCGAGCTGCCGCGCCTGAAGCGCTTTCGCACCGACGTCGTCTCAGGCCGCGTACAGAGGGGCGCCCACCATGAGGCGTGGGGTCCGTTCGTGCTCCTGGCGGGCGTGATCGCGCTGCGCTCGTTCGTGTACTTCGGGCTCGTCACCTTCATCCCGCTCTACTACATACACGACCTGCACACGAGCAAGGCGCTGGGGAACGCCGCGCTCACCGTGATGCTGCTCGGCGGGGCGGCGGGCACGCTCCTGGGCGGGCCGCTGGCCGACCGCTTCGGCCGCCGGGCCGTGCTCGTGGGCTCGATGCTCACGCTCCCGCCGCTGGTCGTCGGTTTCCTCGTCTCTCCGCCTGGTCTCGCCCTGGCGTTCGCAGGACTGGCGGGAGCGGCGACGATCGCCACCTTCGCGGTCACGATCGTGATGGGGCAGGAGTACCTGCCGGGGAGGCTTGGGATGGCCGCGGGCGTCACGATCGGCCTGTCTATCGGGCTCGGCGGGGTGGGAGCGCCGCTGCTCGGCCTGCTCGGCGACGCCCACGGCCTGCGGGCCGTGTTCGAGACGATCGCGGTGCTCCCGCTGCTTGCGCTGGGCCTCGTCCTCGCGCTGCCCCGCAGCGCGCCCGCGCCGGCCGCGCCCACAGGCCCGACTCCGGCGCGAACGCCGGACGGCGCGGGCACGCGAGGAGCCAGCGCGGCTCGCGCGCAGCCCTCGGGTAGCGCCACGGCCTGAGCGGCTGCGGCGCAGACGGCCCCAGAAACCCCCGCACGAGCAGGAACGCCACCACCAGCGGCGTAACAATCCCCCGCCGGCGCGGTACTTTCGGACGACACGTCGGTAAATCGCGTGACCCGGCCTCTCCGCCCGCGACATACCCATCGACGGACCTCTCCAGTGACCACCACACCACCTCTTGCCCGCTGGATGCCCCGGCTCGCCGCTCTGGCGGCGGCGCTCGTGGGCCTCGTCAACATCGCCTCGGCCCTGACGCCGAACATCCGCTGGCGCGGGCATCTGCTGCTGGACTTCGAGCCGGTGGAGACGATCAAGCTCTTCCACGCCCTGGCGCTGCCGACCGGCGCCGCGCTGCTGCTCGTCTCGCCCTACCTGCTCAAGCGCCGCCGGCGCGCGTGGCAGGCGGCGATCCTCCTGATGATCGCGCTGGGGCTCTTCGACCTCCTCAAGGGGCTCGACTTCGAGGAGACGACGATCACCTGGGTCACGGCAGCGGTCCTGGTCGCCGGCCGCTCGGGGTTCCGCGTGCGCCACGACCCGATCACGCTGCGCTCGGCCGTGTGGCGGGTGCCGCTGCTCGGGGTGCTCGCGCTGGCGATCACGGCCACGGCGGCGTGGGCTTCCCAGGGTCGCCCGTCGTTCTCCACCGTGGTCACGGAAACGGGCGACCTGCTGCGCTGGCAGAGCGGCCCGCTGACCTTCCACCGTCACTTCGCGTGGATCCCGCCCGGCGTGCACATGATCGAGCTGGCGACCCTGCTGGCGATCGCCTACGTCATCTTCCGTCCCCTAGCCGCACCCCGCACGCTGCCCGAGCCGGGCGCCCGGGCCGCCGCCGCCAGGCTGGTCCGCGCCCACGGCACCGACACGCTCTCGTTCTTCAAGCTGCGCGGCGACAAGCACTATTACTTCGCTCAGGGCGGCCGCGCGTTCGTCGGCTACCGGATCGAGAACGGCGTGCTGCTGCTCTCAGGCGACCCCGTAGGCCCGGGGGAGAGCGTCCCCGCTCTGCTGCATGAGCTGCGGGGCTTCGCCGAGGCGCGCGGGCTGAAGCTCGGGGCGGTGGGTGCCAGCGAGGCGATGTGCCCGCTGTACGAGGAGCTGGGACTGCGCACGATCTACCTGGGTGACGAGGCGATCGTCGAGCTGGCGAAGTTCTCCCTGGAGGGACGCGCGATTCGCAAGGTCCGCCAGTCGGTGCACCGCTTGAGCAAGGCCGGCTACCGGGCCGAGCTGGTTTCGCTCGACGCACTCGACCGCCCCACCCTGGACGAGGTCGAGACGGTGCTCGAGCGCGGCCGGGAGGGGGCGCCCGAGCGCGGCTTCTCGATGGCCATGGACTCGATCCGCTGCCAGCAGAGCGCCGACACGCTCGTGGTGCTGGCCCGCGACGAGGACGACGCGATCAAGGGCGTCCTTCATTTCGTGCCCGTCTACGGCCGGTCGGCCGTGTCACTGTCGTTCATGCGGCGTGACCCGGCCACGCCGAACGGCCTGACCGAGTTCCTGGTCGTGAAGGCCGCCGAGCTCCTGCGCGAGCGAGATGTGCAGGAGATGTCGCTGAACTTCGCCGCCTTCGCCAAGTGGATGCACAGTCCGCAGAAGCGAAGCGAGCGCTGGCTGGGCAAGCTCGTCACGCTGGGGAACCCGTTCTTCCAGATCGAGAGCCTGTACCGCTTCAACGCCAAGTTCTTTCCGCGGTGGGAGCCCCGGTACCTGGTCTACGAGGGCCCGCTCGGACTGCCGCGCACGGGGATCGCCGCGCTGTGGGCCGAGGGCCAGCTGTACAAGCCGGCGCCCAAGCGCCTCGGCGCGACCTCGTAACGAAGCGCGCAAAGCCCTGGGGACACCCCGAACGGGCTAACCTCCCGCTAACCTTGAGGGTGCTCCAACGGGCACCCCCAACGCGGTGGTCGGCGGCGCTCGCTGGCGGTGTATCGCACCCGACGCCGGCGTGTGGGCGCCGGTAGCCTACGCGCCCCTCCGGGCACCGCATCAGCTTTGATCAGCCGCCATCGCAGACATGACGATCACGCCATCCATGAGCGCTTCCGCCATCCCTGATCAGCCGATGGCGGTGCTGCGCTACCTGGATGTGGTCCTGCTCGTCCTGGCGGCCCCGATCATGCTCCTGATCGGCGTTCCGCCGTCCGGTTATCTGATCGGCGCGGCGGCCTGGATCGCGCTGCGCGCGGTCGGTGTGGTGGTGGAGCGGGCCGCGCAGGCCACCGATCCCAACCGTGCCATCGGAGTACGGCTCGGCTTCATGCTCGGGCGCCTGTTCGCCCTCGCGCTGACGGTCGTGCTCGTCCGGCGCGGCGCCGGGCGCGACCCGGGGCTGGCGGCGCTCGTGGTGATCGTGTTTGCCTTCACGATCCATCTGGGCATATCGGCAATCACCAGGCCGCGGACGCGATGAGCAAGGGCAAGAAGATATTTATCGGGGTCGCCGCGTTCTACCTGGTCGTGCTGATCCTGATCGCGGTCATCTTCGGGATCAGCGGGCACAAGAACACCGAGTTCCAGATCCAGAACGAGTTCAAGCTCACCAACTGGATCAGCCTCGGAGTGCTGAGCATCAACCGGGCGGTGCTCTACCTGTTCATCTCGGCCATCCTCACTGTCGTCACGATGCTCTGGATCTCCCGGCGGATGCAGGCGCGGCCGAACCGGGTGCAGACCGCGGTCGAGGCGATCTTCTCCCTCATGCGCGAGAACATCACCCGCGGCAACATGCCCGACTCGATGGCCGCCAGGTGGTTCCCGTTCCTCGGCGCGCTGTTCCTCTTCATCTGGTTCTGCAACCTGATCGGCTACCTGCCGCTGCCCACCAACAGCGAGGAGAAGTTCAACCTCTTCGGCGTGCACATCCCGACCTTTGCGCTGTACGCGGCGACGGCCAACATCTCGGTCCCGCTGGTCCTGGCTCTCGTGGTGTTCCTCGCCTTCAACTGGGAGGGCATCCGCACGCAGGGGCCGGTCGGCTACATGAAGAGCCTGATCCCGAGTGGCGTCCACGGGCCGATGCTGCTGCTGATCGGCCCGCTGGAGGTCGTCTCGACCTTCATGCGCCTGATCTCGCTGACGATCCGGTTGTTCGCCAACATCCTCGCCGGCCACATGATCATCCTGTTCATGTCCGGTGGCCTGGCGGTGATCCTTGGGCTCTCGTTCCTCGGATGGTTCACGCTTCCGGTCGGGGTCGCGGTCTACCTGTTCGAGCTCGGGCTCGTAGCCACCCTTCAAGCCTTCATCTTCGCGACGCTCGCGGCCATCTACCTGGGCGGCGCGGTAACTCACCACTAACTACGAAGGAGTTCCAGTGCTTACCCACATCCTCACCTTCGCGGCCGGCTCGTCGTCATCCGGTTCGTCGTCGATGGCCGGGCTTGGTATCGGCATCGGCGGCGGCCTCGGGGCGGTCGGCGCCGGCGTCGGCATCGGGATCATCTTCGGCAAGGTGATCGAGGCGGTTACCCGGCAACCTGAGATGCGCGATGAGATCACGAGCATCCAGTGGCTCGGGTTCGCCCTCACCGAGGCCTGCTTCTTCTACGGCCTGGTCGCCGGCCTGATCTCCTACGTGCTCAAGTAATGAACGGACTTCTCATCGCTGCATCCTCGGGAGGCTCATCCAGCTCCGGCGGCTCGAGCGGCTCGTTCCTGATCTCGCCCAACGTCGGGCTGATGATCTGGACGCTGCTCTTGTTCGCGATCTCGATGTACGTGCTGGCGAAGCTTGCCTTTCCGCGGATCTCCGAGGCGCTGGACCGCCGCCAGCACGCGATTGAGGAGTCGATCGACGCCGCTGAGCGGACGCGCAAGGAGGCCGATCAGCTGCTCGACGAATACCGCGAGCGGCTGCGCGAGTCCCGCCGCCAGGCCGAGGAGATCATCGACCGTGCGCGCAAGGCGGCGGAGACCCACGAGCGCGACGCCCTGACCCAGGCCAAGGAGACGCGCGAACAGCTGATGGAGCAGACGCGGCGTGACATCGAGTCCGAGACACGGCGGGCGATCGAGGAGATCCGCCGCGAGGTCGCGGACCTCACCGTGATGGCGACCGAGAAGGTGACGCGCAAGACGCTGACCGAGGAGGACCAGCGCCGGCTGGTCGAGGAGGCCCTGGGTGAGCTCGACTTCAGCGCGCTGAGCCCGGGCAGCGAGAACTGATGGAAGAGATCGCCGAGGTCTACGCGCGCTCCCTGTTCCAGGTCGCCCAGGAGCACGACCGCACGGGCGAGGTCCGCGAGCAGCTCGGCGAGTTCGCCGCCGCCGTGAACGACAACCGCGACATGGCGGTGTTCTTCTTCTCGCCCTACTTCTCGACCGAGGAGAAGAAGGAGGCGCTCGAGCGCAGCGTGCAGGACGCCGAGCCGATCTTCATGAACTTCCTCGAGGCCCTCATCGAGCGCCACCGCATGCCGGCGCTGTTTCGCATCCGTGTCCGCTACGAGGAGCTGTGGGATGAGGAGAACCAGCTGCTGCCGGTGCAGGTCACGAGCGCGGTGGACCTCGACGAGAAGACCGTGAAGCAGATCGGCGAGCGCATCGGCGAGCAGACTGGGCGCAAGGTCGATCTCTCGAGCCGCGTGGACCCAGACATCCTCGGGGGCCTCGTCCTCCGGGTCGGGAACTTCATCCTGGATGCCTCGATCCGCAGCCGTCTGAACCAACTTCGAAAGCAAGTCGCCTAGGCGCCAGCGAGCGCGACGCAAAGGGAGCCGTAATGCAGATCAAGCCCGACGAGATCACCTCCATCCTCAAGAGCCGGATCGAAGGACTCGACCAAGACGGAGCCGACCTGACCGAGGTCGGGACCGTGCTGTCCGTGGCCGACGGCATCTGCCGCATCCACGGGCTCGACAACGCCATGTCCTTCGAGATGCTCGAGCTGCCCCACGACGTCACCGGGCTGGCCCTGAGCCTTGAGTCCGACAACGTCGGCGCCGTGCTCTTCGGCGACTGGGAGAAGATCGTCGAGGGCGACACGGTGAGGCGAACCAAGCGTCTGCTCGAGATCCCGGTCGGCGAGGAGCTCCTGGGCCGGATCGTCGACCCGCTCGGCAACCCGCTGGACGGGAAGGGCGACATCAACACCTCGGACAAGCGCCCCTCTGAGCACAAGGCCCCGGGAGTCGTTCAGCGCCAGCCGGTCAAGGAGCCGATGCTCACCGGCCTGAAGGCGATCGACTCGATGATCCCGATCGGCCGCGGCCAGCGGGAGCTGATCATCGGCGACCGGCAGACCGGCAAGACGGCGATCGCCCTCGACACGATCATCAACAACAAGGACCGCGACTTGGTCTGCGTCTACGTCGCCATCGGCCAGCGCAAGTCGACCGTCGTGGCGCTGGCCCAGACCCTGGAGGATGCCGGCGCGCTCGAGAACACGATCGTTGTCATGGCCGCCGCCGATGAGTCGGCCCCGATCAAGTTCCTGGCCCCCTACGCGGGTTGCGCGATGGGCGAGTACTTCCTCTACAACGGCCGCGCGGCGCTCGTCGTCTACGACGATCTGACCAAGCACGCCTACGCCTACCGGCAGATGTCGCTGCTGCTGCGCCGCCCACCGGGTCGCGAGGCATACCCGGGGGACGTCTTCTACCTGCACTCCCGGCTGCTCGAGCGCGCGGTGAAGCTCTCCGACGAGCTCGACGGTGGGTCGCTGACGGCGTTGCCGATCATCGAGACGCAGGCCGGCGACGTCTCGGCCTACATCCCGACCAACGTGATCTCGATCACCGACGGGCAGATCTTCCTGGAGCCGAAGCTGTTCTACTCGGGCGTGCGGCCGGCCATCAACGTCGGCATCTCGGTGTCCCGGGTGGGCGGCAGCGCGCAGATCACCCCGATGCGCAAGGTCGCGGGGCGGCTCAAGCTCGAGCTCAGCCAGTACCGCGAGCTCGAGGCCTTCTCGCAGTTCGGCTCAGAGCTCGACCCCGAGACACAGCGCACGCTCGCCCGCGGCGAGCGTCTGGTCAAGACGCTCAACCAGGCCGAGCGCAACCCGCTGCCGGTGGAGGACCAGGTCGTGCAGATCTACGCCGCCACCAACGGCTATCTGGACCGCATCAACGTCGACAAGGTCGAGCGGTTCCTCGATGGGCTGACCGAGTCCGTGCGCGGCAACGAGCCCGAGCTGCTGAAGAAGATCGCCGAGGGCGACTGGGGCGATGACACCCAGTCTCAGACCGAGAAGGCGGTCGAGCAGTACGCCGAGGACTTCGGCTTCGACCTCGACGAGGAGGGACAGCCGCTCGACGAGGACGAGGACGACGATCGCCGCGGACGCGAGCGTTCCGCTCAGAGCAACGGCAAGGGCGAAAGTAAGGATGACTCCGATTCCGAGAGCGATTCCGAGGAAGAGGAGAAGAAGGAGGAGGAGCCCGCGGCGGCCTAGCCCCGTCTCCCGGGAAGTCCCATGGCGACCTCACAGCGCGACGTCAAGAACCGAATCGATTCGGTCAAGAACATCCGCAAGATCACGCGCGCGATGGAGATGGTCGCTGCGGCGCGCCTGCGCCGGGCCGAGCAGCGGATCGAGGTCCTGCGCCCCTACGCGGATGCGATCCGCCGCATGACCCGGCAGGCGGCCGAGGCCGCCGGCAACGTCCCCAAGCTGCCGATTCTCACCGAGCGCGAGCAGGTGCGCCATGCCGGCCTGCTGGTCGTGGCCGGCGACCGCGGCCTGGCCGGCGCGTTCAACTCGAACGTCGTGCGCGCCGCCACCCGAGCCGGCCGGGAGCACTCCTCGGAGGGCGCGGAGGCGGTGTACTTCGGATCGGGCAAGCGCGCGGCCTCCTCGCTGGGCTTCCGCGGGCTCGACGTGGCGGCGAGCTTCACCGGGTTCACCGACCGTCCCTCCTACGCGGACGCACGCGAGATCGCCGAGCGGGTGATGGCGGCCTACATCGACGAGGAGATCGACCAGCTGGAGATCTTCTACAACGGCTACATCTCGCCCATCAACCAGGTCATTCGCCGCGAGACGCTGCTGCCGCTGCAGCGCGCCACGCTGCTGGGCGACGAGGAGGAGGACGAGGACGACGGAGACGGCGAGGAGCGCCGCGAAGGCGAGCCACGCGCCCTCGTCGAGTACGAGCCCGATCCCGAGGAGATCCTCAAGCGCCTCGTCCCCGATTACGTCGAGATCTCGATCTACCGCGCCCTGCTCGAATCCACGGCCTCCGAGCACGGCGCGCGGATGACCGCGATGCGCAACGCCTCAGAGAACGCGGCCGAGCTGATCGACGACCTCACACTGGAGATGAACCGCGCCCGCCAGGCGGAGATCACGCAGGAGATCATGGAAGTTGTCGCCGGGGCCGAAGGGCTCGCGGGATAGACCTAAACTGGAGAACTGAATGTCAGCGACGCAAGAAGAGACCTCGGAGCAGCAGGAGGAGCGCACCGAGAACGTCGGCCGGATCGAGGAGGTCCAGGGCGTCGTGATCGAGGCCGTGTTCGCCGACAAGCTCCCTGAGATCAACCACGCCATCAAGATCCGCCGTCCCGAGGCCCAGCGGGCGGAGATCGACCTGGAGGCCCAGGCCACGGCCGGCGGCGAGGAGTGGCTGATCTGCGAGGTCCAGCAGCACCTAGGCGATGATCGGGTGCGCGCGGTGGCCATGGACACCACCGACGGGCTCGCCCGCGGCGTCGAGGTGATCGACACCGGCGGCCCGATCACCGTGCCCGTCGGACCCGGAACCCTCGGGCGGATCTTCAACCTCCTCGGCGAGCCGATCGACGAGGGCGAGGAGCTGGCCGACGACGTCGAACGCTGGCCTATCCACCGCGATGCGCCGACAGTCGAGGCCCTGACTCCGACGACCGAGATGTTCGAGACCGGGATCAAGGTCATCGACCTCCTGGCCCCCTACGCCAAGGGTGGCAAGGTCGGCCTGTTCGGTGGCGCCGGCGTCGGCAAGACGGTGATCATCCAGGAGCTGATCCACAACCTGGCCCAGGAGCATGGCGGCCTGTCGGCCTTCTGCGGTGTCGGCGAGCGCTCACGTGAGGGCAACGACCTCTACCTCGAGATGAAGGAGTCGGGCGTCCTGGACAAGACGATGCTCGTGTTCGGGCAGATGAACGAGCCGCCCGGCGCGCGCATGCGCGTGGCCCTCTCCGGCCTGACGATGGCGGAGTACTTCCGCGATCAGGAGGGCCAGGACGTGCTGCTGTTCATCGACAACATCTTCCGCTTCGTGCAGGCAGGCTCCGAGGTCTCGGCGCTGCTCGGGCCGGATGCCCTCGCAGGTGGGCTACCAGCCGACGCTCGAGTCGGAGATGGGACAGCTGCAGGAGCGCATCACCTCGACCCGCAAGGGCTCGGTGACCTCGATCCAGGCCATCTACGTCCCCGCCGACGACCTCACCGACCCCGCGCCGGCCTCGGCCTTCGCCCACCTCAACGCGACCACGACACTGTCGCGGTCGATCTCCGAGAAGGGCATCTACCCCGCCGTCGATCCGCTCGACTCCACCTCGACGATCCTCAAGAGGGAGATCCTGGGTGATGAGCATTTTGACGTCGCGAACCAGGTCAAGGAGGTCCTGCAGCGCTATCGCGACCTGCAGGACATCATCGCCATCCTCGGCATCGAGGAGCTCTCCGACGAGGACCGCCTTACGGTGAACCGCGCTCGCCGCCTGGAGCGCTTCCTCTCCCAGCCGTTCCACGTCGCCGAGCAGTTCACCGGCACGCCCGGTGTGTTCGTCCCGGTCGCGGAGTCGATTCGCGGCTTCAAGGAGATCCTCGAGGGCAAGCACGACGACCTGCCCGAGCGGGCCTTCTTCATGAAGGGCACGATCGACGAGGTGGTCAAGGATGCCGGCGGCGCGAGGACAAGGACGCCGAGGACTCGGACGAGGATTCCGACAAGGAGTCCGAGGACGAGGAGCAGCGCGACGCCGACGAGTCCCAGGACGCCGAGAACGAGGACCCGCAGGGCCGCGGCGACGACGAGAAATCCGACAGCGGCGACGAGGGCTCGCGCGAGCAGGACTCCGACGGCGAGACGCCGAGCGGCTCAGGCTAGGCCTCGATGGCGCACGAGAAGTTCCGGGTCGAGGTCCTGACGCCCGAGGGCGAGGTGTTCAACGACGAGGTCGAGATGGTCTCGACCCGGACCGCGGTCGGCTCGATCGGGGTCCTGGCCAACCACCAGCCGGTCCTGGCCATGCTCGACCCCACCGAGCTGCGCCTGTACAAGACCGAGTCCGAGGTCGTCTGCTTCGCACAGTCAGAGGGCTACATGCAGGTGGCGGGCAACCGCGCGCTGCTGCTCGTGGAGGAGGCGCACACCAAGGACGAGCTCGACACCGGCAGGCTGCGCGAACGCCTGCAGCAGGCCGAGCGCGACCTCGAGCAGGCCGGGGAGGACTCCGAGCGCCGCCGCGTGGCCGAGCGCGACAAGGATCGCTGGGAGCAGTTCCTCAAGATCGCCGAGGGCTGATCCAGGGGCCGGCGGGCCGAACGGTCGGGGCCGGCGCCTATCCTGATCACAGATGCTCGACGAACGGGTCCTGACCGAGCGCCTGGTCCGCTATGACACCTCGCGCCCCGACGTGCTCGTGGCGGCCGCAGGATTCGTCAAGGGCTGGCTCGAATCCCGCGACATCGAGGTCCGGGACTACGAGCACAACGGCCTGCCCGTACTCGTGGCGGAGGTGGGTCCGCGCGAGCCCGATGCACCCTGCGTGATCTTCCACGGTCACCTCGATGTCGTGCCGGGCCGGCCCGAGCAGTTCGAGCCGCGCCAGGATGCCGACCGGCTGATCGGCCGCGGCGCCTACGACATGAAGGGCGCGCTGGCGGCGATGATGTGCGCGCTCAAGGACCTCGAGGGCCAGGACCGCGTGCGGGTGCAGCTCGTCTGTGTGCCCGACGAGGAATCCGAGGAGCTGGACGAGCGCTCCACCGACGAGATCGTCCACGGGCTCGGAGGGCACTTCGCCATCACCGGTGAGCCGACCGACCTGCACATCGGCGTCGAGGCCAAGGGCGTGCTGGCCATGCAGATCGAGGTCCGCGGCCGCGCCGCGCACAGCTCGACGCCGTGGCTGGGCGAGAACGCGGTGCTCAAGGCGGTTGACGTCTTCCGGGCCATCGAGTCGCTCCCGTTCACGCGCGAGTCCTCCGAGCTGTTCGACCGGCCGTCGGTGAACCTGGGGCGGATCCAGGGCGGCGATGCACTCAACAAGGTCCCCGACGAGTGCACGATGGCCGTGGACGTCCGCTACCTGCCCGGGCAGGACCCCCGGGACGTCCTCGAGCAGGTGCAGGGGATCGACGCGATCGAGGTGACGCGCACGTTCATCCACCCGCCGGTCACGATCTCCCGCACGAATCCGTATGTCCTGGCGCTCCGCAACGCGGTCTCGCGCTCAGCGCCCGACCAGGAGACGATGAGCGTCGGCCGCGAC
Source organism: uncultured Solirubrobacterales bacterium (assembly GCA_963818815.1). Classification (GTDB taxonomy): domain Bacteria; phylum Actinomycetota; class Thermoleophilia; order Solirubrobacterales; family Solirubrobacteraceae; genus Palsa-465. The sequence goes on from CAWFTL010000001.1 coordinate 300,288, forward strand.
GGTGCCTCCGACGCCGCCTCGTTCATCGAGGCAGGGATCCCGGCGGTCGAATTCGGGCCCGCCGGCGGCGGCCACCACGGACCGGAGGAGTGGGTCTCCGTCGCCTCCCTGGCTCGCTATCGCCGCGCGCTCGGCGACTTCGTGCGCGCGCTGCCCCTGTGGCTCGAGGAGTCCGGTGGTGAGGAGGAGCTCAGCAGCGCGACGGTGAGGCCCGAGTCCGACCCCAGGGGCGCGTGAACCTGATCCCGGAGAACCGCCGCGGGATGCTGTGGCGCTTTGCCATCGGCGCCCTGATCGTGATCGCGTTCACCGCGGCCACCACGGCAGTGGCGGGACTGCTGCAGTTCAAGCAGTTCGCCGCCGACCTGGCCCTCTCGCCCTCGATCAAGGACGCGAACGTCACGGTGGCCGATCCTGGCAACCCGCAGACGCTGCTGTTGATCGGCTCCGATCACCGCATCGGCGAGCCATTCAGCGCGGCCAACACCGACACGATGATGCTGGTTCGCCTGGACCCGAACTCCTCCACGATCAACGTGCTCTCGATCCCGCGGGACCTGAAGGTGGACGTCCCCGGTCACGGGACGTTCAAGCTCAACGCGACCTACTCGATCGGCGGGCCCAACCTGCTCATCAAGGTGCTCAAGCGCGAGGTGTTCCCGGGCCTGCACGTCAACCACATCATCGACGTCAACTTCGGGGGCTTCGAGGCGCTCGTGAACGCGATCGGATGCGTCTACACCGACGTCGACCACCGCTACTACAACAACACCGCCTACACGGACTACTCGAGCATCGACATCCAGCCCGGCTACCAGAAGCTGTGCGGGCCGGACGCGCTCGCCTTCGTGCGCTTCCGTCACACCGACAACGACCTCGTCCGCAACGCGCGCCAGCAGGACTTCCTGCGCTGGGCCAAGTCGCAGTACGGGGGCTCGCAGCTGATCGCCGACCGGGACAAGCTGCTGCGCATCTTCGGCCAGCACACCCAGACCGACCACGACCTGCACACGGTGGACGGGCTGATCAACCTGTTCAACCTCGTCGCCTTCTCGGCCGGGCACTCGATCAAGCAGATCCCCTTCCCAGCGGAGCTGCTGCCCTGTGGCGGAATTGCGCCCCTGCAGGCAGGAGCCGCGCCGGTGCAGACGCCGTGCTACGTCACCGCCCAACCGGGGGCCGAGCAGCGGGCGTTCACCCAGTTCATGACCCCGACCCAGGGCGCCTCCAAGGGTGGAGGCTCCTCGCATGCCTCCCGCCACGTGACGCCGGCCGTCTCGGCCAAGGCCGCCAACCTGACCGCCGACGTGGCCGACGGCAAGACGCAGGCCGCGGCAGTTGCCGGACACGGCATCAGCGTCTACTTCCCGCGCCTGATCGCCTCGGGCTCCCGCTACTGCACGAACGCGACCTGCACGATCGGCCCAATCGCCAACTCCTACCCGCGCGCCTATCTCATGCGCGACCAGGGCGGGCACCGCTTCGCCGCCTACCGCATGACGCTCGTCGCCAATCCGCTGCTCGGCGAGTACTACGGCGTCCAGGGCACGACGTGGGAGAACCCGCCCATCCTCCACAGCCCGACCGAGACCCGCACGGTGGCGGGCAAGCAGCTCATGCTCTTCTTCAACGGCCACAAGCTCACGCTCGCGGCATGGCGCGCTTCCCACGCCGTCTACTGGATCTCCAACACGCTCACCGACAGCCTCAGCAACCAGCAGATCCTCGGCATCGCGGCGTCGCTGGCCCGGGCCTCGTAACTCCGCGCTGTACCCTCGACGCCGTCGATGAGCGTGCAGCGCGAACCCATCGCCGTGATCGGCACCGGCTACGTCGGGCTGGTCACCGCTGCCGGATTCGCCGAGCTGGGCAGCGAGGTCTGGTGCGTGGACGTGGACGCCGAGAAGATCGCCAAGCTCGAGCGCGGCGAGGTCCCGATCTACGAGCCCGGGTTGGCCGAGGCCGTGGTCCGCGACCGGGAGCGGCTGCACTTCGGAACCGAGCTGGCTCCGGCGCTCGAGCACGCACGCCTGCTGTTCGTCGCCGTGGGCACGCCGCCCACGTACTCCGGCGACGCCGACCTCTCCGCCGTGCATGCCGTCGTCGACGCCATGCCCGCCTCCGACCGCCACGCCCTGGTCATGAAGTCGACGGTCCCGGTCGGGACCGGAGCGGCGATCAAGCGCGTGCTGCACGAGCGCGGCAAGCCGGGGTTCTCGTATGTCTCCTGCCCGGAGTTCCTCAAGGAGGGCTCGGCGCTGCAGGACTTCCGCGAGCCCGACCGGGTCGTGGTCGGCGACGACGGCGACTGGGCGGGCGACGCCGTGGTGGCGCTGTACCAGCCGCTCGGTGCCCCGCTCGTGCGAACCGACTTGGCCAGCGCCGAGATGATCAAGCTGGCCGCGAACGCCTTCCTGGCCACGAAGATCTCCTTCATCAACGAGATCGCCAACGTGTGCGAGGAGACCGGCGCCGATGTGCTGGAGGTGGCGCGGGGCATGGGCCTCGACCACCGGATCGGCACGCACTTCCTCAAGCCCGGGATCGGCTTCGGCGGATCGTGCTTTCCCAAGGACGTCTCGGCGCTCAAGCAGCTGGCCGGCAACTCCGGCTATCACTTTCAGCTCCTGACCTCGGTGATCGAGGTCAACGAGCTGCAGAAGCGCCGCGTGGTGGCCAAGCTGCAGAAGCACCTGGGCTCGCTCGTGGGCAAGCGGATCGCGCTGCTGGGCCTGGCCTTCAAGGCCAATACCGATGACATGCGCGAAGCCTCCTCGCTGGTGCTGGCGGCGCGGCTCCAGGCCGACGGGGCCAAGGTGAGCGCCTATGACCCCGTGGCAGAGGACCAGGCACGCAAGATGATGGTCGGGGTCGAGTTCGCCGACTCGGCGCTGGAGGCGCTGAGCGGGGCCGACGCCTGCGTCGTGGTGACCGAATGGCCGGAGTTCGCGGAGCTCGATTGGGCCGCCGCGGCCGAGCAGATGGCCGGGCGGACGGTGATCGACGGGCGCAACCTGCTTGACCCGGAGAAGCTGGTATCGGCCGGCTTCGCCTACGAGGGCGTCGGCCGGTGAGCCGTTGCAGGCGCTGATCCTCGCGGGGGGCGAGGGGACGCGGCTGCGACCCCTGACCTCCACGATCCCCAAACCGGTCGTCCCGCTCGTCGAGCGGCCGTTCATCGTCTACATGCTCGAATGGCTGGCGCGCCACGGCGTCGATGACGTGATCCTGTCCTGCGGCTTCATGGCCGAGGACGTGCGCGCCGTGCTCGGCGACGGCGAGGCCGTGGGACTGCGGCTGCGCTACGTCGAGGAGCCCGAGCCGCTCGGCACCGGCGGCGCGCTGAAGTTCGCCGAGGACCTCCTCGCCGAGCGCTTCTTCATGCTCAACGGCGACGTCCTCACCGACATCGATCTCACAGCGCAGCTGGCCGAACACGACCGCACCGGGGCGCGCGCCACGCTGGCGCTCGTCCCCGTCGAGGACCCCTCCTCCTACGGGCTCGTCCGCCGCCACGAGGACGGCTCCGTGCGTGAGTTCCTCGAGAAGCCCGGACCCGAGCAGATCGACACCAACCTCATCAACGCCGGCGCTTACATCCTCGAGCGCGACGTGCTGGACGGCATGGGACCCGCGGGCAGGAACATCTCGATCGAGCGCGAGGTCTTCCCGACCCTCGTCGGCCGCGGCCTGTACGGCTACGCAGCCGAGGGCTACTGGCTCGACATCGGGACCCCGCAGGGCTACCTCCAGGCCACGTTCGACATCCTCGAGGGCAACGTCGAGACGGCGGTCGGCGACGCGCTCGCTGCCGCCGGCCTGAAGCTCCTCGACGGGGCGACGGTGGAGGGCCGCGTCGCCGCTCCGGCCCTGCTCGCTCCCGGCGCGCGAGTGGCGCCGCACGCCATCGTCGGCGGGCGGACCGTGCTCGGGCGTGACGTGCAGGTGGGCGAGGGCGCGCACGTCGAGGCCTCGGTCGTGCTCGAGGGCGCGTCGATCGGCGCCGGCAGCATCGTCAAGACCTCGATCGTCGCCCGCGGTGTGCACATCGGCGAGCACTGCCACGTCGAGGACGGCGTCGTGCTGGGCGAAGGCGCGCGCATCGGGGCGCACAACACGCTCGTGGCCGGCGCGCGTATCTTCCCGGGGGTGGAGCTTCCGGAGGGCGCGATCAGGTTTTGAGCACCACCCTCGATCTGGGGCGCGAGGCGATCGCCACGGTCGACCGCCGGGGGATGCTCGAGGACGTCCTGGCGATGCCCGAGCAGCTGCGCGACGCGCTCTGGCGGGTCGAGTCGGCCGGCCTGGCCCCCCACGAGACGCCCGACGGCTTGGTCGTGGCCGGCATGGGGGGATCGGCCATCGGCGGCGCCCTGGCCCGGGCGGCGCTGGGCGACCGGGCCTCGCGGCCGATCGTGCTCGCGCGCGGCTACGCGCTCCCCGCGTGGACGACGCCCGATACCACGGTGCTGTGCACGAGCTACTCAGGCAACACCGAGGAGACGCTGGCCATCTACGACGCCGCGGGAGCGCTCGGCGCCCGCCGGGTCGTGTGCACGACCGGCGGCAAGCTGGCGGAGGCCGCTCGCCGCGACGGCGTTGCGGTGATTCCGCTTCCCGGCGGCTTCCAGCCCCGCGCCGCAGTGGCCTACGCGCTCGTCGTCGCGCTCGAGGTCGCGGGCCTGTGCGGCGCCGGCGAGCGCCTGCACGCCGAGATCGACGTCGCGGCCGCGCACGCCGAGCGGCTCGTCTCCGACTGGGGCCCCGACGCGGGCTCCGAGAGCCTGGCCAAGGAGCTGGCCCGCGGGCTGCACGGGACGATCCCGCAGGTCGCCGGCGCAGGCCTATCGGCCCCGATCGCCTACCGCTGGAAGACGCAGTTCAACGAGAACGCCAAGACGCCGTGCTTCGCCCACGAGCTGCCCGAGCTCGACCACAACGAGCTCGTGGGCTGGGAGGGCGCCGCCGAGCTCGGCCGCTTCACCGCCGTGTTCCTGGACGACTCCGACCTGCATCCGCGGATCCGGCAGCGGATCGAGCTCACTCGGGGCCTGATCGCCGCCACCGCCGCTGCCACCTACCGCGTCGAGGGGATCGGCGAGACGCGGACCGAGCGCCTCGTCTCACTCGTGCTCCTGGGGGACCTCGTCTCGCTCTACCTCGCCGTCCTGCGGGCCGTGGACCCGACCCCGGTCACCGCGATCGAGCAACTGAAGAGCGCGCTCGCCTCGGGCTGAGGCTCGGCGCCGCCCGGCTAGCAGGGCTCGGCGCCGCCGCTAGTGCAGCGAGATTCCGCGCTGCTCGTAGAGCCGGCGGTCGGCGGCGGCCAGCAGCTCGTCGAAGCTGCTGCCGTCCTCGGGGAACGAGGCCGTCCCGATCGTGAGGTCCCACGTCGAGCGAAGACCGGCGGACTCGCGGTGCGCCGGCACCTGCTCGCGAATCCTGCGCACGACCGCCTCGGCGCCGGCGGGATCCTGCTCGACGAGCAGCAGCGCCATCTCATCGCCGCCGATCCGGCCCGCGACGTCGTTGGTGCGCGCGCAGGCACTGAGCAGCGCGGCGACCTGCCCGAGCAGCTTGTCGCCGGCCAGATGGCCCTCGCTGTCGTTGACCGACTTCAGTCCCCGCACGTCGACGTAGGCGAGCACGAACGGGTGGCCGTAGCGCTTGGCCCGGGCCATTTCCCGCTCCACCGACTCGGTGAAGCCGCGGCGGTTGAGCAGGCCGGTCAGCGGATCGGTCAGGGCGGCGACACTGACCGCAGCGAACCGCCCGGCCTGGCGCCGGACGCGGCGGCCCGCAATCAGCGTCGAGGCGCCGCCCGCGGCGGCGAGGGCCAGCGACGCGGCGAGGACGATCCACACGATGCCGGGCACGACGCGCTCGATCCGCTGGATCACGCTGATCCGCCCCGGGGCAGATGTGTGTGCGGCCGAGTTGCCCTGCTTCGGCGCCTGGGATGTTGCGCCCTGCGTCGCCGTGACAGCGCCCTGGGTGGCGATCGGGGTGAAGGGCAGCGCGATCGCGGTGACCGCGGGCGCCGGCGTCGTTCCCGCGGTCGTCCCAGGCCGGCGAGCGCTCGCATTCAGTAGCGCGGCGAGCGTGCTCGGGTTGTTCAAGAGCAGGCCGTTTGAGCCTGGCCGCGCAGAGCTCGAGGAACCGGAGCCGGTTCCCACCAGGTTGAGCAGTGCCGGTGAGAGCGGGCCGGAACCGACCGTGACCGGGGTCGGCGAGGTAGCGATCGTTGTGGGCGGCGGAGTCGTGGTGAGCGTCGGCGTGAGTTGCGGCGCGGGAGCACTGGTCTTGCCGAGGCAGGACGAGCAGGTGGTCTGCGCCGTACTCGGCGCCGGCGATGCACTTGTGATCGTCGCGTGCTTGGCCGGGGAGATCAGCTTCTTGGCCTGTCCGGGTGGGAGGCCGTGCGGGGCGGGGGCGGGGTGCGGGGCAGGGGCGGGGTTGGGCTTCTTGGCCTGTCCGGGCGGGAGGCCGTGCGGGCCGGGGGCAGGGTCGGGCTTCCTGGCCTGTCCGGGCGGGAGGCCGTGCGGGAGACCGTGCGGGCCGGGGGCAGGGTCGGGCTTCCTGGCCTGTCCGGGTGGGACGCCGTGCGGGGCGGGGGCGGGCGCGCTGGCGGCAGGCTCGATTTTCTTGGCCTGTCCGGGCGGGAGGCCTCGGTCTGGGGGATTCCCGGCGCCGGCCGGCGGGCCATGCTGAGCGTGGCCCGGAGGGACCGAAACACCGTGGCCGGCGGCTGACTGTCCTGCGCCGTGGCCGTGGCCGGGATCCGCCACCGCCGGGCCGACCGCCTGCACGGCGCCCAGGCTCGCACCGCTGAACGCAATCAGCAGCGCACCTGCACGGATTCCCTTTCGGCCTGCGGTAAGCACGTGGACGGAGTTCTGACCTCAGGAGTAGCGGTCGATAGGCGGCTCATTCCTGGTATCGGCAGACCTGGAGCGGTCATGAGGCTTACTGGACGGGTGTCGTAGCGGGCGGCGTCAGAGAGGCCCCCGGGCGGTTCGCCGCCAACCGCCGCAGCGTTACACGATCCGCCGGTCCCTCGGATCATGCAACGTTACGGCGCTCCCACCGCCGCAGAGTTACACGCGACGCGAGCGACGGGTTCCGTGTCACGTTACGGCGGTTCGCCGCCCGGCCGCCGCCCGGGCGCCGCCCCGGTGCCGCCCCGTCCCGGCCGCCGCCCGCCCGGCCGCGCGTCCGCCTCCGCCCGCCCCTCCCAAACCTTGACACAGTCGTGGTAATGTTGGTCGGGATGGAAGCGCTGACCATCCACGAGGCGGCGGAGACGACGGGCTGGTCGCCGCGCATGCTCCGCTACGTGGAGCGGACGGGCCTGGTCACGCCGGCTCGCTCGGCCTCGGGCTATCGCCTCTATGGCCCGGCTCAGCTCCAGCGCCTGCGCACGCTCAAGGAGCTGCTGGCCTCATTCGACATCGGGCTCTCCGACGTCGCCTTCTCGGCGCGCCTGCGCACCGACGAGCGGCTGCGCGAGGCTGTCCGCGGCTGGCTCGAGGGCGAGGCGCGGCGGCCCGAGCACGTCGGCTCCGCCGACTGGCTGCGCTTCGAGCAGGACAAGCACGAAAAGCTGCTCGCGGCCGCGTGAGCGCCGCGACCCCGAATACCCCGATCACGACCCTGGAGACGCCATGAGCACGACCGCCGCCAAGACCGACTTCAAGGTCGCCGACCTGCAGCTGGCCACCTTCGGCCGCAAGGAGATCCAGCTGGCCGAGCACGAGATGCCGGGCCTGATGTCCACCCGTCGGGAGTACGCCGACGCCCAGCCCCTGCGCGGCGCCCGCATCACCGGCTCGCTGCACATGACGATCCAGACCGCGGTCCTGATCGAGACCCTGGTCGCGCTCGGCGCCGAGGTCCGCTGGGCCTCCTGCAACATCTTCTCCACCCAGGACCACGCCGCGGCCGCGGTCGTCGTCGGCCCCGACGGCACGCCCGACGATCCTCGCGGCGTTCCCGTGTTCGCCTGGAAGGGCGAGACGCTCGAGGAGTACTGGTGGTGCACCGAGCAGGCGCTCACGTGGGGCGAGGGCGGCCCGAACATGATCCTCGACGACGGGGGCGACGCCACCCTGCTCGTCCACAAGGGAGCCGAGTTCGAGCGCGCCGGCGCGGTGCCCGATCCGGCCAGTGCCGACTCCGAGGAGTTCCGGGTCGTGCTCGAGCTGCTCGAGCGCTCGCTGCAGCAGGACCCCCAGCGCTGGACCAAAGTGGCCGCGGACATCAAGGGCGTCACGGAGGAGACGACCACCGGCGTTCACAGGCTCTACCAGTTCGCCGAGCAGGGGACGCTGCTGTTCCCGGCCATCAACGTCAACGACGCGGTGACGAAGTCGAAGTTCGACAACAAGTACGGGTGCCGGCACTCGCTGATCGACGGGATCAACCGCGCCACCGATGTGCTGATCGGCGGCAAGGTCGCGGTCGTGTGCGGCTACGGGGACGTCGGCAAGGGCTGCGCCGAGTCGCTGCGGGGCCAGGGCGCGCGCGTCGTGATCACCGAGATCGACCCGATCTGTGCGCTGCAGGCCGCGATGGACGGCTACCAGGTGGTCACGCTCGAGGACGTGATCGCCAGCGCCGACATCTTCATCACCGCCACCGGCAACCGTGACGTGATCACGGCCGAGCACATGGCGCAGATGAAGCACCAGGCGATCGTCGGCAACATCGGCCACTTCGACAACGAGATCGACATGGCCGGCCTGGGCCGCATCGACGGCGTCGAGCGGATCAACATCAAGCCCCAGGTGGACGAATGGACCTTCCCGGACGGCCACTCGATAATCGTCCTCTCCGAGGGGCGGCTCCTGAACCTCGGCAACGCCACCGGCCACCCGAGCTTCGTGATGTCGAACTCCTTCACCAACCAGGTGATCGCGCAGATCGAGCTCTACGGCCGCACGGACGACTACGAGAAGCAGGTCTACACGCTGCCCAAGCACCTCGACGAGAAGGTGGCGCGGCTGCACCTCGACGCCCTGGGGGCCAGGCTCACCGAGATGACCCCGCAGCAGGCGGCCTACCTCGGCGTTCCCGTCGAGGGCCCGTTCAAGTCCGACCACTACCGGTACTAGGGATGGCCGGGCCGCATGCGGCCCGGCCCCGGCGGGCGCATGCGCCCGCCGGCCGGCCGGTGCATGCACCGGCCGGAACGCCGCATGAGGTCGCGGATCTGAGCCTGGCGGACGAGGGCGCGGCGCGGATCGCCTGGGCGGCGGGGCAGATGCCGGTGCTCGCGCAGGTGGCCGAGCGCTTCCGTGGCGAGCGGCCGTTGGAGGGGATCCGGGTCGCCGCGTGCCTGCACGTGACGGCTGAGACGGCGAACCTGCTGCTGGCGCTGATCGCCGGGGGCGCCCAGGCGGCCTTGTGCTCGGCCAACCCGCTCTCGACCCAGGACGATGTCGCGGCCGCGCTCGTGCGCGAGCACGGCGTCGAGGTGCGCGCCGCGCGGGGCGAGGACCTGGACGCCTACGCGGCCCACGTCCGGAGCCTGCTCGAGGCCGGCCCGCAGATCACGATCGACGACGGGGCCGACCTGCTGATGACCGCGCATCGGCTGGACGTGGGCGAGCTCATCGGCGGCACCGAGGAGACCACGACCGGGCTGCTGCGCCTGCGCCGGCTGGCCGAGGAGGGCAAGCTGTCCTGCCCGGTGCTGGCGGTCAACGAGGCGCGGACCGAGCGGGCGCTCAACGACCGCCACGGCACCGGCCAGTCGGCCCTGGACGGGATCGTCCGGGCCAGCCACGTGCTGCTCGCGGGCCACACGGTCGTCGTCCTCGGTTACGGGTGGGCGGGCCAGGGCGTGGCCGAGCGGGCGCGAGGCGCGGGCGCCGCGGTGATCGTCTGCGAGGTGGACCCGTTGCGCGCGCTCGAGGCGCGGATGGCGGGCTACGAGGTGATGCCGGCGACGGCGGCCGCCGAGCGCGGGAATGTGTTCATCACCGTGACGGGGTCGCGGCGCGTGCTGCGGCGCGAGCACTTCGAGCGGATGAAGGACGGCGCGCTGCTGGCCAACGCCGGGCATTTCGACGTCGAGCTCGACCTGGACGAGCTCCGCGAGCTGGCCCCAGCCGAGCCGAGGCAGGTCCGGCCGCTGGTCGAGCAGTACGAGCTGGCGGACGGCCGCCGGCTCAACCTGCTGGCCCAGGGCCGGGTGGTGAACCTGGCCGCCGCCGAGGGCCACCCGGCGGCTGTGATGGACGTCTCCTTCGCCCTGCAGGCGCTGTGCGTCGAGGAGCTGGTGCGCTCGCGCGGAGAGCTGGCGGCCGGCGTCCACGCGGTGCCGGCCTCGATCGACCGCGAGGTGGGCCGCCTGAAGCTGGCGGCGCTGGGCGTGGAGATCGACGAGCCGACGGCCGAGCAGGCGCACTACCGCGACTCGTGGGATTCCCGCGCAGCTGACACGCGGCTCTGAGAGGATCGGGTCGTGGCCGGAGCACGCGGTGGAATCGATCTGGGCGGCACGAAGATCGAAGCTGTGGTCGTGGACGGCGAGAACCAGGTCCTCGGCTCGGCGCGGCACCCGACCCCGACCGACGGCGGCCCGGCCGGCGTCGCCACGCAGATGGCCACGGCGATCGCGGAGGCATCTGAGGCAGCCGGGGTGTCGAAGCTGGACGGGGTCGGTGTGGGATCACCGGGACTCGTCGATCCTGAGGGCGTTGTCTCGAGCGCGCGGAACCTTCCCGACTGGGAGGGCGCGTTTCCCCTCGGCGCGACGCTCGCGCGCGAGCTCGGCACCCGGGTCGCCGTCGGCAACGACGTGCAGGTGGCGACCGACGCCGAGTTCGAACTCGGGGCGGGTAAGGCGTTCGACTCGCTGCTGGGCGTGTTCTGGGGCACCGGCGTCGGGGGCGGGCTGATCCTGGACGGCAAGCCGTGGCTGGGCCGGGGCGGAGCCGGCGAGATCGGGCACATGGTGGTGAAGATCGGCGGCGCACTGTGCGGCTGTGGGCGACGCGGCTGCCTGGAGGCCTACGCCGGGCGGGCCTCGATGGAGGCCCGCGCCCGCAAGCGGGCCGAGAAGGGGGAGAAGACGCACCTGTTCAAGCTCATGGAGGACAAGGGCCGCACGCGGCTGACCAGCGGCATCTGGGCGCGGGCGCTGGGCCGCGAGGACAAGCTCGCCACCGAGATCATCGACGAGGCGGTCAAGGCGTTGGGGGCGGGGATCGCCTCGGCCGTCAACCTGCTCGACGTTCCGGCGGTGGTGATCGGGGGCGGGCTCGGGGTCAGGTTCGGCGAGCCCTTCGCCGAGCGGATCGCGGCCGCGATGGCGCCCCACCTGTTCAACGACACTCGTCCGCCCGAGGTGCACGTGGCCGCCCTCGGCGACCTGGGCGGGGCGATCGGCGCGGCGCTGCTGGCGCGGGGCTAGAGCGGCACTCGCGCGCTAGACCACCTCGAAGCGCTCGCTGCGCTGCTCCTCGCGCTCGGATTCGCCCAGCATCTGCATGAACAGGATGACGAGCGCGATCCCCATCACGATCGACTGCTCGAGGGCCATCACGAGGCCGGCGAGGTTCTGGTCCTCGCGCGCGGTCAGGCCCCAGTAGCCGGAGTGGTGCTGGTAGAAGGGGTAGATCGACTCCGGGGCGAAGGTCAGCGCGATCCCGAGCATGGCCACCAGCAGCTTCGTGCTCACCATGTAGAGGACCGGACCCATGCCGCTCAGGCGCATGCGGCTGCGAATCGGGGAGAGGACGTGCCACCAGTAGAGCGCGCCCGCGACGGCGAAGCAGATGTGCTCGAGGGCGTGGATGTTGGAATGGCGTAGGGCGGCGTCGTACATGGCGGGGATGTGCCACAGCCACATGAGCCCGGCGTAGGCGAGCACGGCAAAGACCGGGTGGCTGAGGTAGCCGGCCCGGCGCTCGATCGTCTGCACCCGGCGCGTGACCGGCCGCAGCAGGCTCTTGGTCAGCCCGAGGATGAGCAGGATCGGGACGACGTCGAGGAGCAGGATGTGCTGGACCATGTGCATCAGCATCAGCTGCTCTCCGAGGCTGTCGATGGGGGAGACGAGCGCGGCGAGGATCGCCAGCAGCCCGCAGCCGAACAGGACCAGGCGCCCGATGCCGGGCGGGTGGGGCACACCAGGCTGGCGGGCGCGCCGCCAGGCGCGGGCGTAGGCGAGCGCCAGGGCCAGGACCGCGAGGATGACGCCCGGCTCGAAGGACCACGAGGCTTTCGGAGCCACGATGCGGATTCTCGCAATCGACAAAAGGGGGTCGGAGGATTAGTCTGCCTCGCAGTCCCATCTTGCGGTCAAGGAGGTCGGCCGATGCGCATCGAGGTCAAGGGTCGAAACGTCAACGTTTCCGACGACGTGAGGGAGCACGTGGCCAAGCGGTTCCGGAAGGTCGCGCGGCAGGTATCGGAGCTGGCGCAGCTCGAGGTGGAGCTCTTCGAAGAGCGAAACCCGGCCATCGCTGACGCGCACGTGGCCGAGGCGACGCTGCACCTGAAGGGGGTCACGCTGAGGGCACGTGACGCCTCGCCCGACATCGTGCACTCGATCAACCTCTGCGCCGACGAGCTCGCGGTCCAGGTCAAGCGCCACCGCGACAAGCGGCGCAAGCGGCGCGAGTCACGGGCCGCGGCGAGCACGGCGCCGGGGCCTTCCGAGGCGCCGCCGGCGCCGGGTGGGGTTTCGCCCGCAGTCTGAAGCCCCCGCGGGGGCGCGAACACAGCGTTGTGACGGAGCTCGCCCGGCAAGAAGCGTCCCCTCGGCCGGGCCGGCAAGGCTCGCTCGACGCGCGCAGCCTGATCCGCTCAGCCTCGTGGATGAGCGGCGCCCACGTGGCGGCACAGCTGTTCGCGTACGGATCGTTGCTGGTGCTGGCCCACCTGCTGCCTCCGGCCAGCTTCGGGGCGGCTGCGGCGGGAACGGCGATCCTGTACATCGGGGTCGTCCTGATGGACTCGGGCGCGCGCGGCAGCATCATCGTCGCGGAGTCGATCTCACGCGAGTTCCTGCGGCGCTCGCTGCTGCGCTGCTTTGCCGTCGGGCTCGTGCTCGCCGCCGCCGTGGCAGTGGCCTCGCCGCTGCTCAGCCGTGCCTTCACCGGAGGCGGTCACGCGCTCGTGCTCGCAGCTCTTGGAGGCGGGATCCCGCTGTTCGCCCTCGCGGTGGTCCCGATGGCGTTGCTGCAGAGGGCGATGAGCTTCCGCGAGTTCGGCGCGGCGTGGGCCAGCTCGAACGTGATCTCGGCCGTAGTCGCCGTGGTGGCGGGCATCATCGGCGCGGGGGTCTGGGCCCTTGTGGCGCGCCAGCTTTCGTGGTGCGCTGCCCTCGCGATGCTCACGGCGCTGAGGGCCCGTCACCACCTGCCGCGCCCCGGCGCCGCGAAGCGATCCGGAGAGCGGGTTGCGGGCTGGTTCGCGCTTTTCGCGGTGACCCAGGTCGTGACGTTCAACCTGGACTATTTCGTGATCGGCCATCAGCTGTCCGCTGCCCAGCTCGGCCTCTACGCGGTCGCGTTCATGATCGCGTTCACGCCGCTGCAGCACTTCTCCGCGCAGGTCGGAAAAGTCCTGATGGCCGCAGCCGCGGCCTCCGGAGCATCGGCCAGCGGTGCCCGTACGCTGGCCGCCACGCGGCTGATGGCCCTGCTGCTGCTGCCGCTGCTGCCGGTCGTGATCGTCCTGGCGCCGCGCCTGCTCCCGGCGCTCCTGGGGAGCAAGTGGTCCGGGATGGTCGTTCCCTTCGAGCTGCTGGTGGCCGCCGGGATCGGCTACTCGATCATCAACTGCATCGGGGAAGCGCTGTCGGGCGCGGGTGCGATGGACTTCCGGGCCAAGCTCAACGTCGGCTGGGCGCTCGTGACGCTGGTGGCACTGGTGGTGCTCGTTCACCTCGACGGCATCCGCGGAGCTGCCCTTGCGCACCTGCTCGTGTTCGCCGGCTACGCCATGGTCTACGTGATCGCCGGGACGCGCCGGATCGGAAGCGATGCTCGTGCCCTGTGGGGTGCGCTCGCGCCCGTGGTCGTGGCGGTTGCGGCGCAGGCCGTCGCCACCGCGGCCGTCCTGCTCGGGCTTCGCAGCGCCCACGCCGGCGCGTGGGCGGCGGCGCTTGCGGCGGCGGCGGCGGGTGTGGCGACGATGATCGCGATCGGGCTTCGCGGGGAGCGGGCTCCCCTGCGGGAGGCCGTCGCGTTCGCTCGGGCGGCCTCGCAGAGGGCGGCGGCATGAGTGCTTCATCAGCCGGCGATGCACGCTCACCCGGCGGGTCCAAGCCCGCCCTGCAGCTCAGTGTCGTGGTTCCGACCCACGGACGGCCGGCCGAGATCACGCGCCTGTGCCGTCAGCTCGCGGACCAGACGCTGGCGCCGTCCGCGTACGAGGTCGTGATCGTCGACGACGGCTCACCCCGGGACGTCGCGAAGCTCCTGGCCGGGGAGGCGCATGACTTCGATCTCACGATCGAGCGCCAGGAGCGCGGTGGCTCGGCTGCCGCGCGGCAGCGTGGGGCGGAGCGGGCCCGTGGTCAGGTGCTCGTGTTCCTGGACGACGACATGAGCATCGGGCCGGGGTTTCTCGAATCCCACCTCGATGCGCACGGCGGCGGCGACGAGCGCCTGGTGGTCCTCGGGCGCCGGCGGGCCGGGCGGGAGGCGGGGGCGCTACCGGTGCTCGAGCGCTACCGGGTCGCCGTCGGCGAGCGCCTGGCCGACGAGGTCGCAGCGGGACGGCTCGCCCTGACTGGGGAGTACCTGTACACCGGAAACCTCTCCATCCCGCGGGCACTGTTCGAGGAGGTCGGTGGCTTCGACCCGGAGCTGTTCCAGATCTGCGATGCCGAGCTGGGGATCCGGCTTCAGAAAGCGGGTGCCCGGTTCGTCCTCTCCGACGCGGCGTTCAACGTTCACGAACGTGACCCGATGACCGACGCCGAGTGGCTGGCACGCGCGATGCGCGACGGCGTGTACTGGTCGCGCGTCGCCAGCAAGCATCCGGAGACGCCGGTGGCGAGTCCCTGGCACTGGTTGGAGCTCGTGAGCCCGGCCTCGCGTCCCCTGCTGACCCTCAGCGCGATGGTGCCCGGGCCGGCGGCTCTCCTCGCGCGCGCGGCGCTTGCGTCGACGGAGGCGGTGGGGTCGCTGCGCCTTGACCGCGTGGCGATGGCGGGAGCCACGTTCACCTACGGTGTGCAGATGTTCCGCGGGGTGGGCGACGAGGCCGGCAGCATGCGCTCGGCGATGCGGGCCTACCGCGAGTTTCGCCGCGCCCACCGGGACCTCTCGGCGCCGTCCCGGTCGGCCGCTGCGCGCGAACTGGTGCAGAGCATCAGGGAGGACCACCGGCTCCTGGTCGAGACGAACGCCCGCTACGACCCCCGGCAGCGTGAGATCCCCTCGCCGGCCGCCGCCTTCGTCGTCAACATCGGCTTCCAGATCGTCGTCGGCTACCGCCTGATGCGGTTTCTGCACGCCCGCGGGCTATCGCTGGCCGCGCGCATCGTCGCCCGCGCGATCCGCCACGCCTATGGCGCCGATATCCATTGGGACGCTGAGCTGGCGCCCGGCCTCGTCGTCGTGCACGGCTTCGGCCTCGCGATCTCACACGGCGCGCGGACGGGCCCCGGCTGCATCCTCTCGCAGAACGTCACGCTGGGCATGGGCCGGGACCCCGGCACCGGAGCCACAGGCGCCCCGGAGCTCGGGGAGGGCGTGGTCGTCGGACCGGGGGCGGCCCTGATCGGCCCGATCGTCGTCGGTGACCGCTCGAAGATCATGGCGGGCTGCACCGTCTCCGAGTCGGTGCCGGCTCACTCGATCGTCGAGGCGCCTGCCGTCTCCATCCGCCCGCGATAGCCGCTCAGGCAGACCGCGGTGAGCAGTCCGAGGATCGCGGTGATCCCGAGCGCATCGAGCTCAGGGAACGTGACGCAGACCAGCAGCGACGCGAGGAGACCGGCGTGTGCGCCCGCTCGCAGTGCCGGAGGCCCGGGATCGGGCGTCGGCGGTCTGGGCCGGAGCGCAGCGAACCAGAGCACCCCGAAGAGCACCAGCGCGAACGGCACGCCGACCTTCCACGCGAGCCACAGGTAGCTGTCGTGCGAGAAGTTCGTCGTCGTGGTCGCGAACTGGTCGCGCTTGCCCCAGGTGATGGTGGACCCGAAGCCCTGGCCGGCGATCGGGTCGCTGCGGATTGCGCGCAGCACCGCCTGGGACTCGACCTCCCGCGCCTGCGAGGAGCTCTGCCCGGAGAGCGAGAACACCGATTCGATGCGCTGCACGGCCGTGGCCCGTGCCCCCGGGGAGACGGCGGCATAAGCGAGCAAGCCGGCCACGAGGAGGGCGAGCCATCCTCCCGCTGCCGGCCACGCGCGCCTTCCTGAGCGCAGCGCCGCCACGAGACACCCGATCGCAGCGGCCGCCCAGATCGAACGCTCGTAGGTGAGAAGGACGCAAACGCAGTTCAAGGTGAAGGCGAGGGCGACCAGCGCGCGGACGAGCGACGATCGGGACGGCGGCGAGAGCAGGGCGGCAAACGACATCGAGACGGCGACCGGGAAGGCGTACAGGCCGCCCTGGAGCTGGCCGCCGCCTGACGCGGCGATCTGGTCGATTCCCGGCCGCACGCCGATGTCTCCGCCAGTCGTGTAGCCGACGTTGAGGAGGACCTGGGCGATACCCCAGATACCGAGCGCGATGCCGATCGCGAGCAGAGCCGCGTAGAGACGGGTGCGGGTCTCTTCGCTCTGCAGGAGCGGCCAGGCCAGAACGAACGCGCCGACGCCGAAGACCAGGCAGCGGGCCTCGGTCCCGGCATCGCTGGCCGCCGCTCCCGCCGCCAGACCGTGCCCGAGGGCGATGGCCAGCCCGGCCAGCAGCGCGCCCGCCACGACGAGTGGCCGGTCGAGACGCAGACGCCGGTTGTGCAGGAGGAAGCCCAGGCGGCACAGCCCGAGCAGCAGCAACACGTCCACCGCGAGAAGGCCCGGCGTGCCGGGACCGCCGCCGATCGAGAACCGGTTCTGGGTGTCGAACGGGACGATCGCCGTGACGAACAGGATCACCCCGAGGCTCGCGGTGGGAGCGATCAGGGCGAGGGGCACGAGCACCAGCGCCAGGACCACCTCCACGGGATGGGAGGGCAGCAGCAGCCCGAACGCTGCGGCGATCGCCATCCCGGAGCCGGCGAGGGCCAGCGAGCGAGCTCCGGGCAGCTCCCGGCGCGTTACGGGGGTTTCTAGGGCCGAAGCGCCGGATCCCACGACTTGTGGCCGTTGCTCGCGCGCGCCGCCGGCTCATCGGTGCGAGTCGCCGGCCGTTTGGCCCCGCCCAAACGCGCGGGCGCAGACGCCGTTCGGGCGCCGGGGCCACCAGCCTCCGTCCCGATCAGGACCATGGCCAGCGGTCGCGCCCCGATCTCCTCGAGCATCTCGCGGGCCGCCAGGAGATCCTGACGCCGGGTGTGGCCGATCCGGACCACCAGCAGCAGCTGCGTGGGGATGGGTGGGGCGACGAGATTGATCCCGCGATGCACCGGAGGCCCGTCGATCACCACCAGCTCGGCAGCGCTGCGGGCGCGCTCCAGTGCGTCACGCAGGGGAACCGGCCCCTCATCGAAGATCTGAACCCCCGCCGCGTTCAGGTCGGCGACCGTCTTGCGGTCCAGCTCGGTGTCCAGCGGGAGCAGCGCGGTCCGGCGGCCCTGACGCGCGAGGGCGCAGGCGAGGTTCACGGCGGTCGTCGTGCGCCCGTCGCGATCGGAGGGACTGACGAGTGCGAAGCTCTCGCCGGCCGGCGCCCAGCGGGCCACACGCGCGGCCAGCGCCTCGTAGCCGGCCCGTCCCGCGGACGGCATGCGCGAGGGCGCGACCGGCCCGTCCCCGCGCCGCTCACGCGGGAGGCGCACGATCTCGCCCCACAGCGACAGCCGGAACGCCCGGCAAGCGTCGTCTGCGTCGCGAAGGCGCCCGCTCAGCGCGTCGGCTCCGAACGCGACCAGGGCGCCGAGGAACAAGCCACCGGCGAGACCGAGGATCAGGATCAGCCCGGCGGGCGACTGAGCGGCGGCGATCGCCGGCGTGGTCGGCTGCGCGACGACGACGGTCGGATCCGAGCCGCCTCGCAGCGCGGCTCGGAGCGGCTCGATCTGCGGCTGCGACGTTGCCGGTCTCGCCTTCAGCACCGCGATGCGACGACGCAACCCCAAGGACACGACGCGCCAGCGCACGGTCATGATCGCGCGCACGTAGGCCTTGGCCAGGCCAACGGCGTCCGCGGCCGACCCGCCCGAAGCTGCCACCGCGAGGACGTTGGTCTCTACGGTGGGACGGACCTGAACGTCCTGGAGGATTGCCTGAGGCGTCCGCCCAGGCAGCTGCACCGCGGCCTGCGCGGCAACGTTCTCCGAGTGGAGGATCAGGGCGGCCGAGCTCGCGGTCAGGCTGGGATCCCCGGCGTCGCGGAACATGCCGGTCCCGAAGTAGATCTGGTCATCTTGGGAGACCGGGACGATCAGGAGCTTCGCGCTCGCCTGATACGTCTGGCTCCGGGTTGCTATCGCGGCGCCCGCGGCGACGATGGCGAACAGGGCGGTGGCCGCGACGAGCGGCCACCGCCGGCGCAGTATCGCCACCCAGCTGTGAAGTGCTGAGTTCTCGCCCGTGTGCGGCATCAGACCGTCCCTCCCAGACGTACCGGTCCCAGGGCCGGGGCGGCACCGGGCACCGGCAGCGGTGCGGCTCCGCGCGCGCGCACGGCCAGGGAATGCGCGGCCAGCTGGGTGGCGAACGGGAGTCCGTGGACGAGATAGCGGCGCGCCATGCGAGGCTCGTGTACCACTCGGTGTGCCCATTCCAAGCCGATCTGCTGGAGCCACTCGGGGGCACGCGGACGGTCCCCGGTGATGAAGTCACAGCTCGAGCCGATGCCGATGAACCAGGTCGAAGGCAGCCGGGGTCGCATGGTCATGATCAGATGGACCTGGGCCGCGAAGGGCAGGGCGATCAGGACCAGGGGCGGCGCCTCGTCCAGGAGCGCCTGTTTCAGCTCGTCGAGCTGACCGTCCAGGTGGCCGGGGTGAATGAAGCACGGGCAGGAGCAGGCGCGCAGCGCCGGATACGGCCCGCGCAGGCCCGCGATCGCGCGCGGGCCGACGTCGGCCCGGCCGCCGGCCAGGAAGAGCTCGAGGTGATTCCTCGCCGCGACCTCGGTCGCGCCCCACAACATGTCGCTGCCGGTGATTCGCGCCGGCACGGGGGTGCCCTGAAGACGGGCGGCCCATACCACCGGCATCCCGTCGGCGACCAGCAGGTCGGCCGTCTCGACCGCGTCCCGCAGGACCTTCGAATGGCAGCACTGTCGCAGGATGTCGATGTTGGGCGTGAGCACGGCTCCGCCTACTCCGTGCGTCACCGCCTCCTCGATCCGGTGGATGGCGCCCTCGCGAGTGACCGCATCGACCGGCATGCCCATCAGCTCGTGGCGGACCGCGGTCATCCGACGTCCTCCAGGCCGTAGGCGCGCAGATGCACGTGAAGCGCCTGCTCCTCGCCGTCACTGAGCGGCGTCGGCCGCTCGCGCGCGAGCTCGGCGTCCAGCGCCCGGGTGAGGCCCTCGACGTCCCCCGCTGCGAATGTGCGTGAAGCGAGCTCCGAAAGGCCGCCGACATCCGCCGCCACGGAGCGCACGCCGAGGTGCCGAGCGAGTGACAGAACGCCGCTCTGACTGGCCTTCTCGTGGGGCGCGACGACGACATCGGCCGCCGAGATGGCGGCGGCGAAATCGTCCAGCTCCAGGAACTCGACCCGCGCTGCCACCGGCACTCCGCAGCTTCGCGCGAGCTCGGCGCACCCTTCCCATCCGCCCCGATCCTGACCGACGACCGCCAGCCGCCTTCCCACCGGCCAGCCTCTGGCGCTTTCGATCAGCAGGTCCAGGCGCTTCTCGGGCCTGATCCATCCCGCGAAGAGGACGACGTCGTCCCGCTCGGCAGCGCCCCACTCCTCCCGCCAGCGCTCTCGCCGCTCGTCGCTGGTCGGGGGAACGACCTGGATGAGCGGCGCGCAGTACGCGTTCACCCCGGCCGCACGCAGCGCCTCTACGTCTGGGTGGCTGTACGCCACGACAGCGTCGGCCATCCGCATGGCGACGCGGAGAACCGCGTCGTCGAGCTTCCCGCGGCGGGAGAAGGAGTCATGCGGGGAGTAGACGGTGCGCCGGTGTCCCGACCTGGCGCTCACCAGGGTGGCCACGTTCAGCAGTCCGGGTGCGGCGATCCCCTGGAGGTGCAGGACCGACTCACGCGAGGCGACCGAGCGCAGGTGTGGCAGCGTCCTGGAGCAGAAGCGCCGGGCGATCAGCCGCGAACGACGGGCGGACCGTGCCCCGTGGCGAGGCCACCACGAACAAGCACACAACTCGAAGGCGTCGGCTCCGTCGAGCTGTTCGTGCTCGTGGCCGGTGTGGAGGACCACGCGCAGCCCGTCGCGGGCCAGCAGCTGCGCCAGGCGGCAGGTGTGCTGGAAGACGCCTGCGTAGCCGCTGGGTTCGAACAGATGGACCTCGGGTCGTAGGTCAGGCGAGCGCCGCGTCACGCGGGTGCACCGTCCTCTCCTGGTGTCCGAGGTCCGCCTCGGCCAGCACCGCGGCGATGCGCTCGCCTGCTCTGCCGTCGCCGTAGACGGAATGGCGCACGGCCATCTCCTGGTGGCACGTGCGGTCGTCGAGCAGCCGGGCGGCTGCTTGCGCGATGTCGCCCTGGTCGATGCCGACCAGCGCGGCGTTCCCGGCGGCGAGGCCCTCGGGTCGTTCGGTGCGGCGGTTGACCACCAGGACCGGTATCCCGAGCACCGGCGCCTCTTCCTGAATGCCGCCGGAATCGGTGAGGATCAGGTAGGCCTCACTGAGCAGCTGGACGAACGAGACGTAGTCGCAGGGCGAAAACAGCTCGACGTTGTGCGGACGCGGCGCGAACAGCGGACGCAGCGATCGCTGGACCGCGGGCGACGGATGCAGAACGAACTGAAAGCGCACGCGGGGATAGCGCAGCGCGAGCTGACGGACGGCCAGGCCGATCGCCTCCAGTCCGTGAGGGACGCTCTCCCGCCGGTGGCAGGTGATGACGACGCGGCGCTCGTCGGGGCGACGAGGCCGGACCACACGCGGGCGCCCCAGCGCCCAATGCAGCGCGTCGATGCCGGTGTTGCCGGTCACGTGGACCGTCTCCGGCGCGATCCCCTCGCGCAGCAGGTTCGCGGCCGCCAGCTCGGTGGGCGCGAAGTGCAGGTCGGCGATCGCGCTGAGCATTCGCCGGCTGCCCTCCTCCGGCCACGGGGCCCGGTTGTCGTATGTCCTGAGCCCCGCCTCGACGTGGGCCACGGGGGTGCCGGAGTAGTAGCCGGCTAGTCCGGCGGCCGTCGCGGTGACGGTGTCCCCCTGCACGAGGAGGACATCTGGACTGAGCCGCCAAACGAGTTCGGCGACCCACCGGCCGACCGTCCAGATGACATCCGCCGGGTGCTGGTCGTGGCGCATCGCTGCCAGGTCCTCGTCGACCCGCAGCCCGAACGTGTGCAGCGCGTCGCGCAGCAGCTCCGAGTGCTGGCCCGAGGAACCCAGGACCACGTCGAATACGTCCTCCCGGCACCGCATCGCATGGAGCGGCGAGAACATCTTGATCGCCTCGGGCCGGGTGCCGATGACCGCCAGCACGCGAACGCAATCTGACCGCTTCCCAGAGGTGGTGGGCCGGCGGTCCGCGGCGGGGATCGGGATGAGCCCTGCGCCCGCGCTCATCCTGGCTCCGCCCCCTTACGCACGCGATCGAGATGGACCAGCTGAGGCAGGGACCTTGGTGCGCGCGGCTGGGTTCGGGCGTCTCCTGCGGCCGACGAGAGCCCGAACCGCCAGGACCACGCGCTCGCCCATGGCCGGCGAGAGGAAGGCGAGATAGGAGGCCACCATGATCTCGCTGAAGAACCCCAGGCGCAGGTCGAACCCGAGCCCGAAATGAAGCGAGACGCCCAGGCCCAGCACGAGCGGACGCGCGGCGCGGTTCCACACCAGGATCCCGATCATGAGCTCGATCGCGAGAGTGCAATAGGTCATGACGCTGCTGAACAGCAGGGAGTGAGTGAGCGCGTGGGGCAGGACGAAGCGCTGGAAGTCCTGTAGCCGGGCGGCATACGACACCGCGGTCCCGTTTCGCCAGTCGGGGCCGTGGAGCTTCAGCCACACCGAGCTGATGTACACGACGCTGATCTGGATCTGGATCAGGCGCAGCGCCCAGGGCGCCCGCGACGGGAACTCCCAGAACCGGTCGCGCGCCTGGCGCAGGCGGTCAACCGACAGCGATGCCCCGGCGGGCGCCAGCATCAGGAAGAAGAGGACGTTGCGCAGAAGGCCGTCGCCGGAATTGAAGATCGACGGCGTTCGGTGCTCGAAGGAGACCACGCCGACGAACACCAGGACGCTGGCCAGCCGCGTGCGGAAGCCCACGATCAGGCACAGCGAGGCAGCGAGCAAGCACGCCGTAACAGACCAGAGCGACCGCGTAGCTGGAGGAGATGTCGAGGATCCCCCAGGACCCCGGGGGCGGGTTGGCGGGCGGCCGCCGGCTGGATTCCGTGGGCGGAGAAGAAGGCCTGCAGGTCGGGCATCAGCGAGAGTGCCCATCCGAAGCTCACGACCCCCACCGCGATGCGGAGCAGGGCCAGGCTCGAGGTCGGCTGCGGCTCGAACCAGAATCCGTTCCAGGCGCGAGCAGCTCTCTTCATCGAACCTTCGCCCTGTTCATCGCAGGTCCAGCGTGTAGTAGGGCTGCTCCGTGAACGCCGTGTGGTCCGCGAGGCCGGGCTTCAGCGGCAGGATCTGGGCGCTGCGCTTGATCAGCGTCACCTTCACCGGCGGTGAGCCGTCGCCCTGCTCCTGGCGAGCGACGTAGAGCGCCAGCGGGCGCCAAAGCTGCGGCCATCCGTCCGGGTTGTCCCCACGCGGAACCGCATGCTCGACGAACTTCCGCCAGTGGTAATCGCGATAGCCGCCCAGGAACGGGTCGTCGGCCGGAGTGCGCCAGATCGAGACGCGACCGTCGGCGTGCTGCACCCGCGCCTCCAGGTAGAGGATCTGCGTTCGGGGATAGGGGGCGAACATCGCCCACCACTGGTCGAGGCCGGTGGCGTTCGCGTATGGGCCCGTGACCTCGGAAGCGACGCCCTTCACCGAGCCGGCAGGGAGGTTCGAGACGACGATGGCGGTCAGCGTGAAGGCAAGAAAGGCGCTGATCAGCCAGCGACCGACTCGCGAGGCCTCCAGGCGCTGCTGAAGTGCGAGCCGGCCGCCCATCTGATCGTTGTCCCGGTCCCTCGGTCGAGCCCCCGGCGACCGGTCAGCAGCCGCTCGAGCCGCTGCTCGAGCCAGCGCCGCTGCTGCTGCAGGAGCCGCTCGTGCCGCTGGTGCCGCTGGCTGCCGCTCGAGCCGCTCGAGCCGCTGCTGCTTACGCCGCTGGTGCCGCTGGTGCCGCTGCTGCTCTCGCCGCTGGAGCCGCTGCTTGTGCCGCCGCTGCTGCTGGAGCCGCTGGAGCCGCTGCTGCTCTCGCCGCTGGAGCCGCTGCTTGTGCCGCTGCTGCTGCTATCGCCGCTGCTGCCGCTGCTGCCGCTGCTGCTTTGACCGCTCGTGCCGCTGGTACCGCTCGAGCCGCTGCTGGCGCCGCTGCTATCGCCGCTTGTGCTCGACGGCGGAGCTCCGTGGATGTCGGCGCAGACCGCCCAAACCTCGATGGTCCAGCCCTTCTTGTTCGGGCCGCCGGCTGCACCCTCCCAGGCACCCGGTAGGCCTGGGGTGCCGGACTGGTGCGGCTTGGGCTCGCTCATGAGCAGCGCGTAGGAGCCGTTGACGTACTGATTGATGTCGACGCCTCCGCCGATCGCGTTCTTGCCACTCGGGCACCACGCGACGACGTAGTGGTAGTTCGTCTTCTGCGAGTCGCTCTCCACGCGCACGTACTCCACACCGCGTACGTAGTCGTTCGAGCTGACATCCGCGGACGCGACGAACACCCCCGCCACGCCGAGAAGCGTGGCGGCCCCCAACACGGCCAAAACGACACGACGCATCGGCGCTGCAAAGAGCCGTCCCATACAAAAACCCCCGATCTCTACCTAAGAGGACGGCCAGTATCACCCTGCTCAGGCCGGTTCGCATCGGGGAGTCCCCCTTAACTTTCCCTTATCAGACCGAAAACAAGTCGTTAGGCTTACCTGCGTGGGACTGGGGATTGCCGACGCGCCGCCGCTTCTGATCGATCGTGATCGGGAGCTCGGCGCGCTCGCATCGGTGCTCGAGGCTGCGGAGCGGGGCGAGGGCTCAGTCGCGGTGATCGCGGGCGCCGCCGGTGTCGGTAAGAGCGCGCTGGTCTCGGCGGCGGTCGACCAGGCGCATGAGCTGGAATTCGACGTCTACCGCGCGCGTGCTTCCGAGCTCGAGCAGGAGCTGCCCTTCGGGGTGATCCGCCAGCTGTTCGAACTTTGCGTTCGATCCGCGCCGCCGGCTGAGCGTGAGCGCCTGCTGTCAGGGGCGGCTTCCGCCACCGCACGGCTGTTCGCAGATACTCCGCTCGATCACAGCCACCCAGCCGATGGCGGCTTCGCCACGCTGCACGGGCTCTACTGGTTGACCTACGGCCTTGCATCAGAGCGTCCGGTGATGCTCGCGGTCGACGACGCGCACTGGGCTGACCCGTCCTCGCTTCACGCTCTGAGCTATCTGGCCAGCCGGATCTCGGAGCTTCCGGTTGCGCTCGTGATCGCGATGCGGGCAAACGAGCCAGGGACCCGCAGGCCGGCGATCCTCACCGACCCTCGAAGGGAATCCAGCGGTGCAACAGGCTCGAGCCTCAGGAGCTGGGGCCGCCGGCGGTAGCCGCAATCGTCCGGACCGACATCCCGGACGCAGACGACGAGCTTGTGCGCGGCGTTTCATGCGGCCAGCGCCGGGAACCCGCTCTACCTTCGCGAGTTGCTCCGCAGCGTGGCTTCGGATGCGGTGCCGCCTGCCGCCGGCGCGGTCCGGGACGCGGCGCTGAATTCCGTGGCCGAGCGGGTGATGCGCCGAGTCGCAGCGCTCGGTCCACACGCGACCCGCTCTCGCTTCGGCGATGGCGGTGCTGGGGCCAGACGGCCGGCTCCCCACGGCAGCCGCCGTGGCCGAGCAGGACGAGGCAGATGCCGCCGAGGCCGCGCGTGCGATGCGCCGCATCGAGATCCTTGCCAACGACGATCCCTTCGAGTGGATCCACCCCCTCGTGCGGCGTTCGATCTACGACGCCCTGACCGTAACCGAGCGTGACGCGCTGCACGCTCGGGCTGCGGAGATCCTCGCCCAGGCGGGCGCGCCGCCCGGGCGTCGTCGCGGCACATCTGTCGGCGCTGCGGCCGGCCGGGTCGGAGCGTGTGGTGGCCGGGCTGCTCGCAGCGGTCGACGAGGCCCTGGCCCGCGATGCTCCCGATGTCGCCGTCGCCCTGCTGCGGAGGGCCCTGGATGAGCAGACGACGAACCCGTCGCGGGCAGCGCTGCTCCTCAAGCTCGGGCAGGTCGAGGTCACACGGCGCGACCCCGCCGCTATAGAGATTCTGTTCGAAGCGCGCCAGCTGTTGCGAGACCCTCACGACCGCGCAGTGGCCGGGATGGGAATCGGCGAAATCGCAACGTTCGTCGGTCAGTGGGACATCGCGGCGGACATCACCGAACAGCTGCTTGAGGAGCGCGACGGCCTGAGCGACGAGCTCACGCTCGAGATCGAGCTCGAGCGGGCGCTCGTCTGTGCGTTCGATCCGGCGCTCGTTGAGCGGTTTCGACAGGACCGCCCGCGGCTGCGAAAGCTCGCGAACGGACGGTCCTGGCCGGCACGCGCCCTCGCCGCGGCCCTCGCCCAAACCGCAGCCATGGGGCAAGCCGGACACGTCGACGAAGTGCTCCCGCTCTGTGACCACGCGAGCGCCGAAGGCGTGCTGCTCAGCGAACGGGGGGCCGGCGCCTTTGCCTCGGGTCATGTCGCGCTCGCCCTCATGATGGCGGAGCAGTACGACCGGTGCTTGGCCTTCCTGGACGAGCTCGAGGTCGCAGCACGCGCCCAGGGCTCGGTCGCCAATGCGCTGATCGTGCCCGCTCTGCGCGGAGGCATCGCGGTGCACCGCGGCGATTTCGCGTCGGCCGAAGAGCTCGTGCGCCCCGTCATCGACGTAGCGGCAAAGAACGGAATTCTCCTGCTCCTCGTCAACTTGCTGTTCTTCTGTGACGCTCTGCTCCTCGAGCGTCCCGCGCAGGCGGACCTGGCCGAGATGGTCGAGTCGCTACAGACGCCGCCCGCATTCGCCGAGGCGGCCGGCGGGGGGTGGCTGCTGACGGTCCGCGGCCAGCTACGCGCTCAACAGGGCGAGCGCGTGAAGGCGGAGGCCGACCTCCGGCAGGCAGTGAGCATCTTCAAAGCGCTTGACTTCGGACCGGCCCATGCACGGGCCAGGTCCTTGTTGGCTCTGGTGCTCCGCCCTGAGGATCGCGACGAGGCTCGCGCCCTGATCGAGGAGGAGCTCGTTTTGGCCAATGCCACGGGGCTGTCCCGGCCACGCGGAATGGCCCTACGCGCCGCGGGGCTGATCGGCGGAGGCGAGGAGGGGATCGAGAGGCTCCGCCAGTCGGTGGCTGTCCTGTCCGAGGGCGCCGCCCGCTATGAGCACGCTCGCTCTCTGGTCGAGCTGGGTGCGATGCTGCGGCGATCGCGCCGCCGCGCGGAAGCCCGCGTGCCGCTTGAGGAGGGAATGGAGCTCGCCTTTCACTGCGGGGCCGAACGCCTGCTGGACCGCGCCCGCGAGGAGCTCCTTGCGACCGGCGCTCGGCCGCGGAACGTCGTCCGCTCAGGCTTCGCCGCGCTCACCCCGAGCGAGCGGCGCGTGGTGCGTCTGGCGGCGGAGGGACGGTCCAACCCGGAGATCGCGCAGACCCTGTACCTGAGCGTCAAGACGGTCGAGACGCACCTCTCCAAGGCCTACCGCACCCTCGACCTCTCCGGACCTGGTTCGCGGCAGCGTCTGGCCGAGACGGTGCCGGAGCTGCGCGTCGCCTAGGCGCGGGCGCCACGCGCCTTGCCAGCCACCGCCACGGCGAACCTTCGCGTCCAACCTCCGCGACCCTCGTGAGCGTCCTGCTGTTGGGGCCCGACGACTACGGGACCCTCGCGGCCGTCCGGTGTTTTGCCCGCAACGGCGTCCGGGTCAGCGTGGCCGGCGAGGACAGACGAGGTCGCGCGCTGTTCTCGCGCTATGCCGACGAGCGACTGGTGCATCCGCCGCTCAGCGCGCCCGCGGCGTTGACCGAATGGCTCCTCGACTGGGCTGACCAGCATCCAGGCGCCTTCATCTATCCCTCCAACGATGATCTCGCGTGGTTCTTGGCCCTGAGGCGAGACGACCTGCGCGGCGCGTTCCGGATGCTCAGCCCGAGCGAGGAGACGATCGTGACTCTGCTCGACAAGCTGCGGCTGATCGCCGCGTGCGCCGAGGTGGGGATCGAGACCCCTCGCACCGTGCCGCTCGGAGATGCACGCGCGGACGAGGTGGCGCTCGGCATCGCAGACCTGGGCTTCCCGGTGCTCCTCAAGCCGCGCGCGCGAATCCGGCTCAGAGGCGGCGTCAAGGGTTTCATCGTTCGCGATCTCGCCGCTCTGCCCTCGGCGCTCGCGCGGCTCCGCGAGCTCGTCACCTTCGACCCGGCCTTCACGGAGCTTCGCCCGGAAGCGGCCGAGCCCCTCGCGCAGGAATACCTCAGCCTCGCCGAGACGCGCATCCTGAGCCTGGCGGGATTCGTGGGAGACGACGGCGAGTGCGTGGCTCTGGCGTCGATGAAGACCCTGCAGCGCCCCCGAAAGCTCGGGATCGGCGTCTGCTTCGAGGCGCGTGCGGTCGAGCCGTCGTTGGTCGAGAAGGTCGCGCTGCTGTGCCGGCGAGTCGGCTACCGAGGCGTGTTCGAGGTGGAGTTCGTCGTCGTCGGCGACCGCCGCCTGTTGATCGATTTCAATCCCCGGTACTACAGCCAGATGGGCTTCGAGATCTCCCGGGGGCTGCAGCTGCCGCTGATCGCATGGCGTGCCGCGCGAGGCGAGAAACCGGCGATCCCCGCCCATCCGCCGCACGCCCAGCCCGACGGCGAGATCTATTGCCACAAACCGATGCTGGACCTCCTCCTCGTCCTCCAGGGACTGTCCGGCGCGATGTCGCGGGACGAGATGAGAGCCTGGCGTGACTGGCACGCCCGGGCGAGACGCGCTGGGCGGGCAACCGACGCCGTGCGTGATCCGGCCGACCGATTGCCTGCCGTGGCCGACGGAGCAAGATGGGCCGCCGGGTTCGCCCGGCACCCGCGAAGCTTCGTCAACGACTTCGTCCTCAACCGGTGAGGGGGATTCACGTCCTCGAAGCTCCGGCCGCGGACAGGCCAGGTTTCGGGGTGATTCTGCTGGCTCGGAAACACCGCGCAGACGGGCTGATGGCGGCCTCTGCGGGCCTCGGGAGCCCTCTAGAGCGGTTGCTAGTCTAGGCCTATGCCGTCCATCCTGGACCGCGCGCTTCGCATGGGCGAAGCCAAGAAGTTCAAGACCTACGAGCAGCGCGTCGCTCGCATCAACGGCTTCGAAGCCGAGCTCGAGCACTACACCGACGGGGAGCTGGGTGAGTCGATGGACGCCCTGCGCGAGCGTGCCCGGAACGGCGAGAGCCTCGACGAGCTGCTGTATGAATGCTTCGCGCTCGTCCGTGAGGCGGGCAAGCGCTCGATGGGCATGCGCCATTTCGACGTCCAGCTGATTGGTGGGATGGTGCTGCACGACGGGGCCATCGCGGAGATGAAGACGGGCGAGGGCAAGACGCTCACGGCCACGCTCGCCGTGGTGCTCAACTCCCTGGCCGGCCGCGGCGTGCACGTGGTGACAGTCAACGACTACCTGGCCCGGCGCGACGCGATGTGGATGAAGCCGATCTACGACATGCTCGGGGTCAGCGTCGGGGTGCTGCAGAACATGCAGGAGTACGAGGACAAGCAGGTCGCCTACGCCGCCGACGTCACCTACGGAACGAACTCCGAGTTCGGCTTCGACTACCTCCGGGACAACATGGCCACCGCGCTGGAGGAGAAGGTCCAGAACGGAGGCCGGCCCAAGCCCGAGGAGGGCGGCTCTCCCTACCACTCCTACGCGATCGTCGACGAGGTCGACAACATCCTCATCGATGAGGCGCGGACGCCGCTGATCATCTCGGGCGCCCCCGAGCAGGCGGCCGACCTGTACGCCAAGTTCGCCCGGCTTGCTCCCAAGCTCGAGCCCGGCAAGACGCCAGAGGGGATGGACCCGCGGATGAAGAAGGAGTTTGTCGCCGACTTCGACTACGAGTTCGACGAGAAGCACAAGACCGTCGCCGTCACCGAGCGCGGGGTGGGCAAGGCCGAGCGCTTCCTCGGGATCGACCACCTCTACCGGGCCGAGAACGGCCACCTGATCAACCACTTGATCCAAGCTCTGAAGGCCGAGTCGCTGTACAAGCGCGGCTACGACTACGAGGTGATCGAAGGCGAGGTCAAGATCATCGACGAGTTCACCGGTCGCATCCTCGAGGGGCGGCGGTGGTCCGAGGGCCTGCACCAGGCGATCGAGGCCAAGGAGGGCGTCCAGGTCCAGGAGGAGAACCAGACGCTGGCCACGATCACCCTGCAGAACTACTTCCGCATGTACGACAAGCTCGCGGGGATGACCGGCACCGCCCTGACCGAGGCGACCGAGTTCATGAAGATCTACAAGCTTCCCGTGGTCGAGATCCCGACCAACCGGCCGATGGTCCGAGGCGACCGCAACGACCAGGTCTACAAGACCAAGGACGGCAAGTGGGAGGCGGTGGCCAGGGAGATCGAGGCGCGCCACGAGCGTCGCCAGCCGGTGCTCGTGGGGACGATCGCGGTCGAGGTCTCAGAGCTTCTGTCCGAGCGCCTCAAGCGCAAGGGCATCCCGCACACGGTGCTGAACGCCAAGCCCGAGCACGCCGAGCGCGAGGGCGAGACGATCGCCATGGCCGGTGCCCCGGGAGCGGTCACGATCGCCACCAACATGGCCGGCCGCGGCGTGGACATCAAGCTGGGCGGCAACGCTGAGCATCTCGCGCAGCTCGAGCTGGCAAAGCTGGGGCTGACGCCGGGCATGCCCGACTACGACGAGCACCACGCCAAAGTCCTGCCCTCGGTCGAGGCGCGGATCGAGGAAGCGCGCGACGAGGTGCTGGAGGCCGGGGGTTTGTTCATCCTCGGGACCGAGCGCCACGAGTCGCGGCGGATCGACAACCAGCTGCGTGGCCGCTCGGGCCGCCAGGGCGACCCCGGCGAATCGCGCTTCTTCCTCTCGGCCCAGGACGATCTCGTGCGGCTGTTCGCCGGCGAGCGGATCTACAAGATCCTCGACCGGCTCGGGACGACCGACGACGAGGGCAACGAGGAGCCGATCGAGGCCGGGATGCTCTCCAAGCAGATCGAGAAGGCGCAGCGGAAGGTCGAGGAGCAGCACTTCCTGATGCGCAAGCACACCCTCGAGTACGACGACGTGCTCAACCTGCAGCGCGAGGTGATCTACACCTACCGCGACGAGATCCTCGAGGGGCGCGACATGAGCGAGGCGTCGCGCGAGGAGATCTCCGGCCTGATCGAGCGACTCGTCCAGGAGTACACGGCCGGGGACTTCGTCGAGGACTGGGACGTCGAAGGGCTGCTTCGCCGCATCGAGGAGATCTTCACGCCCGGCGATGAGACGCTCGGCATCGATCCGGACCGGGTCGACCGGGAGGAGCTCACCCAGCAGCTCCAGGACGAGGCGCTGGCGCACTACGCGCGCCGCGAGGAGGAGCTCGGTGACGAGCTGATGCGAGCGCTCGAGCGCTTCCTGCTCCTGCAGGTCATCGATCAACGCTGGCGCGAGCACCTGTACGACATGGACTACCTGCGCGAGGGCATCCACCTGCGCGGCTTTGCCCAGATCGAGCCGCTGGTGGCCTACAAGAACGAGGCCTTCGAGCTCTTCCGTGACCTGATGAACTCGATCTGGGGCGACTTCGCCCGGATGATCTTCCACGTCGAGGTGACGATCGAGGGCGAGAACGGCGGCGCCCCCACCCCGCCGCAGACGCGCCGCGCCGCTCCTGGCTCCTCGACCGGCAGCAGCCGGGTCAGCTACTCGGGCGGTGGTGCCCCACAGGGTGCCGTGGCCATGGCCGCGGCCGCCGGGGCCGCTGCCTCTGCCGAGGGCTACGAGGACGACTACGAGGCGCCGCCGGCCGTGGAGCAGCGGCGCGTCGACGAGACCGAGCAGATCGGCCGCAACGATCCCTGTTGGTGCGGGTCGGGCAAGAAATACAAGAAGTGTCACGGGGCGTGATACCGCTGCCAAGCCCGCGGGGCTCGTCGTGGGTGGGCGGTCGCGGCACCATTCCCCAGGGGGTTGGCAGCGGCTTTAAGGCCCATGGAAGACCAACAGGGTCTGAAAGTCTCTGACGAAGAGCGGGAGGCTGCGGCGCGGGAGATCCGCGAGCACTTTGCCGCCGGTCGGCTCACCGACGACGAGCTGAGCGAGCGGTTGCACGACGTCTACCGGGCCCGGACCGTGGCCGAGCTGCGCCGGCTGGGTGACGACCTGCCGCTCCTGCCGGCGACGCGCCGAGCCGAGCTGGTCCAGCGCCGCGCCGAGCTGCGGCGGCGGTTGTTGCAGCAGAGCGGTGGGGCGCTCGTACCCTTCGCGATCTGCACCGTCATCTGGGCGGTGGCCGGCGCTCACCGCGGGTCGTTTTGGCCGATCTGGGTGGCGCTGGTCGCGGTGATCCCTTTGCTGCGAAACGGCTGGCGGCTGTATGGCCCCGCGCCCGAGCTCGACCGGGTCGAGGAGGAACTCACCGCGCGCGAGCGCCACGACCGTGATCGCGCCGCATTGCGGGAGACGCACCGGTCCGGCGCTCGCTCCAGGGCCCGCTCGCGTTACCGCTGAGGGGGCGGCTGATCCCGCTGCTAGGGTGAGCGGCGATGGCCACCGCGTCCTCGGAACCGCTCTCCCAGCGCCTCGCGGCGATCCGCGACCAGCTCAAGCTGCTCGCGGATTATCTTTGACCCCGCTCAGCTGAGCGAGCGCGTCAGCGCGCTGGAGCACGAGATGGGCGAGCCCGGCTTCTGGGAGAACCAGGAGCACGCGGCCCGGGTCAGCGCCGAGCACGCCCGCACGAGCCGGAGGCTTGCCATCTTCCGCGAGCTCGAGCGCGACGTGGAGGACCTGGAGCCACTGGGCGAGCTGGCCGAGGAGGATCCTGACATCGCCTCCGAGTTCGGCGAGCAGCTCGCCGGCGTGCAGACGAGGCTCGAAGCGCTCGAGGAGCAGCGGCTGTTCGCCGGCCGCTACGACGCCGGCAACGCGCTGGTCACGGTCAACGCCGGAGCGGGCGGGACCGACGCCCAGGACTGGGCTGAGATGGTGCTGCGGATGGAGATGCGCTGGGCGGAGAAGCGGGGCTTTCAGGTCGAGCTGCTGGAGGCCTCAGAGGGGGAGGAGGCCGGGATCAAGTCAGCCACCTTTCTCGTCAGGGGCGAGAACGCCTACGGCCTGTATGCGAGCGAGAAGGGCGTACACAGGTTGGTGCGCCTCTCGCCCTTCGACGCCGCCCACCGGCGCCAGACGAGCTTCGCGGGCGTCGAGGTCTCGCCGGTGGTGGACGAGATCGACGAGGTCGAGATCGACGAGGACGATCTGCAGATCGACACCTACCGGGCCAGCGGCGCAGGCGGCCAGCACGTCAACAAGACCGACTCGGCCGTGCGCATCACCCACAAGCCCACCGGGATCGTCGTGCAGTGCCAGAACGAGCGCTCGCAGTCCTCCAACAAGGCCGAGGCGATGACGATGCTGCGCTCGAAGCTGCTCGAGCTCGAGGAGCGCCGCCGGCGCGAGGAGATCGCCCGCGAGCGCGGGGAGGCCCAGGACGTCAACTTCGGATCGCAGATCCGCTCCTACGTGCTCCATCCGTACTCGATGGTCAAGGACCACCGCACGGACTTCGAGATGGGCGACACGAGCCGGGTTCTGGACGGCGAGCTCGATGGCTTTGCCCGCGCTTATCTGCACCAGAGCGCGAAGTGAGCGACGGCACCCCGACCCGTGACGCTGCCCTGCCCGCCGAGGGCAGCACGAGGGGCGGCCGCGACGCCACCGCCAGCGCGCAGCCTCTCTCCACCCAGCCGACGGCGCCGTACCTGGAGGCGGTCACGGCCTACGGCTTCCGCGGCTCGACGCGCTTCCACGTACCGGGTCACAAGGGTGGCGACGGCGCCGACCCGGGCCTGCGCGCCGCGCTGGGCGACCGCGCGCTGTTGCTCGACGTGCCGCAGGACATCGAGGGCATCGACGTAGGACCCGCGCCGACGCCGTACGACCGCGCCGAGCGGCTTGCGGCCGAGGCCTACGGAGCGGAGCGCACCTGGTTTCTCACCAACGGTGCCTCTCAGGGCAACCACGCGCTGTGCCTGGCGCTCGCGCCGCCGGGCCGCCGCGTCCTGCTGCAGCGAAACTCGCACGCCAGCCTGATCGACGGCCTGGTGCTGAGCGGCGGCCGCGCCTGCTGGGTCGCGCCCGAGTACGACGTCGAGCTTGGCATGGCCCACGGCGTTAGCCCCGAGACGCTCGAGCAGGCGCTGGATCGCGCGAGGGATGTCCGCGCTGCGTTCATCGTCTCCCCGACCTACTACGGGATGGCCGCCGACGTCGCGGCCTGTGCCGAGGTCGCCCACGCGGCCGGAGCGGCACTGGTCGTGGATAACGCGTGGGGCGCGCACTTCGGCTTTCATCCCGCGCTGCCGCAGTCGCCGCTGCGTCTCGGCGCCGACGCGATGATCGCCTCGACGCACAAGATCGTGGGTAGCCTCACGCAGTCGGCGATGCTGCTCGTGGGCCGCAGCGACCGTGTGGACACGGCGGCTGTGGGCCGGGCCGTGCGCCTCGTGCGCTCGACCAGCCCCAGCGCTCTGCTGATGGCCTCGCTCGACGCCGCACGCCGCCAGCTCGCGATCCACGGCGAGGCGCTGCTCACCCGCACGATCGCCGCTTCGATGCGGGCACGTGAGGCGCTCGACCAGGTCCCAGGCTGTGCCGTCGTCGGAGAGTCATTCGTGGGGCGGCCCGGCATCGCCGGCTGGGACCCGCTGCGGATCGTGATCGACGTCCGCGGGACCGGCTGCACGGGGTACGAGGTCGCGGCCGCGCTGCGCGCCTCCTACGACACCTACGCCGAGCTGGCCACCCACGCCACGCTCGTGCTCGTACTCGGCCTGGGGCAGCCTGTGGAAGCGCTCGAGCGCCTGGCCCAGGACTTCGCCGAGACGATCCGCCGGGTCCAGCGCGACGGCGAGTCGCGCTCGCTCGCTCGGCCGCCCACGGCGTTCGAGAACGAGACCGCGATTTCCCCGCGCGAAGCCTTCCTGGGCGACAGCGAGGCCGTTGCGATCGAGGATGCCGTCGGCCGCATCTCGTGCGAATCGGTCGCGGGGTATCCGCCCGGCGTCCCGGCCCTGCTGCCCGGCGAGCGGATCACCGCTGAGGTCATCGGCTACCTGCGCGAGCTGACCTCGGCCGGCGCCCGGCTGCACGGCGCGGCCGACCCGAGCTTTCGTACGGTGCGCGTGCTCGTCGAGAGCGGCTGAGTGCCTCAGGACATGCTCGAAACGGCACGGCGATGAGCGCCGGTACCGAGTCGATCGGCTATGGCGGCCGGACCGCGTGGGCGCGGAACCTGGCCGCTCCGGTGCGCAGTTACCTGAGCACCGAGACCGGGGGCGCACTGGTCATGCTCGCGGCCGCGGTCGCCGCTGTCGTGTGGGCGAACTCGCCGTGGCCGCATTCGTATGAGGCGGTGTGGACGACGAAGCTCGCCATCCGGATCGGGAGCACCGGCATCGTGCTCGATCTTCGCCACTGGGTGAATCAGGGCCTGATGACGCTGTTCTTCCTCGTCGTTGGGCTCGAGGCCAAGCGCCAGCTCGATCTCGGCGAGCTCCGCGAACGCCGGCGACTGGCGATTCCGGTGCTCGCCGCGATGGGGGGCGTGGCGGTGCCGATCTTGATCTACCTCGCGTTCAACGCCGGCCGCGCCGGCGGCCACGGGTGGGGCGCTGCGATGTCGACCGATACGGCCTTCGCGCTTGGGGCCGTGGCCCTCATAACACCTCGTACAGCGGTCCGCGTACGAGTCTTCCTGCTGACGCTCGCGGTGGTCGACGATCTGGCCGCGCTGGTCGTGATCGCCACCGTCTACACCACTCACGTCTCACCGGTCGCGCTGGGAACCGCGCTCGTGCTCTTTGCGGGGCTGATAGCGCTGCGCTACGCACCGTTCGGTCGCCGGGCGGTCTCAATCGGGCTCGCTGTGGCGATCTGGGTCGCGGTGCTGAAGTCGGGCATCGACCCTGTGATATCCGGCCTGGCCATCGGCCTGGCCACCAGCGCATACCCGCCCTCGCGCGAGGATCTGGAGCGTGCCACGGCTCTCACGCGCTCATTCCGGGAGCAGCCGACGCCCGAGCTCGCGCGCTCGGCGCAGCTGAGCCTGCAGTCCGCTATCTCGTCCAACGAGCGCGTCCAGTACGAGCTGCACCCGTGGACGAGCTATGTCATCGTGCCGCTGTTCGCGCTGGCCAACGCTGGAATTCATCTCAGCGCAAAGGTGCTGGGAGACGCGATCTCGTCCCCGATCACGCTGGGGATCCTGATTGGCTACGTCGTGGGCAAGCCGATTGGCGTGTTCGCTGGCTCGTGGCTCGCCACCCGGCCCGCGATCCACGGACCGCGCTCTCCGATCACGGAGCCTGTGCTGCTCGCGGCGGGCGCCTGTGCAGGCGTCGGGTTCACCATCTCGCTCCTGGTATCGAGCCTGGCGTTCAGCGGCGAGCGTCTCGATGAGGCGCGGCTCGGTGCCCTCGGCTCGGTACTGCTGGCCCCCGCGGCTGCGTGGGTGGTCACGCGCCTCATCAGGCGGTTGCCCAGCGCGATGCGCGCGCGGCAGATTGGCCGGACCGCCGAGGACATTCTCGACCTTGCCGACGAGGTGGATCCCGAACGCGATCACATCCGGGGTCCCGATGACGCGCCCGTGACGCTCGTCGAATTCGGGGACTTCGAGTGCTCGTATTGCGGACAGGCCGAGCGCGTGATCCGGGAGCTGCTCGCGGCCAGCGGCGGAGACGTGCGCTACGTGTGGCGACACTTGCCGCTCAACGATGTCCACCCGAGCGCCCAGCTCGCCGCCGAGGCTTCCGAGGCGGCCGCGGCGCAGGGCAAGTTCTGGGAGATGTACGACATCCTTCTCGCCCACCAGGGAGAGCTCTCCCCGCGGGACCTCTCCGCCTATGCCGCGGAGCTCGACCTCGACGTCGAGCGCTTCAGGGACGAACTGCGGCGGCGGGAGCACGCCGCCCGGATCGCCGACGATGTCGCGATCGCCGATGAGAGCGGCGTATCGGGCACGCCGACCTTCTTCATCAACGGGCGCCGCCACTACGGCGTGTACGACATCGACACGCTGACCGAGGCGGTGGGCGCGGCAAAGACCCGGGCCCAGCAACTCGCCGCCACGGCCGTGGCGGCATAAAGGGTGCGCTGATGGCGCCCGGGCAATGCTCCGCCCGGGCGCCATCAGACGGCTACTACTTGACGATGATCGTCCCGTGCATGAACGGGTGGATCAGGCAGATGTAGTGATAGGTGCCTGGTGCCGTGAACTTGATCCTGCCCGAGGCGGGAATCGTCTTCGTACTCGCATCCTGATCGAGGATCCCCGTGTTGGCGAACCCGTTGCCGTGCGAGGACGGGTTCTCCGGGATCGGCTGCGTAGGTGAGCTCGGATACGAGCCCGCCGGCGGGAAGGAGGCGCCCTGGAACGCGTTCGCCAGCGCGGTCAGGTAGCTCTGCGGCCCGAACGTGGCCGTGTGATCCTCGCGGCTCCGAGGCGCCATGGAGAACGTGACCACGGTCCCGGTCTTGATCTTGAGAGTGCCCGGGAACATGTTGAAGAACTCCACGCCATTGCCGTTGGATAGGCCGACGCTGATGTGATTCGCCGGGATCTTCGTCGCGGCGAGCTTCTTCACCGCGATGACGTCCTGCTTGACCTGGTTCAGGCGCGCCGCCGCATCCTGGCGCGCCGACGGCACGGCCTGGCCCTTCGGCTTGACGACCACGTAGCCGACCATGCCGGGGTGGACGTCGCAGAAGAACTTGTAGGTGCCCGGCTTGGTGAAGGTCACCTTCAGCGGCTTGGGTTTACCGGATCCGAGGGGGAGGCCGGTGTCGATCCGCTTCGTCCCGTTATAGGTCGAGGGCCCGGTCGGCTTGAAGAGCGCCGGGTTGATGTCGAGCTCGGGAACCTTGTTGTTGAACCAGAACGGGTTTCCAGCCGCGTCGTTCTGCCCGGTGACGGTCTTACCGGGGACGACCAGCGGCAGGTCGCGGCCGCCCTTGGCCGGGATGTCGATCGTGTGAAAGCCGGTGTTGATGAAGGACACCGTGTCGCCGGCGTTGACGGTCACGCGGCTGGCGAAGAAGGCGTCGAAGTCAGGCTGGTCGGCCTTGATCTTCTGGATCGTCTTCCTGCCGTAGACCTTGAGCGCGATCTTCTTCACCACGCTCTGCGGGGCTCCAGCCCACACGGCCGTGGATGCCGCTACCGCGGACGCCGGCAGTGCAAGCACCCCTAGAGTGCACACAAACGCGAGCGCGCTTCCTTTTCTTCCTGTCATCTGTCCCCCTATTTCAGTTCAGCTGGTCCCCGACCGAACCCGCAGCCTAATCAATTTCGGCCTGCCGTGGCAAGCCCATTGCGCAGCGCGCGCAGCCCACAGCCTTGATCAAACGCGCGTACATCAATTCCTCCTCAGACGTGTTTGTCTGCTTCCAGGGCGGCATGGTAGGCCGCCGGTGCTGCCGGAGCGGCGCCGCCGGGCGCGCTTCGTATCCTCGCCGACCATGGCCGACCCCCTGAGCAGCGCGCTCGTCGCCCGCGCCCTGGCCGAGGACGTCGGTGACGGCGACGTCACGACCGCCGCGACGGTCCCGGAACACGCTCGCGCCGCGGCCACGATCACGCAGAAGGCGCCTGGCGTGGTGTTCGGGATCGCGCTAGCGGAGGAGACGTTCAGGCAGCTGGATCCTCAGGTTGCATTCCATCGGCGGGCCGAGGAGGGCGTCTGGCGGGACGGGGGGCCTGTCGTGGAGCTGGCCGGCTTCGCCCGCGCCATTCTCACGGCCGAGCGTACGGCGCTCAACTTCCTCCAGCGCCTGTCCGGCGTGGCGACGATCACCGCGCAGTGCGTCAGGGCGATCGAGGGGACCGGCGCCCGCATCCTCGACACGCGCAAGACGACTCCGGGGCTCCGAGCGCTGGAGAAGGCTGCGGTCGCTGCCGGAGGGGGCGAGAACCACCGCGCCGGCCTCTACGACGCGATCCTCATCAAGGAGAACCACGCCGCGCTGGCAGGCGGCGTGGGAGAGGCGGTGCGCAAGGCGCGCCGGTGTGCGCCGGGCCTGCCGCTGGAGGTCGAGTGCCGGACGCTCGAGGAGGTGGATGAGGCGCTGGGGGCGGGCGCTTCGCGGATCCTGCTCGACAACATGAATCCCCAGCAACTGCGGGCCGCGGCCGAGCATGTGGGCGACCGAGCCGAGCTCGAGGCCAGCGGCGGCGTGACGCTCGCAACGATCCGGGATATCGCCAGCAGCGGCGTACAATTCGTGTCGGTAGGCGCGCTCACCCACAGCGCGCCGGCGCTTGACCTCTCACTGATCCTCAGGCCGCTGCCATGAACCTCCCGATGTACGGCGTTACCGACGGCCCACTGCTGCTCGAGAACATTCCGCTCCTGCAGGAGGAGGTCCGCGCGCTGGCCGCTGAGCGCGATGCGGTGATCCTGGCTCACAACTACCAGCTGCCGGAGATCCAGGACGTGGCCGACTTCGTGGGCGATTCGCTCGGCCTCTCTCAGCAGGCGGCCAAGGCCGGCGCCGAGACGATCGTCTTCTGCGGCGTTCACTTCATGGCGGAAACCGCCTCCGTGCTGTGTCCGGACAAGCGCGTTCTGCTGCCCGACCTCGACGCCGGCTGCTCGCTGGCCGACTCGATCACCGTCGAGCAGCTGCGCGACTGGAAGGCCCGGCATCCCGGGGCCGTGGTCGTGATGTACGTGAACACCACGGCCGAGGTCAAGGCCGAGACTGACTACTGCTGCACCTCGGCCAACGCCGTCAGGGTGGTCGAGCACATCTACCGAACTCACGGCGCGGACACGGAGATCCTGTTCGGGCCTGACATGTTCCTCGGGGCCTACGTGGAGAAGACCGTCGGCCGCCCGATGCACGTCTGGGACGGCGAGTGCCACGTGCACGCGGGGATCAAGCCCGACGACATCAACACGGTGAGAAGTGCCCATCCCGGTGCCGATTTCCTCATCCACCCCGAGTGCGGCTGCTCGACCAGTGTCATGGAGTACGTGGCTGCGGGCGACGTCTCCGACGAGGGGGTGCACATGCTCTCGACCGGCGGCATGCTCGGCTACGCCCACGGGCATCACGGCGGGACGGCGATCGTGGCCACCGAGACCGGGATGCTCCATCCGCTGCGCGCTGCTGCTCCGGACGTCGAGTTCATCGCCGCCAACGAGGCCGCCCACTGCCGGTTCATGAAGATGATCACGCTGCCCAAGCTGCGGAATTCATTGCGTGACGGGATCCACGAGGTCAAGGTCTCGCCCTCGGTTGCCGAGGAGGCACGGCTGCCGATCGAGCGGATGGTGGCGATCAGCTAGGCACCACTTCGGCAAGCAGGTCCAGCCCCTGCTGCACGGCGTCGCGCACGACGGGGAGCGTCGTGCGCTTGCGCTCGAACTCGGCCGGGGTATAGCAGTGCACGTCGGCGCCGGCGCCCATCTCGAGCCCGTCCCAAAGCGCCGCCGCCTGGTAGACGCGCTCGAGCCAGGGCATGCCCTCGTAGGCGGAGGAGACGAGTACGACGACGAATTCGGGGCCGCGCTCACGCTGCGGCGGCGCGCCGCGCTCGTCAGCCACCCGCGCGCCGCCGAGCACCGCGCCCTCGATCGGCCAGCGGTCGCCGACGCGGTTCAGATACCTGCCCAGCTCCCGCCGATTGACGACCGTTCCCGCCTCCACTCGCCGCGATTCTCTCGCCTGGTGGCCTCCGGGGCAACGGTTACACCGCGAAGCAACGCCTTCCTAATAACGCGCGAGCGTCGCCACCACCCGGCTCATGAGCATGAGCGCGCGTTCGTTCTCAGGACCGTCGATGAAGATCGCGAAGGCGACGCTGCGGTGGCCATGCGCGGCGCAGTAACCGGCCAGATTCGTGACGCGGTCGAGCGTTCCGGTCTTGGCCACGCATCTCCCTTGCGCCGGTGTCTGCACGCCGATCCGGGCCACAGTGCCGCTCACGCCGACGATGGGCAGCGAGCGCGAGAGAGCACGACCGATGCCGGTCTGCCAGACGAGGCGCAGGAGCGCGACAACCTCGGCCGGCGAGGAGCGATCGGCGCGTGAGAGCCCCGAGCCGTCGATGATCGCCGGATGCAGCCCGTAGGCGGAGATCACGTGTGAGATCACCCGGGCGCCTCTCGCTGTGCTGCCTCCATGCCCGAACCGGACCCCGAGCTGCTTGGTCAAGAGCTCCGCGAACAGGTCATCGGAGGGCACGTCCATCAGCTTCAGCAGAACCGACAGCGGAGGTGAGTCCACGGCCGCCAGCCGCCGGGCCCGACGCGGGGTCAAGCCGGTCAGTGAGGCCGCGCGGACCGCGACGCGCTGCGCGCGCAATGTCCTGGCCAGCTGCTGGGCGGCGAACGCTCCGGGCGAGAGCGATCCGGACGTCGCGCCGTGGTCGTAGGTCAGCGCGCTGAGCTCGCCGCCGAGGTCGGGGATGTCAGGCGAGAACGCGCTGGACGGGACTCCGGGGCGCCCGTCGAACAGCGAGGCGTCCCCTATCAGGGTGCCCGTGACCCTCCGGATCCCGGCCGCCCGCAGCTGCCCTGCGAGCTGGGCAGCGGTCGGACCGTAGCCCTGTTCCCAGATCCGGTTGAACCTGGCATCGCCGAAGGTCGGATCTCCACCGCCGCGGAGGTACAGGTTCCCTTCCCACACGCCGCCCGGGCGCAGGTGGCCTGAGCCCAGCACAACCGTGCGCAGCCGTGCGTTCGGCCCCAACTCGCGCAGCAGCGCCACCGTCGTGTAGAGCTTCTCCACCGACGCCGGCGGTCGGCGGACGTTCGCGTGCTCGTCGAACAGCATCATGTGCCGGCCGAGGTCGTACACGGTTGCGCCGGAGGCCCTTCCCGCCTGCGACATCAGCCGCCGCATCGCAGCCCGCAGGTGGCGCACCGCCGGCGGGAGCGGCTTGGGGCGTGGGGAGGGAGCCGAAGAGGCGAGCGCCGTGCTCGACGGCGTGCGGGGGGTGCCGCTCGAGCCGCCTCCCCCGCATCCCGCGAGAGCGAGCGCCAGTGCGAGCAGGCAGCCCGCCCAGAGCCAGGCTCTCAGGCGAACTCGAGCTCCTCCGAGGCGTGGGGCCCTACGCAGGCCATGGACAGCTGCTCGGAGATCCCCGCGGCGACGGAGCGCACCTCGTCCATCGCAACTGCGTCCAGCGACGCGATCGTGGCATCGGGGTCAGGGTCTTCGCGGTAGACGATCGCCTGCTGAGCGGCGTGGCGGGCGACCGCGCCGGTGTTCTCGAAGGCGATCGCGCGCGCCCCCGCGGCGAAGGCTCGTGCCCGCTCGACCTCGGACTCGGTCGGGCCCTGGTCGCGCAGCTCGGAGACGATGTCGCGCATCCGGGCCAGCGCCTCGGTCAGCTTGCTCGACTGAAGCCCGGCCGAGAGCTGGAGCACCGGCACGTCGGCGTAGGCGTGGGGCGCCGCGTGGACGGAGTAGGCCAAGCCGCGCTGCTCGCGGATTTCATCGAACAGGCGCGACCCCATCGAGCCGCCGAGCAGCGTCGAATAGATCACGAGTGCCGCCCGCTGGCGAGAATCGCTCACGTCGATGCGCGGCCGGTAGGACATGCGCAGGTGCGACTGGTTGGAGTCGCGCTCGCGCACGCGCAGCTGCGGGGCGAACTCGGGGGCCGGGGCGAACGGCTCGGCTGCCGGGCCTGGTACAAAGCGCCCGAACAGCTGCTCGAGGCCGTCGGCTTCGGCCAGACCCTCCAGATTTCCCACTACGAAGGCCCCTCCGCGTTCGGGCGACCAGCGGCGCGAGCGGAAGGCGAGGATCGAGTCGCGGGTGAACGTGTCGCGGATGTGCTCGGTCGTGCCCAGGACCGGCCTCCCCAGCGGGTGATCTCCGAAGGCGGCTTCGTCGATCAGATGCTCGGCCACGGCCGCGGGCTGATCGTTGGCGCGGGCGATCTCCTGGACGACCACCCCGCGCTCGCGGTCGAGCTCGTCGGGATCGATGCGTGGCCGGGCCACGAAGTCGGTCAGGAGGTCGGCCGCCTGCAACCCGTAGCCCGCACGGGCTGTGATGTGAAAGGCCACGAGGTCGTGGCTCGTGTAGGCGTTCAGCACCGCGCCGATCCGCTCGGCGGCTTCGTTGACGTCGCGGTACGTCGGGTAGCTCTCGCCTCCCTTGAACACCAGGTGCTCGAGGAAGTGGGCGCTGCCGTTCTCCTCCGGGCGCTCGGTTCGGGCGCCCGCGTCGAAGGCCACGAGCAGCGTCACCGAGCGGGAGCCCCGGATCGGGATCCGGTACAGCGGCAGGCCGTTGTCGAGAACGGTCCGGGTCACCTCGGACATCGCGCTGCGAACGGTAGCGATCGGGTGGTGGGGGGCGGTTGGTGCGGGCGGCGGACGGCGGGCGGGCTTGGGGGCTTTGCGGCGGATCGCGGGGGCCTCGTGCGGCGATGCTCCGACATGCGCCGCTATCGGTGGTATTCCGGAGCCATCGCCTGGCGGCGCCCCGGCGGACCGGCTCCGCGCGGCGCCCCGGGCGCGTCGATGGCTCCAGAAGCGGTTCTATAACCACCACTATCGGAGCCATCGGCCGCGGCGGGGCGCACTATCGCCCCGCCCCTCGGCTCGCACGGCCGTCCCGCCCGGCCCGCGCCCGCCCGCCCCGCGCCCGACCGCCCCGCCCGCAACGCTCCATTCTTTGGGAAATCCTGCAAATCCTGTTGCATGGACCTCGCTGGCGGGCATGGCGGCAGGGCGGTCGGTACGCTCGTTCGCCGCTATGGCTATCTCATCCGAATCCGAGCGGGGCACTCGCCGCCGGGCGGCGGCCCTCGCCTCGCTGCGAACCCGCGGGCCGGCGCCCACCGCGCCCGGCGTGGCGCAGATGGTCGAGTTCCGCGGCGTCTCCAAGCACTACGGCAGCACCGACGTTGGGCTTGACTCTGCGACGTTCTCGATCGACCGCGGCGAGTTCGTGTTCCTCGTCGGATCCACGGGATCAGGCAAGTCGACCGTGATGCGGCTC
Organism: uncultured Solirubrobacterales bacterium; assembly: GCA_963818815.1. Taxonomy (GTDB): domain Bacteria; phylum Actinomycetota; class Thermoleophilia; order Solirubrobacterales; family Solirubrobacteraceae; genus Palsa-465. The sequence continues at coordinate 343,866 of CAWFTL010000001.1, forward strand.
CTGATCAAGGAGCTCGACCCCACGGGAGGGACCATCCGTGTGGCCGGCCACGACCTGGAGGGGATCCAGCGCAAGCGCATTCCGCTCTACCGGCGCAACATCGGGGTGGTGTTCCAGGACTTCAAGCTCCTGCCCAATCGCACGGTCTACGACAACGTCGCCTACGCGCTTCAGGTGACCGGCGGTAGCCGGAAGGAGATCCGGGCCAAGGTGCCCGACATCCTGCGGCTCACCGGCCTCTCGACCAAGCTGCACAACTATCCCGACCAGCTCTCCGGTGGCGAGCAGCAGCGCGTCTCGATCGCGCGCGCGTTCGTCAATCACCCGCCGCTGCTGCTGGCGGACGAGCCCACCGGGAACCTCGACCCGGAGACCAGCATCGACATCATGCGACTGCTCTACCGGATCAACCGAACCGGGACGACGGTGCTCGTCGCCACCCACGACCAGGCCATGGTCGACAAGATGCGCCGCCGCGTGCTCGAGCTCTCGCACGGCCGGATCGTGCGTGACGAGGCGACCGGCCTCTACGCCCGCGGCGAGTCGACTCGTGAGTTCGCGCGCCGGATGCGGGCACCGAGCGAGCGCCCGGCGGGGGTCTGAGCGTGCGGCTGGGGTTCTTCCTGCGCGAGTCGATTCGCGCGATGCGGCGCAACGCCGCCCCAAGCTTCGCTGCGCTGGCCACGGTCCTGGTCACGATGCTCGTTCTGGGCGTCTTCATCCCGATCGTGCAGGCCACCAAGGGAGCGGCCAACAGCGTCCGCGGCCGGGTGCTGGTCGACGTCTACATGAAGACCACGGCCAGCTCCGCCGACGACACGCGCGTGCAGAAGGAGCTGCTGGCCATCCCGCATGTCCGCTCGGTGCAGTTCGTCTCCAAGCAGCAGGCCTATCAGCAGCAGTCCCAGGCCGACCCGCAGGCCTACGCGCTGCTGGCGTCCAACCCGCTGCCCGACACCTTCCACGTGATCCCGGACAACCCCGGCAATGTTCTCGCTGTACGCCAAGCGCTGGCGCCGCCGGCGCTCGGGGGAGGGACGCGGATGATCGACAACTCGATTCAGAGCGTCTCGAACAAGAAGAACGACACCAAGAAGATCCTCGAGGTGACGAATCTGGTCACGATCACCGCCGCGGTGCTGACCGTACTGCTGACGCTCGCCTCGATCCTCCTCATCGCCAACACGATCCGTCTGTCGCTGTACGCGCGGCGCCGCGAAGTCGAGGTGATGAAGCTCGTGGGAGCGACGGACTGGTTCATCCGCTGGCCGTTCGTCATCGAGGGCACGATCGTCGGCGCGGCGGGCGCGCTGCTGGCCATCGGCGTCCTAGGGTTGACCAAGGTGGCGCTGCTCGACCCGCTGGCCAACAACTGGACGCTGATCGCGGCCCCGCGGACCATCGCCTTCTCCGCGCTGGTCGCCGTGCTTCTGGGCGCCGGGGTGATCGTTTCGGCGCTCGGCTCCGGACTGTCGCTGCGCCGGTTCCTGCGCGTCTGAGCTTCGCGCGGCGCCGATGAGCATCACCAAGCGACCGTGGGGCACGGTCGCCGGTCAGACCGCGCACCTGTTCACCCTGGATGCCGGGCCGCAGCTGCGCGCGATCATCAGCGACTACGGCGGACTGGTGCACTCGCTCTGGGTCCCTGACCGCCACGGGCAGGCGGCCAACGTCGTGCTGGGCCTGCACGACCCTGAGAGCTACCACCGCGCTCAGACCTACTTCGGCGCGCTCGTCGGCCGCTACGCCAACCGGATCGCCGGCGCCTCGTTCACTCTGGGCGGGCAGCGCTACGAGCTTCCGGCCAACAACGGCCAGAACACGCTCCACGGCGGTCCGGATGCCTGGAGCTTCAAGGTCTGGGAAGCGGAGACGCTCGAGGCCGAGGACAGCCTCGAGCTGCGGCTTCGCCACGTCGATCCCGACGGCTGTAACGGCTTTCCCGGGACCGTCCGCGCCGAGGTGGTCTACGCCGCCACACCGGATGGCTCGCTCAGCATCGACTACCGCGCCACGAGCGACCGCCCGACGGTGATCAACCTGACCAACCACACGTACTTCAACCTCGCCGGGGAGGGATCGGGCGACGCCCTCGGACAGCTGCTTCAGATCCACGCCGGCCGTTTCCTCCCTGTCGACGACTCCGGGATCCCGCTCGGCTCCTTCAGCGCGGTCGAGGGCACGCCGTTCGACTTCAGGGAGCCGAAGCCGATGGGACGCGACATCGCCGCCGCTGACATGCCCGGCGGAGACCAGCTGAGCCTGGCCAGGGGCTACGACCACAACTGGGTTCTGGACGGGTCCGGTCTACGCCTGGCCGCCATCGCGGCCGATCCCGCCAGCGGCCGCATGCTCGAGGTGCAGACGACCGAGCCCGGCGTGCAGTTCTACTCGGGAAACCTCCTGGACGGCGAGCTCGCCGGCCCCGGCGGGCGGTGCTATCGGCAGAGCGCCGGGTTCGCGCTCGAGACCCAGCACTATCCGGACACGCCGCACCACCTCGACGACCCCGAGTGGCCGTCGGTGGTGCTCGAGCCGGGCGCCACGTTCGCCTCGCGCACGGTGTACAGGTTCTCGGCGCGCGCGACTGCGGCGCCGGCGGCCGTCTGAGCCAGCGGGCCGGCCCGAGGCCCCCGGCTACTCTCAGCCCATGTCCAGAGGTTCCGCACGCCGGCCGCGTGCCGCGGCGATGGTGGCCGTGGCGCTGCTTGCGCTCATCGTGGGTGTGTGGCTCGGCGGTCATCCGAGCTGGCTGCCCTCGCCCCTGCGAAACGCGCTCGTCGACGACAGCGACGGGCGGCTCGTGCACGACGCGCTGAACATCCTCGGCCGCGAGTACTACCGCCCGATCGATCGCGCGCAGCTCGTCAACCGGGGGCTCGCAGGCGCCGTGGCCAGCCTCAACGACCCGTATTCCCACTACCTGGACCCGAGCGACTACCGCCAGTTTCAGACACAGTCAAACCCGCACGTGGCCGGTGTTGGGATCGACGTGATGATGGGCCCGCAGGGGCTGAAGGTGCTCGACGTCTTCCCGGGGACGCCAGCCGCTCGCGCGGGACTGAAGAACGGGGATGTGATCATCGCGGTCGACGGGACCAGCCTCGTCGGCCGAAGCTCGCAGCAGGCCACCGAATTGATCACGGGCGTGCAGGGAACCCGCGTGACGCTGACCGTGGTGAGCGCAGGGCGGCGCCGCGTGATCACCCTGCGGCGCGCCAACGTCCTGGTCACGACCGGTGGCCTGGTCAGCTACCGCGGCGAGAAGATCGGCGACCTGCGCCTCACCAGCTTCACCGACGGCTCAGGCGCGGCGCTGCGCGCCGAGGTCACCAAGGTCCTCCATGAGGGAGCGCGGGCACTGATCCTCGACCTGAGGGACAACGGCGGCGGCCTGCTCGACGAAGCGGTCAACGTAGCGAGCATCTTCATCCCGGACGGCACGATCGTCTCCACCGACGGCCGCAGCCAGCCGCGAGAGGTGTACACGGCGAAGGGCGGCGCGATCTCGACCGGGATCCCGATGGTCGTCCTCGTGGACCGGGGCACGGCTTCGGCGGCCGAGATCGTCACCGCGGCGCTCCAGGACCGCGGCCGCGCCAAGGTCGTGGGCACGCGCACCTACGGCAAGGGCGTCTTCCAGGAGATCCAGCCCCTGCCCAACGGCGGCGCCCTCGACATCACGGTGGGTGAGTACTTCACGCCCAGCGGCCGCAACCTCGGCGGGGGCGGCGTGCGCCAGGGCAAGGGCGTCGGCCCGAACGTTTACGCGCTCGACAACCCGCACACCATCCGCGACGAGGCGCTCGGGGTGGCCGAGCGCACTGTCGCCGGGCTCCGGTGAGCAGCAGGGCACCGGTCGCCTCGGAGGGGGCTCGCGTCGCAGTCGTCGAGCGGCGGGGTAAGTTTCTGGTCGCCGAGCCGTTCTTCGGTCCCGGGCCACGGCTGGCCGTGAGCCGGGACAAGCAGGTGGGCGTGGGGGACCTCGTGCTCGTGCGCCAGGCCGCCGGTCGCAACGGACGGCCGCGGGGGCGCGCGGTCGTCGCCCGGCGCCTGGGACGGCCGGACGTGGCGCGGGACGTGATCGAGGCGCTGATGATCGACCGCGGCCTGCGGCGCGGGTTCGATCCCGCGGTCGAGCACGAGGCCCGCGAGGCCGCTCGCCACGAGCCGGCCGAGACCGGCCGGCGCGACCTACGCCCGCTGCCGACGTTCACGATCGATCCCGCCGACGCGCGCGACTTCGATGACGCGATATCCGCCCGCTCCGAGGAGGACGGGACGTGGCGGGTGTGGGTCCACATCGCCGATGTGTCCGCCTACGTCGAGCCGCGCTCGCTGCTCGACCGCGAGGCCTACCGCCGTGGCACCAGCGTCTACGTCCCCGGGGCCGTCGAGCCGATGCTCCCACCGCAGCTCTCAAACGACGTCTGCTCGCTGGTTCCCGGCCAGGACCGGCCGGCCGTGACCGTCGAGATGACGCTCGGCTCCGGTGGCGTCACCGGAGCCGCCTTCCACCGCTCTCTCATCCGCTCCGACGAGCGGCTCCACTACGAGCAGGTGGACCGGATCTTTGCCGGCTCTGAGCGTCCCGCCGAGCCCTGGGGCCCCGCACTTGCCGCCGCTCGGGCGGCGGCCGCCGCACTCGAGGCGCGCCGGACCGCGCGGGGATCGCTCGAGCTCGATTCCTCAGAGCCCCGGTTCTCGTTCGACTCCGCCGGCAACGTCAGCGAGATCGAGCCGGTTAAGCAGACCGAGTCACACCGCCTGATCGAGCACCTGATGATCGCGGCCAACGAGCAGGTCGCTGCTTACTTGGATTCGCGCCGGGTGCCGACCTTGTACCGCGTCCATGAACGCCCGGACGGGGTCGCGGTCGAGCGATTGCTCGAGCAGCTCGCCTCGCTTGGGGTGCCCACGCCCGCGATCCCCAAGGGCCACCTCACGCCCCAGCAGGCGTCAGAGGCCGTGGGCAGTGCCTCGCAGATGATCGGCGAGTGGACGCGGCGGCGCGGCCACGGAGGCCACGCGCTGATGAGGCTGGTCCTGCGTTCGCTCAAGCAGGCCCGTTACGAGCACCGGAACCTCGGACACGCCGGGCTGCAGTCGCCGCGCTACTGCCACTTCACCTCCCCGATCAGGCGCTACCCCGACCTCATCTGCCACCGAGCCCTGCTCTCAGCGCTCGGCGGGGCGGTTCGCGCGCCGGACGCTTCGTGGGTCACGGCCGCCGGCCCCTGGACGTCGGCACGCGAGCGCGAGGCGATGGCGATCGAGCGTGACGCCGACGACGTCGCGCGGGCGTTCCTGCTCGAGCGCTTCCTGTTCGAGGCCGGCGACCGGGCGGCCGAACTCGACGGCGAGGTCGTCGGCGTGATCGGCGCCGGAGCCTTTGTCGCCTTTGGCGACCGGCTCGCGTTCGAGGGGATGCTGCCGGTGCGGCGGATGCGTGGAGACTGGTGGGAGCTGAACGAGCAGGAGACGATGCTCGTCGGCGCGCGCAGCGGCAACGCCGTTCGCCTCGGCGATCCGATCCGGGTCCAGGTGGGCCAGATCGACGCCGTCCGGGGCCGCGTCGACCTGCTTCCCGCGGCCGGCGCCGGTTTGGGAGAGGATTGATCGCGTGGCCAAAGGCGGAAAGCGCAAGGCGGCGTCCGGGGACGTCGCAACCAACCGGCAGGCGTCCTATCGCTTCAACCTGCTCGAGCGGTTCGAGTGCGGGATCGTCCTCGCCGGGACCGAGGTCAAGTCGCTGCGCGAGGGCAACGCGCAGCTCAAGGACGCTTACGCCGCGGTGCGCGAGGGGGAGGTATGGCTGATCGGGATGTACATCGCGCCATACGGCCCGGCGGCGCGTGAGAATCACGACCCTGAGCGGGAGCGCAAGCTCCTGCTGCACCGCTCGCAGATCGACCGCCTGATCGGCCGCACGCGGGAACGGGGGCTCACGCTCGTACCCACGCGCGTGTACTTCAAGGGGTCCCGGGCGAAGGTCGAGATCGCGCTCGCGCGAGGCAAGGACGTCCACGACAAACGGGAGTCGATCCGGCGCCGGGAGATGGCTCGCGAGGTCCAGCGGGAGCTACGCGAGGCGCGGCGCTGATGGGTAAGCGCCGCTTTACCGGGTAGGCTCCCGGTCATGACGATAGGCGCTGCACTTACGTTGATTGCCGCCGGTGCGATCCTGAAGTGGGCCGTCACGGCGCATGTGAGCGGGATCGACATCCAGACCGTGGGGACGGTGCTGTTCGTGATCGGCCTGGTCGCGCTGCCGCTCGCGCTGCTCTACACGTTCTGGTGGCCGGGCCGCGAGCGCGACGAGACGCGGGTCATGGACCCCCGCATCCGGTAGCGCCGCACTCTCCGGCCAACAAGGCCTAGCCGAAGCTGCGCGGCATGTTCATCGCGTGCATGCCGATGGCCAATAGTGCGATCAGGCTCAGGTACACCGAGGCCACGAGCAGGCGGTCCACGGCCCCCACGCGGTAGTACTCCTGCCGCTGGTCGCGCTGCTTGAAGCGCCGCCAGGAGTCCAGCCCCCCGATCACCAGGAAGACGAGGATCAGCGGGTTGGGAAAGACGAACAGCACGCCGAGCATCATCGCGAGACCGACGAGCCACATCCACGGCGACATCGCTGCCATCGCGCGGCCGCCGTCCAGCGGAGACAGCGGGATCAGGTTGAAGAGGTTCAGGAAGAAGCCGGTGAAGGCGAGCGCACGGAAGAGATCGTTGCCGGTGTCACGCCAGAGCAGGATGCACGCGGCGGCGCCGATGCTCCCCAGGACGGGGCCGGCCAGGCCCACGCGCGCTTCTGCCAGTGCGTTGCGGCCCAGCGAGCGCGCGCTGATCACGGCGCCCAGGAACGGGATGAACATCGGTGCGCTGGCCTTGACACCCTCCCGCCGGAGCTGGATCACGTGTCCCATCTCGTGCACGAACAGCAGCGCGATGAAGCCCGCGGCGAACGGCCAGCCCCACAGCCACGCGTAGGCGGCCAGGGACACGAACATCGTTCCGGTGGTCGAGATCAGCTTCAGCTTCGGAAGCAGCAGGAGCACCGACTTGAACTTGGCGAAGAACGCCGCGATCGCCGCCAGCGCCGCCCCGATGCGACGCCTGAACCCCGATTGCCGTTCCGGCTCGAACGGTGGCTGCGGCTGCTCCCGTGGCTCCGGCCAGCCCCCGTACGGCCCGAAGCCGGATGCTGTTTGTCCGGTGGAATCCGAGCCAGTCGGCTCGTCGGTCGGACGCGGGGACCAGATGGACGGGCTCGGTGGTTCCATGCTCACTCGATTCTGGCAGCCCCAGGGGCACGAACCGCCTTCTCTTAGGCACTTTTTCGGTTGTCGCGAGGCGGTGCCCGAGCTACCTATACTCCGTGTCATACATATATCCCCAGGGGACGACAGGCTTCGACGTGGTCGGCTCGTGGGGGTGGTTGCGAGTCGAGGTCCCGGAGGCCTCGTTAAACCCCGGGAAAACAACAAGTGCGGACTCAAATCATGAGTTCCCGCTCCCGCTGGCTGCCTAGCAGCTAAGTAGGGAGTGCCTGACCTTCGCCAGCCTGCGGCGAGGGATCGGGATCAAATGCAGGCTCGCCCGGTGAGGTCCGCTCCAGCCGATCCGGGGACATCTAATGGAGCTGGCCCTCTACAACCCGGCCGGCGAGGCGAGTCGAGGGCGAGATCAGAGCGCCGGCTACGCTCGTAGACGCCGCCTTTCACGCGACCGCGGACGCGGGTTCAATTCCCGCCGTCTCCACTGCTTGCTTGCTTCGAGCTGACGCTCATGCCGATCGAGCGCCGACCGCCGTGGATCACCGCTTAGCCCGCGCAAGTAGATTCGGGCAGGCAGCGCCGACCCTACGTCCGGAGCGGAAGCCTGGTCAGCTTGTCGGGGTCGAAACGGGAACGTGCCGCTGGAGGAACTCGAGCTGGTCGGTGATGACGCGCTCGAACTCCTCGCCGAGGTAGATGTCGAAGTGCCCCGCGTGGTATCGGCGGATTTCGCCCCGGGGCGCTTTTGCGGCGTGCTTGAGCGTGGCCTGCGCCGGGGCCACCGTGTCGTTGTCGCAGACGCAGAACAGGATGGGGCAGCGGATGTCGCGAGCCCGGCGTCCGGGTGAGTCGAGCGGGATTTCCATCGCGACGCGAGCCGGAACGTCGTTGCGGTAGTCCGTTTCGCGAAGACCGGATGCGTCAAGCAGGCCCAGCACGCCGCTGATGACGTCCTCGGCATCCATGAGACCGGTTTCGCCCGGACGCGCGGCGACCTTCACGCGGAGCGCCGGGCGGCCCAGCGCCTGCGCAGCCTTGTCTCGCAGTGCTGCGACGCCGAGGCGTGCACTGCCAGCCGCTGAAATCTGTCGCGCCGACGCCACGCCGTCGGTGAACGGGCATTGCGCAATGGCCGCGACCACCTCATGGTCAGCGGCGGCCGTGGCGATGGCATGACCGCCGCCGAAGGATGTTCCCCAGAGAACTACGCGGTTGCCGTCGACGTCCGGGAGGGTCCGAGCGAAGGCAACAGCGGCCCGCCAGTCCTCACGTTGGCGCCGGATGCTCAGCAGCTCGCGAGGCTCGCCCTCGCTATCGCCGAAGTGCCGGTAATCGAAGACCAGACACGCGTACCCGGCGGCTTGGAAGCGCTCCGCGAACGCCGACAGCCTCAGCACCTTGACAGCACCCAACCCGTGCGCCATGACGATCACTGGGGGCGGCACGGCCGCAGAGGGGACCCGCGCGGGCAGGTAGAGCCAGGCGTGACAACGGACGTCGCCCGAGACAAACTGGACGTCCTGCCGCTGCAAGGTCTCGGAAGTCATGAGCCGCATCCTCCCGCGAAGCTCTCCGACTGCACGAGCCTCTTGTCGCTGGCGGTGACGATCGTCCAGCGATAGTCACCGCCGTTGTCCTCAAATGTGCGGAACTTCATCGACTCCGGCTCGGGCAGGGCACGTGCAGCCGCACGAGTTTTGCTCTCCGCCGTGCCAGCGTGGGTGAGCTGCGTAGAGCGGGTCATGACCGAGCACCCCCTCGGCGCGGCGCGCGAGTGCGCCAGTGGAACCGTGCGCTGGCCAGCAGCCCGAGCAGCCAGCCGAGGATCGCGGCGAACAGCACCGGCCACACGAGCGAGACGTGCGAGCTGCCAAAGAACCAGCTGACCTTGACGTGCCCGGTGTTCGACGCCGCGATCGCGACCAGATAGGCGACGAGGGCGACGGTCACGACCGCGTAGCCGTAAAGCCGGCCCCGGTGGACCTTGCGGCGAATGTGCGCTCCCCGTGTCTCCCCGCCGGTTGCAGTCACAGGGGAAGGCTGCGCGGGGGCGGCGTCCGGCTCCGTCACGACGGGTGCGCCGATGGACCCGTTGCTGGCGGGGCGAGTGATCGTGTCGGGCTCACGCCAGGCGCCGGCGAGCGGACTGGCGTGCTGCGTGTGTTGAAGAACATTGGCGAGGACCTCCTCCAGGGGCTGCGAGGGGATCTTCGGTCCTCTCATGAATGTATGACTATCATAGCATGAAAACTAAGTCTAGAAATGCTAGGCTTCCTTCGGATGGCTGAGATTCTCCGCCCCGGTTGGACGTTCTTGACCAACCACGCCCAGGTGCTGGTGTCCATCGCCCACGATCCAGGCGTCCGTTTGCGTGACATCGGCGAGCGGGTGGGCATCACCGAGCGGGCCGCGCACCGGATCATCGCGGAGCTGGAAGCCGCCGGCTACATCACGCGCCAGCGAAACGGGCGACGCAACCAGTACACGATCAACGCCCACCTCCCACTCCCCGACCCGATCGCCCGCCAGCAGAACGTCGGCGAGCTGCTCGAGATCCTGACCGCCCCGCACGGCTCCCAGCAACGGGTCGATCGCAAAGAAACGAGCGGATGAGCAAATCCAGGCGCTGTGCCCGACTGCGCGCCGGGCGGCAGCCGTCGCCGTGTCGCGCGGGACTGTCTCTGAGGTGAGCCGAAAGGAGGCGCTTTGACGCCAGATCCCTCCCACCGTTTCGTTCATCATGGAGCGTTCGGCAACGATCGCTTCGGGGTAGCTGCTGAGCGCTTCGCGCGCTTCTTTGGCACCCCGCGGTTCATCATCGGACAAACCGTCCTGGTGGTTCTCTGGATCGCGGCGAACGCGGCCGCCTTCAGCTTCCAGTGGGACCCGTACCCGTTCATCCTCCTCAACCTGGCGTTCTCGACCCAGGCCGCCTACGCCGCCCCCCTGATCCTGCTCGCCGCCACCCGGCAGGCTGAACGCGACAAGATCCGCGACCACGCCCTGCAAGAGCACCATGATGCCGAGGTTCAGCGCCAGCAGGATTTCGAAGCGCGCCAGACAGAGGTACTAGCGCGCGAGCGAGCGATGGCCGAGCAGCACCTCCAGATGCTCGCGCAGAACACCGAGCTGACCGAGCAGATCGCACGGCTGACCAGCGAGCTCCACCACACGGTCTGCGGCGAGCCGAACGCGAACCCGTAGTCGGTTGTTGCGGCGTTCGCGCTCGTAGGGCGTCCTACCGGCAGCTTGCCGAGTACATGGAAGAGGTCGCGCCGAGGGCGATGGGAGAAGTGGGGGCCGCGCAGCCCAGCCGAGATGATCCGGCGGCGGACATACCTCGGGGAGGCGGCGCAACGTACCCGCCTGGCGGCGAAGATCGCGGTTCGGTCTGGAGAGCGTCCCGCCTGGCAGGCGTTTGTCGAACCTGGCGGAGCTGGCCAGCTCCCCGCCGCCCCCGATCGTGGAGGCTGTCGAAAGCGCTGCGCGTGTCGACCTCCTGGACGAGGCCCTTGGGAGCCCCCCGGGCGTAGGCTGCCGGGCTATGTGCGCTGATCGCGACTCCTCGGCTCAGTCTCTGCCCTCCGATCGGCGGGGCGGCGTTTCTCCGGACACGGTGCGGAGCTACAGCTATCAGTTGACGCCGGGGGAGGACGTGATCGACGCCGCGACGTGGGCGGGCTCGGTCCCACAGGTGAACGGGATCGCGCCGCGCGTACGCATCGGTCGTAGTCGCTGGTTCAACCTGCTTTGGCTGCTTCCGATCGGGTTTCTGCTGCTCCTCATCGCGATCGCCGTCGCCAAGGGTCTGCGCGGTGACGTGTTCATGCAGCGGTTCATTCGACGCTACCCGGGGACTGACGTGGCGTCGCCGCCGGCGGGAACGGTCGGGTTTCCGGCCTGGGTAGACCTCCAGCATTTTCTCAACCTGTTCTTCATGATCTTCATCATCCGGGCCGGCGTTCAGATCCTGTCCGATCACCCCCGGCTGTACTGGACCCGGCACTCCACGCCGGGCCGGGACTGGTTTCGGATCCAAAGGCCGGTCCCGGATGATCCGTTGTGGACGGCCAAGCAGGATTCGATCAGCCTGCCGGGCCAGGTTGGCCTGCCGGGGCTTCGCCACTCGATCGGCCTGGCCCGCTGGTGGCACCTGAGCGCCGATGCGCTGTGGCTGCTCAACGGCGTGGTGTTCTACGTGCTGCTGTTCGCCACCGGCCGGTGGCAGCGGCTGGTGCCGACCACCTGGGACGTGTTTCCCAACGCGCTGTCGACGCTGGTGCAGTACTTGTCGCTGAACTGGCCGGCCGAGCACGGCTGGGTGGCCTACAACGGCCTGCAGCTGATCGCGTACTTCATCACCGTCTTCATCGCCGCCCCGCTCGCGCTCATCACGGGCCTCGGGATGTCCCCAGCGCTCTCCACCCGGTTCAAGCGGATCAGCCGCATCTTCAGCATCCAGACCGCGCGGTCACTTCACTTCCTGGTGCTCGTCTGGTTTCTGATCTTCATCGTGCTCCACGTGACCTTCGTATTCACGACCGGGCTGCTGGTCAACCTCAACCACATCTACGCCGGACGGACCGACGACAGCTGGATCGGGTTCGGGGTTTTCGCGGCGTCGACGGCCGTCGCGATCGCCGCGTGGGTCGCCGCGACGCCATTCACGATCCGCCACCCCCGGGCTGTGCAGCGGGTCGGTCAGGCGATCGTCGGGCCGGTGCAGCACCTGTTCGAGCACGTCGACCCCAAACCCGGCCAGTACAGCGAGAAGGACATCTCGCCCTACTTCTGGCACAACGGGCAATATCCCGATTCCGACGAGTACAAGGCGCTGTTTGACGGCGGGTTCGCCGACTACCGATTGCGGATCAACGGTCTGGTCGCCAACCCCGTCGAGCTCGACCTCGCGCAGCTTCGGGCGCTACCCCGCCACGAGCAGATCACCCAGCACTTCTGCATCCAGGGCTGGTCCGGTGTCGCCAAATGGGGCGGGGTCTCGATGCAGGCCATCCTGGATCTCGTCGAGCCCAAGCCCGAGTCCAAGTGGGTCATCTTCTACTCCCTCGGCGAAGGCGCCGACAAGGGCGTCTACTACGACGCGCACCCGATCGAGCACATGAGCCACCACCTCACGATGCTCGCCTACGACATGAACGACCAGCCGCTCCCGTTCGGGCATGGCGCGCCGCTGCGGCTGCGTAACGAGATCGAGCTCGGGTTCAAACAAGTCAAGTGGATCAAAGGTATCGAGTTCGTCGCGCACTTCTCAGAGGTCGGCGGCGGCTACGGCGGCTATAACCAAGACCACGAATTCTTCGGCTACCGACAATCGATCTAGCGGCCAGCTACGACGCCGACAGGCCCACGCCAGGTCGATAAGGCGGTTGGCACGGTGAGACACAGGGGGATGACATGAACAGCTGGTCGATCACAAACCTAGATCTGAGACCGCACTCGCCAGAGATCCTCGCCTCGACAGACGAGGCGCGGGCGATCGCACTGATGATCCCGGCCGGCGAGAGCTTCGACGATCACCAGGTGCACGAAAGCGCGTGGGTCACCGTGATCGACGGCGAGGTCGAGATCACCGCCAGCGGTGGAGAGAGCGTGATCGGCAGTACAGGGCTGGTGGTCGCCTTCGCTCCCAATGAACGTCACGCCGTTCACGCCCGCTCCGACGCCCGCCTTCTGCTGCTGCTCACGCCATGGCCAGGGGTCGACCATCCCGGAGCGATGGCACTGGAGCAGAAAGCGACCGCTCGCTACGACGCCGCCGAACGCCGAAGGAACGCCTGACGCAAGACGCGGCACCCACCCTCAGCGCATCTGGTGCCACCCGCCCGCCGAGGCGAGCCTCAGCGGCGTGTCTGTGCCCGCGCTGAAACGAAACCAGGTCACGTCGCGGCAATGACCGCGCATCGGCTTCTCGCCCGTAGCACGACCCAAAACGAACGCTTCAGTCGAGCGTCTGAACCTACTCAGTGGTCTGCCCAGCCACATCACTCCCAGCGGTCGAGCCGATAGGGAAGCGCGGTCCGCAGCCTCTCGACCCGGGCTGAGGGTTTGATCTTCTTCCCGGCGTCTCCACTGGATCCGAGAAACCGCTCATGCCAGCGAGCGGACTCGGCCGTACAAAGCCCGTGATAACACCGCTGGACTCGGCGCTGGCGAGTATCGCGACGGCGGGATAGGGTGACGCCGTGGGACGCGTGCGGACAGGGTGGCGGCTGGCCAGGGTGAGCTGGTCGGTCCTCAGGAAGGACGGCTCGCTCGCGGTGTATCCAGCAGTCGCGAGCGTCGTGGCGCTGGTGGCATTCTGGATCGTGGCCGGCGTCGGCATCGTGGTCGAGAACGCCGTGGCGACCCCGTGGGTGGCACTCCCGTTTCTGCTTGCAGGTGTCTACGTCGCGATCTACTTCGTCGTCTACTTCAGCGTCGCGCTTGCGGCCGCGGCGCAGCAATCGATCGATGGCCGCGACACCGGTCTCCGCGACGGGCTGAAGGTCGCGCGCACGCGCCGCGGCGTCGTCGCGAAGTGGGCACTGCTCGAGCTCGCGCTCGGCCTGGTGATGAGCGTGATCGGCGCGCTGTTGAACGACGCCGGCGCGAAGACCCTGTCGAATCTGGTCTCCGCCGCTGCGGGCTTCGCATGGTCAGTGGCCACCTTCTTCGTCATCCCGGTAGTCGCCCTCGAGGGCCTCGGGCCGCGCGACGCGATGACCCGCTCGGTGGCGCTCATCCGCACCCACTGGGGCGAGGCCGTGGTGGGCCGAACGGGTATCGGCGCGGTCGTGTTCCTGATTGCCCTTCTGCCGATCGCCGGTCTTTCTGTTCTAGGCACCACGCTCGCCCCGGCCAGCCCGGCACTCGCCGGGGCCGCAGATGCGCTCGTAGCGATCGTGGCAATCCTGGCGATCGTGCTCGGCTCCGCGCTCAGCGTGATCTTCCGCGTCGAGGCCTACCGCTGGGCAACGACCGGCGAACTCGCCGGCGCTTTTTCGAGCGGCGACGTGCTGGCGGTCTTCCGCAGCACGAGGAGCCAGCGGCGGCAGGCGGTGCCGTCGTCAGACGAGCAGTAGCCCGCGCCACAGCGGGACCGCAACGAAGCACTGCGCCTGGAACCTCCGCGAGCTTGAGCGCGAGCGCCACGGACGCGCCCGCTGACCAGCCCTCGGGCTTCTACAGTGGTCCGATGGCGCTTCTACGGATGGACAATATGGGCATCGTCGTCGACGACCTGCCGGCGACGATCTCGTTCTTTCGAGAGCTCGGTCTCGAGCTCGAAGGGCAAGGCACGGTCGAAGGAGAGTGGGCAGGGCGCGTCACTGGACTGGGCGACCAGCGCGTCGAGATCGCGATGATGCGCACGCCGGACGGCCACAGCCGGCTTGAGCTGTCGCGATTTCTCAACCCGCCTGCGGTCGCTGATCACCGAAACGTCCCGGTGAACGCTCTCGGCTACCTGCGCGTCATGTTCGCTGTAGACGACATCGACGAGACGCTCGGCCGGCTCCGGAAGCACGGCGCACAGCTCGTCAGCAGCGAGGTGGTCCAGTACGAAGACGCGTATCGGCTCTGCTACATCCGGGGACCGGGAGGACTTCTCATCGGGCTTGCCCAAGAACTCGGGTGAGCGCACCCCGTACTTAGGGGTTCGATAGTCGTCCCATCAACTCCACTGGTCAGTTAGACGCTTCAGTTTTCACATAGGAGGCTCGGGCGTCTTTTGACGTTGAGGGGCGGGATCACGCGCAAGCGAGAGCCGCATTCCACAGATCGCGGTGTGTGGTCAGCCGCGCTCGCTCAGGACCGGGAGCGCGTGCCCGATCAGCGCGATGAGCGCGTGGGTGAACATCGCGTGGACTTCCCGGCGACTGGCCCGCTTGTGGTAGAGCCATTCGGCGGCGGCGGCTCCGGTCAGACCGAGATAGCTCCGGATCAAGAAGCGCATCTGCTCTGGAGCCTCCTCGCCGGCCGGCAAGGCGCGCAGGATCCACTCGACGATCTCTTCGCGCGCCGCTTGCACGATTGCCCTCAAGGCGGGGTCGTCGGGGTGCATCCCGGCGCCGATTGTGAGAGCCAGCTCGCGGTGCTCGGCGATGAAATCGATCCACGCGTCAACGCGGGTGGCTACCAATTCCTCGAGCGGCAGCCCGGGGCCAGGCGCGGTCATCGGTAGGCCGATCTTGGCGAGGGAGGCAAGAAGTGCGCCGTAGAGCTGGGTCTTGCCGCCGAAGTAGTGGTGGACGAGGCCGCGGGTGACGCCGGCTTGACGCGCGACATCGCTCATCGACACCGAGCTGTAGGGCTTCTCGCTGAACGTCCGGAGGGCGGCCTCGAGGATCTGGCGCTGGCGGCCGTCCGGATCGAGCCGGGTGAACGCGGGCGCTTGCGTGGCGGTCATGGGATGAGGGTATCGCGCTTGTTTGACATGCTGACAACAAGCCGTTATACACGATGCCAACAAGGACTTGCGAGCGAGGAGAATCATGCGCATGGCCCGGCCACCCCAGGCCCAACGTCGGGTCGATTGCCGCCGCCTGGGGCGGCGAGTCGCAGCGCTGGGCGTTTTCGTTGCTGTGCTCGCGCCTTGCGGGTTGCGGCCGGCGTCCGCTGCCGCCGCCACGCGCCCGTGCGTGCTCTGGCTCGAGCCGACCACAGACCGCGAGAACATCATCTACCCGGAGGCCACCACCACCTACGAGGCGGGTTCGGTTCCGATCCCACCGGGGGGCTACACCGAGATCTCCGGTCAGTTCCCGCACTCGCGGTTCTTCTCGTTCCAGACCTCGGGCGAGACCGGAAAGAACGTCGGCGGCTTGCTCGATGAGCAAATCAAGCCGGACCCGGGCTCAACGAACCCGTTTCTTCCAGGGGCCAACCGCACCACGACGCACCGCGCGTACACGGTGCGCCTGCTAGACGCGCCGATTCCCGCAGGCGGACCGGCCCAGAACACGCTCTACAGCATGAGCACCGACGGGACGGTTCGCACGCTGCCGGGGAACGCCATCGTGACACTTCGCTACTACCTGCCCGACCGAGGAACGGGACGGCTCGCGGGCGTGCCTGCGCCGACCATCACGATGGTCACCGCGACGGGCCAGCGGATCCCTACCCCCACCTGCGCCGACAACACGGGCGACCCCGGCTACACCCAGGCGATCGCCGCACTCGGCCCGCAGAACGCCGTGGTGCCGGGCAGCGGGCCGTTGGTTGCCCACCGGGCGCCCGTCTGGCACAAGTTCGTCAACGCGCCGACCGGGCTTGCTGGAGGTCTCACCGACAACGACATGCTCGGCCAGACCCTGTACGACCCACTCACCGGGTTCACGGACCGGCTGGCGGCCGGATTCTTCGAGAACATCTACATCAACTACGTCTACACCGCAACGTCAACTGCCTTCGGCCAAGTGGCCGTCGTCCACGCCAAGCTCCCGACCACGCCCAGAACCTTCGACGGTGAGCCGCGAATGGGGACAGGCCAGCTGCGCTTCTGGTCGATGTGCACCGGGAACTACCCGTCGACGGCCACATACGCCTGCCTTGTCGACAAGGACGTTCCCGTCAACCGCCGTGGCTACTTCACGATCGCGATCTCGACCGCCGCGGCCAGGCCCGCCAACGCCACTGAAAGCTGCGGCGTGGCCTGGCTGCCTGCAGGCCCCACCAACCAGACCGTCGTGATCATGCGCAACATGCTCCCGGCTCCCGGATTCGCCCAGGCGATCCAGAACGTAAAGCCCGGCCAGGAGCAGGCGCAGATGGGACCCTTCTATCCGGCCACGCGCTACTACCAGACAACGCGCGACTTCGAACGGCTCGGCTGCCAGGCCTCCGCACACCACAAGCGGCGCCACCACAAGAGGCGCCACCACGAGCCGCGCCACGACAGGGGCGCTGGCGCCCGACACCACTCCGGCCCCACGAGGTGATTTGCCAGGGCGGCCTCGCAGACTTGCGGCTCTGTCCCGCGGCGAGCAGCTCCTAAGCCGGACCGTGTTGGCCGATCACGATGCGACCGGAGTCGTCGCCGCGGTTGGTGCGTCTCCACTCTCAAGGCCGTTCGCGCTGAACGCGAGCGATGCGCCCGCCGGCCGCGCCTAGAGCACAGGCTTCAGTCGAGCAGACTGGTCACAGGGTCTACGCTGGGTGTGGCCGGTTGCGCCCATTTGAAAGGACCGTCGTATGCCCCTCTTCTTTTTCACCGTCGAACAGCAGGAACGCGCGATCCTCGAGCGTTTCGGCAAATTCGTCCGGGTGGCAGGCCCCGGGCTTCAGCGCAAGTCGCCGTTCGTCGAGAAGGTCGCCGGCCGGATGAGTCTGCAGGTCGAGCAGTTGAACGCAGATATCGAGACGAAGACGAAGGACAACGTGTTCGTCGTGGTCAAGCTCGCGATCCAATACATGGTCGGGGCCGACGAGACGAAGGTGAAGGACGCGTTCTACAAGCTTGATGACCCCGAGGTGCAGATGAAGTCCTACGCCTTCGACGTGGTCCGCTCGCACATCCCGACGATGGACCTCGACGAGGCGTATGCCGACGCCGACACCATCGCCAAGCACATCCAGGACACCCTCCAGAAGCAGATGGCCGACTATGGCTACGAGATCATCAAGGCGCTGATCACGAACATCGAACCCGACCAGCGGGTCAAGGACGCGATGAACAACATCAATGCCGCGCGCCGCAACCAGGAGGCCGCCACGGCCCAGGGTGAGGGCGACAAGACGTTGCGGATCAAGAAGGCCGAAGCGGAATCGGAATCGATGCGTCTCCACGGCGAGGGGGTCGCGGCGGAGCGCAAGGCGATCGCTCAGGGACTCAAGGACTCGCTCGCGCTGATCGTGGATGAGCACGGCTTCGACGCAAAGGAAGCGATGGGCCTCGTGGCGCTGACTCAGTACATGGACACGATCCGGTCGGTCGGCGAGCACGGCAATATGACGACGCTTCTTCTCCCACATTCACCGGCTGCCGTCGGCTCCTTGATGGAGCAGGTCCGAGAGGGCATGCTCAGCGGCAATCTCGCCGCGGATGCCGCGACCCGCGGCGGCAACGGCATCGGCAGCAGCACGCGCGCCGCCCCGCCTGCGGGGCGGCAGTCCTAGAGCACAGCGGACGAGGGTTCAGACGATGGACGACGCCGGCGAGAGCATGGTGGCGTTCCTGGGGGTGGCCGCTGACCCTCGTCTGCTGAACGACGACCTGATGGCCTTGCCCGCTTCAGAGCAGCGGCAGGAGCCGGCGGTCCCGACGCGCAAGCATGATCGGCTTGTGGCGGCCGGCTCGATGATGACAGGGTCGACCTTGGTCCTCGGAGCCGTGATGACCATCTACGGTGGTGCTCAGGCTCTTTTCAACGGCGGTGGCGCATTCGACATCGTCGTGGCCGTGGTCGGAATCCTGCTCGTGGCCACGCATTGGGGTTGGGTCCACTTGGCCGAATACGTCCGTCTCACGATCGACGAACGTCAGCAACGCTCCGCTGACGCCCGAAGACGAGACTGGCTGGCAGAGCTTGAGCCCTACCCCCGGTTCAGCGTTTCGACCAGTGTGCTCGACGATGCCTCGACACGGGTGCAGCGCGTCCTGCACAGGCCGCTCCTCACCGCGCAGCACACATTCACGTTCGTGCGCGAGCCAGACGGTGAGAAGACGTACGCCGCCGACGCCCCGGCGGAGGTGATCGCCGCAGGCGTCGAAGCGATGCGCCGGCAGGCGCGGCTCGACACCGACCGCCAGCGCGAACTGTGGGACGCGGCGTCTGGCGCCTACCAGGCGGCGCTTCTCAGCGCCGGCGACGATCAGCAGCGCCTGGCCGCCCAGCGAGCCGCAGCCACCGCGCTTTCCGAGCACATAAACGCCTCGCTGCTCGAACCCCCACTGGTCGAGTAGCCGATCGAGGCACACCAAGTTCCACACCCCGCCGTCCGTCAGAGCCGAGCCTGAAAACGCGCCCACGAACACGCTGGGCATACGCGCATCATGTTGGCTGACGACGACGTCGATGACGTCGTCGCCCGCCTGCGCAGCCACGGTGGCGAGCTCGTCGGCGAGATCGCGCAGTACGAGACATCTACGGGCTCTGCTTGCTGCGTGGCCCGGAAGGCCTCATCGTCGGCTTGGCCGAGCAGCTCAGCTGAAACCCCCATGGGTGCGACCCGGGCGGCCGTCCACCGGTCGCCTGGCACGCGCGCGCCACCGGGCGCTCTTCTGCCCCGAAGCCCACTGCCACGTCGGACTCCAAAATGTGAAACATTGTTCGTGTGCGGCGAAGCCAGGTAGCGCGGGGGATGATCCGAGCGAGCGTCCTCCTCACCGGTGTCCTGCTCGTCCTCGTGGTGGGCGCCGGCTCCGCTGCAGCCGCGGGCCCGCCGGCGGCCACGTTCACTGCGCACGGCAGCGCCGGGCAGGTCTACGTCACCGGTCTGGCGGCGAACGAACGGATGTCCCTGGTCAACCCCGGTGGCAGGGTCGTGTCCACCCAGCGCGCCGATTCGCTCGGCGGTCTGCTGTTCCGGAACGTCGCCCCCGGCGACGGCTACAAGGTGCGGGTCTATCCGCACGGTGCGGAGTCAGGCCCGGTGTCCGTCCACTCCGACGCCGCAGCGCCCTGGGATGCGAGCATCTACAACCAGACGATCAAGGACAACGGCTACCAGTACCTCACGACCCGCGACGGGACGCAGCTGGCCATCGACGTGCATCCGCCCAGCAGTCCGGCCGGCGAGCCTGGGGTCCCGTCGATGATCAATCTGCCCCCGCTCGCTTCGATCCCCGGGCTGCCGCACGTCAGCTACGCGCCGCCGTATCCGACTCTGATCGAGTACTCGGGGTACGGCTATGCCGACCCCTCGGGGCCCGTCAACGGCATCGCCGTCCTCGCCAACCTGATGGGGTTCGCGGTCGTCGACATCAGCATGCGAGGGACCGGCTGCTCGGGCGGGGCGTACGACTTCTTCGAGCCGCTGCAGAACCTCGACGGGTATGACGCGATCGAGACGATCGCGCACCAGCCGTGGGTGCTGGACCACAAGGTCGGGATGATGGGGATCTCCTACGGCGCGATCAGCCAGCTGTTCACGGCGCAGCTGGACCCGCCCGATCTGGAGGCGATCTCGCCCCTGTCGACGATCGACACGACCGCGACGACCCTGTATCCGGGTGGGATCCTCAACACCGGCTTCGCCGTGGCCTGGGCCCAGGAGCGCCAGAACGAGGCTCAGGTCGCGGGCGCCAAGGGCACGCAGGCGTATGCCGAGCAGCAGATCCAGAAGGGCGATCAGACGTGCAAGCAGAACCAGGTCCTGCACGGCGAGGCCAACAACCTGGCGACGAAGATCCGCGCCAACAGCCACTACAAGCCGAAGGTGGCCGATCCGCTGGACCCGATCACCTTCGTGAACAAGATCAACGTGCCCGTTTTCATGGCCTGCCAGTGGGAGGACGAACAGACCGGCGGCCACTGTCCCGATCTGGCCCAGCATTTCTCCGGCACCAGCCGCAAATGGTTCACGTTTACCAACGGCGCCCACATCGACTCGCTCGACCCCTACACGTATGACCGCTGGTACGACTTCCTGCAGCTGTTCGTCGCCCACCAGGCGCCGGCCGTCAATCAGGCGGCGACCCGAGCCGCCGCACCGGTGATCTACCAGGCTGCGATGGGCCTTCCCGGCAACGACGCGGTGACGCTCCCGCCCGACCCGATCCAGCAGATTCCGCAGTACTCGGATGCGCTGGCCGCGTTCGAGGCGCTTCCGCAGATCCGGGTCCTCTTCGACAACGGGGCCGGCAGCTCGCCCACCGGCAGCTCGACGCCCGGGGACCCCTATCCAGGCTTCGAGCACTCGTTCTCGAGCTTCCCCGTTCCCGGCACGACGGCGCGCTCCTGGTACTTCGGTCCGCACGGCACGCTGAACGACCGGGCGCCGAGGCGCAGGGGAATCAACTGGTACCGCTCGAACGCGAAGGCGCTTCCGGCCAACGACTTTGGGAGCAACACGGGCGGCGGCGGCCTGTGGGGGAACGCGTCGCAGTGGCAATGGAAGTGGCAGCAGAACCCGCGCGGTAGCGCGGTGTCATACGTGTCCGCGCCGCTGAGCAGCAATACGACCGTCGTAGGGGCGGGCGCGGTGCACGTGTGGGTGCGCTCCTCGAGCCGCGACGTCGACCTCCAGGCCACGGTCAGCGAGGTCCGGCCTGACGGCAAGGAGACGTTCGTGCAGAACGGCTGGATGCGCGCCAGCGAGCGCAAGCTCGCTCGGGGTGCGAACAACATCTTCAAGCAGGCGAGCACCCTGCTCGAGCCGATCCCGAGCGAGCGGTCCCAAGACGTCCACAAGCTGCCCAAGCGCCGCTTCGTGGAGGTCGTCATCCCGCTCTATTACGAGGGTCACGTATACCGGGCCGGGTCCCGCATCCGGATCACGATCGCGGCGCCGAACGGCACCCAGCCGATCTGGTCGTTCAAGTACACAAAGCCGAAGGGCAAGGCCAAGGTGTCGATCGAGTTCTCCAGGAAGACGCCGTCGAGCCTGATCCTCCCGGTCGTTCCAGGCGTCGATGTATCCACCGGCCTTCCGCCGTGCCCGGGCCTGCGCAACGAGCCCTGTCGCGCCTACGTGCCGTTCGTGAACCGCACCGCCAAGCGCTGACGGCGATCCCCGTCCGGCTGGTTGTCGCCGGGACCGCCCGCCCGGCCGCCGAGCCGCATGTCTTGGCCACAGAGGCCCTAAGCCAGGCTTGAGATGTGCCATCTCGTCGCGGCCCGGCACGCGATCTCTTCCCATAACTGGTGTTAATCAGAGCAGAGGGGAAGGGAGCATCAAGGGCACACGCGTGCGCTCACGGAAGCTTCCCGGCCCACGCCCGCCCGTCGCCGCAGAGGGGATGCGGTGGCGGGCAGTCCACCCCATTCGCAGGGAAAGGAGCTTCCTAATGCGAAAGCTAATTGTTCTATTCACCGGTGCTGCCCTGCTGGCCGGTGGCACGATGGCGGTCGAAGCCGGCACCGCCGCGGCCAAGACCCAGGCCCACGCGGCCAAGAAGTGCAAGTGCAAGCGCGGTAAGCGCGGTCCGCGTGGTTTCACCGGCGCTACCGGGCCCGCCGGCCCGGCGGGTCCTCGCGGCCCGCAGGGCCCCGCGGGTCCTGCCGGCTCGGGCGGTTCGAGCACGCTCGGCAACAACTTCAACGCTGACGTGGCGCCCGGGCAGACCAAGGCCGTCGTCGTCGGCGCGTTTGCCGTCGGCGTGTACAACTCCGGCAGCGGTTGTAGCCCGATCGCGATCGACGCACACACGCAGGCGGCGAGCTACTACTACGGCTCGGATTCGTTCACCTCGAACGCGATTGCCGGACCGCTCGGGAACTCGAGTGCCGCGGTGATCGCCACGCCCGGCCACATGTCCGACTTCACTGCGGTCCTCTCGACAGGGTCCAGCAGTGTCTGGGGCATCGTCGGCGCCGTCAATTCTGGTACCGCCTGCCTGACCTCGGGCGGCATCACCGGCGACTGAGCAGCACGCCTGAGCGGATTGAGGGAGGGCCGGGCCCAAGGGGACCCGGCCCTCTTTTTTTCGGCCACCGCGAGCGCCGGCCACCGCGTGGGCGGACGCCGCTCGCGTGTTAGGGTGCGACGTGCGGGAAAGTAGGTCCCCGGTGCGGCGTCACGGACGTGGAACGCGAGACGGCATGAAACTCCGAAGAGCGACGGCTGTCGGACTCAGCGTGGCAGCGGCGTTCGGCGCGGGCTGCCTGGCCTCGCTCGGGGCGCTGATCCCGCCGCTGCCCCAGATCCTCCCGATCCCGCAGATCGGAGGGAAGCCTTCGACGACAACGGGCTCCGGCCCCAAGTCACCGCCGCCCAAGCCGGGAAACCCCACGCCTCAGGGCGTCCCCAGCTGCAAGCGTCAGACACTTGTAAACCGCCGGTCCCGGCACATCAAGCATCCGCGGGTGCGCATCGGGAACGTCACCGATGCGTTTCGCTCGAGCATGTTCGGAATCGCCGCCGGAGGCCAGTTCCAGAACGAGTCCTGCGCCGCCCGGAACCGGGATCTGAACGACGACGCGCAGGCCGGCGCTCGCTGGCTGCGCATCGACATCAACTGGGCCCAGATCCAGGACGGCGGCCGCTCGAGCTACGCGTGGGGACCGATCGATCGCGTCGTAAACGAGGCGAGGGCACATCACATGCGCGTCCTCGGGACGATCGTCTTCACGCCACGATGGGCTCGTCCCAAAGATACGACCGCGGTGTACGGGCCGAGCCCGACCACCTATGGCACCTTCGCCGGCATCGCGGCACGCCACTACGCGCGGCTCGGCGTCGGCACCTTCGAGATCTGGAACGAGCCCAACTCAACCGCCTTCTGGACGCCTGCACCCGATCCGGCCGCATACACCGCGGACCTGAAGGCGGCCTACGCCGCGATCAAGCACGCCGTTCCCTCGGCGACGGTGCTCACGGGTGGTCTGGCGCCCGCCGTGTCCGCCTCCGGCAGCTATTCGCCGCTCGACTTCCTGAATGACATCTATGCGGCGGGTGGCGGCGGCTCCTTCGATGCGGTCGCGGCACATCCATACTCCTGGCCGGCGCCGCCCGGAGCACCGCTGGCCTGGAGCGCGTGGTACCAGATGTACGGCACGACCCCGAGCCTGCGCAGCCTCATGACCGACCACGGCGACGGGGCCAAGAAGATCTGGGCCACCGAGTTCGGAGCGCCCACCGGCGGTCCGTCCGGCTCGTTCGTGAGCAGAGGCCAGCAGGCGGCGCTCGTGCTCCTGGCCTACAAGCTCTTCGCCACCTACCCATGGGCGGGCCCGCTGTTCGTCTACCAGGGGCGCGACCTCGGAACGAACACGAGCACGAACCAGAACTTCTTCGGGCTTGAGACCCACGACTTCGAGCTCAAGCCGTCCTACCGCGCCTACCTGGCCGCCAGCAGCGCCGTCGCGCGGTCGACGCACCCGTAAGCGCTGCGCGCCGGCGGGGCGCCCGTCCTAGCTCGTCGGCGACTTCGCCTCGGCTGGGAGCTCGATCTCGCGCTTGAGGATCTTCCCCGTCGGTCCCTTGGGCAGCTCGTCGACGAGCCAGATCACCCGTGGGTACTTGTAGGCCGCGACCTTCTGCTTCATGTAGTCGCGTATCTCGTCCACGGAGACGTCCTCGCCGTCCTTGAGCGCGACCGCGGCCCCGACCTCCTCGCCCAGCGTCTCGTGCGGCACGCCGATCACCGCGGCCTCGCGCACCGAGGTGTGGGCGTAGAGCACTTCCTCGAGCTCGCGCGGGTAGACGTTGTAGCCACCGCGGATGATCAGGTCCTTCTTGCGATCGACGATGAAGAAGTAACCGTCCTCGTCCGTGGTCGCGATGTCACCGGTGTGGAACCAGCCGCCGCCCATGACGCTCTCGGTCGCGTCGTCGCGGTTCCAGTAGCCCTTCATCACGAACGGCCCGCGCATCACCAGCTCGCCCGGCTCTCCCGGCGGCACGTCGCGGTCCTGATCGTCGACGAGCCTGATCTCGGTGCCGCCCACCGGCACCCCGATCGAGCCTGGCTTGCGCTCGCGGTCGGGCACGTTGAACGTCCCCATGCCCGTGGTCTCGGACAGCCCATAGCCCTCGAGCACCTTGGCCCCGAAAGCCTCGTCGAAGCCGCGGAGCACCTCGACCGGCATGGCCGAGCCGCCCGACACGCACAGATCGAGGCTGCTCACGTCGTGCTTGTCGCGCTCGGGGTGGTGCAGGAGCGCCGCATACATCGTGGGCACGCCGGCGAACGAGTTCGCCTTGTCGCGCTCGATCACCTCCAGCACCTTGCCCGGCTCGAACCGGGGCACCAACGTGATCATCCCGCGCGAGCGCACGCCCACGTTCATCACCGAATTCATGCCGAACACGTGAAACAGGGGGAGGGTGGCCACGCCCACCCAGTCCGGTCCGGCATCCACGAGGTCGCGCGCGACGTCGGCGCCGGAGATCAGGTTCTCATGCGTGAGCGTTGCGCCCTTCGGCGTCCCGGTCGTGCCCGAGGTGTAGATGATGACTGCGGCGTCCTCGTCGCCGCGATCGGTCACCTCCTCGACGGCCTCGGCGTCGCCGAGCAGGCGCTCGAACTCGCCCGGCCTGACGATGGTGCACTCGGCGCCCGCTTCCTCGCTGCCGCCGCGTCCGGCCGCCTCGAAGTCCTGCCAGCCGATCATCAGCTTGGCGCCCGAATCCGACAGGTGGTAGGCCACCTCGCGGTCCTTGAGCAGGGGGTTCATCGGCACCACGACGGCGCCGAGGCGCAGCGCGCCGAAGTACACGATGGAGAAGTAGGGGACGTTGGGCAGCTGCATCCCCACCCGGTCGCCGGGCTCTACGCCTCGGTCCCGCAGCAGCCCGGCGCAACGGGCGACCGCGGCATCGAGCGCCTGGTAGCTCAGGACCAGGTCGTCCAGCTTGACGGCGGGACGATCCGGATCCTCACGTGCCGCAGCAGACAGCTGCTCTGCGAAGTTGGTCATGGCCTCTCCTCGGGATGCGTGACAATTGCCTGCACGGGATAGAGCATGGCCGATCCGGCAATCAGGCAAACACTTCGGCAGAGAGGTACGAGATGAGCGCATTGACCGAGACCCACCGCCAGGTCCTGGAGGCGCTGTGCGACACCGTCGTACCGTCGGTCCCCGTGGCCTCTGATCCCGACGGGTTCTTCGCCCGGAAAGCCAGCGAGCTGGGCGTTCCCATCGCCCTCGAACAGATGCTGGCGACGATGCCCCCGGAGCAGGTCGCCGGGTTCGGGCAGCTACTCGACGCGCTGGCCGAGCAGGGCTTCCTGCGCGCCTCGCAGCGCTCGCGCGAGCAACTTATGCGGAACATCACCCTGGTCGGGCCCGAGGCGGCGGCCGGGATCGGCGCCCTGACCGCGCTCACGCTGTTCCTCCACTACGGGCTTCCGGACGAGCGAGGCCAGAACCCGAACTGGAAGACCTTCGGCTATCCCGGGCCCGTGGGAGCCCCGCCGCAGCGCGAACGCCCGCTGCACCCCATGGTCCCCGAGGGCGACACCACGCTCGAGGCCGACGTCTGCGTGGTGGGCTCGGGAGCCGGGGGCGGCGTCATGGCAGGAGAGCTGGCGCAGCGAGGGCTGAAGGTCGTCGTGCTCGAGGCAGGCGGCTACTTCGACGATTGCGACTTCACCCAGCTCGAGCTGCTCGCGTACCAGAACCTGTACTGGCGCGGAGGGCCGGCGACGACGGCCGATCTCAACGTCTCGCTGCAAGCCGGCGCGTGCCTCGGCGGCGGCACGGTGATCAACTGGACCAACTCGCTGCGCACCACGCCGTGGGTCCGCGAGCAGTGGGAGCGCGAGTTCGGGCTCGAGGGTCTGGCCGGAGCCGACTACGAGCGTCATCTCGACGCCGTGTGGGCGCGGCTGGGCGTCAACGACCGCTGCTCGGAGCTGAACGCCCCGCAGCAGCGCATGAAGGCGGGAGCCGAGAAGCTGGGCTGGAGCTTCGCCTACGCCGATCGCAACATCGACGAGGAGCTGTACTCCTACGACACGGCGGGCTACATCGGCTTCGGCGACCAGAGCGGCGCCAAGCGCTCGACGGCCAAGACCTACCTCCAGGACGCACAGGATCGAGACGCGGTGCTCATGACCCGCTGCTGGGCTGAGCGGATCACGGTGCAGGACGGCCGCGCCACGGGCGTCGAGGGAACTTGGGCGGACCCGCAGACCGGGCGCAGCGCTCGGATCGCCGTGCGCGCACCCCAGGTCGTGGTCGCCTGCGGTGCGCTCGAGTCACCGGCGTTGCTGCTGCGATCGGGCATCGGCGGCCCCGCCGTCGGGCGGTACCTGCGTCTGCACCCGTGTACGGCGCTTTTCGGCTATTACGCGGAGGACACCGAGGCTTGGCGCGGCGCACCGCACGCCGGGCTCGTGCACGAGTTCGAGAACGTGCAGGACGGCTACGGCTTCCTGATCGAGGGCGCGCAGTACACGACCGGCTTGGGCGCTTCGGCCGTCCCGTTTGTCGACGGCGCCTCGCATAAGCGGCTGCTGGCCGAATACCGCCACGGCGGCTCGCTCATCGGCCTGCTGCGCGACCATGGGCACGGCCAGGTGACGATCGACCAGGCCGGGATGGCGGTTCCCTACTACGCGCTGAGCGACGAGCTCGACATTCGCAACACGCACCGTGCGATCGCGGCCCAGGCCCAGCTGCACGAGGCCGCGGGGGCGCAGCAGATAATCGGGCTCTCGGCGGGGGCGCCGGTGTGGCGCCGCGGTGACGACCTGGACGCGTTCATCGCGCGACTGCAGCGGATTCCGCTGCGCGCCGGCGGATGGAAGCTGTTCTCCGCCCACCAGATGGGCACCTGCCGCATGGGCACCGACCCGGAGCGCAGCGTGGCCGGCCCGTGGGGTCAGCTACACGACACCAGGGGAGTGTGGATCGGCGATGGCAGCGCCTTCCCGACCTCTTCGGGAACCAACCCGATGATCACGATCATGGCCCTCGCGCACCGCAATGCCGAGGCCGTCGCGGCCAGCGCCCCGAGCACTGCGGGCGCCGTGGCGGGCGCCTAGAAACGACTACGAGCAGGAGGAAAAATGGCCACGGCCACCGAGCAGCAGGTTCAGGTCCGCGACAAGCTCTACATCGGCGGCCAGTGGGTCCAGCCCGATGGTGCGGGCTCGATCGACGTCGTCAACTCGACCACCGAGGAGGTGATCGGGCGGATTCCCGAGGGCAGCGCCGCCGACGTGGACCGCGCGGTCGCCGCGGCCCGCGAGGCGTTTGAGACCTGGTCGCAGACGACGGTCGAGGAACGCGCGCAGTGGCTTCAGTCGATCTCACAGGCGCTGGGGGCGCACGGGCCAGAGATCGCGGCGCTGATCGCGCAGGAGGTGGGGATGCCGATCAAGCTCTCCACCATGATCCAGGCCGGTCTGCCGACGATGGACTTCGGCTCGATGCCGCAGGTCATGGCCGAGACGGCATGGGAGGAGGAGGTGGGCAACTCCCTCGTCGTGCGCGAGCCCGTCGGCGTAGTCGGCGCAATCACCCCCTGGAACTATCCGCTTCACCAGATCGCGGCCAAGGTGGCGCCTGCGCTCGCGGCCGGATGCACGATCGTCGTCAAGCCCTCGGAGGTCGCGCCGCTCAACGCGTTCGTCCTGGCCGAGATCATCGACGAGCTGGGCCTTCCGGCCGGCGTGTTCAACCTCGTCACCGGCTACGGCCCGGTCGTCGGTGAGGCGCTGGCCGCTCATCCTGGCGTCGACATGATCTCGTTCACCGGATCGACGCGGGCCGGCCGCCGGGTCAGCGAGGTCGCCGCCGCCACGGTCAAGAAGGTGGCGCTCGAGCTGGGCGGCAAGTCCCCGAACGTGATTCTGGACGACGCCGCGCTGCAGGACGCGATCGCCGACGGCGTCTCGAAGTGCTTCCTCAACTCGGGGCAGACCTGCAGCGCGCTGACCCGCATGCTCGTGCCCCGCTCGCGCCTGCCCGAGGCAGAGCAGCTGGCGCAGACCGTGGCCGAGCAGTTCAAGCCCGGTGACCCGTTTGCTGCGGACACCCGGCTCGGGCCGCTGGTCTCCGAGACACAGCGCGAGCGTGTGCGCAGCTACATCCGCAAGGGCCTCGACGAAGGGGCGAAGCTCCTCACCGGCGGCAGCGAGCCTCCCGAGGGGCTAGAGCAGGGTTACTTCGTCGCTCCGACCGTGTTCTCCGAGGTCACGCCCGATATGACGATCGCCCAGGAGGAGATCTTCGGGCCGGTCCTCGTGCTGATGCCCTACGAGGACGAGGAGGACGCCGTCCGGCTCGCCAACGCGACCGATTACGGGTTGGCCGGCGGGGTGTGGTCGGGCGACGAGGAGCGGGCCAAGCGCGTGGCGCGCCGGATCCGCACCGGCCAGGTTGACATCAACGGAGCCGCGTTCAACCCGCTGGCGCCGTTCGGCGGCTACAAGCAGTCCGGTCATGGCCGCGAGCTCGGGCGCTTCGGGCTCGAGGAGTTCCTGCAGATCAAGTCGCTGCAGCTGTGAGCGGACGCTCGCTATGACCCCGCTCGAGCTGCTGCAGATCCCGATCTGGCGCGAAGGCAGCGCCGCGCTCGAACGCGCGGCGCTGCGGCGCGATCCCGTGCTGCGGGGGCAGGACGTCCCCCGCGGCGACGGAGCGCCGGTACTGCTGGTCCCGGGCTTCCTGGCCGGCGATGCGTCGCTGGCGCCGATGGCGGGATGGCTCAGGCGGATCGGCTACTGCCCGTGCCGGGCTCGCATCCGGGCCAACGTCGACTGCGCGGGGCGCGCACTGGACCGCCTGGAGCTCGCTCTGCAGCGCCACTGCGAGCGTCACCGGCGCAAGGTCACGATCATCGGGCAGAGCCGGGGCGGGACGATGGCGCGGATGCTGGCCGTCCGCCGTCCCGATCTGATCGAGCGGATCATCTGCCTGGGCTCGCCGCTGTCGGACGAGCTCGCGGTTCACCCGCTCGTGCGGGCGCAGGTCGCGACGGTTGCCGTGCTCGGGTCGATCGGGGTTCCCGGTTTCTTCTCTCGGGGTTGCGGTCGCGGTGACTGCTGCCGTCAGGCCCGGGAAGACCTGGCCGCGCCCCTCCCGCCGGGCGTCGGCTTCGTCTCGATCTACTCGCGGGCCGACGGCATCGTTGATTGGCGGACGTGCCTCGACCCGGCTGCGCAGACCGTGGAGGTGCGATCGACGCACATCGGCATGGCATGGAACCCCGAGGTGCTGCGGGTCGTGGGCCGCGTCCTCGCCGAGCACGACGCGCTGGCGGCGACTGGGTGATGAGGTTGATACCGAGTCGCCGGCGCGGGTATCTGCCAACAGATGACGCAGCGCCTTCGCCGAGCGCCGCGGTTACCAGGAGATTGAGGGAGGTCAGATGGAGCCGTTGAGCCCGCAGGACAGCTCATTCCTCGAGATCGAGGATGAGGTCAGCCACATGCACATCGGCTCGGTCGGGATCTTCGAGGGCCCGCCGCCGAGTCGCGAGGATCTGCTGGCCGGCGTCGAGGCCAAG
Source organism: uncultured Solirubrobacterales bacterium (assembly GCA_963818815.1). GTDB lineage: Bacteria > Actinomycetota > Thermoleophilia > Solirubrobacterales > Solirubrobacteraceae > Palsa-465. Next base: position 374,207 of record CAWFTL010000001.1, read on the forward strand.
CTCCACCTCGTTCCGCGCTACCGGCAGAAGGTCCGCTACCCGCCGCTGCACGCAGGGCCGCCGGTGTGGGTCGACGATCCCCACTTCAACCTGTCCTACCACGTGCGTCGCACCGCGCTGGCGTCTCCGGGAGGCGAGGATGAGCTTCGGACGCTGGTGGGGCGGGTCATGTCGCAGCAGCTCGACCGGACCAAGCCGCTGTGGGAGATGTGGGTGGCGGAGGGCTTGGGCGGCGGACGCTGGGCACTGGTCTCGAAGGTCCACCACTGCATGGTCGACGGTGTCTCGGCCACCGATCTCCTCTCCGTCCTGCTCGACTCCGAGCGCGAGCCCGCGCTCGCCCAGCCGCCGCGGTGGACGCCGAAGCCAGAGCCCTCGGCGGCCGAGCTCGTGGCCCAGCCGCTGGCGCGGCGCCTGACCACGCCCTTTGACGCCGTCGCCGCAGCGGGGGCGGTGGCACGTGGGCCGCGGCAGGCGGCCGAGCTGGTCGTGGGCACGATCCGGGGCACGGCGGCGCTGAGCGGGCTGCTGCGCCCGACACCGCGCAGCTCACTGAACGGACCGATCGGCCCGCACCGACGCTGGCACTGGGCGCACGCCCAGCTGACGGACATCAAGGGCATCCGCAGCGGTCTGGGCGGCACGGTCAACGACGTGGTGCTGGCCGCGATCTCAGGCGGCTTCCGCGAGCTCCTGAGCTGCCGCGGGGAGGACCCCGACCGCCTGACCGTGCGCACGCTCGTACCGGTGTCCGTCCGCCGGCCGGGCGAGCAGGGCACGTACAACAACCGTGTCTCGGCGATGTTCGCCGAGCTGCCGGTCGGCATCGAGGATCCCGTCGAGCGCCTGAACGCCGTGCGGATGCAGATGGAGGGCCTCAAGCGCTCACAGGAGGCGGTGGCCGGCGACGTTCTCACCTCGCTGTCGGGATTTGCCCCCGCCCTGCTGCTAGCGCTGGGGCTGCGGGCCGCGTTCCGGATGCCCCAGCGCAGCGTCAACACCGTGACCACGAACGTTCCCGGTCCGCAGCAGCCTCTGTTCCTGGCCGGAAGGCGGATGCTCGAAGCGATCCCCTATGTCCCACTCGCCGGGCGGGTCCGCACCGGCGTGGCGATCTTCTCCTACGACGGTGCCCTGAAGTTCGGCGTCACCGGCGACTACGACACCGCCGCGGACATCCGCGTGCTCTGCGACGGGATCGAGACGGGCATATCCGAGCTGCTGGCGGCGGCGCGGCGGCGCTCGGAGGAGGAGAGGCCTGATGCGGCTGCTACTCGACCCGACCCTGCAGCGGATGCTTCGGCTGAAGATCGCGATGACGTCGAAGCTCACGACAAGGTCGAGCGTTAGGAGGTCGACTTGCGCCAGCTGACCGCTCTTGACCAACAGTTCCTGGCCCTCGAGGACTCACGCCACTACGGCCATGTAGGCGGCCTGGCGGTGCTCGACCCGTCCACGGCACCCGGCGGGCAGCTGACGCTGCTCGACCTCCAGCAGCTGATCGCCGAGCGCCTGCCACTGGTGCCGCCGTTCCGCTGGCGGCTGGCCGAGGTCCCGCTCAGCCTCGACTACGGCTACTGGATCGATGATCCCGACTTCGACCTCGAGTTCCATGTGCGCGAGATCGCCCTGGCGCCGCCGGGCACCGACCAGCAGCTCTCCGAGCAGGTGGCCCGGATCTACGCCCGGCCACTGGATCGCTCGCGCCCGCTGTGGGAGCTCTACCTCATTCACGGCCTGCCCCGCGACCGTGTCGCCGTGCTCACGAAGATTCACCACGCGGTCATCGACGGGATGTCCGGCGCGGAGATCCTGGGGGCACTGCTCGACCTGGGCCCGGAAGGCCGCGAGCCGCCGCCGCCGCTGCCCGCGGCGGCGCGGGACTGTCCCGGGCAGCTGGAGATGCTGGCCCGAGGGCTGCTCGGCGTCCCGCGCTACCCGTTGCGGCTGATGCGCTCGATCCCGCGGGCGCTTCCGAACATCGACGAGGTCCCGACCCTGGGCGGCGTGCCGGGACTGAAGACCGCCGGCCGCGCGTTGGCCGCGGCTGAGCGCCTGGCGGGGCGCCGCCGCGTCGTCGGTCATCTCGATCTCGTGCCGCCGCACACGTCGTTCAACGGCCGCGTTTCGCCCCACCGGCGCTTCGTCTTCGGCCAGATGTCGCTGGACGAGGTCAAGCAGGTCAAGAACGCGTACGGATGCACCGTGAACGACGTCGTCGTCTCGATTTGTGCCGGCGCGGTGCGACGGTGGCTGATCGAGCACGACGAGCTGCCTGAGCAGCCCCTGGTCGCCCAGGTCCCCGTGTCGGTCCGGCGTGAGGAGCAGATGGGCACGTTCGGCAACCGGATCCTCTTGATGACGGCGCCGCTCTATACGAACGTCGCCGACCCCGTCCAGCGCCTGCAGCGAACGCACGAGGCCCTCGTCGAGATGAAGGGGCGCCACCGGGCGCTCCCGGCCGAGCTACTCCAGGACGCCAACCAGTTCATTCCCCCGGCCCTGTTCTCACGCGCGGCGCGGCTGACGTTCTCGCTCAGCGCCAGCAACCGCGGCCACCCGGCGTGGAACCTCGTCATCTCCAACGTCCCCGGACCCCAGTTCCCCCTGTACATGGCCGGCGCGAAGCTCGAGGCTCAGTACCCGATCTCGGTCGTCACCGACGGGATGGGTCTCAACATCACCGTGATGAGCTACTGCGGCAGCCTCGACTTCGGGATCGTCGCCGACCGCGAGCTAATACCCGACGTGTGGTCCCTGATCGAGTGGCTGGGGGAGGCTCTCGAGGAGATTCGCCCGCGCCAGCCGGCACGAGAGGCTCCCGCTCCGGCAGCCGAGCGCAGCGAAGACCTCGCGGCGAGCGAGGTTCCCCCGCAGACTTGAGGCGCGTCTCTCCCGAGCCCGGGTGATCAGACCAATCGCGGGCGGGGCGCCACGTGCGTCCCGCCGTTCGATGTTTGACCGCACGGTCGCGCGGACAGGCGACACGCATGTCCGTCGCGATCGTCACGGGATCTGACTCGGGCATTGGCAAGGCCACCGCAATCGCCCTGGCCCGTAACGGGCTGGATGTCGGCATCACCTGGCACTCGGATCGGGAGGGCGCCCAGGGGACCGCGGCCGAGGTGCAGGATCTGGGCCGGCGCGCCGAGGTACGCCAGGTGGATCTCTCCGAGGCCGGCGCCGGCCCGGGGCTGGTGGAGGAGCTGTGCGATGCCCTGGGAGGGCTCGACGTGCTGGTCAACAACGCCGGCGTGGGAATGCAGACGCCTTTTCTGGAGGTCTCGCTGGAGGAGTGGCGGCACGTCCTCGAGGTGGACCTGCATGCGGCGTTCGCGACGGCGCAGGCCGCCGCGCGCAGGATGGTGAAAGACGGCAACCGCGGGCGGATAGTCAACGTGACCAGCGTCCACGAGCACGTTCCGCTGCGCGGTTCGGCCGCCTACTGTGCGGCCAAGGGAGGCCTCGGCCTGTTGACCAAGGTCATGGCGCTCGAGCTCGCTGAGCACGGGATCACCGTGAACTCCGTTGCGCCCGGCGAGATCGCCACGCCGATGACCGGCGCGCACGACGAGGACCCGGCGGCCATCGAGCGCCCGGGGATACCGGCGGGCCGGCCGGGCCACGCAGCAGAGATCGCCTCCGCCATCGCCTTTCTGGCCTCCCCCGAGGCGAGCTATGTCACCGGCGAGTCGTTCGTCATCGACGGTGGGCTGCTGCTGATGGCGGCGGCGCAGAACCAGTAGCCGAAGTCCGCAATTTCGCAGCCTCCGGGATTCGGACGGCTCCGGAACGGGGAGGCTTACCGCGCCTGTGGCTGATCCCGACTAGGATCGCTGGCCCCCTAGGACCGGAGAAACAGATGCCTGCCAACCGTCCGGCGCACGCAGCCCCTGCCGTGCGGCCCGTCACCGCCCCACTGGCCGACCGGATCGCCAGCGCGCTCGTCACCGGCATTCCCCCGGCCATTCTTGCGCTCGGAATGTGGTTGGGCTGGACCGGCAATCTCCTGCAGTGGCAGGACCTGCTGATCCTCGCCGTGTGCTACGTCGCCTTCGGTACGGGGATCACGGTCGGCTTTCACCGGCTCTTCACGCATCGGAGCTTCAAGTGCGGCCCCGGCCTGCGGGTCCTCTTCGCGATCCTGGGTTCGGCGGCGGCCGAGGGCCCGGTGATCGACTGGGTGGCGACGCACCGGCGCCACCACCAGTTCTCCGACGTCGAGGGCGATCCGCACAGTCCGCACGTGGGTCACGGCGGCGGGTGGCGCAACGCGCTCCTGGGTCTGCTGCACGCGCACATCGGCTGGGTGTTCAGCGACATGGAGGTTGCCGACGAGCGCAGGTACGCCAAGGACCTGCTTGCCGACCCGCTCATCCGGTTCGTGGATCGCACGTTCGTCCTCTGGGTGCTGGCGGGACTGGCCGCGGCGTTCGGCCTCGGCGTCGCGCTGACCGGCTCGGTCGTCGGCGGCCTCACAGGGCTGCTCTGGGGAGGCGCAGCCCGGATCTTCCTCCTTCATCACGCGACGTTCAGCATCAACTCGCTGTGCCATTTCTTCGGGCGCCACGAATACGACACCGGCGATGAGTCACGCAACCTTGCCTGGTTGGCCATCCCAACGTGGGGCGAGGCGTGGCACAACAACCATCACGCCTTCCCGACCTCCTACCGGCACGGGCTGCGCCGCTGGCAGCTCGACCCCTCGGCGGGCCTCATCCGCCTGCTCGAGATGATGGGGCTCGTGTGGGACGTGGTCCGGATCGATCCGTCCCGGATCGCGGCCCGCCAGGCTGCCGCACAGTCCGCCTAGACAAGTGGCCTTCGCCCGCACGGCGCCCCTTCGCCGGGAGATCGAGGCGGCGCTGCCGGATCGGCCCTTCGCGCTGCGCTTCTGGGACGGGGGGGAGGTCGAGGCGACGGGGCCCGGCGCGCCGACGTTCACCTTCCGCTCCCCCAAGGCACTGGCCCACGTGGTGCGCGCCCCGGGAGAGCTGGGCCTCGGCCGGGCCTACGCTGCCGGGCTGCTCGAGGTCGACGACCTCGAGGGTGCCCTGCGGGTGGTTGACACCTTCGAGCCGCCGCCGATACCGGTCCGGCGCAGGGTCAGGCTGGCGGGCGCGCTCCTGCGCGCATGCGGGCTCGTCAAGCCTCCGGCGCCGCCTGAGATCGAGCTGCGCCTTCGGGGCGAGCGGCACACGATCTCTCGCGACCGGCGCGCGGTCCGCCACCACTACGACGCCGGCAACGACTTTTTCGCGCTGTTCCTCGACAGCTCGATGACCTACAGCTGTGCGCTGTTCTCACGGGGCGCCAAGACGCTCGAGGAGGCGCAGGAGGCGAAGCTCGAGCTGGTGTGCACGAAGCTCGGCCTCGAGCGGGGCGAGCGCGTGCTCGACGTCGGGTGCGGCTGGGGGAGCTTCGCCATCCACGCTGCGCGCAACCACGGGGCCAAGGTGCTCGGCGTGACGCTGTCCGAGCCGCAGGCGCAGCTGGCGCGCGAGCGGGCCCGGGCTCAGGGTGTCTCAGAGCTGGTCGAGATTCGTGTGGCCGACTACCGCGAGGTCACCGAGGAGCCGTTCGACGCGGTCGCCAGCATCGGCATGGTGGAACACGTGGGGGAGGAGCGCATCGACCTCTACGCGCGGCGCCTGGCCGCGCTCCTTCGTCCCGGCGGAAGGCTCTTGAACCACGGGATCGCCAAGCTCAAGGACTTCGACACACCGGACGAGGGCGCCTTCTCGGAACGGTTCGTCTTTCCCGACGGCGTGCCGCTGCCCCTGTCGCGGATCGAGCTGGCGGTCGAGCGTGCGGGGCTCGCGACCCGGCACGTCGAGGGGCTCCCCCAGGACTATGCCGAGACGCTGCGCCACTGGATCGCGCGCTTCGACGACAACTACGACGAGGCCGTGCGGATCGCCGGCGTCGAGCGGGCACGGGTCTGGCAACTGTACCTGCGGGCCGCCAGGCTGGGCTTCCAGACCGGCTGGGCTTCGGTCTACCAGGTCCTCGCGGACCGCCCGGCCTAGCCGGGGGCCGGCCAAAGGCGCCTCGCGGCCGCCGAACTGCCCCCTAGCTCCCGCTGAACGCCGGCTCGCGCTTCTCCACGAACGCCGCGGCGCCCTCGAAGAAGTCACGCGTCCGGCCGAGGGCGTGCTGGAGCTCGGCCTCGAGGGCCAGCTGGCCGTCGAGATCGCCGTAGATGAACCGGTTGAGCGCCTGCTTGGCGCTGGCGTAGGAGCGCGTGGGGCCGGCGGCCAGCCGCGTCACCAGCGCCTCCGCCTCTTCGAGCAGGTTCGCGTCCGGATGCACCCAGTTGACGAGACCCCAGTCCTGGGCCTTGGGGGCCGAGATCCGCTCGCCCAGAAAGGCCATCTGGAACGCCCGCGCCTTGCCCACGGCGGGGGGGACGAAGGCCGTGCTGCCGCCGTCGGGCATGAGGCCGATGTTGACGAAGGCCAGACCGAAGAAGGCCGACTCGGCCGCCAGCACGAGGTCGCAGGCCAGCGCCAGCGAACAGCCGATCCCGACCGCGGGGCCGTTGACCGCCGCCACGACCGGCTTGGGCAGCCTCCGGATTCCCGCGATCGCCGGGTGGTAGATGTCGTGGAGCTCCTTGCGGATGTCGGGCATCCCGTCCTCGGCGGGCTCGAAGCCGCCCTTCAGGTCGGCGCCTGAGGAGAAGCCGCGGCCCGCGCCGGTGACGAGCACGGCGCGGACCGACTCGTCGGCCGCTTCGTCCTCGACCACCTGCCTGAGCTCGCGCCCGAAGTCAGCCGTCCACGCGTTCAGCGTCTCTGGGCGATTGAGCGTCAGCCGCCCCACCGCCCCGTCCTGCTCCCAGATGACGGTCTCGTAGCTCATCTCAGCGACTCAGCCGAGCCATGAGCTTTGTGCGCGCGTTGAACGCGCTCTTGAACGCCTTGTCACCGGTGGTGCCGTCGGGCGGCATCATCCCGAGCTGCCGGGCGTACTGCATCTGGTCGAAGACGACGAAGTTCGAGACGACCTTGCGGTCGCGCAGCACGAAGTGGTCCATACCGTCGACCGTAACCGGCTTGTGGGTGGCCTCGATCCCCTGCAGCGTGCCCTCGTGCGTGCCGGTCAGGCGCCAGTGCACGAAGACGTGCTCGTCCTGCTCGGCGAGGGCGAGCACCTCCATGTGGAAGTCGGGAATCGCGGCGAAGGTGTCCTCGAAGTACTGGGCTATCTCGTCGGCTCCGCGGCATGTCTTGTCAGGGAAGCGCTCGACCGTCTCGTCGTTCCAGAACTGCCTGAGCGGTGTGACGTCGTGCTGGTTGAGCATCTCGAAGGCCCAGCGGACGAGCTCGGCGTTCGATGCGGTGGTGGGGGCTGAGGTGGTGGCCATGCGCGCCATCATCCCACGCGAGCCCGGCCCGGGACGCCCGGGCTCGATTGCGCTGGGGCCCCGCCCTGCCGATTGCGCCTCGCCCCGCCCCGGCGGCCTCAGGCGCCTCGGGCCGCGGCTTCAGGCCGCGGCGCGGTGATCGCGCAGCGGCGGGCGCTCGAGCGCGACGGTCTCCAGCGCCCGCGGCCCGAGCTCGCCCAGGGCCAGGAACGACGGCGGCAAGGGCCCGCGCAGCCGCCCATCGCGCTCCAGCCGCGAGGCCACGGCCTGGAGCACGGCGTAGGCCATCGGCCCCAGGTCGCGCAGCGGTTGATGTGCGTTCTGGCGCACATCGAGGTCGACCTGGGCCAGGGCGTCGAGCCCGACGGCCTGGTAGGCGTCGAGGAGCAGCGCTATGTCAACGCCGTAGCCGGTCACGAACGGCAGCCGCTCGAGCAGGTCTCGCCGCGCCGCCAGCTCGCCCGCGAGCGGCTGCTCGACGGCGGCCAGATCGGGATAGAAGAGGTTCAGCAGCGGCCGGGCGGTGAGCTCGGTCACGCGGCCGCCTCCCTGGGGGAGGGTCGTCGTCCCCAGTCGCAGCGGACGGCGATAGAAGCCCTTGACGAACGCTATCTGCGGGTCGCAGAGCAGCGGGCCGAGCAGTCCGCACACATAGTGGGGCCCGAAGCGCTCGGAATCGGCGTCGAGGAAGCAGATCACCTCGCCGCGGAGGATCCGCAGGGCCCGCCACATCGCGTCGCCCTTTCCGAGCACGGGTCCGAGCGCGGGCAGCAGCCGCTCCTGATCGTGTACCTCCGCCCCCAGCGAGCGCGCGATCTCCCCGGTCCCGTCGCCTGAGTCGTCGACCACCACGAGCTGGTCGATGACGTTCTGCTCGAGCAGCGGAACCAGCTGCTCGACGATCGGGCCGATCGTCCTGGCCTCGTCGCGGGCGGGCAGGCAGACCGAGACCGTTGCCTCCCGCTCGGCCGCGAGCCGCTGCGGCGGGAAGAGCGCGTGGGAGAACGTGTTGCGGCGGTACCAGGTGCGCGCGCCGGCGGACATACCCAGAGGATGCCAGCCCTCAGGGCTGTGCTGTGCGCAGGCGAACGATGCTGCGCTCCGCCCAGAGCGCGCCGGAGAAGCGGGCTCGCAGCGCCTCGGCTGCCGTCTCCCAGTCATAGGCGACCCGCCGGAGCTCGTGTACGCCGTCTCCTCGTGCCAGGGCGTAGGCCGCGCGCTGGTCACCGTCGAGCGGCAGGCCGACGCTTCCGGGGTTGACCAGTTCCGTCGTCCGGTGCCGGCGGCGGAACTGGAGGTGGGTATGCCCGAAGACGATCCTCGGCTCCAAAGCGCCCGCCAACAGCGAGTCCTCATTCTCGGCGGCCTCCGGCATGAAGGACTCGACGTCCGAGGCAGGCGAGGCGTGGCAGTACCGGGTCCCGTCGAGGACGAGCTGCTCCGGCAACCGCCCGAGACCCTCCACGAGCTCCTCGCCGAGCGCCGCCCGGCAATCGTCGATCGCGCCGCGAACCAGGTCATCCTCTGGCGCTTGACTCGGCTGCGCACACCAGCGGTCGACGTTCCCGCGGATCCAGGTCACCGCGGGCAGCCGGAGCAGGTGCTCGACTGTCTCCTTGGGGAAGGGACCGAAGAGCGCGTAGTCGCCACCGAGCAGAAAGTCCTCAGCGCCGGCGGCGCGGGCATCGTCGAGGACGGCCTCGAGCGCGGGCAGGTTTCCGTGGATGTCATAGAGCACCGCCAGCGGCACGAGCGCGATTATCTCGGCACGCGCCTACAGCAGTAATAGCATCGAGCTGGTGGAGCTCATAGGTCCGTCTCTCACCCTGCGCTACCCGGCGGCCGAGGATGCGGCGGCGCTGCTCGAGCTGGCCGGGGACGCCGAGGTCACCCGGTTCTTCTCCTGGGGACCGTACACCGCGATCGAGCAGCCCGCAGCCTACATCGCCGGCCTGGCGGGCGAGCGGGAACGCGGGGACCGGCTCGACTTCCTGATCGTGCACGCCCAGCGTGGGCCCGCCGGGATCATCGGCCTCTCCGAGCTCAGCCGCCGCGACCGCCGCGCGGTGGTGGGCACGTGGCTGGGGCGCCGGCACTGGGGAACCGGGGTCAACGGCGAGGCGAAGGCGATTGTGGCGCGACTGGCGTTCGACACCCTGGGGCTCGAGCGGCTGGGCGCCTATGCCGCCGAGGGCAATCCGCGCTCACAGGCCGCGCTCGTGCGGCTCGGCTTTCAGCGCGAGGGTGTGCTGCGGCGCTGGCACCGCCATGGCCCGGCCGTCCACGACGTGATCCTGCACTCGTGGCTGAAGGACGAGTGGGCCCGCTCGCCGCTGTCCGGTGTGCCCGTGCAAACACACGGGACACCGCCGCCGGCGTTCGTCTGCGGCGGCGCGGACGGCTCAGCCCCGCCGCTGCTCCCAGCTGAACCCGCGGATGGCCAGTGCGATCCCCAGCAGCGCCCAGACGGCGATCACGCCCAGCGCGGCGACGTTCTCCGCCAGCCCTGAGTTCGTCTTGACCATGGCGGCCGAGAGGCCGTCGATCAGGTGCTTGAGCGGAAGCGCCTGCGCGATGCCGCGGAGGAAGCCGGGCACGCGAGAGACGTCGTAGAAGACCCCGCTGACGAAGATCACCGGCAGGAAGACCGCGTTGACATAGGCCGAGGTCGATTCGAAGTTGGGGATCGCGTGCGAGAAGGCCACTCCGAGCGAGGCGAAGCACAGGACACCGGCGGCCACGAACACGACGAGTTCGATCCAGTCCTTGGGCCATCCGGTTCCGAAGAACACGCGACCGGCGACCGTCACGATCGCGATCTGAAGGGCGGTGTTGGTGACCGCGTTGCCCGCGATCCCCAGCAGGTAGGAGGAAGCGGGCATCGGCGTGCCGCGGATCCGCTTGAGCACGCCTTCCTCGCGCAGGAACGTCATGTTGTAGGAGAGCGCGGTGAACGTCGTGGACATCACGCTCATCCCCGCGATGCCGGGCACGATCACGTTCAGGTCGTGCTGGTTCCCGTGCAGGATCGCCCCGAAGAAGGCCAGAAAAAGCAGCGGCAGCATGAAGTTGAAGAAGGCCGCGCTGGGGTTGCGCCAGAACAGCTTGCGCTCGAGCCGGTACTGGCGCCAGGCCAGGGTGAGCATCTCAGGCATCGGATACCTCCGAACCGGTCGTTGGGGCTTCCGCCGACGGTGCCTCGGTCAGCTCCAGGTATACGTCCTCGAGCGTGGGGCGCGTCACCGTGAGCCCCTCGAGGCGCTCCCCCCGGGCGAGCGCGGCCTCGGTCAGCTCGTGCAGCAACGTGGTCGGATCGTCGGTCTCCCGTTGCACGAGCGAGCCGTTGCCGTTGCGGTAAGCGATGCGGTAGGGGGCGCGTCCGCCGCCCGCTCCGAGCTCGCGCGGGGCACCCTCGACGACGATGCGGCCGTCCTTGATGATGGCCACGCGGTCGGCCAGCGCCTGGGCCTCGTCGAGATAGTGGGTGGTCAGCAACACCGTCTTGCCGAGCTGGCGCAGCGTGCGAATCGTCTCCCACGCGGTGCGCCGCGCGGCGGGATCAAACCCGGTGGTGGGCTCGTCGAGGAAGATGAGCTCTGGGTCGCCCACGAGCGCCAGCGCCAGATCCAGCCGGCGAAGCTGGCCGCCCGAGAGCGTGCGCGCCAGCGCGCTCTCCTTGCCCTCCAGCCCGGTCAGCGCGATGACCTCGGCGACATCGCGCGGGTGCGGGTACATCGACGCGAAGTGGGCGACCGCCTCGCGGACGCGGATGTGGCGGTAGATGCCCGTGCTCTGCAGCACGATCCCGACGCGGGCGCGCAGCTCGCGCGGCCGCTGCCCGGGGTCCATCCCCAGCACGCTGACCTCTCCGCCGCTGCGGGTCCGGTAGCCCTCCAAAATCTCGACGGTCGTGGTCTTGCCGGCGCCGTTGGGGCCCAGCAGGCCGAACACCTCGCCGCGGCGAACCTCGAAATCGATCCCCCGTACGGCCTCGAAGTCCGCGTAGGTCTTGTGCAGTCCCTGGACCTCGATCGCTGCATCTGGCATTGCGAAGATGATGCCAGCGCCCGATTGCTCAATACTTCCCGCCCGGTGCGTGACGTCCTCAAGCTCGCGACGTACCGGCGGCTGCTCGTTGCCTACACGCTGAACGAGCTCGCCTGGACGTTCGGCCCCCTGGCCCTCTCGGTGCTCGTCTACCGGCGCACCGGCAGCGTCATCGGCGCGGGCGCGTACTTCCTGTGCTCGCAGTTCGTCCCCGCCCTTCTGGGGCCCGCCCTCGTGGCCCGGGTCGACCAGCGCCCGCCCGGGTCCGTGCTCCCGGTGCTGTTCGGACTGGAGGGCGCCGCCTATCTGGGCCTGGCCCTGCTGGCCTCCTCGTTCTCGCTGGCTCCGATCCTCGTGCTGACCGTGGCCGACGGGATCCTCGCCATGGCCGCGCGCCCGATCACGCGGACGGCGACATTTGCCGTGACTTCGCCCGCCGGGCTTCTGCGCGAGGGCAACGCCCTGACGAACACGGCGGCCTCGGTCTGCTATATGGCCGGCCCGGCGATCGGCGGTCTGGTGGTCGTGGCCGGCGGGGCCGGCGCCGCCCTGTTCACCAACAGCCTGATCTTCGCCCTGATCGCGCTCGTCCTCGCCCGGGCGCAGGCCCTGCGACACCGCCCGCCGAAGCCCTCCCAGACAGCGGGCCGCCTGCGGGCAGCGCTCAGTTACGCACGCTCGCACCCGCCGGTCTTCGTGCTCCTGGCCCTGCAGGGCACGGCGGTCCTGTTCTTCACGATCTCGATGCCGGTCGAGGTCGTGTTCGCCTCCCACACGCTGCACGCGGGCGCCGGCGGTTACGGCGCGCTCCTCTCGGCATGGGGGATCGGCGCCGTCGCCGGCAGCGCCGCCTACGTGCGCTGGCGACGGGTCGATTCACGGACCCTGATCGCGCTCGGCAGCAGCTCGATCGGCCTCGGGTTCGTGGTCATGGCGGCCGCTCCCTCGCTCGCCGTAGCGCTGGTCGGCGCCGCTCTGGGGGGCGTGGCGAACGGAGTCGAGGCCGTCGCGGCGCGCACGGCTCTGCAGGAGCGCACGGCGCTGGACTGGATGGCGATGGTGATGAGCCTGAGCGATGCGCTGCTGCAGGGCGTTCCGGGCGCCGGCATCCTCTTGGGCGTCGCCGTCACCGCGCTCTCAGGCCCGCGAACTGCGCTCGCAGTCGCCGGCGCAGGGGCTTTCGTAGTCGCGCTCACCGCGCGGGCGATCGTCGCCCCGGACGCTCCCGCCGCAACGGGCGAGACGTCGCTTTCGAGCCCCCAGCACACGGGTGCCGAGGCCTCGGCGGCGCACGCCGCCAGGCGGTAGCGTTCCGGGCGCGTGCGTCGCGCCTGCATCGACATCGGCTCGAACACGACGCGGCTGCTCGTCGCGCAGTGCAAGGGTCCTCACCTCGAGCCCGTACATCAGGAGAGGACGTTCACACGCATCGGCCGGGACGTTGCCGCCCGAGGCTCGATCGCGCCCGAGAAGCTCGCCGAGGTGGTCTCGGTCGTCGCCGCCCAGCTGCGCCGGGCACGCGAGCTCGGCGTCGTGGACGTCCGCGGCGTGGCCACCGCTGCGATCCGCCGGGCGTCCAACGGAACGGAGCTGATCGACTCGATCGAGGAAGCGTGCGGGCTGCGCGTCGTGATCCTCTCGCCCGAGGAGGAGGCGCGCCTGGCGTTCTCCGGCGCCGCGCGCACGCTGGGACACGAACCCGCAGGGTCGCTGGGGGTCGTCGACGTCGGCGGCGGCTCGTCGGAGCTCGTCGTCGGGACGGCGCCGGACAGTGTCAGCTGGTGCACCTCGTTCGGCCTTGGCTCGGGCGATTTGGCCGATCGCTGCCTGCACTCCGACCCCCCGTCGGCCGCCGAGCTCGCCGCTGCCCGCCGCGAGGTCGACACGGCGCTCGCGCCGATCGAGGCGCCACATCCGCAGGAGGCCGTCGCCGTGGGCGGCAGCGCGGCATCGCTGCGGCGGCTCGCGGGTCCGCTGCTCGACGCCGCCTCGTTCACCCGGTGCCTGACGACGCTCGGATCGCTGAGGGCCGACGAGGTGGCGAGGCGCTTCGTTCTCGATGTCGAGCGCGTGCGGCTGCTGCCGGCCGGTCTGCTCATCCTGCAGGCGGCCTCCGAGTTGCTCGCCGCTCCCCTTCAGGTCGGCCGGGGCGGGGTGCGCGAGGGCGTGCTCCTGGCCGAAGGCCCGAGTTGAGCACCGGACCGCAGCTGCCGCCGAGCCCGCGCGAGGCGCTGGCTCAGGTTCGCGTTTGGGCCCCCACGCGCGGAAATCGTCGCCTGGAACGGCTGCTGGCCGCCGTCGACGAGGATCCGCAGGTCAAGGCCTGGTGGCACGTCTCGGCCGTCAACGCAACGCGGCGCCTGGGCATGAGCGACCACAGCTGGGTCCACATCCAGATCGTTCTCAACATCGCGCTGCGCCTGGCGCGCCTGCTCTTCCGCCGCGGTGTGACGCCGAACGTCGTGGTCGACTACGGCCTGAGCGAGCGCGATGCCGAGGTCGTGATCGCCGCGGGCTGCCTGTTCCACTGCGTCGGTATGTCGATCCACCGCGACGACCACGAGCGCTACAGCCTGTTCCTGACCGCCGACAAGCTCGGGGAGTTGCTGGCCGTCGCCTACGAGGAGCCGGAGCGTTCAGTCGTGCTCTCAGAGGTGCTGCACGCGATCATCGGCCACCGCCGCCAGGGCGCGCCGTTCACGCTCGAGGCCGGGATCGTCCGCGTGGCCGACGCGCTCGACATGGCGCGCGGACGCTCGCGCGTGCCGTTCGAGGCCGGCCAGCAGAACATCCATTCCCTCTCCGCGTATGCGATCGACCAGGTCAAGATCCTGCCCGGCCGCGACCGGGCCGTGCGGATCGAGATCGCGATGTCCAACAGCGCAGGGATCTTCCAGGTCGACGAGCTTCTGGCCACCAAGCTCCGGGGCTCCGGCCTGGAGGAGCACATCGAGGTGATCGCTCGGATCGAGGCCGAGCACGAGCGACGCCTGATCCCGGTGTTCAGAATCTGACAACGGGCAAAACCCTGGGGTGCCCCCCTAGGGTGAGGACCCGCTTCCGACGCCACACTTGGTGGGCGTTGATGTCGTTCGTCCAGGGGACTGCAGCTTGCAAACGCGTGGTGTGTGGAGAGGCGCGCTGATCCTCGCCGCGTGCGTGGCCGGGGAGGCCGCCGCCGCCACGGTGCTGCTTGCCGTGGTCGGGCTGCCGGTCCTGTTGCTGCTCGCCGGGGCGCTCATTCTCCACGCCTCGGCTCTCGGAATCCTGCTGGTGGTGTGAATTGCGCGCCGCGCCAGGGGGAAGGACTGCTCCCATGCCGCCGAAGGATGCTGTGACGATCGTTCCCTATCGTGACGGCCCGCTGCTCGTGCGGGGGCCGATCAGGCTCGTGGCGCAGGACGGGCAGTCGATCGAGTGCGACCGCGACCCGATCGCTCTCTGTCGCTGTGGTCGCTCGAAGCTCAAGCCCTTCTGCGACGGGACCCACAAGCTGGTGGGATTCCGCGCTCCCGAGCGCTGAAGCCGCCGCGCGGCCGGCGCTAGCCGGCGCCCACGAGGGGCACATCGGCGCCGTCGAACCTGCCGAGCGGCACCTCCCCCAGCAGCGAGCCCTGCCCGGCTCGCCAGCTCTCGAGCACGTGCGAGGACCAGCGCGCGTCGAGGTGATTGAGCGCGCGGGCGCCCCACAGAATGCTCGGGCACTGCTCCGGGGCCTGGCGGACGAGGCCGCCGGCGAGGTCCACGGCGGCGACGTTCTCGTGCACGGCATCGGCCACGACGTGCTCGTCGAAGAACAGCGTCGCCTCGCCGTCGAATCCGAGCCTGCGCAGGCCGTCGGCGTAGCGGCGGTTGGGGATCGACGAGGTCATCTCGAACAGCGCCAGGTGACCCATGATCGCCCCGCCCCAGCGGCGGTGAAGCCCCAGCAGGGACATCAAGTTGACCGTGGCCAGGGTCACGCCCGGGATCAGCGGCAGATACGCGCCGTAGCGGGGATCGAGACCGACCGCGTCCATGGCCCGGGCGAACAGCTCGGCGTGGATCCACTCGCTGCGCCCGCGCCCGTATTCGTCGGTCTGGATCTCGATCAGCGCGGCTTTTGGGGCGCCGCCCAGCCGGGGAATCGCCCACGAGTGCGGATCGGCCTCCTTGAGCTGGTAGGCCGAGCGGTGGACCATGAACTCCCGGAAGTGCTCCAGGTGCGCCTGGGAGCGCAGGTAGGCCGACAGGGGCGGCCCCTCATCGTCGGCCACCGCCCGCAGGGCCAGGTCCATCTCATCCGCCGGAACCGCCTCGCCGGCGACCAGCGGGACCGCATCGAGCAGGGCCTGCTCGAAGTGGCGCTCGAGCTCGGCGCGGATCGCCAGAAGCGACGGGTTCCATTCCCAGGCGTCGTCGACGCCGGGCAGGCCGCGGTAGTGGAGCTCGTAGCAGAGATAGAGCGAGAGCTGAAGATCCTCGTCGGCCAACGGGTCCAGTCCGGGCTCGATATCCGGGCAGGCAAGGTCGTGCGGCTCCCGCGCCAGCTCCTCGATCAGCGTCGTGCTGAGCGTCCCTCTCGGTGGCGGAAGGGCGTTCATCGTGCCTGCAAAACCTACCCCACCGTCTCATCCCGGAAGCGCGTGGCCAGCCACGGCGCGACGGCGGCGATCCCCTCCTCGCCGGCCACTCGGCGCTGCGCGATCGCCCCATTGGCCTCGATCAGGCGCGCGGCCTCCCGCAGCAGCGGTGCCGATCCGAGCCGGGCAGCCACCGGCTCGAGGACCGCGAGGAGCTCCGACAGCCAGGCCCGGGTCTCGCGCCGCTCCCCGGTCTGAAGGTCGGCCATCTCTCCCTCGACGCCGTGGCGGCAGGCCGACCAGCGGTTCTCCTCGATGCGCCAGCGTGGCGCCACCGGCAGCCGCTCGCCCTCCTGGTGGCGATCGCCCAGCCACGCCACGAGGGCCTGGATCACGGCGGCGATGGCGGCCCCGTCGGCCACCGTGCTCTGCCCGTCGGGGACGCGGAACTCGAGCGTTCCGTAGCGGCGGTGTGGCCGCAGCTCCCACCACCAGGTGCCGGGGTTTGGGAGGGCACCGGCCGCGTTTCCCCAGCGCAGCGTCTCGCCGTACTCCTCCCAGCTCGAGAAGGCCGGAGGCACCCCCTGGCGCGGCAGCAGGTCCCCCAGCTTCGGCCGCACCGACGCGAGGCCCGTGTCGGCGCCTTCGTAGAAGGGGGCGTTGGCCGACAGCGCGGCCAGCAGCGGCAGGTACGAGCGCGATGCGTTGTAGACGGCCAGCGCGAGGTCCGCGCTCCCGATCGACACGTGAACCTGGAGCGCGCACACCAGCTGGCGCCGGGCGACCATCCCGTACTCGCGGATCGTGTGCTCGTAGCGGGGCAGGTCGTTGAGCTCCCCGATTCCCGTGCTGGTCGGGTGAACGCCGGCGCCGGCGAAGGCAAAGCGCCCGGAGGCGAGCTGTGCGAGCTCGCGGCGCGCCCGCCTCAGCGCGCTCGCCACCTCTTCCACGCGCTCGCTGACGGGGCTGACGATCTCGAGCTGCGAGGAGGGGAGCTCGAGCTTGTAGCGCGGATCGCCATCGGTGAGCTCGAGCAGCTCGCTCGCCGCGGGCGCGAGCTCGAAGGTCTCGGGATCGAGCAGCATGAGCTCGTCCTCGATGCCTACCGTGTGGGGCGTGGCGGCGTCGAAGGCCGCCACCAGCGCACCCGCCGACGGAGCGTCTTCCCGGCCCGTGCCGGTCAACGTTTGCCCTCCCGGCCCTCCGGATAGGAGCCCGATTCGTGCGACTCGTCCGCGTACCAGGTGTTTTTCAACCCATCAGCGACACCCGCATGCTGGCCGACTGCCTGCTGCGAGAGGAGGTATCCGGCGCGACCGTGCTCGATCTCTGCACGGGGAGCGGCCTGCTGGCGCTGACGGCCGCGGAGCACGGAGCGGCCGAGGTCGTGGCCGTCGACGTCTCGCGCCGGGCGCTGTTCTCGGTGCGGCTGAACGCCCGGTGCAACGGCCTGCGGGTGGGCGCGCTGCGCGGGAGCCTGTTCGAGCCCGTGCGCGGGCGGCGCTTCGATCTGATCGTCTCCAATCCGCCCTACGTGCCGAGCGAGAGCACCGAGCTGCCGACGCGGGGGCCGGCGCGAGCGTGGGATGCGGGTCCCGACGGGCGCGCCTTTCTGGAGCCGATCTGCGCGCGGGTGGCCGAGCATTTGAATCCCGGCGGCGTCATCCTGCTCGTGCAGAACGCCCTCGTGGGCGAGCAGGAGACGCTCGATGCCCTCAGTCGTCATGGCCTCGAGGCGAGCGTCGCGTTTCGTCACCACGGTGGCTTGGGGCCCCGGCTACGGGCGCGGGCGCACTGGCTGCGGGCACGGGGTCTTCTTCAGGACGAGCGCGACGAGGTTCTGATCATGCGGGGGCAGGCGCCCCGAATCTCACCAATGCACCCCGCGCATGAGGTGAGCGAGGGCAACCTGCTCGGTTGACGCGCGCTCCTCGATGTTCTTCTCGCCCTTCGAGGCGGCTGAGTCGGGGAACACCTTGTACGCGGTCGAGAGGATCTGGTCGACGGCCTTGGGCACGAGCGCGTAGGCGACCTCGCCGAACGTCCCCAGCCGGGTGTTGATCTGCTTGGGCTTGGCGCGGATCGCCTCGCAGATCAGGTCGGCCGCTTCGTCCGGGGAGATCGTGGGGAATGAGTCGTAGATCTTCGTCGGCGCGATCATCGGCGTGCGCACGAGCGGCATGTGGATGGTCGTGAAGTGGACGTTGTCGCCGATCGTCTCGGAGCCGACGACGCGCGTCCAGGCGTCGAGCGCGGCCTTCGAGGCCACATAGGCGGAGAACCGCGGCGGGTTCGTCTGCACGCCGATCGAGGAGACGTTGACCACGAGGCCGGACTTGCGCTCGCGCATGTGCGGGAGCAGGCCCATGATCAGCTTGATCGTGCCCAGGTAGTTGAGCTTGATCGTCCGCTCGAAGTCGTGGAAGCGGTCGTAGGAGAGGGCGACCGAGCGGCGGATCGAGCGGCCCGCGTTGTTGACCAGGACGTCGACCGCCGGGTGGTCGGCGAGGACCTGAGCGCAGAGCGCGTCGACGGAATCGGGATCGGAGATGTCGGCGGGGTAGCTGTACGCGGTGCCGCCGGCGTCCTCGATCTGGCGCTTGGTCTCCTCGAGCTTGTCGGTGCTACGCGCGACGAGGATCGGGATCCCACCGGCGCGGGCGATCTTCAGCGCCGCGGCCTTGCCGATTCCGCTCGAGGCGCCGGTGATCAGCACCGTCTTGCCGTTGACCGCGCCCTCGAAGCTGCGGTCCTTGAACAGGTCGGGGTCGAGGTGGCGCTCCCAGTAGTCCCACAGCTTGTTCGCGTAGCTCTCCAGCGGGGGGACGCTGATCCCGCTGCCATCCAGCGCCCGCTCGGTGTCGCGCGTGTCGAACTCCGGGCGCAGCCCGATGTAGCCGAGCACCTCCTCGGGAATCCCGAAGTCGGCCAGGATGGCCCGGCGCACGCCCTTGGCCGCGGGGAGCGCCATCAGCATCGAGAACGTCCCCTTGGGCAGCGCCTGGAGCAGCCGCGTGTCGACGCGGAGCGAGAGCTTCGGCGCGTGGGCGGCGTCGGCGAAGGCGTTCATCACCTCGCCCGAGCGCTGGCGCTTGGGATTGCAGAGATGAAACGCCTGGCCGTCGAGGCCGGGCTGGTGCGCGATGTGGTCCATCGCGGCGGCTACGAAGTCGACCGGGACGATGTTGGTGTAGCCGACCTCGGGCCCGACGAGGGGGAACCAGCCCGGGAGGTAGTGCCGGGCCATCTTGATCGCGGTGAAGAAGTAGTAGGGCCCGTCGATCTTGTCCATCTCGCCGGTCTGCGAGCTCCCGACCACGATCGAGGGGCGATACACGCGCCACGGCATCCGCGTCTGCGTTCGGGCGATCTTCTCGGCCTCGAACTTCGTGCGGTGGTAGGGGTGGTCGAGCTTCTGGCCCTCGTCGAACATGTCCTCGCGGAACAGGCCCTTGTGCAGTCCCGCGACGGCGATCGAGGAGGCGTGGTGGAAGCGTTCCACCTCGAGCGCGTTCGCGAGCTCGACGGCGTGGCGCGTGCCCTCGACGTTCGAGCTGCGGTTCTCGTCCTCGTTCGCCGTCATGTCGTAGATCGCGGCCAGGTGGAAGAAGTGCTCGATCTTGCTCTGGAGCTCTGCGACCACCCCGTCGGAGACTCCGAGGCGCGGCTGGCCGAGATCGCCGGCTCACCGGCTTGATCCGCTCGGCGGCGCCCGGCGCCACCGGCGCCCACTTCTCGGCGATCAGCGTGTCGAGCTTGTCCCGCGACTGCTCGCGGACGAGGACGTAGACGTAGCCGTCGCGCTGCAGGAGCCGTTCGATCAGATGCCGACCGATGAAGCCGGTGGCACCGGTTACGAAGTAGGACATCGCTGCTGGTCGGCTACCAGCCGCCGCGCCAGTCGGCGCTCGCGGCTCGGCGCTTGGCGGCGTCCATCCTCAGGTGCTTGCGCTTGTCGAGCCGCCACTGGATCAACGACAGGACGAGGACCAGGGCGGGAAAGAAGATGATGGTCAGGAACATCGCGTTCGTGATCACCTTGTCGCTGGTCTCGCCGTAGAAGCCCTGACCGCCGCCGTTGACTCCGGCTCCCTCGGCCAGCGCCGCAGGCGCCAGGCTCAGCAGCGTGACGGTGAAGACCAGGAGCGCGGTCATCAAGCGGGCGCGACGCATCGCGCCAAGCGTACCTGAACGCCCCCGGCGCTTCATGGCCTCGGCGCTAAGCGGCCTTGACGTCCTGCCCGCGCCCCACGGCCGCGATCGCCTCGAGCAGCGGCGGGTCGAACTCGGCGGCGCGCCAGCCCGCTTCCATGTGGGAGATCGGCGCCTCGAATACCTGCGCGCCCGCCCCGGCCGCGAGCTCCCGCTGCTTGCGCACCGGCACCAGCTCGTCCTTGGTCGTCACGAGCACGGCCACCGGCGCCGGCACCGCTCCGAGCCACGGCCGTGAATCGAAGCGCCCCAGCTCCCGCCCCGCCTCGGCGATGTCGCGCGCGGAGTGGCGAAGCAGCTCAGACTGCAGCCACATCGTGCTCGGGTTGTCCTTGATCCCGGACCGGCGCAGGCCGGCCCTGTAGGTCGCACGCGGAGCCAGCGACAGCACCAGGCCGAGCAGGCCGAGCGCCCTGAAGCGCCGGCGCGTCGGCGGATCCTGCCAGTGCTGCGCCGTGCCGCCGAGCACGATCCCCTTCACCACATCCGGGTGCCGGTGCGCCACCAGCTGTGCGATCGCGCCGCCCATCGAGTAGCCGACGACGACGGCCGGGGCCGCGCTGAGCTCGCGCAGGACGGCGGCGGCGTCGTCGGCGCAGTCCGCCAGCCGGAAGGGCTCGAGCGGGCGCAGCCCGCGGCCGTGGCCGCGATGGTCGATGGCCAGTACGCGGTAGCCGGCCTCGCAGAGGTCGCCGTAGGAGGCCCACCAGTTCAGATCGGCGGTGGCCATCCACCCGTGCAGGAGCATCACGACCTGCCCGTCGCCCCCGCTGTCGCGCAGGAAGAACTCTCCCCGACCCGGCACCCTGACCGTGCGCGCGGGCGGCATCTCGATCGGTGGCTCGGGCGGGTAGGGAGACCGGCGCACGGGCCCGATCCTACCCACGCCTTCATACCATCACCCCATGGCTGTCGTCATCGCCTCGGATCTGGGCAAGGACATCGCCGGCGAGCCACTGCTGCGGGGGATCTCCTTCAAGCTCGAACGCCGCGATCGCATGACCCTCTCGGGGCGCAACGGCGCGGGCAAGACGACGCTCCTGCGCATGCTGGCCGGCGAGGCATCGGTCGACTTCGGCGAGCTCGTCTTCGCCAAGGGCAACAAGGTCGCGCTGCACGACCAGCGCCCGCCCCGCGAGCGCCGGATGACGCTGCGCGAGTACGTTCTCTCGGGCGCACCCGAGCTCGTGGCCATCGAGGAGGAACTCGCCCGGCTCGAGCAGGCGATGGCCGGCGGCGCGCACGACGAACAGACGCTGGGTCGCTACGCGCAGGCGCAGGCGCGACTCGAGCACGCGGGGGGATATCGCTGGCGCGACCGCGCCCTGGCGACCCTGCACGGGCTCGGCTTCCGCGACGACGCGGCGCTGGACCGCCGGCTCGACACGTTCTCAGGCGGGGAGCTGACGCGCGCCTCGCTGGGACGGGCGCTGGCCGGCGATCCCGACCTGCTGCTGCTCGACGAGCCGACCAACCACCTCGACATCGAGTCGCTGGAATGGCTCGAGCAGCACCTCGTGGCGCTCGACGCAGCCGTCGTGCTCGTGGCTCACGACCGCTGGTTCCTCGAGGCGGTGGGGAGCTCGGTGCTCGAGCTCGAGGCGGGACGCGGCCGCTTCTTCCCCGGTCCCTGGCACGCCTGGCGCCGCGAGAAGGCCGCGCGCGAGCTGGCGCTCGGGCGGGCGATCGACCGCCAGCAGGCGGAGATCGACAGCCTGGAGCGCTTCGTCACGCGCTTTCGCGCCGGGACGCGGGCCCGGCAGGCGCAGTCGCGGGCCAAGAAGCTCTCCAGGATCGAGCGGATCGCCGGCGATCCCCGCGACGGGGCCGGGCTCGAGTTCGCCTTCAAGCCGCCCGAGCGCAGCGGGAGGGTCGTGTTCGAGTTGCAGGAGGGCGAGGTCCAGATCGGCGAGCGACGGCTGCTCGAGGACGCCGAGCTCTGGCTCGAGCGCGGCGAGCACGTCTCACTCGTGGGGCCGAACGGCACCGGCAAGACGACGCTGATCGAGACGCTGGCCGGCCGGCGCGAGCTCGCCGCGGGCAAGCTGCGCACCGGCCACAACGTGAACATCGGCTACCTCTCACAGCACTCCGACGATCTCACCACGGGAACGGCTCGCACGGTGCTCGAGGCCGCCACGCATGCCACCGGCCTGACCCCGAACAAGGCCCGCTCGCTGCTCGGCCGCTTCCTGTTCTCCGGTCCCGACGCGGAGAAGCCGCTGGACGGCCTCTCGGGCGGCGAGCGCCGCCGGCTCTCGCTGGCCATCCTCGTCCACTCGGGCGCCAACGTCCTCATCCTCGACGAGCCCACCAACCACCTCGACCTCGAGAGCCGCGAGGCGCTCGAGCAGGCCCTGCAGGCCTTCGCCGGCTCGCTGCTGCTCGTCTCCCACGACCGTGCGCTGCTCGACGCCGTGGGCAGCCGCACGATCGCGGTGCAGGATGGAACCCTGCGCAGCTACATCGGCGGGTGGCCCGAGTACGTCCGCGTCCGCGAGGAGCGCGCCCGCGCGGCGGCGGTCAAGCCGGCGCGGCCAAAGCGGACGAAGCCGCAGTCTCCGCGGGCGCCGCGACCACCCGCCACCGACGCGCTCGAGCGCGAGATCGAGGCCGCCGAGGCGACGCTCAAGACGCTCGAGGACGAGCTCGCCGACCCCGTGGCCTGGTCGACACCCGACCGCGCGGCCAGCGCGACGGCCAAGCACGCCGCGGCCCAACAGGCGGTCGAGGATCTCTACCGGCGCTGGGAGGAGCTCGTCGAGTCCTGACCCGGGGCGCGTACCCTTCAGCGGAGATGACCAAGAACGTGCGCAACGTAGCCATCGTGCTCGTCCTGGCGGCACTCGTCGTGCTCCTCCCCGGCGGCGGTCGCGGCGCCAACGTCGCGATTCAGGCGGTGTCGCTGGCCTTCCTGGCCTCGCTGGGCTGGGTGGCGTCGATCCTGTACCGCCAGCACCGGGTGGAGCTCTACTCGCTGGGCGATGGGCGCCGGGCGCTGCTCTACGGCGCGGCCGGCGTGATCGCCATCACCCTGACCGCGACGTCGCGGCTCTGGAGCACGGGTGCCGGGGAGATCGTCTGGTTCGTGCTCGTCGGCGTGTCGGTCTACGCGGCCGCCGCCGTGGTCTGGTCCGCGCGGCGCTACTGAGCATCAAGACCGCGGCACCCAGGGGTACTGTTCGCGGCCTGCTCAAACCAAAGGAGGCGCGATGCCACTAGGGCGCAAGCTCGTGGTCGAGTTCATCGGGACGTTCTTCCTCGTGTTCACCGTGTGCACCGCGGTCGCGACCGCGGGTAGTGCCGCACCCCTCGCGATCGGCGCGGCGCTGATGGTGATGGTGTTCGCCGGCGGCCACATCTCCGGGGCGCACTACAACCCCGCGGTCAGCACCGCGGTCCTCCTGCGCGGGAGGATGAGCGGAGAGGAGTACGTGCCCTACGTCATCGCCCAGCTCGTGGGCGCGATCCTGGCCGGACTGATCGCGCGGGTGGTCACGGGCGCCGGTCACGCGGGCGCGACGGCCGGCGTCGGGCGGATGCTGATCGCCGAGTTCCTGTTCACCTTCGCCCTCGCCTACGTGGTGCTCAACGTGGCCACGGCCCGGGGGACCGAGGGCAACTCGTTCTACGGCCTGGCGATCGGGTTCACGGTCGCGGCGGGCGCTTTCGCGGTGGGCAGCATCTCAGGCGCGGCGTTCAACCCGGCGGTGGCGCTCGGGGCGAGCGTGTTCGGGATCTTCAAGTGGAGCCACATCTGGATCTACATCGTGGCCTGTCTGCTCGGAGGCGCGGCGGCGGCCATGACGTTCCTGTACGTGCAGCCGGCCGAGAAGCCAGAGGGCGACATCGAGGCGGCGCGCGCCGGCGAGTGAGACTGACCAAGGAGCAGCGGGAGGTCGTCGCCGACTGGCTGATCGTCCTCGGCGCCGTAGCGCTGTTCGTGTCGCTGTTCTTGACCTGGAGCCACCAGTTCTCACCGGCGTTCCTGGCTGAGTGGGGCACGGCCGAGCAGTTGCGCGGCGTGCCCCACGACCCCACCGCGTGGCAGGTCTACTCGGTCATGGACGTGGTCCTGGCGCTGGTCGCGGCGGGCCTCGTGGCCGTGGCGATGATCGGGACGCGCCCGATGCGCTTCCTCGCCCTGGGGGTGGTGCTCGTCGCGCTGGCGTTCACGATCCACGCCGCCGTCCACGCGCCCACCAACGGCGCCAACATCTTCGACCCCTCGCTGAGCGTTCCCAACTACTTCCCCAACTCGCCCGCGGCGGGCGCGGGGGAGACGGTGGCGATCGCGGCGCTCGGCGTCGCGATCGCCGGGCTCGGGCTCTCGTTCACCGCGGACTGAGCGAGGTATGGCGAATCGCGTCAGAGGGTGTGACGCGATTCGCCAATCGTCCGCACCTATCCTCGATTACGCATGTCGATCGTCGCCGCCGACCGCCGCCGCGAGCTCCCCGATGAGCCGGGGGTCTATCTGTTCCGCAACGCGCGGGGCAAGGTCCTCTACGTCGGCAAGGCCAAGTCGATCAAGAAGCGGGTGGCCTCGCACTTCTCCAACCCCTCGACCCGCGGGGGCAAGAGCCTCACCGACCAGATCGACCACATCGAGGCGCTCGTCGTGCACACCGAGGCCGAGGCGCTGCTGGCCGAGCAGAACTTCATCAAGCAGTACAAGCCGCAGTTCAACATCCGCCTGCGGGACGACAAGTCCTATCCGTACATCGCGATCAGCCTCGACGAGGACTTCCCGCGCGTCTACTTCACCCGCGAGCGCCACCGCCGCGACCGCGCCTACTTCGGCCCGTTCTCGAACGCCAAGCGCGTGCGCTCGACCCTCGAGGTGCTGGGCAAGGTGTTCATGTTCCGTTCCTGCGAGGGCCCCGAGCCCGGCCGTCGCAGCGGCTCGCCCTGCCTGGACTACTACATCAAACGCTGCGAGGCGCCCTGCGTCGGCTACGTGTCCAGAGCGCAGTACCGCGCCGGCATCGACGGCGTGATCGCCTTCCTCTCGGGCCGCTACCGGGAGATCGAGCGCGAGCTCGACCGCTCGATGCGCGAGGCCTCCGACGAGCAGCGCTTCGAGGACGCCGCGCGCGAGCGCAACCGCCTGCGGGCTGTGCGCTCGCTGCTCGAGCGCCAGCGCGTGGCCAACGAGGCCGTGGGCACGCTCGACGCGATCGCGGTCGCCGTGGCCGACACCGAGGCCAACGCGCAGGTGTTCCAGATCCGCGACGGCGTGCTCTCGGACCGCCAGAGCTTCTACCTCGACAACGAGGCCGGCGGCAACCTGACCGAGGTGGCCGAGGCGTTCATCCTGCAGTACTACGCGAGCGCGATGATGGTGCCACCGCAGCTGATCGTCCAACGCGAGGTCGGCGCCTCGCCGGCGCTGGCCCAGGCGCTGTCCGAGCGGCGCGGCGGGGCGGTGGAGCTGCGCGCGGCCGAGCGCGGCGACAAGCGGCGGATCCTCGAGCTGGCCGAGCGCAACGCCAAGCTGGCGCTCGACCAGGAGAAGCTCCGCTCCGAGCGCCGCCGCCAGCAGCGCGTGGAGGCCCTCGACGGCCTGCAGAAGGCGCTCGGGCTGGACACGATCCCGCTGCGCATCGAGTGCTTTGACATCTCCACGCTGATGGGAACCAACACCGTGGCCTCCATGGTCGTGTTCGAGGGAGGCGCGCCGAAGAAGTCCGACTACCGGCGCTTCAAGGTGTTCGGGGAGCGAAACGGCGGCGAGCCCGATGACTTCGCGGCGATGGAGGAGGTCCTGGGGCGCCGGCTCGCGCGCTGGCAGGCCCAGCGCGACGTCAGCCCCCACGACAAGGAATACGACCCCAGCTTCGCCGCGCTGCCCAACGTGGTGGTAATCGACGGCGGCAAGGGTCAGCTCTCGGCCGGGCTGCGCGCGCTGCAGACCTTCCGCGAGCGCGGCGTGGTCGTGATCTCGCTGGCCAAGCGGATCGAGGAGGTGTTCATCCCGGGCCGCGCCGAGCCGCTGGCGCTGGCCCACGACACGCCCGAGCTCCAGCTGCTGCAGCGCGTGCGCGACGAGGCCCACCGCTTCGCCATCACCCACCACCGGATCCGCCGCGACCGCGCGATGACGGCCTCGATCCTCGACGAGCTGCCGGGGGTCGGGCCGGCGCGCAAGCGCGCGCTGCTCGGCCACTTCGGCTCGCCGGACGCGATCCTGGCCGCCAGCCGCGAGGAGCTCGAATCGGTCCCGGGCCTACCGGGCAAGCTGGCGGGCAAGTTGTATCGCGAGCTGCATCGCACAGGGGTATAGGACGCGGTGCATGCACCGCGTCCCCCGGCGCCGCATGCGGCGCCGGGCGGGGTGTCGCATGCGACACCCCGAACTACTCAGAACGGGTGCGAGCGCGGGGGCGCGGGCATCCGGCGACCGCCGTAGATCACGTGCCCGCGGGCGTCCTGGTAGGTCATCCAGGGGATCGTGGCCTGCTGGTCGACGCCCGGCTTGGAGAAGTCGCACACGCCGGTGGGGAACGTGGCCTGGAGCTCGGCCCACTGTGCGTCGGTGAACTGGACCTTGTAGTCGCTGCGGTTCAGGGGCTTGAGCTGGCACTTGTTGGCGTCGGTGGTGATCGAATCGCCGGCGACCGTGCGCGGCGTGCCGTAGACGGGGACCACGCCGGGCGGGCAGAGGCCGGAGGAGACCTCGACGCCCTCGCCGTTGAAGCACTTGTCGGTGATGTCCGAGGGCTTGTCGGCGATCACCTTGGCGGCCAGGGGCTTGGCGCTGTGGTCGGCGGCAATCTGCGCCAGCCACCCGTCCATCGCGATCAGGCTCTTCTCCAGGCACTGCCCGTCGCCAATGATCGGAGTCGGCCCCTCCCAGATCGCCTGGTTGGCGTGGGTGCCGTTCTCGCGATCGAGCCGGGCGCGGATCGCGAAGGCGCGGTAGGCGTCGTGGGCGGCGCCGGGATCGGGTCCGCGGCAGTCGATGATCGCGGTCTGGCCCAGATTGTTGGTTTCGTTGATCATCCCGCTGCGGTAGGCGTTGGCGAGCGCGACGGGGTCGGCGGGGATGCGTTGGGCCATCGGGTTGATGTCGATGGTCAGGCCGCCGATCTTGGCGTTCAGGTCGACGAACTGGGCCGGGGTGATCTGCAGCGAATTGAGCGCCGCCAGCCCGTACTGCACGCCGACGTTGTCGACGGGCACGCCGGCGAAGCCGTGACCCAGCTTCTTCTCGTTGGCCGACCACATCCACTTCGGCTGGTGGCCGAAGACGTTGATGGAGTAGTCGGCGATCGAGCAGCGGACGCCGCCGGGGTTGGTCTGCGGGTTGTAGCGCTGCGCGTCGGAGATCCCGCCGCAGCTGTGGGTGGGCACGATCGCGTCGAAGAACCCGATGTCCGAGACGATCGCGTCGAGGGGGAGCGCGTTGCCCTCGACGTCCGCCCACTGCGCCGGCGTCCAGAGCTGGCTCAGCGTCGTGGGCAGGTTCTCGAAGTAGTGGCGCAGCAGGTGGTAGTCCATCACCTGCGTGGCGCTGCTCCAGGTGTCCGGGAAGGAGCAGGTCGGAAGGATCCCCTGGTAGATGCCCGGATACGCGTTGGCGATCCACTGCTGGGCCAGCGATCCGCCCGAGCAGCCGATTCCCATCGTGTAGCGCAACAGGCCGTAGGTCTCGATCACGTGCTCCTTGGCCATCACCAGCGACTCGGCCTGGTTGACCACGTCGCAGTCGTGCCCGTTGTTGTCCAGGGCCGTGGACATGACGACGAACCCACGCCCGAGGGCGTACTGCACGGCGTCGGCCACCGGGCCGATGCCGCCCGGAGCCGACAACGAGGTGCCGAGGTCGTCGACCGGGTTGTACTTGATCACGCTCGGGGCGCCCCCGGTCTCGTAGTCGATGTCGCAGCTGGCGCCGTGGGTGATCAGCAGCTTGTGATTGAACTGTGGCTGCGGATGCGACCACGTCCAGGGCTTGCCCGGCGCGTACAGGGTCGCCACCTTGTACTGGTCACGGTCCTGATAGCCGGTCTCGACGCGCACGATGAATGGGACGTGGGCGCCGTTCTCGGTCGTCGTCTGCGCCACGTCGGAGGGTGGATTCGAGGGGTCGTAGGATTGAAAGCCCGACTTGCGGGGGTCGGTCGACTCATAGAAGTAGCTGTAGCTGGGGGGCTGGTCGCACTGCTTGTCCCGCGCGCCGGGCTGGCACTTCCAGGGATGGACCTGCGGGCCTGCGAACACCGGACCGCCGCTCCGATGGTTGGTGATCGTGATCCGCGCGCCGGAGCGGTCCGGGAGCCGGGCCTTCAGCACGTTGCGCCCGACGCGCAGCCGCGTCACTAGTCCTTCTCGGATGTTGCCCTGGCGAAAGCGAAACGCCTTGGTCACGTTGCGGCGGCCGATGGTGACCCGGACCCTCCAGTGATGGCGCCGGTCGCGCGCCGGCAGGACGATCTGCACCAGCGCGTTGCCGCCTGAGATCAGGTCGGCGCGATTGGAGAGGACGTTGATGACGACGGGCGCCCGGTGATGGCGGTGGCGGTGCCGCGCGCTGGTGCTCGCCGGCACGAGCAGGCACGCGAGCAGTGCCAGCAGCGGGAGACAGGTACGTCGGGCCATCGGCCGGCGGAGCCTACTCCACATAAAGGAGCGACGAGCCGTGCTCTCAGAACGTCAACATCGCCGCGCTGGCGGCCGGCAAGTCGACGATGTAGCTCCCGTCCAGCGGATACAGGGTCTCGTCCTGCGCAGCCGGAAGGGTGCCCGATGTCGTCGAGGTGCCGAAGCTCTGGCCGCCGAGCGACACGCCGCTCGTGGCCTCGACGCTGGGGGCGGTCAGGCGCTCCACGGCCGCAGGGGTGCCGGCGCCCGGGAACGCGACCCGCACGGCCACGGCCGTCGCCGGGTCCTTGTTGATCACCACCACGCGCGTGCGGCCGTCGGGCGCGCGCGTCGCCCACACCTTGACCAGGCCCCCGGGAGCGCTCACCGGCAGCAGCTGTGCCGAGGGCGGGAAGGCCTGGGCGAACATCAGCATCCCGTAGTACTCGGGGTGCACAAAGGCGCGCCACGTGCCGCCCGAGTGCGAGAACGTGAAGAGCTCATAGCCCGTACCCGGCAGCGTGTGCACGTTGACGCCGTCGACGCCGACCTGGGCCATGTTGAACAGCGCGTCGAGCACCCACAGCGCGGCCGCGAAGGTGTCGCTGATGCCGCGGTGGCCGCGGCCGGAGACCGAGTTCATCTCGTCCACGCGGAAAGCGAGGCCCCGCGCGTGGGCGATCGATACGTACGGCGCGACCTCCTGCGCGATGCCGCTCGAAGCGCTGTCGGCGAGCAGGTTGGGCAGCGAGGGATAGGTCGGGTCAGCCTGGTCGGTCGTCGAGTTGTGCAGCGGGTAGCGGTGCACGGTGACGATCCGGACTGCCTGCTCGCCGGACAGGAACCGGTTCAGGCCGCTCATCCAGGTCAGCGACGAGAGCGCAGGACCGGCGAGGGGGAAGCGCGGCAGTGCGCGACGCCAGCGTGCGAACTCGTGGAGGTAGTCGCCGAAGTTGTAGGCCCGGCTCCGGGCCAGGACGCCCAGTCCGCTCGCCGTCCGGTACCAGGGAAAGACGCCGTAGAGGTCGGGCTCGTTGCCGACCTCGAACGCCGAGATCGAGCGCCGGCCCACGCCCCGGAGCAGCGCGCGCGCCTCGGCGCCCGCCAGCTCCGGGCGGCCGGCGGCGAGGTTGACGCCCATGATCAGCCGCGCGTGGGTGTCCCGGGCCAGAGCTCGGGTCGTGCGCATCCAGTTGCGGTTCAGCGCATAGGTGACCCCGCGCCGGGGCTTCAGGCCCCGGACCGGCCACCAGGTCCAGTCGCTGCTGTCGCCGCCGACGCGCAGGACGGGAGCCTGGCCGGGAGCCAGCCCGCGCAGCAGCTGGACGAGGACCGGGTTGACGCTGGCGGGGCGGCGCCCCGCGTACTCGTGCAGCGCGTCGTACTCCACCGAGAGGCCGACGAAGCCGGCGGACAGCGGCTTGCCGATCGGGGTGTCCTGCACCGTCGCCGTGAGCGTGAGCTCGCTCTGAGCCACGGCGGGTGCGTAGAAGAGCAGGCAGGCGGCCGCGACCGCCGCCACCTGGATCGGGACTCGGCGGAGCACGCGGGCATGGTGCCATGTTCGAGGGATGCGCCGCCCGTCCGCATTTGGCGTCAAGCTTTGGGGCATGGAAGCCTCCGGTACCACAGGCGCCGACGTCACGCCGGAGGTGTTCGACGCCGGCACCGGTGAGGACACGCGAGAGGGTGGCTCGGCGCTCACCGATCTGGTGGTGATCACCGGCTTCTCGGGCGCGGGCAAGTCCACGGCGATGGCCGCGTTCGAGGACGAGGGCTACTTCTGCGTGGACAACCTGCCCTCGGAGATGATCCGCTCGCTCGTCGAGCTGTTCCGGCACGAGGGCTCCAAGGTGGAGCGCGCGGCTGTGGTCTCGGACGTCCGCGGCGGCAGCTACTTCGAGGGCCTGGCCCAGATGCTCGACGACCTGCGCGACAGCGGCGTGCGCCACCGGGTGCTGTTCCTGGAGTCCGACGAGCAGACGCTGTTGACGCGCTACAAGGAAACGCGCCGGCGCCATCCGCTGGCCCCCTCGGGAAGCGTGGCGGACGGGATCGTCCGCGAGCGCCGGCTGCTCGGGCCGCTGCGCGACCGCGCCGACGTCGTGATCGACACGAGCGGACTGACGGCATCGATGCTCCGGCGCAAGCTGGCCGACGAGCTGCTGCCCACGCGGACGCCGGGTCGCCTGGCCGTGACGCTCGAGAGCTTCGGCTTCAAGCACGGCCCCGTCCGCGACCCCGATCTGATGTTCGACGTGCGCTTCCTGCCCAACCCGCACTACGAGCCCGACCTGCGGCCGCTGACCGGGGACGACCCGCGAATCGTCGAGTTCATCAACCGCGACGGCGAGCTCGACGCCTTCTACGAGCGCCTGCATCCGCTGCTCGACTATCTGTTGCCGCAGTACCTGGCCGAGGGCAAGGCGCACCTCGTGCTCGCCATCGGGTGCACGGGTGGGCGTCACCGCTCGGTGGCGATCGCCGAGCACCTGGCCGAGCGCTTCCGCGAGGGCAAGGACTACCTGGTCGAGGTCGTGCACCGCGACATCACCCGCCCCGGGTGATCGATCACGTCGGCTTCGAGGTGGCCGAGCTGGGACGCTCGGCCAGGTTCTACGATGCCGTCCTGTACGCGCTCGGGGCCCGGCGGATGTTCGAATCCGGCCATGCGATCGCCTATGGGGTCAACGGGGCCGCATTCTGGATCGTCGTCCGGGGGCGGGCACCGGGTCCCGGTTACGGGCACGTCGCCCTGCAGGCCAGCGGCAAGGCGGCCGTGGATGCGGCCCACGCGGCGGGCCTCGCGCACGGCGGCGGTGACGAGGGTGCGCCCGGTCCCCGCCCCCAGTACGGGCGCCGCTACTACGCCGGATACCTGCGCGACCCCGACGGGCTGAGGGTCGAGGTCGTCTCGCGCCGCTAGGCCCCGGCCCGGGCCGGGGGGCGGCATGGTGCCGGCGAGGGCGGCTCGGGGCCGGCAGATTTGGGTAGATTTCTCGACGCCGACCTGCGTCGGCGGTTTTCTTTTTCGGCAAAAGGGGAGTCAGGCTGCAATGGCGGTACGGGTCGGGATCAACGGCTTTGGACGGATCGGCCGCAATGTCTTCCGGGCCGCTTTCGAGCGGGGGGCCGACATCGAGTGGCTGGCCGTCAACGACCTCGTCGATCCCCCCACGATCGCCCATCTGCTCAAGTACGACTCCAACTACGGCCCCTTCCCCGGCGACGTCGAGGCGACCGACGCGGGCCTGCGGGTCAACGGCAGGGAGATCCGGGTTCTGGCCGAGCGCGACCCGGCTGCGCTGCCCTGGGACGCGCTGGGGGCTGAGGTCGTGATCGAGTCCACGGGGCTGTTCACCGACCGTGAGAACGCGGCCAAGCATCTGGACGCGGGCGCCCGCAAGGTCGTGATCTCGGCCCCGGCGACGAACCCGGACGTGACGGTGGCGCTCGGGGTGAACTTCGACGAGGCCTACGAAGCCGACCAGCACCACGTCATCTCCAACGCCTCGTGCACGACCAACTGCCTGGCGCCGGTGGCGAAGGTCCTCCACGAGACGGTGGGGATCAAGCACGGCCTGATGACCACGATCCACGCCTACACGGCAGATCAACGCCTGCAGGACATGCCCCACCGCGACCTGCGCCGGGCCCGGGCCGCCGCCGTGAACCTGATCCCGGCCTCCACGGGAGCCGCCAAGGCGATCGGTTTGGTCATTCCCGAGCTGAACGGCAAGCTCCACGGTTTCGCCATCCGCGCTCCGGTCCCCACCGGGAGCGTCGTCGACCTGACGGTCGAGGCCCACCGGAGCACGACCGTGGAGGAGATCAACGAGGCGATGCGCGCAGCCGCGCAGGACGGCCCGCTGGAGGGGCTGCTCGCCTACACCGAGGATCCGATCGTCTCGACGGACATCATCAAGAACCCGGCGTCCTCGATCTTCGACGCTCAGCTCACGGCGGTGATGGACGGGACGATGGTCAAGGTCGTCTCCTGGTACGACAACGAGTGGGGCTACTCGAACCGGATCGTGGACCTCGTTCAGCGCCTGCTGTGAGGACGCTCGCGGACCTCGACGACCTCGACGGCAAGCGGGTCCTGGTCCGGGTTGATTTCAACGTTCCCCTCGAGAATGGCCAAGTAGCCGACGACACCCGGATCCGGGCTGCACTGCCCACGATCGAGGAGCTGCGCCGGCGCGGCGCGCGGCTGGTGCTCGTCTCGCACCTGGGCCGGCCGGAGGACCGCGAGCCCGAGCTGTCGCTGCGCCCGGCGGCCGACCGCCTGGCGGAGCTGTCGGACGCGGATGTCACGCTCGCCCCCGCGGTGGTCGGCGACGACGTGCGCGCCTTCACGGAGAACCTCGTCCCGGGCGACGTCCTGATGCTCGAGAACGTCCGCTTCGAGCCGGGGGAGACGGAGAACGACGCGGCGCTGGCGGCTGCCCTGGCCGAGCTCGCCGACGTCTACGTGAACGACGCCTTCGGTGCCGCGCACCGCGCCCACGCCTCGACCGAGGGCGTCGCCCGGGAGCTGAGCGATCACGCGGCGGGGCTGCTGCTCGAACGCGAGGTGCGCACGCTGACGAAGCTGCTCGAGTCGCCGCAGCGGCCGCTCGTCGCCGTCCTGGGAGGAGCGAAGGTGAGCGACAAGATCGCGGTGATCCAGCGCTTTCTGGGCGTGGCGGACGAGATCCTGATCGGCGGCGCCATGTGCTTTCCCTTCCTGGCTGCGCAGGGGCACACGGTCGGCGCCTCGCTGTGCGCGGCCGACGACGTGCAGCTGGCAGAGCAGATCCTCGCGGGCGTGGAGCAAGCCCATGCCGCCCTGCAGCTGCCGCGCGACCTCGTGCTCGCCGACCGGCTGGCCGCCGAGGCCGAGCCACGCACGCTCGACGGCGTCGACGTGCCCGAAGGGTTGATCGGGGTCGACATCGGCCCGCGCACGGCGCGAGAGTTCGCCGCGGCGATCGCTCGGGCAGGGACGGTGTTCTGGAACGGCCCCATGGGTGCATTCGAGCTCGAGCCGTTCGCGGCGGGGACGCGTGCCGTGGCCGAAGCGGTCGCGCAGGCGCCGGGCGCCACCGTCGTCGGAGGCGGCGACTCCGCCGCCGCCCTGCAGCGGTTCGGGCTCGCCGATCAGGTGACGCACCTCTCGACGGGCGGCGGGGCGGCGCTCGAGCTGATCGAAGGCCGCAGGCTCCCGGGCGTGGAGGCGCTGGCGTGAGGGGGGCGTTGCGGACATGAGCGAGGCGTTGACCATATGAGCGGGGCGTTGACCACATGACCGCGCGCACACCCCTCGTGGCCGGAAACTGGAAGATGTACAAGACGGTGGGCGAAGCCGAGGAGTTCATCCAGGCCCTGCTGCCCCGCGTCTCGACCGCAGACGGGGTCGACGTGGCGATCTGCCCGCCGTTCCTGGCCCTCGGCGCGATGGTCGATTCCGCCCGCGGCTCGCGCGTCGAGGTGTACGCGCAGAACATGCACTACGAGCCGGTGGGGGCCTGCACCGGCGAGGTCTCGGCCCCGATGCTGGTCGAGATAGGGGCGCAGGGCGTCATCCTGGGGCACTCGGAGCGACGCGAGGGCTTCGGAGAGAGCGATCGTGCACTGGCGTTGAAGGTGCCGGTGGCCCTGGAGGCGGGACTGGTGCCGATCCTGTGCGTGGGCGAGACCGAGGAGGAGCGTGAGCGCGGTGACACCGAGCGCAAGCTCCGCCATCAGGTCCAGGAGGACCTGGCCAGGGTGGATACGGCTCGGCTGGGGGACGTCGTGATCGCCTATGAGCCGATCTGGGCGATCGGGACCGGGCGCGTGGCCACACCCGAGCAGGCCCAGGAGGCGATCGCGTTCGTGCGGGCGCTCGTCGCCGACCGCTCCCGTGAGCAGTCCGAGCGCACACGCGTGCTGTACGGCGGGAGCGTCAAGCCGGAGAACGCGGCCGAGCTGCTGGCCCTGCCCGACATCGACGGAGCCCTCGTCGGCGGCGCGAGCCTCGATCCGGAGTCATTCGCCGCGATCGTCGCCGCCGCGTGATGGCCACGCCTCCGGGAGCACGCGAGCTACCGGCGCCCTGCGCCGCGCTGATCATCCTCGACGGCTGGGGGCTGGCGCCCGACGGCCCCGGCAACGCCGTCTCGCTGGCGCGCACGCCGGTGTTCGACGAGCTGTGGTCGACCTACCCGCGCACGCAGCTCACGGCCTGCGGCCGTGCCGTGGGTCTGCCGGAGGGGCAGATGGGCAACTCCGAGGTGGGGCATCTGAACCTCGGGGCGGGGGCGGTCGTGGTCCAGGACCTGACGCGCATCGACGAGGCGGCACAGAGCGGGGAGCTGGGGCGAAACGAGGTGCTTCGCACCGCGTTCTCCGACGCCGAGCGCGTGCACCTGATCGGGCTGGTCTCCGACGGAGGCGTGCATTCCGGCTGGGCGCACCTGCGGGCGCTGATCGCCTTGGGAGCGGAGGTCGGAGTACCCGATCTCGTGCTGCATGCGTTCACCGACGGCCGCGACACCCTGCCCACGGCCGGCGCCGAATACCTGGCGCAGGTCGAGGGATGGATGGCGGACGCCGGCGCCGGCCGCGTGGGGTCGGTCGTCGGGCGCTACTACGCGATGGATCGCGACCGCCGCTGGGAGCGGGTCCAGCTCGCCTACGACCTCCTCGTCCACGGCCGGGCCGAACACCACGTGCAGGCCGCGGCCGATGCAGCACGAGCCGCCTACGAACGCGACGAGACCGATGAGTTCATCAAGCCCGTCCGGGTGGGCGAGGAGGCGCGCATCCGCCCCGGCGACTCGGTGTTTGCGTTCAACTTCCGCCCCGATCGGATGCGCGAGATCACCCTGGCGCTGGCCGATCCTGGCTTTCAGGAGATCGACCGCGGGGACGCCGAGCCCGTCAGGCGCTACGCGACGATGACCGAGTACGAGGAGGGCTGGCCGTATCCCGTGGCCTTCCCGCCCGAGCGTCCGGCGGCAACGCTCCCGGCTGTGATCGCCGGGG
This sequence comes from uncultured Solirubrobacterales bacterium, assembly GCA_963818815.1. GTDB lineage: Bacteria > Actinomycetota > Thermoleophilia > Solirubrobacterales > Solirubrobacteraceae > Palsa-465. Next base: position 409,994 of record CAWFTL010000001.1, read on the forward strand.
AGGGGGCGCGGCAGCTGCACGTGGCCGAGACCGAGAAGTACCCGCACGTGACGTACTTCTTCGCCGGTGGAGACGAGGATCCGTGCCAGGGCGAGCGGCGCGAGCTCGTCGCCTCGCCGCGCGACGTCCCCACCTACGACCACAAGCCGCAGATGAGCGCCCACGAGGCGGCTTCGGCCTTCGTCGGCGCCTGGCGCGAGGATTCTCCGCGCTTTGGGATCATCAACTTCGCCAACCCGGACATGGTCGGGCACACGGGGGTGATCGAGGCCGCCGTGCAGGCGATCGAGACCGTGGACGGCTGCCTGGCCGAGGTGGTGGCCGCCGTGCACGAGTCGGGCGGCGCGTGCGTGATCACAGCCGATCACGGCAACGCGGACAACATGCTTGAGCCCGACGGCAGTCCCAACACCGCCCACTCCCTGAATCCGGTGCCGCTGATCGTGACCGTGCCTCGGCTGCAGCTGCGCGAGGGGGGGATCCTGGCCGACGTGGCCCCGACGCTGCTCCAGATCCTGGGGATCACGCAGCCGGAGGCGATGACGGGCCGGTCGCTGATCGAGTAGGGGGCGGGGGCCGGGGGCGCCGGGGGCCGGTCGGGCCGGGCCGGGGCGAAGCTTGGCGTTTGCGTTCGGCGGGGTCGTACGCAAACGCCATACCTCGTGGTTCGGCCCGGCGAGGATTGGCGATTCGCGTCAGAGGGGGTGACGCGAATCGCCATATCTGCCGCGGAGGGGATCGGGGCCGGGGCTCCGCGAGTTTCGCGCCTCGCAGCCTAAAAGACTTGACAACCGGAGACTTAGATTTTATATAATCGAACTGTAGCCAAGTAGGTCGTCAGCAGGAGGTTTTCTATGGCACTCATCAGGTGGGAGCCGGTGCGCGAGCTCAACACGATCCAGAACGAGATGAACCGGCTCTTCAACACTTTCTTCGAGGCGCCGGCCCCGGGAGGCAACGGGTCTACGACGAGCCTTCGCCGGTGGATCCCGGCCATGGATCTGGTCGAGACCGACGATGACTTCGTGCTCCGGGCGGATCTGCCCGGGCTCAGCGAGGGCGACGTCCACATCGAGCTCGAGGACAACGTCCTCACGGTGTCGGGCGAGCGCAAGGCCGAGCACGAGGAGCGCAAGGAGGGCTACTACCGCGTCGAGCGCGCGTCAGGCATGTTCTCGCGCTCGCTGACGCTCCCCGAGGGCGTCGATCCCGAGGCGGTACACGCCAGCTTCGACCGCGGCGTGCTCGAGGTCCGCATCCCTAAGCCCGAGCAGCGCAAGCCGCGCAAGGTCGCGATCTCGGTCGGCGGCGAGAAGACGAAGACGATCGAGGGATCCGAGATCGAGACGGAGTAGCAGCGGATCATTCGGCCGGAAGCGAGAGGGGGGCGGATTCCCGCGCCCCCCTTTTCGCGTCCGGGAATATGCTTGCTCCTGCACGCCCGGGGGGTCGGTCCGGGGAGACAACTCAGAAGGGGTAATCATGAGCAGGATCAGACTGACGCTCGCGTCGCTTGCGGTGTGCGGGCTAGTTGCCGCGATCGCGGTGCCGCTGGCGAGTGCCAAGACGCAGACCTTCCATTTCTTCTCCAAGACGGTGTACTCGCGCCTCAGCGACGCGAAGGGCCACCCACTCGGGCCGAAGGCGACCCCCGTAGCCGGTGATCGCCTCTCGTCGGGGAGCAACGACTACGTCGGCAACCACAAGCAGCACGCCAAGCGGGCGACGGCCTCTGATCGCATCTCCTGCACAGTCAACGGGAAGACGACCGCCCTCTGCGACGGCACGATCGCGATCGGCGGCTCGATGCTCTTCGGCGACAACTTCGTCATCAGCTTCGTCTCGAGCAAACCGCAGACCATCAAGATCACCGGCGGGACCGGGCGCTATCGCCACGCCCACGGCACGGTTCACGTCCAGAGCGTCGGCAACAACGCCAACGACCTGACGATCAAGGTCTCGTAGGCACACGGCGCGCGCTCGGAAGGACAACGGCGAAGGCCCGGCCCCCGTGCCGGGCCTTCGCTTGCCGAGCCAATGAGGCGGATCTACGCCATCGAGTCGTAGGCCACCTCGAAGTGGTCCGCGCCCTGGTCGTCGCCCGAGCCGGCCTCGGCCGCGCCACGGCGTGCCTCATCCCCAGCGGAATCGGTGGCGTGCATGGCGCTCTCGCTCTCCCAGAAGGAGATGCCCATACCGTGGCCGCTCGACTTGTCCACGAGCAGCGTGAAGCCCTTGTAACCCTCGGACTGCTCGTACTTGGGGACGATCGTCTCGCGGACGTGGCTGATTAGATCGTCCACCTTCTCAGGCGAAAACGTCACCCTTCCGATGCGCGCGTTCATCACATCCTCCTCTGGTCATCCCCACCGTATTCCTCCGGATCGGGCGGGCGGGAGAAAAGATGGCGCGCAAGGGGCAAGCGCGCCAGGGGCGAGCTGATGTTCTCGCTCGCGAGCCAGGCGTCCGGCTCACGCGCCCGCACGGGCACGCTGTCGCTGGCCCACGGGGAGGTGCGGACGCCGGCGTTCGTGCCGCTGGCCACTCGGGGCGCCGTCAAGACGCTCGAGCCGCACGAGGTCGCCGAGGTGGGGTTCGAAATGATCCTCGGCAACACCTTTCACCTGCTCCTGGCGCCCGGGCCGGAGCTGGTCGAGGAGATGGGTGGCCTGGGATCCTTCATGGGCTGGGATGGACCGGTCATCACCGACTCCGGCGGCTTTCAGGTCTTCTCGATGGGCCATGGAGGCGTCGCTGACGAGATCAAGGGTCGCGGTCGCAGCGGCGAGCAGAGCACGGGGGCGATCCTGGCCATCGAGGAGGAGGGGGTGCGGTTTCGCTCCTATCTGGACGGGAGCGAGCAGTTCCTGGGCCCGGAGACTTCGATGGCGATCCAGGCCGCGCTGGGGTCCGACATCGCGCTCGTGTTCGACGAGTGCACGCCGTTTCACGTCTCGCGCGACTACACCGCGCGCTCAACCGAGCGGACGCACCGGTGGCTGACCCGGTGCCTGGGCTGGCACACCGAGCACGGGCCGCCTGAACAGGTTGTGTACGGGATCGTCCAGGGCGGCGTCGAGCGAGACCTGCGGGTCGAGTCCGCGGCGCACGTGGCCGCCAGCGGCTGCGCCGGGATCGCGATCGGCGGCTCGCTGGGGCGCGACAAGGAGCAGATGCACGAGGTCGTCTCCTGGGCCACGGCGGAGCTGGAGCGACGCGCGCCCCAGCTACCGCGGCATCTGCTGGGGATCGGCGACGTCGACGACCTGATCGAGGGCGTCCAGCTGGGAATCGACACCTTCGACTGCGCGCTGCCGACGCGCCTCGGCCGCCACGGCGTCGCACTCGTGCCCGCGCCCGCCGACCGCTGGCGCCTGGACCTGGTCAAGGGGAAGTGGCGCCACGCCCCCGAGCCGATCCTCGACGGGTGCCCCTGCCCCGCCTGCTCACGCGGGTACAGCCGCGCCTACCTGCACTATCTCCTCCGGGCCGGCGAGCTCACGGCGCTGCGCCTCGTCACGCTCCACAACCTCACCTTCATCGCGAGGTTGATGGACGACCTGCGAGCGGGGGTCGACGAGGGGAGGCTGCCAGAGGTCGCGGCGGGGCTCCGGAGCGGGACGGCTCCTGGCGGTCGGCACGCGTGAGGTCCCGCGTCGAAGACCCTCGCGTGAACCGCGCGGGTCTTCGAGGTGGAACTCACTTCGTGTTGTTGTTCACCAAATCCCGCAGGCTGTTGATCGCGCCCTGCGCGTCGCTACCGATCACCTTGCGCAGGTGAACGACCTCGTTGGAGGTGCTGGTCGCGATGAGGACGGCGGCGGCGACGATCGCGGTGAAGATGATGGCCAGGAGCAGGAACAGGCCGAAGCGGCGAAGGCCCCGGTTGCGTGGACGCGCCGGCGGGCGCTGGACCTGCGCGCGGCGGGCGTAGGCGGGAGGTGCGGAGCGGGCAGGCGCCGGGAGCGGCTCGAGCTGGCGCGATCCGCGTGGTGGCGAGCCACCGGTGACGACCCGCGTGGCGTCGGTCGAGTCGTCGGAGGGCAGGCTGCGGGTGGCCGCCGTGCTCCCCAGGTGGCGCGTCGGCGCAGTGGCGGCAACCGGTGCCAGCCCGTGGGCGCCGTTGCGCAGCGCCTCGGCGAGGAGCATGGCGTCGGCCGGCCGGGACTCCTGATCGATGGCGAGGGCCATCCCGACGGCCTGGGCGAGCTCGGGCGGGACCTGCGGATTGAGGTCGTCGAGCGGCATGGGGGACTCGCGCTGCTGCTTGAGCGCGAGCTCTGAGAGCGAGGTGGCCTCGTAGGGCAGGCGGCCCGAGAGCAGCTGGTAGGCGACCACGCCGAGCGAGTACAGGTCGGCCCGGGGGCCCGCCTCCTCGCCGCGTGCCTGCTCGGGCGCGAGGTAGGCCGCGGTGCCGAGCACCGATCCGACCTGGGTGATGCTCGACTGGTTGGCGGCGCGCGCAATCCCGAAGTCGGCCAGCTTCACCACGCCGGCGTCTGAGACGAGGAGGTTCCCGGGCTTGACGTCGCGGTGCACCACGCCGTTGCGGTGGGCGTAGTCGAGCCCCCGGCACGCCTGGGTGACGACGTCCACCGCCTCGTCAACGTCCAGGTGGCCGCGATCGCGCAGGAGCTCGGCGCAGGAGCTGCCGGTCACGTGCTCCATGACGATGAAGTGCTGGTGATGGGGCTCGTCCAGCCCGAAGTCGAAGACCTGGACGATGTTGGGGTGAACGAGCCGGGCCGCGGCCAGAGCCTCGCGGCGGAAGCGCGAGACGAACGTGGGGTCGTCGGCCAGGTGCTCGGCCAGGAGCTTGATCGCCACGTAGCGCTCGAGGCGCTGGTCGAAGGCCAGGTGCACGGCGGCCATGCCGCCGATCCCCAGCCGGTCCTCGATGCGATAGCGGCCTGCGATCGTCGTCGCGTTCATTGTCCGCCGCCGTTGCCGTTTCCGTGCCCGTTGCCATTCCCGTTGCCGCCGCCGCCACCATTGCCGAGGCCACCGCCGCCGGACGGCGGCGTGGTCGTGGTGGGCGTGCTCGTGGGCGTGCTCGTCGACGGCGGCCTGCTGGGGGTGCTCGTCGGCGTGCTGGGAGTCGTGCTGGGTGCGCTGGTCGGCGTGGTCGTGGTGGGGGTGGTGGTGGTAGTGGTGGTCGGCTGGGTGGTGCTCGTGCAGTCTCGCTGGCTCAGCGCGCTGACCGTGCTCACGCCCTGCATGAGATTGGCCCGCAGGGGCGGGCTCACGGACGAGGGCAGATTGGCGACCGAGTTGTTGAGCGCCGAGAGGGCACTTACGGCCCCACCGCACTGTCGGGCCGCAACGGCCGAGGAGACGGAGTCGAGCTGGCTGTTGATGTTCGAAGCATCACCGCCTGAGAGCAGGCCTTTTCCGCCGCCGCAGGCGACGAGGAACGACACGGCGAAGCCGAGGCCGCCGGCCAGGAGTGCGCGGGGCGCGAGGCGCATCCGCGAACCCACTTTAGAGATTGCCGCCGTTGGCTTCCGGTTAGGGCGCACGGCCCTCATTGGCCGAAGGCGAGGCGGTCCGCGAGGCTGTCGGGCAGGCGGGCGGCACGGATCGCGGCTGCCGCCCCGGCGACGTCATATTCGACCCGCCGGTAGACGGCCTGCCACACCCCCAGGTCGAGCTCGAGCCAGGCCGCGCGCGGGTCGCCGTCCCGCGGCTGGCCGACACTCCCCGGATTGACCAGCCATTCTCCGCCCTGGAGGTCGAGCTCGCTCTCGGCCTCGCGGGTCTCTCCGGTGGCCGGGGAGCCATCCTGGCGGCAGAAGGAAAGGGCCACGTGGGAGTGGCCGATCAGGCAGACGCGGTGGCTCTGCACATCCAGGCACAGCTCGGCTTGCAGCGGCGAAAGGACGTACTCCCAGACGGGGTCGCGCGGGCTGGCGTGATAGAGCCCGACGTCCTCGTCGAGCGTCTCGGGCGTCAGCGACTCCAGGTACTCCCGGGTCTCGGGCGCGATCGTCTCGCGGGTCCACTGGGCGGCGAGCGCCGCGCCTCGCGAAAACTCCGACAGCGGAAGGGCGCCGCACACGCCGAGATCATGGTTGCCGGCCAGGCAGATCGCAGCGTGCGTCCGCGCCAGCTCGACGCAGGCATCGGGCTCGGCGCCGTAGCCGACGAGATCACCGAGGCACCACATCTCCTGGCAGTCGGAGGCTTCGATCGCGTCGAGCACCGCGTCGAAGGCGTGCCGGTTGCCATGTATGTCGGAGACCACCGCGACCCGGGTCATGAGGCCGTACAGTCTCCCCGGTGAGGTGGCGTAGAGGTCGGCAGGCGGCTGGTCCGCTGCTTCTGGCGCTCGCGGCAGCCGAGCTGGGCGCACGCCTCCTGGCCCCCCGGGATGCCGCGATCGAGCCCGCCGAGGTGGATCTGAGCACCGTCTTCAGCCCCGAGGAGATCGAGCGGGGGAAACGCTTTGCGCGGCCGCAGATGGCCTTGGCAATCGCCCGGATGGCCGTCGAGGGAGGGGTGGTAGCGGCCCTGGCGACGCGACGGGCGCCCAAGACCCGCCGTCGTCCGCGCCGCCCCGTGGCGCGAGGCGCGCTGGCCGCGAGCGCGCTGACCGTGGGGTCGTCACTCCCCGGGCTGCCGCTGGCGGCCATCGCCCGCCGCCGCGCCCTCGCCGTGGGGCTGGCCACTCAATCCTGGCGCGGCTGGGCGGCTGACCTGGGGAAGGCCACGGCCATCCAGGCCGTGCTCGCGGGTGGTGCCGGCGGCGCTGTCGTAGCGGTCACGCGCCGCTATCCGCGAACCTGGTGGCTGCCGGCGGCGGGCGGATCGGTCGCCTTCGGCGCCCTGCTCTCGGCTCTGGCCCCGGTGATCCTCGACCCGCTGTTCAACGACTTCACGCCCCTACCAGAGGGAGAGACGCGTGCCGACGTGCTCGAGCTGGCCGCCGCGGCCCGGGTCAGGGTGGGGGAGGTGTACTCGGTCGACGCCAGCCGGCGCACGACGGCGGCGAACGCCTACGTGACCGGGCTCGGGCCCACAAAGCGGGTCGTCCTGTTCGACACGCTGCTCGACCGCTACAGCCACGACGAGGTGCGGGTGGTCGTGGCCCACGAACTGGCGCATGTCCGCTATCGCGACGTGCCTCGCGGGGTGCTCTACGCCGCGATCGTGGCTCCGGCGGCGGCACTGGCCGCACAGCGGCTCAGCTGGCTGCTCTCAGACGCTCGGGACGACGCCGCGGCGCTGCCCGCGCTGGCCCTGGCTGCGGGGGCGGTGTCAGCGCCGATCGGACTGATCGGAAACCGGCTCTCGCGAAAGCTCGAGCGGCGCGCAGATGCCTTCTCGCTCGCGCTCTCGCAGGCGCCAGAGGCGTTCATCTCTTTCGAGCGCGCGATCGCACTGCAGAACCTGGCCGACCTCGAGCCACCGGCGTGGGTGACGAAGCTGCTGGCCACGCATCCCTCGACGGCCGAGCGGATCGGCGCGGCCGTCGCCTTCCAGAACACGGGGCGGGCGCAGCCCGCCCTCTGATCACACTCCGGGATCGCCCTCCTGCGGGGGGCCATCGAACTCGGGCAGGTTCTTGATCCCCTCGCGGGTCTGCCACTTGGAGTAGTTGTCCTGCATGGCGTCGATCAGCTCGCGCATGAACTTGGGCGAGAGGTTGACCCGGGAGACAACGACGCCGGGCACCTCCTCGTCCTCCACTTCGTGGTCCACGCGCGCGAAGGTGATCGTGAACTCGTATTCGGAGTGGCTGACGTTGGCGAAGTTCGCGTAGACGCCCGCCATGATCTCCGGCGAGAAGTGGATGTTGATGTGGCGCTCGGGCGTGTTGGGGTCGTCCATAGCGCCGTAGTATCCCATCGTGCGGATCGTCGTCGTCGCTGTGGGCCGGCTGCGGCCGCCGTTCGCAGACGACGTCCAGCACTACCAGAAGCTCCTGGCCCGGCATGTCCGGCTCGAGCTGGTCGAGGTGCGCGAGGACGAGAAGGTGATGCGCCGGATTCCGGACCGGTCGTTCGTGTCGCTTCTGGACCGCGGCGGGGAGAGGTACGACTCGGTTGGGTTCAGCCGCTTCCTGGAGGAGCGCCGTCAGGACGCACGGGATCTGTGCTTCGTGGTCGGCGGTCCGTTCGGGCTCGACCTGGACGAGGTCGACCACCGGGTGTCGTTCGGCGAGATGACGCTGCCGCACCAGCTGGCGCGCGTGATCCTGCTCGAGCAGCTCTACCGCGGGCACAAGATCCTCGCGGGCGAGCCGTACCACTACTGAGAGGTACGCTGGGGCCGTGACTGGCGATCCCCTGCAGGAGCTGCGCCGGGCCGTGGGCACGGCCGCGGCGGCACTGCGAAACGGAGGCGCCGAGACGCCGTTCGAGGCCCGCGTCGAGCGGCCCAAGCGGGAGGATCAGGGGGATTACTCGACCAACGCCGCGATGCTCCTCGCGCCCGTACTCGACGCGCCGCCGCGGGTGATCGCCGAGCGGATCGGAGCCGAGCTCGAGGACATCCTGGGTGCCGGCCTCGAGCGGGCCGAGGTGGCCGGCCCGGGCTTTCTCAACCTCGTTCTCTCCGACGAGTGGCACCGCGGGGCGCTGCGCTCGGTGCTGGCCGCTGGGGAGCGGTTCGGGGCTGACGGCGCGGAGCGCCCCGAGCGGATCGTGATCGAGTTCGTCTCCGCCAACCCGACCGGCCCGCTGGTCGCGGCCAGCGGCCGCCATGCGGCCTACGGCGATGCGCTCGCGCGGATCCTCGAGCATCACGGGCACGCGGTCTCGCGCGAGTACTACTTCAACGACGCCGGCAACCAGATCCGCCTGCTGGGCGAGTCGGTACGGGCGCGCGCGCGAGGCGAGGAGGTGCCCGAGGGCGGCTACCAGGGGGAGTACGTGGCCGACCTGGCGGCGTCGATCGATGACGCGGCAACGCGTCCGGTCGAGGAGCTCTCAGGGCTGGCGGTAGAGATGCTGCTGGACCAGATCAAGCAGACGCTCGAGCGCTACGGGGTGCGTTACGACGAGTTCTTCAGCGAGCGCACGCTGCACGAGGGCTCCCCCAACGCCCTGCAAGGGACGCTCTCGGCGCTGGAGGAGGCTGGGCACGTATACCGCTCGGAGGGTGCCCTTTGGCTGCGCACGACGAGCTTCGGAGACGACAAGGACCGGGTCGTGGTGCGCACCAGCGGCGAACCGACATACCTCGCCGCCGACGTGGCCTACCTGGAGAACAAGCGTGAGCGCGGGTTCGAGCGCCAGCTGCTGCCCGTCGGGTCCGACCACCACGCGTACGTGCGCGAGCTGAAGGCGGCCATGGCCGCGCTGGGGGGCGATCCCGACACCGTCGAGGTGCCGATCCTCCAGTTCGTGCACCTGGTCGCAGGCGGCGAGACGTTTGCGATGTCCAAGCGGCGCGGGGACTTCGTGACCCTCGACGACCTGATCGACGAGATCGGCGTCGATGCCACCCGCTTCTTCATGCTCCAGCGCTCGCACGACCGCACGCTCGAGCTGGACGTCGAGCTCGCCCGGAGCCAGTCGGCCGACAACCCGGTCTATTACGTGCAGTACGCCCACGCCCGCATCGCCTCGATGCTGAGGCGCTTCGAGGACGGGCGCGTGGCGGCGGCCATCGATGCCGGCGCGCGATGGGGGGACGGCGAGCTGCATCCCTCTGAGCGCGCGCTGATCAAGAAGCTGGCAGCCCTGCCGGGCGAGGTGGCCGAGGCGGCGCTGCGCCGTGCGCCCCATCGCGTGGCGGTCTACGCGCTCGAGCTGGCACAGGAGTTCACGGCCTTCTACCGCGACTGCCGCGTCGTGGGGGCGAGTCCCGAAGAGCTCGAGTCCTTCCGGATCGCGCTCTCGGTGTGCGCTCAGCGGACGATCGCACTGTCGCTGTGGCTGCTCGGGGTGAGCGCGCCCGACGCGATGTAGCGCCCGGCGTCAGCCGTGGCGGGCCAGATCCTCCTCGAGGCGGCCCGCGTCGGCGGCCGAGATGGAGGGGGGCGGACTATCGGCGGCCGCGGCGGCGGCCGCCCGGCGCCTCCACCGCGGCAACGTGACGACGAGCAGCACCACGCCGATCAGCACGAGCGCGGGCGGCAGGATGTAGACGGTGAGGTTGAAGCCGTGGGCGGGCGGGCGCCCCAGGACGGCTGGCCCGTACTGGGCGACCAGCGCCTGCTCGATCTGAGCCTTGGTCTCGCCGCGGGCGATCAGCGTGCGGATGAAGTTGCGCTCGGCGTAGGCCTGCGGCGACTCGGCCACGGACAGGGGCTCGCGGCACGAGACGCACATGACGTCGTTCTCCACGTCGGACAGCGACGCGCGCGGCGCGGCGACGGCCGCGGGCGCGGGCGCGGGGAATCCGGCGCCCCCGAGGAGCGCAGCGGCCACCAGTACGGGGGCGAGGCGTCTCATGCCCGCTCGCCGATCAGGCGCGTGACCTGCTGCTGGAGCCAATCGCCGGTGAGCTGAAAGCGGCGCACGGCGGCGATCCGGCCCTGGCGATCGATCACGAAGGTCTCAGGCACGCCGGTGGTGCCGAACGAGCGCACGTAGTTGTCGTCCACGTCCTGCACGACGGGGTAGTCGATGTGCTCGCGCCGGACGAACTGCTCGGCGTCGCTCGAGTTGTCCAGGTAGGTGACGCCGAGGACGGTGCCGTCGTGACGGGACAGCAGCCGCTGCGCCCGGTCGAGGATCGGGGCCTCGGCCTTGCACGGATCGCACCAGGAGGCGAAGACGTTGAGCACGACCACCTTGCCGCGCAGGTCCGACACGCTCTCCTTCGAGGGCGCCGAGCCCAGGACGGGCAGGGCGAGATTCGCCTGGGGCACGGCCGGGCGGATGCCGCGGGCCAGCTGCGAGTCGATCGACGTGTTGGTCCCCTGACCCGCGACGCCGAAGGCGAGCAGCGCGATCAACGCGACGGCCGCGCATACGACCAGTCCCGGCAGGACGAAACGACGCATCCCGGCCTAGAGTAGTGGCCGCCGCGCGGCGCAGCGCACCTCCCCGATGAACGTCACTCAGCTCGGATCCACCGTTGCATAGCCCCTCCTCAGGCGGGCGCGGCCGGCGCTCGCTCGTGGCCGCGGGGTTGGGGGCGGCGCTCGTCGTACTCGTGCTTGTTCTCCTGCTCTCAGGCGGATCGCGCCGCCGGCCGCAGCGCGCCGCCGCGCCCACGGTTCCCGCGGTGACCCAGACGACCTCGGGCGCGCCGCAGCCGTGCATGGGCGCCTGCGCGCGAGCCCGGATCCACAAGATCAAGCATGTCGTGATCATCATGCAGGAGAACCGCTCGTTCGATTCGTACTTCGGCACGTTCCCGGGGGCGGACGGGATTCCGATGAGCAACGGCGTGCCGACGGTGTGTCTCCCGGATCCGGCGGCCGGTGGGTGCGTGCGGCCCTTCCACGACAGCTCGGATCGCAACCGCGGCGGCCCGCACGGGTTCCGCAACGCCCTACGTGACATCGACGGCGGGCGGATGGACGGCTTCATCTCGCAGTCCGAGCACGGCGGGGTGTGCGCGCCCAACGATCCTTCGTGCGGACAGCGGTGTCGCACCGGGGAGACGTTCTGCACGGACGTGATGGGCTACCACGACGGGAGCGAGATCCCCAACTACTGGACCTACGCCCGCGACTTCGTCCTTCAGGACCACATGTTCGAGCCCGTGAGCTCGTGGAGCCTGCCCGCGCATCTGTACGAGGTCTCGGCCTGGTCGGCGTTGTGCCTGATCCCGCACTCCGTCCAGTCGTGCGTGAACGACCCTGTCAGCGCGGGGCTGCCGCACGACTTCGGGACGCGCGTGGGTCGGCTGCGCCGGGCAGGTGAACCGGGTCCCTATTACGAGTGGACGGATCTGACCTACCTGCTCCACCGCTACCACGTGAGCTGGCGCTACTACGTCTTCAAGGGCGGGCAACCGGACTGCAGCAACGACTATGCGATCACGTGCGCATACGTAAAGCAGACGGCAAGCAGCCCCGGGATCTGGAACCCCCTGCCGCACTTCGACACCGTGCGCCAGGACCACCAGCTGCAGGACATTGTCGGGATCAAGCGATTCTTCACCGCGGCGCGGCGAGGAACCCTCCCGGCCGTGAGCTGGATCGTCCCCAACGACCGCGTCTCCGAGCATCCGCCCGCCCGCGTCAGCGTGGGTCAGGCCTACGTGACGAGACTGATCAACGCGGCCATGCGAGGCCCCGACTGGTCGAGCACGGCGATCTTCCTCTCCTGGGATGACTGGGGGGGCTTCTATGACCACGTGGTCCCGCCGCGTGTGGACCAGAACGGATACGGGCTGCGGGTCCCCGGGCTCGTGATCAGCCCCTACGCCCGCCGTGGCTACATCGATCACCAGATCCTCAGCCACGACGCGTACCTGAAGTTCATCGAGGACGACTTCCTGCACGGGCAGCGGCTGGACCCGCGCACCGACGGGCGTCCCGACGGCCGCCCGGACGTGCGCGAAGACGCGCCGATCCTCGGCGATCTCGTGAACGATTTCGACTTCGCCCAGAAGCCTCGCAAGCCGGTGATCCTGCCGCCATACCCCGGCTTCTCGTGAGCCCGGCGGTTGCGCAGGCCGACGCGATCGTCGTCGGCGGCGGGCTATCGGGCCTCGTCGCCGCGGCGGAGCTCTCCGACGCGGGACGGCGGGTGATCCTGGTCGACCAGGAGCCCGAGGCCTCGCTCGGCGGCCAGGCCTTCTGGTCCTTCGGCGGCCTGTTCCTCGTCGACTCACCCGAGCAGCGGCGCTTGCGCGTCCACGACTCGGCCGAGCTGGCGATCCAGGACTGGCTGGGAAGCGCAGCCTTCGACCGCGACGAGGACCACTGGCCGCGGCGCTGGGCCGAAGCCTATGTGGAGTTCGCGGCGGGGGAGAAGCGCGAATGGCTGAGCCGCCAGGGCGTCCGGTTCGTGCCCAACCCAGGGTGGGCCGAGCGTGGGGGCTACACCGCGACGGGCCACGGCAACTCGGTGCCGCGCTTTCACATCGTCTGGGGCACCGGCCCGGGACTGCTCGAGCCGTTCGTGCGCCGAGTGCGCGCGGGGGCGGCGCGCGGGACGGTCGAGCTGCGCTTTCGCCACCAGGTGACGAATCTGCTCGTGAGCGGCGGAGCCGTGAGCGGGGTCGAGGGCGAAGTGCTCGAGCCGAGCTCGGTGCCACGCGGAGCGCCGAGCTCGCGCACGGCGGTGGGGGAGTTCTCGCTGCACGCCCCGGCGGTGATCGTGACCTCGGGCGGGATCGGCGCCAACCACGACCTGGTGCGCGAGAACTGGCCGAGCCGGCTTGGGAAGCCGCCGGCTCGGATGCTCTCCGGGGTGCCCGACCACGTCGACGGGCGGATGATCTCGATCTGCCAGGAGACCGGCGCCAGGGTGATCAACGAAGACCGGATGTGGCACTACACCGAGGGGATCGAGAACTACGCCCCGATCTGGAGCCGGCACGGGATCCGAATCCTCCCGGGGCCCTCGCCGCTGTGGCTCGACGGGCGCGGCCAGCGGCTACCGGTGCCGCTGTTCCCCGGCTTCGACACGCTGGGGACGCTCGAGCACATCATGAAGACGGGGTTCGACTACAGCTGGTTCGTGCTGACGCAGAAGATCATCGAGCGCGAGTTCGCGCTCTCGGGCTCTGAGCAGAACCCCGACCTGACGCGCCGAAGCGTCCGCAAGCTGCTGGCCAGCCGCATCCTCAAGGGAGCACCGGCGCCCGTGGAAGCGTTCAAGCGCCGCGGCGCCGACTTCGTGGTGGCCGACGACCTGGGTGAGCTCGTGCGCGGGATGAACGCGCTGACCGACGAGCCGCGGCTCGACGCCGGCGAGCTCGAGCGCGAGATCGTCGCCCGTGACCGTGAGCTCGCCAATCCGTTCACCAAGGACCTCCAGGTCGAGGCCATCCACGGCGCCCGGCGTTACTTGGCCGACCGCTTCACTCGGGTGGCGGCGCCTCACCGCTTGCTCGATCCTGGGGCGGGACCGCTGATCGGCGTGCGCCTGTCGATCCTCACGCGCAAGACCCTGGGTGGGCTCGAGACCGACCTGGAGGGACGGGTCCTGCGCGAAGGGGGCGAGCCGCTGCCGGGGCTGTTCGCGGCCGGCGAGGCGGCGGGCTTCGGCGGCGGTGGCGTCCACGGCTACCGAGCTCTGGAGGGAACGTTCTTGGGCGGATGTCTGTTCTCCGGTCGTGCTGCGGGCCGTGCGGTGGCGGCGGGATCGGGATGAGAGAGACGCGTAGAGCGGGCCGCTCGCGGGAATGACCTAAGCGGATCGGTCAGGAGAGCGCGTGTCCGTACAAAAGACCATCGACGAGCTGCTGCGCGAGCCCCTGGCTCCGGCCGAGGCATATCTACGCATGCTCGCGGCCTGTGGCGAGGACCTTGCGCAGACACTGAGCCGGGAGGAGCGCGGCGATCCGTTCGACCTGCGGGACCCCGCTTACATCGAGCAGACCCTGCCCGTCCTACGGCTGATGTCCGGGCTGTACTTCCGCGCCGAGGTGAAGGGGCTCGAGAAGATCCCCGCGAGCGGGCCGGTGCTGCTGGTCGGAAACCACTCAGGAGGGACGTGGATCGCGGACACGTTCGTGTTCGCACAGAGCTTCTACGACCACTTCGGCCCCCGGCGGCCGTTTCACCAGCTGGCCCACGATCTCGTGTTCAAGGTCCCCGGGTTGCGCTCCCTGGTCGAGCGCTTCGGCACCGTGCCGGCGTCTCCGGACAACATGGCCACGGCGCTCGAACGGGACGCGGCGCTGCTGGTCTATCCCGGGGGCGATGAGGAGACGTTCCGCCCGAGCTGGGAATCCGACCAGATCGACTTCGCCCAGCGGACGGGGTTTGTGAAGCTGGCGCTCGAGCACGAAGTACCGATCGTGCCCGTCGTGTCGATCGGCGGCCAGGAGACGGCGCTGTTCTTGGGCCGCGGGCGCAAGATCGCCGACTGGCTCTCGCTCGATCGCCGGTTCCGCCTGAAGGTCGTGCCGCCGGTCGTCGGCCCGCCGCTGGGGGTCACGATCATGGACCTGCCGATCCGCGTGCCGCTGCCGGCCAAGATCTCGATCCAGGTGCTCGAGCCGATCAGCCTGCGAGAGCGTCTGGGCACGAGCGCCGAGCCCGAGGACGGCTACGAGCTCGTCACCGAGGCGATGCAGCGCACGCTTACTCGGCTCTCCGAGCAGCGAACGCTGCCCGTCCTCGGCTGAAGCGCGGTGTCAGCGGTTCGCGGCCTCGACGAGGTCGGCCACTTCGCGCTCGCCTGACGTGCGGTACTTCGGCCCGCGATAGGCCGCCGGCTTGTCCTTGGGCTTGCCCCCGGGAAAGGCCAGTCGCAGGATCGTGCGCTGCACCATGCTCAGCTGCTGCAGGAAGGGTCCCGTGTTGTAGGGGAGGTCGTAGCGCTGGCAGATCTCCCGCACGCGGGGGGCGATCTCCCCGTAGCGGGTGCTCGGCATGTCCGGGTAGAGATGGTGCTCGACCTGGTAGCCGAGATTGCCGCTCAACACGTGGAAGAGCGGGCTTCCGTCGATGTTGGCCGCGCCGAGCAGCTGGCGCACGTACCGGCCGCCATCGTTCTCGGTCTCGTACTGCTCGCGCGTGAACGTGTAGGTCTGGTCCGGGAAGTGCCCGCAGAAGATGATCGCGTAGGACCAGATGTTGCGCACCACGTTGGCCGTGAAGTTGGCGCTCAGGGTCGTGAAAAACGACGGGCCGCTGAGCAGGGGCCAGAGGATGTAGTCCTTGGTGATCTGCTTGCGGGCCTTGCCGATGATCCCGCGGAAGTCCTTGACCACGTCCAGCCAGGACTTCTCACCTGCCCGTACGGCGGTGAAGTCCAAGTCGTGCAGAGCCACGCCCCACTCGAAGAAGGACATCAGGAGCAGGTTGTAGAGCGGCTGCAGGAGATAGACGGGGTTCCATTCCTGCTCGGGGTCGATGCGCATGATCTCGTAGCCCAGGTCGCGGTCGAGCCCCAGAACGTTCGTGTAGGTGTGATGGATGAAGTTGTGGGAGTGCTTCCAGGCTTCCTTGGTCGACGCCGTGTCCCAGTCCCACGCGCTCGAGTTGATCACGGGGTCGTTCATCCAATCCCACTGCCCGTGCATGACGTTGTGTCCGATCTCCATGTTCTCGAGGATCTTGGCCAGCGAGAGCACGATCGTCCCGGCCAGCCAGGCCGGAGGGAAGAGCGAGGGAAGGAGGAGCACGCGACCGCCCAGGGCGAGCTTGCGATGGAGCTCGATCATGCTGCGGATGTAACGCGCGTCGCGGTCGCCGAGGCTGTCGAAGACCTCATCGTGCAGGGCCTCGAACTCGCGGCCGATCTCTTCGATCTGCTCGGGAGTGAGGCGCTCGAGCGGGCTGCTGGGCGTCATGTCAGTGTGATTCCCCTGGAGTCGTTATCAGAAGCTCAGATCGTGGCCGGGCGGCCGTGGTGTCGGCCGGGAGGCTGAAGGTGTAGTCGTCGAGCGGGAAGGTGCGGGCCGCCCGCCAGGCCTGGGCAGAGGAGGTGGGGCGCAGGAACGGCGTGTCACCGTGATGGTCGAAGTAGTAGCTGTTGGCGGCGGCGCACGAGCCCGTATGCCAGAGCGAGCGCGACAGGCGCTCGACGGCGAACCGGGTCCAGCGCTCAGCGGCCTCCCGCTTGACTTCGACCGCCGTCGCGCCGCGCTGGCTCGCCGCGGCGATGACGCGCGTGATGTGGTGCGCCGCCGTCTCGACCAGGACGTGCCACGTGCCGCCGGTCCAGCCGTAGGGGCCGAAGATCATGAAATGGTTGGGCAGGCCCGGAAGGCTCACGCTCTCGTAGGAGCGAACGCGGTTCTCGGAGTAGAACGTCGCCAGGTCGAATCCGTCGCGTCCGCGTACCGGGTTCAGCCGGTAGTTCTCCGGGTCGGTGGCCATGCGGAAGCCGGTCGCCAGGACCAGCACATCGACGGGACGCTCGGATCCGTCGACGGTGCGGACTGCAGATCTCTCCACCCGCTCGATCGGGTCTGAGACCAGCTCCACGTTGGGGCGGTTGAAGGTCCGCAGGTAATGGTTCGAGACCGACGGGCGCTTGCAGCCGATCTCGTAGCCCGGCGTCAGGCGCCGCCGCACGTCCGGGTCGCGCACCTGCCGGTACCAGACGTTGCGTCCGAGCCAGCCGCCGGCGCGCGTGATCCAGCCGAACTCGCCGTGATGCACGACGAGCCCCACGAGCCCGGCCTCGACGGCCCGGGTCATGCCGCCGCGCACGGCCTGCTGCGCACGCGGATAGCGGTGAAACGCTCTCTTGACCGCCCGCGGTGTGCGCCAGTCGGCCTTGGGGCCGACCCAGATAGGGGTCCGCTGGTAGACGTCCAGCCGCGCGACCCTGCGGGCGATCTTGGGGATGATCTGAACCGCGCTGGCTCCCGTGCCGATGATGGCCGCGCGCTTACCGGCGAGGTCCACGGTGTGGTCCCAGGCCGCCGAGCGCAGGATGGGCCCTTCGAATTCCTCGACTCCCGGAACCTCCGGAGGTTTGGGATTGACGAACGCGCCGATGGCGCTGATCACGAACCGAGCCGTGAGCTCGCCGTGGGGAAGGCGCAGCCGCCAGAGATGAGCGTCCTCGTCCCAGGTCCGGGCCAGGACCTCGGAGTTGCAGCGTACGAACCGGCGGACGTCGTGGCGGTCGGCGCACTGGTCGATGTAGGCCTTCACCTCTGCGCCGCGGGCGAACACGCGCGACCAGTCGGGCTTGAGCTCGTAGGAGAACTGGTAGGCCTGCGCGGGGATGTCGACGGCGATCCCGGGGTAGGTGTTGTCGCGCCAGGTGCCCCCGATGTCGGCGGCACGCTCGAGCACGATGAAATCCTCGAACCCGGCCCGCCGCAGCGCGATGGCCATCCCGATCCCGCCCAGTCCGGCTCCGATGATCGCGATCTCGTGGTCGGGGGTGACGGCGGCCGCGGGCATCGACCTGGAGAATGTAACACCAAGACCGTAACATCAAAGGCGTCACATGAGCACGGAACACCTATCGGCGCTGCCCGACCCGGCTCCCGAGGAGCTGACGATCGACGAGCTGGCGCGCGTCACCGGCACGACGGTGCGCAATGTGCGCGCGCATCAGTCGCGCGGGTTGCTGCCGCCGCCGGACGTCCGCGCCCGTACGGGCTACTACGGGCCCGAGCACGTGGCGCGGCTGCGGATGATCCTTGCCATGCAAGCCGAGGGGTTCCGCCTGAAGGCGATCGAGCGCCTGCTCGCGCGGCCCGAGGGCGCGGCCGAGGAGATCTTCAACTTCGGTCGCACGCTCCTGAGCGCGTTCGACTCGGTGGCGCCCGAGTTCGCCACCTCCGAGGAGCTGGCGGCACGGTTCGGGGGTGCGCTCGACGAGCGGCTGATGCGCAAGGCCGAGAGGCTGGGGCTGATGCGCGCGCTGGGTCAGGACCGGTGGGAGATCGTCAACCCGACCCTCGTCTCCGCGGGCGAGGAGCTGGTGGCGATGGGGATCCCCCTCTCGCACGCGCTGGCCGTGGCGGAGACGATCGACCGGCACACGAATGCGATTGCCAAGGCCTACGTGAAGCTGTTCCTCTCCGACGTGCTCGGCGGCTCCCAGATGACGGACCGCTCAGCCGAAGAGTGGCGTCGCGTCCAGGAGGCGCTCGAGCGGTTGCGCCCCCTCGCCGTCGACGCGATCCGCTCGAGCTTCGAGTCGGCGATGGGCAAGCTCGTCGAGCGGCAGCTGCACGACGCCGTGGACCGCTCCTAGCCCGGACCGCCCACTCGGGCCTCTTCGCGCAGAGGACGGAGGGCCGCCTCCACACGCGCCAGCTCGTCGAGCATCGCGCTGGCGGCACCCAGCATGATCTCGTTGGGCTGGATACGCCGCTGGTCATCCAGAAACTGCTGAACGAAGGGGATCGAGACCGCCTCGGGAAGCGGCATCACGCGCAGCGTGGTGATGATCTGCTTGACGACCTGGACGCCGCGCGTTCCGGCCGACACGCCCCCGTAACTGACGAAGCCGGCGGGCTTGTAGCGCCACTCGTGGTGCAGGTAGGTGATCGCGTTGAGCAGCGCGGGCGACGGGCCGTAGTTGTACTCCGGGGTGACGAAGGCAAAGGCGTCGGCCGCGTCCACCAGTTCGCTCCACTGCGCCGTGTGCTCCTTGGTGTACTCGCGCAGCCGCGGGTGGTTCGGCTCGTCGAACAGTGGCAGGTCGATCTCCGCCAGGTCGGCGACGTCGATGTCAAAGACGCCGTGGTCGCGCGCGTGCTCGACGAACCATTCGGCGACGTGTAGGCCGACGCGGCCGGGACGGGTGCTGGCGATGACGACCTGGAGTACGGGCAAGTGAACCCTCCGTGGGAAATGGGGTGCGAGAGGGATATGCCCGCTGCGCGCTCAGCTGACTCGCGGTTGACAGCGGGAGACTAGGCGCTTACCCGGCAGCGGGCGGCCGGCTGGGGCGCAGCGCCAGGATGCAGACGTCGTCCCGCAGCGCGCGGCCGGTGAAGTCGAGGACCGCAGCGCGCAGCGCGGCGACGACGTCGGCGGAGCGCAGGCTGGCGGCTCGCGAGACGGCGTCGCGTACGCGGTCGAGGCCGAACCGCTCGCCCGTGTCATCGCGCGCCTCGTAGAGGCCGTCGGTGTAGAGCAGCAGCGCGTCGGTGGGGGTGAACGGAAGCTGATGGGAGCTGATCTCGAGCTCGGCCCCGAGGCCCAGGGGCTGGGCGAACCGACCCGGGTCGAGCTCCACTGCAGCCGGCAGGGCAATGGGGGGCGGATGGCCGGCGCAGGCCCAGCGCAGCAGCGGTTCCTCGCGGTGGTAGGCGACGCAAGCCACCGTGACGAACTCGCCGCTGGCGGCAGTCCGGGCGTGGATGGTCTGGTTGGCGAGCCTCAGGATCTCAGCCGGGTCCTCGGAGCCCGCGGCGATGCTGACCAGCGAGACACGCGCGAAGGTGGCCAGCTGGGCCGCCTGCAACCCATGCCCGACTACGTCACCGATGATCGCGATGCACCATCCCGCCGCGCCGTTGGTGAGGACGTAGAAGTCGCCGGCCACGTCGTGCTCGGCCGGCAACAGCGTGGCCGCGGCGTCGAGTCCGGGGATCTCAGGAAGCTGCGGGGGCGTCAGCGCCGCGCGCATCGCCTGCAGTTCGGAGGTGACCGCGAAGCTGCGCCGGGTCAGGCGGCGCAGATGCCCGACTACGAGCACAGTGGCGGCGAAAGTCAGGGCGCGGGTGAGCGTCAGCACGGTCAGGTTGTGAAAGCCTTGCGCGGCGGCCGAGACGAGGAACAGGAGCAGGCAGGCGATCGCCGTCACCACGCCCGCGGCTTCGGCGTACCACCACGCCGCGAAGCCGACCGGGAAGGCATAGAGGAAGGCGACTCCGAGCTCGGCTGCATTCCTCAGGGCCTGCCAGATCGCGAACACGAGCAGGATCTGCGCGACGATCGCGCCGACCTGGAGCAGATTGCGATGTTGAGGCCGCGGTTCGACCGCGGCATTGATAGCACCGGTGGCGGAGCCTGGGTGGCTTCCGCGCGCAAGGACCACAGCACTTGGCGATTTACGACATTTCGCCGCGATAGACGTCTTTGGCGCGCGTTAAGCAAGGTATGGCGCTCGTCGGCAACGCAACGCCATCCCAGAGGCTGCGGATCGCAGTTCCGCGGGCGCGGGCCTATCTCGACCAGTACCTGTTCCTCGAAGGACCACCGCCGCCGCGTGTGACATGGCGCCGGGCGGGGGTCGGCGTCGGCGTGGCGCTCCTGGGGGTC
This sequence comes from uncultured Solirubrobacterales bacterium, assembly GCA_963818815.1. GTDB lineage: Bacteria > Actinomycetota > Thermoleophilia > Solirubrobacterales > Solirubrobacteraceae > Palsa-465. The sequence continues at coordinate 430,758 of CAWFTL010000001.1, forward strand.
GCGGTACTGCTTGCGCGGATGTGGCCGTCGAAGCCGCTCGATTCGCTTTGGGCGGAGGACGGGACCCGGTGGCTGACCGACGCCCTCGGCCGTGGGTTTGCCGATGTCCTCACAAGTACCTACGACGGCTATCTTCAGACGAGCTCGCGGCTGGTCGCTGAGCCGGTCGCTTGGCTCCCGGTCGGCTCGTTTGCAGCGGTGATGGCGATCTGCGGCGCGGCGATCGTGGTCGGCAGCGCGCTCGCGGTATGGCGGGCAAGCGCAGGGCACATCAGGAGCCCCTTGTTGCGGGCCGCGCTCGCGGCGCTCGTGGTCCTGCTCGGAGTCGTGAGCACCGAGACGCTCGACAACGTCACCGACTCCATGTGGTTCTTGATGTTCGCCAGCTTCTGGATCCTGCTGTGGCGGCCGGCGACGTTCGCGCGCGCCGCAGGCGCCGGCGCGCTGGTTCTCGTGACGGCCCTCAGCAATGCGGGGATCCTCGTCTTCGCCCCGGTCTGGCTGCTACGGGTGCTAGCTGCTCGAGACCGGCGCGATGGTGTGATCTGCGGGGGCTTTGCGGTCGGCGTCTGCGTCCAGCTCGCCTACTCCTGGAGCGCACCCGCGCTGGGGGAGGGCGCCCCGCTGACCTCCCAGCAGATCGCGGCAACACAGCCACATTGGGACTGGAGCCTCGTGCCGGCCTATGCGCAGCGGATCGTCGGCGGCGCGCTGACCGGACAGCGGATTGACAGCTTCCTCTGGCAGCGGCTAGGGACGGGTCTCGTCGTGTTCTTCGGAGTCGCGCTCGTCGCGTTCGTCGTCGCCGCCGGCGCCGGGCGGTCGCGGAGCCGCATCGTCGTCCCGATCATCGTGGCGGAGTCTTTGGCCCTGTTCCTGGTCTCCGGGTACGAGCGCTGGTTCATGTTCGGCGTTGGCTTTCTATGGCGTGGCAGCACCGCGAACACGGTGGACGCTCGGTACATGGTGGGTCCCACTCTGCTCCTTTTGAGTGCTCTGTTCATCTGGCTCGACGCCCGCCCGGGCTTCCTAGCTCGGCGCGTCTGGTCGCCGGTTCATGTTGCAGTGGCGTCGCTGCTCCTGGTTGCCGCGCTGTTCTCCTTCAACGTCGGAGACTTGAGGATCCGCGGCGCGCTGCGGTGGTCTGAAGCGGTCGATGGGGCCCGCACCGGGTGCCGGCAGGCCCACGTCGCCTCGGTCTTGATTCCGATCTCGCCCTTCACCCCCGCGCTCGGTTTCTTCTCGATCCACATCCCGTGCAACAAGCTGACGAGCTGACGGTGCGGAGGACTGGGCCCGTTAGGCTCATGGACGTGGACGAGGGATTGCCGATCGCCTACCAGGTGCTGGAGGACGGGATCCCCGTCTACGCGGCCGACGGCGCTCAGGTCGGCGTGGTCGATCACGTGGTCGCAGCGCCGTCCGAGGACATCTTCCACGGCATCGTCTTGCGGGTAGACGGCGAACGGCGCTTCGTGGAAGCCGACCAGGTGGCGTCATTGCACGAGCGCGGAGTGGACCTCCGCATCGATGCTGCATCCGCCGCCCAGCTGCCCTCGCCTCAGGGCTCGGCTCCGGCCTGGCGCGATCGCGAGCCGGGGACGCAGCCCAGCCGCTGGAGCCATCTGCTCGACCTGGTGAGCGGCAAAGATCCTCACCGCCGTAACTGGACCGAGGAGGACTAGCCCTACTAGCCGGCGAGGGCCGGCGCTCGTGGCCCGCCCTCGCCGGCTCCGGGATCAGGCTCCCGGCGCGCCCGCGGGTGGACTGCCGTAGCCGCCGGGCGGGCCGCCGGCTCCGGCGGGGCCCTGCATCGCATTGAACGAGCTGTCGAGATGGATCTCGACCTGGCTACCGCCCGGCTTCGTCACCGTGACCTCGTAGCCGTTTGCAGTGAAGTCGGTCGTGACCTCGCCCGCCGTGCCACCGCCTGCGGCCTTCACCGCGGCCGCCTTCGCTTTGTCGGCCGCGGTGCCTGTGACCGCCTTCTCGGCGTTCTCGTGTGCCGCGCTGCCGTGGGCCGGCATGTTGGCCGGTGCGCCGTGCGGCTGGGTAGTGCCGGCGGAGCTCGAGGGCGAGGTCGTCGTGCTCGAGGACGTGGCCGCGTTGGCGATGGCCGCGCCCCCGACCGCGGCGGCTCCGACGGCGGCCCCGGTCGCCAGTATCGATCTGATGTTCCTCATGTCTCTCCTTTGGGTCGCTTGAGAGGACGAGGGCGGATCGTGCACGGCGACCGTGTGGCCGCCACGAGAGTTGCGTGAGATTTACGTCTGAATGCTCCGGGCGGGGGTCAGCCGCCGGACCCGCGCGCGACCTCGAACAGCGAGATCTGCACGGGCAAGCCAGAAGCGCCTGCGTGCGGGTCCACACGCTCGAGCAGCCTGAGCTGCCGATCCCCCTCCAGGTACGACGTCCAGGTCCGCGAGGCGCGCGCGACCAGCGTCATCCAGGCCTGCCCCTTGACGAATCGGGTCGGGACGACGAGGGCGACGCGCTGCCCTGGACGGAGCGACCGAACCTGGGGGACGAGCACCGACTGAACCGAGGACTTCCTGAAGCGCTCCAGGGCGCCGCGCCAGTCGACCACCCGCGGGTCCGGCACGGATCCGAGGGGCGTGCCGAAACGGCTCACCTGCGGCAGGTAGTACGCGAGCGCCGGGACCTGCTCGGGCTGGGTGGACAGGACCAGGGTGCTCGTGCTCGTCGCCGGCCCTGATCGCCTTTGCCGCAGCGCCGACGTTGCTCTTGCTGTCCAGTGATTTGGGCGTCGGGTCGAGGACCCAGAAACAGGAGACCAGGATCAGCGCGGCGAGACCCAGCCGGGATGAGCGAGCCAGGCCGAGCCCCGTGAGCAGGAGCATCGGCCCGGCGAGGACGGCGAGATAGCGAACAGCCCACGAGGGGGTCACCTTGGCGTAGAGCCAGGCGATGAGCAGCGTGCCGAGACCCAGCATGGCCAGCGAGACAGCGGCCATCAGCAGCGAGCGTTCCTCCGGCCGCCGAGCCCGCAGCGCGAGCAACCCCGTACTGCCGCCGAACAGGAGCGCCATCGCGGCTCCGCGCCCCCCCACCAGGAAGTACAGCCCCTGCGGGAGCGACCACAGGACCGGCGGGAGCGCCCACGGCGCGCCGGTATGGCGAGCTTGGTAGAGCAGCGTCGGAAGCCAGGGCGCGTACAGGACGGCCACCAGCCCGAATGCCAGCGCGCCGTCGCGCAACAGCGCACGCCGGTCGGCACTCGCCTGCCACACGCAGATCAGGTAGGCGCCGAACGCGGTCAGTCCCAGGAACAGGCCCCAGTTGTGGGTATAGAGCACGGCCGTGAGCGAGGCCACGAAGAGCGGGAGGTATCGCCGCCGGCGAAATACGAACACGTGGACGAAACAGGCGGCGGCGACAATCGAAAGCAGCAGCAGCAGCGAGTACATCCGCGTCTCCTGCGCGTAGGTGCTGAGGAAGGGCAGACCCGCGGCGAGCACGGCGCAGAAAATTCCTGTGCGGCGGCCGAACAGGCTATGTCCTGCCCAATAGCTGACCGGGACCGCCAGCAGGGCGAACACGAGTGACAGCGAGTGCGTCGCGACCTCGCCGCGGCCCCACGCGCGCATCCAGAAGTGAAGCAGGAGGTAGTAGAGGGGTGGCGAGCCGTCCTGGCGCAGCAGTGACGGCAGCTCACGAAGGGGATGCGAGGCGATCCCGACAGAGATGCCCTCGTCGATCCAGTAGTGGAAGTTCAGCGCTCCCGAGCGGAGGAGGAAGGATGCGAGCGTGAGGGCGACCACGGCGGCCGCCACCCACCAGCCCGCGATCCGGGCCTGCGCCAGCCGACCCGCGAGCTGCGGGCGCTGGGGCAGGGTCGGGCGAGGGAGAGTCTCTGTGGGAGCGCGAAGAGAATCGACGGACATGGGCGGTGCTAGGCGAGGACACTGCCCGTCTCTCGCTCGATCCGGGCCAGGGGTGCTTGAAGGGCTGCATAGGAGTGCTGTCTGGGCGGTGCCAGTGACTCCCGAAAGAAAACCTACCCGCGGGGTTTAAGCGCAGCCGATGGTTGTGTGTGCAGCGGGTTAGGGTCAGAAGAGCCGCGTGTTTGCGTGCTCGCCTGCGCCACGGGGCGGCGAGCACGCAAGCGGGATCTCGGGCTCACGTCAGCCGTGGATGCACACGACGCCGACCTCCACCTGCTGCTTGCGGTTGTTCAGGTTGTAGATGCCGACGGTCCAGCGGCGGTGGTTGCTCGTGTCGATCGTGTTGTAGTCCGAGACCAGCCCGACGGCACTCGAGCGCCAGTACCCACTGGTGGCATCGAACCCCGGCGGGCACGTGAACGTCCGGGCCTGCTCGTAGCCGCCACGGATGGTGAGCTGGCTCTCGCTGTATCTGATCCGCGGCCCGCTGCTTCCACCGGCGCTGCCGGCGGTGTAGCCGATCGCGATGGCTGCGGTGCCGATCGCGGTGAGCAGCAGTCTCTTCATCTCTGACTCCTTGGGTCTGGGTCGGGAGCGACCACGATGGCAGCTCAGCTGGGTCGGGCGGCACCCCACCTCTAACGTTGAGGCCATGCCCAGGATCGCGACGATCGGCGTCTACGACCTGGACGCCGACAGCTTCATCCGAGCGCTCGACGGAGCGGGGGTCAGCAGGCTGTTCGACATACGCCAGCGTCGAGGTGTACGGGGTCCGCAGTACGCGTGGGCGAACTCGCGCCGCCTGCAGGCCCTGCTGGCCGACGCGCACATCGGATACGAGCACCACCCCGAGCTCGCCCCCACGACAGAGCTCCGAGAACTGCAGTACCGCGAGGACGCACGCCAGCGCGTGGGCAAGCGCTCCCGCGTGCAGCTTTCCCCTGGGTACATCCGCGGCTATACCGAGGAGATCCTGGACCGTGCGCCCCTTGACTCGTTCGTCCAGCGCTTACCGGCACGGGGCATAGGGGTCCTGCTGTGCGTGGAGGCGACGGCCGCGGCCTGTCATCGATCGCTGGTGGCGCAGCGCCTGGCTGACCGCTTCGGGTTCGAGGTCATCCACATCGAGCCCGCCGTCGGGTGACGGTGTGGAGAACGCGCGGATCGCTGACCGGCTGGATGCGTTCTCGATGCTGCTCGAACTCGCGGACGCCAATCCATATACCGCCCGCGCCTACCGGCGCGCCGCCGAGACGATCCGGGGTGCTCCCGTCTCCGTTGCGGAGCTGATGGCGGAGGGCCGGGTGCGCGAGCTGCGCGGGATCGGACCGGGTATCGAGGCGCGCCTGCACGAGCTGGTGCAGACCGGCGACATCGCCGAGCTGGCGGAGCTCGAGCGCCAGCTGGCACCGGATCTCATCGGCCTGGGGCGCTACCTGGGGCTCGGCGCCAGGCGCGCGGTCGAGCTCGCTCAGGCCCTCGAAGTTCGCAGCGCCGAGGAGTTCAGGGAGGCGGCAGCGACGGGCCGGCTCCAGAGCGTGCCCGGCATCGGTCCGAAGACGGAGGCCCGGCTGCTCGAGGCGCTCAGCCGAGAGGGGGAGCCCCGGCCCCGGCAGGGGCTGCTGCTCAACCGCGGTTGGGAGCTGAGCGGAGCGATCGCCGACGCGCTTGAGGGTGAGGTGGCCGGAGACGTACGCCGCTGGCGAGACACCTGCGAGCGGCTCTCGGTCGTGTGCGCCGCCGCCGACCCGGCACCGCTGCTGGCCCGGTTCGCGGCTCTACCGCAGGTCGTAGCGCTGCTCGAAGCGCACGAGCGCCGCGCGATCGGCGTGACCGTGGACGGCGTCCCCGTGGAGCTGGTCGTGACGAAACCGGGTGCGTTCGGCACGGCACTGGTGCAGGCGACGGGAGCGGATGCGTACGTTCAGGCACTCGGATCGCTGCCTGAAGCCGCGGATGAGAAGGATGTCTACGCGCAGCTGGGGATCCCGTGGTGCCCGCCGGAGCTGCGCGAGGAGCCGTTTCACGGCGAGCCGCCGGCGCTCCTCGAGCTCGACCAGATCCGCGGCGACCTGCACTGCCACACCACGTGGTCGGATGGAAGGGCGAGCGTCGAGGAGATGGGCCGCGCAGCGATCGAGCGCGGATACGAGTACCTCGCGATCTGCGACCACACCCCGGCCGTGGGCGCGGTTCGTGGGCTCAGTCCGGACGACGTGCGCCGGCAAGCAGAGGAGATCGGCGCCGCCAACGAGGTGCTGGCCCCGTTTCGCGTGCTGCGCGGGATCGAGTGCGACATCCTGCCCGACGGGCGGCTCGACCTCCCCGATGACGTGCTCGCCGAGCTCGACTGGGTGCAGGCGAGCGTGCACGGTGGTCAGCGAATGCCGCGATCGGAGATGACCAAGCGCGTGGAGGCCGCGCTGGGCAACCCGTACGTACGGTGCTTGAGCCATCCCAAGGGCCGGTATGTAAACCGCCGCCCCGAGAATGAGCTAGACCTCGAGCGGATCTTCGAGCTGGCCGTCGAGCAACGGGTCGCCCTGGAGGTGAACGGCCTGCCCGATCGCCTCGATCTACGTGGCGAGCATGTGCGCGATGCGCTGGAGGCAGGCGTCGAGATCGTCTGCTCGACCGATGCTCATTCGGTGCGCGGCCTGGGCAACATGATGTTTTCCGTCGGGACCGCTCGGCGCGGATGGGCAACGGCCGACCACGTCGTCAACGCCCGGCCGTTATGTTCGATCCTGTCCCGATCTAAGTGAGGATCCAGATGCGGTTCGCAATCTCGATTCCCCAGTACGCCCGGGAAGGTTTCGACAGCGAGGCGTTCAGGGCGCACCTGACCCGAGCCGAGGAGCTCGGCTTCGAGAGCGCCTGGGCGCAGGAGCAGGTGCTCGGCGCGGCCGGGAGCCTCGCCCCGCTTCAGATCATGAGCTACGCCGCCGGCTGCACGACGCGGCTGAGGCTGGGGTGTGCCGTGTTCGTCCTGCCGCTGCACAACCCGCTTCATCTCGCGAAGGCGCTGAGCAGCATCGACTGCCTGAGCGGCGGCCGGGTGGAGGTCGGCCTCGTCGCCGGTGGCCCCGCGAGGCCGTTCGCCGCGTTCGGGGTCGAGCCGCCCGTGCCGGTCGCGCGCTTCAGGGAAGCCGTGGCCCTGATGAAGGCATGCTGGACCGAGCCCGAGATCACCTTCGACGGCCGCTTCTGGCAACTCGATCATGCGGCGATGGAGCCAAAGCCGGCCCAGAAGCCTCACCCGCCGCTGTGGTTCGGCGGGAACCATCCGAACGCGCTCCGGCGCGCCGTGGAGCTCGGGGACGGATTTGTCGGCGCCGGCTCGCAGACCACGGCGCAGTTCGCCGAGCAGGTGAGCCGGATTCGTCACGAGATCGCCGAACAGGAGCGCTCGCAGCCGTTTCAGATCGCCAAGCGCCTCTATGTGCACGTGGATGACGACTCCTCGCGCGCACGGGAGCGGATCGAGACCGCGCTGGCGCGGCATTACGGGCGCGGCATTCCGGGGGTCGCGGTCGCGGGGCCGCCCGAGGCATGCATCGACGGCCTGCGCGACGTCGTGGCGGCCGGCGCCGAGCTGATCCTCCTCAATCCGCTGGTCGACGACATGCAACAGCTCGAGCGGCTTGCCGCCGAGGTGCTGCCCGGGGTAGACAGCTGACCGCATCTGACGCGCGGTGGCGTCGTCGGTGAGCGACTTGGCGGCCAGCCGGATCTCGATCGTGGGGGAGTCAGCGGATCCGGCGCGATGCCAAAGCCTCAGCGCGGGCGCGCTGCGACTCGGTCTGCGCGGCTGGGTGAGACTGGCGGAGGACGGGACCCTGTGTGCCCATGTCGAGGGCGAGCCCTCCTCGCTCGATGAGCTCGTCCGCGTGCTGCGCGCCGGCGCTTCGGAGGGCTCGATCAGCGAGCAGGCCGCGCGCGTCGAGGGCCATGAGCAGTTCGCAATTCGCGGCGTGCCGGCGGGGGTGTTCGTGGTCCAGGAACATCAGGCGACGGCTCACCACTTCGATCTCCGGCTGGAGGTCGACGGCGTGATGCGCTCCTGGGCGGTCCCGAAGGGACCCTCGCTCGACCCGGGAGCGAAACGGCTGGCCGTCGAGGTTGAGGATCACGGGCTCTCACACAACGACTTCGAGGGACGCGCCGGCCGCGGCGGGGTCATCGTCTGGGACCGGGGCCTCTACGAACAAGGCGGCCGCGTCGCGTGGCCCGAGGCGCTCGAGCGGGGCCACGCCGTTTTCGTGCTGCGCGGGGAGAAGCTGAGGGGCGGCTTCGCGCTCCAGCGCACGCGCGGCGGACCCAAACCGCAGTGGCTGCTCATCAAGCGCCGCGACGAGGAGGCACGCCCTGGGTCGGACGTCGTCGCCGAACGCCCGGAGTCGGTGCTCAGCGGATCGACGTTGACAGAGCTGCTGAGCCGTGAGTCATCTGAAGGGCACGGAGATCGGACCCGGTAGCCGCCGGTAGACCGCGATGAAGTCGCGGTCGTCCGGGACGAGATATCGGGTTGCCGGCTGCATCGGTTGCGGCTCGACCTCTTTCGGGCCGAGACCCTGCCGGTGGCTGTAGATGATCAGGGTGTGCCACTCAGGGTTGATGTCGAACTCCATAGCGCGCACGGCGCCTGCGTGCTGGAGGATCTTCGCGATCGTGATGACCGTCTGGTCGTCAGCGACGGCGTAGATGAGGTTGCCTCGGCGATCAACGCCGACACCGCTGCGCCACACGCGGGTCACGCCACCGAGGGTGTATCCCCATTGCGGGCTGCTCGGGTCGGTGTTCAAGCTCGGATTGAGCCGCCCGTTCCACACGAGCGGAGCGAGGCTCTGGCGAGCCCACGCGACATCGGGCCCGACGCTCGGGCCGCCGCTCCATCTGACGATCCCGATGCGGCCGTCTCGGTACCCGACGAGAGTCGCGTTGCCGACCTTGAGCGGCTCGTTCGTGCGGCCGTTGTCGGCCGACCCGTTGTCGCCGTCGGCGTAGGTAAAGCCGCCGTTGAAGGTGGCGAGGAGCCTCCAGCGCTGGTCATACGGGACCATCATCGGCCCGCGGACGGCCGCCCGCGGGGGTTCGTAGCGACCCGGGTAGTACCCCGTCGCCGTCCGCGTGTGATCGAACCAGGCCAGGTACGCGACGATCCGCGGATAGTCGAGCTCGGGGCGGAAGGTCGTCACGAGCACCGGCGGGCCGCCATTCAAACTCGGCCCGGTTGGTCTCCAAGCCCCCTCGCCGGGAAGCGGATGCGGGAAGACAGGCGTCACGCGAGGCGGTTCAGCGGCACGCAGCTCTGCGGCCGACGCGTGGCCTGTCAGTCCGACGCTCGGCAGGCTCCTCAGCTGCCGCCCGCCTTTGTTCGGCGCGTTCAGCGTGTAGTAGATGTGCTCGGTCTCGTCGACCAGCCAGTTGCCGAAAGGGACATCAGCTCGGACCCATTCGGCGCTCCGTTCCGACCACGACATGCTCGTCGGCTGCAGCATGTAGACGCCGTACGAAATGGCGGCCCACACGATGAAGCCGAGGAGCGCAAGCGCGATGAGGATGCGGCGGCGTGCCCTTGTGCGCCTGGCTGGCGGCCCGTGGTCAGGCTGCCGGTGCGCAGAACCATCCTCGTACCGAGCGGCCGGGGCGGAGCCGGTCGCCCTCTCCGTCTGGATCGAGCTGTGGGACATGTCGGTGAAGGCGCGAAGGACTCCGATAGGCCCCCGATCCGCCCCGAATGTAATTTGGAGATCGCTAAGTGCGGGCTCTGCCGAACGTGAGAGTTCGCCCATGCGGACGGGCACGGTGCCGTCCTGCGCTCATGCAGCTCTCGGCCGTTCCCCCTGAAGCGGACGACGGGTCTCGAACCCGCGACCTTCGGCTTGGGAAGCCGACGCTCTACCAACTGAGCTACGTCCGCGCGGGGCCGATTCTAGGGGCGGCGCCCGCGGGGGAACGCTGTTGCAGCATGCGACCGCCGGCGTGCCAGGAGGTACGATGTCGGCGGCGCAAGGCTGCGCCGATAGAGCGAAACCGCTTGGGGCGCCTTTGGCGTCTCAGCCCGGTGCGACGGCGTGGCCTTCGAAGGCGATCAGCGACCGCAGGCCACCGCGCCCGCCCACTCGCGTCAGGGCCGTGGCCGCGATGTACACCCCTGCGGCGATCGCAGCGGCCAGCAGCCACGGCAAGACTGCGGCCAGGGCGACCGCCGTGGCCGCACTGGCCCCGGCGCAGACGAGGATCTTGGCGACCACAGGCAACTCGACGAACCGCGCGCTCGTGACCCGAGTGACCGGAATCCAGAGGGCGAGTGCCACCAGCGCCTCGGTCACGATCGTGGCCCAGGCTGACCCCACGTAGGAGAGCCGCGGGATCAGGATCAGGTTCAGCACGACGTTCACGACGAGGCCCGCGAGAGTCGCCAGCGGATAGAACCGGTTCTGGTTCACCGAGACGAGCGTCATCGTGGCAAGGCTCGTGAAGAACCCGAGGCACTCGGAGGCGACGACGAGCCGAGCGGCGCCTGCGCCTACGGCGTAGCGGTGGCCGTAGAGGAGGCTGATCGCATTGGGGGCGAAGACGACGAACTCGATCGTGATGAGTGCGCCGAGGACCAGGTACAGGCGCGCTGCCTGCCGGATCACCGTGCGGAACTTGTCGGTCTGCTCGGGCCAGTACCTGATCGCGATCGGGTAGAGCGTGGCGCCGACGGCCTGGGGCACGATCAGGATGACGCCGGCGAACTTGTAGGCGACCGAATACACACCGACCGAGTGGAACGTGTCGAGCTTCGAGAGCATCACCATGTCGACGTTGTAATAGAGGATCCCGAGCGCATCCCCGATGGCCAGCGGGATCGAGACCTTCAGCAGCTCGTAAGCACGGCCCCACGCGATCCGGTAGTGGATCCGGGGCTTGCGCGGCAGGCGGTACAGCTGCCAGAGGAGTGTCACGACCTCGCACGCGACCGCCGGTGCCGCGAACGCGACGAGCGAGTTGCGGGTGAGCGCGAGCACGATGATGAGGCAGAGCTGGACGGCTTGCCCCAGGGCGGCTGCGATCGCCACCTGGGGCAACTTCAGCCGGAACTGGAACAGGATCTCGTAGCCGTAGCTGACGGTCCGCACGATCATCGCCAGCCCCGCGACCGCCGTCACGTAGAGCACGACGGCGGGGTAGTTGCCGAGGCTGATGAACGCCAACGCGAACGCGTAGGCGAAGAGCCCTATGCACAGTCGCAAGAGCACGTAGGTGCCCACGAGCGTGCCGTCGTCGTCCTGCAGCCCCCGGAACACGACGCGAGGACTGGTGACGGCCGTGAAGATGCTCAGCGTCGCCAGGAACGCGAACACGAACGAATAGCGACCCCAATCCCGGACCGAGAGGTTGTGGATGATGATCAGCGAACCGAGCCAGCCCATCGCGGCCACGCCCACACGACTCGCGATCAAGCTGAATGCGTTCAGCGCGATCGCGAGCCCGTGGCGCTCGGGACGCCCGGGACGCTTTCTCAACCCTGCTATCGCGATCCGGGCCAGCCTGCGTCCTCGTTCTCAGTTCCAGGGGGTATCGGTGAAGCTCCACGGCTGGGAGGCGACGATGCTGGGATCGTCGCTCGAGGACCAGCCGGGATCCGGAGTCCTCCAGTCGCCGTAGGTGGACGTCAGGAACTCCTCGTGGTCCTTCGGCTTCAACCAGGATCGACCCAAGAACTGGAACGGTTCGACCGGGGGTTCGGCGATCGGGCCCTCCAGCAGGTGCTCGTCCTCCGCTCTGATCAGGAAATCGGCGTCGGCGAAGTCGTGTGCGAGCGGTGCCCCCTCGCGAGCCCATCCGAGCAACAGGCCGCCCCAGACGAAGCACCGGTTCTGGAGGGGAGTCGTGGCCATTGCGTCGTTGAAGCGCCGGAGGGTGCGGGGGAAGATCCGGCGCCGTAGGGCAGGGTCGAGCGCGGGCACCGTCTTGAGTCCCCGCGCCATGCCCTGCTGGACCCGCCCTCGGGAACTCCCCATCGGGCGATTGTGACAGCCGCCTTGGCGTTGCCCGCACGCCCTGTCACGCGCCGGCGGAGCCTTGGGATGTGTCATTCCGGATATTGAGAATTGGTCCGCTCGAGCAGCTCGGTGCCGAGGTTGCGGGGCTGGATCAGTCAGCAGCGCTCGTCGAGATCGCCCGCGGCGCGATACCGAGGGGAGGGTTCGAGGTAACGAGCGCAACCGAGATGCCGATCTCGCCTCCGGCCGATGTGGTCCTCTCGTTTGGTGTCTTCGTGTACTTCCCGTCGCTGGCCTACGCGCGGACGGTGCTCGGGCGGATGGTCGCGATTACTCGCGCGAGTGGGTGCGGGACGTCCTCGTCTCGTGCGGGCTCGAGCGGGTTCAGACCGCCGACCAGACCCTGCGCGACTACGCGAACGGGCGTTACCGCTTCAACGCCTGGGGATTTCTCCCCGGCGCCGCCTGAAGTCGGCCGGCCGGTGCCGGGGCGACTTGGTTGCTACCAGGCCTGGGTGCCGCCGCAGTGGGGGCAGCCGACCGAGGTGGAGACCGGAGCCTCGAAGACGTAGCCGCACTGGCAGCTGTACAGAGCGTGGTCGTTGGCCAGGGTGCGGGCCTGGCTCGGCCGCTGCTCCCGACCCGCCGCCTCCCCAGCTGCGGTATGCGAAGCGCGCCGCTGGTCACGGCTCACAGAGCCCTCTCGGCGCCGGGACGCGGTCTCTGATCGCTTGGTTCGGACTAGCACGCTCATACTCAGTAACGGTCGGGAGTGGTTTTGGTTTCGCCTACGGACTTGGAATTCCTGGCGGTTAACACGACGCTAATCGCATCCGCGGTCTTCCCGGCCTCATGCGACCACGGGTCAGGCATGTGGGAAAATCGGTCCATATGGACCCTGGCCGCAAGCGGGCGATCCGACTGACGCTCGCGCTCACCGTCGCGCTACTTCTCGCATCGGCGCTCGTGTACACGAGCTTTAGCGCCGGGCGCGAGGAGTTGACCGCCTCGCAGCTGCTGAGCCGCGCCAAGCCCGGCCGCTCCTACATCCTGGCCGGGACGGTGCTCGCCGGCTCGGTGAGCCATCAGGGCGAAGCACTGCTGTTCCGGGTGCGCGATCCCAAGCTGAGGGTCTCCGTGCCGGTCCGCTACACGGGAATCGTGCCCGACCCGTTCGCCGCCGGGCGGGGCGTGCTGGTGACCGTGCACGAGCACGGCTCCGGGTTCATCGGCGAGCAGGACTCGCTGACCACGAAGTGCCCGTCCAAGTACCAAGCGGCAAAGGCGAGCTACTGATGGCACTGGTCGGCCGCGCGCTGCTGATCCTGGGTTTGGTCGTCGCCCTCTACGGCATCGGGGCCTCGCTCTACGGCGCCATCGCCGGGAGGACGGCCTGGGTGGACTCCGGCCGCCGGGCGGTCTACGCGCTCGCGGCCCTGATGACGGTCGCCTTCGGCATCGTCGAGGTGGCCTTCCTGCGAAACGACTTCTCCTTCAACGTCGTGGCGGCGCACTCCTCGACCACCACGCCGACCTTCTACAAGATGGCCGCGGCGTGGTCCTCGCAGGAGGGATCGCTGCTGCTGTGGGTGTGGCTCCTGTCGCTGTGGTCGAGCCTCATCCTGTTCCTGACGCGCCGGCGCGTGCGCGAAATCGCTCCCTACGCGACCGCCGTGCTGCTCGGGTTCGGGGCGTTCTTCACCTCGCTGGCCATCTTCCTGGCCAACCCGTTCTCGACCACGGCGAATCCGCCGACCGAGGGAGCGGGGCTGGACCCGCTCCTGCTGCACCCGAGCATGATGATCCACCCGCCCATGCTGTACTCGGGCTACACGCTGCTCACGGTGCCGTTCGCGTTTGGGATCGGCGCCCTGATCACCGGGCGGCTCGGCTCGGAGTGGATCTCCGTGACGCGACGGTTCGCGCTTGCGGCGTGGCTGTTCCTCGGGATCGGGATCCTGCTCGGGGCGCGATGGTCATACACCGAGCTCGGCTGGGGCGGCTATTGGGCGTGGGACCCGGTGGAGAACGCGGCCCTGATGCCGTGGCTGTGTGCGACGGCGTTCATCCACTCGTTCATGATCCAGGAGAAGCGGGGGATGCTGAAGGTGTGGAACGTCTCGCTGGTACTGGCCAGTGGCACGCTCGCGATCCTGGGCACGTTCCTGGTCCGCAGCGGGATCCTCAGCTCGATCCACGCCTTCGGGGCCTCGACGCTGGGGGTCCCGTTCGTGCTCCTGATCGCGGCCATGGTGGCGGGCTCCATCGGGCTGGTCATCCGGCGCCGGGGCGGGCTGAGATCCGAGGCCCAGCTTGATTCGCTGCTCTCGCGTGAGGCCGTGTTCCTGTTCCAGAACCTGGTCCTGGTGGCGATGGTCTTTGTGATCTTCTGGGTCACCTTCTTCCCGCTGATCTCCGAGGCGATCACCGGCACCAAGGTGTCCGTCGGGCCGCCGGCCTTCCGGCCGTTCATCGTCCCGCTGGCGCTCGTCCTCGTCCTCCTCTCGGGCATCGGGCCGCTGATCGCGTGGCGCCGCGTGACCGCGGCCAACCTGCGACGCAACTTCACGATCCCGGTGCTGGCGGCGGTGGCCGTGTTGGTGGCGCTGCTGCTCGCCGGCGGGATCGCGACGCGGCCGTTCGCGCTCGTGATGTTCTCGCTCGGCGCGTTCGTGTTCGTGTCCGTGCTCCAGGAGTTCTGGCGGGGCGTCGGCGCCCGGCGGGCGATGACGCACGACTCGCCGCCCGTCGCCCTGGCTCAGCTGGTGCGGCGCAACCGCCGCCGCTACGGCGGCTACATCGTCCACGCCGGTCTGGCCGTCCTGCTGGTGGGCGTGGCGGCGTCCTCGTCCTTCCAGCACTCCCACGACGTGATGCTCTCGCCGGGCCAGCGGGTGAACGTCGACGGCTATTCGATCGCCTACGTGCGCCCGATCGCCGCGGCCACCTCACAGAAGCTGTCGTTCGGCGCCGTCCTGAATGTCTCCAAGGGCGGCAAGCACGTCACGACGCTGACGACCAGCCGCGGCTTCTACCCCTCACAGGACCCGACCCTGGGGCAGATCGGGCGCTTCTTCAACGGCCAGTCCGACAGCGACGTCGGGCTACGTGCCGGACTGACCCGGGACATCTGGACGGTCATCAACCCCGATTTGACTCCGTTGCAGCCCCTGATCACGCGCGGCGACAACGTGTTCGCCTCCGCCATCCAGCATGCGATGGTGAAGATGCGCGGGCTGACGATGGGCCAGGCCGAGCAGCGCATGGCCCCGCTCTGGCAGGCGCGTGACCGCGCCGTCGCGGGGCTGGCCCAGCGCTTCGTCACCCACCCATGGCCGGTCAACTTCCTGCTCATCGTCTCCCCGCTCGTGACCTGGATCTGGCTCGGCGCGATCATCATCGCGATCGGCGGCCTGATCGCGCTGTGGCCGGTCCCGGCCCTGGCCCGGCGGCGGTCCACGGCGCCCTACGCGGCTCGGCCGGCCGCCTCGCACGTGCCGGCCCGCGAACCCGCCTGAGGCGGGAATGGAGTTCCTGATCGTGCTGGCGATCCTGCTGATCGTCGCCTTCGTGGTCTCGGGTCCGCTGCGCAAGGAGTGGACAGGACGGAGTGCGCAGGAGTCCGGGGACGTGAGCGATCGGACCGGCGAGCTCGAGCGAGAGCTGCTCGAGCTCGAGGCCGCGCGCGATGCCAAGTACCGCGAGATCCGAGACGCCGATCTCGATCACCGCACCGGCAAGCTCTCCGACGAGGACTTCTCAGGGCTCGATGCCACGCTGCGGGCGGAGGCAGTCGAGATCCTGCGTGACCTCGACCGGACCCTCGAGCGTCTAGGGGCTACCATCAAGAGCCCATGACCACGATTCTCGGTGTCGTCCAGGTCTTCGTCTGCCTCGTCCTGGTGTTCCTGATCATGATGCACTCGGGGAAGGACGCTGGGCTGTCAGGCGCTTTCGGCGTCGGCACTGGCGCGGGACCGATGGGCGGCGGCTCGCTCGTCGAGCGCAACCTGAATCGCTGGACGATCGGCTTCGCGATCGTCTTCGTTCTCAACACGATCATCCTGATCAAGATCAGCTAGGCGGGGCGGGGCGGCGGGGCGCCGTTGCGGGTCCTTGCATCGGTCGTCCGCTGGCGCGCTAGAGTCAGCCCAGCGAGGTTCGATCAAGGAGGATGGGGGGTGCGCTACCTGCGCGTGGGGATGCTCGTCGGGGCGTTTTTGATGTTCGCGTTGGCTTCCACGGCGGCTGCCGTCGTGAGTCACACGCCGAACGGCCATCGGATCAGCATGATGATGCGACGCGGCGCGAAGCCGCCGAGTCGAGGGGGAGGGTCCAGGGGAGCCGTGCTCGTGTCCCATGGCGGCGTCGTGCTGGGATCTGAGGCGCCGTACGTGATCTTCTGGGCCCCGGCGGGGCACCCGATCGCACCCGCCAGCGAGAGCCTGATCGAGCGCTACCTGACCGACGTCGCCGCGGCGAGCGGCAAGAGCACGACCAACGTGTACAGCGTGCTGGCGCAGTACCGGGCGCCCTATAGCCAGACGTTCAGCAGCTCACAGGCAGTCATCGACACCGATCCGTATCCGGCCAATCCGAGTGGCTGCTCTGTGGCCACCGGCATGACCGCCTGCGTCACCGACAGCGCGCTGCAGCACGAGACCGCCAGCCTGATCGATGCAGGCAAGCTGCCTCGGCCCGCGTCACCGGGCACCGGGACGACGCCCGTCTTCTTCGTGGTCACGCCGGTCGACGTCAACGTCTGCACCGGCGGCGGGTCGTGCGTGAACAACAGCTTCTGCGCCTACCACGACTACTTCCCCCACAACGGCACCAACGTCCTGTACGCATCAGTCCCCTTCTCCGTCTTCGCGACGAGCCCCAAGGGCTGCCAGACCGACCAGTACTCCATCTACGAGACGCCAGTCGGGTCCAGCGGGGACCAGGCCTACAACGTCGCCGACGATCTGAGCCACGAGCTCAGCGAGGTGATCACCGACCCCCTCATCAACGCCTGGTACGCGAAGAGCGGGCTCGAGGTGGGGGATCTCTGCGAGGCCTACGCCGCCACCGCGAACCCGGGCAAGGGCGTGAGCCCCTTCGCATACGCGCCCGCGTACGGGAATCCGTCGGCCGGGGTGCTGTACGACCAGTCGATCAACGGCGACGAGTACTACAACCAGACCGAGTTCAGCAACAGCGCCAACAAGTGCCTGACGGGGACGTCCCCGCTGCCCGCGTCGTAGCGCTGTTCAGTTGGGGGGTTCCGGCGCCGCCGCAACGTTGCATCATCGAGGGCGGCCCAGTTCGTTGTAACGCTACCGCGATCCGAGCGCCGTAGCGTTACGAGAAGCGAGCCGCGCCGCCTCGATGTCACGTTAGGCGGTTGTCCGGGTTGCCGTGTGCTCACCTGCTCAACGTCCCAAGGCTCCTCGGATTGGCGAGCTTTGGGGATTTGAGCACCTATGGAATGCTCAAATCCCCAAGATTCGGTCGTGGGGCGAGCGGTGGGGGCTTGAGCATGCACAATCCGCCAAGGCTCCCTGCTCGGGTGAGCCTTGACGGGTTACGCACGGATGCGGTGCAAAATCCGCCAAGGCTCGCGTCTGCCCGCCGTTGTGGCGGCTTAGGCAGGCGGCGCCGCGCGAGCCGGGCCCGCCGCCTCGCCACGCCCCGAGGCCCCGCCAAACCCGCCACGCCCCGCGCCCACGCCCCGCGCCCCCAACCCTTAACCCAGCGACTGCTCGCTCAACCGGTCGACCAGCCGGAGCAGGTCCAGCGGGCTGAAGGGCTTGGTCAGGAAGAGGTCGGCACCGGCCTCCTCGGCCTCGCGCTCAACGCGGTCGCCGTGAGCCGCGGTCAGCATCACGATCGTGGACTCGCGGGTGGCGGCATCCTCGCGCAGGCGGCGGCAGGCGTCGATGCCGTTCAGCCCCGGCATGTCGACGTCGAGGAACACGAGCGCGGGGCGCTCACGGCCGGCCACGTCGAGTGCCTCGAGGCCGTCGGCGGCTTCCAGCAGGTGAAAGCCGGCTACGTCCTCGAGCGTGGTAGCGATCAGCCGGCGGATGAACGGGTCGTCGTCGACGACCAGGACCCCCTGGCTCAAGGCCGGAGCCCGATCACTGGATGTCCCGCGCTATGGAGCGCAGCGTGTCATCGGAGATCGACTGGAAAGCAGCCAGCACGTCAGGGTCGAACTGGCCGCCGCTTTCAGTGACGATCATCTTGCGCGCGACCTCCAGGGGAGAGGCCGGGCGATAAGGGCGGTCGGAGGTCAGGGCGTCGAGGACGTCGGCCACGGCGAACACGCGGGCGCTGACGGGAATCTCCTCGGCCGCCAGGCCGTCGGGATACCCGGTGCCGTCCCAGCGCTCGTGGTGGGAGCGCACGACCAAGCCGGCATCACCGAGGAACTCGATCCCGCGGATGATGTGGGCTCCGATGGCCGGGTGCTGCGCCATCAGGGCGCGCTCCTTTTCGGTCAGCGGCCCCGGCTTGTAGAGGATCGCGTCGGGGATCGCCACCTTCCCGATGTCGTGCAGGAGGAAGCCGAACTCGAGACTGGGGGAGGGGGAGAGCCCGTAGGTGTCGGCCACCGCCAGCCCGTACGCGGCCACGCGCTCGGCGTGCTTGCCGGTATAGGCGTCGCGGGCCTCAACCGCGTTGGAGAGCGCCCTCACGGTCGCCATGTAGGAGCGGCGAAGCTCCTGTGACCGGGCGCGCTCCTCCTTGAACGTTTCGCGCAGGTCGGCCGCATAGCGCTCCAGTTGGCGCTCCTTGTCGGCGGCCTCGCCCTGGCGGAGCTCGAGCTCCGCCTGCAGACGCGCCACTTCGGCCCGCAGCCGCTCGACCTCGCCGCTCGCCTCGGTCTCGCCCCCTACAGCCACGGCCGTCAGCGTACCTTCAGGGGAGGCGGCGCTCCGGTGCTGCGCCCTACCGCTCGCCGCGCAGCGCGGCCAGCAGCGCGCCCGCCGCCTGGTCGAGCGGGACGACCTCCATCCCGAGCCGCTCGATCCCCGCCGGAGCCCGGTCGGTGTCGCCGAACAGGATCACCGCTCGGCGTAGGCGGCGCCCGCGCAGGTCGAGCGCCTGCAGCACGGCCTGGGGATTGCGGATCCCCACGTCGATCAGCGCCACCTCGAAGCGGCGCTCGCCGCACACGCGAGCGGCGGCTGCACCGGTGAGCTCCCACTCGTGCTCGATCCCGAACTCGTCCAGGGCGGGCTCGAGCACCGGCTGCAGCTCCTCACGCCCGACGACCAGAACCCGCGAGCGCCCCGCCTTGACGGCGGCACCAAGCACGGTGCGCAGCTCGTCGGCGTCGATCGGCTTGGAGACCGCCCACTCGCCCGAGAGCTCCTCTCGGCCCGAGAAGACCGACACGAACACGATCGGCGTCGAGCGAAGCTCGAGGTCGGCGCGGATCTGGCGTAGCACCTCGAAACCGTCGATGCCGGGCATGAGGATGTCGAGGGTGACGGCGTCGTAGTGGCTCTCCCGCAACCGCCTGAGCGCCTCCTCGCCGCTGGTGGCGATCGTCGCCTCGATCTCCAGCGGCGCAAGCTGCCCGGCGATCAGCTCGGCGATCTGGCGCTCGTCGTCGACCACGAGCACACGGCGCCCGCGGATCGCCTCGAGCGACTGGCCGACGTCGATCTCCGCGCCCGCAGCCGGGAGCAGAACGCGAAAGCGTGTCCCGCGCCCGGGAGCGCTGTCGACCTCGATCGCGCCGTGGTGCAGATCGACGAGCGACTTGACGATCGAGAGGCCGAGCCCGGTGCCCTGGCTCGCGTTGACCCCGTTGCGTCCTCGATAGAAGCGCTCGAAAACCCGCTCGGTCTCCTCCTCGTCCATTCCGACGCCGCTGTCCTCCACCACGACCTGGATCCAAGCGCGGTCTGGTTCCACCCCGATGTGGATTCGCCCGCCGGGCTCGGTGTACTGGTGGGCATTGGTGAGCAGGTTGGCGAGGATCTGGCGCACCCGCGCGGAGTCGGCCAGAGCCAGGGGCAGCGTGGGAGCGACGTAGACCCCCAGCTGCTGATCCTTCTCTGCAAGGCGCGGGCCCATCAGCTCCACCACCTCGCGCACGGCCTCGCCGACGTCGATCGGGCGCGCGTTTATCTCCACCTGGTCGGCCTCGATCCGCGCCACGTCTAGGAGGTCGTTGACCAGCTCGACAAGCCGGTCGGTGGAGCGCAGGATGATCTCCACGAACTCGCGCTGGCGCTCGGACATGTTCTCGGGAGCGCGCGCGAGCAGCTCGACGAAGCCCTTGATCGAGGTCAAGGGACTGCGCAGCTCGTGGGACGCTGTGGCCACGAACTCGCTCTTGGCGCGCTCGAGCCGCGCGCGCTCGGTCACGTCTCGCACCGTCCAGACGACGCCGTCGGACTGGCTGCCGAGCCGCGCAGCTGTCACGGCCAGCGTGCGCTCGCGGTGCTCGATGATCGCCTCGCCGCGCAGGGCCGACTCCAGCGGCGGCAGCGGACTGTCCTCGGCGTCGACGGAGCGGCCCACGGCCAGCTCGGGCACGAGCTCGGCTGCGCGCGGGTTGGCCGTAGCCACCCCCGCCGAGCCGGGTTCGGTCACGAGCAGCGCGTCCCCCAGACTCTCGATCGTGATCGACAGACGCCGTGCCTGTTCGGCGATCCGCTGGTGTGCCTGTTCGAGCGCGTCGCCCATGGTGTTGAAGGCCGTGCCCAGGTGACGGAGCTCGCGCGGCCCGGAAGGGGTGACGCGCCGCCCCAGCTCGCCCGCCGCGATCGCCTCCGTCGCCTGCACCAGCTCGTCGAGCGGACGCCGCATGGAGGAGACGAGCAGTCCGATCAGCCCCATCACTCCGAGCAGCGCCAGCGCTCCGGCCACGATCACGATCACGATGGCGCGCCGAGAATCGTCGTGCGCCTTCTGCCGTGCCGCCCCGAGCTGCACCCTTTCGCGGTTCTGAAAGCTGATGGCCGCCGGTCGCGCGGCCGCATGACCGGTGGCGATCTGTCTCTGCAACAGCTGCAGCGTCCGGGCCGTGCTTCCCGTGAGCGCGTTCTCGTAGCGAAGGCGCGCGTCGTAGAGGCTGCGGACCCCGAGGGCCGTGACCACGGTGAGCACCAGAGTCAGCGCCACCAGCGCGAGCCGGAGCGAGCGGGCGATCGAGAAGCGCCGCATGGCGCGAACCGTACGGCCTGAACCGGCCGGTGGCTACGATCGGGTGAGATGCCCATCCGGACACGGAACCCGGCGCGGGCGGGGGCCGGCGCGGCCATCGCTTCGATCCTGCTGATGGCCTCGTGCGGCGGTCGCGCCGCCGGCACGACTGCCACGACAGAAGCGGGCCATGCCGGGGACAGCGCCACCAGGCCGACGGCGGTCGCCGCCAGGCACAGGCACCATAGGCACCGGCGCGCGCTACCGGACGGCGACTGGACCCGCTTTGACTTCGACGCCGCGCGAAGCGGCGTCGGGCCGTCCAGGACCGGCATCAGCGCCGCGAACGTCGGTGCCCTGCGGGCCCGCGTCGTCCACATCGCGGGGGTCGCCGACTCCTCGGCTGTGCAGGTGCATGCCGTGCGGATCCGCCGCCGGCGCCGGGACGTGGCGGTCGTGACCACGACCTACGGCAGGACGATCGCGATCGACGCCGGGACCGGGGCCACGCTGTGGCAGTTCACGCCCTCGGGCATCAGCTCCTACGCGGGCAGCGCGCAGATCACCACGGCGACGCCGGTGCTGGACCCGGACCGGAGTTACGTGTATGCCGCCAGTCCCGACGGATTCATCCACAAGCTGGCGGTGACCAGCGGCCGAGAGGTGCGCTCCGCGGCCTGGCCGGCTCGCATCACCTTCGATCCCCGGCGCGAGAAGATCGGCGGCGCTCTGAATTTGAGCGGCAACGACGTCGTCGCCGTCACTGGCGGCTACGACGGCGACGCGCCGGTCTACCAGGGCCACGTAGCGCTGATCAACCGCAGCAGCGGGCACATCGACCACGTCTGGAACTCGCTCTGCTCCGACCGCCACGCACTGATCGATCCACCGAGCTCGTGCCCGTCGAGTGACTCGGCGATCTGGGCTCGAGCCGGCGCGGTGATCGAGCCGGGGAGCGGGAAGATCCTGGTGGCCACCGGCAACGGCGACTTCAACGGCTCGACGAACTGGGGCGACAGCGTGTTGGAGCTAGCGCCGGACGCCGGTCGCCTGCTGCAGAACTGGACCCCGACCGACCAGGCGCAGCTGAACGCGAGCGACACCGACCTCGGCAGCACCGCCCCCGCGCTTCTGGGCACCGTCGGCGGGACGCCCCTGGCGCTGCAGGGGGGGAAGGCCGGACGACTCGATCTTTTGAATTTGAACCGGCTGAACGGCACCGGCGGCGCCGGCCCGCAACTCGGCGGAGAGCTCCAGAGCGTGCCGGCGCCTGGCGGGGCTGAGGTGCTGACCGCGCCCGCGGTCTGGCACTCGCATGGCGTCACCTACGCGTTCGTGGCTGACGGCTCCGGGACCGAGGCCTACGTTCTGGGCGGCGGATCCCACCCTCAACTGTCTCTCGCCTGGAGTCAGAACACGCCGGGGACGAGCCCCGTGCTGGCGGGTGGGTTGCTCTACGTCTACGACCAGCAGGGCGGAAAGGTCGACGTGCGCGCGCCCGCCTCCGGGCGCCTTCTGGCGTCACTACCCGCGGCGCCGGGCCATTGGAACAGCCCGATCGTCGTCGGCGGGCGGATCGTGCTCCCGGTCGGGGGCAGCCCGAGCGACAGCGACACATCCGGTGAGGTCTACATCTACCACCTGCGCGGTCGCTGACCCGCAGACGCCCCGCCGGCGCCCCGCACCGATGGGAGCTGCAATTTCCCCTGCAAGTGCCCGGGAAAGCGGCCTGAAGAGCGGTCCGTTGGTAGCTTCGCCGCGCGGTGAGGCCTGCGCGCTTGGCATCGATCGCGGCCCTGGCGGCCGCCGCAGCCGCGATGGTTGCTGCTCCGGGAAGCCAGGGGGACCTGGCTGGTCGCTACGCGGCAGGGCAGCAGCGGGCGAATGAGCTGCAGTCGGCGGTGCGGGCCGAAACCGACCGCATCCGCGGATTCGAAGGCACGATCAGCTCACTCCAGTCTCGGCTGGGCTTGCTCGAGCGCAGCGTGGCCATCCAGGAGCGTCAGCTCTCGCTCGTTCGCGGCGAGCTCGGCCAGGCCCGTTCCCGGCTGCACGAGCTGCAGGGCGACTACGCGCGCGACCAGCAGATCCTCGCGGCACAGCTGCGGGCCGACTACGAGTCACCGCCGCCGACGCTCGTGGACGTGGTGGTCGACGCGCGCGGGTTCCAGGACCTGCTGAACGGCGTCAGCAGCCTCAAGGCGATCGAGCGCCAGAACGCACGCGCGATCATCGCCGTCGATGCGGCCCGCCACGCCGTCGCGGGCCAGACGCGCCAGCTGGCGCGGGTCCAGGCCCGCCAGGAGCGGGCGACGGCAGCCGTCGTCGTCGAGCGCGACCAGGTCGCCCAGCTCAGGCTCTCAATCGTCAATCGCGAGCTGGTCACGCAGCGGGCGCGTAGCCGCGATGCGGCCCGGCTGAGCGGCCTGCAGCGGACGCTGACCCGGGAGGCGGTGGCGCTGGATCGCCAGGCGGCCAGCGCCCAAGCCGCGGCCTCCGGCGGCGCCGCGCCGGCGCCGGGCGCATGCGTGAACACCCCGTTCGTGGCGCACGGCGGGCCGTACGGGTTCTTCCCCGCGCCGGGAACCGACTACAGCGTCGGTCAGGAGCCGATCATCGCGGCGCGGCTTGATGCGCTCGGCCGCGCACTGCAGCTGCACCTGATCGGCATCTCTGGCTACCGCTCGCCTCAGCACTCGATGGAGGTCGGAGGCTTTGCGGATGATCCGCACACTCGCGGGGAGGCCTCCGACACCCCTGGCGTGGAGGGCGTTCCCGAGGCAACGCTCGAGAGCTACTGCCTCACGCGACCGTTCGCCGGCGCGCGCGAGGCCGACCACATCCAAGAGCTCTAACCGGAGCTCTGAGCGGTTCCGGGTTGGTTTACAACACCGGCGCGACGTACACGCTTCACGCGCAGCACTGAGATCAGCGGTTGGAAGGGGCGGGAGGCCGCGCTCCCGCACGAGCCGTCAGGTCTCTATGCACGGTCCACGTGCGTGCAATCGGGGCAAACCCGATCCGGGCGTAGAGCTGCTTCGGCCAGTCGTTGTCGTCGGCCACGATGAAGATCAGCTCGCTTCCAAGCTCACGAGCACGAGCCACGGCGGTGCTCACGACGGCACGGGCGTAGCCGCGCCCCCGAGCCTCGGGAGCCGTGTATACGTCCTCAACCTGAGCGATCAACCCGGCGCTGCGGAGCTTGGCCATGGCCAGAGCCCGGCCGGAGTCGCCGGTGACCGCGAAAGTGGTGTCGCCGCGGGCGCGGGACTCCCGACGGGCGTACTCGACCAGCTGGCCCAGCACCTGTTCGCTCGTCGGCGGTGGCCCCGCGGCGAACCACCGGCGCATCAGGCCGAGCATCTCGTCCTCGGCCACTTCGACCACCGTGCTCGTGTCCGCTGGACGGTCCGGCTGACCCTCCAGGACCATCAGCAGCTCGCGCTCGAGCTTCCAGCCCCGGTTGCGGAAGGTCCGCTCGAGCTCGGGTCCGTCTTCGGTCTGCTCGATATGGATCTGACGGTACGGGAGGCTCGAGAGCTCGGCGTCAGCGGCGAGGATCATGTCCTCGATGCCGGTGGCTGTCGTGACGCGGACGTGGTTCATGGCCCATACATCCGGCAGCGAGGGACTCCTGGCGACGAACCCCAGAGCGATGGGGCGGAGCTCATCCGCGATCATCTCGGTCGTCTGGCGGATGAAGGCCATGACCGGCTCCAATGCCCCTTCCGCTGCCGGCTCCCGAACGGTGCTCATGCCCCGCGATGAGTTTGCCGCCGCCGAACCGTCATTAGGAGAGTGGCCACCCAGCCGGCAGGCTCGGTCCAGTTCGCCGTTCGCGCTCCGCTCGCGCGCGACGATCTCGCGGGTCTGTATGCCCGCGTCTGCACGCTGCTGACGCGCACCGGGCCCATGATCGCGATCTGCGACGTCACGGGCGTGCCTGCGGACGCCGTCGCCGCCGACGCCTTGGCGCGTTTGCAGCTGGCGGCGCACCGGCACGGGTGCCAGATGCAGCTCGTAGGGCTCAGCGCCGAGCTGCGCGAACTGATCGCCTTCATCGGCCTGAGCGAGGTGCTGCCCGAGGCGCTATGAGTCCAGCCGCGCGGGTAGCCCGAACAGCTCGAGCAGACGCTGTGGCTCGAGGAAGAACGTGAGCTCGCCAATCCGGTCGCCGGAGAGCTCCAGCACCTGCAGAGCCCACGGGTCATAGCCGCTGCCGCTCTCGCTCGGCTTGTACTGGGCGAAGGCCACCGTGCCGTTTGCTGCCGGCGCAGGCAACAGTCGCGAGCCGCGGCAGCCGTTCCCCGGTCCCACCCACCAGGCCAGGATGTCCTCGCGTCCCTGCAGCCAGAGGTCGTACGGCGGCATCGACTGGCGCGCGTCCTCCTGGATCAGCGCCGTGAGCGCGTCCATGTCGTAGCGCTGGAAGGCATCGACATACCGGCTCAGCAGCTGCTTCTGCTCGGTGTCCATCGCCGGCACCGGGTCGGCGGAGCTGACCTCGCTCTCCTCGAGCGTTGCCCGGGCGCGCTGCAGGGCGCTGTTCACCGAGGCAACGCTGGTGTCGAGCAGCTCAGCGACCTCCCGCGCCTGCCAGCGCAGGACCTCGCACAGGATGAGCACCGCGCGCTGGCGCGGCGGCAGATGCTGCAGCGCGGCCACGAAGGCAAGCCGGAGCGTCTCCCGCGCCATTGCCTGCTCGGCCGGATCGCTCTCCGGGATGGCGAGTGCGTCCGGGATCGGCGCCATCCACGTGTTCTCGCCACGTACGTGCAGGTTCTCGGCCTCTGGCGCTCCTGCGGGCCCTAGATCCATCGGGCGAGCCCGGCGTGAGCGGCCGCTGAGCATGTCCATGCACACGTTGGTCGCGATCCTGTACAGCCAGGAGCGAAGCGAGGAGCGGCCTTCGAAGCGGTCCAGGGCACGCCACGCACGCAGGAAGGTGTCCTGGACGGCGTCCTCGGCTTCGAACGGCGTCCCCAGCATCCGGTAGCAGTACCCCGTCAGCTCGGTGCGGTGCCGCTCCAGGTCACGTTCGATCTGGGCGCTGGAGAGGGTTGCGGAGGAGTCGGGCATGGCCTCATCCTACGCCCCTGGGGCGGCTCAATCTGGCGGCCGCCCACTGGTCAGGTCGCCGGCGCCCGGCGAATGCGTCCGGAGCCTTGCCCGCGTGTCTCCGGGGGCTCAGGCTCGACCGGCCGGCTGAGCGCCCAGAAGACCATGAGCGCGCCGAAGATCAGCATCCCGATTCCGGTCCAGAGATCGATGTCGATCCCTGCGGCCTTGTGCTTGACGTGCGATGAGCCGACGATCCCGAGGATCGTGAGGATCACGCCATAGAGCAGGAACAGCGCCCCGATCAGGCGGCGGATGTCGAACCGGTTGGCCATGCGAGTGGCCTCGCGCTCATCCAGCTCGGCCTGCTCGGCGTCCTCGGTTCCGGCCTGACCCTCGGTCCCCGGGTCCGCGAATGGCTTGTCGCTCGCGCTCAAGTGCCGCTCCTAGATGAAGAGGATGTTCAGGATGATCAGCAGCCCGATCGCCACGCCGCCGAGCAGGACCGGGGAGCGCCACCACAGCTTGTCGCGCTCGTCCTCGTTCACCTCGCGCTCCTCCTTGCGGGTCAGCCCCCAGACGAGCCCGCGCAACTCCTCCTCGTCCTTGCGCTTGGTGAACAGCGAAACGACCACGAGCACGATGCCGCCCGCGATGAAAGCGCAGATCGCCTGCCAGAAGGATGCGCTCAGCGCCGAGCCGAAGTGGAAGATCGTGTGGTAGGCGTTCAGCCGGTTGACGGCGTAGGCGGTCGCTGTACCCGCGACGAGACTCCAGAAGCCGCCCCAGGCCGTCGCCCGGCGCCAGAACATGGCGATGATGAACGTCGCGAACAGAGGCGCGTTGAAGATCGAGAACAGCGTCTGGATGTAGTTCATGATGTTCGAGTAGCCCTTGGCGATGAACGCCGTGAACACCGAGATCAGGATTCCGGCGACCGTCACCAGACGCCCGGCGCGCAGGTAGTACGCCCCATCGCGGTCCTTGACGAAGTAGGACTGGATGAGGTCGTAGGTGACCACCGTGTTGAACGCCGTCACGTTCGCCGCCACGCCGGCCATGAACGCGGCGAGCAGCCCGGTGACCGCTAGCCCCAGCATCCCTTCGGGCAGGTAGTTGCCGATCAGGTGGGGAATGGCGGTGTTGTACTGGAGGCTGATGCTCTTGCCGCCGAGCCCCTTGACCGTCAACACCGCGATCAGTCCGGGCAGGATGATGATCGCGGGCAGGAAGATCTTGGGGTAGGCGCCGATCAGCGGGGTCCGGCGCGCCGCGGACATGTTGCGAGCCGAGAGCGCGCGCTGTACCTCGGCGAAGTTCGTCGTCCAGTAGCCGAAGCTCAGCACGAAGCCAAGGCCGAAGACCACCCCGATCCAGTTCGCCGCCAGCGGGTTCGTCACGTGCCCCGGGGCCAGCCCTCGCCAGGCGTGCAGCCCCGGCTTGCCAAGCGGCTTGAAGTTCTCCACCGCGTGCTTGAGGCCGCTGATCCCGCCGATCGCGTGCAGCCCCACGATCGTGAGCGGAAGCAGCGCCGCGACGATCACGAAGAACTGGAGCACCTCGTTGTAGATGGCCGAGGTCAGCCCGCCAAGCGTGATGTAGACGAGCACCAGGGCGGCGGCGGCGAGGATCGCGATCGTCACCGACCAACCGAGCAGGAGGTGGATGATCAGCGCCAGCGCGAAGAGGTTCACGCCTGAGATCAGCACTGTGGCGACGGCGAAGGTCGCCGCGTTGAATGCGTGCGCGGGCTCGCCGAAGCGAAGGCGCAGGTACTCGGGCACCGATCGGACCTTGGCCCCGTAGTAGAACGGCATCATCACGAGCCCGAGGAAGATCATTGCGGGCACCGCGCCGATCCAGTAGTAGTGCACGGCGGCGACGCCGTACTGGGCTCCGTTGGCCGCCTGACCGAGGATTTCGAGCGCGCCAAGGTTGGCGGCGATGAAGGCCAACCCGGTGATCCAGGCGGGAAGCGAGCGCCCGGAGAGGAAGAAGTCGAGGTCCGTCTTGATGAAGAGCCGGGCGACGAAACCGATGCCCAGGACCACGATGAAATAGATGATGAGGATCGCGTAGTCGATCGCGCTGGGGTGAAGTCTCAGCACGTCGCTCCTCCGCACCTCATGTGAACGCTCTTACCCGTCTCAGGCGCTGATAACGCGGGCGGCGACTCGCTTGCGGCGGCACACCCAAAAGCTTCGGCGGCACACCCAAACTCGGCGCATAGACCCAGTCCGGCCGGGGAAAGAAGAGAGCGTGCGCTCGTGCTGTCCCGCTGGTCATGGTTGCAACGCCCCGGGGGGCGCAGAACCGTGCGCGCTCGAGCTCTTTCGCTCCCAGTCCGACCGTGACGCGGAAGTCGCCCTGGAGCGGTGGACAGCGCTGCAGCGGGCATGCGAGTACCGCCGCAACGAGCGCGAGCGGCGCTTCCTTCGCCGCGCCTTCGAGCGCGCGCGCGACCGAGCGCTGATCGGCCTCGCTCTTCACGGCCCAGCGGTTTAGCCATCCCAGTTCGGGCTGGAGCGTCCCAGTTCCGGCCCAGATCGTCCCGGTTGCGATCGAATTCGTCCCGGTTCGGGTTTAGGCGGCCACGGTTCGGGAAGCCGCATCCCAACCACAGGAGGAGTGAGAATGACAACCGAAACGCGTGAAGGCCGCGGACCGGAACCGTCCGTCGCCGAGCTGGTCAAGCAGCTCTCCGAGCAGACCAGCCGTCTGGCCCGCCAGGAGGTCGAGCTGGCCAAGGCGGAACTCGCTGAGAAGGGCAAGCGCGCTGGGATCGGCGCGGGCATGTTCGGCGGCGCCGGCGTGTTCGGTTTCTACGCGCTGGGTGCGCTGACGGCCACGGCCATCCTGGCGCTGGCCACGGCCGTGACGGCGTGGCTGGCGGCGCTGATCGTCACGGTCCTCTGGGCGGCGATCGCCGGCGTCATGGCCCTGCAGGGTCGCGCCAAGGTGCAGCAGGCGACGCCTCCCGTGCCCGAGCAAGCCACCGAGAGCGTGAAGGAGGACGTGCAATGGGCGAAGACCCGAGCGCAGGCCGGGAGGCAGTAAAGGGCAACGGCGAGCCCGAGGAGCTTCGCGAGGAGATCGAGTCGACTCGCCAAGAGCTGGGCGACACCGTCGAGGCCCTGGCCGAGAAGACGGACGTCAAGCGGCAGGCCAAGCGCAAGGCCGAGGAGACGAAAGCCTCGGTCATGGAGAAGAAGGACGAGCTGCTGGGCAAGGCACGCGAAACCTCGCCCGAGAGTGCCGCCCAGGCCGCCTCGGAGGTCTCGGCAAAGACGCGGCAGAACCCCATTCCGCTGGCAGCGGCAGGGGCCTTCGCGGCCGGCTTCGTGGCCGGCCGGCTCCTCCGCCGCTGAACCCGATCACAGGAGGCCCACCGTGGCGAGCACCGATCAGCCCGCGAATGCCGGGCAGGCAACCGAAGAGCGCGCTCCCGACAAGCCGACCGGACTCGGGGGCCGCTCGTGGTTCGGCGTCCTCAAGCGCACGGTCACGGAATTCAGCAACGACAACGTCACCGACTGGGCGGCGGCGCTCACCTACTACGGGGTGCTGGCGATCTTCCCGGCCATCATCGCGCTCGTCTCGGTGCTCGGGCTCATCGGTCAGTCCGCGATTCAGCCTCTGATCACCAACCTGGGGAAGGTCGCCCCCGGTCCCGCCCAGCAGATCTTCACAAGTGCCGTGAAGAACCTCCAGCACAGCCGCGGCGCCGCGGGGATCATCTTCATCGCCGGCATCGCGGGTGCGGTTTGGTCGGCCTCCGGATACATCGCCGCGTTCATGCGCGCCTCCAACGCGATCTACGACATCGAGGAGGGACGTCCCGTTTGGAAGACGATCCCGATCCGCCTCATCGTCACGATCGTCCTGCTGGTCATGCTCGCGGTGAGCGCCATCGCGGTCGTGCTCACCGGTGGGCTGGCGCAGCAGGTGGGCAACCTCCTCGGCGTCGGCAGCAGCGCCGTCACCGTGTGGGACATCGCCAAGTGGCCGGTGCTGCTGCTCATCGTCAGCCTGATGTTCTCGATCCTCTACTGGGCGGCGCCCAACGTGAAGCATCCCGGGTTCCGGTGGCTGAGCCCGGGCGGCATCTTCGCCGTCGTCCTCTGGATCATCGCCTCGGCTCTGTTCGCTCTCTACGTGGCGAGCTTCTCCTCCTACAACAAGACCTACGGCGCTCTCGCAGGGATCATCGTCTTTCTCGTGTGGCTGTGGATCTCGAACATCGCCGTGCTGCTCGGCGCCGAGCTGAACGCAGAGCTCGAGCGCGGCCGGCGATTGGAGGCGGGTCTGCCGGCGGAAAGGGAGCCCTTCGTGGAGCCCCGGGACACACCTAAGTCCGAGCGCAGCTAAGCGCCGGCTGCCGGCTGTCGGCGGCGCGTCCACGCGTGGCGAAGCGTGCCGAGCGCGACCGCGATCCACACCGCGACGGCGACCCACACCCATACGTCACCGAAGTCGACCAGCGCCGAGACATTCGCGGCGCGACCGACCGCGAAGCTGCAGGCCCCATACATCCCAGCCGGGAACACGGTCGACCACCGATGAGCGTCGTAGGCGGCTCGCGGCGCCGCCAGCTCGAACACGACGAGCACGATCAGCCACCCGATCCCGATGCCCCAGCTCACGACGGCCGCGGTGTGCAGGGCCGGTGCGGTCGCGCTGAGCTCGGTCCCCTGAACGGCTTGGCTGATCTCGGCCAGGGCCAGGGCGCAGATCGCGACGGCGCCGCCCGCGACCCAGTGATCGCCGCGTCCGTGCCGCAACTCGGCCAGCTCGAATCGGGCCAGCGCGACCACGTAGAGGACGACTCCGAGCAGGGAGAGGACGAACGCCACGACCGCCAGCCACGGGCGTCCCCTCCCTACGCCCAAGGCGGCGGCCAGGACGGCCAGCGAGTAGGGCGCCACCGCGACGATGAACACCGATCCCGTGTGCGGAAGCCGGCCGGCACGCGCCTGGATTGCGGCGAGCACGAACCACTCCGCTGCCGCCAGGATCAGCAGCGCGGCTGCGAGAGCATCGGCGCCGCCGATCAGCAAACGGGAGCCGAGGACCGCGGTGGCGGCCACCGCGGCGAGGCTCGAGGTGTCGGACGCCGCCGGGAACGGCCCACGCCCGCGATTCAGGAAGCCACGTGCGGCGACGAGGACCAGGACGGCCCACGTCGCGCCCGCGATCCCGAACAAGATCCACGAGAGCACGTCCTCGTGCGCGAGTGCGAGCGTGACCGACACGATTCCGGTCCCCATCACGACGGTCCAGGGAAGCTTCATGGCGAGACGTGCCGCTCAGAGGCTCGACACCTTCGCTTGAACCTTGCGCACCGCCATCCCGTCAAACGGCTAGCCGCGCTCTGACCAGGGCAAACGGCGGGGCGTCGCGCGTGGTTGGCGCGCGGACAACGGGGCGTTCGCGGCCGCTACGCGCTCGCCGGCGTGCGCGTCGCGTCTGCGACCGTGGCGGGCCGACGCGCCCGGGCGAGGCGCTGTTCGCTACGCCACGCCTTCCAGTAGCGATGCAGGCGGCGGCGAAACGCCTTTGGCGGCTCGGCGTAGAGACGCGCGCCGGTCAGTCGCGATTGCGCTTGCAGCTGCTCGCGCCGTGTGTCGATGAGCGCGACGAGCGCGTCAGTATCGGCGCGAATCGCAGAACCGCCGTCGATCAGGTTGTCTCGCAGGACCGCCAGATCGTGGTCGTCGCCAAGCAGATCGGAGAGGTGGTGCGCCTCGCCTGCCAAACCCTTGAGCGCCGCCGGGGAGAGCGGTTCGAGCAGCTGGAGGTGGTACCAGAGATCCTTGGCCCGCTTGCGCCAGTCATGCAGATCCTCGACGCGCGAGGTCTTGCGGGCCCGTGCCATCGCCTTTCGGCCGCGCCGGTAGGAGCGCATCAGGCCGGCGTCGATGGCGTCCCAGCCCTCGTGCCGCAGCTGCAGATGCTCGGCACGGTGGCGGACGCCCCTGAGCTTGTCCGCCGCGTTCTCGACGGCACCGGAGTCGAGCATGTGCCGGCGGGCCTTGGTGCGATCGGCCTGAAGCGTCCGGCGGGCGCGGGTGAACGTCGACTTCGGAACCTGCCCGGCGTACCGCTCCGAGAGGCCGGAGAGCGCCTGGATCATCACATCGGCGTCGCGCGCTCCGGACAGCAACCGCCCCGCGTCGCGCAGCTCAGCGTCGTGACGGCGCCGCCGCCTGCGATCGAGCGATCCTGCGGCGAGACGCAGGAGCGCGCGCTGCCTCTTCAGCGCCTTGCGGGTGCAGTGAACCGCTTGCACCGGGTCCGTCCTGACGGCATCGGTCAGCTGTTCGATCGACAGGTCGATCTGCTCCAGCGACGCCCGCCGGATGCTCGTGGTAACCGATTCTTCGGCGTTGAGGCGATAGTCCATGTGCGCTCTTTAGACCAGCTATGACCGATCCAGGAAAGCCATGACCCTACAGGCAATGCACGGTGGGGCTGAGGGTACATCGGGTAGTGCTATTCCGTGGCGAAACCGCTTGAGCAGACGCCGTCGGCGATCTCGCTGCTCGACGCCGATCCGGATCTGGGCACGGGACTCGACGAGCAGAACTACGAGGCGGCCCGGCGGCACGCGCTGGCCCGGGTCATCGACGTGTCCGCACCCACCTGGGATCCGCGCGAGATCGCCCAGCAAGCAGAGGACGGATGGGTTGGGCTGTTCGTGCTGAGCGGCCTCATGATGCGCCGGGTCACAGTCGGGAAGCGGGCGGCATGCGAGCTGTTCGGCCCAGGCGACCTGATCCGGCCGTGGGACGCCGACGGCGAGTACGACCCGCTTCCGATCTCGGTCGACTGGCTGATCCTGCAGGCCGGCCGGCTGGCGGTGCTGGACACGGCGTTCGCCGTGCGGACAGCTCGCTGGCCGAGCATCAACGGCCGGCTGATCAGCCGTGTGGCGCAGCGCGCCCGGTACCTGGCCCTGACTCAAGCGGTGACGCACCTGCCGCGCACGCATCCGAGATTGCTGATGCTCTTCTGGCTCCTGGCCGAGCGATGGGGCCGCGTCAGCCCGGACGGCGTGTATGTGACCTTGCCCCTTACGCATCAGACGCTCGCGATGCTTGTGGGCAGCCACCGTCCGACGGTCACGATCGCGTTGCAGCGGCTCGCCCGGGCGGGCTTGCTCAGGCGCGAGCGCACAAACCAGTGGCTGCTCACGAGCCGCGCGATCGAGTACCTCGGCGCGCCTGAGAGCATCGCCATGATCGGCGCGGAGGAAGAGCTCCTCGCCGAGCGGTAGCCGCCCCCGCCGATCGTGGCGTTCGTGTTGCACCCGCAGGTCGAGTCCGGCCGGATCGAGGTCGCGGACGCCGAAGGCTGACCTCGCCGCCGGCGGTCTCATCGACCGGCGTCAACATCAGCGATACAGCTTGGCCCGCAGCAGAGCTACGCGGTCGTGGTAGTAGTGCACGTCCGCCCGCAGGAACTCGAGGTCGTCGGTCGGGCTCACGCGTCGAGCACCGAGGGCGTGCGCCGGCTCGAGTACGAGCTCCCGAGCTACAAGCCGCGCTCGCGGGTGTCCTTGTTCAGCGCCGCCTTCATCACCGCGGGTCGAATCTGCGATTGCAGCTCGGCGATCAATCTGCTCTGGCGCTCGGACTCGCGATGCACGGAGTCCTGGAGCCCCTCGACGAGTTGCTCCAAGTGCTCGATCCGCGCCTCCAGTGAATGACCACCCGACGCGTCGGCCGCCTTCGCCGGCTGCGCCGGCTGAAGCTTCGTCGTCTGTGGCAGCCGCACGGCGGATCTGCCGTATCCGGGCGATCAGTCCTTCCCGGTCGCGCATGATCACCGC
This sequence comes from uncultured Solirubrobacterales bacterium, assembly GCA_963818815.1. Classification (GTDB taxonomy): domain Bacteria; phylum Actinomycetota; class Thermoleophilia; order Solirubrobacterales; family Solirubrobacteraceae; genus Palsa-465. Next base: position 464,696 of record CAWFTL010000001.1, read on the forward strand.
CAATTCCGCTTTTTGGGCTGCACCGGCCGGGGCGGATACCGCCGGCGCTCCTCATCTGACATCTGCCGGATGACGAGCGACCCGCTCCGCACCTGTTCGCGGATCAGCTCGAGTTTCTCCCTACGTTTTTCGTCCGCCCGTTCGCGGCTGGCCTTCAGAAGATCACGCCTTCCGGCATCTGCCTTACACCCACCGTAGCAGCGCAGATCGCAATCCCGGCAAGAGTCGACCCGAGTCTCGATTCGCGGGGCCCCTGAGCGTGGCGGCGAGCGGGCGGGCGGGCGGCGCGGTTGCCGCCACAGGCCGCCGGCGAGAACGGCTCCGGTCGATGCCGCGGGCGCGAGCGCAAACCCGGCTGGGGGCGCCCGCGCCACTCCGATGCGCCCGAGAGGACTCGAACCTCCACGGGAGTTGTCTCCCACAAGGCCCTCAACCTTGCGCGTCTACCAATTCCGCCACAGGCGCGTGGGGCGGCCAGTATAGCTTTGGGGTGGGGAGCGCTCGGGACGCCGGCGGGGCTTCGCTCGGGCGCCGGCTGACCTTCGCCTGGGGCAGCGGCGAGCGTTCGTCCAGCGCGTGGTTGGTTAGCCATCAAACGCGGCTGCGGCTTGTGTCCGTCCGTAACCGCCGCTACATTTCCGAACACATGTTCGACGTGCCGGCCCACCGGGCAGAACCGAGCAAGGAGTGAACGGATGGACCTGACCAAGCGTCAACAGGAGATCTTCGACTTCATCAAGCGTTACTCGGCCAAGTACGGCTACCCACCGACCGTCCGTGACATAGGCAAGGCGGTGGGGCTGGCCTCGTCATCCACGGTGCACGCGCACCTGGCCAACCTCGAGCGGATCGGGATGCTGCGGCGCGACCCGACCAAGCCGCGGGCCATCGAGCTGCTGGATCGCGCGGCCGCTGGGGTGCGGAGCTTCGTCAATCCCGGGCTTCCGCTCGTGGGTCACGTCGCCGCCGGCCAGCCGGTCCTCGCCGAGGAGAACATCGAGGACTACGTGCAGACCCCCGATGTGGCAGGGGGCTCCGAGGGCGACTATCTGCTTCGGGTTCGCGGTGAGTCGATGAAGAACGCGGGCATCCTGGAAGGAGATCTGGTCGTCGTGCGGCCGCAGGACTCAGCCCAGGACGGCGACATCGTCGTCGCGATGATCGGCGAGGAGGCGACGGTGAAGCGCTTCTTCCGCGAAACCGATCACATCCGCCTCCAGCCGGAGAACGAGATGATGGAGCCGATCCGCAGCCGGGACGTCCGGATCCTGGGGCGGGTGGTCGGGCTGATGCGGAGCATGACGTGAGCGGAGCGCTGACATGAGCACGGTGCTCGAGCTGCGCGCGCCCAGCCTGTTCGAAGCCGCGGGCGGTGAGCCGACGCTCGACGATCTCGTCGTCGGCGTATGGGAGGGGCTCACCGCTCACGCCTCGGTCGCATGCCCGACGTGTGGGGGCGAGATGCGCCCCCAGTACGGCGCTCAGGCGCGCCCGATCGGCGGCCGCTGCCGCCGCTGCGGCTCGGCGCTCAGCTAGCGCGGCCGCTATGAGCGCCCGCCGCGCTGGACCACGGCGGCAGCCCCCACCGCTGCACCTCGGCTGCCGAGCCTGGATCGCGCGGTATCCGTCACTATCCTTTCCAGCGCAGGCTGAGCAGCCGCGGAGGTGAATGCCTTCGAGGAAAGTCCGGACATCACAGGGAAGGGTGGTCGGTAACGCCGACCCGGGGAAACCCGCGGGAAAGTGCCACAGAAATGACACCGCCTAAGCCTGGAGCCGCTGCAGCGCTTCAGGCCGGTAAGGGTGAAATGGTGCGGTAAGAGCGCACCGGCGTCGCGGTGACGCGGCGGCCAGGCAAACCCCACCCGATGCTAGGCCAAGCAGGACCGTTCGCAGGTGTCCCGCCAAGGTCCGGGTAGGCCGCGCAGATGGATGGTTGCTCTCGACAAAATCCGGCTTACAGGCCTGCTACGGAGAAGCCCCGCCTCGGCGGGGCTTCTCTATTGGGGGCAGCCAGAGTGGTCGGGCGACGGACTGCGCCTGGCGACCCGTCGTAGCGCCTCTCCGTCCAGGCGAAAGGTCTGCCACTCGTGCAGCTGCTCCGAGCCCAGCGCCTCGTAGAAGCCGATCGCCGGCGCGTTCCAGTCCAGCGCCGTCCACTCCAGCCGTCCGTAGCCGCGCTCGACGGCGATCGCCGCCACACGCGCGAGCAGCGCGAGTCCGACCCCGCTCCCGCGGTGCTCTGGCGGCACGAAGAGATCCTCGAGCCAGATGCCTGGCAGGCACAGCCAGGTGGAGAACGTCGTGTAGAAGACGGCGAACCCACGCGGCTCGCCGCCCACCTCGGCCACGAGCGCCTCGGCCACGGCCTGGGCCCCGAACAGCGCATCCTCCAGCAGCTGCTCGGTGCCAACCACTCGGTCAGGGGCGCGCTCGTACTCGGCCAGGTCACGGACGTAGCGGAACAGCAGCGGGACGTCGGCGCGCTCCGCCGGACGGATGGCGACCGCGTCGCTCAATCCGGGCTCGGCAGCTCGATCTCGCGCTTGAGAATCTTGCCCGTCGGCCCCTTGGGCAGATCGTCGACGAGCCACACCTGGCGCGGGTACTTGTAGGCCGCGACCTGCGCCTTGACGTGGTCGCGAAGCTCCTCCACGCTGGCGTCTGCGCCCTCCTTCAGGGCCACCGCCGCGCCGACCTCCTCGCCAAGCTGATCGTGCGGCAGCCCCACCACCGCCGCCTCGCGCACCGCCGGGTGCTCGTAGAGCACCTCCTCGATCTCCCTGGGGTAGACGTTGTAGCCGCCGCGGATGATCATGTCCTTCTTGCGGTCCACGATGAAGAAGTAGCCGTCCTCGTCGATCCGCGCCATGTCGCCGGTGTGGAGCCACCCGTCACGGACGGTCTCGGTTGTGGCGTCCTCGCGCTTCCAGTAGCCCTTCATCACGTTGTGGCCGCGGATCACGATCTCGCCGACCTCGCCCTGGGCCACCTCGGCTCCCTCGTCGTCGACCACCTTCATCTCCACGCCCTCCACGGGGGTGCCGATGGACCCCGGCTTGCGCTCGCGATCGGGGTGGTTGAACGACGCCACCGGTGAGGTCTCCGAGAGGCCGTAGCCCTCGAGCACCTTGCAGCCGAATGCCTCCTCGAAGCCGCGCAGCAGCTCGACCGGCATCGCCGAGCCGCCTGACACGCACAGCTCGAGCGTGGAGGTGTCGTAGCGCTCCCGGTCGTTGTGGTGGAGGAGCGCGCTGTACATCGTCGGGACGCCCTGGAAGAGGTTGACGCGGTCGCGCTGGATGATCTCCAGCGCCTTGCCTGGGTCAAAGCGCGGGATCAGCGTGAGCGTCCCGCCGATCCTCACCGTCGCGTTCATCGAGCACGTCTGCCCGAAGGAGTGAAACAACGGCAGCGCGCCGAGGACGACGGCCTCTGAGCCGAAGCCGAAGAGCTGCGCGGCGACCTCGGAGTTCCTGGTCAGATTGGCGTGCGTCAGCTCGGCGCCCTTGGGCGTGCCGGTGGTACCCGAGGTGTAGAGGATCACGGCCGTGTCCGAGTCGTCCGTGTCGACGAGCTCGGTGCGCGGTTCGGCTTCGCCAACCTCGTGTTCGAAGTGGCCGGGAGCGACGACCACGCACTCGGCGCCCGCCTCCGCCGCGCCGCCTTGGGCGTCCTGCGCGAAGTCCTCCCACGCGAACACCACCTTGGCCTCAGAGTCGCCGAGATAGAAGGCGACTTCGCGCTGCTTGAGCAGCACGTTCATGGGCACGACGACACAGCCCGCGCGCAGGACTCCGTAGTAGCAGACCGGGAAGTACGGGACGTTCGGGAGCATGATGCCGACGCGGTCGCCGGCCGAGACGCCGTGCTCGTGCAGGAGTCCCGCGATGTGGGCCGAGGCGCCGTCGAGCTGCCCGTAGGTCAGCTCGATGTCGTCGAGCTTGATCGCGACGTGGCCGGGATCGCGCTGAGCGGAATCCGTGAGGATCGAGCCGAGGTTCATGCCCGGCCTACCTTAACGCGCGGGTGCGGCACTGGTCGTTGCCCGCGGGCCGCTGCAACGTTACGCGCGACCGCCCCGCGTCGTCCTGTGTGACGTTACGGCGCCCCCATCGCCGTAACGTTACGAGCGATACGGGCCGCTGGTCCGGTGTGACGTTGCGGCGGTGCCCGCCTCCGCCGCGCGACCCACCCACGGTTCACGGAAGCGCGCCAGGCCGCCGTCCGCAAAGTGGGTCCCGCCGCCCCGCCGTTGGCGTCAATCCTCTACTTCCGAGAAGATGTAGGGGCACCGATGGAGCTGCTGCCCAAGACGATCACCGCGCCCGTGGGCCGTTTGGGCGCGGCTGCCCAGAACGCCCTCGAGGTCGCCCGCTTCGGCGGCCTCGAGACACACGAGGAGCCCTCGCCGTACGAGATCGCGGCCGAGCAGCGGGTCTATCGCCTGCGCCACTACTTCGCGAATGGCGCTCGCCCGGTTAGCGACGGCGCCGGCCCGTCGGGCACGAACGGCGCCCGCACCGCCGGCGCCCCGATTCTCCTCGTGCCCCCGATGATGCTGGCGGCTGAGGTCTACGACGTCTCGCCGGCGACGAGCGCGGTGACCATGCTGCGCGAGCACGGCGTCGATCCGTGGGTGGTCGACTTCGGCGCCCCCGAGCGCGAGGAGGGCGGCCTGGAGCGGACGCTCGCCGACCACGTGCTCGCGGTCTCGGACGCCGTGGACCGCGTCCAGCGCGCCACCGGGCGCGACGTGCACCTCGGCGGCTACTCGCAGGGCGGGATGTTCGTCTACCAGACGGCGGCGTTCCGGCGCAACGAGGGCATCGGCTCGCTGATCACCTTCGGAAGCCCCGTCGACACGCGGCTGGCGATGCCCTTCGGCCTTCCCGAGCAGATCGCCACCGGAGCGGCGGGCGTGTTCGCCGACGTGTTCCGCGGCTGGGCGCTGCCGGCGTGGGCGAGCCGCACGGGCTTTCGCCTGCTCGACCCGGTCAAGTCCCTGCGCAGCCGGGCGGAGTTCATCCTCCGCCTGCACGACCGCGAGGCGCTGCTCCCGCGTGAGGGACAGCGCCGGTTCCTCGAGGCCGAGGGCTGGGTGGCCTGGCCCGGGCCGGCGATGGCCGACTTCCTGCGGCAGTTCATCACCCACAACCGGATGCTCGAGGGCGGCTTCGTCATCGAGGACCGCCTGGTCACGCTGGCCGACATCGCCTGCCCGATCCTCTCGGTCGTGGGCTCGGTCGACGAGATCGCGCCCGCGCCCGGCGTCCGGGCCATCCGCTTCGCCGCGCCGCAGGCCGAGATCTACGAGCTCTGCCTGCGCGCCGGTCACTTCGGCCTCGTCGTCGGTTCGGTTTCGAACTCCACGAGCTGGCCGACGGTGGCGAAGTGGATCGCCTGGCGCGAGGGCTCGGGCGAGCGCCCCGAGCAGGTCACGGCCGTCACGGACGACCTTTCGCCCGAGGCCTCGCTGCAGGTGCGAAACCGGGTCGACTACGGCCTCGAGCTGGCTGCCGGAGTGGGCAGCGGGATGGTCCGCTCGGCCGTCGGTACGACCAAGCGGACGGTTCGCAGCGTGCGGGAGCTGACGCTCGAGGCGGCCAGCCAGCTACCCCGCCTGGCGCGCCTGGAGCAGATCCAGCCCAGCACGCGGATCTCGCTCGGCCTGCTGGTGGAGGAGCGGCGACGGCGTGGCCCCGACGAGATCTTCTTTCTGTTCGAGGACCGCGGCTACAGCGCCCGGGAGATCAACGAGCGGATCGACAACGTCGTCCGCGGGCTGATCTCGATCGGGGTGCGCCAGGGCGAGCACGTCGGCGTGCTGATGAGCAACCGCCCGAGCGCGCTGGCGCTGGCCGTGGCGATCAGCCGCCTCGGCGCCGTCTCGGTCCTGATGCGCCCCGATGCCGAGGTCGAGCGGGAGGCCGAGCTCGGACAGGTGGAGCGGATCATTGCCGACCCCGAGCGCGCGCACCTCGCGGCCGGCGTGCGCACCGTCCACACCTTCGTGCTCGGTGGCGGAGGCGGCGAGCGCGATCTGGGGGTGCCGCTGACCGCGGACATGGAGCAGATCGACCCGGCCGCCGTCGAGCTTCCGGCCTGGTATCGCCCCAACCCGGGCCGCGCCAGTGACGTCGCCTTCATCCTCTTCACCGGCGAGGGCGTGCGGATGCGGCTCAGCCGCATCACCAACCGCCGCTGGGCCCTGTCGGCGTTCGGCACCGCTTCCTCGGCGGCGCTGAGCCGGGGGGACACCGTCTACAGCGTCACGCCGCTCTATCACCCCTCCGGCCTGATGATGAGCATCGGGGGCGCCATCGCCGGCGGAGCACGCCTGGCCATGGCCCGTCACTTCGATCCCTCGACGTTCTGGGAGGAGGTCCGCCGCTACGGCGTCACGGTCGCCTCCTACACGTGGACCCTGCTGCACGATCTCGTCGAGGCGCCGCCGCATCCCGGCGAGCGCCATCACCCGATCCGCCTGTTCATCGGCTCGGGCATGCCCCGGGGGCTGTGGCGGCGCGTGCAGTCACGCTTCAGCCCCGCCCGCGTGCTCGAGTTCTACGCCTCGACCGAGGCCGGGGCGGTCCTCGTGAACCTGAGCGGCACCAAGGAGGGCTGCATGGGCAGGCCGCTGCCGGGCAGCACCGAGGTGCGGATCGGCGCCTACGACGTCGAGGAGGGACGCCTCGTGGTCGGCCGCCGAGGGTTCGTGCGCGAATGTGCGCGGGGCGAGACCGGGATGCTCCTGGCCCGCGTGCACCCCAACGCGCAGACGAGCTCGACGCCGCTGCGGGGCGTGTTCGCGTCCGAGGACGCCTGGCTTCCCACCGGTGATCTCTTCCGGCGAGACGAGGACGGCGACTACTGGCGCGTGGACGCGGTCGCCGACGTCGTCCGAACGAGCCACGGCCCGGTGTTCACCTCGCCGATCCGCGACGCGCTGGGCGATCTCCCGGCCGTCGACCTCGCCGTGGCCTACGGCGTCCAGGCGAACGGCGGCGAGCATGAGCTGGCGATGGCCGCCCTGACGCTGCGGCCGGGCGCCGAGCTCGACGCCAAGGAGCTCGGCGCCGGCCTGCGGCGGCTGCCGCGGGAGGCCCGGCCGGCGATCGTCCAGGTCGTGGAGCGGATCCCCGTGACGACGTGGTTCAGGCCGCTCACCGGACCCCTGCGCGAAGCCGGGATTCCCGAGCCCGATACCGACATGCAGGCCTGGTACCTCGACGCCTCGGGGGAGACCTACCGGCCTCTCACCGACGCCGCGCACCGACGTCTGGCGGGGAAGGCCGCGTGACCGGGAGCCCGGCGAGATGATCCACGCGCCGGAGATCACTCGCCGCAGCGCGCTCAAAGCCGCCGGCGGGCTGGCCGCCGCGGGTGCCCTGGCCCGCCTCGACCCATGGCTCGCGCGCGCCGCCGCCGCCGGCGTCCGGACGCCCGGCTCCCTGCCCGACCCCAGCCGGCCTGCGGGCGAGCCGACGGCGGCTCTGCCCTTCGACCACATCGTCATGGTCATGCAGGAGAACCACTCCTTCGACAACTACTTCGGGATGCTGCCCCGGCGCGGACAGCCCGCGGCTGACGGGTTCACTTTCGACAAGGCCGGCACGCCGATCAACACGAATCCGCTGAGCGGCGGCGTCGTGCGCGTCCAGCACGCGCCTTCGCTCTGCCAGCCCACCGACGTCACGCAGGCCTGGACGCCGACCCACGAGGAGATCGACCACGGCCGGATGGACGGCTTCGCCAGGGTGCAGCAGGGCCAGATGCTCTACTACGACGAGTCCGACATCCCCTTCTACTACTCGCTGGCCAAGGGGTTCACGCTCGGCAACCGCTGGTTCTGCTCGGCTCCCTGCCAGACGTACCCGAACCGGCGCTTCTGGCTGTGCGGGACGGCGTTCGGCCTGATCTCGACCGACACCTCGAAGGTGACGCAGTCGCCGCCCAACGGGACGATCGTCGATCGCCTGAACCACTACGGGATCAGCTGGAAGGACTACTTCGTGGATGTCCCGGCGACCGGCGTGATCTTCGAGATCCCGGAGAAGAACCCCCAGAACATGGCCCCGATCGACCAGTTCTTCGCCGACTGCGCGGCGGGAACGCTGCCGTCTGTGTGCTGGGTCGACTCCGAGATCGGGACGCTCAACGTGGTCGGCTCGGCGCTGGCGGGCAAGATCCCGATCGGCAACGGCGTGGCCAACTACAGCGCGGCCCAGGACCAGGACGAGGAGAACCCCGCGGACATCCAGCAGGGCGAATCGTTCGTCGAGCAGATCGTCCGCGCCGTGGTCAGCTCGCCCGCCTGGCCGCGGACGCTGCTCGTGTGGACCTACGACGAGCACGGCGGCTACTACGACCACGTCCCGCCCCCGAGTGCGATCGCGCCGGACTCGATCAAGCCCGACCTGGGGCCCAAGGACTACCCCGGCGGCTATGACATGTACGGGCCTCGCGTCCCCGCCGTGGTCGCATCGCCGTACTCCAAGCCGAACGGGGTGACGGGCGTGCTCCACGACCACACCTCGGCGCTGGCCACGATCGAGGCCAAGTGGAACCTGCCCGCCATGACCTATCGCGACGCCAACGCGAACACGCTCGAGGACTTCCTCGACACCTCGCACCCGGCACTGCTCGAGCCGCCGCCGCTGGCCTCGTCGGGCGATCTCAGCCGCGGCGAGAGCAACTGCGACACCTCAGATCCGCATCTGAAGGTGCTGCCGGCGCCGCAGGTGACCCACGTCGGGCGCCTGGTCGTGCGCTTCCTGGGTCGCCGCAACAAGGGCCGGGCGGTCGTGCTGGAGATGAACACCACCAGCGGCACGCTGTCCAACCTGACGGTCGAGCTCCTGCGCCCCCATCATCATCACCCGCTCGCGCTGCGACACGTCAAGCAGCTGGGGACGCGCCACCACTACGTCGTGCTGCACCCGCACCGCCCCCTTCACCGCGGGCGCTACACGCTGCTGATCAAGCGCCACGGCCACACGCTGCTTCGCCACAGCGTGCACTTGCGCTGAGCGAGGCCCGGGGCCGCCGCCTCAGGACCCGAGCGACTCGCCCGAGTACAGCTTGACCACGCGCACCGTCCCGGGCGGCGCGGCCTTGATGCAGAGCTCGCAGAGGACGCATTCGTCGAGGTTCTCCTCGACGATCCGAAGCGTTCCGTCCTCGTTCTGGCCGTAGATGTCGACCGGGCAGACCTCGGTGAGCTTCGCCGAGAGCTCCTTGTCGCCGGCGGTCGCCTCGTCGACCTCGACGCCGATGAACACGGCCTCGCTCACGAGCGCACCACCCCCGCGGCAATCCGCTCCTTGACGATGTTCGGGATCTCGGAGATCTCCTCGGCCACGACGATGCCGGCCTCGGCCAGGCGCGCGATCTTTTCGCTCGCCGTGTCCTCCTTGCCCTCGACGATCGTGCCCGCGTGGCCGAAGCTCATCCCGGGCATCTCGTCCATGAAGCGCCCGGCCATGAAGGCGACGATCGGCAGCCGCGAGCTGTTCTCGGTCACCCAGCGCGCCAGCTCGGCCTCCATGCGACCACCGGGCTCGGTGTAGATCACGATCGCCTCCGTTTCCGAGTCGGCCTCGAACAGCGGCATCAGCTCGGCGTAGGTCGATCCGATGATCGCGTCCCCGCCGATCGAGACCGCGGTCGACTGACCCAGGCCGGCGGCGCTGAGCGTCGAGGACATCTCGGTCGTCATGCCGCCGCTGCGCGAGATCACGCCGACCTGGCCCGGCGTGTAGGACTTGGCGGCGTCCTTGGCCGGGCCGCCGATGCCACCCATCTTGATCACGTCGGGGACGATGATCCCCAGGCAGTTGGGCCCGATGATGCGCGCGCCCCGCTCTCCCGCCAGCTCGACCATCTGGGCCACGTCGCCGCGAGGGATGCGCTCGGTGACGATGACCACGATCTTGATCCCGTTCTCGATCGCCTCGAACACGGCGTCCTTGGTGAAGGCGGGGGGGACGGTGACGACCGAGCCGTCGATCGGCGAGCCGTGGTGCTCGACCGCCTGGGCCACGGTGTCGAACACGGGAACGCCGTGCACGTCGCGGCCGAGCCGCCCGGGCGTCACGCCGCCGACGATCTTCGCGCCCTTTCCGTAGTCCAGGCACTCCCGAGTCAGGTTCACGGCCTCGCGCCCGGTGATGCCCTGGACTATGAACGTGGTGTTCTCGTCGATGAGGATGGACATCGCCTATACGTCCTTCTCGCCGCCGACCTCAGCCGTCGTCTGGCGGAACTCGGGTCCGAGCGCGCCGTCGCCGTCGCCCGCCGCCTGGCCCTGGATCCGCTCTACGGCGCGCCGCGCCGCCTCGTGCAGCGAGACCGAGCGGTCGGCGTAGGGCACGCCGTAGCGCTCGAGGATCTTGAAGCCCTCCTCTTCCCAGGCGCCCGGGATACGGAAGATGGCGATCTTCTCTGCGGGGTCGAAGCCGAGCTCGAGACAGGCCTTGATCACACCGCGGGCGACGATGTCCACGCGGGTGTTGGAGACGATCGACATCATCACCGCGATCTTGTCCACGCCGGGCTTCTGCAGGACGAGCTTGGCCAGGCCGGCCGCCTTGCGCACGGAGGGGTTGCCCCCGATCTCGCAGTAGTTGGCCGGGTCGCCGCCGTGGTTGCGCACGGCGTCGAACAGCGTCAGCGACCCGCCGCCGGCGCCGATCACCAGGCCGAGGTTGCCGTCGAACTCGGTGACGTTGCCGGCCACGCCGCGGTGGTCCTGGGCGTCGACTTCCTCGCCGGCCAGCTCGAAGGGCGTGGGCTCCCGCGCCTGGCGGGTCTCCTCGTCGCGTACACCCAGCTCCTGCAGAAGCGCCTTCTGGCGCGGGCGGGCCTCATTCTCCATGTCCATGTGGGCGTCGAGGGCGACGAACGAGCCGTCCTCGAGCTGCCCCAGCGGGTTGATCTCGGCCAGGGTCATGTCGTACTGCAGGAACAGGCGGGCCAGCCGCGTGAGGATCGGGGTCAGACGGTTCAGCGCCGAGCCGGTGACCCCGATCGAGGAGATCACCTGCTTGGCCTGCCAGTCCGAGAACGGCCGCAGGGTCGAGAAGTGGCCTCGAGCGACGTGGTCGGGATGCTGCTCGGCCACCTCCTCGATGTCGATCCCGCCCATGTCGGAGAACAGCATCACCGGCCGCTTGCGCAGCCCGTCCCACACCACGCCGGCGTAGTACTCGTGCGCGACGGCGGCCTTTGAGTCGACCAGGACCCCGCGCGGCATGTGGCCGCCGATCTCCAGGTTCAGGACGTGCTCGGCCTGCTGGGCCGCCTCATCGGGCGTATCGGCGAACTGCACCCCGCCGGCCTTCATCCGGCCGCCGGTCAGCACCTGCGACTTGATCACCACGGGCGCCGCGATCTCCTCGGCGATCTTCCGGGCCTCCTCGGGCGTGGTGGCGAATCCGTGCTTGGTCACCGGGATCCCGGCCTTGGCCACGATCGCCCGCGACTCGTACTCGAAGAAGCGCATGACGGCGGCGGAATCTAGCGAAGCAGGGGTCTACGGCGCCGCCGCGCGGCCAATCTCCACCCATCGGAAACAAAGGCTACAATTCCCGTGAAGTTGATTGATAAAACAGTGTTCATCGAAAAAGGGGTCTTATGAAATCGCTTGTGTGGGGCGCAGAAAGGCCGAGGTGGGTAGGCCGCCGGCAGCTCGCTGTGATGGCTGTGGCGACCGTCGGGGCCGGCGGGCTGGTCGCGGGATGCGGCGGCTCGTCGGACACCTCGAGTGCGTCTGGTGGTGGCTCGTCCTCCGGCGGTGGCACCAACCTGGCGCTGGTCGGATATTCCACGCCCAAGAAGGCCTACGCCGCGCTGACCTCGGCCTTCCAGCAGACCTCGGCCGGCAAGGGCACGTCGTTCAGCCAGTCGTTCGGGGCCTCGGGCTCCCAGAGCCGCGCGGTCGACTCCGGCCAGCCGGCCGACATCGTCGCCTTCTCGACCACGCCCGACATGACCCGCCTGGTCAAGGACGGCATCGTCGACAGCAACTGGGACGCGAATCCCCAGAAGGGGATGTCGAGCGACTCGGTCGTCGTCCTCGTCGTGCGCAAGGGCAACCCCAAGCACATCACCGGCTGGGATGACCTGATCAAGCCGGGAGTCGACGTCGTCACGCCGAACCCCTCGACGTCGGGCAGCGCCCGGTGGAACATCCTCGCCGGCTACGGCGCACAGCTCAAGGAGGGCAAGTCGTCCGCCCAGGCCCTGGCCTACGTCAAGACGTTGCTGACCAAGAACGTCAGCGTCCAGCCCTCGAGCGCGAGCTCGGCGCTGCAGACGTTCACCAGCGGCAAGGGCGACGTGCTGCTCGACTACGAGTCGGACGCGATCGCTGCGCAGAAGGCTGGGGACAGCATCCAGTACCTCATCCCCAAGCAGACGATCCTGATCGAGACGCCGATCGCCGCCACGGCCAAGAGCTCGCACAAGAGCCAGGCGCAGGCGTTCGTGAACTGGCAGTGGAGCCCGGCAGGCCAGACGATCTGGGCGCAGCAGGGCTACCGCCCGGTGCTGAAGTCGGTGGCGGCCAAGTTCGCCAGCAAGTTCCCGACCCCGCCGCAGCTGTTCACGATCGACTTCCTGGGTGGCTGGACGAAGGTCAAGAGCGACTTCTTCGATCCGAGCAGCGGGTCGATCACCAAGATCGAGCAGGCTGCGGGAGTCCCCACTGCCTCCTAGCTCTCAAGCCGTCGCGCTCCCGCGGACCCGCGTTTTCAGGCGGGCCCGCGGGCGGGCCGTCCGGCGGGGGACGCTGGGTCTGGGTCTGGCGACCCTGTATCTCAGCGTGATCGTCCTGATCCCGCTTGCGGCGGTCGCCGCGAAGGCGTTCTCGCAGGGCCTTGGCACATTCTGGGACTCGGTCACCAGCCCGCTTGCGGTGAAGGCGCTGGTGATCACGCTGGTGGTCTCGCTGGTGGTCGCCGCGATCGGGGCCGTGATGGGCACGATCGTCGCGTGGGTGCTGGTCCGAGACCGCTTCCCCGGCCAGCGCTTCATCAACGCGCTGATCGATCTGCCGTTCGCGTTGCCGACGATCGTCGCGGGGCTGACGCTGCTCGCGCTCTACGGGCCGGGCAGCCCGTTCGGCGTGCATCTCGCCTTCACCCGCGCGGCCGTGATCGTCGCGCTGCTGTTCGTGACGCTGCCGTTCACGGTGCGCTCGGTTCAGCCAGTGCTGATCGAGCTCGACAAGGAGGTCGAGGAGGCGGCGGCATCGCTGGGGGCGTCCAACGCCACCACGTTCAGGAGGATCGTGCTGCCGGCGCTGCGGCCGGCGATCCTCTCCGGGCGCCGCGCTCTCGTTCGCGCGCTCGGTCGGAGAGATCGGATCGCTGCTCCTGATCATCGGCAAGGTCCAGATCGCCAGCATCGTCATCTTCGACGACATCGAGAGCGACGCGACGCAGGCCGCGGCCGCGCTGTCGGTGGTGCTGCTCGCCGTGTCGCTCGTGATCCTGGTGCTCATCCGGCGCCTCGGAGGCCGCGTTGCGCATTGATGCTCATGACCGCGACCGGCGACCGAAGTCACGCCCATGAACATCTCCCGCCGCACCACGTTCTCCCTGCGCACGGTCGCGCTGCTGTACCTGACGCTGCTGCTCCTGCTCCCGCTGGCCGTGGTCTTCGGCCGGACGTTCGAGCACGGCTTCAGCGTGGCGTGGAACTGGATGACGACCCCGGCCGCGGTCAGCGCCTTCTGGGTCAGCGTGCTCGTAGCGGTTATCGCCGTGCCGCTGAACACGATCTTCGGCGTCGGCTGCGCGCTCGTGCTGGTCCGCGGCAAGGCCCGCGGCCGCGGCATCCTCGACGGGCTGATCGACCTGCCGTTCCTGGTCTCGCCGGTGATCGTCGGGCTCGCGCTGATCCTGGTGTTCGGCGTCGACGGCTGGTTCGGCAAGTTCTTCACGGACCACGGCATCCGGATCATCTACGCCGTGCCGGGCACTGGTCCTGGCGACGATCTTCGTTTCGCTGCCGTTCGTGGTGCGCGAGGTCGCGCCGGTGCTGATCGAGGTGGGCGACGAGCAGGAGCAGGCGGCCGCGACGCTCGGGGCCTCGGGCTGGCAGACCTTCTGGCGGGTCACGCTGCCCTCGATCCGCTGGGGCGTGGCGTACGGGGGTCGTTCTGACCACGGCGCGCGCACTCGGCGAGATCGGGGCGGTGCTGGTCGTCTCCTCGAACGTGGCCGGCTCGACGCTCACCCTTCCGCTGCTCGTCTATCAGCGCAGCTCCGATCTCGGCTCCCAGGCGATCACGAGCGCTTACGCCGCTGCGACGGAGCTCGCGGTCATATCGCTGATCGTGCTGCTCGGCATGACCCTTCTTGGTGCGAGGAGGAACGAGTCGAAATGAGGATCGACGTACAGGACATCTCCAAGCGCTTCGGTGACTTCACCGCCCTCGACGATGTGAGCCTGGAGGTGTCCGAAGGGATCGCTGACGGCGCTGCTCGGGCCCAGCGGCTCGGGCAAGTCGACGCTGCTGCGGATCATCGCGGGGCTCGAGACGCCGGACACCGGGACGGTGCTGCATCAACTCCGACGACGTCACCTGGAAGCGTCCTCAGGAGCGGTGCATCGGCTTCGTCTTCCAGCACTACGCGCCGTTCGCGCACATGAGCGTTCGCGAGAACATCGCGTTCGGGCTGCGGATCCGCAAGCGCCCGAAGCCGGAGATCCGCTCGCGCGTGGACGAGCTGCTCAACCTGGTCGGTCTGACGACCTGGGCCGAGCAGCGCCCGCACCAGCTCTCGGGCGGTCAGCGCCAGCGCATGGCCCTGGCGCGCGCGCTGGCGGTTCATCCCGAGGTGCTGCTGCTCGACGAGCCGTTCGGTGCGCTCGACAAGACGGTGCGCACGGAGCTCCGGCAGTGGCTGCGCCGGCTGCACGACGAGCAGGGCGTGACCACGGTGCTGGTAACTCACGACCAGGAGGAGGCGATGGACGTCGCCGACCGGATCGCGGTGATGCAGGAGGGCCGGATCGAGCAGGTCGGCTCGCCCCGCGAGGTCTACGACAAGCCCGCCAACGACTTCGTCATGGGCTTCCTGGGGCCGGTCGCGCAGCTCGACGGCAAGCTGGTCCGTCCCCACGACGTGACGATCTCGCTGGCCCCCGTGCCCGATGCGCACGAGGCGAGCGTGACGCGGGTCGTGCACCTCGGCTTCGAGGTGAGGATCGAACTCGCCCTCCCCGATGGCTCGAGCGCGCGGGCGCAGTTGACCCGGGCGCAGGCGGAGAAACTCGGTGTGGAGGCGGGCGACGTTGTCTACGTAGGCCCGGCGGCGGAGTCCAGTCAGGCGTCCGACCGGGCAGCGTGACCCGCACGAGGGTTCCGGGATGGCCGGGCTCGATCGCGATGCTTCCGCCGTGTGCCTCGACGATCGCACGTGAGATGGCCAGGCCCAGCCCGGCGCCGTCAGTGCTCCGGGCGCCGTCCTTGCCGCCGCGGTAGAACGGCTCGAACACGTGCCGGCGTTCGCCCGGGTCGATACCGGTGCCGGTGTCGTCGACCTCGATCTTCGCGCCGCCGGCGGCGCTGGTGGCCCGCACCGTCACGCTCCCGTCACCGGGAGTGTGGCGGATCGCGTTGTGAACCAGGTTGAACAGCACCCGCTGGAGGCGCTCGGGATCGGCGTGGGCGAGGAGGCCTCGCTGCGGGATCTCGGCTCCCAGATGCACGCCCTTGGCCTGCGCCGCGTTGCTGAGCGCCTGGACCGTCTCGTCGACGAGGTCGTCGAGCGCGACCTGCTGCATCGACCAGCGGACCTCGCCGGCTTCGATCCGAGTCAGCTCGAAGAGGTCGTCCACGAGGGCGCCGAGCGCCCTGATGTGGGTGTGCATGGTCTGCTGGTAGCGCCGCCGGGTGGGCTCATCGACCAGGTCATCGTCCAGCGCATCGACGATCAGGCGCATCGCCGAGATTGGCGTGCGCAGATCGTGCGAGGCGGCGGCCACCAGGTCACGCCGGGCCCGGTCCGAGCGTGCGGCTCGCGTTTCCTCGGCTGACAGGCGCTCGACCATCGCGTCCGCCTGCCGAGCGAGCTCGGTCAGCTCGTCGCGGCCCTCGATGTCCAAGCGATGGTCCCGCGCCCCCTGGCCCACCGCGACGATCCCGTCGCGAATGCGGCGGACATCGTCGAGCACCCCGCCGGCCAGCAGCTCGGCGGCGCGAATCGCGAGCATCCCGGCGAACACGGTCACCACGGCGATGATCACCGCGTCGTGGCCCGATACGAACATCAACTGCGCGCCCAAGATCGTCGCCAGCAGCACCGAGCCGACCGAGACAGCGACACCGATCGCGAACTGGCGTCGCAGCAGCATCGTGCGCCGGTGCGCCGCGGCGGCGTGAGCGAGCCCGACGCCCGCCACCCCGACCGCGGCCAGCAGCAGGCTCGTGTGGAGCCCACCGGTGGCGTCGTACAGGAGCCCCACCAGCAAGCCGGCCGCGAGCGCGGCTGCCAGCACGATCGCGACCGAGACCCTCATCGCGCGAACCGGTATCCGACGCCCCAGACGGTCTGCACCCATCGTGGCTGCGCTGGCTCGCGCTCGATTTTCGTGCGCAGCCGGCGCACGTGGACCGTGACGGTGGTCGCGTCCGTCCAGAAGGTGTACTGCCACACGGCGTCCATCAGCTGGTCGCGGGTGAAGACCCTTCCGGGGTGCCGCGCGAAGAACAGCAGCAGCTCGAACTCACGCACGGTCAGGTTCACCTGCTCGCCGCCGACGAGCACCCGGCGGGACGGAGGATCGATCTCGAGGCCGTCGAAGCGCAGGACCGGTCCGTCGTCGGGCGGAGTGCGGCTCCGGCGCAGGATCGCGTCGACCCGGGCCACCAGCTCGGCCGGCGAGAACGGCTTGACGACGTAGTCGTCGGCTCCGGAGCGCAGACCGACGATCCGGTCGGCCTCCTCGCCGCGTGCGGTCAACATCACCACGGGGAGGGCCGGGCCGTCGCGTTCATGGAGCCGGCGCATCACCTCGAGCCCGTCGATGCCCGGCAGCATCAGGTCGAGCACCACCAGATCCAGGTGTCCCTCGGCCGCGAGCGCCAGCGCCTGCGGGCCATCGGCGGCGATGCGCGCCCGGTAACCGGCACGCTCGAGGTAGCGGGCCACGATCTCGGCGATCGTCGGCTCGTCATCGACGACCAGGATGCAGCCACGATCCTGCGTGCGCATCCCGCCAGTTCCCACGCACGGCGCTCATCCGAACGTGAACGCGTAGCCGCTCACGCCGGGGTCGAACCGCAGAGTGAGCAGGTGATGCTCGACGCGTGGCAGGCTGACCAGGGAGTACAGCCGTTGCTGCTCGACCGCGATGGTTCCACCGTGGACGTCGGCGCCGGCCTCCCCGCCACCGATCGCGCGGCCGTCGAGCAGCACGTGCACGTGGCGCTGCTGCCGGGAGAGCCGAGCACCAGGAACACTCGCCGGGCATGGAAGGACAGCTCCACGGCCGCTCCCGATGCTGCGGCGGTGGCGTCGAGGGGCGTGATCGACCACGCCCCCGCATAGGCGAGATGGTCGCTCGGCGGCGTCTGCGGCGTCCCGTAATCGTGCCGGCCGTCGGCGGGCGCCCCGCCGACGAAGCGCTCCGCCGAGCTGAGCCGAGGTAGGACTCGGGCGTTGTGTCATCCGCCGGGATCTGGGCCGCGGTCCGGACCGTGCTGCCCAGGCTGGTCGCGCTGGCCTCCGCGAGCAGCGAGCGGATTGCCCGCTCCTTCTCCGCGTAGCCGCCCTCACCGAACTCCACCAGCCGCAGCCGTCCGCGGGCGTCGATCAGGTACTCGGCCGGCCAGTACTGATTGCCGTAGGCGTTCCAGGTGCGGTAGCCGTTGTCCTGCGCGACGGGATAGCGGATCCCGTCCTGCTTGATTGCCGCCTGCACGTTGCCGGCGTCGTGCTCGAAGGGGAACTCCGGAGTATGGATCCCGATGATCGTCAGCCCTGCCGAGCGATAGCGCGCATCCCACGCCTTCAGGTACGGCAGCGTGCGGATGCAGTTGATGCAGGAGTAGGTCCAGAAATCGACGAGCACCACGCGCCCGCGGAGCGAGCGGAGGGTCAGAGGCTTGTCGCCCAGGGTGTTGAACCAGCGGCCGAGGCCCACGAACTCGTGCGCGGCCCCTAGCACCGGCAGCCGCTCGCCGGCCGCTGCCTGGCTGCCACCGGCTGCCGCCTGCACCCGCCCCGAGCCGCCGCTCAGGCGACCCCGGATCCCGGCCAGTCCGCTCTGCACCGAGTGGCTTGCCTCGAGGCTCTTGGTGGGGTCGACGAGGAAGCTCGGGATGTCGCTCGCGATCGCCGTCTCGAAGCGGGTGTCGAGGTTCTGGAGCATCGCGAATGCGACCAGCACCATCACCGCCCCCATCGCCATCTGCATCCGGCCCGAACGGCGGGCGAGCCTAGCCGTCACGCGCCGGCCGCCGAGGCCCAGCACAAACAGCACGGTCGCCGACCCCAGGCCGTAGGCGAGCGCCACCGCGAGCCGGCCGGCGGTGAAGCTCTGCGACGCGGACACCGTGATGACGCCGGCCAGGATCGGCCCGGCGCAGGGCGCATACACAAGGCCCAGACTGGCCCCGACCAGCAGACCCGAGGCGAAGCCGTCGCCACCGTTGCGGACGATTCCGAAGCGACCGGACAGGCGACTGAGCATGCCCTCGACCCATGCCGCAGCCGGGGGCACCAGCAGCGCGACGCCGAATACCAGCAGCACAACCACGGCGAACGTCCGGGGAAGTCCGTTCGGGAGCCCCAGCGCGGAGAGCACGTAGACAAGCGCGACGGTCGCGAACGTGAACGAGCCCGCCAGACCGAGCACGATCCCGAGCGGCCGGCGACGGCCACCGGTGGCGGACGCTGAGAGCACCAACGGCAACACGGGCAGCACGCAGGGAGAGACCGCGGTGCCGGCGCCCGCCAGGAACCCAAAAGCGATCAGGATCACCATCGCGACGAGGCTCACAGGCAGACATGACAGCGCGGTTAACTGTCGAGGATCATGACCGGGGTGCCGAGTGGAAGCTGCCCGGCGAGCCGCGCGATCAGGCTGTTTCGCAGGCGGATGCAGCCGTGGCTGACGCCCTGCCCGAGCAGCATCGGCTCGTCGGTGCCGTGGATCCCGATCTCGCCGTGACCGCCGCGGAAGCTCGTCAGCACACGGGAGAACCCTGACAGCGCGAACACCCAGGGCCCGTAGATCCCTCGCGGGTCCGGCTGGCGGAGTAGGTCGGTGACAAAGAACCGCCCTCGCGGCGTGGGGGTGGCCGGTGCTCCCACGGCGATCAGGGCCGACCACTGACGCACCCCGTCGCGCAGCACCGTCAGCCGGTGGCGTCGCAGGCGGATTCGGACGCTCCAGTCGTCGCTCTCGAGCCGTACCGACGCGACCCGTACCCAGCCACGAGATCCGTTCGGGCGAACGGGCAGCCAGACGCGCACCCAACCGCGCCGTACGCCGGCGACCAGCAACGTCTGCCGACTGCCCTCCGCGGTGCGCGCGCCCAAGCGGAGCTCCGGCGAGGAGTCTCGTGGTCGCCGGAAGACGGGGAGACCGTGACCTCTGGGCACGGCGATCAGGCTCGCGCCCGGCGGGCGCCGCGCAGGCCCGCTGCTCGGTGCGACGGCCGGCGCCGGGAGCGGGCGCGGCTCTGCCGGGCCCGCTCCCGTGTGCAAGACGCCGAGAATTCCCGCCGTCCCCAGGGCGGCGACGGCGAACGCCCGCAGCGGTCGCATCGCCGACCGGTCAGCCGGTCGTCGAAGCAGTCGTCGTCGGCGCGCCGTGCATCGCCGCTCCTGCGTGCTTCATCGCGGCGCCGGTCTGGTGCTTCATCGCGGCGCCGTGGTGCATGGCATGGCTCGGCTTCGCGAGCGCCAGGCCGAGGCGCTGGCAGAGCAGTGACCGCGCCGGCGGCGATCGCCGCCAGGGTCTTGCCGTCTCGCATCGGTCCCTCCTTGCGTGGTGGTGTGAGGAGAGGACGTTGCAGATCTAACGATCGAGAACAGCTCAGCGCGTGATCCAGGCCTCGGGGTCGTCGGCCAGCTTGTCGATCGCCCGGGGCAGCCGGCCCCCGGCGATGTCGGCCAGCGTGACGCGCTCGGCCACGCCGCGCAGGCTCGCCCGCACGGCGATCCACACCCGGAGCAGCGCCTCGGAGGCGCCGGCGTAGGCCACCTCCTCGGGCGGGCCGCCGCGCACACTGGCCAGCGGCCCCTCCACGGCGCGGATCACGTCGGCCACCGTCAGGTCAGCCGCCGGCTTGGCCAGGCGAAAGCCCCCGTCGGCGCCGCGGTGGCTGCGCACGATGCCCGCATGGCGGAGCTCGCCGAGGATGTTCTCCAGGAAGTTCAGCGGGATGTCCTGGGCGGTGGCGATCCGCTCGGCCTTGACGGGCTTCTCGTCCGCCGCGGCGGCCAGCTCGACCGCCGCCCGGACCGCATAGTCGGCCTTGGCGGAAATCCGCAACGGCTTACACCGCCGTTGGCGCGAACCCGTACGCCTCGGCCAGCTCCGGGTCCTTGTGCGCAAGCATCTCGGCCAGCGAGACCATCACCTTGCACTGCTTCCAGGTCGCGTCGTCCTGCATCTTGCCGTCGATCATGTGCACGCCGCGCCCGTCGGGGATCGCCTCCAGCACCTTCTTGGCGAACAGCACCTCGTCGGGGTCGGGGCTGAAGACCTTCTTGGCGATCTCGATCTGCACCGGGTGCAGCGACCACGCGCCCACGCACCCGAGCAGGAAGGCGGCGCGGAACTGCGTCTCGCAGCCCTCGACGTCGCGGATGTCGCCGTAGGGGCCGTAGAAGGGGAGGATCCCCGCCGAGGTGCAGGCATCGACCATGCGGGCGATCGAGTAGTGCCAAGGGTCCTGCTGAGCGGTGACGCGCGGCGCGTCGCCGTCGGGATCCTCGATCACCCGGTAGCCCGGATGGCCGCCGCCCACGCGCGTGGTCTTCATCCGCCGCGAGGCGGCGAGGTCGGCCGGCCCAAAGCTCATGCCCTGCATGCGCGGGCTGGCGGTGGCGATCTCCTCGAGATTGACCACGCCGAGGCCGGTCTCGAGGATCGCGTGGATCAGGATCGGGCGCTCGAGTCCGGCGCGCGCCTCGAGCTGCGCCAGGAGCCGGTCGACGTAATGGATGTCCCAGGGGCCCTCGACCTTGGGGATCATCATCACGTCCAGGCGATCGCCGATCTCGCTGACCACCTGGGTGATGTCATCGAGCACCCACGGCGACTCGAGGCTGTTCACACGCGTCCACAGCTGCGTCTCGCCGAGCTCCACCTCCTTGCCCACGCGCAGCAGGCCCTCGCGCGCGGCCTCCTTGCGATCGACGGGCACGGCGTCCTCGAGGTTGCCGAGCAGGATGTCAACCGTGGGCGCGATGTCAGGCACCTTCGCCACCATCTTCTCGTTGGAGAAGTCCAGGAAGTGGATCATCCGGCTGGGCCTGAAGGGGATCTCGAGCACCGGCTGCGGAGCGCCGATGGCCAGGGGCTTTCCAAAGTCACGGGGGTTTCGCATGAGATGAACAGTAATGGTGTTCGGGCGGGCGCATGCGCCCGCCCGCGGACCGGCGCATGCGCCGGTCCGGGCCGGGGTGCATGCACCCCGGCCTTCCCGCATGACATTCTCCGAGCCATGACCCAAGTCGAAACTGATCAGGCTGCGCGCGAGGCCAGCGGCGCGCATCCGTACGGGCGCTACCTGGAGGACTTCGAGGTCGGCGCCGTCTACAAGCACTGGCCCGCCAAGACCGTGACCGAGGCCGACGACCACCTGTTCTGCCTGATCACGATGAACCACCACCCGCTGCACATCAACGACGTCTACGCCCACCGCTCACAGCAGGGGCGAAACGTCGTGGTGGGGCCGCTGGTCTACTCGCTGGCCCTGGGGATGAGCGTCTCCGACGTGAGCGGCAAGGCGATCGCCAACCTGGCCACCGAGGAGCTCAGCCACCCCGCGCCGGTGTTCCACGGCGACACGTTGTTCGTCGAGTCAGAAGTGCTCGAGGTCAAGCCCTCGCGCTCCAAGCCCGACCGGGGCACCGTCCGGGTGCACACGCGCGTGCTCAATCAGGACGGAGTTCTGGTCGCCGAATTCAAGCGCGTGGTGCTGATTCCGCGCCGGAATCCGGGTGAATCGGCGCAAGCTGCCGAAGCAAACGTGGAATAGCCGCGCACGCAGGGTAAACCGGTAGTCCTGAGGACACCGGACGGTCACATCTGAGTGCTCGCGGGTAGGCTTCCGCGGGCCACCGAAGAGCGCAAGGAGCATCTCAACCCTATGGCCCATACCGCCCCGACGAACCAAGCTACGACCAACCATGCCCGCCTGCAGGCGTGGGTAGAGGAGATCGCGGAGCTCACCCAGCCGGACGAAATCCACTGGTGCGACGGATCCGATGAGGAGTTCGATCAGCTCGCGCAGACGCTGGTCGCGGCCGGAACCTTCGAGAAGCTCTCCGAGGCCAAGCGGCCCGGCTCGTATCTGGCGCTTTCGGACCCCGCCGACGTGGCGCGGGTGGAGGACCGCACCTTCATCTGCTCGAAGAACGAGGCGGACGCCGGGCCAACCAACAACTGGAGCGACCCCGACGAGATGCGCGCGGCGCTCAAGAAGCTCTTCCAGGGCTCGATGCGGGGCCGGACGATGTACGTGGTGCCGTTCTCGATGGGGCCGCTGGGCTCGCCGATCTCCTACATCGGGGTGGAGCTGACCGACTCCGCGTACGTGGCCGCCTCTATGCGGATCATGACCAGGATGGGACAGGCGGCGCTGGACTGCCTGGGCTCCGACGGCGACTTCGTCCCGTGCCTGCACTCGCTCGGCGCGCCGCTGGCGGAGGGCGAGCAGGACGTCCCCTGGCCGTGCAATGCCGACAACAAGTACATCGTGCACTTCCCCGAGACCCGGGAGATCATGTCCTACGGCTCGGGCTACGGCGGCAACGCGCTGCTCGGCAAGAAGTGCTTCGCCCTGCGGATCGCCTCGGTCATGGCGCGCGACGAGGGCTGGCTGGCCGAGCACATGCTGGTGCTGAAGCTGAGCTCGCCCGAGGGCGAGGTGAAGTACATCGCGGGCGCGTTCCCGAGCGCCTGCGGAAAGACCAACCTGTCGATGATGATCCCGACGCTTCCCGACTGGAAGGTCGAGACGATAGGGGACGACATCGCGTGGATGAAGTTCGGCGAGGACGGCCGGCTCTACGCCGCCAACCCGGAGGCAGGGTTCTTCGGGGTCGCGCCGGGGACCGGTGCGCGCACCAATCCCAACGCGATCGACATGGTCTCCCGGAACACCGTCTTCACCAACTGCGCGAGGACCGACGACGGCGACATCTGGTGGGAGGGCATGACCGGTGAGCCGCCCGAGCATGCCCTCGACTGGCACGGAGACGATTGGACGCCCGAGTCCGAGAGCACCGCGGCGCACCCGAACGCTCGCTTCACCGTGCAGATCGCGCAGTGTCCCTCGGTCGCGCCCGAGTGGGACGACCCCAAGGGCGTCCCGATCGACGCGATTCTCTTCGGCGGCCGCCGCGCCACCGTGGTGCCGCTCGTCTACGAGGCCCGCGACTGGGAGCACGGCGTGTTCCTGGGCTCGACGATGTCCTCGGAGAAGACCGCGGCGGCGACCGGCAACGTCGGCGAGCTGCGCTTCGACCCGATGGCCATGCTGCCCTTCTGCGGCTACAACATGGCCGACTACTTCGCCCACTGGCTTGACATCGGCCGCCGCGAGAACGTCAAGCTGCCGCAGATCTTCTACGTCAACTGGTTCCGCAAGGACGAGGACGGCAAGTTCATGTGGCCGGGCTTCGGCGAGAACTCGCGGGTGCTCGCATGGATCTTCCGCCGCTGCGAGGGCAAGGCGCAGGCAGAGGAGACCGCGATCGGGTTCGTGCCGCCGGTCGGCGAGGGCGGGATCGAGATCGAGGGCCTCGATCTGCCCGCGGGCACGATGGAGAAGCTGCTCGAGGTCGATCCCGAGTGCTGGCGCGAGCAGCTCGCGCAGATGCACGAGCACTACGGGCGCTTCGGCGACCAGCTGCCCGAGGAGCTGAAGGTGCAGCTGGCGCAGCTCGAGGACCAGCTGGGCGTCTCTTAGCAGGCGCGTCGCGGGCCGCCGTAGGCTCGTGCGGTGGCTCTCGCGTTCGTCCCCTCTGACGCCGGTCTGCTCGCGCTGCAGGCCGGTGTCGTAGCAGCGCCGCGGGGGTTTGCGGGGCGGCTGGGGGTGGTCTCGCGGTTCCAGGGCCGCGGATGGGCACTGGTCCCGATCGCCTCGATCGTGGCCGTGGTCTTCGCCATCCGCTACCTCTCGGACACGGCGACGGGGCTGACCTACCTGGCGCTCGTCGCCGTGCCGCCACTGGCGGCGCTGGCGCTCGGCTGGGCGGCGCGGGGGGCGCGGCCGTGGCTGGCGGTGGTTGCTGCGGTGTTGTTCGGGCTTGCCTGGGTTTTCCGGGAGTCCCTGAGCGGGCAGGCGGCGGCGGCGCTCCTGTCGGCCCTTTCGTGCGTCACGCTGGGGGTGCTGCTGGCCGAGGTCGCGCCGGCGGGATGGCTGAAGCTGGGGATCGTGGCGATGGCGGCCGCCGACACGTGGCTGGTGGTCTCGGACCTGCTGCAGGCGCCCAACGCGGTGCTGCTGGCGGCCCATCCGGGGGCCGGGCTGCCGCGGCTTCAGAGCGTGATCTTCGGGTCGGCCACGATGGGCTACGGGGATCTGTTCGTGGCCGGCGTGCTGGGGGCGCTGCTGGCGCGGGAGGGATTGGGACGCCAGCGGGCGGGGGCGGTTGTCACGCTCGCGATCGCGGCCGTGTTCGACCTGCTGTTCTTCGTGGTGGACGAACTGCCGGCGACGGTGCCCGTGGCGCTGGCGCTGGTGGCGCTGGAGGTGTGGGGGCGGCGGGGCCCCGGCCGCCATGCCACGTCCGGCAGCCGGCGGGGCTTTTAGTGCTGGCCCTCGTCGCTGGTCGAGGCCGGCGGGCGGGATTCTTCGGCGAGCGAGGTGATGGCGAGCTTGCCGCGGGCGGCGTCCTCGAGCACCTCGGTCGCCTCCTCGGCCGAGCGGGCGTAGAGCTCGACGAGGAGATGGATGACGATCCGGTCCTCGTCGTGCTTGTGGAAGCGGACATGGGTGAAGAACTCGCGCGTGCCGTGGTCGCCGAACGCGGCGTAGGACAGGGCATCGCCGGCCTCAGGCCCCGAGCAGGTCTCGACGTCGTCGGCGTCGACGGTCACCGTGCACGAGGCGACCCAGGGCGTGCCCGCGATCATCCGCTCCCAGCGGTCCTCGATCGGCTCCACGCGACCGTTGTGGAAGCCCAGGTGGGGCTGGTCGTGCATGCACTCGAGGCACTGGACGACCGCCTCCTGCATCTCGTCCACGACTTCGCCCCGTTCACCGCTCTCGGGGTCGATGCGGTGGATCCCTTCGTAGTGAACCTGGACCTCGAGGTTCTGCGACCAGCAGCGGTAGCACCGCAGCCAGCTCCGTACCTCCGTAGAGCCCTCCATGCGTCTGATTCTACGATGGCACCGTGGTCAAGTCCCAAGCTGCTCCGCTGGGGGTGATCCTGGCCGGCGGCCGGGGCTCGAGGCTGGGGGGCGAGAAGGCGATGGTGCAACTGGCGGGCCGTCCACTCATCTCCTATCCGCTGGCCGCGATGCGGGCGGTGGTGGGGGAGGCCGTCGTGTTGGCCAAACCCGCGACGCGGCTGCCGCCTCTGGAGGGGGCGAAGGTCGTCACCGAGCCCGAGGAGCGGTTTCATCCGCTGACCGGTATCCACCACGCCATCGCGCTGGCCGGCGGGCGGCCGGCGCTCGTGTGCGCGGGCGACCTCCCGTTCGTCACGCCGGCGCTGCTGCGGGCTCTGGCGGAGGCGGAGGCGGGTGGGGCTCCCGCGGTCGTGGCGGCGGGGGAGGGCGGACTACAGCCCCTGCTGGCGCGCTACGAACCCCGGGCGACACGGCTGTTGCCCGCCGACGGACGTCTGCTGGAGGCCGTGGGGGCGATCGCGCCGCGGCGGCTCCAGGTTTCCGACGAGCTGACGCTGTTCAACGTCAACACCCCCACGGACGTCCGCCGCGCCGAGGCGATTCTCGGCGCCGCTAGCCGAACGTGAAGTCGTAGACGCTGACGCCAGGCGGCACCGAGACGGTCAACCGGTGGCGCTGCGCGCTGGGCAGCGAGACGAGCGAGTACAGGCGCTGCTGGCGCACGGTGATCGCGCGCGGGGAATGGCTGTCGAGGGCCACGTGGACTGTGCGGGGCCGGTTGCCGGCCGAGGTCATGACCAGGTAGACGCGCGCAGCCTGGAAGACGGCCTGGATCGAGGCTCCGCCGGCGAGTGGTGTGGACGACTGCGAGGTGACCTTCCAGGTGCCGCGCAGGCCGAACTGGTTCACGGAGCCCGTGCCGAGTCCAGGGTAGGTGTGGACGCCGGCTCTGATCGGCGGTACGAACCCCTGGGCGCGCTGGGCGTCGAGATAGGTCTCAGGCGTGGACAGGCCTGCGGAGGGCATGATCGCTTGCGCGGTCATCGGCGGCGGCAGGTTGCGCGCGCCCGCCTCGTAGAGGAGCTCCCTGACCGCGGCCTCGTCCTGCTTGTAATCGCCTTCCCCGAACTGCGTGTGGCGGACCTGGCCGTGGGCGTCGATCAGGTACTCAGCCGGCCAGAACTCGTTCTGGTAGGCGTTCCAGGTCCCGTAGCGGTTGTCCTGCACGACGGGATAGCGCAGGCCGTCGGCGCGGACCGCCTGGGCCACGTTGGCCGCGTCCTGCTCGAAGGTGAACTCGGGCGTCTCGACGCCGACGATGTCGAGACCGTCGCGGTGGTAGGTGGCGTAGAGCCCCTTGAGGAAGGGGAGCGTGCGGATGCAGTTGATGCACGTGTAGGTCCAGAAGTCGACCAGGACGACGTGGCCGCGCAGGGAGGCGAGGGTGAGCGGGCGGCTGTTGAACCAGTCCTGGGTCTGCGTGAACTCGGGTGCCGGCCCCAGGTCGGGTAGCGGCGGGGTCTTGACGCCCGCGATCCCCACGCCGGGTCGCCCCATCACCGGCCGCTCGGACGCCTGGGCCTGGCGCACGGCGAAGCGCGACTGGGGGCGGAGCTGAGCGAGGCGGTTCTGGACGGCGCGGGAGTTCTCGAGCGCCCGGGTCGGGTCGACGAGAAACGCCGGCAGAGAGTGATCTCTGGCCAGCGCCTCCTCGAAGCGGACGTCGAGGTTGGCCGCCATGGCCACGCCGGTCAGCACGAGGACGACACCGAGCGCGCGCTCCACGAGATAGCCGCGGGCCGCGCGGCGGACGCGCTCGAGCACGGCGCGTCCGGCGAGCGCGTAGAGCAGCAGCACGGCGCTCAGGCCGACGGCGTAGGCGAGCGCCACCGCGACGATCCGGCCCGAGGCGCCGCTCGAGGCGCTGACGGAGGTCACGGCGGCCAGGATCGGGCCCGCGCAGGGCGCGCAGACAAAGCCGAGGGCGGCGCCGACGCCGAGGCCGGACCAGAAGCCGCTTCCGCGCGTCCGGGGGCCGAAGCGTCCCAAGCGGGAGAGTGGCGCCTGCAGCCGAGCCCCGATCTCAGGCACGAGCAGGGCCAGCCCGAAGCCCAGCAGCGCGACGATTGCCAGCGTGCGCGCCGCGCCGCCGGCCAGGCCCACGCCGCGGACGAGCTGAGCCAGCGCCACGATGGCGACCGTGAACGCCGAGCCGAGCCCGATGACGATGCCGAGCGGGCGGCGCCGGCCACCCGCCGCGCCTGCCGAGAGCAGCGCCGGGAGGATCGGCAGGACGCACGGCGTAATCGCTGTGCCCGCGCCTGCGATCAGCGCGAACAGGATCAGCAGCGGCATGCCTGCGCCGCCCCGGGGCGCTAACCCCCGATCGCGGACATCGTCCGCGCCGGTTGGATGAAGCCGGGCTCGCCCACGTGGTGCTTGAGCTCCTTGCGCCAGACGGCGGCGCGGATGATCTGCTCGAGCTCGTTCTCGCCGGCGCCGGCGCGCATCGGCCCGCGCAGGTCGGTCTCATTCAGCGAGAACAGGCAGGTCCGAAGGCGCCCGTCGGCAGTCAGGCGGATCCGGTTGCAGTCGCCGCAGAAGGGCTCCGAGACGGGGTTGATGAAGCCGATCCTGCCGCGGCCGTCGGCGAAGCGGTACACGCGCGCGGTCGCGCTCGGCTCGCGGGGCTCGGGCTCGAGCGGGTAGCGGTCGGCGATGGCGTCCCGGATCTCGGTCCCGGTCAGGACCTGGTCTGCGCTCCAGGCGTGATCGGCGTCGAGGGGCATGAACTCGATGAAGCGGACCTCGTATGGCGCGTGCCGGGCCAGTTCTGCGAAGGGGAGGATCTCCTCCTCGGTGAAGTCGCGCAGCGCCACGGCATTGATCTTGACCGGGTGGGCCTCCGGGAAGGAGGCGAGGCGCTCGAGCCCCCGCAGCACCTGGGGAAGCGCGTCCCGGCGCGTGAGCTCGTAGAAGCGGTCGCGCTGCAGCGAGTCGACCGAGACGTTGAAGCGGCCGATCCCTGCGGCCACGAGCGCTTCGGCGTCGCGCTCGAGCAGGAAGCCGTTGGTCGTCAGGGATACCTCCGCCACGTCTTCGATGTCGCTCAACATGCGAGCCAGCAGCGGGAACTGACGGCGCACGAGGGGCTCGCCGCCGGTCAGGCGGACGTCATGCACGCCCATGGCCGCCAGCAGCGTCACGATGCGGGTGATCTCCTCGAAGGTGAGGATCTCCGCGCGCTCGAGCCACGGGAGTCCCTCGGCCGGCATGCAGTACTGGCAGCGGAAGTTGCAGCGGTCGGTGACCGACACGCGAACGTCACCGATGAGCCGGCCGTGGCCGTCCTGAAGCGGTTCGAGCTTCACCAAGGACAGGCTACCCTTCGGCGCGTGCGGCTCCTCGCTGCGGTCACGGCGGTGACGGCAATCTGTGTCGTGACGGGCTGCGGCGGCAGCGACGAGGGGCAGGTGCGGGCGAAGGTGGCCGAGCTCGTGAACGCCGTCGTCAAGCGTGACTACACGAAGATCTGCAGCGACGTGCTCGCGCCGAGCGTCGTGACTCAGCTGGAGAACGTCGGGGTGAGCTGCCCGCACGCCATGCAGCTGGCCTTCGCCGGCGTGGAGGATCCGACGATTCACATCACCCACGTGGCCATCTCGGGGGATTCGGCGACCGCGACCGCGGCGGTGACCTTGGCTGGGCAGGCGCCCTCGACCGGCTCGATCTCGCTGATCAAGACCGGCCAGGGCTGGAGACTGGCCTCGCCGGCCTCGCCGCTGACGGGCGGAACCATCGGATAGACCCGGGGGGCCGGATGACCGGCTGCTCTGCGACCATCGGCGCCGCAGAAGGGGATGAGGATCTGGTTCGACATGACGGCATCCGCGCACCCGGTCGTGTTCCGGCCGGTGATCGCGCGCCTGCGCGCTGCCGGTCACGAAGTACAGATCACGGCGCGTGACTACGCCCAGACGCTGGGCATCCTCGACCTGTACGGGCTCGAGCACGTGACGATCGGCCGCCACGCCGGCGCTTCGCGCGCGCGGAAGGTGCTGGCGCTGGGGGCGCGCACGACGAGGCTCTACCGCTGGGCGCGCGGCCGCTTCGACCTCGGCGTGGCCCACGGCTCCAACGATCTGGCACTGGCGGCGGCCTGGGCGGGTATCCCCGCGGTGAACATGTTCGACTACGAGTTCGCGATCCAGCAGCACCACATCGGCTGCCGCCTGGCCCGGCGCGTGATCACGCCGGACGCGATCCCGCCCTCGCGTCTGGAGCGCTTTGGGGCCAAGGGCGAGAAGCTGCTGCAGTATCCGGGCCTCAAGGAGGAGTACTACCTCTCGGATTTCGAGCCCGATCCGGGCATCCTGGAGCGGATGGGAGTGGACTCCGAGCGCGTCGTCGTGATCGTGCGCCCCCCGCCTGACGTCTCGCTGTACCACCGCAAGTCGAATCCGCTGTTCCCGCGGGTGCTCAGCTACCTCGGCGACCGGCCCGACGTCCACGCGGTGGTGCTCCCGCGCACCGACGCGCAGCGCGAGCACGTGCGGGCGCTGAACCTGCCCTCGGTGGTGCTCGCCGAGCAGGCCGTCGACGCGCAGAGCCTGATCGCCGCCGCCGACCTCGTGGTTTCGGCCGGCGGGAGCATGAACCGCGAGGCGGTGGCGCTCGGCGTCCCGGTGTACACGACCTACGGTGGACGCCTGGGCGGCGTCGACGAGTCGCTGATCCGCAGCGGCCGGCTGCGCCCGCTGACCGACGCGCGGGCGCTCGAGCTCGAGAAGCGCAAGAACTCGCTCGAGTGGTCTCGCAGGGATCCAAATGTGATCGTTGAGATGATCCTGTCCGCAGCCCCATGATGGAAGCCCATGCCAACCGGAGCACGGCCGGCGCGCGCGGCCTGGGCGCGCGGGCGAAAAGCGCCCCGTCACCGCCGCCCGACCAGCACGACACACTGGTCGATCGCTACGCGGCGATGTCGCACGCGTTTCAGCCGCGGCCCATCGACCACCTGCTGCGCCTGCTCGACATCGTGATCGCGGGAAGTGCCGCCGCGGTCACGGCGCCGATCTCGCTGCTGATAGCGGTGGTGCTCAAGCTGAGCTCGCCGCGGGGCCCGGTCCTCTACCGCGGCTGGCGGGTGGGCCGCGGCGGCCACCTGTTCCACATGCTCAAGTTCCGGACCCTGGCCCCCGACGCCGAGCAGCGGCTCGGGCCCTACCTGGGGCCGGAGCTCACGCAGCTGACCCAGCAGGAGGTGAGCCGCGTCGGGCGCGTGCTGCGTGCGTCCAAGCTCGACGAGCTGCCGCAGCTCTACAACGTCATCGTCGGCGACATGAGCCTCGTCGGCCCGCGCCCGATCCGGCCCACGTTCTTCGAGGAGCTGTGCGTGGGCATTCCCGAGTACTGGCAGCGGCTCGTCGTTCGCCCCGGCGTGACGGGCCTGGCCCAGCTTCGCCTGACGCGCGAGATGACCTGGGCGGAGAAGCTCGCGCACGACCTGGAGTACATCGCCGACCGTTCGGTCCGGCTGTACCTCTCGGTGATCGCCACCACGGCGTGGCTCGTCGTCGTGCGCCCGGCGAACCGCCGCGCCGCGCTCAACCGGCTCCCCTGAGACGCCGCGGCCATGTGCGGCATCTGCGGCAGCTACGACTTCTCCCGCGGCGAGCCGGCCGACGTGGCCGTGCTCGAGCAGATGAACGCCACGCTCGTGCACCGCGGTCCGGACGCGGGCGGGATACACGCCGAGGGCCCGGTCGGGCTCGCCGCCCGCCGCCTCAGCATCATCGACCTGGCGCACGGCGACCAGCCGATGGTCACCGAGGACGGCTCGATCTGCGTGGTCCAGAACGGCGAGATCATCAATCACCTGGAGCTGCGCGCCGAGCTCGCCCGCGACGGCGTTCGCTTCCGAACCGAATGCGACACCGAGGTGCTGCTTCACCTCTACCGCCGGGACGGCCCCGGGTTCGTCTCGCAGCTACGGGGGATGTTCGCCATCGCACTCTGGGACCGGGATCGGCGGCGCCTGTTGCTCGCGCGTGACCGCTTCGGGATCAAGCCGCTCTACTACGAGCTCTCCGGCGGCCGGCTGAGCTTCGCCTCCGAGCTGAAGGCGCTGCTGCGCCAGCCCTCGTTCTCGCGCGAGCTCGATCCCGAGGCGCTGCACGCTTTCCTGGCCTTCAACTCGATCCCCGCCCCCCTGACGATCTTCCGCGCCGCGCGCAAGCTCGGGCCGGGCCACCTGCTGGTGTGCACGCCCGACGGGGCACGGGTGGAGCGCTACGCCCGGCCTGCCCCCCGGGCCCGGGACGAGCTGCGCCGCGAGCCGGCCGCGGTCTTGGCCGAGGAGCTGCGCGAGCGGCTGCAGGACTCGGTCAAGGCCCACCTCCTGGCCGACGTGCCGGTCGGCGTCCTGCTCTCAGGGGGCGTCGACTCCTCAGTGCTCGCGGCCCTGGCGGCGAGGACGTCGTCGGAGCGGGTCTCGACCTTCTCGATCGGATTTCGCGAGCGCTCGTTCAACGAGCTGGAGCTGGCGCGTGAGGTAGCCGAGCGCTACGGCACCGACCACCATGAGCTCGTCGTCGACCCGGATATCGCCGACCTGCTGCCTCAGCTGGTGGCCGCCTTCGACGAGCCCTTCGCCGACTCCTCGGCCGTGCCCACCTATCTCGTCTCCGAGCTCGCGGCCCGGCACGTGAAGGTCGTGCTCTCAGGCGAGGGGGGCGATGAGCTGTTCGGGGGCTATGAGACCTACGCTGCCGACCTGCTGGCGGAGCGGATCGGCCCGGTGGCGGCACGGCTGGCGCCGCTCGTCGAGCTGCTGCCCAGCTCGAGCAGCCGGGTCAGCTTCGACTACCGCGCCAAGCGGTTCGCACGGGCCGCGGCCCGTCCGCCGCTCGAGCGCCATCACGGCTGGAAGGAGATCTTCTCGCCCGAGGAGCGCGAGCGGCTGCTGGCGCCCGACTGGCGCGAGGCGGGCGGCGATCCGCTCGCCGGCTGGCGGCGGCGCTTCGCCGAGACCGACGGGGCACCCGTGCTGGCCCGCCTGCAGGATGTCGACCTGGGGATCTATCTGGCCGACGATCTGCTCGTCAAGACCGATCGGATGAGCATGGCCCACAGCCTGGAGGCTCGGGTTCCCTACCTGGACCCGGTCGTCGCCGACCTCGCCCTTGCGCTGCCGACGAAGCTGAAGGTGCGCGGCCTGGCCAAGAAGCGTCTGCTGCGCCAGGCTGCTGCGCCCCTGATCCCGCAGAGCATCCTCCGCGCCCGCAAGCGCGGCTTCTCGATCCCGGCGGCAGCGTGGCTGCGGGGAGAGCTCGAGCCGCTGGCGCGCGAGGTCCTCTCACCTGAGCAGATCCGCCGCCACGGTTACTTCGAGCCGGCCGAGGTCACGCGCCTGCTCGACGACCACGTGGCCCGGCGTGAGGACTACAGCCGACAGCTCTGGGGGCTGATGTCGTTCACCTTGTGGGCTGAGCACGTGGAATCCGCGCCCGGGATGTCTCCCGGCGGCTCCCCGGCCACGGCGGCCGTGGCGCGCGAGGCGAGCTAGCGTCGTGGCCACGGCTCCGCGCTGGCTCCAGTGGACGCGGAGCCTTCAGAGCATTGCCCAAGCGGGGTTGACGTTCGCCCAGGACCCGCACGACGTCGAGCGCTACGAGGAGCTGCGGCGCCTGGCGGCGGAGATGGCGGCCGACGGGACCGGCGAGGACAAGGCGGCGATCGAAGGCTTCTTCGTCTCCGAGCGCGGCTACCCGACCCCGAAGGTCGACGTCCGCGCCGCGGTCATCGTCGAAGAGCAGATCCTGCTGGTGCGCGAGCGCGACGACGGCGGCTGGACGATGCCGGGCGGCTGGGCCGACATCGGCGAGTCGGCGGCCGAGGCGGTGGTTCGCGAAACCCGTGAGGAGGCGGGCATCGAGATCCGCGCGGTCAAGTTGATCGCGGTCTACGAACGCGAGCGCCGCGGGCACCCGGTCCACCCTCACTTCAGCTACAAGCTGTTCTTCGCCGGCGAGCCCTGCTCCTCGCAGGAGCCGAGGTCCGGCGGCGCGCCCGACGTGATCGGCGCCGGCTTCTTCACGCGAACTGATCTACCGCCGCTGTCGCTGGCCCGCGTGACGGCGCAGGAGATCGAGCTCGCCTTCGAGCACGCCGCCGATCCCTCGCTGCCGACCGAGTTCGACTGAGGCCGGCGCCGGGGCTGAGGTGCTCAGGCCGGGAGATCTGCGGCCAAGAGCCCGAAGGCGACCATGTCCTGCCGGCCCTGCCGGCTGTCCATGTAGGAGCGGAGCACGGCTTCGCGCCTGAACCCGGCCCGCTCAGCGACGCGCTGCGAAGCGGCGTTCGCGGTCGAGGCCAGCAGCGTGATGCGCTCGAGCCCCAGCGCCTGAAAGGACCAGCGGCAGAGCAGTCGCACGGCGCGCGTGGCGTGCCCGTGTCCGCGGGCCTCGCGTGCGAGCCAGTAGCCGACCTCGCCGCGGGCGTCGCGCCAGTCGAAGCGCACGACGCCGATCGAGCCGAGCAGCCGGCCGTCGTGCGCCGCAACGAGCGCGAACGGCGCCGCCGTGCCGGTCTCCAGGGCGTCGTACCGGTGCAGCAGGTAGGCGCGAGCATCAGTGTCCCCGTAGGGGTATGGCACGGCGGTCCAGCGGCTGATCTCAGGGTCCTGGCAGGCCTCGACGAGCGGGCCGAGGTCGCTGTCGCGCCACGGGCGCAGAGC
The DNA here is from genome assembly GCA_963818815.1 of uncultured Solirubrobacterales bacterium. Classification (GTDB taxonomy): domain Bacteria; phylum Actinomycetota; class Thermoleophilia; order Solirubrobacterales; family Solirubrobacteraceae; genus Palsa-465. The sequence goes on from CAWFTL010000001.1 coordinate 498,990, forward strand.
CGTCGGTCCGTCGCGGAGCGGCTCACCGGGGAGGACGAGACGCGGAATCCGCGGGCTCCGGCTAGGGGCGGCGGACGATGAGCAGCACGACGGTAAGCGCGAACGCGATCTGGCCGAAGGCCAGGGCCGTTCCCAGGTTCACGGCCCCCAAGAGGCCAGCCAGGGCGCTGGCGAACACGAACGCTCCGGCCATGATCGCGAGGTCGAGCAGCACTTCCGGAGATTGTGCCTGAGCGCGCCGGGCGCGGGGCGCCGTCAAGACTTGTGCGCGACGAGGATCAGTCCGTAGACGATCATCGCCACCGCCACGATCAGCCCGGCGCCGGCCAGGACTGCGTACGCCGTGGCCGCGCCGCCGCGCCCGACGCGGCGCATGTCGCTCGAGCGCGTGGCGCCCATGATCGCCAGGGAGAAGACGACCGCGACCCCCACACCGGCGAGCAGCGAGGAGTAGAACATCTTCAGCAGGGCGCCGAAGTCGATTGCCCCCAGCGAAGGCGTCATGAGGCGACCGGGGCAGGCGTGGCCTGCTGCAGCCGCCGGGCGAGAACCACGGCGAGCGCGGCGAGAAGGAGCGCGCTGATGACCACCGGGCCGACCGCGCCATGGCCGAACAGGCGTGAGATCGCGTAGACGGCACCCCCGACGATGGCGGCAGCGGGCAGCGTGAGCACCCACGCGCCAACGATGTTCCCCGCCACGCCCCAGCGCACCGCCGACAAGCGCTTAGCCGCGCCCGCGCCCATGATGCCGCCGGAAATCACATGCGTGGTCGAGAGCGGATAACCGACACTCGAAGCGGCGAGGATCACGGCGGCCCCCGCCCCCTGGGCCGCAAAGCCCTGGGCGGGATCCATGCTGATGATGCGCGACCCCATCGTCCCGATGATCCGCCAGCCGCCCGTGAACGTTCCCAAGGCGATCGCGCTTGCCGCCACGATCACCACCCAGGTAGGCACGTGGAAGTTCGAGGCGGGGATGTCGCCGTGGGCCACCAGGGCGAGCGTGATGACGCCCATCGTCTTCTGCGCATCGTTGGTGCCGTGGGACAGGGCGAGAAGGCCGCCTGAGGCGAGCTGGCCGAGACGAAAGCCGTGGCTGACGGGCCCAGGTCGCAGGCGCCCGACGATCCGGTAGACGAGGAGGATGGCCACGCCGGCGACGACGAAGGCGACGACCGGCGCCACGATCGCGGGAACGATCAGCTTCGAGACGAGGCCACTCCAGGTTGCCGCGTTCCAGCCGGCAGAGACGATCACCGATCCCACCAGCCCGCCGATCAGGGCATGCGAGGAGCTGGACGGCAGGCCGTAGTACCACGTGATGAGATTCCAGGTGATCGCCCCGATCAGGCCGGCGAACACGACCGTTGTGGTTACGGCGCCCGTCTCGACGAACCCCTTGCCGACGGTGGCTGCCACTTTCAGCGAGATGAAGGCTCCGACGAAGTTCAGCAGCGAGGCCAGCGCCACCGCCGTGCGCGGCGGGATCGCCCGCGTGGAGATCGACGTCGCGACGACGTTGGCGGTGTCGTGAAAACCGTTGGTGAAATCGAAGGCAATGGCCGTGCCGACGACGATCACCAGGATGATGTCGCTGCTCACGCCGGCTGCCTACGCATTCTTGATCACGATTCCCTCGAGGATGTCGGCGGCCCGCTCAGTCGAGTCGATCGCCTCCTCGAGCCGCTCGAATATGTCCTTCCAGCGAATCACGACCATCGGGTCGATCCCCGACTCGAACAATGAAGCAATCGCCTCGCGGACGATGCGATCACCCTCGTTCTCGAGCCGGTGGATCTCCACCGTTTGCTTGCTGACGTCCTCATAGCGCCGGATCAGCGGAATGCACGCAGCGATCTGCTGCGCCGCGTCGCGCAGCACGGCGGCCAGCGCCTGGGCCTGGACCATGGGGGCCTCGATCCGGTAGAGCCCCAGGTAGTCCGCGACCTCCTCGGTGAAGTCGACGATGTCGTCGAGCGCGGAGGCGAGCTTGAGGATGTCGGCGCGGTCGATCGGGGTGACGTAGCTCTGGTTGAGCTTGCGGATGATCTCGTGGGTGATCCGGTCTCCGTCCTGCTCGCAGATGAGGATCTCCCGGGCCAGCCCCTGGCCGTCGGGAAACGTCCGCAGCATCTCTTCGAGCAGCGCGGCCGCCCGGACGATGTTGGCCGCCGCCCGGTCGAACAGGTCGAAGAACTCACGGTCGCTTCCGCGCAGCAGATTGGAGATCGAGGCCATGTCGTGGTCAGGAGGGGGTCAGGACGCTCCGGCGGGCTCAGGATATGCCCGCGCGTGGATGTACGAGGGCTCCTCGGTCAGGGATCCTGGCGGGCTCGCGCCGCGAGCACTCGCTCGAGCGTGGGAACGTCGGCGCCGGGGTCCTGCTCGGACACCCAGCGCTCGGCCTCTCGGCGGCCGCCGAGGGCCCGCAGCCCCCGCTCTCCGTGCTCGGCGGCGAAGTCCGCCAGGGCATGCATCCGACGGGAGCGCAGGCGCCGCGCGGACAGGTCGAGCCCGGCGCGGTGTGTCTCCAGGGCGTCGACGAGCTCCACGACGCCGCTGCCCGGCGGTAGCGAGGAAACGGCGACGATCGCCGTATCAGGCTCGCCCAGCGAGCGCAGGGCGGCGCGCAGGTCGTCCCGGGCGCGGGTGGCGACGCGCCCGAGGTCGGCCTTCGTGACCACGAGTACGTCCGGCACTTCCATGATTCCCGCCTTGAGGAACTGAAGCACGTCGCCGGACCCGGGCTGGACCACCACGGCGACGGTGTCGGCCACGTCCGCCACCTCGGTCTCGGACTGCCCGACGCCGACCGTTTCGATCACCACCACGTCGAAGGCCACGGCGAGCGCGCTCGCCGCCGCACGGGTCGCGGGCGCGAGGCCGCCCAGCCGGCCGCCGGCTGCCGTCGAGCGGATGAAGACGCCGCGGTCTGCGGGATCGACCTCGATCCGCGCCCGGTCGCCGAGCAGCGCACCGCCCGAGCGCCTGGAGGTGGGATCCACCGCGAGCACGGCGACCGTCTTCTGTCGGTGTCGCCACTCGGTGATCAGACGTGAGAGCAGCGAGGACTTGCCGACGCCGGGGGGTCCGGTGACGCCGACGATGTGGCCGGTGGCCTCGTGCCCGAGCGCGGCGGGGGAGACGGCGGCCAGCAGGGCGCTCGTCTGCTCTCGCGCCGGGGGCGTGCGGCTTTCGACCAGATTCAGGACGGCCGGAGCGGCGCCCAGGTCCCGCTCGCGCAGGCGGCGGGCGAGCTCACGCGCGTCGGAATCAGCGTGGCTCAAGCGGAGGCAGTAACGCCGTTTCGTTCCGCGACGAGCGCGACGATGTCCCGCATCATCCGGTTGAGGTCCCAGTCCTTGGGGGTGTAGACGGCGGCGATCCCCGCCTCACGGAGCATCTCGGCGTCAGCCTCGGGGATGATCCCGCCCACCACGACGGGCACGTCACCGACGCCGGCCTGGCGCAGCGCCTCGAGCACCGAGGGGATCAGCTCGCGATGCGAGCCGGACAGGATCGAGAGCCCGATCACGTGCACGCCCTCCTGGGAGGCGGAGTTGGCGATCTGCGTTGGGGTGAGCCGGATGCCCTCGTAGACCACGTCCATGCCGGCGTCCCGTGCTCGCACCGCGATCTGCTCGGCGCCGTTCGAGTGGCCGTCGAGCCCCGGCTTGCCGACGAGGAACTTGAGCCTGCGCCCGAGGGCCTCGCTCACGCGCTCGACGTCCTCGCGCAGCTCGGCCACGTCCTCGCTCGAGATCGCGGCCGCCTTGCCCACTCCCGTGGGGGCCCGGTACTCGCCGAAGGCCTGGCGCAGCGTCTGCGCCCACTCGCCGGTCGTAGCACCGGCACGGGCGGCCTCGATCGTGACCGGCATGATGTTCTCGTCCTCGCTGCGCGCCACGCGGGCGAGCTCCTGGAGGGCTTCGTCCACCGCTGCCTGGTCGCGCTCGCTGCGCCACCGCGTGACGGCGTCCCGCCGGTCGGCCTCGACCTGCGGGTCGACACGGAGGATGCCGCCGTCCTGGTCGGCGGTCAGCGGCGACGGCTCGGTGGAGGTGAAGCGGTTCATGCCCACGACGGTCAGCTCGCTCGCCTCGATCCGCCGCCAGCGCTCGCGGTGCGATTCGACGAGCGAGGCCTTCATGTAGTCAACGGCGTCCACGGCGCCGCCCATCTCAGCCACGCGCGCCATCTCCTCGCGCGCGCCCTCTTTGAGCTCCTGCACGAGTCCCTCCATCACCTTGGAGCCCTCGAAGATGTCCGGGTACTCGAGCAGGTCGGTCTCGTAGGCAAGGATCTGCTGCAGGCGCAGCGACCATTGCTGGTCCCAGGGGCGCGGCAGCCCGAGGGCCTCGTTCCACGCCGGCAGCTGGATGGCGCGGGCGCGTGCCCCCCGGCCGAGGGTCACGGCGAGCGCCTCGAGCGCGATCCGGTAGACGTTGTTCTCCGGCTGGGCCTCGGTGAGCCCGAGTGAGTTCACCTGCACGCCGTAGCGGAAGCGGCGGCGCTTCTCGTCCTCGACGCCGTAGCGGTCGCGCCCGAGCTCCTCCCAGAGCTCGGCCATGGCTCGCAGCTTGGCGTGCTCCTCGACGAAGCGAACGCCCGCGTTGACGAAGAACGAGATACGGCCGAACACGCTGCCCATCAGGTCCTGGGGCACGCGGTCGCGAACCGCGTCGAGGACGGCGATCGCGTTGCTCATCGCGTAGGCGATCTCCTGTACCGGCGTCGCGCCGGCCTCCTGCAGGTGGTAGGAGCAGATGTTGATCGGGTTCCACTTGGGAACGTGCTGCACCGTGTAGGCGATCGTGTCGGCGATCAGCCGCATGCTGGGCCCGGGCGGGAAGGCGTAGGTGCCGCGGCTCAGGTACTCCTTGAGGATGTCGTTCTGGGTCGTGCCCTGGAGCTTCTCCTGCGCGACCTCGTGCTCCTCGGCGGTGACGATGTAGAGGGCGAGGAGCCACGCCGCGGTGGCGTTGATCGTCATCGAGGTGTTCATCTGGTCGAGCGGGATGCCCTCGAGCAGCGTGCGCATGTCGCCCTTGTGGGCGATGGAGACGCCAACCTTGCCGACCTCGCCGCGGGCCAGTTCGTGGTCAGGGTCGTATCCCGTCTGCGTGGGCAGGTCGAAGGCGACCGAGAGTCCGGTCTGGCCCTTCTCCAGGTTGCGGCGGTAGAGCTCGTTGGAGCGCTGCGCATCCGAGTGCCCCGCGTAGGTGCGCATCATCCAGGGGCGATCACGCTCGGGCAGACGGGGGGATGGCGTCTCCGGCATTGGCTCATTGTATGGACGCAGATAGCCTGTGCGCGTGACGTCGATTGCAGTCGTGGGCGCTGGTTTCGGCGGCGTTGGGGCGGCGGCGATGCTCGCCCAGGCCGGCTATCGCGACGTGGTCGTGTTCGAGCGCGGCGAGCGGATCGGGGGCGTCTGGCATCACAACACCTATCCGGGGGCGGCGTGCGACGTGCCCTCGCATCTGTACGAGTTCTCCTTCGCGCCCAACCCTCGGTGGTCGCGGCGCTACGCGCCCCAGGTCGAGATCCAGGCCTATCTCGAGGACGTGGCGCGCCGATTCGGGGTGATCGACCGCATCCGGCTGGGAGTCGAGGTGCGCTCCGCCTCCTGGGACGAGGACCGGTTGCGGTGGGTTCTGGATACGAGCGCCGGCGAGCACGAGGCCGACGTCCTCTTGACCGCCAGCGGACAGCTGTCGGTGCCGAAGGTCCCGCCGATCCCGGGGGTCTCGGAGTTCTCCGGGCCCGCCTTCCACACCGCGCGCTGGCGCCACGACGTGCCCCTGGACGGCCGGCGGGTCGCGGTGATCGGAACCGGCTGCAGCGCGATCCAGGTCGTGCCGGCGATCCAGCCGGTGGTGGGTCAGCTCGACGTCTACCAGCGCTCCCCGGGGTGGACCTTCCCGCGGATGGACTTCGCCTACAGCGAGCGCACGAAGCGGATGCTCGAGCGCTTCCCCAGGCTCCAGCGGCTCGACCGGAGCGCGAACTTCGCCTTCCACGAGCTTGGCGCCGCGGCGATGACGAGCAGGCCCTGGCTGCTGAGCGCCTTCCGCGCCATCGGCCGCCACCAGATCCGCAGCGCGATCAAGGATCCCGCGCTGCGCGCCAAGGTCACGCCCGGCGATGAGATCGGCTGCAAGCGAGTGATGCTGACCGACGACTGGTATCCGGCGCTGACCCAGCCCAACGTCGACCTGGTCACCGAGCGCATCGAGGCGGTGAGCGCCGATGGCGTCCGGACGGCCGACGGCGTCGAGCGCCCTGCGGACGTGCTCGTTCTGGCTACCGGGTTTCAGACCCACGGGTTCGTGGCCCCGATGGAGGTCGTGGGCGAGGGCGGCCGGACCCTGAGCGAGGCCTGGTCCGAGGTGGCGCGGGCCTACCTGGGGCTGAGCGTTCCCGGGTTCCCCAACATGTTCCTGATCTACGGGCCCAACACCAACGGTGGCACCGGCTCGGTGATCTTCACGATCGAGAGCGGGATCACGCACGTCATCTCGGCCCTGCGCGACCTCGACGCGGCCCGGGCGCGGCGCATCGAAGTTCGCCGCGAGGCGGCCGAGCGCTTCGACCGCGAGCTTCGTTCGGCGCTCGCCCGGACCGTGTGGCACACGGGGTGCACGAGCTGGTACCTCGACGAGCACGGCAACGATCCCAACCAGTGGCCGTGGCTGTGGAGCACATACCGCCGGCGGACCGCGCACCTGGCTCCAGGCGCGTACGAGCTCGATGGGCGCGAACGGGAGGTCGCGGCGGCGGCGCGCTGAACCTCCCGACGGCGGCGCGCTGAACCTCCCGACGGCGGCGCGCTGAACCTCCCGACGGCGGCGCGCTGAACCTCCCGACGGCCGGGGTCAGAGGAGTAAGGTCCGGTCATGCCTGATCACAGTTCAGCCGCGCGCGAACACGCGATATTGCAGGAGATCAGCGATCCGCTGGACACGCTGCCCGACAACCCGGTGCCGGTCGTCGCCGCCCCCGACTTCCCGGTTGCGCTGCGCGGGTACGAGCGCTTCGCCGTGGACGCCTACGTGCGGCGGACGAGCCAGCTCGTGGCCGAGCTGCAGGCCACGCGATCGCCTGAGGCTGCGATCCGCCGCGCCCTCGAACGCGTCGGCGAGCAGGTCTCGAGCATCCTCCAGCGCGCCCACGAGACGGCGGAGCAGATCACCGAGCAATCGCGCCGCGAGGCCGACGACCGTCTCGAGGCGGCTCACCGAGAGGCCGGCCAGATCGTGGCGGAGGCGCGAACGCGGATCGAGGACCTCGACGCCGACACCGATCGGATCTGGAGCGAACGGCACCGGTTGCTGGATGATGTGCGCGAGCTCTCCGAGCAGCTACTGGAGCTGGCCGACTCGGCGCTCGATCGGTTCCCGGGCGCGGATGAGCCCGAGCAGGACGATTTCGCCCGCGCGACGGCGGTCGAGGACGATACGACCGAGGAGGGGAACCCACCCTTCGCGCATGAGCTGGAGGCCGGGGACGAGCTCGGGCCGGCGGAGCTTGGGCCTCAGGACGAGCTCGAGCCCGAGGAGGAGACCACGGAGGAGCGGCGGTTCCCGGAGGAGGAAAGGTTTCCGGAGGAGGGGGGGTTTCCGGAGGAGGGGGGGTTTCCGGGACGGCAGGTGGACGAGGATTTCGACGAGGAGACGACCGAGGAGCGCGCTCACGCTGCGGGGGCGGTGCGCGCCCCCGATCCCGAGGAGGAGACGACGACGACACGACGGCGGTGTATCCGCCCCTGCGCCGACCCGGCGAGCGTCCAGAGCCCGGCAGCGGGACGACGTCCTGAGCTCTGCCCCGCGCCTCATCGACGTCGAGCACCTCGGCCGCGAGCGGGTGATCGGGTGCTGGCAGGTCGGGGATGCGCTCATAGATCCAGGGCCGACGTCGTGTCTGCCCACGCTGCTGGAGGCGCTGGGAGACGAACAGCCCAGGGCGCTGTTGCTGACCCATATCCACCTCGACCACGCCGGCGGGAGTGGGGCGCTGGTCGAGCGCTGGCCGGACCTGCAGGTCTATGTGCACGAACGCGGCGCCGCCCACCTGGTCGACCCCGAACGGCTGCTCGAGAGCGCGCGCCGGCTCTATGGCGATGACATGGATCGCCTGTGGGGCGAGATGGTCCCCGTGCCCGAGGAGAATCTGACCGTTTTGAGCGGGGGCGAGCGACTGCTGGAAGGCGCGTTCGAGGTCGCCTACACGCCCGGGCATGCCTCGCACCACGTCTCCTACCTGAACGACGGGGTCGCCTACGTCGGCGATGTCGGCGGCGTGCGGATCACCCCGAACTCTCTGACGATTCCGCCCACGCCTCCGCCGGACATCGACCTCGAGGCCTGGCACGAGTCGATCGAGCGAGTCCGGGCCTGGCGACCGAAGCGGCTGGCGATGACGCACTTCGGCGCCAGCGATGCCGTCGAGGCGCAGCTGGACGAGATGGAGCGGCGCCTGGATGAATGGGCCCAACGCGCCAAGTCTCAGGACAAGGAGGTGTTCATGGCGGGCGTGCGTGAGGAGGTCGAGGCCGGCTGTGAGCCGGGCACGGCGCCTGCGTATGAGCAGGCCGCGCCGGCCGATCAGTTGTTCGCGGGACTCGAGCGTTACTGGCGTAAGCTGCAGGACGCATGAGCCAGACGGTGGAGTTGCCGAGGGTCGGCGGGCCCGGCGGCGGGGTGGGCGGACTTTGGCGTGTCGTCGTGCTCAACGACGATTTCAACACTTTCGATCACGTGGCCGAGACGCTTGCGGGCGTGATTCCGGGCGTCACGCTCGCCCAGGGCTATCGCCTGGCAGACCGGATCCACAACACCGGCTGCGCGATCGTGTGGAGCGGCCCGCGCGAGGACGCGGAGGTGTACTGGGAGCACCTCGACGCCGCGGGGTTGACGATGGCGCCGCTGGAGGCGGGGTAGGGGTTAGGCGGGGCGTTGGCGCTTTGGCCGGGGTCCGGGCTGGGGCCCGAGCGAACGGCTTGCCCGCCGCCGTAACGTCACACGATCCACGGCCGCCGGGGATCTTGTAACGCTGCGGCGCTGGGAGCGCCGTAACGTGACGCGATCCGCGCGCGCGTGATCCGATGTCACGTTGCGGCGGTTGTGGGGAGCCCCGGCGACCCGGCGGCCCCGGCGGCCCCGCGACCCGGCGACCCGGCGACCCGGCGGCCCCGCGACCCGCCCCCGACCCCGCCCTACACCCCGCCCGGTAGCGCCTTCGACCTCTGGCGCTCGGGGCTGATGCGCACGACGTTCCAGACCAGGCCGAGCTTCTCGAGCAGGGCGATGACCAGGCCCGTCGGGTCAGCGAGCCGCTCCCAGAAGCGCAGGCCGTGGAAGGCCGAGGTGGGAAAGGCATGATGGTTGTGATGCCAGGACTCGCCCATCGAAAGGGGCGCCAGCCAGAACACGTTGCGCGATTCGTCGGCGATGTCGAAGCGCTGGCGCCCGAAGAAATGACACACCGAGTTGATCGACCACGTGACGTGGTGGAGCAGGAAGACGCGGACGAAGCCGCCCCACAACAGGGCGGTCAGGGCGGTGCCGAGGCCGCCGCCCACGATCCACCCCAAGGAGAAGGGAATCGCGAAGCCGAGCACGACCCAGACCCAGAACAGCTTGTCGACCACGCGCACGACGCGGTCCTTGACGAGGTCGGGCGCGAAGCGCTCGCGCTCGGCGGTCCCGACCGTCTCGAACAGCCAGCCGACGTGCGCGTGCCATAGCCCCTTGACGGCTCCGAAGAAGCCGGGGCCGCTCAAATGGGGCGAATGGGGATCGCCTTCCTGGTCGGTGAACGCGTGGTGCTTGCGGTGGTCGGCGACCCAGGTGATGACCGAGCCCTGCACGGCCATCGAGCCCATCACGGCGACGATGGCCCGGAAGGCCCGCGAGCTCTCGAACGCCCGGTGGGTGAACATCCGGTGATAGCCGAGCGTGACGCCGAGCGCCGTCATCACGTAGAAGCCGATCATCAGCGCCAGCTCGAGCGGACCGATGGCGCGGTCCCAGAGCAGGACGACCGCCGCGAGCAGACCGATCAGCGGCAGCGGGACGCCGATCAGGTTGACGATCTTGTGCGTGCGACTCATCGTCGCAGCAAGCATAGCCCCACCGCGCTTTCGCGCGGGCGGCCGGGTCAGGCCGCGGCGTGGGGAGTGGTCTCGGGCTCGGGCGTGGGCTCGGGCACGGGGACCTCCGGGCCGAGCGCGCCGGCGACCAGCTCGTCGCTCCAGAAGTAGACGACCGGGACCTGGAAGTGACCGGAGTTCCGTCGCCGGAACTCGATCATCTCGGGCCCGTCCCAATAGCGGTACCAGTCGGTCTTGGACTCGAACCAGGCCATCTGGGTGATCCGGTAGCGGTCGTCCTGGGAGCGGTGTACCGAGTACTGCGTGGCGCCGTAGCGAAGCGCGAGCGGCGCCACGCGGGCCACCTCGACGGCGAGCGACTCCTGTCGCAGGAGCGTCGCGTACCAGGGCACCCATACGACCCCGCCCATGATGCTAGGCCCCCACCTCGGCGTGGATCGCGCCCGGGCCCTCGATGGTCCGGCCCTGGCCCTCCTCGGTGGCTCCGACGAGGATCGCGATCTTGCCCAGGTGCTTGTTGTCCTTCATCAGCTGATGGGCCTGAGGGACGCCGTCGAAGTCCATCGTCTGCCACAGCACGGGACGGATCTTGTCCTGCTCGATCAGCTCGTTGGCCTTCATGCACTCATACGCGTTGGCGAAGTGCGAGCCGATGATCTGCTTCTGGCGCATCCACAGATAGCGGACGTCGAAGTCCAGGTTGTATCCCGTCGTGCCCGCGCAGATCACGACCTTGCCGAACGGCTTGACCGCGAGGACAGAGGTGGGGAAGGTGGCCTTGCCGACGTGCTCGAAGACGATGTCGGGCTGGTTGCCGAGGATCTCGTTGACCGCCTTGGAGAACCGGCGCGACTCCTTGAAGCGTGCCTTCTCCTCCTCGGGCGTCTCGCCGCCGCGCCGCATCATGCCGGCGTACTCACCGCGGTCGATGTACCCGACGGCCCCCAGCTGCTTGACGAGCTCGCCCTTCTCCGGACTGGAGACGACGCCCACGCACTCGGCGCCGGCAGCCGCACACAGCTGGACGGCGAAAACCCCGAGGCCGCCGGCGGCACCCCAGATCAGCACCCGATGGCCGGCCTGGAGCTTGCACTGGGTGAGCAGCATCCGGTAGGCGGTGAAGTAGACGAGGCCGTAGGAGGCGGCTTCCTCCCAGGTCAGGTTCTGGGGCCGCGGCAGCAGCTGTTGGGCCTGGACCTTCGTGAACTGGGCGAACGAGCCCCAGGTCGTCTCGTAGCCCCAGATCCGCTGCGAGGGAGCCGCGAGGGGGTCGAGGCCGTGGACCTCCGGGTCCTCGTAGGAGGCCATGTTGCAGTGGATGATCACCTCGTCGCCGGGCTTCCAGCGGGTGACGCCCTCGCCGACCTTCCACACGACGCCGGAGGCGTCGGAGCCGCCGATGTGGTGGCCGAACTCAGGGTGGTCTCCGTAGCCGAAGACGGAGACGGGCTTGCCCATTGCCGCCCACACGTTGTTGTAGTTCACGCCCGCGGCCATGACGCGCACGATGACCTCGAAGGCAGCGGGCTCAGGAACCTCGATCTCCTCGAGCTGGAAGGCGTCAGTGGGCTCTCCCTCGCGCTCCTGGCGGATCACCCACGCCGCCATCGTGTCGGGAAGCTCGCCCGGCTCGGTATCCACGTGTGCGACCTGGCTCGAATCGACAGCCACTCCGAAGGCACCTTCCTGGTCGGTTTCCAGCTTGCCGGCGGGATCGTACCCGGGAGGGGAGGTTCAGGCCGCCGCGGTCACCCGGCGGTCACGCGGGTTCAGGCCGCCGCGGTCAACGCGCCGGCGAAGGCGGCGCGCCGTACCTACGGTTGCAAGAGCTCGCCGTTGCCCATCGGGCGGGGTTTGCCGATGTGCAAGGAGGCGGGCTGGATCGAGCCGCCGGTGGCGATCGCGGCGTCGGTCCCGCTGGTCGCGGTGGTGACCGTGTACTCACCAGGCTGGTTGAAATCGACCGCGACCTGACCGGTCGCCTGCGGGTTGATCGGGCCGCTGGTGGCAAGCTGTGAGTTCTGGCCGGCAGGGTGAATCGTGAGCGTTTCGGCCTTGCTCGCCTGGTTGGTGATGACGAACACGACCTCGCCGGCGCCGACGGACGAAGGCGAGACCGACACGCGGGCGTCGTTGATGTACACGCTCAGGTTGACCGGGCTGGCCGGCCGCGGCTTGTTGGCGAACTTGGTGCCGCCGCCCCCGCATCCGGCAAGAGCTGCGAATGCGATGGCAAAGAACCCGAGCGTCGATCTGCGCATCCTGTGCTGGCTCTCCTCTCGCTGGCCTAAACCCCTGCGATAGGGCATATCGGCCGGATCTGCTTGAACCCTAACCGACCAGGCTGACGCGCGCGAGATCTGCAGGATCACCCGCAATTTGGGATGGAGCTCAGGTCGCGGACTCGTTCAACGAGCGGCGCCTGCGCTCGACACGACGCAGCTCGCTCTGCAACTTGGTCCACGACTCGTGCTCGGCGCGCTCGTACTCGTCCCCGCTGAGCTCGCGCAGCCGCTCGCTGTAGTCACTCCACGCCTTGCGCGTGTCGTCGTCGAGCTGGCGAAGCTTCTCAGTGTCGGGGGCGATAGCTGTCACGTCGGGCTCCTTCCTACTTTCTGGCCGCGATGCTACCCCGCAGAGCGGTCGATAAGTCGCAGGCACCACACGCCCGCAACAACCGCGTGCAGCGCCGGGAGTTGTGGTCGTGCGTCGAGGATCACGCAACGGGGCGTGCATGCCGTCCGATCGCGGGCGTATCACGCGCTGCTTGGAAGAGCTGCTCGAGGCACCGATCGCCACGGCGGAGTTCATCGTCGTGGACACCGAGACAAACGGTCTCGGTGGCGACTCCTGCGAGCTGACCGAGATCGGCGCGGTCCTCGTCGGCGGCGGCGAGTTGCACGAACGCTTCTCTTCGCTCGTCCGCACCAACATGCCGCTGCGCCGGGGGATCCAGCGCTTCACTGGCATCACCCAGAGCATGGTGGATTCGGCACCCCCGCCGGAGTCGGTGCTCCCGCGTCTGCACGAGGCGCTGCGCGGCCGGGTGATGGTGGCTCACAACGCCCCCTTCGACCGCCGGGTCCTGCGCCAGGCCTTCGAGCGCACGGGCCTGGACTGGCCGAGCCCACCCGTGCTGTGCACGGCTGCGCTCGCGCGCACGATGCTGCCGCTACAGCGCGAGCGCCGGCTGGGGGCGCTGGCGAACGCACTCGGCATCGAGGTGCGTGCGGCGCACCGGGCGCTGCCAGACGCCGAGACCTGCGCCCGCGTGCTGTGCGCTCTGTTCCCGCGGCTGTGCGCGAACGCCATCTCGATCCGTGACGCCCTGGCGCTGCTGCGTCCGCGCCGCCGGTCCCGGCGAACCAACCCGCACGCTGGACGGGCCGGCGCGCATCGCGCGCCGCATGCCGATGTCGACTTCGCCTCACTGCCACGGGACCCGGGCGTGTACCTGTTCCGCGACGACTCGGGCCGGACGCTCTACGTCGGCAAGTCGGTATCGATTCGCAGCCGGGCGCGCGCCCACTTCGCGCCCTCCTCACCGCCGGCCGACTGGCGCGTGCAAGCGACCCTGGTGGACTACCAGGCGACCTGTTCGGAGCTGGGCGCGCTGGTGCTCGAGAACCGGCTGATCAAGCGCCACCGGCCGCCCGGCAACACGCGCCTGGCGCGCACCGACGACCGCCTCGTCTATATCCGCTGCCGCCTCGACATCCCGTTCCCGATCCTCGAGGTCTCTCCGCGTCCGGCGGCCGGTCACGCTGTCACCGTGGGCCCGCTGCGCAACCGCCGGCTGGCGCTCGAGCTCGTGGAACAGCTCGACTCGCTGTTCGGGCTGCGCCACTGCGGCCGCCAGCTCCCGCGCCGTGAACACCCCTCCGCGTACGGGCAGATGGGACGGTGCCTGTCTCCGTGCCTGGGCGATCTGGACCCGAACCTGTATCGGCGCCGGCTCGACGAGGCGCTGCGCCTGTTCGTCGACGGGGGCGGCGCGGGTCACTTGCTGCTTGCGCACGTCGATGCCCAGATGCGTCAGGCCGCGGCGGAGCGTCGCTACGAACGGGCGTCGTGGCTGCGCCGGCGCGAGCGGCGGCTGGCGAAGATCCTCGAGCGCCTGGAGGGACTGCTCGAGGCCACGCATGTCCGGCCGCGGCTGCTGCTGGCGGCGCACCCGGCCCGGGAAGGCGGCGATGCCTTCTGGGTCGTGGGAGGGCGCCTCGTCGACTGGGGTCCGGTGTCCGCGGGCGACGACGCGGAGCTGCTCGTGGACCGGAGCCATAGGGCGCTTCGACACGCAGGCCGACGCGGAGAGCTCGGCGCGCACGTGCCTCCCGAAGAGGTCGACGAGATCCGGATCGTGGCGAGCTACGTGGCCTCGCATCCCCGCCTCGCCCAGCTGCCGCTCGATCCGATGCCCGAGCGCGCAGCCCTGGCCGCTTTCATCAGCGGCTCCTCAGCGGAACGGGAGCTCGACGACCTCGGCGGCGATCTGCTGCTCGCCGACGCGCACCGATGACCCCGGGGGCGCCTCGCGGCGGATGAGCGCCAAGGCGATCGGGCCTTTGGCGGGGGAGGAGACGACGCTGCCGAGCGCGCCGACCTGCCTGCCGTCGAGCTCGACCGCATCTCCGGTTCCCGCGAGTGCGGAGAGACGCAGCCCGCGCAGGCGCCGGTTCGGCTTGCCGCGGTAGTAGAGCCGGGCGACCGTCTCCTGCCCCACGTAGCAACCCTTCGTGAACGAGACGGCGCGCTCGTTGAGGCCCGCCTCCTGCGGGATCACGCCGTCGTCGACATCGATCCCGTAGCGCGGGCGGCCGCGCTCCACGCGCAGGCACTCTGCGACCGACTCGGACACCGGCTGTGCGCCCGCGTCGCGCAGCGCGCTCGTCAGCGGCCCGGTTGCACTCGCGTCGCAGAGAAGGTCGATCCCCACGTCGGTTCGGACGGCGCGGGCCTCGATCCCAGCGACGGAGACGGGCGCGTGCGCGTGCTCCTCCTCGGGCACCGCCTCGGCAGGCGTGATCGAGGCGGCAGCCGGACCGATCAGGGACAGCAGCCCGCACTCGACCGTGCGCTTGTGCAGCTGCACGTCGTAGCCGATGCTGAACCGCCGGATCATGTTGAAGAGCTCCTGGAGGGCGACGCGCTCGGTGTCGAGCAGGAGCACTGAGCCGGTGTCGAGGATGCGCAGGTCGCCCAGCATCTTGCCCTTGGGGGTGAGGAAGGCTGCGTAGCAGCCGTGCCCGGCCTGAAGCGCCTCGACGTCGTTTGTGACCTGACCCTGCAGGAACGACTTCGCATCGGAGCCGGTGAGCGCCAGCTTGCCGCGCTCGGAGCGGTCGAGCAGGCCGCAGCCCTCGGTGACGAGCTCGTATTCGGAGGTGGCTATCTGAGCGGTCGTCATGCCAACAAGCATACGAGTCGCGAAGCGGGGCGACGGTTGCCAAAACTCAAATTTAGGCGTACCATAATTCCTGTCATGGCACACCAGGACCAACTTGAGCTGTCTTCGGCGATCGAGGACTACGCGAAGGCGATCTACTCGCTCGAGCGCCGCGCGAGCGAGCCCGTGAGCACGAACGCGCTCGCCGAGCGCCTCGGAGTCACCCCGGCCTCGGCGTCGGGAATGGTCAAGCGCCTGGGCGAGCTCGGCCTGGTCGAGCACCGGCCGTACCGGGGCGTCTCGCTGACCGGGGACGGCCGCCGGGTGGCGCTCGAAGTGATGCGCCACCACCGCCTGCTCGAGCTGTATCTGGTCGAGGACCTCGGGGTGCCCTGGGATCGCGTGCACCAGGAGGCCGAGGTGCTCGAGCACGTGCTCTCCGAGGAGCTCGAGGAGCTGATCGCCTCCAAGCTCGGGGATCCCACGCACGATCCCCACGGCGACCCGATTCCGACCCGCGACCTCACGATCGAGGAGGCGCCGACCCGCAGCCTGCAGACGCTCGACGCCGGCGACTCAGGCACCCTGCGCCGCGTCTCGGACTCCGATCCCAACATGCTGCGTTTCCTCGCCGCGCGCGGCATCGCGCCCGGTGACAGCTTCGAGGTGATCGAGAAGCAGCCCTTCGACGGTCCGCTGTTCGTCCGCTTCGGCGACAACGTTCACGTGCTCGGCGGCGAGCTGACCCAAGCGATGCGGGTGGAGGTGCTCCCGCGATGACGCCTCCGGCCGCAGTCCGGACCCCCGCGCTCGAGACCGCCGACGGCCAGAGCGTCGCGCTCCCGGACGTCGTCCCCGTCTCCAGCCCGCTCGAGCGGCTGCTTGCCCGCGGGCGGATGCGGGCCACGCTGGCCATGCTCGGTCCTGCCTTCGTCGCATCGGTGGCCTACGTCGATCCCGGCAACTTCGCCACCAACCTCCAGGGCGGGGCGCGGTTCGGTTACGCACTGCTGTGGGTGGTCATGCTCGCCAACCTGATGGCGATGCTGATCCAGTACCTGTCGGCCAAGCTCGGCATCGTCACCGACCGCAGCCTTCCCGAGCTCTGCCGCGAGCGATTCTCTCGCCCCGTCAGCGTCGCGCTGTGGCTGCAGGCCGAGGTCATGGCGATGTCGACCGACGTGGCCGAGTTCCTGGGGGCGGCTCTCGGGCTCAACCTGCTCTTCGGCGTGCCGCTGCTGACGGCCGGGCTGATCACCGCCGTGATCGCGTTCGCGTTGCTGGAGCTGCAACGGCACGGGTTGCGTCGCTTCGAGCTCGCGATCGCCGCGCTGTTGGGCATCGTGTTCGCCGGCTTCCTGTACGAGACGTTGCGCATCGGGCCGTCGGTGCACGCCTCTCTGCACGGGCTGCTCCCCACCGTCGGCAGCGTGAGCTTTGTCTACCTCGCCGTCGGGATCGTCGGCGCGACGGTCATGCCCCACGCGATCTACCTGCACTCGGCGCTCACCAACGGCCGGATGCCGACCCGCAACGACGCGGAGCGCAGCCGCGTCCTGCGCTTCGAGCGCTTCGACGTCGTGCTGGCGCTCTCCGTGGCCGGATTGATCAACCTGGCGATGCTCGCGGTGGCCGCCAAGCTGTTTCACGGCGCCGGCCTGCCGAGCGTAAGCACGATCCAGGGGGCGCACGCGGAGCTCGGCAGGATCGTCGGAGGCGGCGCCGCGCTGGCCTTCGCCGTCGCGTTGCTCGCCTCGGGCGCGTCGTCGTCGAGCGTGGGCACATACGCCGGTCAGGTGGTGATGGCGGGGTTCGTGAACATCCGCATCCCGCTGGTCGTGCGCCGGCTGGTGACGATGCTGCCGGCTTTGGCCGTCCTGGCCGTCGGGGTCTCGCCGACCAGCGCACTCGTGCTGAGCCAGGTCGTGCTCTCGTTCGGGATACCCTTCGCGCTGGTGCCGCTGGTCGTCCTCACCTCCCGCCGCGAGGTGATGGGCGGGCACGTCAACCGATGGCTCACCTCCTCGGTGGCGTTCTCGGTGGCGGCGCTGATCACCGCTATGAACGTGTTCCTCGTCTACGAGCAGCTGTTCGGATAGATGGCCGCCCTGGGCGACACCTTCGAGGAGATCGTCGAGTCGCTGCCCGACGACTGGACCGACCTGGAGCTCGACCTGAGGATCTTCGAGGAGCGCCGGTACGTGGACGCGGCGGTCCTGCTCGTCACATGCAACGCGCAGCCGTACTCGAAGAACGACTGGCACTGGCGCCTGATCGCCGCCCACCGCTTCGGCCACGCCGCGGCGGCGCCCGTGGTGCACACGGCGCTCAAGCTGCTCGACGACGCCGGGATCGAAGGCGAGCTCGCGGTCCGCGAGGTGCGGACCGGCCGCACCGAGGTTGTGCAGATGTGGGGGCGGCCCGAATCCGTCCGCCAGGAGTTCAAGAAGATCCGGGCGCAATGAGCCGCTCGTGGCTCGGGTCCTAGCTTTCGTTCCCGACCTGCTGTTCGGCTCGGGCGTCGTCGGAGCCCTGCGGGCGGCAGGGCACGATGTCGAGCTGCGCGCGGCGCTCGAGGGGGCGACGGTCGAGGCCGACGCGCTGATTGTCGACCTCACGGCCGAGGTGGAGCCGCGGATCGCCGCCGTGCGGGCGCTCGGGCCGTCTCGGCCCCCTGTCCTCGCCTTCTACTCGCACGTCGAGGCCGACGTCCGCGCCGCGGCCGAGGAGGCGGGCTTCGAGCGCGTGGTCCCTCGCTCGCGCATGGCTCGCGAGGGCGCCGCCCTGCTGAACGGGCTGCTCTAGGCCAGTCCGGGGTCGAACGCCGCGGCGACGTCGGGGGCCCGGCGCACGATCCCGAACCGGAGCTCCCAGCGCGCCCAGGCGCGGAGCACGCCGGGTTGCAGCACGCCAACGGCGCCGGACCGCGTCGCGAAGGCCGGAAGCTCGGCGCGCAGCTCGGCGGCGACCAGGCCCGGGTCGAGTCCCGCCACGCGCGACTGGAGCGCTCGCTCGGCCGCGCCCGGATCGGCCAGAGCGGCTCGGTAGCCGTGGACCAGGGCACGCACGACCGCGCGAGCGAGGGCCGGATCGGAGGAGAGCGTCGCGTGCGTGGCGCACACGACGAGCTCAGGGTAGGCGGGGGCGCCGAAGCGGTCGGCTCGGAAGATGTGGAAACCGGGGCGGCGCCGGGCGAGGGTCACGCCTTCGTCGTTCCAGAACGCGGTGGCGGCGGCGACGCGCCCGGACAGAAGAGCGGCCACGGCATCGAACCCGATCGTGACCGTCCGCACACGGCCCGGCGCGCCGCCCGAGCCCGCGACGATCGAGCGCAGCACGGCGGTGTCGCTGGGCACGCCCGTGACGCCGACGGTGGCGCCCTGCAGCTGGCGCGGGTCGCGGATCCGAGGCGCGGCGATCACGGCGGCCAGCGGTCGCTCGACGAGGGCCATGATCCCGACCAGATCCTCGCCGCGCTCCCGTGCGATGGCCAGGTCGTGGATGTCGAGCACTCCGAATTGCGCCCGGCCGGTGGCGAGCAGCCTGACCGCGTCGGTGCTGGCTGACGGCGCGAGGACGTGCAGCCGAACCCCCTGCGCGCGATCGAACCCCCGCGACAGCGCGAGATAGATCCCGGCGTGAACCGCGTTGGGCGTGAAGTCGAGCACGAGCGTGGCGCTGCGCGGGTTGCCGCTCGAGCCGCATCCCGCAATGCAGACCGCCACGAGTAGCGCCGCCAGCCGCTTCACGCGGCGCCAGCATAGGGAAGGCCCCATCCGGGGCGGGCGATCCGGCGCCCGTAGAATCAGGCAGGCGCATGCGTCGCCGCGTCACGTTCAGCCGCAACCTCACGCTGTCGCTGTCGCGAACCTGCCGGTGCTACTGCAAGTACTGCGCGTTCGCCACGCACAAGCCGCACCTCTACGCGCCCGACGAGGTGGAGCGCATCCTCGACGAGGCAGTCAGTCGCCACCGCGTCAAGGAGCTGCTCGTGCTCACGGGCGAGAAGCCGGAGCACAACCGCGAGGTGGCAGCCCGGCTGGCGCACCACGGTTTCGAGACCTTCACCGACTATGTGGCCTGGGTGTGCCAGCGCGCGCTCGAGCGCGGGCTGCTTCCGCACACGAACCTGGGCGTCCTGGACGCCACCGATCTGATGAAGCTGCGCGAGGTGAGCGCCTCCCAGGGGCTGATGCTGGAATCGATCAACCCGGCGCTCGTCGTCCACCAGGGCTCGCCCACCAAGCATCCCCAGCGCCGGATCGAGATGATCGCGGCCGCCGGTGAGCTGAAGATCCCGTTCACTTCCGGGATCCTGGTCGGCATCGGGGAAAGCGAGGAGGACAGGGTCGCATCGCTCGAGATGCTGGCCGAGCTGCACGAGCGCTACGGCCACATCCAAGAGGTCATCCTCCAGAACTTCGTGCCCCACGAGAGCTACTACGGGCGCGAGCCGGCCGAGATCGCAGACGCCGCCGCGCGCGCGTACTGGCAAACCGGCGTGGCCGAGGAGCCGCAGCTCGACGCGCCGGAGTGGGCCTGCGAGCTCACCGTGGAGGACATGAAGCGGCTGGTGGCGCAGGCGCGGCGGCTGATGCCGGGCGTCGGGATCCAGGTCCCGCCCAACCTCTCGGAGTGGTGGCCCGAGCTCGTGGCCGCCGGCGCCAGCGACCTGGGCGGGCTGAGCGCCAACGGCGACCACATCTCGCCCGAGCACCCGTTTCCCTCGCCGGCCCAGGTCAGAAAGCGGCTGCAGGCCGACGGCATCGCGCTGACCGAGCGCCTGTGCACGTATCCCGAGTACATAGATCCGGCCTGGCTCTCGCAGCCGGTGCTGGACGTGATCAAGAGCTCCTACTGGTCGTTCATCCCGCGCCGGGGGTCGGGCCGGCGCGCGCAGCCGGCGCTGGACGCCGATCTCGCGCCGAAGGCGATCGCAAAGGCCCGCGACGGCGCTGCGCTCACGCCCGAGGAGCTGACGGCGTTGTTCTCGGAGACGCGGCCGCCGGTGATCGATGACATGCGCGCCGCCGCCGACGAGCTCCGGCGCGAGCTGGCGGGGGAGACCGTCACGTTCGTCGTCAACCGCAACATCAACGTCTCCAACATCTGCATCGTCGGCTGTGCGTTCTGCGGGTTCGGCCAGTCGCGGCGCTCGCCCGACGCCTACGAGCACTCAGCTGAGGAGTTCACGCAGCGCGTGCTCGACGCGGTCGCCTTCGGCGCCACTGAGATCTGCATGCAGTCGGGGATCCATCCCGACTGGGGGCTCGAGGATTACGAGAAGTGGCTGCGCCTGGCCAAGGAGATCGCGCCGCAGATCCATCTGCACGCGTACTCGCCGATGGAGGTGGCGCACATGTGCGACGTCAGCGGCCTCCCGCCCAGGGCCGTGTTCGCACGGCTGCGCGAGGCCGGGCTGGACTCCACGCCGGGAACGGCGGCGGAGGTCCTCCACGACGGCGTCCGGGAGCGGATCTCGCCCAACAAGCTGCCGGTGGCCCGCTGGGTCGAGATCATCGAGGCCTCGCACGCCGAGGGGCTGCGATCGACCGCGACGGTGATGTTCGGCCACATCGAGGAGCCGTGGGAGCTGGCCGAGCACATCCGCGTGGTGCGCGCGCTTCAGGAGCGCACCGGCGGCATCACCGAGTTCGTGCCGCTGTCGTTCATTCCCTTTCACACCCTGCTCGGGCGTACGCACGGCGTCGAGGAGATCACGCGGGAGGAGAACCTCAAGCACACGGCGGCCTTCCGGCTCGGGCTGGGGCGGACGGTTCCCAACCTCCAGGCCAGCTGGGTGAAGATGGGGCTGGACGCGGCGACGGAGTCGCTGCAGTGGGGGGTCAACGACCTGGGCGGGACGCTCATGGAGGAGTCGATCTCGCGCATGGCCGGTAGCTACCACGGCGTCAAGCTGACGCCCGAGGACCTCGTCGCGGCGGCTCACCGCGCCGGACGGCCGGCGGCAGAGCGCACGACCCTGTACGGCGTCCGCCGGCGCTACGAGCAGCCGGTGGCCGCATGAGCACCGAGACCACGAGCCGGCCGGCCGGGCGGCGCGGCACCGCCTCCTCGCAGCGACCGCAGGCGCTGTTCGCGGGCGTCGAGCCGCTCGAGGTGTTCGTCGAGCTGCTCTCGGAGATCGACACCGACACCTCCTCGACCGAGTTCTACGACCGCATCTGCGAAGCCATCTGCCGTCTGACGACCATGCGGCGCGCGGCCATCTTCATGGCCGACGCGAGCCGGAGCCGCGTGCGCGCCGTCGGCTCGCACGGGACCTCGTTCGAGCAGCTCGCCTCGCTTCGGCCGACGCTGGTGAGCACGCCCATCGCCCAGCGGGCGCTGCTCGAGGACCAGGTCGTGGTCGTCTCGGAGAGGATCGAGGAAGCGGTGCCTCCGGAGTACGCGCGCGTGCTCGGGATCACCACGCTGGTCTGCACGCCGCTGAGCGCCGCCGGACGCGCCTACGGAGTGATCTGCGCCGATCGCGGCGGCGGTCGCTTCGAGCTTTCGGACGGAGAGCGGCACCTCCTCTGGACGCTCGGCAAGACTGCCGCGCTGGTGGCCACCGCTCGCAACGCGACGCGCCAGCAGGAGCGCGCGCGCCACCTGAGCGAGCGGCTGGGCCTGGCACGCGAGGTCCACGAGCGCGTGATGCAGCGATTGTTCGGGGTCTCGCTGGCCCTGAGCGCGGAGACTGCGCTCGATCCGGCCGAGCGCGTCCGCTGCCGCGAGGAGCTGCAGCAGGCGCTGGGCGATCTGCGGCGGGCTCTGGAGCGGCCGCTGGCTCCGCTGCCACCTGAGACGACGAGCACGCTGGCCGCCGAGCTCGAGCGCCTGCGCGCAACCGGCGCTTCGGGTGCTCCGGTCCGCGTCGACTGGCCCGCGGAGGTCTCGGTTCCCGCCGATCTCGAGCCGCTGGCCCAGTCGGTCCTGATCGAGGCGCTGCGCAACGTCGGCAAACATGCGCAGCCTTCGGCGGTCGAGGTGTCGGTGGCGCGCGACGAGGACACTTTCATGCTCGAGATCCGCAACGACGGGGCGACGGCGCGAGAGAGCTCGGGCGGGATGGGGCTTCGCCTGGCGGCCTTCGAGGCGTTGCAGCACGGTGGCGTGGTCGAGTTCGGGCCCGCAGGCGAGGCCCGCTGGCGGGTCCGGCTCGTGGTGGCGCTGGCGCAGGCCGAGGATGCGCGGTGAGTAGCGGCACGGCCGCTCTGAGCACGCGGCGGCTGCCGGGACGCCGGCTGCGGGTCCTTGTCGTCGACGATCACGACGTCGTTCACTGGGGCTTTCGAGTGATGCTGGGCGAGCAGCGCTGGGTCGAGCGCTGCCTGGCCGCCCGCACCGGCGCCGAGGCGCTCGAGCTGGCGCGCTCCTTCCAGCCCGACGTCGCGCTGATCGACCTGTTCCTGGCCGACGAGTCCGGCGCAGAGCTCTGCCAGTCGATCCGCCGGGAGTCGCCGGCGACGCGCGTGCTGCTGATCTCGGGTGCCGGGCGGATGTCGCCGGCGGCGGCACGGGCCGCGGGGGCCTCCGGCTTCGTGTCCAAGGATTCCGAGGCGGCCGAGATCGCCGCGGCTGTGCGGATGGTCGGTCTGGGCATGACCCGCTTTCCGCCCAAGGCCGAGCAGCCGGCGCCGATGCTGAGCGTGCGGGAGCGGGAGGTCCTCGATCTCATCGCCGCGGGCTCGACCAACCGCGAGATCGCCGAGCGGCTCTACCTCTCGCCCCACACCGTGAAGGAGCACACGAGCGCGCTGTACCGCAAGCTCGGGGCGCGCAACCGGGCTGAAGCCGTGCAGCTCGCGCAGCGGATCGGACTGCTGGCGTAGGCGCAGCGGGGCCGCTAGGCTCCAACCGTGCTCATGGTCATCGGCTGTGCGGTCGTGCTGGTCGGAGTGATCATCGGCTGGTACACGGTGGCCGGAAGCGGGATCCACCGCCGCCCGTACGGGCACCGGGATCGCTTCGAGGGCGAGAGCCCGCTCGACTCGCCCTGGCAGATGTCCGAGTGGAGCCGCGGCACCAGCTCGCGACGACGCCCGCGGCGCTGAGCGTCGGTCTGACCGGCGGATCCGACCTCGGGCTTCCTTAGTCTGTTTAAGCACAAGGTTCTGCCCGCCGATGCTGGGCGTGTCGAATGTCGCCCCAGCACTGCGCGGTCGAGGAGGACTGCTGTGGACGTAATGGAGGTCGCCCGCCGGATCGGGGCGCAGCTGATGATGGTCTCGCCCCCGCGGCGGCGGGTGGCCGGAATCGAAGGGTTCTACGTCCCGCCGGAACCGCTGCCTGCGGGAGCGCCCGGCGAGCTGATCCGCGCAGAGGAGATGGACGCCTACCTGGTCCCGGGCCTGCGGATCCGGGCGCGCGTGTGGCGCGTGCTCTACCGCTCAACCGTCGGCTACCGGCGAGCCGACCGCTGTGTCGGGGACCGTGCTGATACCGCGCGGCGGCCTCGTTCGCCCGGGCCGGCGCAAGCGGATGGCGCGGCCGCTGATCGGCTATGCCGTCGGCACCCACGGGATCGGCGACGTGGCGGCGCCCTCACGTCTTCTGGCCCGCGGGCTGGAGTGGGAGGCGGGGCTGATCGCGATGGTGCTGGCCCGCGGGTGGGCCGTGGCGCTGACCGACTATCAGGGGCTGGGTACCCCCGGCGATCACACCTACATGGTGGGTCGCGCGCTCGGGCCCAACGTGCTCGACGCGATGCGCGCCGCTCGTGCTCTGGCTCCCGAGGAGCTGCCGCCCGAGGGGCCCGCCGCGATCATCGGCTACTCCGAGGGCGGAGCAGCGTCAGCCTGGGCGGCACAGCTCCAGCCGAGCTACGCGCCCGACGTGCCGCTGGCGGCGGTCGCGGCCGGCGCGGCGGCGGCCGACGTCGAGACGGCCGGCCCCAGCCTCGACGGCACGTTCTTCTCCTTCTTCATCGCCTACGGCGGCATCGGGTACGCCGCGGCGTACCCCGACCTCGAACTCGATCCCTACCTGACGCCACTCGCGCGCACCGGCATCGCCGCGCTGCGGGAGTCGTCGATCGTCCAAGCCGTCCTTTCCGGACCCCGGTTCGTGCGGGCGTCCGACCTCACCGACCCGAACGTGCTCGAGATGCCGGAGTGGCGGCGACGCCTGCGTGAGAACCGGCTCGGCGAGATGGCGCCGGCGGCCCCGGTCCTGCTGCACCACGCCCGGCGCGATCAGATCGTCTCCTTCGTGCAGAGCCAGAACCTGCGCGACGACTGGGAGCGCCTGGGCGCCGACACGCGCTTGTACGTCACGCGCGGAGGCGTCGATCACATCAGCGGGGCGGTGGCGGGAACGCCGGTCGCGCTGGACTGGATCCGGCGGCGGCTGGAACGGCGCTTCCCGCTGCCCTCGCCGCCGCCGACCGTGGTCGAGGAGGAGAAGGACCGCGAGGCCGCTTAGGCGCTAGCGCGCCGTGGGCTCGGGCAGCGCGGCGCTCCAGCCGTCGCGCAGGGCCACCCGCGCCAGCTCGCGCCACGGACCGGTGGCGCCGATACGCGCGATCGTCGCGAATGCCACCGCGGTTCCCCGCGCGGGCCAGAGATCCGCGGGTGGGAGCTTGCCCGCGGTCAGAATCTCGCTCAGGAGCTCGGGGCGGGAGAGCATGCGGTCACGCACGGTGATCACCGCCGCGCTGTCCAGGCGGGCGGGCTCGGGTTCGGCGAATTCGCCCAGCGCGTGCCGGGTCAGGGCGAGCGCCTTGCCGCCCAGCGAGGCGGGCAGGG
Organism: uncultured Solirubrobacterales bacterium; assembly: GCA_963818815.1. Taxonomy (GTDB): domain Bacteria; phylum Actinomycetota; class Thermoleophilia; order Solirubrobacterales; family Solirubrobacteraceae; genus Palsa-465. Next base: position 524,244 of record CAWFTL010000001.1, read on the forward strand.
CACCGAGACGCTCGAGCGCGGCACCCAGTGCGGCCTCGTCCTCGGCGCAGAACGCTTCCACGACCGCGGCCGCCGGCTCCGCCCGGCCGCGCTCGATCACGCGCGTGGCCCCGAAGTCGAGCAGCGAGAGCCGGCCGTCCTCGAGCACGCGGACGTTCTCCGGGACCGGATCGGCATGGATGACGCCGCCCGGAATCCCGCCCAGCACGAACACGAGCAGCCGGGCTGCGGCTTCGTCCGGATCTCCGGCCTCGGTCACCGGGACGCCGTCGCTCCACTCCGACACGAGCACGTTCTCGTGCGCCAGCCGCGTGAACGGGGCGGGCACGGTCAGGAACGGGTGCGAGCGCAGCGCGCGGTGAAACCGCCGCTGCATCTGAGCCTCGTGTTCGAGGTCGAGCTCCTCCAGGACGCGCTCGCGGGCCTCGGCGACGACGGCCCCCGCGTCGAGGGCCGGGAAGGCCGCCGAGAGCGGCGCCAGCAGGCTCTCCAGCAGCACCAGGTCCTGCCTGACCGAGGAGGCAAGGCCGGGGCGGAGCACCTTGACCGCCACCGGACGGCCCTCCAACTCGCCGCGGTGGATCTGAGCGCTGGGGGTGACGGCGAACGGCTCCGGGTCGAGCTCGCCGAGTTCGTCCGCTGCGGGGACGCCCCAGGCGTCGCGCAGGATGCGCTCGATGCGGCTGAACTCCACCGGCTCGACCGCCGCTTCCCAAGCGCCGTCCAGTGCCGCGGCGATCTCGTCACCCCACGGCCGCGGGATCCATTCGAGCTCGATCGACTCAGCCACGCGCGCGAGCACCACCCGCCCGGACCGGGCCGAGCGCGCCAACCGCAGCGCGATCCCGATCAGGGCGCTGATGCGCCCGAAGACCTCGGAGCTCATGGCGGCAGGATGGCGCATCAGCACCCTTGGCAGCGGTCCGCTCGGAAGCGATATGGTCCGCAGCCGTGGCCGCCGCGGAATCGCTACGAGGCAAGCGCGTCCTGATCACCGGCGCGGCTCGCGGCATCGGTGCTGCGCTGGCCGAGAAGCTGTCCGCTCAGGGCGCGCGCCTGGCGCTCGTGGGCCTCGAGCCCGAAAAGCTGGCGGAGGTGGCCGCCCGCTGCGGCGAGGGCACGCACGTCGGCGAATGCGACGTGTCGGACTTCGAGCAGCTCACGGGCGCCGTCGACGCCGCGGCGCAAGCCCTTGGCGGCCTCGACGTGGTCGTGGCCAACGCCGGGATCGCCACTGGCGGTCCGCTGCGCTCGCAGGACGTGGGCTCGTGGCGGCGGGTGATCGAGATCAACCTGCTCGGAGTGATGTACACCGACCGCGCGGCGCTGCCGCACCTGGAGCGCAGCGGCGGCTACCTGCTGAACATCGCCTCGACGGCTGCGGTGCTCCGCTCGCCCGGGATGACCGCGTATTGCGCTGCCAAGGCCGGGGTGGAGGCACTGAGTGACTGCCTGCGCATCGAGATGAGCTCGCTGGGCGTCGACGTCGGGGTCGCGTACTTCCTGTTCCTCGACACCGACATGGTGCGCGACGCCGAGCGCGAGATGCCGATGATGGAACGCGCGCGCGGGCAGGCGCCGAAGCTCCTCTCGCGCATCAGCCGCACCTACCCGCTCGGGCCGGCGATCGACGAGGTCGTCGCTGCCATCGCAGGCCGGCGCCGTCGGGTGGCCTATCCGCCCTGGTTCCTGCGCACGCTGGGCATGCGGCAGTTCTTCGCCTCAGCGCTCGCCGAGCGCGGAATGCGCGATCGCGCAGCCGAGGCGGTCAGGGAACACGAGCGGCTCGTGGCTGAGCAGGGCGCGGGCGCGGCATCGGCCACCGAGCGCACCCGCCAGCTCGCCCGGTTGTAGGCCGTCAGCTCGTTTCGCTCAGCTCGCGGAGCTTGCGTCGCTGCAGCTTGCCGGTCGACGTGCGCGGTAGCTGCTCGACGAACGTGAACTCGCGCGGCACCTTGTAGCGGGCGAGCCGTTCGCGCACGTAGGGGCGGAGCTCGTCCTCGCTCACTTTGGCGTCGGGCTTGGGCACGACGAACGCCGCCAGGCGCTGGCCGAAGTCCTCGTCCGGCACGCCGACCACAGCGGCGTCGGCCACGCCGTCATGCGTGATGAGCAACTCCTCGACCTCCTGTGGGAAGACGTTCTCACCCCCCGAGACGATCATGTCGTCATCGCGCCCATCGATGAACAGGCGCCCGTCGGCGTCGAAGTGGCCGAGGTCACCCGTGCTCATCAGCCCGCGGATCACTTCCTTGCCGCCGCCGCCCGTGTAGCCCTCGAAGAGGAGCGGCCCGCCGACGAAGACCCGGCCCGTCTCCTCCGCCGGCAGCTCGTCGCCCGCCTCGTCGAGGACCTTCACGCTCACTCCGGCGGCGGGGCGACCCACGGTGCCCGGTGCCTCGCGCAGATCGGCCGGCGTGGCCAGCGTCCCGGACCCGACCTCGGTCGAGGCGTAGCCGTTGTAGAGGATCTCGCCGAACTGGTCCATGACCGCCGCGGCCAGCTCGGGCGCCAGCGGCGCCGCCCCGCTGATGATCATCCGCAGCGAAGACGTGTCGTAGCGCTCGCGCACGTCCTGGGGGAGGTCCATGACACGCCCCAGCATCGTCGGTACCGCGAGCAGCGCCTCCGCGCCGTGCTCCTCGACGTCGGCGAGCGCGGCTTCGGGATCGAAGCGGCGCCGCACGACCACAGGCGAGCCGAGCGCGAACGCGGCCATCAGCCCGACGTACCCGTAGAGGTGAAAGAAGGGCGGCGCGACCACGAACGGCTGGCCGGAGCGCGGGACTCGCTTGATCCGCGCCAGGTCGAGAAGCCCGGCTGCGGCCAGAGGAGTCAGCGCGCGCACGCTGAGCGTCCGTGTGGCGCCTTTCGGCGTGCCCGTAGTGCCGGAGGTCATCGTCACGATCCGGCCGGGCGAGCTGGGCGGGGGCGCCTCGCCGGTCGTCTCGGAGATCAGCTCTTTCAGAGTCGGGCGGTCGGCCGCGCCGTCCCCGTCCCGCCAAGCCAGGATCCGGGTGCCCTCGAAGTCGGCCTCGTCGAACACCGCCTCGAACTCCTCGTCGTAGATCGCCGCCTTCACGCCTTCGCGCTCGAGCACATCCGCGAGCTGGCGCCCGGAGAAGTCGCTGTTAAGCGGCACGAGGTCACAGCCCAGGCGCGTTCCTGCGACCGCGGCCTGTACGAAGCCCCGGTGGTTGCGGCTCATGATGGCCAGGCGCGCGCCCGGCTCGAGCTCTGAGCCGTCGTGGAGGGCCGCCGCGAGCGCTCGCGCCTGGCGGTCGAGCTCGGCGAACGTGAGGGTCCCGAGCTCGTCGATCACCGCCGGGCGGTCGCCGTAGAGCTCATAGGCCAGCGCCGCGACGAATGCCGGTGTGATGCCGAAGCGCCGCAGCGCCAGCACCACGCGAAGCGGCCGGTCGGGCCGGACGGGCCGCACCACGCCAACTGAGGCCGCGGTCGCCAGGCCGCCGAGGGCGTCCTGCGCCAGCCGCGTCGGGCGGCCGAGCACCGTGGGCACGGGGAGTGCGGTCTGGCGCGGCGAGCGCTCGGCCCGCCGGCGGCTCTCGACGTTGGCGCTGCGCGCGTAGCTGGCCAGCAGCGTCTCCAGCGGGCCCTGGGCGAGCTGGGTGGCGGCCCCGCCCACCCGGGCCCAGACCGGCGCGACGGTGCGGGGCCGCTGGACGATCGCCCGGGCCACGATCCCGGCGGCCTCCTCGCTGCTCATCCCGGGCAGGTAGTTCCACATCCGAAACGGTCCGAGCATGGGGGAGCGCACGAGCTGCAGGTGGATCGAGGTCGTCCGCACCCCGTCGGCGCGGATCTCGGGCGCGACGCCGGCCAGCCACTTCTCGAACGCGGACTTCGAGGCGATGTAGGCGCTCCAGCGCAGGGGCGGGAAGTCGACCCCGATGGTCGAGATGCTGATGATGTGCCCCTCGCCGCGGGCACGCATCGAGGGGAGCAGCGCCAGCGCCAGGCGGACGGGACCCAGGTAGTTCACGTTGTTCGTCCGCTCGATGTCTCGCCAGCGGTCGTAGGTCTCCGACACCCAGCGGCGGATCGACACGCCGGCGTTGGAGACCACGACGTCGACGTGTCCGTGCTGCTCGAGCACCTCCTCGGCCAGTGCGCCCACCTGGTCGAGGTCGGACAGGTCGCATGGGTGAACGAAGGCGCTACCGCCGCCGGCCTCGATGTCATCGCGGACGCGCTCGAGAAGCTCGGCGCGCCGTGCCACCAACAGGACGGTTGCGCCGACCGTGCCCAGACGCCGAGCCGTGGCCTCGCCCACCCCTGAGGACGCTCCGGTGACCAGCACCACCTTCCCCGCGGCGGCCTGCCGCAGGCGTCCGTCGTCGATCCCCCGGCCGGTGGCGCCGAGGAGCAGGCGGACGGGACGGGGAAGCAGCTCACTCATCGGCGGCGCATGAACCACTCGATGGCAGGGAGCTTGAACGCATGCGGGATGTAGCGCGCCGCCTCCATGGCCGCGCGCACACGCAATCCGGGCACCACCACGCGCTGGCCGGAGGCAAGCCCCTGCACGCCCGCGCGCGCAGCGGCCTCGGCCGATATCCACGCGGGGCGCGGCACCGCCTGCTCGAAGGTACGCTCCCCGTGAACCGCCCAGCCGGAGATCTCCCAGAACTCGGTCTCGACCGGCCCCGGGCAGAGCGCCGTGACAGTGATGCCATGGTGGCCCAGCTCCTGGTGCAATGCCTCGGACAAGGTGAGGATGTAGGACTTGGCCGCCGAGTAGCCGGCGGAGTATGGGAGTGGCTGCATGCCCGCCGTGGAGGAGACGTTCAGGATCGCGCCGCGGCCGCGCTCCACCATCGCGGGCGTGAAGGCCGACGTCAGGGCGACCGGAGCCTCCACGAGCACGCGAACCTGTTCGAGCTCGCGCTCGGAGTCAGCGGCGTGAAACGGCCCGTTTGTGGCAAAGCCGGCGTTGTTGATCAGCACCTCGACGTCGAGCCCGAGCTCGGTCACGCGGCCGAACATCCGCCGCCGCGACGCCGGCTTGGAGAGATCGCAGGCGATCGTCGCCGCCGGGACGCCGTGACGCTCGGACAGCTCCGCGGCGACCTCCTCGAGCCGGTCCTTGCGGCGGGCCACCAGGATCAGGCCATGGCCGCGGGCGGCCAGCTCGGAGGCGATGGCGCGGCCGATGCCGGCCGAGGCACCGGTGATCAGGGCGGCGGAGGACTCTCGCGGCTGGGGCAGGCTCATGGCGTCGGAATCGAGGCGATGAAGTCGACGAAGCGCCGCGTGTCGCGCAGCGGCGGCCCGTGGCCGAAGCACACGAGGCTAGGCTCCAGCGCAGCCAGGCGACGAGCGGAGGCGCGGTTCTGGGCGGAGTCCACGTTGGAGGTGGCGGCGGGCGTCGTGAGCCCGGGCTTGCCCGCGGCGAACTGGAAGTTCCACAGCACGTCGCCGGCCACGAGAGCGCGATCCTCGGCCCGCCAGAAGGCAAGGTGGCCGCTGGTATGACCTGGCGTCTCGAGCACTTCGAAGCCGCCCACCTGATCGCCCTCCCGCAGCCGGCGCGAGACGGGATGGCCCGGTCCGGCGCCGGCCCAGGTGACGAGCCAGGTCAGTGGCTGCAGGGGCAGCTTCGACAGGGCGCCCGAGCGAGGCAGAAGCGTGGCGGACTGCCCCCGGGGATCCTCGGCGACGGCGGCATCGTCCGCCCCGACCCAGAACGGGATGTCCATCTGCTCGCACACGGCGTGGCTTGACCCGAGGTGATCCGGGTGGGCATGCGTGAGCGCGTGCGCACTGAGGCCACGTCCTTCGATCTGGCCCAGGATCCGGCGGCGGTCGAAACGGGTTCCGGCGTCCACCAGGACGTCGCCGAGGACGTACGTGTTGACGAGATCCGCCGGCCGGCCGTCGAGCTGCCACAAATCGGGCGCGAGCTCCTTCACCGGCGCGCAGCCTACAGCGCGGACGGCGCCCCCCGAACGGGGGGAACTCATCCTGGCCCCTGTATCTCCGATGAGCGGCGCGCGTAGGGTGAAAGGCATGGGTCTCGAGGCAATCCTCTTTCCGGGACAGGGCAGCCAGACGCCCGATATGCGCGACCTCGTGGCCGAGCACAGGCCCGATCTGCTCGCGCAGGCCGTCGAGGTGGTGGGCGCGGATCCGTTTGTCCGCGCTGAGGAGGGCACGCAGTTCGCCCAGCCGGCGATCTTCTGCGCCAGCCTGGCCGGATGGAGCGCGCTGGGGCAGCCGCGCGGTGACTTCATGGCCGGACACTCGCTGGGAGAGCTGGCCGCGCTGGTCGCCGCAGGTGGCCTCGACGAGCGTGACGGGCTCGAGCTCGTCGCGCTGCGCGGGCGGCTCATGCAGGAGTCCGGTGAGCAGGCGGGTGACGGGGGCATGGTCGCTTTGCTTGGCGCGGGCGCCGCCGACCACGGCGCTGCGCTGGCCGAAGCACACGGCCTGGCCTTGGCCAATGACAACTCGCCCCAGCAGGTCGTGCTCTCAGGAGCTCGCGGAGCCTTCGACGCGGTCGGTTCGGCGGCGCGCGAGCTGGGACTGCGGGCGATGGAGCTCCCAGTGACGGGTGCCTTTCATTCGCCGATGATGTCGGCCGCCCAGGAGCCCTTCGCCGACGCGCTGCGCGGCGTCGCGGTACGGCCGCCTCAGGTGGCGGTCTTCTCGGCAGTCACTGCTCAGCCATTCGACGACATCGCAGGACGGCTGGCCGAGGCGCTGACGATGCCCGTCCGCTGGCGCGAGACGATGCTCGCTCTGCACAATCACGGCGTCGAGCGCTTCGTCGAGGTCGGACCGGGGCGGGTTCTGAGTGGGCTGGCCAAGCGCACACTTCGCGACGTGGAGCTCGTCCATGGCTGAGTCGACGCTGGCGGCGGGCACCGAGGCTCGCCAGGCATTGCGCACCCCGGCCGTGCGGGCGGCGATCGTGTCCGTGGCCACGGCGCTGCCTGAAGGCCGGCTGACCACCACGGAGCTGGCCGAGCACTTCGGCGTGAGCGAGGACTGGATCCTGTCCCGCACCGGCATCCGCGAGCGGCGGCGGGCGGGAGCAGAGGAGCGTCTGTCGGACTACGCGGCGGCCGCCGGGGCCCGGGCGCTCGAGGGGGCAGGGATACAGGCGCGGGAGATCGATCTCGTGATCGTGGCGACGATGACCCAGGACGAGCTCACGCCCAACACGGCCCCGATCGTCGCCCACGCGCTGGGTGCCGAGCGGGCGGGTGCGATCGATGTGGGCGCAGCCTGCACGGCCTTTCTGTCCGGACTGGCGCTCGGCGCGGCGCAGATCGAGAGCGGGCGCGCGAAGCGGATCCTGCTCATCGGCGCGGACTTCGTGACCCGCATCATCAACTGGGAGGACAAGCGCTCCGCGCCCCTGTTCGCCGACGCCGTGGGAGCGGTCGTACTCGGGCCGGGCGCCGGCGCCGGCGGCTTGATCGGGCCCATCGTCCTCGGCGCCGACGGCTCGCACCAGCGCACGATCGTGATCGAGCACGCGGACCGGGTCGTGCACATGGACGGCCTCGAGGTATTCCGCAACGCCGTGGCCCGCATGAGCGAGGTGACGCTGGAGGCGGTGGCCCGCGCGGGGCTGACGCTCGACGAGGTCGACCTGTTCATCTACCACCAGGCCAACGCCCGCATCACTCGCGCGCTCGGCGAGCGTCTGGCCCTGTCACCCGAGCGAGTCGTCGACTGCATCGAGATGCTCGGCAACTCGTCCGCCGCCACCCTGCCGGTGGCTCTCGCCGAGGCGGCGCGCGAGGGCAGGCTGAAACCCGGCGCTCGGGTGCTGCTGAGCGCGTTCGGCGCCGGCTTCACGTGGGGCGGCGGCGTGATCGAATGGGGCGGAGGCGGGCATGACTGAACGCGCCGGAGCGGCCTTGGTGACGGGCGCCTCGCGCGGCATCGGTGCCGCAATCGCCAAGACGCTGGCGGCCGACGGGTGGCCGGTGGGCGTCAACTACCGCGCCGACCGGGATGGAGCCGAGGACGTGGTCCGCGAAATCGAACAAAACGGCGGGCGCGCCCTGGCGCTGCCCGCCGATGTAACAAGCCCGGACGCTGCCGACACGCTGTTCGGGGAGCTGGAGGCCCACTTCGAGGCGCCCGTCCTGGCGCTGGTCAACAACGCCGGGATCAGCCGCGATGACCTGACGCCCTCGCTCGGCGACGAGGCGTGGTCGGCGGTTCTCGAGACGGACCTCACGGCTGCGTTCCGGCTCACGCGACGGGCGCTGAGGACGATGCTGCGAGCTCGGGCGGGCCGGATCGTCAACATCTCCTCGGTGGTCGGGCTGCGCGCCAACGCCGGCCAGGCAAACTACGCCGCTGCCAAGGCCGGGCTGATCGCGCTGACCAGAACCGCCGCGGTCGAGGTCGCTCGGCGCGGAATCACCGTGAACGCCGTAGCTCCTGGCTGGATCGACACCGGGATGACGGCGGGCATCTCCACTGACCTCCTGGCCGCTGTCCCCGCTCGCCGCGCGGGCACCCCGGAGGAGGTGGCGGCGTGCGTACGCTTTCTCACTTCAGAGGAGGCCAGCTACGTGACCGGAGCGGTGCTCACCGTGGATGGCGGGCTGGCCGCATGAACCCAACAGATAGGAGCAATGGCACATGTCGACAGTGACCAGCCAGCAGGTGGAGGCGCGAGTGATCGAGGCGCTCGCGAGCTTCGGGCCTGACCAGAGCCAGATCACGCGCGAGGCGACCTTCGAGGAGCTCGACATCGATTCGCTCGACCTCGTCGAGCTGGCCCAGATCGTCGAAGACGAGTACGGCGTGGTCCTCAAGGGCGAGGACATGAAGGAGCTGAAGACGGTCGGCGACGCGATCGACCTGATCACCGCGAGGGCTTCGTAGCCGCGTGAGCCGGCGCGTGGTCATCACCGGCCTGGGTGCCGTCACCCCGCTCGGCGTGGGAGCCGACGCGCTGCACGAGCGCTGGGCGGGCGGGGCGTGCGGGATCGAGGACGGCGCCGGTGCATGCCGCGAGTTCGAGCCGAGCGAGTTCCTCTCGGTGAAGGAGATGCGCCGCCTCGATCGCTTCTCCCAGCTGGCCCTGGTGGCGGCGGCGGAGGCGATCGAGCAGGCGGGGTGGAACGGCGAATCCCCGTATGACCCGCTGCGGATCGGCTGCGTGATCGCGACGGGAATCGGCGGCATCTACACCGTCGAGTCTCAGCACGACGTGATGCGCGAGCGGGGAGCGAAGATGGTCTCGCCGCTGGGCATTCCCCAGTACATGCCCAACGCCGCCGCGGCAGCCGTGGCCATGAAGCACGGTCTCAAGGGCCAGATGTACGGAGTTGTCTCGGCCTGCTCGGGCGGCGCTCACGCGATCGGCTCGGCGGTGCGGATGATCCAGTACGGCGACGCCGATGCCGCCGTCGCCGGTGGCTCGGAGGCCAGCCTGACCGAGTTCGGCTTCGCGTGCTTCAACTCGATGCAGGCTCTGTCCCCGACGGGCATCTCGCGTCCCTTCGACGCCCGGCGGGACGGGTTCGTAATGGGGGAGGGCGCGGGAGTGCTGGTCCTGGAGGAGGCCGGCCGCGCCGAAGCGCGGGGCGCGACGATCCTCGGCGAGGTGGCCGGCTACGGGTCGACCTCGGACGCCTACCACCTGACGGCGCCCGAGCCCACGGGCACGGCGGCCGCACGCGCGATCGAGCTGGCGCTGGAGGATGCCGGCGTCTCAGCCGCCGACGTCGCCTACGTAAACGCCCATGGGACCTCCACGCAGCTCAACGATGCGGCCGAGACGGTCGCGCTGAAGCGGGCGTTGGGGGAGCAGGAGGCGAAGCGGATCCCGGTTTCCTCGACGAAGTCGGCGATTGGCCACCTGCTCGGCGCCGCCGGGGCTGTGGAGGCCGTGGCCACCGCCCAGGCGCTGCGCAAGCGGGTCATCCCGCCGACGCTCGGCTATGAGGTGCCCGATCCCGAGCTCGACCTCGACTACGTCCCGCAAGAGGCGCGCGAGATGGCCGTGCCGAACGGGGGGCCGCCGGTTGCGGTGTCGAACTCGTTCGCCTTCGGCGGGCACAACGTCGCGCTCGTCCTCCGGGGTGCGGGGACGTGAGCGCGACTGCGGCCCGCGCGCCCGCGGCGCCGCTAGAACCGCTCGAGCGGCTGCAGGCACTGTGCGATCCGGGCAGCCTCCAGGTCCTGCGCTCAGGTGTCCTCTCGACCCGGCTAGGCTCGCGCGCCGCGCGCGGGGACGGAGTCGTCGGCGCCATGGGCGCAGTCGCCGGGCGTCCCGTCGCGTGCTACGCGCAGGACGGCGCCTTCCTGGGGGGCTCGCTGGGAGAGCGTCACGCCGACACGATCGTCCGGGTGCTGGAGCTGGCCGGCCGCGCGCGCGTGCCGGTGGTGGGATTCGTCGAATCGGGCGGCGCCCGGATGCAGGAGGGAACGGCGGCACTGGCCGGCTACGGGCGAATCTTCAGCCGGACCGTTGCCCTGAGCGGCGTGGTCCCACAGATCTCGGTGGTGTCCGGCGCGTCCGCCGGAGGCGGGGCCTACTCCCCGGCCCTGACCGACCTCGTGCTGATGACCGAGGACGCCGCGATGTTCCTCACGGGCCCCGCGGTCGTGCGCGAGGCGCTCGGTGAGGAGATCGACGCGCCCGCCCTCGGCGGCCCGCGGGTTCACGACCGAAACGGCGTCTGTCACCTGGTGGAGCGCGACGAGCTGGCGGCGGCCGACCGCGTGCGGCAGCTGCTGTCCTACCTGCCGCCGGCGGCAGGCGAATCGCCGCCGCGGGCGGAGCCGGTCACGCCGGAGCTCGCGGACCCCGGCAGCGTGGTGCCTGCCGAGCCTCGGCGGGTGTACGACGTGCGCGCGGCGCTGGCCGGGATCCTCGACGGCGGGTCGCTGCTCGAGCTGTCGCCCCGCTGGGCGCGTAACGTCGTCAGCGCCCTGGGCCGGATCGAGGGCCGGCCGGTCGGGGTGATCGCGAACCAGCCACGCCATCTTGGCGGCGTGCTGGACGCCGAGGGATCCGAGAAAGCCGCGCGTTTCGTGAGCTTCTGCAACGCGTTCGGCTTGCCGCTGATCGCCGTGGTCGACACGCCCGGGTTCATGCCCGGCTCCCGCCAGGAGCGGGCGGGCGTGATCAGGCATGGCGCCGCGCTGGTCCGGGCGTTCGCCTCGGCGCGGGTGCCGAAGCTGACCGTGGTCCTGCGCAAGGCGTACGGCGGGGCGTACATCACGATGAACTCGCGCGACCTGGGCGCGGACCTGGTGCTCGCCTGGCCAGAGGCCGAGCTGGGGATCATGGGCGCGCGCGGCGCCGTGGGGATCGTCCACCGGCGCGAGCTGCGCCTGGCCGAGGACTCCGATGCCGAGCGCGCCCGGCTCACGGAGGCCTACGCCCGCGAGCATCTGCGCGCCGAAGCGGCCGCCGCGGGCGGGTTCGTCGACGAGGTCGTCGCGCCCGGCCAGACGCGTGAGCGGCTGGCTGCGGCGCTGTGGACGCTGGCCGGGCCAGTCGCCGAATCGTGATCCTCGCGGGCAAGCGGCTGCTGATCACCGGCGTCCTGACCAAGGACTCGATCGCCTACCACGTCGCCGAGCGCGCGCAGAACGAGGGGGCCGAGGTGCTGCTCACGAGCTTCGGGCGCATGCGGCGACTGACCGAGCGCGCGGCCAAGCGGCTGCCGACCCCGGTCGACGTGCTGGAGCTGGACGTCAACGCCGCCGAGGACCTGAACGCCCTCCCGGACGCGTTGCGCGAGCGCTGGGACGCCGTGGATGGAGCGCTGCACGCGATTGCCTTCGCGCCCGAGGATGCGCTCGGCGGCCACTTCATGACCGCGCCGGCCCCGAGCGCAATGCAGGCCTTCCAGACCAGCGCCTTCTCGCTCAAGGCGCTGGCGGCCGCGCTCGAGCCGCTGATGAGGCCGGGGTCGAGCCTGGTGGGCCTCGACTTCGACGCCAGCGTGGCGTGGCCGATCTACGACTGGATGGGTGTGGCCAAGGCAGCGCTCGAGTCCGTCTCGCGCTACCTGGCCCGCGACCTGGGGCCGAAGGGCATCCGGGTGAACCTCGTGTCGGCCGGACCGCTCGGAACCGTCGCCGCGCGTGGGATCCCAGGCTTCGAGCGGCTCGCCGAGCTCTGGCGCCGGCAGGCTCCACTCGGGTGGTCGACGGAGGACCCGGCGCCGGTCGCGGACGCCGTGTGCTTCCTGCTCTCGGACTACGCGCGGGCGATCAGCGGCGAGATCGTCCACGTCGACGGCGGCTTTCACGCCGTCGGCGCGCCGTCCGAGGCCTGAGCGCCTCCCGCCGCCGCGTACGCTGCGATCGTGGCTGAACTGCTCGAGCGAGAGCGAAACATCCGTGCCTGCGCGCTGCTCGGCGCGGTCACGATCGCGTTCTCGAGCATCCTCGTCCGTCTCAGCCACGCCTCGCCCTCGACCGCGGCGATCTTCCGCTGCGCCTATGCGGTCCCGGCCCTGATCGTCCTGGCGGTGCTCGAGGACCGGCGCTTCGGAACACGCGCCTGGCACGACCGCCGCTTCGCGCTCGGCTCAGGAGTGTTCTTCGCCGCCGACCTCTTGCTCTGGCACCACTCGATCGGCGACGTGGGCGCCGGTCTCGCCACCGTGCTGGCGAACATCCAGGTCGTCCTCGTGCCCCTCGTCGCCTGGGCAGTGCTCTCTGAGCGACCCGGGCGCCAGGTGCTGGCCGCGCTGCCGATCGCGCTCCTGGGGGTGCTGCTCATCTCAGGCGTGCTCGAGCATGGGGCCTACGGGCGCAATCCGGCCCGGGGAGCAGTGTTCGGGCTCGGGGCGGGCGTGGCCTACGTGGGGTTCCTGCTCCTGCTGCGGCGGGGCGGTGCCGACCTGCGCCGTCCCGCGGGGCCGCTGCTCGATGCCACCGCCACAGCCGCCGTGCTGTGCACGCTGGCCGGCCTGGTCATCGGCGACGCCGACCTGGCGCCTGATTGGCCCGGCGCCGGCTGGCTGGTCATCCTGGCGCTGACCTCGCAGGTCCTCGGCTGGCTTTTGATCTCGGTCTCCCTGCCGCGCCTGCCGGCCGCGCTGACCTCGCTGCTGCTGACCGTGCAGCCGGTCGGGTCGGTGGCGCTCGCGGCGCTCATCTTCGGCGAGTCGCCGAGCGCGCTGCAGCTGACGGGCGTGGTGATGGTGCTGGCTGCACTGCTCGTGGCCACCAGCCCTAGCGGAAGAGGTCTTCTGCCTCGGGTCGCCGCACCGCTGCGGCCCCGGGCCCGTCCTCGGGCGTGATGAGGCGCGCGGCGCCGCCGATCACCACGACCGGCTGGCGACTGTCCTTGGTCCGGGCCAGATCAGCGGCGGCGGCCAGCTCGTCCGCGGCGGCGATCCACGTGGCGCTGAGCTCGCGGCCGGTCCCGTCGCGACGGCCCCTCCAGTCGTCGAGCGGGTCGAGTCCCGCGCACCCGATGGCCACGTCACACTGACCGTGGCGCCAGGCTCGGCCGAACGAGTCGGCGATCACCACGCCCGGACTGCTGCCGATCAGCTCCCGCAGCCTCGCGCGGAGGCGCCGGGCAGAGGCGTCCGGATCCTGGGGTAGCAGCACGATGGTGTCCACGCCCGGCGCGTTCGAGGCATCGACGCCGGCGTTGGCGCAGACGAACCCGTGGTGGGTGACGCAGATGAGCACGCCCCGGGTGGCCCGCCGCACCTCGCGCGACTCGTCGAGAACGGCCTGAACGTGCCGGGGATCCTTGTCGAGGTCTGCGGCCAGCTCGCGGGCCTTCTCTCCTGGGGTGATGTCCGCGAGCCGGCGGACGCGGCCTTCGGCTTTCGAGATCACCTTGTGGGCCACGACGAGCACGTCGGTGTCCTGTAAGGGCCGCTCGGGCGGGAGGGCATCGGCGATCAGCCGTGCCAGGTCGTCTCCCGGTGCGATCTCGGGGAGGCCCTCGAGCGCGGCGATGCTCAGCACGTTCAGCGGGTGGTCCGCATCAGCTGGCGGAGCATGCCACGCGTGTGAGCCGCTCCGCCGTGCGTGGCTTCGAGCTGCTCGTGCAGGGCTCCCAGGTCCTCCGGAGTGTCGATGTCCAGGGCCAGTGAGGGCATCAGGACGACCTCGGCCGCCACCGCGCTCTGGTGCGCGTGGGCGGCGTGGCGCTCGGCGCTGCCCGGCCCGAAGGACGGCTGCAGGCAATCCGGAGGGGTGAGCAGCAGCCCGTTGGTCCCGGTCCCGTGGCGGTCGCTGAGGATCAGCGCCGAGGCGCCGGCGAGCGGCCGGGCAATCAGCTCATCGAGCTCGCGTGGGTCGAGCAGCGGACAGTCACCCGGGACGAGCAGCGCGCGCTGGGCGCCTTCGCGCATGGCGGTTGAGACCCCGCGCGCCGCTGCGGCGTTGTGTCCGTCGTCCTCGTCGCCGATCACGCTCGCGCCGTAGCCGCCGGCGATCTGCTGGGCCTGGTAGTCCCCCGTCACGACCAGCGTCCTCTCCACGCCGCGCGTGCGGCGCAGCGCGACCAGGACATCGGCAAACATCGCCTCGGCGAGCGCGCGACGCGAGGGCGCGTCCAGCTCCTCGGCCAGGCGCTGCTTGGCGGCGCTGAAGCTCTTGATCGGAAGGACGGCGATCGTCCGCATCGACGCGGCCAAAGCTATCCGAGCCCGAGCGCGAAGCGCAGCGTCTCCCCGGCCACGCGCGCGCGTGCAGCCGGCGTGTCCATCAGCACATCGGTCGTGCACGTCGGCACGCCGGAGGCGGGCTCGTCGGCGACGAGGCCGTCGATCAGCCCCTTGTAGAGGGCGGCGACGCCGTCGCTCGAGAGCGGCTGTCCGGTCCACTGCATGAAGGGCTCGGTCGGGCCTTTGACGACCTGCCCGCCGACGAGCGGGCTGACGGCGACCACGGGGGCGGAGGTGCCGGCGAGGGCCTGGCGAAGGTCGGCCATGGCCAGCATCGGACCGATCGAGATGACCGGGTTGGAGGGCCCGATGACGACGGCGGTGGCGCGGTCGATCGCCTCGAGCGCCTCAGGCGCGGCGCGAGCTGCCGCGGCGCCGCGAAAATCGACGTCCTGCACCGGGCCTGCGCCGCGTCCCTTGATCATGAACTCCTGGAAGGCCCACCACCTTCCCTGGGCCAGCACGCGGGTGCGGACGGGATCGTCGCTCATCGGCAGCACCCGGGAGTGCACGCCGAGCGCGGCGGCGAGACCGCCGTGCACCTCGGTGAGGCGGCGCCCGTCGTGCAGCCCGCGCGCCCGCTCGAGGCCGACGGCGAGATCGCGGTCCCCGAGGTTGAACCACACCTCGACGCCGAGTGCGCGCAGCCCGTCCATCACCGCGAAGCTGTCGCCCTCGAGGCCCCAGCCGCGCTCGTCGATGAGGTCCGCGAGCCAGAAGGTGACGAGGTCCGGGTCGGGGGAGACGTAGGCGCCGTAGATCTCGATGTCGTCGCCGGTGTTGGCGACCACGGTCAGCTGCTCGGATCCGACGACGTCGAGCATCCCGCGCGCGAGCTTGGCGCCGCCGGTTCCGCCGGCCAGGACGACGACCGGGCCGGTCAATGCAGGCCGGTGATGCGGATCCCGGCGCGCACCTTGTGGCGGACGTTGATCGAGATGATCAGGGGCGTGAACTGCTCGACGATCCGCGCCATCTCCAGCGGGCCGCAGTCGACGGGCCGGAGCCCGTCGATCCGCTGCACGAGCTCCGCGAGCCGGGCCTTGTCCTCCTTGGCGTCGCCGCAGATGAGGACGTCCTCGTCGAGCTCGTGCTCCAGGTCGCTGAGCAGCGACGCGCTGACGGTGTGAAACGCCGACACGACGCGTACCCCGTCGGGCGCCATCTCCTGGGCCTGCTGAGCCGCCGAGCCCTGCCACACGCCAAGCGTGCGTGTGGCCTTGCCGCTGATGGCGGCAGCCAGCGGCACCGTGGCGTCGACGAGGATCTGACCCTGGCGCAGCGCGCTCTTCAGGTTCGTGAGCGTCTCGGACTGGCTGCGAAACGGCACGCTCAGGATCACGAGCTCGCTGTCCCGGACGGCATCGGCGTTGGCGGCCCCGCGGAACTCGGCCTGGGGGAGAAGCTCCGCCGCCCGTCCCGCCGACTCGCGCGCGCGGGCCTCGTCTCGCGATCCGATCACCACGCTCACCCCAGCCGCGCCGAGCCGCAAGGCCAGGCCGAACCCCAGCGCCCCTGTGCCCCCGACGATGCTGACGCTGCCCGGCATGGGCGGCGCAGTCTAAGGATCCTTCGCCGGTAGTAGTGTCCGGCTCCGGATGGCGACTGGGCTTGCGGAGGGGATGGAGGCGTCTGACGAGTTCGAGGTCGCGGGCCGCCTGCTGACCGATGTGGGCGGCACGATTGCGTCCTCCGTCCTCTCGACGCCGGCGATGATCGCGATGATGGAGCGCACCGCTTCGATGCTGGTCTATCCCCTGCTCGACGAGGGACAGGCGACGGTGGGCTTCGAGGTCTGCGTCAAGCACGTGGCGGCAGCGCGCGCGGGCGCGCGCTGCACCGCACATGCCCGGCTGGAGGAGATTCGGGACGGGCGCAAGCTGCGCTTCGCGGTCGAAGTCGTGGATGGCGAGGGCAGGACGATCGGCGTCGGCACCCACGAACGGCGGATCGTCGAGGCTCAGACGGGTCCGTGAGGCGGTCCGGCTGGATCACGGCGGCTCTGCTGGGGCTGCTCGCCGCCGGGTCCTCGCTGCACGACGGGGCCGCGGCCGTCGGACCGTCGTCGCCCGCCGGCGTGCACAGCGCGTCGCTCAGCCAAAAAGGCACGCAGCTCGTCTGGCACGTGGCGCTGGACAGCGGCTTCTCGGTCGCGCAGCTCCACAGCCAGGGGCGCTCGTTGTGTCTGCTCTTCCCCGGCGGACACGGCGTGGGGGCCGGCGCGCTCTGCGTGGCTCCCGGACGCCACGGAATGCGGCTGGTCTTCTCGCCCCGATCTGGAGCGGCGCGCGGGATCAGCGCGTCCGTCGCGGCAACGGGACCCGAGCTCACGGTGCTGTTCGACCCCACGACGATCGGCCTGCGGTACCGGCCGGTGCGCTGGCAGGTGCAAAGCTCGATCGGGGCGACGAATTGCACGCCAGGCTCAACCTGCACGGTGCTCTTTCCGGCAACGCCGGCGCTGGCCAAGCTCAGGACGCCCCGCCTCGTGGGATGCACCACCGGTGGCGCGGCGTTCGTCACCCACGGCCCGCTGGGCCGCCGGGAAATCGCCCTCACCTTCGACGACGGCCCGTGGCCGGACACGCCGGCGTTCCTGAAGATCCTCGAGCGCGAGCACGTCAATGCGACCTTCTTCCAGATCGGCGAGCAGGTGGGCACCTACGGGCCCGCCGTCGACAAGCGGATGCTCGCCGACGGCGACATCATCGGCGATCACAGCTGGAGTCACCCCAACCTGGCCGGCGCCGGATCGTTCGCGGCGGGCCAGATCAGCGAGACGGCGACGGCGATCCGCAAGCTCACGGGATTTCGGCCCTGCCTCCTGCGGGCGCCGTACGGCAGCGTCAGCCCGGCGCTGATCGGCGAGGCCCGGCGCATGGGCTTTACGACCATCCAGTGGGACGTGGACCCGCGCGACTGGTCGCGTCCCGGAACCGGCGCCATCTACTCGAACGTCGTGCGAAATGCCCATGACGGCGCGATCGTCATCCAGCACGACGGGGGTGGCGATCGCTCCGAGACCCTGGCCGCGCTCCCGCGCGAGATCGAGACGCTCCGCCACGAGGGCTACAGGTTCGTCACGATCACGCAGATGCTCGGCCTGCGGCTGATCTATAAGTAAAAGCATGACCAGCCTTCCGGTAAGCGTCCGGATCCGTGAGGTGGGTCCGCGCGACGGCTTCCAGAACGAGCCCGAGGTCGTGCCCACAGCCGACAAGGTGCGGCTGATCGAGCTCCTCGGACGCACCGGGCTGCGCCGGATCGAGGTCACGAGCTTCGTCCGCGCCGACGTTATCCCGCAGCTGGCGGATGCCGAGCAGGTGCTCGAGGCGGTGCGCCTCCCCGAGCATGTATCGGTGAGCGTCCTCATCCCCAACGAGCGCGGGCTGGAGCGCGCGCTGCCCCTGCGGCCGCGCTTTCAGGAGATCAACGGCTTTCTCTCCGCTTCGGAGACGCACAACGAGAAGAACGTGGGGCGCTCCGTGGCGGACTCGCTGGCGGGGCTGAAGCGGACCTTCGCCCGGGCGCAGGCCGAGGGCCTGAGGTGCGAGGGGGTGATCTCGGTCTCCTTCGGTTGCCCGTACGAAGGCCATGTGCCCGTGCAGCGGGTCCTGTCGATCGCCGCAGAGCTGGCCGAAGCGGGCGCGGCCGAGGTCGGCTTCGGCGACACGACCGGAATGGCGAACCCGATGCAGGTCCGCGAGTTCTTCGAGCAGGCTTCAGCCGCGCTTCCCCAGGTGGAGCTCACGGCCCACTTCCACAACACCCGCGGCCAGGGACTGGCGAACGTGCTCGCGGCGCTGCAGAGCGGGATCGACAGCTTCGAGTCCTCGTTCGGCGAGCTCGGAGGCTGTCCCGTGCCCGCCGGCGCGACCGGGAACATCGCGACCGAGGACCTGGTCTCGATGATGCACGAGATGGGGATCGAGACCGGCGTCGATCTCGGCGCCCTGCTCGAAGCCTCCCGGACGGCACAGGACGTCCTCGGCCGCCCGCTCGGAAGCCACTTGCTCTCGGCGGGTCCGGTGCAATGGCACTGAGCGCCTTCGCAGCGCCGCTGGCTGGCCTGCGCCCTCATCCCCATCGCGGCAACGTGATCGCGGCCGGGGCCGTGCCGCTCGCACTCGCGGGTGCGCTGATCGATTTGCGGATGACGCAGTGGTCACTCGGGCCAAGGTTCGTCGTGGTGGCGCTCATCGCCGTGCTGGTGCTCGCGATGGGGTGGCTGACCGAGCTCGAGGGCCCGGTGCCGCGCCCCTACCACTCGGTGCTGCTGGTCGCGGGTCTGCTGACCTCGCTCGTGGCGCTGCAGCTGCTGGCCGAGGTCATCGGCGCGTCGCGACCGCCGGGTGCGGGCGCGATGGTGTGGACGTTCGGCGTCGTGGGCTTGTTGGCGGCGTTGGCGGCGCGACGGGCGAACTCAGGGATCTGCACGCTGATCGCGGCCCTGGCCTTCGCGGTTACGCTCGAGGCGTTCGTCGGCTGGGCGTTCAGGCCGCACGGGTTGGGGACCTTCAGGGCGATCCTCCTGCTCGAGGGACTGGTCCTGGCCGCGGGTGCCGTTCGCCTGCGTGACGTGCGGCGCCGGCACGCGGTGCAGCTGGCCAACGCGGCCGGCATCGTCACGCTGGTGCTCGCGCTGAGCTTCGTCCTGGCGAGCCTGGTCGCCGCGGCGGTGTACCGGTTCGGAAACCCTTACCTGCCTGCTGCTCTACACACGGCCGGCTTCGGCTGGAAGCTCTGGGTGCTTGCGGTCGGATTCGGCCTCGCCGCTTACGCGGCCGTGGATCACGAACCTGGACCGGGATACATCGGAACGGCGGTCCTCGGCCTGTTCGTGCTCCTGGCCGGCTTTCCCGCGGGGGAACGCGGAACCCTGGTCGGCTGGCCGCTGTTCCTGCTCGTGATCGGGGCCGCAGGGCTGGCGATCGGTTTGCGACCGCGCCGTCCCCTCCCGCCGCCTCCGGGACCGCCCGAAGCGGCCCCGACCGTACCCTTGAGACCCGAGCAAGCACCATGAGTGAGGTAGACCACACCGACGCCCTGCAGTCGGCCACGGAGCAAGCGCTGGCCGGCGGACCCGAGCGCCACCGTGAAAAAGCCGCGCAGCAGGGCAAGCTGGCCGTCCGCGAACGGGTCACGCGGCTGCTCGATCCGGGCTCCTTCGCCGAGGACGGGCTGCTCGCGAGCTGGGAGAGCGAGGGCCTCGGCGCCGAAGGCGTGGTGACCGGCCTGGGGCAGATCGGGGGGCGGACCGTGGCCGTGATGGCCAACGACCCGACCGTCAAAGCCGGTTCCTGGGCACCGAAGACCGTAGAGAAGATCCTGCGGGTTCAGGAGCGAGCACTGGCGCTGCGCGTGCCGCTCGTGTACCTCGTCGACTCGGCCGGGGCGCGCATCAACGAGCAGGTGCAGATGTTCCCCGGCCGCCGCCACGCGGGCCGGATCTTCTTCAACCAGGTACGGCTCTCAGGCGTGGTCCCGCAGGTTTGCGTGCTCTTCGGCCCGAGCGCGGCCGGCGGCGCGTACATCCCGGCCTTCTGCGACATCGTGATCATGCGCGACGGCAACGCGTCGATGTACCTCGGCTCCCCCCGGATGGCCGAGATGGTCATCGGCGAGAAGGTCACCCTGGAGGACATGGGCGGCGCGCGCATGCACACCTCGCGCAGCGGGTGCGGTCACGCCCTGGTCGAAAGCGACGACGAGGGGATCGATTTCGCCCGCCGGTACCTGAGCTACTTCCCCGGCTCGTATCTCGAGGAGTCCCCACCCGCACCTCCCGCTCCGCCGGCGTCTGACCGGTCGATCCGCGAGATGATCCCCGCGGACGAGAACAAGCCCTTCGACATGCGCGAGCTCCTGGACGCTCTGGTCGACGCCGACACCTTCCTCGAGATCCACGCGCGCTGGGCCCGCGAGGTGATCGTCGGCTACGCCCGGCTCGACGGACGCGTGATCGGGATCGTGGCCAACCAGCCCAAGGTCAAGGGCGGCGTGCTGTTCGTCGACTCATCCGACAAGTGCGCGCGGTTCATCTGGACCTGCAATGCGTTCAACATCCCGCTGCTGTTCCTGGCCGACGTCCCCGGGTTCATGATCGGCACCCAGGTCGAACGGGAGGGCATCATCCGCCACGGGGCGAAGATGATCAGCGCGGTCTCCGAGGCCAACGTCCCGAAGCTCTCCGTGATCGTGCGCAAGGCCTACGGGGCCGGCCTGTACGCGATGGCGGGACCTGCGTTCGATCCCGACTGCTGCCTGGCCCTGCCGACGGCTTCCATTGCCGTGATGGGCCCGCAGGCCGCGATCAACGCCGTTTACTACAACCAGCTGCGGGCCATCGAGGATCCAGCCGAGCGGGAGGCGCGCACCGAGGAGCTTCGCCGCGAGTACGCGGAGGACATCGACGTCCTGCATCTGGCTTCCGAGCTCGTGATCGACGCCGTCATCCAGCCCGAGGAGCTACGTCCGCAGCTGATCCGACGCTTTGCGCTCGCGGCGGGCAAGGATCGCCAGTGGCCGGCGAAGCGAAATCCCGTGACCCCGGTCTGACGGGCGCGTTCGCAGGAATCCGTCGATCGCATCGACCAGCAGCAGTCCGAACTGGACGGCGGTGTCGAGGGCGGCGGGATCGACCGTCTGCGCCGTATCGGTCGCTTGATGTGAGTGGGGCGTGCGGCCGCGGTCATCGAGGCACCCGACGGCGATGGCCGGCAGGCGTCCGGAGCGGCCCGGGAGAGCGGGGGTGGCCGCGCGGCCACGATGCGGCCGAGCGCCGAAGTCGGGCGTCTGTGTCGCCGTCTGGGCGGCCAGCTGCTGAAGCTGGGCCAGGTAGCGCATCGGGACGAACTGTCCGTCGCTCATCCACCAACGCGGCGCGCCCGATCCGCAGGGTGCGAAGCCGAGGACGATGGTGTCGGCGGGACGCAGCGTGCGCCGGCGCTGCCTGAGGTACCTGCGCAGCCCGATGCCGAAGCCGTCACCGGCCCCCTGCAGGACGACCTCGACTCCGAGCCGGCGGGGCGGTGCTGCGTCGAGGGCCTGCGCGAGCGCGAGGACGACCCCGACGCCGCTGCCGTTGTCCGACGCGGCCGGCCCGTAGTCGGCACTGCCCTGGTCGAGGAGAAGCGCCAGGGCGAGCACGAGCCCGATCGTCGGGAACAGCTGCAGCACACCGATCGCCGTGCCGTGCTGCCCCTTCAAGCGCAGAAGCGAGATGACCAGGAGCCAGACGAGGGCGATGGCGAGCCAGCCGAGCCACCCGGGCGGCCGGCGCCCCAGGGCGGCGTTCAGCCGGGCCAGCGGGTTGCGCAAGCGGTCGCGGTAGCAGAGGCCGCTGCGCCCGGCGTCGTAGTTCGCGGTGAGGATCAGGCGGACCTTGCCCTCGCTCTCGATGGGCGCGGCGACCACGTTCTGGCTCGCGTGCTCGGGGGTGAGCCGGCGGCCGGGGGAGAGGCCGAGCCGCTCATCGGCGATCACGAACAGCAGCGCCGCGAGGACGAGCGCGCCCCCCACCCGCGGCGAGCTGATCGAGACGAGGCTGCCCGCCAGGGCGAGCGCGACGTGCCATGCGTGTGCCAGCGCCCAGTTGGGGCGGCACCAGAACGTCTCAAGCGACGCGCTCCGCCGCGGGCCTGCGAGCTCGCTCGCCAGCCACAGCGCAGAGCGGCGCTCGGCGTCCGTGCCCGCTCCGCGGCGCGGAAACGCGGCGAGTCCGGCCACTGTCTCGGCGGCGCGCATCGGGCGGGCATCGTAGATGGGCCACGCGGACAGACCCTCCGGTTGTTCGCTAGAACGCGACCATGGTCGACCCCAGCTCGAGCTCCGCGGCCGCCGGCGCGCAGCCGAGCGACGAGGTGCTGCTCGAGATCGCAGTGCGCGCGGCACGGGCAGCTGCGGCGGAGCTGGGTGTGCGCTTCGGTGCTCGCGCCAAGGACGTGCAGTCCAAGAGCACGCCGACCGACTTGGTCTCAGAGGCCGACGTGTGCGCAGAGCGTGCGATCCGCAGCGTGCTGCACGAGGAGCGTCCGGACGACTCGGTGCTGGGGGAGGAGGGCGGCGCCACCGGCGACGGCGAGCTGCGCTGGGTCGTCGACCCGCTCGACGGCACGGTCAACTTCCTGTTCGGGATTCCGGTGTTCGCGGTCAGCGTGGCCTGTGAGCGGGCCAGTGCCGGCACCTTGGCGGGCGTGGTGCTCGACCCAGTCAGGGGCGAATGCTTCACCGCTGTCCGTCGTGGCCCGGCGTTGTTGAACGGTGAGCCGATCCGAGCGTCGGAGGACGCCGATCTGTCTGTGGCGATGGTGGCGACCGGGTTCGGCTACGACGCCGCCGTCCGCGAGAGACAGGCCGAGGTCGTCTCGCGCGTGCTTCCGCGGGTCCGGGACATCCGCCGCGCCGGTGCGGCGGCGCTCGATCTCGCCTGGTGCGCCTGCGGGCGCTACGACGCCTACTACGAGCGCGGCGTGAAGCCCTGGGACATCGCGGCCGGGGCGCTGATCGCCCAGCGGGCCGGGTTGGAGGTGCGGATGCTGGAGGCGCGCCACGGCGATGAGGCCGGGGTACTGGTCGCGCCGGCGGGTCTGGTCGATGGGTTGATGGAGCTGGTGGGGGGCTAGCCGGGGGCGCGACCGCCGCATCTAGACTCTGCGCCCGCGCGGCGGTGGCGGAACGGCAGACGCGATGCGCTCAAAACGCATTGTCCGCAAGGACGTGTGGGTTCGAATCCCACCCGCCGCATGGGGGGAGGCGCGGCCGGGTCGGAGCCGCGTCGGGTTCGGAGCCGCTAAGCGGTCGCCGGCTCGGCAGGCGGCGCCGAGGCGCGGCCGCCGCGGTGACGACGCGCCTCGTCCTCGGGAACTTCCTGCTCGACGTTCCAGCCTTGGCTGAACCCGATCATCGCGAAGATGATGAGGAGGAGCTGGACCGGGGCCATGATTAGCGTGACGGCACCGATGACGTCGGGCCCTAGCCCTTTGCCGCCGAACAGCGACTGCGGCGCGGCGAAGCCGGCGCTGTTGCGATCGAACCAGCTGGTGCCCGTGACTCCCGTTCCCGCGATCACCGCGAGGATGAGCAGCAGGATGGCTAGGGCGGCAGCGATCGGAAGCAGTCCGCGGTTCCATCGCCAGACGTAGAAGGCGATGAGGGCGTACACGATGCACCACACGAAGTTGACCGGCTTGAGTCCCTGCAGCTTGCTCCAGCCGCCGATCGTCACGATCAACATCAGGACGATGGAGATGATCAGAAGCAGCACGACGATGGCCTTCGTCACCTTGCTCGCCGCCTTACCCCGATTGGGATAGATGACGGTGTAGCCCGGCCGCAAGTTCCTCCGCTCCTGCGCCATGTTGCGGAACATACAATCTGCGGGCACTTTGTGCTGCAGTTCCGCGGGCGTGGCGAAATTGGCAGACGCGCCGGCTTTAGGTGCCGGTGGGTGAAAACCTTTGGGGGTTCGAGTCCCTCCGCCCGCATGCGACGGCATGGTCCGCGCTCACCGGCCGGTTGCGAGGGGGTCACCGCTTGGGCCCGACTGCCTCCTCGAGGATCGCGACGCTCTTGCGATTCGAGACGCTCAGGTTCCGGTGGTTCGACTGGGTGACGCGGATCCCCAGCAGCTCGCAGTGCTCGGTGAAGATCCGCCGTATGTCATCGGACAGGTTGCTGAAGAAGTAGCGCGGATACTCGTACAGCGCGACGCGACCGCTCGGAAGCTTCGTCTTGAACCGGTTGACGACCCGACAGCCGTCCGAGTGGATCAGGCCGCGGACGAGGGCTGCGGGATAGGCGTGAGTGACTTGCCGTTGCCACTCAGCGAGCGCGATCGTGCGCAGGTGCTTCCGTCCGGGCCCATGCTGGGGAAAGGCTTTCAGCAGAGCAGGATGGGCAATCGCCAAGACATCCGATTCACCCGTGGACGACGGACTAGACCGCGCGTGACGTCCCGGAAAAGTCGCTTCCATCGCCGACATGATTTCCCGCGAGATGCGCGGGTACCGGCGGTCGTTGACGATCTGAAGCCAGACGCCCCTCTGCACGCACACTGTTCCGTCGCCCAGATACGCGCCGAGCAGATAGCAGTACGACTTGGGGTCAAATACCTCCCATGACTCCGCGAGCTGTTGCCGAAGGACGCCGGCCGGAGGCTTGGCCGCACGCTTCCAACGCCGGATCGTTGCTCTCCCAACGCCCGTGGCTCGAGCCACGGCGCTGTCGTTCACGCCCAACCCGATTAATCGCATCGCCTCTCGGTAAGTCGGCGTTGGGTGTGCCATAGCGAACGTATGTTCGCGTGTCCCGCGGACGGAAGATCAGGCCTCCCTGCGGCTACGATTGCGCACTCACGGGGGACTGGTGTAGTGGGAACACGCGGGTCTCCAAAACCCGAGCTCGAGGTTCGATTCCTCGGTCCCCCGTTTGAAGACCCACACCGTTTACCGCACCTTCAATACCTCGCGGCGTCGCGAGTTCGTGCGCATCACCGAAGACGTTGCCCAGGCCGTGGAGGCGGCAGGGATCAGCGACGGGTTGGTCCTCGTCTCGGCGATGCACATCACCGCCGGCGTCTGGATCAACGACGACGAACCGGGGATCCAGGAAGATGCCCTCGAGTGGCTGGACAAGCTGGCGCCGCCGAGCTGGCAGGAGCCCGACGGAGACGTCGCGCGCGAGCTGCTGCCCAACCCCGGCGATTACCGGCACCACCGTGGCGGCGAGGACAACGGTGACGCCCATCTGAAGAACCTACTGGTGCACCATCAGGTGATCGTGCCCGTGACCGAGGGTCAGCTCGATCTCGGTCCGTGGCAGCAGATCTTCTACTGCGAGTTCGATGGCGGCCGGAACAAGCGGCTTGTGATCAAGGTCATGGGGGAGTAGACGCGTGGAGCCGTCGCGCGTCTTCGCGCCGAACGCGCTGGCGGGCCAGGTCGCGATCATCACGGGGGGCGGTACCAACCTCGGGAAGGCAGCCGCCGCAGAGCTCGTCAGGTGCGGTGCGTCGGTCCTCATCGCCGGTCGTCGCGAAGAGGTCCTTGCGGACGCCGCGGTGGAGATAGGGAAGGAATGCTCGTTCATAGCCGGCGACATCCGCGAGGCCGATGGCGCCAGGCTGATCGTGCAAGCCGCGCTCGATCGGCACGGCCGGCTCGACTTCCTCCTGAACAACGCCGGCGGTCAGTACTTCGTCCCCGCCGAGGGGATAACCGCCCGCGGCTGGACGGCGGTACAGAGGCTGAACGTAGGCGGGACGCTCGCGATGTGCCACGCCGCACACGAACTGGCGATGCGTCCCGCGGGTTCGGGAACGATCATCAACGTCACCGTGTCGCCGCACCATGGGATGCCGGCGATGGCGCACACCGGAGTGGCGCGCGCCGCGGTCGAGGCCCTGACGCGCGAGCTCGCCGAGACGTGGGCGCATGACGGTGTGTCCGTGGCGGCGATCGCCCTCGGGCGCTTCGCGACGGAGTCACTTCGCAAATACCCGGCCGAGCTGTGGCGCAGTGCAGCACGGACGGTGCCGCTTCAGCGGTTGGGGGAGGTGGACGAGTACGGCTGGCTCGTCGCGTTCCTCGCTGGGCCGATGGGACGCCAGCTCTCCGGCTCGGTGCTCACGCTCGACGGCGCGTTGGACAACTGGACCGGCCCATGGCCGCCGCCGGACCTGACGCGGGGTGGCGAGGTGCCGACGGAGGAGCGGCGACCCGCGGTGTGAGTGAGACCGCGCGGCTACTATCCGCGTCCACCGCGGGCGAGGTGTTAACGGTTGCACGGGAGCCTTCCAAGCTCTAAGAACGGGTTCGAGTCCCGTCGCCCGCTTTAGGAGCTTCGTC
This sequence comes from uncultured Solirubrobacterales bacterium, assembly GCA_963818815.1. Classification (GTDB taxonomy): domain Bacteria; phylum Actinomycetota; class Thermoleophilia; order Solirubrobacterales; family Solirubrobacteraceae; genus Palsa-465. The sequence goes on from CAWFTL010000001.1 coordinate 550,738, forward strand.
CCGGAACCGGGGGGGCGAAAAGCATCGGATCCCTTGCCACGGCGCCTCGGCCGGCGCGTTCAGTGCCTCCGCGGTACCGCCTGCTGGACGCGTGCCGCAGCAGGTCTTAGCCCCTCACTGCATCTGCGTCGAAACAGATGTCCATATTTGTGCAAAAGCTACAGCGCACCGAAATTTGGCCGATAAGCGGTCCTAACGGTGCCGACCCGCGGCGCCCCTGACATATCTGGAGGTCCAGATGAAGAAGTTCTACGTCTACCGCGCCGCCGCCGCTCTGTCGGCCGTCGCGAGTGTCGTCGTCGCGTCGGGCGCGGCCCACAAGTTCTAGGACGAGGCGGCACGCGCTCCGGGGCCGCCGGAGCGCGTGCCAGCTCCCATCGAACTTTTCTCTCAAGGCCATGACCTTCCGCCTAACCGTCCGCCAGTACTGCGCAGCCATTCCCGCTGCCGCGATGCTCGTAGTCGTGCTGTTGCGAGGCTGGATGCATCTCGGGTACATCGGCGCGCAGCCGCTCACGTTCTCGCTGTTGACGCTCGGTGTCGTACTCGCCGAAGCGTTGCCTGTGAAGATCCCTCGCCGAGGAAACGACGAGGAGATCACGCTTTCCGGATCGTTCGCGATCGCGCTTCTGATTGCAGGCGGCCTTGGGCCCGCCCTCCTGGCGCAGGCCGTCTCGTCGGTGATCCAGGACCGGATGTCCGGCAAGCCCTGGTGGCGTGTGTGGTTCAACGTCGGCCAGTACACGCTGTCGATGGCGATCGCGATGGTGGTGCTCCGGGCCCTGTCCGCGGACACGTACATCGGAACGGCCCACCCGTTCCGCGGCGGCGACCTGCCGGCCTTTCTCTTCAGCGCCAGCACCTTCTTCTGCGTAAACGCCAGCCTCGTCGGCGTGGCGGTGGCATTGCATCAGGAGGTCCCGGTGCTTCGCTACCTACGCAAGGACCTCAGCTTCGTCGTCAACACCGCGTGTGTGATGTTGCTCCTGGCGCCGATCGTGATCGCCGCGACCGCATATTCGCCCCTCCTGATCCCGCTGTTCGCGGCGCCGATCCTCGCCACACACAACGCGATCTGGAAGGGGGCGCGAAACGAGTACGCCGCGCGCCACGATGCGCTCACGGGATTGCCGAACCGCACGACGTTCCGAGAAGCGGTAGCGCGGGTGATCAGCGGACACAGCCGGACAGCATCGATCCTGCTGATGGACCTCGACAGGTTCAAGGAGGTCAATGACACGCTCGGCCACCACCACGGCGATCTCCTGCTGCGCCAGGTCGCGGAGCGTCTGAGCGGGAACCTGCGTGAAGAGGATCAGATTGCACGGCTCGGGGGTGATGAGTTCGCGATTCTCACGGTGGACCACACCCGCGAAGACGCGCTCGAGCGTGCCCAGATGATCGTCGAGTTGCTGCGCCCGCCGTTCGAGCTCGAGTCGATCGGCGTGGATGTGCAAGCGAGCATCGGCATCGCCAGCTACCCCGAGGACGGCGACGACGTGCAGTCCTTGCTTCAGAAGGCCGACGTCGCGATGTACTGCGCCAAGGAGACCCGGTCGGGTGTCGCGCTGTATGACGAGCGTCACGACCACTACAGCCCGGACCGGCTCGCGCTCTCCGCCGATCTACGGGGAGCGATCGAGGACGGGACGATCGTCGCGTGGTACCAGCCCGAGCTCGACCTCGACACCGGCAGCGTGCTGGCGGTGGAGGCGCTCGTGCGCTGGCAGCACCCGCAGTTGGGATTGCTGACGCCCGCGGCCTTCCTCGAGATCGCCGAGCGCACCAGCCTGATCAAGCCGCTCACCCAGCGCGTCCTCACGACCGCACTGGGTCAACTCGCGCATTGGCGCACGCTCGGCATCGACCTCGTCGTGGCGGTGAATATCTCAACCGCGGTGCTGATCGACCGCCACTTCACGAACACCGTGCTGGACGCGATCGAGAGCGCGGGAATCCCGCCTAGCCGGCTGAAGCTGGAGGTCACCGAGAGCACGCTGATGGCCGACCCCGCGACTGCCCGCGAGAGCCTGCAGGAGCTGAGTTCGACCGGCATCGAGGTCTCGATCGACGATTTCGGCACCGGTTACTCCTCGCTCGCCTACCTTGCCGATCTGCCGGTGTCCGAGGTCAAGATCGACCGTTCGTTCGTGGGGCGCATGGGAGTCGGCACCCGCGATGCGATCATCGTCAACAGCACGATCGACCTCGCTCACCACCTCGGCTTGCGAGCGGTCGCGGAAGGGGTCGAGGATCCCGGCACGCTCGCCAGGCTCAAGCAACTGGGCTGCGACGTGCTCCAGGGCTACGCAATCTGCCCGCCGCTCGAGGGCGAGGCGATGACGCAGTGGCTCTCGACGGCCGGCAACGTAGCTCCGATCCGGGCCATCAAGGTCGCGGCATGATCCTGATCGTCGTTGCAGCGCTCTGCGTGGCGAGCGTGCCGTTGACGGGCGGCAGGCTTGGGCGCCTCGGCGGCATCCAGGTCCGCGCCCTCTGGACGGCACCTGCCGCCCTCGCGCTCCAGGTCCTGATCGTCACGCTCCTTCCGGGCGGCAGCCACGAGCTGCACGCGGTGGTCCACATCGGAACCTATGCGCTCCTCGGTGTGTTCCTGTGGGCCAACCGGCGCCTTTCAGGCGTCACGATCCTCGCCCTGGGGGCTTCGATGAACGCACTTGCCATTGCGGCCAACAATGGCGTTATGCCCGCCTCGGAGCGCGCGCTACGGATGGCCGGGCTCGTGCCGAGCGCGGGCTTTCAGAACTCAGCACCGGTGGCTCATCCACACCTTCTGTGGCTGGGGGATCTGCTTCCGGTGCCCGGGCCGCTTCCGAATGTGATGAGCATCGGTGACCTGGTCATCTTCGCTGGGATGCTTGTGTTCCTGCACCGAATCTGTGGGCGTCGCTCAGGCATGCTTCACCCGGTAGTCGATGAACGTCGCGAAGCGCGACTGCCGCACGCCCAGGTGCTCTAGCTCGATCGAGTCTGAGAACCCCTCGAAAAGACGCTTGCCGCTCCCCAGGACAACCGGAGCGACGATGATCGTCAGTTCGTCGACGAGCTGCGCCTCCAGTGCCTGGCGGATGATCTGGCCGCCGCCCATGACGTGAACGTCCTTCTCGCCGGCCGCGTCGCGTGCTTGCGCGACGGCGGCCTCCACGCCGGAGACGAACCGGAATGCTCCGCCCTCGGGTTCCTCCTGCGGGCGATGGGTGACGATGAAGAGCGGCAGCCCCCACGGGTTTCGGCCACCCCAGCGCCCCGACGCCTCGTACGTCGCGCGGCCGCTGACAACGGCCCCGATGCGCTTGGTCACCTCCGCAAGCCATGCCGCATCGTCGCCGCTCGCCTCGCCGCGCGATTCGTCGGCATAGCTCCACGGGCCGCCGAAGACCCAGTAATGCAGTCGCTCGCCGCCGTCACCCAGTCCATTGCCCGGTCCGTCGTTGGCACCCGCGATGTACCCGTCGACCGAGACCGTGATCCCGGCAGTCACCTTGGTCATGAGAACTCACCTCGCCGATCGTCTGAACGCACAATCAAAGACCGAAAGCCGGGCGCGAAGTCATCGGAGAACCTGAATGGACCCCTTTCCCGGTCGGCCGCTCTGAAGCCTCGGGCGTAGAATCGACCCCGACCACGGGGAGTGGCGCAGTCTGGTAGCGCACCCGGCTGGGGGCCGGGCGGTCGCAGGTTCAAATCCTGTCTCCCCGACTACTGAGAGTCGTAGCCGGCCCACTGGGAGCCGTCTCGGGCGCACACCTCGTCCATGCTTCTGGGCCTTCGACGACAAGTTGAGATCGCGTCCGTGCCAGCCGGATCGAGCGCGCGGCCTAACCGGCGAGCGCTCGTGCGAGTTCCTCCCGAGAGTGGATGTCGAGCTTCAGGTACACGTGGCGCAGGTGGTACTCGATCGTCTTGGGGCTGAGAAACATTGATGCCGCCGTCTCGCGGGTCGTTCTTCCGCTGGCGAGCAGCATCGCGATCTGCAGCTCTTGCGGCGTCAGTTCGTCGATCGTGTTCGGGTCTCGACGTCGGAGGGTTTCGCCGCTCGCGGCGAGCTCCGCGCGCGCATGGTCGATCCAGGGACGCGCATCGAGTAGCTCGAAGGTCCCGAGCGCGCCGCGCAGGTGCTCGCGCGCCAGCTTGCGGTTGCGGGTGCGCCGCAGTCGCGCTCCGTAGGCGAGCTGCGTGCGCGCCGTCTCGAACGCGTCGGGCGTGTCGGCGTGCTGCTCGAGCGCCTGCTCGAATCTGGCGGCGAACCGATCGGCGGAGGCTGCGAGTCCCTGGCCGCGGAGCGCCCGGGCGATCGACCAGGCTTGACCCTTCGCCTGGGCGGCGGCGATGAATTCGTCGGCCAGCACACGTGCTTGCTCGACGCGTCCGAGCCGGCAGTACGCGTCGATCAGCTCGGGCGCCGCCGACAGGTCTGGATCGGTGAGACCGAGCGTTTCGACCAGACGCTGCTGGCGCTCGAGGTGCTCGACCGCCCGCTCGGCCTCGCCGAGACCGAGCTCGAGCACGCCGAGCGCCTCCGCCGCCCATACCTCGTGTAACCGCGTCCCGAGGCGATCGCAGAGTTCGAGACTTTCCGCGACGTTGGCCCGGCACTCGCGTTCGCGTCCCCGGCGGGCCTGGAGTCGCGCGAGTCCTGAGAGCCCGAACACGAGATCCGTCTGCTGACCGGTCTCGCGGGCAAGACCGATCGCCTCCAGGTATGTGGCCTCGGCCACGGCCCAGCGGTCGGTGGTGGCGTGGTCCAGCGCGATCAGCTCGAGCACGAGCGGCAGCCTCCCGATCGCCGAGCGTTCTCTGGCGACCTCGAGCGCGCGATCGAGCAGCGCGCGGCCGGTGCTTGCCTCGCGCAGGAAGATCGGCGCCATCGCCAGCCACGGAATGAGCCGCAGGTCGTCGCGCAGTTCGGGTGATGCACCCGCAAGGGAGACCGCCTCCTGGATCGCCTCCGAACCGACGGCGGCGTCCCCGCCGGCAACGAGGGCCATTCCGATCGCGATCGAGGCCAGAAACTGGGTGCGCGCCGAAGCGTTCTTCGGCACGCGGTTTGCGGCTCGTTCGGCGACCACCAGCATCTCCGCCGGATTGCCGGCGAAGAAGCAGGCGCCGGTGGCCTCGGCGAGCATTGCGATCGCGCGCTCTGGATCGGCGTGCTCAGCTGCGGCTGTGAGGATCGCGTGACCTTGCATCACCGGTCCCTGGCGGGTCGCGATGTGGCCGGCCAGCTCGTCGATATCGAGCCGGCTCGCGCGCTCTTCGGTGGACACACGGGCCTCGTCGAGCAGCGCCACAGCCCGTGGCACGAACCCGGCGTGCCAGCTCTCCCGAGCGGCGGAGAGCACTAGCCGAGCGTGACGCTCGCCGTCGGCCGCCAGCCTGCCGGCACGTTCAAACGCAAGCGCGGCGGTTGCGTAAGCGCTTCGATCGCGGGCCCGGACCCCTGCCTGTTCGAGTGCTGCGGATGCCTGTTCATCGGCGCCGGTCGCGGCCGCAGCCAGGTGCCAGGCACGGCGGTCGACGTCGCGGTCGGGCAGCGCGGACGCCAGGGCACGGTGCATCGCCCTGCGCTCCTCGGGACGCGCGCCGGCGTAGATCGCCGAGCGTGCGAGCGGATGGCGGAACTCAACCGACCCGACCCGTACTGAAAGTAGCCCGGTCCGTTCGGCGGCGGATAGCGCAGAGAGCTCGACACCCAGCTCATTCGCCGCGCGTTGCAGTAGTGCGAGGTCATCACTGTCGCTGGTTGCGACGAGTAGCAGCGCCCGCCGCTCAGCCTCGCCAAGCTCGCCCATCCGGCGTAGGAACTCGCGGGAGATCCGCGCCGAGACGAGCACCGGGACTCCCTCTGGCGCGAGCGCAAGCTCGTCCGCGTCGCCGGCCAGCTCCAGCAGCCCGAGCGGGTTGCCGGCGGTGGCGTCATGCAGCCGGGCGGCGACGTCCGTCGGGAGCCCGTGCAGCAGCGATGCGGCTTCACCGTGGCTGAGTCCGCCGATCCGGATGGTCGGCAGGTCCGCGCCGTCCAGTAGCGAGGGCTCGCCCTCGCGCACCGCGACCAGAGCGGCGACCGGGTCGGCCACCAGCCGTCTGATGGCGAACAGCAGCGCCTCTGCGCTGGGGCCGTCGAGCCAGTGGGCGTCGTCGACCAGCACAGCGACGGCAGCCTGCTCGCCGTAGGTGGCGAGCAGGCTGAGTGTCGCTGCGCCGACTGCGAACCGCTCCTGGGCCCGGGCCGGCCTGAGCGCGAGTGCGCCCTCAAGCGCGAGTGCCTGCGGCTCCGGGATGCGGTCGATCACCCCGAGCGCCGGGCGCAGCAGCTCAAGTAGGGACGCGAACGGAATCTGCGCCTCTGACTCAATTCCGCGGGCCCGCAGCACCTGCATCCCGCTCGCCCGCCCGGCGGCATGGTCGAGCAGCGCGGTCTTGCCGATCCCTGGCTCGCCGACGAGGGCCAGGGTTGCGCTCTCGCCCACTCGTGCGCGCTCGAGCACACGCTCGATGGCTTCTCGCTCGCGCTCGCGGCCCACAAGCACGACGCGATTTTCCCACCGGGTACCCCGGGCGGAAAGACTAGGTGGGGCCCCGGAAGCGAACTGCGGCCCCCGCGCCATACGGTCGTGCCTGTCAACCAAGCGAGGAGGATTCTCAGATGGGCGCAACCACTGAAGCCGTCCAGGTCGACGGCGACAAGCTGATGCAGTTCGTGTTCCGGGCGGTCGACGAGGTCGGCGCCACGCTGAACTCGGCGCTGGTCGTGATGGGCGACAAGCTGGGGCTCTACCGCGCGCTCGCCGGCGGCGGCGGGCTGTCCCCCGCCGAGCTCGCCGAGCGCACAGGCACCGCCGAGCCGTACGTGCGCGAATGGCTGAATGCGCAGGCCGCGGGTGGCTTCGTCGCCTACGAGCCGGACAGTGGCCGCTACTCGTTGCCGCCCGAGCAGACCGTGGCGCTGACCGACGAGTCGAGCCCCGCCTACCTGCCGGGGTTCTTCCAGATCGCCCTCGGCTCAGTGATCGACTCACCCAGGATCGTGGAGAAGGCGCGAGGCGGCGACGGGCTCGGCTGGCACGAGCACGTCGACGACGTGCATGAGGGCTGCGAGCGCTTCTTCCGCCCGGGCTACAACGCGCACCTGGTGGCCGAGTGGCTGCCAGCCCTCGAGGGCGCTGTCGAGCGGCTCGAGCAGGGTGCGCTGGTCGCCGACGTCGGCTGCGGCCACGGCGCGTCGACGATCCTGATGGCCGTGGCGTTCCCGAACTCGAGGTTCGTGGGCTCCGACTATCACAACGGCTCGATCGAGACCGCGCGCCGGCGGGCAGAAGAAGCCGGGGTCGCCGACCGAGTCACCTTCCAGATCGCCCCGGCCGCGGGATACAGTGGCTCAGGCTACGACCTGGTGACCATGTTCGACTGTCTGCACGACATGGGCGATCCGGTGGGCGCTGCGCGCCACGTGCGCTCGACGCTCAAAGCCGACGGCACCTGGATGATCGTTGAGCCGAATGCCGGCGATCGCGTCGAGGACAACCTCAACCCGGTCGGCCGCGCCTTCTACGGGTTCTCGACGCTGCTGTGCACACCGGCGTCGCTGTCGCAGGAGGTCGGGCTGGCGCTCGGCGCCCAGGCCGGCGAAGCGCGGATCCGCGACGTCGTCGAGACCGGCGGCTTCGGCCGATTCCGCCGCGCAGCCGAGACCCCGTTCAATGCCGTGTTCGAGGCGCGTCCGTGACGACGACCTCCGACGCGACCGTGGCGCCCGCCAGTCCGGCGGGCGCCCGGCCGCGGGAACAGACCCGCGCCCGGTATCCGGACGTCACCGGGTTTGTCGAGCGCGATGGCGTCCGTGTCTTCTACGAGGTGTACGGGTCGGCCGGTCAGACCATCTTCCTGCTTCCGACATGGTCGATCGTTCATTCACGGTTCTGGAAGGCGCAGATCCCGTACCTGGCGCGCCACTTCCGAGTCGTGACGTTCGACGGCCGCGGCAACGGGCGCTCGGACCGGCCGGCCGGCGCATCCGCCTACACGCCCGACGAGTTCGCTGCCGACGCGCTCGCGGTCATGGAAGCGACGACCACCGAGCGGGCGATGTTGGCGGCGCTCTCCTGCGGCGCGCTGTGGGCGACGATCTTCGCCGCCGACCATCCGGAGCGCGTCGATGGCGTCATCTATATCGGACCCGCGGTCGGCCTCGCGCCCGGCCACCCAGAGCGGGACGTGCATGCCTTCGAGGAGTCGCTCGTGGCCGAAGAGGACTGGGCCAAGTACAACAGCCACTACTGGCAGCGGGACTACCTGGGGTTCCTCGAGTTTTTCTTCGCCAAGTGCTTCAACGAGCCGCACTCGAGTAAGCAGATCGAGGACTGCATCAGCTGGGCCCTCGACACCGATCCCGAGACGCTCGCCGACACCGCCCGTGGGATCGGCCTGGCCTGCAGGACCGAGACCTTCAGGAGCACATGCGCGCGCGTTCGGTGCCCCACGCTCGTGATCCACGGCGACGAGGACCGCGTCCGCCCGCACGCGCAGGGTGCGGAGCTCGCCGCGGCAACCGGTGGCGAGCTGGTCACGCTGCACGGCGCCGGGCACATTCCGTGCGCGCGCGATCCGGTCAAGATCAACCTCCTACTGCGCAGGTTCGCAGAGGGACGTGGGCGGCCAACGTCCGCCTGGACGCGCGCGCGGGGCCGCAGGCGACGGGCGCTTTACATCTCCTCGCCGATCGGTCTCGGCCATGCCCAGCGCGACGTCGCGATCGCCGACGAGCTGCGCAAGCTGCACCCCGACCTCGAAATCGACTGGCTCGCTCAGCACCCGGTCACGAAGGTTCTCGAGTCGCGCGGCGAGCGGATCCATTCCGCGAGCGCAGAGCTCGCGAACGAATCCAGTCACATCGAGTCCGAGTCGGCAGAGCACGACTTGCACGCCTTCCAAGCGATCCGGCGGATGGACGAGATCCTGGTGGCGAACTTCATGGTGTTCCACGACCTCGTCGCCACCGAGCAGTACGACGTATGGATCGGCGACGAGGCCTGGGAGCTCGACTACTACCTCCATGAGAACCCTGAGCTCAAGACTGCCGCGTACGTGTGGCTGACCGACTTCGTAGGCTGGCTCCCGATGTCCGATGGCGGCGCGCGCGAGGAGTTCCTGACCGCCGACTACAACGCCGAGATGATCGAGCAGATAGCACGCTACCCGCGCGTTCGCGACCGGGCCATATTCGTCGGCGACCCCGACGACATCGTCCCGGAGCGCTTCGGGCCCGACATGCCCGCGATCCGGGAGTGGACCGAGCAGCACTACAGCTTTGCCGGCTACGTGACCGGCTTTGACCCGCCGGGATCCGCCGACCGCGACGCCTTACGCGCCGAACTCGGCTACCGCCCCGATGAGCGCGTGTGCATCGTGACGGTCGGCGGCTCGGGCGTCGGTGCCGACCTTCTGCGCCGGGTGATCGCGAGCTTCCCCGAGGCGAAGCGTCTCGTCCCCGAACTGCGAATGATCGCCGTCGCCGGGCCCCGCATCGACCCGCAATCACTCCCCGGGCACAACGGCCTCGAGATCCGCCCCTACGTGCCCGACCTCTACCAGCACCTGGCGGCATGCGACCTCGCAGTCGTCCAGGGCGGGCTCACCACCGCGATGGAACTGACCGCTAGCCAGCGGCCATTCATCTACTTCCCGCTCAAGCACCACTTCGAGCAGAACTTCCACGTCCACCACCGGCTATCGCGGTACGGCGCCGGGCGGCGGATGGATTTCGATCAGTCACCCCCGGACGCGATCGCGGAGGCGATGGCTTCCGAGCTCAGGCGCCCGGTCGAGTACCGCCCCGTCGCGTCCGATGGAGCCGCGAGGGCGGCGGCGATAATCGCCGAGGCGCTCTGATCTTGGGTCGG
>CAWFTL010000002.1:0-928430 GCA_963818815.1 uncultured Solirubrobacterales bacterium
GAGCGCGACGACCCAGTCGCGGGCGTACGCGAGCAGACGAGCTAGGCCGCCCGCTGTCGCATAGCGGTGTGATGCGCAGGCGCAGGACAGTGGTTGACTCCGCGTCCCGGGAGCCCAGAGAAACGAGGCCTTCGGGACCAGGGCCGGTCAACACGCCCAGTGCATGGCCGTGCCCTGTTAACCCGTCACGCGACCCGTGGACGGCCAACCGTGACAAGTTATCCGCCTCGAATTCGCTAATTCGTCACGCTCTTCGAGTTCGACGCTGTCGTGATGTGTTATCCGCGTCCGCTGGACCGACGGCCAGCTCAGAGCGCCCTAGTTGACGGATTCCACGACCCGGGGTTCCGGATAATATCATTGAGGACCTCGTATAGGATATTGTTCCCCAATCGGCTATTTGAGCGCACTGTGGCTCTTGTGGTGTCAAATGTATCAGCTTGGCTATGCGAACCCTCGTGCGAACGATTTTGTCGTTTGTTCTGTTGGTCACACTGCTGTTGCAGCCGGCGAATACATGACAGCAGTACGACGGCAAGAAGCGGCACTAGCCGATGCAGTGAACCGGCATCACGGGAATTCCCTCGCGGCGTCAATACGCAACGATTTCGACGTCGATTTTCAGCTATGGCTGTTGTGAAGGCTTTCGGTTCGGTGCCACCCAAGAAGAATGGATCGACCGAATGACTGCTCGCCAGATCGTATCCTATTCGAGCGCGATAAAAAGCGCAGGCGTGCCGGACCACAGGCTGTGCGCGTGACTCTAGACGAACATGTAACGTGCATTCGACCGGGAGGTGCTGCACAACCACCAGTCTTGAGAGTGTAGATATGTGGACCGAAGAAGGCGGTTCCTGGAAATTGGGCTCCCGCATTTCTCACTGTGACCTGCAACGTTATGGCGCCGAGGAACCGAACTCCCCAAGCAACGCGCCGGCGAAACCCTGAGCGAACGCGAGTGGAGGCGAATTCGCAGTGGAACAGGCGCTTTCGCCATTGGAGGCTTTGTGCCTTTGACGAAATTCCGCAAATCGATCACATTGTGACCGGTTCGCGGGTGGATGGCTGGGCAACGGCGCACTGACAGCGGAGAAACGCTCCACACCACGTTATATATCGCAGCCGAACGTGGCGCACGCCCAAAACGTCTATATACTGTTAATAACGAAGCTCTAGATTGGCGTTCGATGCGGTTTTCTCGTAAGTTAACCAGGCCAAAGGTCCTGTTGAGCCTGATACTGTCCTTCTAGTTGTGCATTGGCATTATCATCGGGACAGTCTTGAACACCGGCGTTCGGGCGCAGAAGCCCGTGTCGGCGGTGGCACCGGACGCTACCCGCTGAGTGTTCCCAAAGCGATCCCCATTTCGAACGAGTTCACGAAACTCGCTAAGCGGCTGGAACCCTCTGTGGTTTATATCGAATCGGACTACCTGCCCAAGCCCGGCAAACCCGGCGGTGTCCGCAAGAACCAGGACGAGGACCCGAACGGCGAGGAGGACGACAACGGCGGGAGCACCAATCCGCCCGATGTTTTCCGGCATTTCTTCGGCAAGCCGGAACGCGCGCGTATCGGAGCGAAGGGTCTGGCACCGGCTTTATCGTCGATCCGAACGGGTACATTCTCACCAACAATCACGTCATCGATAAAGCGGATCGGGTTAAGGTCAAGGTCGCCGGCGAGGAACGAAGAGTACCACGGCCGCGTGATTGGTACCGACCCCGAAACCGATATAGCCGTGTTGAAAATAGACTCGAAGCGGACCTTCCAGCCAGTGCAGATCGGAAATTCCGACGGAGTGGAAGTGGGCGATTGGGTGATAGCGATCGGTTCCCTTTCGGTTTGCAAGCGACGGTCACGGCAGGAATCGTCAGCGCGACCGGGCGCGACCTGGGGTCCAGCACGTTCCAGCGGTATCTTCAGACAGACGCAGCCATCAATCCGGGGAACAGCGGCGGCCCGCTATTGAACATCCGTGGCGAGGTGATCGGCGTCAATACGATGATCGCGACTCGCAGCGGGTCTTACGAAGGCATCGGTTTTGCCTTGCCTTCGAACATGGTGGTCAAGGTTTACAATGACCTCATTCGGGATGGCCGGGTTGTACGAGGGTCGATCGGTATCGTCTGGTCGAAGAACGGCAGCCAAACCGATACGTTAGAGGCTTTTGGGCTCGACCGGGGTGCTGGTGGAAACGGATCGCCAAAACGGTCCTGCTGGTAAAGCCGGTATGAAGCCGGACGATATCATCCTGGCGATAACGGCCGCGTGGTAAAGGACGGCGACGAACTGGTCAACCGCATTGCCGATCTGCCGATTGGCTCATCGGCAAACTTCTCGGTCGACCGCGATGGCAAGCGGATGGACCTGAAGATCGGGATTCAAGAGCGCGCGATCGTTTGGAAGGACAATCCCGAGATGGTGCACGCTCAGCCGCCGGTTCACCCTTCAGCTCCCGCGAAGACAACTCAGGTGAAGTTTGGCATGACGATCGCCAGTTTGAAGGAGAAGGATCGCCAGGATTTGGGCATTACCGACAAGAGCGGCGTCAAAGTTGTCTCGGTCGAACCCGGCTCCTTCGCCGATGACATCGGGGTTCAGGAAAATGACACGATCGTCTCGATTAATCGCCAGCCGGTCAACTCTCCGGATGACGTGATGCGTCTGCAAAAGGAACTCCACCCGGGCGCTCCAGTTGCACTCAAGATCGTGCGCAGTTTGGGAGTCGGTGTCCCGCAACTCGCCGCCGAACCGTTATTACCTTTCAGGCCGTTTGCCAACCGAGTAGGGCAGGCTCCAGTTGACCGCAGCATGGATGCTGGATGTGCTCGAGGCCGCTCTGCACAGCTCCGGATCCGATGATCTTTTTGCGCGAACTGCGAATCGGCACGGGCCACCGGAATCATGAAGCGCAGCGTCTCGACGCTTTCGCGCTGAACTGTCTGCCGTATAAAGGCATGAAGAGAGTCTGCTACGAGCTGAAGTGCGCGCGTGCGGATTTCCTCAACGAGGTTCGGAGACCGCTGAAGAGGCGCATCGGCATGCGCTTTTCTAACGAGTTCTACTTCGTCACACCCGCTGGAATGTTGACCCTGCATGAACTGCCGGTCGATTGCGGACTGATCGAGTTGGGTGTTGCAGAGACCGAAGAGTCCCGATTGAATCTCCGCAAGCACGACGGGTTTTTCTATGTCGATCCGATAACCAGCGCGTACTGCATTGTGACGGTTGCGGCGCCCTGGCGTGACACACCCGGGCCGACTTGGCAATTCGCCGCAGCAATGGTTCGCAACCGGCAACGGGCACTCGAAGAGAAGCCGCCTGTGCCGCCGAAGCAGCAGAAACTGGAGTGGGAGTAGAGGTTTAGTTACCGGGTTCGTTCTCGGTGCCGCGGTGTTTTTCGATTCAAAGCCACCGGCGGCTAAGTGACTGTGTTTTCTTTTGGTTAGGAGCCAAGTCGAGGCGCACGGCGGGGTGCACCCTGGAGCAGCACTCCATGGGACAGCCTGATCCTTTCCCGATCAATTCGCGGATCCCGGTATTCAGATTGCGTGCCGGTATCAGACATCGCTAGCCCGCATATTTCATGAACAGTCGTTAATGCGCGGCCAAGTGGAAAAAGACTGGAAGCGATGCTCAATGTCGCTTCGCTGGGCCGCGGGAAGACACACGAATCCTAAGGCGTTGCGAACGAGCGAAATTTGTCAAAGAACGATGGGCCCGCAGGCCGGCTTCCGATCAGCAGCGCAGTTGCTGCAGAGCCTGGCCGAAGAGATCTTTGAGCGGGAAACTGCTGCTCATCTGGACCCAGACCTTGCGCACCGTGACGCGGATCTGAGCGCCGATCTTTAACAACCTGAGACGAATCGTGCTGATTTGCGCATGCGCCAGTTGGGTGGCCTGCAGTCCCAGGCGGCGTAATCCACTCACCAGCGAATAGGCGATCACGGATAGATACAGCCGGAGTTGATTGGCGCGCATGCTGGCTGCACTCACGCGATCAGCGAACAACATAAATTGCTCTTTGATTCGGTTCTCCATATCGCCGCGCGCACAGTACAGATCCTCATACAATGGCTGAGCGAGCCAGCGTTCGGCTTTCAGCGAGGTCACCAGAAAACGAGGATTGGACTTGCCAGCGATGTGCTCCGCTTTGGCGATCACACGCCGCCTGCGGCTCCAGGTGCCGCTCACGGTTTCATGTTCGAATTCCTGGAACAGGCGGGCCGGTTGTTGCGTGTGTTCCCATTGTTGGCGCGCTTGTTCGAGAGCGTCACTGATCCTCTTCTCTAGTAGCGGATTGCGCGACATGCCGATCACATACTCCACCTGATGGGCTTCGCACCAGGCTAGGAGTTCTTCCCGGCAGAAGCCGGAATCGCCACGCAGCACGATTTTGACTTCCGGCCAGCAAGCTCGTATGCGCTTTACGATGCGCTCGATCTCTTTGCGGCTCCCCGCGGAAGGATCGATGTTGCTCGGCCGCAGGCGTGCGCACAACACATGCTCACCGGCAAACACGTACAGCGGCAGATAGCAGTAATGATCGTAGAAGCCGTGGTAAAAACGCCCTTCCTGCTCACCATGGATGGCGAAATCAGTGGTGTCGATATCCAACACAATCTCGCCGGGCGCCGACTGGTGCGCTTCTAAAAACAGGTCCACCAGCAGATCGTCTATCGCATCCCGCCAGAAGGTGATCTTCTTATATCGATTCGGCCTGCCGTCGCCCAATTCCAGACGGTTCAGCGTGCTTTTGCTCGCCAGCGCTTCCTCACCCGGCTCGGCTTTGCCTGCCAGCACCCGCAACAGTGGATCGTTGCGTAGCTGGTCGTGATCATTCAGATCCTCGTAGCCGAGCGCCAACGCATACACTCGCTGTGCCAGCATCTGCTGCACCGAATGCTCAATCAAATGCCGGGTCACGACCATCCAAAAAGCACTGGCTGAGACGCGGCAGCAGATTCATCTTTTGGTCGGTTTCTCGCAATAGCAGTGCGCCTGCATCGGAGCTGATCTGGCCACCGTTGAACTCCGCCACAATTTCGCGCCTGCCTTGGGTAGCGAACGCCAGTCGCAGTTCGGTACACTCTGTCATAGAAAAGCCGTCTCCTCTCTGTTCATAAAACATTTGCTAGCACTTATGTTTATGCCAGATGAGACGGCTTTTTGCTAGAGGGTTTGTGAAATATAGGGGCTAGGTTCTGCCGGTGTTCTTAGGACCTGGAGAAGCCTTGCGCAGCAAGCATCTTGACACGACTGCTCCGCTTGTGTACGCAACGGAAGCGATCAACGGCAATGTGAACGAGAGTTGGTAGAAGCACCCTCTATTCGCGTTGCAGCTCCCTCCGATCAGATAAGCCAGCCTTGAAGTCGGCGCTACGGCCAAAGCACCGAACCCAAACCACAGAAACGGCAGAATCCATACAAAGACGACCGATCTTACCGGTAAGCGGCGGGCCAGAGTGAACCCTAAGACGAATCCGCTTGCGCCCTGAAACGGAAATCCTGGAATTCCAAGCAAGGGGAAACATTGCCGTTTCAGTCGTCAAGCCAATCCGACCCAACTTCAGCAGTTCCAGAAACGTATACCAAGACATTGCTGACGCCATGACAACGCCTAACGTCCCGATCACCTGATGAACCAGGAAAGCGGCAAATTCCCTTGACATTACTCCGTGGCCTCACTTCATGTTTGCGACCACGGCGGAACACGCCACCACATTGTTTAGATATGAAGGAGCGTTCGCCGCAGCCTCACCAACCTCAGGCGCGCTTGACGGATTCAGCGGCTGTTGACCGCCGTTTTTCTGTTTTCCGGGAGTATACCCCCAAACCGTGGTGCGGCCTTGCGTTTTCTGGAGTCGATCCGTAGAGTACAGCGAAACAATAGTAACCCGGGGGAGTCCGAGATACTTGCAACAAGAGCGCCTACATAGCTACGGAAACACAGATATTGGTACCGAGTTAGTGTCCCCATCGGGGATGGTGGAAACCCCTCGCCTTTAGGCGAAGCAAGTTTTGGTGTAACGTGGTCGCGTGCGACATTACCGGCTGGGCGCGCACACGAAGAGCGACCTAAAGGTCCATCTGGTGTGGATACCGAAATATCGAAAAGCGGTGTTGACAGGAGAAGTGGCTCTTCGTGTGCGCGACCTACTGCGGCAGATTGCCGCAGAACATGAACTGGAGATCGTGTCCGGTAAGGTGGCGCGCGACCACGTTCACCTGTTGCTTTCGTACCGACCAAATCAGGATGTAAGCCAAATCGTGCAATGGCTGAAAGGAATCAGCTCGCGAGTTCTGCTACAGGAGTTTCCGCACCTGCGAAAGAAGTTCTGGGGAAGGCATCTTTGGGCGCGCGGCTATCTGGCCGTCAGTTCCGGCACGATTACCGACGAGATGATCCGTGAATATATTGAGGAGCAAGAGGGCGAGCAGATTGCCGACGACAGTCGATTTCCAATCGACAACACCTAAACCCCTCGGCTTCTAGCCGAGGGTAGTTTAGTTAGTTGATGAGTGGCGTTTGACTCATTTCGGCTGTTACAGCGCCCTACTTAGGGCGAAATCTGATACTTCGCGGCAAGGGCGCGAAAGGCCTCGATCTGCTTGCGCTGCCATTCCTCGTTCTCGCCCAGTTCGCTCGCCATCAGTTCAGCCACACGCGGCGCCATGTTAATCGCTGCTTTCGAGTTGAGGAACAGGGCGCGCGTACGCCGTGCCAGCACATCTTCGACGGAACGTGCCATCTCCCGGCGGCAGGCCCAAATAACCGACGCTTCTATATAGGGCAGGCGATCTGATAATCGTTGTCCCAGTATGGGATTCGTTTTTACGATGCCCTGAATTTCATTCGCGTCGGCACCGTAGATCGACAAATCGCCAGAACGGCTCGCGTCGTCCGAGTAGCCGTGGATCTTCAGGTTCTTGGTCATGCAGTCGCGCTCCGGTAGTTTCCCCAACGTAGCTGCCTGGTCGACGCAATCTTCGGCCATGTGGCGATACGTCGTCCACTTGCCTCCGGCAATGCTCAGCAGACCCGATGGATCGATCCGAATGGTGTGATCGCGAGAAAGCGATGCTGTATTGCCGGCGCTTTTGCCTCCTGCGGTCAGCAGTGGACGGATGCCAGGTAAACACACTCAAGACGTCGCCGCGTGTAGGCCGCTTCTCCAGATACTCCGAAGCCGTCGAGAGAATGAATTCAACCTCCTGCTCCATCGCTGCTGGTTCGAGCAATGCTTCCGGTATCGGCGTATCGGTCGTTCCTACAAGCGTGTGATCGTGCCACGGAATCGCGAACAAGACACGCCCATCGCTGGTATGCGGCACCATGATCGCGTTTCGTCCTGGCAAAAACGATTTGTCAAAAACGAGGTGCACGCCTTGGCTTGGCGAAATCATCGGCTCACTTTCGGGATCTGCCATCTTGCGCACGGCGTCACTGAATGCGCCGGTCGCGTTGACGACTACCTTCGCTGCCGCCGAAAAGACTTCTCCGGTTTCGCTGTCTCCGAGGACCGCTCCGTTCACGAAACCGTCGCTGTCCTTCGTGAGCTGTGTGACCGGCATGTAGTTGATGAGCGTCGCACCTTGCTCGGCGGCGGTTTGCATCATATTGATGAGTAGCCGGGCATCATCGAATTGGCCGTCGTAGTACACGACTCCCCGCGAAGGCCTTGCTGGCTGATTGTGGGCAGGTATTCGAGTGTCTCTTCGCGAGACAGAATCTTCGACGGACCAAAGCCGTACTTACCTGACAAGAGATTGTAGATTTTGAGACCGAATCCGTAGAATGGCGTTTCCCACCAGTCGTAATTAGGAATGACGAATGCCAGATTCGTCACTAGATGCGGAGCGTTCTGCCGCAACAGCCCGCGCTCTTTCAACGCGCCCATGACAAGCGAGATGTTGCCCTGTTTCGAGATAGCGAACACCGCCATGGACCAGCTTTGTACTGCGGCTGGAAGTGCCCTTGCCGAAATCGTACGCTTCCACGAGAAGCACGTCATATCCGCGTGAGGCGGCGTCGATGGCAACTCCAACGCCCGTCGCTCCTCCACCGATGACCAGCATGTCCCACTCCTCCGAGTGCGAACGGAGGCGGTTGACCATTTCCGGACGAGTTATCATGTTGTGCTAATCCCGGTTCCAGGCCTTCGATCGATGCAGCGCGTCATGCCAGCGATCCTGAAGCTTCTCTATCTGGGAGGCCGGGCGCTGCGGCTCGAACACTTGCCCCACCTGCCACTGGGATTCGATTTCCTCCCTGCTGCTCCATACGCCTGTTGCCAGGCCGGCCAGATAAGCGGCGCCTTTCGCTGTCGTCTCCGACCGATGCCGGACGAACTACCCTGGTCTGCAGAAGATCTGCTTGAAACTAATCAGGAGGTTGTTCGCCGCGGCTCCGCCATCGACGCGAAGCTCATGAATGGGCACTCCGGAATCGTTCTGCATGGCCGCCATCAGGTCGGCACATTGGAATGCGATGCTCTCCAAAGCCGCCCGCGCGATGTGAGCTCCCGTAGTGCCACGCGTCAAACCGCAGATGATACCGCGTGCGTGCGGATCCCAACTGGGCGCCCGAGTCCGGTGAAAGCCGGAACGAGATACACATCATCACTGTCTGGTGCACGCGCCGCGAGCGCCTCGATCTCTGACGAAGAACGGATCAGGCCGAGGCCATCGCGCAGCCACTGCACAACTGACCCTGCTGTGAACACGCTGCCTTCCATTGCGTAATCGGTGCGTGTGTCGAGCCTCCATGCAACCGTAGTCAGCAGGCGATGGCTTGAGGGCTTCGCTTCATTTCCGGTGTTCTTAACAGGAACGCGCCGGTTCCGTAAGTGCACTTCGCCATGCCGCGACGGAAGCATGCCTGTCCGAATAGGGCCGCCTGCTGATCGCCGGCTATGCCTGCGATGGGAATATCGGCCAGCGGGGATTCTATCGCCGGACCAACCGCTCCGGAGGACGGAATTACGGATGGAAGTATGGCCCGGGGATATTCGTGGAGGCCAGCAGTTCGGCGTCCCACTGCTGTTCGTGGATGTTGAACAGCATCGTGCGCGAGGCGTTCGTGGCATCAGTTACATGGTGCTTGCCTCCGGTGAGCTTCCAAATAAGCCAGCTGTCAATGGTGCCGAATACGACGTCACCCGCTTCCGCCCTGGCGCGCACTCCATGGAGCGACAACGCACAGGATCTAATCGCAGAAAAATAAGGATCGATCAGAGCCCCGTCTTACGCTGAATGGTTGTTTCAAGCCCTCGGCTGCGAGTTGTCTGCAGATCTCTGCCGTGCGCCTGTCTGCCGAGACGATGGCGTTGTGAATGGGTTCCCCGGTTTTCCGATCCCACATACGGTTGTTTTGCGTTGATTGGTGATGCCCAGAGCGGCTACGTCGCTCGCATTCACGTTCGCTTTCCCAAGCACCTCCGGGCGAACATCCAACTGTGACTGCCAGATTTCCTCAGGGTCGTGCTCTACCCAGCCCGGCCGCGGATAAAACTGCCTGAACTCCCGCTGAGCGAGAGCCCGTATGCTTCCATCCTGTGAGAAAAGGATCGCGCGTGAAGCTGGTGGTCCCCTGATCGAGGGCGAGAACGTATTTCATAGACTGGGTAGGCTGCGCACTAACTTACTACAGCGTCAACGCAAACTGCTACAATTTCGCAAATGGCCGATTCCGTTTGGGTTCCAACTTCGGCTTCCGCCGTGCCCACTTTCGCAGTCCGGCCGCGGCACTCCGCTCTCGTCCGTGTCACCCACTGGATCACCGCGCTGTGCTTTCTGGCTCTGCTCGTCAGCGGCGTCGAGATCCTCATCTCCCATCCGCGCTTCTATTGGGGGGAAACCGGCAACGTCCTCACGACCCCTCTTTTCCAATTGCCTATACCCGCGTCGCGGTCAAGCGTTCCAACGGGCTACGGCTACGTCTTGCCGGACCAGAACGGGTGGAGCCGCTACCTTCACTTTCAGGCCGCCTGGCTCGCTGTGTTAACAGGTTTGCTTTACGTCATTTTCGGATTCGTCAGCGGGCACTTCCGGAGGAATTTAACCCCACGGCGGACGGAGTTTTGGCGTTCGCTCTCCACTGTCGTCGCCGGACACCTTCGCTTGCGGCGGCCCAGTGAGGCAGAAGCGTCGTCGTACAATCCGCTGCAGCGCATCGCCTATCTGTTGGTGATCTTCGTTCTTTTCCCGCTCGTGATCTGGACGGGCCTGGCAATGTCGCCGGGGATTGCCGCTGGCTTTCCTGCCGCGGTGGTCACGTTAGGCGGCCAGCAATCCGCCCGCACGATTCATTTCTTCGTTTCGATCTTACTTTTACTCTTCCTTTTAATTCACGTCGCGATGGTCTGTCGCGCTGGATTCACCACGCGCATGCGAGCCATGATCACCGGACGCGGCGCCATAGAAGCCTCTAAAGAAATGGATTCGTGATGAGCAAACTCTCCCGCCGTGCATGGATTGGAACCGGCCTGGCCGCAACGGCCGGCGTGTCCGGTTTAGCGGTCGCGGCCGGCATCGCCCGGCGCTACGGACTCATTCCCGCCGGATGGCGGGGGCCTGTACGGCCCGGGGGAAACACTCACTTATGCCGCTCAGCGCATCCTGTCAAAACACGCACTGGCGCGTGAGTTCGCCCCCGGCGAGATCTCGAAACCTCCCTTCGCAAACGGAGTAGCTCCTCTGGGCCAAGCCTTCAAGAGGCTTCAGGATGGAGGGTTTGCCGACTGGCGCCTGGTTGTGGATGGCATGGTTGCGCGACCAGCGTCGTTCTCCATCGCTGAACTCAAGGGCTTCCCGCAGCGCAGCCAGATCACGCACTTGGCGTGTGAAGAAGGCTGGTCGTACATCGCGCAGTGGACTGGCGCGCCTTTGTCGCATGTCTTGGAAATGGCAGGCGCGCTCCCCCAAGCGCGCTACGTTGTGTACCGTTCCATTCAGCCCGATTGGTGGGAGAGCATCGACATGGCAGATGCCTTGCACCCTCAAACTCTGGTTAGTTACAGCATGAATGGCGGTGACTTGCCAGTGAAGTTTGGCGGTCCTCTGCGACTGCGCGTTCCACGGCAACTCGGCTACAAGAGTGTTAAATACATTACTCGACTGACTGTGACGGATAACCTGAAGAAATTCGGCAAAGGCCTGGGCTCAGCTTCTCCGGAAGGCGGCTACGCCTGGTACGCCGGCATCTGACACACGGTTAGCCCGGGGGTTCGTGAAGCTCGTCGTAAGCGTCTCGTTAACCCCTATGGCAAAGACGAGTGGATCTGTGGATAGTGGTCTACATGAAAGAGACGACTGGGAAACGGGAACATCGATCCTCTCGGATCGAATATTGGCGCGAGCAGATTGCGCAGCAAGAACTCAGCGGGGTATCAGTGAAGCAGTTTTGCGAGGCGCAGCGGATTGCAGAACAGTCCTTTTACGCTTGGCGCAAGCGCCTGCGGGAAGTAGCGCCGGTGCGGTTCGCGTTGCTGGAGACAGGACCAGCGGGGTGCAAGTCATCGGTGGATGGCTGCTTGGAATTGGTGCTGACGAGAGGCGAACGGCTACGGATCAGCTCCGGCGTGGACGCGGCATTTCTGCGCATGGTATTGGAAGTGCGGCGGGGATGATTCACCTGCCGGCGAGCGTGCGGGTGTATCTGTGTCTGGCGCCTACCGATATGCGGCGGAGTTTTGACGGCCTGCACGCGCTGGTGCGGGATCACCTCGAGTTGGACGCCTTCGCCGGACATCTCTACATCTTCGCCAACAGACGAAAAGACAGACTGAAGATTTTGTATTGGGATCGCGACGGATTCGCGGTATGGGCGAAACGATTGGAGTCAGGGATGTTCGCCATTCCCTCCGGAGACCCCCAATCGACTCGCGTCGAGATCACGACCGAAGAGCTCGGAGCGCTGCTGAGCGGCATCGACCTGCAGCAGGCGGCCAGGCGTAAGCGCTACCGCCGGAACGCCGCATAAAACATTTATTCTGTTGTTTGTTTTTACTTGGAAGCGAGCTTTTTTGCGGGTATTCTGAAAACAAGCCCGTGCCCGCGATCGATCCTGACAGTCTTCCGAAAGACATCGCCATCTTGCAGAAGATCGTGGTGGAACTCTGCGAGCAACTCCAGCACGAGAGTTCGGAAAAGAACAAGTATCGCAGTTTGCTGCGCGAACTGCTCGAGGCACAGCGCAACCGCAAGAGCGAGCAGCTCTCGAAAGAACAACTGACGTTGTTCGAGACGCTGTGGAACGCCGGCGATCCGGATGATGCGGCTGAGGACGAGGAAGACTCCAAGGGGGAGACTGAGCAAGACCAGGATACTCCGGAGGAGCCGCCCCAGGCAAAGAAGCGTAGCGGGCGGCAGCCGCTGGCAAGGAATGTGATTCGGGAACGGATCGTGCACGACCTGTCCGAAGCGGAGAAGCATTGCACCTGCTGCGGCAAAGATCTGCGGTTGTTTGATGAAGAGATCAGCGAACGCTACGAGTACATTCCGGCTTCGATCAAGGTGATCGAGGACGTGCGGCGGAAGTACGCCTGTGAATGCACAGTCAAGACGGCGGACAAGCCGGCGCAGCCGATCGAAAAGAGCACGGCGGGCGCGAGTCTGCTGGCGCACGTGATCGTAAGCAAGTTCGCCGACCACCAACCGCTGCACCGCCAGGAGAAGATGCTCGAGCGGCAGGGCGTGCGGAT
Source organism: uncultured Solirubrobacterales bacterium (assembly GCA_963818815.1). GTDB lineage: Bacteria > Actinomycetota > Thermoleophilia > Solirubrobacterales > Solirubrobacteraceae > Palsa-465. The sequence goes on from CAWFTL010000002.1 coordinate 12,705, forward strand.
CTCGCGCAAGACGATGGGCGGGTGGATGGCGCAGGTCGCCGAACTAATCGAGCCGTTGTATCGATTCTCCAAGACAGTGCTGTTCGGGTCCAAGGTGATCGGAACCGATGACACCAGCGTGAAGGTACTGGACAGGAAGTTACCGTTCGCGCGGACGGGGCGAATCTGGCCCTATCTGGGGGATGCTCAACATCCAGTCGTTGTCCTTCACTACACGCCTACGCGAGGACGCGACGGTCCGGCGAAATTTCTGGAGGGATATCAAGGATACCTGCAGGCCGACGCGTATTGCGTCTACGATGCCTTTTTCAAGCCCGCGCGCGGGTTGATCGAGGTGGGATGCATGATGCACATGCGCCGTTATTTCTTCAAAGCGTTGGACTCGGATCAGGAGCGTATGGGCAAGGCGCTGCATCTGATCGCCCGACTGTATTCGGTGGAGGATCGCGCTAAGGGGCTCGGCGCCGGGGAGAGGCTCGCGCTGCGCCGGCGGCTGTCAGCCCCGGTTATGGCAAAGCTGCAAGCTTACCTGCTCCAGATTCGCGAAGAAGTTCTGCCCAAGAGCCCGGCCGCGCGGGCGGTGCGCTACGCGCTGAATCAATGGGATGCGCTCACGCGCTTCCTGCAAGACGGCGACCTGGAAATCGACAACGGCGCGACCGAGCGCGCAAACCGCGATATTGCCATAGGCCGCGGCAACTGGACATTCTTCGGCAGCGACGAAGGCGGCAAGACTGCGGCGGTGTTGATGAGTTTCATCGCAACCTGCAAACGTTGCCGCGTCGAGCCGTTCGCCTGGTTCCGGGATGTGCTCTCGCGCATCGCCACCCATCCAGTGAATCGGCTCGCCGAATTGCTCCCGCACAACTGGACGCCAATCAACCCGGCAATCCAAGCCTGACCCTCACGCCCAGCACGCCCCAGCTATGTTGCGCAAGGCGGTTCACCAGCCGCTTACAGCTCGTCAGGTTGAATGCTGAAGACCGCGCTCCTGAAAGGACACACGAACGTCCGCTCCCTGGCGGTCACGGCTCGGTTCCGGTGTAACTCGTATCGCGAGGCGGTTCGTGTTTTTCATCAGATTTGATGGCCCGCAGGGCCAACGGAGGCTCCCTGAAAGGCACACCCGAACGTGGCCCCGCTCCCTTGCGGTCGCGGCTCGGTTCCGATGTAACTCGTGTCGCGAGGCGATTCGTGTTTTTCATTAGATTTGATGGCCCGCAGGGCCAACGGAGGCTCCCTTGAAAGGACAGCCGAATTCCGCTCCCTCGCGGTCGCGGCTCGGTAAGCTGTTGAAAATAGAGCGACGGTTGTGACGAGCTTCGCTTAATAAGGAAACGCTTCGCCTGCTTTTGCAACTCGGATGCAGTGATCTGTAAAAAGCTTGTGGCCTCCCGGCAGTTCTACTTTCTGCATGTGGCAACTCGCGCAATCTGTTTTCGACACGGGGCATAACTTCGCGTGTTCGGCACTGTTATGGCACGCTGTGCATTTCGCGGTTACCGCATCGGCTGCGGGCAGACTGGCCGCATGCGGATTGTGACAGGCAACGCAACTGATTCTCACATCTCCTCCCGTGTAGCATTTACTCAGCGCGAGTCGATACGGCTGAAAGCGCGCGCCGGCAACGCCCACGGGCGGCATTCGCATGACTGCTTCCCACGTACGGTGACACTCACCGCAGAATGTCGACATTTCTGCGGCGGAGAATGTCTTCAGTTTGCGAGGAAGAGCGGCGAGGCTGCCTTTCAGGATATTTGTTTGATGCTCCAGCGCGCCGGCGTGGCAATGATCGCACGTGACGCCTGGTCTGAGGTCGAGTCCTGCTTCGGCTGTGGACGAGTGGCAGCCGAAGCACGCCGTCTTCTCGTCATTATCGATCGGCCTTCCTATAGCTTCCAGCAGCGTATTGGGACGGATTCCGGCATCGCCGATCGTTGTGTCTAACCCGTCAACCTCACTGAAATAGCTGACGAGACTCTCGTACCATCGCCCGTTGTATTCGAATACAAATGTCTGGTTGTCTGCACCGAATGACCAATGCACTGGCGAGGAGAGCGTCTTAGTCCCGTCCGTCACCGAGTAATTGGTTTCGCCACGCTTCGTTTCAAGCGTGTATCTGTAGGCACCCTTTTGGGTTTGCAACAGCGGATGTTTTCGGAACAGTGGATTCGCGTTCGGCGGAGCAATGGCGTGCGCCATTTTGCTATGTAACTGGTCTCTGGCCTCGCCGATGTGGCAGTTCCCGCATTTCAGTTCGGCCGCTTGCAGCGTCGAAGCAAACACCAGAAGACTAAGTACCCTCAGCACGGCTACGATCAACCGCCATGGCCGAATTTCAGATCCAATGCGCGGCGGCGCTCCTCATTCGCTTTGATAAATTCGCGAGCCTTATCATAAGCGACCGCGAGCGCGATGCGATATTCGAGGTCTGCTGGTTTGAGCTGTACCGCGGACTGAAGCGCTTCGACCGCGAGACTGGTCTGGCCTTCCGCTCCGGCCAGAACCCCCAGCACATACTTGTAACCGGCACTGGATGGATCGGCGGTTACAGCATCCTGCGCTTGTCGAACAGCTTGTGGTGAGAGCCTGTGCAGAACGTATTCAGTATAGGCCAGCATCGATTCCGCAGCCGGGTTGCGCGGGTCGAGCTGAAGCTCGCGACTGAATTCGGTTTTCGCGCGGTCTGGCTGCTTCGCAAAGAAAACCATGCCAGCCAAATAATGAACGCCTGGGCAGCTGGGAACTGCTGGACAAGTCGACTCCGCTAGTGGAGCGGCGTCAGGGTTGGCGGCCATTAGATCATACTCGACTTTGCCGGCGGCTTCGGTGAGCGCGCGATCGGTGCGGGAACTTCCGCCGGCATCCATCGGCGATGGAGTGCCGCGATCCCCAGCGCATTCAGCAAGTCCGCGTCCGGATCTTATCTGTAAACGAGCGCAGTGCTTCCAGCGCGTCGTCGAAACGGCCGGCCGGCTCAAAAGAAATGCATGATTGGTCTGGATGACGGATTGTAATCCGGGGATCGCGTCGAACGGAAGGCTAGGCTCTTCCCGTGAAGCGTAGCGCATTGTCATAGGACTGCATCTGGACGCTGCCATGCCCGCATCCCCCAAGCCTCGGCCACGTCCGGGCGGAGTCGGTGAAACGGCGCAGAGCGTCTTCGGCAGCGCATAAGTCGCCGGACACAAACAGGAGGTTCCCGGATCCCACCAACCATCCGGCCAGTTCGGGTTCAGCGCCAAAGCGCGCCGGTATAAGTCGCAAGCCGGCGCAATATCCTGTGCGTCACGGGCTTGTTCCGCTCGCTGGCGAAGGACGTCGAAATCATCGGCGCACCGCACCAATAGCGGGCACAGTACGCAAAATGCCACCAACCTCACTGCCATTAGAGAATTGGCGGCTACAAAGCCGCACGGTTACAAGTCAGCTGCTATTATTGATAGCTGAATCAGGGGCATATCGACGACGTGCTCGGAAATGAACCAAGCCTGCGCCTCATTGGTGCGGACGACGTCGCTGACCAGCAGGTCGTTGGTGCCGTCGTCGCCGGCTTCGTCGGCGGCCTTGGCAAACTCGCGGCATTCCTTCAGGATCAGCTCGTGAGCTTCGAGAAGGCGCGAGATTTGCTCCGGCACTTCCTGACGATGAATCGGAGGACGTTCGAGACGGGTGTGCTCGGCGACATCGGGTGCACAAGCAACGGTCACACCGCCCAGAGCCTGGATTCGTTCGGCAATGGTGTCGGCCAGTTCGCCTTGTTCGCCCGCATGCTTATCGAACAGGAGATGGAGTTGATAGAAAGTGGGACCTGAAACCTGCCAATGGCACTTCTTGTATAGGTCGCGCAACATCAACGTGTCCGCCAGGACCTGATTCAGATTTTGAACACTTTCGAGACGGACTTTTTCGTCCAGACCAATGGGCATCCGGACTACAGTGCCGAATTCCTGCGCGGTGCGGCCCCTTCTGGTGAGTCAGCGGGGTCGCATCGAGTTCGTGAGTTTCAGTCTTTACTTTTGCCATATGTTCTTTCGATGCTGCCGATGGGCGCCGAGTGGCACGCTGAAAATTGGCCGCTACTGCGGCTTCGGGTTCACTTAAATTCGAGGATCTCTTTTTCTTTGGCTTTGGCGGTGTGTCGATCTTGCCGATTTGTGCGTCGGTAAGTTTTTGCATGGCGTCGAGCGCCTGCCGTTCTTCGTCTTCGCTGATGAGCTTTTCCTTCTCAGCTTCTTCAATTGATCGTTGGCGTCGCGGCGAATGTTGCGCATGCCGACGCGGCGCTCTTCGGCGATGTGGCTCAGCTTCTTGGCCAGGTCGCGGCGGCGTTCTTCGGTCAGCGGCGGGATAGGAATGCGGATGATCTTGCCGTCGTTGGATGGATTGACGTCCGAGATCGGAGTCGCGGATGGCCTTCTCAATGGCGCGAATCAAAGACGCGTCCAAGGGCTGCACCGTGATCATGCGCCGGCTCCGGCACATGCAATTGGGCCACCTGATTGAGCGGCGTAGGCGTGCCGTAGTAATCGACGCGAAAGCTATCGAGCAATCCGATGGAGGCGCGGCCGGTACGGATTGTGCTCATTTCTTGCTGCAGGTCAACCAGCACCTTTGTCCATACGAGTTCTGCGCGTTGGCTTCCACTTCCTTGGCGTTCTTGAAGGGAACGCTGCTACTCGGAGGTTGTCTTTCTTCTTGTTTCATAAGTTTTCCCGGGGACTTAGCGAATCATGGTGCCGATCTCTTCGCCCATCGCCATTCGCATTATATTGCCCGGCGACATGCATATCGAAAACCATGATCGGGCATGCGATTATCGCGGCACATCGCGACTGCGGAAGCATCCATAACGCCCAGGGCTTTGGACAGCACCTCGGTGTAGCCCACTTCCAGGTAGCGCACGGCGTCTTGAACTTCTTGGGATCTTTGTCGTACACGCCGTCGACACTGGTGGCTTTGGCGATGATATCGGCGTGGATCTCCAGGCCGCGCAGCGTGGCCGCGGTGTCGGTCGAGAAGTACGGATTGGAGGTGCCTGCCGCGAAGATGACGACGCGGCCTTTCTCAAGGTGCCGAATGGCGCGGCGGCGGATGTACGGTTCGGCGACCTGGTGCATCTCGATGGCGGTCATGACGCGCGTCGGAATGCCCGAGCGCTCCATCGCATCCTGAAACGCGAGAGCGTTGATGACCGTGGCGAGCATGCCCATGTGGTCGGCCGTGACACGATCCATCTGCCGTGCGGCGGCCGCGACACCGCGGAAGAAGTTGCCGCCGCCGACGACAAGTCCGACCTGGACGCCTGCCTTCACGACCTCCGCGACTTCCAGCGCAAGCGCCTTCACTCGATCGGCATCGAGTCCAAAATGCTGCGGCCTGCCAGCGCTTCCCCACTGATTTTCAGCAGAATTCGTTTGAAATGTGGCATTCGATCCTTCGTGGTCGAAGAAAAAGGGCGCCAGGTTACGTCCGATCGCACTAGGCGTTTACGCGTTGACGCGGTGTTTCTTCCACGCCCGGAGCGTCCTGCGCATCGCCGACCTTGAAGCGTACGAAGCGTGCGACGGTGAGTTGTCGTCAGCTTCCTGAGACGGTCTTCAACAGCTCGGCAACCGAGACGGTGTTCTCGCGGATAAAGGGTTGTTCCAGCAGGCAGACCTCTTCGTAGAACTTGCTCAAGCGGCCTTCGACGATCTTGTCGAGCATCTTCTCCGGCTTGCCTTCGGTGCGGGCGCGTTCCTTTTGGATGTCGCGCTCCTTGTCCAGCAACTCCTCCGAGACGTTTTCCGTGCCGACACACTGCGGATTGGCGGCGGCGATCTGCATAGCGACGTCGTGCACCAGTGTGTGGAACTCTTCCTTGTTCGGCGTGTCCTGCTTGACCGGCGTTCACTTCCAGCAGTACGCCGATCTGGGTGCCGGTATGGATGTAATGTCCGACCGCGCCGTTGCCATTCACTTCATAGACGCGAAGCGGGAGACGTTGATGTTTTCGCCGAGCTTGGCGATTTTGGTCTTCACCATTTCGCCGACGGTGGTGTGCCGTCCTTGCCGAACTTCTGCTCGTAGAGCGCCTGGTGTGCTTGAAGTTGGCGCGCTCGGCTTCGGTGACTTCTTCCAAGCGCACCACTTGCGGCTTGGTCTCCGCGATGTGGGCCGCGATATCGCTGGTCAGCGTTTGGAAGTCTTCGGTACGAGCCACAAAGTCCGATTCGCAGTTCACTTCCACCAGCACGCCCAGCTTGCCATTGTCGCTGATGTGGGCGGCAATCAGGCCCTGCTTGGTAGAGCGCGATTCCTTCTTGCTTGCCGACGCGATCCCACGCTTGCGGAGAACAACTTCGCCTTCCTCGAGGTTGCCGTTTGCCTCGACCAACGCCTTCTTGCATTCCATCATTCCGGCGCCGGTGCTTTCGCGGAGTTGTTTTACTAACTGTGCCGTAATCTCAGCCATTGAATTCCTTTCCAATCGTCGAATATCCTGTCCTGACACACGTGGGGCGACCGGCCCTGAAAGGGCCGGTCGCTCGTGACCTGGAATCAAACCGCGCGTCTACTAGCTGGTTGACTGTGCTGCCGAACTACCTCTTCCGCAGGCGCTTCGCTGGCCGGTCCCTTGCGGGGCAGCTGCTTCGGGTTCCTGGCTGGTGGCCAGGCTTTCGGACATCAACTGCTCCGCATACTTCGGGTCCAGATACTGCGTGTATTCGTCCGGCGGTGTGCTCGGCCGCGCTCTTCGTCTTCACTGGCGAGTTTATCGGCCGCGAAGTCCTGTTCGGTGGCGAGCGTACGTCCTTCGACCACCGCGTCCGCGATTTTGGTCGTGAACAGCCGAATGGCGCGTAACGCGTCGTCGTTTCCGGGAATTACGTAATCCACTTCCTCGGGATCGCAGTTGGTGTCGACCACCGCCACCACCGGAATGCCCAGCTTGCGGGCTTCCTTCACCGCAATGGATTCCTTGTTGGAGTCGATCACGAACAGCAGATCCGGCAGGCCGACCATGTTCTTGATGCCGGCCAGGTTCTGTTTCAGATGCTTGCGCTCGCGCTCCAGGCGGCCGACTTCCTTCTTGGCGCGCCCTTCATAGGCGTTATCCGCGGCCATCGCGTCCAGATCCTTCAATCGCTTGATGGAGCGTTGAACCGTGACGATGTTGGTGAGCAAGCCACCGAGCCAGCGCTGGTTCACATAGTACTGACCGCAGCGGGTCGCTTCTTCGGCGATGGCTTCCTGCGCCTGGCGTTTGGTGCCGACGAACAGCACTGTTTTGCCTTGTGCCGCCATCTCACCCACATACCGCATGGCATCCTTGAACAGCTTCAAGGTCTTCTGCAGATCGACAATGTAAATGCCGTTACGTTCGCCAAAGATGTATTCTTTCATCTTTGGATTCCAGCGCTTGGTCTGGTGCCCGAAGTGAACGCCTGCTTCGAGCAATTCTTTCATTGAAATTGATGGCAAATTGACTCCTAATAGATGTAACGAAGCGGCCAGTGTTCCGTGGGTTAAAGACTTTGATCCGTTGTCACGCGGCCCAAAGCGAGATTTGCGGGCGTCCGGAGGAAGCCAAGGTTCGCGGCAAAGCCCCGGGACGTTGAAGTCCGGTCTGCGCGCAGGCGGTACGAAGATCGCACGAAGGAAAGAGACAGAGAGGGCAGCAACAAGCGCTGGAGGACCGAGGGATCCCTCCGAAACTAACGCTTGGAGAACTGGAAGCGCTTGCGGGCGCCCTTTTGACCGTACTTCTTCCGCTCATGCTCGCGAGCGTCGCGGGTCAAAAAGCCGAGCTGCTTCAGCTTGCCGCGCAGTTCGGAATTGAATTCGATCAAAGCGCGGGCAATACCCAGCCGGGCTGCCCCGGCCTGACCGCTGACTCCGCCGCCATCGGCCAGAATCAGAACATCGAAGCGGTCCGCCATTTCGGTGGCAAGCAAGGGCTGCCGAACGTAGGCGCGGGCCGATTCGTTCGCAAAATAATTGTCAAAAGGCCGGTGGTTGACCGTGATTTGGCCTTTTCCGGGACGCAAAAACACACGCGCGGTGGCGGTCTTGCGGCGTCCGGTCCCTAACTGTTGCACTAACTTCGCTGGCACTAAATCCTTCCTGCTTCTCTTTAGCTCACACTGCCACTTCAAGGGCGGCCGGTTTTTGCGCCTGATGAGGATGATGCTCGCCGGCGTACACTTTCAGCTTGCGATACATCTGCTTGCCGAGCTTGGTTTTCGGCAGCATACCCGAAACGGCGAGTTCCAGCATCCGTTCGGGGCGGGTCTCACGCATTTTGCGCGCACCCGTCTCGATCAGGCCGCCCGGGTAGCCGGTATGGCGGCGATACAGTTTCTGGTTTTCCTTGCTGCCGGTCAGCTTGACCTTGGCGGCATTAACAAGATGACGTGATCGCCCGTATCGATGGACGGGGCATAAATCGGCTTGTGCTTGCCCATCAAGAGCATGGCGGCGCGGCTTGCTACCCGCCCAAGCACAGCATTCTGCGCGTCGATCACGTGCCAGGCACGTTCAATTTCGTGCTTGGACGGAAATTCGGTACGCATGGACAGACTAATTCTCCGCTTCGAAAACTCGAAACACTTCAGTCTACCCGATATGGGGTAGGGGGATGTCAATGCGAGCGCAGGTAAGTTGAGCGTTTGGCAATTCGTCCTAGTTTTGAGGAAAGGAAGCCCATATTGTTTCCGATTTGCGTTTGGTAGGAGGCCAGTATGCTCCCGTTTGGGGGCCCGGAACCCGGGCGAGCCAAGCATTGCCACGGCGCCCCCCGCCCGCAACCGGGAGTTGTGGTTTCAGCGTGGACGAGCCTTGCCGAAGCGAGGCTGTCAGGCGGCGGTTTTGTTGTTGCGAACGGCGTTCGAACGGGTCGGTCGCGGACGACAAGATCGTCTGCGCGTGACAACTTCGTTGGCCAACCTGCCCCGCAGAGGTCTTTCCCTGTCCACCTGCAGAAAAACTAGCTTAGGGAGCCGTGACGCAAGGGACCGATGGCGTACACTGCGGGTGTTGGTTGCTGTTTCTAACCTATTCAATTGTCAAAGAACAATGCGAAAATCGGCGGTTACGCCGCCGTTTTCTTGTTGTGAGCGCCCGCAGAGGGCTGGCCTCCATTCGCAGACGACAAGATCGTCTGCGCTACCTTGGCGGAGCGGCCGTTCGAAGTGCGATTTCGCAGCGGCCACTCTGTAGAAATGCAGTTCGCCGCGCTGGTTTTGGCGCTGATCGCGGCGCTTTTCTTCGGCTTCCGCGCGTTTTTGCGATTCAAAGCCACGGGCGGCTAACTGTCTGTCTTTTCTTCGCTTTATCAGCTCACTTGAGGCGCGCTGATAGGCCCGGTCGTGGTGGGTCTGGTAGCGGAGATAGATGTCCAGGTCCTTGAGCACGGCGTGGGTATAGGCGTTGCGCGCTTTCTGGTCCTCGCTTTGGGGTTGGACAACGAAACAGGCCTCCTGGAAGCGCATGGCACGTTCGGAGAGCCAGGTGTGGCGAGCCATTTTGGTTTCCGTGACTACCGGTCGGAGAGTCGCTTCGCGCCTCATTCCCACGAGTTCCCGCTCGACGTCGTCGGCGGGCTGTTCGGCTCGCAGGAAGCGTTGGAGCAGGTCGTCGTATTCGGCTTGGTTTTCAGAAGCGAGGACACGGAAACGGCCGCACAGGCCATGCGTGGTTCGATTTGAGCCGACGGCTTCGCGGCCCTTCGGCAGTACGCGGTCCGGTGGACTTTTGGGAATTGGCGCGGTTGGCGGCGAGCTTGCGTTTAGAAATAGCCATACTTTCGAACGAATGATCAGATAGGGGTGTGCGGAGAGCGGGCTAAAAAGGCGCGTAAGTGGATGTGGGAGAAGGGGGTTAGTAAATTTGGGGTGTTTGTGACCGACTTGCAGAATTCATCAAAGGCGAACGCCTCCAATCGCTTCGCTCATGGCTCCGACGAGTTTTCAACGAATTAGAGGTGATCGGAAGTTGTCTGGATGATACATTCCGGATCGTTTCTTAATTTTGCAAGTCGGCCTTGTTTTGTGACCTGTCTTCCACAGGATTTGTGAATTTTGCAAGCCGCGGAGCGGGTTTTCTTGCAAACCAACGCGCCCATGACGTAGACTGTCTATGTCATGGGCTTCACCCGCGAAGCAATCCCACCCGGAACTCTCGAACTGCTCATCCTCCGAACTTTGGACCGGGCCCGGCCACTGCACGGATTCGAAGTAGCGGAGGCGATTGCCACTCGCTCCAACCAGCTCTTCGAAGTCGAAGAGGGGTCGCTTTATCCCGCCCTGCAACGGTTACTCGCGCAGGAATTCATTCAGGGCGAGTGGGGCAAGACCGAAACTAATCGGCGTGCTCGCTATTACGCGCTGACCCCCGCGGGACGCAAGCAACTGAACGCGGAAGTGACACGCTACCGGCGCATCGCCGATGCAATCCATCTGATTCTCGAACCAGTCGAGGGGTGAAAGAAACATGAAGGGTCTTTGGCGAAAGCTTAGCGTTTGGTTCAATGCGCGACGACAATATGAAGAACTCGCGGAAGAGATGCAACTCCATATGGAACTGCGGGCGCGGGCCCTCGAGCAAGCCGGATACAGCGAAGCCGAGGCCGCCGCACTGGCACAAAAGCGATTTGGAAATCGTTGCTGATCCGCGAAGATGCCCGCGAGATTTGGGCCGTACGCTGGCTGGACGAACTTAGGCAGGACCTTTCTTATGCGGCGCGGACGCTACGGCACAACTTGGTCTTCACATTAACGGCAGTTGCCACCCTCACGCTAGGCATTGCCGCAAATACGGCAGTGTTCGCTTTTATCGACGCACTGATTGTGCGTCCTTTAAATACGCCCCATCCGGAGCGATTGGTTGCGCTGACTGTTCACAACTGGTCTCAGGGGGAGGATTTGCCCGAGTTCTCCTATCTGACTTTTACCGCGCTTACTTCCCGTGTTCATTCGATTGAGGGTCTGTTCACGTGGAATGAAACACAGTTCTCTTTGGGTTGGGGAGCGAATGCGCGTCCTATTTCCGGCGGCGTCGCTTCGGGTGACTATTACCGGACCTTGGCACGCAATCCCTTGCTGGGCCGTTTCTTTGGTCCAGCGGACGACTCTGCGAATGCGCCGCAACGGCAGTGATCAGCTACCATCTTTGGCAAAGCGACTTCGGCGGCCAGCCGTCGGTGATCGGACGGATCATCCATCTCGACGGGCATCCGTTTACTGTTATCGGAGTGCAACCGCCTGATTTTCCGGTGCTGCAGGCCGGCACGGATGCAGAGATCACCATCCCGTTGCACGCGGATGCCATGCTCCAAAACTGGAAGATGCTGGAGCAAAACAACGTGTGGTGGATGAGCGTGTTCGGGCGGCTGCGGCCGGGCGCCCAGCTCTCTCAGGCAAATGCCGAGGTGAGCGGCGCTACGGGATCTGTGTTCCGGCAGCTTGGAATGAACTCCGAAGAAAACGCACACCCTTCATTCGGCGTCATACCGGGCTCACATGGCAATCGCGATTTCGTCTCGCGCTACGACAAGCCCCTATACGTCCTCATGTCGATTGCTTTCGCAGTCCTCTGCATCGGTTCATTGAACATTGCAAATCTGCTGCTGGCGCGTTCTGTTGCACGCGAGCGTGAGTTAGGTGTCCGGGTCGCGCTCGGCGCCGGACGATTCCGGCTGCTTCGACAATTGATCACAGAGAGCTTCATCGTCGCCGTTTTGGGTGGAGCGTTGGGCCTTGCCGGTGCGCTATGGGTTACTCGCTCCGCTTCGCGTTTGATCGACCTCGGAGAAATCAGCATCGATTGGCGGGTCTTCGCCTTCGCTGCAGTGATCTCGTTGCTTGTCACGTTACTTTGCGGGCTGATGCCTGCGATTCGAGGTGTGGCGCTGGGTACAGATGCGTTGAAAGCCGGGCGTGCCGGTCAGATGTTCAGGAGCGCCCAATTGAGCCGGCTTGTTGTTTGCACGCAGGTCGCGCTATCGCTTGCGCTGATCAGCAGTGCGTTCCTGTTTGCCAAAAGTTTTCACGCGTTGATCACGCAAGATCCAGGCTTTGCGCATGACAATCTTGTGTTTTGCCACGTCGACACACAGCGTGCGGGCTTGAATTCAACGCAGGCAGCGGCCTTTTTCGGGCAAGCCCTGGAGCGCCTGCGCGCCACACCGGCATCGCTTCCGCAGCGATGACTGCCATAGTGCCGCTATCGGGCGCTTATGCCTGGTCGGATGTGTCCGCGAAAGACTTTCCGCGTCTGACGCATACCCAGCGAATGCTGTACACGCATCGCGTGAGTCCATCCTACTTCCGGACGATGGGCATCAGGCTGCTTGCCGGGCGCGATTTTAACGATGCGGATGCGCAATCCGGCGAACAACCCGCGATCCTGAGCGAGAGAGCGGCCAAATTGTATTTCCCACACCGGTCACCCGTCGGCCAAATTCTGCCTCTTGGAGCGGATCGCCTGCGCATCATCGGCGTCGTATCCGACGCTCGCTATAAAAGCATTCGGGACGACTCCCCACAGACTCTCTATTACGACATTCTGTACGCCAAAAGCGATCAGCTTGGGGTTCTGTCGAATGCCGCGGCCGTTGTTGTCAGGAGCAGTCTAAACGCCGCTAACGTCGCGGCCATTATGCGACAGATCGTAAAGAAGACCGGAAAGGAATCTCGATCGAGAACGTGATGAGCTTCAATCGACAGCTCGAATCTCAATTAGCGACGGAACGCCTGCTTACGTATCTCGCAGCGGCGTTCGCTGTGGTGGGCTGTGTGCTGGCGGCAATTGGGTTGTACGGCGTGATTGCGTATTACGTTTCGCGGCGCACCTCGGAGATCGGCGTCCGCATGGCCCTTGGTGCGAGCCGGACAAACGTCGTTTGGAACGTGTTTAGTGAAGCGGCAAGACTGATGATATTCGGGGCAGCTGCCGGAATCGCGATTGCGCTTCTCAGTGGGCGGTTTATCGCTGCGCTGCTCTACCACACTACTGCGGCGGATCCGGTACTGCTGGGCGCGACGTTGCTCCTGGTACTTACGGTCGCGGGTCTCGCTGCGTTGATACCGGCGATTCGGGCAGCCAGAATTGACGCGATGGAGGCGTTGCGCTGGGAATAAGCGAAGCGCGGCAGGTCTCGGAAAAACGAGGGACTGCCTTGTATGTCCCGCGCGAACAATGCAAATCATCAACTGCTTGCAGTTCGCGCAGTGGACATACCGGGCTGTCCCGGCTTGTTTAAGAATTCGCCCTCACTTGGCTTACAGCGGCAGAGATCGGCACCTCGACACTGACCGTAGTTCCGCGGTTCGGCTCGCTCTGTACTTCGACGATTCCTCTGACCAGGCGAACACGTTCCTTGATGCTGACGAGGCCCAGTCCCCCCGAGCTCCGGGCCTGATCCAGATGAAACCCAACACCGCTATCGCACACGGACAATATGACGGAATTGCTTGACCTTGTGAGATGAACGGTGGCCAGGTGAGTGGCCGCATGTTTGGCGACGTTCCGTAAGGCCTCCTGGGCGACGCGGTAAATGCATAGCTCAATTTCCTGAGGTATGTCATCGAAACCACCTGTTGTTTCGAGAAAGGCCCTGACACCCGTCAGGTTCGAGAACTCTTTGCAATGCGCGCTTAGCGCGGCGGGAAGATCGCAGTGGTCCAGCACGGCGGGATGGAGTTCATGCGACAACTGACGAACAGTATCCGCCAGTTGATTGAGGCGATCCCGAACATTTTGCAAATCGCCGCTTACATTGTGGTCGGCCAACTGGCGTTGGAAGACAGCTAACTTGAGGCTGATGGCTGCAATCTCCTGGTTGAAACCGTCGTGCAATTCACGCGCTATTCGTGTCCGCTCCTGCTCCTGTGCGTTGATCAAGCGATCGCTCAGGGCCCTGATCTCGTCCTCTGCAGCAGTGCGTTCGGCGACCTGGTCAGCCAGTTCGCGATTTCGATGCTCAACTGCGTGCACGCGAACGCGATGGGCAGTCCAGAGGGACAGGACCACGAGCGATGCAGCCAGGATCGCGAACCATATGGTCTCGTAAAAGGCCGGGGCGACGGAAAACTCGAGGGCGTCGCCCGCCTCGTTCCATACCCCACTGTTGTTGCAGGCAGTCACGCGAAAACGGTAAGTGCGCAGGCGCGAGGTTTGAGTACTGAACCTCCCGGTCGTTGATGACCTCTCGCCAGTCGTTATCCTGCCCTTCGAGCTTGAACCGAAAATGCACCTTTTCCGGCGCAGCGAAACTCAGGGCAGTGTAGTCGATCGTGAGGTCGCGAACTTGCGGAGGCAGTCGCAAGGGTACGTTTCGAGCAGCAGTCGTGTTGTATACCTTCCCGTTTACCTTGATTAGCTCGATGTGGACCGGAGGCGGGACAGGGTTGAACCGAAGATGATGAGGATCGACAAAGCTAACGCCATCGAGCGGGATGAACCACAGCTTTCCATCGGCTGCTTTCGTCATGCGCGGGGCGAAATTGTAAACGCCAGCATGCGTCTTGACTCCGTCGGAAAGATCGAAGACTGTAACCTGGACCGGCGCTGCGGATCAACACGCCATCCGTCCAGTTCCTGGCGTGACACGCGAACCAGGCCGCACGACATATAAAGCCAGATCGATCCGCATCGTCTTCGATTACGCCGTGAACCGTATCGCATGGCAATCCGTTCTTGGCGGTCAGCGTAGAAACATGGTCATTCCTGATACGGCTCAGACCGCCGTCGGTCGCGGCCCATAGCGTGTTGTCGTGATCGAGTTGAAGAGCGTTGACCCGGCCCGGCCCTAAGCCGGTCGCCGATGTAAAAGACTCAAGGACTTTCCCATCTTTGAAATACACGACGCCGCCTTCCCACGAAGCCACCCAGAGTCCGCCGTGTATGGGATCAGGGACGAGAAGGGTTGAGAGTAAGCCGTGAAGCCCCAGTTTTTCCGACGGCAGATATTCAGCAACGCGCCCCCCGCCAAGCGATACAACCCCTGATTACTGGTCATCCAGAAATTGCCGCTACTGTCACGAGCGACCGGGCTGAAAGACCAGGATGCAATGTGCACGCCCGGTACAGGAGTGAACCGGCCGTTGGTGAAATAGGCAATTCCTTGAGCCGTAGAAATCCACAATTTGCCATCCGGCTCCTCCTGATACAGAGAGCCGATGTCATTGTCGGGCAGCCCGTTGGCGGTGACCTCACGAACATCTGCCGACTGACGATCTATGACCTCGGCGCTAGGCGTCCGCTCCGCGCTTGGCCCCGGATGCGAGCTTTTAGCGGCCTTACGGTAAATGGTCACTTGGCCGTTTTTCCACCTGTTTAGTCCATTTGGAGTCGCCATCCAAACGCTCCCATCGCTGCTCCCCAACGCGGACCGAATGAACAGACTGGACAGACCCTGCTTCACAGAAATGCTCGGAACCGCGTACTCACGAAAACGATCGAGGCCGTCGCGCGTCGCTATCCAGATGTTGCCCTCGCGGTCCTCGAATAAATTTTCGACCCAGTTGGTGGAAAGACCGTCGGACTGTTCAAAGACATCCACCCTTCCCCGATGCAAATGAAAGAGTCCGTAATCCAAAGTTCCGATCCAAATAGCTCCATTGCGGTCGCGGAACAATTCTCCTCCGCGCAACTGCTGCAGGCTGGGGGAAACAGGATAGGGCTTGAGCTTGCCGTTGACAAACTGGTTGATTCCGCGGCCCGCCGCAATCAGGAGTGTGCCGTCGTCGGCTTCGAGGAAGGCTTTCTCAAGAAAGATGAGCCCTCCCACCCCGTTGCTTTTTAATTCCGGGAGGGAATAATGCTGGGGACGGCCAGGTTTCCATCGCCAGAGTCCGTTGGCTGCTCCCAGCCAGAGATTCCGGCGGCTATCCTCATACATCGAGGTGACCCCAAAGCCGCCGAAACTGCCGTCTTGTCCGTAACACTGGGCACGGCCGCGGTCGATACCGCAGAGTATTGTCGTATTGGTTTTCGAAAGGCCGGCTTCCCAAATAGTTCCAGAGGCCCACACGGTCCCGCCGCGGTCGATCAGCAGGGTGTGAACATCGTGCCTATCGAACTGCGGATAGTGGGTTAGCCTTCCCACTTTCCAACTGACTAAGCCTTTAGCGGTCCCAAGCCAGAGAGTTCCATCGGCGGCGGCGGCGAGACTTCGAATGTCCGTCGAAGGGAGATGTTCACCCGGCGGGGGCTGCCAGGGCATTGTGCGCACGCCATCGAAGCGCAGCAAGCCGAATTCTGTGGCAAGCCAAAGATAACCGTCTGGGGTTTGAGCCATAGCGTGAATCGCGCCTTTGCAAAACCCTTCGCTGATTTTCCAGGATGCGTGCGCGTATTGGCTGGCGTCGAGCGATGGATCGAGGGCTAGAGCGGGAGTGCACCGCACCAGCGCGCAGACGATACTGAGTGCAATCAGCGCGAAGGCATTGTTCTGTTTTGGGCTGCGCCTGCTCATGCCGGAAACATTCTACTCCGGGAAGGCGGATCTGTGCGCTCGCGATTCTGTTTTTGTGTTCCGTGACAGCGCGTCAGTTGTCAGCGGGGTGGGTGAACCCCGCCCGGGCCGAAGATAAGGACCGTGCAATAGAGTGGCTCGAAAAGTCATACTCGCCGCGCGACAAAGGGCTCGCTTTTCTCAAGCTGGACCCTTGTCTCGATCCGCTTCGATCGGACCCGCGATTTCAAGATTTGCTGCGTCGCGTGGGCCTTCCGTTTTAGCGTTGCTCCGATCTTCCAAACCTCCGCGCGATAGACTCATTTCGACGCATTGTTATGAGACGAACTACATCGATCAATAAGAAGATTGCTTGCGCGGGCGCGATCTTAGTGCTGGCGGCGGGCAGTACGAGAGTGTCGGCGCAGGGGGGGAAACCCGGACAGGGGAACACATTCAACCTGCAGGGGAATTCAACGCCAATGACCGCGCCGCAAGCGGCCGTGGACGCGATGATGGCCGCCCTGCCCACTACGCCGGGCGTAAAGCCGCAACGGCCGCGCAAGGTGCTGGTGCTGGCGCACACCGGGCCGGGCGGATTTGTGCATGCCTCGATTCCGCTGGCCGCGAAGACGGTGGAGGCGTTAGGAAACCAGGGCGGGCTGTGGACCACCACGGTCACGTACGATCCCGCGGATATCAACAGTAACAACTTGAAGAACTATGACGCGATCTTTCTAGATAGCACGACCGCGTGCTTTCTGGACGGACCCAGGATCCATCGGTAACGGCAGCGCGGCGCGCGGCGTTTCTGGATTTTGTGAAGAGCGGCAAGGGCATAGCGGGTATTCATGCGGCTTCGGACGCATATCATACGGATTGTATAGCGGCCGAGAAGGCAGCCGCCAGCAGTGCGAGCGGACAGCCGGCGTTACCTCGCCCGCGCGGAGGCGGAGAACCGAAAGCCGTGCTGCAATGGCCCGAGTACAACAGCTTGATCGGCGGGTTGCTTCAAGTTTCACTGGCCCCGATCCACAGCTGATTCACGTGAAGATCGATGATCCGAACAGCCCTCTCACTGCGATGTTTCATGGGCAAGAGTTAGATATGATGATGAGACTTATACGTGTTCGGGAACGATTCTTTTTCGCGCAAGAACGTGCATGTGCTGACGAGCATCGACTACGACAAAATGAGCCCCCAGGATAAGGCGAAAGAACCGAATCCCCGGCCGGATCACGATTATGCGTTGAGCTACATCCATCGCGAAGGCGACGGGCGGGTTTTCTATAAGCGCATGGACACAGCGACAGGGTGTATGCGATGACACCGATGCTCAAGCACCTTCGGGCCGGCATTCGATATGCGCTGGGCGATCTGAAGGCGGACGACAGCCCTCGGAAAAGTAACCTCTCGCAGGCCGATTGTCACATAAGGTAGAAGACTCAGATGCGTCTGCTCGCCAAACTCACGCTCATCATTACACTTGTGTTCGGGACGGGGCTGATCATAGCCGGCGTGTTCGCGTATCAGTTTCTGCAGGACAACGCGCGTGGCCAAGTGGTGCAGCAAGCGCGTCTGATGTTGCAATCGGCGCTTGCCATGAGGCAATACACGAAACAGGAGATCGCACCGCTTTTGGATACACCGAAGATGCGGCGAACTCGCTTTCTGCCGAGAGCGATTTGTTTATCCCGCCACGCAGAGCTTCAATGCGCTGCGGCAGTCTTATCCAGACTACGGATACAAGGAAGCAGCTCTCAATCCGACAAACCCGCGCGATAAGGCCGATGATTGGCAATCGGACATTATTCATGCCTTCCGAAATTCGCCTGGGGAAAAAGAAGTTGGTGATTGAGCGAGAAATGCAGCAACAGGGCCATCCTTATATCTGGCGCGACCCATTGTGGCGCAACGGGAATGTCTCGAATGCCATGGGATGGCGAAGGACGCGCCGCCTTCAATCGTGGCGGTTTATGGCGCGTCGAACGGCTTCGGTTGGCACCGAGACGAAGTAGTTGGGGCGCAGATCGTATCCGTTCCTAGTTCGGTACCTCATGCGGTCGCGACGCGGGCCTTCTATCATTTGATGGCTTATCTGGGCGGAGTGCTGATTGTCACATTGATCGTCTTCAATCTGGCGCTCCAGGCGACGGTGATCAAGCCCGTGATGAAGTTGTCGACTGCAGCTGAAGAAATCAGCAAGGGCAACATGAACCAGCCTGAGGTTGAGGTGAAGGAATCGGAGCAGATCGCCACGCTGGGCGATCATTCAACCGGATGTACATCAGCCTGGCGAGGGCGCTGCGGCTGCTCGAAGAGGGAGGATCCTAGAGGGTAATGCCATATAGTTTTCCCACAGACGGGCAGCAAACGCGAAATTTCTGCCTAACGGTAATGCTTCAAACGGAGCCGGAAGCGTGAGCGCCCCCAATTCGGACCGCCGGTATTTTGAGGCGTCCATATTAGCTCGCTAACGCTCGCGGCTCCGTTTCAAGGTATTCAAGATGTTAGGAACTAGATCACGAGCCTGATGAATCGCCCAATTCCGGGACTCAACAAAACTATATGGCATTGGCCTGGGAGGCCCTCCGACTCAATGAGCGGGTAGCGGCTAGCATCCTGAGTCAATAAACTCCTAGCGCCGGCCCAGCCTCCGGAGCGAGTCGACAAACTTGTTGCGGTCGGCAGCCGACGGAATTTCGGTTTCGAGCAATTTGCCGAGGTCCTCGAGATTGGTGGACTTCTTGGCAGCACGTTGCACGAGCACCTTTGCTAATGGTCCGATGTATTCGCCGAGCTCGCGCGAGATGCGGTCGAGCACCGCGCTGTCCCAAGGGCGTAGTTGTGCTTGGCCGGTGAACTGTGAGGTTGAGGTCGGCGATTTCGGTGCAATACCAGGGGACGGCTGCATCGCGGGTAACGTGCGGGTAGGCCACTCCGTTTCAGATTTCGTTCCGGTCTCATCCGGTGATAGCGACCGCAGTGCGCCCGAGAAGTCTGCAGCGCATTGATAACGTCCTTGAGGGGCCTTCGCCATGGCGTGTAGAACAATCGACGCCAACGCCGGCGAAACCGCAGGGTTCATTTCGCAGGGTGACGGCGGTTGTTGCTAGATGCGCTTTCATGATCTCGTAGTCGTTCCGTCCCGAGAATGGCCGCGCACCCGTCAGCATCTCGAACAGCGTGACGCCAACTGAGTAGATATCGGAGCGAACATCGAGGTCAAGCGACTGGATTGCTTCGGGCGACATATAGGCAATAGAACCGATCGCGAAACCCTCGCCGGTGATCGCCGGAGCGTAGGACGATCGGGCAATGCCGAAGTCCATCAACTTGACTCCACCGGAAGGAGTCAGGCGATGTTCGACGGTTTGATGTCGCGGTGAATGACACCTCGCCCATGAGCATAGTGAAGTGCCTCGAAAACCTGGCCGATCCAGTTGACAGACGACCTCACTTCGATTGGCCCGCGCCGGATACGTTCCTGGAGGTTGATGCCATCGACCAGTTCCATAATCATCATCAATTGGTTATTGGCCCGAAATGCGGTGCGCAGGCCCGCAATGTGCGGATGATCGAGGCTGGCTTGAATTTTGATTTCGCGCAAGAATCTTGCCGCCAAATCGGACGAAGAGTCGACGTCGGAGATCAGAATTTTGAGCGCTTCTTCGCGATCGGAGATAAGGTTGCGGACACGATAAACCTTGCCCATTCCGCCCTCACCCAGGAAGCCGAGCACTTCATAATCGGCAACTGTATCCCCGATGTTGAGAGGCATCGGTCTTACGATAGCAATTTATGTAACAGAAACAAACCCGTTTCACTGCGCGGATGTTGCATCAACCACACAGCGGAAACCTACGGTGCCGGATCGGTCATAACTGGGAGCCATCAGCAGCAGTTTCCCGTGCTGGTCATTGCGATACGCTTCCGGAAAGTACCAGATTGAGCCCTGCGGCTGGTAGTAGTTGCCGCCCCTGATAATGGCCGCGCGCGTGTGCTCGTCCTCGTACTCGTCCGTCCACTGCCAGACGTTGCCAACCATATCCATCACGCCGAACGGGCTGGCTCCGGATGGGTGGGCATCGATGTCGTCAGGGCCACGGAGCGTTCTTCCTGATCGGGAACCGGAACGCAGCGGATTGAACTTCGTATCCGGAATGTTCAAGCACCGTGACATCGATCGTCCCGATGTCCAGATTGACCGGCACGTGGTAGTCGGCGAGATTCTCATTCACCATACGCCCATACACCGGGTCGATGATAAGCCTCCTCGTGCAGCGCGAACCCCACGCCCCAGGTGATGCCGCCCATCAGCTGATTCAGTCCCGTCTTATTGTTCAGCAGCGTGCCAATGTCATAGGTCGCCACCACCCGCCGCACCTGGACCATGTGAGTGTAGCGATCGACCGCCACCTCTGCGAACACCGCGCCCCAGGAGTAGGAGTGTAGGCGGATCTTGTCCTCGCCCGGCTCTGCCGAGCCCTGCGCTTCTACCGGCTTATTGCCGTTGCGCGCGATCAGGTCGGCGAACGAGTCTCGCCTGCGAAGGCTTTGTCTTGTTGAACAGCGCGGCCGTCTTTGCACGTCGACGTCCATCGTCTTCAGCCCATGCAGCGGTGACTTGCGCGTCGTTGATCGCGAGGTCGGCCGAGCTTCAGCTTGCACCTGCTGCGCGGCCTCCTGCACCGCGGGCGTGACAGAAGCAGTGGACTGCGACCCGCCCGACACCGGCGCCTTGGGCAGCTTGGAGTCGCCCAGCGCCGCCTGCACCAGCTTGGGATCCATGTTCAGCGCGGCTGCCGCCGTCTGCGCGATCATCGTGTACATGCCGGTGCCGAGGTCCTGCGATCCCGAGGCGGCAACACCTTGCCGCCCGGCAGGATTCGGACCACCGCCTGCGCGGCCGAGCGGTTCGCCGGATACGTCGCCGTCGCCATGCCATGCCCGATCAGGTTATTGCCCTTCGATCATCTGGCCCGGCTTGCGGTTGCGCTTCTACCAGCCGAAGCGCTGGGCCGCCTGCGTGTAGGCATCTTTCAGGTGCTTGGCGGTCCACGGCGGTCGTGGCTCGGGTCCTTCTCCGCGTAGTTCACCAGCCGAAGCTGCAGCGGATCCATGTTCAGCTTCTCCGCCAGCTCATCCATCGCGATCTCCAGCACCGCGGTTCCGGGGGCCTCGCCCGGCGCGCGCATAAAGGTCGCCGACGCCGAAGTTGCACATCAATGATCTTCTCCGGACGAGCAGTTGTTTTCGCTCGCATACAGCATCTTCGTCGGGCCGGCCGAGTGCTCGACAAAGTCCTCCATCACGGACGCATTCATCACCACGTCCTGCTGCATGGCCGTCAGCTTGCCGTCCTGCGTCGCGCCCAGCTTGATCCGGTTTCCGTCGTCGGCCGATAGCCCACAGGCCCGAACATCTGGTACGCGGTCCAGCACCAGCTTCACCGGCCTGCCCGTGACCTTGGCCGCCATCGCCGCCAGCGGCACATGCGACCACGTCGAGCCCTTCGACCCAAACCCGCCGCCCGTATACGGGCACTGCACCCGCACGTAGTCCAGCGGAATATTCAACGATCGCGCGATCGACTGCTTTCGCCCGGAGATGTACTGCGTCGCGTCGTACATGTTCAGCTTCTCGCCGTCCCACCAAGCAATCGTGGCGTGCGGCTCCATCGGGTTATGGACCTGGAGCGGCGTGATGTAGGTCTTCTCCACCGTGACGGCCGCCTTCGCGAAAAGCCCGCTGCAACGTCACCGCGTTTGTTGCCCGGCGGTTCTTTGCCTGGGTTCTTCGGCCAGCGCGCCTCGCCCAGCCGGTTTTCCTTGGCGAGCTTCGTCGGCAGCTCCAGCTTCGCCGGCTTCGGCGTGTACTTGATCTTCAGCAGGCGTCGCCGCATAGCGCGCCTGCTCCAGCGATCTCGGCCACCACAAGCGCAATCGGCTGGCCGTTGTAGTGAACCTCAGTGTCTTCGCAGCACGGAAAGGTTGCGCCGCGCCGGCGGCTCCGGTTTGCCCGTGTTCAGCTTCGGCGCGTTGAACGGCGTCAGCACCGCCACCACGCCCGGGCGCGCGCTCCGCGGCAGTGCGGTCCATGGACGCAATCGTGCCGCGCGGGAATCGTGGACTGCACCATCAGCGCATAGACCAGCTGGTCCTTCGGAAACGGCGCGGAGAACTCGGCCGCGTACTTCGCCTTCCCGTGACCTTGGCCAGCGCGTCGTACCGGTACGGGAAGCTGCCGCGGGTGCGGGTTCGGCGTGTCCTGTCGCTTCTGAGTCTGCTCTGTGTCCGCGCATCATGCCTGTGCTCCTTGTGCTGCTCTCGTCGCTCGCCGCCGCCGCCGAACGAGCCGTGGGCCGCCAGCGTGAGCGCGCGGACGATGGCCTGCTTCGCCATCTCGATCTTGAACGCGTTGTGCTCGTATCCCTTGGCTCCGCGTCAGCGCAGCGTCAGCAGCCTTGCGGAAGGTCTCCGGCTGTCGCGGGCTGCCCCGCCAGCGCGCGCTCCGCCTCCGCCGACCGCCATGGCTTGTGCGCCACGCCGCCCAGCGCGAGCCCGGCAGACTGGATCGTGCCGCCATCCATCTCCAGCCCTGCCGCGACGGAGACCAGCGCAAACGCATAGCTCTGCCGATCGCGCACCTTCAGGTACCACGAGTTCTTCGCAAACACTCGGCGGCGGCAGTTCGACCGCCGTGATCAGCTCGTCCGGGTGCAGCGTCGTGTCCATCTGTGGCGTCGTGCCCGGCAGCCGATGAAACTCCGCAATCGGAATCGCGCGCTTGCCCTTCGGCCCCTGCACGTGGATCGTCGCGCCGAGCGCGGCCATGCGCAACGTTCATGTCCGAAGGATTGGTCGCGATGCAGGACTCGCCGCTCTGCGGACCTTTGTCGGTCTGCCCCAGGATCGCGTGGTACCGGTTGATGCCCTGGATGGCCGCGCAGCCCGACCCCGGCACCCGCTTGTTGCACGCCGGAAACGCCGTATCCATGAAGTAGTAGCAGCGCGTCCGCTGCAGCAGGTTGCCGCCCGTCGTCGCCATGTTGCGCAGCTGCGGCGACGCGCCCGAGAGCAGCGCCTGCGACAGCAGCGGATAGTTCGTCGACGATGTGCGGATGGTTCGCGAGGTCGCGAGTTGCGCACCAGCGCGCCGATCATCACCCCGCCCGCCGGCGCGTCGTCGACCCGTGTCAGCGCCGGGTCCGGATCGCGGTTACGTCGACCAGCGTGCCCGGGTGCTCCACGTTCAGCTTCATCAGGTCGACAAGATTGGTGCCGCCGCCCAGGAACTTGGCGTCGTGTCCGCGCGATGGCGCGCAGCGGCTTCCGGCGTGCAGGTCGCGCGTTGATACGCAAATGGATTCATGCCGAGGCTCCTGTATCTTTCGCCGCGTCCTGCGGCCGCGCGTACGGCAGCAACAATGTTGGGGTAGGCTCCGCAGCGGCAGATGTTTCCGCTCATGCGCTCCCGGATCTCGTCATCCGTCAGCTCAGGCGACGACGTCTTGCCCGATCTCCAGCTCACCTGCGAGAGCTGCCCCTTCTGCGTCTCGTGCAGCAGCGCCGTGCGCCGAGCAGATCTGCCCCGGCGTGCAGTATCCGCACTGGAACCCGTCATGCTCGAGAAAGGCCGCCTGCACCGGCGAGAGCCCTTCGATGCTGTCGCCGCGTGCGCCAGCCCTTCGACCGTGGTCACCTCGCGCCCCGTCCACGGTCGCGGCCAGCGTCAGGCAGGAGTTCACGCGCCGGCCATCCACCAGCACCGTACACGCGCCGCACTGGCCATGGTCGCAGCCCTTCTTCGAGCCGGTCAGGTCCAGGTGCTCCCGCAGCGCATCCAGCAGCGTCGTCCGGGTGTCCAGCGTCAGCCGTCTGCCGCTTGCCGTTGATGGTGACGTGGTCGTGCAGGTCTGTGGCGATCCCGGGGCCGGCGTGGCGGTCTCGGCGCGCCAGAGCCGGGCACGCCAGTCGCAACAGCCGCGCCCATCGCACCGGCAGAGATCACAAACGTGCGCCGCGAGAAGCCGGGACGGGACCGCGGCGGTCTTCCGCAGCTTCAGTCTCGGGTTCAATTCAAACTCTTCGCAGGGAGCAGAACTCATAGCGAGATTCCTCGTGCGGTTAGGCGATCGCGGACAGAGACAGGCAACGGACCGACTGCTCGAGTTTGATGCAGACTGGACTGGCCGTCCGGTAGGCGCCGTTTGCGACTGCAGCCGAAGGCAATGTGAGCACTCGAACGTTTCTCGCGCGTATTGACGCCGATCCGGAGGATGCCGGTCCCACGCTGACGCGGCGGCTCCGCCAGGCTCGCAATCCGTGCTCCCAAACTCACCATCTGCTCTGGATCCGCGAAGAATTGGGTACGCTGAGGGAAGCATGTCCACCCTCGGTCTCTTTAGCCTGATTGTCACCGCCGCTGCACTCTTCGCATTCCTGAGCGTCCGCGTGCTGCGGCTTCCGATCACCATCGGGACGATGCTGCTGGCCGTGATTTGCTCCTGGCGCTGATCCCGGTCAGCCGTGCCTTTCCCGCGGCTCCGGTCTGGGCCAACGGAGCTGGTTCAGCGCATCCAGTTCAGCGACCTGATCCTCCACGGCATGCTGAGCCTGCTGCTGTTCGCCGGCTCTTTTCTGCTGGATCTGATCGACCTTGCGCGGGAAAAGCTCGCCGTCACCCTGCTCGCCGTGCTCGGAACGCTGTTCTCCATGGCCGCCGTCGCGGCGCCATGCACGCTCTGCTGCCCGCTGCTCGGGCATCCCCGCGCCGTGGATCGAGTGCCTGTTCTTCGGCGCCCTGATCTCTCCCACCGACCCCGTCGCCGTTCTCGAAATGCTCCACCGCGTCGGCGTCGCCCGCTCCATCCGCGCCCAGCTTGCCGGCGAGTCCCTCTTCAACGACGGCATCGGCGCCGTGCTCTTTCTGGCCGTGCTCGATGCCTCCCGCGGCGAGGACGCCTTCGCTGCGGAAGATCGGTTTCCGGCTTCTGCTTGAGTCCGGCGGCGGGCATGGCTCTCGGCGTGCTGCTGGCGCGCGGCGACCTCCGAACTGATGCGCCGCGTTCGCGCCTACCAGGTCGATATCCTGCTCACCCTGGCACTCGCGCTTGGTGGCTATGCCGCGGCAGACAGCTGGACATCTCCGGCCCGCTCGAGGCCGTCACCGCCGGACTGGCTCTCCGCTACTTCAACCGCGGCCGCATACACGGCGAGATCGCCCACGAATCGGTCGACCGCTTCTGGACCGTGATCGACGAGGTCCAGAACTCGATCCTGTTTGTTCTGCTTGGGTTCGAGGTGCTGGCCATCCGCTTCCCGTCACGAGCCTTTGTCTCCGGCGGCGCTGGCCATCGTCACCGTCATCGTGGTCCGCTTGCTCGTGTTGGGCTGGTCGTCCGCCTCCTCCGGCTGATTCAGCCCGGACACCAGTCTTCCGTCTTGACGCTGGGCTGGGGCGGTCTGCGCGGCGGGCTGTCCATCGCGCTCGCGCTGGCCGTGCCCGGGCTCTGAGCCAGACCTGGATTCTCGCCACCACCTACCTCGTGGTGGTCTTCTCGATCGTGGTCCAGGGCGGCACGCTGGACATGTTCCTGCGCCGCTCCGGGGCCGGCCAGCGGTTGAGGCCGAGCCTGCCTAGTCAAGCTGCCTGACCGAGCTACTCAGCCGGCATCTGGCCACAAGAGCCGCACCGCCGAGCGCAATCGGGGCCTCTGAATAGTTGCGTTTCCTGTGGAACGGGGCTAACATGAACAATTGGCGGAGATGCGCCTACACGGGCACATCAGCCGATTGCGAGCGGACGCAGCAGCCCGGCCACAGATCGCCGCAGGCTGATCTTCGAACAAAGGAAAACGCAACCGATGGCAAAGCGTCGTGGAAATCCAAACTGGGGCAAGCCCGAACCGATCGGGCCGGTCGTCCCCACTGTAACCTCCTTCGAGCAGGTCGTGAAGGAGTACAAGCTGACCCCGGACCAGTATGTCCGCTCCACCCGTCTCCGTGAGTGGGCCCGCCGCAATAAGAACTCCAAGTACATCCCGGAGGCGCTGCTCGAGGCCTGGGGCTTCGAGATCGAGTCGACACTGTAAATTCGGACTGACAAATTCCGAAACAGAACGCGCCGCCCGCACCGGGCGGCGTTTTTGCTTCTGGTGAACGACTGCTCACTAATCGCACCGTGTAAGAACGGTCGCACGGTACGCGGGATGATCGATCGAGGAGGGAACTGCGCAATGGCAACTCCGTTTGTCGAGGTGGAAGAGGCCGTCGCCGAGATCCGCGCCGGCCGCATGGTGGTCGTCGTCGACGACGAGGACCGCGAGAACGAAGGCGACCTCACCCTCGCCGCCGAGCACGTCACCCCGGAGGCGATCAACTTCATGGCCCGCTTCGGCCGCGGCCTGATCTGCCTCACGCTGACCGAGGACCGCGCCGACTACCTTCGCCTCGGCCCGATGACGCAGGAGAACACCTCCCGCTTCGGCACCGCCTTCACCGAGTCCATCGAAGCCCGCGAAGGCGTCACCACCGGCATCTCCGCCGCCGACCGCGCCCACACCATCCGCGTCGCCATCGACCCAGCCTCCACCGCGCAGGACCTCGCCCGGCCCGGTCACGTCTTCCCGCTGCGCGCTCGCAAAGGCGGCGTCCTCGTCCGCGCCGGCCAGACCGAGGCATCGGTCGATCTCGCGCGCCTCGCCGGCCTGATCCCCGCCGGCGTGATCTGCGAGATCATGAACGACGACGGCACGATGGCCCGCGTACCGGACCTGGTCGCTTCTGCGCCGCAGCACGGACTCAAGATGCTTACGGTCGCGTCGCTCATCCGGTACCGGCTGCAGCACGAGCGCTACATCCACCGCGTCGCCGAGTCCATGTTGCCGACCCGCTACGGCGAATTCCGCATGATCGCGTACGAGAGCGAGGTCGACGGCGCGGAGTCGCACGTGGCGCTTGTTTACGGCGACGTCAACGCTTCGACGCGGCATACGCCTACCCTCGTCCGCGTCCACACCCACTGCCTCTCCGGCGACGTCTTCGGGGCCACCCTTTGCGATTGCCGCGCCGTCGTCGACGCTTCGCTGCGCATGATCGCCGAAGCCGGCCGCGGCGCGCTGATCTATCTCCACAACGGCAGCCGCGGCTTCGGCATCGACCGCACCGGGACCAGCGCCGCCCCGGGGAGACTGCGGCGCCCAATCGGCTTATTCTCCATCGCGAAACCGCGCTCCGGTCGCGGCAAGGAGCCGTGCGATGACGCCGCCCATCGCGCTCAGCGCACGCTGCGCCAGGTCGGACTCGGCGGCCAGATCCTGTCTGACCTCGGCATCTGCCGCATCCGCCTGCTCACCAA
Source organism: uncultured Solirubrobacterales bacterium (assembly GCA_963818815.1). Classification (GTDB taxonomy): domain Bacteria; phylum Actinomycetota; class Thermoleophilia; order Solirubrobacterales; family Solirubrobacteraceae; genus Palsa-465. The sequence goes on from CAWFTL010000002.1 coordinate 40,507, forward strand.
CACGCCGACCCACGTCCCCGCCTTGCAGGGCTTCGGGATCGAGATCGTGGAGCAGGTGCGAATCCCGCGTAGGGACAGTGGCCGGCAGCCTGTAGTGCGCTCCAGCTTCTGGGCGCGTCGGCCAGCTACCGTTTGAGGAGTTCTTCGGCCGTTCCGGGCATAGCCTCCGTCGAGGTGCTTCCTACATCCAGAAGCCCTCCCAGGCCGCGGTGGCGCATCTCCTGTTCGAACGTGCGGTGGTCGGTGTACTGGATGGCCTGCATGCCGACGGCCCGGGCGGCGGCGATGTTGTCGGCCCGGTCATCTATAAAGAGGATGTGCTCGGGCGCGGTGCGCAAAGCTTCGGCAGTCCTGGTATAGATTTCCGGTTCGGGCTTTGCCATCCGCAATGCGTGGGACCAGGTGCAGTGGTCGAAAGCTGAAAGCCACGGCAGCTTGGCGCAGATCCCTTCGGCGATAGAATCCCCGATATTGGATAGAATGCCGGTCCGAACGCCTGCGGCATGGAGGCGGCCGACCCACTCCACCATTGGGGCATTCATGTCCGTCCAAAGGTCCGTGTCAGCGGCGATCAGCGCCTGCACCTGAGCGGCGTCGAACCGCGCGCCGGCGTGTTCGGCCACCATGTTCCAGTAATCCGGTCCGGTCAGGGTTCCACGGTCGTAGTCGTGGCGATGGGCCCAGTAAGCGGCGTGCAGCCGGTTTTCCGCGAGGGCCGAGACGGACAGCATACGTGCCCAGGCTGAGGGCTCCGGCGGGCCCGAGAGCACCATTCCAAAGTCAAAGAGGACCGCCTGTATTTCAGGGAAACCGGATAAACCCAAGGACGAGAACCTCTTTCTGCGAGATAAGTCCATTGTAGGGCGGTGAGCGGAGGGTGAGTGCGTCCGGCGCGTGCAAGCGCGAAGAATGCTCCACGTGGAACAATTGGTCTGAATTGGTCTGCCAAGATGTGAGCGCTTTATTGGCAGGTCTTGTTCTGCCGCCCGCACCCTTGAACAGAGCACAACGCGGGCGGTACGGCCGGCTTGCGCGGTCTGGTGGTGGGCCGGCGCAGATAAACTGAATACGTGGAAGCGACGACTATCCCGGAAATGCAGGGAAGGGCTGAAGACCGGGTGAGCTGGAATCCGGAACTGCAGGAGGTTGTGCGGCGTGCGGCGCGAGAGGCTGGGTTCGAACTCACCGGGTTGGCAGGGGTCGGCCCTGAGCACGACGCCGCTGATGCGGATCGGTTTTCGGCGTGGGTGGCCGACGGGCACGCGGGCGAGATGGAGTACCTGAAACGGCGTGACGCTTCCGGGAGGCTGGTCCGGTCGGGGCTCCAGGCGTCGCTGCCGTGGGCGCGGAGCGTTCTGGTATGCGCGATCAGCTATCGCGGGGAAGGCCCGCGCTTCGACCGACCCGGCGCCGCAGGGAAGCGGATGGATAGCGCGGTATGCGTGGTCGGGCCGGCGCGGCGCAAATGGCGAGCTCATGCCCTCCGATTACCATGAGGAGTTGCTGAGCCGGCTGCGCACGGTCGAATCCAAGATGCAGTCTCTCGCCGCGTGCACAACCCGCTGCTACGTGGACACCGGCCCAATGCTGGAGCGGGGGTTGGCCGCACGCGCGGGAATAGGGTGGATCGGCAAAAACACGTGTGTCTTGAACGAGCAACTGGGGTCGTGGCTGCTGCTTGGGGTCATTGTCACGTCGCTGGAACTGGACAGTGTTCCTCAGCCGGGGGCGGGCCTGGCGGCGGTGATCGATCCGGCTGTGCAGGATCGTTGCGGAAGCTGCACACGGTGTATCGACGCCTGTCCTACGGGCGCGCTGCTGGGCGGGAAAGAGCCGGGCTCTGCGCGGGAGATGGACGCAACTCGGTGTATCGCTTACCTGACGATCGAGAAAAAGGGCGGAGATCGAGCCAGAGTTGCAGGCAGGCATGGGACGGCAGGTGTTTGGGTGCGATATCTGCCAGGATGTTTGCCCATGGAACGCGAAGGCAGGGCGCAGGGGGCCCGTTGAGGTGCGTCCCGGGATGGAGCCCCGGCCGGAGCTTGTGAACCCGCCGTTGGAGCGGCTGGCCGAGATGGATTCGGCGGAGTTCAAGCGAAGGTTCAAGGGTTCCCCGCTGGAGCGCACGGGACGGAAGCGGCTGCAGCGTAACGTGGCGATTGCGATGGGTAACTCGGGCGAGGCCAGGTTCCTGCCGCAGCTTGAACTGTGGGCGGCGATCGGGTCACAGCCCTGTGCTGGCGGTGAGACAGCGAACGCGAACGACCGTGCACTCGCAGAAGCTGCGATGTGGGCACGGGACAGGATCTTCCGAACAAACCCAATCGACTGAAGCTCCGGTGCAGAGAAGCCCGTCTGCTAGCATCAGGGAACAGTATTCAAACCTGCTGATTTCATTGCCAGGCCAGGCTGCGCGGCCCTCGGAGCAAGCGAGCCAGAGTTCGACCAGCCTATGTCCTCTGACGTTTCTATCAAAGCTCCAGACCCGGAACCGCGCAACCCCGATTTGGTCGCGCCCGACACCGGTGCCGCGGAGAGGGATCAGTTCGGCCCTCCGTTGCCAATGGACGAGGTAAGGCCGACACTGCCGCGTAGCGGATCGGGTTCGCAGGTGCTGGCGCTGTTCCGATACATGGTCCAGACCGAGGTGCACACCTATGCCTTCTCGGTTGCGGCCAATGTGATCCTTTCCTTGTTCCCGTTCATCGTCCTCATGCTGACATTGTCGCGGACGCTGTTCCACTCGCGGTCCATGGAGCAGGTCGTCGGAGAGATGATCTCGACCTTTCTTCCTTCCAACCAGGCGTTTGTCATGCGCAACATGCAGTTGCTGGCGCATCCGCACCATGGCGTGCAGGTATTTTCGATCGTGATGCTGCTGATCAGTTCGACCGGCGTGTTTTTGCCGCTTGAGGTCGCGTTGAACAATGTATGGGGTGTGGGCAAGAACCGCTCGTATCTGCATAACCAGGCGGTGTCGCTGGGCTGGCGTTTGCGGTGGGTGCGCTGGCGCTGGGCTCGGTAGCGATTACGGCGGGTCAGAAGGCGGTGCTGACGTTTGTATTTTTCGGGCACACCGACAACATTGTGTTCCACATCTTGAGCGGCGGCCTGATGCGTATCCTGGCGGTGATCGCGAGCATTATGTTGTTCTTCCTTATTTACTGGGTGCTGCCGAACCGTAAGGTCCCCGCGTTGGCCGTGTTGCCGACCGCCATCGTGATCGGGCTGCTGTGGGAGCTGGCGAAGTACCTGTACGTGCTGGCGTTGCCGCGGCTGGATTTCGGATCGGTGTATGGGCCGTTTCAGGTCTCAGTCGGGCTGATGGTCTGGGCGTTCCTTTCCGGTTTGCTGCTGCTGGCGGGAGCGCATTTTTCCGCGACCCGATACACTCTTCGCGTCGCCCGGGCGGAAGCCGCGCATGACCCGGCGTACGACCAGGAAGGCGCGGCCAGGGAGAACAAAGCAGATGCTGCCGGTCGCTGAACTTCGAGCTGGAGGGCGGCTGTGGCGTCCTCCGCACGGCTTGGCCGGGGCAGCCTTGTGGCTTTCCGCGTGGTTCGTTGCGCTTTGGCTGATCAGTCTGCTGCCGTGGATCAAGACGCCGCTAGTCGGCTGGATGCAGTTGCTCGCTGGAATCTTGCTGGTCGGCGTCTGCGTCCCGCTGGCCGTGCGGTACGTGCGGAGGCGTGTGCTGTGGAGTGTGCGCAGCAAGCTGATTGTGACGTACTTGCTGATCGGGCTTGCGCCGGTTGTACTGTTTGTGACGCTGGCCGGGATCTCCGCTTACGTGGCGGCCGGTCAGTTCTCCGTTCACCTGGCGGACACGCGCATGCACCAGGAACTTGAGTCGCTGGGTGCGGAGAATGCGGCACGAACAGATCGAGCGGCTCGATTCCTGCGGCTGCGAGAACGCGGCGAGCTGGGAGGACCTCCCGGCAGACCTGGGGGACCTCCGGGACGTCGGCCTGGCGGCGGCCCGGGCGGGCGCCCCGCTCAAAGGCCTGCGGACGCGCAGGCTGACACCTCGGCGACAGCTGCGCAGACGGACGCAGCCGCAGCCCAGACGCTAGGGGAGAGCTTCCCGAATCCTTTGCGAGCCAAGTTGCACCGGCACACCTCAACCTATTTGAATGGAGCGCCGCTGGAGGGAGACGCGGCACTCCCTGGCTTTGGGCCGCCGTCTGATTCCAACGTCGCAACCGCGGTTCCGATCGGGCTGCCGCCATGGGCCAGCGATTTGAAGGGACGGCAGTTTCGCGGGCTGGTGATCGACGGCGACGAGCTGTTTCTGGTGGCGCTGGACCAGAGGCGGATCGAACCTTCGGGCAAGCTGTTGACGATCATCACAAGCATGCCGGTGAATAGCGCACTGGTTGACGTGGTGGCGGAAGGACTGGGTCGTGTGCGGTTTGCGGCGGTGATGACCAATCACAGGCCCGCGACGTCGAGCCCGACCAGCAAAGCAGAAAGCAACACCACGCGGCGATCTCTTGGATCGGACCTGCAACGAACCTCGACCTCGGGCGGCGTTCGAGCCGGTGGCGGTCAACTTCGGAGACCAGAGGGTCTCGATTCGTGTCCACGATGGACATTACGGACTGGGACACGGGGCAGCCGGATAACGTTCCGATCGAGGTGCACTCCCGGCCGTCGCTGCTGTACCGGCAGTTGTTCGGATCGTCGCTGGGCGGTATCGTCACCGACTACATCCGTATCGGGCTGCTGGTTCTGTGTGTGCTGTTCGCCATCATCGAGGCGCTGGCGCTGTGGAGTGCGACACGGCTGAGCGCTTCGATCACCGCGTCGGTGGCTGAGCTTTACCAGGCCACACGGCACGTGGACCACGGAGACCTGGCGCACAGGATCCCTGCGGCGATCGCGTCCGAGCCGGACCAGCTGGGCGAACTGGCGCAGGTCGTTCAACGGCATGACGGGATCGCTGCAGAGCGCTTCTGCAGGAGCAGAAGGAAAAGGAGCGGCTGCAAAGCGAGCTCACCATTGCGCAGGAGGTGCAGGCGAACCTGTTTCCGCATCACGCGCACAACCTGGCGCAGCTGGAGCTGCACGGGATCTGCCGGCCGGCGCGCTCGGTTTCGGGGGACTACTACGACTTCCTGGTGTTCCACCATCGCGACCCGAACGGTGGGCCCGCGGCGCTGCATGGGAACAACGGTCAGGGCAAGGAGTCGGGCGTGGGGATCGTGCTGGGCGATATCTCGGGCAAAGGGATTTCAGCGGCGCTGCTGATGGCGACACTCCATTCGGCGGTGCGCGCCTATCGGTTTGCGTCGGAAGACCTGGTGTACTCGGACCAGGCATTTGCGGGGATGCTTGCGGATGGCGATGGAGGCAAACTCCTGGAGTACACGGGTCGAGCTGTTCGAGTCGCCGGCGCGGATTCTGCAGTTGCTGAATCGGCACCTGTACCGCAGCACGCAGCCGGAGAAGTACGCGACTTTGTTTCTGGGGCATTACGACGCGGCCTCAGCGGAGCTGACGTACTCCAATGCGGGTCATCTGCCGCCGCTGGTGCTGAGCAAGGACGGCCACGTGCGGCGGCTGGACTGCGGCGGGACGGTGGTCGGCTTGATGGACGGGATGAGCTATGAGGAAGCGCGGATCCAGATGAAGGCGGCGACATCCTGGTGGCTTACTCGGATGGTGTGACCGAGCCGGAGAACGACTTTGGCGACTTCGGCGAGGAGCGCTGATGGAGGTGGTGGCGCGTTACCGGGACCAGCCGCTGCATGTGATTTCTGCCCAGGTGATGCTGGCGCTGGATGCGTGGATCGGTGCGGCGGAGCAGCCGGACGATATCACGCTGGTGCTGGCGCGGCAGTTGTAAAGGATTTAGTGAGGCTGGATCAGTGGGTCTGGATCAGTGAGTCGGGAATCAGTGGGTCATGGCGTAGACGATGTAGTTGACCCCGAGACGCAGGCCAAGGTCGGCGTACTTTTCGGGGTAGCGGGCGTCGTCGGACCATTCCCATGAGTCGCCGAGGTCGGAGTTGAGCGAGATGGCGACCATGATGCGGCCCTTGTCGTCGTAGATTCCTTCCCAGCGGGCGACGACACCGTCCTTCTTGTGTCCGGTCGCGAGGTGTTCGGCGCCGGGAACCTGAAAGCGGTCGGTGAGGTCGAAGACGGTGTGGAAGATGGCGTCGGTATCAGGGATGTCGACGATAGGGCGGTCGGGGAAGACCTGCTTCATGGTGGCTTCGAAGTAGGCTTGCTCTTCGTGGCCGTGGAAGTCGTCGGCCATGAAGAAGCCGCCGCGGAGGAGGTAGTCGCGGAGCTTCGCACACTGTTTGGGGGTCAGGCCCCATTCGCCGACCTGGACGGCGTAGATCCAGGGGTAGTTGTAGATGTCATCGTCGTCGATGCTGACGGGCTGCTCGGCGCCGCGAGCGTCGATGCGGGTGAGGCGCTGGACGGCGGCGGCGAGCTTGCGGTCCGCGGAGGGATAGTCCTGGGTCCAGAGGGAGAGGCCCTGGCGCCAATCGCCCTGGAAGCGAGGGTAGTAGCCGTCGAGCGGGCCGGGGGGATACATGAGGCGGGCGAAGGTCCACTCCTTGTGGAGGTTGTAGTCGGGCGGGAGAGGCATGTTCTCGTAGCCTTCGACCGAGCGGTAGACGCGAAAGGCGTGCTGGGCGAAGGCTGCGGAGACGAGGAGCGCGGCTGCTGCGAGCAGGACGCGTAAGGCGCGCTTTAGTCTCATGCCGGTCTCCTCTCAGAGTGGGGTGCCCGTACCCCCCGGGGCGGCGGTTGAGTAGCCTATTTGTTTCAAGGAGTTGCGAATCGATGGCTGCAAGTGTTGAAGCTAAAAACGACTTGGCTTATCTAAGTAGTTGAAAGCTCATGCGGTTTAGCGTCTGACATCCCGCTCAAGGTTGGACGAGCGGGCCCGTCGTGGGTGAGATGCGTTGTTAAAGCATAACCGACCCGGCGCGTTCGCCGGGTCCTGAGCGGACGTGTATCTCGATATATATCCATTGTACCAAGCGGGGTAAAACTAAATGCCCAACTATCTTCGAGCGATTTTCGCCTGCAGAGTGAGCGACTTACACGGCTTTGCCGGTTCGGGGGCTTGACAGGGTTCCGAGGTCAGCGGGCGGAGGCGGGCTTGTTCGGCTGTGAAGGAAGTGTCGGGCTGCGCGAGTTGACGAGAACAGTGTGGCACCGGCTTCAACGGGTTTGAGTGAGATCAAATGAAACTTTAGTAAGCCTTTGTTTTCAGTACGAAACGAAATGCTAGGATTCGATGGCAACTCAGACGAATGTAAAAGCGTAGCGGCGTACTGATGGGTCAGTCAGCGTCGATGGACAGCGACGGGACGATGTGTGCTGCAGAGAACGGAGGAATGTGAAACCAGGGAATGCGTTAGCTCTTGTAGCGGCTTTGACGGTGGGCTTTGCGGTTGGGCCGGCGGCGAAGGCGGCGACCTACTCGTCGGTGATCGTGTACGGGGACAGCTTGTCGGATAACGGAAACCTGTTTGCGGCGACTGGTGGGCGGTGCCGCCGGCTCCCTATTACAACGGCCGTTTCTCGAATGGCCCGGTCGCCGTGGAGTACCTGGCGGCGAGCGCTGGGTGCGCCGCTGTTCGACTTCGCGTACGGAGGGGCCACGACGGGCATCGGGAACGGCGGGGATTTAGGAACACAGACCAGCGCCGGTCTTCTCGGGCTTGCCCGGAATGAAAGTCGAATTGGCGGGTTCGGCTTCGAAGATGCCTTCGGCGCTGATTCCCGAGTTCGCTGTTTGTGGTGTGGGGAGGGGCGAACGACTTCGAGGTTGGCGGCTCGGTGACTACCGCAGTGGCCGACATCGACAAGATCGTCGCACGCTCGAGGGGGAAGGGGCGACGCACATCCTGGTGCCGGGACTGCCGAACCTGGGACTGACGCCGGAGTTCTACGACGTCCGCCGCGGCCAAGCGTTCAGCGCGACGTTTAACCAGACTGCTGCTGGCACAGCTTGCCTGCGGGCGCGACATACTTCGACACCGGTCGCTGCTTTGAATTGGCGATTGCTGAATAGTCCCGGGCTGTTTGGCTTCAACAACGTGACGGGGCAGTGCTATCCGGGTGACTTTCACGACCCCGGGGCTGACGCCCTGCGCGAACCCAACCAGTATCTGTTCTGGGACGACATCCATCCGACGACAGCGGCGGATGCGGTGCTGGCGCAGGATTTCCTGGCCGCGGTGACGCCACGCCAGCGCAGCGACGCCGGAGCCGGGGTCGTTTGTGCTGCTGGGCACGGGCGTGGTTGGAATGGCGGGTTTGCTGCGGCGGCGCATGCGGCTCCGTAACAGAGGATGCGGAGTAGCGACGATGGAGGCGCGGAGGCACAATGGCTTCGCGCCTCTGTTAAGGCTGACGGCTTGTTCAGATCGTGATGCGGGGCGGTAAGCAGTAGGGGTTGGCGGAGTATCGCCCTGGCTGCGACCGTGGTTCGCCTGGGCAGGATGGCCGCTGAGTTCGGCGAGGATTTTGACGCTGGCGGAGGCGCCGATGCGGGTGGCTCCCGGCGTGGAGCATGGCGGAGGCGTCGGCGAGGGTGCGGATGCCGCCGGAGGCTTTGACGCCGGCGCGGGTGCCGGCGACGGAGCGCATCAGGGCGATGTCGTCGACGGTGGCGCCGCCGGAGGAGAAGCCGGTGGAGGTCTTGATGAAGTCGGCTCCGGCGGCGAGGGCGATTTCGGAGGCGCGGAGCTTTTCTTCGAAGGTGAGCAGGCAGGTTTCGAGGATGACTTTGACGATGGCGCCGTGGTTGTGGGCGATCTCGACGACGCCGCGGATGTCCTGCTTGACGGCGTCGTAGTCGGATTTGGCGTGGGGGCCGCCGGCGGTGGCGGATTTGAGCAGGCCGACGTTGAGGACCATGTCGACGTCGTGGGCGCCGAGCTTGATGACGCGGACGGCCTCGTCGCGCTTGGAGGCGGAGAGGATGCGCCGAGGGGGAAGCCGATGACGACGCCGACGGGAATGCCGGTGCCGGCGAGGACCTCGGCGGCGGTGCCGACCCAGGCGGGGTTGACCATGGCGCAGGCGAAGCGGTGCTCGGCGGCCTCGTGGCAGAGGTGGGTGACCTGGGCGCGGGTGGCTTCGGGTTTGAGCAGGGTGTGGTCGAGCACGGCGGCGAGAGCGGCGGGGGAGGAGAGGGCCTGGGTGGCAAAGCGCTGCGGCGATCGAAGGTGCTCGGGGACGGGAACGGCAATTGTGTTCATGGCTGAACGGGTGCTCCTGGGGACGGCTTCCGGCCCGGTACTTTTTATCATAGGCGGGTACTAGATGTGTAGACGCCGGGGAGATCCCCGGGTGCGGTAGGGGTTGCCTGCTGCTCTGCGGAGATGCGTGAGCTGGAGAATCCTGCGTGCGAATGGAGGAGCGATCAGGCCGCGCGCGCGGTCTCGTGCGCGAGTTGCAGGTCGAGCTTGAGGAAGTGGTAGAGGTCGTCGGAGGCCTGGGAGTCCTGGGCGCGCAGGATGGCGGAGGGGTGGTAGGTGGCCATCACCTTGTCAGCGAAGGGGGTGGAGAGGATGCGGCCGCGGCTCTGGGTGAGCGAGAAGCTGCTGCCCAGGAGTGATTTGGCCGCGGTGGCGCCGAGGCAGAGGATGACTCGCGGGCGGACGGTCTGGATCTCGGCCAGGAGCCAGGGGCGGCAGGCGGTGATCTCGGACATCCGGGGTGTCTGGTGGAGGCGGAGCTTGCCGCGCTGGGTGAACTTGAAGTGCTTGACGGCGTTGGTGACGAAGACGGTGGCGGGGTCGATGGAGAGCTCGTCCATGGCTTTGTGGAGGATGCGGCCGGCGGGGCCGACGAAGGGCTGGCCCTGCAGGTCTTCCTGGTCGCCGGGCTGCTCGCCGACGAGGAGCAGGCGAGCGTGGGCGGGTCCCTTGCCGGGAACGACCTGGGTGGCGTGCTGGTAGAGGTCGCAGCCTTTGCAGGCGGGCATGGCGGCACGCAGCGCAGGGAGAGTGTGCTCGGCGGGAACCCAGGGCGCGGCGGAGGGTTTGCGCTTGGCTGGGTGGGCGTAGCGGCGGATGCGGCTCGATGCGAAGAGGTCGGGTGGAGCCGGGGCCGGGCGGCGCTTCATGGAGGGTGAGAGTGAGGCGGCGCTCGAGGCGAGATGCTTGCGTGACAGTTGATGGGAGGCAGACCCGCGATAGCGGCACGCGCGAAGAGCGGTTGACGGTTGCGTTGAGATGCGCTATCGTGATTATTGCATCATGGACGCGAATATCGATGCTAGCGAATGCTATGACGGACCTGGAAGACATATGCGAGCACGTGCGGCCTCGGGTGCGGTGGGCAGCATCTCTGGTGTTTTGCTGGTACGCTGATGGTGGCGTGCGGCGGGGCAGCCAGCGCTGTCGCTCTCCGGGACTGTCGTACAAGAGTCCACGTCGCGTTCTGGCGCGAGACAGACCCGCTGGCGAGCTACCCGCTTGACGGGTGATGTGGCGCCGATTCATGATCCCAGCATCATCCGGTCCGGGTCGACATATTACATGTTTACGACGGATGTGATTGGGCTTCCGCCGGAGCCGAGCCTGCCGATCCGCTGCTCGCAGGACGAGGTGAACTGGATTGCCTGTGGCAGCGTGTTTCCCGAGGATGCCGCGTGGGTGCGATCGCTGTGCCTGGGGTGGTTGGGCTGTGGGCTCCGGATGTGACGTACTGGGGCGGGCTGTACCGGGTGTACTACTCGGGGTCGACGCTGAACTCGCAGCGGTCGGTGATTGGGGTCGCGACCAACGTGACGCTGGATCCGAACGACCCGCGGTACGAGTGGGTGGACCAGGGCGAGGTGCTGGGGTCTCGAGCCGGGTGAGGATTTCAACGCGATCGATCCGAACATCCTGGTGGATACGGACGGGCGGATATGGATGAGCTATGGAAGCTACTGGTCGGGGATCAAGCAGATTGAGATCGATCCGGGCGACGGGGAAGGTGTTGGCGGGAGCGGTGCGGCACGACCTGGCGACCAGGCCGGGCGTGGAGAACGATCCGATCGAAGGGGCTTCGATTGTGAAGCACAACGGGTTCTATTACCTGTTTGTGTCGGTCGACTACTGCTGCAACCGGGATGTTTCGACGGACAACTACAAAGAGGCGGTGGGGCGCGCGACAAGTCCGCAGGGGCCGTTTATGGATATGCAACGGCACGCCGATGATGAGCGGGGGCGGAACGGTGCTCCTGAGCAAGATACCGTGTGGAATGCTGCCGGGGGAGGGACGGCATATGTCGATCCGCGACAGCGGGGAGAGCCTGCTGGTGTTCCACGCGCTGAAGATGACGGAGAACGGGGCGATGTACGGGTGGCTGAAGCACATCGTCTGGCAGAACGACTGGCCCGTGCTGCAGTAGGCCAGCCGTCGGCCGCGTTATTCGAGGGTGATTGAACCGGAGCCGGTGGAGGCGCGGACGAGTAGGGCCGCCGCCATTCACGTGTTCCGGTGACGTGGTGCTTGTTGAGCGAGCCCTGCATCACGATGGGCCGGTCGACCTTAACTCCGCCGGAGCCGGTGGAGGCGTTGAGAGTGAAGTGCGCGCTGGGGTCGAGCTTGAGGTGGATGCTGCCGGAGCCGCGTTTCGAGGCGCCACTCGGCGGTGGGGTTGCCCTCGACGTCGATGGAGCCGGAGCCTGCGGTGGCGTGAAGGCCTCCGGAGATGCCGGACAGGTGGATGCCGCCGGAGCCGGTGCGGGCCTGGACGTCGCCGGCGGCGGTGACGGAGAGTTCGATCTCGGCCGGAGCCGGTTTCGGCGTAGGCGGCGCCATGGACGTGTTCGGCATGGATGGAGCCGGAGCCGGTGTCGAAGCGGGAGTTGCCGCCCACGTTGTCGGCATGGATGGAGCCTGAGCCGGAGCTGGCGTTGACGGCGCCGAGGATGCCGCCGATCTCAAGGGAGCCGGAGCCGGAGTGGGCTTTGAGCGTGGTCTGGGCGGGGGCGGTGATCTCGTAATCGATGGAGATGTTGCGGAAGAGCTCGGAGTCGGCGTGCGACTGGCCGATGGTGATGATATTGCCGGACTGCACGATAGGGGGCGAGGCGACGATCTGGCGGACACGAGCTTCGGCGTTGGAGTCGCCTCCGAGCCAGCCGGGGCGGGAGTGAACGCGGCCGATGACGTGGACCTGGTTGTCCTGGCCCGGGGTAGACGTGGACGTAGCCGGAGCCGGTGGACACGGAGAGGGTGGGCGCGCCGGAGAAGGTGAGGGTGCGATCGAAGGTGCCCTCGGCGGCGAGGGCGGCGGGGAGCACACGGCGGCGACGGCGGAAAGCGAGAAGAAGTCGAGTCAGCATGTGGATCTCCAGGAATCTATCTGATTACGGAGGTGCGCCTTGTACACTTGGATTTGGACGGGGCTACGCGACGGACGGCCTGGTTATCGGATGATGGTACGCGTGGGGACGGCCGGTTCTGTTCGCAGATGATCCGATCAGCGCTTCAAGGCGCATAGCGCCAGATGGTGGGATTTACCCTTAAGAGGCAGACCAGAGAGACTGGCCGGACAGAGGAGTAGATCAATGGCGAAGGTTTTGATTACCGGGATTTCCGGTTTTATCGGTTCCAGCATTGCGCGGGCGCTGCTCGCGGAGGGTGCCACGCGTGCGCGGCATCGACAACCTGAGTACGGGCAAGATCGCGAACCTGGATGAGATTCGCGGACAGATCGATCTGCGGATGGAAGACATCCAGGACCGGAAGGCGATCGAAGACGGCTTGCGTGGGCGTGGACTACGTGTTCCACGAGGCGGCGATCCCTTCGGTGCCGGTCTCGGTGGCGGACCCGGTAGGGACGAACGGGCCGAACCTGGACGGAACGCTGGCGGTGCTGGAGGCGGCGCGGCAGCCGGGGTGAAGCGGGTGGTGTATGCGGCGTCGTCGGCCGCCTATGGAGACGATCCGGCGCTGCCGAAGACCGAAGACATGCTGCCGCAAGCCGATCTCGCCGTATGCGGTGCAGAAGGTGGCGGGCGAGCACTACCTCGCGTCGTACACGCGGGTGTACGGGCTGGAGACGGTGGCGCTGCGCTACTTCAACGTGTTCGGGCCGCGGCAGGACCCGACGAGCCAGTACTCGGGCGTGCTGGCGCGGTTCATTTCGCTGATGCTGAAGGGCGAGACGCCGACCATCTTCGGCGACGGTCTGACCAGCCGCGACTTCGTGTATATCGACAACGTGGTGAGCGCGAACCTGAAGGCGGCCAAGGCTCCGAGCGCGGCGGCGGGACGCGTGTTCAACGTCGCGACAGGGAAGCGCACGACGCTGCTGGAGGCCTACGAGGCGATGAAGGCGATTACCGGGTACGCCGGCGGCGTGGACTTCAAGCCGGAGCGCGAAGGCGACATCAAGCATTCGCTGGCGGACATTTCGCTGGCGCGCGAGGTGCTTGGGTACGAGGTGATCGCGGAGTTCCGGCGAGGGACTGGAAAAGACGATCGCCTGGTACAAGGAGAGCGCGCTGCCGGAGCTGGCGAGCCGGTAGCTGGTCTGGTTCTCGTTTGGACAAAGAAGAAAGCGTCCCGCGGCCTGGCCGCGGGACGCTTTTGATTGCGAGCTGACAGATCTTCACGCGAGAGATTCGGTGCGGCTGGTCGGCGCCGATGCGGGGCATGTTCCTGGGGCGCGGCGCGCAGGCCGAGCACCTGGAAGTCCTGGAGCTTGTTCTTCGAGCACGAACATGAGCAGGTTGTTGCCCTCGGGGTCGATGGGGAACATGTAGAAGCCGGCCTGGAGGACGTGGTGCGAGTCGTTGGTGATCAGGCCTTCGATGACCTCGCCGTCGTGGAAGGTGGCGCGGACCCAGAGGCAGTCCTGCGGCGGCAAGGTGGTCGTGGAAGCGGAGGTCGTCGTGCCATCTGCCTTCGAAGGACTTGACGAAGAAGATGGCCTTGACGCCGTCGAGAGGAATGCGTTCGGACGGCGCCGGAGTCGAGGAGGCGGATGGGTGGGGTGTCGGTGAAGCTGGCGAGATCTTCTTGGGCGGGCCATCGGCGAGCGGTCGGAGTAGCCCTTCACGGTGCGGCCGCCGAACTGGATGACGACCATGTCGGTGTATGCATGTTCAGATTGTTCACGTATGGGTCCCGGGGTCACATGGAACGCGTGTTGGTGGGGCTCAGGTCGTACTGCTTGATCTTGTACAGCAGGGCCTTGTAGCTGATCTTGAGGTCGTTTGCGGCGGCTTTGCGATTCCATCCAGTTTCTTCGAGGACGCCGGCGATGACGGAGGACTCGGTCTCGCCCTTGATGCCGCGGACGAGGCGCTTGAGGCCGCCGGCCTCGGAGTGTGTGGGCTGGCTCCGTTCGGAGTGCAGAGGGAGCGCCGCGGGCCATGTCGAGTTCGGCGATGACGGCCGACTCGTCCTTGAGGATGAGGTAGCGGTTGATCACGTTTTCGAGCTCGCGCAGGTTGCCGGGCCAGTTGTACTGGGCCAGGGCGCTGAGCAGGTTGGGGGAGAGGGGCAGCGGCTCAAGCTCGTACTTCTCGGCGCCCTTGCGCATGAAGTAGTTGGCCAGGGCGGGAATCTCGTCCAGCCGCTCGCGCAGCGGCGGCAGGTTGAGCGAGAGGCCATTGAGGCGGTAGTAAAGGTCTTCGCGGAAGGTCTTGCGCGCCATCGCTTCTTTCATGTTGACGTTGGTGGCGGCGATGACGCGGACATCGGTGCGTGTGGGGCCGCGGCCGCCGAGGCGGGAGAAGGTGCCGTCCTGCAGGACGTGGAGGAGCTTGGCCTGGAGGGTGGCGGGCATTTCGCCGATTTCGTCGAGGAAGATGGTGCCGCCGTCGCAGATCTCGAACTTGCCGGGCTTGCTCTTCACGGCGCCGGTGAAGGCGCCCTGCTCGTAGCCGAAGAGTTCGCTTTCGAGCAGGTCGGCGGGCATGGCGGCGCAGTTGACCTTGAGGAACATCTTGCCGGCGCGGCGCGACATCTGGTGCGTGTACATGGCGATGATCTCTTTGCCGGTGCCGCTTTCGCCGAGGATCAGGACGGGGATATCGGAGCGGGCGACGAGCTTGGCCTGGGCCTCCACCTCGCGCATGCGCCTGGAGGAGCGGACAAAGGAGTGGCCGTTTTCGAGCTTGATCTCCTGTGGGCTCGTCGGCCTCTTCTTTTGCACCAGGAGGTGCTTGGCGATAGCGACCTCGAGGGCGTCGTCGACAAAGGGCTTGAGAACCACGCCGGCGGCGCCGAGGCGCGCGAAGACCTCGTAGTCGGCCATCTCGGCGGTGGTGGCGAGGATGAGGACGGGGACGTCGGGGCGGGTGGTGCGAAGGCGCGAGAAGAGCGGCTGGGAGTGGGCGATGCCGTCCCAGGCGAGCAGAACCAGGGAGGGCCGGTGCACCGCGTCGAGATCGCGCAGGAAGGCCTGCTCGTCGGAGAAGAGCCGAAGGTCGTAGAGTGTCCGAAAAGGTGCGCTTGAGGTAGTTGAGAACCTTGAGATTGGACTCAAAGACGAACAGGCAGGATTTTGCGGGACGACTCGTTTTTCGGGAGGGAGAGAATAGTGCAGCCATCAAAGTTTTGCTCCGTCATTCGTTCGAACACCGCTGCACGTCTGATGTCGGGTTGCGGCTCGAGGTGTTACACGCGTCTTGCTCTGTCAAGGCGACGTTACCGCGGAGATTGTATCGGCGGGCTACGGCTGTCGAAGTATCGACCGAAAGTGGTAATTACTTTCCTACGTTTGTGCAGAAAGTTTACATGAGGGAGGAAAAGTTCTTCCATGAAATAGTGCGAATAAGTTTGCACTTGTAAGCGGCGTAATGGCTGGCATTTCGGTACCGAATTCAGGCCTTTAGTAACCACTTTATCGCACAAAGGTACCCATATTCGGCTGTTGCGGCCGTTATCTGAGAATGGACATCAACGTGCCTATGCAGAGTGCGGAACCTCGATTCTCGACAGGAATGTATGACGACAGTGCGGTTTTCGGACCAGGAGACACGGACCGATCTTCCGCCGATTGATGTGATCTTCGGACGCTCCGCGGAGATGCAGGCGATTCGCCGCAAGCTCGAGATGGTGGCCAAGACCAATGTAGCGGTGCTGATCCAGGGCGAGAGCGGCACGGGCAAGGAACTGTGCGCACGGCTGATCCACGGCAGTTCCGAGAAGGCAACGGGTGAACTGGTGAAGGTAAGCTGTCCGGCGATTCCTGCGGGCCTGATCGAGACGGAACTGTTCGGCTACGAGAAGGGCGCGTTTACCGGCGCGCTTTCGACCAAGCGCGGGCGGGTGGAGCAGGCGCACGGCGGCACGCTGTTTCTGGACGAGGTGGGCAGCCTGGACCTGGGAGTGCAGGCGAAGCTGCTGCAGGTTCTGCAGGACGGATCGTTTCTGCGCGTGGGCGGCCACGATATGCGGCAGCATCCAGACGCGGGTGATCGCGGTGGCGAATCGCGAACTGCGCGAGCAGGTGGCGGAGGGACGTTCCGGCTCGACTTTCTGTACCGCATCAACGCGGTGACGCTCAATCTGCCCCCGCTGCGACGGCGGCTGGAAGATCTGCCGCAGCTGATCGACTACTTCACGGCGCTGCATGCGCGCATGTTCCAGACGAATCCGGCTCCGCTTTCGCGCGGCGTGGTGCGGCTGATGCAGAAGTACGACTGGCCGGGCAATATCCGGCAGCTCGACAACCTGATGCGCTCCTATGTGCTGATGGGCAGCGAAGAGGCGCTGGTCTCGGAACTGATGCAGGAGGAGCGCCGGCGGCCGCGGCGACCGTGATGTCTGGCCTGGATCTGACGCAGCCGATCGCGCTGAAGGTGGTGACGAAGAAGGCGACGCAGGAGCTGGAGCGCCAGATCATCCTGAAGGTGCTGAAGGCGAATAACTGGAACCGGCAGAAGACGGCGAAGTGGCTGAAGATCAGCTACCGCTCGCTGCTGTACAAGCTGAACGAGGTCGGGATGACTGGAGCGGAGGAGCTGCACCGCGCTGCGCCCGAAGGCAAAGGCGCAGGCGGGCGGCTCGCCGTCGCTCAGCTCGACCCTGACGCCGGTCCGGAGCTGATTCAGTAGCTCGCGAGCGCTGACCGGCCGATGCTCGCGCCTGCGTTGGAGAGGGCTGCTCGAGAGTACCTCGTAGAGGTCCTGCGCGACGTCGGCCCAGCTGCGGCTGTGGCGCGACGAGATGGTCTGCGGATCCCAGGCTCGGCGCAGAGTGTGCGTCGAGGCGCTGCCGCAGTGCTGCTGGGTCTTGGCCGGGACGAGGCGGCCGCAGGTCTCGTCCATCAGCTCGGGGATGCCGCCGACGTCTGTCGCGACGACGGGGCGTCCGGCGGCGAGGGCCTCGATGACGACGTTGGGGCAGCCTTCCTTGTAGCTGGGCAGGGTGACCAGGTTGGAGGCGGACATCCACCGGGCGACTGCCTGCGGTTGGGCAGGAGGGAACGAGCGTGACGGCGGCCTGCTGCGTCGTGGCGAGTGATTGCTTCGAGAATGGCGGGGCGGTCGGGGCCGTCGCCGACCAGGTAGCAGTGTGCGTGCGGGCGGCGCGCGTGCGGAGGCCAGCCATGGCTTCGACCAGCTCGATCAGGCCTTTGCGAAGGTCGAGGCGGCCGACGTAGACGATGGCTTCGGTCTCGGAGGGAACGCCAAGTTCGGCGCGGGCGCTGGCGCGGGCTGCGGAGTCGGGGTTGCCGGGGTGAAAGACCGAGGTGTCGCAGCCATTGAGGATTGCCTGGGTGTGCGCGGGATCGGAGCCGAGGCGGACGGCTGTGCGGGCGAGATCATGGCTGACGGTGGTGACGATGGTCGCCTGACGCAGGGCGCGCTGGGTGAGGATTCCGACGAGGCTGCCGGGGATGCGGTTCAGGTCGGAGCCGATCGCGGTGAGGACGGAAGGCACATCGAGCTGCGCGGGCGATGTTGGTGGCGGCGAGACCGTCGGGATAGATGACGTAGTTGAGGATGACGTCGGGCGCGAAAGCGGCGCACATGCGGCAGCAGCCGGCGCGCCATGGTGAAGCCGTTCAGAGGGCGGCCGATGACGGGCAGGGTGGGGTAGGGGATGTAGGTGGCGGCGACGCCTTCGGGCTGCCAGCGAGCGGTCGAGCGGAGCGCGCGTGCGCGAGGCTGGGAGCGAGCCGGCTGGGTAGACAGCCTCAGGGTAGAAGACGTGGAGGTCGCACATGCGGGCGAGGACCCGGAGGGTCTGGTAGGCGGAGTGCCCGGCCCAGACCTGCTGCGAAGTGGGGAAGTACTGGGTGACGAGGCTTTGTCGATCCATCGGGCGACATTGGCGTAGCCGCTGTCACGGACCCAGTCATAGGTCGCGTAGATCGACGAGAGTTGCCGTCGACCGAAGAAGCCCGGGGTAGTGACGTAGTCAAGCGGGTTCGGGCCCCTCCTTTTGGTGCGCCCTGTCTGGTCCCTGATGCCGTTGATGTGAATCGCGATTAGACCCATTCGCTCTGAATGACTCTTCTCAATCTCATACAAGACCCACGGTCGGCTGTAGGTCTCTGAACCCACCAGAACGACTGTGACGCTCGCCCCGACCATTCCTCGGTCGATTAGGCGTTGAATCGCGTCTGCGCCCTTCGTTTTTGCCTTCTCCCAGAGCGAGTGATCGTAAAACCCAACCTCGTCAGCGCTCTTCTTCAACACGTTGCTCTTACGGACGACGTTCGCGCGCCAGACGTCGGCGTAGTGGAAGCTCGAATAGAGATAGCGAGTCATGCACACCTCCGGGACGTCCTGCCCGGTCGGCAAGGGCGAGCAGAACTGCATTCCTGCAAGCCCTCCATGCCCCTCAAGCTGACCGCCGGTACGGGGACGTTCGACGAGACGACGGACTATCCGAGCCGCCACACCTCGACTTGCAGCTCCACGGTCCTCTTGCGGCCGGGCGCGTCTCATCGTTCGGCTCATCAGAAGCGTGGGAGGGTGAGCAGATTGTCGGTCCAGACGTTGTCTGCATATGTGCGGATGTACGGCGGGTTGGCCTTGACGACGCCGACTCGGACGTCGTGCTCCGCGGCGTCCCGGACCCGCGCGTCTCCGCCTCGGTCGATCCAGTCGACCATCGCCTCTTGTGTCGATTGACCCGTCTCGCCAGTGTTGGGGTTGCGCCATTTGACGTTGCTGATGTGCTCGTGCCGGGTTCCACCGGTGGATAGACGTATATGTGTGACATAGACCATGCGCGTGGTTAGACCGCGATCCGCCGGGCGGCGACGTCCCCGCTGCGCTTGCCGGTCTCGTCGTAAACGCCTGCGTTTGCGACGCCCTGCCTGACCACGCGGATGCCGTTCAGGCACGACTCCTTCATCGCCATCAACTCCGAACCGCACGATGTCTCGTGGTTCTGACCTTTGCCCACCCACCCGTACTGGCCGTTCTTGCTGGTCTTGTAGATGTCGAAGTACATGGCGGTTCGACGCCTCCGGTCTGCTGGATGTTGGTCGCCGCGGCGCTCCGTAGAATGAGTGGATCTGCGGATTGGCCGCAGGCGACAGTATTGCTTATCGGTATTTTGCACATACCATAGCGGTATGTCAACCCTGCGTATGAGTTCTTCGCCTCCGCCGCCTAAGACCGACACTGCCGCTTGGCTTAGTCAGCGGATTCGGGAGGTGCGCGAAGAAGCGGGCTTTACGCAGGCCGAGCTGGCCACCCGGATGGGGCGAACGCAGACAGCGATCTCGTATTGGGAATCCGGCAAGCGCCTTCCGGGCCTCGATGACTTGATCGATCTCTCGGTGGCGGTCGGCCAGGACGTCTCGTACCTCCTGCCTCCCGAACAGCCGCGGCAGCCGATGTCGACCATCCTCCGTGCCGAGACCGCGCGGCTCGCGAGCGGGGAGTTGGACATCGCCGTTGCGGCCCTGCTCGATGAAGCCGAGCGCAGGCCGCTGCCTGACCGGCAGCTGACAATTCGTTCAAACCAGCCAGCTCACGCCGCGAACGAGCTAATCGAGGCCGCGAGGGTCAAAGGGCCACCCGTTGACGTTGGCGCCGTCGCGGAGCTTTGTGGGGTGCTCGTGTTGTCTCGCAAGCTCCCGGAGCCGCTCTCCGGCATGATCCTCGAGCTCGAACACGGCGCGGTGATCGGCGTCAACGCCATACACGCTCAGGTGCGCCAGCGCTTCTCGATCGGACACGAGCTGGGCCACCATCTACTCCGCCACGCCGATCGGTTCCACATCGACATCGATGATGGGGCCCCGCTGGGCCAAGACTATGCAAGCGAGCGAGCGGCGAACGAGTTCTCCGCAGAGTTGCTGATGCCGCGCCGGTTTGTGGCGCCAGCGTTTGATCACCACCCGAATCCCTCGTTGCTCGCGCGCAAGTTCGACGTCTCGGAACTGGCAATGGGATACCGACTCGTGAATCTCGGGCTCCGCTAGAGCCAAGCTCCGCGGATCCGGCAGCTGGCGTCCACCAGAGCTCGTGCCGCCCGTTGGAGCCGAGGACCCGAGCACTTTTGTGTCGTGACTCGCGGACGTCAGCGCGCCGATCGGCGTCGGCTCGGTGGGTGCTCGAGAATGACGAAGGAGCGGCGTCGCAGAAACGCCCACTCCGCCGTCGCTGTCGCGCGAACTAAGCAGGACGGTTCCGACCGAGCCGCACCGCTCGAGCGACGATCGCATTCCCGGAGAGCGATCGTCCTGACTGGGCGTGCACCAGCGATGCCTATGGCGACGGAGGGATCGCCGGACTCGCGCAGGCGTCGGGTCGGGCGTAGCGATGCTGGCACGGCGGGGAACCTCACGCCTCCGCTCAAGCGCGGCAAGTCGCCTTTCTCGCTCGCTCGTCACAGAGAAACAGCGGACCAGCTCTCCGACGGTGTCCGGCCTCCCATCCGGCCGGTAACAGAATCTCGGGCTCTCGGAGATTGGAAGGGCACTGTTGTGCCGGCGCCGCCTCCGGCGGGGGTACTCCCGATCCGGCGACGGCCATCCGCGACCGTCACCGGATCGGGAGTCGATGATCTCCAGGTCGACGGGATCGAAGGATCAGAGAACACGTCTTCTTGAACTACCACCTTGAGGAGACCGTCAACGAGACGTTGCGCGTCGTTTTGATCGTGTCCGCCCACTGGCGACGAGCTCGCCGGCCCATCGCTGGATCTCGGGCGCAGCCAGAGCATGCACCGACCGCGGCCGAGGTTGACGACGGGGCGGGGCATGTCGTGATAGCGGTGCTGATAGACGCTGACGGTGTTCGGCGCGCGACAGCCCGAGGATTTCAGCGACGCCGCGGGCATCGATCAGATCGTTGGTGTCGACGAGGGGCGTCACGTGCTGCAAGCCTATCGCGGCGTCCGGTTCCGTCCGACGCGCTCGCTAGATTATAAGCATCAACAAAAAGCGGCCCCGGCGGTGTTGGAGCACCCCGGGGCCTGGCCGGAACCTAACAAGGAGGTCCCGACATGCAGAAGAGTATGCCGTCGCCGCTCGACGAAGTCGAAGGCAAGGCGACGATCACCATCGAGCAGACCGCTCGGCTTCTTGGCCTCGGGCGGACCGCCGCCTACGACGCGGCCCGTCGTGGTGAGCTGCCGACCCGGCGCCTCGGCCGACGGCTCCTCGTCCCGTCCCCGCCCTCCTCGAGTGGCTGGGAGCGGCGTGATGCAGGGCCACATCCACAAGCGCGTTCGCACGGACAAGAACGGCAAGGAGACCTCGCGCTGGTACGTCGTGTTGGACCTCGGGTTCGACCACGAGGGCCGGCGCCGGCAGAGGTGGCACGGCGGCTTCCGGACCCGGCGGGAGGCCGAGGCAGCGCGCGCGAAGCTCGTGACGGAGCTGAACACGGGCTCATACGTGCGTTCCCGGCCGGACGACGCTCGGCGAGTGGATCCGTCACAGCTGGCTCCCGATGACGGAGCAGCGGGTGAAGCCGACCACCTTCCACTCGTACAAGCGGAACCTCGAGATCCACGTCGTGCCGGCGCTCGGGTCGAAGCCCATGCAGCAGCTGACACCGCCGATGCTCAACTCGCTCTACGCGAACCTCGCGGCCGGCTCCGAGACCCGGAAGCCTCTGAGCGCGAAGACC
The DNA here is from genome assembly GCA_963818815.1 of uncultured Solirubrobacterales bacterium. Taxonomy (GTDB): domain Bacteria; phylum Actinomycetota; class Thermoleophilia; order Solirubrobacterales; family Solirubrobacteraceae; genus Palsa-465. Next base: position 62,541 of record CAWFTL010000002.1, read on the forward strand.
ATCAGGTACATCCACGCGACGCTCCACAAGGTGCTCGCTGACGCCGTCGACGCCGGCCTGCTCGGCAGAAACGCGGCCGCCGGCGCCAAGCCGCCTCGCCCATCGCGGCGGGCGACCGACGGGATCAACGCCTGGGAGCCCAACGAGCTCAGTGCCTTCCTCGCCCAGGTGCGCGGGACCCGCCTCGAGGCGATCTGGCGGCTCTCCGCCATGACCGGGATGCGTCGCGGCGAGATCCTCGGCCTCAGGTGGAGCGACCTCGACCTCGACAGGTCGCGACTCTCAGTCCGGCAGGCGCTCGTCTCAGTTGGCTACGAGATCGTGCACTCGACGCCCAAGAGTCACAGCGCCAGAGTCATCGACCTCGACGCCGAGACGGTCGACCAGCTACGAGCCCACCGGGCGAGGCAGGAGGCCGAGCGGGCTGAGTGGGGCGCCGACTACCAGGACCAGGACCTCGTCGTGGCCAAGGAGAACGGCACGCCGATCCATCCGCACACGTTCAGCCAGTCGTTCGAGCGGCTGATCGAGAAGGCCAGCCTCCGGACGATCCGCCTACACGACCTCCGGCACACCCACGCCACGCTCGCCCTCAAGGCCGGCGTGCCGGTCAAGGTCATCAGCGAGCGGCTGGGCCACGAGTCGCCGGCCTTCACGCTCAAGCAGTACGCGCACGTGATCCCGGGCATGCAGGCGGAGGCGGCGGCGCAGGTGGCGAGCCTCGTAGATGGGCTCCGGGATGTTTGACATTCGTTTGACAAACGCCCGAAACGACGAGAGCCCCGGAGATCCGGGGCTCTTCGTTTGCACGTATTTCCAGGACTTCTGTGAGTAGCGGGGGCGGGATTCGAACCCGCGACCTTCGGGTTATGAGCCCGACGATCGGCGCGAACCCTCCCAGACCCCGCTGCCCCAGGCTGCTACGCGCCGCCGCGGCGCCGCCTTGTCTGCGCCAAAACCGGCGCATCGTGCGCCACCACCGGCGCAACTAGCTGAACGGCGCCACAGACTCGATGAGCCGCCGCAAGAGGCGGGTTCGAGAATCTCCAGTCCGCGCGTCCACCGCTCTCGATGATGCTGTGTCTCGCAGGTTCTCAAGGGCGCGGCGCACCGCCCCGCGCTGAAGTCCTGAGTAGACAGGCTGGCCGCAGGCAACCCGCTCGGCCACGAGCAGGCCCAGTTTGGGAATCTGCGGATGCGCTCGACGATAACGTCACGCCAACGCGTAGGGCGGGGCCGCGCCATGTCGAATTTCTAGAGTGATGCCCGAGGCCTGGGTGTATCTCCTGCGTTGCCGCGACGGGTCGCTCTACACCGGGTGGACAGTCGATCTCGAGCGCAGGCTCGCGCGCCACCGCTCCGGCGCCGCGAGCCGCTACACCGCCAGCCGGCTGCCCGTCGAGCTCGCACTGGCGATCCCGATGGCCGAGCGCGCCGCCGCCCGCCGCGAAGAGGCGCGCATCAAGCGTCTGCCGCGCCCGGCGAAGCTCGCGCTCCTGACCTCCGCCCAGACCAGGGCGTGAGCTCGTCGATCGACCCGTCCCGGCACCCGGTCCTGAAAGCCCCGGTCAAATGCTGGCGCGCGTTCAGACGTCTGACGCAGCTCAGCTTCCCGCGGTCCTATCCGATCGTGCAGTTTCCGAACGCGCCGCTGATCCTGGCGTTCGCCTCCGGGCTGCTCGCCCACCACAGCCACGGCCGCGAGCACGCCGACGCCCAAGCCATCTCCTACCTCGCGATGGCGATCTGGGCCTACCTCGAGCTCTTTCACGGTGTCAACGCGTTCCGGCGGTTGCTCGGGCTGGCGTACACGATCTCGACTGCCGTTCACCTCGCCAACACGCTCCACCACTAGTGGCGGCCTGCCTCGAAGGACTGGCGTCCGCGAATCGCGCCGGGCGCTGCCACGACTTGTGCTCCGCGCGACCCAGGAGCAGTTTCATGGCGTCAGGCCGAACGAACCGCGGAGTTACGGCGAGTGAGGGCTCGCTCGCCGTAACCGGTATCGGTGACGTTCAACTCAGCGATTTCCCCGAAGGCGCACAGACTGCAAGAATCGCGTCGATCTGTGTTTCCTAAGCAGGAGGTTCGCATGGCGGACAGCGTCTACCGAGTCACCGAAGTTGTCGGGGTCAGCAGCGAGTCTTGGGAGGCGGCGGCCCGTGCGGCGGTTGAGACCGCTGCAAAGAGCGTGCGCGAACTACGCGTGGCCGAGGTCGTCCGACAGGACCTGACGATTCAAGACGGCGCGGTCCTGAACTATCGCGTCCGCCTCACGATCTCGTTTAAGTACGACCCAAGCGAGTAAGCACGCCGTCGGCCAGCACACCCGGTCTGGACGGACCGATGGCTGCGCCTGGGCTTGGTTGCTGAGGTTCCGTTTCGCGCAAACACGATCGGCATCGGCGTTCCGACACGCGAACTCAGCATCGCGGCGCCGTGCTCGAGTACTGTCGCTAGGCACGCGTGCAGGTGCGTGCGGGCGTCTGCAGCCTGGCCTGGCGATCACGCTTCGAGCAAGCGGTCGGCCGTCTCCACGGCGAACGTTGCGTGCGTGTCGGAGCGACGCTCCGGCTCAATGCCCAGTCGCGCGTGCTCGCCGATAGGCAGTGCTGATGCTGCAGCTCGCAGAATCAAGGCGATACATATGCAGCGTCACTGAGTGGTGTGGGGCTCCCGCATCTCGCGGGCGTCCACGGCGCCCGCATAATCTCGGACTCAGCCGTTGCACCAGTTCGGTCCGACCACGCAGGAGCCGCCTTGATCGCCAACCTCTTTCATCTCGCGAACATCTTCCACATGCAGACGCCGTTCGATCCGCTCCACGGCGACGGCTACAACTTCTGGTCTGGATTTGGCAGTGACTTCGGGGAGGCGACGATCATCGTCGCCATCCTCGCCTGGTGGAGGCATCGCAACTGCCAGGTGGCGGGCTGCTGGCGAATTCATCTCGCGCATCCGACCGACGCTGGGCACTACGTATGCAAGCGCCACCATCCCTCGCACGAGGGCAACCAGCTGACCGCCGAGTACGTGCAGGCCGCGCACCGAGCTGCGCAAGATCGGGGACTGACCACGGAAGACGCGCGCGCGCAGGCACAGGGTCAGATCTCTGGAGAGGCGTCGCCTGCGTGACCGGTGCTGTTGGCGGCACGGCCGAATCCCGGAAGAGCTAGCCATCCGGTGGGCTTCGGCGCCTGACGCGGAACCGACGAGCCAGATGGAGTCGGGCGGTCTCAACGCCGCGGCCGACGCGGTCCGCGTGCTCACCTGTACGGCACGAGCACGTCACAACGGAGGCCGGGGGCGCGCGAGAGCTGACGGTCGAGTGTGACCAGCGCCGCGTGGAGCATCTCGGCGGCGGCGACGTAGGTCGCGTCGTAGACGGTCAGGTTCATTCGGAGCTGCCACGCGCGCGGTCCTAGAAGCTCGTACGGCCACCGTTCGATCGCGAGGTCCTGTAGATCGACGTGTGCTTGGGCGGCCTGATCTGGACTGATGAGCCCAGACAGCTCGTGGCGACGGATGATGTTCGCAGTCTCCCAGTCGATCAGGGCCGGCGCGACGAGCGCTGTATCGGCGACTGTCGCGGCGACCCACTCCCCTTCCGCGCCAGAATCAAGAAGGAGAGCGATGAGTGCGGACGCGTCGCAGACGACCGGCCTACTCACCTGCGGCCGGCGTCGCGAGCCTCGATGATCGATTCGGCGTTCACGCGCGAGCCGGTCGCTTTTACTCGAGCTCGCGCGCGAGCAATCACGTCGTCGACAGACGGCCGGGCCACCGACTCCACAAGAACGCCCCGAAGGTATTCCTGTAGGGACTTGCCGGAACGCGCCGCTCGCGCCGCGAGCTCGTCGCGCACTTCATCGGGCACATCTCGCACTGTGATCGCCACCGGCATCGTTGTCTGCAGTTTAACTGCATTGCAGCGACATCGCAAGCGATGCCACCCGCAGATCGCTAATCGCGGTTTGCCCTGGTCCGACGTCCTCGGATTCGGCCGATCTCATGCCGTTAAGAGGCCGACCTCACGAATCTCCTCCCCCTCAACGAGCCGGCACGCTCCGTCCGCGATGGCGCCCGTGGTCAAACGGTGTCAAACAGCGGGGGCACGCTTAAACGAGAAACCTCCGATCTCTCGGAGGTCTCGATTTCCAGGCCTTTCTGAGTAGCGGGGGCGGGATTCGAACCCGCGACCTTCGGGTTATGAGCCCGACGAGCTACCAGACTGCTCCACCCCGCGGTGTAGGTCTATTGATAGCAAACGAGGCGTAATGAGCTCAAGGGCGCCCTGCGCTACGGGGCGCTCACCGGCAGCTTCGCCCCGGCCCCGCTGCGCGCACGCTTTCGCCGCGCACCGGCATCGAGCTCCGCCTTTCGCAGCCGGACAGCCCGCGGCGTGACCTCGACACACTCATCGACCCGTAAAAACTCCAGGGCCTGGTCGAGTGAGAGCTCGCGCTTGGGCACGAGCCTGACCAGCTCGTCGGCGGTGGAGGAGCGCATGTTGGTCAGGTGCTTCTCCTTGCACGCGTTGACGTCCAGGTCCTCGGCGCGGGCGTTCTCGCCGACGATCATGCCCTCGTACACCTCCTCGCCCGGTGCGACGAACAGCGTGCCCCGCTCCTGGAGGTTGAAGAGTGAGAACGCGGTGACCGCTCCGCGCCGGTCGGCCACGAGCGAGCCGGTGGGACGCGTGCGCAGCTCGCCCTGCCAGGGCTCCCAACGCTCGAACACGTGGTGGAGCAGGCCGGTCCCCCGAGTCTCGGTTAGGAACTCCGTGCGAAACCCGATCAGGGCGCGCGCCGGGACGAGGTGCTCCATGCGGACCCATCCCGTGCCGTGATTGACCATCTGCTCGATCCGTCCCTTGCGCGCGGCCAGCATCTGCGTGATGACGCCGACGTATTCCTCCGGCGTCTCGACGCTCATTCGCTCGAGCGGCTCGCACAGCTTGCCGTCGATCTCGCGAGTCACCACCTGCGGGTTACCTACCGTCAGCTCAAAGCCCTCGCGGCGCATCAGCTCCACGAGCACAGCCAGCGCCAGCTCGCCGCGGCCCTGGACCTCCCACACATCGGGCCGCTCGGTCTTCAGGACACGGATGGAAACGTTTCCCACAAGCTCCCGATCCAGCCGCGCCCTGATCTGGCTTGCGGTCAGCTTGTCCCCGTCGCGTCCGGCCAGCGGCGAGGTGTTGATCCCGATCGTCACCGAGAGTGAGGGCTCATCCACGGTAATGACCGGCAGCGGCCGCGGGTCCTCGGGGTCGGTCAGCGTCTCGCCGATCATGATCTCGGGGATCCCGGCCAGCCAGATGATCTCGCCGGCGGCTGCCTCGTCGGCCGAAACGCGCTCGAGAGCTTCCGTCACGTACAGCTCGGTGACCTTGACCCGTTCCACCTGCCCGTTGGCGCGGCACCACGCGACGGTCTCGCCGCGGCGGATCACCCCCTCGCGCATGCGGCAGATGGCGAGGCGCCCCACGTAGGGGGAGGCGTCGAGGCTGGTGACGTGCGCCTGAAGCGGATGATCCGGGTCGTATTTGGGCGCAGGGACATGCTCCAGGAGCAGATCGAGCAACGGCCCCAGGTCGCTGCCCGGACTGTCCGGGTCAAGCGACGCCTGCCCCGCTTTGGCGTTCGTGTAGACGATCGGGAACTCGATCTGCGACTCGTCGGCATCGAGGTCCAGGAACAGCTCGTAGACCTCATCGACGACCTCGGCCACACGCGCGTCGGGTCGATCGATCTTGTTGATGACGAGAATCACCGGCAGTCGCGCCTCGAGGGCCTTTCGCAGCACGAATCGGGTCTGAGGCAGCGGTCCCTCGCTCGCATCGACCAGCAGGAGAACGCCGTCGACCATGGTCAGGCCGCGCTCGACTTCGCCCCCGAAGTCCGCGTGGCCGGGCGTATCGACGATGTTCAGCTTGACGCCGGCGTAGTGGACGGCCGTGTTCTTGGCCAGGATCGTGATCCCCTTCTCACGCTCGAGATCCATCGAATCGAGCACTCGATCGGCCACGTCCTGCCCGGAGCGAAACGCCCCTGATTGCCACAGGAGCGCGTCGACGAGCGTGGTTTTCCCGTGGTCGACGTGGGCGATGATGCCGATGTTGCGGATGTCCTCGCGCTTGGCCATTCCCAGCCACGATAGTTGCGGCGGTGTTCAAAGCCCGCACGGGACACCCAGCCCGGGTCGGCTGGGTGACGCCTCGCAGCTTCTAGCGGGGCGCTGGGGTACACTTGCGCTAGGGGTCGAGCCAGGTTCGACCAAAGAGTTGCCAGCGTTTTCGCAGTTGTTGCTTTCGAGCACCCTCCGCGTTTCGCAGTGCACATACCCCCGGAGGGAACAAGATGGCCACAGGAACTGTGAAGTGGTTCAGCGATGAGAAGGGCTTCGGATTCATCACGCCCGACGACTCGGGCAAGGATCTGTTCGTGCATCACAGCGCGATCCAGGGCAGCGGCTTCAAGTCGCTGGCCGAGGGCGCGAAGGTGAGCTACGAGGCCGAGCAGGGACCGAAGGGTCCCGCTGCGGCGAACGTCCAACCGCTGTAAGCACCGACGGCGTTGAGTGGAGGGCCCGTCCGCGGGCCCTCCCCAGTTTTCGCCGCAGGAAGGTCGCCAGGACCAGCAGGCATCTTCCGCGCTCGGTGGACGTCAAGACGAGGAGGACACAGCATGGCCTCAAGCGGCAAGAAGAAGACCACGATGGCGAAGCTCAACCGGGAGAGACGGCTTCGCGAGCGTCGGCTGGACAAGCAGGCCAGGAAGGAAGCCAGGAAGCACGCAGCGGCCTTTCCCGAAGAAGAGCCGACCGACGGGTTGGGCGCAGGCCCCGACGATTCACCCGCGGAAGACGCCGAGCAGCCGGATCCCGGGCCTGCAGGCGACGTTCTCGCTGAGCCTGACGCCTGACGCGTCGCCGGCGCGCTCGCGCCGCTCTACCGTCTAGCGCCCGAACGTGCTCACGAACCCCCGAGCACGCTGAGGGACCCCGTCGATCAGCTGCCGGATCTCGGCAAGCCCGGCGCGAAACTCGGGGTCGCCGAATTCGACCGGCATCAGCGAGTCCTGGAGGGCCACGAGTTCGGTCTCGACCTTTCCGACCGCCTCCACGGCGTCGTCGACGAAGCCCTTCACACCAGTCGAGGGAGCCCCAGGAACCGGGGTCTTGAACTCACGGGGCGGCAGCCCATGTCGGCCCGCGAACTCTGCATACGTGCGCTGCGCCCGGCCGTAGGCTCGCTGAACCGGCCGGAACAGCTGCTCCTCGAGCTGATCGGCGTGCTGCTCGTCCAGCTGCTCGTAGGCCACGCCCAGTGAAGCGAGCGCCTGGGCGAGTTGGTCCGTGGCCTCGCCGAGCACGTCGAGAAGGTGCTGACGCTCCTGGGCATTCGTGTCGGTCATCTGGTCAAGCGTAGTTCGCCGGCCCAGGCCAGCGGCGCGTCCGGTTATTCCCCTGACCTGGAGCGAGTCTTTCAGCCTTGCCGTAGCGTTGCGCGGATCAGGTGGTGCGTAGCGACAGCGATCACGGCCCTGGCGGTCGCGGGATGCGGGTCGAGCGGTAGCAAGAGTTCCGCGCCCGCCAGAACCCGTGCCGTCGTTCCGGTCTTGCCGAAAGCTCATCCGCAGGCCATCGAGCCCGTAGCGGGCAACGTGCCCACGACCCCCACTGCGCCTGCGAGCGCCCAGCTCGGCAGCCCTACCGGCGCGGGCCACGACCCAACCCCCACGGGTCCCGCCAGTAGCACCAGCGCCCCGGCCAAGGGAGCGCCGACGGATGCGGAGGTCCGGGCCGCGATCGAACAGTTCCAGCTCGCGGTCGCCACGTACCACCTCGACCGTCTTGACTTCTCGGGCGTGTTGCTGAATCCCGCCAAGCTGCCGCCGGGCCAGTACTTCGTCAGCATCGCCTCCGTATACACCGACTACGGCAAGCCGGTGGCGTGCGGCGGAGTGCTGCACGTACCCGAGCTCGGCGTGGCGAACAAGACGCTTCCCTGCGGCACCGAGGTGACGTTCAAGTACGGCAACCGGGCCGTCCGCGTCCCCGTCATCGACCGCGGTCCCTACATCCAGGGGCGCGAGTGGGACCTCACGGGCGCCACCGCCGAGGCCCTGCATTTCCCCGGCCTCGGGCCGATCCAGTGGCGCCTGGGGTAGGCGCCCCGCAGGAGCGCGCGGGAAACAGGCTCAGGACGCCGACGCGCTTTGGCGCAGAAGCTCGGCGAGCTCCTCGGGGTCCTCGACCGTCACCGTCAGCTCGCCGTGCGTGAGCGGGCCCATGCCGCCCCTGACGCGCCGCCGAAAGCAGATCAAGGTCCCGCGGCGCCCGTTCGAGGCGAAGGTCAGTCCCAAATCGGTCACGCCGAGATGCGCCGGTCCGGCAGTTTTGAAGAAGTTGTACGGCCCGGTGACATCGACGAACGTGATGTTGCTGAGCTCGGTCGTGAGGCGCCAGGGCCCGAACCGCGCGTAGAGCGCGTCGTCGCTCACCTCAACCCAGGTCCGATCCGGAGTGATCCCGAACGGTCGCGCGGCGCGGCGGTAGCTCGGGTCAAAGGCGAATGCGAAGCGACGGCTAGGCACGACCGATCTCTACCCGCGCGCGTGAGCGAGTATCGCGTTCGGCGATACTGGCCGCTCATGGAACGTAACGTCCTCGGCGGTGAGCTCGAGAGCTGCAGCGCAACCCCACTCACCGGGTTCTATCGCGACGGCTGCTGCCGGACCGGGGCCGGTGACCTGGGCCTCCACACGATCTGCGCTGTCGTCAGCGCCGAGTTCCTCGAGCACCAGCAGCGCATCGGCAACGACCTCGTCTCTCCGATGCCGGCGTTCAGGTTCCCGGGGCTCCAGCCCGGCGACCGCTGGTGCGTGACAGCACACAACTGGCTGCGTGCCCATGAGGAAGACGCCGCCGCCTTCGTCGTCCTGAAGGCAACGCACGAGCGCACGCTCGACGTCGTGCCACTCGACGTGCTCGAGCGCTACGCCGTCGACGTGCCGGCCGACCCCGGATCGCTGGGGGGAACGGCGTAGGTGCCAGACGCTCCGGCCGCGCACGTGCTGGCCGAATGGGCGGCGAGGTTCGAGCCCACGGAGGAGGACCTGCAGCTGGCCGAGCGGGCGCTGCGCGACACGGTCGCTGTGGCATACGCCGCCCGCCGTCATGAGCTGCGCGATCTCTTCGACCAGCTCTCGGAAGCCGGTCGCACCAGCGCCCTCGCCCACGTACTGGACTTCGACGACTTGCACATGCCCTCCACCACGCACATCAGTGCGATCTGCGTGCCTGTCGCACTCGCGACCGGCGGCGGAGCGCGTGCGTATCTCGCAGGGGCCGGCGTGATGGCGCGGCTGGGCACCGCACTCGGGTGGACGCACTACGGCAGTGGGTGGCACGCGACCTGCACCTCCGGGGCGCCGGCAGCGGCGGTGACGGCGGCCGTTGCGCTGGGCTGCGACGAGGCGCAGATCGCCAACGCGATCGCGCTCGCGCTCCCGGGAGCAGGGGGCGTGCAGCGTGCCTTCGGCACCCCCGCCAAAGCGCTGCAGGTCGGATTTGCGGCGGATGCCGGCATGCGGGCGGCGAGGCTGACGGCAGCGGGGGCTTCGGCCGACCCGCGTGCCCTCGATGACTGGCTCGTCCTCGTCCATGGCGATCCCACCGCGGTGGCGGCCCAAGCGCGGATCGCGACCCCCGCTGTAATCGGCGGCCTCGCAATAAAGCTCTATCCCTGCTGCTACGCCCTTCAGCGGCCGATCGCCGCGCTGGTCGAGTTGCTGCCCGTCCCGGCGGACGAGGTCGAGAGCGTCACGATCACGACGCCCGCGAGCTCGCTCAAGCCGCTCATCCACAGCCGCCCGCGAACCGGACTTCAGGGGAAGTTCAGCCTCGAGTACGCCGCTGCCGCGACGCTGCTCGACGGCCCGCCCGGCCTCGAAAGCTTCACGGACGACTCGGTCACTCGTCCCGAGGCTCAACGCCTCATGGAGCGAGTGAGGACGAGCGCCAGCGAGGGCGGGACCGGTCTCCTCGACGGCCACGTCGAGCGTGGAGCTCCGGCTTCGATCCGGCGAGGTCGTGACCAACAAGCTTGACGTCCCTCCGGGTGCGCCAGGGCGCCCGCCGAGCCAGGAGCAGCTGCGCGCCAAGATCGAGGCCTGTGCGGGCCCCGAAGCCGATGAGCTCAGCACCGTGACCTGGGAAACCGCACGAGCACCCGGCCGATAGGCAAGCGGCACCGCCTCCGTTTCAGCTCGTGAGAGCGACTGGCCCGGACTAGCGCTGTTCCCGTCCCCGCGCTCCCGGGTAGCCCCAACCCGTGACGCGCCGACGGCGACAGCTCACCGCGGCCGGGGCGGCGGCACTCATCCTCGCGTCGATCTCGGCCCCCGCAGCCGCCGCGCAGGGCGGCGCGGCGATCCAGCAGGCCGCGAGCTGCCTGGCCAGCAACCCGGTGTGCGTCGAGCCGGGCGCCAATCCCGCGATCACGAGCCAGCAAGCCGCGGCGCTCCGCCAGCGCATCAGCAGCGAGAACGCGGGCCCCCTGTACATCGCGATCGTCCCGCCGAGCGCCACCAACGAAGCCGGGGGCTCGATCGATCAGCTGCTGAGTGACGTGCACAACGATGTGGGCCAGAACGGCACGTACGTCGTCGTGGCAGACCACCACCTGCGCGCGGGGAGCACGGCCAGCGAAGGGTTCAGCGGCGCGGCGCTCGCAACGGAGGCTGTCGACGCCAACCGCAGCCAGGGGCTCGACGCGATCCTCACCAACGTCGTCGACCGCGTCGCCCAGGCACGGCAAGGCGGCGGGAACGGCGGCGGGAGCACCGGCAGCGGTTCGGGCTTCAGCGGCAGCGGCCTGATCATCGTCCTGGCCATCGGCGCCGCCCTCATCGCGCTGCTGCGGTTCCGTTCCAACGGCCGCCGGCGCGCCATCGAGACGCGCCAGCTCGAGGAGGTCAAGCAGACCGCGCGCGATGATCTGCTCGCCCTCGGTGACGACATCCGCGCGCTCGATCTCGACGTCGAGATGCCGAACGTCGACCGGGAGGCCAAGCAGGACTACAACCGTGCCGTCGAGCTCTACGACCGGGCCAACCAGGCGTTCGAGCAAGCCAGAAGGCCACAGGACATGGCAGCGGTGACCCACGCCCTCGAAGAGGGCCGCTTCGCGATGGCCTCCGCCAAAGCCCGCCTCGAGGGCAAACCGGCACCGGAGCGACGGCCGCCGTGCTTCTTCGATCCGCGCCACGGGCCATCGGTGGCCGACGTGGAATGGAGCCCGCCGGGCGGCAGCGCGCGGGGGGTGCCGGCCTGCGCGGCGTGTGCGCAACGGGTGCAGAGCGGACTCGAGCCGAGCGTGCGCGAGGTGATGGTCGGGGGCCGTTCCGTCCCCTACTGGTCCACGCCCTCCTACTACGGGCCCTGGGCGGGCGGTTACTTCGGCGGCTTCGGTGGTGGCGGCTTCCTCACCGGCCTGCTGCTCGGCGACATGCTGGGCGGCGGATTCGGAGGCTGGGGCGGCGGATGGGGCTGGGGTGGCGGCGACTCTGGAGACTGGGGCGGCGGCTTTGGCGGCGGGGACTTCGGCGGCGGAGGCGGAGACTTTGGAGGCGGCGGCTTCGGCGGCGGCGACTTTGGAGGCGGCGGCGATTTCGGAGGCGGCGGCGGCAGCTTCTGAGCGCCGCTAGCGGCTCGCCACGCGACGCCGGCGCGGCGCCCACCACCCGATTGACCGCTAGAGCTGCCGCGAGGACCAGAGGACCGCGGCGAGGATCACGCTGACCAGCGCGACGACCAGGCCGATGATCCAGCCCTGGACCTTGCTCGAGGCGAGAATCGCGCCCAGGGCGACGCCGATCCCGACGATGCCTGCGGTGGCCACGAGCCGGGTGAGGATTCGCTCGAGGCCGAAGCGCCGGCGCTCACGCCCGGGAAGCATGTTCCCGGCGGCATCCCTTCTCTGCTTGCGCGAGGAGCGCCCCGCGGAGCGATCTGGCGCGCGGGTCTCGGGAGCCGTAGACGATGCCTGCTGGCCCTCGCCCACCGGTCGGTCTCCGCTTCCAGTGCTCACCTGTCGGAGTATCCCCGCGCGCGCACGCATGGAAACCGTGCGGGAATAGGATCGGAACTCGTGAGAGCGCGGACCGTCGCCGACGCCGTGGGCGCTGCCCTGGCGTCCCTGGGCGAGATCGAGGATGCCTTCGGCGTGCTCGGCAGCGGCAATCTCGTCGTCACGAACGCGCTGTGCAACGGAGGCGTCCGCTTCCACCACGCGCGGCACGAGGGCGGCGCTATCTGCATGGCGGACGGATACGCGCGCGTGAGCGGACGCGTGGGGATCTGCAGCGTTCATCAGGGACCGGGCCTTACGAACACGATGACGGGTCTGACGGAGGCGGCCAAGAGCCGGACGCCGATCGTCGTCCTGGCGGGCGAGACGCCGGCGGCGGCGCTGACGTCGAACTTCCGCATCGACCAGCACGGCCTCGTCGAGTCGGTGGGTGCGGTTGCTGAGCGCGTCGACAGCCCGTCAACAGCGGCAGACGACGCCTACCGCGCCTTCCACCGCGCTCGCACCGAACGGCGGCCGGTCGTCCTGATGCTGCCGATCGACATCCAGGGGCAGCCCGCATCTGACGGGTCCGACACGCCACCGGCGGAGCCCCGGATCTCGGCACCGGCCGCAGACGCCGGGGCGATCGCCGAGCTCGCGAAGCTCGCCGAGACCGCCAGCCACCCGGCGATCATCGCCGGGCGCGGCGCCGTCCTCAGCGACGCCGCCGAGCGCTCTCGAGCGCCTCGGCCGGCAGATCGGCGCCATCCTCGCCACCTCGGCGCCGGCCAACGGCCTCTTTCACGGTCTCCCCTACGCGGTCGGCATCTCCGGCGGCTTTGCCAGCCCACTGGCCGCGGAGCTCATAAGCCAGGCCGACCTCGTGCTCGCGTTCGGCGCCTCGCTCAACCACTGGACGACGAAGCACGGCGCGCTGATCGAGCCCCAGACACGCGTCGTGCAGATCGACGTGGAACCAGAGGCACTCGGGCGGCACCGGCAGGTTGACCTGGCGATCCTCGGAGACGCCAAGCTGACGGCGCAGGCCCTGACCGAGGCACTGACAGGCGAACCCAAAACTGGCTTTCGGACGCCCGAGCTGGCGGCGCGGATCCAGGAACACACTTGGCACAACGAGCCCTACGAGGACGCCTCAACCGACGAGTGGATCGACCCCCGGACCCTCAGCATCGCGGCACACGAGGCGATCCCGATGCAGCGGACGGTGGCCGTCGACTCGGGCGCCTTCCTCGGGTATCCGGCCATGTACCTCGAGGTGCCGGACGCGCGCTCATGGGTGTTTCCCAACGGCTTCCAGGCCGTCGGCCTGGGGCTGGGGAACGCGATCGGTGCGGCCATCGCCGAGCCCGACCGTCCCGCCGTGGCCGCGATCGGAGACGGCGGCGCGTTCATGGCCCTGCCCGAGCTCGAGACCGCCGTGCGGCTGAAGCTCGGAAACCTCGTCGTGCTGATCTACGACGACGCGGCCTACGGCGCCGAGGTCCATCACTTCGGACCCATGGGCCACGACGTGAGCCGCGTGCGCTTCCCCGATGCCGACCTGGCCGCCATCGCCCGCGCCGCCGGTGCGCGCGGAGCCACCGTGCGAAGCACAGAGGACCTGCACCAGGCGATCGACGAATGGCTCGCGCAGCAGAGCGGCCATCCGCTCGTGCTCGACGCCAAGGTCAACCCGACGATCTGCGCGGAGTGGCTCGAGGAAGCCTTCCGCGGAGGCTGAACCCACCCGCCCAAGGAGAATCAACATGTCAAGCGTCGAGACCAACCACGTCGGCGCCCTGCTCGAGGCGTTGAGCAGCGGCGGAGTCGAGATCGTCGATCTCACGCAGCCGCTGAGCGAGGCCACGCCCGTCATCAAGCTGCCGCCGCCGTTCGCGAACACGCCGCGCCTGAGCCGCTCACCGCTCAGCCAGTACGACGACAACGGACCGGCCTGGGCCTGGGACGTCCTCACGCTGGGCGAGCACACCGGCACCCACGTGGACGCCCCCATCCACTGGATCACGGGCCGGGACGGCGCCGACATCGGCTCGATCCCGCCGAGCCAGCTGATCGGGCCGGCGTGCGTGATCGACAAGACGGCCGAGACCGAGGAAGACAACGGCTACCTGCTCACGGTCGCCGATCTCGAGGCATGGGAGCGCGAGCACGGCCGCTTCCCCGAGCGAGCCTGGGTGCTGCTGCGCACCGGCTGGGGATCCCGGGCCCAGGATGAGGCGGCGTTCTTGAACGCCGGCCCCGAGGGACCGAACACCCCCGGGCCAGACACCGAGGCGTCACGCTGGCTGGCCACCGAGCGCCCGATCTCGGGCTTCGGCGTGGAGACGGTGGGCATCGACGCCGGCGCGGCCGGCGGCTTCGATCCCCCCTTCCCGCTTCACAACCTGCTGCTCGGCGCCGGCAAGCTCGGGCTCACGCAGCTGGCCAATCTCGAGCGGCTGCCGGCCACCGGGGCGCTGCTCGTGGTCGCGCCCCTCAGGCTGGCCGGCGGAACCGGCAGCCCGAGTCGCGTGTACGCCCTACTGCAAACGGGGTAGACATAAGGCCAGCTCGGACTTGGCTTCGCCTGTAGCCACGTTCAGTAGCCGGGTGGGGCCGCGGTCCTAGCGATGGGACCGCGGCAAACCACCGGATCTGGTGTGGCGGACGCCAGGGTTTAGTGGGCCGCGCCGCTCAGGACCGCGTCGAGCAGGCCGGGGAAGCGGCCGTCGAGGTCCTCACGCCGCAGCGAGTTCAGCCGTGTGGTGCCCTCGAGGCGCTGGCGGATGACGCCGGCCTCGCGCAGAACCTTGAAGTGATGGGTGCAGGTCGATTTCACGACCGGCAGGTCGATGCTCTTGCAGGTGCGCTCGCCGCCGGCGGCAAGGGTGGCGACGATGCGCAGGCGCACAGGGTCGCTGAGGGCGTGGAGCACGGAGGCGAGCTCGAGGTCTTCGGCGGCGGGATGCGCCAGATCCGAAGGAGCGTCGGTTCCAGCGGGCGCGCTGAGGTCAATGCTCATAGCTTCATTGTACGACGGTCATCGAACTTTGCTACTGTGTTCGAAGATCATCGTACTAGATCGTGAGGAAGCCGATGAACGCCGCCGCCAAACCGCACCGCCATCTCCGAGCAACGCTGATCCTGGCCTGCCTGGCGCAGTTCATGGTCATCCTCGACGTCTCGGTCGTGAACGTGGCGCTGCCGTCGATCCGCGGCGGGCTGCACTTCACCGAGGCCGACCTGCAGTGGGTCGTCAACGCCTACACAGTCACCTTCGCCGGCTTCCTGCTCCTCGGCGGCCGAGCGGCGGACCTGCTCGGGCGCCGGCGAGTGTTCGTAGCCGGGCTGGCGCTGTTCGGCCTGGCCTCGCTCGCGGGCGGCTTCGCCCAGTCGCAGGAGACTTTGATCGCGGCGCGCGCCATCCAGGGCCTGGGCGGCGCGGTGATCGCTCCGGCCAGCCTCTCGATTCTCACCACTGCCTTCGCCGAGGGCGAGGCGCGCAACCGGGCCGTTGGCATCTGGGGCGCGATGGGCGGCGCCGGCGGTGCCGCGGGCGTGCTGCTCGGCGGCATCCTCACCGACGCGCTGAACTGGCGCTGGATTCTCTTCATCAACGTCCCGATCGCGATCGCCGCCGCGCTTCTGACCCAGCGGCTCGTGGCCGCCGACCGCGCCACCGAGACCAAGCGCCACTTCGATCTCTCGGGTGCCGTCGCGGCCACCGTCGGGCTGTCCGTGCTGGTTCTCGGCATCGTCCGCACCGACACGGTCGGCTGGGGCTCGCCCCAGGCGCTCGGGCTTGATCGCCGCGGGTCTCGTGCTCCTGGCCGTGTTCGTGGGCATCGAGGGCCGATTCGCCACCGCACCGCTGATGCCGCTGCGGATCTATCGCTCGCGCACGCTCACGGCGGCCAACCTCGTCGTGCTCCTGGTCGGCGGCGCCACGTTCGGCATGTGGTTCTTCCTCTCGCTCTATGTCCAGCAGGTCCTGGGCTACTCCCCCATCAAGGCCGGGTTGGCGTTCCTGCCCATGACCCTGTGCATCGTCGCCGGCTCGACGCTGGCCTCGCGCGCGGTGACCCGCGTCGGCGCCAAGCGACTGCTGGTCGCGGGCATGCTCGCGCAGACGGTCGGGCTGCTCCTGTTCACCGAGATCCCCGCCGACGGCAGCTACGTCGCGAACCTGCTGGCGCCGTCGCTGCTCGTGGCGATCGGGATCGGGCTGGCCTTCATCCCGGCCACGATCTCGGCGGTGGCCGGCGTGGCCGACCACGAGGCCGGTCTGGCGTCGGGTCTCGTGAACACCTCGAGACTGTTCGGCGGCGCCCTGGGGCTGGCCGTCCTGGCCGCGATCGCCACCGCCCGGACGAGCAGTGACCTCCACCACGGCACGCAGAGCGTCCACGCCGCGCTCACGAGCGGCTTTCAGCTCGCGTTCCTGATCGCGGCCGGGTTCGCGCTCGTGGGCGGCCTGGTGGCGGCATTCGGACTGCCGGCCCTGAGCGCCCGCAACGAAAACGGGCCCGCGCGAGTTCACCGCGGCGAGCAGGGCGCGCCCGTGCCCGTCGAGGGCTAGGTCAGGAACGTGCGCCGGGCGGCGCAGGCGGGGTCGAGAAACGTGCCGGGTAGAGGAACTGCCCGATCCCGTCGAGAGGCTCGCCCGGGTCTCGCGGGGCGAAGCGCCGCAGCTCGTTGTTGACGCTGTAGCGCGGCCCGACCAGGACCCGCCCGGCCCGGAGCACGGTGTAGAAGCGATCCAGTGGCCGGGGCGGCGGGCCGCCCACGCGCAGTCCGCGAAAGTCGTAGACGCCACCGTGGCACGGACAGACGAACGAGCGTGCCGCCGGGACATAGCGCACGGGGCAACCAACGTGCACGCAGCGCGAGGAGATCGCGACGACGCGGTCGTAGCGGTCGCGGACCGGGCCGTCGACCTGCGGGTTGTGCCGGCGCACGTAGGCCGTCGACTTCCCGGCCTCCCCCACGTTCTGCTCGATCGTGATCGTCACGGGCACGTAGTCGCTTTCCGTGAACCGCGTCAGCGGCCCGACGTCCTGCCAGGTCGCGGGGGTCCGCTCGAACACCGGCGCGAGCGCAAAGCCGAGCGCCGGTAGGCCGATGGCGGCGACCGTGGCGGCGCCGGCGGCATGAGCGGTGCCGGCGATGAAGCGCCGTCGGGAGACGGTCTCGCCCGGGAACGCTCCGGGGAGACCGCGATCTGCCGTGTACCGGGACACCGATGCCATCTTCTATGGGCCATCGTACTACACGCCATAGTAGTAGGGGAGCCGCCGGTTGGGTGAGACACCGGTTGAGGAAGCCGCCGGTTGAGGGACCTGCCGGCCCGATGAGTGCGTTACCTAGTCGCGGGCCAGCCGCTCCAGTGCCCTCCGCCGCGCTGGGTCCAGCTGGCCGAGCTGACGGGCGAAGTGGCTGAGGGCGGCCTCGCCGTACTGCGCGACCAGGCCGTCGACCTCCGCCGCGGCGCGGAGCTCCAGGTACTCCTCCCGTGTGTGGCGCGGGCGGTAGAAGTCGGTCTTTCCCTCACGCCGCCGCAGGAGCAGCCGCTTGCCCTGAAGCCGGGACATGACCGTCATGTAGGTCGTATAGGCCCGCGCCTTGCGCCGTCCCTTGTTGAGCGCCTCCATCACCTCGCGCACGGGGGCCTCGCCACGGCGCCAGAGCTCGTGCATCACCTCGGCTTCGAGCTCGTGCAGGGCCGGGGGCGCGGAACGGGGCATGGCCGTAGTCTACGATTGGCTGTAGGAGATGAGCGCACTGCGCTTGCATCGCACCCCCGCCGCGCGGGCCGCCGCCCGCGCCGGGGCGGCGACGTTCGGGATCGGCCTCCTGGCTGCGATGAGCTTTGCCTTCATCGCGGCCTGGGCGATTGGGGCTTGGCGGATCGATCCAGGCCGCGGCGCACGGACCAGCGTGCTTGGCCTCCCCGTCACCCATCCGGAGGCGAACCTGACCGCCATCGTCGTGCTGGTCCTCGCCGCGGTCGGACTGATGGCGATGGTCCGGGCCGTCGCCCAAGCGCTCAGGGAGCTGGCCGGTACCCGCCGCCTGCGCGAACACCTCGCCGCGCTGCGAACGGGCTCCCTCGGTGCGGCCACGGTCTTCGCCGACCGAGAGCCAGGCGCCCTGTGCGTCGGTTTCTTCAGGCCGCGCATCTACGTCTCCACGGGTGCTCTCTCGTTGCTCGACGGCCGTTCCCTGGCCGCCGTCCTTGCCCACGAGGCGGCCCACGCCCGCCGGCTCGATCCGCTGCGCGGCGCGCTCTGCCGGGTGATCGCGCACGCGCTGGTCTTCGTGCCGGGGATCGAGGAGCTTCCGCGGCGCCAAGCCACGCTGGCCGAGCTGGCCGCCGACGAGCACGCGGCGCCACCAGCACTGGCAAGAGCGATGATTGCGTTCGCCAGTGGGGGCCGTCAGGTCGAGACCGAGCGCGTTGACTTCCTGCTCGAAGGCAGACGCCCGGCGCAGTGGCCACTCGCGGCGGCCACGTGTCTCGTGGCGCTGGCCGTACTCGTTCTGCTCACCGCCACCGCGCTGCTGGCGGCCAGGACGGCGCACGGCGCCGCCACGCTCAACCTCCCCTTCCTCTCCACTCGACCGTGCGTGATGGTGCTGGCGCTGATCCCGCTGGCCGGCGCGCTGGGGCTTGGGGTCAGGAGCCGCAAGAATGCAGCGGCGTGTCCCGCTGCTTCGTCACCCGCCAGCTCCCTGGCTCAGCGCTAGAGCGGCTGGCCGAGCAGCACGAGGTCGAGATTTGGCAGGGCCGCCTTCCGCCCACGCCGGAGGAGCTACGCCAAGGCGCGAAGGACGCTGAGGGCCTGCTGACGCTGCTCAGCGACCGGGTCGACGAGGAGTTGCTCGAGCATGCGCCGCACCTGCGGGCGATCGCCAACTACGCCGTCGGCTTCGACAACATCGACCTCGAAGCGACCCGGCAGCGCGGGATCGCCGTCGGCAACACCCCCGACGTCCTCACCGACGCCACGGCCGACCTGACGTGGACGCTTCTGCTGGCGGCGGCACGCAAGCTGCCTGAGGCGCTCGAAGCCGGAAAGGACGGCGACTGGGTGACGTGGGAGCCGGCCATGTACCTCGGGGCGGAGGTGCACGGGGCGACGCTGGGGATCATCGGGTTGGGGCGGATCGGGAAGGCCGTGGCGGCGCGAGCGCGCGGCTTCGAGATGACCGTGATCCACACGGGCAAGGACGACGGAATCCCGCTCGAGGAGCTGCTCGAGGGCTCCGACTTCGTCTCGCTGCACTGCCCGCTCACCCCCGAGACCCGTCATCTGATCGATGCCTCGGCGCTGGCACGGATGCGCTCGAGCGCGATCCTCATCAATACCGCTCGCGGTCCGATCGTCGATCAGGCCGCTCTGATCGAGGCCCTGGAGAACAACACCATCGCCGGCGCCGCACTCGACGTGACCGACCCCGAGCCACCCCCGCCCGACGATCCCATCCTCACCGCGCCCAACCTCACGCTCACCCCACACGTCGGGTCGGCCACGCGCGCCGCCCGCACCCGCATGGCCGACATGGCCGTCGATAACCTCCTGGCCGCGCTCGAGGGCAGCCCGATGCCCCATTCGGTGGACGCGTGAGCCGCGTCGCCGTCGTCGACATCGGGACGAATTCGACGCGGCTGTTGATCGCCGAGGTCGAGGGCGGCCGGGTCGAGTCAGAGCTCGAGCGCCACAGCGTCGTCACCCGCCTGGGCGCGGGGGTGGACGCGAACGGTGCTTTGCGCGAGGACGCGATGGAGCGCGTCTACGACACGCTCACCAAGTACTGCGAGCTGATCGACCGCCACGAGGCGGAACGCGCGATCGCGATCCTCACCAGCGCGGTTCGCGACGCGAGCAACGGCGAGGAGTTCGCCGACAGCGTCAGAGAGCGCTTCGGGCTCGAGCCGCGGATCCTCAGCGGCGAGGAGGAGGCGCGGCTCACGTTCCTGGGGGCCACGAGCGAGCGCGACCGGGCCGATGAGGAACCGACCGTCGTCATCGACATCGGCGGCGGCTCGACCGAGGTAGTCATCGGCACCGGCCGCGAGGCCAAGTTTCACGTCTCGAACCAGGCCGGCGTGGTGCGCCAGACCGAGCGCCACATCCACAATGATCCGCCGACGCGAGGACGAGCTTGACGAGCTGGGGGACGACGTGGGCGCGATCCTCGACGAGGGCGTCCCGGCCGAGCAGCGCAACAGCGTCAGCCATGCGATCGCCGTGGCCGGCACGGCCACCTCGCTCGGCGCGATCGCGCAGGACCTCGAGCCCTACGACCCGGACAAGGTCCACGGGTACGTCCTCAGCCGCGAGGAGTGCGAAGGGCTGTTGGAGCGGCTGGCCGCGCTCCCGCTGGATGAGCGGCGCGAGGTCGCGGGGCTTCATCCGGATCGCGCACCGACGATCGTCGCCGGCGTGGTGATCCTGCTCCGCGTGCTCGAGCTGTTCGGCCTTCAGCAGGTCGAGGTCTCAGAGCACGACATTCTGCGCGGCGCGGCGCTGGGGCTCTAGGCGGCGGCGCGCAGACGGCTGCTCACGTCGGCGCACTCGACGCACACGGACTCGGGGATGACCCCGGCCCGCATCAGGAGCGCGAACACCCGGCAGCCGAGGCAGACGGCGAAGATCGACTCGAGCCCGGCGGCGATCACCAGCACGCCCAGCGCGACATCAGCGGCGGTGTGCGCGCCCACGACGAGGCCGAGGACGAGGGCCACCGACGAGACGAAGGCGCCGACGCCCTGGGCGAAGCGCTTGGGCGGCCCCGGCACCGGCTTCGAGGAACCGAGCCTGGGCGCAACCACCCGCTGGGCCAAGAAGCCGAGCGGGCTGAGAGTCGGCCCCGTCAGCACTCGGGCCCAGAAGCCGTAGGCGAGCGGAATCAGGAGCCAGTACCACGAGGTCGCGAGGATCACGATCGCGGTCGCGAACACGACGCCGGCGACCACGCGGGCCGCCTTCTCGTTCACCGGGTTGGGGAAGGCGAAGAGCCCCTGCACGACGCCGATGGTAGCCCTGGACGAATGTTTGATTGCAGGTCTACGTAACTAGCGCGAAGATCCTTGCGGGGTAAAGGCTCGCAATCGCGTTTCTGAGCCCTACATAGGTTCGGGCGATAGCCGCAGACATCGGCGCCTCCCGCCGCCCGGACCATCTAACCGGCCCTTTCTGGCACGTACCCCTGCCCGTCCCGATTGGGCCAAACCTGGATCGGAAGCCGCCCGCTCATGTAGCGGGCGGTTTTCGTTTGGTGGTCGAGCCCGACTCTGGCCGTCGCTCTTCAAAAAGATGACCCGCCTGGGAAGGTCTTTGGGCCGGCCGGAGTCTTCGTATGCAGGATGGGCCGTTCTCATCCTGCAGGACAACTGCACGCCCGCCTAACCAAGGAGGCTTCTTGCGCAGACTTGTTGCAGTGATCGGCACAGCGGTTGCGTTCGGCGCCCTCGGCACCTCTGCCGCGGTAGCAGGCGGTGGGAACCCGTCCGGTACCGGCCCGCCCAACCAGAGCTGCCAGGATCAGCTGACCAGCGGCGGCAGGACCCCGGGGCACTCGGCGTCATCGCCGGGATCGCCGTTCGACGAGCCCGGCTTCGGCCCAGCGCCAAATGGCGGCACCGGCGGCCAGCACTACAGCGCGAAATCGCAGTACGACGTGGCCTGCTACCACGTCTCGAACAAGCCGTAGACGCACGGCGGTCGGGCGGGTCCTCTGGATCCGCCCTTCCGGCCCCTACGCCAGCACCGACTTGCGCGGATACGCCACGCTCGGGTCGGTCAGCACGTTCACCAGCGCCGGCTTCCCTGACTCAAACGCCCGCTCGAGCGCCGGCCGCAGCTCCTCGGGCCGCTCCACCAGCTCGCCGTAGCAACCGAGCGCCTCGGCCACCTGGTCATAGCGGGTGCCGGGTCGGAGCTCGGCGGCGACCGAGTAGCCGTAGAGGAACTCCATCGGGTGCTTCTCGAGGGCCCAGATGCCGTTGTTGCCCATGACGGCGACGACATTGACGCCGTGGCGGGCGAGGGTGTCGAACTCCATGCCGGAGAAGCCGAAGGCGCCGTCGCCGAGGAGCAGGACGACCTGGCGGCCGGGGTGGGCGAGCTTGGCCGCGAGCGCGTAGCCGGGACCCGAGCCGAGACAGCCGTACGGCCCGGGGTCGAGCCAGCAGCCCGGCTCATACGAGTCGACCAGCCGGCCCGCGTAGGAGACGAAGTCGCCGCCGTCGCCGATGACGATCGCGTCGCGGTCGAGCAGCGAGGCGAGCTCGCCGTAGATCCGCATCGGGTGAAGCGGCGCGCGGTCGTCGGTCAGCTCGGCCCGCTCGGCGGCGCGCTTCTCGTCCTCGACGGAGCGCAGAGAGGAGACCCAGTCCGAGCGGTCGGGTCCGCCCTGAGCCGCGGCGAGCGCGCGGAGGGTGGGGTCAAGGTCGCCGTACAGCTCCGCCGCCACGCCCCGCGGATGCTCGCGCTCGGGTTCGGCCACGTCGACGACCACGATGTCGGCGTCGTCGGCGAACGCGCCGCCGAAGCCGAGCCGGAAGTCGAGCGGCACCCCGATCACGATGGCCAAGTCCGCCTGGCCCAGCGCCGCCCCTCGCGCGCGTGAGAAGCAGAGCTCGTGGTCGGCGGGCAGGCAGCCGCGTCCCTGGCCGTTCAGGCACACCGGGATCCGCAGCGCCTCGGCCAGCGTCCGCAAAGCCTCCTCGCCGTGGCCCCAGTACAGCCCGGTCCCGGCCATGATCACCGGCCGCTCGGCCTCGCGCAGGAGCGCGACCGCTCTGTCGAGCGCGCGCGGATCGGCGGCCCGCGGGTGCGAACCAGCTGACGGGGCGTCGGCGTCGGCCTCGGGTGACGGCCCCTCCATGAACACGAAGTCCAGCGGGAAATCGACGAACGCCGGCCCCGTTGGCGGCGCCAGCGCGGCCGCGACCGCGTCGTCCAAGAGCCCCGGGATCTCGGCCGTCTCGCGCGGGGTATCGGCGAGCTTTACCAGCGGGCGCACGAACGGGACGTGGTCGATCTCCTGCAGCGAGCCCTGGCCCCAGCGGAACTGCGGAGCGCGGCCGCCCAGGACCAACACGGGTGAACGGTTCGCCGCCGCGGAGGCGATCGCGCTCATGCCGTTGGTCACCCCCGGCCCGGCGGTCAGAGCGCACACGCCGAGCTCGCGCGTCACCTTGGCCCAGCCCTCGGCGGCGAAGGCGGCGGTCTGCTCGTGGCGGACGTCGACGATGTCGATCCCCTCGGCCCGGCAGCCGTCGTAGATCGAGAAGAGGTGACCGCCCGAGAGCGTGAACAGCTTGCTCACGCCGTGCGCCCGCAGGCGCGAGGCGATCAGCCGGCCGCCGTGGAGCTGGGTGCTCGCGTCGGTTGCCACGGATCGGGCACGCTAACACGCGGTGCCCACAGCGGCACGGCCTCGCTCTTGCCCGCGAAGCGGGACCGTGCGGCACTCGGTGCACTCGAAGCGGCCGGCCGTCAGCAGGTCGCGCGTGGCCTCGGTGATCAACACCGCATCGCCGGTCTGGCGCGTGGCCGCCTCGACCCGAGCCGCGGTGTTGACGGTGTCGCCGATGACGGTGAACTCCACCCGGCCGCCGCCACCGACCGTGCCCGCCACCACCTGCCCCGAGTTGACCCCCACCCCCACCTCGAGCTCGCCGCGGTAGCGCTCCTGCACGAGTCCCACGACCTCGAGCGCGGCCGCCACGGCATGGTCGGCGTGGTCGCCGAGCCGCTCGGGTGCGCCGAACACGGCCAGCAGACCGTCGCCGATGAACTTGTTGGCGTGGCCGCCGTATCGAAGCAGCACGGGCACGATCAGCTCCCAGAAGCCGTTGAGCAGCGCGACCACCTCGTGCGGCTCGGCGTGCTCGGCGAAGGCGGTGAAGTCGCGGATGTCGAGGAACAACACGCTCACCTCGACCTCCTCGCCCTCCAGGGAGGAGCCTTCGCGCAGCACGCGCTCGGCCAGGCCGGGGTCGACGTAGGCGCCGAAGGCCTCGCGCAGGCGCTCGCGCTCGTCGAGGCCCTCGACCATCGTGTTGAACGACTGGGAGAGCTGGCCCGTCTCATCCGCGGCCACCACCGGGACGCGGGCGGTGAGGTCGCCGGCGCGGACACGCTCGGTCGCGCGCTGCAGGTCGCGCAGCGAGTTGCCCACCGAGCGCATGACGAGGATCACGAGCTCGAGCGAGATCGTGAACGAGACGACCACCGCGATCAGCCACGAGACGCCCAGGTCGGAGAGGTTGGCGCGATGGCCGTGGGCGGAGAGGCCGGAGACGACGACCGCGGTGACGACGTTGACGATCGGGGCGGCTATGAGCAGCCGCCAGCGCAGCGGCAGCGCCGGGGCGTCGACTGCGAAGTCGGCCGGCAGCGACTCGGCGATCTTTTCGAGCACCGGGCGCGAGACGATCTCGATCGTGAAGTAGCGAATGATCAACCCGGCGGCCAGGACCGAGGTCCCGACCAGCGCGAGGATGAAGAACGAGTACCAGGGCAGCTCGAGCTTCCAGGTCGCGAAGGCGATGAACGGCAGGTAGCTGAAGATGAACGGGTACTTGCGCATCCGCCGCGTGTACTCGAGCGGCAGCGTGGCCAGGGCGGTCCAGGCGGCGATCGTCGATCGCTCGTCGCGGGCGCCCTGCTCCCACGCCCACACGGGCCGCCACATGCGACGGGTGAGCTTGATCGAGATCGCGTTGTCGAGCGTCACGAGCGCCTGCGAGATCGCGAACAGGATCCAGAAGTCCGAGGCCGAGAGGCGCTCGTAGAGGCTCAGCAGGCCGATGCCGCCGAGCGCGACCACATGGGCCAGCCCGAACTGGGCCCAGACCAGCGCGTAGGAGTTGCGGCGCGCGACCGCGCGCACCGCCCGGTCCACCGGATCTCGCACCTGAGGGAGTATGAAGGGGGCTAGCTGACGAGCGGGCCGTCGGCCGCCACGCGCGTGCGCAGCATCGTCGCCGCTGATGCGAGGGCCGAGTCGCCGTGGAAGAGCTGATTGCCCACGCGGATGGCCGGCAACCGCCTGACGCCCTGCGCGCGCAGCCCCCGCGCGGTGGCATGGAGCGACCCGTCTCGGCTGAGCTCGCCCGCCGCAGCAAGGCAAGCACTCAGACCGATGCCCGAGGCTGCCGCAGCCTCGGCGAGGATCTCCGGATCCTCCAGGTCGAATCCGCCACAGAACGCCAGGCGGCTTGCTGCCAGCGCGAACTGCGACCCCGATTCAATCTCAGCGGCGTGCGCGGCGGCTCGCAGCGCGCCCGGCGTGTCGGCCGGGAAGCGGTCGGGCCACACGAGCGGCAGACGCATCGCGACGGCGCACGTCTCGGCGTGGGCACGGATCGATGCCGGGTCGTCCCACTCCTTCCCGTCGCGCAGGATCGTCGCCGCCGCCGGAATCCATTCGACCTTGCCGAGCACCTTCTCGACCCGCTCCGAAGCGAGGTAGGAGAAGGGACAGCTCAGGTCAAAGAAGAAGCTGACAGGCGCCCCATTGGTGCCCCGGGAGCGGTCAGCACGGCGTTCAGCAAGGACAACAAGTTCACCCATGTGTTGCCTTAACGGCATCGACCCCGAAAACTCGCGCAAACTCGCACACCTCTGGACCGGTTGCCGGTTGCGCCGCCCGCCCCGTCCGTTAGACTCGATATCGGCAGGCTGTCTCGCCCGGAGGAGGGCGATCATTCCGCACGTACCGCCTCGCAAACGCCATCCTTACGACCAGTGGTCACCGGACGCCAGAGCTTTGGATCTGGTCGGTGACAAGTGGACGCTTCTGATCGTCCGCGACCTGGCCGCCGGCCCGCGTCGCTTCGTCGAGCTCCAGCGGGTGCTCCCCGGCATCTCGACCGAGCAGCTGCGCTCGCGGCTGAACCGCATGGTGGCCGACGGGATGCTGACGCGGAAGCGCTATCGGGAAGTCCCGCCTCGGGTCGACTATGACCTGACGGAGCGGGCGCACGAGCTGATGCCGATACTCGGCGAGCTCGCACGCTGGGGCTACGAGTGGTCGTGGGGCGCGCCGCGGCCGAACGAGAGCATCGACATCTGCGCGATCTTCCGCCTGGCGCCGGGATTGCTCCACGGCACCCACGCCGAAGGCAGCGCCGAGCTGACGGTGACCGACGGCCGGCCCGACGGACAGCCGATCTCCTACGCGATCACCCTATCCCAGGGCCGCCGGCCGCAGATCGCCGAGCGCGCGGCCGAGGACGCCCGCGCGCGTGTGTCGGGCGACACTGCGGCCTGGGTCGCGGCCTTCTCCCCCGAGCCCAGCCGGAGCGGGCTTCAGATCTCAGGCGACCGCGACCTGGCCGCCACCGTGCTCGACGGCCTGGCGCTCATCTCGGCGCGCCGCGAGCGCGCGGTCAACGCGGCCTAGGGGTTCGCGGGCGGGCGGGGCCCGGCGGGCCCGCGGCCGACGCTGCTCGGCCCGGCGATACACAGCGCCTCGCGCCTACGACCTGCTCGGCATCCAGCCTCGCTGTGCCGGTCGGGCGCGAGTCATCCGGCTGCGCCCGGCCCGCGGCGCAGAGCCCCTTACTTACTCGAGTACTTGGCCGGCCCGATGCGCGGGATCTGGAAGCCGACCGAGCCCGGAGGATGGTCGACCCAGCAGCCGGGGGTGCCGCCGGTGGCGCCCTTCTCGGGGTTGGTGGCCGCCAGCGAGCCGCCCGCGCCCGCGGACGTGTTGGCGCAATCCCAGGCCGGGAAGATGAAGCTGTTCGGGTGCGTGCCGCCGGCAGTGAAGGAGCGCGGGTCGGCCAGCCACAGCGGCGGCGGGTAGGTGTTGCCGCGGTTGTTGGGGTCGCGCGCGGTCGAGTAGATCGCCAGCGTCTCGGGGCCGGTGGGGCCGAACTGGCGCAGGTAGTGACCGCACGGCTGGCCGCCGCAGGTCAGGCCCGAGCCGCCGAACGCGGTCGTCTTCGCGGCCAGTCCGTTGGCGCCGTTGGAGATGAAGTCGGAGGTCAGCTGCTGGTGCAGCGCGAGCCAGTTGAGGATCGGGTTCAGCTGCTCGAGGAAGGGCCCGAGCGCGGCCAGCATCGGCTTGAGGCCGACGAGGACGTCGCGCAGCGCCGGCAGGCCGGTCTGGGAGACCGTGATCAGCGGACCGAGCTTGACGAAGAAGCGCTGCAGGTAGGGCGAGAGCACCTGCACCGAGTGGAGCGTCGGCCCCAGGTCCTGGGCCACCGGGATCAGCTGCTTGATCAGCGGATCGGCGTCGAGCGAGAAGCTCTGCAGCCGCGCCATCGTGAGCTTGGTCTCGTTCAGGAAGGTCGGGAAGACGTGGAAGGTGTCGGCCAGCGCGTTGTTGTTGGCCGCTGTGGTGTGGAAGACCTGCTCGCCGGTCGTGATCAGGCTGCGCAGGGCGGCCTGGTTCTGACCCAGGGCGCCGAACACGGTGCCGCCGTTCTGCACCAGGCGGACGACGGCGGCGTGCTGGATGTCGAGCACCTTGAGGATGTCCGAGGCGTCAGCGGCGAACGTCGGCAGGTTGCCGAGCACGCTGTTGAGGTTCTGATCGTTGCCGCGCACGCCCTGGGCGAGCGACTGCTGCCAGACCTGGAAGGCGCGCCGGGTGGTCGGGTCAAAGGCGTTGAAGATGTCCGAGAGCTGGACCGCGGGGACGACCTGGCCCCGGGCCAGCAGGCCGCCGTCGGGGAGGGGCGGGGAGCGCGGACTCCCCGGCGTCATCTCGACGTAGGTCTCGCCGAGGATCGTCTTGGTCCGCAGGATGGCCGTCGCGTCCTTGTGCACGGGCGCGAACTTGTTGTCGAGCTGGAGCGTGGCGATCGTCCGGTTGCCCTTGGGATCGAGCTGCTTGGCGATGACCTTGCCCACGGTCACGCCGGCGATCCGCACGTCGGCCTGGGTGGCCAGCTGCGGGGCGTTGGGGAAGGAGATCTTGATCTGGTAGCCCTGCGGGTTGAACGGGATCGTGCCGCCGAAGGAGAGCCACAGGAACAGGATCAGCCCCACGCACGAGAGCCCGAAGAGCACCATCGTGAGGACCTTGGCCAGGGATGGAGAGCCTGTCTGCATCTAGTGAAGGACCTCGCTCATGCCAGCTTGCACACGGAGGTGATCGTCGGGTCCAGCACGGCGGCGATGCTGGGCTGGAAGTGCAGGATCTGCTCGTAGGTGGCGCAGCCGGCCTGCAGGAACAGCGGGCGGAAGATGCCGTTGGCGTCCTGCACCGAGAACAGCGTACGCGCGTCGTGGTTCAGCCACGCCAGCCAGTAGAGGTAGCTGTGCTGGCCGCTGGGCTCGCTGTTGAAGCCGACCATGTTCACGAAGTGGTTGAGCACCGTGAACACCTTGCCCAAGGCGGGCGTGCCCTTGGCCAGATTCACCGCTGCCGGGCGCAGCTGGCGGACCGTCGGCCGGGCGGCGACCACGAAGGGACGGATCTGGTTCTGGACGATCGGGGTGCTCGGCTTGGCGAGCGCGGCGAGGGCCTGGTTGGCGGCGGGCAGCGAGCGAGCCGCGGGCAGGAGGTTGGTGGCGGCGGGCCCGAGGGCGTTGGCGAAGGCCTGCACCTTGGCCAGGGTGGCGGTGGTCTGGCGCAGCGTGCCCGGCAGGTCGGCGATCGCGCGGCTGATGTTCTGATCCTCGGAGGCGAAGGCGTGGAAGACCTTGGCGCTCGAGTCGACCAGCGAGACGATCTGCGGCTGCTTCTGCGCCAGGGCCTTGTTCAGCCGGGCCAATGAGTTGATCAGCCGGCGCAGGTTGCTGCCGCGCACGGCAACGGCCTGGTTGAGGCGGGCGAGGTCGCGGTGGGTGGGCTCGAAGCGCTCGAGCACCTGGGCCAGCTCGCTGCCGCCCTTGCCCTTCAGGCCCTGCCCGGCGCCGTTGACGAGCAGGTCGAGGTAGGCACGGGTGTCGGCGTCCAGCGAGGCGAGGATCTCGTCGGTGTTGACATCGGGGAGGGTGTTGGAGACCGGGATCGTGAACCCGGGCTTGGCCAACGGGGCGCTCTTGGAGCCGGGGTTGAGCTCGATGAACATGTCCTTCAGGCCGGTGCGCGGGCGCAGCAGGGCGGTGGCGTCGGTGTGGATCAGGTGCTTGTACTTCTGGTCGATGGCCATCGCCACGATGGCGATCCCGTTCTTGAGCGTGACCTGGCCGATGTCGCCGACGCGCACGCCTGAGACGCGCACGGTCTGTCCCTGGCCGGGCGTGACGGCCTGCGCGGTCGAGAACTCGGCGTTGTAGGTGATCGGGGTCTGCTGGATGAACGGGAAGCGCAGACGCTCGTTGTGAAGGATGTAGCCGGAGATCACCACGGCCAGGATGAGCAGCACGATGATCGCGATGAAGTCGGTCAGGTGGGTCTTGATCGCGCGCTTCATGGCTTCTTGGGCGTGGTCGCGGGCGTGTTCGAGTTGGAGGCGGTGACCGGCTTGGCGGGCAGCGAGGTCGGGATCCCCTTGAGGACCAGCGGCTTGCCGCTCTTGAGCGCGGTCATCTCGTCCTGGAGCAGCGCGCTGCGGGTCTGCTTGGCCAGCGTGATCTGCGTGGGCAGCAGCGAACTGGCCGGCGTCACGGTCGTCGGGGGGCCGGCGGTCGTGGCCGAGAGGTCGGTGGTCGGCGGCTGGGTCTCGCACGGCACGGTGGGCGAGAGCGGCGGGCGCGTCCCACCCGGGGGCACCTTGGGCTCGGCGCCCTGGATCGGGGTCAGCGCGCCGCCCAGCAGCCCGGTGGAGAGCGACTGGGTGATGGTGTTGCCGAGCGCGCCCAGGATGCGGATGTAGGGGCCGTTGGCGTCGAAGGTGCGCGACTCGCCCGCGAGCCCGGGCAGGAAGTCGACGGCCTCGACGTAGACCTTGTGCGGCGGGAAGCCGTTGGAGGCGTTGAAATGCGAGTCGGTCAGGGTCGACTGCGACCACGGGTAGATCACGTTGGCCACGCAGCTCGAGGCCGGGCGCACCCCGTTCTTCATGAGGGGGATCGTGGCCTTGGTCAGGTGGGCCAGGGCAGGGATCGCGACGCGCAGGTCGCCGGTCAGCCCGCGGAGCTCGGAGGGCTGCATGAGCAGCCGCAGCTGGTGGATGAACGGGAGGCTGACGTCGATCGTCGGCCCCGAGCTCTTGACCCCCGGGATCAGCGTGCGCGAGAGCATCCGCAGCGGCGGGAAGGCGGCGTTCAGGGCGTTCAGGGCCGGGGTGGCCGCGGCCAGCGTGCGCGGTAGCTCATGCACCGCCTGCTGCAGGGCGACGTTCTGGCGCGCGAAGGCCCCCGCCGTCCGGTTGAAGTCGGTGATCAGGTTCTTGAGGTTCTGCGGGTGGGCGTCGAGCGCGCCGGCCACCGTCCCCTGATCGGCGATCCAGTTCGAGAGGTCGTGGGGCTGGATCCCCAGCGCGTCGTGGGCGACGATCGCCGAGTACTCATAGGCGGGCAGCCAGTAGCGGATCGAGGCGTTGTAGGACGGGCCGGCCTGCTTGACCGCCTTGCCGTACTGCTGGAGCAGCGTCTGCAGGTTCTGGCGCGTGTTGGACTGCAGCGAGCTCAGCAATTGGTCGAACTGAACCGGTTCGGTTCCCTGGGTGATCGGGAACGTGTGGCCGGTCTTGACCGTCGGGGCGCTCGGCGTCCCGGGACTGACGTCGACGAAGAAGTTGCCCTCGAGGAAGATGCGCGGGCGAATCGCGAACGTGGCGTCGTTGTGCAGCGGCAGCCCCTGGGGATCGATCTCCAAGGAGACGTCGGCGGCCTGACAGTTCTTGGCGCTGATGCCGTTCTGCTTGCAGCTGGTGACGGGAGCCACGTTGGCCACGCGCCCCACGTTGACGCCGGCGATGCGCACGAGGGAGTCGGGGCGCAGGCCGTTGGCGTTGGTGAACAGCGCGTGGACGGTGAACTTCGAGGCGAACGGGTTGGCGAACTTCGTGTAGGCCAGGTAGGAGAAGACCACGAGCAGGACGATGCCGATCACGCCCGCCTTGAACGTCGTCATGCCCTTGCGTCGACCCTTGCGCCGTCTCATGGGTTAGTCGGGTTGTAGAGGGTCTGCGGTCCGGTCAGCGGCTTGCGGCTGAACGTCTCGCCCGCGGGCACGTGGTTGCGGCCGGTCCAGGTCGGGCCCTGGTCGCCGGGGGTGTGCTGGTCGGTGTCGAGGTTGCGGTGCTGCGGATCGAAGTAGTTGAGCTTCTTCACGTACCCGCGCTGGCCGGTCTCGCAGTCGGCGTTGCCGAAGTTGTCGATCGCGGCGCCGTAGGGCGGTCCGTGCAGGAACTCGGGTCCGCCGTTCTGGCCGTTGGCCGGCGCGGCCGCCGGCAGGCTGCCGACGTTGTTGGGCTGCGTGGCGTCGGCGAAGTTCAGCAGCGCGCGCTGGGCGAAGCCGAGGTCGGTCTTCTCGGAGAGGTGCTCGGAGAGGAACGTCCACCAGTAGTTCCAGTCGTTGCAGACCGTCACGTACGGTCCCAGGTACTTGATCATCGGGTTCAGGGTGTTGACCGTCGAGGTCAGGGCGTTCAACGCCACGTTCGTCCCCGGCGCCTGCGCCAGAGACTTCAGCGCCGTCATCACCTGCTGGAGCTTGGCGTTCAGCGACGGCGTGCGGATCAGCGTCTTGGTGCCCGCCTCGATCGCCGGATTGATCACCGGGAGGGCTTGGTGCAGCGACGCCGTGGCCGGGGTCATGTACTGGCCGAACGTCGCCAGGTCTGACAGGAACGGCTGCTGGACCTTGAGGCTGGCGGTCGAGACGTCGAGCGTCGAGGGCGACTCCCGGATCGTGGCCTCGAGCGCCGCCGGATCGCGCGAGATCGCCTCAAACGTCGTGGCCATGTCGCGGAACAGCTCGACGTTGGTGTGCGCGACCGGGGCGACCGCGCCCATGAACAGATTGAGGTTGTTGAAGAAGCGGACCAGCTGGGTGTGCGGATCGGAGAGGTAGCGCGCCACCGGCTCCAGGTAGCCGAGCAGCGAGGGCAGGCTGTGGATCGTGTCGTTGAGCGCCGAGCCACGGCCTGTGAACGTGTCGCCGAACCCGGAGAGGTTCTGGCGGATCGCCTGCCGGGTCTTCGGGTCAAAGGTCTTGAAGATGTCGTCGAACTGGACCGGCACCGTGGTCTGGCCAATCGGCAGCGTGCCCCCGTCAGGGAAGGTCTTCTTGGCCTGCCCGCGCTCCAGATCGACGTACTTCAGGCCCAGGAGCGACTGGGGCTGCACGCTCGCGCGCGAGTCGATGGGGACCGAGCCGTTGGTCTTGTTGAGCTTGAGTGTCAGCTGCGCCCCGACCTGGCCGTTGTTCAGCTCGATCGGCTTCATGGCCGAGACGAGTCCGATGCGGAACCCGCCCTCACGCACGTCGTTGCCCACCACCAGGTTCGAGCCGTCGGCGATGTCCACCTTGAGCTCCCGGGTGGGCACGAACGGCAGGCCGGCGTTGGCGTTGTAGCTCAGGAACACCGCGACCATGAGCACGAGCATCGTGACCGCCCCGACGAGCACGGGATTGGCGAACACGGATTGGCGCGAGCCTCTCATGGCGCGAGCAGGTAGCTGAGGAGTTGCTTGGCCTGGGTGCCCTGGTCCGAGCCGGAGCTCGCGGCGCCCGTCGCGGTTGACGCGGCCGAGCCGGCGCTACCGCCACCGCCCTGGCCCAGGGCCGAGACGATCGACCCGATCGTGCCGCCCAGGCCACCGGATTTCGCCGATGTCCCGCCGCCCGGCGGGGAGCCGCCTCCGGATCCCGACGAAGCGGACGATGCGCGAGCTGGAGCGAGTGCTGGCCGTGGTGGCGCTGCCCGAGGTGTCGCCGGCCTTGCTGCCGGGGGCGCCCGCGGCGAGCTTGCAGGGCGCTGCGGGCATCGTGGGCCTGCGCGTCTCGCCAGGCGGGAGGCCGCCGGGATCGGGCACGCACGCGTTGGGGGCCGACGGATCACGCACGTTGATACCCGGCTGGTTGGGGCCAAGCCACGCGTAACAATCGCGGTAGGCCGCGCCACTCGCTGCCAAGCCGCTGGCGACGGACTTCTGCGTCGCATACGGGGAACAGTTCGGATTGGCGAAGGCGTCGACGGCCAGGAAGTGGCCGAACTGGCCGAAGCCGTTGATGGCCAGGGCCTGGTTGAAGACGTACTGCAGCAGGGCCTCGAGACCGGTGTAGCCCTTGCCGCCCGGGCTGCGGCTGTCGGCCTCGACCGCGCGGCTGCGGTCGTCGAGGTCGTGCAGGACGATGGCCAGGTTCTGGGCCAGCTCGGGCGTCGGCTTGGCGAACTGGTTGAGGTGGCGGATCGTCGGCCTCGCCGCGATCACCGCCTGCTTGCCGGTCACCGACGCCTTGCCCAGCGACTTGATCGCCGGCAGCGAGGAGTGTGAGAACGCGGGCAGGTCCGTGAACAGGCGGTTCAGCTGGCCCGCCGAGGCGTTCAGGTTGTTGAGGACCGGGATGTTCGTCGTCGACGCCGCCCCGAGCTTGGCCATCGCCGGGCGCAGCTGCTCGAGGAAGCCGGGGAACTTCTGCCACGTCGCCTGGAGGTTGGTCGACTGCGTGGCGGTCGCGGTCGCCGTGCGGTTGGCCATGTCGATGAAGCGCTGGACCACCGTGCTGTTGTTGGCCAGCGACGTGATGACCTGGTCGGAGTTGACGGTCAGCGACTGCAGCGTGTGCGAGTCGTTGGCCAGCAGGTTCAGCAGGTTGTCGGTCTGGTCCAGCGCTGGGACCGCGCGGCGCAGCGCCGTCCCCAGGTCCTCGGAGCGCGCCGCCACCGCGGCGCCGAGCTCGTTGATGATGAGCGAGAAGCGCTGCCGGTAGGGCATCCGCATGACGTTGGCCAGCAGGTCGGCCGGGATCGTGGCCTGCGTCCGGTCGGCCGGGATCGTGGCCCCCGACTTGAGCACCTTGCCGTTGTGGCCGGGCTGGCACTCGATGAAGTACTCGCCGATCAGCGACTGCGGCCGGGACTCGCAGAAGGCGTCGCTTCGGAACTGGCCGTAGCCGGACTGCGTGACCTGCACGGTGACGATCGCGTGGAGCGTCTTCTGGTCGAGGTCGATGCTGCTGACCGTGCCGGCGGGGACCCCCGCGACCTTGAACACCGAGCCGTTCGAGATGCCGAAGGCGTTGTCGAACTCGATCTTGTAGGTCGGGCTGCTGTTGCCGCTGGAGGTGCCGAGCGCGACGAACAGGAACGCGCCCACGGCGATCACGATGGCGGCGCTGAGGAGGATTCGCCTCATTTGCCCGTCGGGACCTGGCTGGGGTTACACGGGAAGCCGCTCTCGGGATACCAGATCCCGCCGCGCTCGCTCGAGCCCGGGCAGCGGTCGCCCTGCCCGGTCGTGAGCAGGCCGTTGTTGCCGCCGAGCCCCGCCGTGCCGAGCAGCTTGTCGAGCAGCTGTTGGCCGATCGGCAGCACGCTAGTCACGCCGTTGGCGACCGAGCTCAGCCCAATCACGGGAGCCACGCGGCTGACACCGCCGTTGGCGTCGAGGCCGCCCGGATGGGTGTAGCCCTCGAACCAGCCCGTGAGGTCGACGGAGTACGGACGCGCGGTGGCCAGCTCGGGGGTGGAGTCGTTCAGCGCGATCGTCGACTGGGGGAAGGCCCCGGGGCGCGACTTGCCGTTGGCGTTGACGTTGTGGACGGTGACCGCGGCGAGGCCCGGCTGTAGGCCGGTGAGGTCGATCAGGTCGTTGTTGGGCCCCGGCTTGCTGACGATGTTCGCCAGGTCACGGACCGTGGGGACCGAGTTCTCGGCCAGGGGCTTCAGCTGAACGAGGAGCGCGCGCAGCTTGGGAGCCACCGGCTTTGAGACGTCGACCAGAGGTTGGACGTCGCCCAGCGCGTTGCGGAGGTTGACGAAGGTCGTGTTGGCCAGGCGCATGAAGCCGGGCAGCCGCTGGATCGACTCGCCCAGGGCGGTGCGCTGGGCGGCGAGAGCCTCGGTGGTCGTGGCCAGGTGCGTGATCAGCCCGGCCAGGTCGGAGCGGCGCTGGGCGATGTCGGTGACCAGGTGACCGGACTTGACGATGAAGTTCGTGAACTTGCCGGTGTCGCGGTTGATCTCGCGGAAGAGCATGCTCGAGGACACGATCGCCGGGTTCAGGTACTGCCACGCGCGCTGGATCGCCGCGCCCTGGCCGGCGTACTGGCTGGCCGAGCCCTGGATCACGTCCTGCAGGCCCTTGCGCGTGGGCGGGTTCAGCGTGTTGAACAGCTGGTCGATGTCGACCGCGCTGGCCGTGTACCTGGTCGGGATCACGCCGCCGCTCTTGATGGCCGCGCCGTTCGCCGAGCCCAGGCGCAGGTCGACGTAGCGGTTGGCGATGCCCGAGAGTGAGGTCTGGCGGACCGTGGCCAGCGTCCCCACCCGCAGTGGCTGGTAGTTGCTGTCCTGGATCTGCAGGGTCAGCTGCGCCTGCCCGTTGGGCGTGAGCGAGATGTCCGAGACGCTTCCGACCGGGGAGCCCGCCACCATCACCTGGTCGCCGGTGACGATCTGGCTCGCGTTCTGGAAGACGGCCTTGACCGTATAGGTCGACCCGCCTGAGAGCAGGATGACGATGACGGCGACAACCGCCAGCGCGACTGCCGCAATCGCGGCAGTCCGGCCGATCACACTTGAGTTGCGCACCGCCGCGACCTCGCCAATCTGCTCCTCCCGCGCACGGTGGGGGTCTTAATCCCGGCGCGAATTCTGGCGGCGACGCTAGCAAGGGTTTCGTCGCAGTGTCAATTAAGAACCGAACGGCCCAAAGCCCTGCCGGGGCGGGGAAAATGGCGTTTGGTGGGTGGTCCGGTAGGCGCCCAATGCCAGCAGCGCTCCGCGGTCGGGTAAGGCCGCGCTAGCGTTTGCCGCGCGCCCGGGTGGTGGAAATGGTTGAGACACGGTCGCCTTAAGAGCGACTGCCCTTTGCGGCATGAGGGTTCGAGTCCCTCCCCGGGTACTGCAAGGCTGGGGGTTTGCGGGCGGTTTCGCAGGCCGCGGGCGGGCCCGTGCAAACTCGCCTTCCCAAGCGCCTTAAGCGCAACTATGGCGCTGCTACGGTGTCCTGCAGGGTGGAGGCTCCGCACCGGCGCGGGGCCCTGCGCCGGGCGAATGGAAGTCTCAGCACTGAAATATTCAGGCGGGGTCAGCCTCCACGGCCGCTCCCCCCTGCTGAGGCTTCAGTCCGACGAGCGCCTGGTCGCGCTCGTGCGCCGCGGCAATCCCGGCGCCTTCGAGGTCCTCGTGGGCCGTTACAGCTCGCGCCTGCTGGCCTTCTGCCGGCACCTGCTCGCCTCCCGGGAGGACGCCGAGGACGTGCTGCAGGAGGTGCTGACGGCAGCCTTCAACGCGATGCTGGCCGACGAGCGCCCGATCAACGTCAGGCCCTGGCTCTACCGCATCGCCCGCAACCGCTGCCTGAACCACCTGCGGCGGATCCAGTCCGTCGGCGTGGACTCGATGGACGTCCACCTCTCCGACCATGGCGCCAGCACGGCCGACAAGGTCCACGAGCGCGAGGAGTTCCGCCTGCTCGTGGGGGACATTCACGAGCTGCCTGAGACGCAGAAGACTGCCCTCGTCCTGCGCGAGATGGACGCCCTGTCCTACGAGCAGATCGCCGAGGCGATGGAGACGACCGTCCCGAGCGTCAAGTCGCTGCTCGTGCGTGCGCGCGTGTCCCTGGCCGAGGCGGCCGAGGCGCGCGTGCTCTCCTGCGAGGAGGTCCGGATCGAACTCGGGGAGATCGCCGAGGGGCTCCGGCGCCGCTCCACCCCCTTGGTGCGCCGCCACATGCGCACCTGCAAGCGCTGCGAGAGCTTCCGCGTCCAGCTCAAGGAGACCAACAAGGCGCTGGCCGCCGTTCTCCCGCTGGGGCCGCTGGTCATTCTGAAGAAGCTCGCGCTGACCCACCTGGGGCACTCGGCGGGCTCGGGCGCGACCGCGGCCGGCTCCGGCGCAGGCGCGGCCGGCTCCGGTGCGGGCGCCGCGGCGGCGGGCTCGGCGGCAGGCGGGACGATCTTCGCCGGATCGACCGCCGGCGGGTTCGTCTCCGCCGGTGTGGGCGCGATCGCCACCAAGGCGGCGGCCGGCCTCGCCGCCGCGGCACTCGTCACCGCCGGCGCGGTCGAGGTCGACCACTCGGCCGGCAGCAGCCATTCCAGCCATCACGCGGCGCTGGCCCTGAACCCGGCCGTTCCGTCCCTGCCCGTGCCGGCGGCCCAGTCGCACGTCGCCCGCCCGGTACCGGTCGCCTATAACCCCGCGCCGAAGCCGATTCACAAGCTCAAGAAGGTCGTCCCGGTCAAGAAGACCGCCACCGTCGCCGCGACCACACCCAAGCCGGCCACGACCACGACGACCACCACGACGGCGAGCACGACGGCCCATCCCACGCCAACGCCTCCTCCGGGCCGCACGCAGACGCAGACCGACGCCACCGTCCTGCCCTCCGCCCCGACGAGCGAGAACACGCCGACCCCGACGACCGACCCCGGGACCACGACGACCTCCACCCCGCCGAGCAGCACCACGACTCCGGCGGCCTCGACGACCACCGGCCCGGCGCCGGCGACCAACAGCAGCTCGCCCGCCGGCTGACGCAGGTCTCGTGATCGACGTCGGCCAGTTCGCGGCGGTCGACATGCGCGTCGGCCGTGTCGTGACGGTCGAGGAATTCCCGGAGGCACGGGTTCCGGCCTGGAAGCTCTCGATCGACTTCGGCCCCGAGGTGGGGGTCAAGCGCTCCTCGGCCCAGATCACGCATTACAGGCGCGAGGAGCTCGAGGGGAGCCTCGTCGTCGCCGTGGTCAACTTCCCGCCCCGGCGGATCGGGCCGTTCTCCTCGGAGGTGCTCGTCCTGGGGGCGCTCGACGACGAGCGGGGCGTGGTCCTCCTGCGGCCCGACCCGGCGCGGGGGGCGGAGCCGGGGTCGCGAATCGGGTAGCGGGGTCTCCGGGCTCTACGGCCCGGGTTCGCCGCCGATCAGGAGCGCCCCGCGCGGGCTCCCGTCGACGAGCAGCGGATAGCGCCCGGCGCGCATGCCCGCGATGAGAACCGAGGCGCGACCGCCCGCGGGAACCGACAGCGCGTGCGGCTGCGGCGCTTTCAGGAGGATCTTGTGGGCGCGGCCGTCGGCGGCGACGATCGTGAGCCGGACGGCCAGGAAGGCCGGCGAGGAGACGGTGCTGGGATCGAGCCTGCCGCCGGGCCGGATCGTGAACGTCGCGGGTACGCGGACGTTGATCGAGCCGCCATTGGCCGTCGATGGCGCCCCGGAGGTCGAGCTTGCTGCGGTCGTCGAGGTCGGGCGGCCGGCGCTCCCCGGGACGGCGCCTCCGGCCGTGCTGCCCGCTCCCGCCTGCGGCTTCCCTGAGGCTGAGGTAGAGGCTGAGGCTCCTTGCGATGCCGTCGTGCCCGACGATCCCGAGCCTCCGCAGCCGCCGAAAAGGAAAACCAGCAGGAGACCTAGAAAAAAGAGCAGTCGGTTCACCTTTCTCAGCTTAAACGCCGATACAGGCGCTGAGAGATGAGGCCGAGCAGATGCGATCGTTGGCTGAACAGCTTCGCGGCAGAGTGGTCGAGTACGACCGGCTCCAGCATCGAGTTTGGATCCTGGGGCAGCGCTGCCACCACGGCGCCACCGGCAGCGTCGTCGCCGCGCTCGCCTTCTGCGGGCTGATCACCGAGCGTCCCCGGCGGCCGCTCGTCGTCCTGGCCGCTTCCGGCGGGATCCTCATGGCCCACGACTGGAAGGACCACTCCATGTGGTTCCAGCGCGGGCGCGGCGCGCAGCTCTAGCGGCGGCGGGTCCCGCGCCCCCGGCGGGAATCCCCTAGCTCGCCTCGCCCACCGAGAACAGCGCCTCGAGGTCGTGCTGGGAGAAGGCCTCGAAGGCGACCATGGTGTGCGTGCGCTGGACGCCGATCAGCTGTGAGAGCCTAGTCGTCACCACCTGCGCGAGCTCCTCGTGCTCGCGCAGGCGCAGGATGGCGACGAAGTCCCAGTCCCCGGTGACCGAATAGGCCTCGGCGACCCCGTCGATGTCGGCCAGCTTGCCGCCCAGGGTCTTCAGCGCCGAGCGCTCGGCCTGGATCAGGACGATCGCGTGGGTCATGTCGAATGCGTCTCGCCCGGCTCCAGGACCACGACCTTCGAGTCCGTGGCCGACTCGACGTCGGACTTGAACGCCTCGGCGTCGGTCTCGATTGGGGGGAAGGTGTTGTAGTGGCACGGGATCACGGTCTTGGCCCCCACCAGCTGCGCGGCGTCGACGGCGTCGGTGCGGTCCATCGTGTAGTGGCCCCCGATGCACATCAGCGCGATGTCGATGGGGTGGCGCTTGCCGACCAGCTGCAGGTCGGAGAACAGCGAGGTGTCGCCGAGGTGGTAGACGATCGTGTCGGCGAAGTTGATGAGCAGGCCGGCGGGCGTGTTCTGCGCGCCCTTGGGGGTCGTCGAGGTGTGCCACGCCGGGACGAGCTTGACCCAGCCCCAGTCGAACTTGACCGTCCCCCCCAGGTTGGGGTCGAACACCTCGACGTCCTCCTCGCCGAGCTCGTCGGCGATCTCGACGATGGCCACGACCGGCGCCCCCGTCCGCTTGGCGATCTGCACGGTGTCGCCGTAGTGGTCCTGGTGGCCGTGGGTGAGCAGGATCGTCGTCGCCGAGACGTCGTCGGCCGAGATCGCGGCCTTGGGGTTGCCGGTCAGGAACGGGTCGATCAGCAGCGTCGTGTCGCCGTTGGTGAGCGTGAAGCAGGCATGGCCTAGAAAGCGCACATCCATCGTCTGTCAGTCCTCCTGTGTGGTTGTTTGGGCAAGCTCGCGGGACAGCTCGAAGCCGACGGCTACCCCGACGAGCATCGCGAGCCGCGTCTCCTCGGCCACCAGCGTCCGCACCGCGCGGCTGCGGGCCGCGGGGTCGTCGCTGCCGATGGCCTCCTGGACGGCCTGCTCGTGGGCCTGGTCGAACCACCCGCCTTCGGCCAGGGCGGCGGCGAGCATCTGCTGCAGCGACGGAGCCGCCCGCGCCACCAGATCCTGGGCGTCCCGGAGCCGATCCGGCTGCCCGACCGCGGCAATCGCGGCGTCGAGCTCGGCGTCGGTATAGGCGCGGTCCACCATCGAGGATCATAAAAGCGTGGTCGTGAAGCTCACATCGCTCTCGCACGGCGCCGGCTGTGGCTGCAAGCTGCCCGCCGCCACGATCTCCCCCCTGCTGGCCGGGCTGCCGGCCGCCGAGAACGCCAACGTCCTCGTCGGCTTCGAGACCGCCGACGACGCCGGCGTCTACCGCCTGCGTGACGACCTGGCGCTCGTGCAGACGGTCGACTTCTTCACCCCGATCGTCGATGACCCCTACGACTTCGGCCGGATCGCCGCCACCAACGCGCTGTCGGACATCTACGCGATGGGCGCGACGCCTGTCAGCGCGCTCAACCTCGTCGCTTACTCGGTCGCCGAGCTCGGACCCGAGGCCCTCGGCGAGATCCTCCGCGGCGGTGCGGCCGTGGCCGAGGAGGCGGGTGTGGCCATCATCGGCGGGCACTCGATCGAGGACTCAGAGCCCAAGTACGGGCTCGCCGTCACCGGCGTCGTCGATCCGGCCGAGCTCCTGACCAACGCCGGGGGGCGGGCCGGCGA
Source organism: uncultured Solirubrobacterales bacterium (assembly GCA_963818815.1). Lineage (GTDB taxonomy): Bacteria > Actinomycetota > Thermoleophilia > Solirubrobacterales > Solirubrobacteraceae > Palsa-465. The sequence continues at coordinate 103,241 of CAWFTL010000002.1, forward strand.
CGAGCTCGTGCTGACCAAGCCACTGGGGGCCGGAGCGGTGTCGACGGCGGTCAAGCGGGAGCTCGACGGTGCGGCCCTCGCCGAAGCGGTCGCGGTCATGACCACGCTCAACCGCGATGGCGCCGCGGCGGTGCGGGCGGCGGGCGCGCACGCCCTGACCGACGTGACCGGCTTTGGTTTGCTGGGCCACCTGCACGAGCTGGCCCTGGCCAGCGGGCTCGCGGCCGAGGTGCAGGCAGAGGCGGTACCGGCGATTTCAGGCGTGCTCGAGCTGCTGGGCGGTCCTGACGAGCGGGCGGTGGCCGGAGGCACGCGGCGCAATCGCGCTCACGCCGAGCAGTTCAGCGAGTTTGCTCCTGACGTCCCCCAGGAGCGCCGCTGGCTGGTCTGTGACGCGATGACCTCGGGCGGGCTGCTCGCCGCCCTGCCCCCGGGTCGGGCAGCCGACGTGCCGGGGGCCCGGATCGGGCGCCTCGTCGACGGCGAGCCCGGAACGATCCGGGTCAGCTGAGCGGACTCAGCGCTCCTGCAGGCGGGCGAGCGGCCACCCCAGCGCCAGCCCCGCCAGAACGCCGACGCCCGCCGCCGGCCAGCTCGCGCCGTGGACGGCCAGCGGCATCAGCAGGAGCACCGCCGCGATCACGCCCGTACCGATCAGGTCGCCGTCGACCTCCTCCCCGGCCCGGAGCGCCACGAGGTCCGGGACGGCCCAAGCGCACAGCATGCGCGAGGGCGGCGCCGAGGCCGCCGAGTGCGAGCGGGAACGAGTACGCGGCCACCGTCGCGGCCATCCCCCCGACACCGCCGACGAGGAACAGCACGAGCACGGGCGCCGCACCGTGCCGGCGCTCGAGCAGCCACCCGTACAGCGCGATCGCCCCGAGCGAGATGAACGCGTAGCCGGTGTTGTCGTAGGTGAAGGGCGCGGTGAGCAGCCGCCACCAGTCGTTTCCGGGCTTCCCGACTACGACCAGCTTGTCGAGGGAGATCAGGCCGGTGCGCCAGATCAGGCACCCGGCCAGCCCCAGCACGAGCAGGGAGATCGCCGCGTAGGGCCTCGAATCGGCCCTGATCCCGGGGATCTCGCCGCTGCGCAGGCGCGGCAGCGACGGCGTCGGAGGCCGCCTGCGGCGGCGCTTCTCGGTGACCCGACCCTCGCGATCGAGCTTCGGCGCCCGCTTGCGCAGCCGGTTGCCGCAGTACGGGCACTCGGTGATGTAGGGGCTGACCTCCGACCCGCAGCTCTTGCAGATCACGAAGAGATCCGGGCCTCCGGTGCTCACAAATCGATTGTAGAACTGCGCTCTACACCGCCGTAGCGGCCACGATCTCGCCCATCACCTCGCGCAGGTCGTGGTTGGCCTCGTACACGACGACCTGTCGCGCCGCCCCGTTGCCGCGCTCGAGCAGGTCCTCGACGGCGGCCAGCTCGTCCAGCGAGCCCAGGTCCTGGCAGTGCTCGCGCATCCGGTCGAGCAGCCGCCGGGCCAGGGCCCGCGTGGGCACCCGGGACGAGCTCGGGAGGTCGACGAGCTCGCCGTCGAGGCCGTGCCGGGCGGCCAGCCACTTGTTCTCGTCGAGCATCTCGTACGGGTAGCTCGAGAGCCGCTTGCCGGCGTCGAAGTGCTCGCACAGCTCCTTGATCAGCGCCTGCACGAGCGCCGCCAGCCCGAGCGTGTGCTCGATCGCGCGTCTGGGAGTCCATCACCCGGACCTCCACCGTGCCCAGATTGGGGTGCGGGCGGACGTCGTGCCACAGGTAGGTGTAGTCCTCGATCACGCGGCACTGGGTCATGAACTCGATCCGCCGCTCGTAGTCCTCCCAGTCCTTGTAGGTGGGGGGAATTCCGACCCGCGGGAAGGCGCGGAAGATCGGGGTGCGCGTGGAGGCCAGGCCGGTGGCATCGGCGCGCCAGAAGGGCGAGTTGGCCGAGAGCCCGACCAGCACCGGGACGTGGACGCGCATGCCGTTGGCCACGTGGATCGCCTTGTCGGGGTTATCGATCCCGACGTGCACGTGCATCCCGAAGATCAGCTCCTGGCGGGCCACGAAGCGCAGGGCCGAGATCAGGTCGCGGTAGCGCGGCCGGGCCACGATCCGCTGGTCCTCCCACATCGCGAACGGGTGCGTCCCGGCCGAGCCGATCGCCAGCTGCTTGCCCGCGGCGGTCTGGGAGACCTGGCGGCGCAGCGCGCGCAGCTGCTCGGCCGCCTGGATGGTCGTCTCGCACGGGTCGGTCGAGATCTCGAGCACCGACTCCATCAGCTCGGGCTTGATCTCGCCCGAGGGCGAGGGCTCGAGCAGTGACTCGATCGCGTTGACGAGCTCGAAGCGACTCGGCATCGAGGATCATCAGCTCCTCTTCGATGCCGATCGTGTACGCCGGGCCGTTGAACCGGTGCTGCATCGCGGGGCAGCCTACCCAGCGAGAGCCCGTAGACTGGACGAAAACGATCACTCGGCGCTGGAGGGACGGACTGAGATGGCCCTTGGATACGACGGAAAGCTCTACATCCTCGCGTTCGACCACCGTGGGTCGTTCCAGAAGAAGATGTTCGGGATCGAGGGAGATCCCGACCCCGAGCAGACGGAGACGATCTCCGACGCCAAGCACCTGATCTTCGAGGGGATGCTGGAGGCCGTCCGGCGCGGAGCCGAGGCCGGCGCCACGGGTGTCCTCGTCGACGAGCAGTTCGGCTCGGATATCCCCGCGCAGGCCCACGAGCAGGGACTGAAGATCGCCATGCCGGTCGAGAAGTCAGGCCAGGACGAGTTCGACTTCCAGTACGGCGATGACTTCGGCGCCCACATCGAGAAGTACGAGCTCGACTTCTCCAAGGTCCTGGTCCGCCTGAACCCTGACGGCGACGCGGACATGAACCGCCGCCAGCTGGAGCGCCTGAAGCGCCTGGCCGACTGGCTGCACGAGCACGATCGGAAGTTCCTCTTCGAGCTGCTGGTGCCCGCCACCGACGAGCAGCTGGCCTCGGTCGACGGGGACACCGACCGCTACGACGCCGAGCTCCGGCCCGAGCTCATGCGCCGGGCAATCGAGGAGATCCAGAACGCCGGGATCGAGGTCGACGTGTGGAAGATCGAGGGCGTCGACGAGCGCTCCGACGCCGCGATGCTGGCCGAGCAGACACGCTCGGGGCCAGGGCGCGAGGGTGTCGTGTGCGTGCTCCTGGGCCGCGGGGCCTCGAACGAAAAGGTTGACCACTGGCTCCAGCAGGCGGCGCCGGTCGAGGGCTTCATCGGGTTCGCCATCGGCCGCTCGATCTGGTGGGACGCGCTCAAGGGCTACCTGGGCAAATCGCTCTCGCGCGAGGACGCGGCGGCGGAGATCGCGAGCAACTACCTGCGCTTCGTCCAGGTCTACGAGCGCCAAGAGGTTCATTAGGGGGCGGCCTCGCGGCCGCCCCGTGGTTCGGCTTCCGCGGTCCGGGCCACGGACCCGAGAACCAATCGCGCGGATCAGGCTGGTAGGCTCGCGCAGCGATGGCGATGAAGATGCGCCAGAGCCTCGCGCAGCTCGAGCAGGAGTTCCGGCACGAGTCGCAACTGGACCGCAGCCGCAGGGAGCACCTGCGGCGCCACGCGGTTCACCGCTCGCGCAAGCGCCGTTACCAGCGCGAGCAGAAGCGCAGCTCGATGCGGTTCTGGATGCTGGTGCTCTCGCTGATCGCCACGGCGGTGATCGTCGCGGTGGCGATGTTCGAGACGCTGTACTACCTGCTCGGCTAGCCGCCGAGCGGCCGCTATGTCGGCGGGCGTGTCCCCCAGGCCGCGAAGCGCGGCGTCGACCTCTTCGCGCGCGTCCTTGCCCTCGCTGAGGCGCTCCTGCTGGATCTCCAGGTAGACCTCCTTGCGGAAGACGGGCACCTCCCGCGGAGCCTGGATCCCGATCCGGACCTTCTCGCCGATGATCGCGAGCACCGAGATCTCGATGTCGTCGCCGATCATGATGCTCTGGTTGGACTTTCGAGTCAGTACCAACATTGGGAACACTGCCTCCCTGCTCGGCGGTGGTCTGAATGTGCGCCGGTCGCTCCCTCACGACAAGCGCCTGCCCGTCCGGGGCCAGCATAGCGTGCTGGTCGGGGGTTGCAAGAGCGGCGAAGCGGCCCCCGACCGTCTCCGCGCGCGCTGTAATAGTCTCCGCGGCCAATGGCCCGCCGATCCCTCCGTCCAGAGCTGAACCGGATCCGTGGCTGGGTCCGGCAGGGCCGGACTGACGCCTGGATCGCGCACCAGCTCGAGGTCACCGTCCAGCAGATCCAGGCCTTCAAGCGCGAGCAGGGTCTCGAGCCCGACGGCGAGGGCGAAGGCGCGGCGCCGGCCGTCGATTTCGACGACGAGATCGATCTGCGAGCCGAGGACGATGCCCTGATCGCCGCCGAGCTCGACGCCGCCGAGGCGGCCGAGGAAGACCAGCCGGCCGAGGAAGACGAGCCGGCCGAGGAAGACGACGACCGGCCATCGCCCCGGCGCCGAGGGCGGCGTGGAGGGCGTGGGGGCCGGACCCGCCGCAAGGCCTCAGGCCCGCTGGAGGCCACGTTCGACCACGGCGAGGAGGGCTACGGGCTGTGGCTCGACCCGGCCGTGCAGGACGACCCGATCTACGCCGAGTACTGGGCCGGCCACCGCCCGGTTGAGGTCGCGATCGAGGAGGACCAGATCGTGATCCGCCGCGCCGGCGCCGAGGAGTCCGAGGACTAGCTCTCGACCGTGCGCCGTCCGCCCGCGTAGTCGGTCGCCTCGCGGACGTAGCGCGCGAACGCCGCGCCGGCCACCGTGGTCAGGTCCCAGGCCGCCGGGGAGCCTGGCGCCACCCGCGTGGCGATCTGAAAGCACCAGTCGGTCCCCTGCCCGAGGTAGAACCGCGCCAGCTCGTCGGCGCTGAACGGACCCCCGAGGCGGCGGCGCAGCTCGACCACGATCTCGTCGCGGACCCGCTCGAGGGCCGGGCGGTCCTGCCGGATCTGCCTCGCGCAGCCGCCTCTCCCCCTCCTGCCAGAGGTCGATGACCTGCTGGCGGATCAATGGCGCTGGTCCCCGTGGCGGGGGTCGCGGGCGCCGGCGCTCAGTGCTGCGGCAGCCCGGTGACTACGTACGGGCGCTCGCCTGTGCGGACCATGCCCAGCGCGCGCGCGTCGCGCACGATCGTGGCCGGGTCGCCCAGCGCCTTCTGCTCGCGGAGCAGCTGAGCGTTCTCGCTCGAGAGGCGGTGGACGATCGCGCGCTGCTGCGCCGCCTGCGCCCGCGTCGAGAGGTAGTTGATCCCGTCCTGCACGATCACCCCGAAGACGACAAGCAGCACGATCAGCAGCGCAATCCGCCCCAACCGGTCCCAGCGGACCCGGCGCTGGGGGGCGCGGCGCGGTGCCTGGCGGGTGCGCTGCTGGGTGCGGCCTGGTTGTCGCGGCTTCGGCCGGGGCGCCGTGCGCGCGGACCCGGCCCGCGGCCGCGGTGACGCCGTAGCTTCGGCGAAGCCCCAATCCGTGGCGGTGGCTGTGCGGCTGGACGGCATCCGTTCGGCGCTTCGTTCGACACCGCCAGGTTCCTTCCTGCTGCAAGAAACGCTGCGCTATGTCGGCTCTGCGCTCAGGCCCGAAATGCACTGCGACCGGGATAGGTGGCGTCCGGGCCGAGCGCCTCTTCGATCCGCAGCAGCTGGTTGTACTTGGCCACGCGGTCGGAACGCGATGGGGCACCGGTCTTGATCTGCCCGCAGCCGGTGGCGACGGCCAGGTCGGCGATCGTCACGTCCTCGGTCTCGCCCGAGCGGTGTGACATGACCGCGGTGTACCCGCTCTCGCGCGCCATGTTGATCGCGGCCAGGGTCTCGGTCAGCGTCCCGATCTGGTTGACCTTGATCAGGATGGAGTTGGCCACGCCCGCGTCGATGCCGCGCTTGAGGCGGTCGGTGTTGGTCACGAACAGGTCGTCGCCCACCAGCTGCACACGATTGCCCAGTCGGGAGGTGAGCGTCGCCCATCCCTCCCAGTCCTCCTCGGCCATCCCGTCCTCGAGCGAGACGATCGGGTAGCGGCCGGCGAGCTCGGCCCAGTAGGAGGAGAGCTCGTCGGCCCTGAGCGTGCGGCCCTCGTGCTCGAGCACGTAGCTGCCGTCGCGATAGAGCTCGGAGACCGCCGGGTCGAGCGCGATCGCGACCTGGTCGCCGGGGACGTACCCCGCGGCGCGGATGCCCGCCACCAGCACCTCGAGCGCCGCCTCGTTCGAGTTCAGGTCGGGCGCGAAGCCGCCCTCGTCGCCCACCGCGGTCGCGAGGCCCCGCTCGTGGAGCGTCTTCTTCAGGTTGTGGAATACCTCCGAGCCGATCTGCAGCGCGTCGGCGAACGTGCGGCCCCCGACCGGCACGATCATGAACTCCTGGAAGTCGACGCGGTTGTCGGCGTGGGCGCCGCCGTTGAGCACGTTCATCATCGGCACGGGGAGGATGTGGGCGCCCTCCCCGCCGAGGTAGCGCCACAACGGCAGCCGCTCCTCGGCGGCAGCCGCGTGCGCGGCAGCTAGTGACACGGCGAGGATCGCGTTGGCCCCGAGCCGCGACTTGTTCGGCGTCCCGTCGAGCGTGATCAGCGTCCGGTCGAGCCCCGCCTGGCTCGAGGCGTCCTGGCCGCGGACGGCGGTCGCGATCTCACCGTTGACGTTCTCGACCGCCCTGCTGCACGCCCTTGCCCATCCAGTCCGAGCCGCCGTCGCGCAGCTCGGTGGCCTCGAACTCGCCCGTCGAGGCGCCCGAGGGCACGGCCGCGCGCCCCCACGCCCCCGAGCGCAGGCTGAGCTCCACCTCGACCGTCGGGTTCCCGCGGCTGTCGAGGATCTGCCGGGCGTGGACGTGCTCGATCTGGCTCATCTCGGTTGCGATCCTCCAGAGCTCGGTTGACTCCCCTGCGCCTCGCCCTCGCTCAGCCGAGCCCGGGCGTAATAGACCAGCTGCTGGTCTGGGCTGAGATCGTTCCAGTTCCGGCCCTGCGATGCAGCTTCGCTCTCGGCGGCCGTCAGTCTCGGTGCGGAATCGATCCGCGGCGGCCCGCAGCGCCAGCTCCGGGTCCACGCGCAACTTGCGCGCGACGTTCACGGCCGCGAAAAGGACGTCTCCCAGCTCGTGGAAGCGCTCGTCCCTGTCGTGCGCGGCTTCGAGCTCCTCCAGCTCGTCTTTGACTGCTTGCAGGGCCGGATCGACGTCCGGGAAGTCAAAGCCGCTCGTCGCCGCGCGCCGCTGCACCTTGCGGGCATAGAGCGGCCCGGGCAGGTTCTCGGGCACCTCGCCGAACAGTCCCCGCTCGCGGCCAGGCTCGTCCTGCTTGATCCGATCCCAGTTGCGCAGCACCTCCTGGGCGCTGCGCGCTTCCGCCTCCCCGAACACGTGCGGGTGCCGGCGGATCAGCTTCTCGGTGCAGTGCTCGGCCACCGCAGCCAGGTCGCCCTGCCCCCGCTCCTCGAGGAGCAGGGCGAGGAAGTGGACCTGGAAGAGCACGTCGCCCAGCTCGTCGAGGAGCTTGGCGTCATCGCCGCGGTTGGCGGCGTCGGCCAGCTCGTAGGCCTCCTCGACGGTGTGCGGGACGATCGAGCGCTCGTCCTGCTCGCGGTCCCACGGGCACTCGCGCCGCAGTCTGCGGGTGATCCCGTCGAGCCGCTCCAGTGCCTGCCGGATCTCCGGTGATCCGGAGCTCACGCGACCTACGGCGTCGTGGTCGTCGCGGGCGCGGGGGTCGTCGTGGCCGTCGAGGTCTTCGGCGCCTTGTAGCCCGCGCAGTCGGCCATCATGTACTCGCTCCGGCACTGCGTCCGGTGCAGCCAGTTCTTCTTGGCCCGGCTGTCAACCGCCGTCTGCGCGGTGTTCTGCGACTGGCCGGTGAGGATCTGGCGGATCAGCGGGGTGACTTTGGCCAGCGACCGCTGTGTGGTCTTGCTGATCTTCGTGACCTCGAAGACGTAGTAGCCGAACTGGCCGTGAATCGGTCCCTCGAGCTTGTTGAGCGCGGCGGCGAACGAGGCGCTGTCGAGCGCCTGCTCCTCCTGGCCCTTGGTCACGTTCGAGAGCAGGCCGCCGTTGTTCTTCGTCGAGGTGTCGACCGAGTACTTCTTGGCCACGGCATTCCAGCTCTGGCCGCCCTTGAGCGCGGCCTTGGCCGCGTTGGCCTGGCTCAGGCTGTTGGTCCGCACGATCCGGATGTCTCGCTTCTCCGGCGTGCGGAACTGCGAGAGGTGGTTGTTGTAGTAGGTCTGGATCGCCGCGGGAGTGACGGTGGACTTGTACTTGGCCAGGAGCTTCTTGTAGATCTCGTTGACGCGGACGCGGAAGAGGATGTCCTGCATCGTCTGGCCGGTCTGCGAGAGGAAGGTCTGGAAGGCGGCCGGGGTCGGGAACTGCTGCTTGCGCGCGGCCTGGAAGGCCTGCTGCACCTCGGCGTCGGTCACGCTGATGCCGAGCTTGTGGGCGTCGGCCTGGTACCAGTAGGCCCGGATCAGGAAGTCGAGCACCTGGCCGGAGAGCGACTGGAAGAGCTGGTTGCAGGCGGTCTTGATCTGCGAGTCCGGCTTGCCCTTGGCGAACGTCGGGATCTGGGCGCGGACCTGACTGATGCAGTTCTTGAAGTCCGGCGGATCGCTGGGCACGATCACCGGCGACCCCGGGCTCTGCGACGAGTTCCCCTTCGCCGCCACGTACATCCAGTGGTTGAAGGCCTGGGTGCTGATCGTGTTGCCAGCCATGCTGACCACGGCGTTTCCGGGGACGCCGCTGCCGCACGCCGACAGTCCGCCTACGAGCACAAAAAAGGCGCCAAGCGCCAGGGTGAGCCTCAGGTACTTCATCTGCTGCGAGCTGATGGTAGCGACTCGTTACGCGGCGGCACCCACGCGTAACACGGATCGTGGAAGCGTGGGGCGATGGCGCGGTCGATGGCTCCGGAAGTGGTTGCTATAGAACCGTCTGCGGAGCCATCGCCGCGGGGAGATCGGCTCATCGGCGACTTGGCCGATCGGCAGCACGGGGTGGTGGCCTACGACCAGCTGGTCGCTCTCGGCTACACCCGGCAGATGATCCGGACGAGGGTCGCAACCGGTCGGCTCCACCCTCTTCACTACGCCGTTTACGCCCTCGGCCGCCGGCGCCTCACCCCCAACGGCCACCGCATGGCCGCGGTTCTGGCCGCCGGGGACGGCGCCCTCCTGAGCCACCGCAGCGCCGGAGCGCTCTGGGGCATGCTCCAGAGCGGCGGCACAAAGATCGAGGTGACGGTGACCGGGACCGGGCGGGCCAAGCGTCCCGGCCTCACCATCCACCGCACCCGCGCGCTGCACCCCGCCGACCGGTCCGCCCACCAGAACATCCCGGCCACCTCCCCCGCCCGTACCCTCCTCGACCTCGCCGGCGTCCTCGACCGCGACCGCCTCCTCCGCGCGATCGAGAACGCCGACCGCCTCGGCATCTTCGACCTGAGACAGCTCGAGAAGGCCATCAAACGCCGGCCGAACGCCAAGGGATCCCAGACGCTCAGCGACCTCCTGGCCACGTACCGCGACCCACCGCCAACCCGCTCCGAGCTCGAGCGGGAGTTCTTGGACTTGGTGGGCCGCGCCGGTCTGCCAGAGCCGCACACCAACGTCCTCGTCGCCGGTCTCGAGGTCGACTTCTACTGGCCCAAATTTCGCCTGGTCGTCGAGCTCGACGGCCGCGCCTACCACTCGAGTCCGCGCGCGTTCGAGACCGACCGCATCCGCGACGCCACGCTGCAGCGCCACGACTGCAAAGTGCTCCGGGTCACGCCACGGCGACTGAGGCGCCAGCCGGAAGCGGTCCTAACGGACGTCCGAGCCCTAGGCCGCTTCGCGTGACACGGCCAGGAGCACGTCGGCCGCCCGGACCACGGCCGGGAACTGCTGCCCGGGGTCGTCGGGCACGCGCACCGAGAGCTGCGACTTGCCCGACTCGTACAGCGCCTCGGGGATCTCGGCCCGGAGCTTCTTCGCCCGCACCGAGTCGAGGTCGACCGGCGTCACGGCCAGGCGCCCGCCGCGGAACGTCACCGCGCGTGCACCCGCCTGGCCGAGCTTGATCCGCGCCTGCTGGAGCGAGATGAGATTCGCCAGCGGCTCGGGTACCGGCCCGAAGCGATCCTCGAGCTCCTCGCGCAACAGGGCCAGATCGGCCACCTCACGCGCGCCCGCGATCCGCCGGTGGACGTCGACCTTCGCCTGCTCGTAGGGGATGTAGTCGGCGGGCACGTAGGCGTCGACGTTGACGTCGAGGCGCACCGGCTCCCAATCCTCGTCAGCAGCCGCCTCCGAGAGCGAACCCACCGCCTCATCGAGCATCTGCATGTACAGCTCGAAGCCCAGGGCGGCCACGTGACCCGACTGCTCGTCGCCGAGCAGGTTCCCGGCGCCGCGGATCTCCAGGTCACGCATGGCGATCTTGAACCCGGCTCCGAGCTCGGTGTAGTCGGACAGCGCCGAGAGGCGCTGGGCCGCGTCGGGGGTCAGGGCCGCCGCGCTCGGATAGAGCAGATACGCGTAAGCGCGCTCGCGAGAGCGGCCGACCCTCCCGCGGATCTGGTAGAGCTGCGCCAGCCCGAACGCATCGGCGCGCTCGACGATCAGGGTGTTGGCCTGCGGGATGTCGATCCCCGACTCGATGATCGAGGTGCACACGAGGACGTCGGCGTCGCCGCGCAGGAAGGCCAGCATCCGCCGCTCGAGCGTCTTCTCGTCCATCTGCCCGTGGGCGACCTCGAAGCGCATCGAGGGGCACAGCGCGCGCAGACGCTCGGCCGTCTCGTCGATCGACTCGATCCGGTTGTGCAGGAAGAAGGCCTGGCCGCCGCGGGCGTGCTCGCGCTCGAGCGCTTGGCGCACGAGCTCCTCGTCGTACTCGCCGACGTAGGTCTTGACCGGGCGCCGGCCCTCGGGCGGGGTCTCGATCACGCTGATGTCGCGAACGCCGGCCAGCGACATCTGCAGCGTGCGCGGGATCGGCGTGGCGCTCATCGCGATCACGTCGACGCGGAGCTTCAGCTGGCGCAGGAGCTCCTTCTGCTTGACCCCGAAGCGCTGCTCCTCGTCCACGATCAGCAACCCCAGGTCGCGCGCCCGCACGTCCCGTGACAGGAGCCGGTGCGTCCCGATCAGGATGTCGACCTCACCACGGTTGAACCGCGCCACCGCCTCGCGCTGCTCGGCGGCCGGGCGAAAGCGCGAGACGTGCTCGATCGTCACGGGGTACTCGCGCAGGCGCTCGGTGAACGTCCCGTAGTGCTGCTGGGCGAGGATTGTCGTGGGGACGAGGAGCATGACCTGCTTTCCGTCCTGCACGGCCTTGAACGCGGCGCGCAGCGCCACCTCGGTCTTGCCGTAGCCGACGTCGCCGCAGATCAGCCGGTCCATCGGCCGCGGGGCCTCCATGTCGGCCTTGACGAACTCGATCGCGTCGCGCTGGTCGGGGGTTTCTGAGTACGGGAACGCGTTCTCAAAATCTCTCTGCCAGTCGGTGTCGAACGGGAAGGCGTGGCCCTCGCGCCGCTTGCGCTCGGCGTACAGGTTGAGAAGCTCGCCGGCCAGTTCCTGGGCAGCGCGGCGGGCGCGGGCCTTGATCGTGTCCCAGCGCGTGCCGCCGAGCTTGGACAGGGGCGGGTGCGCGCCGCCGGCGCCGACGTAGCGCGAGATCTTGGCCAGCTGGTCGACGGGAACGAAGACGCGGTCAGAGCCCGCGTACTCCAGGTACAGGTAGTCGCGGGTGACTCCGGCCACGGTCTTGGTGTCAAAGCCGGCGAAGCGGGCTATGCCGTGGTCCTCGTGCACGACGATGTCGCCCGTGCGCAGGTCGGCGAAGCTGCGCAGGACACCCCGGCCGCGCGGCCGAGCGGCCCCGTCGGCCACGGCGCGGCGCCGGCGGAAGAGCCGGTGCTCGGGGATCACCGCCAGGTGGAACTGGGGCGCGATGAACCCGGCCTGCAGGCGTGCCTCGGCGAAGGCGAGCGGGGCCGAGCCGTTCTCGGTCCCGAGCCAGGAGACCTTCAGCCGGCCGAGGTTGTAGGCGACGCGCTCGCCCTCACCGCGGCGCGGGAACGTGATCACCGTGCGGTAGCCGGAGCGCGTCAGCTTCTCGAGCTCAGGCTCGGCCTCCTTGATGCCGCGGGCGGCGACCTCGGCGCTCTGGGCACGGAAGGAGAACGGCTGGTCCTGGTCGATGCTCGAGATCCGCATCAGCGCCCGCTCAGCCAGCACGGGCTCGATCGCCTCGGGCGCGACGTAGAGCTGGTGGGCGTCCTTGTCGTGGAAGGCCGCGGTCACGTCCTGCCAGTGGTCGCCGAGCGCGGGCGTGACCTCCTCCTCCCCGGCGATCACCACGGTCGCGTCGGCCGGCGCCAGCGAGAGGAAGGGGTGAAAGTCGCCGACCGGGAGCAGCTCGGCGATGTCCGGGCGGTCGGCCGCGTCCTCGAGCGCGGCGATCTCGGCCAGCTCGCGGTGCTTCTCGGCGAGCTCGGCCGCGGGCGCGATCTCCACCTCGGAGGCCTCCCCCAGCGAGCGCTGGGTGAAGGTCGAGAACCAGCGCAGCGACTCGATCTCATCCCCGAACAGATCCACGCGCACCGCGCGCTCCTCGGTGGCCGGGAAGACGTCGAGCAGCCCGCCGCGGATCGCGAACTGGCCGCGGTCCTCGACCTGGTCGACCCGCTCGTAGCCGGCGGCCACCAATTCGACAGCCGTCTCCTCGAGCTCGATCAGCTCGCCGGTCCGCAGCGTGAACGCGTGCGGCCGAAGCGCGGGATCGGGCACCTTCTCCGAGAGAGCGACGGCGCTCACGACGACGATCGGCGGGGTTTCGGCCTCCGCCTCGAGCAGCGCGTCGAGCGCGGCGATCCGCAACCCCACGAGGTGCGGTGGCGGGGCCAGGTGCGACTCGTAGGTGACGCCGCGGCTGGGGTAGTAGCGGACCGTCCGCGGCGCCAGCCAGCTGCCGAGGCCGGAGGCGAGGTCGCGCGCGGCGCGATCGTCGCCGGCCACGACGATGGCCGGACGGTCATCGGCGCCGTCGAGCAGGGCCGCAATCAGGTACGCGCGCAGTGACTGGGAGACGAACGCGCGGCCCCCTTCGCGCCGGAACGCTTCGGTCTGCGGATCCTCGTCCGCGTGAGCGAGAAGGGAGCGGAGCATCTACTGATTCAGTCTAGGAACCGATGTCCTCCCCGCTCACGATTCGCTCAGCGCAATCGGCAGCATGCGAGACCAGCTCGTCTACCTCCTGGCGCGGCTCGCGAAAGCGCCCGAGAACGTAGGCGGCGACGCGGTCAGGGTCGGTCGTCGGCGGACGGCCCACACCCACCCGGACGCGGACGAACTCGCCGCTCCCCAAGCCCTGCTTGAGCGACTTCAGCCCGTTGTGACCGGCCAGGCCCCCGCCCGCACGAACACGGATCTCCCCGAAGGGGAGATCTATCTCATCGTGCAGCACGAGGACGCGATCGAGCGGGACCTTGAAGGCTCCGCGGGCCGGCCCGACGGAGCTGCCGGCCTCGTTCATGTAGGTCTGCGGAAGCAGGACGGCGACGCGCGGGGCGCCGGGTCCGGTGCGCCCCTCGCTGAGCAGACCGCGGTACTTCGAGCGCGGGCGGGGCAGCTCCCAGCGCCGCATCAGCTCCTCGGCGATCTCGAAGCCGATGTTGTGGCGGGTCCCGGCGTACTCGCGGCCGGGGTTGCCGAGTCCCACGATCAGCCAGTCGACGGGGGGGCCGCCGCGACCGAACAGAGGCATGGCCGGCTTGCGCTACTCGCCTGATTCGGACTCGGGCGCGGGGGTCTCGCCGTCGCCCTCGGCGTCCTGTGCAGCTTCCTCGGCGGTGGCGCCCTCGCCGACGAGCTCGGTCTCCTCCTCGATCTCGACCTCCTCCTCGACCTGGAGCTTGGGCGGGGTGAGGGTCGCGATCACGGTCTCAGGATCATCGACGAGCTTCACGCCGGTGGGCGCCCTCAGAGCCTCGAGGGTCACCGTGTCGCCGATCTGCATCTCGGAGACGTCATGCTGGAGGTTGTCGGGGATGTCGCCGGGCAGGGCCTCGATCGTCAGCTCGCGCGTGACGTGCTCCAGCACGCCGCCCTCCTTGACGCCCGGGGCGTCGTCGGTGCCGAGCAGCTCGAGGAACACGGTGGCCTGGATCTCCTGGTCGAGGCGGACGCGCAGGAGGTCGAGGTGGACGGTCTCGCCTGAGACGGGATGTCGGATCAGGTCCTTGACCACCACCGGAGTCGACCCCGATCCCTCAATCTGCAGGTCGAGAACCGCACCGGTGTGCGCGAGGACCTGCCGCAGCGTCCGGGCGTTTACCTGGAAGGAAACCGGGTCGGCGCCGCCCCCGTAGACGACGCCGGGCACGTTGCCCTCGCGCCGCAGACGGCGCGCCCCACGGGAACCAGAAGGCTCGCGGGGAGAGACGGAGAGAGCGGTCGTGGAGGAGGTGGCCATAGGCGGGTGCCGATGGTAGCGGCAGCAGGTTTTCCGAGTTGCGCGCCGCGGTACTCTTCACCTATGTCAGGCGCATCTCAGCTCATGCTGATGATCGCCGGCGTGCACCTTCTGGGGCTGGCATGCGTGGCGCTTTTGATGATCCCCGCGCTGCGCGACGCGCCAAGCTCGTCATGGGGCTCTGATCAGGGATCGGACGACGGCTGGGGCCGCGGCCCGAAGCGCCCCCCGCAGCCGCCCGAGCCGCCCCGGGGCGGCCTCCCGCTGCCCGATGCGCAGCCCGCGAACGTACGGCTGCGCGATCACCGCCGCCTCGGCGACCACCTGCCGCCGCGCGAGCGCCGCCCGGCACGCGAGCCGCAGCGCCAGCCGGCGCGGGTTCGGACCCTGCGCTAGAAGCGCGAAGGACAGCCCGAGCTGCTCGGCAGCCGGACCGTCACGGCCAGCAGCCGCACCGTCAGGCCGCTGATCACGTTGCCTGTGCGCTGAACACGGACGCACTGGACGATCGGGAGCGAGCCGCCGACGCTCCAGGCGACGCGCGCGACGCCCGTGGTCCCCGTGAGCGAGAACCCGGTCGAGGGCTGGAGCTGAATGATCGAGACCGATCCGGGGTGCCTGAGCGCCGCTGCGTTGCGCAGCACCGTGGCACGGCAGGTCGCCGACTGCGGGCAACCTTGGATCAGCCGCGCCGCGCCCGCAGCATCGCCCCGGGCCTGCGCCTGCATCAGCGAGGTGATCGCGGCGCGCTCGGCGCTGTCGGCATTGAAGGCGCGGGCCAGCAGGATGCTGACCACGAAGAAGACGACGACCCCCACGGCGAGCGCGAGGATCAGCTTCCGCCTGGTGGCCCAGCCTGCGCTAGCCGGCGCTCGCGAAGTCCTCGCCACTGAGCTCCAGGAACCGCTCGACCGAGGCCTCCTGGTGATCGAGCCGCTCGGCGAGCGCCCGGGCATGGTCGGCTGCGACTTCGAGGAAGTTCTCCATGCACCGCTCGGGGTCGTCGGCCAGCGGATACACGCGGATGAAGTCCTGCTGGGCGCAGGCGATGCCCAGCGGCGGGCGGCCGGCGGCGAGGGTGCGCGCGCTGCACACGGGCGTGACGACGAGCTGCGAGTCGCGGGCCACGAGCGCGGTGGGCAGCAGGCGCGGGGCCGGCAGCCGGACCGAGAGCTCGATCGAGTGATCCACCTCGAGCGCGGTGCCGACGACCTCGCTCAGGGGCTCGCGCCACACGTCGAGCACCACGTCGGCACCAACCAGGGCATCGCGCAGCGTGGTGGCCTGCTGGACGTAGAGCCGCTCGGCCGCGGCGCGATCCTCGGCGTCGGCAAGGTCGAGGTCACAGGGAACGCGCAGGAGCTCGTTGGCTCCGACCGTGGCGCCGGCGCCGCGGCTGCCGCTGGCCACGTAGGTCTGCAGCGTGCCCAGGTCACGGCGGGCGTGGAAGATCACGGTGACGGCTTCGCTCAGCGGCAGTCCGTCGACCCGCAGCGACACCGAGACCGACGAGGAATCGTCGAGCAGCGCCCGGCGCAGAAGCTCCTCGGCTGCGCCTCGATCAGAGGGGGGTTGTTCCTCGAGCATCCAGCTGGGGTCCGGAATCGGCTGCGTGCCACGCAATATGTACCCAAATCGCCCGGACGTGACCACCACGGGTGGGGCATTGCGGCCCGCGGGCGAACGGGTAGGCTCATGGCGAGATGAAGTTCCTCTACAAGCCCTTCGGGATCATCGCGGGGTTGATCAGCTCCCGCCTCGGCCGCAGCGCCTTCCGCAGCATGTGGTCGAAGATCGACGACCGCGAGCCGCCGGGTGCGACCACCGAGGAGGCCTCGCTGCAGAAGGTGGTGGGCGCCGCGGTGCTGGAGGCCGCCGTCATGGCGGGCGTGGGCGTGGCTGTAGACCGGGCCGGAGCAAAGGCCTTCCAGTATCTGACCGGCGCCTGGCCGGGCGAGCACGAGGCCGACGAGGCCGACTAGCCGCCGCCCACGGGAGCACCGTCGCTCGACCACGGCGTCAGCCCCTGACGCAGCCAGCCGGGCAGCGGCGTCTTGGCCAGCTGGTCGCGATCGACGAGCACGTGGCGGATCTGGCACTCGACGAGCGGTTCGTGGTCGCGGTGCATCCGGTGCTCGGTGACGATGCTGGTGTTGCCCAGGTGCGTGACGGCTACCTCGATCCGTAGCTCGTCGTCGAAGCGGGCCGGGCGGCGGAAGCGGAGGTTCGCCTCGGCCACTACCACGTCGACCCCGCGCTCGAGCATCTGCTCGTAACCGCCGAAGGCGGCACGCCAGAGCTCGGTGATGCCGATATCGACGTAGGCCAGGTAGTGGGCGTTGAAGACCACGCCCTGCGCGTCGCACTCGGCATAGCGCACGCGCAGGGTATGCACGAACGGGCCGGGCATCAGTGTCGCGGGTCCGAAATTCGGCGACACCGAGAGCCGCCGCTGGGGTATGGCTGGCCAGGACGCAGGAGGCGACGCGCAGCAGCGCTGCGCGAGCCGACGAGGACGCAGCCAGACGCCGCCAGAGGTGGCTCGAATGGCGTCCAATTTCGGACCCGCGACACTAGCCGCCGCCCCGGAGCACGAAGCCCCGCTCGGCGAGCTGGGCCAGCGCATCCTCAAAGGCCGCGAAGTCGCGGTGCAGGAGATGCTCGATGGGCCGGCCGGCCGGGCCTGGCGCACGGACCCAGCGCTGCAGGACGGCCGCGCCGGCGTTCTCCGCGGCCTCGTCGAGCAGCGCGAGCAGGATCTGGAGCTCGGGCCGATGCTCGAGCTGGCCGGACAGAAGCGTGAGCGGATCGGCGCCCAGCACGGTGCAGAGCTCCTCCTCGCTCAGCCCCAGGACCTCCATCAGCCGTGCGGCGCCGTGCGCGTCAGACCCCAGGGTTGGTTCTCCTAAATACTAGGGTCGCTCCCTGGGGCGAAGCGGGGAACGGGGTCGTAGGGTCACTCAACGTTACGAAGGAAACGTGAGCTTTGAGCAGCGTCAGCCCTTCGTATCGAGGCCCGGACGCCTTCTGAAAAGGGGCGTGGCCTGGTCGGGACAGGGCCAACACAACCTAGGAGGCTATCCATGGGGCTGAAGAGCCTTAACATCCGCGGCGCGCGCCGCGTTGCTGTGCTGGTGGGGGCATTCGCATGCGGCGGGGCGATCTTGGCGTCAGCCGCGTCCGCGAATACCGCGCAACTTCAACGGCGACCTTGGCGTCGGGACAAAGCAAAACCGTGACGATTGGCGCGTTCACGGTCCAGGCCAACAACATCGGCGGGACGTGCAGTTCGGTCAAGTTGAACGATCAGAACAATCCCGCCAGCTACTTCTACATGCCGACAACGGACGGGATTACGACTCCAACGCAGGTTGGGCCTAACGATCCAATTACTACCTTCGTGGTTAACACGTTCTCGGCTGCGATCCCCAACAGCGAAGCGCTGAACGTCGCTCCTGCCGGCGGCGGTACACAATTCCTTGCCGCGCTCAGCACCGGCAAGAGCGCGATTGATGGAACGGTAGGCGCTGTGCAAACAAGCACGGGCTGCCTTACCGTCGGCAACATCGTCGGACAGTAGTTAGCAGCAACCGACGCACTACCGGAAAAGGCCGGGCCTTCGGGTCCGGCCTTTTTCTTGCCTCAGAACAGCTGGTTCTCGCCGCCGAAGACGTCGCTTACCGAGCCGTCGGTGAAGATCTGGCGGATCGAGTTGGTCAGCAGGTCGGCGCAGGAGAGCACGCGGACGTTGTCAGGCGCCCCCGGGGGGAGCGGGAGGGTGTCGGTGACGACGATCTGCTCGAAGCCCGCCGTCGAGAGGTTCTCCCAGGCATTGCCGGAGAAGACGCCGTGGGTGGCGGCGGCGTACACGCGGCGGGCGCCGGCGTCGGCCACGGCCTGGGCGGCGGCCTTGAGCGTGCCGGCCGTGTCGATGATGTCGTCGACGATCACCGCCGTCTTACCCTCGACGTCGCCGATGACGTAGCCGATCTCCGCCACCTGCTGCGCGGGGCGCTCCTTGTTGAGGATGGCCAGGTCGGCGCCGATCTCCGAGGCGAAGCGCTTGTTCAGCTTCACCCGGCCGGCGTCCGGCGCGACGACCACCAGGTCCTCGAGCCCCAGGTCGGCGAAGTACTGGGTGAGCATGAAGAGCGCCGTCATGTGGTCGCACGGCTTCTGGAAGAAGCCCTGGATCTGCCCCTGGTGGAGGTCCATCGTGAGGATCCGGTCGATGCCCGCCGTCTCGAGCATCCGAGCCACGAGCCGGGCGCTGATCGGCTCGCGCGGAGCTGACTTCTTGTCCTGGCGGGAGTAGCCGTACCAGGGCGTGACCGCGATCACGCGGTGCGCCGACCCGCCGACGGCAGCGTCGATCATCAGCAGCAGCTCCATCAGCGCGTCGTTGGCGCTCAGGGCGGAGCCGGGATTGCCGCAGGTCGGCTGCACGAGGAACACGTCGGCGCCGCGGACCGACTCATCGAAGCGGCAGTAGACCTCGCCGTTGGCGAAGGTCTTGAGCGTGACGCCGGCCAGCTCGACGCCGAGCTTGGAGGCGATCCGGGCCGCGAGCTCCGGGTTCGCGCGCCCGGCCACCAGCATCAGGCGCTTGTCGTAGTCGAGGCGGAGCTCGGTCGGAGCCGGGCTCGTCTGGAGCACGCTCATGTCAGCGCGAGTGTACGGGTGGCGGGCGACGTGTCGCTAGGCCTCAGGGTCGTTTCCGCGCGACTTCCGGCGGCTCGTATACCCCTCGACATTCCGCTGCCGGGCGCGGGCGATCCCGAGAGCATCGGAGGGCACATCTTCGGTGATGACCGAGCCCGCGCCGGTGTAGGCGCCGTCGCCGACGCTCACGGGTGCCACGAGCATCGTGTCCACGCCTACGAACGCCCCGTCGCCCAGGTGGGTGCGGTGCTTGTTGGTGCCGTCGTAGTTGGCGGTGATCGTGCCGGCGCCGACGTTGGTGCCCTCGCCGATCTCGGCGTCCCCGATGTAGGAGAGATGGGGGACCTTGCTCCCGGGGCCGACCTCGGAGTTCTTGATCTCGACGAACGTCCCCGCCTTCGCGCCCTCGTGCAGCCGCGTGCCCGGACGCAGGTAGGCGAACGGGCCGACGCTCACCCGGTCGCCGATCTCCGCTTCGCGCACGTAGGAGTGAACGACGCTCGACTCGGTGCCCACGCGCGCGTCGATCAGGGTCGTGTGGGGGCCGATCGAGCTCGCACCTGCGATCTCACTGCGGCCGTGCAGGCTCGAGAACGGGGCGATCACCGTGTCCTGCCCGATCACCACATCGGCGTCGATCACCGTGGCCAGAGGCTCCACGATCGTGACGCCGGCCAGCATGTGCCGCTCGTGGATGCGCTGCTGCGCGACCGCCCGGACGCGAGCCAGGCCCACGCGATCGTTGACGCCCATCGTCACCGTCAGGTCGGCGATCTCATGGGCCACCACGGTGCGCTCCTGAGCGCGCAGTGCCGGCAGCACATCAGGCAGGTAGCGCTCGCCCTGGGCGTTGTCGCTTCCCACCCGTCGCAGTCCGGCGAGCAGCGAGCGTCCGTCGAAGGCGAAGATGCCGGTGTTGACCTCGCGGATGTGGAGCTCGAGCTCGGTGGCGTCGCCGGGCGCCTTGGTCTCCACGACCCGCTCGACGGTGCCGTCAGGGGCGCGGACGACTCGGCCGTATCCGGTTGGATCGTCGAGCACCGCGGTCCCCATCGTGCCCGCCGCGCCGCTGCGCTCATGCGCGGCGGCCAGGTCTGAGATGACCGCGGCGGAGACCAGCGGGTGATCGCCGTTGAGGACGATGACCGTGGGGGCGTCCTCGAAGTGCTCGGCGGCGGCCTGGAGGGCGTCGCCGGTCCCGCGCGGCTCTGACTGGACGGCCAGCTCGGCGGTGCCGTTCAGCACCGGCTCGAGCACGCGGTCGGGTCCGTCGACGACGACGACCTTCGCCGCGCCGGCCTCCCGGGCCGCGGCCACCGACCAGCTGATCATGGGGCGCCCGCAGACGGGATGCAGCAGCTTCGGCGTCGCCGAGCGCATGCGCGTGCCCTTTCCCGCGGCGAGGATGACGACGACGGGCGCGGTCACGAGGAGGGGATCGTACGGGATAGATTCGCGGCGGCGGGCGGCCGCGGAAGGCTAGGCCGACCCGGCCCCGGAGAGCAGCGACACGGCCTCCCCGGCGGAGAGGACGGAGCCGATCCGCAGAGCGGTCTCGCCCGCGTAGAGCGCGCTGGCTTCGACCACCCGCTCGGGCATGTCGGCCAGCGGCGCCGCCGGGCCGAAGACCGGGAGACCCGCGCGCTGGGTCAGGATCGTCGAGCTCATGAGCGACATCGGCAGCCGGCTGAGCGGGACGCTCAGCGACTGCAGCATCCGCACGGGCCGCGGGCCGAGACCGTCGCGCCGGCACCAGCGCTCGGTGGCCGCGTTGGGCACGACGCGGTGGCGCATCGGCCATGCCAGGCCGAACAGCCGGGTCTCGAGCGTCTCGGTCGCCGCGAGCACCTTCGCCTTGTAGGCGGGATGGGCCGCGCACTCGTGGGTGAGGAGAAAGCGCGTCCCCGCCACGGCCGCGGCGGCGCCGGCGTCCAGGGCCCGGCCCACGTCGGCCGCCTCGGCCATGCCGCCGGCGAGGAGAACCGGCCGGTCGCCGGCGATCGGCAGCACGCGCGCGAGTGCCGCGAGCGCCGGTTCGACGCCGAGGAGGTGGCCGCCGGCCTCGATCCCCTGGACGATCAACCCGTCGGCGTCCTCGGCGAGCGCGCGCTTGGCCTCGGGCACGGTGCCGATGGTCTGCAGGACGAAGGTCCCGGCGCCTCGCAGGCGCTCGACGAGGGCGCGATCGAAGCCACCGTGCAGAACCACCACCTCGACGCGGGTGCGCTGACATGCGCGAACGTGGGCGCGCGTGGTGAACGGCGTGAGGAGATTCGCGGCCACCGCCCGACCCGGAGCGATCTCCCGCGCCCGGAACAGCTCGCGCTCCATCCGCTCGGGTGGCAGGATCCCGACGGTGCCCAGCGCCCCGGCCGCCGATACCGCGCCGGCGAGCTCGGCTGAGGCGATCCCGCCGCCCATCCCGGCCTGGACGACCGGGTGCTCGAGACCTAGTCGCTCGACCAGCGTCACGGGTTGACTCTACGGTTCCGGCACCAAATGCGCTGCTAGATTCGCCCCGGCGTTTGGGGGGTCGTCCAACCGGCCAGGACACCGGGTTTTGGTCCCGGGAATCGGGGTTCGAGTCCTCGCCCCCCAGTGGATGAGGCGACCCGCCAGCGACGCCCGCCGCGCTACTGCCCCGCGGGCAAGACCCGGAAGCTGTCCGGCGTCGCCGCCGCCCCGGCCCAGCTCTTGACGTCGCTGGCGCCACGTGCGTCGTAGATGAGGTTGGTCCCGCTGCTGCCGAAGCAGACCGTGCCGTTGCCGTCGACGATGATCGAACCCTGCAGGGTGGCGTTGCCATGCAGGTAGACGACATCGGAGTTGTTGCACGGCGTGCCCGTCGCGGCCTGCTGATTGGCGTCGTAGACGATCCCGTAGAAGGTGGTGGTGCCGCTCAGCTCGAGCGTGCCGTTGGCGATGACGAGGAAGCCCGGTGTGGCCGAGGAGTTGGCCTGTCCGTTGCCCGTGTAGCTGAGCGTGCAGGGCCCCGCCACGTACACCGGATCACCCGTCAGCTGGGTGATGCTGGAGGGGCAGGTGCCGTTCGATGACCCCGGGCCCCAGTACGTGCCGTTGGCGATCGCGATGGCCTTCAGCCCGGCCAACTGCATCGAGGTGAACGTCGGCGTATTGGCCGCGGTGGCGGACGTCGTGTCGGGCGAGACCTGGCCGCTTCTGTAGCTCTTGCACGCGCTCTGCGTCAGCCCGCTGCAGCGCATCCGCACGGGCCCCGGCTGCGCCGACGGGTTCGCCACGGCGGTGGAGGGCTGGGCGTAGGTTCCCTCGGTGTCGACGATCACCTTGTTGCCGTTGTTGGAGTCGGCGAAGCCGTTGGCCGAGACGGAGGCCGCCGGCAGCGTGATCGGGAGGACCTGCTGGGAGACCTTGCTGATGAGCACGACCTGCTTGCAGTTGGCCACGCCGACGGCCCGCACCCACAGCGCTCCATCCGGGGTGTTGCCGGTGCCTCCGCTGGCGTCATAGGTCGGCTGAGTGGAGTCGGTGGTCGAGTTGAAGAGCTGGCTCGTGCCGCCGCCGTCGTCGCGCACGTACGTCGTCCACTGGTTCTGCACGCTCGGGTTCCACGCGTCCTGGGGGCTGTTCGACGGGCACGTGCTGGGCCCGGTCTTGGGGTAGGCGCTGGCCAGGCTGTTCGGATCCGGGCATCCCGCCGTGGAGGCGGCGTTGGCCGGATTGCAGCTGCTCGGATACGGACTCGCGGAGGTGGGCCAGTTGGACGCCAGCTCGAAGATCTGAGCGTTCAGGGCGGCCTCGGCGACGGAGTAGGCGGCCTCGCTGGACTGCTCGTACGTGGCGCTCTGCTGCTGGGTGTCGGTGAAGGCGAGCAACCCGATTCCCAGGCCGATGAACACGACCAGCAGGATGGTTGCGCTGATCAGCGCAACACCATCTTCGTTTCGCAGCCGGCTCATTGGATCGTCACCATCTTCGATGTCTGATCGGTGAGGCCGCCGGTGCTCGTGACCGTGAGCCCGAAGGTGTGGACGCTCCCGTGGGTGAAGCTGCCGGCGTTGTATTGCTGCGTGGTGCCGGCGGGAATCGACGTCCCGTCGAGCGACCACTGGTAGGACAGAGCCTGGCCGTTGGGATCGGTGGAGGACGATGCGTCGAGCAGCACCTGCCCGTTGACCTGGGACAGGGTGAAGCTGGCGATCGGGGCGGCGAAGCTGTTTCGCAGGTAGATGCCGCTCTTGAGCTCGGTCTCGCCAGGCTGCTTGCCGGGGTTGGAGTCGAGGAACACGTCGACCTCGACCGAGTTGATCTGCGCGGGCGAGGTGGCACCGATGGGGGCGTAGGAGAACAGCTCGCGGTCCTGGTTGTAGATCTCGTTGGTCACGTTCGAGACCAGGACCTGCTTGGTCGTCCACGGGTTTGTGCCGGTCAGCGGCCCGGGGCACGTCGACGTGCTCGGGACCGAGGGAACGGTCGCACTCGTCCAGGTCTGGGTCTGGAACCAGAGCGTTTCGTTGGTGGAGCTGGACGCGTCCAGGCAGTAGCGGACCCGCATCTGGTTGGTCGGGTTGTTGGGATACACGACCGTCGGGTTCACGGTCTCGAAGACGATGTCGTAGGGCCCCGCGAGCTCCAGAGCACCGGCCGAGGAAGGGCTGGGCGCGGCTACGTTGCGTAGCTGGTGGCTCATCCGGTCGATCGTCGTGCGCGCGTTGTCCTGGATCTCGTTGCGCGCCTGATCGTTGTGCGACTCCTGCTGGAAGACCTGCAGCGCGTAGAGGACGCCCGAGAAGACGACGAGCGTGATGATCATCCCCACCAGCAGCTCGATCAGCGTGAAGCCGCTCTGCTCGCGTGCGCGCATCAATTGGTCACCGGTCCCACAGCAGGTGACTCGGCCATGTCCCCGCCCGGCGTGGTGCCGCCGACCGCGGTCACGTAGTAGGAATGGGTCGTGCCGCCGCGCTTGCCGTCGGTGTAGTAACAGGTGCCGAAGTTGCAGTCACTCTCGGGCACGAAGTCGTAGCGGTTGCCGTAGTTGTGTCCGTCCCGGTAGATGCGGAAGAAGGACACCGGTGCGCCGGTGGTCGGCTCGGGCCAGCTCAGCTGTGCGGTGCCGCCGGGCTGGGCGGTCACGGTCAGGGAGGCCGGCGTGGTGGGCGACTGCAGCGGGATCTGGGCGGTCGTGAACGAGCCCGGATAGCTCGTCGAGCCGTAGTGCAGCGTCGTCGAGGAGCAACCGGTCGCGCTCATGTCGAACTTCAGGTTGAGCTCGTCACCCGTGTTCATCGTCAGCAGGTTGTTGTTGGTGAAGTTGAAGGTGAACTTCGCCGGCGTGGTGGTGCTCTTGGGTACAGACACCGTGGAGGTGACAGCGCCACTCGAGTTGCCATCCGTGCTGAGCGTCGAGGTGACGGTGCAGGCGGTGCTCGAACTCGAGTTGGACAAGTACGCGCTGGCGGTGCCGCCGCCCTGGACCTCGTCGCCGGAGCTGAACGGGTCCGAGCAGAAGGTGAGGGTGCCGCCGGTCTGCGTGCTGTCCGTCGAGCCGCCGGTGTAGGTCCCGAGCATGTCCTTCGATCCCGTGCCCGAGCAGGTACTGCCGTTGTTCTGGGTGCTGTTCGCGAGTGTGAAGATGTCGCCTGAGATCCCGTTCAGCGTCACGCTCGTGCGGGGCCCCTCCTGGAGCACGCCGTTGGCGTCGTAGTAGGTGGCCGCCACCTGGTAGGTGAGGTTGGACGCGGTCGGCAGCGGTGGACTCAGGTCGATGCAGGCCGAGGGGGTTGTGCACCATGCGTTCGAGCCACAGCTCGTATACGAGGTGGCGTTCGTGGTCGTGCAGATCAGGGTCCCCGAGGGGTTGTAGATCCGGTAGCCGGCGACGTTGCGCTCGGTGTTCGGCTGCCACCACAGCTCGGCCACCGGGTTCGCCGTCTTGCTCCCGCCCGAGTAGAGGTTCGCGTTGAACCCGTACTGATCCACGTTGGGCGCGGCGGGAATGTTGCGCACCAGCGTGACCGGGATCGTCTGCGCCGGGCCGATGATGCCGTTGGCGTCCTCGGCGGCAGCGCCGATCTGGTAGGTCCCGTCGGAGAGCCCGGAGATGGTCCAGGTCGAGGACGTCCACGAGGTCCCGCTCTGCGTCGAGGTCCAGCACGACGACCCGTTGTTGAAGCCGCACGTCTGGTTGTCGCCGTCAAGCGTCCACACGATCGCGGTCGTGCCCGATGGCGCCGTGACCTTGAAACTCAGCCCGGTGATGCTCGTCGAGGAGATGGTCGGCGCGACCGACCCCACAAGCGAGGAAGGGCTCGCCACCTGCAGCCCGCTCGTCACCAGCCCGGCGGCTTCGCCGGCGGACGTGAGCGTCGCCACCTCCTGGACCGAATGGTTCTGGTGCAGCGCGTTCCAGCTCACGTTCACGGTCACCCGCTTCAGGTCGACTGGATTGGGGTCGGTCGTCCCAGTCTGGTTGCTGTCCGCGCAGAAGGTCGAGTCGTGCGTGCCGTAGCCGTCCTTGCCGTCGTCGACCGAGCATTCGTTGGCCGTGACCGTGTAGGTGAAACCGCGGCGCACGATCTGCCACGTCGAGCCCGATCCGGCATTGGCGAGCCCCGGCATGGCCTGCAGCTGGCTGACGAGCGAGTACGGCGAGAGCTGCGAGAAGGGGATCGAGCGCGAGTCCTCGCTGATCTCCCGAGCCAGGCTGACGGCGCCCTCGCGGGCGCGGGTGGCGGCGCTGGTCTGCGAGGCGGTGTCGAGGAGGACGAACGCGCCGAGGAGACCGATTACGAGGACGACGGTGGCGACGATCGTCTCGATCAGCGTGAAGCCGTCGGAGTCGCCCGCGCGTGCGCGCCAGGCACGCAGACGGCCCGCGGCTGGGGGCCGACGTGGGGACCCGCCGGTGGTGATCTTCGCTTCTGGCACGGGATGGCACGCGAATGTCGCGTTATCGACCTCATTGCCTTCGGCAAAGGGCGCGCCGGGCTTGAGCCGGACGGGATCGATTCGGCAGACGAACGCCAGGCTGCGCGGGCCCGATCAGGCCCGGCCGAGCACCTTGCGCAGCCCCGGCGCGAGCAGCGGATCGGCGAGCGCCGCGCGGATGTCCGCGGGACGGTGAAGAGCACGCTCGGCGCGCAGGATCCCAACCTCCAGACCGGCATCGCGCGCCGCGGCGACCGCGATCGTCATCGCATCCGAGCTTCGCCACGAGTGCTCGGGCAGCGCGAACAGATCCGGCAGCGGGCGGCACAGGCCGATCAGGTAGAAGCCGCCGTCAATGGCCGGCCCCAGCACCACGTCGCACCCGGCCTCGAGGTCTTCTCGCGCTGCGGCGGCGTGCTGGGGGCGGAGTTGCGGCAGATCCGGCCACACGATCAGCAGCGGACCGGGAGCGCGGGCGAAGACCCGCGCGGCCGCGTCGGCGAGGCGCCCCGCGATGCCGTCGCCGTTCTGCGGGAAGACGACGGGCTCGGAGCCGGCGAGCAGCCTGAGCTCGCGCCCGGCGTCGGGCGGGTGGTAGGCGACGTGGACGTGTCCGGGCGCCACCTCGCGGGCCCACGCCGTGGCCTGAGTGATCAGCGCCGACTCGAGCGCCACGCACCCGCCCACGCCGAGCACGGGCTCGAGCGCCTTGCGCACTTCGCCGCGCCGAGGGGCGCGGGCCATGATCAACACCGCCGGCGGCGCCGTGCTCATCCCTGCTCTAAGCGGTACATCGTGCCCGCCGGAAGGGGAGGGTGCTCGGAGAGCCGCGGCAGCGCGAGGTGCAGCGTCTGCGCGAAGGCGCCGGTGCTCGTGCCCATGAGCTCGATCAGCTGGGCTACGGGAGTCGGATCGCCGGGCGCCGCCTCGTTCGCGTAGTCGGTGACGAATCCGATCAGGCCGTAGGCAAGCTCGAGCTCGCCGCACAGGACGGTCTCCGGTCCCGCCGTCTGGCTCACGGCGGTCACTCCCAGACCGGCGAGCTGGCGGATCTCGACCGGCGTGTTGAAGCGGGGGCCGTCGACGTGCCCGTAGGTGCCCTGCGGCCGGACCTGCAGCCCCGCCTGCCGCGCGCCGTCGGCCAGCGCGTGCCTGATCCCATCGGAGAAGGGACCGCCGTGGAGGATCCAGTGGCCGCGCTCACGGTGGCCGGGCTCGGTGAAGAAGGTGCAGAGGGTGCCGTCAGGCAGGCGGTTGGAGGCGAAGTGCAGGTCGTCGAAGACAACCAGCGAGCCCAGTTCGAGCGTCGGGTCGAGCGCGCCGCATGCGGTGCAGCCGATGACCGCCTCGGCGCCCAGCTCCTTCAGCGCCCAGACGTTGGCGCGGTGCGTGACCTGATTGGACAGGCGGACATGGCCGGCCTGATGGCGGGAGACGTGCAGCGCCTCGACGCCGGCGTAGCGTCCGCGCGTCACCGTGGCGGCGCCGAACGGCGTACTTACCGTGACGGGCTCGCCGGTCTCGAAGCCCGGTAGGGCATAGGTGCCCGATCCGGTGATGATCCCCACCGGCATGGCGGGATGCTAGCCGCTGTCCGCGACCGCGCCCCGCCACGGCGACCTCGTCGGGCCGTCGCGGCGGCGATCGAGGCCGCGGCTTAGTCGCTCTACCGCGGGACGCGCCCGCCCTCGGCGCCGGGCTCGGTGGCCGGCCCGCGTGGCGGGGCGATCCCGAGCACGCGCATGGCCTTGAGCCCGAGCGAGAGCTTCTCGCGGCCGTCGGTGGAGGAGACGTCCAGCCCCGTGAGCTCGCGCACGCGCTCGAAGCGATAGCGGATCGTGTGCCGGTGGGTGATCAGGCGAGCCGCGGTGGCGTTGACGTTGGCATCAGACTCGAGGAACGTGGAGAGCGTGCCGAGCAGGTCGGTTTCGTACTGCTCGTCGTAGGCCACGAGCGGCCGGACCGTGTCGCTGTAGAAGCGCCTCAGCTCGCCGGGATCGCTCATGTGCGGCAGAAGCAGCTGGTAGGTCCCGGTCTCCGCGAACGCGAGCGCCGAGCGCTCGGGATCGCCCTCGACGACGTTGGCGGCGAGCAGCGCCTCGTTGGCGGCCCGGTGCAGCTCGAGCGGGTCCTCCGTCCTCCGGCTGCGGCCGATCGCAAATGCGAATCCGGCCAGGCCGGACTCGAGCTCGCGCATGATCGCCGCCGTGGCGCGACGCGCGGTTTCGCCATCGGGGTCCGGCACGAGCACGACGATCTCGCCCGCTTCGTCCTCGGCGGGTGCCGCGATGGCGCCGGCGGCGATCGAGCGGGCCCCGCGGACGGCGAGGGCCAGCAGCCGTCGCCGCCAGTCGTCTTCGGTCGGGCTGCGGGGATGGGCGCGCGCGATGATCACGGCGCCGCCGGGCGCCAGGTCGATGCCCAGCTCGCGCCCGCGCGCAACGAGGTCACCGCGGTCCGGGATGCGACGCGAGACCACGGCGCGCTGAAAGCTTGTCGCCGCCTCCTCGGAGGCGCGCTCCGGAGCGCGGATGCGCTCGACCTCGGAGGCGATCAGCGTCGTGACCAGACGCAGGATCGAGGCATCGGGATCGCGCTCGCGCGCCCGCATCCGCAGCTGGCCGACCGGCGCCTCGGCGACCTTGAGCTCGATCGTCGTGACCGCTTCCCCACCGCGCATCAGCGAACGCTCGTCGGCGGGCGAGCGGGCGGCAACGGCCAGGACCGTGGCCGAGCGGTCGATGAGGACGAGGCTCGCATCGAGCGCACGGGCGGCGGCGCGCAGGATCTCGGGCAGGCCCGCGCCAGCCTGTACGGCGTCGGTGATCGCAGCCAGTGCCCCCAGGTCCGGCGCCAGCCCCAGGACGTCAGAGCGAGGAGCGTCCGCGCTCAAAACACGCGCGGCCACTCGATCACGATGGCGGCGCCGACGACGATCCCGACGCCGATCAGCGCGGCCAGCACGTAGAGCGACAGGATCACGACGGCGACTCGCTCGACCGGCCGGCGATAGGCCGTGATCGCCGGGGCCACGACAAACGCGCAGAACGCGCTCAGCCCGAACACGCCGAGGAACGCCCCCACGAGGTAGGTGATCGACTGGTTGCTCCATCGGGTGCCGTCAATTGTGCCGGACGAGCCCGATGCGCCCGTGGACGCCGGACGTCGAGTCACGCAATGCGCGGCAAACCAAACTCGGGTCCGACCGGACGCGCCATGGCGGCGGCCGGGAAGGAACGCGAGAGCGCTTCCGCCGCGGCCTGCGCCCGGGCCTCGGCCTCCTCGCCCCAGAAGACCCCGATGACCGTCGGCCCCGACCCGGAGACCAGGGCGCGGTCAGCGCCGTGGGCGCGGGCCGCGTCGAGCGCGGCGGCGATCTCGGGACGCAACGAGAGCGCCGCTGGCTCGAGGTCGTTGACGAGCAGGTCGTCGGCGAGCCGGGCGCCGGGTCGGACCGCGGCCCAGAGCTCGCGGTGGTGCGCCTCCAGCTCTTCGCCAGGCCGCGGTAGGCCGAGACGGTCAGCCTCGCGGTAGACGTCGGCCGTCGGGAGCGGAAATGGCTGCGGGAGGACCAGGAAGGCGTGCGGTCCCAGCGGCTCGAGCGACTCGACCACGTCGCCGGTCCCGGTGCCGAGCATCACCCCTCCTACGAGCTGGCTCGGCACGTCGGAACCGAGGGAGGCGGCGATCTCGGCGAGCTCTTCCGGGCGGCCCGGAGCGACGGCGGCGGCCAGTCGCAGCATCGCGGCGGCGTCGGCGGACCCGCCGCCCATCCCCCCGGCCACCGGGATGCGCTTGCGCACGTCGATCGCCACCGCCGGCTCGCCCCAGCCGCGCTCGCGCAGAGCCGCCAGAGCACCGTCGATCAGGTTCGGGCCTGCGACGCCGGGGCAGACAACTCGGTCGGCGCCTTCGGCGGAGCGCATCGTCAGCTCGTCGGCCAGCGATACGGATTCGAACAGCGTCACGAGGTCGTGCTTGCCGTCCGGCCGCAGCGGTCCCAGCAAGAGGCAGAGGTTGACCTTGGCCGGCGCCAGCGCGCGCACTGCGGCCGCGGGGCTCATTGCGCAAGCCTCCGCGCGAGCTGCCGGAATTCCTCCGGTGAGAGACGCTCGGCGCGTTCGTCGGCGGGATGGCCGAGCTCGAGCAGCGCCGCGCGCACGCGGTCGCGAAGCTCAGGGTCGCCGGGAGCGGTAAGGGCGAGTGAGCGGGCCAGCGCCTTGCGGCGGTGGGCGAACGCGCCGTGAACGAGCACACGCAGCTGCGGATCCGGGGCTTCACCGCGGCGGGTCAGTCCCACGAGCACCGAGTCGACGCGCGGCACCGGGCGGAACACCGTCCGCGCGATCGGCCGCAGCACACGCACCTCGCAGGCCAGCTGCGCGAGCGCCGACGGGGCGCCGTAGGCGGACGTGCCGGGCGCCGCTGCCAGCCGTTCGCCGACCTCGCGCTGGACCATGACCACCCAATGATCGACCTCCGGCAGCTCCTCGATCGTGCGCAGGACCGCCGTGGCGGCGATGCCGTACGGGAGGTTTGCCACCACCTTCGTCGGCTGCGGGCGCAGCGCTCTCAGGTCGAGCTCGAGCGCGTCGGCGATGTGCAGGGTGACGTTGTCCGCGTGGGAGAGGGCAGCGAGGAGCGGCTGCTCGAGCCGGGCATCGACCTCGACGACGTGCAGGTGCCGGGCGCTGTCGGCGAGCCGGCGCGAAAGGACTCCCTCCCCTCCCCCTATCTCCAGCACCACGTCGCTTGGCTCCACGGCGGCGAGCCGCTCGATCACGTCGAGGATGTTGGGGTCGACGAGGAAGTTCTGGCCCAGTCGGCGGGTGCGACGGCTGACGCTCACCATCCGAACAACTCCGCCGCGCCCAGCTCGACGGCTTCCTCGAGCTCGTCGTAGGGCACCCGGCGCTCGAGCGCGAGCGCCTGCGCGGTGTGGGTCACGTTCGCGGGCTGATTGGGCTTTCCGCGCACCGGCTGGGGCGAGAGGTAGGGCGCGTCGGTCTCGACCAGCAGCCGCTCGGCAGGCACGCGCAACGCGGCGGCTCGGAGGTCCGAGGACTTCGGATAGGTCAGGTTGCCGGCAAACGAGATCCACCAGTCATCGTGGGCCAGGCACTCCTCGATCCGCGCGCTCATCGAGAAGCAATGCAGGATGACGCGCAGCCCTGAAGCGCGCTCGTTCAGCGCCGCGAGCGTCTCGTCCTCGGCCGCGCGCGTGTGGATCACGAGTGGCTTGCCGGTGGCGCGGGCAAGGTCGATCTGAGCGTGAAAGGCTCGCTCCTGGTCCTCGCGCGGCGCCAGGTCGCGATAGAAGTCAAGCCCGGTCTCGCCGATGGCCACGCACTTCTCGTGCGCCGCCAGAGCTTCGAGCTCGGCCAGGTCGGCTTCGTCAAAGCCGGTGGCGGCGCTGGGGTGACGCCCGATGGCGGCGAACACCTGCGGGAAGTCCTCGGCCGCGGCGAGCGCGGCGCGGCAGCTGGCGCCGTCGGTGCCGACCGTCAGCATGCGTCCCACGCCCGCCTGCGCGGCCGCCGCCACGAGCTCGGCGTCGGGCGGGTCGCACAGCTGCAGGTGCGTGTGGCTGTCGATCACGCTCGCTTGGGGAATAGTGGCTCGAGTGCGGCGACGCTCTGACCGGGTCCGCCCAGCGCGTCGAGCAGCTTGGCCGTGGCGTCCGGTATGTAGGGTTCGAGCAGCACGGTCACCGAGCGGGTGTGCGCGGCGAGCGTGGCCAGCGTCTCGTCCAGCTGCCCGGCCGCCGACGGGTCTTTGGCCAGGCGCCACGGCGCCCGCTCCTCGACGTAGCGGTTCAGCCGACGCACGTGCTGCCAGATCGCCTCGAGCGCCTGGGTCACCTCGGCGCGATCCATCAGCTCGTCGACCCGGCCCTCGATGGCGGACAGCTGTGCGTCGAGGGCGGCGTCGGTGGCA
Organism: uncultured Solirubrobacterales bacterium; assembly: GCA_963818815.1. Lineage (GTDB taxonomy): Bacteria > Actinomycetota > Thermoleophilia > Solirubrobacterales > Solirubrobacteraceae > Palsa-465. Next base: position 135,241 of record CAWFTL010000002.1, read on the forward strand.
ACGTCCGGAACCTGCCCGTCGCGGTAGCGCGTGATCATCGCGATCGTCCGGCTGGCCAGGTTGCCGTACTCGTTGGCGAGCTCGCTCTCGTATCGCGTGCGCACGGCGTCGATCCCGACCGCGCCGTCGGCCCCGAAGGCGACGTCGCGCATGAGGTAGAAGCGCAGCGCATCCGTGCCGTACTGGTCGATGACCTCGAACGGATCGAGCACGTTGCCCAGCGACTTGCTCATCTTGCGCCCGTCGGCCCCGAGCAGGAACCCATGGACGAATACGTGCTGCGGGAGCGGCAACTCGGCCGCCATGAGCAGCGCGGGCCAGAACACCGTGTGGAACTTGAGGATGTCCTTGCCGATGATGTGGAAGGTCGCGGGCCAGAAGCGGTCGACAAGGTCGCGCCCCCCCGGCTTCGCCGGAGGGGGCGCATAAAACAGGGCCGTGTAGTAGTTGAGCAGCGCGTCGAACCACACGTAGAAGACGTGTGAGCGGTCCCAGGGCACCTCGACGCCCCAGTGCATGCGCGCGCGGGACAACGAGACGTCCTGCAGCCCGGAGTCGATGAACGAGCGCGCCTCGTTGTAGTGATGCCGCGGCAGGACGAAGTCCGGCTGCTCTGCGTACAGCCGCTCGAGGGGCTCCTGGAAGGTCGAGAGGCGAAAGAACCAGTTCTCCTCCTGCTCGCGCGTGAGCTCGATCTCGTGGATCGGGCAGCGGTTGCCCTCGAGGATCTCGTTCTCGACCTTGAAGTCGGCGCAGCGCGGGCAGTACCAGCCCTCGTACATCCCCTTGTACGTGTGGCCGTTGTCATGGACGCGCTGGAGGACCTCCTGCACGCGGGCCTCGTGCTCCGGGTCGGAGGTGCGGATGAAGAAGTCGTTGGAGACCTCGAGCTGCGGCATCAGTGCCTTGAACCGCTCGGCGTTGCGATCGGCGAGCTCCTTGGGCTCGAGCCCCTGCGCCCGCGCCGCATCCGCGACCGGCTCGCCGTGCTCGTCGGTGCCGGTGAGGAAGAACACGTCCTCCCCGCGCCGGCGCTTGTGACGCGCGAGCACGTCGGCGGCGATCGAGGTGTACGCGTGGCCCAGATGGGGCTGGGCGTTGACGTAGTAGATCGGCGTGGTCACGTAGAACGACACGCGCCCAAGGCTAGCTTTCGCTCGCGGGGCTGCCGGGGGAGGGGCGGCCCGGCCTGGGCGGCCCGGGCGGGGCGGCCCGGGCGGGGCGGCCCGGGCGATTACCTGCTCAACGTCCCAAGTCTCGTCGCGTTTGCGAGCTTTGGGGATTTGTGCACCTATGGAATGCTCAAATCCCCAAGGTTGGGTTCCTGGGCGAGCGTTGGGTGCTTCGACATGCAAAACGTGCCACGGCTCCCCGCGGGACCGAGACTTGACGGCTTATGCACGTAATGCGATGCACAAACCCGTCAAGACTCGCCTCGGGCCGCTGCCGTGGCGGGTTGAGCACATGCCCGGCGCGGTTTGAGCACGCCCGGCGCGGCCGCGACCCGCGGAGGGCCGCCCCCGCCCACCCATCCGAGGGTCGCCCCTAGTACGACCCGTTGGGCTTCGTCGTCGTCCCGCTGGTCGTCGTCCGCGGGATCGGTGAGTTCCCGGTCGACGTCTTGGGGTGCGAGTGCGTCGTCGTAGGAGGCGGGCTCGCGTGAGTCGTGACGGCCGGCGCCGGCGCGACGGTGGTCGCCGGAGCGGCGTGGGTCGTCGTCGGAACGGCCGTCGTGGTGGTGGGAGCGGTCGCGGTGGAGGCCACCGGGTGGTGCTTCTTCTTGTGCTTGGCCTTCTTCTTGTGGGTCGAGGCCTTCTTGGCCTGCGTGGTCGTAGGAGTGGTGGTGGAGCTCGTCGTCGACGAGCTTCCGCCGCAGCCGGCGCCAGCGCCAGCGCGCCGACGCAAGCGGTCAACAGCGCGCGCTTCATGCCCCAGTTCCCCATGCTCATCAACACCTCCGTTGCGAGGGTATCGAACCCGCCCCACGGAGCAATCGCCCACCGCCCCACGGAGCAATCGCCCACCGCCCCACGGAGCAATCGCCCACCGCCCCACGGAGCAATCGCCGACCGGCAAGCTTCCGGCCTCGCGCGCGGGTAACGTGTCGCGCTCGCGGGCGCCGATCCGGGCCGCCGGGGTCACCGAGGACGCGCCGCACTGGGGAATCGAAAGAGATCGCGAGCCATGCAAGAGCGCGAGCAGGTGGCACAAGCCGAGCCTGGGGCGCCCGGCCCCGCGGTCGCGGAGCGGGTGGGCGAGGGGTTCGTCGGGCAGGCGCAGTCGCCGCCGCCGACCCCGCGCGCGACGTGGATCCTCGTCGTCTGCTGCGTGGCCCAGTTCATGGTCATCCTCGACCTGAGCATCGTCAACGTCGCGCTGCCGTCGATCCAGTCGAGCCTGAACTTCTCCTCCAACGATCTGCAGTGGGTCGTCGACGCGTACGCGATCGCCTTTGCGAGCTTCCTGATGCTCGGCGGCCGCGTGGCCGATCACCTGGGGCACCGGCGGACGTTCGCCGCCGCGCTGATCCTGTTCGCGGTCACGTCGCTGGCCGGCGGCCTGGCCCCCGACCAGACGACACTGATCATCGCGCGCGGCGTGCAGGGCTTCAGCTGCGCGTTCATGGCCGCGTCGTCGCTGGCCATCATCACCTCGTCGTTCCCGCCCGGTCCCCAGCTCCACCGGGCCATCGGCCTGTGGGCGGCGATGAACGGCCTGGGTGGTGCCGCGGGGACGCTGCTCGGCGGCGTCATCACCGAAGCGATCAGCTGGCGCTGGGTGCTGCTGATCAACCCTCCGATCGGCCTGGCCGCAGCGGCGGTGGCCTACACCGTCGTCAAGGAGCGGCGGCGAGAACGCAATGCCCCAGCCTTCGACGTCGGCGGGGCGCTGACACTGACGCTCGGACAGGTGGTTCTCGTCTACGGCGTGGTCAAGGCCGGGGTCAACGGCTGGAGCGCGTTCGCGGCCCTGGGCCCGATCGTCGCCGGCCTGGTGCTGCTCGCGATGTTCGTCGTGATCGAGGCGCGTTTCGCCTCGGCGCCGCTCATCCCGTTCCGCGAGCTGACCAAGCCGCTGCGGATCGCGAACACGATCGTCCTGCTGTTCAGCGCCGCCCTGTTCCCGATGTGGTACCTGAGCTCGCTCTACCTCCAGCAGGTGCTCGGGCTCTCGCCGCTGCATGCCGGGCTGACCTTCCTGCCCATGGCCCTGACGATCATGGTCGTGGCCCGCAGCGCGGGCAAGCTCGTGAGCCGCTTCGGCGTGCGCGCGGTGCTGGGCGGCGGGCTGACGATGATGACCTGCGGGCTGCTGCTGTTCACCAAGATCGCCGCCAGCGGCAGCGCGGTCGTCTACGTGATGATCCCGGGGCTGCTGACGGCGGCTGGGATCGGCATGTCGATCGTGCCCTCGACGATCGCCGCCACGCAGGGCGCCAAGCAGGGCCAGGCGGGTCTGGCCTCGGGCCTGGTCAACACCTCGCGCCAGATCGGGGGCGGCCTGGGCATCGCGCTGCTGATCACGCTGGCCACCGAGCACACGACGCACCTGATCGGGGCCGGCCACGACGTCCCGCACGCACTGACCGACGGCTTCCGCCTGGCCTTCTACATCGCCGCCGGTCTCACCGCGGCGGCGGCGCTCGTCACCTTCCTGGGCGTCCCGAAGATCGCGGCGGCGGCCGGCCCGGCGATCCGGCGTGTGCCGATCGCGATCGGCGTGGCCACGGTGATCGCGGCGGTCATCGCCGTTGACTTCGCCGTCGGTGGCTCGCACGGCGCGCCGCTCGGCGCCTACACGACCAAGAACACATACAGCTTCGTCTCCGAGCCGGGGCTCCGGCCGCCGGTCGTGCGCGCCGACGTGGTGCCGAGCGACCTCAGCCAGCTGCCCCAGGGCTACATCTTCATGGCCAACTTCTACGACCTCACCAAGCCCCCGATGGTTGGCCAGAGCGGGCCGCTGATCCTCGACAACCACCTCGCGCCGGTGTGGTTCCGCCCCGTCCCGCAGGACGTGGTCGCCTCCAACCTGACCCGGCAGACCTACCACGGCAAGCCGGCGCTGGCCTGGTGGCAGGGCTACCTCACCAACACCGGCGAGACCGTGACCGGCGAGGACGTGATCGTCAACCAGCGCTACCAGACCGTGGCCAGGCTGAGGGGCACCGGGGGCTGGGTCCCGACGCTGCACGAGCTCATCATCCGCGGCGATCACGCGTGGGTGACGGCAAACCGGAACGTGCCTCTGAACCTGTCGAAGTACGGCGGCCCCTACAACGGTGCGCTGGTCGACTCCGCGGTACAGGAGTACAGCCTCAAGACGGGCAAGCTCCTCTACAGCTGGGACGTGCGCGACCACATCGCGCCCGATGACTCCTACGCGACGCTCCCGACCAACGGCTTCCCATGGGACGCCTACCACATCAACTCGGTCCAGCTCACCGGCAACGGCAGCTTCCTCGTCTCGCTGCGCAACACCTGGGGCGTCTATCTCATCGACAAGAGCACCGGGCAGATCCGGTGGAGCCTGGGGGGTAAGCACTCGAGCTTCCACTTCGGGCCGGGAGCCGATTTCCGCTGGCAGCACGACGTCGTCCTTCACCAGGGCTCGACCCTGACGATGTTCGACGACCACTGCTGCCAGATCACGGGTGGAGGCACGTACGTCTCCCCGACGGCGCCCTCGCGCGCGCTGACGCTGACCGTGAACCCGGCCGCCCGCAGCGCGACGCTGGCGGCGCAGTTCAGCCACGGCGCACACTTCGACGCCGACTACATGGGCAGCGCCCAGCCGCTGCCCGGCGGAAAGGAGTTCGTGGGCTGGGGCTCGGCCCCCTACTTCACCGAGTTCGCCCCAGGCGGCAAGGTGCTGCTCGACGCGCAATTGCCCTCGCCCGACCTCACCTACCGGGCGCAGGTCGAGCAGTGGGTCGGCCGGCCGCTGAACCCGCCCGCGGCCGTCGCGCGGCAGACCGGTGGGAAGACGACGGTGTACGCGAGCTGGAACGGAGCCACCCAGGTCGCCTCCTGGCGGGTGCTGGGCGCGCCGCGCGGGGGCCGCCTGGCGCCCGTGGCCACCGCGGCCAAATCCGGGTTCGAGACGGCGATCCCGCTCAGCCGGGGCTACGCGGCGCTCGAGGTCCGGGCGCTCGATGCCCGGGGCCGCGTGATCGGGACCTCGCGCCCCTTCAGCGCCACGAGCTAGCTGGTCAGCTCGCGATAGAGCGCGTTCGCCGGCACGCCCGTCAGCTGGGCCACGACGGCCGCGGCCGGGCGCGGCTTGGCGCCCGCCTCGACCAGCCGGCGCACCGCCTCGACGGCGGCTCCGGTGTCGGCCGACTCCGCGCTCGGCGCCGGGCCCACGACGAGCACGACCTCGCCCCGCGGCGGCGAGGAGGCGTATCGCTCAGCAAGCTCCGCGGCGCTCCCGCGCACGACCTCCTCGTGGACCTTGGTCAACTCGCGGCAGACGGCGACGGGGCGCTCGGGGTCGACCGAGGCGATTGCGGCCAGCGAGGCGGCCACGCGCCGGGGGGACTCGAAGGCGACGAGCGTCTCAGGCGAGGCGAAGGCCTCCAACAGCTCGCCGCGCTTGCGCGGAAGAAACCCGACGAAGCGCCAGCGGTCGGCCGGCAGCGCCGAGGCGACGAGCGCCGACACCGCCGCCGAGGGCCCCGGCAGGACCTCGACCGCGAGGCCCTCGGCCACGCAGGCCTGCACGAGCACGAACCCGGGATCGGAGACAAGCGGCATCCCCGCGTCGGAGACCAGCGCCACCACCGCGCCGTCGCGCATGCGCGCCACGAGCTGGACTGCGCGCTCGCGCTCGTTGTGCTCGTGATAGCTGACCAGCGTGGCCGACACCCCGTAGCGGTCGAGCAGCACCCTGGTTCGCCGCGTGTCCTCGCAGGCCACGACGTCGGCATCCCGCAGGGCGGCCAGCACGCGCAGGGTGACGTCCTCCAGGTTGCCGATCGGCGTCGGGCAGACGACGAGCCGGCCGCTCATCCGCTCAGGCCGCGCTGCTCGAGCCCGTCGAAGGCGAGCGCCGCGGCGCCGATCATGCCCGCCTCGACTCCGAAGCGGGCGGCCACGACCTCGACCTCGTCGCGCGAGGGCGGCAGCGCCCGCTCCCGCATCTCCTCGCGCGCGGGCCTCAGCAGCAGCTCCCCGGCGGCGATCACGCCCCCGCCGATCACGATGACCTCGGGGTTGAAGATGTTGACGAACGAGGCCAGCGCAACCCCCAGGCGCCGCCCGATCAGCTCGATCACCTCCAGGGCGGCCTGATCGCCGTCGTGGGCAAGCTCGGTCACGAGCGGGCCGGCCAGCTCACGGCCGTCGGCGTGGGCGCGGCCGAGACCTGAATCGGGGCGCTCGTCGGCCAGACGCAGCGCCTCGCGCGCCAGCGCGGTGCCCGAGGCCATCGCCTCGACGCAGCCGTGGTTCGGGCAGTTGCCCTGGCACGGCGGACCGTCCATGTCGATGACCATGTGCCCCAGCTCGGCCGCGGCTCCGATGGCACCGCGGTAGGGGCGGCCCCTGAGGATCAGGGCACCCCCGATCCCGGTCCCGATCGTCAGCATCACGACCTCGCCCCGGCCCTGCGCGGCGCCGGCGCGCTGCTCGGCCAGCCCGGCCACGTTGGCGTCGTTGTCGACGAACACTGGCAGGCCGAGGCGCTCGGCCATGATGTCGGCAAAGGGGATGTCGGCCAGCGGCAGGTTGACCGCGATCACCGCGTTCCCCGTACGCTGATCGATAAGCGACGGGATCCCGAATCCGGCCGCGGCCACCTCCTCCCCCGCCGCCTCGCGAACCTCCTGAACCGCATCCACGGTAACGTCGACGAGCGCCGACTGGTCGAGGCCGGCGACGTAGCGCTGGGCGCGATGGTGGACGCCCAGACCGGAATCGACCGCGCCGGCGAGTAGCTTCGTGCCCCCCATGTCGACGCCGATGGTGCGTCGGGTGGGCATGGCGTCACTATATGGAGTAGCCGATGCCGAGCAACGTCGAGGAACGCCCCTACAAGCTGTATCGCGCGGGGCCGCGCGGACTGCGCTCGCGCCTGCGTGGTGAGGACGACGGCGGGCTGCCGGGAGACGGTCGCGACCGCGGGACGGGCGCCGAGCCGCCCCGCCGCGACGGCTGGGCGATCGCCCGGCGCATCCTCAAATACGTGGTGCTCGCGATCGTCGCCTGGCTCCTGCTCTCGCTGGTCCTGTTCATCATCAGCGCGCAGATCGAGAGCGGAAAGGTCCCCGCCTCGGCGAGCGCGGCGCTCTCCTCGGGCCCCAACATGATCACGGGCACCGACACCGTCCTGATCATCGGCACCGACCAGCGGCCGAAGGGCTCAAAGGAGCCGGGCGCCAACACCAACGACGCCGGCAGCCGTTCGGACACGCTGATGCTGTGGCGGATCGGCGCCGGCACGTCGCGACGGCTGTCGATCCCGCGCGACACGATCGTCTCGATCCCCGGCCACGGCCTGTCCAAGATCAATGCCGCCTACGCCTACGGAGGCCCAGCCCTCACGATCAAGACCGTCGAGGCCTTCACCGGGGTGAAGATCAACCACCTGATCATCGTCAACCTGGCCAACTTCCCCAAGTTCATCGACGCGGTCGGTGGGGTCACGGTCAGGACCGGAAGGATCTGCTCCACGATCAGCGGCGGCGTCCAGAACGGCGGCTTCTCGCTCCACCTGCGCCCGGGGACCCACCACCTCGACGGACGTGACGCGCTGACGCTCGCGCGCACGCGTGAGAACGCCTGCAATCCCGCGAGCAACGACCTGACCCGCGAGGGCTACCAGCAGCAGATCCTGAACGGGATCAAGTCGAGCCTGCTCACGCCGTACGCGTTTCTCCACCTGCCTTGGGCGTCGTGGTACGCCCCGCAGGCGGTACGGAGCGACATGGGCGGCTTTGGGCTGCTCACCCTGTTCGCCGCCGCCGAGATGGGCGGCTCGGCGCCGACCCGGATTCTCGGGGTCAATAACCTGCCGCTGCCGGACGCGACCTCGCCCGCCGGCCAGGCGGTCGTTCACCACGACGTCGACCGGTTGATGAACGGCTAGTCGGACTTGGTCGAGCTGGAGGTCGAGCTCGTGCTCGTCTCCGGCTTGGCGCTCGCCGGCTTCGAATCGGACTTCTCGGGCTTGGTCGAGGAGTCGGACTTGGAGTCGGACTTGGACTCGGACTTGCCCTCGGCGGACTCCTTGAGCTCGCGCGAGCGCTTGCGGGTGCCGTAGTCGGTGTTGTAGAAGCCCGAGCCCTTGAAGTGGACCGCCACGGGGTGAAAGACCCGCTCGACGGGCGCCTCGCAGGTCTGGCAGGTGGCGACCGGATCGTCGGACATGCGCTGCATCACCTCGAAGGTGTGACCCTGCTCGCAGCGGTACTCGTAGATCGGCATTGCTTCAGTAAGTGTAGCTGCGCTCCGCTGGCACTCCCAAGGACGGAGTGCCAATACGGGTGTCGCCGAGCGTGCATGCACGCTCGGCCGGGCGGGCGCATGCGCCCGCCCGCGGGTCCGCGCATGCGCGGACCCGATTAGCATCATGGCGGTGCAGACGGACGTCGTGACGATGGACAAGGTCGTGTCGCTGTGCAAGCGGCGCGGGTTCGTCTTCCCCTCGAGCGAGATCTACGGCGGCCTGGGGTCGAGCTACGACTACGGCCACTACGGCGTGCTGCTGAAGAACAACGTCAAGGAGCAGTGGTGGCGGGCGATGCTCCAGGAGCGCGACGACATCGTGGCGCTCGACTCGGCCATCATCCAGCACCCCGCGACCTGGGAGGCGAGCGGGCACCTGGCCGGCTTCACCGACCCGCTGGTCGACTGCCGGACGTGCAAGCTGCGCTATCGCGCCGATCACCTCGAGCAGTCCCAGTGCGGGCGCAAGCCCTCCAAACGCCCGGGCGAGACGCCCGACTGCGACCTGACCGACGCGCGCGACTTCAACCTGATGTTCGAGACGACGGTGGGGCCGGTCAAGGAGGAGGGCTCGACGGTGTACCTGCGCCCCGAGACCGCGCAGGGGATCTTCCTCAACTTCAAGCACTACCTGCAGTTCGCGCGCAAGAAGCCGCCGTTCGGGATCGCGCAGATCGGCAAGAGCTTTCGCAACGAGATCACGCCCGGCAACTTCATCTTCCGCACGCGTGAGTTCGAGCAGATGGAGATGGAGTACTTCGTGCCGCCGGCCGAGGCCGAGCGCTGGTTCGAGCACTGGCTCGAGCAGCGGATGAACTGGTACCTGCGGCTCGGGATCCGCCCGGACCATCTCCGGCTGCGCCCGCACGAGCAGGACGAGCTCTCGCACTACTCGAGTGCCACGAGCGACATCGAGTACCTGTTCCCGATCGGGTGGTCCGAGCTCGAGGGGATCGCCAACCGCGGCGACTTCGACCTGAGCGCGCACGCGCAGCGCTCGGGGCAGAAGCTCGAGTACGTCGACACCGCGAACGGAGACCGCTACGTCCCGCATGTGATCGAGCCGGCGGCGGGTGCCGACCGCGCCACGCTGGCCTTCCTGGTCGATGCCTACGACGAGGACGAGATCGAGGGCGAGCAGAGAACGGTGCTGCGCCTGCACCCCCAGCTGGCGCCGGTCAAGGTAGCCGTGCTGCCGCTCGTGCGCAAGGACGGCCAGCCCGAGCTCGCCGCCGAGGTTTACCGCGAGCTGCGCGAGCGCGTCCAGGCCGACTACGACGAGGGCGGGGCGATCGGGCGCCGCTACCGGCGCCAGGACGAGATCGGGACGCCGTGGGCGGTGACGATCGACCATCAGTCGCTCGAGGACCGGACGGTGACGCTGCGAGACCGTGACAGCCTGGCCCAGGACCGGGTGCCGATCGCGGAACTGAGGGAAGAGATCGAGCGCCGCCTCCGCGCTCCGTGGCAAACTCCGAAGCTGTCGTGATCCTCGCCGACCAGATTTCCTACACGGACCTTTACGCGCGCTGGGAGCAGGGCAACTGGAGCGCGATGGCGATCGACTTCTCAGCCGATCGCGAGCAGTGGCAGTCCGACTTCAGCGAATTCGAGCGCCGGGCCGCCCTGTGGACCTACGGGATGTTCTTCCACGGCGAGGACTCGGTGGCCGACAACCTCTCGCCCTACATCGACGCCGCCCCGCGCGAGGAGCAGAAGTACTTCCTGGCCACCCAGCAGGTCGACGAGGCTCGGCACGCCGTGCTGTTCGACCGCTTCATGCGCGAGGTCGCGGGCAAGGGCAGCGACACGGCGACGGCGCTCGAGGAGACGCGGCCGAAGCTCACCTGGGGCTTTCGCAAGGTGTTCGGGCGGCTCGACCAGATGGCCGACGAGCTCCGGCGCGATCGCTCGCGACCCAAGCTAGCCCAGGCCATCACGCTCTACCACTTCGTGATCGAGGCCTCGCTGGCCCAACCCGGGCAGCACTTCATCGAGGAGTCGCTGACCAAGCGCGACCGCCTGCCCGGCTTCCGCGCGGGGATCCACAACGTCTCGCGCGACGAGCAGCGTCACATCGCCTTCGGGGTGAAGATGATCGCCGACCTGGTGCGCGAGGACCCCGAGTGCCAGCCGGCGATCGAGGAGCTCCTGCGCGAGGTTCTGCCCTACACGACCGCGGTGCTGGTGCCCCCCGGCTGGGACGAGCGCTACGTGACCTCGTTCGGCTTCTCGCTCAGCGACATCTTCGCCCACGGCGCCGAGTCGATGGAGTCGCGGCTGCGCGCGGCGGGGATCGACGTGATGTCGATGCGGATCGGGCTGCCGTTCGATATCTCGCCGGCCGAGCGGGCGCGGCGCGCGCTGGTGATGCTGCGGGCGGGGTACCTGGGCGAGCCGAACGGTCGCGTGACGCCCGTTGCCGAGGCCACGGAGATGCTGTTCGACGGCGTCGTCCGGACGCTGAACGCGTCGGTGGCCCCGGGAGCCAAGATCCAGTGGGAGTTCAGCGACGCCGAGCCCTGGCATCTGGTGATCGCCAATGGGAGCAGCACCGCGGCGCCGGGCCGGGTCGAGGATCCGGACCTGGTGTTCCGCTGCGCATTCAACGACTGGATCGACCTCTCGGCGGGCCGGATCGAGCCGTGGCGAGCGCTCCTGACGCGCAAGATCCGCCCCAGCGGCAGCCTGCGGATGCTCGCCCGGGCGCCGAAGCTGTTCGGCTAGTCCGCGCTCAGCGCGCCTGAACGAAGTCGGACACCGCCGCCGGGAACGGACGGTGGAGGGCGCGTAGGCGAGTTCCCGCGCCAGCGGGCGCCTGGGCGCTGTAGGTGCCGTCGGCCGCGGTGGTGGCGGTAGTGACGGTTATCGGGGTGGAGCGGCGAAGCTGCTGGACCTCGACGGGCACACCGCCGAGCGGCGGCCCGTGCAGCAGCGAGAGCGTGCCCGAGACGACGCCCGGGCCGGCCGCCTTGATCGTCAGGCGCGCCGGGCTCTTGGCCAGCTGATCGATCCGGGGGCGGATCGCCGGCAGGCGGGCGTAGAACGCGTTGCCGGGACAGTCGGTGGAGTCGCCGTCGCGGTGCCCGGCGACGCGGGGCAGCGACACATGCGCGCCGGGCGGAAAGGGCGTGTAGAAGGCGTCGGCCGGGTTGACCTCCACGCGAATGTGTCCGTGCGTGGGCACGCCGTGCAGCGAGAGCTTCCAGGCCAGCAGGTGCTCGAGCGCGCCGATCGCCGCCTGCGAAGGCACCACGTCCATGTAGGTGCCGAGAACCGCAACGCCGGTCGAGACGGCGTTGTAGCCCCCGGCCTGGGCGCCGATCACCGCGGCATCGATCCCCCCTCGCCGCGCCTCCCAGATCCGCCCGAAGCGGTCGATGACGAAGTTGTAACCGATGTCGCCCCACCCGCGGACGAAGCGATGGAACTGGTAGATCGCCAGCAACATCGCCGGGACCTCGGCGGCGGAATAGCCGTTGGCGTTGTCGGTGTGGTGGACGAAGGCCAGCTTCACGGTCCCGTAGCCGGGCGTGGCCGATTTGGCTCCGTGCGCCCAGGCCTTGCGCGCGATGATCGGGGGCTGGCCGGGTCCCGCTGGCAGGACGGGCTGCGCGGGTGGGAACGTGGCGGCGGCGCTTGCGGGCGGCGCGGTGGCGGTCGCGACGAAGTGAAGACGCACGTCGCGCACCGGCTCCGAGCTGCGCAGCTGGATCTGCCGCGCGAGTCCGGTCCAGATCGGTTCGCCGATTGTTGGCGTGCCGAGGCGGGGCAGATCGGGCCCGTGCCCCAGCACCGACGCCAGGAACCATGGGCTCCAGCCGCGGCCCGGGTTTTGGGTGCGGAGCTCGATCCTGGCCCCCTCGGGTCCCCGCCACCCGACCCCGGCGAGAACGAAGGGCGCCGGAGCGGCCATCTGAGGCGAGGTTCCGGAGAGGTTGCCCACGGGGAGGCTGAACACGGAGCTCTTCGCTGCCGCCGCCGCGGGGCGCGTCAACACGACGGCGCCGCTTAGCGCGGCGCTCTTCAGGACGGTCCGGCGAGTGAGACGGGGCAGCGGCTCGGGCGAGTCCACCTATTGAGGGTGCGCGATGATCATTTCCGGGACCTCAAGGGGGCGTTACCGGAGGCGCCCGCGGGCGGAGACCGAGAACCCGCCCGCGGTCGGGCTCGCCGCGACGCCCTGCACGGCGATGTGCGGGTTGTTGAACACGGTGATCGTGGCCAGGCCGCCGAAGGGCACGTCAGGCACCACGACGAGCTGTCCGTTCTGCGCCCCCACGGTCGCGTCGACGGTGGCCGTGACGCCCAGCAGCGTCGCCGTGCCCCGCAGCGTGAGCTGCCCGTTTCCCGAGGCGACCGGCTGGAGCGACTGCAGGATCGGGACAGCGGTGCGCAGGTCGGACTCGTTGACCTGAGCGCTGCCGGTGAGCTCGTTGCCGCGCTTGCGCAGCGATGCGTCACGGAGGGTGAGCAGGCCGCTGCTCACCTGCGTGGCCGAGGCGTCGAGCGAGCCCACGTCGCCGGCCTGGCTGAGGAGGCCGTTCAAGTGACTGGGGTTGGACTGGTAGTGACCCATGCGCACAACGACCCGGTCGGCCTGGTGCCAGAGCAGCTCGATGGCGGGAAACGCGCTCACCTTGACACTCAGGACCTGGCCCGAGTGCGCCAGCCGGTCACGTAGCCGGTTCGCGGCAATCCCCGGCAGGAAGATCTGCGCCAGCACGAGGACGAGCAGGACAGCGGCGAGCGCGGCGAGGAGGACGATGCGGCGCATGGCGAGCGAACGTTACGCGGGGGTGTCGAGGGGCGGCGCCGGGAGGGACGCGGCGCGCAGGCGAACCCCGAGCTCGCGGGGCCTCCCCCCTCAGCCCAGCAACACGCGGACGGCTGCCACGGCCTGGTCCATCAGCGGCGCCAGGTCGTAGTCGGGCTCGGACAGGCGCCGGATGGCGACGCCGTCGGCGAGCGCGAACAGCAGCGCGGCGATCGGCTCGGGGTCGGCACGCAGCGACAGCACGCCGGCCTGGGCCTTGGCGCGCAGGGCGTCCGCCATGTGGGACCGCAGCCGGCGGCCGAGCTCGGCCAGCTCGGCGGCGATCTCCTCGTTGCGCTGGGCCAAGGTCAGCATCTCGTGAAACATCAGCGCCGCGGTCGGACCGGCCCCCAGGAACTCCTCGAAGTTCGTCACCAGAGCCGCCAGTACCTCGTCCCCGCTCCGCGCATCGGCGATCGCGTGCTCGAGCCGGTCGATTCGCAGGTCGCACTCCCGCCGTACGACCTCGACCAGGAGCCGCTCCTTGGTGCCGAAGTAGTAGTGCAGCAGCCCGCGCGAGACCTGGGCCTCGCGCGCGACGTGGTCGAAGGTCGAGCCCGCGATGCCGCGCTCGGCCACGCTCACGCGCATCGCCTCGACGATCCGCGCCGCCTTGGCGCCGCCGAGCTCGCGCGCGGATACAACGGATGCGGCCGCGGCCTCCACGGGCGGGGAGTCTAGTCGCGGGGTCGCGGCGGCCGGCGCCGGCCCCGGGGCAACGACCGCCCCCCTTAAACGACGAAGGCGCCCGGTTGGGCGCCTTCGGCTTCAACTCGTGTGCGCCTGGCGCTAGGCCGAGCTGACGGGTGCCGCCGACGGCGCGGGCGAGGCCGCGGCGGGCGGCGTGTACTCGAACTCCTCCTCGGCGCCGAAGAGGGTGTCCAGCACCTTGGAGCGAAGCTTCTCGCTCCCGGCCAGGGCAAGGCCGCCGGCGACGCCGACGAACAGCAGCTTGCGCCCAAGGCGCAGGCCCTTGCGAGCCTTCTTCTTCGGGCCTTCGCTCAGCGCGGTCGACGCCTCGCGCGCCGCCTCGTAGGCCTGGCGAATGTCCCGCTGCAGCTTCTTGTCCTCGACCAGTGCCTTGGCCGGCGCCTTGCCGTTGCTCAGGCGGGCGTACGCGCTCCGGCTCGAGTCGAGCGCCTTCTGCACGTTCGCGCGCAGCGTGGCGTCTTGAATGATCCGCTGGACGTAGGGCGTGGCCTTCGCCACGTCAGCGGGGTTGAAAGGAACCGCCGCTTTGACCTTCTTACTCCTTGATGCCATGTGACTCCCTCGGGCGTTGTGCTCGTGCAGGCCCAGGATACGGGCTGCGCGCGGCTGAGGGAGTGTTTTACCCGCTAACCGGCAATCCCAGCAAGGATCGGCCGTCGCGGGGTCGCGAGGATCGCCCTCCGGCGCGGGGCTCCCGCCCGTCGCGGGGTCAGGCGGCGCGACCGGCGACCGGCCTCAGCTCGCGCCGGCGCCGGGGTGCGGCGCGTCGCTGGAGCGCCGCCTCGAGCGCCTCCCCGATCTCCGAGACGAAGCGAAACTCAATCGTCTTCCGCAGGTGCTCCGGGATCTCGTCGACGTCCTGTTCGTTGCGCGCCGGTGCGATCACCGTCCCGATCCGGTTGCGCTGCGCGGCGAGCGCCTTCTCCTTGAGGCCGCCGATCGGCAGCACCTGGCCGGTGAGCGTGATCTCACCCGTCATGGCCACGTCGGAGCGCACGGGACGGCCCGACAAGAGCGACACGAGCGCGGTGGCGATGGCTACGCCGGCGCTCGGGCCGTCCTTGGGCGTCGCGCCCGCCGGGACGTGGATGTGGACATCGTGCTCGGCGAACCAGTCCTCGTCGAGGCCGGACACCAGCTCGCCGGCGTGGCTGCGCACGTAGGAGAGCGCCGCCTGGGCGGACTCGCGCATGACCTCGCCGAGCTGCCCGGTCAGGGTCAGGCGCCCCTTGCCCGGCATCGCCGTGGCCTCGATGAACAGCACCTCCCCGCCCACGGGCGTCCAGGCCAGGCCGGTGGCGACGCCGGGGCGGGCCGTGCGCCGCCGGGTCTCGGAGAAGAACCGGCGCTTGCCGAGCAGCTCGCGCGCCCGGGTCTCGGTGATCGAGACCCGCCGGCCCGCCCCACCCTCGGCCACCTGGCGGGCGACCTTGCGGCAGATGCTCCCGATCTCCCGCTCGAGCTGGCGGACCCCGGCCTCGCGCGTGTAGTCGGCGATCACGGCCCGCAGCCCGGCGTCGGTGAACGCGATACGGCCCCGAGTGAGGCCGTTTCGCTCGATCTGCCGCGGAACCAGGTAGCGCTTGGCGATCTGGAGCTTCTCGGCCTCGGTGTAGCCGGCGAGCCGGATCACCTCCATGCGATCGCGCAGCGCCCCCGGGATCGTGTCCAGGGTGTTTGCGGTGGTCACGAACATCACGCCGGAGAGCGAGAACGGCAGATCCAGGTAGTGGTCGCGGAAGGACTCGTTCTGCTCGGGGTCGAGGACCTCGAGCATCGCGCTCGAGGGATCGCCGCGGAAGTCCGCGCCCATCTTGTCGATCTCGTCGATCATCAGCAGCGGGTTGTTGGCCCCGGCGTCGCGCAGCGCGCGGATGATCGTCCCCGGCATCGCCCCGATGTAGGTCCGGCGGTGGCCGCGGATCTCCGCCTCGTCGCGCACGCCGCCCACGCTGATCCGCTCGAACCGCCGGCCGAGCGCCCGGGCGATCGAGCGCCCGAGTGAGGTCTTGCCGACGCCGGGCGGCCCGACGAAGCAGAGGATCGAGCCGCGGGCGTCGGGCTTCAGCCGCCGGACGGCGAGGAACTCGAGGATCCGGTCCTTGACCTGGTCGATGTCGTAGTGGTCCTCGTCGAGGACCTCGCGCGCGTGCCGGAGATCGAGATCGTCTTCGGTGGACTTGTCCCAGGGCAGAACGGCGATCCACTCCAGGTAGCTGCGGATCACCCCCCACTCGGCCATCGCAGGCTGCAGGCGCTCGAGCCGGGCAAGCTCGCGGTCGGCCTGGCGGCGGACCTCCTCGGGCAGCTCGATGGCCGCCAGCTGCTCACGCAGCTCGCTCACCTCGCCCTGGACCTCGTCGGCCTCGCCGAGCTCCTCCTGGATTGCCTTCAGCTGCTGGCGCAGGAAGTACTCGCGCTGTCCTCTATCAAGCTCAGATTGAACCTGAGACTGGATCTTCGACCCCAGCGCCACGACCTCCAGCTCGCGGGCCAGGACCTCTGAGAGGCGCCGCAGGCGCTTGCTCACGTCGACCTCCTCGAGCAGCTCCTGCTTCTCCTCGGTCTTGAGCCGCAGCGCTCCTGCGATCAGGTGCGTGAGCACGCTCGGGTCCTCGACGTTGGCGACCATGATCTGCAGCTCCTCGGGCAGGTAGGGCACCTGCTCGACGATCCCGGTGAAGGTCTGCTGCACGTTGCGCATCAGCGCCACCAGCTCCGGGGACTGCTTGACCACGTCGGGGGCCGGCGCCACCTCGGCCACGAGGTAGGGCTCGGTGGCCACCCAGCGCTCGATCCGCACCCGGTGTCCGCCCTGGATCAGCACGCGCAGCGTGCCGTCGGGGACGCGGATCATGCGGGCCACGACTCCGGCCACGCCGACGTCGTAGAGGTCCTCGGGCCCGGGCACCTCGACCTCCGGGTTGCGGCTGGCCACCATCACGATCGAGCGATCGCCGCGCAGCGCCTCGTTGATCAGCTCGATGCTGCGCTCCTGACCCACGTTCAGCGGGACCAGCATGTCCGGGAAGGTGACGGTGTCGCGCAGCGGCAGCACGGGCACGCGCTGGGGCAGCTCGCGCACGCCGCCCACCGCCACCTCGCGCGGGGCCGCCTCGGGGACGCCGACCTCGATCACGTCTCGGAGCTCTCGATCGGCACGGCGCGGGGCGGCGAGCCGTGGGCCAGCGGCAGCTCGACCCGCAGCATCCCGTCCTCGTAGCGCGCCTTGGCCTCCTCGGCCCGCACCTCGGCGCCCAGCTCGACGACCCGCCGGAAGTGACCGCGCTCGATCTCGAGCTGCTGGTAGACCTCGGCCTCGCTGCCGCCGAGGTCCCGCCGCCCCGTGAGCACGAGCTTGCGGCCCTGGATCTCGAGGTCGAGCTCGTCGGCCACGACCCCGGCCAGCTCGGCGGTGACGATCGCTCGCGGCGGATCGGCGGCGTAGACGACGTCCACCGCGGGCGAGAACGCCGAGCCGCGGCGGCTCATCCCGCTCCCGAGCACGTCGCCGAACAGCTCATCCATCTCACGGCGCATGCGATCGAAATTCGCGAACAGGTCCCGCTCGGGCATCGGACCCCAGGTTAATGGGCTCTGCGCCGAGGGCCGCGGGCGCGCCGCGCTGTGTATCGCCGGGCCGGCCGCGCCCTAGTGCGCGTGCGCCGGCTCGACCGTGTACATCGCCCCCTCCTCGGCCAGCTCGACGGGCCCGCCGAAGCCCTCGGAGGCCTCGGCGCGGGCCCATTCCTGGTCGAGCTCGTCGGAGAAGTGGGTGATGACCAGGCGCTTGGCGCCCGCGCGCTGCGCGTGCTCGCCTGCCTCGCGGGCCGTGAGGTGACCGCGGACGCCGGTGCGCTCGGGGCGGGGCAGGGTGGCCTCGATCAGCAGCACGTCGGTGTCGCGCGCGAACTCGACCAGCGAGTCGTTGGGGCTGCAGTCGGCGCTGTAGGTGAAGCGGCTGCCGTCGGGGGCGACGAGCTGGATGGCGTAGGTGGGGGTGAAGTGCGGCACCTCGCAGAAGCGAACCGAGAAGGGGCCGGCTTGCACCACGTCCGGGACGTCGTACTCGTGCAGTGCAAAGGCGTTGTCGATCAGGTCGTCGTTTCCCCAGCAGCCCACGATCTGGCGGAAGACCTGGCCCGAGCCGACGGGCGCGAACAGCTCGGGGCGGGCGGGGTGATCGGTTCCCGGCCAGCCCGCGACCGGAACCGGCTGCTGACGAGGGGCGTAGGTGAGCGCGTAGGCGAACGGGATCAGGTCGAGGAAGTGATCGGCGTGCAGGTGACTGATCAGCGCGGCGGAGACGTCGACGTAGTCGACGAAGCAGCGCAGCTTGGAGAAGACGCCGTTTCCGCAGTCGAGCAGCAGCGCGTAATCCCCGTTCTGCACCAGGTAGCCGCTACAGGCGCCCCCTGCGTCCTGCCAGGAGGGCGATTTGCCAAGCACGGTGATCCTCACACCGCTCCTCTCTCACATGCCGGGTCCGGGCGCCGACTGAGCCTTCCCCTTCTCTGACACTCTAACTCCGTGGCGGCCGCGTATCTGCACATGCCCGTGCTCGTGCTCGCGGCCGCGAACCGCTTCGAGACCGCCCTGCTCATCTTCGGGGCACTGCTGGTCGCCGGGGCGCTGATCTCGGGCATCGCCAGCAAGACCGTGGTGTCGCTGACGGCGATGTTCGTGCTGGTCGGGTTCGCCCTGGGCCGCGGGGCGCTCGACGTGATCCACTTCAACGCGCGCTCGAGCTTCGTCGGGGAGCTGGCGATCGTGGCGCTGATCGTGATCCTGTTCCGCGACGGGCTCGAGGTCGAGGGCGAGATGCTGCAGGAGCACTGGCACCTGCCATTCCGAAAGCTCGTGCTGGCCATGCCGCTGACCGGGCTGGTGGTGGCGCTGGCCGCGCGCCTGCTCACGGGGCTGACCTGGACCGAGTCCTTCCTGCTCGGCGCCCTGCTCTCCCCCACCGATCCCGTGCTCTCCTCGAGCGTGGTCACCAATCCCCGCGTGCCCCGGCTGGTGCGACATTCGCTGAACCTGGAATCCGGGCTGAACGACGGCCTGGCGCTCCCGGCCGTGCTCGCGCTGAGCGCCGCCCTGGCCACGAACGGCTCGCGCTTTCAGTGGTGGCGCTTCGTGCTCGAGGACGTGACCTTCGGCTTGGTGGCCGGGCTCGTCGTCGGGTTCGTGGCCGGCTACGTGATGCGCCGCGAGGAGAGCCTCGAGGGCAGCATTCCGCCCCATCAGAAATCTCTCTACGCGCTCGGCACGGCGTTCGTCGCCTACGGCGTCGCGACGATCCCACCGCACGGCAACGGGCTGATCGCCGTCTACGTGGCGGCGATCACGCTGGGGATCCGCAGGCCGGACATCCGCTCCTACTTCAAGCGCCAGTCCGAAGACCTGGTCGAGATCGTCAAGCTGGGGATCTTCTTCGTGTTCGGGTCGCTGCTTACGCTGCACGGCCTCTTCGGCGACGGCTGGGCCGCGGTGGGAGTGGTGGCGGTGGCGCTGCTCCTGGCGCGGCCGATCGCCGTGTTCGCGGCGCTCGTGCGAACCGCGACGGACGTACCGACGCGCGCGTTCATGGCCTGGTTCGGACCCAAGGGCGTGTCGACCATGACCTTCTCGCTGCTCGTCCTGAGCTCCGGCATCGCCGCCGGGACGGAGATCTTCAACCTCGCGGCGCTGACCGTGTTCTGCTCGATCATCCTCCACGGACTGACCGACACGCCGGGAGCGATGTGGATCGCGCGCCGGGCCGAGGAGCCGGCGCAGGCGCCGGGCCGCTAGTCAGTGACGATCGTCGCGCTGCTCGCCGTGGCGAGCCGGATCGAGGATCCAGCCCAGGAAGACGGCGATCAAGAGGAAGGCGATGAATCCGCCGATCAGCGGCCAGTACATAGCGGCTAGAACGATATAGGAGAGTGGGACGGGCGCCGGGGCCGAGGCCCTACGCGTGCAGCGCGACTTGCTCGCTGGCGGACGGGAACGCCCACGCCACCTGCATCCGCCGCTCCTGGCGGAACACGAAGCGCAGCTGGCTCGGCGGCCGCAGGCCCTCAGGGTGGTTCGGGCGATAGGTCGCGCACGGTTCCGCGTCGCTTATCGCACACAGGAGGTTCTGCCGAAAGAAGCAGTCCTCGCAGCTTGCCTTCATTGGCCCGGCCCGCCCGCTTGCCATTGCCCCGCGACCCCCATGTGCTCGATGCTCCATGCCCTAGGTGTGGGATCAAAGCGAACTTCACACGATGGCCGCAAGCTCGAAATCCGGAAAACGCACGAACTTCGAAGCGAGGCCATTTCCCTGCAAACACCGGGACTATTCGCACTCCGGACAGGAAGGCGCCGCTATTTCCGTAGCTTTGTGAAGGCATGTCCTCGGACCCTTCACGGCAACCGATGATCTCGCTGGCCGACTACGAGCGTGCGGCGAGCGAGGTGATGGAAGCGGGGGCGCTCGGCTACTACGTCGGCGGCGCCGGTGACGAGATCACGCTGCGTGACAATCTCGCCTCGTGGCGGCGGCTGGCGATCCGGCCGCGCATGCTCGTCGGGGTGGGTCAGCGCGATCCGGGCGTGACGCTTTTGGGTGTCCGGCGCCCTCATCCGGTCATCGTCGCCCCAATGGCCTTCCAGCGCCTGGCCCATCCCGAGGGCGAGACGGGGACTGCACGGGCCGCCGCGGCCACGGGGACGGTGATGTGTCTCTCGACGCTGGCGACGACGAGCCCGGCTGAGATGGCGCAGGGCGCCCCGGACTGCACGCGGTGGTTCCAGCTCTACGTGTTCGCCGACCGCGGCGTGAGCCGCGAGCTCGTCGCACAGGCCACCGAGCACGGCTACGAGGCGCTGGTCGTGACCGTCGACCTGCCGATCATGGGCCGCCGCGAGCGCGATCTTCGCTCCGGCGTGCGCTCGCCCGTCGACGCGGTGGCGAGCGCACGCGCCACGGGCGCCACGGGCGCGATGAGCCCGGCCGAGTTCGCGGGCCTGATCGACCCCAACCTCAGCTGGAGCGACATCGAGCGCTTCGCCGGTGAGAGCGAGCTCCCGGTGATCGTCAAGGGTGTGCTGACCCCTGAGGACGCCCGCCGCGCGGTGGAGCACGGGGCGCGGGCCGTGGTCGTCTCCAATCACGGCGGCCGGCAGCTCGACACCGTGCTCTCGGGCGCGGACACGCTGGTTCCGATCGCCGACGCGGTGGGCGGGGAGATCGACGTGCTGGTCGACGGCGGGATCAGGCGCGGAACCGACGTACTTAAGGCGCTGGCGCTGGGGGCGCGGGCGGTGATGCTCGGTCGCCCGGCCCTGTGGGGTTTGGCCGTCGGCGGCGCCGACGGGGTCAGGCGCGTCCTCGAGATCCTGCTCTCCGAGTTCGATGCCGCCCTGGCGCTGGCCGGCGCCCCGCGAGCCGAGGAGCTCGATAGGAGCTTCGTGGCCCCGGCACCGTGGGTAGCGGGCTGACGTGGACATCCTGCTCACCGGGGTCACCGGATACATGGGCTCGCGCCTGGTCCCGCGCCTGCAGCGCGACGGCCACCGCGTCCGCGGTTTCGCCCGCGACCCCTCGGGCGTGACGTCCGACCTCCCGGTCGTGCCGGGAGACGCCGTGTCCGGTCGCGGGCTGGAAGAGGCCATGGACGGGGCCGACGTCGCCTACTTCCTCATCCACTCGATGGAGACGAGCACCGACGGCGCCTTCAGTGCGCGCGAGCACCGGGCGGCGGAGAACTTCGCCCGGACGGCTCAGCGCTGCGGCGTGAGTCGCGTGATCTACCTCGGC
Organism: uncultured Solirubrobacterales bacterium; assembly: GCA_963818815.1. Lineage (GTDB taxonomy): Bacteria > Actinomycetota > Thermoleophilia > Solirubrobacterales > Solirubrobacteraceae > Palsa-465. The sequence goes on from CAWFTL010000002.1 coordinate 157,001, forward strand.
GGCCCGGTCCCGCTCGAGGGCCGCCCCTCCCCCACCTGGCCAGCCGGCTGGCCGTCGAGCAGATCCTCCTGGAGGCGACGCCCTGCTCGATCGCCTTCCGGGCCTCGATCGTCATCGGCGCGCAATCGCGCTCGTTTCGCTTCCTCGTCCGGCTCGTGGAGCGCCTCCCGATGCTGGTGGTCCCGGGCTGGCGCGATCACCGCACAGCGCCGATCGACGAGCGTGACATCGTCGAGCTGCTGGCGCGCGCGGCCACCAGTGACGAGCTCTGCGGGCAGTCGGTCGACGCTCCGGGCCGCGACATCGTCAGCTACGGCGAGCTCATCGACAGGATCCGCGACCTCATGCTGGTCGGCCGGCCGACGGTCGGCCTGGGGCGGTTCACGATCACGCCGATCGCCAGCCGGCTCGCGTCGCTGATCGCCAGCGAGGACTACGCGCTGATCGGGACCCTGATGGGGAGCCTGGAGGAGGACCTGCTCCCGCGCGACGATCGCGCGGCGCGGCTCTTGGGCGTGAGGCTTCACTCCCTGGACGCGGCGATCGAGCACGCGCTGCGCGAGTGGGAGCAGTCCGAGCCCCTGGCGGCGCGGTAGCAAAACTGGTTAGGGTCTGCCGTCCAGATGAGCACCGTCCAGGTAACGATCGAGATCGATGCACCCGCGCAGCGCGTGTGGGAAACGGTGATGAATCCCGACAAGCTCTCGGACTGGGTGACGATTCACCGGTCGGTCAAGGACGTATCTGACCACCCACTCACCCGGGGCTCGACGATGGAGCAGGTGCTCGCGGTTCGCGGTGTCTCTTTTCACGTGAAGTGGAAGCTGGTGGAGATGAACGCTCCCAACGCTGCGCAGTGGGACGGCACCGGCCCCGCACACTCCCGCGCGCGAATCCGCTACGAACTCTCCGGGGACGGGGAGGGACCCACGCGCTTTGAGTACACCAATGAGTTCACACCCCCGGGAGGCCGCCTCGGCACGCTGGCCAGTCGCGTCGTGGTCGGTGCCGCCTCGGAGCGCGAGGCACACAAGTCACTGGACCGTCTGAAGGCGCTGCTCGAGCGCAACTGACGGTTAACTAACACTGACGCTATCGTTACTGCCAACAAACCCGCGACCGGGGTGTAAGGAGACTCAATTGGCAGAATTTCTGGACAGTACAGTCAAGGACATAGACAACCGCCTGCGCCAGCTGCGCGAAGAGGTGCGCAAGCTCGAGGCGGCGCGCTCGGCGCTCGTCGGGGCGCGACGCGGCCCCGGGCGTCCGCGCTCGAGCTCCAACGGCCGCCGTCGAAGCGCCCGCAGGCCGGGCCGCCCGCGTGGGCGGCGCGGTGGGAAGACACGGGCGTCCGAGGCTCTGCAGCTGGTCCGCGACCAGCCGGGCATCACGATCCCGCAGATCGCCGAGAACCTCAAAATCGAGCCGAACTACCTGTATCGCGTCATGCCCAAGCTCGTCTCCGACGGGCAGGTGAAGCGCCAGGGTCAGGGCTGGCACCCGGTCTCCCAGTAACTGTCAGCTCCGTGTAGGTGACGGCGTCCGCAGGCGCCGTCACCCGCGAGTGCGAGGTCAGATCAGCTCGAGCTGCCTGACCGCGTCGCGCTCCTCTTTGAGTTCGCCCACGGTGGCGTCGATCCGCTGGCGCGAGAAGTCGTCGACGTCCAGGCCCTCGACGACGCGGTACTCACCCTCCGAGCAGGTCACCGGGAAGCTGGAGATCACACCTTCCTCCACCCCGTAGGCGCCCTCGGAGGGGATCGCCATCGACACCCAGTCGTCGCTCGGCGTCCCGAGCACCCAGTCGTGGACGTGGTCGATCGCCGCGTTGGCGGCGGACGCCGCGCTCGAGGCGCCGCGCGCTTCGATGATCGCCGCTCCGCGCTTCTGCACGGTGGGGATGAAGTCGTTCTCCACCCACGCCTGATCGTCGACGGCCTGGGCGGCGTTTTGACCTTTCACCTTGGCGTGGGAGATGTCCGGGTACTGGGTGGCCGAGTGGTTGCCCCAGATAGTCATGTTGGTCACGTCGCGGATCGGAACGCGGCACTTGTTCGCCAGCTGCGCGATCGCGCGGTTGTGATCCAGGCGCGTCATCGCGGTGAAGCGCTGGCGCGGGATGTCGGGCGCGTTTGACTGCGCGATCAGGCAGTTGGTGTTGGCCGGGTTGCCGACCACGAGAATCTTCACGTCGGAGGCGGCGTGCTCGTTCAGCGCCTGCCCCTGCGGCTTGAAGATCCCGCCGTTGGCCTCGAGCAGGTCGCTGCGCTCCATGCCCTTGCTTCGCGGCCGCGCGCCGACGAGCATGGCGATGTTGACGCCGTCGAAGGCCTGCTTGGGATCGTCGTGGATCTCGATGTTGTGCAGCAGCGGGAAGGCGCAGTCGTCGAGCTCCATCGCCGTGCCTTCGGCCGCCTTGACGGCGTCGGGGATCTCGAGCAGGGAGAGATGCACCGAAGTGTCGGGCCCGAGCAGCTGGCCGCTGGCGATCCGGAACAGAAGCGCGTAGCCGATCTGGCCGGCCGCGCCGGTTACTGCCACCCGTACGACGTTGTCATTCACTTGGTCATCTCCTCGGTCAAAGTCGCTCGCGGCGGAATGTATACCCACCTCGGCACTGCGCGTCGCCGCCCGAGGCGTGGCCGCTAGGGTGCCGCCTGAACGTGAAGATCGTCTACACGCAGACCGACGAGGCCCCCGCCCTGGCCACGCAGTCGCTGCTCCCAATCGTGCGTGCCTACGCCGGGGTGGCCGGGATCGAGATCGAGCTGCGGGACATTTCGCTGGCCGGCCGCATCTTGGCTCAGTTCCCCGACCGGCTGAGCGACGAGCAGCGCGTGGCCGACGCGCTGTCCGAGCTCGGTGAGCTCGTCGAGCAGCCCGATGCGAACGTCATCAAGCTGCCGAACATCAGCGCCTCGGTGCCCCAGCTGAAGGCGGCCGTCTCCGAGCTCCAAGAGCAGGGCTACCCGCTCCCCGACTATCCCGAGGACCCCGCCGACGACGAGCAGCGCGAGGCCCGCAACCGCTACGACAAGGTCAAGGGCAGCGCGGTCAACCCTGTGCTGCGCCAGGGCAACTCCGACCGCCGCGCCTCCGAGTCGGTCAAGGAGTACGCCCGCCGCCATCCGCACTCGATGGGCGAGTGGTCCTCGGAGTCACGCTCACACGTGGCCACGATGAGCGACGGCGACTTCCGTAGCACCGAGCAATCGGTCACCGTGCAGGACGCGGGGACGGTGCGGATCCAGCACGTGGCCGAGGACGGGACCGTGACCGACCTGCGGGATCCCGTCAGCGTGCAGGCGGGCGAGATCCTCGACGCCGCCGTCATGCGCCGGGCCGCCCTCGATGAGTTCCTCGCCGCCCAGATCCGCGACGCCAAGGAGCAGGGCGTCCTCTTCTCGGTCCACCTGAAGGCCACGATGATGCGGGTCTCGGACCCGATCATCTTCGGCCACGCCGTCAGGGCGTTCTTCCCGGACTTGGACGTCCCCGGGTGGAGCCCCAACGACGGCCTCGGCGCGTTGCCGAAGGGAACCGAGATCCCCTGGCGCGAGGACCGTCCGCCGCTCGCCATGGTCAATTCCGACCGCGGCATCACCAACCTTCACGTGCCCAGCGACGTGATCATCGACGCCTCGATGCCGGCGGCGGTGCGCTCGTCAGGCCAGATGTGGAACCCCGAGGGCGAGCAGCAGGACACGAAGTTCGTGATCCCCGATCACTCCTACGCGCCGCTCTACGCCGAGGTGGTCGACCACTGCCGCGAGCACGGCGCCTTCGACCCGGCGACGATGGGCACGACGCCGAACGTCGGCCTGATGGCGCAGGCGGCCGAGGAATACGGCTCCCACGACAAGACCTTCGAGATCGAGGCCCCGGGACAGGTCCGCGTTGTCGACCAGGACGAGCGAACCCTGCTCGAGCAGGACGTGCAGGAGGGGGACATCTGGCGGATGTGCCAGACCAAGGATGCCCCCGTGCGCGACTGGGTGCAGCTGGCCGTGAGCCGGGCCAGGGAGACGGGCTGGCCGGCCGTCTTCTGGCTCGACGAGGACCGCGCCCACGACGCGCAGCTGCTGCAGAAGGTCCGGCCCGCGCTCGAGGAGCTCGACGCGGACGGACTGGAGATCGAGGTCCTCCCCGTGGCGGAGGCGGCCCGTCACACGCTCGAGCGCGCCCGCGCGGGTGAGAACACGATCGCCGTCACCGGCAACGTGCTGCGCGACTACCTGACCGATCTGTTTCCGATCCTCGAGCTCGGCACGAGCGCGAAGATGCAGTCGATCGTCCCCCTGATGAGCGGCGGCGGGCTGTTCGAGACTGGAGCCGGAGGATCGGCGCCGCGGCATGTCCAGCAGTTCCTGGAGGAGAACCACCTGCGCTGGGACTCGCTGGGCGAGTTCCTGGCCCTCGGTCCCTCGTTCGAGCTGCTGGCCGACAAGGAGGACAACGCGGCGGCCAGGGTGCTCGCGCAGACGCTCGACCGCGCGGTCGGGAAGGTCCTCGAGGAGGACCGCTCACCGTCGCGCAAGGTGGGCGAGCTCGACAACCGCGGGAGCCATTTCTACCTGGCGCTGTACTGGGCCCAGGAGCTGGCCGCCCAGCAGGAGGACGAGCAGCTGGCGAAGCGCTTCGCGCCGCTGGCGGAGCGGCTGGCCGAGGAGGAGCAGGCAATCGTCGAGGAGCTCGACGGCGTCCAGGGCGAAGCCGTCGAGCTCGGCGGCTACTACCGGCCCGACCCCGAGCGCATGCGCGACGCGATGCGCCCGAGCCGCCGCTTCAACGAGGCGCTCGAGAGCCTCTAGCCCGCCTCGGGCGCCAACTCGAGGTCGTACGCGCGGCCGAGCTTCTCGCGCAGATAGGAGACGAACGGCGCCACTTCGAGCGGACCGCCGGCGACCCGCTCCAGCAGCTCGCGGGCCTCGAACTTCGAGCCGTGGCGATGAACCTTCTCGCGCAGCCATTCCCGCAGCGGCGCCAGCTCGCCGGCGGCGATCTGGCGCTCCAGCTCGGGGAGGTCCTCATGCGCCCGCACCCAGAGCTGGCCCGCGATCAGGTTGCCGAGGGCGTAGGTCGGGAAGTAGCCGATCAGGCCCGCCGCCCAGTGCACGTCCTGCAGCACCCCCAGTGCGTCGTCCTGCACCTCTAGGCCGAGGCTCTCCTTGAAGCGGGCGTTCCAGACCTGGGGCAGCTCGCCCACGCTCAGGCGGCCCTCGATCAGATCCTGCTCGATCCCAAAGCGCAGGACGACGTGCAGTCCGTAGGTGGCTTCGTCGGCTTCGACGCGGATGAACGAGGGCTTGACCTGGTTGACGGCGCGAAACAGCGCGTCGGGCTCGAGGCCCCCGTCGAAGGCCTCGGCCACACGCGGCGCGAGGACGCCGCAGAAGGGCTGGCTTCGCCCGACCATGTTCTCCCACAGCCGGCTCTGTGACTCGTGCAGGCCGAGCGACTCAGGGTGGCCGATCGGCGTCCGCTGCAGCGAGGCCGCGACACCGGCCTCGTACAGGCCGTGGCCGCACTCGTGCATGGCGCCGTACAGCGCCGAGGGGAAGAAGCCGGGGTCCCAGCGGGTGGTGATGCGGACATCGCAGGCCCCGAAGCTCGTCGCGAACGGATGCACGGCGTCGTCCATCCGCCACGACGCCGGGTCGAAGCCCATCAGCCCGACCACGCCGGCCACGAGGCTTCGCTGCCGGGCGACCGGGAAGTCGCCGTGCACGCACGCGTCGTCGACCTCGAGCTCGGCGAGCCGGGCGATGAGCGGGACGAGCTCTGCCTTCAGCTCCGCGAACAGCGCCGCGACCTCGGAGCTGCGCATCCCGGGCTCATAGTCGTCGAGCAGCACGTCGTAGGGGTTCTCGAAACTCTCGAAGCAGTCCACGTAGCGGCGTGCCAGCTCCAGGTTGCGCTCCAGATAGGGCGCGAAGGCGGCGAAATCCGAGTCACGCCGCGCCTGCACCCAGGCATCCTGGCCCATCGATCCGGCGCGGGCCATGTCGGCGGCGAGCTCGGTGGGGACGCGGCGGGCCTTCTCCCAGCGCCGGCGGACCACGCGCACCAAGCGTGCCTCGTCCGAGTCCTCGGCGGCTCCGTCGAGCTGGGACTCCGCCGCCTCGAGCAGGCGCCCGGTCTCGGCGTCCACGAACAAATCGTGGCCGATCCGCTCGAGCGTGGCCCGGGCCTCGGCGCGAGCCGGCGCTCCGCGCGGCGGCATCATCGTCTGCTGGTCCCAGTCCAGCAGGTGCGAGGCGTTTCGCAGGTCCTCGACCTCAGCCAACCGCCGGCGCAGCTCCTCCCTACCGTTTGCCATGCAAATGCCCTTTCGTCTCCCGGCGCGGTGTTTGCTTCTCGACCCGGGCCCTGTGCCACCATTGCAGCATGTTCCGACGTTCGGGCTCGGGCTCGATCAAGCTGCTCGATGTCTTCGGAATCCGGATCGGAGTCGACGCCAGCTGGTTCCTGATCCTGTTCCTCATGATCTTCTGGCTCTCAGGGTCGTTCCGGCAGGCTCTGCACAGCTCCGACGGCGTCGCCTACATGACAACGGTCGTCACCGTGCTGCTGTTCTTCGCGTCGCTCGTCCTGCACGAGCTCGGTCACGCGCTGATGGCTCGCCGTGAGGGAATCGAGGTCCGCCGCATCGAGCTGTTCCTGTTCGGCGGGATCACCCAGATGAGCCGTGACGCTTCCTCGCCGGGCGAGGAGTTCCGGATCGCCGTCGCGGGCCCCTTGGCCACGTTCTGCTTCGTGCTCCTGTGCCTGGCGATCGACCTGGCCATCGTCGGCCCCCACCGGCTCCTGCACGCCGCCGAGCTCGACGGGACGGTGCAGATCACCCCCGTCCTGCTCTCGCTCAGCTGGCTGTTGCCGATGAACATCCTGATCCTGATCTTCAACCTCGTCCCCGCCTTCCCGCTCGACGGCGGGCGAATCGCGCGCGCCGCGGTCTGGCGGGCGACGGGCGACAAGCGCCGCGGCACCCGTACGGCGGCCAAGATGGGCCAGGGCTTCGCCGCCATCCTGGCCGGCATCGGGATCTGGTGGATGCTCGCGAGCTCGAGCCTGGGCGGGTTGTGGCTCGTCGCGCTGGCCTTCCTGCTCGGTCAGTCCGCGCGCGGGGCGCTCGTCCAGAGCAACCTGACCGAGCGGATCGAGGACGTGCGGGTGGCCGACATCATGGACCGCCATCCCGTGGCCATCCCGGCCGCCACGCCGCTGCGCCAGGCGCTGGACGAGTACTTCCTGCGCTACGGCTGGTCGTGGTTCCCGGTCGTCGACGAAGGGGGACGGTTCATCGGGATCGCCCGCCAGCAGCGAGTGCAGGAGGCCGCGGAGGGCGGTGAGGGCTGGCTCACGGCCGGGGCCGTGCTCGAGTCCGAGGAGGGCGGAAGCTGGCGCGTGGGCGAAGATCGCCCGCTGACCGAGGTGCTCGGCTCCGAGGGGCTCGGCCGCCTCGGCGCGGTCATGGCCGTAGACCGCGAAGGGGTGCTTCAGGGCGTCGTCACGGTGGAGCAGGTCAGACGGGCGCTGCAGACGGCGCTCGGGACCGGCGCAGCCCGCTAGGCGAAGAAGGACGTTCGGGCAGTCCGCCGTATTTCGGTTTAAGATGCCTCGCGGCAGGCGGCGGAGAATCGCACGGCCTTGCTGGCGGGATACCCAGTCGGGGCCAGCTGGCCTCGAAGAGCAACTCCGACCTGGGGAGGACGGACATGAAACTGATCGGCGCTGGCTTACCGCGCACCGGGACCCTGACACAGAAGGTCGCCCTCGAGATGCTGGGGATCGGGCCCTGTTACCACATGGTCAACGTGCTGGCCAACCTCGAGCTGGTAGGGCAATGGCGGGCCGCATACGAGGGCAACGCCAACTGGAACGAGATCTTCGACGGGTTTCAGTCGACCGTCGACTGGCCCGGCGGCTTCTACTACCGCGAGCTGCTCGAGGCCTACCCCGACGCCAAGGTCCTGCTGAGCGTCCGCGACGCCGAGCGGTGGGAGCGCAGCATGCGCGAGACGGTGTGGGGCATCTACCACGGTGATCTTCTGATCACGCACCTCTCGCGAGCCACGGCCAAGCTGAATCCCGCCTGGGCGCGCTATTTGGAGCTGATGACCGACATGCTCTGGGAGAAGCGCGGAACCCTCGCCGACCTGCATACCGAGCGCGACGGATTGATCGCCGCCTTCGAGCGCCACAACGAGCAGGTCAAGCGGACCGTGCCCGCCGACCAGCTGCTGGTGTGGGACGTGGCGGAAGGCTGGGAGCCGCTGTGCGACTTCCTCGAGGTCGACGTCCCCGACACGCCGCTCCCCCACCTCAACGACAGCTCCACGTTCACCGACCGGATCGTCGAGCTGGCGATGGCCACGGTCTCGGACTGGTGGAAGCAGACCCATTCAGAGCCGGCGGCCTGGGCCAACGCGCTCTGACCCCGGGCTGGCACATAGCGCAAGTGACGTCCAGCGCGAGCCCGCATACCGCAAAGCGGCGTCCCAGCGCGAGCCCGCATAGCCGCAAAGCGGCATCCCAGCGCGGCCCGCATAGCCGCAAAGCGCCGTCCCAGCGGGCTTCCATAGAATCGCGGGGAGTGCCATCACATGACGTTCTGATCATCGGCGCCGGCCTGGCCGGGCAGCGGGCAGCGCTGGCGGCAGCGCAGCAGGGCGCCTCGGTGGCGATCATCTCGAAGGTCCACCCCGTCCGCTCGCATTCGGTCGCAGCGGCGGGCGGGATCAACGCCGCGCTCAACCCCGAGGACACGTGGGAGTCCCACGCCTTCGACACGGTCAAGGGCTCGGACTTCCTGGGCGATCAGGACGCGATCGAGATCATGTGCCGCGAGGCGCCGAACGAGATCCTCTGGCTCGAGCACGCCGGCGTCACCTTCCATCGCAACGAGACCGGCCAGCTCGGCACGCGCGCCTTCGGCGGGGCCTCGGCGGCCCGCACCTACTACGTGGCCGACATCACCGGCCACGCGATCCTGCACGTGCTCTACGAGCAGCTGATGAAGCACGGGACGCTGGTCGACCGCTACGAGGAGTGGTTCACCACCGACCTGCTCCAGGACGAGGAGGGCTACTGCGTCGGCGCCATCTGCCGCAACCTCCGCGACGGCCAGCTCGAGGTCTTCAACGCCAAGGCGACGATCCTGGCCTCAGGCGGGGCGGGACAGGCCTACAAGCCGACCACCAACGGCCTGATCGTCACCGGCGACGGGATCGCCCAGGCGTACCGGATCGGGGCCAAGCTGATGGACATGGAGATGATCCAGTACCACCCCACGACGCTGGCCGGCAACGGGCTGCTGATCACCGAGGGCGCCCGGGGCGAGGGGGCTCAGCTCTTCAACGCCGAGGGCGAGCGCTTCATGGAGAAGTACGCGCCCAACAAGCTCGAGCTCGCCTCCCGCGACGTCGTCTCGCGCGCGGAGCAGACCGAGATCAACGAGGGCCGCGGCTTTCCCGACGGGACCGTGGCGCTCGACATCACCAAGGTGCCGCGCCGGCGCACGCTCGAGGCACTGCGGGAGATCGTGAACATCGGCCGCGACTTCGCCGGCGTCGACATCACCCGCGAGCCGATCCACATCCGCCCCGGCCAGCACTACATCATGGGCGGGGTCAAGACCGACACCGACGGGCAGACGACGATCCCGGGGCTCTACGCGGCCGGCGAGGTGGCCTGCGTGTCGGTGCACGGCGGCAACCGGCTGGGAGCGAACTCGCTTCTGGACACGCTGATCTTCGGCCGGCGCTCGGGCGAGCACGCGGCCAAGCGGGCGATCCACCAGACGATGCCCACCACGCCGGCATCGAAGATCGCCGACACCGAGCGCAACATCGACGCGATCGCGAACCGCGAGGCCGGCGGCCGGCGCGTGGCCGCGATCAAGAATGAGCTCGGCGAGACGATGAACGAATACGTGGCCGTGTTCCGCGACGCCGAGGGCCTGGCCAAGGCACACGAGGTCATCCGCCGGCTCAAGGAGGAGGCGCCCAAGGCGGCGATCGACGACCGCGGCAACGTCTTCAACCAGGATGTGATCGGCGCCATCGAGCTGGGGTACATGCTCGATGTGGCCGAGGCGATCGTCGTGGCCGCGGAGGAGCGCAAGGAATCCCGCGGAGCGCAGTTCCGCACCGACTTCCCCGAGCGTGACGACGACGAGTGGCTCAAGCACGTCGACATCTCCGTCAACGGCGCCGATGTCCCGAGCGTGAGCTACTCCGAAGTGACGATTACGCGCTGGGAGCCCCAGGAAAGGACCTACTAGGAATCGATGCCCGAGTACACACTGAAGATCCGGCGTTACGACCCCCAGAACGGCCAGGCGGCCTACTGGGACGAGCACACCGTCGATATGCCGGAGACCCAGTCGGTGCTCGACGCCATCCTCCAGGTGCGCGACGAGCGCGACGGCTCGCTGGGCATCCGCTGTTCCTGCCAGCAGGCGATCTGCGGCTCCTGCGGCGTGCGGATGAACGGCAAGCCGGGACTTGCCTGCAACACCCACCTCGAGGAGGCCGCGCAGCGCGGCCACGGCGTGGGCTGGAACCCGCCCGACGAGGGTCAGCGCAACACGGTAATCACGGTCGAGCCGATGGGCAACATGCCCGTCATCCGGGACCTGATCGTGGATATGGACGCCGTGCACTGGAACAAGATCCAGCGCGTCACGCCATGGCTGATCAACAAGGAGCCGGTCCCCGAGCGCGAGTACATCGTGCCCCACGAGAACATGGTCGACGTCACCCAGACGATGGCCTGCATCCAGTGCGGCGCCTGCGTCTCGGACTGCCTGTCGATGGAGATCGACCCGCTGTTCGCCGGACCAGCGGCCCTGGCCAAGGCGTACCGCTTCGTCGGCGACCCGCGCGACGCCGAGCACGAGGAGCGCCTCAAGGACCTGGCCGAGGATCCGCACGGGATCTACGACTGCACGCACTGCTTCAACTGCATCGACGCCTGTCCCAAGGGCGTCGATCCGATGAGCCAGATCATGCGCCTACGCCGCAAGTCCGGCTCGGACTTCGACATCGAAGACCGCAACAACGGCTTCCGCCACGAGCACGCCTTCGTGAAGAACATCCGCAAGAACGGGCTGCTGCACGAGGCGGACCTGCTGCCGGACTCCTACGGGGGCAAGTTGAACCCGAACGCCGGCCGCGAGCTCATCTCCTCGCTGCCGACGGCGCTGACCGCGCTGCGGCGGGGCAAGATGAGCCCGCTCGCGCCGATCTCGCATCCGCACAAGGCGCCCGCCGAGGTCAAGCGGCTGTTCGACACGATCGACAATCGCGAGGAGCGGATCGAGCTCAACCTGTACGTGACCGGATACGAGGACGACCCCGAGGAGGGCGGGAAGGACACCTCCTCGGCGGCCACCAAAGCAGCAGGGTCAGCCGGACGCCGAGGGCGCCGGCGATCAGCCGGCCAACGAGGGAGCGATGCCCGAGTCCGAGGCCTCCGACAGCGAAAGCGAGAACGCATGAAAGTCGCCTACTGGCCCGGTTGCGTGAGCCGCGGATTCACGCCTGAGCTGCACGGCTCGATGGCCAAGGTGGCGCCGCTGCTCGACATCGAGCTGATCGAGCTGGACCGCGCGGCGTGCTGCGGAGCCGGCGTCATCGCCGAGCACAACCAGGAGCTCGCGGACACGCTCAACGCGCGCACGTTTGCGCTGGCCCAGGAGACCGACGGCGAGCTGATGATGAACATCTGCTCGACCTGCCAGGGCGCGCAGTCGGAGTGCCAGGAGCGACTCGACGCCAACACCGAGTACCGCGACCACATCAACAGCAACCTCGCCGACGAGGGGCTGCGCTACGAGAAGGGGCTCACGAACAAGAACCTCCTGTGGCTGCTGGTCGAGGAGATCGGGCTCGATTCGCTGCGCTCCCGCGTGAAGCGGCCGCTCACCGACCTGCGCGTCGGGCCCTTCTACGGCTGCTACATCGTGCGGCCGGTGGACCGGCTCGGCATCGACGAGGAGCATGCGCGCGACCGCTACCTGCACGCCGTGATCGACGCGCTCGGCGGCACCGTCGTCGACTACGCCGGCGTCTACAAGTGCTGCGGCTTTCCGATCATCACGATGAACAAGCAGGCGTCGCTGGCGCAGGCCGGACGCCACGTGGGCGACGCCACGGACGCGGAGGCGGACTGCCTCGTCGTCCCGTGCCCGCTCTGCCACCTGAACCTCGACATGCAGCAGCCCGCCGCGGCCAAGGTCGTCGGCCGGGAGCTATCGCTGCCGGTCCTGCACCTGCCGCAGCTCGTCGGCCTGGCTCTGGGGCTCTCGCCCAAGGAGCTGGGGATGAACAAGCACGTGGTCAGGCCGACGTCGGTGATCGACTGGTCGACGTCAGTCGTGGCCGGCACCGCCGCCTGACATAAGCGCGAGCGCCGCTGGGCGCCCCCAGAGATGCGAAAAGCGGGGCTCTCCCGTGCCCCGCTCTCGCAATACCCCTGTCCGTCCTGTTCGGCAGTTATGGGGGGAACGCGCCCCCCCTCAAGCTCGCGCCATATGTTGGCTGGCACGGTGCGATCTGTCGTCCCCTGTACAGGGGGATCTTGGGGGGAGCCAGGAGCGACATAAAGGGTGATGTCGATGTCACCCCTATCCGTCGTGGCCGGTAGGGTTCACGGAGAGGGGAAGGCGCCGGCCCGCCAGCATGCAGAGCACGCCCGTTTCCGTAGCCGTGGCCCGCTTCGAGGACATCGTGGCGCGCGGGCTGCGTGCGCTGATCGACGAGGACGAGAACCTCGGCCTGATCGCCGACGGGGTGCCCCAGGAACGCCTGAAAGCCGTGCTCTCCGAGCACCGCCCGCAGGTCGCGATCCTGAACTTCGGGTCATTGGGCAGCACGTCGCAGCTACGCGACCTGCACCGCGCATTCCCCGACACGCGGCTGGTCGTCCTGGCCAACCGCCCCACGCCGGCGGAGTGCCGCCAGATGCTCGCGTTCGGAGCCACCGCCTGCCTGGCCAAGAACACCGAGGCGCGCGACGTCCTGCACGCCATCCATCTCGCCTCGCGCGGACTGCACGTGCTGCCGCCGGCGATGATCGAGTCCTCCCCCGCCGTCGGCCCCGAGCTCCTTACCCCGCGCGAGGCCGAGGTGCTCGAGCTCCTGCAGAGCGGGCGCTCCAACGCCGAGATCGCCCAGGCCCTGCACGTCGGAATCGAAACCGTGCGCACGCACGCACGGCGGATCTACCGCAAGCTCGGCGTCCGGACGCGGCGCGAGCTGCAGGCGCGACGCTGAGCCCTGGCCCGCCTAGTCGCTACTCATGGGTCAGACGGCGGCGCGGTCCTTCGCCGCGAGAGTGGTCATCTCGCCGATCAGGTTTTCCTCCAGCGACACCGAGTCGGCGAGATTCTCGCTGACCCACTGGGCCGCCTTTTCGGTGGCAGCCTCTGCTTGCTCACGGCTCTCCCATGTACTCACCGACACAAAACGCCCGCCACCGACGTCCGTGGTCGAATAGAAGACGAAGCCGGGGCTCTCGCGCAGGATCGGCGCCATCCCCTCCCGGGCCCTCTCCATCAGCTCTTGATACGTCCCCGCCGTAATTGAATAGATGGCGAGACGGACGTGATTGGTCATCATGCCTCCTGAGCTTGGTTCGGTGACGACACTACCTCGCCTGCACGTGCCGCGGCAGGCGATGATCGCGTCCTCGCCGCGGTCGGCGCTGAGGCTGCTGGGTCGCGCTGCTGGGTCGCGCGTCGCGCTCAGCTGTGACGGCGGACGTAGCGCATCGCCAGCGTGACGTAGGCGGTCACGGTGACGAGGAACACGACGATCGCCGCCGGCGCGGACCACCAGATCCGGGCGGCAATCACCGGCAGCCCAACGAGCAACCAGGCCCCGACCATTCGTGTGAGCATCCCTCTGACGCCGCGCTCACCAAACCAATCTGACAGCTGGTTCACAGTGGACATGATCCCACACGTGACCGCCGTGGTCGTTGTCTTGGCCCTGACCATCTCGGCGTGCGGCGGGAGCCAAAAGCAACGGGCGGGGCAACGCACCGCCCCGACGCAACGGGGCGGTACGCGCCAACCAGCGCCCGGAAACGAGATCCTGTCACTGTCGGCCCTGGGCACATTCGAGGGCCGCTGCCCCCGCGGCGCGCGCTTCTGGACGCTGCGGTTCATCGACGACGGTGGCGCCACGGACACGGTCTCGTACAGGGTGGGCACAGGCCCTCGGCGCACCGTCAACGTCGATCCGGGAAAACCGATCGTCGTCAAGCTGGTCCCGAACGCGACGAGAACTCACGAGCCCGCAGACCGGTTCATTCCGCCGGCTGGCCAGGGGCGCGGGCTGACGCGTGCGACCACTGTGCCGACGACTGCATCTCTGAACGCCGTCATCTATCAGGCGACGGAGCCGCAGACCCTACGAGCCGACATCCACCTCGCGCTGACCACGATCGGCGGCGAGAGCGGGCAATGCGTCCCGGTCGGCAGCAGCGTCGGGGCGTACACCTACCCCAACAGCCCGGGCGTCGGGCGCTAGCTGGACGGGCAGCGCTGCTCGATGAAACCGCGGTGGCCGGCCGGGGTGACGTCGCGGTCGCGATAGACGATTGAGATCCGGTCTCCGCGCAGGCGGCACGCCTGCAGGAAGTTGCGCTCGCCCCCGTTGTCGGGGTACTCGATCTCGATCATCTCGTCGCCGTATGCGCGCAGGTAGCGGCCGCACTCGGTGTAGGCCTGGCATTCCTCGGCGATCGCGAAATCGAAGCCGAGGCGGCGGCCCACTCCGGCGAGTTCCGCCGCGTTCTTCTGCGCGATCGCCAGCCCAGCCGCGTGAGCGCGGCGGATCAGCAGCCGGGCGAGGGCGAAGTTGTCCCTGGCAGTGAGGGTGCCGCGGGACCGGGTCCATGAGTCCAGGTTGTCGGGCTCGACGCCACGGTAGCCCGCGCGAGCGCAGCTGTCGATCCACCCGCCGATGATCTGCGCGAGCAATCGACGCTTGGCGGGGGTGGAGGTATCGAGCAGCTGCTCGTTCCAGCCCGTGTCGATTACCGGTCGCCCGCCTCGCTGCAGCAGGAGCGAGGGTTGGTGCGAGCGCCACCAGCGGAGTTGCCCAGGCTGGGCCTGGAAGGCGTTCACGTAACAGATCCCGTACGCGTGCGCTGCGGGCGGTGCGTGCCAATCGCGATCGACGATCTGCACGCCTGCGGCGGGCGGGAAGGCGCCACCGATCTGGTAGCTGAAGGCTGCATGCGGCGGTGGCGGGAGCACTGCTGCTTTCCGAGGAAGTGCCGGCGCGGAAACCCCGCCAGTGAGCAGGAAGGCGCAGGCCAGGCACAGTCTGAAGCCCGTCGAAGTGCGCATCACCCGGCCGGGAAGCTACTCAGGCGACTTCTGAGATCGTCCGAGCCGCGATCAGCAGCTCGGCGATCTGTACGGCGTTGGTCGCGGCTCCCTTGCGCAGGTTGTCGCTCACGACCCACATCCCGAGCGCCCGGGGATGTGACTCGTCGCGCCGGATGCGGCCGACGAAGACCTCGTCGCGGCCGGTGGCCTGGAGCGGGGTCGGCACGTCCTGAAGCGCGACGCCCGGGGCGCCGGCCAGCAGCTCCCGCACCTCGTGGGGTGAGATCGGCTCGCGCGTCTGCACGTTCACGGCCTCGGAATGCGAGATGCGCACCGGCACGCGCACGCAGGTCACGGCGACCCCGATGGACTGGTCCTCGAGGATCTTCCGCGTCTCGAACATCATCTTGCGCTCCTCGTCGGTGTGGTCGTCCCCCTCGGGGAACGAGCCGGCCGCCCCGATCACGTTGAACGCGATCGGCTCGGGATACGCCGCAGGCGCGGGCATCTCCATTCCGTGCAGCGAGGCGTGGGCCTGCGCCTCGAGCTCGTCGATCGCTTCCTTGCCGGTGCCCGAGACCGACTGGTAGGTGGCGACGACGAGGCGCTCGATGCCGGCGGCACGATGGATCGGCGCCAGCGCGACCATGAGCTGCATCGTCGAGCAGTTGGGGTTGGCGATCAGGCCGCGATGCTGCTCGAGCGCGTGCGGATTGACCTCGGAGACCACGAGGGGCACCTCAGGATCGCGGCGGAAGGCCGAGGAGTTGTCGACCACCGTGGTACCGGCCTCGACGAAGCGCCAGGCCCACTCGCGCGAGACCCCGGCGCCGGCGGAGAACAGAGCGATGTCAAAGCCACCGATGTCGGCCTCCGGGGTGAGCGCCCGCACCGTGAGGCCGTCGACCTCGCTGCCGGCCGAGCGCTCGGAGGCGAAGGCGACGATCTCGCTGGCGGGAAACTGGCGCTCGCGCAGGAGCGTCAGCATCGTTCGGCCGACGGCGCCCGTGGCGCCCACCACGGCAACCCGAGTCATCTTGCCTCCTGCCCGAGCGGGCGCTCCTGCTGGACGGCCTCGGGACCGAGCTCGAACGTGCGGTGAAGGGCCTTGACCGCATCGGGGACCGCGTCTGAGCGGATCACGCAGGAGATCTTGATCGGGGAGGTCGAGATCATCTCGATGTTGATCTCCTCGGCCGCGAGCGTCTCGAAGACCTCGGCCGCGACCCCGGGATGCGAGCGCATGCCGGCGCCGACGATGGAGACCTTGCCGATCCCCGGATCGGTCTGTACCGACGCGATCCCGAGCTGCTGCTGCACCGGCGCCAGTGCGCCCTCGGCCGCCCTGAGATCCTCGGTGGAGATCGTGAACGAGACCTCGGCGTCCCGCCCTTCCTCCTGGGGCTCGTTCTGGATGATCGTGTCGACGTTGCAGCCGGCGTCGGCCAGCGCGCGGAAGATGGCGGCGGCCGCACCCGGCCGGTCGGGCACCCCCACGAGCGTGATCCGAGCCTCCTCGGTGGAATGGGTGACGGCGGTGATCAGCGGGTGTTCCATGGTCTCGTCCTCTCCCAGTACAACGGTACCCGGCGCGTCCTCGAAGCTCGAACGGCAGTGGATCCTGACCCCGTGCGTGCGCGCGTACTCGACCGCGCGCAGCTGCAGCACCTTGGCTCCTGAAGCGGCCATCTCCAGCATCTCCTCGAAGCTCACGTAGGGGAGCTTGCGGGCGTCGGGCACGATCCGCGGGTCGGCGGTGAAGACGCCGGACACGTCGGTGTAGATCTCGCACACCTCGGCGCTCAGTGCGGCCGCGACGGCGACCGCTGTGGTGTCCGATCCCCCGCGGCCGAGCGTGGTGACGTCACGGCTGCGCGAGACGCCCTGAAAGCCGGCGACGAGGACGATGCGGTCCTCGCTCAACGCCTCGCGGATTCGATCGCCGCGCACATCGAGGATCCGCGCCTTGGTGTGGGAGGCATCGGTGACGATGCCGGCCTGCGAGCCGGTGAGCGAGATCGCGCGGTGGCCCAGGTCGTTGATGGCCATCGCGCACAGCGCGCACGAGATCCGCTCACCGGCGGACAGGAGCATGTCCATCTCCCGCGGGTCGGGCCGGGGCGAGACCTCCTCTGCCATCGCGATCAGCTCGTCGGTCGTCTTCCCCCGCGCCGAGAGCACGGCCACCACACGGTTGCCGGCCTCACGCTGGGCGACGATCCGCCTCGCGGCGCGCTGGAGCCGCTCGGCGTCGGCCACCGAGGTGCCGCCGAACTTCATGACCACGGTGGGCGGAGCGCTCATACCGCGCGGCGGCCTGCGAGCGCCCGACCGAGCGTCAGCTCGTCGGCGTACTCGAGATCGGCTCCGACCGGAAGCCCGCTGGCCAGCCGCGTGACCGCGATGTCCGGCGCGAGCTCGCGCAGGCCGGCGGCGATGTGCAGGGCGGTCGCCTCGCCGGTGGTGGTGGGGTTGGTGGCGATCACGACCTCGCGCACCGTGCCGGTGCGGACGCGGTCGTAGAGCTCAGCGATCTTCAGATCCTCGGGGTCGACGCCGTCGATCGGCGAGAGCGCGCCGCCGAGCACGTGATAGCGCCCGCCGAACTCGTGCGTGCGCTCGATCGAGATCACGTCGGAGGGTTCCTCGACGACGCAGATGACCTCGGGGTCGCGCCGCTCATCGGAGCAGGTGCGGCAGCGCGGGCCGTCGGCCAGGTTGAAGCACACCTCGCACAGGCCGATGCGCTCCTTGACCTCCCGGATGGCGTCGGCCAGCGCGAGCGCGTCGTCGTCGCCCGCACGCAGGAGGTGGAAGGCCAGGCGCTGCGCGGTCCGGCCGCCCACTCCCGGCAGCTTCGAGAGCTCCGTGATCAGGCGCTGTACGGGCGGGGCGTACACGCGGGACGCATCAGAGCCCGGGGAGCCCCAGGCCCCCGAGGTCCCCGAGACCGCCGGCGATCCCGCCCAGCTTCGCCGAGGCCATCTCCTGGGCGGAGCGAAGCGCCTCGTTGGCCGCGGCGAGGACCATGTCCTGGAGCAGCTCGAGGTCCTCCGGATCGACGGCCTGCGGATCGATCTTGATCGACTTGACCTCGAGGTCGCCGGAGACCTGGACGGTGACCATCCCGCCTCCGGCCGAGGCCTCCACGACCTCGTCCTTGAGCGCCTCCTGCGCCTCCAGCATGTCCTGCTGCATCTTCTGCGCCTGCTTGAGCAGCTGCTGCATGTTCGGTTGGGGCATCGCTACCTGGCCTCTTGGTCGGGGTCCTCGTCTTCGAGCAGCTCCTCGGCGTCGAACTCCTCCATGAACCGCCGCACGAGCTCCTCCCCGGAGAGTACGGCCGCGCCGGGCCGCTCGTCGAGCTCCTCCTCCTCACGCAGCTCGTAGCGCAGAGTGAGCCCCTGGCCGGTCACGGCGCGCAGCGCGTTCCCCGCCACCCGGCGATGGTCGTCCTGCTCGGCCTTGCGCTTGAGGAAGTCGGCGCCGGCCGGAAAAGCGATCGTCAGGTCTCGCGGGGTGACGGCCACCGGCCGGGCATCGCCCAGCAGGGCGGCGAGCATTGCGTTCTCGGCCCGGACGAGGTCGACGACTGCCGGCCACTGGGCGGTTGCCGCGTCGAGGTCGAAAGCGTGATCCGAGGCGGGGTCGGGGGCGGGGTCGGGCGCCTCCTCGAGCTTCCGCGCGGCCTGGGCGACGGGCGCGCCCGCGGCCTGGGCAACGGGAGCGCCGGCCACGACGGGAGCGGGGGCCGCGGGCGGCGCGGGCACGGCGGGCGCGGACGGCGGCTCGGGTTCCCGCCGCACGCGTGGTGGAGGTGCCTCGCGCAGGCCCGAGCCTTGCTGCAGCGAGTCCTCGAGGCGCTCGATCCGAGCCAGCAGCGCGGCGGCGGAAGGATCCATCTCGGGCGCGGCGGCCTTGATCAGCACGAGCTCGAGCTGGATCCGCGCCTGGGCGCCGTTGGCGGTGGCGTCGAGCGCGGCCGAGACGAGGTCCAGGAGCCTGACGGCGTCGGTCTCGGAGAGGTTGCCCGCCTGCTCGGCCAGACGCTCGTCGCGCTCGGGCGTGACGCGGATCTCGGGGGGCACGTCGTGCAGGACCTGCACGGCCAGGAGCTCTCGCCCGTGAACCTCGAGGTCACGCAGCAGCTGCCCGGGATCCCTCCCCGAGCCCGCCAGGCTGGCCGCCGCCCTGAGCGTTCGAGCCGGATCACGGGCGATGACGGCGTCGACGGCCTCGAAAAGCAGCTCGGCGTCGGCCACCCCCAGGACCGCCAGTACGTCGTTCGGCTCGATCCGGCGACCGCCGGCATAGGTGACGAGCTGCTCGAGCGTGCCGAGGGCGTCCCTGAAGCTGCCCGTCGCGTGTCGCGCGATGAGGGCCAGCGTGCCCGGCTCGATCTCGATGTGCTCGCTGTCGGCGACCCGCTGGAGGACTGCCGCCACCTGCTCGACCGAGGGCCGCCCGAAGTCGAAGCGGTGGCAGCGGTCGACGACGGTGGGCAGCACCTTCTGGGCCTCGGTCGTGGCCAGCACGAAGAGGGTCCGCGGCGGCGGCTCCTCGAGGGTCTTCAAAAAGGCGTTCCAGGCCTGGGGCGAGAGCATGTGGGCCTCATCGAGGATGTAGACCTTGTGCCGGCCTGAGACCGGCGCGTAGGCGACGCTCTCCCGCAGGTCGCGGATGTCGTCGACGGAGTTGTTGGAGGCGGCATCCATCTCGATCACGTCGAGCGAGGTGGCGCCGGCGATGGCCACGCAGGACTCGCAGGTGCCGCAGGGCTCGGTCGTCGGGCCGTTCACGCAGTTCAGGCACGCGGCCAGGATCTTGGCCATGCTCGTCTTGCCCGTCCCCCGCGAGCCCACGAACAGGTAGGCGTGGTGCACCTTGCCCTGGCGCACGGCGTTCTCCAGCGTGCGCACGACGTGCTCCTGGCCGACGACGTCGGCGAACGTGCGAGGACGGTGGCGGCGGTAGAGGGAAGGCCCTGTGGACAACTCCAGAGCGAGTCTAATAGGGGTCTAGGCGGGGAAGTGGGCGGGCCCTCGGCGGGCCGTCAGCGGCTCGAGCGGACCGCCGTAACGTGACACGAAACGCCGGCCGGGCGGATCCTGTGACGTTACGGCCGTGGGGTCGCCGTAACGTGACACGAAAGGCTGAGGGAGCGGATCGTGTGACGTTGCGGCGGTTAAAGCGGATCGTGCACCCTCTGTCGAAACCGGAGCCCGAGGCGCGGCCGCCGCTTCCTGACTCCGGTCTGGCACTCCCGCAACGCCTGACGGTGACCGCTTAAGGCTGCTTCCTTCCGGACCTGACCTGGTTCACGGGCCTTCATCGCCGCGGGACCGGACCATCGACACCACGAAGGGAGCGCTGACCAAGGGCCTTGGCCCCTCGAGAGGGAATTCAGCCCCGCTAGAGCGGTTTGCGGGTACAGGGCACCGCTAGCACCCCGCCTAGCACGATCCAGGGGTGATCGTAGTGGTTTTGCGCTTGCACCTAGAAGGGGAATGCGGCGTTCGGCAGTATCGTGATTCACCATGTCGGTCGGGGTCATCGGTCTGGGCTACGTGGGCTTGCCACTGGCTGTGGCCTTCGCCGAGGCGGGCGAGGAGGTCGTCGCGGTCGACGTCGACCCCCGGAAGGTGGCCGCGGTCCGCGCCGGCGAGTCCTACGTGGAGGACATCCCCTCGGAGCGGCTGGCCGCCGTGGCGAGCCAGATCCACGCCACCTCGCACTATCAGCCGCTGGCTCGCACCGAGGCCGTGCTGATCTGTGTCCCCACGCCGCTGACCGCCAACCGCGAGCCTGACCTCTCCGCGCTCGTCGGCTCCGCCCGCGGCCTCGGCCAGGTGCTTCAGCGCGGACAGCTCGTGGTGCTCGAGTCAACTACGTATCCCGGGACGACCCGCGAGCGGCTCGTGCCGCTGCTGGAGCAGGAGTCCGAGCTGCGGGTCGGCCCCGAGGTGAACGTCGCCTTCTCCCCTGAGCGCGTCGATCCCGGGCGCACCGACTTCACCCTGCGCAACACGCCCAAGGTGATCGGCGGGATCACGCCCGAATGCTGCGAGCGCGCGGCCGAGCTCTACGGCCAGATCTGCGATCACATCATCAAGGTCTCCAGTCCTGAGGCGGCCGAGATGACAAAGCTGCTGGAGAACATCTTCCGCTCGGTCAACATCGCGCTGGTGAACGAGCTGGCGATGCTCTCCGACCGCATGGGGATCGACATCTGGGAGGTCGTCGACGCCGCCGCGACCAAGCCCTACGGGTTCATGCGCTTTGACCCGGGGCCCGGCATGGGCGGCCACTGCCTTCCCGTGGATCCGTTCTACCTGACCTGGCGCGCGCGCGAGTTCCACATGTCGACCGAGTTCATCGAGCTGGCGGGCAAGATCAACCAGCAGATGCCCTACCACTGCGTCGAGCGGATCGAGCGGGCCCTGAACGACCAGGCCAAGCCGGTCAAGGGCTCGCGCATCGCGATCCTGGGGGTGAGCTACAAGGGCGGCACCGGGGACATTCGCGAGTCGCCCGCGCTGCGGATCATCGAAGTGCTGGCGGCGCGTGGCGGCGACATCCGCTACCACGATCCCTTCGTCCCCTCGCTGCCCGACTACGGGCTGCAGAGCGCCCCGCTCGAGCGGGTGCTGGAGGACGCCGACGCCGTGGTCCTGGTCACGGCCCACCCCGGGATCGACCATGCGGCTATCGCTCGCGAGGCGAGGCTGTTCATCGACCTGCGCGGGGTGACGCGCGGCGAGCACGCCGCGAACCTGGTCCGGTTGTAGGTCGCGTTACACGCCTGCAACAGAGGAGCGCCTGGTGCGCTTATAGTCCTCGCCCATGGGCGATGTGCGCGATCCGCTCGAGGCGGAGCGCCTGGAGGCGGTAGCGCCGGAGGCGTTCCACACCCGGCGTGAGTTCCTGCAGCGCACGGCCGTGGCCGCGGGGCTGGCCGCCGGCATGGGCATGGTTCTCGACCCCGACACCGTGGTGGCGGAGGCGGCCCGCCGGCAGCGGGCGGTGAGCATCCCCTCCCCGCGCAACCTCCCGATCGACACGTTCGTCGTGCTGATGATGGAGAACCGGTCCTTCGATCACTACCTGGGGTGGCTCCCGGGCGCCGACGGCCGTCAGGCCGGCCTTCGCTACACCGACGCGCACGGCAAGAGCTACTCGACCCATCGGCTGCAGACCGACTTCCAGGGCTGCGCCTTCCTCGATCCTGACCATTCCTGGGACGGCGGCCGGACCGAGATGGACAACGGGAAGATGGACGGTTTCCTGCGCGCGGCCAGCGACGTGTTCTCGATCGGCTACTACACCGACCACGACCTGCCGTTCACCCCGTACGTGGCCAAGGCCTTCACCGCCTTCGACCGGTTCTTCTGCTCGCTGCTCTCCTCGACCTACCCCAACCGCGAGTACATGCATGCGGCTCAGTCCTACGGCAAAAAGGACAACTCGCTCCCAAGCGGCGCCGGTTTCCCCGATTCGACGATCTTCGCGGCCCTGTCCGGGGCGGGCGTGTCGAACCACTACTTCTACACCGACATCCCCGTGTCGGCCCTGTGGGGGGCGCCGGGGCTCAAGCGCTCGAGCCAGGTTCAGACCTACTACGAGCAGGCGGCGGCGGGGACGCTGCCGGCACTGTCGTTCGTGGACCCGGCGTTCAACGGGGAGAGCCAGGGCACCTCAGGCGACGAGCATCCACACGGCGACGTGCGCGTGGGACAGGCGTTCGTGGCCGACGTCGTCCACGCCTTCATGGCCTCGCCCCAGTGGCAGCGCGGCGCGCTGTTCATCGTCTACGACGAGTGGGGCGGTTTCTTCGACCACGTCGTCCCCCCGCGCGTCCCTGACCTCCGTGCGAGCCGCAACCTCGGCCAGGACTTCGGGCAGATGGGCCTGCGGATCCCGGCCGTGGTCGTCTCGCCCTACGCCCGCCGCGGCCACGTCGACCACTCGATCTACGGGTTCGAGTCGATCCTGAAGATGATCCGCTACCGCTACGGGCTCTCGCCGCTAACCCCCCGTGACCTGTACGCCAACAACATCGCGGCCGCGTTCGACTTCGAGCATCCGAACCTCGAGCCGCCGAATCTCCCGACCCCCGCCCACATCATGTCCACCGCGTGCAGCGGAAGCTCGCCGCTGGACACGGGCGGCGCCGGTCTCGACGACGGATCGCTGATCGGCTCGCCACCTCCCAGCAACGCCTTCAGGACGCGGAGGGCCGCCAAGGCGAACACCGCGACACGGCCCAAGCCCCACGACCTCTCGACGATGCTGACCTCGGGCTATCTCGAGCGTCTCGGCTTCAAGTACAGGGCGGCGACCCCGGCGACGATGTACCGCCACCCGTCGAAGCTGGGGCTCCGTCCGTGAGAGCCGCCCGGACCGCGGCCGCCGCAGCTGCGCTGCTCACTCTGGTCATCCCGAGCGCCACTGCCGGCGCCGACAGCTTCACCCCGGTCCGGCTCACGATCAACGTGGCCGCGATTGCGCGCCGGCACGCGAAGCTGCCGGTCACCGTGCACGTGAGCGCCGATCCGGGCGTGCTCGACACCCGGACCGAGCCGCTGCGCATCAGGGTGAAGCTGGCTCCGGAGTGCGGCGGGACCTTCCAGTACACGACCGGTGACGTGCTGCTCGACAAGCAGCTGAGCCCGCAGCCGGCGAGCGGACGCGCCTACTCGGCGGTGGCCAGGGGCTCAGGCAAGCCGTCGGCCTACGGACAGCAGGCTGTGTGCGCATGGCTCGACGAGGAGGGCGACAACCGGACGTTCGCCAGTGACCAATCGCTGGCGGTGAACGTCTCTCCGGCGTGCACGAGCAAAGCGGCCCGCTACGACCGGTTGCGCAAGGCACTGCGGCGGGCAAAGCGGCGCCATCGCGGCGTTGCCCGCGCGCGCCGACGGGCCAAGTCGGCGCGGCGGGCGGCGCTGCGCGCGTGCGGACGCGGAGTACCGCTGTGAGGAGGCTCGCCGCCGTCTTGGCCGCCATCGTGGCGGGTCTGGCATGTCCCGCTCTCGCGAGCGCTGCCACGCCCGCCGCCGATCCATCACGTGTTCGTGATCGTGCTCGAGAACCAGTCGGCCTCGACGACCTTCGGGCCGAACTCTCCGGCGCCGTACCTCTCGAAGACTCTGCGCGCGCAGGGCGCCTACGTGCCCAACTACTACGGGGTCGGGCACGAGAGCAACGACAACTACATCGCGATGATCTCGGGCCAGGCGCCGAACGCCCAGACGCAGGCCGACTGCCAGATCTTCGACGAGCTGATGCCGGGCACGATGGGAAGCGACGGCCAGGCCCAGGGAACCGGCTGCGTGTATCCCGCCGGCGTTCAGACGATCGCCGGGCAGCTGACGGGCGCCGGGCTGACATGGCGGGACTACAACCAGAGCATGGGCGCCGATCCGTCACGTGAGCCGGCCGAATGCGCCCATCCCGCGATTGGCTCGCAGGACAAGACGCAAAAGGCGACGGCGACCGACCAGTACGCAACGCGGCACAACCCGTTCGTGTACTTCCACTCGATCATCGACGACACCACGCTGTGCGACACCCACGTGGTCAACCTCGATGAGCTGCCGCAGGCACTTACCACCGCCGACGCCACGCCGAACTACGTCTTCATCACGCCCGATCTGTGCAACGACGGGCACGACGCCCCGTGCGCCGACGGCGAGCCGGGCGGGCTCAAGCAGGCCGACTCGTTCCTGCAGCAGTGGGTGCCCCAGATCACGGGATCACCGGCGTTCAAGCAGGACGGGCTGCTGATCATCGCCTTCGACGAGGCGGCCACCAGCGACACGAGCTCCTGCTGCGGGGAGATCCCAGGCCCCGGCAGCCCCAAGCCGGGCATCAACGGCCCCGGCGGCGGCGATACGGGCGCGGTCCTGCTCTCGCCCTGCATCGCGCCCGGGACGGTCACCCAGCAGTCCTACAACCACTACACGATGCTGCGCAGCGTCGAGGACATCTTCGGGGTCGCTCACCTGGGTTACGCCGCACTCCCAGGCGGGCAATCGTTCGGCTCGGACATCTTCACACGCGCGTGCGGGTCGGTTCCGGTGGCCCGGGTCAGGGCCCCGGCCTTGGCGTCCACGGTCTCAGCGAGTCCGCGCGTCACCGTGCGCTGGAGCGGACAGGCCCCGGGCGGGGCGAAGATCGCCAGCTTCACCGTTCAGGTTCGCCGGCTCGCGGCCCGCCCGGGGCCGTGGCGCACACTGCTGGCCAAGACGACAAAGCAGTCGCTTCGCTTCCGCGGACGCGCAGGCAGGAGCTACGAGTTCCAGGTCCAGGCCGTGGACGGCAGCGGTACGGCCAGCAACTGGGCCAGCGCGACCACGGTCATGCCGAGCGGCGTTCGCGTCGCGGGGGGCCACTACCACGGTCCGTGGCGCCCTCATCGCGTCCGCGGGGCCTGGCAGCGGCACGAGGTCACCTGCGCCTCCGCGCGGTGCACCTTCACGCTGAGCTACCGCGGCACCGCCGTGGCGATCATCGGCGCCCGTGGGCGCCACAGCGGGCGCATGCGGGTCGCGCTTGACGGCAAGTCGCGGACGGTCAGCCTGCGCTCCCGCCGTGCGCAACGGCGAGCCGTGCTGTATCGGGCTTCGAGCGGCGCGGGCCGCCACCGCCTGAGGGTCAAGGTGCTGCGGGGAGCCGTGGCTCTGGAGGGCGTCGGGGTCACGCCGTAACGGCGCGTCGCCTCAAGCCTCCAGGACCGCCGCGAGGCCCTGCCCGACGCCAATGCAGATCGCGGCCACGCCGTAGCCGCCCCCACGCCGGCGGAGCTCGTGGGCGAGGGTGCCGAGGATCCTGACACCTGAGGCCCCGAGCGGATGGCCGAGAGCGATCGCGCCGCCGTTGGGGTTGACCCTCTCGGGATCGAGGCCCTTCCACTCGCCGATGTCGGCCAGGCACTGCGAGGCAAACGCCTCGTTCAGCTCGACGACAGCGACATCGTCCCAGCCGATTCCGGCGCGTTGCAGAGCACTGTCGGCGGCCGCCACGGGCGCGATGCCGAAAACGTCGGGATCGACGGCCGCCACCCCGCGGGAGACGATCCGCGCCAGCGGTTCGCGCCCGAGCTCCTCGGCCGCTCGCTCATCGGCCAGGAGCAGCGCCCCGGCGCCGTCGTTCAGAGGTGAGGCGTTGCCCGCGGTCACGGTGCCGTCGGGCTTGAACGCCGGCTTCAGCTTGGCCAGCTTCTCGAGCGTGGTGTCGGGGCGTATGCCCTCGTCGCGCTCGAGCTCGGTGCCCGGCACCGGGACGACCCACTCGCCGTAGAACCCGTCTTCCCAGGCGGCGTGGGCGCGCTGGTGGCTGCGCAGCGCGAACTCGTCCTGAGCCTCGCGCGAGATGTCGTAGATGCTCGCCAGCTTCTCCGCACTCTCCCCCAGGCTGATCGTCCACTGCTCGGGCATGCGCGGATTGACCATGCGCCACCCGAGCGTGGTCGAGTGAAGCGTCTCGTGCACGCGGGGGTAACTGCGCTCCGGCTTGAGCATGACCCACGGCGCGCGGCTCATCGACTCAACGCCCCCGATCAGGACAATCGAGGCGTCGCCCACCTCGATCAGCCGGCTGCCCTGCATCGCGGCGTCGAGGCTTGAGGCGCATAGGCGGTTGATCGTGGCGCCCGGGAGGCTCGTGGGCAGACCCGCCAGGAGGGCGGCCATGCGCGCCACGTTCCGGTTGTCCTCTCCCGCCTGGTTGGCGTCACCGAACAGGATGTCGTCGATCCGGGCGGGATCGAGGTTCGGGAAGCGGTCGAGCAGGACGCGGACGGCATGGGCGGCGAGGTCGTCGGGCCGGACGCCGGCAAGCCCACCCCCGTAGCGGCCGAAGGGCGTGCGAATCGCGTCGAGGACGTAGGCCGGACTCACTGGCGCTCAGGTTGTCAAACGGTCGAGGCAGACGGCGTCGCGGGCTAGGCGCCGGGGCCACCGACCGCGCGTAGAATCGTCCCCGGTCAGGGCGCGTAGCTCAGTGGGAGAGCGCTCGCTTCACACGCGAGAGGTCGCTGGTTCGAACCCAGCCGCGCCCATTTTCGGTGGTCGGTGGGCGGAGTCGACGCCGCTACATGTCCGGCTGGGGAGCGAGCAGCGGGTCGTTCTTTTGTACGTGCGTTCCGCGCGAAGAGGGCAGCGCCTGACGCAGCGAGAGGCCCGCAAGTTTGGCTAAGAGCAACAGCCGGGCGCCCGCAACGACGCTCCGCTCGGATGGTGTGGCTTGGTTCATCTACGGGTCGCCGACGCCGGGGTGCCGTGCGGAGCGCCCAGCGCCAATCTGAGAGACTCGCGCCGCCAACTGCAAATCGGAGAGACGATGCCGAACGCCAAAGAAGTGATCCTGAAGCACATCGCCGCGGTCAACGACCGCGACAGCAATGCTGAACCGTGGGCTGCCGATGCCGAGCTGGACGCGCCGGGCGGCCAGGCCAGCGGCCGCGACGACGTCATTAGCTTCTTGGGCGTCTTCCAAGCAGCATTCCCGGACCTCCGCCTTGAGGTCAAGCAGCTCCTCACCGACGGGTCAGCCGCGGCGGCCGAAGGGACCCTGGTCGGCACCCATGACGGCGTGCTCCACGCACCCAACGGGGATGTCGCGCCCACAGGACGAGCCGTGGAGCTCCGGTGGGCGGCGGTCTATGCCACCGACAGCGACACGCTGAAGTCCGAGCACCTGTTCTTCGACCAGATGGACCTTCTCGGCCAGCTAGGTCTCCTCCCCGGTTAGCGGACGCTCCTCGGCAGCGCCGGGACGCGAACGAAGCGCATCGCAAGAGGCACCACCGGGCCCGGCCGCTTGCTCACTTCCCTGCATCTCGCCAGAAGCAGGCCGGGCGACACCTGCCTCGCCACCATCGCTCCCGACCGAGCATTAGACGTTGGCGATCCCGCCGATGTGAAGTGGCACAACTCCCATTCTTGTGCCGCTATCCGCATACATCCGCGCACATCCGATCGCGCGTCGACCCGACCCAAACGCCTTTAGAGCCTGTGTTCCCGGGCGATCCGCCCGATCCGCTCTACCGCTTCACACGCGAGAGGTCGCTGGTTCGAACCCAGCCGCGCCCATGATGGAATGAGAGCACCATGCTGGTGGCGGTCAGTCGTCCCTACCAGCTGGAAACTATCGAGTATCCGTTGTTCTTATAGACGTGTCTCAGGCGGAGGTGCTGGTGGACGTAGGTCCATATGTCGACCTGAGACGCAACAAGCGGCGGTGGAGCCGGCCCACTGGTCGGCGGACGAGCATATTCCGGCGCTTGGTATTCGCTGATCAGTATCGCCCCCGTCCGGCTCACAGACAGTGACGCGCCGTCCGAACGCGGTGCGAGGGGAAGTTGCCGCACCACTCGGCGCTTGGCGTTCAGCTGAACTAGGTACGCTCGGTTGTAGTTGTAGAAGATGCCGGCGGGCTGTCCGCAGACCTTGATGGCGACGATGCCTTCGGGGTCGTAGCTAGCGGCGTCATAGCCACAGCCCTTGGCAGCGTGGGTCAGGTCGTGCGCCGGGATCACCGGCTGGCTCTCGTGGGCGGGCACGATCGCGATCACCCGCTGCAGCGACTCCTGGCAAATGCCACTGCCAGGCGGATACGGCTTTTGCCCAGCAGGCACCGGACCTGGCGGAGCGTAGGTGAAGAGGACCTTTGAGTCGTCAGGACTCCAGGACGGAGGACCGGGTGGAGAGTGACAGTCTGCACTCTTGCCGAATGTCCACGAGCGTCCGGATCGCAGGTCTCGCACAGTGACGTATTGGTTGAACTCGTAGTTGCCGCAGGTCTGCTGGATGTTGGCCAGCTCGTGACTGGTTTGATTCGGTGTTGCAGAGCCGATCAGGACCGAAGGCGCTGCGCGAAGGACTTCCCGTGCGGCAAGCGTCCGCGGCCCGATGCGCACGACCGATCCCGCGCAACTGTTTGGTTGCGTCGGACATCCTCCTGCCGGGCAGGTGTGGGGCCCCGAGTAGGGAGGTCCCGCCTCTTGTGGTCCGGTGCGTACGGTCAGCCACAGCCCACCGTCTGGGGCGCGGAATAGGCCGCTGATGTAAGCGCTGGCCGTAGCCGCCGCCCCAGTGAGGCGAGCCGCGATCCCGAGAGTCCGCCCGCTCCGTAACGACACCCGTTCGATAGCAGCCAAATCACCCCCATAGTTCAGCGCTTCGAAGGTCGTGGGATGCGGTCGAACGCTGGGGGTGACGGAAAACCTGAATTGTGCCGCCGCGACCGCGGCCCCGCTGGAGAGCAGCACCACCACACCGACGGCAACCAGAAGCGCACCCAATCGAGGTCTCCCACCGGCTGTGACTGCACGATGCCAGTGCTGCACACATGGTTAAACACTTGCGTGGATCGGAACTCGCGCAAGATCGGACCGCTCCTCTTCGCTGTTCGGAGCCGAAGGCGATCGCTTCGCTTCGACCGCGAAGTGGCACAAGACCTGATTCTTGTGCCGCTATCCGCATCGATCCACGCACATCCGCCCACATTCGAGTGGGCAGAAATGCGGCGTGATCCCTCGTCGAGCCTCAATCTGCGGGCTTTTTCAGCCGATATCCGCTCACCGCTTCACACGCGAGAGGTCGCTGGTTCGAACCCAGCCGCGCCCATTTTCGGTGGTCCGTCGGGGGTGTTCGAACCGCCGCTCACGTGCGCCGCGCGAGCGGGCAGGAGGTTGTGGCTTGTACCTGCGTTCCGCGCATACCAGGGCCGGGCGCGAGTGGGGAGTGATGCGCGTCGCGCGAGGAAAGCGAGAGTGACGCGGCTGGCGGTGGCGCTGCTGAACTCGACGGTGATGGTCGACTTTGCCGCCTGCCCAGCGGAAGCGCAAGTCGGCCATCCTCCGCGAGAGACAGATTCGGCGGGCGCCTGAAGACCGAGCACGTCACCCAGTCACGAAAGCAGGACCTGCGAACCGGCGGACATGCTCGTCGGGGCGGTAGACGCGATCGCGGATCGTCCTCGGGACTCCCGCTTCGCCTGAGAGCGGCAACGAGCTCCCTCGCCGCTGTCCGATCCCCGCACGGTCGTCAATTGTGGGCGCCGTGGCGCCGCGGGGGGGACGACCGCAAACCAGGCGGAAGCGATAGCTGATCGACGTCACCTCGGCAGAGGCGTCGCTCGCGGATCGGCGCCCGCGGTGGGTAGGGCTGGCGCGCGCTCACCGTCCGTCGTATGTTGGTCTCATGGCCACGCCGGTCGACGAGCTGGACAGTGGCGTGCTCGGGGAGCTGACCGAGTTCCGTCACGACTTGCATTCGCATCCGGAGCTGGGCTTTCAGGAGACGCGCACCGCCGCGCGCGTCGCCGCCGCGCTCCGCGCCTGGGGGGTCGATGTGACCGAGGGGGTTGGCGGCACCGGAGTTGTTGGAACGATCCGGGGCGTCAGGTCCGGCGACGGAAGCATCGGGCTGCGGGCGGACATGGATGCGCTGTCACTCGTCGAGGAGACCGGCCTGCCCTACGCGTCGCGGACGCCCGGCCTGATGCATGGATGCGGTCACGACGGCCACACCGCCGTGCTGCTCGGAGCGGCCCGCCGGCTGGCGGCCGACCGCGACTTCGCGGGATCGGTGCACGTCATCTTCCAGCCCGCGGAGGAGGGCCTGGGCGGGGCGTCCGCGATGCTCGAAGACGGCTTGTTCGAGCGCTTCTCGTGCGACGCCGTCTACGCCCTGCACACGGCCCCAGGGCTTCCCGTGGGGATGATCGCCACCGGCACCGGGGCGATGATGGCGGGCGGTGGGACCTTCGACGTCACCTTCACGGGCACCGGCGGCCACGGCGGCCAAGGCGCTCACCTGACGCCGGACCTGACGGTGGCGCAGGCCACCTATGTCATGGCACTACAGACGATCGTCTCGCGCAACGTCCCCTCGCTGGAGACCGCCGTCGTCAGCGTCGGATACGTCAACGGCGGGCGCCCCGACGCGCCGAACGTCATGCCCGCCGAACTGTCGCTCGGCGGCACCCTGCGCTGCTTCAGCAAGGAGGCCCAGGACCTAGTGGCCCGACGCATCCACGAGCTCGCAGACGCGATCGCCGCGGCCTATGGGTGCAGCGCAACCGCAGGGGTGACCTGGGTCACGACGCCGCTCGTGAACGCTCCGACCAGGTCGAAATCGTCGCCCGCGCGGCCGCCTCGGTGCTCGGCACGGAGAACGTGTTCACCGAGATGGCGCCAATCACCGGCGGAGAGGACTTCGCCCTCATGCTCGAGGCCAGGCCGGGCGCCCTTGTCTTCCTGGGCAACGGCACGGCGCCGGACGGCACCATCCACAACGTCCACACGCCGCACTACGACTTCAACGATGAGGCGATCGGCGCCGGCGTCGCGTTCTGGGTCCGTCTGGTCCGTCAGCAGCTCTCCACCTGAGCCGTGCCCGGTGGACAACGACGTTCGTCGCGGCGCAGACGCGGCGGGGGTGCTGCCGTCGCCGCGACGTCCAGGTCTTCCGCCCGTCCGCCTCCCCCTCGACCGGCGAAGCCATCCGCCCCGATTGGCGGCGTGTCTCAGCCGCCGCGTGGCGCCTGTTCGCAATGGCTCTGCGATTGTCCGCCTGTCGCGTTCGAGAGGGGATACGGGCACGCTATGTGTCGGGATAATCCGCTCGCCAGACCGCTGCTCCACGGTCGTCGTAGCGTTTTCGGTCACGCGGCTTTCTCAATGGCGACGGGCACGACTGCATCGATACGGGTCCATCTTGCACGCGCAATCCGACACGTCTTGCGGACGCGTCGCCACCTCGCTGCGATGGTTCGTATCAGCGCTGAAGACGCTGCGCCTGCCAGCGCAGCGATCGTCCTCCGCCGCCGCTAGGGGATCTTCCCGGGGTCCCGGAGTACATTCCGAGGCATGCAGACAATCCTCTGGTGTCCTCAGTGCGGAGAGCGAGTTCTCGCTCCAGAGGAGTACACGGTGGGCCGACATCACGCGCGTAACCAGCGTTCAACCTGCCTACAGTGCCACGTTGAGCTCGTGCGCCACCCTGACCTACGGGACAACGCCTGGGCGGTTGACGATCCCACGCCGCCACCGGACGAGGAACTGGGCGGCACGGGCTAGCAGAGACTCCTACCCCTCCGCTCGCGCGTCCGGCCGTTTCTCCTCGCCTTGCGTGTCCCGCCGGGCAGCAAGTGCCCGGGATTCAGACAGCTGCGAACGGGTATCGAGCGGGCGCCGCCGAAGCCCAGCTCGTTGCCATCGGGGTCGCGGTAGGGGTGCACATGCTCTGGGCGCAGCGGCGTACGCCGCCAAGGCCGTGGAGCCGGAAGTGGCACAACTCTCATTCCTGTGCCGCTGTCCGCCTACATCGACGCACATCCGCGCACAACCGATCGCGCGTCGAGCCGACCCAAACGCCTGTAGAGCCTGTGGTTCCGGGCGATCCGCCCGATCCGCTCTACCGCTTCACACGCGAGAGGTCGCTGGTTCGAACCCAGCCGCGCCCATTTTCGGACGGGCGGCTCACGGTGTTCGAACCGTGACTGCTCTTGCTTTTCGCGCATAACGATGGCCGGGCCCACGGGCCAGTGATATCCCACCACGATCTCCAAGTCGAGTCGCCAGCACGTTCTCGTACCTCCTAGAGGCTCTGACAAGGCGATACCCGATTGAGGAGGCGATGGGGGGCCAGGAAGGCCGGAGGTGCTCTTAAGATGGCGACATGACCGTGCCGGCGAGTGTCAGCGCCGTTTCTCTCGGGCTCGCCCTGCTCGGTGCTCTTGGATCCTTCGCGTCCCTCATAGGACTGTTCGGACTCCGACGGAAGCAGGACTCGCCGGACCTTGTCTACGAAGCCTCGCCATGGATACCACTGGCCGTCAACGCTCCACTACAGCGTGACTACAGGTTGGAGCTTCGCTATACCGCACCCGGCGCCAAGCGGAGCGAGCTGCTTAGTTCGGCATGGGCGAACTATCTTAGGTTCGCCAATACTGGAACGCGCCCGATACGCAGTCAGGATGTGGCCACCGCCAACCCTTTGCGTATTGAGGCGTCGGGTGGACGCGTTCTGGATATCTCTCTCGCGATAGTCACTCGCGAGGTCAACGGTGTCCGGCTGGACTCGCCGACGCGCAACCGCGTCGGCTATACCGCAGCGTTGACCTTTGACTTCTTAGATGCCGGAGATGGCGGTGTTATTCGGATCGTCGCGGATAAGCCTCTGCGTCTCGCCGTCCAGGGCGACATCATCGGGATACCTGGGGGTCCGCACCTGATCGGTCGCCAGCCGTGGGCGACCAGGATGGTGCCACTCGCGATCGCGGCGCTCCTCTCCAGCGAGTTAGCTTCATTCAGCGTCGCGATCTATTTAATCGCCCAAGTCACTGGCTCGGCCCGCGATTCGTGGATCCTCGGAGTCACCCCAGTCGCTTTCCTGCTGCCCTTGATGATCTTGTGGCGGCTCAACCAGCGCTATTTCGTGTTTGAGCGGTGGCCAGCGGGTCTCAAGAGCGATGCGGTATGGACGGCATTACCCGAACAGGGTGGCGTGCGGATGCTGCACCCACTTCCACCCGAGAGCGGTGCTTGAGGTGGGCTTAGGGAGTTAGGCCGATCGAGGAAGATGAGAAAAGACGACCGCGAGGTCGGCGGCACGTCCGTCGTCACCCGGAAGCCGCACCCGTGCGCGGAGCTGAGACTCGTCGTTCGCTCCTCGCCACGAGATGAAATGCTCGTGACGTTCGAGAACTTCGCGTGCCGCCGCAATCACCGAGACCATGTCGCGGCGGCCTACGAACATTGCCAGAGCAAGCTTCGCATCACGCCAGGTTGTATAGGCCAGAAGCTGGTCCAAGGCTGAGCGGCTGGATCCGCCGCCGGCGAATGCCGTCGGGCCAGACCACCATTTGCACTCGCCCACAAATATGTTTGGTCCGCTACCCGCACCAATATGTCAGTCTTGCCGCTCCTGTTGAATGTTTCTCCTGTCGCGTGCCCCATGTAGTGGGTGTTAAGGATTACGAGGAGAGCATCCCCAGTTGCTCCTCTTCCCACGAGGCGTAATCGCCGGGATTGCGCTCCATACCCCGGGACATGGCGGCAATGACACCTACGATGTGCTCGTAGAAAACCTCCACTAGGACGGGCTCAAGAGGTTGATTGGACACCCTCTTATCGACCCGTGGCGTGGCCTTCCGCTCGATCCCTGGCGCCGCGAAGGTCCGGGGCGCGTCCGGACGTCCGTAGATCGGTATACGCAGGCCGTCGAGATACTCTCGGGCTTGTAGAAGACCGTCACGGCGTGCCCGAAGCTCATCCTTCACGAAACGATCGGCGTCTTCATTGAATCGCCGAATGGCATCAGCCTGAGCGGCGAGGAACTGGTTCTCAATCGTGTCGAGAATCAGGGCCATGACACGGTTGATGTCGGGACATCTCCTCTCGCCCACTCAAATTGGAACACTAGTTCTCCGGGAGCCAGCCGGCCGCGAGGGCTGGGTCCAGGCACCGGAGAGGGACGCGCCTGCAAGAGCTGTTCGCTGCCTGTGACTGGCACGTGAATCGCAGTGGCATAGCCTGGCTGCGCGGGACCGCTGTGAACTCTCACGCCTGGGGTTACAGACCACCACGCCCCCAGACGAACGCTTCACGAACCTCGTCTGCATATTGCTGCTCGCGGCGTAAGACAATGGGCGCCACCCGGTGTTGACGGAGCAGTTCCTCGGCAAGATCGTTGATCGGCCGCTCAACGACCTCGCAAGAGGTCTAAACAAGCCTCTTCCGCAAGCTCTCCTTCGCCGTGCTTCCAGCCAGACGTCAAGCTCAATGTCGTCGAACAGCCGACCGCGTGACTGTGGCACGACTCGGAGCTTACGGAGACACCCCGACCGGACATCGCCCAGAGCCACCCCGACGCGCTGAACCTTTGCGGGGCGACGGCTGTTGGGCCGGAAGCGCCAGCCGGAAGCTCGCGAGCGCTATCGCGTGATAGGAATCGTGACGGCCCCGACGCGCCGACGTGCGTCCGCGAGCGACCGTGGGAGGTCGAGGACGAGGTGATCGCGGATGCAACCGCCGCTGAATTGTGCGGCGAAAGCGTCGCACCCGTTCTACCCGCGCGTCCATGACGCGCGCGAGCGGTTCGCCGTCCGGGAGCAACGGCTAGGAACGCCTGAGGCGCGCGGCCCTCTCATCTGGCGCTAGGCGATCTCGGCCCGTTCGACACTGCCACGTAGCGCGGACTCCTAGCTCGCAGGGGTGCCGGGCACTAACGCACGCGCCTGTGCCTTGTTCAGCTTCCAGATGCGCACGGCGTACCGCGGCTGCGCATCGCGCTCGTAGCGATAGTGCACCTCCTCGACCTGGCGGTCGTTGTCGTACAGCTCGACCATCGCCAGCTCGCCGAGATGCTCGAGGACGCCGCGCCGACCCTTCGCCTCAAGGACATCGGCGACGCCGCCGAAGTAGTTTGTCGCGTCGGACGGCGGCCGCTCGGGCGCGGCGACGACGAACTCGAGCCCTAGCGGCTCGTCTCCGAACAAGGGCCGGACCGCGCCGGCTGGTAGCGCATCGCGCGCGGCGCGCAGGAGCGCGAGGACCCGCTCGGCGTAGATATGGGCGGCTGCGAGCATCGACTTCGCCTCGTTCTTCGCCGGCGGGTAGCCCTCGACCTCGAAGCTGATCTCCCGCATGCAGTTGAGAGTAGAATGCACCTCAGCGCGTGAGGGCGGTCCCGCGGCAGCGCGGCAAGCTGCGGAAGAGCTCGGCGAGGGATTGCCGCTACGCGGCGGCGCGGTTTGGCGCGTGGCTATGGCTGTCCGTAGTCGTCGATGAGCCACTTCCTCGACACGAGCCGAAGATTGACGCTCCAGAACGTGTCTCGGTTGCCCTCGCTAGGCGAGGCTGATTCGTGGACGGTACATTTGACCGAGGCGTGTGTCCTGGTCCTTGAGAGGGTCTTGCAGTGGAGCTTCGTGAATGTGGACCAGTTGGTCGGGGGACCCCAATCCATCATGTAGCGCGCGCTCGGCATGAAGTAGGGCTTCGCCTCGCGAGCGTTCTTCTCGTTGATCGCTTTGAACCAACCGAGCGTCATCTTCAGCGGGGTCGACATGTCGCTGACCGACTTCGGATTCGCTGACGCGGAGCCCCCACATCCCGAAGCGAGAGCTGCCGCAATCAGTGTGACCGGCACAGCTGACCGCATCGCGCGCATGGGCGTTGAGGCTAAAGCGTGGCTATGTCTTCGCCCGCACTGAACTCATTTCTGGTGATCGGCAGCAGGATTCTGCATCGTCCGCTCCGAAGCGTTGTCGCAACTTTGGCCACACTTTCTGCGGCGGCGTTGCTGGCGTGCGGTGGCTCGAGCGGCTCCGACAGTTCGAGTGGCTCCTCGCCGGTGCGCGCGCAGCTGGTCAAGCAGCTCGAACGCTCGATGCGAACCGATCCTCTGGGTCCGTTCACAGTCAGACCGCACCTTGTGAGCTGCGTCGTGGGACGCGCGCGGTTGGTGCCGCTGGCCCAGCTGCAGATGGTGGCGTACCTGAAGCGCACCAGCAGCACGACAGAGAAAGAAGCTGCGCTCGCGCTAGTGGGGCCGTGCATGGAAAGGGGGCCCAACCTCGCCCTGCTTCGATCCGCTCTGATCCGCTTTGAGAGTACTTCCAAGGGCGCAGCTTCGCTGATGGCTCGTTGCTGGATTTCCGAGGCTCCCGGGTCACGGCTGGTCCAGTTGCTGGAGCTCTCTGCGAGGTCAAGTCCGCTTACCACGGCGTTCCTACAAAGCGGCTTCCGGACCTACATGGGCGCGTGTCTGCGCCGCCCAGCGGATCTCGAGGCCATGCGGGGCTACATCGTCAGCGGTTTCAAGAGGACTGCCCCTGCCCACGGGGATTCGCCCGCGTTCGTGGCCTGCATGCTGTCCGCGTTCAAGCGCCTCACGCGTGCGCAGATTCTGCGCGGCCTCCAACCCAGCACCGAGAGATACGACAGCGACGAGCAGGTCGTTGCCAGCTCGGCGTCAAGGCTGGGTCGACGCCTGCGTGCGCCGACGCTCACCCTAGGTTGCATTGAGGGTGCGCCGGCAGCGTTAGGCCGTGGTCTCGGTCGCGCGCGAAAGAGAGCCTCGCGTCCGTGCCTCGGCTGGACCCGCGCGCGCGTCCTTGATCGGAGCCCGAGTGGGGCGCCGTGTTCATCCGAAGATCGAGGGGCCCTACGGCAAGTGCATGTCGCTCTGTCTCAGGTCGCTCCGGATCACCTGGCCGTTGAACTCCGGGGGGTCGATGCAGTGGAGCACGATCGACGTGAGCATCGGATCGGCCTCCGGATTGTTCGACCAGCCGTGGAACTGAAGAAGCCCGATCAGCTTTTGAGGTTCCGCCGTCAACCAGTGGCCGTCGTCGAAAACTGCGTATGGAGCTAGGTCGGTGTTCTCGTCCCAAAGAAACGGAATGCTCTTGTCGAGTCCGAGGCGAAAGCTCAGCTCTTGCCCAGGCAGTACCTCCCCGGGGTCGGTCACGATTGGGAACTCCGCGAACGCTGTGATCTTCACCTCATTGCCCGACGGGTCTTTGTCGGTCAGCTCGCAGGTTCCGCCCACCGTAAAGCCAACCTGCTGTAGCAGTGCCGGCTGCGCCGTCCTGCCGTTTCGGACCACAACGCCGATGTAGTTCCCGCTGTGACCCAGGTTCCAGTCCAAGGCGACCGTGAGCTCAGGGCGGGGAACCTCCGCTCGCGCGGCAAGCCTCTGCAAATCCGCGTCGTCGGCCGGGACGGTCGTGCCCGGCCGACGCACAAACACGGCGTTGGCCGATAGGACCCGTCCGGAATCTGCGTCCTCGGACCCGCGCTGCAGCCGCCAAACAGAATCCCCCCAACGCGGCGGGTCTACCACCAGCACCAGGACGCGCCTCCTCTTGAATGGCACATACACCGGATGCCAGGAGAGCTGCGTCCCAACGTACGGGGTGAGCATCTGTGTGATGTCGGCGGGATCCAGCTCCGGCGCCGCGCCGAGCTCGCCGGGGCGACTCCGATCAGGAGGAAGGCATGGCCGCCGAAGACTCGGGCCGCCTGGTCCGGATCACGGTTAGCGAAGCCGATGATGTGCCGCGAGAGGTCGGCACGGCGGAACCTCGGTCCCAGGTCCCAGAGGTCTTCCACTCCAGCTCCGTGGTCTCAGCGGCACCATGCGGAGCGTGATAGACGATCGCGACCAAGCCCGCAACATCCATGTTCCCGAGACCTGCGAGATAAGGGTTGAAGCGGCTCATCATCCCATCGTAGATCGCTACTAAGCGGCCGCGCCTATGTCCGTTTGATCGGCCTCGCGACAAGAGAAAGTCCAAAGCACCTGGGACTCTGCAGGAGACGTCGTCTACGACCCGACAGGAACGGGCGTCCAGCTCAGAAGACGTTCTTTGGGGGACCCCGCACATCGGCCCGACTACGGAGCCCACCCAATTCGTTCGCAGTTGACGATTGAGATAGGCAGCATCGCCGTTCCCGGTTTCGCGCGGTTGATGGCACGACGAGCCGGTGAGGGACCCTCACCTCAAGTGCAGAGACACTCCCGCCGATCCGAGCGCAGTGGTCTACGGCGATCGTTTACCAAGCGCGGCTGGCCCCGTTCCCGATCGTCTCACGATCTGGCCGACCGATGATGGCCGATACGGCTTGGATGCGACCTTCCAGGGAGCATCGGGTTACCAACGTGCAGACCATCATCGCAAGGCGCTGGACCAAGCCGGGATCCCGGTACCGCTTCAACCAAGAGCTTGATGGCGGGTGGACGCTCCGCTTTGGCCCTCTGCGGGCAGTGGACGTGGCGACTGCTTTGGGTGCGTTCGTCTACTGAATCTGACGAGCGCAATGGCGACCATCCGATCGACCGCGATCCCGCCTGTTCGCTAACCCGGTCCGCTTCCGAGTTCGTCGCATCGCAGCACTCTGACCGCGGTGGCGGGAGAGTGCCCAGACTCGATCAGACCGGCACTCCCACAAGCACGGGTATCGCTTCTGCTTTCCGCGCGAAGCGGGACTTTGCCTGAGTACGGCGCCGGTCCTCCTTTGCATGGGAAGCGCAGCGGCTATGGCTGGTACTGCCTGACCGCGCGCGCTATCGCGCCTCGCGTCTAGGGGCGCTCTGCGGGTCGGAGCCACTGGCCTCTTGGTGTTGCTGTCCAGCTGGCAAGAAGCGCGAACGCCTCGGCGGAGCGCGTGCCGGGTTCGGCGGTGTAGGCGACGATCATCAGGCCGGGGTCGGCGGCGACCTCGAGCCGGTTGAAGCTCAGCTCAAGCTCGCCAACGATCGGGTGGTGAAAGCTTTTGACGCCCTTGGTGTGCAGCCGCACGTTGTGCGCCGCCCAGAGGCCGCGGAACTCCTCGCTCTGGGTAGCGAGCTGGCCGATCAGGTCCGAGAGCTCGCGGTCGTGCGGGTTGCGACCGGCCTCAGATCGCAGGATCGCCACGCTGTCCCTTGCCGCGCGGTCCCAGTCGGCGTAGAAGCTGCGCGCCTCGGGGTTGAGGAAGATGTAGCGCGCCCAGTTGCCTGAGTGCGCTCCCCCGTTGAAGACGGCGGGATAGAGGGCGCGCCCGAGTTGGTTGGCCCCGAGCGCGTCGAGCCGGCCGTTCTCGGCAAACGCGGCGGCCGATGTCATCGAGTCGAGCATCCACTGCACGCTGGGACGGATGGCGGGCGTGGCGGCCCGGCGCGGGCGGCGTGAGCTGGGCTGGCTCGCGCGCGCGAGGTCGAGCAGGTGTGCGCGTTCTGCTTCGTCGAGCCGCAAGGCGTCGGCTAGCGCGTCGAGCACGCTGTCGGAGGCGCCGCCGAGGTTTCCGCGCTCCATGCGGTTGTAGTAGTCGACGCTGAGCCCGGCGAGCGTGGCCACCTCCTCGCGGCGGAGCCCGGGTACGCGACGCGGTCCGAAGACCTTCAAGCCTGCTTCCTCGGGAGTGATCCGCGCCCGCCGGGAGGTTAGGAAGTCGCGGATCTCGCTCTTGGTGTCCATGGCTCCAAGGTTAGGCGCCGTGGCCAGGCGCCGGGGTGCCCTGTCAGTACCTGGAAGAAGCAGTCCTCTCACCTTCGCGGATTGGCTGTCACCGTCGACTGCATGAGCAACGACCAGGCCAACCGACTCCCGTTCGTCGTCTACGTGCTCGCGCTGGGGACGTTCCTGATGGGCACGACCGAGTTCGTGGTGGCGGGTCTGCTGCCGGAGATCGCCGGCGACCTGCGGATGAGCGTCGCCCGAGCCGGATTAATGATCACCGTTTTCGCGCTCGGCATGATCCTCGGCGCGCCATTGATGACGATGCTGACGCTGCGACTCCCTCGTCGGCTCACGCTGATGCTGGCCCTGTGCGTCTTTGCTGTCGGGCATTTGGTCGTCGCGCTCGGCTCGGGCTTTGCGGTGCTGCTTGCGGCGCGGTTCGTCAGCGCTTTGGCGACCGGAGCGTTCTGGGCGGTGGCGAACGTCGAGGCTGCCCGCACCGCCAGCCCGGCTGCCAGCTCCCGCGCGCTCGGCGTCGTCGGCTCCGGCGCGATGCTGGCCAACGTCGTAGGCGTACCGCTTGGCGCGCTGGCCGGTCAGGTGGTGGGTTGGCGGGGACCGTTCTGGGCACTCACCGTCTTGGCCACGGCCTGCATCGTGCTGATCGCCCGCCACGTGCCACACGAGAGCCCGAGCCAGGAGACCGCATCTATCCGTTCCGAGCTGTCCGCTCTACGCTCGGGCCGCCTATGGCTGACGTTGGCCGCGTGCGCGACCACCACCGGCGGCGTGCTCTCGGCCTACTCCTACATCGCCCCGCTGCTGACTGGCCGTTCCGGAGTTGCGGCGAGCTTGGTGCCGCTGGTCCTGGTCGGCTTTGGCGTCGGTGCGCTGGCGGGGTTCCTCGTGGGTGGCCGCCTCGGAGATGTGCGGCCGCACGCGACGACCATCGCAGCGCCCGCGGTAACAACGGTCCTGCTGGTGGCGATCTGCCTGCTGTCCGGGTTCGCGGCGTCCACAGCTGCCCTGATCGTGCTGCTCGGGTTCTTTGGGCTCGGCGCCAATCCGGCGCTGATCTCCCTGGCGGTCCGCTACGCGGGCCGGGCGCCGACGCTTGGGTCCGCCCTTACCGTGTCCGCCTTTAACTTCGGCACGGCGATCGGCTCTTCGATCGCCGGCGTCGCGCTCGACTCTTCCCTCGGCGCCACCGGTCCGGCTGTGGTCGGCGCCGCAATCGCCGCACTAGCCCTTGTTCCGACGACGGCAGTTGCCCTGGCGCATCGCCGCCGCTCGAGAGCCGTGGCCTGGGACGTACCGAAGCCCGCAAACGCATGACCACCCAAAACGGAGGATCAACATGATCGATGGCAAGGTAGTGATCATCACCGGCGCGTCGTCCGGGATCGGCGAAGCGACCGCCAAGCTGCTCGCCAGCAAGGGCGCCAAGGTCGTCCTCGGCGCGCGCCGCGAAGACAAGCTCAAGCAGATTGCGGACGCGATCGAGAAGGACGGCGGCCAGGCGGTCTACCAGGCGCTGGACGTCACCAAGGCGTCTGAGAACGACGCCATCGTCGAACTCGCCATGCAGACATTCGCCGGTGTCGACGTCATCTTCCTGAACGCCGGCCTCATGCCGAACTCGCCTCTCTCGGCGCTCAAGACCGACGACTGGCACCAGATGGTCGACGTGAACATCAAGGGCGTCCTGAACGGCGTCGCCGCCGTGCTGCCGACGTTCATCGAGCAGAAGTCAGGGCACGTCATCGGGAACTCGTCGGTCGCCGGGCTCAAGGCCTATCCAGGCGGCGCGGTGTACGGCGGGACGAAGTGGTTCGTCCGCGACTTCATGGAGGTCCTACGCATGGAGTCCGCCATGGAGGGGACTCACATCCGCACCGCCACGATCTACCCGGCGGCGATCGGCACCGAGTTGCTCGGCACGATCAGCCATGAGGACACGGCCGAGCAGATGGGAAGCGTGTACGAGAAGTTCGAGATCCCGCCCGAGCGCGTCGCGGGCGTTGTGGCGTTTGCGATCGACCAGCCCGAGGACACGACGATCAATGAGTTCACCGTGGGCCCAGCCAACCAGCCGTGGTAACGAAGCGGAAGCGAGAGGTCATGCAGATCACCCGAGACATCGAAACCCAGCGGGGGCCCGCCGAGTGGTTCACCGGCGACGTCTTTATCGACGCCGTAGCCGCACCCAAGGCGACCTCCACCTTCGCAGCTGCAGCGGTGCACTTCACCCCCGGCGCGCGCACCGCCTGGCACACGCACCCTCACGGCCAAACGATCTTCGTCACCGAGGGCGTCGGGCTCTGTCAGCGCGAAGGCGGCCCGATCGAAACGATCCACCCCGGCGACCGCGTCTTCTTCGAGCCCGGCGAGAACCACTGGCACGGCGCGGCGCCGACCCGCTTCATGGTGCACATCGCCATGCAGCAGAACGACGAGAGCGGCAGCCCGGTCACGTGGGGAGAGCACGTGACCGACGAGGAGTACGGCGGCGCGACCTGATGGCGCGCATCTTCATCACCGGTTCTGCCGACGGACTCGGGCGCCTCGCTGCCGACAGCCTGCTGGCACAGGGCCACGAGGTGGTGGTGCACGCGCGCAACGCGGACCGCCTGGCGGCCGTGCGCGACCTGCTCGACCGAGGCGTCGCGGCCGTCGTCGGCGACCTGTCCCAGCTCGAGGAGACCCGCGACGTCGCCGACCAGGTGAACCGCGTGGGACAGATGGACGCGGTGATCCACAACGCTGGCGTTATCGGCGGGCCGCACGTCCTGCCCGTCAACGTGGTCGCGCCGTACCTGCTCACCGCACTGATCACCCGCCCCCAGAGGCTCGTCTACCTCAGCAGCGGCATGCACCGCGGCGGGCGAGCCGACCTAGCCGGCATCGACTGGAGTGGCGGCCGAT
The DNA here is from genome assembly GCA_963818815.1 of uncultured Solirubrobacterales bacterium. GTDB lineage: Bacteria > Actinomycetota > Thermoleophilia > Solirubrobacterales > Solirubrobacteraceae > Palsa-465. Next base: position 200,229 of record CAWFTL010000002.1, read on the forward strand.
CCACCGCCTCCTACTCGGACAGCAAACTGTTCGTCACCACGCTCGCCGCCGCCGTCGCCCGGACATGCGAGGACGTCTTCAGCAACGCGGTCGACCCCGGCTGGGTGCCCACGAGGATGGGGGGCGCGAGTGCGCCCGACGATCTGCGCCTTGGGCACCTCACACAGGAGTGGCTCGCCACCAGCGACGACCCCGCAGCACTTGTCTCCGGCGGCTACTGGTATCACCAGGAACGCCGCCAGCCTGCGTCCAGCGTTCACGACCAGCGGTTCCAGGATGAACTGCTCGAGGAGCTGGCTCGGTTCACCGGCTCGCGTCTCCCATAACCCTGGGGCGGTGCGCGTCCTGCGCGCGGGGCGGGAGAGCGAGACACCGAGGTCTCCACACCAGGGCGCAGACCCGCCGAGTGCCGATTCGGACGAGATGCGGGAGTCCCGGCCGATCCGACGCCGTCTCTGCTCTTCGCCAGAAGCAGCACTCTGAGAGGTGTCAGGGCAGGCTGCTCCTTCGGGCTACATCCAGTCATCGCCTGGACGTGCCTCGAGCTTCTCCGTTCCGCCGAATCCGACACTTCGGCGGCCCCCGCTCGGCGCGATTGCTATCTGCGTCGCGCCGCCTCCTTTGGCACGACTGCTTCGGCTACATACCGGGCTGAGCAACATCCGGCAATTCAAAGATCGCGCGACGGTAGGCGGCGTGGCGTCGAACACCTGGTCGGTGCCGCGGGCCGGACGCGCCGTCGCCGCAGCGGCTATGCCGGCCCATCGCGGTGGTATCAACTTCGGGATGACTGACCCGACCCCAAACGAACCGACACTTACGTACGGACTCACTCGACGGACACGTAAGCCAGTTGAAATCGCGGCACAAGAGCTCCTCAGAGCGACCAATGGACTTGACGTGCATGACCGCGACGAGCGTTCCTCGCTTCCGGACGCAGTGGCTGCCGTCATCAAGAAGGACGGACTCGATCAAATCATCGCTGGCGAAACGATCCAGAACCACGTCGCGAGGCTCGAGGAGATCGCAGCGCGCCACAGGTTGGAGCGAGGTGATCTGTTGGACCGGCTTCGAACGCTGCGCGATCCGCTGACAGACGTGATCTCCGAAGCGCAGACCCTGCTGCCCGACCGCGCGATGCGGTCGAAGTTTGTCGATCCACCGCCGCTCGCGACCGCGCCGACGCCGCTCACGGGGGGCGACTTCCCAGCCGATCAGCTTCTGCGGGTGCTGACCCAGGCCCTCGAGTGGACAAAGGAGACGAGCCGATACTGCGCAGTCGAGGCTCTCGGACCGTGCTACCTGCTCACCTACGTCGTGGAGCACCACACCGACGAGGCGATGTCGATGAGGACCGCCCTCGAAGAGACCGCTCGCGACCTGAAGCGATTCATACAGCGCCGCTGAGCGTCGTCGAGGTCGGTTGGATCACGCCCCCCTCAAGCGTCCGGCTAGCCTCGTCCTCGCGATCGCTTTCGTCATGCAACTAGGCTCAGGGCGCGCGATCGCCTTGGCGACATAGGAGTCTTAGTCGGCGGATCCGCCGACTTGCCGCCGAAGCTGATCAGTGGCGAGATATCTCGTACTTCGTGTGCGCCCTTCCTGTGTGAGAAGGCCCGCGTCGACGAGCCTCCTGAGATCCTGGCTAGCAGTCGCTGGCGAGACATCGGCCTCGGCTGCGTAGGCCGCGCGCTCGACCCCTCCGAACAGGCTGTGTTCGAGCGCAATCACGAGCCGGTCTGGCCACCCGCGTGCGTCGACCAGCTTCTCCAGCGCTGCCCAGCGTGTCGCCGCCCCGGCGATCAGCGAGAGTCGCTGCTTCGCCTGCTGGATGTGCGCCGTGATACAGAACCGCACCCACGACGACGCATCGCGCTCGGGGTGATAACGACCGCCCTGGACCTTCTGCAGTGCCACGTAGTAGTCAGTCGTGTGGTGTCCGAGGTATTCCTCGATCGAGCTGAACTCGGGCGCCAAGAGGCCTTCGCGAGCTAGAACCAGCGACTGAACGATCCTTGCGATCCGACCGTTACCGTCCCGGAACGGGTGTATCGACACCACGTTTAGATGAGCCATCGCGGCGCGAACCGCGACGTGCGCATCGAGGTCGCCATTGCGTAGCCAGTTGACAGTTTCGGCCATCAGTCCCGGAACCGACTCGCCTTCTGGTCCTTCGTACGCGGGCGGCCCGCCACCGGGGCTCGTCACAAATATCGGGCCGGTGCGCCACAGGCCGGGGGCCTTATCGCGCTGAAACAGGCATGCATCGAAGTGGAGGTCGAGGATCACGCGATCAACCCATTGGAAGTGGGGGTCCATCGCCATCACCCCAACGTGGTCCATCGCTCGGGCATACGACGCGACGGCCATCCGGTTTTCGTCGTCGGAACCAGCTGGCTCCTCGCCCGCAACCAACGCCGGCGCTTCGCCAGGCGCAACGACGAAGCCCTCTATTGACACCGAGCTTTCGACCGAGCTGGCACGGACCTGTCGACGTAGCTGGCCGAGCCATGACCCCGGCACCGACATCGCGTCGCCAAGCTTGGCGCGAAGCTCATCGAGCACGCGAAGCTGCTCCTGGAGTGGCCGAGAAATTTGAGGAGTCTCGTACAACACGGCTAAAAGAATAGCCGACTAGATATATACTCGTCAAGCTAAGACGACGTTTAGGTGTTAGGCCGCTATCTCCATCGGGAGAGAAGTCCAACGTGACGATCGCTTGCGTGACCCCCGCATCGAGCGGTGCGCGATCACTTTGGTGACGTCGCGCTCCTTGTGATGAGCAGCCCCCTTCGGCGGGTCAAGGTCCCGCTCGACCCGCCGGGGACACGATTGGAGCGGGGACCTATAGCCCGTGGCTGGCCGGGATCATCGGCGCTGGCCGCTCGTGCACGGCGTGGACGATCTCGGTGTTATCGATCCCGCGCAGATACACGGAGGTGATCGCGAGATCGGCGTGGCCGAGCTGGCGCTGGATGACCAGCAGCGACACTCCCTCTCTCGACATCTCAACGGCATGAGCGTGCCGCAGCTGGTGTGGTGCGAAACGACGCCGCACGCCAGCTCGAGCAGCCGCGGCGTGAAGCTCCGCCCGGACGCCCGCAGGCGCCCACGGACGTCCTCTCGTTGGACCGCGCAGCACACAGAACAGCGCGCCGACCGGAAGCTCTTCGCGTAGCTGCAGCCACGGCGTTAGCTGCTCCCACCCCCACCGGTCCATCCCGACCTCCCGCCGCTTGCCGCCTTTGCCCTGGCGGACCAGAATCGCTCCGCGGCCTGGGTCAAGGTCGCTCTCGCTCAGCGCAAGCGCTTCGCTGATCCGCAACCCGGCTCGCCAGAGCACAACGAGCAGGCCACGGAGACGAACAGCGTCCGCGTCCTCCCCGGCGGCGTGCATCACCGCGATGATCTCCTCAACAGTCGGCGGGTCTGCCGGATACAGCTGCCCCTTGTTGCGCGGCGGCCGGCCCCGGTGGAAGCTGGACAGTGTCGCCGGCGAGCGCCGGCGGCCGCAGATGTCCAGCGATGTGGTGGATGGCATGCGTCCTCCCTCGGACGATGGTTGACCCACCGATCGTTCCTCCAGGTGCCGCCCCGTCAACCGCGGCTAGCGCTCTCCGCGCATACCGCGTCTTTTGTGAGTACGGCCCGAGTGCTCGGTGAGGAGTAAGAGCAGGTCTCGCCTGAACCTGACTGCCGGCGCGCGTCGTGGCTAGGGTAATCACGTGGATCAGGTCGAACGGCAATCGTGCGGCTCGTCGTTCGGCGTAGCGGCGGCCGCATACGCCGAACACCGCCCGGACTACGCGGTGACCGCGGTGCGCTGGGCGCTCAAGTCCGCGCACGGGATGCGGGTGCTCGACCTCGGCGCGGGGACCGGCAAGCTGACCGCCACGCTAACCGCGCTGGGGGCCGACGTCATCGCGGTTGAGCCCGACCCAGCAATGCTGACCGAGCTGCGTCGCGCGTTGCCGGCTGTCCGTGCGCTGGCGGGTAGTGCCGAAGCGCTACCGCTACCGGACGCGTCGGTCGATGCTGTGCTGGCGGGCAACGCTCTGCACTGGTTCGACATGGCGACCGCGGGACCCGAGATAGCGAGGGTCCTGGCATCCCGCGGCATCCTGGCGGGCTTGTGGAACGTCGTCGACGATCGGGTCGACTGGGTTGCCGGACTTGACCGGGTGAGTGGGAGCGCGGCGATTGGCCCTCGTGACACATTCAGCGGTTGGCGCGCCGCAACGGCCAACCTGCACTTGCCAAGCGACGGATCAGTGGCCCGGTTCGGGTCGCCAGAGCAGGCCGAGTTTCCGCACGGGCAGCGGCGGACTGCCACCTCCCTCCTCGCGACGCTTGCGACCCGGGCAGGGATACTGGTCATGCCAGAACAGGAACGAAAGGCCACCCTCGGCCGGATCGGTGGCTTTCTCGCAAACAGACCGGAGACTGCCCGCGGCGAGTTCACGCTTCCGATGCTGACTGGCGTGCTGCGCGTCCGGCAACTGTGAACGCGATCAACCGCCCAGGGCTCGTATAACCCAAGCCTTCCTTTGGGGACGGAAAGGCTCGAAACCGAACTCGGCGCACATGCCCGTCCCACCGCGAAAGCATGACTGACACCGCACGGACCCGAGGCCCTGGTCCTCGCCATGCAGGTCCTGGAAGCGAGCGCACCTCGCCGTGCGATCGTGAGACTCAGTAGACGAACGCACCCAAAGCAGTCGCCACGTCTACTGCCCGCAGAGGGCCAAAGCGGAGCGTCCACCCGCCATCAAGCTCTTGGTTGAAGCGGTACCGGATCCCGGCTTGGTCCAGCGCCTTGCGATGATGGTCTGCACGTTGGTAACCCGATGCTCCCTGGAAGGTCGCGTCCAAGCCGTATCGGCCATCATCGGTCGGCCAGATCGTGAGACGATCGGGAACGGGGCCAGCCGCGCTTGGTAAATGATCGCCGTAGACCACTGCGCTCGGATCGGCGGGAGCGCCTCTGCACTTGAGGTGAGGATCCCTCACCGGCTCGTCGTGCCATCAACCGCGCGAAACCGGGAACGGCGATGCTGCCTATCTCATCGTCGCCGAAGCACTCGGGATTCGAGGATCGCGTGTAATGAAAGCAGTCGTGTCGGTCCTCCGCTTGCCGCCGTTCGACGTGATCACGGCTACGAGCGCGGTCACAGCGCGAGGAGTTCGAGGGCGTCGGCTGCGCTGAGTTCACGGCAGCCCGGGTGACAGGAGCTGGTTGCCGCGACCAGAGCGCGTCTCACCGACGTCGTGGTTAATCCTCAGGAACGGGACCGATCGGCCTCGAGGTCATCATCCCCTAGGACCTCGAGGACCGTCTGCGACGTCTGAAGTACGGCAATCCCGGCTGTCACGGACACGCGCAGTTTGTCCTCCTGGTCAGGAAGGGCGACGCTGGCCTGGAGGTCGAAATGCCCGCCGACGATCCCGAGTAGCAACGCGGTCTCTTTCGGAATCTGTAAGCCCATCCTGGGCGTGGGGTCAACCCGACTCACGAAGCGCACGAAACATGGAGAACCGCTGAACCCCCCGAAGGAGCGACAGTCGATCAATGCCCGTGCACTCCGAGCACGGTCCCATCGGGGAGCCGCATTGGGATTCCATCCTGGTGTAGAGCTCCGATCATGCCGCCCCTCAGCATCGGCACATACCTCCGTCCCATCGAAGGGACGTCGCCGAGTAGGCCGGAGAAGAACACCTGGTCGCCTGGCCCCGGCGCGAATTGCGTTTCGGCTACCCCGACGAAGATGTCGATCGGAATCACGGTGAGAGCGATCTCGGTTGGATCGATGGCAATCGGCGCCACCGCGACATCCTCTCGGTGATGAAACGTCCAGTCGTTGACCGGGATGTCGACTGTTGTCCCATCGTGACGGGATAGCCTGACGAAGACTCGCTTGAGCGATCGCACAACATGAGCGGCGGTGACTACGTAGAGGAAGCACTGGTCTGGGTCGGGGGCAGGCATCTGCGCGACGAAGCCGGTGCCCCGTAGCGGCGCGTCGGCACCTGGGTCCTCACTCAGCGCCCCGCCGATGAAGACGGCCGTCGAGATATATGAATTCGAGATCGCCATACCTCGCATTTTCCTCTGCGGCAGGCGAGAGGCGGACAAGGCCGATCGCGGCATGCTGAGATCAAATGTTGGGCCACCAAGTACGGCCGACGTCTCGGCGGCGCTCGGCGCCAGTCCGATCGGCGGGCGTCGGATGCCCTGCAGTCCGCGCGGAGCAGGGCGCTGCTCGTGCCGTCGGGGATGTTGGTCAGCAAACGAAAGCGGGGCTTTGGCTGCGCTGCTGCATCGGCGGGTGCGGTTCGAGTTCCCTGTTTCGTGAGGCGAGCGCGTCTACGTCATGGCAGCGTGCAGCACGCCGGCACCTCCGTTCTTTGCTTGATCACTCCGGGCGCGCGAGGTAGCTGAGCGCCGCGGTCGTGATGGCCTGCACGCCAGCCTCGAGTGTCGGGTGGATGACGGGGGCGAACTTCGGATTGTGGTTGGTGGGTATGTCGTCGGCGATGCGGCCGGCCTGCTCGGCCTTGTGGTATGTGTCGGGGTCCGTCCCGCCGATGTACCAGAACACCGATGGGACGCGCCATTCGGTGCCGAACGAGCCGAAGTCCTCGCTGGCGGATACCGGCGCAGCGAGCTCGCTGACTCGTTCCTTGCCGAAGTATCCGCGCAGCGCGTCGGCGACGTGCCGGGTCTGGTCAGGATCGTTGACGGTCAGCGGGTAGTGCTCGGTGTAGTCGATCTCCGGGGGCTTGGGTGCTCCCGAGGCTTGGGCCTCGGCGTTGACGATCCGCTCGATCGCGCCGAGCACACGAGTGCGCACGGCTTCGTCGAAGGTCCTGACGTTGATCTTCAGCAGCGCGTCATCGGGGATCACGTTGTCCTTGGTGCCGGCCTGCAGCGCGCCGACGGTGACCACCGCGGCTTGGCTGGCGGCGACCTCGCGGGAGACGATCGTCTGCAGGCGCAGCACGGTGGTTGCCGCCATCACCACCGGGTCGACGCTTGACTCGGGCATCGAGCCGTGTGCGCCGCGGCCGAACAGCCGGACCTCGAGGCTGTCGGCGGCGGCCTGGGTCGTACCGGGCCGGTAGCTGATCTCTCCGGATGATGGGGGCATGACGTGCTGGCCGAGGATCACCTCTGGCTTGGGGAAGCGATCGAACAGGCCATCGTCGATCATCGCCTGCGCGCCCTGCGCGGTTTCCTCGGCCGGCTGGAAGATCGCCAGCACCGTTCCCTGCCACGCGCCCTGGTTCTGGGCAAGCAGCGTCGTGGCGCCGACCAGCCAGGTCACGTGCATGTCGTGACCGCACGCGTGCATGACCGGTACCTCGTTGCCATCGGCGTCAGTCGCGGTCGCGGTGCTGGCGTACGCGAGACCGGTGGCCTCCTTCACCGGCAGCGCATCCATATCGGCGCGGAGCATCACCGTCGGCCCGTCCCCGTTTTGCAAAACCCCTACCACACCAGTGCTCCCGACCCCCTCGGTGACCTCGTACCCCGCGCTCCTGAGTCGTTCGGCCGCCTTCGCTGCGGTGTTGCGCTCCTGCATCGAGAGCTCGGGGTGCTGGTGGACGTCGCGGTAGAGATCCTCAAGGTCGCCGGTGATCGCATCGAGTCCGCTCAGGACGGTGTCCGTCACGGTCGTATCGGTCATGGCGCTCCTCCGTTCAGAAAGCGTGTTCGCCTCGGATCGCCGCCACCGAGGCCGTGTGATCGAGCTTATATCCGGGCAGACCGCCCGACGGCCTTACTCGTGAAGCTCGCCGTATGGCGGTCCACCGGCTGAGACACTGCACGTGATGATCCTCGGCTTTGACCCCACCCTCATCCTCGTCCTGAACCTCGCAGGCACGTTCGTCTTCGGGCTCAGCGGGGGGCTTGCGGGCGTCCGCGCCCGACTGGATCTTCTCGGTGTCATCGTCCTCGCATTCGGTGTCGCCCTCGCCGGGGGGATCATCCGCGATCTCCTGATCGGCATCCCACCGGCCACGTTCCGCGACGGGCGCTACCTCGCTGCCGCCGCGGCAGCCGGCATCCTGAGCTTCACCGCTCGCCCCGCACTCGACCGGGTCGACCACGCCCTCACCGTCTTTGACGCGATCGGACTCGGCCTGTTCTGCGTCACTGGCGCCAGCGCCGCGCTCGCCCACCATCTTGGATCTGTCCAGTCGATCATCCTGGGAGCGGTGACCGGCGTGGGAGGTGGGATGGTCCGCGACCTGCTGCTGCGTCAGGTCCCGAACATCCTGCGAGCCGACCTCTACGCCGTCCCCGCGCTGCTCGGCGCGACCGTGCTTGTCGTCGCCCACCAGGCCGGCGCCCGGAGCGCCCTCTTCCCGCTCCTGGCTGCCGGTGTCTGCATCGCCCTCAGGCTGGTCGGGGTGCGCTTCGGGATCGAGCTGCCGATCGCGCCCAGCGAGCGCAAAACGGAATCGCCGTCAAACTGAGAGTCGAGGTCGCGCCGCGGCCGGCGAACGGAAATCATGAGGCGGTGAGTGCGTCCGTCGTGGTGTTCGGTTACACGCGCTCGCGTCCTAGCCGCCCCTGACGCCCGGGAGCTTTAGTTCGTACACCGCGGCAAGGTCGTCGTCGGCATGGCGGCTCTCGACATCGCCGATCCGCTCGAGGACCGCATCAAGCACAGGCAGCTCGACGCCGGCGCCCTTCGCCACCTCCCGGACCAGCTTCAAATCTTTGAGTGCAAGACGGACGGGAAAACCCGCCGGGTACTCGTGGCGCTGCATCTCGCCGAGCTTCTCCAGACCATAGGAGGAGCCCAGCGGGCCGCCATCAAGCAGGGCCACGAACTGCTGCTCGTCCAGTCCCATCAACTGGCAGAGGTGCATCGCTTCGCCAAGCGCGGCCACCATCGCGATCATCCAATGGTTTGCCGCCAGCTTCAAGCGCGAACCCATCCCCGCCTCCCCCACCCACTGGACCCTCGACCCGAGCGCTTCGAATACCGGCTCGACCTCTGCGCGGGCCGAGTCCGGTCCCGAGGCGAGGATCGTCAGCTTGCCGTCCTCCGCCGGATGGGTGCTGCCCGAGACCGGAGCATCGAAGAGGGTCACGCCATGGGCGCCGGCTATCTCCGTCAGCCGGTCTGCCTCGGCCGCCCCGACGCTGCTCATCTGCAGCCAGATCGTCTCCTCGGGCCACTCATCGAGCACCGGCTCAACCACCGATAGCACGATGTCGGCGGTCGGCAGCATCGTGATCACGAACTGGGCCCGAGTCACCAACTCGCCGGCCGAGCCGGCGACCTCAGCCCCGCGCTCCCCGAGCGCCTGTGCGTGCTCAGGCTGACGGTCCCAAGCGATCACCGAGACACCCTGGTCCAGCAGGCGATGCCCCATTGCCGTGCCCATGAGGCCCGTCCCTAGCAACCCGACGCGACCGTGCCTGTTACCGGTCACACCATCCTCGGTACCCGACGAAAGGCGTTGAGCGATCGCGCCATGTAAGCGGCATGGTCACCCGCGCCGGCTGCGCTGCTGCTCCTCGATAGTCAGTTCGGCGGTCGGAAGTGCCTCGAGTCGTCCGTCCGGGATCGGATCGCCACTCTCGACCGAGAGCCCGTACGTCCCAGCCTCAAGCCGTGCCGCCGCGCGCTCTAATGCAGCAAGCTGGCGGTGGAGGTCCTCGGCCCGACCTGCATCGAACTCGTCCTGATAAAGATCTTCTGAGCCATTGTCGCCAGGCTCTATGCGATCTGAGGCCTCTTGGGGACCACGCCGGTCGAGGGTGGAGAGCGCCTGCTCAATGCGCTCCCGTTCGAGTGCTAGCAGTTGGCGTGCGCGGTCTGAGTCCATCGAGTCGCCGCGAGCAGCTAACTCGGTTCGCCCCACTGGCCATCGCCATGGTCGCGGGAGCGCTGATCGGGGATCGCCGGGCTGCCGCCGGGCGCGAAGCCTGCCTGCCTGAGCATGCGTCGGAGGTCAACGACCATCTGCACGTCGACATCCTTGCCGTGGGGGGCGCGCCAGACCTCGGTCTCCGGGCCGAGGGTGACCTCAAGCTTGCCGTCGTGCTTCGCACTCACGGTCCCGATCGCCTCGAGCAGCGACAACACTTGGCGCCATTCGATGTTCGAGCTCGCCGGATGACTGAAGATCAACTCCACCGTATCGCGGTGATGATGCCGACCCGCGACCTGCCCGCCCCGGAGACGACCGGACGGGCAGGTGTGGGTCAACACAAATGAGCGGTCCGGAGACCTCTCAGTCGCCGACAGCCAGGGGAGAGACTGGCCGTCGAACGTTCTCGAAGAGCAGGCCAGCCCTTTGGGCTGGCGATCAGGGGCTCGCATCGCTCTGCCGCAGGTAGCTGGTGGCCGGCGTTGGCGTCGGCTTCGGCTTGAGAGGCCGGGTCTCGCTGTACAGCACACCAGCGGGCATCCGTGAGCTGACCAGCTCGACGATCCTACGGGTGCGGGCCACGCAGCGTGGACAGTGCCTGATCGCCAGCCAGCGCGACCGCAACCCAATGCTCAAGCCACAGCGAGGACAGTGGAGGTTCGGCATCGCAGGTGCCGACTCGGTCATCGAAAACGCTCCCTACAACGCCTGATGCTCGCGAAAGTGTTCGGGCGCGCCGGGGCCGCGCGGGACCGGGCGCCCAGATGGGAGCCGGCCTCCATACGCCCCGACCGCGTGGACTCAGCGGAGCGTGCGCTCGCCGCGCCAGCGACGCGGAACCGGGCGGCGCCCTGACCGGCGCATACGTCCAGATCCCAACCGAGCGTCTTCGGCTGGCGCCCCGCCGTCGGCAAACCACGCACCAACGTCACTGACCGGGGACGTTCAACGATCGCTTTGGGGAAGGAACGGATGACCGGGCTCCTGACCGTGGGTTCACGTGTCGACCGCAATCAACACGTCCACACCGACCTGAAGCTGGAGCCGGAATATCGTCGCCGAAGGTTGGGGCGAACGACACAGTGATCATACACCTCGCGCGTCAGCGTCAGCGAGTGATGGAAAGCCTCACGAAGAGGCGTCTCGCCAAGGCGTGAGGCAGGCAGAACATGGGAGGGAACATCGCGCGCCGAGACCAGAGACACGAACCGACGCGACGTCTGCCTTCTCGAGAATGGCCCCCACTGGCCCCGCAGTCGACCGTCGTTCGCCTCCGCTCCGTCTCCTCGTCCGCGCCGTCGGCGCTTTCGGCGGCTTGCGAGCTTCGGCCGGCGATTGGCCGCAGGGCCAGTTGCCAACCCAACACTACTCCGAACGTGAGCAAGTTGGGTTAGGAACGCAAACTGTGAGCCACCCCACCCTCGGGGCTCGGGCTCCTACGAGCCACCGCCGAGCACACGGCGTCTGCGGAAGCGCTAACTAGCCTTCGTTGGTGAGCAGGCTCATGCGCGCTCAGCGTCCATGGAACGGGGTGGCATCTCGGCGGCTGCATAGGCGTCGATCTCGTCGAGCGTCTCCGCCTCTAGGAGCGCGTTGGCCAGCGACTCAAGCGGCCCGCGGTGCTCTGTCAGTACGGCGGTCACCTCTCGGTGAGCTGTGTCGATCACGTGGCGAACCTCCTCGTCGAGGACGCGCTGGGTTTCCTCGGAGGACTCGCCCGAGCCTCTGAAGATGGCGGGCCGTCCGCCATCGGGCAGGACGTTGACGAAGCCGATCGCCTCGCTCATCCCCCAGCGGCCGACCATCTGGCGCGCGATCGCGGTGACCTGCTCGATGTCTGACTCAGCTCCGGTCGTGATCGTCCCGAAGATGATCTCCTCCGCCGTCCGACCTCCGAGCGCCACCTTGATCTTGCCGATCAGGTCCTCCCGGGTATAGGAGACCTGGTCGTCGTCGGGCGTGGAGAGAGTTACGCCTAATGCGGCGCCGCGCGGAATGATCGAGACCTTGCGCACTGGATCGGCGCCGGCAGTGAGCATGCCGATCAAAGCATGGCCGGCTTCGTGGTAGGCGGTGCGCTCCCGGTCCGCTGCGGACAGGACGATCCCGCGTGGGGCGCCGAGCAGGATCTTCTCTAGCGAGTCTGTGAGATCGACTGACTGGACGGTGTGGTGGTTGCGCCGGGCGGCTAGCAGCGCCGCCTCGTTTGCCAGGTTGGCCAGATCGGCTCCGACCATGCCCGGAGTCGTGGCAGCGAGCGCCTCGAGGTCGACGTTGTCGGCCAGGGGGAGCGAGCGCGTGTGAACGTCGAGGATCTGGCGCCGCCCCACTCGGTCAGGCGGCTGGACGGCGACACGACGATCGAACCGACCCGGCCTCAGCAGCGCCGGGTCGAGAATCTCGGCCCGGTTGCTCGCGGCCAGGACTGCGACCGCCTCGACAGACTCGAATCCGTCCATCTCGGTCAGGATCTGGTTGAGCGTCTGCTCGCGCTCGTCGTTGGAGCCCGCGATCGACACCGACCCCTGCCGCGAGCGTCCGATGGCGTCCAACTCGTCGATGAAGATGATCGACGGCGCCGCCTCCTTGGCTTTGGCGAACAGATCCCGCACGCGTGACGCGCCGACCCCGACGATCGCCTCGATGAACTCGGAGGCCGAGATCGAGAAGAACGCCGCGTGCGCCTCTCCAGCCACCGCTCGCGCAAGCAAGGTCTTGCCTGTTCCCGGGGCGCCCGACAGCAGCACGCCGTGGGGCATCCGCCCTCCGAGGCGGCCGTAGCGGTCGGGGTTGCGCAGGAAGTCGACGATCTCCGTCAACTGCGACTTGGCCTCGTCGATCCCGGCCACGTCGGCGAAAGTGACCCGGATCGTCGCCGGGTCGATACGTCGCGCCTTGGAACGCCCGAAGTTGCCCAGCGCACCCATGCCCCCGCTCTTGGCCGCCCGGCGAGCGAAAAGGACGAACAATCCGACAATCAGCAACGTCGGTCCGAACCCAAGCAAAACCGAGACCAAAAGCGAGTTGCTCTGCGTCGGGGACTGGGCGTTCACCTGAACCCCTTCTGAGCGCAGCAGCGTAGTCAACTGCGAGTTATTCCAGAAGCTCGGGACCTCGGTGCCGAACAGGGTGGTCGGGGCGGCCTTTCTGTCGCCCGTCGGGTAGTGCGTCGGCGACTTGAACGTTCCCTCGATCGTGTCGCCCTTGGAAGCGATCGACGCCACCCGGCCGGACTGGAGCTCGGAGAGGAAATACGGACTGAAGGGAACCTTCACGCGCTCCTGCCCGCCGGGCGAGAGCAGGAACACCGAAGCCAGGTTGAAGGCCAGCAGCCCGACCGCGAACCAGACGAACACGCGCGAGCGGTGCGGCGGCCGGGCGCGCGGCGGCGAAGGCGCACCCCGGCCATCCGGGGCGGGTGCGACGCGCCAGCCCCGGTGATCACGCGGCATCGGCTTCCGGGGATCAGACGACTCTGGCGACTTGCCGGCCATCACGCCCTGCCGCTTGCCGCAGACACGTCGGAAGCGGACGACGCTGCCGGTACGAGGATGAGCACGAGGCGCGTCAAGCCGGCGCGCCGATCGCAACCTCAGTCGCTGGGATCGAGGAAGTCAGAACGTTGGGCACATCTTCACCTTCTGCGAACGGGACGTCGGCGGGCGGACGGCCTCGATCGATCCAGGGAGCCCCGCAGTGCCAGCAGCTGTCCTCCTGGCGTGCCATCGGCGCCTCGCAAGTTCTGCAGAGCCGTGGCAGATGCCGACCGCGCATCGCTCAGCGCTCCTGTGCTCTTGATCCGGCAGGGTCCCGCGGCGCAGTGGACTCTTGGCCTGCGTTTGGGTAGGCGTCGACCATGTACTTGTCGCCCCGCAGAACGTACGTGACCTTGGCGAGGACAATGCTCAGCGGGTTTCGTCGCCGCAGCCTCCGATCGTCTTGCCTCTCGGTCGCCGGGATCACGACGAGGTCTTGATCGCAGACCTCAACTGGATCGGGGAGAGCCCCGGGTGGCAATGGCCGATCCAGCTGGTCGATAGCGGTCATGGGCGCACCAGCTCCCCGTTGCTGGAACCTTTCGGTTGCTCGGCCGTCGCGGGGAGCTCGCCGGCGGCGGAGAGCTCGCCGGCGGCGCTGCGCTCGCGAGCCAGGAATGCACCCAGCTCGCCGATGGTGCTCATCAGCGGTGCCGGGAACACGACAGTGGAGTTCTTATCCACGGCCACCTCGACGAGGGTTTGGAGGTTGCGCAGCTGTAGCGCCAGCGGATGGGCCATCATCACGTCGGACGCGTGAGCGAGCTCACCGGCGGCGAGTGCTTCGCCTTGGGCGGCGATGATCTTCGCCCGCTTCTCGCGTTCGGCTTCGGCCTGGCGTGCCATCGCGCGCTGCATGCTCTCGGGCAGCTGGATGTCCCTGAGCTCGACGACCGTGACCTTGATCCCCCACTCCTCGGTCTGCACGTCGAGGATCCCCCGGATGTTTCCGTTAATCGTGTCGGTCTCTGAGAGGGTCTCGTCGAGCGTGTGACGCCCCACCACCGCGCGCAGCGTGGTTTGGGCGATCTGGTTGATTGCGGATTCGACGTTCGCTATCGCGACCACGGCGCGGATCGGATCATCCACCCGGTAGTAGGCCACAGCGGAGACGTCGATGCTGACGTTGTCCTTGGTGATGATGCCTTGAGACTGAATCGGCATCGTGATGATCCGCAACGACACGCGATGGACTCGGTCGACGAACGGCACGATGAAAATCATGCCCGGGCCTCGGGCCTTGTCCTTGACTTTCCCTAGGCGGAAGAGCACCACCCGCTCGTATTGCTTGATGATGCGTAGCGACGTGGCGGCGCCGACAAGTGCAGCGACGATGAGTACGACGATCACATAGAGAGCGATCATGGTCTTGCCTTTCTGGCTGCAGTAACTGCCCGGCGTGGGCGTCAAACTTGGTCTGGTCGTGTCGACCCGAGCAGATCGACACATCACGCCGGCCGAGAAGTTGGAGCCGGAAACAGCGGTGCCCGCCGAGGGTTGAGGCGAAGCTGATAGGGATGTTACTCCGTTGAAATCTGCGCGAGACAAGTAGCACGGAGGGCGTTGTCATGACGTCCTGCGCGCGGGGGCGCGCAGGGCGCGAAGGATTTAGAATTGACTCGTGGAGCCGTTCACGGACGGGACCGACCATCTCCGCGTCTTAGTCGCCAACGAGCGAAAGGACCGCCTGGCGGTCGTCGCCTCGAGCGTGGTGGCCCTCGGTCACGAGGTGATCGCTCGGGAGATCGAAGTCGAAGACGTCGGGACCGTGACCGCCCGGGAGCGACCCGACGTCGCGCTCGTTGGTCTCGGCGAGAGCTCGGCACACGCCCTCGAACTGATCGACAAGATCGTTCACGAAGCCGCCTGCCCGGTGATCGTCCTGCTACATGCGCCCGACCCTGCGTTCGTGAAGGAGGCCTCCAAGCGCGGCGTCTTCGCCCACATCTCAGACGCCGATGTCGAGGACTGGCCGGGGGCGATCGACATCGTTCTGCGACGGTTCGCGGAATATCACGATCTCGAGGGGGCGTTTGGTCGCCGCGCGCTGACGGAGCGGGCGAAGGGCATCCTGATGGAGCGTCACTCCATCGACGAGGACAGCGCGTTCGAGATGTTGCGCGAGAGGTCACGCGCCGACAACCGCAAAATCATCGACCTCGCCGCCGCTGTCGTGGACGGCCACCGCCTCCTCTCATCCAAGCGACCTGACGTTCCGCAGGAGCCGTGACCCGGTCCGCGCCGCTGGCCGCAAGGGTTCTCCAGTCGCTAGTTCAGACGCACTTGCCAGTGAGCACAAAGCCGCGCTAGCCGACGTTTGGTTGTGGCTGCCCCTGCGGCCAGGCGAGCTTGCTTGTCGGGTAATTGCGAGAGAGTTCTTGGAAGCTGATCAGCGCGGCACGTCTGGATCCGGCTAACCGGAATCGCTTCCGCCGCGCCTCGATCGCTGCTGTCGCTTGAAGCAACGGCGCCGGCGACCCTCGAGAATCTGGGCAACGGTGCGGGCTCACGCTCGCGTGGCCGTTTTGAAAGGACGTGCGTGCCATGAATGAGCACGTGACCCCATCTGTCTATCCGCTGCGCCTGGAAGGCCAGCTTGACCCTCCCCTGAGCCGTTGGCTGTGGCTGTTCAAATGGCTGCTGGGGGCGATTGGAAAGGTGGTAGGGCGTAACCGCTCGGTGAGCCCTGCCCCCGAGCTCGCTTTACGCTCTGTTAGAATAGTAAAGGCGATGAGTAGGGTTTCCCGAAAGCATCAAGTCACGCTCCCCGTAAGCGTTCTCAAGGATGCCGGCCTGGCCGCAGGGGACGAGGTCGTGATCCGGGCGACTGGCCGTGGTCGGATCGAGGTCGAGCGTGCCGAAGACGTCATCGATCGCTATGCGGGCGGTCTTCCGGCCGGCACGTACCCGCGCGGTTATGTCGATCGGCTGCGTGACGAGTGGCGCGAGTAACGCTGGACGCAGACATCGTGATCGCGTTTCTCGACGCCGGGGACGATCAGCACGCCACGGCGGTCGCGGAGCTGAGGCCACGACTAGCGGCCGGCGACGAGCTGCTCGCGTCAGCGACCGTATACGCCGAGAGCATCGTGCGACCGCTGCAACAAGGCACCGACGCGATCGTCGATGAGTTCTTCGATGCAGCCGGGATCTCGATCGTTCCGATTGATCGCGCGGTCGCTCGGCGCGCGGCAGTGCTACGAGCCCAACATCAGTCGCTGCGACTCCCGGACGCCATGTCGCTCGCGACGGCGATCGTTACCGAATCGGCGCTGCTCACGTTGGACAAGAAGCTGCGACACATCGCCGGGCGCGCTCAGCCGTCACCCTGACCCGGGCATCCGGCGCGAATCCGTGCATCCTCGCCGAACGGGTCGGTCCCTAGCCGTGCTGGTTTAGTAGTAGTTCGGCGACAGTCATCGTGTCGGTGTCGCGGGAGTTGCGTAGGATCGCGTCGGCCGCCGCGACCTCACCCGCGCGGAGTTGCCGTTTGAGCCTGGCGCGGGTCAGGCGAACGCGATTGGCGCGCTCGAGGGCGAGCAGGCGCTGACGCGCGGACTCGTCGGGCAGCTCCGCACTCATAAGCCCGTGCCGAGCCGCCCTGCAGGGCAAGCCCGGCTCCAAGCATCGCGCGGGTGCTCGTCAGCTCGCCTGCCAGTTGGCCGGGAGTCGTCCCAAACCCTCGTCGGCGGTACGGGGCGGCTGGGCGATCGGAAGACCGCGCCCGTCGAATTCGAGTGGGTGCGCGGGCAGACGACGTCCGCGCTCGCGACCCGAACCTGATCGTCGTGATCGCAGCTCGCTCGTTACGACACTTAACTGCGGACGACGACCAACGCCGTCTTGCTGTTCAGGCGCTCGCATCACCAGCCTCGCAACTCGCCGGCGCCGACGGCTGCCAGCGTAAGCCGAGCATCCTGGCGCTGCTGCTCGACGTCGCGCAGCGACCAGGCCAGCAGCCACAGCGCGGCCTTATGCACGCTCGAGAACCCGCTGGCGTCGATCACATCCTCAACGTCCGAGAACGCCGTGCCCTGTTCCATCATGGCCTCGACCCGCTCGTGACTTTGGTCGAAGTCCTGTGGCGCGCTCCATGTCATGGCCCGCGCCTCCTTTCCTGGGTCCCACGGCACTGCCCTTAGCGTGCAGCCCACGGTCCCGCTGGGTGAACGATTGGCTTACCACAGACCGGGAGGCCCCTGCGACCCCGGACCGCGCAATTTGCCGACAAAAGAACCGCCGAGAGGCGTATCGGCTGCCGAGGAGTAGGCTGTAGTGAACGCTGCCTGCGGGGCTCCGACGCTTCCTCTCCCACTAGTGGTGCTCCACACCCGCCCGAGGATGCGGCTAAAGGTGTCCTATGGACCAGCAGCACGAAAGCCAAAGCCCCTCGGCGAAGATTGCCACCTCAGCAGTCCAGGTACTCCACGAGTACACCGGTCGAGGGCCGACGAGGGCGAAGACCACCATCAACGAGGGCATCGTGACGATTCTGTTCGCGGATACGCTCACGACGGGGGAGCGAACGCTCGTCGACCACGGCCACGCCGATCGGGTCCTTCAAGTCCGCTATGACCTCCAGACCAGCATGGAGGACGATCTCGTAGGAATCGTCGAGCAAGAGCTCGATCGCGAGGTGATCGCATTCATGAGTCAGAACCACATCGATCCCGACCTCGCAGTCGAGGTCTTCGTGCTCAAACCCGCTTAAGGCGCCTCGCCAGGCCGTGCAGCCTAGGCGGATCTCGGTCAGGGCTTCTTGAGTACTGCCCTGTGACAAATAGCAGGTGCCTCGTCAGGGCTCGGCGGGCGTCTACCTCTCGCCAGAAGCAGGCCCGGCGACATCCCATCGCTCCCGACCCCAGCGTTAGGCGTTGACAATCCCGCCGATGTGAAGTGGCACAACACCGGTTCTTGTGCCGCTATCCGCATAGAGACCGAGCCACATCCACATGCATCCGATCGCGCCCGAATCGATCGTGATCGCTCGCAGAGCCTGCGTTTCCGCGCATTTCTGCCGTTCCGCACAACCGCTTCACACGCGAAAGGTCGCTGGTTCGAACCAGCCGCGCCCACTTAGGAATCCGCTGGAAACGGAGAACTAGGTCGGCGCTAGGCGAGAGCTCCTGCGGACGTGGCTGGGGTTAGGATCGATCGTCTTACGATCAAAGTGGCGCTCGAACCTGCCTGGCGTCACCTGGGGAAGGGGTGCAACCGTGGGTCTGGATCAGAAGAGAGCGCGAGCCTTCGGCGTTCTCTACCTCATCACATTCGTCACGTCGATCCCGGCGCTGGCGCTTTACGAGACTGTGCTGCGACATCCGGTGAGCTACATCGCGGGTGCTGGGCACGACAACCAGGTCTTGTTCGCCGCTCTGCTGGAGCTGCTGCTCATCATCGCCAACATCGGCACCGCGGTCGTGATCTTCCCGGTCATGAGGCGGCTGAGCGAGGAGCTGGCGCTCGGCTACGTGACCGCGCGGCTGGTCGAGTGCACGTTCATCCTCGTCGGCATCGTCTCCATGCTCGCGATCATCACCTTGCGCCAACAGGTCGCAGGTGCGGCTGAAGGCACGGTCGCCTACACACTCGCTGCGATCAAGGACTGGACGTTTCTCCTGGGGCCGGGCTGGGTGGTCGGCTGGGGGAACGGGCTGATCCTCGGCTATTTGATGTACCGCTCAGAACTGGTGCCGCGACGATGGTGCTGGCTCGGTCTCATCGGCGGCCCGCTGATCATCATCACCGGCACGGCCGTGATGTTCACCGGCAACAGCCCGAGCCACTCGCTGCGCTCGCTGCAAGGCATCCTGTCGATCCCGGAGATCCTCTGGGAGCTCTTCCTCGGCCTCTACTGCACGATCAAAGGCTTCCGACCGTCGTCCCCGATCCTCCGAGCCGACGCGCGCGAGGATCGCGCCGCAATGGCCTCCGTAGCGCCCGCCTAGCGGCCGGCCTCGTGCCTCGCGCGAGGGAGGCGGCACTCGGTCGCCTCCCTACCGCGTTACCCAAGTATCCACAGACTTGGATCGAGGCATCGGAGGGTCCGCCAATTGTCGCCCCTGTAGAGATCTGCCATGCGTCCCGCGCGCAGCGGGGACGCTTTGACGTCCGCGTGGAGACTTGCGCGCTCCGGAACTCGCGAACGGCCGACTATGCGATAGGAGTAGTGTGAGTTGGGAGCTGGCCCCGGCGGCCAGAAGAGTTAACCCAAGCTTGGATGCCACCGACGGCGCGACTGCGCCACGAGGTGTGAAGCGGGCGAACTGGATCTCGACCGTTGGGCTTGTCCTTACGTCCTACCGGCGCTACTCCGCCAAACGTGGTGGCCGCGTCCAAGACAGGAAGGGGCCTAACCATGGCCGTCGGAATCCGAATCAAACTCGCAGGAGTTACGGAAGAGCAGTTCGACGCCGTCAACAAGCACGTTGACCCGGCAGGAAACCCTCCGGAGGGGCTGCTCTTTCACGCCTCGGGGCCCATCGAGGAAGGGTGGGGCGTGATCGACTTCTGGGAGTCACGCCAGCAGTTCGACGCGTTCGAGCCGCGGATCGGAGCCGCGGTGGCCGCCACGGGCGCCCAGCTGCAGGGACCCCCAGACATCAAGCAGTTCTCGGTACACGAGACCTTCGCGGGCTAGCACACCCGCGGTGGCTACGTGGGTCGCCCAGCCATCACCTGGGCTTCCCACGCGGCCGCGGACACCGCCGGCATGGGCCGACGAGTCGAGGGACGCCTCGCCGGCAGCGGGCAACGTGCATCGCGGGGCTGCATCAGCCTTCGGGCTGCACTGCCGGGGCGGACGCGTCCGCGAGCCGGCGAGCCCTTGACGTCAGCCAGGCGAAGAGCCCGCCCACGCCAGGGACCCAGACCGAGATCGCGTGGTAGACCAGCACAGCGCCAACGGACGCCGCCGGGGAGAACCCGTAGAGGACCAGCGCTCCGGCGAGCCCCGAGTCGAATACCCCGAGCCCGGCGGGCATCGGGATCATCGTCACCACGTAGCCGATGAAGTACGCGACCGCCAGCGCCAGCAGCCCCAGCGGATGGCCCGTGGCCCGGCAGGCCGCCCACAGCGCCGCGATGTCAAACCACAGGAACCCGGCGCCGCCCAGCATCCGCCAGTGCGGGCGCGCCAGCGACCTCATCGCCCCCTCGAGCGCCGCGGCGACCGATCGGGCCGTGGCCGCCGCGCGCCCGTGATAGCGGCGCCCCCCCAGCATCACGGCTACCGCCGTGCCGATCACGAACATGGACACCAGGATCGGGATCCCGGCATGTCCCAGATCATGCGGGCCATGGCCGACCCCGGCCAGCAGAAACGCTCCCGCCATACCGTTGACCGCGAATCCGAACAGGATGAGGAACGCCAGGAGCGCGCCGCATCGCTCCGCCAGTCTGCGCGCGCCGATGCGGTGGTGGCGCAGCAGCCACCCGATCGTCACCGGCGAGGTGAGGTTGCCCCCGGGCAGCACGGCTCCGGCCCCCATCGTGATCCACGCGGCCTGGCGGCTCGCCTTGCGCGCTGGCTCGGGAAAGAACCGCCGGAAGACGACCACGTAGCTCAGGCAGGACCCGAACTCGAGCAGGACCGCGCCCACGAGCCAGATGGGATTCATGGCGGCTATCGACCTGATCACCTCCCGCGGCGGGGCCACCCACGCCAGCAGGGCCAGCGACAGGACCCCCAGGATCACGGTGGCCAGCAGGCGCACGCCGCGCCGCGACAGTTGCAGCGACCAGGTCCTGGTCAGCCGTCGGTGGTTCACCGGTTCATCCTGATCACCCGGAAGGATCTCCAGCCAGCCGGTGGTGGAAACCCTTCTGCTCAGATGCGGGCGGGGTGGCGCGCGCGGCCTGCCGCCTCGATCCCGCGCGCGGCGACGTCGGTCGCCACGAGCTCCGTCGCCGTTGCGTATCGCTGCACGCGCGAGAGGTCGCTGGTTCGAATCCCGCGGCGCCTTTTGGGGCTCGGCCCCGTCCGCGCCGGGGCGGTCAGGAGAGCTCTTCGAGGCCCTGCGCGACCCAGTCCGTCAGGGCCGCGGCCTGGGTAGATGGAGCGCCATCGGCCTCCGCTTGGTGGTCACCTCGTCTGCCGAAGCGCCGGCGCACAACCCCGCATAGAGCAACCCCGCATAGAGATAGACAAGAGCTGACGAGCGAGGGCCAGTGCGGCGGGTGACCAGCGTCGGCCTCGGCAACCGATGCAGACGAAGGCCGCACTCGCGAGGCAGCCGGGCGAGGCGGCTCGTAGTGGTGCGAACGCCCACCCCCTATCCCGAACACACAGGCAGGACCGAGGCTGGCGCCAGGGCACCGTGCAGCCCCGCCTTGAGGGCCTGGACGTCGGTGCTCTTGCCGCGGCCGGGCGGGTCGATGCCGTACCACTGCTCGGGGTCCGTGCGGTCGCGGCGCTGAGTGATCCACGTGTAGAGGATCGTCGCGTAGACGCCGCAGTCGGTGTGGCCCAGAGCGCTGACGGTGCTGGCAATGTAGTTCGGCCGCTTCGTTCCGGCGACCCAGTTCTGCCTACCACGCGGACGCGTGTTCCAGCCGAACTCGGTCACGTACAACGGGACGGTCCCGAGGTTGAGGCTGTCGAGCGTGAGCCTGGCACTGTGCACGCGCCCGAGCACATCGACGGGCGTGGGCGCGTAGGGATGGATGCCGACCCCATCGATATGGCCGGACAGCTCGGGATGAGCCTGCAGCAGCTCCGGCAGGAACGAGTCCGGCTTCGAAAGCCCGCCGATGATCACGCGCGCCGGAGGGTCGGCCGCGATGATCGCGTTGCGTGCCAGCCGGTAGAGCGTCCCGTAGGCGCCTGGATCCGGTGACGGGCGCCAGAAGGCCGAGTTGTCAGGCTCGTTCCAGATCTCGTAGGTGTCGACGGGTAGCGCGGGGAGCGAACGGTGCTGGCGCCAGAACGTCCCGTCGGTTCCGTAGCGGTTGGCGAACGCCCCCGCATAGGCGGCGAACTGAGCCGGCTTGCGTGGCGGCGAATGGTCCTCGCCCTGGATCGACTGCGCCCACCCCGTCGTGTAGTCGAGGATCGGCAGCCATCGCACGCCGTGCGCGGCCAGCATCCCTGCAACCTGATCGTCGAAGGTCCAGTCGTAGTCGTGGCGCGAGTTGTGCGGCGGGCTCGGCTCGGTCGCCTCCCAGAGCGCGTCGGTTCGCGCTGTGGTGACACCCGTGCGACGAAGCGTGCGGAGCTGCGCAGTGATTTGTCCTGCCGAGTAGCGACTGCCGTTGAACAGGCCGTTGACGTTGACGCCGAACTCGGCCTGGCTCGGAGCGGGTTTGGCAGGTGGATCAGGCGGACCCGGCAGGAGCGGTGGCAGCGGCGGCACCGTCGGCAGCGTTATGGGCAGCGCGCGGGGAGCGTGCGCAGCGCCGACAGCGGCCAGCGCCGCGCCCAGCAGCATCCCTGCCGAAACAGCCACCATCGCCCACAGAAGTCGACGCATCAATCCTCTCTATTGCTGCGTGGCGGGGCGACTCTATTACGGGTGGGGAGCCGTGTGGACGGCGGGCGGCGGAGAAGCGGGTTAAGGCGGCCAGTAGGCGCCGGCGCACGACCGACCTGCAATGGCTACCTTGACGCCGGTGACCGCACGCCTCGCCGCCACGACCGTCACGGTTCGACGGCTTCTGGCGGCAGCTGGGCTGGCTATGCTGCTCGTCACCGCGTGTGGTTCAGGCAGTCCCGCGGCGAGCGTGGACGCCGCGGCGCGAGCGGCAAAGCTACGGCTGGTACGGATCGGGGTCTTCACGCAGCCGACCAACCTCGCCGCCGCGCCGCGCGACTCCAGCCGCCTCTTCGTGGTCCAGCGGGGCGGCGTCATCGTCGTGCTGGTCCACGGCCATCGGCAGCCGCGCCCATTCCTCGACCTCAGCTCGCTGGTCAAGACCGACAACAGCGAGCAGGGTCTGCTCTCGATGGCCTTCGCGCCTGATTACGCGCGCAGCGGTCGCTTCTACGTCTACTACACCGACCACGCCAACAACATCCGGGTGGTCCAGTACCGCCGCTCGGCGGGCGATCCGAACCGCGCCGATCCGGCCAGCGCCAGAGCCGTGCTGACGATCGACCACCACCAGTTCGAGAATCACAACGGGGGCCAGCTCCAGTTCGGCCCGGACGGCCACTTGTACATCGGGGTGGGCGACGGCGGCAGCGAGAACGATCCGTTCAACCGAGGCCAGAACACGGACGTCCTGCTCGGCAAGATCCTGCGCATCGACCCCCGCCCAAATGGCGGCTACTCGATTCCCAGGGGCAACCCGTTCGTCGGAAAGCGCGGAAAGCGCGCCGAGATCTGGGCTTACGGCCTGCGGAACCCGTGGCGGTTCTCGTTCGACCGACGGACAGGTGCGCTCATCATCGGCGACGTCGGCCAGGACCAGCAGGAAGAGGTCGACTTCGCCCGCCGCGGCCACGGCGCCGGGGCCAACTACGGGTGGAGCATCTGGGAGGGATTCCGCCGCGAGAAGGCCGGTACCGCACCGGGCGCGGTCTTCCCCTCGTTCGTCGCGCTGCACAGCAACGGCTACTGCGCCCTGATTGGCGGCTATGTGGTCCGGGACCGCTCGCTGCCGGCGTTGTACGGGCGCTACCTCTACGGCGATGACTGCAAGCCGCAGATCAGCGCCGTGAAGCTCTCCGCCGGTCGCGCGACGGGGAATCACCCGACCGGCCTCTCGGTGCCCCGGATGTCCTCATTCGGCCAGGACGCCGACGGGCACGTGTACGCGGTCTCGCTCTCGGGCCCCGTGTACAGGCTGGCGCAGGGGTAGTTTTCCCCCATGGGGGTCAGCGCCCCGGACGCCAGACAGTCAGCCGACGGCCACGAGCACAACCTTGCGCTGATCTTCGGCGGGCTCGTGCTCGTGATGCTCCTGGCGGCGCTCGATCAGACGATCGTCGCCACGGCGCTGCCGACGATCGCCGGGGACCTCGGTGGCCTGGCGCATATCTCGTGGGTGGTCAGCGCATATCTGCTGGCGCAGACCGCGGTCACGCCGCTGTACGGAAAGCTCGGCGACCTCTACGGCCGCAAGGTCGTGCTGCAGACCGCGGTGGTGCTGTTCCTGATCGGATCGGCGCTGTGCGGGGCGGCGGAGGGGATGACCGAGCTGATCGCGTTTCGAGCTCTGCAGGGCCTCGGCGGCGGCGGCCTGATCGTCCTCACGCAGGCGGTTGTGGGCGACGTCGTCGCGCCGCGAGATCGGGGGCGCTACCAGGGGATCTTCGGCGGCGTCTTCGGGCTCGCCAGCGTCGCCGGGCCGCTGCTCGGCGGATTCCTGGTCGACAACGCCTCCTGGCGCTGGATCTTCTACGTGAACCTGCCGCTCGGCGTCCTGGCCCTGGTCGTGCTGGGAATCGTGCTGCCCCGCAGCGGCAAGCGCGGGGAGCCGGAGATCGACTTTCTCGGCGCGGGCCTCATCGCCGTCGGCCTGAGCGCGATCGTCCTGGTCACGAGCCTCGGTGGCAACACATGGGCCTGGGGCTCGGCCCAGCTCGTACTGACCGCGGTGGCGGGCGTGGCGCTGCTCGTCCTCTTCGTGATGGTCGAGCGCCGCGTGGCCGAACCGGTCCTCCCGGTCCGGCTCTTCTCCAATCGCGTGTTCGCGATGGCCAGCGCCATCGGCCTGATCGTTGGCTTTGCGATGTTCGGGGCGATCACGTTCCTGCCCCTGTTCTTCCAGACGGTCATGGGCGCCAGTCCGACCAGTTCCGGGCTGCGGATGCTGCCGATGATGGCGGGATTGCTGCTGACCTCGATCGGTTCGGGGCAGGTGATCAGCCGCATCGGCCGCTACAGGCCGTTCCCGATCGCGGGCACCGCCCTGATGGTCGTGGGCTTCGCCCTGCTCTCGGGGATGGGCATCTCCGAGAGCACGCTCTCCTCCTCGCTTCGCCTGCTCGTCCTCGGCCTCGGGCTGGGGCTCGTGATGCAGGTCCTCGTCCTGGCCGTTCAGAACGCGGTGGACTACCGCGACCTGGGCGTGGCCACCTCGGGAGCGACCCTGTTTCGCTCGATCGGAGGCTCGCTCGGCACCGCCGTGTTCGGCGCGGTGTTCTCGAACCGGCTAGCCAGTGAGCTGGTGGGCGCCGTGCCGGCGGCGGCCAACCAGAGCGGACGGCTCAGCCCGGCGCAGCTCTCGAGGCTCTCGCCCACCGCCCACGCTGCCTACGCCCACGCTTTCGTCAATGCGCTAGCCCCGGTATTCGTCATGGCCGCGGCAGTGTCAGCCGTGGGCTTCCTGCTCACGTTGCTGCTGCCGGATCGCAGGCTCAGAGAAACGGTCCAGGCATCCGGCACGGCTGAGCACTTCGCAGCGCCGCGGGCCGATGACTCCGCGGGCGAGATCCAGCGCGCCCTGAGCATCCTGGCCCGCCGGGAGACCCGGAAGCGCTTCTACGAACAGCTCCTCGCCGAGCTGGGGATCGAGCTCACACCGCTCGAGGCGTGGACGCTGGCCCGCGTGCGCGAGGGCAACCCGGGACCGCCCGAGCGACTCGCGTCGTCGCTCCGGGTCGATCCGGCTCGGATCACGGCAGCGCTTGCCGAGCTCGACCGCCAGGATCTGATCGCGCCTGAGAACGGCTGGTACGCCGCCACGACTGATGGGTCGGACACGATCGCGCGCGTCGTGGAGGCGCGCCGGCACCGCCTCGCCGCACGCCTCGAGGACTGGGCGCCGGAGCAACACGAGGAGCTGGCACGCGTTCTGCACACGCTGGCCGAGGATCTGCTCAAGGAAGCTCCGCGCGAGCCGGCTGCACTTTAGGGCGCTAGCCCCCGGCCGCCTCGTCGCGCTCCGCCCATGCGAGCAGCTCCTCGAGCGAGAACACGGCCTTGTCGATCCCAGCGTGCAGATCGCCCAGGCGGGCGAAGCGGTCGGGCACGGTGGCGATCGTCAGCTCGCGCGGATCGACGTCGTCGATCTCCTCCCAGGCGATCGGGGTCGAGACCGTCCCCTCCTTGACGCCGCGGACGGAGTAGGCGCTGGCGATCGTGTGATCGCGCGCGTTCTGGTTGTAGTCGAGGAACACCTTGTCGAGCTCCCGGTCCTTGCGCCACCACGTGGTGGTGACGAGCTCCGGTGCGCGGCGCTCCACCTCATGCGCGAACGCGAGCGCGGCGCGGCGCAGCTCGCCGAAGCTCCAGCGCGGCTCGATCCGGACATAGATGTGGATCCCGTGGCCACCCGAGGTCTTAGGCCAGCCGGTCGCACCGAGCTCGTCGAGCACCTCCCGCGCCACGTGCGCGGCCCGGCGGACGGTGTCGAAGCCGCACTCGGGCATCGGGTCGAGGTCGATGCGCCATTCGTCCGGCTGTTCGACGTCCGCGCGCCGCGAGTTCCAAGGGTGGAACTCGACGGTCGACATCTGCACCGCCCAGATCACGCTGGCCACGCTCGTGACGCAGAGCTCGTCGGCGTGGCGACCGGACGGAAAATCGACGCGGACGGTGTCTACCCACCCCGGCGCGCCGGCCGGCAGCCGCTTCTGGTGCACCTTGTCGCCGTCGACCCCCCGCGGAAAACGATGCAGCATGCACGGCCGCTCGCGCAGCGCGCGCACGATGCCCTCGCCCACGCTGAGGTAGTAGCGGGCGAGATCGAGCTTCGTCTCCCCGCGCGCGGAGAAGTACACGCGGTCCGGGTTGGAGATGTGCACGTCGTGGCCGCCGACCGAGAGCGTGACGTCCGCGCTCTTCACGGCCGACACTTTGGCACGCGAGGCGCGCCGCTCAACTGGGCGCGAGCGTCAGCAGCGCCGCGCTGGCCGGTGGGAGTGTGATGACGTAGGTCCCCGCGGTGGGCTTCACCACGGTCGCCTGCGGCGGCCCGGGGAGCGCGCCGGTGGCGGTCGGCTCGGCAAAGCCGCGTCCGGCGAGGGTGACCCCACTGCGTGCCGCGGCACCCGGCGCCTCGAGGCGCTCAAGCGTCCCGGCGCCTCGGGCCGCGGACAGCCGCAGCGCGACGCGGCGGGATGCGTGCTGATCCTTGTTGATCAGGACGATTCTGAGCCAGCCGTCCGAGGTCGCCGTCGCCCACACCTTGGCCGAGCCGCCGCTCCCGCTTACCGGCAACAGGCGCGACCCCGGCGGCGTCGCGCGGGCGAACATCAGCAGGCCGTAGTACTGGGGACTGACCGTGGCTTGCCAGCGGCCCGACGCGGAGCTCAGGCGGAAGAGCTCGTACCCGGCGCCGGGGAACGTGTGGAAGTTGATCCCGTCGAAGCCCGCCCGCACGAGCTCGAACGAGGTGTCCAGCGCCCACAGCGCCGCGGCAAAGGTCTGACTGACGGCGGGAACGGCGCCGCAGGCGACCGAGTTCAGCTCGTCCAGACGCAACGGGAACCCGCGCGCGTGCGCGATGGCGACGTAGGGCTCGAGGCCCGCGGCCATTCCGCGCGACGCGTTGTCGGAGAGGAGGTTGGCGACGCTCGGGTAGCGCGGCGAAGCGCGGGAGACGTAGCAGAGCTGCATCGGGTACTTGTGGAGCGTCACGACGGCCAGGTGCGGTACCGCAGCGAGGAACTGCGCCAGCTCCGTGGTCCAGCCGGTGCCGCTCAGCGAGGGGCCGGCCAGCGGCGAAGTCGGAAGCGCCGCGGCGATCGCGGCGAAGTCACGCTTGTAGGACGCGAAGTCGTAGCTCTGCGGGCGCCCGCGCACGCCGCGCCCGTCCGCCGTGTGGTACCAGGGAAAGGCGCCGTAGAGCTCCGGCTCGTTGCCGAGCTCGAGCGCCTGCACCCGGGCGGATCCGAGAGCGCCAGTCAGCGCGCGTGCCTCGGCTGCCGCAACCTCGCCACTGTCGGCTTCGAAGTTGATGCCGAGGAGAAGGCGGGCTCCGGTTTCGTCAGCCAGCGTGCGCAGGACAGCGAGGTAGCGCTGGTCGAGCGTGAACGTGACGCCGGGAGGCCGCGCCAGTCCTGGCACCGGCCACCATGTCCAGTCGGTGCTGTCGCCACCGATCCTGAGCGAGGGCGCCTGTCCGGGCGCGAGGTTCCGGATCAGCTGCACGAGCACCGGATCGACTCGTTGGGGGTCGCTGCCGGCGTAGTGGGCGACCGCGGCGTACTCGAGGGAAAGGCCCAGGAAGCCGCTGGGGATGGACCGGCCGGCTTGGGGATCGTCGTTCCGGACGATGACGCGGACGGTCTTCTCGCTGCGGTTTGCGCCGCCCGCAGTCAATCCGAGCACGAGCACGACCACCGCCACCACCACGAAAACGAGCACGTCCGTGACGAAGTAGCGACTGCGGCTGCGGTCGCGCATGGACGGAGTTTCGCGGCCGGGCACGACGAACGGGAGCGGACTTGCGGGCAAACGTGACTTTCGCTGCCCGCGCGTGTCTCGGTGTGACGTTTGCCCGGTGGGGGCGGTGGCGAGCGGGAGCGGACGCCCGCTGCAGGTGTTACCGCCGTAACGTCACACGATCCGATCGCGGCGGGTCTGTTGTCACGTTACGGCGCTCCCATCGCCGCAACGTTACGCGCGACCACGGGCGCGCGGATGATGTGACGTTACGGCGGCTGGGTCGACGGCCCGCGAGCCTCGGGGCCCCCGGGCCACCGAATCACCGCCGGCGATCGGCCAAAACCCTCGGGCTGTCGATCAACAGCGCCCGCCGGCGCAGCCCGGCCAGGAAGGGCTCGGTGTCGGCGAACGTCACGACGGTGGCAGCCTCGGGGCGCAGGCGGATCGTCAAGGCGCCGATCTCCTCGCCGGCGATCTGACCGTCGACCTCGAGCCGGCCGCCGCCATGGCGGACCTCGGCCTCGATGCGCAACTCCGAGCCCACCCCGATGACCAGCGGTGGGCAGAAGCCCCCGTGGGCCGAGAGCGGCGTGAGCAGGAAGGCCGTCGTGTCGAGCATGAGCAGCGGGCCGCCGGCGGCCAGGGCATAGCCGGTCGAGCCGTTCGCCGTGCTGACGATGCACCCGTCGCCCGCGTAGCGAATCGCCACCACCCCGTCGACCCAGGTCGAGACGAACACCTGACCCTCTCCGGCCCGGACCACGGCCAGGTCGTTGTAGGCGACGACGTCCTCGCGACCCTCGTGGCGGACGTCGAGAGCCGGGAGCCGGCGTGCCCGCCAGTCGCCACGGGCGAAACGCTCGAGCGCGGTCGAAACGCCGTCGCCCGGGACCGTGGTCAGGACGCCGAGGCTTCCGCACGAGATCCCCAGCACCGGCTGATGGACCTCGGCGGCGGCGCGGATGGCAGCCAGGGTCGTCCCGTCGCCGCCGATCGATGCGATCAGGTCACAGTCCGCCGCCTCGCCACGCGGGGCCACGTCCTGCTGCCGGCAGGGCGCCGCGACCTGCACGAGCTCGGCGTCGTTGCTCTGCGCCCAGGCGCGCACCGCCGTCAAGGGCTCTTCGATCTCCCGGGTCGGATGGACGACCAGACCGACCCGCGAGGGCTTGTTGGCAGCCGCTCCCAGAGCCCGTCAGAGTACGAGAAGTGGGAGCGCGGCAACATGCGACGAGCCGGGGGCGGGGCCAAAGCGGGGGCCGGGGCCTCCCGGTGGCGATCGAGCTCCGGGGACACGGCGGCGAGCCAGTCGACCTTCAGCGCACGCTGCTCTCGCACGGAGTAGCCGATCTGCCGCCGAACGCCGTCGCGCCCGATGGCTCGGAGATGTCGACCGTGCTGCTCGCAGAGGGCCGCGCCTGGCTCGTGCGGCTGTGCGGCGAACCGGGAGTGGCCTCGGCCCAGCTCGACATCCCCGACGGCGCCGCCGCCCCGCCTCCGAAAGCCGCCGCCGCGATCGAACGGGCGGTCCGCCACATGCTCCGCCTCGACGAGGACCTGAGCCCGTTCTACGCCGCGGTCGGCGCCGACCCGGCTCTGGCCTGGGTCGCCGCCGGGGCCGGGCGGATGCTGCGCAGCCCGACCGTGTTCGAGGACCTGGTCAAGACGATCTGCACGACGAACTGCGCCTGGTCGGCCACGGTGAGGATGGTCAGGGCCCTGGTCGAGAACCTCGGAACGCCCGCACAAAAGGCGTCCGAGCGCCGCGCCTTTCCCACCCCCAGAGCGATGGCCGAGGCCGACGACACGTTCTACCGCGACACCGTCCGAGCCGGGTACCGCGGCCCCTTCCTCAAGACGCTGGCCGAAGACGTCGCGAGCGGCCGGATCGACCCTGAGGCGCTCCTCGACCCGGACCAGAGCGACGACGACGTGGCCGTGAGGCTCCTCTCGATCGCCGGGATCGGACCCTACGCGGCCGCGCACATGATGATGCTGCTCGGCCGCTACCGGCAGCTGATCCTGGACTCGTGGACGCGCCCGAAGTACCGCCGCCTGACCGGCCGCACCCGCGTCACCGACAAGGGGATCGAGCGGGCGTTTCGCCGCTACCGCGAGTTCGCGGGCCTGGCCTTCTGGCTCACGCTGACTCAGGACTGGATAGCTGAGCCGCCCCCACCTGCTCGCGCAGGAACGGGATGACGAGCGCGGCCACGCGCTCGGGGTCCTCGTGCATCACCCAGTGCCCGTGGCCCTCGAGCACCTCGACCCGCGCCGACGGGAACGACTCGCGCTGGCGCTCGGCCTGCTCGCGCGGCAGATAGGCGTCCTCGGCGCCCCACACGACGAGCGCGGGACGGTTAAGTGCCCGCAAGGGCTCACGACCAGCGCCGAAGGCTTCGGCCGGGGTGGCCCGGTAGAGCTTCAGCACCGCCCGGGCCGTGCCCCACGGGCGCGAGGCGTCATAGATGCGGTCGAGCGCTTGCGGCGAGAGCCGTGGGTTCTCGCGCCCGACCAGGGCGCGGAACGCGCGGCGGTTGGCGGTGAGCGAGAACAGCTCACCGAGGCCGGGTGTGCGCCAGATCCGGGCGTAGCGGTGCCAGGTGTAGTCGAGCAGCACGCCGGTGTTGATCAGGGTGACGCTGGCGAACGCGTCCGGGTTCTGCAGCCCCCACGAGAGGCCCCACCCACCCCCAAAGTCGTGCAGCACGAGATGGGCCCGCCGCACGCCCAGCTGATCCAGGAGGCCGCCGAGATGGCGTGCATAGCCGTCTACCGTGTATTCGAAGTCTCGCGGCTTGTCGGCTTCGCCGTAGCCGGGCATCTCAGGCGCGAGGCCGCGCGCGAACTCACCCGTGCGGCGCAGGAGGTCGAACCAGTCCTGCGCCGGCCCCGGGTTGCCGTGCACGAACACGACGGCCTCGCCTCCCTCCTGCGGTCCGGCCTGCAGGACGGGCGAGCGCACACCCGCCACCGTGACATCGGTCCGGGAGACGCTCACGCCGCCACCGCCTCTTCGACCTCGGTCTCGCCCGCGTCGCGCGAGGCGTCCGGCGGTGCGAACTGAGGACGGCGAGCCAGGCGCCGGCGCTGCATGCCCTCGGTCACCAGTCCGCGCACCTCGCGGAGCACGGCCCGCCGGTCGGCGCCGCGGCGCGCGAGCAGACGTGCGGTGATGCCGAGGATCCGCGGCGGCGTTACGACCTGTGAGGGCTTCATGCGGTGGTTGAGGATGTTGACCAGCGAGTCGAGCTCCCCGCGCGCGTAGAGCGACGCCGAGAAGGCCGAGACGACCGACGGCAGGACCCCGCCTTTGCCGGTGTCGACGGCAAACCAGTAGTGCTCGAAGGCGTCGTTGTCGCGCCAGCGGCCCCACTCCGACATCGACCCGTCCAAATCCTCGCCGCCCAAGCCGCGCGCGATCGCGGCGTCGAGCGCGTCCACCTGCCGGAACGCGTCCTGGATGCCCTGACCCGGTGCGGGGTCCTTGAAGTGGCCGGCGTCGCCGGCGAGCACCCATCCGGGTCCGGATGCCTCGCGGAAGAAGCCCTCGAAGCGCAACATGCCGAATATCTTGCCCACGCGCCGGGCTCCGGAGAGCGCAGCAGCGATCGGGGCGCTGCTGCGCGCATGCTCGAGGAAGGCACCTTCGCGGTCGGCGCGGAAGCGTGGGAGGTCGGCCAGGTCGGGCATCATGGCCACCTCGTACAGCCCGCTGTCGCAGGGACAGCCGAGCAGCAGGCGGTCGCTCCAACGGTGAAAGACGGCGGTCGGTTCGGGTCCCAGATCGGCCCCCTCGAAGAACGACCAGTAGCCGAAGCGCTGGTTGGGCGTGACGTTGTACTTGCGGGCCCCTGCCAGCTCGGCGACGGTGGAGTTGCGGCCGTCGGCGCCGACGACCAAGCGGGCGCGAAGGACCGACTCAGTGCCGTTTTGGCGGACCCGAACGCCACACACGCGCCCTCCTTCGCGTTCCAATTCGGTCACCGTGGCACCCATCCGGATCTCGGCGCCGGCCTCGGCGGCGGCCTCGGCGAGGATAGGGTCGAGCACCATACGGCGGACCGAAGCTATCCCCCCCACGTCGCCCGGCTGCAACGGCACCGGGGTGCGAACGTGGAAATCGCCCTGCCGCAGATCGAGGTTGTTCACGAACGGAGCACCCGTGGCGCGGATCTTCTCGATCACCCCGAGGCGGGCGAGGAAGGCGAGCGCCTGGGCCTGGAAGATGTGGGTGGAGAGCGTGTCGCGCGGGAACGTCGCACGCTCGACCACGCCGACATGCAGCCCGCGCCGAGCGAGCAGGGTCGCCAGCGGCGAGCCGGCGCACCGCGCGCCCACGATGATCACGTCATAGCTGTCGGCCGTCACGGCCCCCTATCTGTTGCTCACCGGGGAGGGTCTCGCCGGCGAGACTCGGCGACTCGCAACGTACCGCACGGCACGTGGTGGAGGGGCAGATTCGACACCGGCGGCGGCGAGCGGTAATGATCCGGACTCGAGTGAGCGGATTGGCGACAGAGCGCGCGGTGCCGGACCCGGCGCGCACGGGCGCGCCCGACCTCGACCTCACGGCGCTCAAGCGCACGCTGCGCCAGAGCGTCTCCGGCGAGGTGCGCTTCGACGCCGGCACGCGGGCGATGTACGCCAACGACTTCTCGATCTACCGCGCGATACCGATCGGAGTCGTGATTCCGCGCGACGCCGAAGACGTCACAGCCGCCGTCGCCGCCTGCCGTGCGCACGGCGCGCCGATCCTGCCCCGCGGCTGCGGCACCGCGCCGAGCGGCCAGACGACGAACGTCGCCGTCGTCTTCGACTACTCGAAGTACTTCAACCAGATCGTCGCCCTCGATCCCGAGGGCAGGCTGGCGCGCGTGCACCCGGGCGTGATCTGCGACCAGCTGCGCAACGCGGCCGAAGCGCACCGCCTCACCTACGGCCCCGATCCGGCCACCCACGAGTACTGCACGTTCGGGGGCATGCTTGGCAACAACTCGTGCGGGACCCACTCGCTTATGGCCGGCAAGACGAGCGACAACGTGATCGCGCTCGAGGTGCTCCTCTACGACGGCACCCGGCTCACCGTCGGCGAGACGAGCGACGAGGAGCTCGAGGCGATCGTCGCCGCCGGCGGCCGGCGAGGTGAGATCTACGCCGGCCTGAGGGCGCTGCGCGACCGCGTGGCTGACCGCGTCCGGGCCGAGTTCCCCGACATCCCGCGCCGCGTCTCGGGCTACAACCTCGACCAGCTGCTGCCTGAGCACGGGTTCCACGTGGCCCGCGCGCTCGTCGGCTCGGAAGGCACCTGCGTGAACATCCTCGAGGCCACGGTCCGTCTGGTCCCCAGCCCGCAGCAGCGGCGCACGCTCGTCCTCTCCTACCCCGACGTGTTCACGGCCGCCGACCACGTACCGGAGATCCTGGGCACCGAGCCGATCGGGCTCGAGGGCTTCGACGGTCAGCTGATCCGCAACATGGTGACCAAGCACCGGCTGGCCGCCGAACGGGCGCTCCTCCCCGAGGGCGACGCGTGGCTGTTCGCCGAGTACGGCGACGACGATCCCGACGCCGCCGACGCGGCCGCCGAGGCGGCGCTGCGCAAGCTCCGCAAGGGTCCGCAGCTCGACGCGCGCGTGGTCCGCGACAAGGTCGAGCAGGTCAGCGTGTGGAAGGTGCGCGAAAGCGCCGTCGGCGACAGCAAGGTCCCGGGAATGCTCGACACCGAGGGCAACTGGGAGGACGCCGCCGTGCATCCGGAGAGGCTCGGCGCGTACCTGCGCGAGTTCCAGCAGCTGCTGGACGACCACGGCTACCGCTGCGTCTACTACGGCCACTTCGGCCAGGGCTGCGTGCACACGCGCATGGACTTCGACCTGCGCACGGCGGCCGGGATCCGCACGTTCCGCTCCTTTATGGAGAAGGCGGCTGACCTGGTCGTCTCCCACGGTGGCTCGCTGGCCGGCGAGTACGGCGAGGGCCATGGCCGGGCCGAGCTGCTGCCGCGCATGTTCGGGCCCGAGCTGATGGACGCCTTCTACGACTTCAAGCGGATCTGGGACCCCGACGGCAAGATGAACCCCAACCGCCTGATCGGGGACGTAAAGCTCGACGAGGGCCTGCGGCTCGGTCCTGACTACCGCCCGCCCGAGCTTCACACCCACTTCGCCTACCCCCAGGACGGCGGCTCGTTCACCGCCGCCACCGAGCGATGCTTCGGGATGGCCAAGTGCCGGAACCTCGGCAGCTTGACGATGTGCCCCAGCTTTCAGGTCACGCGCGAGGAGCGCCACTCGACGCGCGGCCGGGCCCGGCTGCTCCAGGAGATGCTCCAGGGCTCCCCGATCGACGACGGGTGGCGCTCGGACGCGGTCAAGGAGTCGCTCGAGTTGTGCCTGTCCTGCAAGGGCTGCACCGGCGGCTGCCCGATGCACGTGGACATGCCGACGCTCAAGGCGGAGTTCCTCTCGCACTACTACGCCCGGCGCGTTCGCCCTGCGCACCACTACCTGCTGGGACTGATGCCGTGGTGGGGCGCGGCCGCGGCCAAGGCACCCCGCCTGGCCAACGCGCTGAGCCACGCGCCAGGTCTGGCCGCCGGGGGCAAGCGGCTGGCCGGACTCGCGCCCGAGCGCGAGGCGCCGCGCTTCGCACGTCAGACCTTCCGTGACTGGTTCGCGCAGCGTCCGGCGACCGGCACCTCCGATCCGGACCGCCGCGTCCTCCTCTTCCCGGACACGTTCACGAACCTGTTCGAGCCCGGCGTGGGGCGCGCCGCGGTGCAGGTCCTCGACGCAGCCGGGCTGAAGGCGGAGATCCCGGCGCGCCGGGTGTGCTGCGGGCGCCCGCTGTACGACTTCGGGATGCTCGGGCTGGCCCGGCGGACACTGCGCCGGCTCCTGGACGAGCTCTCGGAGCCGATCGCGGCAGGGGTGCCGATGCTCGTGCTCGAGCCAAGCTGCGCCGCGGTGTTCCGCGACGAGCTGCTGCAGCTGATGCCCCACGACGAGCATGCGCGACGGCTCGCACGCCAGACGGTCACGCTCGACGAGCTGCTGAGCCGTCACGCCCCCGAGTGGGAGCCGCCGCAGCTCGGCCGCAGCGCGCTCGTCCATGGCCACTGCCACCAGGAGGCGATCCTCGGCCTCGCCGGTCAGCGCGACCTGCTGGCGCGGGCGGGGCTGGAGCTCGAGACCCCGCCGTCGGGCTGCTGCGGCCTGGCCGGCTCGTTCGGCTACGAGGCAGGCGATCCGTACCGGATCTCGGTCCAGGCCGGCGAGCGCGTGCTGCTGCCGGCCGTCCGCGCCGCCGCGCCCGACAAGCTGATCGTGACCGACGGCTTCTCCTGCCGCACCCAGATCGCCGCGGGGTCGGGTCGCCAGGCGCTGCACACCGCGCAGGTGCTGGCGCTCGGCCTGGCGGCGTGAGCGTCGCCCGCCGCGGGTAACCCTCCGGAGAGGAGAACGAGCGACAGAGGGAGGTGCTCGTGTACAGGCAAGTCCTGGATCCGGTCAGCCACTCGCTGGGCCTGACCTCGATCTTCGCCGTGCTGCCGCTGCTGTGTCTGTTCCTGCTGCTCGGCGTGGTCCGCATGAAGGCGCAATGGGCAGCGCTGGCGGCGCTCGCGGTCTCGATGATCGTCGCGCTGGCGGTGTACTCGATGCCGATCGGGCAGACGGCGGATTCGGCGCTCGAGGGAGCGGCATTCGGCTTCTGGCCGATCATGTGGATCGTCATCAACGCCCTGTGGATCTTCAACATGACCGAAGCCACGGGCTACTTCGCGATCATGAAGCGGTCCTTCGCCGCCGTCTCGGACGATCAACGTGTGCAGGTGGTCGTGATCGCGTTCTGCTTCGGCGCGCTGCTGGAGGCGCTGGCCGGCTTCGGCACGCCGGTGGCGATCTGCGGCGTGATGCTCGTCGGCCTCGGCATGAGCCCCGTCCGCGCCGCCGCCGTGGCGCTGGTCGCCGACACCGCGCCCGTCGCCTTTGGAGCCATCGCGATCCCGATCACCACCCTGGCGCAGGTCTCGGGGCTGCCCACGCACCACCTGAGCCAGATGGTCGGGCGCCAGACGCCGTTCCTGGCCGTGCTGATCCCGTTCGTGCTCGTGTTCATGGTCGACGGCCGGCGCGGATTGCGCGAGGCCTGGCCCGCGCCGCTCACCGCCGGCGTCGTGTTCGCGCTTCTGCAGTTCGCGATCTCCAACTACGTCAACTACCAGCTGACCGACATCATCGCCTCGCTCGGGTCGGCGGCAGCCGTGGTCCTGCTCATGCGAGTGTGGTCGCCGCGCGCGCCCGGGGCCCCGGCCGCGGCGATCGGCGCACGTCCGGCGATCGCCGGCGGGTCGGTGAGCGATGCCGCGCTCGAGCGGCGCAAGCTCGCTGACTCCGGCGCCCCGCTGCCCACGCGCGAGAAGCTGCTCGCGTTCGCGCCCTACGTGATCATCGTGATCGTCCTGGGCATCGTCAGCATCAGCGGCGTACACGCGGCGCTCGACAAGGCCACGAGCGAGTTCAGCTGGCCCGGACTGCACGTCCTGAACTCCAAGGGCGAGGCGCCCAAGAGCGTGGTCTTCAAGCTCGACTGGCTGACCGCGGCGGGCACGTGGCTGCTCGTCTCCGGCGTGCTGACGGTTCTGGTGCTGAGGATCCGCCCGGCGCTCGCGCTGCGCACCTACCTGCGCACGCTCGATCAGCTCAAGTGGGCGATCCTCACGGTGTGCGCGGTGCTCGCGCTCGCCTACGTGATGAACCTCTCCGGGCAGACGATCACACTCGGGACGTGGGCGGCCGGCGCGGGCGGCTTCTTCGCCTTCCTCTCGCCGCTGATCGGATGGTTCGGCACCGCGGTCACCGGCTCTGACACCTCGACCAACTCGCTGTTCGGGGCGTTGCAGGTCGCCGCGGCGCACAAGTCCGGACTCTCACCCACGCTGCTGGCGGGAGCGAACAGCTCAGGCGGCGTGCTGGCCAAGATGGTCTCGCCGCAGAACCTGGCCATCGGGGCCGCCGCGGTCGGTCTGGCCGGCAGGGAGGGCGACATCTTCCGCAAGGTGATCGGCTGGAGCATCGCGCTCGTCCTGCTGATGGCGGTGCTGGTGCTGCTCCAGTCGGGGCCGCTGTCGTTCATGGTGCCGTAAAACGGGCCGGCCAGCCCCCTACGGGGCGGCCGGCCTTTTTCACCGGCTACCGTTCACCCCACGATGATCGCCCGGTCCACGATCGCCGTCGCGCTCGGCTGCCTGCTTCTGGCCGGCTGCGGCAGCAGTTCCTCCTCGAGCACCACTTCGAGCACGACCGCGCCGGCCACGACGGTCGCGAGCACGCCGCAGCTCGGCTTCGAGGGCGTCTCGATCCAGCAGGGATCGGACCTGGCCAGTCCCGCCACCACGGGCACGGGCAAGGTCGACGGCATTCCCTGCGGCGCCACTGAGCAGCTGATCTACCACATTCACGCCCACCTGGCCGTGTATGTCGACGGCCAGTTGCGAGCGCTGCCGGGCGGGATCGGGATCCCCGGCTCGCAGGTGCTTCCAAGCCAGCGTGGCCCAGTGGCCTCGGGCGGAGAGTGCATCTACTGGCTTCACACTCACGCGCCCGACGGGATCATCCACGTCGAGTCCCCGCTGCGGCGGGTCTACACGCTGGGTAACTTCTTCGACATCTGGCGCCAGCCGCTGAGCCCGGTGCGCGTGGCCGGCGCCAGCGGCCACGTCAGCGCCTTCGTCAACGGAAAGCCGTGGACGAAGGACCCCGCTGCGATCCCGCTGCTCCCCCACGCCGTCATCCAGCTCAGCGTGGGCGAGCCGGTCGTGCCCTTCCACACGATGTCCTGGGCGGGGCTGCAGCTGTAATCAGGCCGGGCGATGGCCGGCCTCGGCCGCCCGCGTCTCGTTGCGCCGCCGCCGGCGCCGGAGCTCCGCGACGATTGCCACCGCGATCAGGACGACCAGCGCGACGGTGGTGACGACGCCGACGTCGCCTACGAAGTCGAGCACGGCTGGGCCGGCGAAATAGGCGCCGAGCCCGATCCCGACCGCCCATATGACCGCGCCCAGGGCATTCGTGACCAGGAACACGCGTGCCCGCGCCCGCTGGATCCCGGCGATCCACGACGGCGTGAGCAGGATCGCCCATACCGGATAGCGCGCGAATACCTCATCCCCGCGCGCGAGCGCGCGCGTGCGTGCGCGATGGAGCGGGCCGGGAGCCGAGAGGACGGCGCGGCCGGCTTTCATTCCGATCAGCCAGCCGGCGACCCCGCCCAGCATGGCCGCCGCCCATGCCACCAGGAGGACGGTTCCCAAGTCGAGCTTGTGCCGAGAAGCCAGGATGCCGGCCGCGATCAAGACCGGTTCGCCGGGACCGGCAACACCGATCCAGCTGGCTGCTGCGGCCAAAGCCAGCCCCGCGTAATCGCCTGGGGGACCGTGGCGGTGGAGCCGAAGGGCCAGCCCGAGCAGCAGCGCCGCCTTGAGGGCCGGGATTAGCCGCACGCTCTCTCCACCCCCCGATCGTGGCATACGCCCAGGCTGGCGCCGCCTGGATAGGGCGCCTCATCGATCCTTGTCCGCGTGGCCAATGCCCTGGCCCGGCGGACCGGGAAGCATTCACGACGCATGAGCGCAACCGTGATCGTGTCCTACGACGGCACGCCCAACGACGACGACGCGCTGACGCTGGGCAGGGTCTTCGGCGAGGCCGGCGCTCGGCTGGCGCTGGCCTACGTGCGCCACTCGCACGAGTTCGACCCGCGGCGCGAGGAGCTCGCCCAGCACGACGCCGAGCGGCGCCTTGAGCAGGGGAGTCAGCTGCTGGGCGACGGGCAGGTGACCCGGCACGTGGTCATAAGCGCCTCGACCGGCGAGGGCCTGGCGGCCTTGGCCGCACGCGAGCAGGCGGGACTGATCGTGTTCGGATCGGACTACCGGACCTCGCCGGGGCGGGTCGAGCCCGGCGGGACCGCGCAGCACCTGCTCGAGGGCGGCCCGATCGCGATCGCGGTCGCGCCCGCCGGTCTGCGCGCCGAGCCAGCCCCGGCGATCAGATCGATCGCGGTGCTCGAGGCCAACGGTGACGCGGCCGCGCGGCGCACGGCCGAGGTACTGGCGCAGCGCCTCGGCGCCGAGGTCGTAGACGGGTCAGGCGGATCCGCGGACCTGCTCGTCGTCGGCTCCCAGCCCACAGCGCCCGAGGGCCGGATCGCCCTCAGCGGCCGCACCCGGACCGAGCTGAGCTCGGCGCGCAGGCCCGTGCTGGTCGTCCCGCGGGGTGGCCCGGTGCTGCTCTAGGCGCCGCCGGCCGGCCGACCGGGGCGTTTATCCCAATGTCGAGTCCGGGGCGCCAAACGCTGGACTCAAGGCTATGGCTGGCTCCGCGCCCGCGGCGGAACATAACGCCGACAGTCGCGAAAACCCCGCCGGCGCCCGCGCCGGCACTTGTTCGTTCGTCCTAATAACCACCAAGGAGACTCATGCTGTTAAACGCTCCGAGTTGGCTGAGCAGCGGAGACAACGCCTGGCAGATGACCGCAGCCACGCTCGTGGGGTTGATGAGCGTGCCCGGCCTCGTCGTCCTCTACGGGGGGGTGATGCAGAAGCGCTGGTCGATCAACAGCATGATGTTGACCTTCGCGGCCTTCGCCACCGTGCTCGTCGTGTGGGTGCTGTGGGGCTTCAAGATGGGCTTCGGATCGCCATTCCACGGGATCTCCCACTCCGGCTTTCTGGGGAACTTCATCGGTAAGCCGGGACCCGTGCTCGGTCACGCCTCCGAGCAGCACCAGGCCAACATCCCGCTCGTGGGAACGACGGCGTTCCCGCAGTCGGCGCTCGTCTACTTCCAGTTCGTGTTCGCCGGGATCACGCCGATCCTGATGCTGGGCTCGGTGCTGGGGCGCGTGAACTTCAAGGCCTGGATCCCCTTCGTGGCCCTGTGGTGCACGATCGTCTACACCGTCGACGCGTTCCTCATCTGGGGCGGCGGCTTCTTCGCCCACCACGGCGCGGTCGACTACTCGGGCGGATACGTGATCCACCTCTCAGCGGGCGTGTCGGGGTTCGTCGCCGCGGCCGTGATCGGACCGCGCCTGCAGCGCGACCGCGAGGTCGACGCGCCTAACAACGTGGCCATGGTCGCGGTCGGAGCGGGCCTCTTGTGGCTGGGTTGGAACGGCTTCAACGGCGGCGACCCGTACACGGCGAACATGTCGGCGTCGGCGGCGATCCTCAACACCAACCTGTGCACGGCCGTGGCCTTCCTGATCTGGGTGGGCTGGGACTACCTGACCGGCCGCAAGCCCTCGCTCATCGGCGGGGTGAACGGGATGATCACCGGGATGGTGGCCATCACCCCGGCGGCCGGCTACGTGAACGGCTGGGGAGCGATCGCGCTCGGTGTGATCGCGGCGACGATCGTCTACTTCGCGCTCAACTACCTCAGCCGGCTGCGGCCCTTCCGCAACGTCGACGACACCCTGGGCGTGATCTACACCCACGGCTTCGCGGGATTGGCGGGGGGCCTCCTGACCGGCATCTTCGCCGACCCGAACATGGCCATCTACTACCACCAGAGCGGCAAGACGCTGAGCGCGGTGAGCGCCACGGGCCTCATCCACGGCAACTGGACGCTGCTCAAGTGGCAGTTCTTCGCCGCCGCGTTCGTGATCGTGTTCTCGGCCGTGGGGACGTTTGTGATCCTCAAGCTCGTCGGCCTGTTCGTCCCCTTGCGGATGTCCGAGGAGAACATGGAGATCGGCGACACGGCGGAGCACGGACACGAGGTCTATCCCTCCGACGTGCCGTCGTTGGGCTACCCGGGCGGGATTCCGGGCCTGGCAGGAGCGGGGGCCGAGCCGGCGCCGACGACGGCGTAGCGCTCGGGCGGAAAGCCACTGACGGCTCGGCGGGAGCCCCTCTTCTCCTCGAGGGGCTCCCGCCCCCCAGCCACGGCGGGCCCACCGCAACACTCCATCTTGCCGATCGGTCAAAGGGCGTCGATTAGAGTTCGCGCGAACACGAACAGGGGGCTCGTGCTCGTAGATCTCAAAAGGACGGCCGGCCTGCCCGACTCGGAGTACGACGTGGCAGTCGTCGGGTCGGGGCCGGCGGGACTGGCGATCGTCAATCGCCTCGCCGGCTCGAACATCCGCGTGTGCCTGATCGAGGCCGGCGGCCGCGATCTCGAGCTGCGCACGCAGCGTCTGTACCGCGGCGAAACCGTGGGCAGCAGCTACTACCGCCTCGCGATGTGCCGCTACCGGCTGTTCGGAGGCACGAGCAACCGGTGGGGCGGGTGGCTGAGACCGCTGGACGAGATCGATTACGAGCGTCGCGAGTGGCTCCCCGGGAGCGGCTGGCCGATCAGCCACCAGGCTGTGGCTCGCCATCACGGGGACGCGGCGGCGGTGCTGAACGCGCCGTCGCCGGAGTTCGGGCTTGCGCACTGGGCCGAGCAGATGCCACCGGGGCTCCCGCTCTCCGGCGACTTCGAGAACGCGATCATCCAGCTCGGTCCGCAGACGAACTTCGCCGAGAGCTTGGGCGAGCGCATCCTGAACGCTCCGAACGTGACGGCGCTTTTGCACGCCAACGTCACCGAGCTGCTGCTCGAGCCCGGGACCGCACGGCTCGCGTCGGTGGCCGTACGGACGCTCGGGGGAAGCACGCGTCACGTCCGCGCCCGCGCCTTCGTGCTCGCCACCGGCGGGATCGAGAACGCGCGCCTGCTGCTTGCCTCCCGGCGCCAGCGCCCGGCCGGCCTGGGCAACGAGCACGACCTCGTCGGTCGCTATTTCATCGAGCATCCCCACGTGCCCGCCGGGCATATCGCCGGGATCTCCGACTCCGCACCGACGGGCTTCTACGCCATCCACGCGGGCGGGAGCGCGGCCAGGGGGATCCTCAAGCCGAGTGAGGCCGGGCTCAGGACCCACCGCCTACCGAGCTGTTCGATCTCGCTCGAGGACCCCGCCTACCACACGGTCGGCACACCTTTCCTGGGCTGGTCTCCGTACGTCATGGTCTATCCGGTCAACGCGTACCGCGCGATACACCGGATCGAGCCACGGGTCGGAAACCGCGTCAAGGCAGTGGCGGAGCGAGCATGGATGGCAGCGCGACACC
Organism: uncultured Solirubrobacterales bacterium; assembly: GCA_963818815.1. Lineage (GTDB taxonomy): Bacteria > Actinomycetota > Thermoleophilia > Solirubrobacterales > Solirubrobacteraceae > Palsa-465. The sequence continues at coordinate 243,062 of CAWFTL010000002.1, forward strand.
GCCAGACGCTGAAGCTCGAGCACGACGCCCGCGCCCGCTCGGGCACGGCAGGCGCCCCACTCGTCTCGCTGTACTTCCGCGTGGAGCAGATCCCCGACCCGTCCAACCGGGTGACCCTGCTCGACCGGCGAGACGAGCTGGGGGTTCCGCTCACGCGCCTTCGCTGGCGGGTCAGCGAACGCGACCTCGCCACGGTCACCGACTGGCTGGGAGTGCTCGACCGCCAGCTGAGGAGTGCCGGCATCGGTCACATCGTGCCTCCTGTCGACGGGTGGGGCGATCAGATCATCGGCGGTCCTCACCACATCGGCACCACCCGCATGTCGTTCGCGCCTTCGAGCGGGGTCGTGAATTCCGATTGCCGGGTTCACAGCGTCGAGAACCTCTACATCGCCGGAAGCTCGGTGTTCACGACCGGTGGCCACGCGAACCCGACCTTCACGATCGTGGCGCTCGCGCTCCGGCTCGCCGAGCACCTCCGGTCGGCGTTCGGAGCGTGATACATCACTAACTCGCTAGACTTAGTTCATGGAGACGCACCGCTCATACCTCGTCTGCGCCACGCCCCGGAGCGGGAGCACACTGTTGTGCGAGCTGCTCAAGGAGACCGGCGTGGCCGGGCGCCCGCAGGAGTACTTCGAGGCCCGTATCAAGACCGGGCTGCCGCCTCACCCCGGGGACTACCTAAGCGACATCCCCCGCACCGGGGCCGGCATCCGCGATGATCCGACCCCGCCGCGCGCGCCCGAGCACTCCTCGCTGATCGGGCTGGGGAGCTACCGCGAGCATCTGGAACGCACGCGAAGCCTGGGCACGACCGCCAACGGCGTGTTCGGCGCCAAGATCATGTGGGGGCACCTCCCGGACATGCAGACGTTCGCCCGCAGGCTGCCCGAGTACGAGGGGCTGCCCCTGGCCCAGCTGCTTGACCGCATGTTCGACTGCCCGCGCTACGTGTGGGTCACGCGCGCGGACAAGGTCCGCCAGGCCGTGAGCCTCTGGCGCGCCCTGCAGACACGCTCGTGGCGCCTTGAATACGGCAACGACGAGTCGCAACGGCCGCAGCTGCACTACCGCTTCGAAGGCATCAACCACCTCGTGCGCATGCTGGAGTCAGGCGAGAAGGGCTGGGCGCGCTACTTCGCCGAGAACGACCTCGACGTCCTTCGCATCTCCTACGAGGACCAGCTGGCGGGCGACCCGGGGGCGAGCGTGCGCGCGGTGCTCGACCACGTCGAGGTCGCCCCTCCCGGCGGGTGGCGGGTTGAGGTGCCGATGCAGCGGCAGGCCGACGCCCTCTCGGAGCAGTGGGTGGACGCCTACCACCGCGATGCCGCGGTGCGAGACGAGGCGACGGCGAGCGTCGCCTCGCGCTGAGACACTGGCGAGCGTGCCGCCGAACATCCTCTATCTGAACTCGCACGACACGGGGCGCTACGTGCAGCCCTACGGTCACGCGATCCCGACGCCCAACATCCAGTGGCTCGCCGACCAGGGCGTGATGTTCCGCAACGCCTTCTGTGCAGCGCCGTCGTGCTCGGGCAGCCGCGCGGCGCTGCTGACCGGTGAGTACTGCCACAGCAACGGAATGATGGGGCTGGCCCACCGCGGCTTCTCCCTCTACGACTACGACCACCACATCGTGCGCACGCTCACCGCGGCCGGCTACCACTCCGAGCTGATCGGCGAGCAGCACGTCTCCGCCGACCCGGACGTGCTCGGCTACGACGTCGTCCACGAGATCCCCGACACCAACGCCAGCTCGGTCGCGCCGGCAGCAATCGGCGCACTCACCGGCGGCATCCCCGAGCCGTTCTTTTTGTCGGTCGGGTTCTTCGAGACGCACCGGAGCTTCTTCGCGCCCAGCTCGGTCCGCGACCGCGTCTACTCCCTGCCTCCCCCGTTCCTTCCGGACACGCCTGAGATCCGGCAGGACGTCGCCGCCTACAAGGCCAGCGCGCGGGCCCTCGATCACGGCGTCGGCGCGGTCCTCAACACGCTCAACGAGACGGGCCTCGACCGCCGCACACTGGTGATCTGCACGACCGACCACGGCCTCGCCTTTCCGACCGCCAAGGCGAGCCTGCTCGACCGCGGGATCGGCGTGATGCTGATCCTCCGCGGCGCCGGGTTCGACGGCGGCTACGCGCGCGATGAGCTGGTCTCGCACGTCGACCTCTTTCCCACGGTCTGCGACGTGGCCGGGATCGATAAGCCCTCCTGGCTTCAGGGCCGCTCGCTGGCCCCGCTGGTGAGCGGCGAGGAGCCCCCCGGACGGCGCGAGGAGATCTTCTCCGAGCTCACCTACCACGCCGCCTACGAGCCTCAGCGCGCGATCCGCACCGAGCGCTTCAAGTACGTCCGCCGCTTCGACGATTACCCCTACCCCGTCCTTGCCAACTGCGACGACAGCCCCAGCAAGGACGCCTACCTGGCCCGGGGCTGGGGACGGCGGCGTGTGAGCCGCGAGGCGCTGCACGACCTGTTCTTCAATCCCGGCGAGGGCCGCAACGTGATCGACGACCCCGAATACGCCGAGATCGCCGACGATCTGCGGGCGCGCTTGGAGCGCTGGATGGTCCTGACCGGCGACCCCCTGCTCGAAGGCCCGGTCCCGGCGCCGCCCGGCGCGCTGATCAACGCACAGTCCCAGGTCTCGGCGTCCGAGCAGGCCTTCGTCGTGGACGCCGACGCGGTGGGCGCGGCGACTGGCGCCGAGGACGCTTTCGGCTAGCCGAGCACCAGCTCCGCCGCGGTGCGCAGCGTCGCCGGGTCGCCGGTGATGAGCAGTGTCGTCACGATCGACTCGCGCCAGGCATCGAGCTCGGCCCGGATCTTCTCCTTGCTGCCGATCAGCGTGAGCTGCTCCAGCAGGCGCGTGGGCACCGCGGCGGCCGCTTCGTCCTTGCGCCCGTTCAGGTAGAGCTCCTGGATCTTCGCCACCTCGGCCTCGTAGCCCATGCGGATGGCGACGTTGGCGTGGAAGTTGGTCCCTCTGGCCCCCATGCCGCCGAAGTAGAGCGCGTACATCGGGCGCAGCGCGTCGGCCGTGGCCTCGATGTCGTCGGTGATGATCAGCGGGACGCTCGCCGCCACCTCGAAGTCCGCCTGCGAGCGCCGGGCTCCCGGCCGGCTGAATCCCTCGTTCAGCGCCTCGCGATAGAAGTCGTCGTGGTAGGGCGAATAGAAGAGCGCGAGCCATCCGTCGCACAACTCGCCGGCCAGGGAGATGTTCTTCGGCCCCTCGGCGGCGAGATAGATCGGGATATCCGAGCGCAGCGGACGAATGCTCGACTTCAGCGGCTTGCCCAGGCCGGTGCCCTCGGGCAGCGGGAGCGGGTAGTGCGGGCCCTCGCTGCGGACCGGCCCCTCGCGGGCCCAGATGTCGCGCAGGATCCCGATGTACTCCCGCATCCTGGCCAGCGGCTTGGCGAACGACTGTCCGTACCACCCCTCGACGACCTGGGGACCCGACACGCCCAGCCCCAGGATCAGGCGCCCACCTGAGAGGTGGTCGAGCGTCATCGCCGCCATTGCGGTGGCCGCCGGCGTCCGGGCCGAGATCTGCACGATCGCTGTGCCGAGCTTGATCCGCTCGGTCGCCGATCCCCACCACGCGAGCGGCATCAGCGCGTCGGAACCGTAGGCCTCGGCCGTCCACACCGAGTCAAAGCCCAAGCGGTCGGCCTCGCGCACGGACTCGGCCGCGCCGGGCGGCGGACCCCCGGCCCAGTAGCCGACGTTCAGCCCCAGGCGGAGGTCCTTGGCCATGTGGCGCAGCCTATTCGCTGCGCCCGGTCAGCCGCCGCCAGAGGCTCGGCCGCGCGGGCTGCTGGCGAAGCCACTCCTCGCGGGTCGGCAACCGGCCGGCCCTGCGCGCGCTCATCACGCACGTCGTGTGCGCGTGCCGGCGCTTTCCCCCGTCCCCTTCCGGCACGAGCAGCATGTGTTCGCTGAGCGCCGGCAGCAGGCCGCCGCAGAGCGGACAGCGATACGTGGCCGGTTTCAGGTTCCGGGCCGTGCGGACTTGCCACCACCTAGCCGGCTCGAGCCTGGCCATCGCGCCAGCATGACACGACCTCGCCGGTCGCTATCGTCGCGCTCGTGGAGCATCGTGACGAGCGGATCGTGGTCGAAACCCCGAACTACCGGATCACCGGGAAGCTGCGGCTGCCCCGCGACGGCTACCGCAGCCGGCTCACCGACTACCTGAACGCTTCAGAGCGCAACTTCGTGCCGCTGACGGACGTGGAGATCGCACCGCTCAGCGGCGACGGCGAGGCCCAGCAGACGCCCTTCGTGGCCCTGTCGGTGAGCCAGATCGTGCTCGCCATGCCGGTCGATTCGGCGGACTGACGCGGTCATTGCGCGGACCCCGCGTTTCCCGCGCAGGCGGAAACGGGAGCTATCCTTAAAGCATGGCTACGCCCCAGGCAGAGGAGCTTGACGGCCTCAAGCGCAGTGAGGCGCTCCGCGCCTCCCCGCGGATGTTCGAGTCCGATCTGCTCGACAAGCTCTCGCGGGTCCACCCCGCGGTCCCCCCGATCCTGTTCGGCCCCGTGATCGTGTTCCTGGTTGTCGACGGCATCGTGCAGGGCTCCGGCTGGGCCACGCCGCTGTGGCTGGTCGGTGGCTACCTGTTCTGGACACTGACCGAGTACTGGCTGCACCGCATCGTGTTCCACTTCGAGCCTGAGAAGGGGATCGGCGCCCGGCTTCACTGGATCATCCACGGCGTCCACCACGACCACCCCAATGACCCGATGCGACTCGTCATGCCGCCGTCGGTGAGCGTGCCGCTGTCGGCGCTGTTCGTGTGGGGCTTCTACCTCGTCCTCGGCAGCCCGGCTTTCATGCCCTTCGGCGCGGCCTTCCTGGCCGGGTACCTGTTCTACGACATGCTGCACTACCACGTTCACCATCACCGGCCGAAGACCCGGCTCGGCAAGCGCCTCCGCGAGCTGCACATGCGCCACCACTTCCAGAATCACGAGCGCGGCTACGGCGTGAGCGCTCCGTTCTGGGACCACGTCTTCGGGACCGCGCCGAAGGCCCGCTAGAGCGGGGCGCGGCGATGACGGGCGGCAACGCCGAGCTCGCACGCCGCGGATACGAAGCTCTGGCGCGCGGCGATCTCGACGTGATCCGCGAGCTCCTGGCTCCGGACGTGCTCTGGCACGGCGGCGATCCCGACTGGAAAGGCGCATGCCACTCGCGTGAGGAGGCGGTGACGTTCATGACGAGGGCCCGAAAGCGCGGCCCGCTACCTGAGCTCGTGGACGTGGTCGAAGCCGGTGATCAGGTCATCGTCGTGCTCCAGCCTCCGGACGGCGGGCTGCGGGCCAACCTGACCACGATCCGCGACGGCCAGGTCGTCGAGATGGTCGGCTTCGAGAGTCCCGAGGCCGCGCAGGCTGCGGCCGGGCGCTAGCTGCTTTTGGGGGCGGCCAGGCCGGGGCCGGGCGCTAGCTGATGGCGGCCCGTCGGCCGATGCGAGCGGAGAGGGCGGGATTCGAACCCGCGATGGAGCGTGAACCCCATACTCGCTTAGCAGGCGAGTGCCTTCAGCCACTCGGCCACCTCTCCAGGGCTCGCGCCAGTGTAGAGGAGGCTTGGGAGGCGGAGGAGGCGGTGCGGACGCGCGGAACGCTGGTTAGCATCGATGCCCGACGCGCCACGGAGGGGTGGCAGAGCGGTCGAATGCGCTGGTCTTGAAAACCAGAGTCCGGCAACCCCGGACCGCGGGTTCGAATCCCGCCCCCTCCGCCTCTCGCTCCCTCAGTCACCCCGCGGACCGGGCGTTGGATTCTCGCCGTCGGGGGGAGTAGATTGCCCGCCGTGGTCGAAGGGGCAATTTCACCACCGGTGGTAGCGCCCGCAGGGCTGGGGCCAGCCGCGCCGGCGATCGAGCGGCCGGACTTCGACATCGTCCCCCGCGTGGGGCTCGCCATCAGCGCCGTGGCGATTGTTCTGCTGATCGTCGCGATCGCCGTCAACACGCTGTGGCCGCTGGAGTTCATTCACGTAGCGGCGGGGGCGGCGTGGACCATCATCGACCTGTTCCTCGGTCTCATCCTGGGACCGATCATGGGGACGATGTCCATCCCCGCCCGGATCGAGTTCACGACCAAGCTGATGCCGAAGATGGTCGTGATCATGCCGACGGTCGTAACCCTCACGCTGGCCGCCGGCTGGCAGCTGGCGACGAAGCTCGGCACGAACCTGAGCTTCTACCCCCACCACGGCTGGGTCGTGGCGAGCATGATCGTGGTCGGGGTGATGGCGGTGATCGCGCTGGGGCTGCTCGAGCCCGCGAACATCGCCGTTCTCGTCGAGCTCAAGAAGCGCCGGCCGAATCCAGCCGTGATCGAGAAGCTGATGAAGCGCTTCATGTACTCGGCCGGAGTCCTCGGGCTGATGCAACTGGCGACGCTTGTGATCATGACCAAGCTCGGGTCCGGAGCGTGAGCGCGACGCCAGGCGACGCGCTCCACGAGCGCAAGCTGCCTCCGGTCACCCAGATCGGGATGACCTCCCTTGCGCTGATCGTCGCCGGCGGCATCTATCTCTCCGCTCACATCCCCCAGCACGTCCCCCTGACGCCGGCGATCATCCTGCTTGCGCTGTCAGCGCTGTTGCTGGCGGGCAACGTGCTTCTGCTAGCGCGCGTGCCGGACTTCCCGTGGGGCCGGCTCGTCGACGTCGCCAAGTGGGCGCTGCTTGCCTATCTGCTGATCGCCGGGCTGATCTTGTACGCCTTCCTGCGCAATCACGTAAAGGGCGGCCCGCTGGTCATCCTCACCCTCTCGCTGCTGATCTTCGCCGTCCACGTCCCACTGCTGATCGGTTTCACGGTCGCGCGGTTCCACGAGGCGGAGCCGTCGCTCGAGTCCTCGCCGATCGAGATCGCGCGGGGCTGAAGGTCAGGGAGCCGGCGCTCGAGGGTGCCGGCGCGTCGGGGGACGGGATCGCCGATTCACGCGCCGCGTCAGGAGCCCTGGGCGCATCTCGCACGTCGATCGCGCTCTAGAATCGAGCGCTCAGCGCCCGTAGCTCAGCTGGATAGAGCGTCGGTCTACGGAACCGAAGGTCGGGAGTTCGAATCTCTCCGGGCGCGCTGGGGATTTGCTTTTCGCGCATAGAAGGGCTCTGCACGACGACCTCGACATGCTGCCGTGCCGTCAAAGCGAGAGCAGGGGGCTTCGGCGCTTGAGCTGCGGGGGCTCGGTCTCGTCGTCACGCGAGGTGGGGTCTGCAGTTCGGCTGGCACTGCGCCACGGCTTCCCGTTTGACATCAGCCACTAGTGCAGGCTTTTGTTGGGAGGCCTGGACTGACGAGGCGGATCTCGTATGCGAGGACAACTGCTTGGACACGGTCGCGGACGCCAAGCTTCATGAGGATGCGGGTGACGTGCGTTTTGACGGTCGTCTCGCCGATGATCAGCTCGGCGGCGATCTCGCCGTTTGTCTTGCCTGTTGCGAGCAGCCGGAACACCTCGAGCTCTCGCGGTGTGAGCTCAGCGAGTTCGGGCGCGGGGGCTACGGGGGCGCGGGAGGCGGAGAATTCCTCGATCAGGCGGCGCGTAATGCTGGGTGAGAGCAGCGCATCGCCCTGCCCGACCGTGCGGATGGCGGCGACTAGCTGGCGTGCGGGCACGTCCTTGAGGAGGAACCCGCTGGCTCCGGCACGCAGCGCGTCGTAGACGTACTCGTCGAGATCGAAGGTGGTGAGGATCAGGACGCTTGTCTTGGGATCGTGGTTCTGGGCGAGGATCCGGCGGGTGGCTTCGATGCCGTCGAGTTCCGGCATGCGGATGTCCATCAGCACGACGTCCGGGCGCAGCTCTCGCGCTAGGGAGACGGCTTCGGCGCCGTTGCTCGCCTCGCCCACGATCTCGATATCTGTGGGGGTCGCAAGGATCATCCGGAAGCCGTCGCGGATCAGCTGCTGGTCATCGGCGATCAGGACGCGCACGCTCAAGTGAGTGCTCCTTGCAGGCCGCGCGGCATTTGGGCGACGAGCTGCCAGCCATCCTCGTCGAGGGGCTTTGCTTCGAGTGCGCCGTCGCATAGCGCGATCCGCTCGCGCATCGCGTCTGTGGGCCACGCGTTTGGTCCGGGGCAGCGGGCGGTGAGCCGTAGCTCGAGATCCTCCTCGCGAAACCGCAGTGTGACACCCACATCGGATGCGGGGTGGCGGCGAGCGCTGTCGAGGGCGTCCTCGAGGATTCGGTAGAGACCGAGGTCGACTCCGGCCGCCAATGTTCCGGGCTCGCCGTCCACCTGCAGTTCGACCGGCTGACCGCGCTCGCGTGCGCGTTGGATCAATGCGTGGACCTGAGCGATGCCCGGTTGCGGCTCGCGCCCTGGTGGATCATCGCCGTGGCGCAAGACTCCGAGGAGGCGGCGCATCTCTGTGAGGGTCTGGCGGCCGGTGTCCTCGATCGCGCCCATCGCGACGCCAGCTCGCTCGGGGTCGTCGGCGAGCATGCTGCGGGCACCCTCGGCCTGAACGACCATCGCCGCGACGCTCCGCGCGACGATCGTATGCAGCTCGCTCGCGATTCGCGAACGCTCGCCGGCGACGGCCAGCTGCGCCCGGTCCTCGCGTTCGGCTGCCAGCCACGCGGAGGTGCACTGAAGCTCCGAAGTCAGCGACCTGTGCGCGCCGATCGCGCGGCCGGCGGCCCACGCCGCGCTGATCGTGAAGGCCGCGCCGGCAAGGTTGCCGACCGGCTGGTGCCGCACGATCAGCACGCTGATCGCTGCGCTCCCGAGCAAGAATGCGAGTCCGAATACGGCCTGGCGACGGGGCAGCCAAGCCGCGGCTGTGTATGCCGGGACGAGTAGAGAATACGCAGCCAGCAGCGGCGAGTGGTCAAGCGGCGTCAGGTACGCGTTCATCACCAGGGCGAGCGCCCCGACGACGAAGAGGAACCACAGCGGCGAGCGCCGGCGCCACACCGCCGCCAGCGCGACGGCCGCCACGGCCAGCATGTTCAGCGCGATCGGACCGTGGCGGCGCTCACCGATCAGCACGCCGATCTCGAGCGCCACCAGGAACACCCCGGCGCACGCCGGGTCAAGCCAACGCCAGCGCAAGCCGCGATCGGGCCCGACCGGCAAGCGGTCGCGGCTGGCCGGCGAGGTGACCGCGTGGGGCGCAGGCCCGATGCCATCAATTGGAATGCGCGCGCGGACCTCAAAGCCGTGCCCCTCGCTACGCCCCCCGGCGTGCAGCTCCCCGCCGTACAACCTGACTCGCTCATTCATACCGACCAGCCCGTGCCCGGCTTCTCGGTGGTTGTTGCGGTCGGGCGCCGGGCCGCGCCCGGTGTCGGAGACCTCCAGCTCGAGGAAACCGGCGACGACGGCCACGTTCACGCATGCGCGCGCCGGGCCAGCGTGCTTGATCGCGTTCGTCAGCGCCTCCTGCACCACGCGGTAGGCGACCAGATCCAGCCCGGGCGATAGCGCCTGCAGCCGACTGTCGACGTGCACGTCCACCGGCAGCCCTGCGGCACGCGCGCGGTCGACGAGCACATCCAGCTGCGAGAGACCGGGTGCAGCCGAGCCCGCCAGCGCGCCGCTGCCGCGGTGCAGCACGCCGATGATCCGCCGCAGCTCCACCAGCGCGTCACGGCCCGCGCTCTCGACAACCCGCATCGCATGCCGCGCCGTTTCGATATCGACGCTCGCGATGCCGCGGGCGCCACTGCTCTGAAGCACCATCACGCTGACGTCGTGTGCGATCACGTCGTGCAGCTCGCGGGCCATCCGGTTTCGCTCCTCGGCCGCGGCGCGGCGCGCGCGGTGCGCCTGGGCGTTTGCCAGCCGTGCCGTGCTCTCCTCGAGCTCCTGTGTCAGCTCTCTGCGCGTCTCGAGCGTTCGCCCGAGTGCAAACGGCAGACCACCCAGCAACGCCCAGGCCCCGAGTGCCCCACCGACCGAACCGCCGGGTTGGGAGTAGGTGATCACCACGACTCCGACCAGCCAGTAGGCGAACACCAGCGTCGCGCCGAGTACGCGCTCGCGCCCCCTGGTCCGGCGGCCGAGCAGATAGAAGTTCAAGGCGATCGCCGCCACCTCGAACGCGCCGCCGCCGGTGTAACCGCTGGCAAGCTGGAATGCCATGAAGGCGGTGACTGCGAGCACCGTCGTCAGCCACGGGTTCAGTCGCCGCCACGCGACGCTGCCCGTGAGCAGAACGAGCGGCACAGTCGCCAGCTCGTGAGGTCCTCGGTGAAGCTGCGAGGAGGCGTCCGCAAGCGCGCCTGCGGTGAGCAGCACCGCCAGCATCACGTCGATCGCCCGCGGATCGACCGTTCGTGCCCGCGCGATCAAGCTGCGTCCAATGCCCACGCACGCACGCTAGCGCCACGGTCAGGACTGGGCGTCCTACCAGGCGACGACTCGGGTCCTACTCGAGTAGGACCCGAGCCCGGTCAGATCACCGGTCAGTCCACATCAAGTCCTACCGCCGGCCGACGACAGCAGCGCCAACCGCTGAGACGCTTGCGCCAACCAATCAGGAGGCCAGCATGTCGAACACTGCAGATTCACTGACAGCTCTCAGTCGCCGGACCTGGATCGGCCTGGTCATAGCCGACGTGGTGCTGTTTGTCCTCGCCAATCTCACCGCCAAGAACAGCAGCCACCCCGGCACCGCAAGCAACGCGTTCTTCATCGCCTTCGTTATCGGCGCCGCGCTACTGATCACGCTGGCGATCGCCAGCGTGATCAAGGCACGCCGAGGAGCATCACGATGAATCCGGTTCGCAGGGCAGTAGCCATTCTCGGCGCGGTCGCATCGATCCTCACCGTGGGCGTGACATCGGCGACCAGCGCGGCAAGCTCCGGTCTGCCGACGCTGAAGCTTGCCCTGAACGGTCGGTCGGTTTCTGTCAGCGGTGCGCTCCAGTCCGGGGCGGTGAACGTGGTCTCCAGCGTGAGCGTCAAGCACACCGAACCGGTCCTGATCCGCCTCAACCCGGGAGTACCGTTCTCGGCCTTTGCCCAGGCCGGGGCGGCGATCAACGCCCACCACGGAGACCTGAACTACATCGACCCGTACGGCTCTATCGTGTTCGATGTCAGCGCCGACAAGGGAACCACGCGCGCGCAGACGACCCTGCAGCCCGGCAACTACCTGGCGGTCGATCTGAGTAGCAGCAATCCCGTCCCCCCGCACGCCACTTTCGTGATCGGTCAGGCGCCACAACCGATGTCGCTTCCCAAGCCGGGCGCGACAATCAACGCGATCGACTTCGCATTCCGCGGCCCGAGCAAGCTTCACGACGGCGAGCTGGTCCGATTCCAGAACAGCGGCTTTCTCGTACACCCGATCCAGGGGATCGGCGTCAAGAACGCCACAACCGCCAAACGGCTGACCGCCCTACTTCGCGCCGCCAACGACAAAGAGGCGCCGAAGCTCGGAATCAGCTTCCCGGAGTTCGCCGGACCGCTTTCACCCGGCGGTGTCCAACAGGAGCTGATCAACGAGCGGCCGGGCATATACGTCCTCGCCTGCATCCTGCGCACCCAGGACGGCCGCGAGCAGACTCAGCTCGGCATGGAGCGAACGATCCGCATCGTCAGGTAGCCCCTCGCCCCATTGTTGCCGGAGACACACGCGCTGGCGACAGCCCAGCCCGCGGTGGCTCGCGAACCACAGCAGCAGAACGTCGCCAAGTCTGGCTGCCGGCCCCCAATTACGTCCTACCCAAGCCCGAATGCCACCGAGGACGCATTGTGCGTCACGAGGGGAGAGGCGTGGGCAATTGGTTTGACTGCGGGGCCGGTGCCCTGCTTCTACGGGCGTTCTCCGCCGGCCCGGTGGGCTCGTCCTCGATCTGGTTAGACGCGCTGGGTCCTCGCCCTCTTCCTTTGCGCGCGGTCCCGCGGGCGGTACCCGGACCAAGGCGAGTCCCATCGGTGACTCAGGATCGGACGCCGGCGTGCCTTGCCTCGGCCTCGGCGAAGCGAAGAGCCTCTTCCGCCCGCGCAGACGCGCGTTGTAGCTCACGCAGGCGAGCCGGGCTCGCCAGGCGTTGACTGTAGGCCCTGGCTTTGTAGAGGTCATAGCGCTGGCGGGCGTGCAGAGCTTGCGCGCGCAGGTCGTCCAGACGTGCCGCGGCCGTGACCTGATGCAAGCGCTCAGACACCGCGCTCGATCCAGCCGATCCACGCTTCGCGAGCGGCGACATCCGCCGCGGCTGCGCTCACGCGGCAGGCCGCCGCGTGCTCGGCGGAGGTGCCGCGTGCGGCATGGGCTTCGGCCGCCACACGGCGGTGCTCGACGCGGGCATGAGTCAGACGGGCGACAGCGCTGACATGGGCGGGGTCGCCCTGGCGCGAGATCTCGGGGAAGTTCATGTGCTGACCCGCTTCTGTGCCCTTCTCGGGTTAGCGCGCGAAGGAAGAAGGGCCAGACCCATCGAGCGGCTCGTTGGGCTCACCATAGCGCGATCGGTTTCCTCCTCGTCCCGGGTCTCCGACACAACATTCCGGTTCCGGAGAGCGAACGAGAAGGCGGCGCGGCTGCCGGATCCCTGGCTCTCGGGCTCGGTGACACGAGAGGAAGCTCGCGCATCCTCCTCGATATCAACGCGTGCGGATCAGGTCGGCGACAATTCCGAGTCCGCGGGTCGGAATGTGGTAGCCTAGTTGGTGCGCTCAGCGAGCCACTAGCCCTTCTCGCTTTCCGGGCGACTTTTCCGGTCAGAGGGGCAGAGAGGCGGTTGGCCATGGCCACCGCAACAAAGAATCCCGCCGCTGGTCAGCTCGCGCGCGGCACACGAACTGTGGGCGTGCCGGCGCCGCTGCAGTTCGTGATATTCGAGGACAACGGCGGTGCCTACCGTTGGAGGATCCTCGCCGGCGATGGCGCAACCCTCGCGCAGTCGGGATCCTTCGCGTCCTACGATTGCGCCGAGCACGCGGCACAGCGAGTCCGGGACGGGGCTGCCTCGGCGAGGCTCGATCGCCGCGCCCGTGAGGTGGGCCCGGTCGATCTCGCCGCCCGCCGCAATCGACCAAACGACGACTTGGACGCCGAGCGTTGGTTGGATGAGGGAGGCAGCTTCAGCAGCGAGGCGGTGGCGAGATGGCCAGCGCAACGCTGATCGCCCCGCCTGAGCCGCAGACCCGGGCAGGCCGACTCGATCCACGGAGGAGCTACAGCTGCCCCGACTGCGGACACGTTCTGCGCGTGTCTGGCCTCGGGCGACACCGGCTGTACTTCGACTGCCCAAACACCCTGGTGATGAACAGGGTCTGCCCCGTCTGCGGCGACAGCCTCCCCGGCAAGAGCTCGGTCTGAGCATGCTCATGACGCACCTTTGCTGCCCAACCTGCCGTCTGCGCTTCACTCCCGCCGCGGCGGCATACCTGATGGGTTGTCCGGAATGCGGTGCGCCGCCTCAACTCATCGCCGGCCTCGAGCGCACGTTCGGCTTCCGACTCGTCGGACCCGAGGACCTTCCACACGAGCTGCCCCAGGCGGTCGCGGCGTCGTTGCCGGTTTCCGAGCCGGGTGGAGCGCGATCGTGAGCGACCTGCACATGCGCATCCTGCGCCTGGTGGCGCGCCGGGCCCAGCGCGAGCTCAACGAGCACGACGCCGGCGACCACGCCGGCGACAGGGCATCCACGGCCCGGCGGCAAGACCTCGCGCGAATAGCGACGCGTGCCCGCGCGCGAGTCGCTATTGCTCAAGCCCGCCGGCGCGACCACCGGCCCAAGAGCGCGTCCTGACCGCGAGCACAAGCGAGATGACCGCGCGCCTGTGCGGAAGCGACTGCCTTCGCCGCCCACTGCTTCGCGTCGCCGACCCGCTGTCATTTCGCTTTCCGCGCAGATGGAAGTGCGCAGGCATGGAGGCCGCACGGTGCACGGAAGAAGAGCGCGAGAGGCGACCGCGCTCACGCGTTGATTCGCTCAGCGTTTGGCGGGGACCGCTGAGGCCTGGTTGCTCTTGGCCCAGGCGCTGATGTTGTCCGATCCGTCGATGACCGTGCCGTCGTCAAGGACGAGCGTGGGGACTTTGTAGGTGCCGGTGAGGTGCTTGACGGTTCGGCGCCCAGGCCAGATTGGATCGGTTCCGAAGCAGCCGTAGGTTCTGATTACGTCAGCCGAGTGTCCGGCGTTGCGGAGCGCTCGGTGGGCTTTGGCGCATGGGTGGCGGTCCGGGCCTGCGAAGGTTCCGTAGCAGACGTAGAGCTTCATACCGGTGGATCCTTTCGCCTGGGTCGATCAGCTGCGTCCTCGCTTGCACGCGAGTGCAGGAGCGTAGACTCCGCTGTGCAGGTCCACCTCAGAGTGTCGCGCTCTCGCATTCTCCCGTGGCTCGGTTTCCGAGGGTGCCAGTGGAAGGGTGGATCGCTATGACCGAATCAAACAGTCCGGGCCCCGGACGATCGACCGCGGACCAGGCATTCAACGAGGTCAAGAAGGAAGTGGCCCGCCGCAACGAGGAAGCGCACAAAGCGGCGCGAAAGCTTCGCGCCGCTCGCGAGAAAGACCGACTCGCCCTGCGCCGCACGTGGGAACAGCTCTGAGCACAGTTTTCGCGACATAGGTCGGCGACCGTGTTAGATCATGCGCCGGCCGGAGTCGGGGTGTGGCGGACGGAGATGTCGTGGAGGAAGGACGCGACAACTCCGCGCTGGACAAGGCGTCTCCTGCGGGCAAAGCTGCGCTCGGCGCCTGAGCGCAGCTCGCGGCGGGCGGTCGAGGGGAGGACTGCAGTCCTGGGATGAGAGACGATCATTGTCATGCTGCTTGCTCCAATCCGAGATCGGGGAGGGCGGGGGTCGGCTCTTCCTCTGCCATCTGAAGCTCAGGTCGGGCGCTACCAGGGGTGAGCAGCCAGAACGCCAGCAGGATCGCCGCGATGATCGCTCCCGCGGCGACCAGGAAGGCCACGTGATAGCCGCTGATCAGCGACGTGGTTAGCCCGTGGTGAGAAGACAGAAGTGATTTGGTGTGGTTGGTGGCCACTGTGCTTAGGACGGCCAGCCCGAGCGCGCCGCCGATCTGCTGCGAGACGTTCGTGATCCCGGAGCCGAGCCCGGCGTCGGCGGGCGGTACGTCCTCCATCGCGAGCGTCAGCAGCGGCATAAACGCGTTGCCGATGCCGAGTCCGAGCGCGAAGTTGGCGAGGAAGATCGTCGGGAAGTACGCCGTATCGGGTCCGACGGTGCTGAACAGGTAGAGCCCGGCGACGGCGATCGCCATCCCGGTGCTCAGCACCGCAAGCGCCCCGAAGCGCCGCACCATCGCCGCCGTGAGCCCCCTCGAGAGGACCGCGACCGTCAGGGTCCAGGGCAGAAATGCCAAGCCGGTCTGAAGGGCCCCGTAGTGGCGCACGTGCTCGAGGTACAGCGTGCCGAGAAAGAAGGTCGAGTACATGCCGGTCACGAGCAGCCCCCTTACCAGGCTCGCGTTGACGAGCCCGCGCAGGCGCAGGATTCGCAGGGGCATGATCGGATTCTCGATCCGGCCCTCAAGCGCGACAAACGCAGCCATCAGCGTCGCGGCGAGGCCGCCAAAACCGAGAACGGTCACGGAGCCCCAGCCGTGTTTGCTGGTCTCGACGATCGCGTAGATCGCGCTCATCAGCGAGGTGGTAACGAACAGCGACCCGAGCCAGTCGATTCCAAGTCCCAGCCCGAGTCCGTCATCCGGGCGGATCAGCGCCCGACCGAGGGCGAAGGTGGCTGCCCCGATTGGGAGGTTGACGAAGAAGACCCAGTGCCAGCTGAGCGCTTGGGTGAGCAGGCCACCGGCGAGCAGCCCAAGCGAGCCTCCGGCGACCGACACGAACACGTAGGCGCTCATCGCGCGGGCCCGGTCGGCGGGCTCCGGGAACTCGGTCACGATGATCGCGAGGATCACCGAGGCCTGGGCGGCCGCGCCGACGCCCTGCACGAAGCGCGCACCAATCAGCATCCCCTGACTGGGCGCAACTCCGCACGCCAGCGAGGCGAGCGTGAAGACGGTGAGGCCGGCGAGGAACACGCGCTTGCGCCCGGCGAGGTCACCGAGCCGGCCGGCGAGCAGCAGCAGGCTGCCGAAGGTAACGAGGAACGAGTTGACGACCCAGCTGAGGTCGGCCTGGCTGAAGTGCAGATCGCGCTGGATCGCCGGCAGCGCGACGTTCACGATCGTGACGTCGAGGACGATCATCAGCTGCGCCATGCAAACGAGTGCGAGCGTGATCCAGCGCCGGCGATCCGAAGCGAGGGGGGCGAGCGAAAGAAGGTTCAATGGTTGTCCTGGGTTGATTTTGGAGCTAAACTGGAGGCCACCTCCGAAATACGTGGAGGCACCCTCCGGAACTATACGGAGGGGTCCTCCGTTTGTCAAGGAGTCCTATGAGCGCTACCGAGACTCCCACCGAACTGCTGGTCACCAGGCCCAAGCGCGCCGACGCCCGGCGCAATTACGAGAAGGTTCTGGCCGCCGCGCGCGAGGCGTTCGCCGAGGGCGGAGAGGCCACCTCACTCGAGGAGATCGCGCGCCGCGCAGGGGTCGGGATCGGGACCCTGTACCGCCACTTCCCCAATCGCCAGGCGCTTGTCGAGGCGCTGTACGTAAATGAGGTCGAGGAGGTTTCGCGCTCAGCGGAGGAGCTCGGCGACCTCGACCCGTGGGAAGCCCTCAACCGCTGGTTCGAGCGCCTGATCGGCTACCTCGCCACCAAGCGAGCTCTCGCAGCCGAGCTCACCAACTACCTCGACAAAGACGCTCCGCTGTTCCAGGCCTGTCGCACCTCCCTGTTTGCCGCCGGGGAGCCACTCCTAAAGAGCGCCCAGCACGCCGGCATGGTGCGGCGCGACGTCGAGTTCTCCGACGTCATGCACATGGTCATCGGAATCAGCAAGATCCCGAGCGCCGACCCAAAGCAGATCGAGCACATCCTCCGGATCGCGCTCGACGGCCTGCGCTACAGCCCAGAGAGCTAGTAGTCGAGCAACAGCTCGGGGACCAGGTGCGTGGGGGCCAGGTGACCCTCTTTCCTGTGATTACGGTCAGACCGGATCGGATCCGACCTTCCAGGGTGCGGCCGACTTCGACCTCGAGCTGATCGATAGCCGAACGCGTGGACCCGGAGGATCGCTAGCTTTCGCAAGGCGTTCCGCCGATGATTCTTCGCCGATTCGGTGGTCTTGGTTCACATGACACCAACCACATGCCACATGTCCATCTCTCTCGACGGCTTCGTCGCCGGCCCCGATCAGAGCCGCGACAACCCGCTAGGCGTCGGCGGCCGGGAGCTCCACCGCTGGCACCTGGACGAGCCCTTCCATGAAGCCGACGCCCGCGTGCGCGACGAGCTCATGACGCCCTCGGGAGCCTACGTGATGGGCCGCAACATGTTTGGCCCGGTTCGGGGCCCGTGGGACGAGAGCTGGCGCGGGTGGTGGGGCGAGGAGCCGCCCTATCACGCTCCTGTGTTCGTGCTCACCCACTACCCGCACGACCCGATCACGATGGAGGGAGGCACGACGTTCCACTTCATCACTGAAGGCTTCGATGCCGCCTTTGAGCGCGCACAGGCAGCGTCCGGCGACCTCGGCGTCGACATCGCCGGTGGCGCCTCCACCGTGCAGCAGGCGTTCGCGGCGGGCGTGATCGAGGAGCTTATGCTCGACATCGCTCCCGTTCTGCTCGGCGCCGGCGAGCGCCTGTTCGACGGAGTGCAAGACCCCGGCCTGGAGCCGGTCGAGGTGATCCACTCCCCGCGTGCGACGCACGTTCGCTACCGCATCGGCCGCTGAGCGCTTGCCGCACGGCAGAAGCAGATCTAACGGCCACAGATCCGTCCGAAGGTTTCCACGGAACCGATGGTCGGGAGTTCGAATCCCCGAGCGCGCTGGGTCAACGTGGCCTGAGTGCCGTCGACCCAAATGAAACGCGAAAGGAGCCTCGCGCATATTCTCGGCATGAGCTCCCCATTGTTCGCGCCCACCATCCGCTGATGAGAGAGTGACGGTCAGGCCCCACCGGCTGGCGTTGGTCGTCGCCGTGCTGGCGGCCGTCGGTCCGGCTCCAGCATCTGCAGAGTCGTCGCCCGCTCGGCAGCTGGCTGAGCGTTACGCCCCCGTGCTGATGATTGAGCCACAGCTGCGTGAGTGCGGGCCGGGCGAGGCCTACCGTCCGGCCGACGTCGACATCCTGTTCGGAAGGGCGGGCGTCCAGCTGCGGAACTCGTCTGGAACGGTGGTCAAGTCTGCCCCGACCGCGGCTGATCTTTTCGATCGCGGGGAGGGCTACTACCTCGACTTCCCCGGGAATCCACTCCGGCCCGGGTGCGGCTACGAAAAGGATTACCGCAGTTGGAACGGCGACCGTAAAGCGGTGATCTACGCGCACGTGGCCGCGGATCCCGCGCACCCGGGGAGACTCGCGATCGGGTACTGGTTCTACTACACGTTCAACGACTCCAAGAACAAGCATGAGGGCGATTGGGAGATGGCACAGGTCGATTTCGACGCCGCCACCGCCGAGCACGCCCTGATGACGGACCCTTACCAGATCGATGTGGCCCAGCACGCCGGGGGTGAGCGCTCGGCGTGGCGGGACCCAAGGGTGCGCAAGGACGGCACCCACCCGCTGCTCTACGTCTCCACCGGGTCCCATGCCACGTACTTCGGACGGGCCCTCTATCTGGGTCGCAGCCCTCACGAAGGATTCGGTTGTGACAACACGCGATTGGCCACGCAGCGGATCGCGGTCCAGACGGTTCTCTTGCCGGACATACCGAAGTCTTCCGCCTCTCCGTACGCATGGATGGGATTCGACGGACGCTGGGGCCAGAGACTGCGCGGGATCAACAACGGCCCCACCGGACCATGGGTGAAGGAGCAGTGGTCGCACCCGATCACGTGGGCCGACGGGCTGCGGGCCAACAGCGTCACCGTTCCCGGGACCAAGACGCTCGGCCCAACCGTGACCAACTTCTTCTGTGACGCCGTGGCGCAGAGCTCGACGGCCCTCATATGGGGCCTCGGTCATCCGCTGCCGTTCCTCGCCCTGCTGGCCCTCTTTCCGCTCGCTGGTCTCGTGGCTGCCCGGCGGACCACCTGGCGCCCGCCTACCCCCTACCCGGTCCGCGCGCACCGCGGGGGCGGTCAGATCATCGGCGCGGCGGGACGGCTGTACGCCAACGACCTATCGACCTTCCTGAAGCTCGGGCTCGTATTCGTGCCCGTAAGCGTGCTCGCCGCAGGCGTGCAATGGGTGCTGTTCCATCTCACCGGCCTCGAGAAGTTCGTCGCACTCGATGGTAAGCGCGGAGCGGTGACGCTCTTGTTCGCGATAACCATCGGAAGCATCGGTGCTGCCTTCGCCAACGTGCTCGCGACTGCGGCGGTCGCGTTCGTGCTGAACGAGCGAGCGGCCAACCGTCCCGTCAGCGCCGGACAGGCCATCCGCGCGACGGCGGGCCGCGTGCGTCCACTGGCCGCGGGGTCGTTGATCCAGTACGGCGTCGTGCTGGTACTGACCCTGACCGTCGTCGGCATCCCGCTCGCGATCTATCAGTTCATCCGATGGTCGCTATTCGTGCAGGCCTGCATGCTCGATGGGCTCACCGGTCGTGCGTCTCTGACACGCAGCTCCAGGCTTACGCGCCGGCGCTGGTGGCGGACGTTCGGGTTCACGCTTCTCGTCGACGTCGTTGCGGTACTTCTGGGCCTTCTCGTCGGGATCGTGCTGCTGCTGCTCTCCTCAGGGGCGCTCAACTTCATCGACATCGTCAGCTCGATCGTCTATGTGCTGACTGTCCCGTTCGCGGCCATTGCCCTCACGCTCTACTACTTCGAGCTCGAAACCCAACCAGCACCGGCCCGTGACCAGACCCGGTCCACAGCGAGCCAGCCCCCAGGGCGCGCTGAACCGGATTTCTAGATCGGGTCGGCTTCGGTCCTTGTGAACACACTGGACGCAGAGCGCACTCAGTGCAGAACGAGTTTCAACGCCGGCCGGTGAACGAGGTGCCGGACGACCTGTCTTTGCTGCGGCAGTACGAACCCGTCCTACGGTTGACGAAGGGCGAGCTGTTCATGCCGACGGCCGTGGGCCCCTATGTCGCGTACTGCAGCCTGTGGGCGGGAGAGCAGGACGCGGAGGCGACCTGCGTCGTTGCCGGCGGAGAGCTGAGCCTCGAGCGGCTCTGCCAGGAAGGCATCACCCACCAGGAACGTGCCCTGTCGTTGCGCTTCGTGCGCGAGCCGCTAGGACGAACCGAGTACCGCCGCTGGCGGCGTGAGCCGCGGGAGCGACTCGACGCCACCACGCGGTTCACGACGACAGGGATGTTCGGGCGCCTGATCGATGCCGGATTCCGCGGATCGCTGCTGGTGCGGGGGAAGGTCGCGGCCGGCCTGGCCGCAGCCGCGGAGATCGCGTACCGTGAAGAGCTGGAGGCGGACCGGTTCACCTATTACGGGCGTGTGGTCCGCGAGGGCGGCTACATCTGTCTGCAGTACTGGCTCTTCTACGCCATGAACGACTGGCGTTCCACCTTCAGCGGCGTCAACGACCACGAGGCGGACTGGGAGCTGATCACCGTTTACCTCACGGCGGCCCCGGGCCACGCGCCTCAGCCACGATGGGTCGCGCTCTCCTCGCACGAGCACCAAGGGGACAGCCTGCGCCGCCGGTGGGACGACCCCGAGCTGCGCCGACAGGGCAACCATCCTGTCGCCTTCGCGGGCGCGGGCTCGCACTCGGGAGCATTCGTACCAGGCGATTACGTGATATCGGTCGACCCGCAGCCGCTTCGAGCCGCCATCGCCTTCGCACGCCGAGCCCGTCGCCTGCTGGCTCCATGGCGCACCGACGCAGAGTCCGCGTCCGGCTTCGGAATCCCCTTCATCGACTACGCACGCGGGGACGGCCTGGCCATCGGTCCCGAGCAGGAGGCTCAGTGGCAGGCGGTGCTGATCGACGACGACACGTCATGGGTGCGCGACTACATCGGACTGTGGGGACTTGACACCTATGACCGCTTCGGGGGCGAGCGCGCACCCGCAGGCCCCCGCTACGAACGCGACGGATCGGTTCGGTTCGCCTGGGCGAACCCGCTCGGATGGGCAGGGCTGCTCAAGGTGCCCTCGGGTGACGAGGAGGCCGACGAGCTACTGACGGATCGTGTTCGCGCTCTGGAGCGCGAGCTGCGTGACCTCGACGACGCGATAGACCGCGAGCGAAGCACCCTGCGCGGGCTCCTCACGCAGGCTCGGTCGCTGGAGGTGCACGACTACGCACGTCGGCTCGCAGATGCTCGGCGTGGTGAAGTAGCCCAGCACGAAGACAAGCTCAACGAGATGGTCGAGCACCGGGCCCGGCTGGCGGAGGAGCGTCGCATCCATCTGGACACCCTCAGACGCCCGCAACCTGCAGAGCATCCGCAGGCACACCTCACCGCTCGGTACGGGCCGCGCTCCGAAGAGCAGGCGCAGCGACGCTACTTCCTCAAGCTCTGGGCGGTCGTCAGCACGCCGTTGCTCCTCGCCGGCGTAATCGTGATCCTGGTCGCCCCACCGTTAGCCTGGGCGACGACGGTGGTGCTGCTCATCGCTGCCTTTCTCGGCGTCGAGGCCTTCGCTCACCGTCGCTTCTTTTCCTATGTGGGCAGCGTCCTCCTCCTCGTCACGGTGATCGTCGTGACAGCCGGTTTCCTCGTCCTGTTCCGCCAGCATTGGCGGCTGGCACTTTCGGTGGTCATCGGCGTGGCAGCAGTTGCGCTGCTAGCGGGAAACCTCCGGGACCTCCGCCACGGCTGGCGGCGAGGACGTGACGACGACGTCTGATATTCGCGGCGCGCGACCTGCCGCCGTGTCGCAGAACGTGCGCGATTCCGGCCAGTCTGACCCGTTCAGGCCTTCGGTAGACACGCTTGCACGGTTAGTCGGATCGTTGCGGCAGGCGGCCGCAACCATAGGATCGTCACGTCGCCCCTGCGCTCGACCTGCGCACCAAGGCGGTGGGCGTTTCTCAGCACCGCGGGCTCCAGTCGCATCGCCTTCCTGATATCGCGGTAGAAAGCCATCAGGGCGCCGCCGGGCAGGTAGCCGACGATCAGCTCACCGTCGGGACTGTTCGGCTCGGCCAGTGGCGGCAGGGCGGCATTGCCGATCGCCCGCACGTGGTGCAAGCGCAGGCATGCCTGCGCTGACTCGATGGCCGCAGTCACTCGCCGCACCGCCGCGCCGACGCGCACCGGAGCGATCGCTCTGCACGCCGTGGCGTGCTCCAGCGCGCTGGCAGTCTGCACCGCGTGCGCGAAGCGCTCCGGGCAACTGAAACGTCGACCGTCCGCGAGGACGAATGTGCAGGAGGTCCTCAACGGCTTCCCGTTTGCTTCGCCTGTCGCGCAACTGGCTTCGGTTGCCTGCGCGTAATCGGCGCTGGCTGAGGGCCGTCCGGCCACGGCGCTCGAGCGAACGGGGGCCGTGCCACAACCGCCGGCGAGGACCATGGCCAGCGAGACCAGGGCCGTTCGGCCGGCAGGACGCATGCAGCCATGATCTCACCGAGCGAGTGTCCCCACGCGGCGTCTCCGTTCGTCTTGGAGATGATCAGTCCCATACTCCATTCAGGAGGTTCGAGATGAAGTACGCGCTGTTGATCTACAACAAGCCTGGTTCGCACGAGACGCTGCCGGACGAGGAACGCGAGGCGGTGTCTCGCGAATACTTTGCCCTCTCGCAGGACCAGCGCTGCGTCGGGGGGGCGCAGCTGCAGCCGGTGGACACGGCCACCTCCGTGCGGGTGCAGGAGGGCAGGACGCTGACCACGGACGGCCCGTTTGCGGACACCAAGGAGGTGTTCGGCGGCTACTACGTGTTCGACGTCGACAACCTCGATGCCGCGCTCGAGCTGGCGGCGCGAATCCCGTCCGCTCGTCTCGGTGGCGTGGTCGAGATCCGCCCGATCGTGGAGCAGCCGAGCTGATCGAGCAGGTCTTCCGCGACGAGTGGGGGCGGGTGCTGGCCTCCCTTATCGGCTTCCTCGGCGACTTTGACCTCGCCGAGGAGGCCGTTCAGGAGGCGTTTGCGATCGCAGCCGAGCGCTGGCCTCGCGAGCGGGTGCCGGACAACCCGGCCGGCTGGCTCCTCGCCACGGCCCGCAACCGAGCGATCGACCGGATCCGGCGCGAGCGGACACTCGCCGCGAAGACCCACCTGCTCGTGGTGCCCGAGGCGACGATGAATGAGATCGACGACACGATGATCGAGGACGACCGGCTGGAGCTGCTCTTCACCTGCTGTCACCCAGCGCTCGCGCTAGACGCGCAGGTGGCATTGACGCTGCGGGCGCTTGGCGGACTGAGCACCGGAGAGATCGCCGGTGCATTTCTGGTCTCCGAGCAGACCATGAAGCGGCGGCTTTCCCGCGCGAAGGCGAAGATCAAGGCAACCGCGATCCCGTTCTCCGTGCCCGCGGATCACTTGCTGCCCGACCGCTTGGCCGCGGTGCTGGCGGTCATCTACCTGATCTTCAACGAGGGCTACGGCGGCCGGGTCGACCTCGCGGACGAGGCGATTCGTCTCGGAGCGCTACTGGCTGAGCTGATGCCCGACGAAGCGGAGGTTCAGGGGCTGCTCGCGCTGATGCTGATCCACCACGCCCGGCTCCGAGCCAGGTTCGAAGCCGGAGACCTCGTGCTGCTGGCCGACCAGGACCGGTCGCGTTGGGACAGCGCACAGATCGTCGCCGGTCGCGTGCGGCTCGAGAGGGCGCTCGCGCTCCAGGGCCGCGGCCCGTATGTGCTCCAAGCCGCGATCGCGGCTCTACAGGCCGAAGAGCAGGTCGACTGGGACGAGATCGTGGGCCTCTACGGGCGCTTGGCGCAGATCAGCGACTCTGCGGTGGTCGAGCTGAATCGCGCCGTCGCGGTGGCTGAGACCGGCGAGACCGAGAAGGCGCTGGAGATCGTGGAGAGCCTGGACCTGACCGGCTACCGGTATCTGCATTCGACCCGAGCCGAGCTGCTGCGGCGCCTCGGCCGCCGCGAGGAAGCGCGTGAGGAGTTCGAGCGGGCGCTCGAACTGACCACCTCCGAGCCCGAGCGGCGCTTCCTGAGCCGGCAGATCGCTCGCCTGACCGCCACCGGAGGGCAGTAGACCAGCGTTGGACAACGATCCGAGCGACCCGGTCTTGCGGCGGGCGCCCACAGAGGGGCTCCGCCTCGGCTGATCGCCACGGGAGGGCAGTAGACGAGCTCCGGGCACCTGCTGGAAGGCTTCACCGTCGCGGTCAGTACAGCTCGTAGCTTCGCGACATGAGGACGCTTCGCCCCTCCACAGCCGGCGAGGGCCAACGCGCCCAAGGCACAGGCTACGACGAGGACTCGCTTCATCGCCCTGAAGCCGACATTCCGAGACTCCGGATTCCCTCGATGCGAATGCTACGTCCGGCCCCGCCTCTCGTCACATCACTTGTCGCCCGTGATGGGCTGGCCGACGCGGATATCTCCGTCGGTGAGGACGTCGGCGCGAAGGCCTCCCTTGTGAATCAGCGCACGAAGCGTCCCCGGCTTCCCCGCCGCTGCGGTCAGGCGCTCCAGGTGCGCGCACGGTTCGCACAGCCGCTGCCCGAAGCACTCGACGTCGCCGATGCGAAACGATTCCCCGACGAGGGCGTTGAGATCGATCCCACGCGTCACGATGTTGCGACGGGCTTCCTCTGGGCGCAGACGCCCGCCAGGAAAGCTCAATTCATCGAGGACTTCCGCCTCGATCAGCGTGAGATCCTGGCCGCGGCCATGAACGTTCGAAAACGTGCCGCTGCGCGTGAAGTAACGGTCTCCTTCTAGGCCTCGACCCGCGTGGGCACGGACAGCTTGGACCGGGACGAGCGTCGCCTCTGCCTCCGGTGCGATCACGATCGCCTCGACCTGGCCTCGAGCGGGCCGCGTTATCCCCTCGTGGCTCGGTGCCCACAACGCCACGTCGGCAGGAGCGACGACGTAACCGACCTCGACCGCATCGAATGTCTCGCTGCCGTGCAGCGGGTGCCAGGCGATCCCGGGCGGCACGCCGAACGCCACTGCCGCGACGAGTCCGCTCCCGTCTGCTGCCCGAAGCAGCGCCAGCCAGGGACCCGGCCAGTTGAAGCCGGCCGGCTCTGCAACCAGCACGAGCCCGAGCGCGCGCTGCGCCAGCCAGTTGCGCCACAAGACCCACGGGTCCGGATGCTGCTCGTCCGGCACCGGCACCTCGGTGACCGCGACTTCGAGGATCGCCGCCAGACACGCCGCCACTGACCGCTGCAGGCGGCCACCTGAGGAAGGCAGACCGGAATCGCGCATGGACGCATGGTGCCACTACGTCCGTCGCGCACCACGTGGGTAGCGCCCACTCGCCAGTGAGTAGATTCCCGGCATGTCCGTTCACTACTTGGAGATCGTCAGCAACGACGTAGAGGCCCTGGCCGGCCTGTACGAGCGCCTGTACGGTCTCTCCTTCGCTCCCCCAGACCCCGATCTGGGGCAGGCCCGCGTTGCGGGGCAAGCCGACGGAGCTCTCGTCGGTATCCGGAAGCCGCTCGCTGCTCATGAGCAGCCGGTCGTGCGGACGTACCTCGCGGTGCAAGACATCCACCAAGCGATGAAGAAGGCCGAGGAGTCAGGCGCGACGATCGCCTATCCCCCGACCCGGCAGGGCAACCAGGGCACCTTTGCAATCGTGATCCAGGGCGAAGTGGAACACGGGCTCTGGCAGGGGTAGCGGGGCCTCCGTCTCGCCCGCGTCCGTGAGACAAGCTGCTAGGTTTGTGTCAGCGGTCGGACCGTTCTGGCCGCGAGGCAGCTTGCTTGGGTCCCGCAGCTAGCGGTTCGGGTCGGCCATAGCCTCCCGAATCGTCCGCGGCCCTTGATGCCGCCAAGGAGTGGTACATGTCAAGTCAGTCATTCGCTGATCTCGGTGTCTCGCGCGCCGTGATCGCCTCGCTCTCGCGAGCACAGATCACCCAGCCCTTCGCGATCCAGCGTTCGGTTATCGGCGACGCAATCGCCGGCCGCGACGTGATCGCGAAGTCGCCCACCGGGTCGGGCAAGACGCTCGCGTTCGGGATTCCGCTCGCCGAGCGGATCGGCGCCGAAGGCCCGCGGCCCGCGGCCCTCGTGCTCGCCCCGACCCGTGAGCTCGCCACCCAGATCGTCGACGACCTCCGCGAGATCGCGCACGCTCGGGCCCTGCGGGTCACCGCCGTCTACGGTGGTGTCGGTTTGGTCAAGCAGGCCAAGGACGCCGCCGCGTCGCACGTGCTGGTCGCAACTCCGGGCCGGCTGGAGGATCTCCTGGGCCGCCGTGCGTTCACGCTCAGCCGGATCCGGATGCTGGTTCTCGACGAGGCCGACCGCATGCTCGACATGGGATTCCGCCCGGCAATCGACCGGATCGTCGCGGCCTGTCCGACGGCGCGCCAGACGATGCTCTTCTCTGCGACGCTCGACGGCGAAGCCGGGCGACTCGCCGAGCGCTACACGCGTGATCCGGCGACCCATCACCATGGCCCGCGGCAGCGGCGAGCCAACGCGGAGATCGAGCACCGCTTCGTACAGGTCGCGCACGAGCATCGCGTCGACGCGCTCGTCCGCGAGCTGCGGCGCGACCGTGAGCTCACGCTCGTGTTCGTGCGAACCAAGCGCGGGGCGGACCGGCTCGTGAAGCGGTTGGCCGCGCACGGCGTCAACGCGCTTGCCATGCACGGCAACAAGTCCCAGCGCCAGCGTGAGCACGCACTGACCCGCTTCGAGTCCGGCGCGGTCGACACTCTCGTCGCGACCGACGTCGCGGCGCGCGGGATCGACGTCGAGCGGATCTCCCACGTGATCAACTTCGATCCTCCCGCTGACAGCGAGACCTACGTCCACCGCATCGGCCGCACAGGTCGTGCCGGCCGTCAAGGCATCGGAGTCACGCTGCTCTCGCCTGATCAGCACGGCGACGTCACGAAACTCGTGAATCAACTCGGGATCGAGGACCAGCTCAGCCGAAACTCGTCCCGGCGCCCTGCCACAGTTTCCACCCCCCACGCGACCGCGCCGAACGGCGGGCACTCGCGCCGTCGCCCTCGGCGCCGGCGACCCGCCGCAAGGGCCTGACCAACTGGCACGACAGCAGACCGGCCACCTATCCCGTCCCATGGCATCGGAGTGCACATGACCCCTGAACCCGCCCGCACGCCCTGGCGTGAAACGCTCGCGCCGTTCGCAGTGCCGTGTCCGCGACGCGGGCTGCTCGCGTTGACCACGTCGGTCGTGCCCTACGCAGTGCTGTCGGCAGGCATGTACCTGACACTCGGTATCTCGCCCGTGTTGAGCGCCGTGCTGAGCATCGCTGCCGGCGGGTTCCTGGTCCGGGTGTTCGTGATGTTCCACGACTGCGCGCATGGTTCGCTGCTGCCGTCCAGGCGCGCGAACGCCGTCCTCGGCTCGATCCTCGGGCTGCTGGTGCTCTCGCCGTTCCGTCGCTGGCGTCATGACCATGCAGTGCACCACGCAACCTCGGGGGACCTCGATCGGCGTGGGGTCGGCGACATCGTGACCTTGACGGTCGCTGAGTATCGAGCGCGTCCGTGGCGGGGCCGCCTCGCCTACCGGCTGATTCGCAGCCCGTTGGTGATGTTCGGCGTGGGGCCGGTGTTCGCGATGATCGTCGGACCGCGGATCGTCGCCCGGGGGGCGCGGCCACGGATGCGCAACAGCGTGCTGTGGACCGACGCAGCGCTGGTCGTCCTGGTCGGCGTGGTGTGCTGGCTGATCGGCTGGCAGGACTTCCTCATCGTGTGGGCACCATCCGCCCTGCTGGCCGGGTCCGTCGGGATCTGGCTGTTCTACGTACAGCACCAGTTCGAGGACGCCTACTGGCAGAGCGCTGGCGATTGGAACTACGCAGAAGCCGCGTTGCGCGGTAGCTCACACCTGAGACTGCCGAGAGTGCTCCAGTTCTTCACGGGCAATATCGGACTGCACCACGTGCATCACCTCAACGCCCGGATACCCAACTACAACCTGCAGCGCGCCCACGAGTCCAGCCCGGTTTTTGCCACCGTGCCGACGCTCTCTCTCTGGGACGGGCTCCGGGCCGTCAGGTTCAAGTTGTGGGATGAGCACTCCGGCCGCCTCGTGACGTTCGCCCAGGCACGCCGGGTCGCCCCTGTCATGCTTTGAGACGGCGCTACGCCAGACCGTGTTGGTAGGCGTAGCGGACGGCCTGCGCCCTGTCGCGGGCACCGGTCTTGTAGAAGATCCGGTTGACGTGCGTCTTGACGGTCGCGTTGCTGAGCACGAGCGTGTCGGCGATCTCGTTGTTCGACAGG
Organism: uncultured Solirubrobacterales bacterium; assembly: GCA_963818815.1. Taxonomy (GTDB): domain Bacteria; phylum Actinomycetota; class Thermoleophilia; order Solirubrobacterales; family Solirubrobacteraceae; genus Palsa-465. The sequence goes on from CAWFTL010000002.1 coordinate 271,399, forward strand.
CCGGCCGCGATCAGCTTGAGCACCTCGAGCTCACGTGGCGTGAGCTCATCCGGCAATTCGTTTGAGGACGTCACGGGCGGGCTCGTGGGAGCCTGCTCGAGGACCGCGCTCACGAGTCGCTGTTGAATCGCCGCGTCGAGGTGAGTTTCGCCGGCGGCGAGGGCCCGGACGGCATGCTCGATCTGCTCAGCCGTTGCGTCCTTGGTCAGGTAGCCGCGCGCGCCGGCTTGGAGCGCGGGAAACAGAAACTCGTCGTCTGCATATGTCGTCAGCACGAGCACGCGGGTCTCGGGCGACGACGCGACGATCTGGCGCGTTGCCTCCGCACCCTCCAAGCGCGGCATCCGCAGGTCCATCAGCACGATGTCCGGCCGCTCCGCCAGCGTGCGCTCGACCGCCTCGAATCCGTCGGCCGCGGTAGCGACGACCTCGACATCGTCCAGTAGGTCGAGGAGCAGCGCCAGCCCGTCTCGGACGACTGGTTGGTCATCGGCGATCAGAACCCGGATCGTCACGCCGGGATCTCGATCTCGACCCGCCAGCCGTTTGCCGTGGGGCCGGCCGACATCGTGCCGCCGGCCTGCATGATCCGCTCTTGCAGCCCTTCCAGCCCATGGCCACCTCCCATCGCCTCGCGCGCAGTGGCGACCGAGATGCCGTTTTCTACCACCAGCGTCGTGTGGTCGCCGGTGTAGCGCACGACCACGGTCGCGCACGCGCCAGGCGCATATCGGGCCACGTTGGTCAACGCCTCCTGCGCGCCGCGGTAGAGCGCGAGGCTCGGATTGGCCGGCAACGCCCTCTCTTCGCCCTCGATCCGCAACGTCACGTCGAGATCCATATCGGCTCTGTAGCTCTCGATCAGTGCCGGAAGCTCGGCGACGGTCGGCAGCGCATCACCACGCAACGCCTCTACTGCTTGGCGGGCGTTCGCAAGCCCAGACTTGACCAGCGCGCTGGTGCGGTCGATCGCGTCGCGAAGGTTCGGGGCAGCGTGCTCGCGGTCGGCGAGCCTGCGCGCCGCTTGAAGCTGAATCGCAGCGCCGGACAGCGAATGGGCGAGGACGTCGTGCAGCTCTCTCGCGATCCGGGCGCGCTCGGCAACCGCCGCTGCACGCGTCTGTTCGTCGCGCGCATCCTCGAGCTTGGCCATCAGCAACTCGGTCTGATCCTGGCTCTCGCGAGAGCGCTTCAAGAACTGCGCGACCACGCCCAGCAGTACGGTCACGAGCATCTCTGCCGCCACGGCCGGGGAGGAGCTACCCGCGATCGCCGTGGCCGCGCCGAGCGCAATCGTCAGCGTGCCCGCTACCGCCGCGCCGGCAACCAAGGGAAGCCGCGCGATCGCCATGAACACGGCAACAGCGGCTGCGACGCCCGTGGCCCCCTTGAGCTGTAGCGCTGCGATCGCCACGCCGGCGGTGCCCATGGCGGCGATCACCGCGATTTGAAGCCCGACCGGGTGGCGCGGGAACTCGTCACGGATCGCAAACAGCAGCATCGCGGCGAAGACGGCAAGCGCGAGGGTGACCGCGACCCCTTTGCCATGCAGGCTGGGAACCGGATGGCTGTTGGCGGTTCCCAGCACGACAACGAGGATCACTGCCCAGCCGAGCGGCCGGAGCGACTGTCGCTGACGGCGCAGGCGTTCCTGGGACCGGGCGTGTGCCTCCGCGACCCGCGCGCTGTCAGCAGCTTGCTGTGAGTCGCTCACCGCAATGCCGACAATCGATCGAGATCTGCTCCGCACAACACCCACCCGATGCCGCGATCCTGAGGGGTCTATTTTCACGCCGTCACCGGTAGCCGGGTGATTGTTTGAGCGATCGCGTGACGGCCGCGGACTTGGACGATGCCGATCCGCGTACTCACTTCGAGGAGCGCCATCAATACGAGGGCGACAGGCCACGCAGCAGCGCTTATGTGATGGGTGTAGCTGAAGGTGGCGACCGCATGATGCGCGCCATGCGAGATCGCGAACGCGAACACCATGCGCGAGCCGATGCCGGCAATCAGGAGCACACCCGCGATCCAGCCGACGCGGGCGAGTGCCAAACCGTTCTCGCCGGCACGTACGTGTGTCGCGAACCCGCTGGCGACCCCGAACAGAAGGCCAATGCATCCGAGCGCGACGATCAGCACGAGGTCGTTCCCGCCCGTCGGAATCGATCGCACATAGAGGTGCGCGACATAGGCGACGATCGCCAGGGGAATGATCACGCTGCGACGGTCGAGCTCTCGCTCACGGGCCTGACGCAACACGATGAGGACGAACACTGCATTGATGAGGTAATCGGTGGTTTGCATGACCACCATGTTCTGCTTCGCGCGATGCCGTGTCGTCGGCCCTCGGGTTGAACCGCGGGTTGATTTCCGATGTCAACCCGCGGGTTGAGTGGCCGGCTTGAATTGACGCGCGGGGTCTAGGAGTCGACCGCGACGAGGTCGTAGATCGACTGGCTCTTTCCCCGCTGGGCATTCGGGGGATACGGCTCGAGATCGGCCACGTGGTTTGGCTGCTCGCGAACGCGCTCGAGCCACGCTCTGACGTTCGGGAACGCCTCCATGTCGACACCCGCTTCGTGCGCCACCTGGAGGTAGCCGAAGGCCGCGATGTCCGCCACCGTGTAGCGGTCGGCGACGAAGAACTGCCGGCTGGACAGGTGCCCCTCGGCCTGGCCGACGATCGCCGTCGAGAAGCGCAGCTGCTGGCGCGCTTCGCGGCTCTGGGGATCGATCCGGCCGGAGGCCAGGAAGAACCGGAACGCACCGATGATCGCGAACAGCCGCGCCTGCTCCCACATCATCCAGCGGTGAACCTGGGCGCGCTCCAGCCGGTCGTCGGGGAGAAAGTCGGTGCCCTCGGAGAGGTAGAGAAGGATCGCGCCCGACTCGGGAAGGTAGACGCCGGGCTCGATCTCGAGGACGGGAGTGGTCAGCCCCGGGTTCTTCTCGAAGTATTCGGGCTTGAGCGTGTCGCCGGCGAATATGTCGGTCGGCACCCGCTCGTACTCGCGGCCGAGCTGGGCCAGAAGGATGCGGACCTTGTGGCAGTTCGGCGATGGTCCGTAGTCGTACAGGCGCATGCTCATCGCGACGAACCTCCCAGGCCTCGGACAGTGAAAGGCCGATTTTCGCCCCTGTCAGGCTCGCGGAGAGTGGCGGAGCACACAGATCAGCGACGGGGTGGTCAACGCGCTGAACGGGACCTAGTCAGGGTCAGCCGTAGTAATAGACGCCGTAGCCACCATCGGCGCCGTAGGGATCGCCGTCGGCGTAGCCGTAGGGGTCGCCGTAACCGTACGGATCGCCGTCATCAGCTCCGCCGGCCGGGTCGCCGCCGTCGCTCGCGGCATCAGGACTCAGCTCGACCGGCTGGGCGTCCCAGCTCGGATCGGAGATCGGGCCGCTGTGTCCGTCCGCGGTGGCCGATGCGGTGGCGAAGCGGACGCGCTCAGTGGTGGTGATGCCAGGCAGCTTGGTGAGCTGTCCAGGCCGCGAAGTCCGGGATCAGGACCACCGCGAGAACGAGGCCGCCGACGAGTGCGCCGGCGACGGTGATCCAGCGGCCCGCGGCGCCCGGCGCCCCTGAAGCAGCGCTTCGCGCTCGGACCGCTCGCAGCGAACCTGGGAACTGCGAGAGGTGGCCGAGGATGTGGAGTCCCGCAAATGGCAGCCAGGCGATGAAGCTCACCTTGTGGAGGAAGAGGAAGCTATCCCGGCCGCCGGGACCGGCGAACAGGAGAAGCACCCCGGTGACGAACACGACCAAGGTCAGCAAGACCAGGACCGGGGCGATGAGTCGCATGAGCAGCTCGGGGGGCCCCTTGGTGCGATAGGCAGGCCCGTGGCCGTAGTAGCGAGCGAAGCGGTACCCGGTGCTGGCGAGCTTGAGCGCGACTGGTCCGAGCAGCACGAGCCCGACGAACAGATGCACGGAGATGAGCTGGCGGATCCGGAGGATCGTCAGCCCGATGATCGCCAGCAGCACGAACAGGATCGCGCCTGCTGTCGCTGTCAATTGCTCGTTGCCGTCGGTGCCGCCGCCGAGCAGGGAGCCGCGTCGAGATGACGATGAGTCCGGGGCGGACCTCACAGCAGAGCGCGGATCCAGGCGGTGCGCACCAATCCCATCGAGCCGCACGAGCCGTAGCGTGCTCCAAGCGGCTCAACTCTCGCTCAGCGGAGAGTGAGAAAGCTCCTAGGTCTGCTCAGGCTCTTCTGCTCGCGCTTCCGGTGATGGAACCAGGATCACCGGCCGGTCCGCGCGCTGGATCACCGCGTTGGAGACGCTCCCGAGCATCAGAGACTTGAACCGGCTGAGGCCCCTGGAGCCGATTACGATCGCTGCCGCGCTGCAGCTCTCCGCTTCGGCGAAGATCGTGGCGGCGATGCTCGACTGGCGCGGACACGCGCGGGGCTCCGCCTGCAGGCCGGCCTCCCGCGCGAGACGCGCGCCTTCGGCGGCATGCCGTTCGGCCTCCTCGGCGCTTCTGGCGTCGATCTCCTCCATGTTCTCGAGGCCGGCGGCCGGGCCCAGCCCGGAAGGAGGGGCCAGCCCGGAAAAAGACCAGGACAGCAGAAGGGCGAACGGCTCCCACACCGTGAGCACGGTCACCGGCTCGCCTCGAAGCAGGGTGGCCGCGTGGGCAATCGCAGCCTTCGCGTCTTCCGAGCCGTCGTAACAGAGCAGGATCATCTGGCCCCAGAACCGTAAACGAGAAACCGAATGTAAGCCCGGCTACCGACCGGGCCGGATCCGTAGGGCCGCCTTACTGGAACCGGCACCACAGACCTGCCAAACTTTTTTGACCGGGGGGCCACGCACCGCTGATGCTCGAACGCTTTAGGACTGCCTTGACCGCGCGCCGTGCGCTGATGGTCGCCTGCCTCGCGGCCGGCTGCACGGGCCTGGGCGTGTCCGGGGCCGCCTCGGCGGTGACGCCCTCACCGCCGGCGGGCGCTCCGGCGGTCGAGTCGGCGCCTTCGAGCCTCGTCGGGCTGAGTCCACAGCTTCCGGCCGATGTGATCGCCGCCAGCGCTCGCGGGAAGCGCTGGCACCCGGGCAAGGCTGTCTACGGGACCGCGTCGAAGAACGACATCTCGATCGAGGGGGCGGGCGGCACCAAGATCCGCGTCAACGAGATCTACCCGACCACTGCGTCGGGCAAGCCGGCGAGCGGGCGCTTCCCTGTGCTGCTCACGATGACGCCGTACGGCAAGGGACAGGGCGGCTCGAGCAAGCCCGGCTCGGCAGCCTCGCCGTCGGCCGGCGCGGTCACCGGCGGTTCTGACAACTACCTGGTTCAGCGCGGGTACATCGAGGTGGTCGAGGACGTGCGCGGGACCGGCGACTCGAACGGCAGCTGGGGGCTGTTCGATCCCGTCCAGCAGCAGGACGCGATCAAGGTCCTGCACTGGGCCGCCAAGCTGCCGCATTCCAATGGGCGCGTTGGCACCTACGGGCCCTCGTATCTGGGGATCGACCAGCTGCTGCTCGCCGGGGCGGTCGGGCGCCATTCGCCGCTGAAGGCGATCTTCCCGATGGTCCCCGCCAACGACATCTATCGCGACACGTCGTTCATGGGTGGCCTGATCGACTTCGAGTTCGACGAGACCTACCTGGGGCTGACCGGGGGCGGCAACGTGGCCAACCCGGCCGGCGACGCGGCCAGCGACCCGACCCTGCTCTCGGACCTCGCTGGGATCGAGGCCGACCACGTGAACGGCCTGGCTAGCTATCACGCGGGGGTGACCGCGAACGTGCTGGCGGGAGGCGATGAGGCCTACGACGGTTCCTACTGGCAGGCCCGCAACCCCCAGAACGTCCTGGCGCGCATCGTCGCCAACCGCATCCCGGCGTATCTGGTCGGCGGCGAGTTCGACCTCTTCCAGCGCGGCGAGCCGACCGACTACGCCGAGCTGCAGAACGCCTGGTCTCACCGCAGCGTGACCGCGCCGATGGCCCCAGGTCAGCGCACCACCGGCCGATACCAGTTGATCGATGGCCCCTGGGAGCACATCAACGGCTCGAGTGTGGGCGTCGACCCAGTCGAGCTCGAGTGGTTCGACACCTGGCTCAAGCACAAGCCCACCGGCATGGCGCGGACGCGGACGCCACTGCACTACTACGACCTCGGAACCGGTCGCTTCAATGAGACTGCGACGTATCCGTTCACCGGCGCAACGCCGACGCGGTTCTATCTGGACTCTGGCAACACGCTCTCCTCCAACCCGCCGTCCGCCACAGCGGCCACGGACAGCATCGTCTGGAGCCCCGTGGGGACGGCTTGTGGACGCTCCATCGACCAGTGGGGAATGGGCGGCATCTCGATCCCGGCCGGCTCCGCGGGTCTGCTCGCGCCCTGCGTCAACAACGATCAGCCCGCGCACGTGGGACCCTGGACCGTCAGCTACACCTCCGCGCCGTTCGCTTCGGCGCAAGCAGTGGCGGGACCGATCACGGCGACGATCTACGCGAGCTCGACCACACCTGAGACGGAGCTGGTCGCGGAGCTCGAGGACGTGACGCCAAGCGGCTCCTCGTTCCCGCTGACCGAAGGCGCTCTGCTGGGATCGCTGCGGGCGGTCGACTCGAGCCGCTCGTGGACCGCCGGGGGCATGACCATGCTGCCCTACCACCCCTATACGCAGGCCTCGGCGCAGCCCGTCAACCCGGGTGCCGTGACCGAGTACCAGATCGAGATCTTCCCGACATTGGCCACGATCGGCGCCGGCGACCGCCTTCGCCTCACGCTCGCCACGGTCGACACCCCGCACCTGACGCCCCGCCCGGCGCAGCTACCGCAGCTCGCCGGTGGTATCTACACGATCCACCGCTCGGCGGGCGCCCCGTCTTCGCTGACGGTGGCGCTGCTCAAGTAGAGCGCGCGCGAGGGGAGCCGGGCGGCGGCGTCGAGGTCGACCTGCGCGCCTCGTCGACTGCGTCGAGCTGGCGGCCCTTGTGCACCAGGGCCGCGTGCCTCGGATCCTCGGGATCGGAGGGTGTCCTCACCGCCTGCCGATCCCGGAGCCAAGGGTGATCGCGGTTGGTGGGCACATCATCTTGGTCGGCATCGCTGACGCAGATCTTCAGCCGCCCGGGTGAGCGCGGACTTGTGATCGATGTCGAGCCGGTGCCGGAGACTCAGGCGCGGCGACGTGCCAGCAACCCCGCGTAGATGACCGCGAGCGCGTCGCCGAGGAGCTGGGGATCCACCGATCCCGGTTCGATGAGCTCGTCGACGGAGAGGCCGCCGATGATGCTCATCACGATGCGAGCCACGGCATCCGCCGGTATCGGCAGCTCGGGCGCACCGAGATGGCGCGCCCGATCGGAAAGAGCCCCGGCCAGCGCGCTGCGGAGCTCGGCCTGCCGCTCGGCATAGCGGGCGCGGAGCTCGGGGTCGCGGATGGCCAGGCTCCAGTACTCGCGCTCCACCAATACGGCCTGCCGGTCCTCGGAGAGCCTTCGAGCGAACTCACGACTGGCCTCGATCGCCATGTCCCGGTCCGGAGGCGCTGAGGCGAGCAGGGCGACCATCCCTCGCATCCGGACATCGATGCGCTCGTCGAGGAGTGCGAGCAGCAGCTCCTCCTTGCCTGCAAAGTGCCAGTAGAGCGCGCCCTTCGAGTACCCGGCCTCGGCGGCGATCTCGTCGACGCCGGCCTCCCGGTATCCGCGCCGCGCGAAGACCCTCAGCGCGGCGCTCAGCAGCTCATCCCGAGCTTCGCGGCCGCTCGCGCGGGCGGCGCGGGTGCGCTGATCGACGCGCCGGTGGCGGTTCGGCGAGGACCTCCGAGTTTGGGCTGGCATCTCGGAGGGAATCATACTGACTGACTAGTCAGTATGTACAAGCTCTACGTCATCCCCGGGTCCCATGCATGCCGCTCGGCGATGCTGATGCTCGAGCACAAGCGGTTGCCCTACAGACGGGTCGACATCGTGACGCTGCTGCATCCGCTCGCCGTGCGCATGCACGGATTCGACGCCGGCGGGCAGACGCGCAACGTTCGCGGCCGCCGCACGTTCGGTCTGCGCTTCGGCGACCGGCTCGGGACGGTGCCCGCGCTCGCCGCCGACGGCGAGCGGATCTCCACCAACCACCAGATCGCCAGGTATCTCGACGCGCGGCATCCCGAGTCCCCGCTGTTCCCGGCGGACCCGGAGCGCCGGGCGGCGGTCGAAGCGGCCGAGCGGTGGGCGAACGACACTCTTCAGATGGCGGCGCGCCGGATCCTGGCCGCGGCCGCGCTGCGTGATCCTGCGGCGTTCGGCGAGTCAGCGGGCAACGGCCGGATGGGCTATCTGCTCTACCGGCACGCGCTCGCACGGCGCCTGATCATTCCGAGGATCCTCCGCGAGGTGTTCGACGCCGACCCGGCGCACGATGGAGAGCTGCTGGCCGAGCTCTCGATCATGCTCGACCGCATCGACGCCTGGATCGGTGACGGCGTGCTCAACGGAGCGGAGCTGAACGCCGCCGACTTCATGATCGCTCCGAGTCTGGCTCTGATCCTCTACCGGCCTGACGTCATGCCTCTGTTCGCAGGGCGCCCCGCACTCGCCCTGGTCGATCGGCTCCTGCCGGCCCCGGCCTAGAGCGAGTACGTGTCGCGTCCGCCGAGCGTGTGGACCCAGAACTGGACCGCCGGGCCGATCAGGACTGCGAAGGCAATCGTCCCGATTCCGAAGGTCCCTCCCATGACGATGCCCACGGCGGTGACGGTGAGCTCGAGCACGGCGCGGACGAGACGCAGCGAGCGTCCGGTGCGGCGATGAAGTCCGGTCATCAGACCATCGCGGGGTCCCGGCCCCAGCCGGCTGCTGAGGTAGAGGCCGCTGCCGAGGGCGACCGCGCCGACACCGCAGGGAATCATCACGGCGCGGACGGCGAGCGGCAGCCGGTCAGGGAGAAACCCCAGCGTCGCGTCGATGGCTACCCCGATCAGAACCGCATTCAGGAGCGTGCCCAAGCCAGGGCGCTGACGCAACGGGATCCACGCGCACAGGACCAGCCCGCTGATCAGGATCGTGCCCAGGCCGACGCTGATCCCCGCGATCCGCGCCACGCCCTGACCGAGCACGGTCCAAGGCGAGTTCCCCAGTCGCGAGGCCACCAGGAGCGCCTCACCGGTGCCGAACAGCCACAACCCCAGGAGCAGCCGGACCAGGCGCGCCGGTGTCGGCTGCCACCGGGAGAGGGAAACCTCGGGGGCGGTCAGCTCGAGCGGAACAGGATGCGGGCCACGCTCTCGGCGACGCAGGCGGGCTTCTCGCCCCCCTCGGCCTCGACCGTGAAGCGGTCGACGAGCTCCCACCAGCCGTTGCCTCTCTCCTCCACGGAGACGAGCTCTGCCGTAGCGCGCACGCGGGTTCCCGCGGGAACGGGCGCGGGAAAGCGGACGCGGTTCCAGCCCATGTTCACGCCCAAGGCGATCTGTTCGAGATCCATGGCGTCGCGTGCGGAGATCTGCTCGCGCAGGCCGTCGATGGCGCTCAGGGTCAGGTTGCCGTGGGCGATGGTCGTCCCGAACGGGGACTCGCGCTTGGCGCGCTCGAGGTCAACGTGGATCCACTGGTGATCGCCGGTGATCTGGGCGAAGGCGTTGATGTCGTCCTGCGTGATCGCGCGCCAGTCCGAAGGGCCGCGCTTGACTCCGATGGCCCCCCGGAGCCGCGCCACTGGGTCAGCTTGTGTCGTCATCGCCTAACCGTATCGCCGGGCTCATGGCAGCGACTCGCAGGCGATCCCGTCGTGGTCCCCATCGAGGCCCGCCACGTCGTTGCCGGCGGAGCCGCCGTGAGCCTCGAACCAGCGTTGCGCGGCAGCGTGCGAGGAGAAGTCAGAGCAGTTCACGTCCGCGACCGGCTTGTCCGGACCGCTCGACGCGGGAGGCGGACCGGCGCTCGGCGTACTCGGGGCCGCCGGTTGAGACGTGCTGCCGTAGCCATTCTGCTTGGCCCACGCGACCCAGTCGGTCGCCGCTATTCGCTGGGCAACCGCCAGGCGCATCTGACCGTCGCACACGAGCCCGCGCAGGGCACCTTCGACCCCGTCCTTTGGGTTGGGGGAGGCTCCCGGCTCGGGCCACAGGTTCCGCGGATCGTTGAGCGCTCCGCCCAGCTCGAGCGGGACGAGGTGGTCGTATTCGTACTCGCCGGCAGACCCACCGTCGCCGTAAGCGGCCATGCTCGCCAGCTTCTCCGGCTCGGTCACGGTCTCCTGCGGGCGGACGGACTCGGTCCAGCCGGAGACACATATCGTGCTGCCGATCGTCGCCTGCGTGACGGCCGGGTTGACGGCGCCGGGGGTGCAGCGCGGATCGGGCAGCGCGTAAGCCCCGGAGCCGCGGGCATGGCAGGAACCCGGCGGCGGCTGGGACTGAACTACGAAGGCGCTCGCCGTGGAGGTGGCGAGCCCCTGGCCGGTTGGCCGGCTGCGTCGCCGCCGCGCGCGTCGCCGCGGACGGCGGCGATGGTGCCGGACGCGGTGCGCATGGTGCGTGGTCGCGCTCGTCGAGGACGCGCCCGATCCCGACGTGCCGCAGGCCGCCAGGACCACGCTCAGCAAGAGCACAACCGCCGTCGACCCGGTACACCCCCTGCACACGCTCAACCGTATTCCCAATCCGGAGGTCAGTCATGCTCGGCAGGCGAGGTAACGCGCTCACGATCCGCACCCTGGCGGCCGGTGCGGCCGGGCCAATCGCCGTGGCGGCAGTCGCGAGCTCGGCCGGGGCGGTCGGTGCGCTCGCCATCGCGAGCATCGCCATCCGGCGAGCTGCCGTGGGGCGGATGAGGGTCACGGAGCTTCACATCGAGCGCCTGATCGTCGAGCGGCTGGAGGTGCGCGAGCGGCCATGAGCGAGATCGCTACCACGCAGCGAGGCCTGCCGCGAGTCGATCCGCGCACCTCGGGGGGGCCGCTTCACCGTGCCTGGGTCAGCCTGCTCGGGACGCGGCCCGCGGCGTGGTTGTTCTGCACGCCCCTGTCGGGCTGGCTCTCGAGGAGGGTCCTGTGGAATGTCGACCCGGTGCTGATGCGTCTCAGCGGTGGACGCATCGGCTCGCGGCTCGTGCTGCCCACGGCTCTGCTCGAGACGCGCGGCGCCCGCACTGGACGGACGCGACGCAACGCGGTCATCTACTTCCACGACGGAGATCGCGTGACGGTCATCGCGTCGAAGCTGGGCGCCCCCGCGCATCCCTCCTGGTATTACAACGCGCGCGCCAATCCTGACGTGGTGTTCGGTGGGCAGCGGTTCCGGGCGCTGGTGATCGAGGACGAGGCTGAACGCTCGCGCCTGTGGGACCTTGCCGACCGCGTGTTCCCGATCTACGCGGCATATCGTCGCAAGGCGGCGCAGACGGGACGCACGATCCCTGTGCTACAGCTGAAGGCCGAGCCGTCCGCCGTCGACCGATGAATCAGGGGCGGCCGATCCGTCAAATAGAGCACACCCTTCGAAAGGAGCCCGGATGGACCGCCGCACCCGCTGGTTCGCCCTCTACGTCCTGTGCCTCGGCACGTTGATGATCGTGCTCGACACGACGATCGTGAACGTCGCCCTGCCTTCGATCCGGGGCGACCTGCGGTTCTCCCAGACCTCGCTCGCCTGGGTCGTGAACGGCTACATGCTGACGTTCGGCGGACTGCTGCTCCTCGGCGGGCGCCTGGGTGACCTCTACGGGTACCGGCGGCTCTTCCTCCTGGGCATCACGTTGTTCACGCTGGCCTCGGTGGTGTGCGGGCTGTCGGGCTCACAGGGGATGCTCGTGGGAGCGCGGGCGATTCAGGGAATCGGCGGCGCGGTGGCCTCCGCGGTGGGGCTCTCGCTCGTGATGACGCTGTTCACCGAGCCCGCCGAGCGGGCCAAGGCGATGGGCATCACCGGCTTCGTGGCTTCCGGCGGCGGCGCGATCGGGGTGCTGCTCGGCGGCGTGATCACCGACGTTCTGAGCTGGCACTGGATCTTCCTCGTGAACCTGCCGGTCGGCATCGTCGTCGTCGCGCTCTCGCGCCGGCTGCTTCCGGAGGACCGCCGCATGCAGGCCGGCGGCCGCCTCGACGTGGGCGGCGCGGTCACGGTGACGGCCTCGCTGATGCTCGCGGTGGAGGCAATCGTCAACGGCAACCAGGCGGGCTGGGGTTCGCTGCGAACGCTCGGCGTGCTGGCCGTGGCCGCTCTTTTGTTCGCCCTGTTCATCACGATCGAGTCGCGCGTGCGCGCACCGCTCATGCCGCTGGGGCTGTTCAAGCTCCGGAACGTGGCCGGCGCGAACGCGGCCGGGGTCCTGTGGGCGGCCGGCATGTTCGCGTGGTTCTTCCTCTCGGCCCTCTACCTACAGCTGGTTCTGGGCTACACGCCGCTTCAGGTCGGTCTCGCCTTCCTGCCCGGCAACCTCGTCATGGCCGCGATGTCGATCGGGGTCTCGGCGCGGCTTGTCATGCGCTTCGGCATCCGGCCCCCGCTCGTCGTCGGCCTGACCGTGGCTGCCAGCGGGCTCCTCCTGCTGGCGCGCGCGCCGGTCGATGGCAACTTCGCCACCGACGTCCTACCCAGCATGGTCCTCTTGGGCTTCGGTGCCGGGATCGCCTTCAACCCGATCCTGCTGGCGGCGATGAGCGACGTGGCGCCGCAGGACTCAGGTCTCGCGTCGGGGCTTGTCAACACCTCCTTCATGATGGGCGGCGGCGTCGGGCTCGCGGTGCTGGCGAGCGTGGCTGCGTCGCGTACGAGCAGCCTCGTCGCCCACGGCGCCGGACAGCACGCCGCGCTCCTGGGCGGCTATCACCTGGCCTTCGCGATCGGCGCCGGCTTTGCCTTCGCGGCGGCGCTCGTGGGACTGGTCGTCCTGCGGCCCCGGCCGATGCCGTCGCACTCCGCCCACGGGAGCGAGAGCAACGAGTTGGCGCTGGCTACGGCGGAGACGTAGACGCAGCGCCTCAGCCCGCGCCGACCTCGAGGTAGGCCGCGTCAAGCCTCCGGCGCACGAGCCGATAGACCTTGCGCCCAAGGCCGTAGTGGCGGCGAAGCGCCCGCTCGGCCACGTCGCGCTCGCGCTCGGCGAGGATCCGCGCGGCCGCGCGCATGGGCGTGCCGGTGGGCCGTCCGCGGGCCGTGCAGGGCGCGATCAGCACCTGCGGGTCACGCCGGATGCGCTTGACCTTTCCGTCGCCGGCGCCGCTGCGGATGTAGATCCGCTCACCGTCGACCCCGAACCAGACCGGCGTAGCGACGGCCTTGCCGCTGGCCCGGTAGCTGGTCAGCAGGCAGTACTTGTGCCGGCGCAGGCGTTCGATGTCCCAAGCGCCCGGCTCCGCCTCGGCCTCACCGCTCGCCGCTCCTGGATCTCGGATCAGCCGGAAGAAGCGGTTCTCGATGTCTCGCAGTGGGCTCATCGCGGGGCGAGCGCGCACGCTACCTGAGGGGCGGCGATTTCGGTTAGCGTCGGCGTCATGCCCGCGCGCTCCCGGGTACGCAGACGCCGGCGACCGCGGGCCGCCCCCGCCAAGCCCCACCGAGCGTTTGATCCGCGTCGTGTCGGGAGCCTCGAGTGCGAGGCGTGGGTCGCCTACTACCGCAGGGAATGGCCGCGGTTTCTGCGCTCGGCCATCGGGCTCACGCGCCATACCTTCGGGCTGCCGTGGCCTGGGACGTTGTACGGGGCGTGGCTCGTGCTGCGCGCCAACCAGCTCTGGGCTCCGTTCCCGGACAACGATCCGGCTGGGGCGCGCCGGGCGATGGCCCGCTTCTATCGGCTCGTGGCCAAGCGCTACGGCGAGTCATTCGATCCCGATCACGCGGCGGTCCTGGAGGTGGAGTGGTGGCGCGAGCATCGCCACCATCAGCGCGGGGGCGCCGGCGCCGAGGACGAGCGCGGCTTGATCGACGCGCTGGCTGCCCTGTATTCGTACGTGTACGGCGTGCCCGACCGGGACGTCCGCGTCGCCGCCGAGCAGCGGGCCCTGGCCATGCGGCACTCCGATCAGTGGGTGCAGGAGGGCTGCCGGCTCGAGAGCCGGCTGGTCGGCGAGGTGGACGCGGCGCTCGTGCGCTCCTATGCCGGCCTGCTGGCCGGCGTGCACGAGCGTTGAGCTAGGGGCGCAGGAAGATCCGCGGCATTGTCGCCGGGCGCTCGCGGAGCGCGCGGGAGACCTCGCGCCACAGCTCCCGCCCCAGACCGCGACGGGGGATCGTGGCGGCGAGCTCGCGCAGCCATCCTCGCTCGAGGCCGAAACGGACGAGACCACCGCTGACGTCGACGAGATCGGCCAGGCGCAGCGCCTCCACTTCGGGACCTCGAGAGAGCTGGCTGCGGAGGTCGTGATGACGGTCGATGGCATCGGCACAGCGCTGGCGGCGCTCCTCGGGCCAGCCATGCTGGCGCGTGATCTCCTCGGCCAGCCGCGCGCCATCGGCGGTATAGACGCCGCCCCGCGACACCTGCGGATACAGACCGGCGTCGTGCAGGATGCTGGCCACCGTCATGAGCTCGCCGTCGAGCGTCCAGCCGCGCCGCTCGGCGATCGCCCCAGCGATCAGCAAGCAGCGCAGGCAGTGGCGCTCCATGGGGCCGTGCGCCTGGCCGGTGGCCGAGCGCAGGTGCTCGAGTGCGTCGCGCTCAGGGTCCGTGCGAACGATCTCGTCAAAGCTGGCGACCGGGCTCACGGCTCGTGTCCCGGCTCGATCCACTTCGCGCGGCGGAAGGTGAGGCTGGTCTCGGAACTCGATGCTTCGCCGGCGACCGGCTCGAGCAGGAAGCCACAGTGATCGCCGAACGGCATGCGCTCGAGCACACGGCCGGCAAACCAGTTCTCGAGCTCGGCCAGCACGGGTGCGCCGCCGGGTCCGGGCCGCCACTCGCAGCGAGCGAACTTGTCGACCTCGTCGCCGGTTTCGCCGCCGAAGAGCTCGGCCAGCTCCTCCGCCTCCTCGGGTACGAAGTGCACCACCAACACATCGGCGTGCTGCGCCACGCGGTAGGTGCGGTTCTTGACCGAAAGGCAAGCGAGGAAGCGCGGCGGGCGGATGGAGACCTGAGAGGCGAAGCCGACCAGGCATCCGGCCCGCTCGCTGCTCGCGGCCACCGTCACGATGAACAGCGAGTAGTCCAGCTGCGTGACCAGCTTGGTGAACTCGGCGTTGTGCTCGCTCATCACGGACCCCCTACCCGGCGCCGCCGCCGGCGACCCGTGCTGTTAGGGAGCATGGAGCCCAGGGTATGGCGCCGGGTGTGGACAACTCGGGCCTCCTTCGTCGACAGCTGACTCCCGCCGAGCCGGTCGTCAGGCGGATCGAGTCCGCCGCCGCCCTGGATCCGATCGGGAAGGCCATCGGCAAGCAGGTTCGCGAAGCGCTCTCGACCGGCGCGGTCAAGGATGCGCTCAGCGGCACGTGGCTCGGTCACGCCGTCCACCCGATGCTGACCGACGTGGTCATCGGGTCGTTCATGAGCGCCACGCTGCTCGACTTCCTGGCCCCCGGCGGTGACGGAACCGCGAGCGAGCGCCTGATCGGCGTGGGCATCGCCGCCTACCTCCCCACCGCGGCCACCGGAGTCAACGACTGGGCCGACACCGAGCCCGTGGATGAGACGATCCGCCGCGCGGGCCTGGTGCACGCCAACGCCAACGCGATCGCGTTAACGCTCTACACGTTGTCTTTGCGCGCGCGGCGGCGCGGCGCGCGCGGCCGCGGCCGGATCCTCGGTGCAGCGGGCCTCGTCGTGCTGATGGCCGGCGGCTATCTGGGCGGCCATCTCTCACTGAGCAAGGGCGTGGGCGCAGACCAAACCGTGTTCGATCCCGGGCCCACCGATTGGACGCCCGCCGCCGATGCCTCGAGCCTCCAGGAGGGCCGCCCGGTTCGCGTCGTCGTCCAGGACACGCCCGTGCTCCTCCTCCGCCAGGGCGAGCAGACCTACGCGATCCACGATCGATGCTCGCACCGGGGCTGCGCCCTGAGCGACGGCGACGTCGAGGGAACCGAGGTCGTGTGCGGATGTCACGGCTCGCGGTTCGACCTCCGCGACGGGTCAGTCCGGCGCGGACCCGCGACGGCGGCACAGCCGGCATTTCAGGTCCGTGAGCAGGACGGCCGGTTCGAGATCCGCCGCCTGCGTCCCGGTCTCGCCTAGGCGGTCTCGGCGCGGCACGCCCGCAGGTCGGGAATGCCGACCCGGCGAGCGCTCAGCGCATGATCCCGGTGTGCCCGAGCGAGTAGCGGCCCGGCTGGGGCCACACGCACAGGCCGTGCGGGCCGGCGCCCACCCCGATGCGGCGGACGAGCTTGCCGGTGCGGGTGTCGATGGCGTAGACGGCCGCGTCGTAGCGACCGGAGAGCCAGAGCAGCCGGCCTGAGACCGACACGCCGCCCATGTCCGGACTGCCGCCGGGGATCGTCCAGGTCTGAACGACCCGGCGCTTGGCGAAGCTGATCACGCGAGATCGTCCCCGCGCTGCGGTTGGAGACGTAGAGATCCTTGGCGTCGCGGCTCGGATACAGCCCGTGCGCGCCCCCGCCCGTGGGCAGGAACCCCAGCCGGCGAAACGACCGCGCATCGAACAGCCACACGCCGGCGTGGTCGAGGTCGGCGACGTAGAAGACCCTTCCGTCAGGGGAGAGCTTGACGTCCTGTGGCGAGGAGCCGGCGGGCAGCGGCAGCGTCTTGCGTCACGCGCTCGCGGCGACGTCGACGACGATCATCGCGGAGCCGAACTCGCAGCTGACGAGCATGAGGCGGCCGTCGGCGGTGTAGTCGGCATGGTTCACCCCCGCGCACTGTGGGACGGCCAAGCGGCGATGGAGCTTCATCGTGTGCGCGTTGCGGAAGTCGATCTCCCGCATGCGCTCGGCCATGACGACGGCGTAGCGACCGTCGGGCGTGAAGTACATGTTGTAGGGATCGGTCACCGCGACGGGGCGTCCTGGCGCCCCCGTACGGGGGTCGATCGGGGTCAGCGAATTGCCCTCGTCGTTGGTTACCCAGAGCGTTCTGAGGTCGTAAGAGGGGACGACGTGCTGGGGGAGCGCCCCGACCGAGAACTGGCGCACGACGCGGTAGGTGGTGGGGTCGATCTCGGTGACCGTGTTGCTGCCGCTGTTGGGCACGTAGACCAGCGGCCGGGCCGTGCTGCGCGACGGCGGCTAGGTCGTCGGGCCGGTCGGCGGCGTAGACGTTGCGCCCATCGAGTGCGGCGGGTCCCGGCGGCGGGGGCGGGGGATCGGGATCGAGCCGGGAGGAGGCGGAGATCACGGTCGTGGAAGAGCGCGCGGCGCTACGAGCGAAGCCACCGCAGCCGCTGAGGACGGCGGCGAGCAAGAGCGCAGCGACAAGCGCGGAAACCGGGGACGGGAGCGGCCTCACGGCCCGGATGCTGGGAATCGAACCTGAAGGGAGCTTGAAGGGCGGATGAGCAAGCTGCCGGGAAGGCCTACGTCCCCGCCGCCACCTCCGCACCGGGCAGGTGCCCGAGCAGGTCCCGGAGGTCGGCAGCGTTGCGCACCGAGTAGTCGCGGTAGCAGTTGTTCATCAGCAGATGCGTCTCCTTCGCCTGCTCCGCGAGCGCGACCGCGGGGCCGGCGAGCTGCTCGAGCTCCGACTCCGAATACAGGTAGCGAAAGCGCTCCGCCGCCGAGCGTGCGTTGCCCTTCCACGTGCTCTCAGAGCGGCCGTGGAAGCGGACGACGGCGAGCTCCTCGTTGGTGACCGCGAACAACCGCGGGAGGCCGGATACCTCGGGGGCATCGACGCCGACGAAGACGATCCCCTCGTCCTCCAGCAGGGAGAGCGTCCGCTCGCGATCGCGCTCCTCGGCCACCCACATCGGCGAGCGGAACTCGACGCAGATCCGGTAGTCCGGCAGCCGCCCGCAGAGCGCTTGGACCTCCCGGCGGTTGTCCTTGCGCGGCACGAACCACGGCGGGTACTGAAACAGCACCGCTCCCAGCTTTCCCGCCTCGTGCAGCGGCCGGAGCGCCTGTGCGAACCGGCGCCAGGCCTCCTCCAGCGCGTCGGGGTCCAGATGCTTGGGGTAGACGTTGCGCTTGCCTGACGCATCCGCGGACAGGTGCTCGCGGACATCCGGCCAGAGGCTGTTCGGACGGGTGGGGTGACCGGTCAGAAGCGAGTAGGCCTTGACGTCGAAGCGAAAGCCCTCGGGAGCTCGCTCGGCCCACAGCCGCGCCTGCTGCTCGGCCGGCGGCGCGTAGTACGTCGAGTCGATCTCGGTCAGCGGGAACTGGCCCGCGTAGTAGCGCAGCCGCTCCTCCGCGCTCATGGTCCGCTTCGGGTACCAGTCCGCCTCGGAGACCAGCGTTCGATCCGTCCACGAGCAGCTGCCGGTCAGGATCAGGTGGTCGCCGAGGCGGACGTGGGAACCGACGTCGGCCGCGGTGTCCTGCTCTGCGCTCATCGACCATCCAGGGCGGGCTGCTCGCCGTAGCTCTCGGCCACGTCGCGGAGAATCCGCATCATCGTCTTGGCCGCCGGCGAGACGAGAGGGCCGGGAAGGGTGGCGGCGATCACCTTGCGAACCGGGCTGCGCGGCGCCAGCTCGCGCACGACGATGCCGGGATGCACGCGGGTCAGCGCCAGCCGGGGGATGAGCGCCACTCCCACGCCCGCGGCGACGAGGCCCTGCACTGTCTCGTAGTCGTCGCTCTCGAAGGTGACGTGGGGCTCGAATCCGGCGGCCAGGCAAGAGCGCACGACGTGGCGCGCGCACGGGCTCTGGGCTGAGGTCTGCACCCAGTCCTCGTCGCGCAGATCGGCCAGCGACACCGACGCCCTGCCGGCCAGCGGATGCTCGGCGGGGAGCGCCACATGCATCGGGTCGATCAGCAACTGCACGGTTCGCAGCCCCGCCCCCGGCCGTTCCCGCACGCCGGGGAACTCGAACAGCAGCGCGAGGTCGAACTCACCGGCCTGCAGGCGCGGCGAGATCTCCTCGGGCTCGCCCTCGGCCAGGGTGAGCGAGATCCCAGGATGCCGCTCACGGAAGACCGCCACCGCATCGGGCATGAGGGTGGCGCCGGCCGACGGGAAAGAGGCCACCCGCAGCCGGCCCGCGCGCACGCCGAGCACAGCATCGAGCTCGGCCTCAGCCGCCTCGACCTGGGCGAGGATGATCTCGGCGTGCTCGGCCAGGGTTGCGCCGGCGGCGGTCGGACGCACCCCGCGGCGATCGCGCACGACGAGCTTGGCACCCGTCTCCTCCTCGAGGCGTGCGATGGCCTGCGAGATCGCGGACTGCGTGTAGGAGAGCGACTCGGCCGCAGCGGAGAACGAGCCACGCCTGAGGACCTCGGTGAGCACGAGTAGCCGACCCAGATTGAGCATTAGCACATCTTACTTTCGAGATGATGAACTTCAATGGTTCTGATGGCAGGTGGGTGGAATCCTCGTAGCGAAGACCCCAAGGCACAGAACCGGAAGACGGAGAGAACACCCATGGGACCCCACGCCATCGTCTCCTACGACGACACGCTCAACGACCAGGACGCGCTCATGCTGGGCCGTCTCCTGCGCGACGCAGGCGCATCACTGACCCTGGCCTACGTGCGGCACAGCGCCAAGGTGCGACCGGAGCACGAGCGGCTCGAGGAGCACGAGGCCGAAGCGCTGCTCGAGCGCGGCGCCCGGTGGTTGGGTGACCTCGACACGCCACGGCGCATCGTCCTCAGCGCTTCGACGCCCGCGGGGCTCAAGTGGCTGGCCGAACACGAGGAGGCGGAGATCGTCGTGTTCGGCTCGGACTACCGCACCGCCGCCGGCCACGTCGCACCGCAGAAGTCCGCCCAGGCCCTGCTCGAGGGCGGTCCGGCGGCGGTGGCCATCGCACCGGCATCTTTCAGCTCTGACCGCAAGGCGCGGGTCGAGCGCGTCGGCCTTCTGGCCGAGCTCAGGGACGACGCGGCGACCGAGACGGCTCACGAGCTGGCCGAAGGCCTGCAGGCCGAGGTCACGCACGACATCCGGCGCGCCGACATCATCGTCGTGGGCTCGCGCGCCGAGGCTCCCGCCGGCCGCGTGATGATCACCGCGCGGGCGCAGGGCGCGATCGAGAACGCGACTGTCCCCGTGCTGGTCGTCGCCCGGGGAGTGCCCGTGCGCTTCGCTGCGCCGGTCGCGGCCTGAGCGCCCCGGCCTTCGCGCCTCCATGGCGGGGCGCGGCGCTGCCGCAAGGGCGGGCTGACGCTAGCTTTGAGGCATGCCCCGCTACTGGCTGTGGATGCAGGTGGCGATCCTCGTGTTCGTGGTCGCCGGAATGGTGATCGCGATCACCAAGCTGGCCTGAGTCCGCGGCTAGAGTCAGCGGCGCATGTTCGGATCGATCCTCGTCGGCACCGATGGCTCGGCCACGGCCACGACAGCGCTCCGTTACGCCATCGACCTGGCGCGTGAGCTAGGCGCACGCCTGCAGATCGTCAGCGCCTACGAGCCCGTCCCCGCGCGACGGCTGCGGGTCGAGCGCGTCGACGTGCCCGAGGATCTGCAGTGGATGGTCAATCCGCGGGAGGACGTCCTGTCCCTGCTCGCGCAGGCCGAGGAGGAGGCAGAGCAGGTCGGCCTGAAGACGGTCGAGACCTTCGCCCGGCAGGGAGACGCCGCTGACGCCATCCTCGACGTGGCCGAGGAGCAGCGCTGCGATCTGATCGTGATCGGCAACCGAGGGATGACGGGGGCCAAACGCTTCCTGCTCGGGTCGGTGCCGAACAAGGTCTCCCACCACGCGCCCTGCTCGGTTCTGATCGTCCGGACCACCTGAGCGGTCCCGCGGCGCTACGGCGTGCTCGTCGGCGAAGCTGGCGGCGTGGGTGGCGGCGGCGTGGGCGCGGTGGCGGCTCCGGCATCCAGCAGACCCCAGCCGTAGGTCTGGTTGGGCCTGCCGCTTCCCAGTGGCTGCGCGGTCTGCTCGAGCCGCTGGCGCACCTGGGCGGGCGTCGGACGCCGCCCGAGAACGCCGCTGGCGATGACCAGCGCGGCGGCCGCGGATACGTGCGGCGTGGACATCGAAGTTCCCTCGTAGCCGCCGGGGAAGCCGAAGTGGCCGGGGGCGTGAGAGTTGAAGAAGGTCATCTGGTAGATCCCGGGCAGGTTTCGACCCGGATGGCAGTTGGCGTCGTTGTCGAGGTTCTTGTCATCGCCGCCACCTGGCGCCACCAGATCCAGCCGGGACCCGTCGTTGGAGTAGTCGGCGAGGCAGCGATCCTTGGTGCTGGCGCCGACCGAGATCACGGTCGACGCCCGCGCGGGATAAGCCACCTGGCGGGCGTAGTCGTTGCCCGCGGCGCCCACCACGACGACGTTGTGACGGACGGCGTAGCGGATGGCGTTCAGCAGGTCAGGGATCTCGCCGGCCGTGACATCCGGGGTGAACTCGAGGCTCAGGTTGATCACCTGTGCGTGGTGGGCGACGGCGTAGCGGATCCCGCGGGCGATCGTGGCCGCATCGCCCGACCCGGTGCGGTCGAGCACGCGGACCGGCATGACCGAGGCGCCGTAGGCCAGGCCGGTGAGACCGAGGCCGTTGTTGGTCGACTCGGCGATCGTGCCGGTGACGAAGGTGCCGTGGCCCTCCCGATCGAGCGGATAGTGGTTGCGGGCGATGAAGTCGTACGGAGCGACAAAGTGCGTGTGGGCGAAATCAGGCGAGCGCCGGAAGCCACGCCAGTTGCGGTAGGCGATGCCAGTGTCGAGCACGGCCACGACCACGCCGCGTCCCCCGGGACGGTGCGCTGCGATGAGGTTCGCCCACGCCTCCGGCGCATTGATGCCGCTCTGGGGGAGGAAGTTCCACTGCAGCCTCTGCCAACCGCCACCGAACCCGGCGCGACCGCGGTCGTTCGGTATCCAGCCGGCCGCGTCGGCATGAGCGATGAAGTTGGGTACGGCGTAGAGGACACCGCGCTTGTGGCGCAACCGCGCGACGGCCTGACCCACGCTCACCCCCCGCGGCAGCTTCAGCACGGCGGTCTGCGGGTCCGGTGCCGTAGCGGTGGTGGCCCTCACGCCGGTCTGGTTGGCCACGTCGGAGGTGACGGAGCTGGCCGTCGCATTCGGTGCGTAGCCGACGATCACCTGACCAGGCACGTAGTCGGCGGCACCGGCGGCGTGCGGCATGGCAAGCGCGGCCCCCATCACCACCGCTCCGGTCAGGGAGGCGGTGCCGAGATGACGGAGGTGAGAGGTGACGTTCACAGCAGCGGTTGGCGCGGACCCGACGGCGGCAGCGCGTCCTTAAGACATCATCAGGCGCCCGAAAGTTGCCCTGTGGAAAGGTATCGCCCAGCCCGCCTGTGAGCGCTCAGTTCTTCCCCCGCGACGAGTACTTCATGCGCCTGGCCCTGCGCGAGGCCGAGCAGGCGCTGGAGCACGACGACGTGCCGATCGGGGCCGTCGTGGTCAAGGACGGCGAGGTCATCGCGGCTGCGCACAACGAACGCGAGCTTCGCGCCGACCCGACGGCGCACGCCGAGCTGATCGCACTGCGGGAGGCGGCACGCGGGCTGGGCAGCTGGCGGATCGTCGAGTCGGTCATCTACGTGACGCTCGAGCCGTGCGCCATGTGCGCCGGCGCGATCGTGCTGGCTCGGCTTCCGCGCGTGGTGTACGGGACGGCAGATCCCAAAGCCGGGGCAGCGGGCAGCGTGCTGAACGTGCTCGACGTCCCCCAGCTCAACCACAGGCCGCAGGTGGAGGGCGGCCTGCTGGCCTCGGACTGCGCCGACCTGCTGCGCGCCTTCTTCGGCGCGCGCCGCTGAGCCGCCGTCTCCCCTGCCCCGCCGCCCGCGCCCCACGACCGTCTCGTCTAACGTTTTCAGGGCCTACACCGGAGAGGTGGCAGAGCGGTTGAATGCGCCGGTCTCGAAAACCGGTATGGGCGGTTTCGTCCATCGAGGGTTCGAATCCCTCCCTCTCCGCTGACTACCGCGCGACGGCTGACCGGCCGCTGGTGGGAGCTGACGCCCTTCAGCCCCTGGACGAGCGCGAGCCGATTGGAGCCGTCCACGGAATCAGTGCACTGGCCCCGCGCCGATCGCTCTGTCGTCCCCGCGTGCCGTCGGTTCTCAGCTGCCGCCTGTGCTCAGGGTGCCGACATCACTCCACCAGGAGAAGGTGGACCGAAGAGGATCTGGCGAAACGATCGGCGAACCGCCATGATGGGATCCATGGAAGGCGGCGGAAGCGAACGCGAGTCGTACCGGAGGATCATCCGCCGGGCGAAGGGGGTTCGCGAGCGAGCAGCCGAGTCCCTCCGACGCTCCCGTGTGTTGCGCAAAGGGCGGCGAAGCGGTGCAGGCCAGCCTGATAGCGCGTCAAGGCGGGGAAGATTTCGAGGCAAGAACTAGGCCGCAAGCGCGTCCTACCTGCTCGGCTGCTGAAGCTGCCAGCCGTTGCCATCGAGATCCTGGAAGTAGGCATGACGAGCACCCCAGCCTTCGTCTCGGACCTCGCTGATCTCGACGCCACGGCCGGCGAGCTTGGCCTGGGCGGCATCGATGTCGGAGACCACGAGCAGCATCCCTTGCGCCGACCCCGGGGCAGCTGCGGCTACGCCGGTGCCGATGGCGATCGAGCAGGACGAGCCGGGCGGCGTCAGCTGGACGAAGCGCAGCTCCGCACTGACCGTGTGATCGTGGTCGAGGTTGAAGCCGAGCCGCTCGGTGTAGAACGCCTTCGCGCGGTCGACGTCGGAAACGGGAATCGGGATGAGTTCGAGCTTCATGTCCACGGCGGTTCCTTTCCCCTGGGGGTTGCCTCGGCTTCCGATATATGACAGTGTGCTGTCGATGGCTGGGACAATACAGAAACGACAGCGTGCTGTCAAGCGACGAGGACCGGCGGCAGATGCCTTCAGCGG
This sequence comes from uncultured Solirubrobacterales bacterium, assembly GCA_963818815.1. GTDB lineage: Bacteria > Actinomycetota > Thermoleophilia > Solirubrobacterales > Solirubrobacteraceae > Palsa-465. Next base: position 295,272 of record CAWFTL010000002.1, read on the forward strand.
CCTGGTCGTCGAAGTGCTCAAGCTCGGCGCCGCGCTCGAGATCGTGGGGAACGCGCTCGCGAAGCCGGCAGGCCAGAGCTCGGCCCGCTGGCAGGTACTCGCCGCCATCGAGGACGAGCCACTCTCGGTCGCCGCGGTCGCTCGCGCGCTCGCCCACACTCGCCAGAGCGTCCAGCGCGTCGCCGACCTCCTCGTGGCGGACGGCCTGGCGCGCTACGCGCCCAACCCCGCTCACCGGCGCGCCAAGCTGCTCGAGCTCAGGCCAGCCGGCCTGGACGCGCTGCGCACGATTCAAGCCGGACAAGCCGAATGGGCCCGTAAGACCGCTCGAGGACTCGACCCGGCGGAGCTGGAACGCGCCCGTGCGCTGCTCGTGGGCATCGAGCACCGGCTAGAGGAGTGGATCGCGGCGAACTCGTAGGCTCGCTAGGTGGGACCCGGCCGCGGGCGTACTGAGCTAGGCGCTCTCGAGCGCGGTCCGCACCAATCCGGTGAGCGGATCGCGGAGCGCCCTCAGACCCTCGACGTCCCGCGCCGCCAGCCGCGCCGTGACCAGCGTGATGATCGCGGACACGAGGGCCTCGCAGGCGAACCGTGCCGCCCGGTCGCGAGCTCCGAACGAATCGGCCACGAGCTCGACGAAGCGCTCCTGGATCCTGTCCCGTGTCTCGAGCACGCGTTCTCCGGCGGCGTAGACCTCGACCATGAACAGGCGCGCGAACGCGGGGTCGGCGGCGAGCGCGTCCAGGTAGCCGCCGACAGCCCGCTCGAAGCGCTCGAGCGGCCTGCCGGTCGAAAACGCGTCCTCCCGGGTCGCGGCCAGGATCATCTCGGCCGCCGCCTCGTAGGCGGCGATGAAACAGTCCTCCTTGGAGGAGAACTGCTGGTAGAAGGTCTCACGCGAGATCCCGGCGCGGCTCAGCACGTCGGCGACCGACGTCCGCGCGTAACCCTGCTCGGCCATGGCATCGGCCATGGCCCGCAGCAGGCGGGCTCGCTGGACCCCGGCGACATGTTCCCGGCTCATGCCGTGTCGTCCGCGCGGCAGCCGATCTGGCACCGCGATGCCTGAAAGCTCGTGCTGCTCGCCGCGTGGGGCGACCTCGACCCGGTCCATCTCCGGGCGCATCTTACGAGGTGTAAAGTCCGCGAACGGTGATGTTCGCTAGAGGGCCGGGCGGGCGGCAGTGGCTCGCGAACAGGGCAGGCCTGAGGTCTCGCGGGCGCGGTTCCGCGAGGCTGCGGACGCTTGCGGTGACTCTGATCCTCTCGGCGCTCTCCGCCTCACCCGCGCTCGCCGCCTCACCGTTGGCTAACGCGCTGCCGCCGGCCACGTATCCCTCGACCTACTCCGTGCAGGAATTCATCCCGATGGACGACGGGATCAAGCTAGGCGCCACGATCACCTTCCCCTCGCAGAACGGTAAGGCGCCCGCGCCCGGCCGGTTCCCCGCGGTCCTGAGCATGACGCCCTACGGGCGCACCGGGATCTGCGGCTGCGGCGTGCCGAGCGACTTCGCGACACGCGGGTTCGTCTCCGCAGTCGTCGACGTGCGCGGCACCGGGGGCAGCCAGGGCAACCTCGACGCCAACTACTTCTCCCCGCGCGAGGCTCGCGACGGATACGACCTCGTCGAATACCTCGGCACTCAGCCCTGGTCGAACGGCAAGGTCGGAATGTCCGGCGGCTCGTACGTGGGGATCACGCAGTACAAGACGGCGGAGCAGGACCCTCCGCACCTGGCGGCGATCGCCCCGGACGTGTCGCTGGCCGACATCTACAACGACGCCTACGCGCCGGGCGGCATCCTTTCGCTCTCGTTCGCGGCGCAGTACCTGGCCGTCCAGGGTGGCCCTGGGCTGCTCACGCCGAACACCGATCCGAGCATGGTCCCGGGAACCATCACCGCAAAGGAGCAGCAGGCAACCGGTAAGCCGATCGCCTTCGACTACCTGGAGAACCCCTACGAGGATCAGTTCTACTACGACCGCTCGCCGATCACGCAGGTGGCGAAGATCAAGGTCCCGGTGTTGGTGGAGGACGGCTGGCGGGATGCTTTCGAGGCGGGCGACATCCGCATGTTCCAGTCTCTCGAGCGCCGGCGCGGGGTGGCGAGCTACCTGAATATCGGGCCCTGTACGCACAAGGGCTGCGGGGCGGGCGGCGAGTCCCCGACCGACAACCCGCCGGGAGTGGACAACATCGAGGCACAGGAGATCCGCTTCGACCAGCGCTACCTGATGGACAAGAAGGTCTCGATGCCGTCGCACGTGCGGCTGTACGACCAGCAGGCGTCGACGGTATCTCGACACGACGGCGTGGCCGCCGCCGCAGACGACCTTCCAGCGCGAGTACATCGGCGCGGGCGCGATCTCCACGCACCGCGCGTCGGCGTCGAGCGCGAGCTACTTCACGAATCCGTCGGCGGGGTTCTCGATGAGTCTCGACGAGCAGGGCACCGTGGCCATCACCCCCTACGTCCCCACCGACCAGCGGCTGGAGGACGAGCAGGGGCTGACGTGGCGGACGGGAACCCTCGGGCGAGCGCTGACCCTCGCCGGCCCTGCGGCCCTGCACCTCGTCGCGGCCTCCAGCGCCAGCGACACGGATTGGTTCGCCAAAATCTCCGATGTGGCGCCCGACGGCAGTGAGAGCATCGTGGCCGAGGGGCAGTTGCGTGCCTCGCTGCGTGCCCTGGCGCGGGGCAGCACGCCACAGCAGCCGCTTGAGACGCTGACGACGCCGCAGTCGATCATGCCGGGCCGCTTCTACGACTACGAGATCGCGATCGCGCCCACCGCGTACACGTTCGCGCGCGGGCACCGGCTCCAGCTTCGTATCACCTCCGACAACCTGCCCAACGCCCTCCCCGGCACGCTCTCGCTGAATCCGAGCGACCCGGCGGCATCGCCGTTCGTTCCGGTCCCGCCGGCCACCAACACCATCCGCCTCGGTGGTCGCGACGGGACCTCGCTGTTGCTGCCGGTTTTCGGCTCCCCGGCAGCCCACCGTCTGGTCGTGCGGGTCCGCATACGTGCGCTGCGTGGCTCCCCACGTTGGTTCCGGCTCGACGCACGCCGTTCGTTTGAACGCGGCGGGCAGATCGTCAGCTACCGCTGGACCCTCGGGCGCCGAGTGCTATCACGCCAAGCCGTGTTCACGCACATCTTCCGCCTCCGGGCCGGCCGGGCCGAGCGAGTACGCCTGACCGTGACCGACGCGAGCGGCCGCACGGCCACGCGTGCGGTCCTCGTCAGGGCGACGCGGCGGCGGTGAGACGGCGCTGGCTGCCCAAGCTGGCGCCGGCGCTGGCGACAGCTGTCTGGTTGTAGCGCGGGCGCGCCCGCGCACGCCGCGCAGGTCTCCCAGGACATGCGTGTGACGATGTCGGACGGCGTCTCGCTGAAGGCCACGGTGACGGGCGCGAGTCCGCTCTCCGCGCGACCGGTGATCGTCGAGTTCAGCCCCTACGGGAACGGGAGCGGTACCACCTATGACGGTCCCGCCTACAACTACCTGCTCGTTCAGATCCGGGGCACCGGCTCGAGCGACGGAGAGTTCGACGCTCTGGGACCGCGCACCCAGCAGGATGTCCAGGAGTCACTTCAATGGGCCTGCCACCAGCCTTGGAGTGACGGGCGCCTCGGGCTCAACGGCTTCTCGGCGAGCGCGATCACGATCTACAACTCGCTGCACCTGAGCCTCCCGTGCGTGCGCACGGCGGTGCTGCGATCAGGGACGTTCGAGCTCTACCGCGACCTGCTGTGGCCGGGCGGCGTGTCGAACTTCGTCCCCGGCCTGGGCGTGCTGGGGCTGATCGGCGCGCCGGCGGCCGAGCAGAGCTTCGGCCGCAGCCCGGTCTCGAACTTCGACACCGCGGTCGGGCTGTTCGACGCCGGCCTGAGCGGCGGCCTCGAGCATCCGACGCTCGATTCCTTCTGGCAACAGCGCGGCTTCCAAGGCGACGTCAACCATCTGCCGATCCTGATGCTCGACAGCTTTTTCGACGTCGAATCGCGCGGCGCCTTCCAGGGCTACCAGGAGCTGCGCAGCGACGGGGCGCACCTGCTCGTGGTCGGGGCTCATGACGGCGCCCCCAAGGGCACCGACGACGGCGACGGCGCGATCAACCAGTGGTTCGGTCACTACCTGCTCGGCGTTCCCAACGGCGTCCAGTCCCAGCCGCGCGTCCAGATGCTGCTCTCAGACGGGAGCCGTGAGGGCTATCTGGCGGGCGACTACCTGCGCTTTCACGCTCGCGACTGGCCCGTGCCCGGCACCCGCTGGGAGAAGCTGTGGCTGAGCCCCGTGCGCAGTGGCACCGGCCACTCGACCAACGACGGCTCGCTGGCCGGCGCCGACCCGAGCTCCAGCGACACTCAGTCCTACGCGGCGATCCCCAGCGAGCCGAGCATGAGCGATCAGCCGAACACCGCCATCGTCGGCGCGGACGGGCTGAACCAGGCCGCGGACGCGTTTCCGGTGCTGACCCAGACCACGCTCGGCGAGCCGCAGGGGCTGACCTACACGACGGGGCCGCTCCACTCCGACCTCTACGCGGTCGGGCCGGCGGCGCTCGACCTGCGGCTCTCGAGCACGGCGACCGAGACCGCGATCTGGGCGGTGATCTCCGACGTGTGGCCGGACGGCACCTCGCATCCGGTCGCCACCGGCCGGCTGCTCAGCGCCTACCCGAACGTCATCCGGGACAAGTCGCTGTCCGACGCGCAGGGCGACATCGTCCAGCCCTACGGCGACTACTCGGCCAAGAGCGACGCCCTTCCCGGGAGCGCGCGCGACTACCAGCTCGAGTTCTGGCCGATCGGCAACCGCTTCAAGGCCGGCCACCGAGTCCGTCTCGTGATCCTCGGGGCATCCGCCGCCTCGACCCCGGGCGTCCCCGCGCTCAACACGATCCAACTCGGCGGGGCTGACGGCGCGCGCCTACTGCTGCCGGCACTGCCGGCCTCGAGCACCAGCGGGGCGGTGGGGGTCGGCTGTCCCCTGGCCAGCGGCCAGCTTCGCGGGCGACAGCTCGGGGCGGTGAAGCTGGGGATGACCCGCGCCCAGGCCCGGCGCCAGTTTGCTCGCACGTCCACCCGTCACCACGCCTACATGGACTTCTTCTGCCTCTCGAACATCGGGGTGCGGGTGGGCTATGCCTCACCCAAGCTGGTGCGCGACCTCCGAGGCCGGCAACGACACCGCGTGCGCGGCCGGGTCGTGTGGATCTCGACCGCGAACCCCTACTACGCCCTGCGCGGGGTCCGCCCGGGCGCACGGCTATCGACCGCTGCGCGGAGGCTGCGTCTCGGTCGTCCCTTCCACGTGGGCAAGAACCTTTGGTATCTGGCCGCGGACGGTCGCGCGCGCGGCGTGCTCAAGGTGCGCCACGGAGTCGTCGAGGAGATCGGGATCGCCGATCGCTCGCTCACCCGCACGCGCCGCAGCACGGCGCGCTTCCTACGCACGTTCTACTGAGGGCCCGACTCGACGGCTTCGCCCGGGGACGGCAACGCGGCCTCGGACGGCTGCCGCGCACGCTGCGGCTGCTCGGTGGTGAGCGGCGGGTGCTCGGCGCGCGCGATCTCGAGCGTCTCGCGCATGCCGCGGCGCACCTGAAGCTCGACCAGTCGCTGGACGACCATCCGGATCGGAAGCACCGGACCGACCCAGGCGGGTGAGACGACCCGCCGGGAGCGCTTGCGGATGCCCCGCTCGAGCGCGTCGATCGCCGGCTCCACCGGAGAGACGGGCAAGCGGCCGTTACCCCCAATGGGAAAGCGCGAGGCAGCCTTGGTCGCGAACCCGCGCGAGGTCATGTCGGTATCGAGCTCGGCGTAGTACGCGACGCCCACGCGCGCGCCCGCGGGCCGCAGTTCGATGCGCAGCGAGTCCCCGAGCGACTCGACCGCCGCCTTCGAGGCGCAGTAGGCGGACATCAGGGGCAGATGAACGGCGGCGGCCAGCGACGCGGTGAGCAGGAAGTAGCCCCCCGGGTGAGCCACGTGCGGCCCGGCCGCCCGCACGAGGTTGTAGGTGCCGCCGAGGTTCACCTCGATCTGGGCGTCCCACACCGACGAGTCGCCATCAATCAGCGTCAGCTGCCCGCCGATGCCCGCGTTGGCCACCGCGACGTCCAGGCCGCCGAGGCGCGTGATGGCGTCGGCCACCGCTTCCTCGACCGCGCCGCGGTCGGTGACGTCACACTCGTACCAGGGGCAGTCACCACAGGCGGCCGCCGTCGCCTGAAGCTGCTGGGGCTCCAGGCCGAGGAGCGCAACGCGCGCGCCTCGCTCGTGCAGCCGCCGTGCGAGCAGCGCACCGATGCCGCGGGCCGCGCCTGAGATGACCACCCGCCGGCCCTCGAGGCTCTGCTCGCCGCGGCTCATGAGCGGGCGCGCTCCTGACGCCGCCGTCGCGCGGCTTCGATCGCTCGCACGATCCGGGGCGGCGGCCCCTCTGGCAGCGAATCGGGCTGGACCCCGAGCGCGTTCAAGGTCATGGCCAACATCTCGTAGTGGCCGATCAGCATGCAGAGCTCGATCAGCTCGGGCTCCGGAAGGCGGGCTGCCAGCTCGTCCCAGAGCGCGCCGGAGATCGTGCGCTCTTGGTGCAGCTCGTCGGCGGCGCGGAGCAGCAGGCGCTGACGGTCGGACCAGGCAGAGGCGCTCGGCCCCTCGCGCACGAGCGCGACCTGTTCGGGCGTCAGACCAGCCGAGCGTCCGAGGCGCTCATGATGGCGCCATTCGTACGCCGAGGCGCAGTTGTGCGCGACGCGCAGGATCACCAGCTCGCTGTCGACTCGCGGTAGCCGGCCGCCTGGCATGAGCGCTCCGGCGAAGCGCAGCCACGGCCGGAAGAGCCCGCGATGGCGCGCCAGCGTCGTGAAGATGTTCGGCGGCCCGCCACCCGTGGCCAGCCCCAGCAGACGCGCGATCGCGTAATTGACGCGCCCAACGTCCGCTCGCGTCCCGGGTGCGATCCGTGGGGCATCAGCCGAGCCCCCGTGCGCCGCGGCATCGGCTGTCGCGTCCCGGACCGTCGATCCCGCGGTTCCAGCGCTCACGCGCGGGATCCTACCCGCTACGAACAGGAGCGTTCGTAGCGGGCAGACCCACGCCGTTGCTACTTGACCGTGACCTGCTTGAGAAGGCCCTCGGCGAAATGCGGCTTTCCGCCGTCGCGATCGGTCAGCGGACAGAACAGGACGTACTGACCCGGCTTGTTCAGGACCAGCGGGGTGACCTGGGACTTGCCGCTGTCGAGCACCGCCGTCTCAGTGAACGTCTGGACGTCGACCCAGGACGGCGGCCGGCCATTGCTCTTGAGCGCCTTGAGAATCTCGGCCTGTGAATGGTGGCCGGTGATCCTGACCGCGCTGAGCAAATGGATCGTGTCGTTGCCCTTGCTGTCGAACGTGACCGTGTTGGCGCCCGCCTTGAGCGCGCCGGCGACCTTCCAGGCGTACTTGTCCTTGCCGGTGCTGGCGGCCGTGATCGTGGTCGGGGTCGAGGGCAGCGAGCCGCCCGAGCCGCCCGACACGGTCAGGTTCATGACCGCCGGCGGCCCGCTGCTCGATGGGCCGCCGACGTCGGTCACGGCGTAGTTGCCGGCCGGCAGCTGGACCACGCCCGCCGCGGTCTGACCAGGTGGGATCGAGCCCAGCCCGCCCGCACCCCGGATCCAACCGGGGGTCTTGCCGCTGTTGCCGCCGATGATCTTGAGCGCCTCCTGCACGGTGTGCGGTGCAACAACACGGATCAGCTGCGCTCCATGTGGGGCCCTTCCCGTGTTATGGAGGCTGATCTTGACGATGCCCCCGCTGATCTTCGACGGTCCGCTGTACTTCGCCGTCTTGCCGCTGTCGCTGATGGTCAGGTTGAGCGAGCTGCTCGGCTGCGAGGCCGAGCCGTCCGAGCTGCTGCTCTTGCTGCTGCCGCAGGCAGACAGCGCCAGCAGCGAGCCCGCCAGCGAGATACCTACGGTCGTGCGCGCGAGTACTCCTTGCAAGCTTCCTCCTCTGATTTGTGCATCCCCAGAACGCCGGCTTGCGCTACCCCAGGGCTCGCCGGCGGCACGGCAGCGTACGGCATCCGCGGCCAGGCGGCGCACCAAGGCGCCTGGACGCCTGCAACACTTCGTCGCGGTGGGGCGGCTCGCGCATGCTTAGACGATCGACTGCCACGTTCCTGGCCGCCACAGTGGTGGCAGTCGCCGGGTGTGCAACCGCGGCTGGCAACTCGGCGGATCGCCGCCAAGCCCATCTCGCGGCCACCTCGGCGACCCTGACCGTGCAGAGCAGCACGATCGGCCGTCCGGTGCCGCGCGGCTTCCTCGGCCTCTCGATGGAAACGTGGGGCCTCGCCTCCTACGAGGGGTCGGACCCCAATGCCGTCAACCCTGTCTTCGAGCAGCTGCTGCGCAACCTCTCCCCGGGGCAGGGCATGGTCCTGCGGATCGGCGGCCAGAGCACCGAGCGCAGCTGGTATCCGGTGCCCCACATGGCCAAGCCGCTGGGGGTGAGGTACACGCTCACGCCGGCCTGGATGCGGGTCACCCGGGCACTCGCGCAGAGCTTGGGCGCGCGGCTGATCCTCCCGATCAACCTGGAGGTGACCGACACGAGGGTCGGAGCCGCCGAGGCCCGGGCCATGCTGGCCCAGATCGGCCGGCCGCCGATCCAGGCCCTCGAGGTGGGCAACGAGCCCGAGCAGTACGGCAGCTTCCCCTGGTATCAGAACCCGCCGGGGGTGCATCACCTGGGCCGTCCGCGGTCGTACGACTTCTCGGCTTATCTGGGCGACTTCTCACGCATGGTGCGGGTCCTGCCCTCGGCCCCGCTCGCCGGCCCCAGTACCGGAGCGCCCACGTGGATGCCTCAGCTGGGACGGTTCCTCAGCTCCGAGCCGCGGGTGGCCATGACCACGATCCACCGCTACCCACTCAAGCAGTGCGGGCACGGCGGCAACGTGACGATTGCCCAGCTGCTCTCAAACGCCGCCTCGGCCGGGCTGGCCAATGGGATCGCCCGCTACGTCGGAGTCGCGCATTCCCACCATGTGCCTCTGCGCGTCGACGAGATGAACGGCGTCTCCTGCGGCGGGGAGCGCGGTGTCAGCAACACCTTCGGGTCGGCGCTTTGGGCGCTTGACACGCTGTTCTCGATGCAGCGAGTCGGGGTCGACGGGGTGAACCTGCACACGCAGCCCGGCGAGGTCAATGAGCTCTTCAGCGCCGAGCGCGGCAAGAGCGGCGCCTGGCAGTCCTTCGTCCATCCCCAGTACTACGGGATGATGATGTTCGCCCAGGCGGCGCCCGCGGGAGCGCAGCTGCTGCGAATCACCGGCACCACCGCCAGCCAGCTTCGCGCCTGGGCAACGCGGAGCGCCGACGGGCACATCCGCGTGGTCCTAATCGACAAGTACCTGGCCCAGCCGGCAAACATCAAGCTGCGGATCCCGGGCGCCACCGGTCCGGCCACCATCGAGCGGCTCCAGGCGCCGCACACGAACGCCACCTCAGGCGTGACCCTCGGGGGGCAGAGCTTCGGGCGCGAGACGACCACGGGAAAGCTCGCCGGCCCTGAGCGCACCACTTCACTCGCACCGGCAGCCGGCGAGTACTCGGTGCGCATGACGCCCGCCAGCGCGGTCCTGCTCACGCTCTCCACGCACTAGAGCAGCAATGCGGCGATCCTCTGCGCGCGGCGGCGCGGCCGCGGTGGCGTGGATCTCATTGGCGCTGGCGGCCTTGGCTCTCGCTGCCGCCGGCACCCGCGCGGCGGGCATCCCGCGCACCGGCGCCTGGGCCCCCGGCAGCTGGTCGTGGTTCGCCGACCCGCGCGCGGTTCATGTGCTGGCGCCGCGGGATGCGACGTTTGCGGGCTGGATCAGCTGGAGCGGCGCGGTCCAGGTCGGCGCCTACGACGCCGCGACCGGGGAGACCGGGCCGCACACGATCGGCCACTTGTTCCATGACGATCACGGCAATCCGGCGCTCCTAGTCGAGCCCGACGGACGGCTGACCGCGTTCTGGTCGGCCCACAACGGGCAGTCGATGTACTACCGCACGACGGTCGAGCCCGGGGACATCAGCGCCTGGGGAGCGACGCAGCGGGTTGTGTCCAACGTGTCCGGAACGCGTGGCTTCACCTACCCGAACCCCGTTCTTCTCCCCGGCGCGCGGGATCAGCTCTACCTGTTCTGGCGCGGGGCCGACTGGAGCGCGGACTACGCCACCCGCTCGGCGGCGGGGCACTGGTCACCTGCGCGCCGCCTGATCGTGGTCCCGGGCCAGCGGCCGTACATGAAGGTCGACGGTTACAACGGGAACTCGATCGCGCTCGCCTTCACCGACGGGCACCCGCGCGAGACCATGACGAGCGTCTATTACGCCGCCGTGCGCGGCGGGTGGCTGCGCGGCGCCGGCGGTCGCTTGATCGCCCGGCTCGGCCGCGGCGCCATCAGCCCGTCTCGGGCCGACAAGATCTACGACGCCGCGAGGACCCACGTCTCGAGCTGGGTTTGGGATGTGGCCGCGGGCACCGGCCGGCATCCGGTGGTCGTCTACGCCACGTTCCCCTCCATCCGAAACCACGCGTACTGGTACGCGCGCTGGACAGGTTCGCGCTGGATCTCTCACTTCATGACCTTCGCAGGTCCGACGATCAGCCCGGGCACGATCGAGACCGAGTACTCGGGCGGGATGACGCTCGATCACAACGACCCCTCGGTCGTGTACGTCTCGCGCAAGGTGCGGGGGTGGTTCGAGATCGAGCGCTGGCAGACGCTCGACGGCGGCTATCACTGGAGGCACGTGACCGTGGTCCGCACGCCGGGCGCCGACGACGTCCGCCCGGTCGTGCCCCGCGGGCCCGCGGGCGGTCCGATCGCGCTGCTCTACCTCCACGGCCATTACGGCAGCTACACGACCTACCGCACGACGATCGACTATCTGAGATGAGCCTGGTGAGGATGGTGTTGCATCTCAACCGCGGCCTTGCACGGCCCGTCTCACGGTGAGACCATGGGCTGGCGGGATGATCCAGCCTTTCGAGATCGAGCAGCGCGAAAACGCCGATGGCTTCTACGAGCTCACCCTGCGGGGCGAGCTCGACCTGTCGGTGGCCGGTCGCCTGAAGCAGCGCCTCGACGACCTCAAAGCCGAGCATGCGAACGTGCGGCTCGACCTCTCGCAGCTGAGCTTCATCGACAGCACGGGGATCCGTGTGGTTGCCTCAGCGCGCATCGACGCCGAGCAGAACGGCTGGTGCCTGGAAGTCGGACCCGAGATCGCGGCCTCGATCCGCCGCCCGCTGCAGCTGCTGGGCATGGAAGAGATCCTGTGGTCGAAAAGTTCTGATTAGCGGGACGCCTGCGCGGTCAATACCGACTCGTGCCCGAGCACGTTCTGCGGGAGCTACGCGCCGTATGTGAGCGCCGCGACGCGGAGCTTCGAAGGCTCATAGCCAGATCAGCCAAGCAGGGAGCGCGCAGCCAGGACATCGCCGAAGCGATGGGGATCAGCCGCGCCACTCTTTGGCGCCGCTACGGCCGGGAGCTTCAGCGCGGCGGCGCAGCCCCGCGGAGCTGAGCCCCGGACGCGGCACGGAAGCCCTGGGCCCCGGACGCGGCACGGAAGCCCTGGGCGCGAGCGTGCCGGAAATCGAGCGCTAGCTCGGAATACTGCAGGTATATGGATCGCCCCTTCGCGTCGCTGTACAGCCATGGCTTCGCCCGCGTGGCCTCCGCCGTCCCCCATGTCAGGGTGGCTGAGCCGAGCTTCAACGCGGAGCGGACCGTCGCCTTGGCCGAAAGGGCGGCCGAGGCGGGCGTCGCGCTGGTCGTCTTCCCCGAGCTCGGACTCTCGGCCTACGCGATCGACGATCTGCTGCATCAGCAGGCGCTGCTGAGCGCAGTCCGGGAGGCGATCGCCGAGATCGTGTCGCGCTCGCAGACGCTGCGACCCGTGATCGTGGTGGGGGCGCCGCTGCGGGCTGAGGGCGGAGTGTTCAACACAGCGGTGGTCATCCACCGCGGCCGGGTTCTGGGGGTCGTGCCCAAGAGCTACCTGCCCGAGTACCGGGAGTACTACGAGAAGCGCCAGTTCCGAGCGGCCCGCGACGCCGTCGCCAATCAAGTCGAGCTGCTCGGAGCTGAGGTGCCGTTTGGCTCCGACCTGATTTTCCGGTGCCGCGATCTGCCGGGCCTGGCGGTCCACGTCGAGGTCTGCGAGGACGTGTGGTCGCCCGTCCCGCCGAGCAGCTACGGGGCGATGGCGGGCGCCACCGTGCTCGTGAACCTCTCCGCCAGCAACATCACGGTGGGCAAGTCCGACTACCGCCACACGCTGTGTGGCTCGCAGTCGGCGCGGCTGATGGCGGCCTACATGTACACGGCCGCCGGACTGGGCGAATCCACCACCGACTTGGCCTGGGACGGGCAGGCGATGATCTACGAGAACGGCGACCTCCTCGCCGAGGCCGAACGCTTCTCAGACGAGGAGCAGCTGCTCCTGGCCGACATCGACCTCGACCGGATCGTGTCCGACCGGGCGAGCACGAGCAGCTTCGGCGACGGTGTCCACGACCACCTGGACCGCCTCCGGCCGATGCGCCGCGTCGACTTCGATCTCGAGGTCCCGGGCGAGCCCGTGCGACTCGACCGCGAAATCGAGCGCTTCCCCTATGTCCCCGCTGACCCGCGCAGCCGCAACGAGCGCTGCGAGGAGGTCTACAACATCCAGGTCCGCGGCCTGCAGACGCGGCTCGCGGCGACCGGAATCGAGCGTGTGGTCATAGGCGTCTCGGGCGGACTGGATTCCACCCACGCGCTGATCGTGGCCGCGCGCGCGTTCGACCGCCTGGGCCTGCCACGCTCGAACGTCCTCGGCTACACGATGCCCGGCTTCGCCACCAGCCGCGTGACGCTCGAGAACTCGCATCGACTGATGGAGGCTCTGGGCGTGACGGCCTCCGAGCTCGACATCCGGCCTTCGGCCACCCAGATGCTCAAAGACCTGGGCCATCCCGCCGCCACAGGCGAGCCGCAGTACGACGTCACCTACGAGAACACGCAGGCCGGCGAGCGGACCTCGCACCTGTTCCGGCTGGCCAATCACCACCAGGCGCTGGTACTGGGAACGGGCGATCTCTCCGAGCTCGCGCTGGGCTGGAGCACGTACGGAGTGGGCGACCAGATGTCGCACTACAACGTCAACGCCTCGGTGCCGAAGACGCTGATTCGCTTCCTGATCCGCTGGGCGATCGAGACGCGGCAATTCAGCGAGGACGCATCCGCCGTCCTGACGCTCGGTGCTCGAGACGATCATCTCGCCCGAGCTCATCCCGAACGAGAGCCCCAACTCAGATCGGCCGGGTCAGGACAGCGAAAGCGTCGTCGGCCCCTACGAGCTCCAGGACTTCTTCCTCTACTACATCCTGCGCTTCGGCTACAGCCCGAGCAAGGTGGCGTTCCTGGCCCATCACGCGTGGCACGCGCGCACAGCCGGGCGCTGGCCCGACCTCATCCCGGAGGAGCGCCGGCACGAATACACGCTGGGCGAGATCAAGCATTGGCTCGGCGTCTTCCTGTACCGCTTCTTCCAGATCAGCCAGTTCAAGCGCTCGGCGATTCCGAATGCCCCGAAGGTGGGCTCAGGCGGGTCGCTCTCGCCCCGCGGCGACTGGCGGGCGCCGAGTGACAGCTCGGCGGCCGTGTGGCTGCGCGAGCTCGAAGAGCAGGTCCCCGACGAGCTCTGAGCCGGCGCCGGGCGGAGCTCAGCTATCCGCCGCCGCAGGGGAAGCTGCCCCTGTGAGGGCGTCCTCGTCCGGCACGAAGCGCTCGCGCAGCGCGGTCTTCTTGAACTTCCCGGTCGCGGTCCGCGGCAGCTCCTCGACGAACTCGTAGCGCTCGGGGAGCTGCCACTTCGCGAACTCCTGGCCGAGATGCTCGCGCAGGTCCTCGGGGCTGACCTCCTCGCCGTCATGGGTGACGACGACGGCCAGCGGCCGCTCGCCCCAGCGCTCGTCGGGGATGGCGATCACTGCCGCCTCGGCCACGGCTGGATGCGCCATCAGACGGTTCTCGAGGTCGACCGAGGAAATCCACTCACCGCCCGACTTCACGAGGTCCTTGGAGCGGTCGCAGATGCGGATGCACCCGCGGGAGTCGATCTTCACGACGTCGCCGGTCTGGAACCAGCCGTCCTCGGTGAACTTCTCGGTCCCCGTGCCGCGGTGATAGCCGGCCGCCACCCACGGGCCGCGGATCTCGAGCTCCCCCATCCTCTCGTCATCCCACGGAATGAGATCGCCGTCCTCGCTGCGCGCACGGATCTCCACGAACGGGGACGGGACACCCTGGCGAACCCGATAGGCGTACTGCTCCTCCTGCGATGCGTCGTCGAGGTCTGCCGGCAGCCGGCAGACGCTCCCGAGCGGAGAGGTCTCGGTCATCCCCCAGGCCTGGACGATCGTCAGGCCGTGACGATCGAAGCCCTCGAACATGCTCTTGGGCACGGCCGAACCGCCGACCACGAGGTGTCGGAGCGTGCCGAGGTCCCATCGGTCGGGCTCGGCGTCCAGCGCCTGAAGCACGCCCATCCACACCGTGGGAACGCCCGCGGTGATCGTCACGCGCTCCTGGTCCAGGAGGTCCAGGACCGAGACAGGATCGAGCTTCGGGCCGGGGAGGACCAGGCCCGCCCCGGCGAAGGCCGCGATGTAGGGGAAACCCCACGCGTTGACGTGGAACATGGGGACGACGGGGAGAATCGTGTCGCGCGAGGAGACACCCTGCACGTCTGGCAGCGCCGAAACGAGCGAGTGCAGGACGAGCGCCCGGTGCGAATAAACGACGCCCTTCGGCCGGCCGGTCGTTCCCGACGTGTAACACATGGCGGCGGCTTGCCGTTCGGGCGTCGCCGGCCACGCCATCTCGTCCTCCTCGGCGGCCAGCTCGTCGTAGGCGATCGTCCCCTCGGGGGCGGCGCCGGATCGCGATACGACGATCACGTGGGCGAAGTCCCAAGCGTGGCGGAAGGTCTCGAACACGTCGAAGAGCGACTCGTCGACGACGATCACCTTGTCTTCGGCGTCGGTGACGATGAAGCTCAGCTCGTCGGGGTGAAGACGCGGGTTGATCGTGTGGATGACCGCGCCCATGGCGGGAACCGCGAAATAGAGCTCGAGATGCTCGGGCTGGTTCCACAGCAGCGTCGCCACACGGTCGCCGGCCTCGACGCCGAGTCTCTGCAGCGCTGCTGCGACGTGGCGGGCGCGGTGCGCGCACTCGCCCACGGTGGTTCGGTGCATCTCGCCATCGGGGCGGCGGGAAACCACTTTGACCTCGCCGCCCAGCAGTTCGGCCCGCTCGACGATCGTCGTCAGCGAGAGCGGGAAGTCGTCCATCATCAGGCCGTCAAGCGTCGACTGGTTCATGCTCTCCTCTCACGTCACGGTCCTCCTTCGCGCCCACAGCATGATCCAGCCGCGGGGCGCACGCAAGCGTCCAAGTGCGCCCGGCGGTTAACGTGCGCGCGATGGCGGCGGCCCGACCCCCTGAGCCCTATCCGGATCAAGCCTGGGCGGCCTGGGGTGACCCGGACGCAGCGACCGAGCTTTCGCCGGCGGTGCGACAGCTCCTCGCCGACGGCCTGGGGGTACACGGCACGGGCGCCGTGGCACCGCCGCCGGAGTCGATCGAGCTCCCACCGGCGCGCCTGAGCGGGGAGGAGCTCGCCGCCCTGGAGGGCGTAGTCGGCGAGGGCGCGGTCCTCGCCGACCACGAGGCGCGGCTCCGGCACACGCGCGGGCGCTCCACCGTCGATCTCCTGCGCCTGCGCGCGGGCGACGCCGCGGCCGCCCCCGACGCGGTCCTGCTGCCCGAGTCACACGCGGAGGTGCAAGCGCTGCTCGAGCTCTGCACGGGGCGTCGGATCGCGGTCGTGCCGTTCGGCGGCGGAACGTCGGTCGTCGGTGGACTCGAACCGGAGGCCAGCGAGTTCGCCGGCGTGGTCGCACTCGACCTGAGGCGCATGGATGCATTGCAGGGACTGGACGAGGAGTCGCGAGTCGCCGAGCTCGAGCCCGGCCTCCGGGGACCGCAGGCCGAAGCGCTCGTGAACGCACGCGGCTACACGATCGGGCATTTCCCGCAATCGTTCGAGTACGCGTCGCTCGGCGGCTTTGCCGCCGCCCGCTCGAGCGGGCAGGCTTCGGCGGGCTACGGGCGCTTCGACGAAATCGTGGTGGGGCTGCGGATCGCCACCCCGGCCGGGACGATCGAGCTGGGTCGCGCGCCGCGCTCGGCCGCGGGCCCAGACCTGCGCCAGCTCTTCCTGGGCTCCGAGGGCGCGCTCGGCGTGATCACGAGCCTCAAGGTCGCCGTGCGTCCGAGGCCCGAGGCTCGCCGTTACGAAGCCTGGCGCTTTGCGTCATTCGGGGCGGGAACGGCGGCGCTGCGGGGACTCGTCCAGGACGGCCCGCGTCCTGCGGTGCTACGGCTCTCCGACGAGGCCGAGAGCGCGATCAACCTCTCGCGCCCGTCCGCGCTCGGCGCCGACTCGCCGGAAGGCGGCTGTCTGGCGATCGTCGGCTACGAGGGAACCCCGGATGCCGTCGACGAGGTCGCAGGCCGTACCGCCGAGCGGCTGCAGGCCGCGGGCGCGACACGCGACGCGGAGGCCGGACAGCGGTGGGCCGAGGACCGGTTCCGCGGCCCTTACCTGCGCGACGCCCTGATCGATGCCGGCGCGCTGGTCGAGACGCTCGAGACGGCGACGTTCTGGTCGGGGCTGAGCGGGCTGTACCACGAGGTCTCCGCCGCTCTGCGCGAAGCGCTCGAGCAGCAGGGAACTCCGCCGGTCATCCTGTGCCACATCTCCCACGTGTATCCGACCGGCGCTTCCCTGTACTTCACCGTCGGCTGTGCGCAGCTGCCCGATCCGATCGCGCAATGGAGCGCGGCGAAGGCTGCGGCCAGCGAGGCCATCATGCAGGCCGGCGGCTCGATCACGCATCATCACGGTGTGGGGACGGATCACCGCCGCTGGTATGAGCACGAGATGGGGCCGCTCGCGATCTCCGCACTGCGCGCGGTCAAGCGCACGCTCGATCCCGCAGGAATCATGAACCCAGGCATCCTCCTACCGCGGGAGACGGGATGAACAACAAGTACCTGCGGCCGCTGGCCGAGCTGCTCGTGCGCTTCGGTGCCAACGTCCAGCCCGGCCAGATCGTCTCGGTGGGCTCCGAGCCGGGAAAGGAGGAGCTGGCCCGCGCCGTCGCCGAGGTGGCCTATCAGCAGGGCGCAAAGTTCGTCGACTCCGTGGTCTTCGACATGCACGTCAAGCGCGCGCGAGCGCTCTACGCCGACCCGGACACGCTCGACTTCGTTCCGCCGTGGTACGGCGAGCGCGTCCTGGCACTCGGCGAGCACCGCGCGGCCACGATCGCGCTCACCGGCCCTTCGGCGCCACGGCTGATGGAGGGCATAGACCCGGCGCTGCTGGGTCGCGACATGCTGCCGAGCACGCGCGAGGGCAGCAAGATCCTCAACGATCAGACGACCAACTGGACCGTGGGGCCGTGCCCGACTCCGGGCTGGGCTGAGCTCGTGCACCCCGATCTGCCGCCGGAGGACGCACTCGACCGGCTGTGGGAGGAGATCGGGCACGTGTGCCGCCTCGACGAGCCGGATCCGGTCGCGGCCTGGCAGGCGCGGATGGATCAACTGGCGTCGGTCTCCAGGGCGCTCAACGAACTGGAGCTCGACTCGCTGCAATTCGAAGGACCGGGGACCTCGCTCAACGTTGGGCTGCTCCGCGGGAGCCGCTGGCTGAACGCGAAGCTCACGACGGTCGACGGAATCGAGCACAGACCGAACCTCCCGACCGAGGAGGTGTTCACGACCCCGGACCCCGAGCGCGTCGAGGGCACCGTTACCTCAACGAAGCCGCTGTTCGTCTTCGGCGTTTTGATAGCCGGCCTGCGGGTCCGCTTCGAGGGCGGGCGCGCGGTCGAGATCGAGGCGGATCAAGCTGCGGGGACGCTGCGCTCTCTGTCCGAGCGCGACCCGGGCGGGGCGCGGCTGGGTGAGGTCGCGCTCGTCGATCGAGAAGGCAGGATCGGGCCGCTTGGCACCGTGTTCTACGACACCCTCCTCGATGAGAACGCCGCCAGCCACATCGCACTCGGCCAGGGGCTCGAGTTCGCGATCGAGGGAGAGGATGACGTGGCTCGGGTCAACCACAGCCAGATTCACGTCGACTTCATGATCGGCAGCGACGAGGTCGCCGTGACCGGGATCACGCGCAGCGGCCGGGAAGTGGAGCTGCTGCGCGACGGGCGCTGGCAGATCGGAGCCTGAGGGCGGGCGGGAGAGCCGCGCCGAATCACGATCCGGCGCCCGGGCGGCGCCGCTACGCTAACCCCGAGCTCCCCCGGAGAGGTGCCGGAGTGGTTGAACGGGCGCGACTGGAAATCGCGTAACGGGGGTCAACCTCGTTCGGGGGTTCGAATCCCCCCCTCTCCGCTCGCCGAATACAGCTGGGACAGCGGCCTCAGCCGCGGAGCGATCATGACCGACGGTCAAAACCGTCCAGGCCGGTCATCCGATCGTCGCAAAATTCCGCCCACAGAATCCTGTTTCAGCAGGGCTGACGAACCTTGATGGCCCTCTCGCACATTGATTTACCGGAAACTTGTACAATCAGGACAAGGTCGATTGGAAAGTTCCTACTGCAGTTCCGGGGGATCGGTGCTTGGATGCCCACTACCCCTTTCGACCGGAGGACTGTTTGACTGCGCTAGCGCATCGGCCCGCTTTGAAACTGGTGGAGACGGCTGCGGCAGCCGAAGCCGAATGGGAGTGGTTCTGCGGGCATTGTGCAAGCCCGTCCCCGTGCGGTGAGCCGCCGGCGCCGCATGCGCGCGTCTGTCCCACCTGCGGGCTCGGCCTGCTCCTGGAAGCGCGGGCTGATGCGGTCCCGAGCAACCTGGACCCGTTCCTCGTCGTCGACTCCGCGCTGCGCATCCAGGCGGTCTCCCGTCGCGCCGAGATGCTGCTGGGTCTCGAGGAGGCCGACGCCGTCAACCGGCCGATCAGCAATCTGCTCGTACCCGCCGATGCCGAGGCGGAGGCTCCGGCGCGCTTTGCCGCGGCGATCGCCGAGACCATTCCCGGCGGCGAGGCGGTCAACGCGTTCGTTCGTCCCTGGAACACCTTCGGCGTCCGGCTGCGGGCAAAGATCAGCTCCTGTGGGCCGCCGCGCGCCGCGCTCCTCGTGCTCGAGAACGCGCCGCGGCACCTGCGCTCGATCTGACCTTCAGCCGGCGGGCGCGAGCTCACCCGGCGCGCCGCTGCGCACCAGAGCCTCGGGCAGGACGACCGACCCGTCCTCGCGCTGACCGTTCTCCAGCAGCGCGATGATCGTGCGCCCCACGGCCACCGCGGTGCCGTTCAGGGTATGCACGGGGGCCGGGCGACCGTCGCCAGCGCGGTAGCGGATGTCCAGGCGGCGGGCCTGAAAGTCCGTCGTGTTCGAGCACGAGGTCAGCTCGCGATAGCGGCCCTGGCCTGGGAGCCACGCCTCGCAGTCGTACTTCTTGGTCGCCGAGGCCCCGAGCTCGCCGACGGCGATGGCGACGACGCGGTATGGGATCCGCAGCTCCGTGAGGATGCGCCTCCTCTATGGCCAGAAGGCGCTCGTGCTCGGCAGCGCTCTCCTCGGGCGCGACGAAGCTGAACATCTCCACCTTGTCGAACTGGTGCACGCGGAAGATCCCGCGCGTGTCCTTTCCTGCCGCGCCCGCCTCGCGCCGGAAGCAGGTGGAAAAGCCGGCGTAGCGCACTGGCAGCTCGTCCGCGTTGAGGATCTCGTCCCGGTGCAGTGAGGCCAGCGCCACCTCCGAGGTTCCGACCAGGTAGAGGTCGTCATCTGGGAGGTGGTAGATCTGCTGCTCGGTGTCGGGCAGGAAGCCGGTTCCGTACAGAGCGTTCTCGCGGACCAGCACCGGCGGGATGACCGGCTCGAAGCCGTCGCCGCGCAGGCGCTCGAGCGCGTAGCGGACGAGCGCGAGCTCGAGCAGCACGAGGTCGCCCATCAGGTAGGCGAAGCGCGATCCCGACATCCGTGCCGCGCGCTCCATGTCGATGCGGGGACCTGCCAGCTCGAGATGGTCGCGACCCGTCCGCCCGGCCTCCCCCACCTCGCGTAGCACGGTGTCCTCGTCCGGCGCGTCTTCGGCAGGCAGGTTCGGAATCGTCGACAGCGTGGCGTCGAGCTCGCGGCGAACCGCTGACTCGTGATCTGAGAGCTCCCGCCCCCGCGCCGCCAGCGTGGCCAGCTGCTCACGCTCCTCCGGAGTGGGCGGGCCTTTGCGGCCGCGGCTGGCCCGGTTCTGCTCGGCGCGCAGCTCCTCGGCCTCGGCCGTGAGCGAGCGCCACTGCCCATCGAGCTCGAGCACTCGGTCGATGGCATCCGCGACCTCGGGGCCGCGGCGGGCCAGGGCGCCGCGAACGGCGTCGGGATCGCGGCGGATCAGCCTGAGGTCGAGAACCGGGTCGCTCCTAGCCGACGCGGCGGCCAACCTGCCGCCGGCTCACTTCTTTTCTTCTTCTTGGAATGCGCCGTGGTCTTCTTGGGATGCGCGGTGGTGGTCGCAGCCGCCGAGGCTCTTCGTCGGCCCGGCCGGGCTGGTGGCCTTCGCGGGCGTCGTGCTCGCCGTCGTCGCGGTGGGGCTGGGCAGCGACCCGACCGGCTGCGTGGTGCAGACCGGAACCCCGGGGGACTTCGCCGCCTTGCTGCCGGCATACGTGGAGACGAACATCGCCACGTCTCTGGCGTCCTGTCCCACCACGACGTTCTGGGGCATGATCGCGCCGGAGAACCCGCCGTTCTCGATGGCGTAGAGGACCCGGGTCGCCGGTCGCTCGCAGCGCTGGTCGAGGTTGGGTCCGTTGGTGATCTCAGCCGTGCGGACGTTGGCCGCCGAGCCGTGGGTCGCGGCGTAGGAGAGGGTGTGGCAGCCCGAGCAGCGCTGGTTGAACAGAACCGCGCCGCGGTACAGCGTCGGATTCGACGCCGATGCCGTGATCTTCTCGGTGCCGCAAGCAGTGAGCAGAGCGGCCACCGCGGCCGCCGAAACCAAAGCGAGAAGGACCTTGAACGGCCGGGTCATGCGGCCGGAGATCATAATCGGGATGCTCATGGCAGGGCCGCGCGCATTCAAGCTCGCCCTCGTCCTCGTCGCGCTGATCCTCCCCGCAGGCTGTTCTCACACCGAGGTCGTGGGGAGCGATCACACGCTGCACGTGGCGATCAGCGAGTACAGGCTCAATCCCACCAAGGCGAGGGTCACCGCCGGGGTGCTGATCATCTACGTGCGCAACTTCGGGAGCCTCGTCCACAACCTCGTGATCACCCGCGACGGAGCGAAGACCGGGTCCACGAATCCCATCTGGCCCGGTCAGAGCGCCGAGCTGGCGGTGAGCCTGACCCCGGGGACGTACTCCATGGCCTCGACTCTGCTCTCCGACCAGGCGCTGGGGACGTACGGCACGCTCGAAGTGACGGGATGAGCGGGTTCGCGGTCCCGGGGAGGAGCCTCGGCTCGCGGTTCCGGGGAGGAGCCTCGCCGCCGGCGCCGAACCAGTGCCTACCCGGCGCCGGCCGATGAGACGTCGCTAACACCTAGTCGCGAACGTCCTCCCACGGCGGCAACCAGAGGGGGCCGGCGCCGGGTCCAGCCTAACCGGCGCGCTATAACCGCGCCCGGTGCAGTCGACCCCGCATCCCGAGCTGTTCCGCGAGGTGTTCGGGCGCTTCGCCACCGGCGTCGCCGTCATCACCAGCTCGGGCCCGGCGGGGAGCGGCGGCATGACCGCCAACGCGATCTGCTCACTGTCGCTCGACCCGCTCCTCGCCCTCGTCTGTTTCGAGAACAACGCGCGGACGCTGCCGATCGTCCGGGAGGCCGGGCGCTTCGCGGTGAACGTGCTGAGCGCGGACCAGGAGCACCTGGCCGGCGTCTTCGCCTCGAAGCTGCCCGAGGCCGAGAAGCTCGAGGGCGTCGATCATCGCTTCGCGCACGACGTTCCGATCATCGACGGGGTGATCGCGTGGGCCGCGTGCGACCTGCGCGAGCTGATCGCCGGCGGCGATCACACGATCGGGATTGGCGAGGTGATCGGGCTGGGGCTGGGCGAGGGCGAGCCGCTGCTCTGGTACTCGGGGCGGTACCGCCGCTCGGCGTTCTGAGGCTGGGGGTTCGGGGCGGCGGCGGGGGCGCGGGGGGGCCCGGTCGGCCCGCGGGCCGCGGGCCGGGGCCGGGGCGCCGTAACGTGACATGAGAGCGGCGCCGCTGGGATCGCGTCACGTTACGGCGCTCCGAACGCCGTAGCGTTACAAGATCCGTTCGGCGAGGGGATCGTGTGACGTTACGGCGGCTGGCTCGCGGCTCGGGAGGGCCGCTGAGGGCACCGCCGGGCCGCGGGGGCCGCGGCCGCCGTCCGCCGCGCGACCCCACGCCGCCCCCGCCCTACCCCGCCGTCGCCGCCGCCCGCGCCAGCAACACGACGATCACGAGCGCGGCGATCGCCATCACGCCGATCTCCCGCTGCACGATCGCGAGCGCGACCAGGCGCTGCTCGTCCTCGGGCAGGCGCCCGACCTCGGCCGCCGAGTCGTAGCCGCGGGCGCCGAGCACCATCGGAGCAGCGGCGAGGCGAAGCTGCTCCCCGATGAACGAGACGAGCAAGGGCAGCACGCCGTAGAGCACGTGCAGCCCGGGAGGCTTGTGGCCGAGCAGGACGAGCACGCCTCCGAGCGCCACCTGGGCGACGAGCGTGGCCTGACCAGTGCGGAGCAGAGGCCAGAACACGCGCGGCTGCTTGACCCGCCACCATGCGAACGCGCCCAGCAAACCGGCCGCCGCGTTGATCGCGATCGCCGCCACGCCCATAACGAGGTGGACCTCCCTCACGCGATCGCCGTCACGCCCATGACGAGGTGAAGCTCCCTCACGCGTGCTTCACCGCGCCACCGGGTAGGGCGAGCGCGCGGCGGGTCGGCGCCAGCGCCGTGAGATAGCCGCATTCCGCACTAAGTAACACTCTGTTACAAACTCCGGCGTCTCGGTGATATAACGGATTTCGAGATGCTTCGCACGTACCTTCCCGCCATTGTCTTCCTCCTCCTCGGCGGGTTGGTTGGCGGGCTGTTCTCGGTCCTGAACCTGTTAGTCGCCAAGGCGCGGCCGAACCCCTCCAAGACGTCGCCGTATGAGTGCGGGCTGCCGTCCGAGATCCAGCGTGGCTTCCGCTTCGGGATCAGCTTCTACCTCATCGCGATGCTGTTCATCCTGTTCGACATCGAGGTCATCTTCCTGTACCCGATCGCGGTCCAGCTCCGTGCCTTCGGGACGTTCGCGATGACCGAGACGATCGTGTTCGTGATCCTGCTGATGATCGCCTTCGTCTACGTGTGGCGGCGGGGAGCCCTCGAATGGAAATAAAGCGCGAGCCGCTGGGTCCGAACACCAACATCACGGACTTCCGCCTGCGCCAGCTGCAGGCGCGCGACATGCTCCGGGGCGACCTCGACGACGAGCAGCTCCAGCGCTACGTGGAGGAGCGGGTGCTGACGACGACGGTCGACAAGGCCGTGGCCTGGGCGCAGGGCAACTCGATCTATCCGCTGACATTCGGGCTTGCCTGCTGCGCGATCGAGATGATGTCGATCGTCGGCTCGCGGCTGGACATCGCGCGCTTCGGCTTCGAGGCCTTCCGCGCCTCGCCGCGGCAGGCCGACCTGATCATCCTCTCAGGCCGGGTGTCGATCAAGATGGCGCCGGTCATCCGCCGCATCTTCGACCAGATGCTCGAGCCCAAATGGGCGATCTCGATGGGCGCCTGCTGCTCCTCGACCGGCGTGTTCAACAACTACGCCCTCGTGCCCGCGGACAAGTTCATGCCCGTCGACGTCCACGTCCCGGGCTGCCCTCCCCGGCCCGAGGCACTCATGCACGGCATCCTCCGCCTGCGGGAAAAGATCCAGGGCCACGAGCGAAAGGGCTGGCGCGATCGCTACGACGCGATCGGGACCGAGGAGCTGTTGGAGGGCGAGACCCCTCTGCAAAGCGCGGACGTCCAGATCCTGAAGGCCGGGGACACAGCAGGTGCCTGACGCAACCGGGCTGGAGCTGACCGCCCAGCAGATCCGGGAGGCCGACAGCGAGGCGATCCTCGATACGGAGTTCCATCGCGGTCGCGCCGTCCTGATCGCGGAGCCAACACGCGTGCGCACCGTGCTCGAGCACCTGCGCGACGCCGGCTACACCTTCCTGGCCAGCCTGCACGGCGTCGATTACTACCCAGAGGAGCCGCGGCTCGGCGTCCTCTACGAGATGCTCGACATGAAGAGCGTCGACCGGATCAGCGTGAAGGTCCGAGTCTCGACCGAAGACCCCCACGTCCCCTCAGTCGTCGAGCTCTTCCCCACCGCCGACTTCCAGGAGCGTGAGACGTTCGACATGTTCGGCGTGGTGTTCGACGACCACCCGGACCTTCGCAGGATCCTCATGCCCGAGGACTACGAGGGCTTCCCGCAGCGACGCGACTTCCCCGTCGGCGGCGAGGCGGTCCTGTTCACCTACAACGAGCAGCAGAACTACGGGAAGTGGGTGTGATGCCGACGCGGACCGCACTTTCGAGCCCCGCGCTGCGACGTACCTCCCTGCTCAGCACCTCGCTGCTCGGCAACGACCCCCTCGGCGACGACCCCCTCGGCAACGGCGCTCTCGACAAGAGCGCGCTGGACAACTCCGCGCTCGACAAGACGGCGCTCGACAAGCTCGCGCTCACCCCCAAGCCGCCTAAGCGCAGGCGAGCACGATGAGCGAGGACGGCCAGCGGCGCGCAGAGGAGGTCGGCGAAGGCCCGGCGGTGTCCGAAACGGGCGCCACCGCGCTGGCCGACGTCCAGCCCGGGGGCCGTGCCCAGCACAGCCTGACCGACGAGTACCGCCGGCGCGAGGAGTCGATCACGCTCTCGGCCGAGCCCGCGGGCGAGGGCGAGACCCACGAGCTGATGACGCTCAACATCGGGCCCCACCACCCCGCCACGCACGGGGTGCTGCGGCTGCTGACCACGCTCGAGGGCGAGATCGTGCGCGACATCCGCCCGATCATCGGCTACGTCCACACGGGGATCGAGAAGACCGCCGAGGACAAGGCCTACTGGAAGGCGATTCCGGTCGTCGAGCGGATGGACTACCTGGCCTACTACTTCAATGCGATGGCGTTCTGCGGCGCCGTCGAGACGCTGCTGGGGATCGAGGTGCCGCCCCGCGCCCAGTACCTGCGGGTCATCCACCTGGAGCTCAACCGGATCATGTCCCACCTGGTGTGGCTGGGTACGAGCGCGCTCGACCTGGGGGCGATCTCGATGTTCTGGTACTGCTTCCGCGAGCGCGAGGCCGTGCTCGACCTGTTCGAGATGTCCTCAGGCCAGCGGATGCACACCCGCTACATCCAGGTCGGGGGAGTGTTCGAGGACATTCCCGTGGGGTTCGCCGACAAGCTCCGGCGCTTCACTGACGACATGCCGCGGCGCGCGGACCAGTACGCGGATCTGCTCGAAAAGAACGAGATCGTGCTCGAGCGCCTGCGCGGCACCGGCGTGGTCGATCAGGAGACGATGCTGGCACTCGGGGTGACCGGTCCGCTCCTGCGCGCCACCGGCAACCCGTGGGACCTGCGCAAGGCCCACCCCTACTCCAGCTACGACCACTTCGACTTCAAGATCCCGGTCGGCACGGTGGGCGACAACTACGACCGCTTCCGCGTCCGCCACGCCGAGTTCTACGAGTCGACCAAGATCATCGAGCAGGCGCTCGAGGGCCTGCCCGAGGGGCCGTTCATCACCCCCGACCGCAAGATCGCCCTGCCCCCGCGCCACGAGCTCGCGACCTCGATGGAGGCTCTCATCCATCACTTCAAGCTCGTGACCGAGGGCTTCCGCGTCCCTCCGGGCGAGGTCTACTACCCGATCGAGGGACCGCGCGGCGAGTACGGGTGCTTCGTGCGCGCCGACGGCTCGGCCAAGCCGGCGCGAGTGCACATGCGCGACCCCAGCTTCGTCAACCTCCAGGCTCTGAGCCGGATGGTGCGCAACGGCTACATCGCGGACCTGATCGCGACCCTGGCCATGCTCGACCCGATCCTCGGAGGCATCGACCGGTGAGCACGAGCACTCCGAAGGTCCCCCGCTTCGGCCACGGCTCGCGGGTCCCCGGCTGGGACGAGGCCGTCGATTTGACCAAGGGCCCGGCCGAGATCCCCGATGCCGAGACGACGCCGGTTCCCAAGGAGCTGCGGACGGAGATCGAGCAGGCCATGGCCAAATACCCCGATCGCCGCTCGGCCGCCATCCCCGCGCTCCACGCCGCGCAGGCCCTGCACGGCTGGTGCTCGCCCGAGGCCATCGACCAGGTGGCGGCCGTGATGCAGGTGACCCCCGCCTACCTGAACTCGGTGGCCACCTTCTACGACATGTTCGCCACGCAGCCCAAGCCGCTGCACGACGTGTACGTGTGCACGAACATCTCCTGCTCGCTGCGCGGAGCCGACGAGGTGTTCGAGGCGATGGTCGCGGCGGCCGAGGACGAGGACGTAGGCGTGCGCGGGTTCGAGTGCCTCGGTGCCTGCGACATCGCGCCGATGGCCTCGGTCGACGGCGAGTACGTGGGGCCGCTCACCACCGACGACGCCGCCCAGATCGTCGCGGACCTGAGAGCCGGGCGGCCGGTTCTCGAGCACAAGCAGCTGCGCTATCGGCGCTGCGCGGACCCGGGCGTCGCCGAGGGCGCCGCCGACTTCGGCCCGCCCTCGCGCGAGGACACCGAATTGCGCGACACCGCCGGGCTTCCGCCGGAAGGCGACGACGTCGACCGCCCGGGCCCGACGCACCCCATCGAGCTGCGATCCGACGAGGCCGAGGAAGAGGAGTCGGGCGAGTGAAGATCCTGTTCGAGGAAATCGACGAGCCGGGCCTGAACACGCTCGAGGTCTACGAGCGCCGCGGAGGCTATGAGGCCCTGCGCACGGCGCTCGGCATGGCCCCCGAGGAGGTCCTGGAGAACATCACCGAGTCCGACCTGCGCGGGCGCGGCGGGGCCGGCTTCCAGATGGGCAAGAAGGCCTCGTTCCTCCCCCACGGCGACATGGACAAGTACCTGGCCTGCAACGCGGATGAGTCCGAGCCCGGGACGTTCAAGGACCGCGAGCTCATGCAGAAGAGCCCGCACATGCTGATCGAGGGCATCGCGATCGCGACATGGGCGACCGGCATCAACCGTGCGTTCATCTACATCCGGGGCGAGTACGTCCACCAAGCCGACATCCTCGAGGCCGCGATCGCCGAGGCCGAGGAGGCGGGCTACCTGGGCGAGCGGATCATGGGCTCCGATCACTCGGTGAGCCTGGTCCTGCACCGGGGGGCCGGTGCCTACATCTGCGGGGAGGAGACGGCGCTCCTCGACTCGCTGGAGGGAAAGCGAGGAAACCCGCGACTGAAGCCGCCCTTCCCGGCCATCGAGGGCCTCTACCACGGCCCCACGCTCATCAACAACGTCGAGACGCTGTGCACCGTGCCCCACATCATCCGCATGGGCGGCAAGCGCTACGCCGAGATCGGCACCGAGACCTCGACCGGCACGAAGCTCGTCTCGGTCTCGGGCGACGTTCAGCGGCCGGGCAACTACGAGATCGAGCTCGGCATCCCCTCGCGGGAGATCATCTACGGCCTGGCCGGCGGCCCGCCCGAGGGGCGGGAGATCAAGTTCTGGTTCCCCGGCGGCTCGAGCGCGCCGGTCCTGACCAAGGACGACCTCGACCTTCCCTACGACTTCGACAGCCTCTCCAAGGCGGGGTCGATGCTCGGCTCGGGCGCGATCATCGTGGTCGACGACTCGCACACGGTGCTCGAGGTCGCCTACAAGGTGGCCAAGTTCTACGCGCATGAGTCGTGCGGGAAGTGCGTGCCCTGCCGCGAGGGCACCAACTGGACCGTGAAGATGCTCGAGCGGATCGAGTCCGGCGAGGCCACCCCGATGGACCTCGACATCATGGCCTCCGTCCAGGAGCAGATCATCGGCAACTGCCTGTGCGTGCTCGGCGACGCGATGGCGATGCCGATCGGGTCGATGGTCGAGAAGTTCCGCGCAGAGCTCGAGGCCGAGATCGAGGCCGCGCGCGCCCGGGCCGAGGCCGCAGCCCTCGAGGACGTGGTCCCGCTCGGGGTCCAGGACGAGCACGCCGGCCCCGTCCCCGTCCACTAGAACGCACATGCCACGCCCTGAGGAGAAGACGATCCAGCTGACGATCGACGGCCGCGAGATCGAGGCCGTCGAGGGCACGATGCTGGTCGACGCCGCCAAGCACGGCGACGTCGAGATCCCCTACTTCTGCTACGAGCCCAAGCTCGGGAACCCGGTCGGGGCCTGCCGGATGTGCCTGGTGGAGATCGAGGGGATCCCCAAGCTCCAGACCTCCTGCTCGACCGCGGTCAAGGACGGCATGGTCGTGCACACCCAGACCGAGCGCGTGCGCCATGCGCAGAACGCGATCGTCGAGTTCCTGCTCGTCAACCACCCGCTCGACTGTCCGGTGTGCGACAAGGGCGGCGAGTGCCCGCTGCAGGACATCACCTTCGGGTGGGGGCTCGGCCGCTCACGCTTCATCGAGCCCAAGCGCCACTTCGAGAAGCCGCTCGCCCTCTCTCCGCTCGTGGCCATCGATCGCGAGCGCTGCATCCTCTGTTACCGCTGCGTGCGCTTCTCCCAGGAGATCTCCGAGGACTACCAGCTGATCTTCGCCGAGCGCGGCGCCCATACGTTCGTAACCACACACGACGGCCACCCGTACGTGGCGCCGTTCAGCGGCAACATCACCGAGCTCTGCCCGGTGGGCGCGCTGACCTCGCAGCCCTACCGCTTCCGTGCCCGGCCGTGGGACATCGAGCAGGCCGGCGGTGTGTGCACGCTCTGCCCGTCGCAGTGCAACGTCAGCTTCACCGTGCGCGACGAACGCGTGCTGCGCGTGCTGGCCCGCGAGCACCCCGAGGTCGACGACGGCTGGCTGTGCGACAAGGGCCGCTTCGCCTACCAGGCCATCCACGTCGACGAGCGGATCACCTCCCCCCTGGTGCGCGACGGCGGCGAGCTTCGGCCCGTGTCTTGGGAGCGCGCGCTCGACGTCGCGGCCGGGCTGGGCAAGCACCAGGGCCGCGTCGGCACGCTCGTCGGCGGGCAGGCCACGAACGAGGAGGGCTTCCTGCTCCAGCGCCTGAGCCGCGAGGCGCTCGGGTCCGGAGACATCGACTCGAGCCCGGTGGGCACCCTGCCGCCGGCCACCGCGCGGGCGCTGGCCTCGAGCGCGCTGCAGGCACACGTCTCGGACCTCGAGTTCGCGCACACGGTGCTCGTCGTCGGCACCGAGCTGATCGACGAGGCGCCGATCCTCGACCTGCGCATCCGCAAGGGCGTCCGCCGGCGCGGCGTCAACCTGGCCATCGCCAGTGCGCGCCCGAACGCCCTGGATGTCAACGCGCAGACCGTCGTCCGATACCCGCCCGGCGGCGAGCTCGAGTTCCTGCGCGGCCTGGCCGAGGAGCTGGCCGGCGAGCCGCGCGGTGAGATCGCCAAGGCGCTGCGCGAGTCAGGCGAGGACATCGTGATCGTTTGGGGCGAGCGGCTGGGCGGCGAGGCCGCGGCATGCCTGCTGCGCATCGCCGAGCGCCTCGGGCTGTCCGGGCGCGAGGGCGCCGGCCTGCTCGAGATCCCCGCCACGGCCAACGGCCGCGGCCTGCGCGAAGCCGGCGTCGTGCCCTTCGCCGGTCCGGGCTACGGCGAGGTCGAGGCGGGCCGCAGCGCGCGGGAGATCGGCGCCGCAGCGGCCGGCGGCGAGATCACCGCGCTTCACCTGTTCGGCATCGATCCTCTGCGCGACCTGGCCGACCGCGCCCTGTGGGAGCGCGCCCTGCATCGCGCCGGCGTCGTGGTCGCACACGCCTCGGTGCTCACGGCCGGCATCCGTGAGCACGCGAGCGTGGTGTTCCCGGCCGAGTCCTACGCCGAGAAGGAGGGCACCGTCGTCCATCCCGACGGTCGCATCCAGCGACTTCGCACCGCGATCGCACACCCGGGCGAGGTGCGGGCCGGCTGGTGGGTGATCGCCGAGATCGCCAAGCGCGCCGGACTCGACCTGCACGTGCTGACGAGCGGGATGGCCTTCCGTCAGCTGGTGGAGGCGGTGCCGTTCTACGAGGGCCTGACGCTCGAGGCGATCGGCGGCCACGGCATCCGCATCGAGCCATTCCCCGGCGAGACGCCGGCCACGCCGGCGGAGGCCACGGGCGGCGACGGCGCCACGGCCGGTTCGTCCGCCTCCAACGGCGAGCTGCGCCTCGGCCGCTACCGCTCGATCTGGGCCTCTCCCGAGGTCGAGATCTCCCCCGCCCTGCGCTACACGATCGCCCGCCAGCAGGTCGAGCTCTCGCCTGAGGACGCGCAGCGGCTGGGGATCCTCGACGGTGACCCGGTGACGGTGGCGCAGAACGGTACCCGTCTCGACGGCACCGCCCACCTCCGTCACGAGGTGCCGCCCGGCACCGTCTTCCTGGCCGAGGGGATCGCCGAGGACTCGGCCAACGCCCTCACCGACCCGCTCGTCGAGGTGCAGCGCCCGTGATCGCCTTCGGCGACCCCTTCTTCGTCGAGCCCTGGTGGGTCCAGATCATCAAGTCGCTGGTGATCTTCCTCGTCGTGTTCGCGATCCTGCCGCTGCTGACGGTCTACGAGCGAAAGCTCATCGGCCGCTTCCAGGCCCGCTACGGGCCGAACCGCGTCGGTCCGTTCGGCCTGCTGCAGCCGCTGGCCGAGATCGTCAAGTTCGCCCTCAAGGAGCCCTCGCGACCGACGACCTCGGTGGGTGTCCTGTTCCGCCTCGCCCCCGCCATCTCGATCCTCACGGCGGTGACGGCGCTGGCGCTCGTGCCCTTCGGCGACGTCCAGCACATCTTCGGCCAGCGTGTGGGTCTGTACGGGATCGACGTCTCGATCGGGCCGCTGTTCGTGTTCGCCTTCGCCGGCATCTCGTTCTACGGGATCATGCTCGGCGGCTGGGCCTCGGGCTCGAAGTACTCGTTCCTCGGCGCCATGCGCGGTGCTGCGCAGCTGATCTCCTACGAGGTCTCGCAGGGCCTGGCGCTGGTGGGCGTCGTGATGACCGCGCAGACGCTGTCGCTGACCGGAATCGTTCGCGCGCAGGCCGGCATGTGGTACGTGATCCCGCAGTTCGTCGGGTTCATCGTCTTCCTCGTCGCCTCCTTCGCGGAGACCAACCGGGCGCCGTTTGACCTCGTCGAGGCCGACGCCGAGCTCGTGGCCGGCTACTTCACCGAGTACGGGGGCACGCCGTTCGTGGCCTACCTGTTCAGCGAGTACATGAACATGATCGTGGTCTCGGGCATCGCCGTCACGGTGTTCCTGGGCGGCTGGCTGCTGCCCTTCGGCATCCACCCGCCCGGGTGGGTCGACCCGTTCGTGGTGGTGGCAAAGATGATGCTCTTCATCACCTTCTTCATCTGGATCCGGGCCACGCTGCCGCGGCTGCGCTACGACCAGCTGATGTCCTTCGGCTGGAAGATCCTGCTTCCGCTGGCCACGCTGAACCTGCTCGTCACAGCGATCCTGGTGGCTTCGTAGAGATGACTCCCTACGACCCCTCCTCCGACGTCGTCGAGGTCATGCGCCACCCGCCCGCGGGGGCGCTCGCCGGTGCCTACCGGGCCTTCGGCGAGACCCTGCGGGGACTGAAGACGACGTTCGCGCGCGTAGTCGAAGGCCCGCTGACGATCCAGTACCCGGAGGAGAAGACGCCGGTCTACCCGCGCTTTCGCGGCCGCCACCGGCTGCACCGCTTCGAGGACACGGGCCTCGAGAAGTGCGTCGGCTGCTCGCTGTGCGCGGCCGCCTGCCCGGCGGACTGCATCCGCGTAGTCGCCGCCGAGAACACGCCCGAGCACCGGATCAGCGCCGGCGAGCGCTACGCGGCGGTATACGAGATCAACCTCTCGCGCTGCATCTTCTGCGGCTATTGCGAGGTGGCGTGCCCGTTCGACGCGATCACGATGGGCCACGACTACGAGATGTCCGACTACACGCGCTCGGACCTGATCTTCACCAAGGAGATGCTGCTGGCCGAGCCGATCGAGCGCACGCCGCTGCGCGCGGAGGGCGAGTGATGGCTCCACTTGACCCCCATATAGGTGGCGAAGTGGAGCCATCGACCGGCCGGAGCAGACGACGGTGAGCCAGGTCCTCTTCTTCATCGCCGCGATCGGCGCGCTCACCGGAGCGGTCGGCGTCGTCGTCGTGCGCAACCCCTTCTACAGCGTGCTGGCGCTGGTCTTTCACCTGATCTCGCTGGCGGCGCTGTTCCTGCTCCTGCGCGCCGAGTTCGTCGCCGCCGCGCAGGTCGTCGTCTATGCGGGCGCGGTGATGGTCCTCTATGTGTTCGTCGTCGCCTACGTGGGCGGCGGCGAGGAGCTGGCCGGGGGCACGGGCCTGCGCATCCTGGGTCCTCTGTTCGCGCTCGCGCTGGCCGTCGAGCTGTGCGTCGCCATGCTCGGCTCCGCGCTCAAGGGCATCTCGAGCAAGGGCGCGCCGTACATCCTCGGCTTCGGGACGCCGCGGCACATCGGCACTCTGTTTCTGACCAAGTACCTGTTCCCATTCGAGGTCGCCTCCCTGCTCCTGCTCGTGGCCGCGATCGGCGCCATCGTCCTGGCCCGCCGGCGCGGCGGCCTGGAGAGCGACGGCGAGCGCCAGGAGGTTCGCATCCGCGCGCCCGAGCCCCCCTACGTGGGCACGATGGCCGAGGCAGCCGGCACGCGCGTGGCCGAGTCGGCGGCGCCCGAGCCGGAGATCGAGCACGTCGGCGCCGCCGCGGGCGCGGGCGCGCGCGACGGCGGCGGCAGCGACTACGAGGGCGGCTGGTAATGGCCATCGGCTGGTACCTCACCGTCTCCGCACTGATCTTCTGCATCGGCGCTGCCGGCGTGCTCACGCGGCGCAACCCGCTCGTGATCCTGCTCTGCCTCGAGCTGATGCTGAATGCGGCCAACCTGTCGCTCGTCGCCTTCAGCCGCATGTGGGGCAGCGAGTCCGGGCAGGTGTTCGCGCTGATCGTGATGGTCGTGGCCGCGTGCGAGGTCACGGTCGGCCTGGGCCTGATCGTCGCGATGTATCGCCGCCGGCTTCCGATCGACGTCGACGAGCTGAACGAGCTGCAGGGCTGATGAGCCCCACCACCTTCGGCTGGCTGGTCCTGCTCTGCCCGCTGCTCGGGACGGTCGTGATCGGTCTCGGCTACGGCGTCCTGAAGAACCGGGCCGCCGGCTGGATCGGGACCTTCGCGATCGCCGCCGCGTTCGTGTTCAGCGTGCTCGCGTTCATCGCGCTCGAGCGCCGCGCGCCCGAGCACCGGCAGGTCACCTCGACGCTGTGGAACTACGCGGTCACCGCCGGCCTCGACGCGAAGCTATCGATCCTGGTCGATCCCCTCTCGGTGTTCATGGCGCTCGTGGTCTCGGGCGTCTCGACCCTGATCCACCTCTACTCGGTCTCCTACATGTGGGAGGACCGCGGCTACAACCGCTACTTCGCCTATCTGAACTACTTCGTCTTCTCGATGCTGCTGCTGGTCCTGGCCGGCAACTTCGTGCTGCTGATCGTCGGCTGGGCCTTCGTGGGCGCCGCCTCCTACCTGCTGATCTCGTTCTGGTACCGGCGCACGACGGCCACCCGGGCCGGGATCAAGGCGTTCGTGATCAACGTCGTGGGCGACGTAGGCCTGGTCCTGGGGACGTTCTTCATCTTCAAGCACACGGGCACGGTCGACTTCCTGAAGACGTTCGCGGCCGTCCCCCACGTGTTCGGCCACAACAGCACCGATCTCGTCGTCGGGTGCCTGCTCCTGCTAGTCGGCGCCTTCGCCAAATCCGCTCAGGTGCCGCTGCACACCTGGCTTCCCGACGCGATGGAAGGCCCGACGCCGGTCTCGGCGCTGATCCACGCGGCGACGATGGTCACCGCGGGCGTGTACCTGATCGCCCGCATGCACCCGCTGTTCGAGCAGGCCCCCACAGCCGCCGACGTCGGCGCGATCGGGGGGTGCCTGACCCTGCTGATCGCCGGGACGATCGCACTCGTGGTGATCGACCTCAAGCGCGTGATCGCCTACTCGACCATGTCCCAGATCGGCTACATGATCATGGGCGTATCCGCCGGCGCGTACTCGGCCGGCCTGTTTCACCTCATGACCCATGCCTTCTTCAAGGCGCTGTTGTTCATGGCCGCCGGCTCGATCATCGGCGCGATGGCCGGCGTGCAGTCACTGGACCGGATGGGCGGATTCCGCCGCGCCATGCCGTTCACGTTCGCCTGCTTCATGGTGGGCGGCCTGGCCCTTTCGGGCCTGCCGCCCTTTTCCGGTTGGCTCTCGAAGGACGACATCATCGGCTTCCTCGATCACCGGGGCGGCGGATTTCTGATCCTCGGGATCGCCGGCTACGCGGGAGCGCTCCTCACCGGCATCTACACCTTCCGGATGATCTTCCGCGCCTTCTGGGGCGAGCCGGTGGAGGAGGCGCGCGAGCTCGGGCACGGGCACCTCGCCCACGCCGAGGTCCCGCGCAACCCGATGACCGGCGAGGAGGAGGACACCGACGTCGGCTTCCCCGGCCCCGGCCATTTCATCGCCGAGCGCGAGGTCCCGATGAAGATCGCGATGTCGGCCCTGGCCGTGCTCGCGGTGATCGGCGGCGTGGTGCAGATCCCCGGCATCGACCACGGCGTGGAGCGCTTCCTGGAGCCGAGCTTTGCCGACTCCAAGCTCGCCCACACGCAGGTGGCGACCGGCCCGGAATGGGTTGGCCTGGTCGTCGGGGCGGTGATCGCGCTGGTCGGAATTGCGACGGCCTACCGGATCTGGGTCGCGCGGCCCGGAACCGCGCGCCAGCTGCAGAACCGCATGGCCCCGGTGCACCGGTTCCTCTTCAACAAGTGGTACTTCGATGAGCTGATCGACTTCGCGATCGTGCGTCCGGCGCTCTGGCTCGGTCACTTTGCCGACTCGGTGCTCGAGCGAGTCGTCGTCGGTGGCGGGATCACCGGCGGCACGCTTGGCTTCGTGCGCGCGGGGTCGGCCGTCGTCCGCCGCTGGCAGACCGGCTTCTTGCGCTACTACGCGGCGGCGATGATCGTGGCCATGGCCGCCGTCGGCCTCTACTTCCTGATCTCCGCAACATGACCCTTTCCGTCCTGATCTGGCTTCCGCTGGCGATCTCGCTCGTCCTGGCCATCACCTCGCCGCGGGCTCTGATCGGCCGCTTCACCGCGATTGGCAGCCTCATCACGCTGGCGATCGCGATCTCGTTCGTGGTGCGCTTCAAGCTCGGTCAGCCGGGCCTTCAGTTCGTCACCGACCGCGTGTGGATCGGTGCGCTGGGGATCCACTACAAGCTCGGCCTCGACGGGCTGAACGTCGTCCTCGTGCTGCTCACGACGCTGCTCTTCGCCGCCGCGCTCGTGTGGGCCTCGCTGCGGCAATGGGACCGCCCGGCGCTCTTCTACTTCCACTTCGGGCTCGCCGAGACCGCGGTCCTGGGGGCGTTCTGTGCCCAGGACCTGGCGCTGTTCGTCGCGTTCTTCGATCTGATGCTGATCCCGTTCTACTTCCTGACCGGGATGTGGGGCTCGGGGGACCGCGTCCGGGCGACGACGAAGCTCGTCGTCTACACGCTCGTCGGCTCGTTCTTCATGCTTGCCGCGGCGATCGCCACGGGCGTCATCGCCTCCAGCGAGAACGGCAGCGGGATCACGTTCGTCCTCTCGGCGCTGCGCGCGCTCCCCCTCTCGCACTCCTCCCAGGAGTGGATCTTCCTGTGCTTCGCGCTGGCCTTTTTGGTCAAGATGCCGCTCGTCCCGTTCCACGGCTGGCTGGCCGACGGGTACAAGGCGATGCCGATCCCGGTCGTCGCGGTGTTCTCAGGCATCCTCTCGAAGGTCGCGGCCTACGGCTTTCTGCGCATCGTGCTGCCGCTCTTCCCCTACGCGGCGGTGCACTTCCAGACTCTGATGCTGGTCATCGCCGTCGTCTCGATCCTGTGGGGGACGGCGCTCGCCTTCACCACACCCGACGCCCGGCTCGTCGTCGCCTACTCGAGCGTGGCCCAGCTCAGCTTCATCACCCTGGGGATCTTCTCGCTGCGCTCGCAGGGCGCGCAGGGCGCGCTGCTGCAGATGGTCAACCACGCACTGGTCACCGCGCCGCTGTTCTTCATCGTGGCCGCGCTGGCCGCCCGGGCGGGCGGCTCGGAGCTGCTGCGGGACATGGGCGGGATCGCCTTCCGCGCGCCGGTGCTGGCCGCGCTGTTCCTGATCGTCGCACTGGCCACGCTGGCCATGCCCGGATCCTCCAACTTCGCGGGCGAGTTCCTGATCCTGCTCGGCGTGTTCAAGGCCAAGCTGGCCATCGCGGTCATCGCGTTCCTCGGCGTGGTGGGAGCGGCCGTCTACGCGCTGCGCGTGTTCATCTCGGCCATGCACAACCGGGCCGGTCCGGAGGTGGCCTCGCGCGAGATCGGCTTCGCCGACCTCGCGCCGCTGGCGCCGATCGTCATCGTGATCCTCGTGCTGGCCGTCTACCCCCAGTTCGTGCTTCGGCGCTCGGAGGCCACGGTCGGGGCGACGGTCGCGGCGACTCAGCCCCTGACGGTGGCATCACGATGATCACCTTCGCGGCGCACATCAAGGGACCCCACATCGACTGGGCCAGCCTCTCGCCGCTGCTGGCGCTGGCCGCCGGCGCGCTCGTCGTGCTCCTGGTCGGATTGCTGCGGCCGGCCTTCGTGCGCCGCCGTGTGGTCCCGGGGCTCACCCTGGTGGCGCTCGCGGTGGCCATCGGCCTCGAGATCTCGCGCTTTCACCACCACCGGCAGATCATCTCGGGCGCGCTGGTGATCGACGACCTGGCGCTGATCCTCGATCTGATCTTCGCCGTGGCCGCAATCGCCGCCGTCGTGCTCTCCTGGCGCTCGCCGGCCCCCCAGGAGGCCGGTCAGGGCGACTACTTCTCGCTGCTCTTGTTCAGCGTGTTCGGGATGGGCGTGTTCGTCTCCGCCCAGAACCTGATCACGCTCTTCATCGGGATCGAGCTGCTCTCCATCCCGCTGTACATCATGTGCGCCTCCGAGTCGCGGCGCGAGGGTTCGCTCGAATCGGGGCTCAAGTATCTGGTCATCGGATCGGTGGGGTCGGCCACGCTGGTCTACGGGCTCGCCTTGATCTACGGCGCCACCGGATCGACCGACTTCTCGGGCATCGCCGCCGCGGTGTCGGGCTCGAGCCTCGGCGGCGACTCGCTGCTGCTCATCGGGCTGGCGCTGGTGGTCGTCGGCTTCGCCTTCAAGGCCTCGGTCGCCCCGTTCCATCAGTGGACCCCGGATGTCTACGAGGGGGCGCCGACGCCCGTCACGGCGTTCATGGCCACAGCCACGAAGGCGGCTGCGCTGGGCGTGTTCCTGCGCTTCTTCAACGTGGCGGCGATCGGCGCCCAGGACACGTGGGCGCCGGTGATCGCCACGATCGCGGCGATCACGATCATCGTCGGCAACGTCGGCGCCCTCGGTCAGTCCTCGCTCAAGCGGATGCTCGGCTACTCGGGCGTGGCGCAGGCGGGCTACATGCTGGGCGGCGTCGTCGTCGCCTCTAAGCTCGGAATCGACGCCACGATCCTCTACCTGGCCGTCTATCTGGCCATGAACCTCGCGGCGTTCGCGGTCATCGTGGCGGTCGAGTACGCCTCGAGCGAGTCCGAGCTCGGTGACGACGTCAGCCGGCTGACAGGTCTGGGCCGGCGGATGCCCTGGCTGGCCTGGCCGATGACGATCGCGATGCTGGCCCTGGCCGGCATCCCCGGCACGGTCGGCTTCATCGGCAAGTTCCAGCTCATCCACGCCCTCGTCGACGGCGACTACACGTGGCTGGCGATCGTCCTCGTGATCGGGTCGATGATCTCCCTCGGCTACTACCTGCGAGTCGTGGCCACGATGTGGATGAGCGCCGGGAGCGAAGTGCGGGCGCCACGGACGGGCGCGGGCGCACTGGCTCCGATCGCCGGCGGCTCGCCCGAGGCCGACCGGCCCGTGCACCACCCCGAGGCCACCGTCGTGGCGGTCCTGTTCGCCGCCGCCAGCATCTTCTTCGGCGTCTTCCCCTCGCCGCTGTTCGACCTGGCTGCGCACGCCGGGAACGCCATCGCCGGGATCTTCTGAGTTTCCCGGCCCGCGTGCCGCGGGTAGGCCACCTCACATGGAGGAGCGACGGTCCGACACAGCGGAGACCTTCGGCGACGAGCAGCCGCCGCAGGGCGTCTCCAACCAGAACACCGAAGAAGGCGACGCGCCCGACAGCGGCGGTGGCGAGCGCCGGGGCGGTGAGGGCTCGCAGGGCGAGGGATCCGAGGGCTCAGGCGAAGGGCGGCCCGGCGGCGGCGGCGAGGATTCGCAGGCCACCGGTCATCCCGGCAACGCCGGCTAGCTCAGGGCTGCCCACCCACACCGCCGGCGGCCAGGGGCTCGGGCTCGTCTGCACTTGACGCGTCGCGGGCGGCGAAGAACTCCGCGCCCTCGATGCTCACGCGCGGCACGACGCGGTCGAGCCACGCCGGCATGTACCAGTTGACTCGGCCCATCAGGAGCATCAGCGCGGGGACGAGCAGGCAGCGCACGACCGTGGCGTCGAGGATGACGGCCACGGCCAGGCCGACTCCGAACTGCTTGATCGTCGGGTCGCCGTTCAGGACGAAGCTGCCGAATACGAACACCATGATGAGCGCCGCCGCCGTGATCACGCGTGCGCTTGTGACGAGCCCGGAGATGACCGAGCTGCGGTTGTCCTCGCCGGCGTGTACGTGCTCCTCGATCTGGCTGACCAGGAAGACCTCGTAGTCCATCGAGAGTCCGAACAGGATGGCGAACATGAACAACGGCACGTAGGAGACGATCGGCACCGCGCCGCCGAGCCCGATCAGGCCGCTCAGCCAGCCGTACTGGAAGATCGCCGTGAGCACCCCGTAGGACGCTCCGATCGAGAGCACGTTCATGACCGCTGCCTGCGGTGGGATCACCACCGTGCGGAAGGCGAGCACGAGCAGGACGAAGCTCAACGCGATCACCACCACGATCTGCAGCGGCAGCTTGCTCGAGATCCGCGACGCGAGATCGACGTAGCCGGCTGTGCTGCCTCCCACGTCGGCGTGCATGTCGGTCCCCTGCTCGGCCCCGGGGATCACGCTCGAGCGCAGCGTGTTCACGAGGTCGGCGGTCTTGTCAGCCGCCGGGTTGTACTTCGAGATCGCGTTGAAGTAGGCGGTCGTGCCGGCCTTATCGACCTGCGCCGGCGTGACGGCGGCCACGCCGGAGGTAGCCCCGATGTCCTTTTGCAGGGTGGCCAGACGGGAATCGCTCGCCCCGTTCTGAGCCGGCGAGCCCAGCTTCACCGCGACCAGCAGCGGGCCGTTGACCCCCGGCCCGAAGTACTTCGTGATCAGGTCGTAGGCACGCCGGGCCGTGGTCGAGGTGGAGAGCGCCGCGGTGTCCTGCTGGCCGAGCTTCAGCGACAGCAGCGGGATCGTGAGCGGAATCAGGATCACCAGCGCCGCGAGCCCGGCGACCAGCGGCCGCTTGGCGATATCGGCGGCCCACCTGGCCCACAAGCCGGTGCGCGCCTTCTCCTCGGAATGCGGCGGGCGGACGCGCAGGGCGTTGATCCGCGGGCCCAGGATCGCCAGCATCGCCGGCAGGAGCGTCAGCGCGCCGAGTACGGCGACGACGACCGCGATCGCGGCCATCAGCCCCATCGTCGTGACGAGCGGGATGCCGGCCACCGCGAGTGAGACCAGCGCGATCGTCACCGTGCCGCCGGCAAAGAACACAGCTCCGCCGGACGTCGCCGCG
The DNA here is from genome assembly GCA_963818815.1 of uncultured Solirubrobacterales bacterium. Classification (GTDB taxonomy): domain Bacteria; phylum Actinomycetota; class Thermoleophilia; order Solirubrobacterales; family Solirubrobacteraceae; genus Palsa-465. The sequence goes on from CAWFTL010000002.1 coordinate 335,355, forward strand.
GCGCGGGCGATCGACTCCTCCATGGGCAGGCCGTCGGAGATGCCACGGAAGTGGCGGGTGACGATGAACAGGGCGTAGTCGATCCCGACTCCCAGCCCGATCATCGTCGCCAGCGTCGGCGCCACCGTGGGCACGGTTGCCACGTGACCGAGCATGCGGATGATCGCGAGCGTGGTGAGCAGCGCGAAGATCGCCGTCAGGATCGGCACCGTCATCGCGACGATCGTCCCGAACGTGAGGCTCAGGATGACCATCGCGGCGATGATCCCGACGAGCTCGCTCGACTCCGTGGCCGGCTTGGAGACCTTCTGGCCGAGCTGCCCGCCGGTCTCGACCTGAAGGCCGGCCGCCTGCGCAGGCTTGGCCGCCGCGTCGATGATGCTCTGTGCCTCCTGCTGTGACAGTGAGCCGGGGCTGACCGAGAGCGTCACCGAGAGGTATCCCGTGCTCTGGTCCTTGCTGAGCGAAGACGCGCCCTGCTTCGTCAGGGGGTTCAGGACGGAGGCCACGTCGTGGGCCTTGGCGACGTCGGCTGCCGCCTGGTTGACGGCGCTCGCGTACTTGGAATCCGTCAGCTTGCCGTTCGTGGCGTGCAGCACGATGGGACTGGTTCCGTTCGCCTGGTCGGGGAACGACTTCTTGAGGACGTCGGTCGCGCGCTGGCTGTCGGTTCCGGGCAGCGACAGGTTGTCGTTGGTGTTGTCGCCCAGCTGGTGCGACACGGCGACGAGCGCGATCGTGGCCACCAGCCACACACCCAGCACGACGATGCGGCGGCGGACGCAGAACCGCGCCAGCCCGTACAGGACGCCCGTCATTAGCCCCTCAACCCCTCTCTCTCTAGGGAATCGAGCTGGATCGTCCCCGTCAGAGGCGGTCCTGTCAACTCGCCGAGCACGCCGCTACGATCCGCCGCCCGTGCGATACCCGGTCGAGGACTTCAGCCCGTCCGAACGTGAGCGCCTGAGCGCGCACTTCACAAGCCTCGACGGACCGGTGTTCGCGCTCGTGAACCTGCCGGAGACCGTCAAGGGTGCGCTCTTCGCCCGCTATTCACGCTATCCCGGCACGCTGCGGCGGCTGTTCCTGGAAGAGTTCGCCGACGACGTGCCGGAGACTGCCGCCTACGACGGTGGCGAAGGCGAACGCGCGGCCAAGCTCTACGAGCGCGTGTTCCTGGGCTACGGCGATGACTCCGTGGCCCAACTCGGCGGCGCGCATCTGGCCTGCGAGTGGGTCTCGAACGTCCTCACCAAGATCCTTCAGCGGCCGCGACTGGGGGCCTATCTGGAGCAGTCGACCCGCTACATCGCCTATGACGCCGCCATGCCCGAGCCGCCGGGCGGCTACCGCTACTACCGCGACGAGGAGCTGGGGCCGGAGTACGCGGCGGCGATGGACGAGCTGTTCTCGATCTACGCCCAGGCCCTGCCCAGGGTGACGGCGTGGGCGGAGCGCGAGTTCCCGCGCGGCGAGGAGGAGCCCGCCCCCGCCTACGCCCGGGCGATCCGGGCCAAGGCGCTGGACCTGCTGCGCGGCCTGCTGCCGGCGAGCTCGCTCTCGCACATGGGGATCTTCGCCACCGGCCAGACCTACGAGCAGCTCGTGCTCCACCTGCTGGCCCATCCGCTCCCCGAGGCTCGCGCCTACGGCGAGATGATCCTGACCGAGATCCAGAAGGTGATGCCGAGCTTCGTCGCCCGCGTGCCACGGCCGGACCGCGGCGGTGAGTGGATCGGCTACCTGCGCGAGCGCCGCGAGGCGGGCGAGCACTGGGCGCAGCGGCTGGGACTCGGCGAGGAGCGTGCCGCCGAGGCGGCCGGACCGTCGGTGACGCTGCTGCGAGCCGAGGGCGATGAGCAGCAGCTGCTGAGCGCGCTGCTGTTCGAGTCCTCGGCCTGCTCGGAGCAGGCGATGCAGTCCGCACTTGACCGGCTCGGCTCCGACGAGCGCTCGGCGCTTTTGAGCGAGCTCCTGGGAGGGCGGGCCAACCGCCGCCACCGCCCGGGCCGCGGACTCGAGGCGCTGCGCTACCGATTCGAGATCGTGGCCGACTACGGCGCTTTCCGTGACCTGCAGCGCCACCGCATGCTGACCGTCCAATGGCAGGCACTGACACCCGACTTGGGGGCCGGCGTACCCGAGCAGGTCCAGCTGGCGGGCTGCGGTGAGGACTACCGGCGGGCGCTGGATCGCTCCGCCGCGGAGTACGAGCGGCTGGCCGGCGCGGGTCTGCAGCTTGCCGCGCCCTACGCGCTTTGCCTCGGATACCGGATTCGCTTCGTGCTCGACCTCAACGCGCGCGAGGCCATGCAGCTGATCGAGCTGCGCTCAGGACGCGAGGGCCACCCGAGCTACCGCGCCGTGGCCCACGAGATGCACGCCCAGATCGCCGCCGTTCACCCCGCGGTGGCCGCGGCGATGACGCATGTCGACCGAGAGACCGAGCCGCGGCTGGAGCGCATCCTGTCCGAGATGCGCAGCCACGCGCGGGTCAGCGCTCCCGATCGCGCTCACGCAGCTCGATCCGCCTGATCTTGCCCGTCAGGGTCTTGGGCAGGTCGGGCACGAACTCGACGATCCGCGGGTACGCGTAGGCGGAATGGCGCTCGCGGACGAACGTCTTGATCTCGTCCGCCAGCTGCTCCGACGCCTCGTGGCCTGAGGCGAGCACGACGAAGGCCTTGACCACGTTGCCGCGGCGCTCGTCGGCCGCGGCAACGGCGGCAGCCTCCGCGACGGCCGGATGCTCCAGGCAGGCCGATTCGACCTCGAACGGGCCGATCCGGTAGCCGGCGGAGATGATCACGTCATCGGCGCGCCCCTCGTACCAGAAGTAGCCGTCGTCGTCGGTGCGGGCCGCGTCCTTGCTGTGGAACCACTCGCCGCCGAAGGCCTCTTCGGAGTCCGCGGCCGGCCGGTTCCAGTACCCGAGCGGGTAGTGCGGGTTCGAGCGCGCCCGGAGGCAGATCTCGCCTCGCTCGCCGGAGGCGACCGGACTCTCGTCCTCGTCCAGGATCGCCACCTCCCAGCCGGGCATCGGCTTTCCCATCGAGCCTTCGCGCACCTCCATGAACGGGTAGTTGGCGCACAGCGGATAGGACTCGGTCAGTCCGTAGTAGTCGAGGACGGTGACGCCGTACTGCTCGCGGAACCAGCGGATGGCCTCGGGATTGAGCGGCTCGCCCGCCGAGCACACGATCCGGAAGCGCTGCGGGTAGCGGGTCCCGGCGTCGCCGATCGACATCATCGAGCGGATCGCGGTGGGCGTGGCGAACACGTTCGAAACCTGGTGGCGGGAGAGGAAGTCGAGCTGCCTGGCCGGGTCAAAGCCCCCTTCGCGCTGATAGACGGCCTGCACGGCGCCCATCCGCCACGGCCCGAGCAAGGGGCAGATCCCCGCCGCCCAGGCCCACTCCCCCATGCCGTGAAACAGCTCGCCGTCACGGATGTCGTGGCAGTAGAGGAACTCCTCGTGGGCCAGGATGTAGCGATGGGCGTGGAGGATGCCCTTGGCCAGGCCGGTCGTGCCGGAGGAGTAGTAGAGCTGGGCGGGATCGTCGGCCGCGGTGTCCACGCAGTCAAAGGCGGTCCCCCCGCGCTCGAGCAGCGCGTCGTCCAGGATCAGGACGTGCTCGACCAGCGAGCGCTCGATGCGATCTGCGTTGGCCGCGTCGGTGACGAGCACCTTGGGCGCGGAGTCGGTCAGCCGGTGACGGATGCCTTCGTCGCCGTAGAGCACGGACATCGAGAGCAGGATGGCGCCCGTCTTCCAGGTGCCGAAGAAAGCCGCCGCGGTCTCCGGCGTCGCCGGCAACAGCATCGCCACGCGGTCGCCGCGGTCGACGCCGTGGGCTCGCAACACGTTGGCGAAGCGGTTCGAGGCGTCCTGGAGCTCGCCCCAGCTAACCCGGCGGACCTCGCCGCGGAAGTCCTCGTGGATCATCGCCAGCTTCTGGCGCGGATGACGATCGCAGACGTCGGCGGCGATGTTGTAGCGCTCGGGCACCTGCCAGCGGTGGTGCTCGACGGCCTCTTGATAGGAGGAGATGGTGGCCTGGGTGCTCATGCGTCCATGATCGCGCTGCGGCGCGGACGGCACAAGCGCCAGTGTCTTCCCCGGAACGACGCCAGCGCCCGTGCAGAGCCCGCGGCCGCGCCCAGTAAGCTTCCTCGCGAGGAGAGCATGGGTCTTGTTGTCGGCGTGCTGGTCGGTGTCGGGATCGCCGCGATCCTCGTGGCGGCCTGGCGAGTCCGCGCGTCACGCCCCGCGGAAACGCCTGAGGCCGTCGGCATGCAGTCCGCGCTGCACGCCGCCAGCGCGACCCTCCCGCACCTGCGCCGCGGCCTCACGCCGCGCTCGGCCGAGCAGGCGCTGCCGCATCTGCGCGCCCTGATGGGGGCGGCGGCGATCGCTCTCGCGGACACGCGGGCGGTGCTGGCCATCGACGGCGAGGGCCGCGAGCAGGTGCGGCCGGGAGACCTGCTCTCGCGCCTGCTCGAGCGCACTCCGGATGACCGGCTGCACATCGTTCCCCGGCTGGTGTCCTCCGACCCGACCTGCCCGCTGCGCTCCGCCGTGCTGGCGCCGCTGCTCGTGCAGGGAAAGCGACTGGGAACGCTGATCGCCTTCTACCGCTCGACCGGCCGGCCGAGCCACGCCGAGCTCCGGGTCGTGCAGGAGGCGGCGAGCCTCGTCTCGGCGCAGGTGGCGCTCTCGGTGCTGGCCGAGCACGAGGAGCGCCTTGCCCAGGCCGAGCTGCGTGCCCTGCGAGCCCAGATCTCCCCGCACTTCATCTACAACGCGCTGGCCGCGGTGGCAGGCGACATCCACGCCCGGCCCGAGGAGGCCCGGGAGCTGCTGATCGACTTCGCCGAGTTCACGCGCTACCTGTTCCGCGACGGCCGCTCCTACGTCACGCTGGGCGAGGAGCTCGAGCACGTCGAGCGCTACCTGCGCCTGGAGCAGGCGCGATTCCGCGACAAGCTGCACGTCACCATCGAGATCCCGCCCGAGACGATTGACGCGATCGTTCCCGCCATGTCGGTTCAGCCGCTGGTCGAGAACGCCGTGAGGCATGGCGTCGAGCGGCGGGCGGGGACGGGCCGTGTCGAGATCAGCGCCCGCGTCGTGGCGGCCGACGTGGAGCTGCGCGTGAGCGACGACGGCGTGGGGATCGAGCCCGAGCGCGTTCCCGCCGTGCTCGCCGGAGCCGGCGGCGGGATCGGGCTGTCCAACGTCGACGCCCGCCTGCGCGCGACGTTCGGGGATCGCTACGCCCTGCGGATCGAGTCGCGGATCGGCGCGGGGACGACCGCCGTGATGACGGTCCCGAATCTGTCCGGCGAGACGGCTCCCCGCGAGCTGGTGCGCACAGCGTGAGCGAGCGCTTGACCATCCTGGCGGTGGACGACGAGCGCACTCAGGTCGAGGACCTGGCGCGGCTGCTGCGCAGCTCGGAGATCGTGGAGGAGGTCGAGTGCGCCTTCGACGGCCGCGAGGCCCTGGCCAAGGTCTCAGACCACCAGTACGACGCGATCTTTCTCGACGTCCGCATGCCCGATCTCGACGGACTCGAGCTGGCGCGCGTGCTGCGCCGCTTCGCGACTCCGCCCCAGCTCGTGTTCGTGAGCGCTCACGACAGCGCCGCGGTTGACGCCTTCGAGCTTCACGCCCTGGACTATCTGCGCAAGCCGGTCAGCCGGGGCCGCGCCGAGGAGGCCCTGGCGCGAGTGGCCACGGCACGCGACTCCGAGGCCCGAGAGCGGCAGAACGGAAACGCGCGCAGCGGTGCAAGCGACAGCGAGATGGTCGCCGTGGCCAACGTCCGCACCGGTTCCACGCGACTGATCGCGCGCGGCTCGATCCTCTACGTGCAGTCTCACGGGGACTTCGTCCGCATCGTCACGGCGGACGGCCGCTTCCTGCTGCGGGCCACGCTCACCGACATCGAGCGGCGCTGGGAGCCCTTCGGCTTCGTGCGCGTGCACCGCCAGTACGTGGCCAACCTCCCCCGCGCGGTCGAGCTTCGTCCGCAGTTCGGCAGCACCGCCGAGCTGGTCTTCCCCGCCGGCCAGACGATCCCCGTCGCCCGCCGGCACGTGCCCGACCTGGGCCGCCGGCTACGGGTCTAGCGGGCTCTCATTGCAGGGACCGCGAGAGAGAGCAAGGAGCGTGGAGTGGCGTCCGCCGGGGTGCTCGCGCGATAAGCGCGTCGCACCCCGCGGGCGTCACGAATGCTCCCTACCCCTCTTCGTGGGCTTGCTCCTCTTTGATCTTGCCCTCGAGCTGCGACATCACGTCCGGATCGCGCAGCGTGGTGACGTCGCCTAGCACCCGTCCCTCCGCGATGTCGCGCAGGAGGCGCCGCATGATCTTCCCCGATCGGGTCTTGGGCAGGTCGTCGGCCCAGATGATCCGCTTGGGCCGGGCGAACTTGCCGATCCGGTCGCCGACGTGGGCACGGAGCTCCTCCACTAGCTTCTCGTCGCCCTCGCCATCCTCGCCCTGCAGGGTCACGAAGGCGCAGATCGACTGTCCGGTGTCCTCGTCGGACTGACCGATGACCGCCGCCTCGGCGACCTTCTGGTGCGAGACGATCGCCGACTCCACCTCGGCCGTCGAGAGCCGGTGGCCCGAGACGTTTACGACATCGTCGATGCGCCCGATGATCCAGAAGTAGCCGTCCTTGTCCTTCCGGGCGGCGTCGCCGACCAGGTAGGTCTCTTTGCCGAACTTCTCGAAGTAGACCTCGACGAAGCGGTCGTCCTCCTTGTACAGCGTGCGTAGCATCGACGGCCACGGCCGGGTGAGGATGAGCAGGCCCTGCTGGCCGTCCTCAACCTCCTTGCCCTCGCGCTCGTCCACCACGGCAGCCGCGACGCCGGGGAACGGCCGTGTGGCCGAGCCCGGCTTGGTGGAGACGATTCCCGGCAGCGGGGTGATCATGATCGCGCCCGTCTCGGTCTGCCACCACGTGTCGACGATCGGGCAGCGCTCGCCGCCGACGACCTTGTGGTACCACAGCCACGCCTTCGGGTTGATCGGCTCACCGACCGACCCGAGCAGCCGGAGCTTGGACAGGTCGTGCTTTTCAACGTGCTTCGCGCCCCACTTGATGCAGGCGCGAATCGCCGTCGGCGCGGTGTAGAAGATCGTCACGCCGTAGTGCTCGGCCGTGGCCCACCAGGTGTCCTTGTCCGGGTAGTCCGGAGCGCCCTCCCACATCACGCTGGTGACCCCGTTGGCCATCGGCCCGTAGACGATGTAGGAGTGGCCGGTGACCCAGCCGACGTCGGCCGCGCACCAGTAGACGTCCTCGCCGGGCTTGACGTCGAACACGTAGCGATGGGTCGCCTTGACGCCGGTCATGTAGCCGCCGGTGGTGTGCAGGACGCCCTTGGGCTTGGCCGTCGAGCCGCTCGTGTAGAGGATGTAGAGCGGGTGCTCGGCGTCGAGCTCCTCGGCGGGACACTCCTCGTCCGCCTTCTCCATGACCTCGTGGTAGAAGACGTCGCGCCCGTCCTGCATGTCGCACTCGTCGTCTGTGTGCTTGACGACGATGATGTGCTCGAGCGACTTCACGTCGCCGATCACCTTGTCGACCTGCTCCTTGATCGGCGCCGTCTTGCCCTTGCGCCGGGCACCGTTGGTCGTGATCAGCGCCTTGGCCTCGGAGAACTCCATCCGCTCCTTGACGGCGTCGGCGGAGAACCCCCCGAAGACGACGTTGTGCGGCGCGCCGATGCGCGCGCAGGCCAGCATCGAGACGATCACCTCGGGGATCATCGGCAGGTAGATCCCGACGATGTCGCCCTTCTGGATGCCGAGGTCCTTGAGCGCGTTGGCGAAGCGCTGGACCTCCTTGTGAAGCTCGGCGTAGGTGAAATCTCGTTCCTCGCCCTCCTCACCGCGCCAGTGGAAGGCGACGCGATCGCCGTTGCCCTCTTCCACGTGGCGGTCCAAGCAGTTGTAGGAGGCATTGAGCGTGCCGTCCTTGAACCACTTGTAAAACGGCGGATTCGAGTCGTCGAGCGTCTCGGTCGGCTCCTTGAACCAGTGGAGCTCCTTGGCCTGCTTCAGCCACCAGCCCTGCCAGTCCTTCTCCGCCTCCTCGTAGACCGAGGGGTCGTTCAGCAGGGCGTTCTTGCGGAAGTCCTCGGGCGGCTCGAACGTCTCGATGTCGAGCATCGTTTCCAGCTGGGACTCAAGCGTCTCCTCGCCGGCCTGGGTCGCTGCCGTGTCTGCCATCGAAGCCTCTCCCTTCCTACTGCACTGGCGTCCCACACCGGGTAGGCGACCGGCGCCGGTGAAGCCACCGGCGCCAGTGCCAACCGCGTGCGTGCGGCGATTTGGTCTGTACTAGTTCTACCCCAGAAGGGTTCGCTCGTACAGCCGCTTCGGTCAGACTCGTCTCAGCGGGAACACGGGAGCGATCACGCGCCCGAAGGTCGAGTTGATGACCGCCGCGAACGACGCGTACCAAGCGGCGATCGCCGTGGCGATACCGAAGTAGCCGCCCAGCTTGATCGTGCCGTTGATCACGTCGTGCGTCCCGGCGAGCGACGAGTTGCCGATGCCCAGGATGATGTAGGTGATCGCCAGCAACAGGAACACCAGCGAGATCGCTCCGGTCGTCCGCAGTGAGGCGATGAACATGTAGGCGGTGAAGATGCCCCACATCCACAGGTACAGCCCGAGGCCGCTGAACACCTCGGTCGGGACGTTCCTGCCCACCGACTGGACGACGAAGTAGAACGAGATCCAGAACGCTCCGTACGAGCAGAACGCCACAGCCCCGAACGTGTTGCCGGTCCGGAACTCCCAGATCCCGGCCACGAGCTGAGCGATACCGCCATACGCGAGGGCCAGCGCCGCGATCAGCGGCAACAGGCCGCCGCCGGGCGCAGCATGCGTCCCGACCAGACCGGAGTTGACCATGCTGAGCACGAACGTCGTGCCGGCGAATGCGGCAAGACCCAGCGGTCCAGGATCGGCCGGCGCCCATACCCCGGCAGTACGGCCGCCGGTCGGATCAGCCTGCGGGGCCGGGGCCACGTCGGCTTCACGCGCGCCGGGGCCGCCGGGTGTGCCGCCGCCACCAAGACGAGCAGCTTCCATGTAACTCCTCCTACTCGATGTTTTACGAGTCGGAGGAAGCCTGAGCCCGCGTCGCACCCGCGGCAACCGGCAGATCGGCGAGCGGGGCCTTTGATGCCACGAGCGGCGCCGGACGCGCGATGATCGGCCGCCGCCGGTCGGCGGAGCTACCGGCGCCGCTTGCGCTTGCGCTTGGACGTGGCAGCACGCGTGCGGGGGCCGGCCTGCGCCCCCACGGGTTCGGGCGCCGGCTCGGGCCTCGGCTTTGGCCTCGGTCCGCCCCCTCCGCCGCTCGCACGCAGCCGCTGCTCGCGCATCTCCGCGGCCGTGGGCCACGGCTCGGGCCGGCCCGTGCGCCACGCGGGAGGGTCTCCCCCGGGCCAGCGCCCGGAGAAGAGGTAGGCCAGCGCGCCCATCCAGAAGATCTGCAGCGCCGCCGCCGGCGCCGAACCGATCAGGAGCATCCCGGCGGCGCCCACGGCCATGCCGCAATAGCCCATGAACCGGGTCAGCAGGCCGACGCGCATCGCGTTCAGCGCGATCAGGATCAGGCCGATCTCGAGCGCGAACTGCGCCGCGATGTCGAGCGTCTGCAGGACGGGAAGCGCGGCACCCGTCGTCAGGTGGTTGGCCTGCTGGTAGGTCTGGCTGCCCTGGGTCACGAACTCGTGCGCCTTGACCGCGAGCACGATCGCGTAGATGACTCCGCCGACGGCGGAGACAACTCCGCCGGCCACCGCAACGCCGCGGGTGGCCTGGGCCATCTCAGGCCGTCGCGCCCGGGCGGCGTCGAAGAGAAAGCTGAGCGTCCAGACGAAGGCCAGCAGGCCCAGCCCCTGCAGGATCGCCCCGATGACGTCGAGCGGGAAGCGCTTGTTGATCGTGATCAGCTGGACGGTGAGCTCTGTCACCTTGGCCTGCGGGCCGGCCACTTGGACGATCGCCGCGGCGACGAGGAGCACCGCAGCCAGGGCGGCGACGATGGCCTGGCGCATGCGCACGCGCGACTCGTAGAGGAGCTGCTCGTCAGCGGTCTTGGCGGGCGCCGGCACGGGCCCAGTGTACGGTCCGCCGGATGCAGAGATGTCCCGCCTGCGGCGGCGCGCTCGTGCCCTGGCGCGTCGTGCCGAGCTCCGAGCCCATGCTCGCGCCCCAGCAGTTCGAGTTGCGCCGCTGCACCGGCTGCGGCTCGGCGGTGACGGTCGGCCCACCGCCCGCTGACCTGCACGAGACGGGGGCGTACGGCGGTGGTCGCCCGCGGCTTCATCGCCTGGCCGGAGGCCTGCTTTCGGCCTTCGACCGACAGCGGCTGCGTCTGGTCCGGGCCCTGCAGCCGGCGCCGGGCCGGCTGCTCGACGCCGGTGCCGGACGCGGCCGGTTCGTAGCCGCCGCGGCAGCGGCGGGATACGAGGCGCAAGGGATCGAGCCCTCGCTGCGCGGCGTGGAGGCGGCGCAGGCCCTCGGCGCGTCAGTCGAGCGGACGACGATCGAGCAGGCACGCGTTCCGGCCGGATCGCTTGACGTGGTCACGCTGTGGCATGTCCTCGAGCACCTGCAGGACCCCGGGCGTGCCGTCGATCGGATTGCCAACTGGCTGCGAGCAGGGGGCGGCCTGCTCGTCGGCGTCCCGAACCTGCAGAGCCTGCAGGCCCGCATCGGCGGCCCGCGTTGGTACCACCTCGACGTGCCGCGTCATCGCGTTCACTTCACTCCCGCGGGCCTCCATGCCCTGCTGCGCGACCACGGCTTCGACGTGATCGCCACCGAACATCGTCTCCTGGAGCACAACCCGTTCGGCATGTGGCAGTCGGCCGTCACCCGCCTGACCCTCCAACCCTCCTATCTCTACAACCTGCTCAAGCGCAACGCCCCGGTGCGCTCGCGCGACCTGCTGATCACCGTGGCGGCGCTTCCGCTCGCGCCGGTCGCGGCCGCGCTCGAATTCCTCGCCGCCGCCGCGGGGCGGGGTGGGACGATCGCCGTGCTGGCGCGCCGGCGAGCTTGAGCGGGCGACGACGGCGGCTACTATGGGAGGCATGGAAGGCAGCGGCTTCGGCGACCTGTTCGGAGACCCGGACGACCTCCAGCGCCGGCTCGGAGAGTTCGCCGAGCAGATGCAGGGCGCGCAGCGCCTGGCCTGGGCGGACAACGCGATCAAGCTCGCAGTCGACTTGACCGTCGCGGCGATGAACCGCATCAACATCCAGGGCACGACCGAGCAGCAGGCCGAGCAGCTGCGCTCGACGATGGCGCGCATCTTCCCCGAAGCCGTGACCTTGGTCAGAGAGGCCCGCGAGGGGCTCTCGTAGCGGCCGCTAGCGACGCTACTTCAACAGCCTCGACAGCCTGCGGTCCTTGAGCAGCTTGCCGTCGGTCTGACACTTGGGGCAGTAGCACATCACGTAGTCCTCGTAGAAGACCGCTTCGAGCCGATCGCCGCACCGCGGGCAGGGCTCGCCGTTGTGGCGGTGCACGGTGAGGGGCATCGGCAGCTTGTCGGGAATCGGGAGCGCAATCGTCTGCTCGTAGTGGGCGATCGCGCGGCCGAGCTCCGCCTGCACCGCGGCACGCAGCCGGTCGGCCTCATCGGGCTCGAGGTCGGACCCGCGCTTGAAGGGCGAGAGCTGCGCGGCGTGGAGGATCTCGTCGACCCACGAGCGGCCGATGCCGGCGATCACGTGCTGGTCGCGCAGCAGCCCGTGAAGCGGGCGGGGCTGGTCGAGCAGCTCCTGCAGCGGCGGCGGCGCTGGCCACGCCTCGGGCCCGAGCGCGGCGAGAGTCTCCTCGCCCTCGAGCTCGCCCGTGTGCAGCACCTTGGCCCACGCCCGCTGCTTGGTCCCGAACTCGCGCAGGCGCAGCTCGCGCCCGTCCTCGAGGCGAAGCAACAGGCGCGAGGCGCGATCGCGCAGCGACGCGCGCGTGTCGAACAGCTGCAACCGCCCCGCCGACATCAGGTGGACGAGAATCGAGAGCTGCTCGTCGAGCGCGATCACGAACAGCTTGCCTCGCCTCCGGACGCCCTCGATCGTGCGGCCGGTGAGCGCGGTCAGCGGCGGGTCGTAGGTCTTCAGCGCGTTGACACCGGGCGCGAGCGCCGACTCGATCCGAGCACCTGCGGTGGCTGCGCCGAGCAGGCGCGCGGTGATCTCGACCTCGGGAAGCTCCGGCATCGTGCTTCTACGAGCGTAGCCGGGCGAGGTTTGGCGTTTGCGTCAGAGGGGCTGACGGGAATCGCCAAAGTTCCCGTAGCCTTCGGCCCAGCGATGGCCGTCGCGCGCGCACCTGACGACGTCGTCCGCACCCACGCCGAGGCCGCGGGCAACTCACGCGAGCCCCTGCTCGTGCTCGAGCCGCTGCGCGAGTTCCTGGCCTCCAGCGGCCTGGAGTCCCCGTCCGAGCTCGACGCGCTGCCGATCGGCGAGGGCCACTCGTGCGTGACCTTCGAGCTGTCCACCGGCGTGGTCGTCCGGCGGCCGCCGCGCGGGCCGCTGCCGCCGAGCGCACACGACGTCCTGCGTGAGGCGCGACTACTCACCGCGCTCGAGAGCACCCCTGTCCGCGCGCCGAGAGTCCTCGCCGTGTGCGGTGACACCTCGGTCATCGGCGCGCCGTTCTACGTAATGGAGCGCGTGGAGGGCGATGTGATCACCTCGGACATCCCGCAGAAGCTCGACACCCCCGAGCAGCGCTCGACCATCGCCGACCAGCTGATCGATGCGCTCGTGGAACTGCACGCAGTCGAGTGGGAGGCGATCGGCCTCGAGGGGTTCGGCAAGCCGAGCGGCTACCTGGAACGCCAGCTGCGGCGCTTCACCGGGCTGTGGGAGCACAACCGCACGCGCGAGCTCCCGCAGGTCGAGGAGGTCGGCGCCTGGCTGCGGGACAACCTCCCGCCGTCTCCACCCTCGACGATCGTCCACGGCGACTACCGCCTGGGCAACACCATGTTCGCCCACGGCGCGCCGGCACGACTGATCGCGATCTTCGACTGGGAGATGGCCACGATCGGCGACCCCCTGGCCGACGTCGGCTACATGATGATCCACTGGACGCAGCCCGATGACCCGGTGGGGAAGTTCAACCTCCAGTCGGTCACCACGCGCGAGGGCTTTCCCAGCCGCCAGGAGCTGATCGAGCGCTACGAGGAGCGCTCGGGCCGGTCGATGCAGGCGCTGAACTGGTACGTGACGCTCGCGCTCTGGAAGGCCGTGGTGTTCATGGAGGGCAACTACAAGCGCGCGGTCGCGGGCTCGACCGACGACCCGTACCTCAAGGCCTTCGGGGAGGGTGTGCTGGAGCTCGCCAGGCGCGCACTGCAGGTGACGCAGGATGGGTTCTGAGAACGGCTACCGGGGCCTGCTCGTCGACTACGGCGGCGTGCTCACAACCAACCTGTTCGACTCCTTTCGCTCCTTTTGCGAGGCGGAAGGCCTCTCGCCCGATGCCATCGGACGGCGCTTTCGCGACGATCGGGGCGCGCGTGAGCTGCTGATCGGCCTCGAGACCGGCCAGCTCGGAGAGGAGGAATTCGAGCCGCGCTTCGCCGAGATCCTGGGGGTGGCACCGGAGGACCTGATCGATCGGCTGTTCGCCGGGTCGGCGCCCGACACCCCGATGCTGGAAGCGGTCGCCAGGGCACGCGCGGCCGGGATCAAGACCGGCCTCGTCTCGAACTCCTGGGGCACCCGTCGCTACGACCGGGCCAAGCTGGCCGAGCTCTTCGACGGCATCGTGATCTCCGGCGAGGTGGGGATCCGCAAGCCGGCTCCCGAGATCTACGCGCTCGGCGCCGAGGCGATCGGGATCGAACCCGCACGCTGCGTGTTCGTCGACGATCTGCCCTTCAACCTCGAGCCGGCGCAGAAGCTCGGAATGGCAACCGTTCATCACACCCGCGCGCAGGAGACGATCGCCGAGCTCGAGCGCCTGCTCGGGACCGCGCTGCGATGAGGATGGCGGCGCCGATCACGGTCGCGCTCGCGGCCGTGACTTTCGCCGGCTGCGGCTCGAACGAGCTCTCCGACAAGCAGCTGCGGACCCGGGCGAGCACGGTGTGCCGAACAACGGCCAGGCAGACGAACCGGATCCCGACGCCGAGCGGGCCCGATGGAGGCGCCGCGTTCCTCAGGCGCGGAGCGGTGCTGCTGAAGCCAGAGGTGACGCGGCTGGGGGCGCTGCGCCCCCCGAGTGACCTGGCGGAGGTCTACCGCAACTCCGTGCGAGCGATGGGCGACGAGGTCAGTGAGCTCGAGCTGACAGCCCGGCGGCTGCGCGGTGGCCTGGATCCGGTTGTGGCGATCAAGACGCTTCAAGAGCAGCTCGGCCCGCTGGAGTCGACGGCCGACGGCGGCTGGCGCGCCCTCGACGTGCCGGCGTGCCTGAGCGGGTAGGGGTTTAGTTCAGCCCGCGAGCACGGCGGCCGCGTCCTCGAGTTGATCATCGCCCCAGAACAGCCGGCCGTCGACGGCCACGGTGGGTACGCCGGTTACGCCGCGGGCGATTGCTTGCGCGGTCGCGGCGCGGAGGCGGTCCTTGACCTCCTGGCCGGCGACGCCGCGCCTGACCTGCACCGGATCCATGCCGGCGCGCTCGGCGGCTTCGAGCACGGTGGAGAGATCGGCCAGGTGCCGGCCCTCGACAAACGCGGTGCGGTAGAGCTCGCGTGTCACCGCACGGAGCTGCTCCTGGTCTGGGGCCAGAAGGGCCGCGCGCAACGGCGTGACCGAGTAGGTCTCGACGGGCCAGCCGTCGGGATAGCGCACTGGCGGGAGGCCCCGGGCAGCGGCACGCCCGGCGATCTCCTCGAACTGCTGCTCGCGCCGCTCCGCGAAGGACCAGGGGATCTTTCCGGTCTGACGCACGATCACGCCGAAGGCGATCGGCTGCCACCGCGGCCGGACCGGCAGCACGTCGTCGACGCGCATCGCCGCCAGATAGGCGAATGGCGAGCTGACGTCGTAATAGAAGACGGGCTCAGCCACGCACAGATCGTAGGTCAGGCCGCCGCGATCAGCACCACGCCCGCGAGCGCAGCGAGGATGCCCGCCTCCTGCACGCGCTGGACGCGCTCGCCAAGGACGGCCCGGGCGAGCAGCACGGTTACGAGCGGATACAGCGAGGCGGCGACCGAGACGATGCTGAGCAGGCCGCGACGGGTGGCCAGGGCATAGAGCGCGTTGGCGCCGAGGTCGAGCCCGCCCATTAGCGCCAGCGGGAGGAACGCGCCCCCGCGGTGGTGCGGCTGGGCCCGGTGCGGCTGGGACCGGGCCCACGGCGGGCGCGAATAGAGCGTCGCCCCCGCGATGGCGAGGACGCCGAACACCCGGGACGCGAACAGGGCCCAGAGCACGTCATGGCGGGCGCTGGCGCGCAGCGCGACGAAGAAGGTGCCGAAGCCGAGCGCGGCGATGAGGGCCAGTCCGATCGTTGTGCGCGCGGCCCGGCGCGCGTGGGGCTCGAGGTCGGCCTCCCGGCTGGCCAGGATCACGCCGAGGACCGCGAGCACGATTCCGGCCAGCTGCGCGGCCTGCGGGTGCTCGCCCCCCGCTATGCCCACGACGACGGGCACGGCGACGCCGGTGGCGGCGATCGGCGAGACGATGCTCATGGTCCCGATGGCCAACGCCCGATAGAAGCCGGCGAGCGCGACGATCCCGGCCAGGCCGGCCGCGGCCGCGGGGAGCATGGCGCTGAGGCTCGGGGGCCCGGATCCGCGGATGGCGAGCGCAACCACGAGCCCCGCCAGCCCCACGGCCTGGCTGATCAGCATCACGCGCAGCAGCGGGACGGCGCGGGTCTGCACGCCACCGATGAAGTCGGCAACGCCCCAGCACAGCGACGAGCTCAGCGCCAGGCCGAGGGCGAGCAAGTCCTAGTGAAGGCTCGGTTGTCCCGCGATCTGCGCGAGGCCGTGCTCGATGGCCTCCGCGGCCAGCGCGAAGTGCTCCGGGCCGGCGGTCAGCGGCGGCGAGACGGCCAGACCACGCCCCAGCGGCCGCACGAGCACGCCGGCGTCGCGGGCTCCCATGGCCGCGCGCGCGACGGCGCCGGGATCGCGGTGGAGGACCTCGTCGGTCAGCTCGACCGCGGCCATCGTGCCCATGCCGCCGCGCACCTCAGCCACCTCGTCCTGGTCGCCGAGCGGTGCCAGCGCGTCGAGCAGGGCGGTCTCGTTCTCCTGACCACGACGCAGGAGGCCGTCGCGCTCGAGCAGCTCGATGTTGGCCAGCGCCGCGGCGCAGCACGTGGCATGGCCGGCATAGGTCGGGCCGTGCCGGAATACCGGGCCGCCCGCCTCACGCCAGAAGGGCTCCGCAACCGAGTCTGAGACCACCAGGCCGCCCAGCGGCAGGTAGCCGCTCGTCACGCCCTTGGCGAACACGATCATGTCCGGCACCACGTCCCAGCGCTCGATCCCGAACCACGTGCCGAGCCGCCCGAAGCCGCAGATCACCGAGTCGGCCACGAGCAGCGCGCCGCTCTGGGCGCACAGCTCGGCGACGCCCTCGATGTAGCCGGGAACCGGCGGATAGACCCCGCCCGCTCCGATCACCGGCTCGACGAACACGGCGGCGACCCGCTCTGCGCCCGCCCGGTCGAACGCGGCGCGCATCGCGTCGAGCGAATCGTGCGCGACCTGGACGGTGTCCTCCTCGAGGCCGAAGCCCTCGCGGTTGGCGGGTATACCGGCCAGGGCCGTGCCGAAGCCGTGCGTCCCGTGATAGCCGGCGGTGCGGCTGACGAGCACCGTCCGCTGCGGCTCACCCGTCTCGAAGAAGTAGCGACGCGCCAGCTTCGCGGCGGTGTCGATCCCGTCCCCGCCCCCGGCCCCCAGGAAGACGCGGGACTCCATCGGGGCGCGCGCGGCGAGCAGCTCGGCGAGCTCGAGCGCTGGGCCGTTGGCGAAGTCGCCGAAGGCCGAGTAGCCCTCGAGGCTCTGCAGCTGGGCGGCGATCGCGTCGGCGATCTCCCGCCGGCCGTGCCCGACGTTGGCGTACCAGAGGCTCGCCGTGGCGTCGAGGTACCGGCGCCCTTCGCGGTCCCAGACCCACACGTCCTCGCCGCGCTCGATGACCAGCTCGGCATGCCGAACCGCGCCCATGTCGGCGAACGGATGCCAGAGCCTCGAGTCGCGCGCGTGCATCGGCACCCCCACGCTACCGCGGAGTAGGGCCGACCTGCTGGCGCAACGTCAGAACGCCGACTGGACGCTCTGTCGGCGGCCGTGCCTACGCGGGATCGAGCTCGATCGACTCGATCACGGGCGGATCCAGCGGCCGATCCTGGCCGCCCGTGGGCGTGCTCTCGATCGCGTCGACGGCGTCCATCCCGCCCGTGACCCGGCCGAACACGGTGTGCTTGCCGTCGAGCCAGGGCGCGCTCTCGGTGGTGACGATGAAGAACTGCGAGCCGTTGGTGTCGGGCCCGGCGTTGGCCATGGCGAGCGCGCCGCGCTCGATCTTGTGCTGGTTGATCTCGTCCTTGAACGTGTAGCCGGGTCCCCCGGTGCCGGTGCCCTGGGGACAGCCGCCCTGGATCATGAAGTCCGGGATCACTCGGTGGAAGATGATGCCGTCGTAGAAGTGCTCGCCGGCGAGCTTGCGGAAGTTGGAGACGGTCTCAGGCGCATCCTCGTCGTAGAGCTCGAGCGCGATCGTGCCGTGGCTGGTGTGCATGTGGGCTGTGGACATCGGCTCACCCTAGATGATTGATCCCGATCGATCGGACGAGGGGGCGGTCCGGGGCCGCCGCAATGTGACATGAAGCGTGGCCGCTCGCTTTGTTGTCACGTTACGGCGCCCCCACCGCCGTAACGTGGACGGATCGGCGCCGGCCATTCGATGTGACGTTACGGCGGTACGGCGGCGGAGGGGACAAACGTGACACACGATCGGCCGCGAATTGATCCGGCGAGCTGCGATCGACGATCTACGCTGGTGCCGCAGCCTGCAGTCGCAGCGGCTGGCCGCGGACCTCGGTGCCGTCGACCTTGGCCACCACCCGGTCGGCCTCGTCCGCGGGCACCTCGACGAAGGCAAAGCGCTCGAGCACGCGCACGTTGCGGACGGCTTCTCCGTCGAGACCGGTGGCGGCGGTGATGGCGTGAATGATGTCGGAGGGCTCGAGGCCGGCTGCGCGTCCTCCCGTCACGATCAGCTTGCGAGCCGGACCCTCGCCGTTGGCGGCCACGTGGGGCTTGGAATGCCGGCGCGGCTTGGCCGTGACCGGCGTCGGCGCGACGTGGGCGTGCTCGACCCAGGGCGCCAGCTTGACGCCGGCGTGGCGCTCGATCGCCGCCACCTCTCGCTGCTGGTTTGGGTCATAGAAGGTGATGGCCCGGCCGCTGCGCCCGACCCGGCCGGTGCGGCCGACCCGGTGGACGTACACGTCGGGCGAGGTGGGGACGTCGAAGTTGATGATGTGCGAGACGCCGGCGATATCGAGGCCGCGTGCCGCCACGTCCGTCGCCACCAGCAGCGGCAGCCGGCCGTCCTTGAAGGAGATCATCACGCCGTCGCGCGCGCCCTGGCTCATGTCACCGTGCAGCGCCTTGACGTTCATGCCGCGATCGCGCAGGGTCCGGAACAGCTGGTCGCAGCGGATCTTGGTGCGCACGAAGACGATCGCCTGCTCGGGGCGCTCGGCCTGCAGGACCTCGGTCAGCCGCTCGGCCTTCTCGCGCGGCCGGACCTCGAGGGCGAACTGCTCGACCGTGTCGACGGTGAGCGTGGCCGCCTTGACCTTGACGACCACGGGGTCGTACAGGTACTGGTCGGCCAGGCGCCTGATCTCCGGCGGCATCGTGGCCGAGAAGAGGGCGGTCTGCCGGCTCGAGGGCGTGAGCGCGAGGATCCGCTCGACGTCCTCGAGGAAGCCGAGGTCGAGCATCTCATCCGCCTCGTCGAGGACGACGAAGCGGCAGGCGTGCAGCATCAGGGAGTGGCGCGAGATCAGGTCCTTGACCCGCCCGACGGTGCCCACCACGATGTGGCCGCCGGCCCGCAGCTGCGCCTGCTGGCTGCGGATGGGGGCGCCGCCGAAGACGGCCACGACGTCGATGCCCTTGCGCCGGCCGTAAGCGCGCAGCGCCTGCGTGACCTGAATGCAGAGCTCGCGCGTGGGCGTCAGGACGAGGCCCTGGACCTCGTGGTCCGAGGGATCCACGTACTGGAGCATCGGCAGACCGAAGGCGGCCGTCTTGCCGGACCCCGTCTGAGCCTGGCCGATCACGTCCGAGCCTTCGAGCAGGAGCGGGATCGCCTGCTCCTGAATAGGGCTGGGCGCCTCGTAGCCGACGTCGTGCAGGGCCTCGAGCAACTCGCTCGCCAGGCCGAGGTCGGTGAACGCGGTCATCGGGCAACCACGATAGTGCCCAGGGCGCATGCGCCCTGGGCCGGACCGGTGCATGCACCGGTCCGCGGGGCGGCGCATGCGCCGCCCCGAACAGCCGCGACTTGACATAAATTCCTTTCGGTCCCTAATATTTCGGTACCTCATGGATCGCATCGAACCTCACATCTGGCGCATCAGCATCGTCGTGATCGTCGGCGCGATCATGTCGATCCTCGACACCACGATCGTCAACGTGGCACTGGCCACCCTGGGCCGGGACCTGCACGCGACGCTCTCCCAGATCCAGTGGGTGGTGACGGGGTACATGCTCTCGCTGGCCGCGGTGATCCCGGTAACGGGCTGGGCGGCCAAGCGCTTCGGGGCCAAGCGGGTGTACCTGACCTCGCTGGTCCTGTTCACCGCCGGCTCGGCGCTGTGCGGCATGGCGAGCGACACCACCGAGCTGATCATCTTCCGGGTGATCCAGGGCGTCGGCGGCGGGATGATCCTCCCGATCGGGCAGCTGATGATGGCCGAGGCGGCCGGCCCGCAGCGGATGGGGCGGGTGATGAGCATCGTGGCCATCCCAGCCATGCTGGCCCCGATCCTCGGGCCGACGATCGGCGGGCTGATCGTCGACAACGCCAGCTGGCGCTGGATCTTCTACGTCAACCTCCCGATCGGCGTGATCGCGGTGCTGGCCGCCCTGCGGACGCTGCCGAAGGTCGAGCCCGGCCCGACCGAGCGACTCGACCTGCGGGGCCTGGCCCTGATGGCCACGGGGCTCCCGCTGCTCACCTACGGCCTGGCCGAGATCGGGTCGACCGGGCACTTCGGCTTCACCAGGGTGATCTTCCCGTGTCTCGGCGGTCTGCTCCTGATCGCGGTGTTCGCGCGGCACGCCCTGCGGGTCCCCAAGCCGCTGCTGAACCTCCGGCTCTACCGCCGGCCCACCTTCTCCTCGGCCTCCTTCGCCATGTTCTGCCTGGGCGCGGCGCTGTTCGGCGGCATGATCCTGCTGCCCCTCTACTGGCAGGAGATCCGGCACGAGTCCGTCGTCAACACCGGCCTCTTGACCGCTCCTCAGGGCCTGGGCATGGCGATCATCATGCCTCTGGCAGGCCGGCTCACCGATCGCCTCGGCGGCGGGCCGCTGGCCCTGTTCGGCGTGATCCTGACCACGGCGGCAACGGTCCCGTTCGGGCTGATCGGCGCCCACACGTCGGTCGCCTGGCTCTCGGTGGCCATGTTCGTGCGGGGGCTCGGGATCGGCTTCGCCTTCATGCCGGCTATGACCGCTGCCTTCGCCTCGCTCGCACGCTCGGAGCTGCCTGACGCAACCCCGCAGATGAACGTGCTCCAGAGGGTCGGCGGCTCGATCGGCACCGCGGTGCTGGCCGTCGTGCTGCAGCGCGCGCTGACCGGCGTGCACACCCTCTCCGGCGCTGCCTCGGCCTACGGCACGGCGTTCTGGATCTCCGCGCTGCTGACCGCGCTGGCGATCGGGCCGTGCGTCATCCTCGTGCGGGCCGAGCGGCGTGCGCGTGCGGCCGGCGCCCGCGCAGGCCTCGACGCCGAGGCGATGGCGGAGGCGATGGCGGCGTGAGCAGTGCTCGCGCAGAGCCCGGGGCGGCGCTCGCCGACGCCGACGCTGAGCTCGGCCACGCCTTCAAGGCCGCGATGGCGGCGGTGCGTCGGCTTCGCAGCCGGGAGACGCGATCCGCCGGGGAGCTCAGCGACGCCAAGTACGGCCTCCTGTTCGGGCTGCGCGGACAGGCGGGGACGCCGCTGGGCGAGCTCGCGGATCTGGCCGACCTCTCTCCCGCCACGGCCACCGAGATGCTCGAGAGCATGGAGGCGGCGGGCCTCGTGCGGCGCGTGCGCGCCGAGCACGACCGGCGGGTGGTGCTGACCTCGCTGACCGATCACGGTCGTGAGCTCGTCGAGGAGCGCCGCGCCGCGCTATGAGCCACGCTGGCGCAAGGCGCTGGCGGAGTTCAGTGAGGACGACCTCTTGACCGCGGCGGCCGTACTTCGACGGCATGCGGAGATTTTCAATGAGATGGCCGGCGAGCGGACGGCTGGTCCCGAGCGGCTCAGCCGCAGCGCTTGAAGCGAACGCTGCGAGTTGCTTTATCGCCGGCGGCATCAGTCGCGTTCACCAGCATTCGGTGCAGACCCGAACGCAGTCGATGCACCGCAACCCTCAGCCGGAGCTGATGACGGGTGGTTCTGGCCAACAGGCGCTGATCAACCATCAGCCGCAGTGTGCGGAGCGGCAGCGTGCTCGTTGCCGACGCACGTACCGTAAACGGTCTGGAAACACAGCGAGTAGGTACGCCGAAGAGTTTGACCCTTAGCGCGGTAGCGTCAGTCGTGCGAGCGAAGACTGCGACAGATCCGCTCTCCAGTGCCGCGACGTAGACCGACCGACCGTCCGGCGAGACGGCGATCGAGGAGGCTCCAGACAAGCCACGGCCGCGGGCACAGCCTTCGCGCGCGCTGGTCTCAAAGCAGCCACGAGAGCCTGAGAGCTCGACCAGGCGCCCGCTGGATGGATCGCGGCCGAAGATCGCGATGCCGTTCAGCGCGGCCGCGTAGAGATTGTCGCCATGTGGGCTAATCCCCAGGGCGAAAGCCCCGGCGAGGCCTCTACCAGTGGAGCATCCTTCATGGCCCCCTTCGCCGGTGCAGCCGTCCGGCCCCGGAAGCTGGTCCAGAGCGCCGCTCGCGGACGATCGCAATAGTGACGCCACTGCGCTGCTTCCCGACGACGCTACGTAGACGAAGTCACCAAGCGGAGCCACGGTGACGCCGTTGGGGCCGCTGATACCCCGTGCTGTCGCGCAGTTCTCGCTCCCATGCTCGCTCAGGCACGCATCGGCAACGATTCCCTCGGTCAGCTCGCCGGTAGTGGGGTCGCGCTCGAAGCTCACGATTGCATTCGAAGTGAGAGCGGCGACGTAGACGCTGCTACCGTCCGGCGCGACCGCCACGGAGAAAGGGCCGATAAGTCCGCGCCCCGGCTCGCATCCGCTGATCCCGGACTCGCTCGTGCATCCAGCTGCCCCGGGGAGCTGCCGAAGCGCTCCGTCGGTACATTGCGCGCAAACACTGCGACCGCATTGCTGGCCAGCGCTGCAACGTAGACGTTGCGTCCATCCGGACTCACCGCCACGGATGTCCCCGAACTGATGGCGTTGCCCGGAGCGCAGCCGTCGCTGCCGTCAACACTGATGCAGCCGTCCTTCCCGGCCAATTGCGTGAGCCCGCCGGATCGCGCGTTGCGCGAGAACACCGCGACCGATTGGTCGGAGACCGCATAGACATTCCGACCATCCGGGCTAACGGCGACCGAGAACGCGCCGGTAATGCCGTTCCCGCCCGCACAGCCACCGCCGCCCGTCTCAGTGACGCAGCCAGCCTCGCCCGGTAGCTGCGAGAGTGCGCCGCGATTCGCGAGTTCCGGGAGAAGATGGCGACGGCGCTGGAGTCGTTGGCGGCGACATCGACGTTGCGCCCATCTGGGCTGACAGCCACGCCTGCGGCACCCGCGAGCCCCCGGGCAGGCCGGCAGCCGCCAGCGCTGCTCTTGCTCAGGCACCCGAGTCGGCCCGGTAGCTGGCTGAGGGTGCCGCGCGGGATGCTGACCGCGGCGCCACCGCGCGCTGGATCAGCCCGACTTATGAGCAGCGCAAGACACCCAACAGATGTCGTGAGTATCACCAACATCAGCCAGGCGCGGAAGCCGGCCGGCTGCCACCCTTCCCCCTGCGAGCGCTCATCAGGCCAGGATAACCTCACATGCTGAGTGAGCAGCGCGCCTCTGCGTCGTCAGGACGACCACGCAGAGTGCTAAAAAAATGCCCTCAAGGCCGCGACATTCTGCGAGCGTTGGGTTTAATAGTGGTGAAGCCGCTCGGCAGCACGGGTTCGTTGATTGAGACGTTCGGCTCGGGGGCCATTGGGGGCCTTGTTCGACGCGGTTCAGAAGGGCGTTTTGTCAATCAAGCGAAGGGGTTTACCTTTATGAAGAGGTTGCTGCTTCTTCTTGCCACCACAGGGCTTTTCCTGGGCGGCATGACGCTGGAAACCGGCGTGGCATCGGCGGCTAGCAAGGCCAAGGCCGCCAGCAAGTGCAAGTGCAAGCGCGGTAAGCGCGGCCCGCGCGGCTTCAAGGGCGCCGCCGGCCCCGCCGGTCCCGCCGGTCCTGCCGGTCCTGCCGGTCCCGCCGGTTCCGGTGGTGGTGGCGGTGGTGGTGTTGGCAACGGTAGCCTCTCGACCTTCACCGCCTTCGTGCCCTCCAACCAGACCGAGGCCGTGACCGTCGGCTCGTTCACACTGCGCGAGAACGCCGGCTCCGGCGCCACCTGCAACGCGCCGACGATCGCCAACAACTCGGCGTTCGCCGGCAACCTGTCCGTAGGCCCAGGCAACGGGTTCGGCACGGCGTTGCCCGCCGGCGGCACTCAGGTCCCAGTCGCCGCGGCGAACACGGCGAACAACCTGTTCGCGGCGATTCTGGTCAACGGCTCCAGCGAGGTCTCCGGCGACGTCGGCACCGACGCCATCTCAGGCCTCAACGGCTGCATCACCACCGGCTTCATCACCGGCGTCTAAACGCCCAGCAAAGCCGGTAGTAGTTACGGGGGCCGGTCGCAAGACCGGCCCCCAACCTTTGACCTCGCTACAACTAGGAGCCCCTTCGCCAATGCAGAGCAAGTCGACACATCTCCGGGCGCGCAGCCGCGCGGCCGTGCTTCCTCTATTTGCGGCATTGCTGATGGCGGGATGCGGCTCAGGCCATTCGTCGAACTCGACGTCTGGCAGCGGCTCAAGCAGCTCCAACTCGGGAGGCACGTCCTCGAACTCCAAGTCCGGCGGCAAGGGGTCGAATTCCGCGGCAGCATCGGGGCCAATTTGCCCCGGAGGCCAGGTTTTCTGTCTCTCGACCAGTCCGAAGGCGGCCGTTAAGGGACCCTCCGCGCTGGAGACCAATCTCACTCAGTCAATGACCAAGGCCGATCCGAACTTGAAGCAAGTTAAGCTCCAGTGCGCCAAAGGTGCCACCTACCCGTACCACTGCCTTGTGACTGCCGTCGATACGGGTCGCGGCAAGCCGCATCGGGTTGCGGGGAAGCTTCGGGTCATCGGGGTTGATACGAGAACCCATACGTATGCCTTCTCAATCATTTACGGCCCCGTTCACCACTGACCAAGCTTGCTCCGGAAGCCTTCAGGGCGCTGCGATAGCCCTCATTTCTGAGTTTTCCTGCACAAAAGCGCGAGTTTCTGCCACATTTCGGTTTAATCAGAACGACAAGGCGTTTCGAAGAAAGGGGGTCTATTCACACAGAGGGAGAGGGTCCGGTCTGGCCGGATGGGGTTCTTCGGTCCGGGGGCTGCGACCTGGTTTGCGACGGTTCAGTAGGGCTTTTCAACAAGCGAAGGGGGTTTACTCTTTATGAAGAGGTTGCTACTTCTTCTTGCCACCACAGGGCTTCTCCTCGGTGGCTTGACGCTGGAAACCGGCGTCGCATCGGCGGCCACGAAGGCCAAGGCCGCCAGCAAGTGCAAGTGCAAGCGCGGCAAGCGCGGCCCGCGCGGCTTCAAGGGCGCCGCCGGCCCAGCCGGTCCCGCCGGTCCCGCCGGTCCCGCCGGTCCCGCCGGCTCCGGCAGTGGTGGCGGCGTGGGTAACGGTACGCTGCACACCTTTACGGCGTTGGTCCCGTCCAACCAGACCGAGGCCGTGACCGTCGGCTCGTTCACACTGCGCGAGAACGCCGGCTCCGGCGCCACCTGCAACGCGCCGACGATCGCCAACAACTCGGCGTTCACCGGCTCGCTCTCCGTGGGGCCCAGTGCTGGATTCGGCACGACGCTGCCCGCGGGCGGCACCCAGGTCCCGTTTGGAGGGACGAACACGGCGAACAACCTGTTCGCGGCGATCCTGGTCAACGGCTCCAGCGAGGTCTCCGGCGACGTCGGCACCGACGCCATCTCAGGCCTCAACGGCTGCATCACCACCGGCTTCATCACCGGCGTCTAAACGCCCAGCAAAAGCCGTTAGCAGTTGGTCTTGGGGGCCGGTCTTGAAGACCGGCCCCCAAACTTCAGCCATTTGTCTCTAGAAGCGCCACGCTCACGGTTCCCGGACCGCTCCAGTTGCGGCGTACAGCCTTGACGCCGCCTACCCATCGACAAAAGAATCCGCCCCGGGCCGCGATCTTTCGGCGGGTTTGGGTTTAATCATGGTAGAGCTGTCGGGCAGGGGGTTCTGGCCAATGGAACGTCCGGGTGCGGCTCGATGCTGTCGTGCTGTGAGCCTGCGGCTCGCAGATCACGTCGCACGTTTTGTCAAACAAGCGAAGGGGTTTTACTTTATGAAGAGGTTGCTGCTTCTTCTTGCCACCACAGGGCTTCTCCTGGGCGGCTTGACGCTGGAAACCGGCGTCGCATCGGCGGCCACGAAGGCCAAGGCCGCCAGCAAGTGCAAGTGCAAGCGCGGCAAGCGCGGCCCGCGCGGCTTCAAGGGCGCCACCGGCCCAGCCGGTCCCGCCGGCCCAGCCGGTCCCGCCGGTCCCGCCGGTTCCGGTGGCGGTGGTGGTGGTGGTGTTGGCAACGGTAGCCTCTCGACCTTCACCGCCTTCGTGCCCTCCAACCAGACCGAGGCCGTGACCGTCGGCTCGTTCACACTGCGCGAGAACGCCGGCTCCGGCGCCACCTGCAACGCGCCGACGATCGCCAACAACTCGGCGTTCACTGGCGCGCTGTCGATCGGCCCGGGTGCAGGCTACGGCGCGCTGCCGGCGGGCGGCACTCAGGTCGCGGTCGCTGGGACGAACACGGCGAACAACCTGTTCGCGGCGATCCTGGTCAACGGCTCCAGCGAGGTCTCCGGCGACGTCGGCACCGACGCCATCTCAGGCCTCAACGGCTGCATCACCACCGGCTTCATCACCGGCGTCTAAACGCCCAGCAAAAGCCGTTAGCAGTTGGTCTTGGGGGCCGGTCTTGAAGACCGGCCCCCAAACTTCAGCCATTTGTCTCTAGAAGCGCCACGCTCACGGTTCCCGGACCGCTCCAGTTGCGGCGTACAGCCTTGACGCCGCCTACCCATCGACAAAAGAATCCGCCCCGGGCCGCGATCTTTCGGCGGGTTTGGGTTAAATCATGGTAGAGCTGTCGGGCAGGGGGTTCTGGCCAATGGAACGTCCGGGTGCGGCTCGATGCTGTCGTGCTGTGAGCCTGCGGCTCGCAGATCACGTCGCACGTTTTGTCAAACAAGCGAAGGGATTTACTTTATGAAGAGGTTGCTGCTTCTTCTTGCCACCACAGGGCTTCTCCTGGGCGGCATGACGCTGGAAACCGGCGTCGCATCGGCGGCTAGCAAGGCCAAGGCCGCCAGCAAGTGCAAGTGCAAGCGCGGCAAGCGCGGCCCGCGCGGCTTCAAGGGCGCCACCGGCCCAGCCGGTCCCGCCGGCCCAGCCGGTCCCGCCGGTCCCGCCGGTTCCGGTGGTGGTGGCGGTGGTGGTGTTGGCAACGGTAGCCTCTCGACCTTCACCGCCTTCGTACCCTCCAACCAGACCGAGGCCGTGACCGTCGGCTCGTTCACACTGCGCGAGAACGCCGGCTCCGGCGCCACCTGCAACAACCCGACGATCGCCAACAACTCGGCGTTCACCGGCTCGCTGTCGAGGGGCCCGGGTAACGGGTTCACCGCCGGCTTGCCCGCGGGCGGCACTCAGGTCCCGGTGGCCCCGGCGAACACGGCGAACAACCTGTTCGCGGCGATCCTGGTCAACGGCTCCAGCGAGGTCTCCGGCGACGTCGGCACCGACGCCATCTCAGGCCTCAACGGCTGCATCACCACCGGCTTCATCACCGGCGTCTAAACGCCCAGCAAAAGCCGTTAGCAGTTGGTCTTGGGGGCCGGTCTTGAAGACCGGCCCCCAAACTTTGATCTCGCGACACCAAAACCTTCGGCCTCGAGTACGGCCGACTCCTTCTCGATCTTCGAGCGGAAGCGTCGGCAGCCATAGCGGACTCCAGCTGGCAGGAAACGCGCCCACGCCCACGAATTCTCGGTCAGCATGTCAAACAAGCGAAGGGGTTTTACTTTATGAAGAGGTTGCTGCTTCTTCTTGCCACCACAGGGCTTCTCCTGGGCGGCTTGACGCTGGAAACCGGCGTCGCATCGGCGGCTACAAGGCCAAGGCCGCCAGCAAGTGCAAGTGCAAGCGCGGCAAGCGCGGCCCGCGCGGCTTCAAGGGCGCCACCGGCCCCGCCGGCCCAGCCGGTCCCGCCGGTCCCGCCGGTTCCGGTGGCGGTGGTGGTGTTGGCAACGGTAGCCTCTCGACCTTCACCGCCTTCGTGCCCTCCAACCAGACCGAGGCCGTGACCGTCGGCTCGTTCACACTGCGCGAGAACGCCGGCTCCGGCGCCACCTGCAACGCGCCGACGATCGCCAACAACTCGGCGTTCACTGGCGCGCTGTCGATCGGCCCGGGTGCAGGCTACGGCGCGCTGCCGGCGGGCGGCACTCAGGTCGCGGTCGCTGGGACGAACACGGCGAACAACCTGTTCGCGGCGATCCTGGTCAACGGCTCCAGCGAGGTCTCCGGCGACGTCGGCACCGACGCCATCTCAGGCCTCAACGGCTGCATCACCACCGGCTTCATCACCGGCGTCTAAACGCCCAGCAAAAGCCGTTAGCAGTTGGTCTTGGGGGCCGGTCTTGAAGACCGGCCCCCAAGCTATGTCGCAACATCGACCAAGAGCGACCTTGGCAATTTTCGTGCCAGGGCTATTTTTTGCGTGGTCCGGGTAAACCGGAACCGTCGCCGCGCGGCCGGCAGGGGTCGATGGCGCGTTCGGCTATGGCCCGACAATGTTCGGTCTAATGCCGTTGCCCTGGTCGGAGCGGCCACATGTAGGCGCTTTGTCAACCAAACAAAGGGGTTTACCTTATGAAGAGGTTGCTACTTCTTCTCGCCACCACAGGACTTCTCCTCGGTGGCTTGACGCTGGAAACCGGCGTCGCATCGGCGGCCACGAAGGCCAAGGCCGCCAGCAAGTGCAAGTGCAAGCGCGGCAAGCGCGGCCCGCGCGGCTTCAAGGGCGCCACCGGCCCCGCCGGCCCAGCCGGTCCCGCCGGTCCCGCCGGTTCCGGTGGCGGTGGTGGTGTTGGCAACGGTAGCCTCTCGACCTTCACCGCCTTCGTACCCTCCAACCAGACCGAGGCCGTGACCGTCGGCTCGTTCACACTGCGCGAGAACGCCGGCTCCGGCGCCACCTGCAACCCGCCGACTCTCGCCAACAACTCGGCGTTCAGGGGCGACCTGTCGCTTGGTGCTGGCAACACGTTCACCGTCAACGGGGTGCCCGCGGGCGGGACCCAGGAGAATGTTACGGCAGCGGCGAACACGGCGAACAACCTGTTCGCGGCGATCCTGATCAACGGCTCCAGCGAGGTCTCCGGCGACGTCGGCACCGACGCCATCTCAGGCCTCAACGGCTGCATCACCACCGGCTTCATCACCGGCGTCTAAACGCCCAACAAAGCCGGAAGGCAGCTCAGGGGCCGGTCTTGCGACCGGCCCCTGACTTTCCTCCAGCAGCTCGTGTTCCACGGTATTTCTTTGGGCACCTTGTCAAACAAGCGAAGGGATTTACTTTATGAAGAGGTTGCTGCTTCTTCTTGCCACCACAGGGCTTCTCCTGGGCGGCATGACGCTGGAAACCGGCGTCGCATCGGCGGCTAGCAAGGCCAAGGCCGCCAGCAAGTGCAAGTGCAAGCGCGGCAAGCGCGGCCCGCGCGGCTTCAAGGGCGCCACCGGCCCCGCCGGCCCAGCCGGTCCCGCCGGTCCCGCCGGTTCCGGTGGCGGTGGTGGTGTTGGCAACGGTAGCCTCTCGACCTTCACCGCCTTCGTACCCTCCAACCAGACCGAGGCCGTGACCGTCGGCTCGTTCACACTGCGCGAGAACGCCGGCTCCGGCGCCACCTGCAATAGACCGACTATCGCCAACAACTCGGCCTTCAGCGGGTCGCTCTCGCGAGGGGAGGCTTCGCCGTTCAGCGTCGCGCTGCCTGCCGGCGGCACCCAGGTGGACGTTCATCTGGGGGCCACAAACCGCTCGAACTTCCTGTTCGCAGCCATTCTGGTCAACGGCTCCAGCGAGGTCTCCGGCGACGTCGGCACCGACGCCATCTCAGGCCTCAACGGCTGCATCACCACCGGCTTCATCACCGGCGTCTAGAACGCCCAACAAAGCCAGAAGGGACAAGAGGGGGCCACGAGACCGGCCCCCTCTTCGTCGAGCGTGCTGGGCGAGGCGCTAGCACCTACGGTCCCACCAGAGTCCTCTCAACTAGACAGGGGTTCTAGCAGCGATGCGATGAGGGCTGGTTTTCTAAGCGCGGCGCGGGTGTTGGAGTTTGCGGCTGACATGACGTTGAAAGCGGAGTCACGTCTGTCGGCAGGGGCCGGACCGCGGTCAAATGCAACCGCGGTCCGCCCGGCGCAGCGGGTCCCGCGGTCCGCCCGGATCGCGTGGGGGCGTCGGCAAGCGCACCTTGCACAGGTTCGCTGCGCTTGTCCCTCCGACCACACAGAGGCCGTGACAGCGGGGCCGTTCGCGCTTCGCGCTGACGGCCGGCGCTGGTGCGCCCCGCCCAACCAATCTGACGCCGTGCCACCGGGCTCGTTCGCGCTGCGCGCTGGCGGCGCCTGCAATCCGCCGACTATAACCAACCACTGCGCCTTCGCAGGCTTGCTGTCGGTAGGTCCGGGAACCGGATTCACTACCAGCCTAGCTGCGGGGGGGAATACACGTCGCGTTCGGTCCCGCAAACGAAGCGAATATCGTATTAGCGGCCACGCTCACAAATGGCTGCGTCGCAAACCGTTTAATCACGGGTCATTAGTCACGGCGCTCCTAGACATGCGCGAGAGGGCTGACGCGTCCAGTCGGGAGCGTCGCCGCGGGCGGCCCAGCCGCTCCGGTGGACCATCGAGCGCCTGGCGCGCCAGCCGCGCACCTGGCGTGGCTAGCCAAAGCTAGGTGCGACTGAAGATCCGCCCGGTCGCCCGGGCCTTTTCGGCCGCGGCAGGCACAGCCCCCTCTTCGGCGCCCTTGAAGCACGCAAGGGTGTAGCGTCCGGCGACGCTGGCGCATGCGTTGAGGGCCTCGGCGCCAGGGGCGAGCACGCTCGCAGTCACACCCATTCCCTTGAAGCAGTAGCTGCGGACGCCCGGGACGGTCCGATTACAGAACGCAGCCGCTGGAGCGAGCTTGGCGGTGTCGTTAGCGATCTGGAGACCCACCGAAAAATCACATTCGCGTTGCATGCTGCCGGCAAGTCGGCAAAGCCGGAGAGCCCAGCTCGCACTCGGACCGGTTGTGCTCCAAGCGTCGCGACCGTAGGAGCGGAAGCACTCTGCGATCCACGCCTTCTCGGCGTGCCAACACACGTCAGCTGCGCGCTTCCAATTCCAGTGCACGGCGGGGAGGATGTGGGCCGTGACCAGGTCATAGCAGTAGTACTTGTAGCGAACCGTCACAGCGTCGCACGGATAAAGAAGATCCTTGGAGCTGACCCAATGGGTCCGGACCTTGTAGAAGGTCGTGAAGTTCTCCATGAACACCCCACCCGAGCAGGAGAGCTGGTCCCATCGGGTTTGCAACTGGTCGCAGGTCTTCAGCGATAGCGGCAGGTCATCGCCGGTGTAGATCATCAACCCGTGGCCAAGGCCGTGGATGCACTGGTAGGTGAGGAACTCGTTGCTGCTGACCGACGAGTTGGAGCACAGGCGACGAGCGACGGACGCGAGGCCTTGGATCCTCGTTCCGATCAGCGCGCGCTCCATGATTCCGTGGTAGTAGCCGGAACCGCATAGCGCAGAGCCGGCTGCGATCGCCTGCCCGACGTCACCCTTGAACCGCAGAAGTGCTGCGGCCCCCATCGCGTGGGCGATCCTGTGGCAATCGACATCCACGATGTGGATGCTGCTCATGTCCTTCTGGTAGAGCGCTAGGGCCGGTTTTGGCCCTTCGCGATAAGTCAAGTTGCCAAAAGCCTGTTCATAGCAGCCAAAGGTCTGGAAGCGCCCACAGCTGGCCAGTGCGGTGTTGTCCGGCTTGAACACAGGGACCGAGGATCCGTACGCCCCGGCGACCGTCGACACGTACTTCGCGACATCATGGATCTGCTGGGCGCTCAATGTATTGGCGAACGACGGCATGCCCGAACCGCCGGCGGTCACCAACCGCGTAACCGTGAACGCATCGGGTCGTAGCGAGTCGAGATTTGCGCCGACGTTGCCCCTTGCACCCGCAGCAGCGAGAGTGTGACAGCTTGCGCAGCCCGCGCTGGCGAAAACACGAGCTCCTACCGGGTTGGCAGCGACACTGGCCCGCGCGTTGGGTGGAACCGTTCCGCCCGAGTCCAGCCGGCCCGCCCAAACCGCGCGAGCGCCGAGGTCGCCGGTGCGAAACACGAAGTAGCCGGTCGCAACCGTCAGGAACACCATGGCGACAGCGAGTGTCTGACTGGTAGCCGGCAGCCTCATCAGACGATTCGCACGCGGCCACTGCAGGAGCTGCCCCTGGCGCACCCGATACGCGAGCAGATCCAAGATCACCGAGAAGCTGAGCCCGAACATCAACAGCCGCAGGATGGCGGCAGCATGGGCATGCCGGGCGATCAAGTGCGCAAGCCCGGCGGCCGTCCCTGGCCTATCCAAACCCAGCGCATGACGCAACGCCTCGCCGGTGCTGGCGGTAAGGACCGTGCTGGCCAGGGTAAACACCGTCAGAGCTGCGAGCGCCACCGCATAGCGGTCAATCCTTCGCGGCGCGAAAGCCCGAAGCAGGGTGCAGACCAGAACGACCGGGATCAGGATCACCGGCACGTGCAACAGGAGCGGATGCGCAGGGAGCCCTCCATAGGCGGCGGTGACCCGCACCGGGATGAGAGCGGCACAAGCAACCGTCACGAGCAGCAGCACGAACTCTGGCCTCATCGAGACTCGAACCCGGCCAGCTAGTTTTGGCCGGGCGGTGCCCGGGACTCTGGAGGCCGCTCCAATGCCGCCGGCATCCGTCCCCTTTGGCGGCGTCCGCGCGAGCTCCTTCGTGTGCGTGCTTCTCCCTGAGCGCTCTATTCTGTGGCCCCTCGTCCGGACTAACGAGCGATGATAGGCGACGGCAGGAAGAGCGTCGGCATCCCGCGCGTCTTCCTATTTGACATCGTTCAGCGCCGTTTGGCACTCTTGATTGGGGGTTCTCACATCGTGTCCAGAAGACGTCCAACTCGAGCCGCCGTGCGACTTTCGATGGGCCTTGCGTGCTCGTTCGTCCTGCTGCTCGTCAGCGTCGCCATGGCCCGCGCAGTCCATCCCGCTCTGCTCACACGTGGGAATTCCTCTGCCGCGAACGGCGGCCGTCTGCTGTGGTCTCGTTGCCCGCAGGGTGATTGCGGCCTCTACTCCCGGGTTGATGGGGTGACAAGCAAGCTCCCAATCGCCCCTTTCGGGCTTCCGGACGATGCCAGCGAGGCCACGTTGGGAGTCGGCCCCCGCGGTGAGCAGGTTGCCGCTTATTCCCGCTGCGCCCCGAGCCTTCACAACTGCGGCTTGTACGTCTTCAACTTCGCTACGAGCGTCGAGCAGCGCCTGGCTGTGTCCGAGCACTCCGGCGCCTTCATGACACCGACTGTCTCTGGTGATCGCATCGCGTACGCCTTCAACCCGCGAGGCCGTGACGCCTCTTCTCGCACATACGGGATCTACTGGAGTTACCTGAACGAAACGAAGATGCGTCGCGTTCACACCGAGCCAATGGATGCGTGGCGCGAGCAGCCCACCTTGTCGCTCTCGGGAACGCGACTCGCATACGAGGGCGATTCCCGGCTGACGTCGTGTCTGGACCAGTCGCACGTGCGAATCGCCACCCTCGGTACGAATCGGGACCGGCTGGTCGCGACCGGCACCACACGCACCGATGTCTTCTCGCCGCAGTGGGATGGAAACGTTCTCTACTACGGCCGCGACATGTTCACCGTAGCGAGCTATCGCCACGACTTCACACGCGGGCAGATCCTTCGCAGTCGAATCGAGCGGTACTTGCCGTCGAGCGGCGCTACGTCAGGCACCCCTTATATGAGCATTGCGATCAGCAATGTGGCTCCGGCTGGAGCGAAGATGTTCCTCCAATTGGTTACGAAGAATGCTGCGGAAAACGGGCTGTACGCGTGGCCCGGTATGCCGCGCTTTCACCGGATCGCGGCCCACCGCCAGCTGACGCCGCGTTAGAAAGGCCCAGTAGATGCGCGCGCCCGCGGCGAGGGCCCGGACGCGTCCAGCGGCAAAGACGACGCCTTACTACGAGCCGGTGCTGCTGCTGTCGGTCGTCGTGCCGGCAGGGGCGCTGCTGTCGCTGGAGCCGGTCGCCGTCTGCGAGCTCGGATCGTTTCCTGAGCTGAGGCTTCCAGTCGGAGTTTCGCTGGAGCTGGTGGTGCTGGCGCCAGTCGTCGTGGTTCCGTCTTGCCCGGCAGGAGCGCTCGCCTTCGGCGCGGGACGCGTCCGTTCCGTCGTCGCCCCCGAGCCGGGGAGAGGCCGCGTCCGCTGCGTGATCAGCGGGACTGCTTGGCTCGAGCCGCTGCCCGATGCGCCCGACGCGCTATCGACCGGACCCGCAGAGCGGCGAGGAATCGTCGTGCCAGAGCCGGCGGAGGGCGTCCGTGCGCGACCCGTCCGAGCCGCGGGATGCAGCCGTGAAAGCGTCCTTGGCTGTCCGAATGCCGCCCTGTGCGAGTGGAGTGATTGGACCGAGGAGCCGCCAAACATAGTCGACAATTCGGGCTTGGCGATCGGCGCCACGGGAGCGCTCGTACCGCTAGGAACATGCTTGCCCCCGCCGTGACCCAGCGCCGCTGCACCGGCACCCGCCAGCGCTAGCACGACGAGCCCAGCCGCCGCCTTGACCGCGAGGGCGCCGGCGCCCGCCGACAGCCCGCCCGCGGTGGAGCCGATACCAACCGTCCCGGAGGCCGAGCCGAGCGAGGCTGCCGTGCCGGGCCCGAAGGGAAAGAGCGCGAGCAGCGAGCGGCGACGTTGACGCATCCCCTTGCCGTACCGCGCGCAGGATGGGCACGCCTTGACGTGACGTCGCACCGGTGCGCTCGCGCGCCGGTGCCCGCCGGCCTTCTCCTGAAGCTCAGCGCGAACCTCCGCGCAGGAGATCTCGCGAGCCTCGGCAGCTTCGCCTAGAGCCGCCCTCGCGCGGAGTAACAGCGAGCGGACGCTTGCGACCGACAGATCCATGTCGGTGGCGATCTGGTCATAGGAGTAGCCACCGAGGGCGTACCTGGCCAGAGCGCTGCGCTGACCCAGAGGCAGTCGCATCATGTCGTCGACGACGCTTTGGAGCTCGGACTTCAGGTGAGCCTGGTCAGCGGCCGTGGCTCCGCCACCCGCCACGTAGTGATGGGTGTGACCGTTGAGCTTCTCGTCGTCGAGGATCAGCGGCTCGGAGGTGACGCTGCCCCGAAGCTTGTTCAGGCAGCGGTTGCGGGCGATGCGGTGCAGCCAGGGACCGCAGTCGATCGGACGCTCGTCGGCCAGGATCGCCACGTAGGCAGCCGCGAACACCTCCTGGAGGACGTCCTCGGCATCCTCGCTGGAGCCCATCATCCGGCGGCACAGGCGCAGCAGCTCGCCGCGATAGCGCACGACCAGCTCCTCGAAGGCACGGACGTCGCGCCCGCGCAAGAGGGAGATCAGGTCTTTATCGGACTTGCGCGAGAGGGGCAGCAGGGACGGCGACGCGCCGAGCCCACATGGTGGTGAGATGCTCGCGACGCTCAAGTCTTCAACAAACCCCTTTCTGCCGCCCGTGGCCCCGCAGGCAACATGCTACAGGGTGGCACCCCGGGGACCGCCGGTCAAGTGACGTCTGCTACAGACGCCGGGCCAGGAACGCACATTCCGCGCTCCCCGGATCGGCGCTCATGCGAAGCTGAGATTCCCGTCCAGGTGCGGGGTGTCCTTGCGCGGATCGCGCACTCCGAACCTGACCCCGCCGGCGCCTGCGCGCTCGGCGAACTCGACCGTGCCCGGCAACAGGATCGGCCGCTTGAACGCCGCCTCGACCGTGAACGCTTCGGGCAACCGGGCGTCGAGTGCCGCCAGGCACCGGGCCTTGGTCCACATACCGTGGGCGATGGCGGAGGAAAAGCCGAACAACCGCGCGCTCAGCGAGTGCATGTGGATCGGATTGACATCGCCTGAGACCGATCCGTAGCGCCGTCCAAGGTCGCCTGGCAGGTTCCAGCTCGCCGCGGCCGGAAGGTCGGCCGCCGAGGGGACCTCGGGCGCGGAGGCGCCTTCCGAGCCTCCACCGCGGCGGAGGTTGGTCGACACCTCATCCCACACGAGCTCCTCCCCCACCCGGGCCTCTGTGTGCAGTGAGAATTGCCGCCCGCGGGGGTGGGGCTCGATCTGCGATGACCACACGCGAAGGGTGAGGCGCTCCTCGGCCGAGATCGGACGATGCTGGGTGATGCGGTTGTAGATGTGGACGAGCCCGATCGCCCCGAACGGGAAGCTCGGATCGGTCATCAGCGAGAGCTGCAGCGGAAAGGCGAGGATGTGGGGATAGGTCGGCGGCAGGGCGTCGCTGAGTGAGAACCCGCAGACCCGGTCGTAGGACGCGAGGCGCTCTCGATCGATCTCGACGTCGGAGAGGACGAGGGTGAGGTCAGGTACCTCCCGGCCGCCGCCGGCGACGAAGGGCAGCCTCGAAGCCCCTGGCACCAGCGCCGCCCCCGCCCGGGCGAACATGGGAAGGCGCCCCGGCGCCGAGGAGAGCTCGCGGACCGCCACGTCAAGCTCCGATCAGGCTCTGGCCGCAGACGCGCACGACGTTGCCCGTGATCCCGCCCGACCCGGGGCTGGCGAACCAGGCGATCGTCTCGGCCACGTCGACGGGAAGCCCGCCCTGAGAGAGGCTGTTCATTCGCCGGCCCGCCTCGCGCGTGGCGAACGGCATGGCCGCCGTCATCTGGGTCTCGATGAAGCCCGGCGCGACCGCGTTGATCGTCACGTCCTGCTCGGCCAGCGCGGGCGCAAAGCTCTGGACGATGCCGATCACGCCGGCCTTGGAGGTCGAGTAATTGGTCTGCCCGGCGTTGCCGGCGATGCCGCTGATCGAGGACACGCAGATGATCCGCCCGTCCTGGCGCACCGCGCTGCGTGCGAACAGCTCCTGGTCGATTCGCTGCGGGGCGATCAGGTTGATGCCCATGACCATGTCCCACAGCTCGTCGCTCATCCGCCCGAGGGTCTTGTCGCGCGTGACGCCGGCGTTGTGCACGACGACATCGACACCGCCGTGGTGTTCGAGCAGATGCTGGGCGATCTGCTCGGGGGCCCGCATCTCGGTGATGTCCACCGCGAGCGCCGAGCCGCCCAGCTGTCCGGTCAGAGCCTCGAGCTCGTCGCGTTGACCTGGGACGTCGAGCCCCACGACGTGGGCGCCGTCGCGTGCCAGCACCTCAGCGATGGCGGCGCCGATCCCGCGGGCGGCGCCGGTGACGAGGGCCACCTTCCCAGACAGTGGCCGCTCCCAGTCGGCGACGTCGGCCGCACGGGCGGCTGAGGCGATCCGGATCACCTGACCGGAGACGTAGGCGGACTTCGGCGAGAGCAGGAACCGCAGCGTGGACTCGATCCGGTTCTCCGCTCCAGGCCCCACGTACACGAGCTGCGAGGTGGCCGCCCGCCGGACCTCCTTGCCGATTGACCGTGTCAGTCCTTCCAGGGCGCGCTGGGCGATCGCCTCC
The DNA here is from genome assembly GCA_963818815.1 of uncultured Solirubrobacterales bacterium. Taxonomy (GTDB): domain Bacteria; phylum Actinomycetota; class Thermoleophilia; order Solirubrobacterales; family Solirubrobacteraceae; genus Palsa-465. The sequence goes on from CAWFTL010000002.1 coordinate 372,632, forward strand.
TGCGGGGTCTGGGCGCTCTCAGGGGGCGTGCCGAAGACGATCACCCGGCCGGAGGTCTGAACCCGCCGGACGGTGGGCTGAAGGAAGGCCCAGGCCTCCCGCAGCTGATCGCTGGAGGCGATTCCGGTGGCATCGAACACGAGCGCCTTGAACGTCTGGTCGACGGGGGCCGTCTCCGGGTTGAAGATGCTGGCGTCGAGACCGGCGTCGGCGGCCGCCTGGCGGACCTCCTGGTCCAGTGGTGTGTGGACGTCGGCATCGATCGCGCGCAGCACCGGTGTGATCGATGCGGCCAGGTGAGAGCCCGCCGCCGCCCCCAGGAGGACCCGACCCGAGATCACGGGCTGGCCGCGCTCGTAGCGATCGAGCCTGCTCGGCGCGGGCAGACCGACCTGCTTCGAGACGATCCGCCCGACCGGCGTGCCCATCAGCTGCTGATAGCGGTCGGCCATCTATGCCGCCTCCATGATCGCGGTGACGCCCAGGCCGCCGGCGGCACAGATCGAGATGACCCCGCGGCCCGTGCCCTTGGCCTTCAGCATCTTGGCCAGTCCTGCGACGATGCGCCCGCCGGTCGCGCCGAACGGATGCCCCGCGGCCAATGAGCCGCCGTGCATGTTGAGCTTCCCGCGGTCGATCGAGCCGAGCGGCTGCTCGAGGCCGAGACGCTCGCGGCAGAAGACCGGGTCCTCCCACGCCTTCAGCGTGGAGAGAACCTGGGAGGCAAAGGCCTCGTGGATCTCGTAGAAGTCGAAGTCCTGAAGGGTGCTGCCGTTCCGGCCGAGCATCCTGGGCATCGCGTAGGCCGGAGCCATCAGCAGACCCTCGCGCTTGTGGACGTGGTCGACGCCCGCGGTCTGGGCGTCGACGACGTAGGCCTGCACCGGCACCCCGTGCGCGGCCGCCCATTCCTCGCTGGCCAGCAGAACGGCCGAGGCGCCGTCGCTGAGCGGGGTCGAGTTGCCCGCCGTCATCGTCCCGTTCTCGCCGCCGAACACCGGCCGGAGCTTGGCCAGCTTCTCCACGCTGGAGTCGGGCCGGAGGTTCTGATCGCGCTCGAGGCCCAGAAACGGCGTGACGAGATCGTCCTGGAAGCCGGTGTCGTAGGCGGCGGCCAGGTTGCGGTGGCTGTGGACGGTCAGCTCATCCTGCTCCTCGCGGGTGACGCCCCACTCCTGGGCCGTGATCGCGGCATGCTCGCCCATCGAGAGACCGGTGCGCGGCTCGGCGTTGCGGGGAATCTCGGGAACGATCTGCTGGGGGCGGATCTTGGCCAGCGCCCGCAGGCGAGCCGAGTTGCTCCTGGCGCGGTTGACCTCCAGCAGAACGCCCCGCAGATCCTCGTTGATCGCGAGGGGGGCGTCCGAGGTGGTGTCGACGCCACCCGCGATGCCGGCATCGATCTGACCGAGCGCGATCTTGTTGGCCACGAGGATCGTCGCCTCCAGGCCGGTGCCGCAGGCCTGCTGGACGTCGTAGGCCGGGGTCTCGGGCGCGAGCTTCGATCCGAGCACGCATTCGCGGGTGAGGTTGAAGTCCCGGCTGTGCTTGAGCACGGCGCCCGCCGCGACTTCCCCCAGCGTCTCCCCTTCCAGGCCGAACTTACCCACCAGCGCGTCGAGGGTGGCCGTCAGCATGTCCTGGTTGGAGGCCTGCGCGTACGGGCCGTACTGGCGGGCGAAGGGAATTCGGATGCCGCCGAGCACCGCCACGCGCCTGGCGCTTGAGTTCATCTGCACTGCTCCTGAATCGCCGTTGTTACGGCGGTGTAGGTTAGACGCGCGCCGCGGGGTTGGCGTTGCGGCACGAGCAGGAGCTCACTCCTTGACCGCCGTGGCGGTGGTGAACGCGCCACCCGCCGTGGCGCGGCGGACGATCGCCGGGGCGAGGATGCGGGCCGCGGCCGCAAGCCAGTACGGGCGGGGCACGTAGCGCTCGGCTTTGCCCCCCGGACCCGCCTCGAAGATCGCCTCGGCCACCCGCCCGGGCTCGGAGACGATCCAGCGCGTGTGCGGCTTGGCCAGCAGCTCCTGCGCGGGGAAGCCCTCGGTCTTGACGAAGCCCGGCAGCACCAGCCCCACGTGCACGCCGTTCTCGCGCTCCTCGGCGTAGAGAGAGTCGCTCCAGCCGGCCAGGGCGAACTTCGAGGCCGAGTAGGCGCCCGACTTCGGCCGTGATACGCGCGCCGCAGTACTGGCGACGTTGACGATCGAGACTCGGTTTTTGCCAGCCGCCGCAGTCCTTCGCAGGAGGGGCAAGAGCGCCTCGGTCAGCCGGACGGGAGCCTCGAAGTTGAGCTGCATGTGGCGCTCCAGGTTGGCCCATCCCGTGTCTGCGAAGGTGCCGCGCCACGCCGCGCCGGCGTTGTTGACCAGCAGGTGCAGCTCGCCGTGCTCGCGCTCCACGGCCTCGCGCACGCGCGCGGGCGCGTCTGACTGGGTCAAATCGACGGCCACGGTCGTGGCGCCGCCGAGCTCCTCGGCCAGCGCCCGCAGCTTGTCCTCGCGCCGCGCGACCAGGACCAGGCGCGCATCGGCTTCGGATGCGATCCGCCGGGCCGCCGCCTCGCCGATTCCGGCCGAGGCGCCCGTGATGAGGGCTACGAACGGCAGCTGCCTACAGCTCCGACTTCAGGGCGAAGTAGCAGGAGGACAGCAGCTCGCGGCGCCGCGGCACCCTGACGAGCATCTTGCCGAGGTTCGCGCCCGGCACGACCTCCACTAGCTCGTCGCGGATCTGGCGGATCAGCAGCCGCGGGTTGGTGGTCACGCTCTCGTAGTCGATCACCAGCACGTCGATCGGGTCGAGCTTGCCTCGCTCGACGTAGGTGGTGAAGTCAAACGCGGTGTGACCGAGGGGGGACGGGCCCATCGTGTAGAGCGGCCACAGGAGCTTCGCCGGCAGGCGCGCGCTGCGCGTGAGCGTGTTCTCGCCGCGCTGCTGGTCGGGATAGAACTTCTTGCCCAGCCACGGCATCCACGTGTTGGTGATCGTGCCGATCGCCTTGTCCGCCACCGGATGCATCGTCCAGGTGACGAGGATGCCCTCGGTCTGGCCGTCGACGCCGGTGGCCGGGCGCCCGGCCAGGAAGACCTGCTGCAGCTCCTCGAGCGCGCCGGCGCGATCGCCCGCGGCACGCCGGCCGAGCTCCTCGATCCAGGCCCACGCCGCATCCCGGGCACCGCGCGGGTCGGTCTGCGCCTGGTCGCGGAGCTTTTCCAGCCGCTCGGCTGCGGGGCCCTGTGGCACCTGGGCCTTGCCGTTCGCGCTCTTGCTCGGGGTCTTTGTCGCTTCGGCCATCGCGTCTCCCTGTCCTCGTGCAGATCGTCGGGCGCGATCCTAGCCTTGTCGGGGGCTGGGGTGGGGGTTGTCGTGAGGGGGTTGTTGGTTTGGGGGGTTGGCCGGGGCGGGCCGGGGCGCCGTAACGTCACATCATGCGAGCCGCCGCCGTTTGATGTCACGTTACGGCCGCCCCAGCGCCGTAACGTGACACGATCCGCGGGAAGACTCTTTGATGTCACGTTACGGCGGTGCCGGGAGGTCGGTGGCCGCCGCGGGGGCGGGGCGTCGCCCCGCGGGGCGGGGCCTCGCGGACGGCCGGTGGGCCTCGCGGGCGCCCGAGCCGCCGGCCGCGGCGCCCCTCCCGCTGCGCTTTCGGCAAAATAGTGGTGTGAGGAAAGGGGTGATCGCGCTCGCGGTGGCGCTCGTGCTGGCTCCCGCGGCCGCGGCTCGGCCTCGCCATCACCACCGGCATGCGCGGACGAAGCTGCCGGCGGCTTGCACCGCGAGCTCGTGGTTTGCCGGCACGACCGACATCTGCCGCGGGACCCTCGACTACCGCGACTACGTCTATGACGACTACGGCGCCGACACCGGCGCTGCGCTGACCTCGACCACGGGGGACCTCGCGCCCTCGGCCGGCGACCAGCACTATCCCGCGGGGGAGGAGAACACCGCCGACCTCGTGCAGCTGAAGATGTGGATCAAGCGGCGGCGCCTGCACATCTGGGGGCGCATGAACACGCTGTACGACAGCCACTCGACGATCCTCGCGGTGGCGATCGGCAGCCCCGGCGATCCCGGCGGCCACTGGCCGGGCCTCGACGTCTCGAGCCGCGGCTGGCGGAAGGTCTATGAGCTCCGCGGAGGCAATCCCAAGAACCAATGTGATCCAGGGGTCGGAGCCGATCCCGTCCGGCCGTGTCTGGCGAGTCCAGGCTGTCACCGCCAAGAGCGACGGCACCGTGATGAACGTGGCCTTCCGCGGTGCCCGCGAGCAGGCCCGCTTCGGCGGCACGCTGCTCACGCAGGCGGGCTCTTCTCTGTCGGACGCCGGCGCGTGGTTCGAGGACGACCAGGCGGCGGCGCTGGCCAAGGGCGACATCGGGCGTTTTGGCTACACGGTGCGCGTGGCGACGCTGCGCCATCACCGTAACCGCCTCTGGCACGTCGGCCCGGGCCTGCACGAGCGCGTCTACACGAGCCGCTACACGCTGCCCCCTGGCGAGGGGATCAGCGACAGCGGCGTGCCCGGCCGGGGCAACGGCGGGGGCCAGGTAAAGCTCGGTTTCGAGCAGAGCTTTGCCTACCTGGGCCGCTACCAGCCCTACGGGATCTACATCCCGCCGGGCCGGGCTCCCTACGGGCTGCTCATGTACTACCACGGCACCGGCGCGGTGATGTCGAGCCAGATCAACCAGCCGGGCATGGAGCAGCGCTTCGGCGATCAGCTGCATCGCCTGCTCGTCGCACCGCTCGACCGCGGCCCCAACGGCTACTCCTCCGACATCTCAGAGCGCGACGAGCTCGACGTGCTGAACGACGTCGAATCGCACTTCTCGGTTGACCGCTCTCAGGTATTCGCCGGCGGCTACTCGCAGGGGGGCTACATCGCGTACTACTGGGGCGAGGAGCACCCGGATCTGTTCGCCGGCGTTGTCAGCTGGGTCGGCTTCACGGGCGACGACGCCAACGGCAACCCGGCCGAGCCGCACTACACGGCCGGTGCCGTGGGCAACGTGCTCGACTTCGTCCCCAGCCTGCTGAACGTGCCGACGTTCATGCTCTTCGACGGCGGCGACGAGCTCGTCCATGTCTGGACTGCCCACGCCATGGACCAAGCCTTCCAGGCCACGCCCAACATCTTCACGTGGTACCTGCACCCGACGGCCGAGCACCTGACCCTGATCGCGCTCGACGACTGGCGCAAGGAGGCGGCGGACACGAAGGGGCTACGGCGAGTCGCCGACCCCGTGCACGTGGTGTTCGTACGAGACCCGGTGACCGACAGCCCGAAGTACGGGATCGTCCACGATCACGCCTACTGGATCTCGCAGATCCACGACCGCTCAACCCAGGGCTATGGCACGGTCGACCTGACCAATCAGGGGTGTGGCGGCAGCGTGCCGACGACCGTGACCGGGAGCGGTTCGGGGACCGACCCGGTGCCGTGGGTCTCGAATTACCGCCGTCAGACGGGCACACAACCCGTCGCCAGGTCGCCGCACGTCAGCGGCAAGCTCCAGAACGTCGACTCCCTTCGCATCGACGCCGGCGCCACCTGCCTGAAGGGAACCGATGTGAGCTACGACATCAGGACCGACGGCACGGCCAGGATCAGCTTCAGCGACGGACGGACGCTGGTCCTGACTGGTTCGGGCGAGCACACGGGGACGCTGGCGCGGTGAGCACGAAGCCCGCCCGGATGAGCCCTTGGGCGCGGGGGCTGGCGTCGTTCGCCGCCTCGCAGCCCGGAAGCTGGTTCTTCCTGCACGTCGCCAACCCCGTCGACAAACGCCTGCTGCCGGCCACCGGCGGGCGCGTGAGTCTGTCGATCGGGCAGCCGGTGCTGTGCCTGGAGGTGACCGGGGCCAAGAGCGGGCAGCGGCGGCGCACGCCGCTCCTCTTCGCCGAGGTCGATGGAGACCTGGTGCTCGTGGCCTCGGCGACGGGGCGCCCACGTCACCCCGCCTGGTATCGCAACGTGTGCGCCAATCCGGAGGTCAAGGTGTACGCCCCGGGCGGGCGCAGCGGCAACTACCTGGCGCGCACGGCCGAGGGCGCCGAGCGGGAGCGGATGTGGGCGGCCGCCGTCGAGCTGTACCAGGGCTTCGAGGTCTACGAACGGCGGACCGAGGGCCTGCGTGAGATCCCGGTCGTCGTGCTCAAACGCGTTCGGTAACCAGCGAGCCACCCGTCGTGCTGACGGCCGCCGGCGGGCAGTCGGCGCAGGCGACCCGCCGTCGCGGGTTCTCGATGCCGAGCAGCGCCACGATCCCGCCGGCGACGGCGAGCCCGGCGCCGACCACCATGCCGATCCGGAAGCCGTGGACCGAGGCGTCGACAAGCACGGCGTGGACGGCGGCAGCGTCCCGGCCTCCGATGCCGCTCACGGTGGTCACGAGCGGGCGGTCCCGCGCCTGCACGAGCGCGGCGCGTGCCGGCGGGCTCAGCAGTCGCGCCCCGGCGTCGTAGTCGAGACGGTGGCGAAAGGCGGCCGAGACGATCGCGCCGAGAGCGGCGATGGCCAGCAGCCCGGCGATCCGGGCGACGGCGTTGTTGACGCCGCTGGCCAGCCCAGAGTGTCCCGGCTCGACCGAGCTGAGGACGGTGGCGGTCAGCGGTGCGACGGTGGCCGACAGGCCCAGCCCGAAGACGACGACGCCGGGAAGGATCGTCGTCAGGTAGTCGGCGCCGCCTCCAGTACGCACCAACAGGAGCAGTCCCGCGCCGGCCACGATCGGCCCCGCACCCATGAACAGGTGCGGGCCATGGCGGTCGGCCAGCGCGCCGAACCGTCGCGAGAGCAGGAACATGAGGATCGTGAGCGGCAGCAATGAGAGCCCCGCCTCGAGCGGCGTGTAGCCGCCCACCTGCTGGATGAAGAGGATGAGAAAGAAGGTCGCGACCCCCAGACCGGCGTAGAGCATGAGCGTCGTGACGTTGCCCACGGCAAAGTTCCTGATCGCGAACAGTTGCAACGGCATCATCGGCTGAGGCGATCGCCGCTCCCATGCCAGGAAGGCTCCAAACAGGACGATGCCGCCGATGAGCGGGACCGCGACGCGAGGGTCGGCCCAGCCGTAGCGGGGCTGCTCGATCAGCGCGAACACCGGTCCCCCGAGGCTCAAGGCACAGAGCGCAGCGCCCGTGACGTCAACGTGACCCCGCGTCGGGCGGTCGGCTGGAAGTCGCGATAGCAGGAAGATGGTGACCGCGACCGGCACGAGGTTGATGGCAAAGATCCAGCGCCAGGAGGCGAGCTGCACGAGCGCGCCTCCACCCAGGGGACCGATCACGGTGGCGACGCCCGTGAAGGCGGTCCACGTCCCGATCGCTTTCGCCCGCTCGCTCTGCGGGAAGGTGTCCATGATCAGCGCCAGCGTGCTCGGGACGAGCATCGCGCCCGCGACGCCCTGAAGCGCCCGCGCGCCGATCAGCAAACCGCTGCTGGGGGCCAGCGCGCAGAGCAGCGAGCAGACGCCAAAGCCAAGCAGACCGGCGCGGAAGACCCGCGTGCGCCCGAGCAGATCGCCGAGTGAGCCTCCGACGAGAAGCAGCGAGGAGAGCGCCAGGAGGTACGCCTCCACCACCCACTGCTGCTCGGCCAGCCCACCATGGAGGCTGCTGCGGATGGCCGGAAGCGCGACGTTGACGATCGTCGAGTCGAGAAAGACGACGGCCGACCCGAGGATGCTGGCGGCGAGCGCTATGCGCTTGGTCGTCACTGCGCGCCTGCTGCGAATACGGCGTTGGGCTCGTAGCCGCCGAAGCTGACGCTCCGCTGGAACGGGAGCCGGGCATCGACGACCACGCAATAGGTCCGATGGCGGTCGTCGCTCGGGACGCACGTCCGGTAGATCCGTCCCGGCTCGATCGCGAACGTGCTCACATACTGCAGGTTGCGCCTGAACTCGGCCGGCGCGTGGTCTCCGATCCAGGCTTGAGCGCGCGTGATCGCGTCGCTCATGGTCTGCTGCTGACGCTGCAGCGCGGGCCGGTGCACGAGTCCGGCTAGGACCAGGATGCCGGTGACGGCGAGCACCACCGCGCGGCCGGCGTAGTCGCGGGCTATCACGGTGGGTAGGTCGGGCCGGCGGCGGCGCAGCGCCGCCGCCAGCGGCCGGCAGAGGAGGATGACCGCGATCAGGTTGAGCACGCCTCCGAGCAGCATCGCGGCGACCACGGACTGGCTCTGTCCCTGAGGCGGAAGCGCGTGGCCGATGAGGCCGTCGAGGACCGTGAGAATCACGAACGCCGGCCACAGCCACGCCCCGCGCCGGCGCCAGCGTACGCGTCCGGCCCACGCTCGCAGATCAGCGAAACGCTCATGGGTCCGGACGCGAGCGAGGCGGACACCGTCCATCTGTCCAAGAGTAGACCGGCACGGTCGCGGGCCTGCGTCGGCGGCCGATCGGAGGAGTAAGCTCGCGCATGCCCGATCTAGGAGCCCCCCGGCGATCCCGGGATGGCTTCGAAACAGGGCCGGCGGCGATCCCGTCCGGCCCCGGATGAAAGGGAAGCGCACCAATGGCTACCCATATGGCTGAGCCGGCCGCGAGCACCGCGAGCGGCCACCTCACGCTCGAGGACCGGATCTGGCTGCTGCGCGCGATGCTGATGATGCGCGGCCTGGAGGAGCGCGCGATGACGCTCTACCGGCAGGGCAAGGTGCCCGGCTCCTTCTACGACGGCTTCGGCCAGGAGGCGGTGTCCGCCGGCGCCGCGTTCGCGATGGCGCCCGAGGACCGGCTGTGCATCCTGCACCGCGACCTCGCCGCCCACGTGATCCGTGGCGTCACGCCGGCCCGGATCCTCTCCCAGTACCTCGGCCGCGCAAGCGGCGTGACGGGCGGGCGAGACGGAAACGTCCATTTCGGCGACCGCCGGCTGGGATGCGTCGGCATGGTCTCGATGCTGCCCGACATGATGCTCGTGGCGACCGGCATGGCGATGGCGTTCAAGCTGCGCGGCGAGCGACGCTGCGCGATGACATGGTTCGGCGACGGTTCCACGTCCCGCGGGGACTTCCACGAGGCCATGAACTGGGCCGGCGTCCAGAAGCTCCCGGTCGTGTTCGTGCTCGAGAACAACCAGTACGCCTACTCGACTCCGCTCGACAAGCAGTTCGCCGTCGACCCGGTGCAGCGCGCCTCCGCCTACGGCTTCGTCGGCGTCACTGTCGACGGCAACGACGCGGAGGCGATGTTCGAGGCCGCCCACGACGCGCGGGAGCGTGCGCTGAGCGGCGCCGGCCCGACTCTGATCGAGGCGGTGACGATGCGCATGCACGGGCACGCCGCGCACGACGACATGAAATACGTGCCCACGGAGCAGGTGGAGGAATGGCGCAAGCGCGACCCGGTCGACCGCCAGGAGGCCAGGCTGCGCGAGCTCGGCGTCGATGTCGACGAGCTTCGCCGGCAGGTCGCTGAGGAGATCGACGCCGCGGCCGAGGAGGCCCTGGCCTCGCCGATGCCCGACCCGGCCACGGCCGATGAAGGCGTCTTCTGCGCCGGCGAGGCGGAGCCGCTCGGTGACGGAGTGGCGCGGTGGAGCGGGTTTCTGAGATGAGCACGCTCACGTACCTGCAGGCGATCTCGGCCGCCCTGCGAGACGAGCTGCGAGAGGACGAGCGCGTGCTCATGATGGGCGAGGACATCGGCGTCTTCGGGGGCGCCTTCAAGGTGACCGACGGCTTCACCGAGGAGTTCGGCGCCGACCGGGTGATGGATACTCCGCTGGCGGAGTCGGCGATCATCGGGACGGCGATCGGCGCTGCCGTCGTGGGGATGCGCCCGGTCTGCGAGATGCAGTTCGCCGACTTCATCTCGTGTGGCTTCGACCAGCTCGTCAACGTTGCGGGCAAGATGCACTACCGCCAGGGGCTGGCCGTTCCGATCGTCGTGCGACTGCCGTCGGGGGGCGGCTTCTCAGGAGGTCCGTTTCACTCCCAGAACCCCGAGGCGTGGTTCATGCATGCCCCCGGGATCAAGGTCGTGGCCCCGTCGACGGCCGAAGACGCCAAAGGGTTGCTGCACGCCGCGATCCACGATCCCAACCCGGTGTGCTTCATGGAGCACAAGCACCTCTACCGGCGGGTGAAGGGCGAGGTGCCGGACGGGATCTTCGAGACCCCGTTCTCAGCTCGTGTTGCGCGACCCGGGAGCGACCTCGTCGTAATCGCCTACGGCGCGATGGTGCACGTCGCGCTCGAGGCCGTATCGGAGGGGCTCGACGGAGCATCCGCCGAGGTCCTCGACCTGCGCTCGCTCGTACCGCTCGACGAGGACGCGATTCTCGACTCCGTCGCGCGCTGCTCGAAGGTCGTGATCGTCGACGAGGCGAACAGCACCTGTGCCGCCGGGGCGCAGGTGGCGGCCCTGATCGCCGAGCGCGGCTTCGAGGATCTGGACGGGCCGATCGTGCGGGTGGCGTCCGGCGACGTGCCGATTCCGTTCTCGCCCCCGCTGGAGCAGGCAGTGCTGCCCACCGTCGACCGCGTCAGGGAAGCGTGTCGTGACCTCCTCGCCTACTGAGAGCAGCGTCGTCGACGTCACCATGCCCCAGATGGGAGTGTCGGTGGCCGAGGGGACCGTTGTGGCCTGGAGGGTCCAGGTGGGCGACCGCATCGCGGCCGACGAGACGATCTGCGAGATCTCGACCGACAAGATCGACACCGAGGTGCCGGCGCCGGCCAGCGGCGTCGTGACCGAGATCCTGGTCGCGGTGGAGTCGACCGTGGAGGTGGGCACGCCGCTCGCCCGGATCGCGACAGAGGCTCCCGCGGGGGGAGAAGCGCCGGCTCTGGCCGAGGCGCCGGCCCCGGCCGAGGCGCCCGTCCCGGCCGAGGCGCCGGTCGCCGCCAAGGCCGCACCGACGAACGGCGGTGGACCGGCGCACGACGCGCCCGCTCCGCCCCGCTATCGCCGCTACTCGCCCGTCGTTCAGCGCATCGCCGCCGAGCACGGGATCGACCTCGGGGCGATCGCCGGTACCGGGCGCGGTGGCCGGGTCCGCAAGCAGGACGTGCTGGCGCTCGTGCACTCCCCCGCCGAGGCACCGCTTCACATCGAAAGCCCGTATCGGCCCGAGCCGGCCCCCGCGGCCGGTCCGGCGGCTTCATCCGGCGCCGGCCTGTCGCGTATGCGGCGACAGATCGGCGAGCACATGAAGCGCTCGCTGGAGACGGCCGCGCACTGCACGACGTGGATCGAAGTCGACATGAGCAGGATCGAGGTCGCACGAGCCCGCCAAGGTCTGACCGCTTTGGCCTTCGTCGCGCGCGCGGCCATCGCCGCGCTGCGTGAGCATCCGGCTCTCAACGCGACGCTCGAGGGCGAGCGCTACCAGCGGCACGACGAGGTTCACCTCGGCATCGCCGTCTCGCTCGGCGAGGACGGGCTGATCGTGCCCGTCGTGCGCGATGCCCATGAGCTCTCCGAGGAAGGCCTGGGACGGCGGATCAGAGAGCTGGCGCACGCAGCCCGGGGTCGGCAGCTGGGTCCGGACGACGTCCGCGGCGGGACGTTCACGATCACCAACCCGGGCCAGTACGGATCGATCATGGCCACGCCGATCATCAACCAGCCGCAGGTCGCGATCCTCGATCTGGAGGCGATCGTCAAACGGCCCGTCGTCATCTCGGATCCGCACGGGGGCGACTCGATCGCGATTCGCCCGATGACGATCCTGGGGCTGAGCTGGGATCACCGCGCGCTCGATGGAGCACAGGCGGCTCAGTTCCTGGCCGCGGTCAAGCGGCACCTGGAGGAGTACGCGGGCGCGTAGCGCCGGGCGACCGTCACGTTGGTCTGCCGGCGCCCCGACACCACCGAGCTACGATCCGTACGTGACGTCTGAGCTCTGGGTATGTCACCTCGGGACGGTCGAGTACCGCGAGGCGCTGGAGCTCCAAGAACGCATCCGCACGGCGCGACAGGAAGAGATCGTTCCCGACGTGCTGCTCACCCTTCAGCACTGGCCCGTCTACACCCGCGGCCGCCGCTCCGGGCCCGGTGAGCTGCCGATGGGCGAGGACTGGTACCGCATGCAGGGCATCGACGTCGTGCAGACCGACCGCGGCGGAAAAGTTACCTATCACGGACCCGGTCAGCTGGTCGGCTATCCGATCGTGCGCGTGGACGACGTCGTGCAATACGTGCGAACGCTCGAGCAGGCGCTGGTGGCCGCGCTGGCCGAGGAAGGCATCACCGCGCGCGCCCGGCCCGATGAGGGCCCGGACTTCACCGGCGTCTGGGTGCAGGAGCGCAAGATCGCCTCGATCGGCGTGCATGTGGCGCGCGGGGTCACGACGCACGGGTTTGCCGTCAACGTCGAGAACGACCTGCAGCCCTTCAGCTGGATCGTTCCCTGCGGACTGGAGGGCGTGCGGATGACCTCGCTGATCAAGGAGACGGGGCGGCTGGCCGGCCAGATCGACTGCTTCCGACGACGGGCGGCGTGGCAGCTGGCCCAGGCGCTCGGGCGCCGGCAGCGCCTCGTGAGCCTGGCGCGGCTCGAGCGGGCCGTGTCCGTGGCCGTGGGGGCTGAGGGCGTTCGTTGCCCGGAAGGCTGCGTTGCGGTTCCCCCACGAGCGAGCCGGCGCCGCGTGCATCGCGTAGTTGCCTAACCCGTCGACGCTCGCTCGCGAGGCGGACCGAGCCGAAAAGCACGTGCACGTCCCCCCGCCCCGCGACGGTTCGCCGCCCCGCCCCGCGACGCCGCGCGGTCGCCACCCGGTTGACGCGGACGGCGTGCGGGGGCCGCCGAAGCGACCCCGCTGCCCGCGCCCCTGCTAGCCGGCCTGGCTAGTCCTGCGTGTCGCAGCAGGGCTGGCAGCTGCTCTCGCACGGAGGCGGAGCTGCTGCTCTGCGTGGACTGGTTCACTGCGTGGTGGTCGACTCGTTGCCGGCCGACGCATTACCGCCGGTCGCGTAGCCGTTACCACCATTGCCGCCCTGGGCGTTGCCACTCGTGGCCGACGTGTTACCGCCGGTCGAGCTCACGCCGCCCTGGTTTCCGCACGGAGGCGGAGGGGGCGGGCCGCACTGGCCGCACTGGCCGGTGCCCTTCGGACCCTGACCCGACTGATCGCCGTTGCCCTGGCCCTGGCTGTAGGCAAACGAGTTGCCGTCGCCGTACTGCTTGTTGCCGGTGCTGGCGTTGCCGCCATCACCGCCGTACGCCGTCGCGCCACCACCGTTGGCGGTGTTGTCGCCCTGCGTGGTGGTCGACGTGTTGGACTGGTCGCTCGAGCTGCCGTGGCTCTTGTCAGAACCACCGCACTGGCCGCAGCCGCCCCAGTTGCCCTGGGAGGAGCTGCTGCTCGAGTTGTTGGTCTGCTTGGTGGTCGACTTGTTGCCGGCCGACGCATTACCGCCGGTCGCGCTGCCGTTGCCACCGTTGCCGCCCTGGGCGTTGCCGCTCGTGGCCGACGTGTTACCGCCGGTGGAGCTCACATTGCCCTGGTTCCCGTCATGGGGCGGCGGGCCCTGCTGGGTGTAGGTGCCACTGCCGGGCGGGCCCTGAGGCTGACCGCCCTGGCTCGAGGCACCTGAGTTGCCATCGCCGAACTGCTTGTTGCCGGTCTTGGCGTCGCCGCCATTACCGCCCTGCGCGTAGGCGCAGCCACCATTGGCCTGGTTGTCACCCTGCTTGGTGGTAGACGTGTTCGACTGGCTGGTCGAGCTGCCCTGGCTCTTGTCCGAGCCGCACTGGCCGCAGCCATCCCAGTTGCCCTGGGAGGAGCTGCTGCTCGACTGGTTGCTCTGGTTGGTATCCGACTTGTTGCCGGCCGACGCATTACCGCCGGTCGCGGAGCCGTTACCACCATTGCCGCCCTGGGCGTTGCCGCTCGTGGCCGACGTGTTACCGCCGGTGGAGCTCACATTGCCCTGGTTCCCGCCCGGGGGCGGAGGCGGCGGGCCGCACTGGCCGCACTGGCCGGTGCCCTTCGGACCCTGACCCGACTGGTCGCCATTGCCCTGGCCCTGGCTGTAGGCAAACGAGTTGCCGTCGCCGTACTGCTTGTTGCCGGTGCTGGCGTTGCCGCCATCACCGCCGTAGGCCGTCGCGCCGCCACCGTTCGCAGTGTTGTCACCCTGCGTGGTGGAGGACGTGTTGGACTGGCTCGGCGAGCCGCCCTGGCCCTTGTCTGAGCCGCCGCACGGGCCGCAGCCGCCCCAGTTGCCCTGGGAGGAACTGCTGCTCGACTGGTTGCTCTGGTCGGTGCTCGACTTGTTGCCGGCCGACGCATTACCGCCGGTGGCGTAGCCGTTACCACCATTGCCGCCCTGGGCATTGCCGCTCGTCGCGGAGGTGTTACCTCCCTTGGAGCTCACATTGCCCTGGTTCCCGCCCGAAGGCGGAGGCGGGCCGCACTGGCCACACTGGCCGGAGCCCTTCGGACCCTGACCCTGCTGGCCGCCGATGGCGATGGCGATGCTGTTGCCGTCCAGCGCCTGGGTGTTGCCGGTCCGGGCGTTGCCGCCGGAGCCGCCTTCACCATCTGCACTACCGCCGTTGGCCTGGTTGTCCCCCTGCTTGGTGGTCGACGAATTCGACTGGCCACCGTTCGAGGGCGGAGGACCGCCATTAGTACCCGACTGCGGTGGGCCGTCGTTCCCCTTGGGGGACGACGGACCCTGCTGAGAACCAGCGCCTTGGTTCTGCTGATCGGTGGAGGACTGGTTGCCAGCCGACGCATTACCGCCGGTCGCGCTCCCGTTGCCACCGTTACCGCCCTGGGCGTTGCCGCTCTTGGCCGACGTGTTACCGCCGGTGGAGCTCACGTTGCCCTGGTTCCCGACGCCCACCGCGGCGCTGTTGCCGTCCAGCACCTGGGTGTTGCCGGTGCTGGCGTTGCCGCCGTCACCGCCATACCCGGAGGCGTTGCCACCGTTGGCGTTGTTGTCTCCCTGGTCGGTCTTCGAGTTGTTCGACTGACCGCCCTGACCACCGCCAGGAGGCGGAGGTGGGTTGTTCACCGTCCCCAGGGACGGCGCGTTGCTCTGCGGCACAACCGGCGTGCCCGAGACCTTCACCACACTGCCCAGCTGGCCGGCTCCAGGAGCCTGACCGAGCGAAGGCGGGGTGGCTCCCGAGGCGGGTGCCGCCGCGAGCGCTGTGACGGCGCTTACCGCCACCAGCGCACTGAGACCACGTCTCATCGCTTTGGTCCTTTCGTTAGTTCGTGTGCGTTACGTGCCGGGCATCAGTCCCCGGCAGGACTCTGAGATCCGGGGGTGCGGTTAGCCCGGACGCTCGAGTAGCAACACGAACTGGGACCGCGGAAGGCGCTCCACGGCCACCAGTAGGCGGCAGCCGGCAAATACCGCCGCCAAGATGAAGAGGAAGAGGACGGCCCAGGAGGGTGCTCCACCGCCGCCCGAGCCCGCGCCGGCCGCGCTGCCCACGCCGCTGGCGGCGGACGCCGGGATGATCGGCATCAGATGGCCCAGGCGGAGCCGGAGATTGAGGCTGCCCTGACCGCCGCCCACCTTCCGGCTCGAGGCGCCCGGCGCGGAAGCCGAGGCGAGCTGCGTCAGAGTGGCCGGCGCGAGCGAGATGCCATTCGCCGTGCGACCCATGGTGGAATGGTTCGGGAGCGGGGCCACGGCGCCGTGAGCCGGGATGGTGTGGCCGACGGCAGCGGGCGGGGTTGCCGGAGTGCCGAGCGCGCCGGCGGTGGGTGAGGCGCTCGTGGGAGCTCCCGCACTCGTCGGAGCGAACGGACCGGTGACCGCGCGAACCTGCGATCCGACTTCGTTGTGCTGCCCGCTCGGAGCGCTGGCGTTCGCCAGGTGCGGCGCCGTCGCCACCACTTTGTGCGCCGCGGGGGCTAGGGCGGCCGTGAGCGGGGCGGTCACGCGGGTGACGGGGGCCGGTACCTGCACCACCGGAGCGGACCCTTGCTGCACCACCGGAGCCGCCGCCTGAGTGACTGGAGCGGCCGCCTGGGTGACCGGGGCCGCCGCCTGGGTGACCGGGGCCGCCGCCTGGGTGACCGGAGCGGCTGCCTTGGTCACGGGCCCGGCAGCCTGAGTCACGGGCGCGGCCGCGCGGCTCACTACAGCCGGAGCCTGGGGAGCCGCGGTGGGGGCTGCGGGAACGATGCCCGCGGCGTGCGTCACGGGAGCGACGGCCTTGGCAGCAGAGCTGACGAGGCTGCCGACGCCGCCGTCGGCGAGGGAGCGAGCGGGCATGGCAAGGGCAGCGACGGCCACGGCGCTGCACGCGATCAGCGCGCGGCGCCCCGTCATACCCTTGCGTCGTTGTGCCCTACTCAAGACCGTCATCGTCGCTCCTAGAAGGCGGCAATCAACGCTCTGGTTCCCGAACTATTTCTCACCAAACCTCAAAAAACTAAAAAAACGCTCGACCCCCGGTTGAGCCGTGCTCGCCCGCCGAGAAGGCCACTAAAGCGGCCAAGTCTCGACCCGTACTCGAGTCTTGGCGGGGCTCATTTTGGGCCTCCTGTCCCGTGCCCCGAGAGGCTCGAGCAGTGCTTGAGGGTTGGTGCGCTCGCTAGCCTTAAGTCGTGGGCGTCCGAGACCACGTCACCCGTTCTAGAGCCAATCCGGGCGGGATCGCAGACGTGCTGTCCGTGCTCGGTCCCGAGGTCCAGCCGCACCGAGGGCGAAAGCCGCCTTGGTTCAAGGTCCCCGCCCCGGGCGGCGAGCAGTACCGGCGGCTGCAGCGGCTGATCGAGGAGGAGAACCTCCACACGGTCT
Organism: uncultured Solirubrobacterales bacterium; assembly: GCA_963818815.1. Classification (GTDB taxonomy): domain Bacteria; phylum Actinomycetota; class Thermoleophilia; order Solirubrobacterales; family Solirubrobacteraceae; genus Palsa-465. The sequence continues at coordinate 389,365 of CAWFTL010000002.1, forward strand.
GCCAGGAGGCGGCGTGCCCCAACGTCGGCGAGTGCTGGCAGCGGGGGACGGCGACATTCATGATCCTCGGGGACACGTGCACCAGGCGCTGCGGCTTCTGCAACGTGAAGACGGGCAAGCCGACGTGGCATGACCCCCTCGAGCCGGCGCGGGTGGCCCGGAGCGTCGCGCGGATGGGGCTGCGCCATGCGGTGATCACCAGCGTCGACCGCGACGACCTGCCCGACTACGGGGCCGGAGCCTTCGTCGGTGTCATCCGCCAGATCCGCAAGCAGGCGCCTGGGTGCAAGGTCGAGGTCCTGACGCCGGACTTCCGCGGCGAGGAGATGCCCCTGGCGAAGGTGATCGCCGAGCGACCGGATGTCTTCAACCACAACGTCGAGGTCGTGCCCCGCCTGTATCCGGTGGCGCGCCGAGGCTCGACGTTCGAGCGCTCGTGCCGCGTGCTCCGAAACGCGAAGGAGCTCGGCGGCGAGCAGGTCACGACGAAGTCCGGGCTGATGGTCGGGCTCGGCGAGAGCTTCGAAGAGATGGTCGACGCGCTCACGGTCCTTCGTGAGCACGGGGTGCAGGTTCTGACGGTCGGCCAATACCTGCGCCCCACCGAGCGGCACCTGCCGATCGTGCGCTACTGGCATCCGGACGAGTTCGCCGAGCTCGAGCGCGTCGCCTACGGGCTCGGCTTCGAGCACGTGGCCGCCGGGCCGCTCGTGCGAAGCAGCTACCACGCCGACCAGCACGTGCCACAAGCGGCCAGCGCCTAGCCGACTCGTAGGCCCCCGGGCCCTCGGACTGCCGTCGACGCCATTAGGCTCACGCGCGCGTGATCCCGATCAAGGACAACATCCCGACCGACCGCTTCCCGGTCGTCACGGTAGCCCTGATCGTCATCAACGTGATCGCCTACCTGCTCGCGATCCGTCACGGCGGATCGCTGATCAGCGGGCCGGACACGCCCGAGGTGCTCAAGTACGGAGCGATTCCTTACGCGCTCACTAACCCCGGCAAGCACTGCGGCCTGGTCCAGGGAATCCAAGGCGCCGCGATCGCGTGTCAAGGCCAAGCGGGCGTGACCGGGACGCCGTCAGGCTTCATCCCCACCTGGCAGACGGTCTTCACCGCGATGTTCATGCACGGATCGATCCTCCACATCGGCGGCAACATGCTGTTCCTGTGGATCTTCGGCAACAACGTCGAGGACTCGATGGGCCCGGTGAAGTTCGTGGGCTTCTACTTCCTCGCCGGGATCGCGGCGCTGGCGCTGCAGGTCGCCGTAGCTCCGCATTCGACGGCGCCCACGATCGGGGCCTCGGGCGCCATCGCCGGGGTCCTCGGGGGATACATCCTCCTCTATCCACGCGCGCGCGTATTGACGCTCGTCTTCATCATCCTGTTCTTCACGGTGATCGAGCTTCCGGCGCTGGTCATGCTCGGGATCTGGTTCGCCCAGCAGGCGGTGTTCGGGGCGGCGAACCTCACCGACCCGACGGGGGGTGGCGGTGGGGTGGCGTACTTCGCCCACGTCGGCGGCTTCGCGTTCGGACTGCTCACCGTGCGCCTCCTCGCCACCCGCCGCAAGGAGATCCCGCCACGTCTCCCGGTCTACTGAGCGCGCCATGCGAGCCAGCGTTCTCGTGATCACGCTGCTGTTCATAGCCGGCTTGGCCGTGCTCACGGGGCTCGACTTCGCCCGCCACGGCGTGACCCTGATCGGGATACTGGCGGTGTTCATCCTCGTGCTCTTCGGGATCGGCATCGTCGGAGCTCTGATGCATCCGCCGAGCGAATGACCGAGTTCGGCGTCCTGCAGCAGGGCCAGCGGCGACGCGCTGAGCGCGTCGCGCGAGCTCGCCGGGAGCGCCGGCGGCGGCGCATCGGCGCGACGGTGGCGACGCTCGTGCTGGGCCTCGTGCTCACGCTCGTGCTGATGGCGTCGAGGACGAGCGATCCCGAGACGCCGGCCCAGGCTGCGGCCCCCGCCCACGCGGCGACCGTGGCCCGGCAGCCGCCCAACGGTGCCTACGGCGTGATGCCGGCCGCCGTGCAGGTCGGCGCCCGGTTCAGGACCGGGCTGCGAAGCGGCCTGTTGTTCGACCTGCGCAGTGGCCGGGTCCTGTGGCAGCTGGAGCCCACGCGCGTGCTTCCGATCGCGAGCCTCACGAAGATGATGACGGCGCTCGTCGTGGCGGCCCATGCCCGGCCTCAGGAGCGCGTCACGATCACGCGCGAGGCCCTGCATTACTCGGGCTCAGGCGTGGGACTGCTCCCCCTGGGCAAGCGGGTCTCGCTCGTGTCGCTGCTCTACGGGCTGCTGCTCCCTTCCGGTAATGACGCCGCCATCGCCCTCGCGCAGCGCGTGGCCGGAACGCAGACGCAGTTCGTGGACATGATGAATGCGCGGGCGCATGCGATGGGGCTGGGGTGCACCCGGTTCAGCTCTGTCTCGGGGATCCTCGACCGCGGAAATCACTCGTGCGCGCGCGACCTGGCCGTCATGGCTCACGCGGTGCTCGCGCAGCCGCTGCTGGCGCGCATCGTCGCCTCGCGCAGCGCCGCGCTCCCGTTCCCCATCAGGGGCGGGAAGCTCTACCTGTACAACAACAACCCCTTGATGTTCCTGCGCTATCCGGGGATCGACGGCGTCAAGACCGGCTACACGGTCGCCGCCGGGAGCTGTCTGGTGGCGAGTGCGCGCCGCGGGCGCCGCTGGTACGGCGTGGTGCTGCTGCACTCGGCCAACACCGCCGGTCAGGCGCAGAGGCTGCTTGATCTGGCCTTCAGCACTCGGTAAGAAGGCGATCAGCATGGGGTCGTCATCTGGGTCGGGGCACGAGAACGAGACCGGGGCCGAGCTCGACTACGACTGGATCGTGATCGGGTCGGGGTTCGGCGGCAGCGTCTCAGCGCTACGCCTGGCCGAGAAGGGCTACCGGGTGTGCGTGCTCGAGGCGGGGCGCCGCTTCGAGGACGAGGACTTCCCCAAGTCGGCATGGCAGCTGCGGCGGTTCCTCTGGTTCCCGGTGATCGGGTTGCGGGGGATCATGCGGATCTACCTGTTCAAGGACATCGCGATCCTCGCCGGCTGCGGCGTCGGCGGCGGCAGCCTCGTCTACGCCAACACGCTGTATGTCCCCTCGCGCGCGTTCTTCGAGGCGCAGGAGTGGCGGTCGATGCACGACTGGGAGGAAGCGCTCGGCCCGCATTACGACACGGCCAAGAAGATGCTCGGAGCAACCGACGTTCCGTTCGAGAACGATGCCGACCACCTGTTCCGGGACCTGGCGACGGAGATGGAAGTCGAGTACCGCCGCCCCACCGTGGGCGTGTTCTTCGGCGAGGCCGGCAAGATGGTGGACGACCCCTACTTCGGCGGCGAGGGGCCCGAGCGCTGCGGCTGCATCCGCTGTGGCGCCTGCATGGTGGGCTGTCGCTACAACGCCAAGAACACGCTGCGGAAGAACTATCTGTGGTTCGCCGAGAAGCTGGGCGTCGACATCCAGGCCGAGCGCCACGTCGTCGACGTACGGCCGCTCGGGGCCGAGGACGGGTCGGAGGGCTACGCGGTCGCGGCACAGCGCTCGGGAACGCTGATCCGGCGCCAGCGCGAGACGCTGACCGCGAAGGGCGTCGTGTTCTCGGCCGGTGCCGTCGGCACGAACTGGCTGCTGCGGCGTTGCAAGCACTTCGGCTCGCTGCCTGAGCTCTCCGATCGCCTGGGCGAGGTCGTGCGGACCAACAGTGAGGCCCTCTTGGCGGTGACCGCCAGTCGCGACAAGTTCGACTTCCACCGCTCGGTCGCGATCAGCTCGAGCATCTATCCCGACGAGGACACGCACATCGAGAACGTGACCTACGGCCAGGCAGGCGACGGGATGGGCATACTGTTCACGACGCTCACGCCGGGCGGCAGTCGCGTGACGCGGCCGCTGAAATGGTCGGCGCGGAGTGGTCTCACATCCGCTGCGGTTCCTGCGCCTGCTTTGGAAGCGGGGCTGGTCCAAGCGGACGATCATCCTGCTGTGCATGCAGACGCTCAACAACTCGATGCGCCTGCGGCCCGTCCGCATCAGCCGCCGAAAGATCCTGCTGAGTACCGACCAGGATCCCGAGAACCCGAATCCCACGTGGATTCCCGCGGCCAACGAGGCCGCAGTCAAGATCGCCGAGAAGATCGGCGGAATCCCGCAGAGCAACCTCCCGGAGGCGCTGCTGAACATTCCGGCCACCGCCCACATCCTCGGCGGAGCGGTGATCGCGCCGGACGCGGAGAAGGGGGTCGTCGACATGCAGCAGCGCGTCTTCGGCTATCACAACATGCTCGTGTGCGACGGCTCGGTGATTCCCGCCAACCCGGGCGTAAACCCCAGCCTGACGATCACCGCGCTGGCCGAGCATGCGATGTCGTTCGTCCCGGACCATGGCGACGGCGAGGCCGGAGTGGGCGAGCAGAGCGAGGATGGGGGCAGCGAGGCCAAGGACCGCTCGGGCGGCGAGCCGGCGCACCACGAGGTGGGCGAGCCCGTCGAGCCGGGCGCGAGCAGCGGCTGAGCGCCGCCACGCGCCTCGCTAGGCAGCGACGCTCGGCGGGTAGGAGCGCAGAGATGCTGTCGAACCGCTCGATCCCCCCTTCCACGGTCATCCCGGTACTGGTCTACGAGGACGTCGCCGAGGCGGTGGAATGGCTGTGCGACGCGTTCGGGTTCAGCGAGCGGTTGCGGATCGGCAACCACCGGGCGCAGCTCTCGATCGGCGACGGCGCGATGGTGGTGACCGAGCGGCGCGGCGAAGAGGCCCTGGAGAGCTCAGACCAGGTCGTCCTGAGAACCCCCCGCCGCGGCACCGTGAGCCACACCATGCTGGTCCGGGTCGACGACGTCGACGCGCACCACGAGCGTGCGCGCCGAAACGGCGCCCGGATCCTGCAGCCCCCCGTTGACCACGCCTATGGCGAGCGGCAGTACTCAGCCGAAGACCTGGCCGGCCACAGATGGTCGTTTTCCCAGTCGATCGCCGACGTGGACCCCCAGGACTGGGGCGGCGAGCTGGTGGAGAGCTAGCCCGGAGAAGGAGCCAGTGCCGAGGTGGCGCTGAGCCGCCGGAGCGTCAGAGCACCCGCGGCGGCCACGACCAGGCAGGTGAGGGCGCCGAGGGCGAGTCCCGCACGCGCGCCCATCGCCTCCATGACCCAGCCGACGACGGGTCCACCGATCGGCGTCGAGCCCTGGAAGGCCACGAACCACAGCGCCATCACGCGGCCGCGCATCGCCGGGTTCGCAGTGAGCTGCAAGGTCGAATTGCCGGTCGACATGAACGCGATGCTGGCGCCGCCGGCCAGGCCCAGCGCGATGAGCTCGACCGGAAGGCCAGGAGCCAGTGCCGCCAGCGACATCGCCAATCCGAAGGCACAGGCGGCAAGGACGAGCGGCCGCACTCCGGTCTTGCCCATGGCCGCCACCAGCAACCCTCCCGCCACGGCGCCGACGCCCATGGCCGCTGTCATGAAGCCATAGCCGCCGGCGCCGACGTGCAGGCCGCGGCTCGCCATCACCGGCAGCGAGACCTGGAACTCATAGGTGAGGCACCCGACCGCGGCCATCATCAGCAGCGGTACCCCCAGGCCGGGGGTCCGGCGGACGTAGCGCAGGCCCTCGCGGAGCTGTCCGGGCTGTCGCGGCGAAGGCCGGCTGGGCGACAACGCCATCCGGTCCATCCGCAGAAGCGATCCGACGACGGCCACGAAGCTGACGGCGTTGAGAAGGAAGCAGGGGCCTTCGCCGACCGTGGCGATCATGATCCCGGCCACGGCGGGACCGAGGGTGCGGGCGACGTTGACGAGGACGGAGTTGAGGCTGACCGCGTTGCGCAGGTGCTCGGAACCGACCATCTCGAGCATGAACGACTGGCGCGCCGGGTTCTCGAACGCGTTATTCAGACCGAGCAGGAGGGCCAGGAGCCCGATCTCCCACACCTGGACGGCGCCCGTGATCGTGAGGATGCCCAGTGCCAGCGCCTGAACCCCCATCGCGCTCTGCAGGGCGATCATCAGCCTGCGCTTGTCGACCCGGTCGGCAACCACCCCGCCATAGGGCGCGAGCAGCAGCACAGGAAGCGTCTGCAAGGCGATCATCACCCCGAGCGCGGCGCTCGAACGCGTGAGGGTCAACACGAGCCAGGCCTGGGCGGTCATCTGCATCCATGTCCCGGTCAGAGAGATCGCCTGGCCGGCGTAGTAGCGCCGGTAGTTCGAGACCGCGAGGGCGGCGAATGTCACTCGTCCGGCCCGCCGCACCCGCGTCATGGGCGCACCTCGCCGAGCCGCTCGGCCAGGTGCTCGAGCGCCGCAATGGCCTGCTCGAGGCGACGGCGATCAGATGGACTGAGCAGGCCCAGCGCGGCGTTGACGGCCTCGGTGCGCTCGCGCCTCATGCGCTCGGCGAGCCTACGGCCCGCCGGCGTTTCGTTTACCCACGCGGCGCGACGGTCGTCGGCGTCGCTGCTGCGCTCGATCAGCCCAGATTCGAGGAGGTGGGCGATGACCCGGGAGAGCATCGTGGGGTTGAGTCCCTCTGCGCTCGCCAGCTCAGAGATGCGCACCCGCCCCGCCCGCACCACGTGCAGAAGCACCGACACTTCCGTGGGAGTCAGGCCGGCGCGGCGGGCGGCGGCCGTTGGACGCAGCCGGCGAGAGAGCCTTCCGATGACGGCGCGAAGCTGCGCCGCGGTCTCGATCTCGACGGTTGCGACAGTGCCCGGCAGGATGCCTCCGCTAGTAGTTGCTTGCTGGCAAGCATCATTTTAGCAGCCACGCCGGAGTCGGCCCGCCGTCAGGGTCGCCGGCTGTGGCGCGGACGGCCGCGGACACCCTCGGGTCCGGCCGTAGCGGCTACAGATGCGACGGCAGGAGATCGCTGACCGGCTGGCCGGCCCGGGAGGCCAGCTGGCTCACGGAGCCGATCGAACCGTTGTCCTGGTTGATCGAGCTCGGGTCGGCGTGGCCGCCCTTGAGCGATGCGGCCAATCCGGAGATCTTGGCCTCGAGCGTGTCCAGCGGCGCCACCAGCTTGGACAACGTCGGATCGGCGCGGGCGTCGGCGAGCGCGAGCTTGAGCTCGTGGTAGACGAACAGCCCGGCCACGCCGGCCTTGATGATCGTCAGCTTGTGAAGGAACGGGTGGGCGAAGTCGCCCGCGCGAGCCGGCTTGTAGATCCAGTGGTGAAAGGCACCGAAGGCCAGGCCGGCGTGCAGGATGAACTTCGTCTTGGCGTGGCTGATCTGAGCGGTACTCGTCCCGCCGGCGGACGTGCCGGAGGAGGAGCTCGAGCCGCAACCGGCGACGCCCAGCGCCAGCGCGAGCAAGACCACGACGGCGGTCCTGCGTAACGATCCAGCTCCCAGGGCGACCTTCATTGGGGGGTGATTACCCTCTCGCACGCACGCCGAACCTATCCGCTTCCTCGCGGCGGCGATACTGGGCGGATGGTGGCGGCCGGCCTCGACATCGTCATCTGCACCTACAACAACGCCGCGTCGCTCGACCGCGTGCTCGAGGCCCTCGGCCGCCAGCACTCCGCGCAGGACCTCGACTGGGGAGTCCTGGTGGTAGAGAACAACTGCTCTGACCGGACGCCGGAGGTGCTGGCGCGGCACCTCAGGGAACGCAGGGTCCCGCTGCGGGTCGTCCACGAGCGCGAGCAGGGACTGACCCCAGCCCGCCGGCGTGGCGTGCTCGAGACCTCGCGAGATTGGATCGCCTTCGTCGACGACGACTGCCTGGTAGCCGAGGATTGGATCGAGCAGGTGGCGCGAAGCGTGCGCGAGCAGCCGGGCGCAGGTGCGATCGGAGGACGCGTCACCCCCGACTGGGAGGGCGGTGGCAGCGCATTGGTGCGGTCCTTCGGCTGGGCCTTCGCGCAGCAGGACGGCGATGCGCTCCAGCGTGTGCAGAGCCTGGCCGGGGCCGGACTCGTCGTCCGCCGCGGCGCGCTGGCTCAGACGGGATGGATCGAGCGCCAGCTGCTGGCTGATCGCGTCGGCGGCAAGCTCGTCTCGGGAGGCGACGTGGAAATAACCTTGCGGCTGGCCGCTCAATTTCAGCTGTGGTACGACCCGCGCGTCTCACTGCGCCACGCGATTCCGCGCCGCCGCACGAGCAAGCGTCATCTCGCCGCGCTGCTCTACGGGCTGGGCCGGTCGAAGTTTCTCGGCGACTGCATGCTGTGGCCGGGAAGCTACGGCCGACGGCTGCGGCGAGCAGTCGCCGAGCTGGGGCCGATCACGCGCGACGCGCGCTGGTATGCGCGCACGGGCGGGGCAGCGGCAGGCGCGCTGATGCTGTGCTTCCTCCTCGGGTGGGTATCAGGGGCGTCCCGCCTCGTGCGCATGCCGCGGCGCGAGCGCGAGGAGCTGCTGGGCGCGGCGGCTGCCGTCAGCTCGGAGCCGGGGCCTGCTCGCCCACCGGCTGCAGCGACCAGTCCAGACCGAGGTCGATGACGCGGTTGGGGCGGCCATGGTCGCGCCCGTCGAGCCGGAAGCGAAGGACATCGTCCTCGTAGAACATCTCCTCGTAGCGCGAGCCCATCCAGAACCCCGCCACGTATTCGTCGACGGCGAGGACCGGCGGGATGACGACCCGCACGACGAACTCGCCCGGCGTCCCGCGTAGCGCATCGGGCACCCGCTCGGACCACGCCTCCTCGAGGACCCGAATGCCGCGCACGTTGTGGATGAAGACCGTGAGGTCGAGATCGGGCGTCGGCGCGTAAACGGCAAAGCGGATCTCCACCGTCACGGGGTCGTCGCGTGAGAACGCCACGGCCGCGTTACCGGCTGCGTCGAGCAGGCGGGTCTGGAGGATCGCCGCCGACTTCCCGGGCGGCGGGTCGAACGTCCGCGTCCCGGAGAGGCTCGTTCCCGAGGCCAGGTATCGGTTGACGATCTCTCGCGTCGGGCCGTGGGCCTCGATCCTGCCCTCGTCGAGCCACATCGTGACCGGACACAGCGCATTGATCGCGTCGAGGTTGTGGCTCACGAAGACGACCGTCCGCCCACCCTCGTGCAGTGAACCCATCTTGGCCAGGCACTTGCGCTGGAACTCGGCGTCGCCCACGGCCAGGACCTCGTCGACAGCAAGGATGTCGGCATCGAGATGCGCGGCCACGGCGAAGGCCAAGCGAAGGTACATCCCGGAGGAGTAGCGCTTGATCGGAGTGTCGAGGAAGCGCGCCACGTCCGCGAACTCCACGATCTCCTCGAACCGCCGGTCGACCACTCGGCGGCCCATCCCGAGGATGGCGCCGTTCAGATAGATGTTCTCCCGTCCGGTGAGCTCAGGGTGAAACCCGGTGCCGACCTCGAGCAAGGCACCGACGCGCCCGCGGGTCCGTGACACGCCGCGGGTCGGCTCGGTGATACGCGTGAGGACCTTTAGGAGCGTGCTCTTGCCGGCGCCGTTGCGCCCGATGATGCCCAGCGTGTCGCCCTCGGCGATCTCGAAGCTGACGTCTTTCAGAGACCAGATCTCGGTCGGTCTGTCGCGTGGGCGGCGCCGCGCGATCCGGTTGGCGGACGCGGCGAGCGTTTCGCGCAAGCTGCCCTGCGAGCCGTGGTGGACACCGAGCAGGTAGCGCTTGGAGACGTCGGCGAACTCGATTGCGGCTGCCATCAGACGATGTCCGCGAACTGGCGCTCGGTGCGCGCAAAGTACGCCAGGCTGAACACGAAGATAACGACCGTCGATGCGGCCCCGACCGCGAGCTCGGCACCCGGCCACGGTCCGCCGACCAGAGACCACCGGAAGGCGTCGATCAGGCCCACGGCCGGATTGACGTAGTAGAGCCAGCGCACGCCGCCGGTGACGAGGGTCGAGGGGTAGGCGACGGGGCTGGCGAACAGCCAGAGCTGCGTCAGGGTCGCGATGACTGGTCCGACGTCGCGGTATTTGACGTTGACGGTCGCGAACAGGAGGCCGAAGGCGAGCGACACGACGACCATCGCCGCGAGGCACAGGGGGAGCGCGAGGATGGCGAGCGTCGGCGGTGCGCCGTAGACGGCCATCGCCACCGCCAGGAGCGCGAGTCCGGGACCGAGGCTGATGAAACCCGGGAGCAGCGCAGCCAGCGGCGCGACGATCCGGGGGAAGTACACCTTGGTCACGAGGTGGGCGTTCGAGACGATGCTGAGCGCGGCCACGCTCAGAGTCGTGGAGAAGTACGTCCAGACCAGGTAGCCCACGAGCGCAAACACCGGGTACGGAATCCCCTCGCTCGAGACGTGAGCGAGCTTGCTGAAGACGACCGTGAAGAGGACGACCCCGGCGACCGGCTGCACGACCGCCCAGGCGATGCCGAACGCCGCCTGCTTGTACTGCGCCTGGATGTCGCGCAGCGCGAGGAAGTACACGAGCTCGCGGTAGGCCCACAGCTCCCGGAGCTGAACCCTCCGCCAGCCGGTCGTAGGCGCGTTCTCAGTCCAGCGTGCCGGGCTGGCAATCGCCATCGGGCTAGGGTATCTACCCTGCACATCGGCATCTTTGCGCTACGCGGTCCTCGACATCGAACTGCGGCAACCGCTGCCCTCGTTATCGCTGGCGCACGATCAGCACGGGCTCGGCGCGCTCGTGCGCCGCGACGGGCGGCCGCTCGGCTTCATCCTCTCGCCGCTGCCCCCCGGCGCGCAGCTCTCTCCGGATGAGCTGGCCCAGACGATCGCCGATCACCTGCGGTATGAGCTGCTGCAGGCGGCGATCGCCGAGGAGCTCGGCCCGAACCCGCCACCGCCACAGCCCCTCGCCGTAACCGCCTGCGTCGTGGCCGACGGGAAGGCGAGCCCGGCGGCGTGCGTGGAGCGCCTGCGCCACCTCGGCGTGGACGAAGTCGTGGTGCTCGATCCCGCTCGCAGCGCCGCGGAGCTCGCGCGGGGGCGCAACCGGGTGCTCGAGGACGCGCGGTGTGACCACGTGGCGTTCCTGCGGGCGGCCACGCTGCCGGACGAGGGATGGCTCGCGGGGGCGGCGCAGGCCCTGACCCGCAGCGAGGGCATCGCCGCGGCGGCCGGGCCACTCGTTCCCGGCGAGCTCGAGACTGCGGCACAGGTCGCGTTCGCCCGGCACGGAACCGCCCACCATGGCTTCACTGCCTTCAGCTGGCGCGGCGACCCACTCGCCGGGCCGCCGCTGGACCCGGCCGAGCCGGCCGCGGCGCCGGAGCTCGACAACGTGCTCTTCGATCGCCGGGTGCTTCTCCCGCTCGGCGGTCTGGCGAACCCGGCCGATCTGCCGCGGCGACTCCTGCAGGGCGGATACGCGATCGCCTACGAGCCTGGCATGCTCGCCTTCCACTCTCCGCCACGCACACGATCGGCGCTCCGCGCGCGCCATCGAGCCTGGGGGGCGGGCCTCGCGGCCGCCGCCCAAGCCGCGTTCGAGAACGATCCGGCCCGCCGCCTGGAGGTGGCGAGCCTCGTCGTGCGCTGGGCGGCCTTCCAGAGTGTCGAGTTCGCACGGCTGCTCCGTGCAGGCGCGGGCGCCGATCTGGTCTTGGCGGAGCTGAGCGGCGCCGTGACCGGTGTGCCCCACCTGCTCGCCGGCGCCGCGCGTGCCCGGCGCACCGGACCGCGCCGCAAGCCGGCCAGCCCGTTCTCCCCGGCCGATGTCGTCCACCTGGATCTCGCGGAGGCGGCCGCCCGGGAAGCGCTCGAGGAGAGCTCGGCATTCGTCGTCGCCTGGTGGCGGCAGACGCCACTCGGTCACGTCGACCTCGGGCATCGGGAAAGCGGTCGAAGCGACCGGCTGACCGAGCGGCTGGGTCCGGCGATCGCACCCGCCGTCGGAGACCGCCTGTTCGAGAGGGGGTTCGAGGCGAGGGGCCCGAGCCGCGTCCGGGCGGCCGCTCCTTCCGCGCCCCCGCTGGGCGCCCTGCTCGACCTCCGTAGCCCGCTCTCGCAGCTCGATGAGATCGCCGAACCGCCGAGCCCGTTGGCCGCCAACGCGGCCTCGGTGATCGTGTGCACGCGCAATCGAGCCGATCAGCTCGAGCGCTGCCTTCGCTCCTTGAGCCAGCTCGCCGGCGAGCCGGGCGAGATCGTCGTCATCGACAACGATCCCGCTGAGCCGGCGACGGCCTCGGTCGTGGAGCGCTTTCCGGGGGTGCGCCACGTGCCGGAGTCGCGACCCGGTCTCAGCATCGCCCGCAACACCGGCGTGCGGCACTCCGACGGTGAGGTGCTCGCCTTCGTCGACGACGACGTGACCGTCCACCCGGGTTGGCTCGAGCGACTGCTCCGCGGGTTCCAGGCGCCTGAGGTGATGGCCGTCACCGGAGCGATCCTCCCGGCCGAGCTCGAGTCCGAGTGCCAGGTCATCTTCGAGCGGCTGATGGGACATGCTGGGCGCGGCTACCGGGAGATCCGCTTCGGTCAGGGGTTCTTCGCGCCGCAGGTGAGCTCCAGTCCGCCGGTGTGGGCGATCGGCGCGGGAGCGAACATGGCTCTGCGCCGGCGAGCCTTCGATCTGGTCGGACCCTTCGACGAGCGGCTCGGTGCGGGCGCCGCCGGCTGCAGCGAGGACTCCGAGCTGTGGTATCGCCTGCTCGCGATCGGCAGCGAGTGCCGGTATGAGCCGAGCGCCGTCGTCTTTCACCGCCACCGCGTCGACGCGGCGCAGCTGCGGCGCCAAGCCCACGACTATGTGCGCGGTCACGTGGCATCGCTATTCGTGCAGTACGCGCGCCACCGCCACCCCGGCAACCTTCAGCGAGCCCTCCTCACGGTGCCGGCACATCTGGCACGTCGCGCTTTCCACGAGCTCACCGTGTCGCCGGAGGCGCGCAGCAGAACGCTCGCGGCCGAGCTCACGGGGTACGTGGCCGGGCTGGGCAGCTTCAGGCTCGGGCTGGGTCGTCCGCCAGGAGCACGCGCCGCAGCCGAGCGCCCACGGCTTCCGGCGAGAAGGCATCGGCGGCGCGGCGGTGCGCAGCCTGGCCCAAGCGGCGTCTCTCCTGCGGGTCGCTGAGCAGCTCACGGAGCGCACGCGCAAGCGCCTGCGCATCGCCGGGGGACACGAGTATCCCGCCCGACGCCCGCCCTTGCGGCAGCAGCGCAGCCAGGCCGGGTAGGTCCGCCGCCACCACGGGCAGCGAGCACGACATCGCCTCGAGCGGAGCCACGGGAAAGCCCTCGTGGCGCGACGGGAAGGCGTACAGGTCAGCGGCGCCGAGCAGCTCGGCCAGCTCGGTCTTGTCGAGGACGTAGCGATCGATCCAGTGCACGTCGCTCACGGACCGAAGCCGCGCGCGCAACTCCTCGCCATCCGCGCCTGCCCCGATCAGCAGAAGCCGCCGCGGCGGCGACGCGTCATCCGCAAGGTCCCTCCACGCCTCGAGCATCAGGTCGAGTCCTTTCCCCTCGTAGTCGACGCGTCCGTGCCAGGCCACCACCACCGCGTCCGCCGGCAGACCGAGCTGGGTCCGGATGCGGTCGCGCTCTGACGTGCTCCAACGGCCGACGGCGACGGGGTTTGGCACGTCGACGATCCGTTCGGCCGGGAGGCGATAGGTGCGTCGCACGCGCTCGAACTCGGCGGGCGAGGAGACGATCAGGGCATCCCAGGCACGTATCACGAGCGGGCGCAGGCGCCGCTCGAGCGCCGTCCGCGTCGCGCCGCCACCCTGGAAGGTGGCGACGGCGCGGATGCCCAACCCGCGAGCCAGCAGAGCGCACAGGTCCGAGCGCTGGTACTCGTAGTCCTGACAGAGGATGGCGCGCCACCGCGCGCGCCTGGCTTCGCGCATCAGAGCCCGTAGGGGCGTGGCGAGGTAGGGCGAGAGCTGGTAGGCGGGCTGGGCGGCCATCAGCGCAGCGCGGCCGCGCCCGCGGGGCGCCTTGGACGCGTCCCAGGTCAGCGGGTCCGCGAGCGTTGCTCGCAGACGCAGCGCCGTGCGTGGTACCGGCAGCACGAGCAACTCGGCGCCTGTCGGCCGGTGCGTCCAGCGTGCCGCCCCGCGCACCTCACGCGAGAAGCAGACGATGCTCGTGTCGACGCCCGCCGTCTGCAGAGCTTCGACGTAGCCGAAGAGCCAGCCCCCGGTCATCTCCTCGCGAAAATGCGAGAGGCCGAGACCGAGGGGCTCGAGGAAGTCCTCGATCGCGTCGCCCCACGGCAGCAGGCCGATGCGCGGGCTCATCGGACCGGCTTGCGCCAGCTCGCCGCCGTCTCGGTACCCAAGCCGGCCCCTGGCGGTCGGAGATAGCCAAGCCAGGTCACAGGCGAGAGCGCGAGCAGCGCAGCGCGCCGCAGGCGCGGACGCAAGCGCGAGAACGAGACATCGTGGGCGACGACGGTGACCGGGTTGATGAAGTCGGCGCTCGCCGCGGGCGGGAGTCCGAACAGACTCGTCAGCTCGTCGATGCCATAGCCGACCCTGACGTGCTGCCAGCGAATCATCATCTGCTCGCTCGAGGGGCAGATCCCCCGCATCGGAGCGTGATAGGGAGAGCGCCAGCGCCGGTTGGGGCACGAGACGAGGATCCAGCCGCCGGGTCGCGTGACGCGCAGCGCCTCGGCCGCCGCCGCCCGATCGTCGGGTATGTGCTCGAGGACGTCGAGGAGCGTCACGACATCGAACGAGTCGTCGGGGAACGGTAGAGCCGTCGCGTCGCCCTGCACGAAGCGCACGAGTGGATCACGGTTGGCTCGGGCGGCTTCGTAGGCGGGATCGAGATCGAGGTTCGTGACGTGGGCGCGCGGATAGAGCATCCGTGCCAAGCCGCTCTGCCCACCACCGATCTCGAGCGCGCGGCGCACCGGGATGTCCGGCGCGACGCTGTGCACCGCGCGCATCTTCTCGCGATAGAAGAAGCCGGCGGTGAGCGGCTCCGGATACGGGTTGCGTCCCAGGAACTCGCGGCGTGCGGCCTTGTGGCGTGGATCCGGCGGCGACCCGGCAAGCGGTAGGTAGGCGAGTCCCCGCAGATACCCGTGGATCTCAGCCCCGACCGGCCGCCTCAGCGTGCGCGGCGTCACCCCGGCGCCCTGAAGGACCTGCTTGACGCTCTCGATGGCCGCCGCGAGCGCAAACGTGAGCGGTAGGCGCACACAGGCGCGGATCAGGTTGCCGGGACGCCTTGAGTGCGCGAACTGCACGAACAGCGCAGCCAGATGGCCGCGCGCGTACGCCTCTGCCTGCCGGTGAAGCGCCTGCGGGTCGGCACGGTGATGGTGAAAGACCACCGACGCAGGCTCGTACACACACGCCCAACCGCTACCGAGCAATCGGTACAAGAGCTCGGAATCCTCGCTGCATCCGGCGGCGCCGGCACCGAGGCGCTCGTCGAATTCCCCCGCCAGCTCCACCCCGAGGCGCCTGATGGCCATGTTGCAGCCCGCGCCCACCTCCCACACGGGGGCCACGCCCAATCGGCCCAGGAAGCCGGCGTCGAAGCGCCGTGGGCGAAACCCGCGACCGAGACCACGGAGCACGGACTCGAACACCAGCTGGGACTCGGTCCGCAGCTCTGCCGGGAGGACCAGGCCCGCGGCCGCCATCACCATCGGGTCGGCGAACGCGCTTTGCAGCCGGGACAGCCAGTGCGGATGCACCTCGGCGTCGTCGTCGACGAAGGCGACGACTTCTCCAGAGGTCGCGGACAGGCCGGCGTTGCGCGCCGCGCTCAGACCCGGCTGCGGCTCGCGGACGCAGCGAACCATGGGAAAGCGGGCCACGACTTCGTGCGTCGCCGGAGACTGGCCGTTGTCGACGACCACGAGCTCTTGCGGTCTATCGCGGGCCTCGTCGATCGAGCGCAGGCAGCGTTCCAGCGCCTCGGGGCGGTCGCGTGTGCAGATCACGACCGACGCGGTGGGCGCCTCGGGGCGGGGGAGCTGGTCGAGCGCCGAGAGGACCTCGGCTTCGCCGGCGTGCGGACCCAGACGGTCGCTTACAGGGCCTGCGACCCGATGGGCGACGCGCTCAGCCAGCGGGCGCGGCGGTAGTCCGAGATGGTTCAGATCGTCTTGCCCGAGCGGGATGTCGCGCCACCACCAGACGACCCGCATGTCGCTGCCGTCGGCCGCGCCGGACAGGTCCGGCAGCCCCCGGGCCAGGTCGACGTGGACGATCTGCCGGACCGGGTCAGGCATCGATCGTCCCCATGCGCCGCAGCGAACGCTCGTAGGTTCCGGCCAGCCCCACGATGCCTCCCGCGAACTCCGCCACAGCGAGGCGGGCCGGACCCCATCCCCTGCCCGCTGCGTTAGCGAGGATCTGACCGAGCTCGTAGTTGATCCACCAGATCACCAACGCCCGGAGCTTGCGCCGCGTCCGGGGATCGTCGCGATAGGTCTTTGTGACGTAGGCCATGAACCCCGTTCCCCAGGACCAGTACTGCCGGTAAAGCTCGGCCATCTCCCGGCGGTGGCGGTGAAAGACGAGCATCCGCGGCTCGTAGACGATGGGGAGACCGGCCCGGATCATGCGCGAGAACATGTCGAGATCGCCCCCGCCGGGGAGCTTTGCTCCAGTGTCGAGCGCCTCGTCGAAGCCGCCGAGACGCAGGGCGGCCTCCCGCTCCACGGCCATGTTCGCTCCGGCGCCGAAGATCCCGGCTCCCAGGGGGTACAGGGGATCGCCCGGCTGTTCAGCGCCTTGATAACGAAGCTTTCTGAATCCGCGGCGAAAACCGCCACGATGCTCGAAGACGATCTGCGCCTGCGTCTCGAGCTCGTAGGGCAGGACCAGGCCCGTGATCACGCCGGCATCCGGGTTCTCGGCGATCGCCTCCTCGAGTCCAGCCAGCCATTCGCGATCGACGACCACGTCGTCGTCGACGAAGGCGACGAACTGGTGGCGCGCCTCGCGCAGCGCGCGGTTGCGGGCCACGTCGAGCCCGGGCCGGGGCTCACGCACGTAGCGGGCGCCACCGATCCGGCGGACGAGCTGCGCCGTTGCGTCGTCGGGCGGCGCGTTGTCCACGACGAGGACCTCGAGGTCCGCACTGTGCAGGTCGGCGATGCTCCGAAGGCACGCCTCGAGTAGGCCGGTCCGCGCACGCGTACAGATCGCGATGCTGATCGTCGCGGAGGCCTTTCGATTCACCCCCGCCAGCTCGTCGCGGATCCTGTGAGCCATCGCGACGTCTGCCGCGTGCTCGCCGGCAAGGCGTTCGAGCAGTTCGCGCGAGACCACGGCGCCGGGATGATGCCGATGTAGCGCGAACCCTACGGGGCACCCGCGAAGCCGGAACACGAGGCCGATGCCGGACTCATCCGCATCCAACGCGGCATCGGACCACTCGTCTTCGAGCTCGAGGTCGAGCAGCCGGTAACGCACGCGCGAACAATGGCAGAGCCCGCGTGCACGGCGTCTCTTCTTTTTGGAGTGAGGTACGCTCCGCCCCGTATGACGGACCGGGCGGGGGTTGGAGCGAGTGCTCCGGAGCTTGCTGGCGGGCGCGCGGAAGACGAGAGGGAGTCCACGATCTCGGTCGTCATTCCCACCCGCGACCGGCCGCGCGAGCTGGCGCGGGCGCTGTCGGCGGCGCGCGCGCAGCGCGACGTCGATCTCGACGTGGTCGTCGTCGATGACGGGTCCGAGCTTCCCGCCACCGTGCCTTCCGATGATGAGGCCGTTCGCGTGCTTCGAGTCGACGCTTCGCGCGGGGTGGCGGCCGCACGTAATCGAGGGATTGCAGCTGCCAGAGGGACCTGGATCGCGTTCCTCGACGATGACGACATCTGGGCGCCGGAGCGGTGCCGGCTGCTGCTGGAGGCCGCCGAGGTGGACGCGGTTGCAGTTGTTGCGAGCGGGACGGTCAAGCTCGACCCGCGGGGACGAGCGCTCGCGGTCAGGGCATCGCCATCGCCCGCGACGGTGCAGCGTGAGCTTCGCTGGAGGAACGCGCTCGGCGAGCCCTCCGCGGTGATGGTCCGGCGCGAGCTGCTCGAGCGTGTCGGTGGATTCGACGAGAGCCTTTCGGTGCTGGCCGACTGGGACCTGTGGATCCGCCTCGTGGCGAGCGCGCGGGTCGCAGTCTGTCCGCAGGTGCTGAGCGGCTACGTCGTTCACTCCGGCAGCATGCACGTGCGGCACACCGACGACGCGCTGACCGAGTTCCAGGAGTTGGGGCGTCGATACGGACGGGCTCGTCACCGAAACGACGAGGGCATGCATGACGAGATCCTCACGCGCTGGGCGGGCAGCGCATACCGCGCCGGCGGCCATCGGCTCAAGGCCGCGCGGATGTTCTGGCGCAGCTGGCGACGCTACCGGTGGAGAGCGGATCTCCTTCAAGTCGCGGGCGCGCTGCTCGGAGGCCGCGTACCGCCGATCGTGCCGGCGTGGCGGACGACCGTGCCGCCGCCCGAGTGGGTCGCCCTGTACCAGGACCGCCCGGGCGCGCTGCTGCGGCCGATGGCCAGGCCTGCCGCGGTTGATGTGCCGGGCGGAGCTCGGTACGGCTAACCGAACCCGCGCCGGCGGGACTGCCCCATGGTGCGACGCGGGCGCAGCTGAAAGGGTGGCAGGGGAGGCGCTGATGCGAGCGGTGGCGACGGCGCCCTAGCCGCTCGGCTCGCTCATCGCAGCTGTCGCCTCCTGTGAGGCCGCGGCCGTGGCCACGTCGCGAGGATAGGTGTGCCTGGCGCGCAGGAGGAATACGCCGGCCGCGGCGAGCGTGCTCAGCATGACGAGGAAGCTGATCTCGAGGCCGCGGGCAGCGCTGGGCGAGATGACTGGCGGGTGGGTCCCGACCGGCGCCTGCGCGGGCACGATGCCGGCGATCAGATCGGCCAGCCCGCCGAACAGCAGCGGCGCCAGCGCCTGGGCGAGCGAGCGCAGGACCGTGCGGGTGCTCTCGGCGCGGCCCCACAGGCCCGCGGGCATGATGTCGAGCCTGGCGGCGTCGAGCGGAGGGTTCGCCGCCGAGAGGAGTGCCGCTCCGGCGACGTCGAACCACACGGCCGGCGTCAGGTGCTTGGCCACGACGCCGGGGATCAGCAGCGCCGCCGCGCCGAGGTAGCAGAGCGCAGGCACCACCACGCGCGTCTCGAGGATCCCCCGCCGGAGCATCGCGTCCGTGACCCGGCCGCTGACCAGCGTGCCGACCAGTGCGCCCGCCACGAGCAGCGCGAGCACGAGCTCGGCCGTGGCCTGACTGGCGTGATAGTGGCCGCGGACGAACAGCAGCGCGAAGGTCGAAAGCCCGGAGAAGTAGAAGTAGCCGAGCGAGGAGCTGATGATCATCAGCATGTTCGTCGGAATAGACAGGATGTAGCGCACGGCGCGCACGACCCCCAGCTGCCGCGGATCGGTGCTCAGCACGAGCCTCGGATCGGGCTCCACGCCGCGCTGGCGCACCGCCTCCCGCGCCAACTCGTCGGCCTCAGAGGAGACCTGCTCGTCCCCGCTCGCCTCACCAGAAGGCTCGGCGGCGCTGGCCGCGACCGCTTCGTGCAGGTCGACCACGCCCGGCTCCAGCGTGCTCTGGCCTCCGCGCAGGGGCTCGGGGACGGTGCGGTAGAGCTCGCGGGCAAGGAAGAAGCCGGGGATGGCGAGCAGTACGAAGGCCGCTCGCCAGCTGATCAGCGTCGCCAGGCTGCCGCCGACGATGAACCCGACCGCCGTGCCGGCGATCTCGCCGCCGAGGATGTACGCGTAGATCCGGCCGCGCTCACGCGCCGGGAAGTAGTCGCCGGTAAGCGACGCGATCGCCGGTCCCGCCGTCGCTGTCACCGCACCCAGCAGCAGCCGGCTGAGGAGAAGGCTCGAGTAGCTGCCGGCGAACGCGCTCATGAGCGACGCCGCGCTCCAGAGGACGATGCTGGCCGCCAGCACCGGCAACCGTTTGGACCGGTCCACTAAGAGCCCGACGGGAATCGTGAAGATCGCGCCCACGAGCAGCGCGACGGAGCTGAGCAGGCCGATCTTGGTGTTGCCGATATGGAGCGCGTGCTCGAGCTGGGGAGCGACGGCGCCGACGGTCGCCGTGTCGGCGCCGCTCAGGGCCAGTACCGCGCCGAACAGACCGATTACGCGGGCGCGGGCCGGCCCGCCGACCTGCCTGACCACCTGGCCGCGCACGCGCCGTCCGGTCCAGCGGGCGGCACGCATCCCGGCCCGGGCGCCGGCACCAGCGAGGCCGCCGGCGCTCATGATCGGGGCCGTTGGGTGGGGGCGCCTAGGGACCACTGCATGGCCCGCCAACATAGCCGCCGTGGCTAGCGGCGCCCCCGCAACCCTCATCTCTGCCGGACGCGCCGCTCGCGCAGGCCTCCGGCCTCGTTCGGTGCTGCACCAGTGTCCCGAGGACCGCTTGTGTTAGGCGTGCGGGCTTAACCATTGGGCCGGAGCGCCGTCGTGTGGCCGTCGAGCAGATCGATCCCAGCCACGAGGTAGGAGATCGCCGGAGGGAACAGCGCGGTGGGGCCGCGCGTGCCGTAGGAGCCGGTTCCCGGCCTCGAGCTCGTGGAGTAGTCCCCGGTCTGCGCTACCTGATGCGCGAGCACCAGGTAGCTCCGGGCGTCGTTGCGCGCGGCGTAGGCGGACCGTTCCACCTCGCCGACCCGGAGGACCAGCGCAGCGAGAAGGATCACGCAGAGGATCAAGCCTCGGCGTGAGGGCCGGCAGCTCAAGCCTAGCCGTCGATCACACGCGCTGAGTGTCGCGGCGGTAGGCCCACCGCGACAGGACCACGAGGACGATCGTCCACCCGACCACGACCATCCAGCCCTTCGTCGTCCACCCGTGGCCGTGCAGCGCAATGTGGCTGGCCTGGACGATCCAATAGCCGGGGTTGTACTGGCCGACGTCGTAGAGAAAGCCGTGAGTGAGCGGAAACCAGGTACCGCTCAGGAAGGCGAGGATGGCAACCAGGCCGCCTGTGAGAGGCCCGATCGAGTCGACGTTCATGAGGTGACCGACCGTGATGCCGAGGGCGGCGAACGGAAGCAGCGCAACGATGATCAGGCCTGTCATGGACAGCCACTGGTGCGCGGGCAGGCTGACGCCCAGGGTCGCACCGGCGACGTAGAGCAGCAGCAGGCTGGTGATCGCCATGGCGTAGGCGGAGAGCACCTTGGCCCGGAAGTAATCGCGCGGGCTGAGCGGGGTGATCCGGAGCTGGCGGGTCCATCCGGCTTGGCGCTCCGCGGCGATCCGAGCGCCGCTCGAGATCATCGATGCCATCGTGCCGAATGACGCCAGGCCGGCCATGTAGTACAGCGGCGCGGGTATCCCCGTGCCGGCCAGGCTGTGGACGTTTCGCTGGGGTCCGGCGATCAGGAAGTACAGGGCGAGCGGGAACCCAAAGGAGAGGATGAAGAAGCGGCGGTTGCGAAACGCGCGCAGGAGCTCAAAGCGCGTATAGAGAAGCCCGCTCACGGTTGCGTGCCCATCTGCCTGGCCGCGGTGGGCGCCGCGTCCTCGCGCGCGGCCGTCAGCTCAAGGAACGCTTCCTCCAAGCCAGCGCCGGCGATCTCGACGTCGCGGGCCGAGCGATAGCGTTCGAGCAGCGACCGGATCGCGGCATCGGAATCGGTGCAACGCAGCACGATGGCCTCTCCATGGCGCTCGGCGCTGCTCACCCCGGGCAGGGATTCGAGTTCGGCCAGGCCGACCTCCGGGAGGGTTGCGCGAATAGTCCGCGTACCCACGCGCGCCTTGATCTCGGTAGTGGGCCCGTCGGCCACGACCTGGCCGCCGGCCATCAGCACTGCCCGGTCGGCGTTGGCGTCGGCCTCCTCCAAGTAATGGGTCGCGAACAGCACCGTCCGCCCGCGCGCGGCGTAGGCTCGCATGGCCGCCCAGAAGTCGCGCCGACCCTGCGCGTCCATGGCGACCGTGGGCTCGTCGAGCACCAGGAGCTGGGGGTCACTCACCATGGCCACGGCGAACCTAACGCGCTGGGTTTGCCCGCCGGAGAGCTTCTGGGTTCGTTGGCCTGCCACCTCGCTCAGCCCGCCGACCTCGAGTACGTCCTCGACGGGCATTGGACGGGGATACAGGGAGGCCACCAGCGAGATCAGCTCGCGCACCGACAGATCGCGGATCAACTCTCCGGTTTGCAGCATCGCCCCCACCTCACCTGCCTCGACAGCCTCACGTGGGGACTTACCGAACACGCGCACATCGCCCGCGTCCGGACGCGTCAGCCCGAGCAGCATGTCGATCGTGGTCGACTTGCCCGCGCCATTGGGCCCCAGCAGCGCGACCGTCTCGCCGCGCGCGATCGAGACATCGATTCCTCGCACTGCGTGGACCGGGCCACGCGGACCGCCCCGGTAGCTCTTCGCCAGGCCGCAAAGCTCGATCGTGAGATCTCCGCTCACCGCCCCTAATCTAGGGCTCCCGGCTCAAACGGGATCCGCCCGCCTCGGTCACGGCTGAGGTGGAGCCAGCCGGGACCGAACCGGCGACCTCCTGCTTGCAGACAGGCGCTGTCACTACGAGCTCGGGGAGGTCGAAGCACTGGTCCGTGTGAGCGCGGGGAGCATCGCAACGGCTACGGCCCTTCAGATCCAGGAGGTGATAGCCGTGCGCCGCGCAGGATCGTTTGGTCACAGGCTGGAGGCCGTCGCGCCGAGGATCTTGATCCCGCGTTTGATCGCAGCCTCGCTGATCGCGCCGTAGCCGAGGACTAGTGCGGGCGGTGCCGTTTGGGAGGCCGCGAAGTGCCAGGCAGCCGGCTCGATGAGAACGCCCTTTACTTGCGCGCGCTCGAGCACGGCCTGCTCATCGCAACCATCCGGCAGTCGCACGAATAAATGAAGCCCCGCTGCTGCGCCGGTGGCACGCGCACCCGGAACGTGAGTAGAGAGAGCCTCGATCGCTGCGTCATGACGGCGGCGATAGATCGGTCGTACACGCCGTAGGTGACGAGCAAAGCCGCCGTTCTCAAGGAAACGAGCGAAGGCGAGCTGCTCGAGGAGCGCGCCGCCCATGTCGTTGAAGACTTTCTCGCGGATCAGCTCATTTCTCAGGTGGGCGGGAGCAACCATCCATCCCAGCCGCAGCGCCGGGCTGAGCGTCTTGCTTGCGCAACCGGCGTAGAGGACATGCTCGCGTGCCAATCCCTGGAGCGCCGCGACTGGGGCGCGGTCGTAGCGGAACTCGGCGTCATAGTCATCCTCGATGATGAGAGCTTCATGCTCCAGTGCCCAAGCGATGAGCGCGCTACGTCGCTCGGCACTGAGCACGGCGCCGCTCGGGTAGGAGTGCGCGGGCGAGAGGAGCACTGCGCCGACTCGCTCGTCCGCTAAGCGATTGACCTGAAGCCCATCCTCATCGACCGGGATCGGAACGGGCCGCAAACCGGCAAGCTTGATCCCCTCTCGATGAAACGCAAAGCAAGGATTCTCAACCGCAATTGCCTGAACACCCCTGGCGTTCAGTGCTCGCACAATCAGCGCAAGTGCTTGAGTAAAACCGCTCGTGATCATCAGATCCTCGGCTGAGGAGATCACGCCGCGAGCGCGCCCCAGATAGCTGGACAGCGCCTCGCGAAGCGCAAGGGCGCCCACGGGTCCTGGATAACCAAGGGAAGCGTCAGGCAACTCGTTGAGCACTGCGCGGTAATGCCGCTGCCACTCCCGCCGTGGAAAGAGAGCCGGATCTGGAAGGCCGCCGAAAAACCCCGCAACGGCGGCGGAGTTCTGCCCGGTCGCACTAGGGCGCGGCTTGGAAGAACCGCTCGCAGCAACCTCGGTGCCGGAACCTTGCCGGGTCGCGAGATAGCCATCTGCTGCCAAGTGGCCGTAGGCCTCGACAACGACGCTCCGCGAGATGCCTAGGTCTGCGGCAAGCGCGCGGGACGGGGGCAGCCGCTGTCTAGGAGCAAGGCGTCCGGCTTGAATTGCCAGGCGAAGCTGCGCTTCGAGCTGGGAGCGAAGCGTGCGCGGACGCCCTCGATCAAGCGCCAGGAGCAAGTCCGGTGCAGAGGCGACGGCCGGACGATTGGACTGGCTAATGCTCACTTGATTGGATCTTGACACAAGCCAATCAAGAAATATCGTCGTGGCGATGTATTGCTCTGAGGACCAATCGCGATGAAGCCGCTGATGACCCGCTGGGCACCGGGCCCCGCCGATGGTGCGCAAGGCGACGTCCTGGTTAGCGTCACCGACTTCACGACCTCGAGCGTGCGCTACAGCCCGGACATCATTAGAAGCGGCCTTCGGCTTCGCAAGGGTTGGTTTGCCATGCCCGGCGCAATCGGTCTATGGCTATGGTCGCTTCCTCTCGTCGCTCGAAGTGGCTCGATCTCCGTCTGGGAGTACGAAGAGGACCTGAGGCGCTTTGTCGCGCTGCCGCTGCACGCCGCGATCATGAGACGCAACCGCCCACGCGGGAGCCTGCGTTCGACAAGCTGGCACACGGACGAGTTCCACCGCGTACAGGTTCTCGAGCGGGCATCGGCGTGGATTGCCAGCCTCCCATGAGACTGCTGCCGCTCTATGCGCTTGGCCGGGCCGCGTTCGGTGCAGCCGCGCTTCTGGCGCCCGCGAGTACTGGCCGGATGCTCGCCGGTCAAGGCGGCGCCGAGCCGGATGCGCAAGCTTTTCTTCGGGGAATGGGCGGCCGCGAGATCGGCCTCGCGCTTGGACTCGCGCAAGCCGTGCGTCGTGGCGAGAGCAGCAAGCGGTGGCTGATCGCCGGCGTTCTCTCCGACTGCGGCGACATGCTTGGGATCGCTGGTGCCTGGCACGAGATGGACCCGAGCAAACGCTGGCCGGGTTTCTGCTTTGCGGCTCTAGCGGCAACGATGGGGCTCGCGGTGTCAGCTACCGACATCCGCTGAGCGGCTGAGCACTCGTCGATCGGCCGCCGCACGAGTGCGACTCTGTCATCAGCAAACCGAGGCCAATCCTGATGCCCGATTTGGCCTGACGGCTGAGCCGAACGCCGTGCGGGGCCCTCACACCTTGGCCAGCACGGCGCCGACCGCAAGCAGGACCACTGCGATCGAGAGCGCGGACAGGGCGCCTTCAAGCGGCGCGGCGAGGCGAGCCTCCGTCAAGTCCGCCGTGCTGCCGTCCGTGAGCCGCTGCTCTCCGATGACATTGGTCGTTCGGCGTCGCAGTTCACGTGCAGGGGTGCTCAGCCGACGCTGGGCCGCACTGAGAAAGCAACAACCCGCCGCGACGAGCAGGCCCGAGGGATGAATCGTCAAGGCTTGCACGAAGTAGCCGGTGAACGCTGGGAAGCCGCCCCAGGCGAGCGCGAACCACAGGTCCGTGTGGAATCGTCCGCCGGCGAGCTCGAGGTTGTATGCCACCACGAGCAGTGCCCCGACCACAACGAGTGGAACGAGCAGCGGAGAGATGATCAGCGCGCCGGCGACGCCGATCCCAACAGCGCCGGCGAGCCCTCCGGCGGCCATCCCGATCAGCGTGCCGCGCTTCACGGCGGTTCCCAGCGGTCTGTCGTTCAGCTCATCAAGCGCGTGTGCGCTGACGCCCACCGCGAGAAAGAACGCGCCGATCGCCGCGCCGAGCCGGTCGCCATGTAGGGTCGGCGCGGCGGCCGCGCCAAGCGCCACATAGCTGAGGTGCCACAACGTGTATGGCGGATGAAGCAGGGTGACGAAGTCATGCCAGCCGCCGCTCGCCAGCGCATAGAAAGCCGGACGGTTGAGCCTACCTCGCTCGGTTGTCATCCCGGACGCCACACATCACAACGCCGGCGCCAAAGCTGAGACGACGCAAGCTCACGTTCCTGATCCCGGCCGACTCCCACAGCCCCGCCAAGTCCGGCTCGACGGCATACAGCTCCTCGATACTCGGCCCGAGGAAGCGCCCGACTTCCTGCCAGGCCGGAGAAACCAACCGCCCGAGCAGCGGTAGCCCAAATCGGGCGTAGACCCGCCACAGAGCTCGCAACGGCGGGGACGCCGGGACGCCGAACTCGACCATCCCGATCCGGCCGCCGGGCTTCAGCACGCGCACGAGCTCACGCATTGTCGCCGCGCGATCATCGACGTAGCGCAACAGGTAGGTGAATGTCACTCCGTCGAACTCGGCGTCGCCGAAAGGAAGCCGCTCAGCCTCTCCGACGACGAAGCTGAGCCGCCCCGCGACCGTCGGATCATCCGAAATACGTGAGCGAGCAATGGCCAGCATCGCCTCGCTCTGATCGAGCGCGACCACCTCGCAGCCCGCGCGGTGGACCAGTGCTGTGGCGACCATCCCAGTGCCGGTCGCAACATCGAGCAACCGCTCTTGGGGCTGCGGATCGACGGCATCTACCAAAGCATGCCGCCAGCGCGGATCCTGGCCAAAGCTCAGCACGGCACCCATACGGTCGTAGTGCCGGGGGAGCCCCTCGAACAGCGCAAGCGCGTGGCGCTTTCGCGGTGACGTGGCGTCGCGGACCATCAACCCAATTCTCCTGCCCGCCGCAATGGTCGATCAGCGGGCGGCATGTTGGGCTTTCGGGGGACGCTCGCCCTTATCCGCTCAGCCAGCAGCTAGCCCGGCGGCGCGTCGCCGTCGCCGTCGCCGTCGCCGTCGCCGTCAGGATGCTCCGACGCTGCAGGACTGGCCGGAGCGCCGGCAGGTAGGCCCGGTGTTGGAGCACCCGACTCGACCTCTGCCTTGAGCCGAGCAAACTCGTCGTCGACGGCGCTCTTGGCGCCGAGCTGGTCGAGTTGGCGATCGACGTCGTCCTCCGCGGGGCCGAGGGCGGTCAGATCCTCGAACGTGCCCGCTGACTGGAGCTCGTCGACAGCGTCTGCGCGCGCCTTCATGTTCTCGGTCTTGTCGAGGGCGCGCTGCGTCGCCATGCCGACATCCGCCATCGAGTCGCCCACGCCGGTAGCGGCCTCGGAGACCTGCACCTGCGCCTCGGCCGCCGAGAACTGCGCCTTGACGACTTCCTTCTTGGAACGGAACTGCTCGGTCTTTGCCTCGAGCTGCTTCTCGGATTGGATCAGCTTCTCCTGCTCGGATTCGAGCTGTCCTATCTGCTGGTCGAGCGAGCCGCTCTCCTGCGCGATCAGCTGCTTTCGTTCCAGCGCGGCGCGGGCGAGATCCTCCCGTCCCGCCGCCATCGCGTCGCGCGCCTGCCCATCGAGCTTGTCGGCCTGTTCCTGGAGCTGCTCATCCTGAAGCGCCAGCCGTTTCTTGGCGGTGAGGATGTCGGTAATCCCCTTCTTGACGTTCTGCAGGTTTTCGATCTGGCGCTCATACGCGTAGTCGAGCGTCTCGCTCGGGTTCTCGGCGCGATCCAGCCGCTTCGAGATCTTCGACTTGACAACGGTCGAAAGCCGTCCCTTTAGTCCAGGCATCGAAACCTCCTACGGGCTTCGTAATGGGGGTGGCTCACTTACCTGAGCGTACTCCTCGCGCCCGGGTGGCCCTGGAGCAGCGCCGGGGGCCCCAGCACAACGAGGCTAAGACCGAAACCCTAGTATCGCCTCATGGCAGAGCGCCGATTCGATCTGGCGGCGTCTTCACTGCGCGCCGACTCGTCGGACTCGCGAGCGCTGGCCGAGGCGCTCGCGTCAAAGCTATGTGAGGCCCTCCCAGATCAGACGCGGACTCGACGCCAGGCGGCGCGCTTCCTCTCCAGAGAGAAGCGCCTAGAGCGCATCGAGGTGCACCTCGGTGACGAGACGTTCGTGCTGTCTATGGCCGGGGAAACAGCGGAAACGAGCCTCGCTAAGGCCGTACGAGGAGTGGTCATCAAGCGCCAGCAGATGCCGCTCGACGCGTGGCTAGAGGCGTTGAGTGAAGCGCTTGGTGCCGAGGCTGAGCGGTCGGAGGCAGCACGCCTGTCGCTTGAACGACTGCTCGGGTGAGCTATCGCCCGCGCTGGCGACCGTGTCAGTCGTTGATGTCGAGGACGGGCGTGATGTCCGGTAGCTGCTGGTCTGGCGCGGCGTGCTCGTTCGGAACCACGGCGGTGCCGATTGCGAAGAACTCGATCACGTGGCTGCCCCAGCCGTGGTTGTTCTGGTGGAGCTTGACCTCCACGATCCCTAGAACGCCGTCACCGATTGCTTCGGCCTCTTTCTGCATGCGCTCCATGGCCAGCTCACGGGCGTCATACAGGGCCTGGGTGTACTGCTCGAGCTCAACGTTCTGACCTGTCTGACGGAGCGACTGCATCATCCCGCGATGTGCGACGTGATAGACGCAGTTGCCCATGACCATCCCCACCGGGCGCTTGCCGGTCTGCATCAGCGTCCAGAAGGCTTGACCACTTAGGTCGGATGTGAACGGGCGTCCGTTGGGCGCGCGGTGGACCTTGCCGCCCTTGTGCTTCACGGCGGTGCCGATCGCGATGAACTCGGCCATGTCCGCGCCCCATTCGTAGCGTCCGATGTCGAGTCGGACTCCGACGATGCCATCGGCCCCGAGCTGGTCGGCCTCTTCCTCCATCCGCGTCATGGCGAGCTCGCGGGCCGAGTACATCGCTTGGGTGAGGACGCCCATCTCCTGGCTCGCCTTCCAGTTGGCTGCCTGAAAGCCGATGTGGTAGATGCTCGAGCCCACCACCAGGCCCACGGGCTCAAAGGCCGCCTTCTCCACACAGAGGTACTCGTTCACGGAGAGGTCGGAGGTGAAAAGCCCTCGGGCATTCATCTCTAGGCGTTCGCTGGCGTGTTCGGCGAGGCCTTCGGTACTGGTCGGGTCATATGTCGGCATCAGGCTCTCCTGAGGTTCGTGGACTAGGCCCCGAGGTTGATTGACATCACTGGCATCTCGAGCGGAGCCGGATGAGGCTCATGTGCGCCGAGTCGAATCGCGGTACCCAGCACGTGCATCGAGACAATGAAGATGTGTTGCGTAAAGCCGAGGCGCTCGTACTCGTGGTGATCGATGTTGTGGGTGAGCGTCGAGATGACCATGTCGTTGGCGCCGGCCTGGCGCGCCTGACGAGTCACCTCCGCCATCGCGAGATGGCGCGCTGCGTAGACCCCTTGGGTGACCTCGGTCATCTCCTGGTTGCCCCACCAAGAGCGCATCATCTGATTGGCTTGCATGGAGAGTGCCACAGCCACGACCGAGGTGTGGCCGATGACGCTCAGCGTTTCGGCTCCGATACGGCGCAGCTTGTCGACATCCTGAGCCGAGAGTGCGCACATGCGCGGCTCGGAGCCGTGACGGTACGCGAGCGTCGTCTCACGCACGGCGGTACCGAAGACGACGTATTCGACGGTTCCCGGCTCACCGAGGAAGCTGTTGGTGATCAGCTCGATCCCGATCACCGCATCCGCCCCGGCGAACTGCGCCTCTTGGCGCAAACGGTCGAACGAGCGCTGGCGCGACAGGTTCCACGGAACGGCGAAGGAGGGCATCTCGGTGATCCCTCCTCCGTAGGACGACCACCCGTAGTTCTGCCAGCCGTGCTGCACAACCGAGGAACCCATGATCTGCGCGATCGGCGCGAGACCGGAGGCTTGCGCGATCGCGTACTCCTTCGCGCTCAGATCACTGCTGAAGACCGGCGCGCTCGCCGCGGCGATGGCCTTCAGGCGCTGTTCCGCCCCAAGCGGTATCCCACCGCGCTGGATGCGGTCAAGATCAACCGCGGTGGCCTCGAGCTCGCCTTCGCTCGGCGGTGTCGGACGCTTCCCAAATCGTGGCAACGCTTGATGGTCCCACATCCGGACCGCCGCTCAACCAAATGCCTGTTTTCGCCAAGGATCTATCGGATGGAGCCAGCCGGGATCGAACCGGCGACCTCCTGCTTGCAAAGCAGGCGCTCTCCCAACTGAGCTATGGCCCCTTCGGCGGTCGAGTCTAACCGTCGCCAGACGGCCGCCCAGAGCGTCTAATCGTCGAAGTCGAAGTCGCGCGGCGGCCGCTGCTCGAACCAGAGACGGTCGTGCTCGGGGGTGTCCTGCAGGAAGTCAGGCGTCTCCTCGAGCACGTCCTCGTCCTCGCCGGGTCGGCGCCCCGGCTCGGGCTCGAGCGGCTCGAGCTCCTCGTCCTCGAGGCGATACTCGACGGTGTGCTCGCCGCCGGGGGGCGGCTCCGGGTGACCGCGAGGCTCTGCAGGCTCGGGCTCGTCTTCGGGGTGCGGCGGTGCCGGATGTGGAGGGGGCGGCTGGTAGGGCGCGGGCTCGGGTGAGAGAGGCTCGCTTTCGCTCAGCGCGGCGTCGGGCGGCTCGTGCAGGGTGCTCATGCTCATCCTCGAGCGACTCGGTCGGAAGAACAGCGGGGTCGAGCAGCTGCGTGCGCGGCTCGTCGTCCTCCTCGGCGAGCGGCTCTTCCCACTCTTCCTCGGGCTCGTAGCCGGCCTCATCTTCGGCCCCAGGGGGGGCCAAGAGCTCGGTGTCCTCCACCGCATCCGGGCTCCGTCTGACCGGGCCGAGAGCCTCCCGCTCGGCCCGCTCGATCTCGCTCGGATCGCCACCGCGAAGACGCTTCAGCTCCAGGTGCTCGCGGATGGCGTCATCAAGCAAACCCATGGCTAAAGCCTACTCGGCACCGAGGACCTCGGCGGTCTGCGGCTCGGCCTTTTCGGTCCGGTTCTTACCCTTGCGCTTGGCCTCGTAAAGGGCTCCGTCGGCAGCGGCGATCAGGGCCGTCTTGGTGCCGTTGGTGGTCGCCGACACGCCGAGGCTGGCCGTGATCCGCAGCTGGCCTGTGTGGTCCGATCGCGGGATCCGGAGCGCTTCGATCGCCTCCCGCACGCGCTCGGCGATCGCGTAGGAGCCCTCGAGATCGGTGTGCGGAAGGATCAGCGCCATCTCCTCGCCGCCGTAGCGAGCCGGGAACGTCGACCTCGCGAGAGTTGTCGCGCAGGACACGGGCCACGCTCTTGAGCACGAGATCCCCCTGCGGATGACCGAAGGTGTCGTTGATCGACTTGAAGTTGTCGATGTCGAGCATGATCAGCCCCACGGGATAGCGGTAGCGGCGGACCTCCTCGATCTCCTGCCCGAGCAGCTCCTGAAAGCGTCCGTGGTTGGCCAGATGGGTGAGCTCGTCGGTCACCGCTTGGCGCCGGACCTGGAAGTGCAGCTCGACGTTCTCGAGCGCGAGTGTCGCCTCCGAGGCCAGCGACCGCAGGACCTCTCGATCATCGTCGCTGAACGCCGCTCCCTGCCGGCCGACCGTGATGAGCGCATGCGCCTTCTTGCTGGGCTCGAAGGGGCCGATCACGACCGAGGCCACACTCAGCCCGTCCGCCGTCGACTCGCCGAAGCCACCCGCGGCCAGAGCCGAGCGCTCGGCGGCGAGGACAGCGTCGGAGCGTCCATCGAGCGAGCCGATACGCGTACGTTCGGCCAGCGGTTCGTCGGGAGTCGCGCGGGCCGAGAGCCGGCCACACCCGGCATGAACAGCGTCTACTGCGGTTCGCAGCGCGACGTCGAGCAGGGCCGGGGGGTCGAGGTTGGCGGCGAACGTCTGGCCAATCCTGCGGATCGACTCGCGGAGCCTGGCACGCTCCTCCCCAACCTCCTCGATCCGCCGAGCGAGCTGATCGGACATCCGGTTGAACTCCTCGCCGAGGGCCGCGAAGTCATCTTGGCCCTCGATCGGTATGCGAGCCGAGAAGTCGCCGCTTCCGAGCCTGCGCGCTGCGTGCAGGAAGCGCTCCACCTGACCCTGCAGGGCCCTCGAAGCCAGTACGGCGAAGAAGAACGCGAGGAGCAGGAAGCCGACGATGAACACGCCCGCGAGCAGTCGGCTCTGACCGACCGAGGATCCGGTCGCGGACAGGCTCGAGAGCACAGCAACGGTGAGCGCAGGTCCGGTGAAGCCGCGCAGGCGCTGGCTTACGGACCGGTAATCGACACCTTTCACCGACACGGTCCCCGGGGTGAGAACCGAGCGTGAGCTCACGCCCGCAGGCGTCGATGTGAGGACCCTTGACCCCTGTGCGACGACGACGCCGACGCCCGGCGCCAGAAGCTGCCGTGCGTAATCGCGTGCAGTCACCTCCGAGGCGGTGATGAGTAAAGGCGCCTTACCACGGCCCATGTGAACGCTCGCGATCCCAGGGGCCACGGCGGTGCGATCGCCGCGGTCCAGCAGCACCCGTTGACCCTGGGTCACGCGGACCCGGGCCAGTCCTGTCTGCGTCGCCAGGGTCCGGACGCGCGCGACGACATGCCTGCCGCCCCCGCCCACTCCCCTGGCAATCGTCAGCGCGTCGAGCCTGGCGGCGGCGCTCGAGGTCTCATAGACGCTGGCCGCGGCAGTCGCCAGGCCGTTGGCTCGGGCGTCGGCCTTTCCCTGCTGGCTCTGGTCGATCAGGCGGAAAACCAGCAAGCCGATCGCGGTCATCGGCACCACCACGATCACGACGAAGAAGCTGATGAGTCGCGTGCGAAAGCTCATGGGGATGCCTCCCTCCACCCAGACTATCGGCCGGTTCGGGAGGATTCGGGAGCCCCCATGCACCGGCTTCGAGCCGGGGCCGGCGTCGGCTGTGGCACTCAACACCGCCGGTAGGTCGGGCCACCGAGGCTAAACTGTCGCCGACCGCGCGGCATCGCGCCGCCGCACGGGGCTATAGCTCAGTTGGGAGAGCGCCTGGATCGCACCCAGGAGGTCGCCGGTTCGAGTCCGGCTAGCTCCACTTCCTTATAAAAGGGAAGCGGGGCTGATCGATGCTCAGGCGTCCTCGGCCAGCGCGCGGGGCACGAGCGCCGCGAACGCTACGAGGATGAAGGCGAGCAGGCTGACGACGCCGATGGCATGTGCCCACGACGCGTCCGCCACGCTAAGCAGCCCGATGCCGACGATCAGCAGCGCCACCGCCAGCCTGGCTCCGAGCGTCGGGCCCAGAAGCAGCCGGCCGGCGCCGCTCTGAGCAGTCGCCACCCGCTCGGTCTCCCCGCCGCCGGCTCCGAGCCGGCCTCGCAGGGTGAGGATGAAGAGGAGTGCCAGGGCGGGGAACAGCAGGACGGCCCCCGCCAGCACCGCCACCACGACCGCCACCATTGCGTCGTGAGGGGCGGCCGCCTGGTCGACCGTCAGGCCCGGGAGGAGCGTTGGCCAGCGGGCAAACGCCCAGTCCGCGACGACGAGCGCGACGGCGAGCGCGGCCGTGTAGCGGGCGAGCTCGAACCTCCTCGCCGCGCCCAACCCCATCGTCGTCGCTCCCACCACGATCGACAGGATGAGGACCGCGAGCGCGGCCCCGTGGACGAGGCCTGTGTATAGAGGGTGGTCATTGGCGTGGACGACGATGAGCCCGGCCAGCGCCAGGCCGCCGGCGGCGGCGCCGGCGCCCAGTGCTCGCACCCGGAACGCCTGCACCAGGTAGGTCTCCTCGCGCCTCGCTGCGTCGGCGGCGAGGTAGACGGCGGCCAGGTAAGCGGAGAAGGCCACCGCCAAGAGGCCGATCAGGATCGAAGTCGGGTTCAGCCAGCTGGTGATGGGATTCCCCGCCGCGTTGCCCACAGGGACGCGTTCGGCCGCGATGCCGCCTGCGGCAGCGCCGAGCGCGAACGGCGTCACCAGCGACGCCACCGCGAACATCCCATCGATTGTCCGTAGCTCCCCAGTTCTGGCCGCACCCGAGCGCAGCGCGTAGCTGGCGCCGCGCAAGATGATGCCGAGCGCGGCGATGAACAGTGCGACCGCTAACGTCGAGGCCACCGACCCGAGGAACACCGGGTACGCGGTCCACGTCACGGTCAGCACGAAGATGAGCCAGACGTGGTTGGCCTCCCACACGGGCCCCATCGAGTGATGGCAGTGGTCGCGGATCCGCTCGGCCCGCTCGCCGCCGCCGCTCATCAGCTGCCACATGCCAGCGCCAAAATCCGCCCCCGCCAGCACCGTATACAGCACCAGCCCGATGAGCACGAACACGAGCGGGAGCGCGTTGAGCATCAGACGGGCTGCGGCATCGAGCCGGGAGGCGCGTCGGCGCCAGGCAGCTGAAGCGGCGAGCGCGCCAGCCGGCGCAGGATCCACACCGTCGCCCCCGCAACGGCCGCGTAGGTGATGATCAGGGCCGTGTAGCCGACGGGGATCCCGCTCGCGCCGGTGACCGAGTCCGCGGTCGTCATCACGTGGTAGACCACCCAGGGCTGCCGGCCGACCTCGGTCGTCACCCAACCGGCGATGAGCGCCACCGTCGCGGCGGGCCCCGCCACGACGACCGCCCAATAGAACCACTTGGAAAGCGGAAGCCGCCGGCGACGGATGCGCACGAACACATACAAGAGGCCGAGCAGTGCCAACAGTGTGCCGATCCCGACCATCGTCTGAAACGAGAGGCGGGTGACGTTGATCGGCGGACGCTGGCCCGCCGAGACTGCCGCCAGACCCGTGACGCGAGCGTTCCAGCTGTGAAACGCCAGCAGCGACAACAGGTGGGGGATCCCGATCCCGTACTTGACCTGGCCGTTGGTGTACCAGCCAAGAATGTGCTCACTGGCGCCGCGGGTCGTCCTGTACAGCCCCTCGATCGCCGCCAGCTTGATCGGCTGCTCGACCGCGACCACCCGCGCGATCCAGTCCCCGACGAGCACCTGGACCGGCGCGGCCAGGCAGGCGATGGTGAGCGGGATCGTCATCGCCACGCGCTCATACCGGGTCCACCGCCCACGCAGCCGGCAGAACGCGTAGGCGCCGGCCATCACGAACCCCGTGACCATGTACCCGGCGATGTACATGTGGATCAGCTCCGACCACAGCAGCGAATTGCCAAACAGCGCGCCCCACGGATCGACGTCGAGCACCTTGCCGCCGACAAGGCGAAATCCCCCGGGGTGGTTCATCCAAGCGTTGACCGAGATCACCATGAGCGAACCGGTGAAGCCGGTGATCACAATCGGCAGTCCGGACACAAAGTGCATCCGCGGTGACAGCCGATCCCACCCGTAGGCGTAGATCCCGATGAAGATCGCCTCCATGAAGAACGAGAACCCCTCGATCGCGAAGCCCAGCCCGAACACGCTGCCAAAGGTGGCGGTGAAGTTCGGCCACAGCAGGCCCATCTCAAAGCTGAGGATCGTCCCGGTGATCACGCCAATCGCAAACAGCGCCAACACGATCCGGCTCCACCTTCGGGCCAGCGTCCGATAGAGCGGATCGCCGGTCCGCAGCCCCAGCCACTCCATGAACAGCACCATCGCGGGGAACGCGATCCCGAAGCACACAAGCGGGATATGCACCGCGAACGACAGAGCCTGCATCTGCCGAGCCTCCAACAAATACTTCTGATGCACCGGCGCGAAAGCCGCAGCGAGCATGCCCATGCCTGGGCCGCACGGTACAGGCGAACCTCTCGGCCAGGAGGACAAGTCCGCGAGGGACGGTCGTGCTACCGATTAACGTGCCGTTGATGGATCTTGGAGTTCACGACCGCACCCGCATCGTCACCGACGACTCACGCCGACCACCGACGCTGTCGCGCCTGGATCGCACCCAGGAGGTCGCCGGTTCGAGTCCGGCTAGCTCCACTTAGAGGAGGCGCCGTGCCGTTCACGCTGAGGAACCTCAAGCA
This sequence comes from uncultured Solirubrobacterales bacterium, assembly GCA_963818815.1. Classification (GTDB taxonomy): domain Bacteria; phylum Actinomycetota; class Thermoleophilia; order Solirubrobacterales; family Solirubrobacteraceae; genus Palsa-465. The sequence goes on from CAWFTL010000002.1 coordinate 424,771, forward strand.
GGACGTGGAGGACGTCGGCTCCAGGTTCGACGGCGCGCCTGAGCTGGAGTTCCGCTTGGCGACCAAGGGACTCGAGCTCGAGCAGTCCGGCCTGGGCTACCAGCGCGTCCCGCCCGGCTATCGCTTTCCCTACGGCCACACGCACAAGAGGCAGGAGGAGGTGTACGTGGTCTTGCGCGGGGGCGGGCGGATGAAGCTCGACGACGAGATCGTGGAGGTGAGGCAATGGGACGCTGTGCGCGTCTCGCCCGGTACCTGGCGAGGCTACGAGGCCGGGGCTGACGGCCTCGAGATGCTTGTCATTGGCGCGCCCAATCTCGGCGACGCCCCGCGCGAAGACGTCGAAGGCCAGCGCGATTGGTGGGCTGACTAGCGCCCCTACGCGGCGGTTCTGGAGGCCGCGAGCGCTTCGGGGTACATCTTCGCGTCAGCTGACCGGCGGCGGATTCCCGGCGGCGCTGGCCGAAAGCGCTGGATCCCACTCGCAGACCGCGCAGGAGTGCTGCACAGCTGAGCGGCAGAAGTCCAGCGCCGTGCTGCGGGGGTCGGAGCTCGCCCTGACGTCGTCCCAGTCCAGGACGTACTCGCCGATGGCCTCCTCCCATCGCGCGGCCGGCGGCGATAGCGTCGCACCACCGTAGCCCTCGGGGGCGGGATGCGCGTAGGCGTAGAACGCCGCCCTGCCGTAGCTGTCGTTACCAGGCCACCAGCCGAGCGCGATCTCCTGCGCGTCCATCGCGTTTCTCATGATGAAGTCGCTCGACGGCGGGTCGGCGGGGTGGCCGGAGAACAGGTTGACGGCGAGATCGAACGAGCCCCACCAAGCGTTGACCGGTGTCGACCGTCCGCGGTACGGCGCCCGGAAGGCCGCGAGGACGAGCGCGACCTGGGTGACGGCGGCAAAGTACGAGGCGACCTGGTCGGGCTCGTAGGTTGCATGCTCGTCGTCCTCGTCGAGCGGCACGCTCCAGGTGACCTCTTGCGGCGTGGGGTCGATCGTCGCCTCGCCGGCAAGGTCTCGGATCCCGCCGAGCACCTCACGCGTGACCTCGCCGACGGATCGGTTGGGCGTGAGCGCGACGCGCCGCGTGCGGCCGTCGCTGTGCTCGACGACCGCCTCGTGGCCGGCGAGGTCGAGCACGGCGGTGAAGGCTCCGGAACCGTCCGGAGCCGGCAGCGGCATGGTCTCCCAGCCACGCGCGGAGAGGCGCAACGCCGCGTGCTGCAGTTGGGGCTCCGGCGGCGCCAGGGCGACGGCGAGCTTGCCGAGCAGCTGAGTGTGCGCGTGCAGGGTGTCGCACGTCGCCTTCCAGTCCTCGTAGTTCACCGCCGGCCACATGGCGGCTAGGCCTCCGGCGCTCGCCGCATCGGCCACAGCGGTGGGCTGCTGCCGAGCCGGAACTCGCCGAGGTGCTCGAACCCGAGGCGGGCATAGAGGGCGGCGTTGCGCTCGTCGGTGGCCTCGAGGTAGGCGGGCAGCCCCTCGCGGTCGCAGCGGTCGAGGGTCGGCCGCAGCAGCGCGCTGCCGAGTCCGCGCCCCTGATTCGGAGGCGCGACTCCGATGTAGGGGATGTAGTAGTGCGGTTCTCGGATGTGACGGCGCTCCATCAGCGTGATCAGCGCCATCGCGTGGCCCAGCCGGCCGCCGAAGACCCTCATGAACGCGGGGCCGTGTGTGAGTTGCGGTTTGATCGGCATCTTCCACGCGCCCGGCGGCAGCTCCAGCGAAGCGCCTTCCAGACCGCTTGTCGTGAGGACCCGCCCGGCGGGCCAGACGATGTGCTGCAGCTCGAGCCTGAAGAACCGCACCAGCCGCTCGCGCCGGCCGCCGCCCCGACGCGGCAACAGCCAGGTGAACACCGGATCATCCTCGAACGCGGATGCGAGCACGGCGCTCAGCTCGTCGAGCTCGGCCTCGCCGGCGGGGCGCGGCGAGGAGTCGCTGAGCGGTTGCGCGTGCGTGTGTGCGCGCATCGCACGCGACACTACCGCGCCCGTGACCTACGCACGAGGCGATCGGCGCCGGCGTAGAGTCCGCGCATGCCCACCTTCGTCCTGCGCCTCATCGCTCCCCGGCCCGGCTTCGCCCAGACCATGACCGACGCCGAGCGCGAGATCATGAACAGCCATGCGCTCCACTGGCGCCCCTATCTCGAGCGCGGCGACATGGTCGTATTCGGCCCCGTCCTCACCGAGGAGGACTCGTATGGCCTTGCGGTCGTCGAGACGGACGACGAGCAGGCGCTGCGTGAGTTCGCCGCGCAGGATCCGGTCGTGACGAGCGGAACCGCAGCCTTCGAGTTCGGGCGCTTCGCGGCAGGCCACGTTCGCGGGGCCTGAGCGCACCAGTCACAACGAATCTGTGCGGTAGCGTTCGGCGATGCCCGAGGCGAGCGACGGGGAACGGCTTGCAGTCGTCACGGGCGCGGCGTCGGGCATCGGCCGTGCCACGGCCGCGGAGCTTGCCCGTCAGGGATATGTCGTCGCGGCGGCAGACCTCGATGAAGCCGGGGCACTGGAGGCGACGACTCGGATGGAGTCCGGGCATGGCTTCAAGGTGGACGTGAGCGAGCATGGCTCCGTCAGCTCATTCGCGGCGCGCGTCCTCAGTGAGCTCGGGACTCCGGACGTGCTCGTCAACTGTGCAGGATGGGATGAGACGCGTGGGTTCCTCGAGACCGACGCGCCATTCTGGGAGCGCGTCGTGCGCATCAATCTGCTGGGAGTCGTGGCGGTGACGCACGCCTTCCTGGGGGCGATGGTCGAACGTGGCAGGGGCGGACGAGTCGTCAACGTGGCGAGCGATGCCGCACGGGTCGGCTCGAGCGGTGAGACGGTCTATGCCGGGGCGAAAGGCGGCGTGGTCGCGTTCACGAAGTCGCTGGCCCGCGAGACCGCGCGTCACGAGATCACGGCCAACGCGGTGTGCCCGGGCCCGACGGACACGCCGCTGTTTCGCGCCCAGCCCGAGCGCCTGCAGGAGGCGCTGGTGAAGGCGGTGCCGATGCGCCGCCTGGGAGCGCCCGAGGACGTCGCGTATGCGATCTGCTTCCTCGCTTCCGCGCGCGCGAGCTACATCACGGGCCAGGTTCTGAGCGTCAGCGGCGGCCTCACGATGGCGGGGTGACAGTGGAGGAGTTCGCCTACGACCGCCTCACCGTCGAGCGCCGCGACCACGGCGTGCTGCTGATCACGATCGATCGCCCGGAGCAGATGAACGCCGCCGACGAGCGCCTTCATCGTGAGCTGACCGAGGTGTGGCTCGACGTTGGGCGCGACCCGGCAACGCGCGTGGCCGTGGTCACCGGCGCAGGGCGAGCATTCTCGGCGGGAGGCGATCTGGAGATGATCGAACGGATGAGCGGCGATTGGCGCCGGATCTCGGCGATGGCCGGTGAAGCGGCGGCGTTGGTGAGAAACATGCTCGACTGCGAGAAGCCAATCGTCTCGGCCATCAATGGCACGGCGGTGGGCGCCGGGCTGGCGGTCGCGCTCATGGCCGACATAAGCGTGATCGGCCGAGGCGTGCGCCTGACTGACGGACATCTACGCCTGGGCGTGGTGGCCGGAGATCACGCGGTGCTCCTGTGGCCGCTGCTGTGCGGGATGGCGAAGACGAAGTACTACCTGCTGACCGCGGACTTCATCGACGGTCGAGAGGCGGAGCGCATCGGGTTGGTCAGCCGGTGCGTCGAAGACTCACGCGTCCTCGACGAGGCGCTCGAGATCGCCGAGCGCCTGGCGACGGGACCTCAACAGGCAGCGCGTTGGACGAAGCGGACGCTCAATCACTGGTTGCGCGCCGCGCTTCCCGCCTTCGACGCCAGCGTCGCGTACGAGATGCTGAGCTTCTTCGGAGATGACGTAGGTGAAGGGGTCGCGGCGCTACGCGAGCACCGACCGTCCCGGTTCGACCAGCGCGAGCGCCGGGAGGACTGAGCGGGGGACGCGCTCTGGGTCCGGCGCCCGTACGGCTAGGCGCCGGACCCAGAGTCGCTGTTTTCAGGACCTGGTTCCTCAGTGGCGCATGCTGAGAAGGAGTCGGGGGCCCACACCGGCATTGAACAGCGGTCGCCTCCCCGGTCGCCAGCCCGCGTGGAGCCGGTGGCCGTGGCGTACGATTAGTCCATGACTGCGATTGGGCTCCTGCTGCTCGTGATCGGAGTCATCGTGATCGTGGCCGAGGCGCATGTGCCCTCGCTGGGGCTGCTGGGCGGCCCGGGCGTGGTCGCGCTCGGCGTCGGCGCCGTCCTGGCGGTCAGCGGGCTCGGCGGCGGCGCCGTCCTGGCCGGTGCCATCGCGCTCCTCCTCGTCGCCGGCGGCGCCGGAGGCGTGGCGCTGTCGGTGCGCAAGGGCCTGGCTGTGCGCCGGCGCCGGGTCAGGACCGGAGTCGAGGGGCTGATCGGGCACCTCGGGCACGGTGTACAGCTGGAATGAGCCTGCGGGCAAGGTCCTGGTCGACGGCGCGCTGTGGCAGGCCACGCGCTCGCTCGCCGACGAGGACGCCGAGCGGCTCGACGCGGGCGATCGCGTCATCGTGGAGCGTGTCGGCGGGCTGACGCTCGCCGTGCGCCGGGCTGAGGACTGGGAGGTGACGCCGTGATCTTGGCCGTGGTGATCGTGCTCGTGGTGCTGGCGGCGATCGCGCTGGCCGGGGCCGGTGCGGCGGTGCGTGTGCTCAGGGAGTACGAGCGGGGCGTCGTGTTCCGGCTCGGGCGGCTGATGGACCAGCGCGGCCCCGGCCTGATCCTGCTCGTGCCCGACGATCGACCGGATGGTCCGGATCAGCCTGAGGACGGTGACGCTGACCGTGCCCGCCGCAGGAGATCATCACGCGCGACAACATCCCGGCGCGGGTGACCGCGGTCGCCTACTACCGGGTGGTGGATCCCAACAGCGCGGTCACGCAGGTGGAGAACTTCCACAACGCGACGCTTCAGATCGCGCAGACGACGCTGCGCTCGGTGCTCGGCGGCGTCGACCTCGATTCGCTGCTGTCCGAGCGCGAGCATCTCAACGAGAGCCTCCAGCACGTGATCGACGCGCAGACCGAGCCCTGGGGCATCAAGGTCACCACGGTCGAGATCAAGGACGTCGAGATCCCGGAGCGCATGCAGCACGCGATCGCCCGCCAGGCCGAGGCCGAGCGCGAGCGCCGCGCCAAGATCATCAACGCCGAGGGCGAGTTCCAGGCAGCTGCGAAGCTGGCCCAGGCCGCCGACGTGATCGGCCGGAACCCGACCACGCTGCAGCTGCGCTATCTGCAGACGCTGCGCGAGATCGGGGGCAGCCAGAACTCGACCGTCGTCTTCCCGATGCCGATCGACCTCGTCAAGCCGATGCTGGAGGCGATCGGCAGCGGCGGCTCGGCCCAGGGCACGCCGACGAGCGATGGTGAGGCCGAGATGTCGCGACGCTCGAGCCGGCGCCGGAGACTCCTGCATCGCCGTTGCCCTCAGAAGACCGCCAGGCGGCTCCGCGCCGCCGCGACTGAGTCCGGCCCTCGCCATAGCCGGCGCTCGCAGGATCCTCGGGATCGGGTCTCGTGCCGCCAGTACCAGAGCAGGCCGGTGAGCAGCAGGACGTACTGCGCGAGCTCGGCGACGGCCTCCTGCGAGGTCACGCCGGGTTGCCCGCTCAGCGGGTTGTTGTCCTGGTGGTGCCCGGCCAGCAGCTGGTGGATGCTCCCGATGAGGGTGCCGTAGGGCTGCCACATCAGCGACGCGAGCGACGAGCGCGACCGCCAGCCCGGGCCACTCGCCCGCGCGTGCTCCCTGCCGCGCGAAGCGGAACAGGAGCAGGAGGAACAGCGGCGCGAGCATGAGCTCGTAGTGACTCCACTCGAGTGGCCCGGTCATGGCGGACAGCGCACACGTGAAGGCGAAGGTGTCCCAGCTGAGAATCGAACGTCCGCGCAGGGCCGAGACCACCCATGCGGCCAACAACAGCAGCAGGCACCACACCAAGAGCCGCTGCAACGTCCAGTAGTGGGTCCCGCCGACGACGCGACAGAGCAGCGATTGGGGCGAGAAGTTCAGGGTGTTGCACATGAATGGATTGCTCGGGCTGGTCTTGTCGGCCAGGTTGCGAAGCCCGGCCAGGGGATCGAGCGGGGCGAGCGCGCCGGCTCGGGCTGCCATGAGCGCCTGCGCGGCCAGGTTCAGCGCGATCACCCACCCGATCGCGAGCGCGCCGATCCGGCGCGTTGCCCGGCTCGCGAGCAGCACGAACGGCAACAGGATCACCATCGGCTTGATCGCGATCGACAGACCGATGGCCGCCGCCGCCCAGCCCGAGCGCCGGCTGCCGCGCGAGCGCAAAGCCGGCGGCGGCGAGCACGAGCGCGATCAGGTTGAACTGCTTCCACCACACAGTGGACATCAGCGGGACGAAGCCGGCCAACCCCAGCGCTATCACCCACCACCATGCCGGCGCCAGCAGCGGGCGCAGCCTGCGCAGCAGCACCAATCCGCCCCGAGCGCGAGCGCGACGTTGAGCGAGGTGACGAGGACGCCCGTGGCTCTGACGCTCAGCACGCGGCTGAGTCAGCGCCATCAGCCCGGCCAGGAACGGCATCCCGGTCCAGAACTGCACGTGCTCGGGGTGACCGGTCTGCCACGCCGACGGCGCCCGAGATCCAGGCGGCAGCCGTGTCATATGAGCCGGGGTCGTGAAAGGCACGCCAGGCCCAGGCGGCCACGATCGCGGCCAGCAGGACGTAGCCGACATAGCTCAGCCGCACCGGCTCCGCCAGGCGGCGTCTCTCGTTGCGTGCTTCTGCCAGCGCCATCGATGCGTGCTCCCGTGCGGCGTGCGCAGATTAGCGCCGGCGGGCGGCGTGGCTCGCGGCGATCCGAGTCGGATGACCCTCGGCTCGCGGCCCGCGGATGCGGGCGCGAGGGCACAATCACCTCGATCGGGACGCGCGGCATGGCGGCGTAGGCCGCGGCGCTCGCGCAGCGCGCCGGGGAGCAACGGCAGCGCCTCCAGCGCCCCGCGCAGGTGCCATCCGAGCCGGCGCTCGCGCAGGGCATGCCAAGCCCAGCCGAGCTGGCGGTAGAGAACGAACGGCAGCCAGCGAAGCGGGAACGCCTTCGCCACCAGCAGCAGCGTGTTGCGCTCGACCAGGCGCAGGTGGCCTCCCGGCAGCCGGCGCCGAGGAGCCCTGCGCGGCATGCAGCGCCACGGCGGGCTCGTAGCGGCAGCGTCCATCCCGCGAGCGCAGCCGCAGCGCCAGGTCCACGTCCTCCAGGTAGGCGAAGTAGCGCTCGTCGAAGCCGCCGAGGCCGAGCACCGCCGGGCGCCGGAAGAGCGCGGCTCCGGCGCACGCGCCGAACACCGCGCCCGGGCGTGTCGAAGCTGCCGTCGTCGGCGCCGTGGCGTCCGCGCTGCTCGCACAAGCCGTCGCGGCGCAGCACGTCGCCTGCGTCGTAGACGACGCTCGGGTCGGCGAGCAGGAGCATCTTGCAGGCCACCGAGGCAAGCTGCGGATCCGCCTCGAGTGCCGCGCGCATTCGCTCGATCCAGTCGTCGGTCAGCTCGATGTCGGTGTTGATCAGGGCCACGTACTCCGATGAGGCGGCCCGCAGCCCCACGTTCACCGCGTGGGCAAACCCCGTGTTCACGCCCAGCGCGATGACACGGACCTGCGGGTGCTCCTCGCGCAGATAATCGAGCGATCCGTCCTCTGACCCGTTGTCGACGACGATCGTCTCGGCGGGCGGGACACTCTGGCGCCCGAGCGCAGCCAGGCAGCCGGGCAGCCAGTGGCGGCCGTTCCAGTTCGGGATCACGATCGAGACGCTGTTTGACTCGGGCATCATGTGCTGGTCGTGATCGTCCGTTCAGTCCTAGCGGTGTTGGCGCTTGTCTGCTGCGCGTGGTTCGCGCTGGGCGTCCGCCAGAGCCACGACCTCGCGGCCGCGAATGCAATCGTCTCTGCTCAGGGCAAGCCGACGCCGGCCCAGGCGAGGCGCGTCAACTCCCTGCTCGACTCGGCGTCCACGCTGAATCCCGACCAGCAGGTGAACATCCTGCGTGCCGGGCTGAACGTCGATCTCGGACGCTACCAGCAGCGCGACGCAGATCATCCGTCAGGTCGTCCACCGTGAGGTGCACAACCTCGACGCGTGGGTCATGTTCCAGCGTGCCTCCGTCGGCAACCTGGTTCAGGCCGAAGCGGTGCACTACGTGATCACGCAGCTGGTGCGAGAAGTCCCAGTGCATTGACGACCCGCTCGAGCAGCGGCGCGTCGAAGGTCTCAGACCAGTCGCGGCTCCAGCGCACCGCGCCGGCGGCGGCGCGCGCCTCGTAGTCCCCTACCCGAGCGGCGGCCTCGGCCAGGGCGGCGGCGATCCCGGGCACCGAGGGCTCGCCGGCGACGATGTTCTGCGAGATCTCCGACAGCGCGCCGGCGGTCTTGTTCTCGAAAGTGTTCGTGACGCTGAGCATCCCGGCGGCGGCCATCTCGATCGGGACGAGGCTGGGGTGCGGTGTGTACATGAGGGCCAGCCCCAGGTCGTGCTCGCGCAGTGTCGCCGCGTAGCTGCGCTGATCCGAGCGCGGAAGCAGCGCGAGCTCGCCGCCGGCGCCCAGCGGCACGGTGCGCGCTCCCTCGACGGCCCCGATCCCGTGCAGCTCCCACCCGTCGAGAGTCCCTCGCCGCACCGCCTCGCTCAGCGCGAGCACCCCCAGCTCGAACATGTTGCGCGCCGCGTGCGGCTCGGGACGGGCGTAGAACAGCAGCCGCCGGCGCGACCGCCCGGCGAGCTCGGGGATCGGCGGCGGCGTGACCGGCGTGATCGCGTTCTGGAACGACAGCGACGCGGCATCGCCATCGGCCGCCCCCGCTCCGTACACGCCGATTGCGTGGGCTCGGAAGTACGCACGCAGGAACTCGCTCGAGAACAGCGCGAAGTGCTCGAAGCCGTAGGACTGCGAGGCCAGCGCGGCCAAGCTGCCCATCGGGAAGGTGAAGGGCTCGTACTCCTGGATCAGGTACAGAAAGCGGCGCTCCTCCAGGGCGCGCGTCGCCGCGGCGGCGATGTGAGCCGTCCACCAGGTCGTGGCGACGAAGCGGTCAGACGGGCTGATCTCGATCGGAGACGGCCCCCGGCCGAACTGCAGCTCCACCACGGCGAACAAGCCCTCCAAGCCCGCATATGCCTCGATCTCCCGCTCCCAGCCGACCGGCAGGGCGCCGACCGGATCGGTGGTGAGAAGCCGGACCCTGGCCCCGCTCGCGGCCAGCCGCTTGGCCAGGTTGAGCTTCGCGATATAGCCGCCGAAGAAGTGCCGCAGATCGATCGTCGGGATCAGCAGGTTGATCCTGGGTGGCGCGTCGTCTGAGAGGGCGAAGTCCAGCGGAGCGATCTTCTCGGCCACGTCGCCGGCGGGGGTGACGACGTCGACCCGCTGCGGGCGCAGCGCGAGCGAAGGCGGAGGCGTGGCATCCAGGCGCAGGCGACGCTGGGGGCGCTCACGGACGGTCAGCCCGACCAGGCGGCGCCAGAAGAACGCGTGCGCGAGCATCCACTCCGCCCCCAGCGTCTCCGGCGTGCCCACGAGCTCGCGCGCGCCCCGCAGCACGAGCCTGGCCAGCGCCGGCAGGGAGTGCTCGGCGCGCACGAAGCGCCCGAGCTCCCGCCGCTTGCGTGCGGTCATCCGCGCTCCGCAGCGCAGCTCGAGGATGGTGGCCATCTGGATCAGGCGGCACACGTCGACGAAGTAGTGAAGCCGCCACAGCCGGACCCGCTCTCGCGGCGAGCGCTGGCGGCGCAGGCGTTCGCGCATGCTGGTCATCTGCGTCGCCGCCGCATGGCCCAAGGAGGCGCCGCCGTGCTGGACGTAGTCGTAGAGGGGACGCTCTACGTATTCGATCCTTCCGAGCGACAGCGCGGTCAGGGCGATCCAGTGGTCGTGGAAGTGCGCGAACTGCGCCGGCGGGAACGGGAGCGCGTAGTCGAGCACCTCGCGGCGCAACAGCGACGCAGCGCCGCTGACCGCGTTGGCGCACAGCAGCGACAACAGGCTCGAGTGGTTGTTGACGCGCTCGCCCCAGTAGGTCTCCGAGAGGAGCTCACCTCGGGGGCTCACGATCCGGGCGTCCGAGTAGACGAGCTGCGCGTCGTCGATCCGGTCCAGCAGCGTCTGGAGCTTGTCCGGGTGCCAGCGATCGTCCTGGTCGGACATGGCGACGAACCGGGTCGTCTCAGGGACCATGCCGAGCGCGCGCTCGAAGTTGTTGAAGAAGCCGCGACGGCGCGAGGAGCGCGAGACCGACGAAGCGCTCGTCGCCTTCGACCTCGCGGGCGATGACGGCGAAGCGCTCGTCCTCGGAGCGGTCGTCGCTGATCAGGCAGATCCAGTCGCGGTGGGTCTGGGCGCGGATCGATTCGATCTGGGCGCGGAAGAGCTCGGGGGCCGGGTTGTAGGTGGCCATGCAGATCGCGACCTGGGGCCCGGCGGCGCGGGAAGGCGGAGGGCTCGACGCGGCTGCGGCGCCCTCCTCGGGCAGCTGCGCCAGGAGAGCCTCGGCCACCTGTCCATCCTGCAGCCGCGCGCGCAGGCGCAGCTCGTGCATCCGGGGGCCCGGCGCGATTCTGGCCACGGCCCAGAACCCGCTGCGGTAGGCGTCGAGCAGCGGATCCCGCTCCGAGCCCACGTCGACGTCGTACGGATCCACGCCCGGATGCAGGCCGGCGAAGAAGTCCAGCCGCGGCATCCGCTGCGCGAGCAGAGGCTGGGCCTCCGCATCGACGAGGAGCTCGATGCGAGGCGACGCGCGCCGCGGCGCAGAAGCACGTCCCGGCCACGAACAATGCGGTGCCGCGACCGGTCGAGATCGTCTGCGGAAGCGGCACGTCGAGTGAGACATGGAGCTCCGGCGCAGGCAGGTTCGACAGTCTAGTTCGGCGCTAGCCTCTGCGCCCATGGCGAGCCGGCCCTGGGCAGTGCACCCATGAGCTCGAGCACCGTCCACCCCAGCCGCCGCGCTCGGCTCCAAACCCGGCTCGAGTCGCTGCGCACACGCGCGGGCGCAGATGTGCTGAGCTGGGCGGCGCTCGGCCTGGGGATGCTCGCCACAGCGGCGATCCTGCTCTACCTGACGCGCGGCACGACGTTCTGGTTCGACGAATGGCTGTGGATCACCGGTCGGCGCGGCAGCAGTCTCGCGACCTACCTGGACCCGCACAACAGCCACCTCTCGCTCGTCCCGATCGCGATCTACAAGCTGCTGTTCGCGACCGTGGGGATCGCGCACTACGCGCCGTACCGGATCCTGGTCACGGCCGGACATCTGCTCGTCGTACTGCTCCTGTTCGTATACGTGCGCCGGCGCGTGGGCCCGTTCCTGGCCCTGCTCGCCGCGGCGCTGATCCTGCTGCTCGGACCGGGGTGGCAGGACTTCATCTGGCCGTTTCAGATCGCCTGGCTGCTGGCGATCGCAAGCGGTATCGGCGCGCTGCTGATGCTCGATCGAGAGCGACCGCCGCGGCGAGGTGTGCGCGTGCGCCCTGATCCTCGTGTCCGTGGCGAGCACGAGCGTCGGGGTGGCGGTTGCGCTCGGGATCGCCGTCGAGGTCCTGCTCGCGCGGCGCCGGCTGCGCGACGCGTGGATCCCGGCGGTGCCGATCGGTCTCTACGTCCTATGGACGATCGGCTACCAGCACGCGACAGTCGACGGCGACATCTCCTCGGCGGTCGGGTTCGCGGCTCAGTCATCGGCGATCGCGCTGCCCGCGCTGCTCGGCCTCACGGGAACCAACGCCCTGAACACCGCCGGAACGATCCTCGCCTTCGGCGTACCGCTGACGCTTGCGGCCGCCGGCCTCGTGATCTGGCTCAGCCGGCGACGGAGGATCTGGTCGCCGCGAGCGGTGACCCTGCTGGCCATCCTGCTCGCGTTCTGGGCGCTGACCGGGATCGCCCGCGCGGATCTGCAGGGCCCGTTCGCGACCCGGTACGTGTACGTCGACGCGGTGCTGTTCCTGCTGCTCGTCGCGGAGCTCGCGCGCGGGGTGATCGTGGGGTGGCGGCTGCAGGCGGCGCTGGCGGCGCTCACGATCATCGCCGTCGTCTCGAATGTCGGGGTGCTGCGCAGCGGCGCCGGCTACCTGCGCGCCTCGGCCAACTCGGCCGAAGCCGCGATGGGGGCGATCAACCTCAGCCGCAGTTTCGCCGCCCCGAGCTACGTGGCTCGATCGTTCCCCGGCTATCCGTACATACCGCTGCGCGCGGGCGACCTCTATGCCGCCCAGCGCGAGCTCGGAACGGTCGGTGACAACCCCGCGCAGCTCGCCGCAGCCACCGAGCCCGCCCGAGAGATCGCCGACGCGGAGCTGGTCGGAATCCGAGGCCTGCAGCTCCTGCCCCAGACGGCGCGGCCGCCCGTGAGCGGCGTGGCCCCCGGCGTCGAGGCGAGCGTCGCGGCGACGGTCGCCCGCGCCGGCGGGTGCCTGTCATTCGCTCCCACGGTGGCGCCCGCGGGAGCGGTGAACAGTCTGTCGGTCACAGTCCCGGGGCCGGGTCTATGGATCAGGGCCTCGGGCTCGCAGGCCTCGGTGGCGATCCGGCGCTTTGCCACCGCGTTCACCCAGCTCGGGACGCTTCCCGCCGGCGCGGCGGCGGTCGTCCGGATCCCCGCCGACGGCGCCGGCGCGCCCTGGCATCTGCAGGTCACGGGCAGCGGCCACGCGATGCTCTGTGGCCTTGGCAGCTGACTCGTACACTCGCGCCTCGTGGAGCTCCCGTTCGGACTCGACCCGTACGAGAACGACCCCGGGGAGTGGGGAGCCTCGCTGCTGTTCAACGCCGAGCTCATGCTCGGGTGCCTTGACGCTGCGGGTGCACGTTCCGTGGTCGAGATCGGGGCCTACGCCGGCGACCTGACGCTGCTACTGCTCCGCTGGGGAGCTGCGGCGGGCGCCCGCGTGGTCGCCGTCGATCCCTCTCCCCAGCCCGAGCTCGAGCAGCTCGAGCGCGAGCACGCGGAGCTCGAGCTCGTGCGCGAGACCAGCCTCAGCGCGCTGGCCACGGTCGCGCCCGCCGACGCCGTCGTCCTCGACGGCGACCACAACTACTTCACGGTGAGCGAGGAGCTGCGGCTGATCGAGCGACGTGCACGGGACGCGAGCAGGTCGATGCCGCTGCTGCTGATCCACGACGTGTGCTGGCCCCACGGCCGGCGCGATGACTACTTCGATCCCGAGCAGATCCCGGCCGAGCACCGCCAGCCGATCGCGCCGGGCGGGCTGCTCTACCCGCGGGTGCCGGGCATCAATGCGCAGGGCGGCCTTCGCTACCGCTTCCCCGCGGCGCAAGAAGGCGGGCCGCGCAACGGCGTGCTGACCGCGGTGGAGGACTTCGTCGAGGCCCACGAGGAGCTGCGGCTGGCCGTGGTCCCGGCCTTCTTCGGGCTGGGGGTGGCGTGGCCGCGCGACGCGCCGTACGCCGAGCGCCTGGCGGAGCTGCTCGAGCCGTGGGATCGCAACCCGTTGCTCGCGCGCATGGAGCGAAACCGCGTGCTCCATCTCGCCTCCTCGTGGGTCCAGCTGCAACGCGCCGAGCGCGCCGAGGCGGCACTGGCGCGGCTGCCGGTGCAGGAGGCCCTGCTCGAGCGGATGCTGGCCTCGCGGGTGTTCGGCGCCGCCGAGCTCGTGTTGCGCATCCGCCAGCGGGGCAAGCCCGTGTTCTCAAAACGGGAGATCCGGGCGGCCCTGGCTCGCGACGGGCGCCCGGCCAATTAGCGCGTCCGGCGCCGGCCGCGCAGCCAGATCGAGACGCGTCGCAGGGGCTCCGTGATGCGCCAGCTCGTGCTCTGCGACATGCCGGCGATCTCCCGCTGAAGCTCGCGGGCCCGGGCGTCGGCCTGCATCTGAGCCGCGATGCGCTGCGTGTGCGCCGCCGAGGCCGCCGCCTCCGCGCGCCGGGCGCGCCGTTTCCAGTCGCCGGAGCGATCACCGGCCTGGCCGCCGATCTGGGGGAAGCGCTCCTCCCACTTGTCGGTCAGCCGGATGTTGGCCTCGATCCAGTTCTCGGGGTCGGCGAGGAGCTCGAGGGAGTGGTGGTGGACGACCTTCAGGTCGGCGGTCAGGACCTTCCGTCCCGCGGCGCGGACCTGCAGGCAGAAGTCGAGGTCATAGCCGTGGAAGCGGCCGAGCGACTCGTCGAAGCGGAGGTTGCGCACGCTCCAGGGCGCCAGCACCATGATGAAGCCGTCGAGCGTGTCGACCTCGCCGGTGCGCGCGTACGCGGGCGGCGCTGAGCGCTCGGGATGCATGGCGAACGCCGGGAGCTCGCCGCCCCCGTGCTCGTAGTAGCGATGGGTGAACGAGGCCCAGGTGACCGCTCCCTCCCACCAGGCCAGCGAGCGCGTGTCGAGCGCCCCGACGCACCCGATCGACTCCGACCTCGGGATCGGCTAGCGCCGCACGGACCTTGGCGCAGAAATCCGGATCGACGATCTCGACGTCCTGGTGCACGAGCACGAGCGCCTCCAGATCCTCGTGCTGTGCGGCCAGGTCGAGCAGCGCGTTGTAGGCGCGGAAGATCGAGCCCGGAGACGAATTGGGATACACGGCGGAGTCGGGCTCGCGCGCCAGCTCGATGCCCTTGGCCGCCCACCGGGAATAGGACTCAGGCTGCGTGACCGCGCAGCCGAAGGCGATCATCCTCGCGCGCCGTCTCGCCGCGCGCGCGCCCGTGACCCCAGCCAGCGCAGCGGCCGCGTCGCTTTCCAGCTCGTGCTGGTCAGCACCTCGTCGAGGAGCGCCTCCAGCTGGCGCTCGCGGGCCTCGCCCTGCAGCTCCGCCGAGACCTGCTTGAGCCGGGTGGCGCCCGCTTCGGCCTCGGCCCAGCGGGCACGCTGCTTCCAGTCATCGTGGTCAACGCCCCAGTTCGGCCGCCCGATCCCCGGCATCCGCCCCTCCCACTTCTCGGCCACCTTCACGTGGGCCTGCCTCCAGGCGTCGGCGTTGTCGACGAGCTGCAGCGAGTGGTGGTGGACCATCCTGAAGTCGGCGGTCACGACCTTGCGGCCGGCCTCGCGCACCTGCAGGCAGAAGTCGAGGTCGTAGCCGTGGATCTGGGTGCCGAGATCCTCGTCGAAGCGCAGCGTCCGGACCGCCCACGGAGAGAGCGCGAGCAGGAAGCCGTCCAGCGAGTCGACCGGGCCGGTGCGCGCGAAGCCGGGGAGCTGGTCGTGGTCCCACGTGATCGAGGGGATCTCGCCTCCCCCGAACTCGCTGTAGCGGTGCACGAACGACGCCCACGTCACCGAGGCCTCCCACCAGGCGATGTTGCGCACGTCGATCGCACCCACGCAACCCACGACCCCCACCTGAGGATCGGCCAGCGCCGCCCGCAGCTTGGCGCAGAAGTCGGGATCGACGATCTCGGCGTCCTGATGGGCCAGGACCAGCGCCTCGAGATCCTCGCGCTCCTGCACCGCGTCCATGATCAGGTTGTAGGAGCGAAAGAGGGAGCCGGCGGCGGCGTTGGCGATGATCTCGGAGTCGGGTTCCGCCACGCGCTCGAAGCCGCGCTCCGCGGCCTTGGCGTAGAGCTCCGGGGAGGTGATCGAGCAGCCGAAGATGATCATCGCCCGGGGAGGATAGGGTCGCCCCGCTCAGCTCTCCTTGCGCTTGAGGAACGGCAACTCGACGAAGCGATAGCTGAGCCCGGCTACGACGAGCGTGACGGCGAGGCTCAGCACGTACAGCAGGAAGGTGCGCGCGACGTGGATGTGGGCCAGCAGGTTGAGCCCGCCGGCGGAGAACGCACCGCCGCTTCCGGGGGTGGCGAGCAGCTGCACGATCGTGAGGTGCCAGAGGTAGAACGAGTAGGAGATCACGCCGATCCAGACCACGGGGCGCCAGGAGAGGATCCGGCGCGGAGCCCCGCTGCGCGAGTCACCGAACACAGCGGGCGCCAGCATCAGGACCACGACCACGGTCTCCAGCACGATCCTCAGCGCCGCCGTCGACGTCGACTGGCGCTTGCTGACCGCCGCGATCAGACCGAAGACGCCACCGCCCGACGCCACCGCCATCAGCCCGCCGTAGGCCGCCGCCGCGACGAGCCAGCAGAGCAAAGGACGCGCGCCCAGAGCAGCCGCCAGGCGCCGCCAGCCGCCGCCGCTCTGAGTCGCGGCGACGCTTGCGACGGCGAGCAGCATCCCGAGTGCAAGCCAGATGCACTGGCCCACGAGCGAGACCTCGACCAGGTGACCGACCGTGCGCCGCGCAGCCGCGATCTGAACGAGCGCGCCCAAGGCGACCCACAACGCCAGTCCGGCGACCTCGAAGCGCAGCCAGCGTCCGCCGGCGGCACGTCGGATCGTGGCGGCCCAGATCGGTAGAGCTACGTAGAAGGTGACCTCGACGCACAACGTCCACGCCACGGGGATCCCATTGTTGAGAGTTCGCTCCGAGTACAGCTGCAGGTAGCCGTAGTAGCGCCACCAGTCGCCGGAGAACACCCCGGCGATCCCGGGAAAGATGGCCAGCAGCGTCAGCGCCGTCCAATACGCCGGGAGGATTCGCATCGCCCGCCGCCGTGCGTAGCGGCTCGTCCGGGGAGATGATCGACCGAGGGCGTGGGCAGCCACGTAGGGGCGGTAGAGCAGGAACCCCGAGATCGCGAAGAACGTGATCACGGCCTGGCTACCGGCCACGAACTCGAAGCGCCCGGCGACGCCGAAGCCGATCACGTTGGTGAACTCCGCGACGTGGAAGGCGAGCACGCCGAGTACCGCGATTCCGCGCAAACCGTCGAAGAGCGGAAAGCGAGGATTGCCGGGCGGTGGCGCGAAGGCCGGGGACGGGGCGCCGGCGGCCGCCTCGACGTCTGCAGAGCGACCGCTCGTCGGGGGCGTCGATGTCTGCGTGGCGGCCACTCGGCTTGCGCCCAGTGTACTTTCGCGCCGGTGAGCGGCGTCCACCTCGAGAGCCCGCTGCCCGCGGCGCTTCCGCCGGACGGCACGGTGGCGATCTTCTGCTCGGGCACGGCCTCCAACGCGCATCAGCCGGTCGCCGCGCTCGAGCTGCTCGTCGACGGCGAAGCGCGCGCGCTGGAGGCCGTGCGGATGCCGCGATTCGAGCTGCCCGTCAGGCGAAGCGGCTTCTGGGGCGTGGTGGCGGTCAGCGCGCGGCGAGGCACGAGCGCGGTTGCGATCGGCGCCCGCGTGTGTCGGCTGGACGGGCTCCGCGAGGACGTCGAGCTGGGCGAGATCCCGGTGCGCGAGCCGCCGGAGCCCGCAGATCGCCCGACCGCGCCCGCCCCCGGGGGATTGATCGCGATCTGCATGGCCACCTACGACCCGGATCCGGAGCTCCTGCGCGCACAGCTGGAGTCGATCCGCGCGCAGAGCGATTCGAACTGGATCTGCGTGATCAGCGACGATCACTCGAGCCCGGAGCGCTACGAGCAGCTGTGCGCGCTGGTCGGCAGGGACGAGCGGTTCGTGATCTCGCGCAGCCCGGAGCGGCTCGACTTCTACCGCAACTTCGAACGGGCGCTCCAGCTCGCGCCGCCCGCGGCCGAGCTGATCGCGTTATGCGACCAGGACGACGTCTGGCACCCGGACAAGCTGGAGACGTTGCGGACTGCACTGGGGTCGGCCATGCTCGCCTACTCCGATCAGCGGCTCGTCGACCGGGAAGGGCGGGTGCTGCGCGAGACGATGTGGCGCCGGCGCGCCAACAACGCCACGAACCTGGCCTCGATGGTGATCGCCAACACGGTCACCGGAGCGGCGTCGCTGATGCGCCGCGAGGTGGTGCAGCGCGCCCTTCCGTTTCCCGACAGCCCCGGGATCGAGTTTCACGACCACTGGCTCGCGGTGGTCGCGCTGGCGTGCGGCGAGCTGGCCTACGTGGACCGTCCGCTCTACGACTACGTCCAGCACGGCGCCGCGATCCTGGGCAAGGTGACCGGCGACGATCGCCGCGGCATGGCCGCGATGCGCCCGCGGATGCGCGACTGGCGCGCCGCCTACTTCCTGGGCTACGTCCCGGCCAAGGTGCGGGCGCAGACCGCGCTAATCCGCTGCGAGAACCGGCTGTCGCCGCCCAAGCGACGTGCGCTCGAGCGCTATCTGCGCGCGGAGCGCTCGCCGGTGGGGTTGCTGTGGTTCGCACTGCGCCCGGCACGTGCGCTGGCCGGACGCAACGAGACGCTCGGGAGCGAGTGGGAGATCCTGCCCGGCATCGCGTGGCGGTGGCTGGTGCGGATCGTGGCCGCAATCCCGGGCTGGCCCGAGCGCCTGCTGCTCGACACGCGCTTTCCCAGTCCGCCGGTCCTGCGCCACCGGCGCATGGAGCGCTGGCGGTCCCAGCTCTAGCATCACCGCCGTGAGCTCGCTGTCGATCGACCAGCCAGCGGCCGATCCGACCACAGCCGCGCGGCGCAAGCGGATCGCCGCCCAGCCGGTGGTGATCGAGGTCCGCGACGTCCACAAGAGCTTTCGCATTCCCGACCGCCGTGTGGACTCGCTCAAGGAGCGCGTCACGCATCCGCTGGCCCGCCAGAGTCACCACACGCTGCAGGCCCTGCGCGGCATCTCCTTCGAGGTTCACCAGGGCGAGTTCTTCGGGATCGTCGGGCGCAACGGCTCGGGCAAGAGCACGCTGCTGAAGATCATGGCCAGCATCTACAGGGCCGACGCGGGACGGATCCGGATGGCCGGCCGCCTGGCTCCGTTCATCGAGCTCGGCGTCGGCTTCAACCCCGAGCTGACCGCGCGCGAGAACGTGACGCTCAACGGGGTGCTCATGGGACTCGGGCGACGAGAGGCGGCACGCCGGCTGGACTCGGTGCTCGACTTCGCTGAGCTGCGCGAGTTCGCCGACCTGAAGCTCAAGAACTACTCCTCGGGAATGATGGTCCGCCTCGCCTTCGCGGTGATGGTCGAGGCGGACGCCGACGTGATGCTGATCGACGAGGTCCTCGCCGTGGGCGACGCCTCGTTCTCGCAGAAGTGCCTCAGCGTGTTCCGGGAGCGACGCGAGGCGGGGCGGACGATCGTGCTCGTCACGCACGACATGGCGACGGTGCAGAGCTTCTGCGACCGGGCGATGCTGATCCACGACGCGGAGCTGCAGTACATCGGCGAGCCGGACGAAACGGCGCTGCGCTACTTCCGCCTGAACTTCGGCGGCGACGCCGACGAGGTGCGCACGCCTGGCACCCTGCCCGATGTCAACGTCCGCGTGCTCGACACCTGGCTGCAGAACGCCGCGGGGGAGCGCACGACCAAAGTCGAGCAGCACGAACGGCTGTATTTCCACTGCGTCGTGGAGGCGCGGCGCGACCTTCAGCAGCCGGTGTTCGGCTTTCACTTCATGGATGCCGACGGCGCGCGGCTGTTTGGTTTCAACAAGAGCCTCGAGCTAGCGGAAGGCGCCCCGGACGAGCTGCTCGCGGGCCAGCGCGCGCACATCTCAGGCGAGATCGAGAACCGCCTGCTGCCGGGGCGCTACCACATCGTGTGCTGGATCTCGCGCAACCGCGCGGCCCGCGACCTGGCGCTGCACGCGCTGCGGCTGCTCGATTTCATGGTCTACGGCACCGACCCGGGACCGGGGAGCCTGCAGCTGAGCGACGAGGTGCGCGCCGAGCTGGTCGAGCCCGAGGAGGAGCCGTGAGCAGCGGCGGCGAGCTGCCGCCACGGGGAGCGCTCGAGCTGCGCGACGTCCGCGGGCCCTCGGCCCTCGGCGGCGGCTTCAGGCGCTCGCTCGACCTGCTGCTGATCATTGCCGCCACCGAGTTCAAGCGCACGTACTTCGGCACGGCACTCGGCTACCTGTGGTCGATCGCGCGTCCGCTCCTGCTGTTCGCCGTCCTGCTCGCCGTGTTCACGCAGGCCTTTCACATCAACAACCAGGTTCCGCACTACGCGGTACTGCTGCTGTTCAACCTGACGCTGTTCGGGTTCTTTCAGGAGGCGACCGTGAACGCGGTGCCCTCGATCGTCTCGCAGGAGGCGATCGTCAGAAAGACTCAGTTCCCGCGGCTCGTGATCCCGTTCTCGGTCGTGCTCACGGCGCTGTTCAACCTGGGGCTCAACCTGATCGTCGTGTTCGTATTCGTGCTCGCGTTCGGGATCTCGCCCACCTGGACGTGGCTGCTGCTGCCGGTGATCGTGGTGGCGCTGACCGTCATAACGGTCGCCGTCTCGATGATCCTGAGCTCGCTCTATCCCCGCTTTCGCGACCTGGGGATCATCTGGGCGGTCTTCTCGACCGCGCTGTTCTACGGCACGCCCGTCCTCTACGCGCTCGACCACGTGTCCAGCTCGCTGCGCAGCGTGGTGTCGCTGAACCCTCTGGCCGTCATTCTGGAGATCGCGCGGCGATGGGTGATCGACCCGCACGCGCCGGGACCCACGGAGCTGGCGGGCGGCCGCGCGCGGCTGCTCATCCCGGCCCTGATCTATGCCGCCGTGTGCGTCCTGGCGGTGTGGATCTTCAACCGCGAGGCGCCGCGCATCGCCGAAGCCCTGTAGGGCACGGGCACACCCTCGGCGAGGGCGACGAGCGCCCCGGCGAGGACCAGCGCCACCAGCGTCACCGCTGGCATCTGCCAGTCCCAGTCCAGCGGCGCGTGCGCGACGTAGACGACGAAGCCGGCGGCCGGCCCGGCCGCCCGTGCCGGCGCTCCCCGCAGAGCGGTGCGTGCCGCCCAACCGACCCCGGCCAGGAACGCGAGGAGGAACAGCAGGCCGACGATCCCAAGCTCGGCCAGCGTCTGGATCGGAAGGGAGTGCGCATCGGTGGCGAACTCGGACACGGTTCGGTAGCGCAGCCAGTAGACGGCCCACCCGCCGGCCCCCACCCCGCGGATGGGCTGATCGCGAAAGGCGCGCATGGCGACGTCCCAGTACGCGTAGCGGTTGCTCTGAAGCGTCGTGAGCCGCCCCGCCCCGGTGCTCAGCTGTCCGGTCGACTTCTCCTTGGCGCCGATCACGATGGCCAGCGCGAGCCCGGCGCATATGAGGGCCAGGGCGATCCAAGGCGCCCGGCGCGGAAGGCGAAGCGGCGCCCGCGGCCCGGGTCGCCACAGCCGCCACGCCGCCAGCGCGACGAGAGCGAGCACCACGCCGAGCAGCACGAGCGCGATGGCCCCTTGGCGCTCGCGCTCGGCCAGCGACCCGGTCAGCGACGTCATGCCCCCGAACGGCGCCGCGGCGGCGGCGCCGAGCACGCCCGCCGCGATCCCGAGGCCGAGGGCGCGAAGCTGGTCCCCGGTCGGCGCCAGGACCGAGAGCGCGATCAGCCCGGCTACGCAAGCGAACAGGGCCCCGCGCGAGAACGTGAGGTAAAGGCCCATTCCAAGCGGCGCGCACGCCGCCGCAGCGGCCACGCGCAGCCCACGGGGCCGCGTGGCGTCGCCGGCCATGCGCGCACAGAGGACGAAGCCGAGGGCCGCCAGCTCCCCCATCGCGTTCCAGTAGGTGAGCGGCTGCTCCAGCCGCCCCCTGGCGCTGATCGAGTGCGCGAAGTGCAGCAACCCGGGGAGGAAGCGCTCCGAGAGCGCATAGGAGATCACAACCAGCGACCCCGCGCCGAGGACCGGCTCGGCGGCGCGCTGAGCGCTTCTGACCCGGAGCAGGGCGGCGGCGGCGAGCAGCGCCCCGAGGTACAGGATGACCCGCTGCCCGGCGTGGTAGGCGTCGCCGGCGACCGGCGCCCACGTGAAGGACACAAGCGTCCAGGCAGCGAGGAGAGCGAGACCGACAAGGGCCAGGCGGCCGCCGAGGCGCCGCGGAAGCGGCCGCTCGACGAACGCCGCCGCCACCACGACGAGCAACCAGGCGACGAGGCCGGCCCACACCCGCGGCCCGTCGAAGTAGCCACCAGCGAAGAAGGCGAGCACGAACGGCCCGCCAAGCAGCACGACGGTGGCGCTGCTCAGCGTCGCCCGGCGCATTCCGAGATCAGCGGTGGCTTCCGTCGCGAACCGCCCGGCGGACCAGGCGCGTCGACGGCAGCGGCTGCCGGCCGCTGAGCACAGGGCGCCCGTCGCCGGAGAGGGCGTCATCGATCTCAGCCAGGACGCCGCGACGGAAGCTCTCGGCGTCGAAGCGTGCCGCATTGCGCACGCAGGCCTCAGAGTCGATGGCGCCGTCGTCGAACGCCGCCACGGCAGCGGCCAGCTCTTCGGGCCCGCCGGACCAGAACCGGCCGGTGAGGCCGTCGACGACCGTCTCCAGAGCGCCGCCGCCCCGCCGGGCGATGACCGGCCTACCGGCCGCCTGTGACTCGACCGCCGCGATCCCGAACTCCTCGACCGAGGTCAACACGAGGGCGCGCGCGCCCTGGAGCACCTGCGCGACGCCGGCGTCACTGAGCCGGCCAGTGAAGTGCACCGTGGGGCCGGCGATCCGCCGCAGCCGGCGCTCAGCTGGTCCGTCGCCGACGATGACCAGCGGCCGGTGCAGCTGATTGAAGGCGTGAATGGCGACGTCGATCTGCTTGTGCGGCATCAGCTCGGAGACCATCGCGTAGTGCTCGCCGACTGAGCCGGGCGAGAAGCGGCGCGTCTCCACGGGCGGATAGACGACCCGCGAATCACGGCCGAAATAGGCACGGATGCGGGCCTGCGTCATGCGCGAGTTGGCGATGTAGCGATGCGTGCGCTGCGCGGCCACCCAGTCCCACTGCCGCCAGCGGCGGAAGGCGCCCCGGAGGAAGGCGCGCGCGACGGGGTTGCGCCGGCTGGCCAGGACGCTCTCCCGGTCGTTCCACGCGTAGCGGAACGGGTTGTGGCAGTAGCTCACGTGCACGGTGCGCTCATCGCAGAGCACCGCATGAGCCCAGGCCGAAGAGCTGGAGACGACGAGATCGTAATCAGAGAAGTCGAACGATTCGATCGCCGTCGGGTAGAGCGGAAACAGGGCGCGGAACGTGCGCGCGGAGGGGCGCAGGCGCTGCAGGAACGAGGTATGGATGCGCCGGCCGGCGAAACGTCGCTCCGTCCCCTTCTCGTCGTATACCGCGGTGTAGATGTCGGCGCCCGGCCACATCTCGCACAGCTCGAGGAAGACGCGCTCGGCACCGCGCACGTCGAGCAGGAAGTCGTGCACGAGCGCGACGCGCATCGTCGCGGGGGGAATGGCGGACAGAGACCCCACTGGCATGCAGTCTAGGCACCGCACTGGGCACCCGATACACGTACCGCCGGCCGGCCCGGCGGGGGTGCAGCGCAGCTAGCCTGGCCCGGCGATGGTGCTGCTGGTCAGCTATTCGGGGGTGTTCGGCGGGGGCGAGCGCCTGCTGCTCGACTTCGCGCCCGGGCTCGAGGATGCGACCGCCCTCGTCTGCCCGGAGGGACCGCTCGCCCGGGAGGCGCGAGGGCAGGGGATCACGGTGTTCCCGATCCCGGAGCGGAGCCTGCTGCTGCGCGGCGGAGGCCCCGGCCGCCGGGCACGTGCCGCGGCCGGCCTGGCGGCGCACGCACGCGAGATCCGCAGGCTCGTCGCCGAGCTCGACCCCCAGCTCCTGATCGCGTGGAGCATGCGCTCGGCCATCGCCTCGCTGCTGGCTGCGCCGCTGGGCTGTCCGGTGGTCTTCCAGCACAACGACCTGCTGCCGGACGGGTTGGTGGGACGCCTGGTCAGAGCCGCGGCGCGGCGGGCGCGGCGAACCATCGTCCTCTCGCACGCGATCGCCCGCGATCTGGACCCGCACGGGCGACTGGGCGAGCGCCTGATCGTCGTCCATCCAGGCATCGACTGCGCGCGCTTCAGGCTCGACGTCCAGCCTGCCGACCCGCCCGAGGTGCTCGTCCTCGGCGCCCTCGTCGGCTGGAAGCGCCCTGATCTGGCGCTCGAGGCCTTCCGGCTGGCCAAGCAGAGCGACGACCGGTTGCGCCTCCGGCTCGTCGGCGCCGCCCTGGAGGAGGACAGCCGGCGTTTCGCCGCCGACCTGAAGGCGCGAGCGCGGGAGCTCGGCCTCGAGCGCGAGGTCGAGTTCGCCGGGGCGGTGGAGGATTCGCGTGATGCGCTGGCGCGCGCCACCTGCCTGCTGCACTGCGCCGAGCACGAGCCGTTCGGGATGGCGGTGCTGGAGACGCTCGCCGCCGGGCGGCCTGCGGTGGTGCCGAACGCGGCCGGTCCGGCGGAGATCGTGGATCGCTCGTGCGGCGTGCTCTACGAGCCGGGGAGCGCTGCCGCCGCGGCCGCCGGGTTGCTGGAGGTCGTGCGTGACCGTGAGCACGCGCAGCGGCTCGGCGCGGCCGGTCGCCTACGTGCTCAGACGCACTTCGACCTCGACCGGGCGCGCGAGCGTTACGCGCACGCGGTACGGCCAGGCCTCGAGGAGGTGCGCTGATTGCTGCGGTGGATCGGGATGGCGTTGGCGGTCGCCGCCGTCGTCGTGACCGGGTTGGTGGCGGGCCGCGGCTCACACCCTCGGAGCGCCGGTCTGACCGCGCCGACCACGACGCTTCCCCCGGCGCCGCTTGCGCCGGCGCCGGCCGGGCCGCCGGCCAAGGGTTACCCGTCGGCGCCGCTGCTCGGCGTGAGCGTCAACCGCCTGTTCAACGACCGCGCCTACAGTCGGCCCCAGATCGACGCCCAGCTGCGCGCGCTGCAGGCCACGGGGGCGACGACGGCACGCAGCGACGCGCTGTGGGAGACGATCGAGACGCGGTCGCCCAGCGGGGACGCTCACCACTACGCGTGGAGCTTTGACGACCTGATCGCCGCCTCCCTGGCGGCACACGGGCTGCGGTGGCTTCCGATTCTCGACTACACGCCCGCCTGGGCCGAATCGGTCCCGGGCGAGGAGCACTCCGCGCCACTGGATGCCCGCGACTTCGCCGCGTTCGCGCGGGCGTTCGCGGCGCGCTACGGCGCCGGGGGCGGGTTCTGGCGCGAACACGCCTCGCTGCCGGCGCTGCCGGTCTCCACCTACGAGATCTGGAACGAGCCTGACAACCGGTCCTTCTGGGTTCCGGTGCCGGACCCCGGCCGCTATGCCGAGCTGTACCTGCGCGCGCGCGACGCGATCGACTCCGTCGACTCCTCCGCGCGGGTAATCGTCGGCGGCCTGGCTCATCCGGAGAGCTTCCTCCCCGCCCTGATCAAGGCCCGGCCCGATCTCGGTGCGCACCTCGACGGCGTCGGCATCCACCCCTACGGACCGACTCCCTCGGTCGTGCTCGACCGTGTGCACACGGCCCGCCAGACGCTCGACTCCCTGGGGCTGTCCTCGGTGCCGCTGTACGTGACCGAGTTCGGGTGGAGCACGCTTCCCCAGGGCAACCCGGCCTGGGCATCGGAGCAGACGCGTCCGGGGTACATCTCGGCCACGTTCGTGGCCCTCGGCCACACCGACTGTGGCGTCGCGGCGGCCATCCTCTACAGCTGGGTGACGCCGCAGGGCAACCCGGAGAACCGTGAGGACTGGTTCGGCATCCATCCGCCGAGCGGTGGCAACAGCCTCGACGAGACGGCGTTCTCGGCCGGGCTGCGTGGCGCCCGCGCGCCCGGGCCCAAGGTGACTCTGTGCGGCGGGCGCTAGCGCGGGCAGTCAGCCTGCCTGCAACAGGCGGCTGATCGTCTCGTCGGTCAGTGCGGCCGTGCGTGCCCAGGAGTACGCGGCGACGCGAGAGCGCCCCGCGGCGATCAGGCGCGTGCGCAGCTCCTCGTCGCCGGCCGCCCGCAGCAGGGCCCCGGACAGCTCCTCAGGGTCGGGTTCGACGAGCAGACCAGCGTCCGCGACCGTCTCGGGCAGCGCCCCCCGCCGCGCCGCCACCACCGGCACGCCGCTGGCCATCGCCTCCAGGCAGGGCAGCCCGAAGCCCTCGTGCAGCGAGGGCATCACGAGCGCCCGCGCACCGGCATAGAGCCCGGGGAGATGCTCTTCGGAGACGTAGCCGAGGCGCCGGAGCCGGGGGGAGGTGCCGCGCAGGTAGCCCCGATCCGAGCCGGCGACGAGGAGATCGATGCCCTGCGTCTCGAGCGCTCGGGCGGCGGGCTCGAGTGCGGAGAGGTTCTTGCGGGCGGACGCGGTTCCAACCGCCAGGACGTAGGGACGCTCGAGGGCGTGGGCCCGGCGGGCGGGCGCTGGGTCCGCATCGGCGGCGAAGCGCTCGTCGACGCCCTCGGGGATCACGTGGACGCGTTCGGGGGCCAGAGCGAGGAGCTCGACCAGCTCCGAGCGGGAGAACTCGGAGACCGTGATGACGAGTCGCGCCCGCCGGGCGACGAGCGGCAACATGCGGCGCTGATAGGCGACGTAGGCGGCCGAGTACGCCTCGGGATGCCGGAGCGCTGCGGCATCGTGGATCACGACGACGGTGCCGGCGAAGAGGACCGGGGCGAAATTGGCGGGCGCATAGATGAGCGCGCAGCTCCGCGCCCGGGCCGGGAGCACCGCCTGCTCCCAGAGATGGCCTGCGCGGTGTGCCAGCAGCTGGGCCGGGCGCATCACGCGGTAGCGCTCGGGCCGAAGCGACGGAAGGCGCAGGGCCATCTCCCGCGCCAGACGCTCTACACCGCCGATCTCGGCGCGGATCGCCGCCCGCGCGTCGATCGCGACCTGGGCTAGACCAGGCGTGCGAACCGGCGCAGGCAGATCCCGGCGCCCAGGAGGCAGACGCCGGCGGCGAGGGCCGCCGAGACGTCGAGGCCAGTGCGCGGGAGCGTCGACGACGCGCTCGCGGTGCTCGCGGACGAGGAGGCGGACGAGCCGGCGGTTGACGAGCCACTGCTCGTGCCGGCGCCCGAGGCCGACGTCGTGGTCGTGGGCGTGCTCGAGGCCACCGGCGTGGCGCCTGAGCTCGATCCCGATCCACTGCCCGAGCTCGATCCTGTGGTCGATGACCCGGGCATGGTGCTGGTGAGCGGGTCGGTGTACTGCTTGTCCCCGGCCGACGGGCCGGCCAGCGCGCCGGCCGGCCAGGCGACGGCGAGCATGCCGATCAGAAAGATGCAGAGGAGGAAAGTTCGCAAGCTCCGCACGGGTGCGAGTATGGCAGGCGATGAGGCTGTTGGCCTTCAGCGACCTGCACCGAGACCGTGACGCGGCACATCGCCTGGTGGACCTCGCCCATCAGGCTGACGTGGTCATCGGCGCGGGCGACTTCGCCTCCTTTCACCTTGGCCTGGACGGGGTGATCGACGCCCTGAGCGCCATCACCGCGCCGACGATCCTGGTTCCCGGCAACAACGAGAGCGATACGGCCCTGTGGAGAGCCTGCGGAGGCTGGAAGGCCGCGACCGTCCTGCACGGCGAGCAGACCGAGATCGGCGGCCGGGTGTTCTTCGGCCTCGGGGCCGGAGTGCCGAAGACCCCGTTTCCGTGGAGCTTCGACCTCAGCGAGGAGGACGCGGCCCACAGACTCGAGTCGTGTCCCGAGGGGGCCGTCCTCGTCCTGCACTCTCCCCCCAAGGGCCACCTCGACAAGGTGTACGGGCGCCACCTCGGCAGCAAGGCGATCCTGCGCGCGATCGAACGCGTGAAACCGCCGATCGCGGTGTGCGGTCACATCCACCAGTGCTGGGGCCAGGAGGCGCGCGTCGGATCCGCCCGCGTGCTGAACCTCGGGCCCGAAGGGACCTGGCTGGAGCTCTAAGCCGCGCCCGGCCGCCGCGCGGCCAGCCAGATCAGCATCTGCGGCGCGGCAGCGAACCTGGCCGCGGTGAGGCGGGTCAGCTGCCAGACGAGATCGCGCAGGCGGCCGTCGGTGGGGTCGGTCGGCTGAAGCAGCCGGGTCACCTGCTCGAAGCCGGCGGCGCGTAGATCCCGGCGCAGGCCGCACGTGGTGAACCCGCGCTCGACCCACCCGGTGGCGCGCGACTGGCGCCGGGCCGCGGGCGAGAGGCGGTGAAGCCATCCCGGCTCGCCGACGAGCACCCAGCCGCCCGGACGCAGGTGGGCGGCGGCGCCCTCGAGCACCCGCCGGTGGCGCGTGCAGTGGTGCAGCGCGTCGTGGATCAGGACGAAGTCAAAGCGCCGATCGAGATCCAGCTGCTCCATGTCGGCCACGCGCGCGTCGATCGATGCCCCCCAGCGAGCGGCCCGCTGCGAGATCAGCTCGACGTTGGCCGGAACCAGGTCGACGGCGGTGACACGGTGGCCGGTCTCAGCCAGGAAGAGCGACGTCCAGCCGGCGCCGCTGCCGAGATCGAGCACGTCCGATCCACGGGCGATGGCGAGCCGCCGCATCGCCTGCGCGATGGTCGCCCAGCACACCCAGTGGTATGGCTCCCACCCGAACGGCTTCGTCGACTCGGCCGCGATGAACTCCGGGGTACGCGAGTCGATCTCGGCCTGCTTGTGGGCGTCGAGAAGGGACACGCGGCGCGGATGCTAGCGGCCTCCGATGGGGCTCCCAGGCGGTTCGCAGCCAGTCCCGTTCGGGATCCTCGAATGTCGCCTTTTGCAGGATCTATTGCAAGGGGAGGAGAAGGCGGCGAAGTTGCGAGAGCGCGTGTTAGGGTCCGCGCGGCCCCACCTCCCGGCGGCCGATCCGAGTCCCACGTCTTCGCCTCCGTGCCGTCCAGGCGCGGAGCCCAGTGCACCCTCTCTTGTTCCAGGCGACCAACCGTCGATCGTGCCTGCGCGCCGCGTTTGCCGCCGCCGCGGTAGCCACGGCGCTGCTGGCCAGCGATTTCACGCCGACGAGCACCGCCGACCTGAGCGGGCAGATCGCGGCCAGCCGCTCAGCCGCCGACTCTCTGCGCGCCGGCATCGCCCAGGACGAGGCGCGCATCCGCCAGACCAGCGGGGGCTTGCAGGCCGCCGAAACCCAGCTCGCCGGCCTTCAGAGTCAGCTCAGCTACCGCGAAGCGCAGCTCCGCTCGGTCCAGAGCTCGCTCGTCGCGGCGCGCGACCGGCTGGTCGAGCTCGAGAACCGGCTCCGCGCCGCGTCGAGCGCGCTGGCCGCGAACCTCGTCTCGAGCTACGAGAACGGCGAGCCGACCCTGATGAACGTGATCCTCGATGCCCACGGCTTCACCGACCTGCTCGAGCAGATGAGCTTCATGCGGCGCGTCGGGAACCAGGACGCCCAGATCGTGGACACCACACGCGTCGCGCGCGTCGAGGTCGCCAGGCAGGCGCGCAAGCTCGCCCGGCTCGAGCAGCGCGACCGCGTGCTCACCGACCAGATCCTCTCCCAGCGCAACCAGGTGGCGGCACTCCATGCCGCCCTGCTGAGCCGCCAGATCGACGAGGTCGGCGCACGCGACCAGGCCTCGGCGAAGCTCCACGCCCTGAACGGCCGTCTGGCGTCGCTGGAGGCGCAGGCAGCAGCGCAGGCGGCCCGCGCCGCCCGCACGGCCACGGCGTCGGTGGGCCCGATCGCCGTCGACACCGGCGGCATGGCGCAGGCGCCACCGGGCGCGCCGGCCGCGGTGGCTCAGGTGATCGCCGCGGGCAACGCGATCGCCACCCTCCCCTACGTCTGGGGCGGCGGTCACGGCTCATTTCACGCCAGCGGCTATGACTGCTCGGGTTCGGTCAGCTATGCGCTGGCCGCCGCCGGGCTGCTCAGCTCGCCGCTCGATTCGACCGGGTTCGAAAGCTGGGGAGAAGCCGGGCCCGGACGCTGGATAACCGTCTACGCCAATGCCGGCCACGCCTTCATGGTCGTCGCCGGCTGGCGCTTTGACACCGTGGCGCTGGCCGAGGGCGGCACGCGCTGGTCGCGCTCGATGGCCGACACCTCGGGCTTCGTGGCCCGGCATCCGCCCGGGCTCTGAGAGGCGGATAGGGCTCTGATTGGCGGAAGGCGCCCTCGGCGGCGCGGACCGCCCGCGTCAGTGCACGATCTCGCCGGCCGCGGCGCGGGCCAGCACGCTGCGCCGCACGCTTGCCTGCGGAGCCAGTGGCGAGTAGATGACGGTGAAGCGCGAGCCGCCGGACTGAAGCGAGGATGGAGTGGCCTCCGCGCCGGCGCTGCCCCCGCCTTGCTCGATGAACCGCATGCTGGTGGGGCGCAGGCGGATCCGCGACCAGCCCCAGCCGTGGTAGCTGATCGAGCCCGAACGCCCGGACACCGCGCGGGCAGCGGCGTGGCTGAACGTGGCCTGTCCGAAGTTGGCCAGCGGCAGGGTCTGACAGTTCGTGGCGCCGTCGCAGGCGGACGGGGCCTCGGCGATCCATTCCGCCGAGGACAGATCGAGGTGGCGTAGGTACACCGCCTTGCGAAAGGCGCGCCCGCTGGTCAGGTCGCTGAGCGCGAGGGTGACGCGATGGCCCGCGGCGCTGACACTGCCGCGCAGCACGTCGCCGGGGGAGATCCGGAGCGAGATGGTTCGGGTGGGCGCCGGCACCAGCTCGTACCAGGCGCTGGACCGAGCCATGCCCGAAGCCTGGCAATCGACCTCGCTCCCGATCTGCTCGAGCGCGGAGGCCGTCTTGCTGTAGCCGCCAAGACCGACCCAGAAGGAGGAGAAGCCCGGCTGGCCCGAGCACGAAGCCGACGGCTCCGTCCACTGAGCGCTCACGCTCGAGAACGACACGCCGGCGCGGTGGATCGCGTAGCCCGACCAGTTCGAGCTCCTGACGTCGGCCGCACGGGCAGCGGCGGGAAGGCCGAGAACCGCCGCGGCGGCGCACAGCAGGCGCGTGAATGCGCGCATCAGCCGCTGCTCCGGGCGTCGGCGAGCATCGCCGGCGCGCGCCCCAGGCAGTCGTACATCGTGGTCGAGGTGCCGCTCACACTCGTTATCGACACGCGGCGGCAGGCTTTGGTCACGTCGCTCATCGCGGCTCGGCTTCCGATCCGGGTGTCGCCGGGCAGCCGGAAGCCCTGAGTCTGGTCGGTCAGCACCCAGCGCAGTTTCCCTGCGCGGACGGCCTGAGCCAGCCAGCTCACGCTGACCGAGCTCTCGCGGCCCGTGAAGCCGCCGAGTCCCGCGACGCCGGCGTCACTCGAGAGGATGAGCGAGGCGGCGCTGGACTGGCTGGAGACGCCGATCGTGCCACCGCCGTGGGACTCCGCGTAGCGGACGGCCGTCCGCAGGGTTGTGCTGTCACCGCCGAAGCCGCCCGGCATCCCGCCGCCGAAGCGGCCGGCGAATCCGGCGCCCGGCACGGCGCCCGGGAAGGCGCCGCGGGTCGCGGCTCCCGGCCCCGCGCCACCGGGCGGCAGGAAACCGGCGGGCGGGGGCCCGCCGAAGCGACCCGGCGCAAAGCCGGGCGCCGGGCCGCCGGGGCCACCGGGGCCGTGGCCGAAGCGGTGGCCGAAGCCACGACTGAAGCCAGGTCCCCCGGCCAACGCGCTGGCTGGTCCCCCGGCGGGGAACGTCCCGCTCGTGGCGTGGCCGAGCGTCTCCGCTGCCCAGACGGCGGGCGCCGCGAGCAGGGCGGCCAGCGCCACGACCACCACCACCGTGCGCACGCGCGGCGCCGGCCTCGAGGCCAGGACGACGCCGCACACCGCGCAGCCCGCGATCAGCAGAGGCTTCGCCCACGAGAGCTGACCGTTCAGCTTGCCCAGGACGACGAGCTCGGTGAGTGCGCCGGCGAGCAGCGCGATCGGCGCGAGGACGCGCGCGCTGCGC
The DNA here is from genome assembly GCA_963818815.1 of uncultured Solirubrobacterales bacterium. Lineage (GTDB taxonomy): Bacteria > Actinomycetota > Thermoleophilia > Solirubrobacterales > Solirubrobacteraceae > Palsa-465. The sequence continues at coordinate 456,291 of CAWFTL010000002.1, forward strand.
CCATTCCCATTCTCCGCGGCCAGCAGCTGCCAGACCCCGGCTCCGATCAACGCGGCCGTGAACGGCGCCAGCAGCGAGACGTAGTAGGGATGGAAGATGCCCTGGGCGAAGCTGAAGACGATCGCCGTGGTCAGGAAGGCCCCCCCGATGGCGATGAGCCATCCGGTGCGCGGGTCCTCACGGCGCAGCCGCGTGCGTACCAGCAGCGCCAGGCCGGCGACGAGCGCAAAGCCGAGCAGCCACCCCGCTTGGTCGCCGAGTCCCGACTGCAGAAGCCGGAAGGGACCGGTGGCGCCACCGAAGATCGTTCCTCCGCCTGGGCCCCCACCGCCGCCCGGGCCGGCCGGGCCGCCGGTCTGACCGGCCACCCGCCCGAGGCCGTTGTAGCCGAAGATCAGCGACCAGATGCTGTTGTCCGAGGTGCCGGAGATCCAGGGCCGGTCGGCGGCGGGGGTCAGCGTGACGAGCACTGGCCAGGCCAGGCCGACGAGCGCCATGGCGCCGCCGCCGGCGAGCAGCTGGCGCAGGGCCGCGATCCGGCCCCGCGGGGCGACCCACAGCCACGCCGCGGCGATCCCCGGCACGACCATCAGCGCCACGCCCATCTTGGTCTCGAACCCGAGCCCGATGGCGATCCCGCTCAGCACGAGCCAGCGCGTTCGGCCGTCCTCGAAGGCGCGCACGGCGAACCACAGCGCGGCGACCGAGCACAGCACGAGCAGCTCGTCCGGATTGTTGTGGCGGGAGACGGCGACGATCACCGGGGTGGTGGCGAGCGCGACGCCGGCGGCGAAGCCGGCCGGGCGGCCGAAGCGCCGGCGGACGAGGTCGTAGAGGAGGCCGGTGGCCACGACACCCATCAGCGCCTGCGGGACGAGCATGCTGAGCGGGTGAAAGCCGAACACCCGCGCCGACAGCGCCTGGACCCAGAGGCTGAGCGGCGGCTTGTCGACGGTCATCAGGCCGCTCTTGTCCAGCGAGGCGAACAGGAAGTCGTGCCAGCTCGTGCTCATCGAGCGAACGGCGGCGCCGTAGTACTGGTTGGCCCAGCCGTTGACGCTCAGGCCCCAGAGGTTCAGCACGCCGGCGAGGACGAGCACCGCGAGCAGCTCCGGGCGGGCGCGCAGGCGACCCAGGTGGCGCGCATGCGCGCGCGGTCTGGCCTCGGTCAGCGACGACGGATAGGCAAGCGAGTCTGAGCTCATGGCTGGTCGGGCACGCGGTGGGACTCGGTGTAGGCGCTCGCGGCGGCCAGCGCGCCGACGGCGCTGAGCGCGAGTGCGATGGCGGTGCGTCGGAGCGACCTCATGCGGGAAGCATCCGCACCGCCGCGAAGGCCCGCAGAAGATGTCAGTAAGAAGGGTGTATGAGGGCGGGGCCCTGGGGTATGAGGGCGGGCCTAGAGTAGAAGCATGACCACGAACAGCTTTGACGCCAAGGACACGCTGAAGGCCGGGGATCGCTCGTACGAGATCTTCCGTCTCGACGCGCTTCAGGACTCCTACGACATCGCCCGCCTGCCCTTCTCGCTGAAGATCCTGCTCGAGAACCTGCTGCGCAACGAGGACGGCGAGACGATCCGCGCGCGGGACATCGAGGCGCTGGCCAAGTGGGACGCCAAGGCCATGCCGAGCAGCGAGATCGCCTTCACGCCGGCGCGGGTGATCATGCAGGACTTCACCGGAGTGCCGGCCATCGTCGACCTGGCGGCGATGCGCGACGCCATGGCCGAGCTGGGCGGCGACGCGGCCAAGATCAACCCGCTCGTGCCCGCCGAGCTGGTCATCGACCACTCGGTACAGGTCGACGCATTCGGGTCCCCGCAGGCCTTCGCGCGCAACGCCGAGCTCGAGTTCGAGCGAAACGAGGAGCGCTACGCCTTCCTGCGCTGGGGACAGGGCGCGTTTCGCAACTTCAAGGTGGTGCCGCCCGAGACCGGAATCGTCCACCAGGTCAACCTCGAGTATCTGGCTCGAGTCGTGTTCGTGGGTGACGACGGCCAGGCCTACCCGGACACGCTCGTGGGCACCGACTCGCACACGACGATGATCAACGGGCTGGGCGTCCTCGGGTGGGGCGTGGGCGGCATCGAGGCCGAGGCGGCCATGCTCGGTCAGCCGATGTCGATGCTGATTCCCCAGGTGCTCGGCTTCAGGCTCACCGGCGAGCTTCAGGAGGGCGCGACCGCGACCGACCTCGTTCTGACGGTGACCGAGATGCTGCGCGAGCGCGGAGTCGTGGGCAAGTTCGTCGAGTTCTACGGCGACGGCCTGGCGCGGCTGCCGCTGGCCGACCGGGCCACGATCGGCAACATGTCGCCCGAGTTCGGATCCACATGCGCGATCTTCCCGATCGACGACGAGACGCTGCGCTACCTGGAGTTCTCTGGCCGGCCGCGTGAGCTGATCGAACTGGTCGAGGCCTACGCCAAGGAGCAGGGCCTCTGGCACGACGAGCAATCCGAGGAGCCGACCTTCAGCGACCGGCTCGAGCTCGACCTGGGAGCCGTCGTTCCCAGCATCGCCGGACCCAAGCGTCCGCAGGACCGCGTCTCGCTGACGGAGTCAAAGCAGGCCTTCCGTCTCGCGCTCGAGGGCTACGTGCCCGGCGAGGACGAGGAGGACGAGGCGGTGGCCGAGAGCTTCCCGGCCAGCGACCCGGTCTCAACGCACGTGCCTAACGGCGAGGGCCACGAGCCGGCCGGCGGCACCGGCGGGACGCAGGTCGCCGAGCGGCCGCGGACGGCGGCGCCGGTGACTCTGTCCGACGGCACGCAGGCCGATCTCGACCACGGCCACGTCGTGATCGCCGCCATCACCAGCTGCACGAACACCTCGAACCCATCCGTCATGCTGGGCGCCGGGCTGCTGGCCCGCAACGCGGTGCAGCGCGGCCTGCGCGTGAAGCCGTGGGTGAAGACCTCGCTGGCTCCCGGCTCCAAGGTCGTGACGGAGTACCTGGAGCGCGCGGGGCTGACCGAATACCTCGAGGCGCTCGGCTTTCACCTGGTCGGCTATGGCTGCACGACCTGCATCGGCAACAGCGGACCGCTGCCGGAGGAGATCTCCGAAGTCGTGAACGCGGAGGACCTGGCCGTGGTGTCCGTGCTCTCGGGCAACCGGAACTTCGAAGGCCGGATCAACCCCGACGTGAAGATGAACTATCTGGCCTCGCCGCCGTTGTGCGTGGCCTACGCGCTCGCCGGGACGATGGACATCGACCTCTACGACGAGCCGCTCGGCGAGGATGACCATGGGCAGGAGGTGTTCCTGAAGGACATCTGGCCGAGCGCGGCGGAGGTGGCGCAGACGGTCCAGGACGCCGTGCAGTCGGACATGTTCCGCAAGAGCTACGGCAAGGTGTTCGAAGGTGACGAGCGGTGGAACTCGCTGGCAACGCCGGAGGGCGAGTCCTTTGACTGGGACGGCGATTCGACATACGTGCGCCGGCCCCCGTTCTTCGAGGGGCTGCCGGTGCAGCCCGAGCCCATCACCGACGTAGAGGGCGCGCGCGTGCTCGCGCTGCTCGGCGACAGCGTGACCACCGATCACATCTCGCCGGCGGGATCGATCAAGCGCGACGGTCCGGCCGGCCGCTACCTGATCGAGCACGGCGTGCAGCCCGTGGACTTCAACTCCTACGGCTCGCGACGGGGCAACCATGAGGTGATGATGCGCGGCACGTTCGCCAACATCCGGCTGCGCAACCAGCTGGCGCCGGGGACGGAAGGCGGCGTGACGCTGTACCTGGGCGCGGGGAGCGACGGGGGCGGGGAACCCATGGCGATCTACGACGCCGCGATGCGCTACCAAGAGGACGGCGTCCCACTGGTCGTGCTGGCGGGCAAGGAGTACGGTTCGGGCTCCTCGCGCGACTGGGCGGCCAAGGGCACGCGGCTGCTCGGGGTGCGGGCGGTGATCGCCGAGAGCTTCGAGCGCATCCACCGTTCGAACCTCGTGGGGATGGGCGTCCTGCCGCTGCAGTTCCAGGACGGCGACTCGGCGAAGTCGCTGGGGCTGAGCGGCCAGGAGACGTTCACGATCGCCGGCTTGGCCGACGCCGAGGAGATACCCCGGGAAGTGACGGTCAAGGCCGACGACAAGGAGTTTCCGGTCACGGTGCGGATCGACACGCCCAAGGAGCAGCGCTACTTCCGCCACGGCGGGATCCTCCAGTTCGTGCTCCGCGAGCTTCTGTGATGGCGGTCCCGGACCTCCTGCACAACCTGCTCACGGCGGTCGGCCCGTCCGGCCACGAGGGCGCGGCCGCGCAGGCGTGGCGCGATGGGTGCAGCTCGTTCAGCGATGACGTCGGCGGCGACCATGTCGGTTCCTCCTATGCCCGCGTCGGCGGCACGGGCGGCGGGCCGACCCTCGCCGTCGTGGGACACATCGACGAGATCGGGCTGCACGTCTCGCACATCGACGACGACGGCTATCTGCGCTTCGGCCAGGTCGGAGGCTGGGATCCGATGGTGCTCGTGGGACAGCGCGTGCGTGTCATCACCCGGCAGGGGCCGATCATCGGCGTCGTCGCGCGCAAGCCGGTGCACCTGCTGGGAGACGAGGACCGCAAGCGCGTCCCCGAGATCAAGGACCTGCACATCGACCTCGGCGCGGCCTCGGGCGAGGAGGCGCGGGAGCTCGTGCGGATCGGCGACGTCGCGGTGATCGACGCCGACCCGATCGAGCTGCGCGGCGGCCGTGTCGTGGCCCGGGCGCTCGACAACCGCGTCGGGTGTTACGTGGCGGCGCGGGCCGCGGAGCTGGTGGCCGAGGCCGGCGGCGCTCCGGGCGACGTGATCGCCCTTGCTGTGGCGCAGGAGGAGACGACGTTCGCCGGCTCACGCACGAGCGCCTTCACCCACAAGCCCGACGTCGCCATCGCCGTCGATCTGACCTTCGCCACCGACCAGCCGGGAGTGGAGCTGGGGCCGATCACCAAGCACACACTCGGGTCGGGGCCGGTCATCGCCCGGGGCATCACGCTTCATCCGCGCGTGTTCGAGCTGCTGTACGCGGCAGCGGAGGCTGAGGGGATGGCGTTCACGCTGGAGTCACTCGGGCGGGGTACGGGCACCGATGCGGACGCCATTCACGTCAGCCGCTCGGGCGTTCCCACCGGGCTCGTGTCCGTGCCCTCGCGCTACATGCACTCGCCGGTCGAGATGGTCTCGGTCGATGACGTCGAGGCGGCGGCCCAGCTGATCGCGGCCTTCGCGCGGCGGCTCGAGCCGGGCATCTCGTTCCTGCGCTGACGCTTGCTGCTTCTCTTCGACATCGACGGCACGCTGCTGTCGGGGGCGACGGCTGCCCACCAGCGTGCGCTGATAACCGCGCTCGGCGAGGTGCACAACATCGACGCTCGCCAGGCGCGCGTGATCTCCCCCGCCGGGCGCACCGACGGGGACATCGCACGCGGGATCCTGCTCGACGCGGGCATCTCGGCCGAGCGCATCGACGACTGCGCCGCCGAGGTGCACGAGACCTGCTGCCGTCACTACGCGCGCCTGCTGACCGAGGACCTCTCGCACACGGTGCTGCCCGGCGTCCGCGACCTGCTCGGCCGGCTGGCCGAACGCGACGGGCTGATTCTCGGCCTCTTGACCGGCAACTACGAGCCGGTGGCGCGCCTGAAGCTGAGGCACGCGGGGATCGGCGAGCACTTCACCCCCGGACAGGGCGCGTTCGGCTCAGACAGCGAGGACCGGGCCGCGCTGCCGCCGATCGCGCGCCGGCGCGCCGGGTCGGTCGGCCATCCCTACCCGCGCGAGCAGACGGTCGTGATCGGCGACACGCCGCGGGACATCGCCTGCGCCGGGGCGGACGGCCTGCGCTGCCTCGCCGTCGCCACCGGGCCCTACACGGTGGCGGAGCTGGGGGAGGCGGACGCGGCGGTGAAGGACGCCCGGGAGCTGCGCGAGGCGCTCGAGAGGCTGCTCTAGACCCGGGGAGTCGGGAACTGCGAGCGCATGATCATGTCCCAGACGCGATCGGGCGTGACGCGGCGCTGGTTGATCATCAGGTGGGCGCTGGGCGTGACCGGGTAGCGCGCCTTGGGGCGCTTGGCCTTGAGCGCCTCGGCGATCGTCTTGGCCACCGCCTCGGGCCCTGACCCGAGCTTTGACATCGGTCCCTTGTAGGCGTGCTCGGTGAGCTTGGCCACCTTGCGGTTGAAGTCGCCGTAGGGGCCGTCGGTCGGCGCCTCGGACACCGACGCCGAGGCCACCTCGCCGAACCGGGTCACGATCAGCCCGGGCTCGATCAGGATCACGTCGACGCCGAAGCCGCGCACCTCGAAGCGCATGGCGTCGCTGATCGCCTCCACCGCGTACTTGGTCGCGTGGTAGAGGCCGCCACCCGGGAAGGTCAGCCGCCCTCCCATCGAGCTCAGGTTGACGATCTTGCCCCCGCCCTGCTCCCGCATCCCCGGCAGCACGAGCTGGCACATCCGCAGCAGCCCGAACACGTTGGTCTCGAACTGCCGGCGGACCTGGTCGAGCGGCACCGACTCGACGGCGCCCGACTGGCTGTAGCCGGCGTTGTTGACGAGCACGCCGACCGCGCCCTCGGCCTCGTTCACCGCGTCGACCGCGGCCTGCATCGAGCTCTCGTCGGTGACGTCGAGGGCGAGGGTCTCGCAACCCTGCTGCTTCAGCTCCTCGATCGTCTCAGGCTTGCGCGCGGTGGCGTAGACCTTCCAGCCGTCCTTGGCGAGGCGCTCGGCCGTGGCGTAGCCGATCCCGCTCGAGCAGCCGGTGATGAGGGCGGCCTGGGAGGGCATGTGAGCCGTAGCCTACCCGGCGATACACAGCGCCGCGTGCGCGGGCCGCGGCGCAGAGCCCCTCGGTTACTGAGGCGCGTCAGTTCCTGACGAGCTTCTTGTAGGTGATGCGGTGCGGGCGCTCGGCGGCGTCGGCGCCCAGCTGCTCGCGGCGGAAAGTGTCGTAGGCCTCGAAGTTGCCCTCGAACCAGCGGACCTCCGAGTCGCCCTCGAAGGCGAGCACGTGGGTGGCGATGCGGTCGAGGAACCAGCGGTCGTGGGAGACGACGACGGCGCAGCCGGCGAAGGAGAGCAGCGCCTCCTCGAGCGCGCGCAGGGTGTCGACGTCGAGGTCGTTGGTGGGCTCGTCGAGCAGCAGCAGGTTGCCGCCGGTGCGCAGGAGCTTGGCCAGGTGCAGTCGGTTGCGCTCCCCGCCTGAGAGCTTGGCCACCTTCTTCTGCTGGTCGGTGCCCTTGAAGTTGAAGCCCGCCGTGTAGGCGCGGCTGTTGACGCTTCGATCGCCCAGGGTGATGTTGTCCGCCCCGCCCGAGATCTCCTCCCAGACCGTCTTGTCAGGGTGCAGCGCGTCGCGCGACTGGTCGACGTAGGCGAGCTCGACGGTGTCGCCGATCTTGAGGCTGCCGGCATCCGGGGTCTCGGCGCCGGTGATGAGTTTCAGGAGAGTGGTCTTGCCGGCGCCGTTGGGGCCGATGACGCCGACAATCCCGCCTCGGGGGAGCTGAAACGACATTTCGTCGATGAGGACGCGGTCGCCGTACGCCTTGCGGACGTTGTCGGCCTCGACGACGATCTCGCCGAGGCGGGGCCCGGCGGGAATGTGGATCTGGACCTGGTCGAGCTTGACGTTGCGGTCCTGGGCGACCAGGGCTTCGTAGGCGTTCAGGCGCGCCTTGGGCTTGTTGCGCCGGGCGCTGGCGTTGAGGCGGACCCATTCGAGCTCGCGCTCGATCGTCTTCTGGCGGGCGGTGTCCTGGCGGGCCTCGGCCTCGAGCCGGACGCGCTTCTGGTCGAGCCAGCCCGAGTAGTTGCCCTGGTACGGGATGCCGCGGCCGCGGTCGAGCTCGAGGATCCAGCCGGCGACGTTGTCGAGGAAGTAGCGGTCGTGGGTGACGGCGACGACCGTGCCGCGGTAGTCCTGCAGGTGCTTCTCAAGCCAGGCGACGGATTCGGCGTCGAGGTGGTTGGTGGGCTCGTCGAGGAGCAGGAGGTCGGGTTGGCGGAGGAGGAGGCGGCAGAGGGCGACGCGTCTGCGCTCACCGCCGGAGAGCGTCTCCACGTCGGCGTCGGGGGGCGGGCAGCGCAGGGCGTCCATCGCGATCTCGAGCGTGGTGTCGAGGTTCCAGCCGTCGACGGCGTCGATCCGCTCCTGCGTTTTTGCGAACTCGTCCGCGGTCTCGTCGGAGTAGTTCATCGAGAGCTCGTTGAAGCGCTCGAGCAGCTGCTTGGTCTCCGCGACGCCCTCCTCGACGTTGCCCTTGACGTCCTTGGTGGGGTCGAGCTGGGGCTCCTGCTCGAGCAGGCCGACGGTGGCGCCGGGCGCGAGTTGGGCCTGCCCGTCGAACTCGGTGTCCCGGCCGGCCATGACCCTCAGCAGCGTGGACTTGCCCGCGCCGTTGTAGCCGAGGACGCCGATCTTGGCGCCGGGGAGGAAGGAGAGCGAGATGTCGCTGAGGACCTCCTTGTCGGGCGGGAAGCGGCGGGAGAGCTTGTACGTGGTGAAGATGTACTGGGCGGACATGCCGTCGTGAGGATAGGGCGCTGTCGCGGGGGTGATCTCCCGCATGCAGATTCGCCACGCGGACAGGCCGGGGGCGATAGCGTTTCGCCAACAGAGAGAGAGGGGTCATCATGGAGTTGAGCGTCGGATCGGTCCTCAGCCGGGTGGGGGACGTCTACCGTGACCAAGCCGGGGTGCTGATCGGCACGGCCATCGTGCTCTATGCGCTGCAGTTCGTGATCGACCTGCTGCTCACGGGGGCGGCAGGCATCCTGATCGCGCTGCTCTTCTTCGTCCTTTCCATCCTCTACCAGGGGATGGTGGTGGAGCTGGTGCAGGACGTCCAGGACGGCAGACGCGATCACTCCGTCGGCCAGCTGCTGCGCGCGGTCGAGCCCGTCGTGCTGCCGCTGATAGGCGTCGCGATCCTGTACGCCATCGGGGTCGGGATCGGCTTCATCCTGTTGATCATCCCGGGGCTCTTCCTGATCACCATCTGGTCGGTGGTGGCGCCGGTCGTGGTGCTCGAGCGCCCGGGCGTGATCGCGGCCTTCGGGCGCAGCCGCCAACTCGTTCGCGGCCACGGCTGGGAGGTGTTCGGGGTGATCGTGTGCGTTTACCTGGGGGTGCTCGTCATCGGCATCATCGCCGGGTCGATCACGTCCGGGCTGGGCTCAGTCGGGCACGCGCTCGTCCAGTGGATCGTCAATGCGGCGCTAGCGCCGCTGGCCGCCCTCGTCGCCACGGTCCTGTACCTCACGCTGCGTGGGCCGGTGGGCGCGGGGGCGGGCCCGGCGGGGCCGGGGGCTGCGGCGGGGCCGGTTGCGGGGCCCGGGGGCGGCCCGGCGGGGCCGGCGGGGCCGGCGCGGGCCGGCGGGGCCGGGCGGGCCGGCGGGGCCGGGGGGCCGGCGGGGCCGGGCGGGCCGGCGGGGCCGGGGGTCTAGGCGGGCCGGGGGCGCTCTCGCTCTAGCCGCCCCACGGTCCGCGTGGGACGATCCGATCGATGCGAGTGCTCGCGGCGCTGTTCGCGCTCGTCGCGGTCGTGTGCATGACGGCCGCGATCGTCGGCATGGTCACCGGGCGGCCCGGCGACCGGGCGGGGTTCTTCGTGCGGGTGGCGGCGCTGGTGTGCTTCGCGGCGGCCGTGGTGCTGAATGTGGTGGGACGGTGAGGGGCGCGTGTCCGGCTGGGGCGACCTGCTCAAGTCCCCAACGTCCCCTCCCGAACCGGAGCTTTGGGGGTTTGAGCACCGTTGCAGTGCTCAAACCCCCAAGGTTCGCTCGGGGCGGAGCGCATTGGGGCGGAGAGCAGGTCGAGCCCGGGTTGGGGTGGGGCGACCGACGCGCAAAAACCGTCACGGCCCCCCCGACTCGAGAACCAAGACCGGCGTGGCGCGAAATGCACGTCAGCTCTGGGGCTGCCAGCCGCTCACGACCCAGCGGGCCGCGCCCAGGCTCGTGACCGTCGCGATCGTCACGTGCCATGCAGGCCGTAGGCCCGCGTAGGCGTTGGTGTCGGTCGCGGTCGTGCTCTCGCGCGTGACGACGACGTAGCGGTCGGGGGTGTTGCGGAGCGGTGCAATCGCCACGACGACGCCGGTGTTGGCGACGCCACCACGCTCGAGCTCGTAGTCGCGCGAGGTCTCGGCCGCGGCGAGCTGCATCGCGGAGCGTGCCTGGCCGATGCTTGCCGCCGCCAGGAGGCGCATGTCGCCGGCGACGGTCTGCGGGTTCCAGTTGATGTAGGCGGTCGCGAAGACGTCGACCGCGCGGATGGCGGTGGCCGACGAGTGAGCTGCGCGCTGACGAGCGGGCGCAGAGGACGGGTATTCGTGCGTCTCCTGCGCCCGCGCCACCTTGGACGGGGCGGTCGCCGCGGCGTGAAACGACACGCACCCACCGAGCCAGAGCGCAGCGAGGAGCGCAGGTAGACAGCGCGCGGCCCGCTTCACAACCCCACCGGGTGTCGTGCCACGAAGCCCGCCGCGTCGCGCACTAGCGGATGCCAGCCGATCCCGCTGCTGCCGTCGCCGCGGCCGGCGGCGTTGTGCGTGTCCCACCGCAGGCCCGCCACGTACATGAACACGTGGTCGGGGCTGGCGTAGAGCGTGACCCAACTGCCGGCGCCCGGCAGGCCGAACTGCTCGAGCTGGCTTGAGGCCTCGCCGTCGGTGACGGGCAGGAGGCGCGCGCCGTAGAGGAGGTGCTCGACGCTGCTCGAGCAGTCGTAAGCGGGCGCGACCGCCGAGAGCGGCAGGCCGTGGCCGGCGCCGTACTGGTAGGGCTTGCCGACGATCTGGTTCCCGGCGGCGATGATCTCCTTGACGGCGGGCGGCGCGGCTGCCGGCGCGGCAGCGAGGCCGTCGGGGAGGAGTTGGGCGCGCTCACCGGGCGTGAGGGGCAGGGCCGACGCGGCGGCGGTCGGGGCGCAGGTCGCGGGGTCGGAGGCGGGTTGGATTAGGGCAGCGGCCGGCTGAGCGGACTGACCCAGCAGATTCCCCGCGCCCGCCGCGGGGGCGCGCGAGACCGTCACCGGTCCCGACCACAGGCCGCGTTCGTACGGGATGCCCAGCCGTCCGGCGAGCTGCCACCACAGATCGATCACTCGAGGCAGGCCGGCCACGGGGCCGCCGCCCAGCCCGAAGTCGCGCTTGTAGGCGATCGCCGAGTGCGCGCCCCAGGTGACCCGCAGCGGCGTCATGTACGGCAGACCGCCCATCGCCGTCGCGGTCTGCCACGTGAGGCCGCCGAGCTCGGCGTAGGTGTCGGGGTGCTGAAGCAGGTCATCGCCGCGGGCGCCGGTGATGCCCGAGCCGGGGTCGCCGGGGCCGCCGTACTCGGTCGCGCCGACGCGCTGACCGGTCCCGGGGGGCCCGAGCACGATCGAGCCGGCGCTCCCCGCCGCGCCCGAGCAATCCTGGCCTCCCCCGAGGAGGGCCGGAAGCAGGCTCAGGGTGCCAGCGCCGGCGCCGATCGCGGTCAGGACGAGGAGCGGCGCGGCCAGGGCGGAGCGCCGGCCTCGGCGCGGCGTTCCGGCGGCGAACATCGCTCGAACATATGGACCGCCGAGCGAACCGACATGGAATGAAACGAAGTTGTTACTCCGTACGGAACCGCCGCTAACGTTGGTCCCGTGCCACGCATCCTCGACGTCGAGCAGGCCATGCTGCTGCTGGAAATCGAGCCGCCGTTCGACCAGCGCGCGGTCCAGCTCGCGCGCAGGAAGATGGCCAAGCGCTGGCACCCGGACATCGCGCCGATGGGGCGCCAGCACGAGCACCAGCGCCACCTGCAGGCGATCAACGAGGCGGCCGACGAGCTCGAGCAGCTGGCCGAGGCGTCACGCGGCGGCCGGGTGTCGCGCAACGCGGTCAAGGCGTCAGCCGCCGCGACGCGCAAGGCGCGTGAAGAGGCCGGGCGGCGCGCCTACGAGGAGGAGCAGCGTGAGCGCGCGGCGGCCGCAGACCGGGCCAAGCACGACCCGTTCGGTGCGCGCGTGCCCGACCACTCGGTGGTGCACCGCTACGCGCGCTGCGTCTCCTATCCGGAGTGGGGCGTGGGCACGGTGACCGGCATCTACTTCTCCGGTGACGACGAGGACATGCAGCAGTGGGCGCGGGTGTCGTTTGCGGTGGGGGTCCGGACGATCCCCGCCGGCTCGCTTCAGTTCGTCGACTTCTCAAAGCCCGACGCCGCCGCGGACCGGGTGCAGCGGTTCATGACCGCGGCGCAGCACGCGCTCGCCGAGGGTGACGCGCCGCTCGCCGCTCAGCGTCTCGTCTACGCGCGGGATGCCGACCCGGTCAACCCGGTCGTCCTACGGCTCCTGACGGCGGCCTTCTGGCAGGCGGGCAACCTGCCGGCCGCCGCGCGGACGGTGCGGGACTGGTCGCGGGTCGAGTCCGACCGGCCGACGCCGGAGCGCTTCGCCTCGCGCATCTACGAGGACATGGGCGCGATCGACCTCGCCGCCGACGCCGCGGCCAAAGCGGCCGAGCGGGCACCCGGCGATGCATCGGCCTGGGAGCGACTCGGGCGGCTGCGGCTGCGGATGATGGATCGAGCCGCTGCGATCTCCGCATTCGAGCACGCGCGGCTGATGGGCCCGACCCTCGAGGGCCTGCTCGACCTCGCACTGGCCTATCACCTGGCCGGCGACGTCGGCGCCGAGGTCTCGACGGCGGAGGCCGCGACCCGGCTGGATGGCGAATCGGCCGCCGCCTGGTCGAGCTATGCGCACGCGCTGGCGCGGACCGACCGGGTGAGCGAGTGCGTGGACGCGTGCCATCGCGCCCTGGGGCTGAGCCACGATCCCGAGGTGGCCGACCTGCTCGAGCGCCTGCGCCACAGCCAGCCGCGCGGGTTGTCGGAGCGGACCGCCGCGTAGGGGCGGCCGGGCTCTCCTACCCCTCGCGCCCGCACAGCGGGCAGCTCTCGGCCGGGGCCAGGGCGCGACCGCGACATTCGGGGCAGTCGTCGACCTCGTCGAGGACTCCGAGCAGCTCGCCGACGCGGCAGACGAGGAGGCGCTCCTCCTCCACCTCGATCCAGGTACCGGCGGCGGCCGGGAAGACGACGTGGTCGCCCGGCTTGACCGGCATGCGCACGCCGACGTGATCCCACCAGTCGAGGCCCGGGCCCACGGCGAGGACGATGCCCTGCTGGGGCGGCGGCTCGTCCGAGCCGGGCGGCACGATCAGGCCCGAGCGCCGCACGCGATCGGGGTCGAGCTCCTTGATCACGATGCGGTCGAAGAGGGGTCGAAGCTGGTTTCTCATTCGGGATTGGTGGGGTGCTTGACGCGGGCCGGGAGCGTCCGCTGCTGATCATAGGGTGGGCGTTTATGCGCCTGATCGTGGCCAGATGCCAGGTTCGCTACTCGGGACGGCTGACGGCGGTCCTGCCGGAGGCGCTGCGGCTGATCATCGTCAAGGCCGACGGCTCGGTGCTCGTGCACGCCGACGCGGGCGGGTACAAGCCGCTGAACTGGATGACGCCGCCGACGGTGATCGAGGAGTCGGCCGACGAGATCATCGTGCGAAAGCGAGCGGGGAAATCGGAGGATCAGCTGCACATCGCGATCGCGGAGCTGCTCTCCGACGTCACGCATGACATGGGCTCGCCGGACGAGGACGCAGGCCTGGCCAAGGACGGCGTCGAGGCGCACCTGCAGGAGCTGCTGGCCGAGCAACCGGGGTGGTGCGGCGACGGATTCCGCCTGGTGCGGCGGGAGTGGCCGACTGACATCGGGCCGGTCGATCTCATGTGCCGGGACGCCGAGGAGGGATGGGTGGCGGTCGAGATCAAACGCGTCGCCGGGATCGAGGCGGTCGAGCAGCTGGCCCGCTACCTGGAGAGGATCCGGCTGGATCCGGCGCTCGGCTCGTGCCGCGGGGTCCTGGCCGCACAGCAGGTCAAGCCGCAGGCTCGGGTCCTGGCGGGCGCGCGCGGTATCGAGTGGGTGGAGGTCGACCTGGCGCTGGTGCGCGGCGAGCGCGCGCCGGACCTGAGATTGTTCGCTGCGTGAGCGAAGACGCCGTCCTCACCGAGGCGCGCGGCCGCGTGCTGCTGATCACGATCAACCGGCCCGACCAGCGCAACGCCGTGAACGCCGCGGTGGCGAACGGGATCGCGGCGGCGCTCGACCGGCTCGACGCCGAAGCCGAGCTTTCGGTCGGGATCCTCACCGGCGCGGGCAAGGGCTTCTGCGCCGGCATGGATCTCAAGGCGTTCGTGGCGGGCGAGCGACCGTACGCCGGCGATCGCGGCTTCGCCGGCATCACGCAACGCGCATCGGAGAAGCCGCTGATCGCCGCGATCGAGGGCTTTGCCGTGGCCGGGGGTCTGGAGGTGGCGCTGTCGTGCGATCTGATCGTCGCCGCCCGCGGCGCGCGGCTGGGCATCCCCGAGGTCAAGCGCTCGCTGGTGGCCGCCGGGGGAGCGCTGCTCCGCCTCCCCCGCGTGCTGCCGCGCAACGTGGCCCTGGAGCTCGCCCTGACCGGCGAGCCCATCGAGGCCGAGCGGGGCTACGAGCTCGGTCTCGTCAACCGTGTGTCCGAGCCGGGGCAGGCGGTGCAGAGCGCACTCGAGCTGGCAGAGACGATCGGGGCCAACGGGCCGCTGGCGCTCGCCGCGACCAAGCGGATCCTGACCGAGTCAGCCGACTGGCCCGAGAGCGAGTTCTTCGAGCGTCAGGGCGAGATCGCCGCCCCCGTGATGACCTCCGAGGACGCTCGCGAAGGCGCCACGGCGTTCGCCGAGAAGCGCCCGCCGGTCTGGCGCGGGCGCTGACCCGGGCGGCGCTAGGCCGCGCCCTCACCCCAGAGCGTCGCCACCAGCGACCGGCTGCCGCCGCGGTCGCGGTGCTCGCACAGGTAGATCCCCTGCCAGGTCCCGAGGCGCAGCTGTCCCCGTCCCACGGGCAGGGTCAGCGACGGGCCCAGGAGCGAGGCCTTGATGTGGGCCGGCATGTCATCGGCGCCTTCGATCGTGTGGGTCCAGTACGGGGCGCCCTCAGGGACGGCTTCGTTGAACCAGGCCTCGAAGTCGCGGCGCACGTCGGGCGAGGCGTTCTCGTTCAGCGCCAAGGACGCCGAGGTGTGCTGGATCAGCAGGTGCAGCAGCCCGACTTCGACGTCCTGGAGCTCCGGCAGGGCCGAGACGACCTCGCGCGTGACGAGATGAAACCCGCGTGGACGCGCGTCGAGCGTGATCTCCCGCTGGAGCCACATCAGAACTCCGGCAGCCTCGCCACCCGCATGTCGACGCGCTCGCCGCGGAAGGGAACGCCCTCGGCCTCGAGCAGCCTTCGCTGACGCGACCCCTTGGCCAGGGACCCGTCGGCTCGGACGATGCGATGCCAGGGCAGCGCGGCATCCTCACAATCGTGCAGGGCGCGGCCGGCCGCCCGCGGCGCTCCGGGCGAGACGTCGCCGTACGTGCGCACGAAGCCCGGCGGCGTGGCCCGCACACGCTCGAGGATCTCGGCACCGGCGAAGCGCACGTCCGCAGCATACGAGCGAGACGACGGTGCCGACCTCCCCCTGGTAACGTGCCCGCTCGCCGAATTCCCCCGCACAGCGAGGGAAACGGGGGACCCAAGTCTCTCGGGGCGAATCGCGATCTGATGATTGCGTAGCGCGCGAGCGCGAGCCCGACAGCTAACCCCGTAGGCGCACCTGTATGAGCCAGGCTCCGCGCAAGGTCTCGATCCGCCTCCTGACTGCCGCCATCGCGGCGGTGGGCGTCGCGTCCGTGCTCGCGCCGCCGGCATCACAGTCGCGAGCCGCCGACCTCGGCAGCCTGAGCTCGCAGCTGAGCCACGAGCAGGCTCGGCAGCAGAACCTCGCCGCCAGCGTGAGCCAGCTCTCGGGCACGATCGCATCGCTGGACTCGCAGGTGGCGCTCGTGCGATCGCGCGAGGCCGCAGTCCGCAGCGAGCTGGACCGTGACCGTGCGGCGCTCAGCCGCATCCAGGGACTCCTGACCCGCGAGCGCAAGCTGATCGTGGTGCTGCGCGCGCGGCTCGCGCGGGCGCAGCTGATCCTCGGGCGCCAGCTCGTCTCGAGCTACGAGGGCGACAACCCCGATCTCGTCTCGGTGGTGCTCGACGCCCATGGCTTCAACGATCTGCTCGAGCACCTGGACTTCCTGCATCGCGCCGAGCATCAGCAGCAGACGTTGATCACGGTCACCCGGCAGGCCAGGAGCCAGGCTGACGCAGCCGAACAGCGGCTGGCGAAGCTCGAGGCGACCGACCTGACGATGACCCAGCAGGCGGCCACACGCGCGCAGGCTCTGGCCGGGATGAGCTCGCTGCTCGCGTCCAAGCAGGCGGCGGTCGCGCGAGCGCGCGCCGCTCAGCAGGCCGCGCTGGCGGCGAGCCGGGCCAAGGGCGCGCAGCTGCAGTCGGCGATCGGCAAGCTCCAGGCCCAGCAGGCCGCCGCACGCGCGGCGGCGAGCGCCGCGGCCAGCGCGGTCCCGAGTGCTCCGGCCGCGGGCGGCAGCTCCTCGGCAGCCCCCTCAGGCGGCTGGGCGATCCCCTACGCGATCGTGCTGTGCGAGTCCGGCGGGCAGAACCTGCCGCCGAACAGCGCGGGCGCCTCGGGGTACTACCAGATCCTCCCCAGCACCTGGAAGCTCTACGGCGGCAGCGGCCCGGCGGCATACCTGGCCGGCAAGTCCGAGCAGGACGCCGTCGCGTCGCGGATCTGGAACGGAGGCGCCGGCGCCTCGTCCTGGGTCTGCGCCGGCATCGTCGGGATCCACTAGTAGGGGATCGCGATCCGGGCCGCGGCCCGGGCGGCGACTCGTCGGGCCGCGAGACCCGCTGCGGCCCTCCTACGCCGTGCGCCAGTCCGGCGTGTAGCTCGGCCGCCACTGGCGGCCGGAGGCGGTCAGCTTGTCGAAATGCGCCAGGGCCTCGCCGGACCCAACGGCCACGCAGGTCAGCGGTGATTCGGCGCTGAAGACGGGCATGCCGGTCTCGGCCGCGACGAGGTCGTCGAAGCCGCGCACGAGGGTGCCGCCGCCGGCGAGCAGGATGCCGTCGCGGGCGATGTCGCTGGCCAGCTCAGGCGGTGTCACCTCCAGGGTGTCGCGAATAGCCCGCATGATCTCCTGGAGCGGGAGCCGGATCGCCTCGCGGACCTCCTCGCTGCGCAGCTGGATCGCGGTGGGCAGGCCGGTGATGAGGTGGCGCCCTCGGACCTCGACGGTCTCTTCGGGCTCGAGCGGGACGGCCGAGCCGATGGCGATCTTGATCGTTTCGGCCGTGCGCGAGCCGATCGCCAGCTGGTAGACGTTGCGCAGGTAGTGGGCGATCGCGTCGTCCATCTCGTAGCCGCCGACGCGAACCGAGCGCGAGATCACGATTCCGCCCAGCGAGATCACCGCCATCTCGCTCGTCCCGCCACCGACGTCGACGACCATCCGCCCCACCGGCTCCTCGATGGCCACGCCGGCACCGATCGCGGCGGCGATCGGTTCCTCGATCAGGTGTACCCGGCGCGCGCCCGCCGCCAGCGAGGCCTCCTCCACGGCCCGCTTCTCCACCTCGGTTACGCCGGAGGGCGCGCACACGATCAACCGCGGGTGCGCCATGCGCCGGTTGAGCACCTTGCGGATGAAGTAGCGCAACATCTCCTCGGTGACCTCAAAGTCGGCAATGACCCCGTGGCGAAGCGGGCGCGTGGCGGAGATCGTCGCCGGCGTCCGGCCGATCATCCGCTCGGCGTCGGAGCCGACGGCATGGACCTGGCCTGTGTCGACATCGGAGGCGACGACCGACGGCTCGGACACGACGATCCCGCGGCCCCCGACGTAGACCAGCGTATTCGCGGTCCCGAGGTCGATCGCCATGTCGTGCACGCCGATGGCCGGCGCCATGTGGCGACGCGAGGTGTCGCGGCGTGATCCGTCTCTACGCAGGCGAATGCCGAAAGGTTGGCACACGCGGGCCAAATGCGCAGGTTGAAATTCTCAGCGCTCGCCGGGCAGCGCTTGCGGGTACTGCGACACGCCCTCCCGCACGTCCAGAGCGGTACAGACGATCCGGTTCTGCTCGTCGGCGTGGGCGACCGGATAGCCCTCGCCTGAGGCGGCGCGCTCGGGCCGGCCGATGTAGCCGAAGCTCAGCTCGCGCGGCAGGATCTGCAGCAGGCGAGGGGACATGTGGGCGCGGGCGCCCATGTTCCGTGGCTCCTCCTGGACCCACACGACCTCGCGCAGGCGCGGGTACTGCTGCACCAGCTCGAGGACCTCCGCCTGCGGGAACGGGTAGAGGAGCTCGACCCGCCCCACGGCGACGTCGGGATGCTCGCCCCGGGTCGCGTGGCCGCTCAGGTCGTAGTAGATCTTGCCGCTGCAGAGCAAGAGCCGCGTGACCTGCTCGGGATCGACGCCGGGCTCGGCGAGGACGGGCTGGAAGCGTCCCTGGGACAGGTCCGATACCGCCGAGATCGCCTGCGGGAGGCGCAGCAGCGACTTCGGGGTCATGATCACCAGCGGGCGCTGCTTGGCGATCCGGGCCTGGCGGCGGAGCAGGTGGAAGTACTGCGCCGGCGTCGTCGGGTTGGCGACGCGGATGTTCCCCTCGGCGGCGAGCTGGAGGAAGCGCTCCAGGCGCGCGGAGGAGTGCTCGGGCCCCGACCCCTCGTAGCCGTGGGGTAGGAGCAGCGTCAGCCGCGAGGTCTGGCCCCACTTGGCCAGCCCCGAGACGATGAAGTGGTCGATGATCACCTGGGCGCCGTTGACGAAGTCGCCGAACTGCGCCTCCCAGAGCACGAGCGTCTCGGGACCCTCCTGGGAATAGCCGTACTCGAATCCCAGGCACGCCATCTCCGAGAGCGGGCTGTTGTGCAGCTCCATCGGGGCCAGAGCGCCCGGCAGGTGCTGCATCGCGCAGTGCTCCTGGCCGGTCTTGGGATCGTGGAGCACGAGGTGGCGCTGGCTGAAGGTGCCGCGCTCGGTGTCCTGACCGGTCAGGCGGATCGGGATCCCCTCGGTGAGCAGGGCCGCGAAGGCGAGCGCCTCGGCGTGAGCCCAGACCACGCCCTCGCGCGCGGGTCGCGCGTCGGCACCGTTTTCGCCCGCCTCGCCAGAGGCGAAGGCGGCGCGCCGCTGCTCGAACTGCTTCACCAACTTGGGATGGACCGTGAAGCCATCGGGCACGGCCATGAGCTCCTCGTTCAGCATCCGCAGCCGGTCGTCTGAGACCGCGGTCTGCACCTCAGGCGACGCGGTGCGGTCGAGCTGGTACTCGCCGGTGGCGTGCTCGACTTCCTTGGCCCCCGCGATCCGCTCCTTGAGATCCTGGTGCTCCTCGGTGAGCTTGGCCCACACGGCGTCGGTCATCTCGGTGGACTCCTGCTCGGAGACCACGCCCTGCTCGATCAGCCGCCGGGCGAACAGCTCGCGCACCGGCGGATGCTTCTTGATCACCTGGTACATCTCGGGCTGTGTGTAGGCCGGCTCGTCGGCCTCGTTGTGACCGAAGCGGCGGTAGCCGATCAGGTCGATCAGCACGTCGTGGCCGAACTCCTGGCGGAATGCGAAGGCGAGGCGCACGGCGGAGACACACGCCGCCACGTCGTCGGCGTTGACGTGGATGATCGGCACGTCGTAGCCCTTGGCCAGGTCGGAGGCCCACGTCGTCGAGCGGGCATCGTCGGGATCGGTCGTGAAGCCGACCTGGTTGTTCTGGATGAGGTGGACGGTGCCCCCCACCGTGTAGCCGTCGAGCGCCTGGAGGTTGAGCGTCTCGGCGACCACGCCCTGACCGGGGAAGGCGGCGTCGCCGTGGAGGATGACCGGAATTGCCGCGTTCGTGTCCTGATGGGCGTGGGGGCCCTGCCGGGTCGTCTGCGCCGCGCGCGTCGCGCCCGCGGCCACCGGCGCCACGAACTCGAGATGCGAGGGGTTGGACTCCAGGCGGACGATGATCGACTCCGAACCCTCGAGCGCGTAGGAGCCGTTGGCGCCGTGGTGGTACTTCACG
Organism: uncultured Solirubrobacterales bacterium; assembly: GCA_963818815.1. Taxonomy (GTDB): domain Bacteria; phylum Actinomycetota; class Thermoleophilia; order Solirubrobacterales; family Solirubrobacteraceae; genus Palsa-465. The sequence goes on from CAWFTL010000002.1 coordinate 476,287, forward strand.
TCGCCGGTTCCGCCCTGGGGAATCGTCGTGATCGGCTCGAGCGTGGAGGCGCCCTCGAACTCGGCGAAGATCGTCTCGTAGGGGCGGCCGAGGTTGTGCGCGAGGACGTTCAGGCGACCGCGGTGGGCCATCCCGATCACGACCTCCCGGGCGCAGCACTCAGCCGAGAGCCGGATCAGCTCGTCGATCATCGGGACCGTCATGTCGAGGCCCTCGATCGAGAACTGCTTCTGGCCCAGGTAGGCCTTGTGCATGAAGCGCTCGAGCGCGTCGACCTCGGTCAGCCGCTTGAGCAGCGTCTTCTGCTCCTCGGCGCTGAGCGGCTGGCGGAAGGTCCCGGACTCGATCGCCTCGCGCAGCCACAGCCGCTGGCGGTGCGAGGCGATGTGCTCGATCTCGTAGGCGATCGGGCCGCAGTAGGTCTCGCGCAGGTGGGGCAGCGCGTCGGACAGCGTGTCTCCCGGGACGTACATGCGCAGGATGCGAACCGGGATCTTGGCCATCAGCTCAGGAGTGAGTCCGAGCGGCTCGGGGTCCAGCGCGGGGTCGCCCTCGGGCTCGCGACCGAGCGGATCGAGGTGCGCGGCGAGATGGCCGTGGGTGCGGTGGGCCTTGAGCAGCGAGGTGGCGGCCTGCACGGCCTGGAGGAGCTCCTCGTCGGGAGCGGCCGGGGGTGCCGCGGCGGGCGCGGGCGCGGCTGCGGCGGGTGCCGGAGCCGGGGCCGGCGCGCGCGGGGGCAGGGTCAGGCCCAGGTCGCCGAAGACGCCCTCGTAGAAGCCCTCCTCGCCCTGCAGCAGCGCTTCGATCCGCTGCAGGAACCGACCCGACTCCGCGCCCTGGATGATGCGGTGGTCGTAGGTGGAGGTCATGGTCATGACCTTCTCGGCGCCGATCGACGCACCGACCGTGCCGAGGCCCGGCGGATACCCGATCGCACCCGTGGCGACGATCGTGCCCTGGCCTGCCATCAGCCGCGGAACCGAGGCGATCGTCCCGATCCCGCCCGGGTTGGTGAGCGAGACGTTGGCGCCCACGAGGTCGTCAGCGCCCAGGCTGCCCGTCCTCGCCTTCTCCACGATCACGTTGTAGGCGTCGAGGAACTCGCGGAAGCTCAGGCGGCCGGCGTCGCGGATGACCGGGACCATCAATGTCCGGCTGCCGTCCTTCTTCTCCACATCGACGGCCAGTCCGAGGTTGCACGCACCGTCGTCGACTCGGTGCGGCTTTGAGTCGACCTCGGCGAAGTGGTGAGCCATGACGGGCATCTCGTCCGTGGCCACGCGAGCGATCGCGTAGGCGATCAGATGCGTGAACGAGACGCGCTGCCCGCCGTCTCGAAGCTGCTTGCGCCGCTCGTCGAGGGCGGCGACGGTGATCGTGCGGAAGGACGTCGCGGTCGGGATCGACCGGCTCTCGTCCATGTAGCGCGCGAGCGCGGCGGCGCCACCGCGCAGGGGCTGGGATGTGGGGCCCGCCCCGGGAGGGGCGGCCCTTTCCGGTGCGGCGGTCGCGCTCGCCCCGTTGCCGGCTGCCGCCAGCACGTCGGCCTTGGTGATCCGCCCGCCACGGGCCGACCCCTGAACCCGGCCTAGATCGACGCCCTCGCTGGCCGCGACGCGTCGCGCGACCGGGGAGGCGGCGGCGCCGTCATCCGATGTGGAGGCGCCTGAACCGGGCCGAGAGGGCTGGGCCGCTTCGGGGGGGCTCTCGGCGTCGGGCTCGCGGGTGGGACCGGGGAGGGTCGAGGTGCTCATCCGCGCAATCACCTGGCCGACGGTCACCGTCTCCCCCTCCTCGGCCAGGATCTCGGTGATCGTGCCCGAGGCGGGAGCGGGCAGCTCCATGTCGACCTTGTCGGTCGAGATCTCGACCACGGTGTCGCCGTCGTTGACGGTGTCGCCGACCTTGACCGCCCACTCGAGGATCGTCCCCTCGGTCACCGACTCGCCGCCGGTCGGCGTGACGATGTCGACGGTCTTGCCGGAGGCGGCGTCGGCGGCGGCCAGGCTGGCGGCCTCGGTGACGGCGCCCGCGACGTGCTCCTCAGGCGTGGCCGGAGGCGACTCGGCGGTCACGGGCGTCTCGACGGCCGTCGGGTCGAGCTTGGCCTCGCCGTCGGCGCCCCCGTTCGTCGAGATCTCGGCCAGGAGGGCGCCGACCTGGACGGTGTCGCCCTCCGCGGCGTGGATCTTCACGACGGTGCCGGCAGTGGGCGCGGGGACCTCGGCGTCGACCTTGTCGGTCGAGATCTCGACCAGCGTCTCGTCGGTTTCGACGCTGTCGCCCTCCTGCTTGCGCCACTCGAGCACCGTCCCCTCGGAGACCGAGTCTCCCATCGCGGGCATGAAGACCTGGACTGTCCCTGCACTGACGGCCACTTCGTTCAACTGTAACGCGTGCTGAGAGACCCAGAAGGCTCTTTCCGGGCGCTGCGGCGGCGGTCGGCGAGCACGAATCCGATCGACCCCGCGAAGGGGCCGAGGCCACCGAGCACGGCCACCACCACGGCCAGCCAGTACGGGATCACGCGCGCCCGCGCGGCGGCGATGCAGGCGAGCGACATGCCGATCCACATCAGGCCGTGCGCCATCCCCAGGAGGAACGTCTCAGGCTCCGGGTTGCCAAGCACGAACGCGCACACCAGCAGCGCCAGGTAGATCACCGAATGCGTGAACGAAGCCGCCTCGAGCCGGCGGAAGCTGAGCGCCCTCACAGCGCGGACAGCAGCGCGGCCGTGCGGCGCAGCGGCTCGTGGGCCCGATCCGGCCAGCGCTCGACGTCGGGCGGCCACCACTCGAACTCGTCGTGCTCCTCGTCCGGCGTGACGGCAGCGCCCTCGGCCAGCCACGCCTGCCCTACGAGCAGGACCATCTGACTGGGCAGCCGCACCAGCGCCTCGACCTGCAGGCGCGCCGGATCCACCGACCACTCCTCGCGCAGCTCGCGGCTGAGCGTCTCCGCCGGGTTCTCGCACACCTCGACCGAGCCGCCGGCTCCGAGCGCCCAGCGCCCGGCCCACGAGGCCACCCATGGGGCGCGCCGACCGGCCAGCCAGCTGCCATCAGCCGAGCGCACGACGCACAGCACCGACAGGCTCTGCGCCGCGTCGGACTCGCTCAGCCGCAGGGCCCAGCGGGCGGGCTGGAGATCGAGCTCGAGGCGGTCGGGGCCGGCGCGAAAATCCGCCAGCCGGCCGGCCAGGCCGTCGTGGCTCGGCGAGCCGCGATCGCGCAGCGCGCCCAGGGCCACGTCCGCGGCCTGGACCGAGTGCGTCTCAGGCTCGAAGGGCTCGGTCCGCCACGAGACCTCGACCTGTTCGGGAGCCCACGGGCCGCGAGCGAGCAGACCGGGAGCGGTGAAGGACACCCCGGAAACGGTACCGGGGTAGCCTGCGCCTCCGTGCGGCTCCGCAAGCACTGGGGCTGGGGCTACGAGGACGAGCAGCCACCGCCGGCAGAGCTCCGCTCGACGGCGGAGTTCCTAGCCCAGCACCTCGGCTTCGGCTCGCCCGAACCCGAGCAGCCCGTGCCGCTCTCGGAGGTCGTGCTGCCGCCTGCGCGCCTGGCCGCGCCACCGGCGCTGGCGGAGATCTCCTCCAGCGAGGACTACGAGCGCGCGCTTCACACCTACGGCCGGGCCTACCGCGACGTCGTGCGTGCATTCCGGGGGCGCTTCGAGTATCCGCCAGACGTCGTGATCCGGCCCAGAGACGAACACGAGGTGCAGGCGGCACTGGAATGGGCGGTCTCGGCAGGAGCCGCGGTCATCCCCTACGGCGGGGGCACGAGCGTGGTTGGCGGCATCGAGCCGCGGGTGGGCCTCGAGTACTCGGGCGCGGTGACGATCGACCTCGGGGCCCTCGACCGCGTGCTCGAGGTCGACCCGGTCTCCCAGTCCGCGCTGATCCAGGCCGGCGCCACCGGCCCGGCGCTCGAGCGCCAGCTGGCCGAGCACGGCCTGACCCTGCGCCACTTCCCGCAGTCGTTTGAGTTCTCGACGCTGGGCGGCTGGATCGCCACCCGCGCCGGCGGTCACTTCGCGACGCTCTACACGCACATCGACGACCTCGTCGAATCGGTGCGCGCGCTCACCCCGGCGGGGGTTTGGGAGTCGCGCCGGCTCCCGGGCTCTGGCGCGGGCGTGTCGCCCGATCGGATGCTGATCGGCTCGGAGGGAACGCTCGGGCTGATCACGGAGGCCTGGCTGCGAGTTCGGCCCCGCCCGCGCCAGCGCGCCTCGGCGCCCGTGCGCTTCGCGACCTTCGCCGCCGGCGCGGACGCCGTCCGCGCGATCTCGCAGGCCGGCCTGTACCCGTCCAACTGCCGGCTGATCGACGCCGGGGAAGCCGCGATCACCGGAGCGGGCGACGGCAGCCACGCCCTGCTGCTCCTCGGGTTCGAAGCAGCCGAGCACAGCGTCGAGGATCGGATGTCGATGGCACTCGACTGTTGCGGCGACCATGGCGGCACGTGGGAGCGCCGCGCCGCGCGGCAATCCGGCGAGGGCCAGGCGGACGCAACCGGAAGCTGGCGCGAGGCCTTCCTGCGCGCGCCGTATCTGCGCGACACGTTCGTGGCCATGGGCGTCCTCTCGGAGACGTTCGAGACCGCGATCACGTGGGAGCGCTTCCCGGCCTTCCACGAGCGGGTCCTCGCGGCGGCCCGCGAGGCGGTGCAGGAGGTATGCGGCGCCGGGTCGGTGACCGCTCGCTTCACCCACGTCTATCCCGACGGGCCGGCGCCCTACTACACGATCCTCGCGCCCGCGCGCCGCGGGGCCGAGCTCGAGCAGTGGGAGGAGATCAAGCGCCGCGCCTCGGACGCCGTGATCGCCGCCGGCGGCACGATCACGCACCACCACGCGGTCGGCCGCGATCACCGCCCGTGGTACGACGTGCAGCGGCCCGACCCGTTCGCCACGGCGCTGCGGGGCGCCAAGGCGGCGCTGGACCCGACCGGCGCGCTCAACCCCGGGGTGCTGATCGACCCCGAGCCGCGCGCGGCGCGGGACTAGACCGGCACCGCCTCGGGCACGGCCCCCGCGGCGGGCCCGCGCGTGATCCAGATCCGCAGCTGCTCGTAGACCGCGGGGTGGTTGAGCAGGTCGAAGTGCGTCAGCCCCTCGAGCTCGTAGCCGTTGTCGACCTCGAACGGGATCCGGCGGCCCTTGCCGTTGCCGCGCCCCGACGCGCTGGGGATGCGCACGAGCAGATCCCCGAAGAGCGTCCCGACCGGCCCCGCGGCCAGTGTCGCCCCGACGAAGTAGTAGTTGGCCTCGGGCAGGAACGGGACCTCCTGGCAGCGGTCGCGCAGGAACTCGTCGGGGTCGCAGTCGCACCAGTCGTCCTCCACGCAGGAGCCGAACCGCAGGTCCTTGATGCCGGCGCTGCGGGCATTCAGGAGAGTCGCAATCGGACGGGTCTCAGGCAGGCGGCCCAGGGCCCAACCGAGGACGTTGGCCCCCTTCTCGAGATCAGCGCCCAGGTGCGGGGTCCCGAGGCAGAACACGTGCTTGACCGCCTCGGCCACCCGCATCCCGTCCTTTTCGGCGTAGTGGCAGGCGCTGCGAGCGACGAGGCCGCCCATCGAGTGCCCGACGAGCACGAGCTCCTCGACCGGGCAGGGCCAGGACGAGAGCACGTCCTCCAGCAGACAGGCCAGGCGGCGGCCGTTCTCGGAGACGTGCAGGCCGGTGTTGTAGCGGATGTAGAGGGGGGTCAGACCGAGCTCCTGCTCGAGGCGGTCACCGTAGGTGAGGCGTCCGTCGAGCGCGCGCCGGCGCGGGACGAAGCGCCACGCGTCCTCGGTCTCGCACAGACCGTGCACGAACACGGCCAGCCGCGAGCCCCTTTTACCGAACGCGGCCGCGAGGGACTCGGCGGTCGGCTCGAGCTTCTCGCCGTCCCCCCGGATCTCCATCCCGAGGGCGAGCGGGTTCTCCCGCGTGACCAGATGGTTGCCGAAGGCCCCGTTGAGCGCTCCGACGAGCAGCGCGCCGACGGGCTGTGCCGTGAGCCCGGGGCTGCCGGGATCGGCTCGCTGCTCGGCGAAGGCGGCGGCGCCGCGAGCGGCGCCACGCAGGCCGCCCAGCACACCGCCGTAGACAGCACCCGCGACCTTGTCGTGGATCACACGCACGGGGGCGGCGGCCGTCCCCAGCACCCCGAAGGGTCGCCCGGCGATGCCCTCGTGGAGCTCGCGCACCAGGTTCCCCCCGGCGGCGAGGGCCTCTCCGGCCAGCTCGCCCACTGCTTCGATTTCGGTCCTGCGCACGAGCTCCTCCTTCGGCGAAGTTACTGGGGAGTAAGTTCCGGAAACCTACACCCCGGCGGCGCGGAGTCGCGCAAGCACTTCGCAAGCGGAGGGAGCGACGTCGCCGGGAAGCCGCTCCAGCAGCTCGCGCCACGGCGGATGCGCCGCGATCGCGGCGCGCACGGACTCGAGCGCCGACTCCATGTCGCCGGCCTGGGCCGCCCCGAGCCCGGCCCAGAAGCGCAGCTCGTGGTTGCCCGGAGCGAGCTCGCCGGCGCGGACGTAGAGCTCGCCGGCCTCGCCGTGGCGGCCCTCGCCTGCGAGCTCGTCGGCGCGGTCGGCGGCCTCGTAGGCCTCGTGCAGCTCGGTCAGGCGGCGGAGCTCGGACAGCGGCTCGGGATGGTCCTCCACCCGCAGCGAGAGCTCCTGCCTCCAGGTCTCGCCCTGCGCGGGGACGACGACGATCGCCGCCGACTGGCGGCCGCGCAGATCTCCGCCCTCGCGCTCGCCGGCGTCGAGCGCGGCCAGGAGCCGTGCGGTGAGGCTCCCGCCGGCGGCGGAGAAGGCCTCGAGCATCGCGGGCCAGACGCGCTCGGAGGCCATGATGTTGGCCTGACACGAGACGCCCTCGCCCGTGATGTGGCCGGCGTGGGCGACGCAGCTCGTGCCGGTGTGCGCGGCCACGCGTCCGCGCGCGTCGACGACGGCGACCTGGCGCCCGGCGGCACCCGGATCGGCGGCGAGCATCTCCGCCAGAGCATCCTGAGGCTCACGGCCTTGGCGCAGGCGCTCCAGCAGCCCCGGGCCGTAGGCGATCTCGGCGTTGGCCTGAGTCGCGACCGCGCCCACTCCGGGCTCGGCCCAGGAGACGATCGAGCCGACCGAGAACCAGTGCGACTGGACGGCGACGCCCAGCTGCCCGCTTCGTGGATCGCGGGCGACGATCGAGTACGTCACGGGCTGAGTATCGCGTCTGCCAGGCTTGGCGACCATGCCCTCGATCGCGGTACTCGGGCCGGGCGGCGTAGGCGGCTTCATCGCCGCCGCGCTCGCGCGCGCGGGCTCGGAGGTCATCGTGATCGCACGCGAGGAGACGGCCGAGCTGATCGCTCGCGACGGCATCGAAGTGCAGAGCGTCCGGCTCGGCAACTTCCACGCCCGTCCGCGGGCGCAGAGCGAGCTGAGAGACCAAGTGGATGTCCTGCTCGCGGCCACCAAGGCGACGGGCCTGGCCTCGGCGCTCGAGCGCGTGCAGGCTATGCCCGGCCTGGTGGTGCCGCTCTTGAACGGGCTGGACCACATGACGACGCTCCGCGAGCGCTTTGGGCCGGAGCGGGTCGCCGCGGGCACGATCAGAATCGAGTCAGACCGCCCGGAACCGGGCCGGATCGTGCAGACGAGCCCGTTCCTGCGGATCGACCTGGCCGCCGAGGACGAGGGTCTGCGGGGACGGCTGCAGCCGCTGGCCGAGACGCTGCAGGCGGCGGAGATCCCGGTGCAGCTCGGCGACAGCGAGCCGCAGATCCTCTGGGGCAAGCTAGTGCGGCTGAACGCGCTGGCCTGCACCACGAGCGCGAGCTTTCAGCCCATCGGGTTCATCCGCACCGACCCTCGCTGGCGCGCCGCGCTCGAGGGTTGCATCGCCGAAGGGGCGGCGGTCGCCCGGGCTGAGGGCGCCGACATCGACCCCGCGGTGCCCCAGCGCGAGCTCGAGGAGGCCCATCCCGAGCTCAGCTCTTCGATGCAGCGCGACATCGCCGCCGGTCACGCGCCGGAGCTCGACGCAATCGCCGGCGCCGTCCTGCGCGCCGGCGACCGGCACGGGCTCCAGTGCCCGACCATCGCCGAGCTGGCCGGGCTGATCGCCAAGCGGGCCGGCATCGCGCCGCCAACGGTCTGAGCCCGGACCGGCGCGGCTTCCGACCGGCGCGTAGCGCAACTTTCAAGATTCTTAATGTTTCTGCCTTTCGTGCGTCGCTTCCGATCCGGGCTGCTGCTGGGGGTGCTCGGCCTGTGCGTCTCTGCCTCGGGCGCACAGGCCGCCTCTCCCACTGTGAGCGTGTTTCCGAGCCCGGGCTCGAGGGCGGCCCTGCCCAAGACACAGATCACCTTCCGCGGGATCCCGGCGGACAAGATCGGAAAGATCACCGTCGTGGGGTCTCGCAGCGGGACCCACGCCGGGCACATCGCCGCCGACTCGGACGGCGACGGCGGCAGCTTCATCCCGGACGAGCCGTTTGCCAGCGCGGAGACGGTCACGGTCAAGACGGGCCTGGACATCCTGGGCGGCAAGAGCGGCGACTTCAGCTTCACGACCGTCACGCCGGCCGGGCCGGTCCAGCCGATCACGCTGGGCAAGGTGCCCGCGGGCGCGCACGGCGTCCAGCACTTCCGCTCCAATCCGGGACTGCTGCCCCCGGCGGTCGCCGTGACCAAGCGGGGCGCCTCGGGCGCGCTGGGCGACATCTTCGTCGCGCCCCAGTACGGGCCGATTCAGGGCGGCCCGATGCTGCTCGACCCGTCGGGGAACCTGCTCTGGTTCGACCCGATGCCCAAGAACATCCTCGCCACCGACTTCCGTGTGCAGAGCCTGGACGGCAAGCCGGTGCTGACCTGGTGGCAGGGCGGGATGAACCACGGCAGCGGCCGCGGGGTCGACGTCGTCTACAACACGAGCTACCAGAAGATCGCGACCGTAACCGCGGGGAACGGCCTGCAGGGGGCCGACCTGCACCAGTTCCTGCTCACCAACAACGGCGACGCCTACATCATCGCGATCTCACCCATCCGCTGGCCCGGGACGGGCAAGCCGCTGATGGACTCGGTGGTCCAGGAGATCGACATCAAGACCGGGCTCGTGCTGTTCGAATGGCACGCGCTCGACCACGTCCCCCTGAACACGTCGTTCGTCCGGATCGGGACGCCGGGTCACGTCTATGACCCGTTCCACCTCAACTCGATCGCGATCGACCACGACGGCAACCTGATCGTCTCGCTGCGCAACACGTGGGCGGCCTACAAGATCGATCACCGCACGGGCGCGGTGATCTGGACGCTCGGCAGCAGCAAGAGCTCGTTCACGCGCGGGCCCGGTGCCAGCACGGCGTTCCAGCACGACCTGGTGGTCCAGCCGGACGGAACCTTCACGCTGTTCGACAACGGCGCCGGGCCGCCGAAGAAGCACCCGCAGTCGCGCGCCATCCGCGTCGCAATCAACACCAAGACCAAGACCGCCACGCTGGTCAAGGAATACGACCACAGCCCGCCGCTGGTGGCCGACAACGAGGGCAGTGCCCAGCTGCTCTCAGGCGGCGACATGTTCGTCGGCTGGGGCGCGCAGCCCTACTTCACCGAGTTCAACCCCAAGGGGCAGACGGACTTCGACGCCCACTTCGTGGCCCCCACGGCCAGCTACCGCGCGTACCGCTTCGGCTGGTCGGGCCAGCCGACGAGCAAGCCCTCGATCGACTGCAACGGTGCCAAGGGCGGGATCACCTACGTGTGGGCGAGCTGGAACGGCGCCACGACCGTGAGCAGCTGGCGGGTCCTGGCGGGATCGAGTCCGACCTCGCTCAAGCCGGCGGCCGGCGCGAGGCGCTCGGGCTTTCAGACCCAGATCACGGTGCACAGCACCGCGCCGTACTTCGCGGTCCAGGCACTGAGCTCATCGGGCAAGGTGCTGGGGACCTCGCCCGCGAAGCACTCCTAGGGGTCGGGCGGCGCTAGACCGGCGGGCGCAGCGGCGGGGCCGGGCCCGGCGAGATTCGCAGCGGCTCGAAGATCTCCTCAGAGGCCACGGCGTCCACGACCTCTTCCTCTGCCTCTTCCTCTTCCTCGTCGTGGCGGCCGTCGCACAGGACCCGGAACGTCCCCGACTGACCTCCGTCGGCCTGCAGGACGATCCCGGGCAGGATCTCCTCGCCCTCCTCGAGGTCGAGCCGCTCGATGTCGAAGCCGGCCATCCCGATCCCCCAGGCGTGGTGGTCGGGGTTGGCGCGATCGTGGGCGGCGATGCCGGCCGTCAGCGCCTCCAGAAGCTTTCCGATCCGCGTCGCGTCGACCATCGCCTAGCCCCGCTCGATCAGCTCGATGCGGTAGCCGTCCGGGTCGCGCACGAAGCACAGCCGCGGGCCGTGTTCGCTGACCGTGTACGGCGGGCGCTCTGGCTCGATGCCCAGGTCCTTCAGGCGCGCCAGGTTGGCGTCGAGGTCCGGCGTGGTTATGGCGATGTGGCCGTAGCCCGAACCCATCTCGTAGGGCTGGTCCTGGCCGACGTTGTAGGTCAGCTCGAGCCGCGGCTCGGGTCCGTCGTCGGGAAGGCCCATGAACACGTTGACGGCTTCGTCGCGAATCGGGAGCCGTCCCTTCTCCTCGAACCCCAGCGCGCGGTAGAAGTCGACCGAGCGATCGATGTCGAGGATCCGGTAACAGGTGTGGATCAGGCTCACTGCATGCAAAGGATAGGCTCCAGGAGATGATCGTCGAGCGCTCGATGAGCGATCCGTGGCTGTCGAACACCTACCTGGTGGCCGACGAGCTGGGGGCCGACGCGGTCATGATCGACGCCGGCGGTCCGGTCGCGCCGCTCCTGAACGTGCTCCAGCGGATGCGCTTCTCACTCACCCACGTCCTGCTCACGCACCATCACCACGATCACGTGGCCGAGCTCGAGCAGGTGCTCGAGCGCCATCCGGGCACTCCGGTGCTGATCCATCCGGCCGAGCGCGACCAGGTCGCCGCCGCCACCGGGCTGCTCGAGCCCGGACAAACGATCCAGTGCGGCGCGCTCGAGATCGAGCCCCTGCACACGCCGGGCCACACGGCCGGGATGATCTCGCTGCTCATCAACGGGACCGACGTGTTCACCGGCGACACCCTGTTCAAGGGCTCGGTGGGAGGCGTGCGCGCGCCCGGCCACACCACCTACGCCGATCTGAAGTCCTCGATCATGGAGACGCTGCTGGGTCTGCCCGCGGAGACGCGGATCCACCCCGGTCACACCGAACCCACGACGGTGGCCGACGAGCTCGAGCACAACAAGTTCGTGCGGATCTGGCGCGGCGTCGACCCCGAGGGCGATGAGCCCTGCACGGCAATGGGCGAGCCTGCCACGCTGATCCTGTGGGGCCTGGACTACGACGGCGGGCACAAGGCCTGGATCCGCTGGCCCGACGGCTCGGACGACATCGTCCCGGGCTCGCAAGTGCAGCGCGGATAGCATCTGAGAAGTGGCGAAGGACAGGATCCCCACCTCACGCGTGGGGCGGACCGCCAAGATCGGGGGGCTCGCGGCGGGGCAGGCAATCCGCCAGGCGGGAACCCGCGCCGCCAACGTAACCCGCACCAAGGAGGGGCAGCAGGCGGCGCTGGAGCGCCGGCACATCGAAGCCGCCGAGCAGATCGTGGCCGCCCTGGGGACGATGAAGGGCGCGGCGATGAAGCTGGGCCAGGTGATGTCGTTCCTCGACGCCGGCCTCGTCCCGCCCGAGTACCGCGAGGAGTTCCAGCGCAAGCTGGGCGCCCTGCGCGACGCCGCCCCGACGGTCAGCTTCAGGGACATGCGCAAGGTGATCGAGGAGCAGCTCGAGGACCCGCTCGAGGAGGTCTTCGACGACTTCGCCGAGGAGCCGATCGCCGCGGCCTCGATCGGCCAGGTCTACTGGGCGCGATTGCACGACGGCCGCGAGGTCGCCGTAAAGGTCCAGTACCCGGGCGTGGCCGCCGCGGTGCGCGCCGACATGCAGAACCTGGGTCTGATCCTGCGGGTGCTCAAGCGGATCGCGCCCGGGATGGATCCGCAGGCCATCGGCCAGGAGATCCGCGACCGTATCCACGAGGAGCTCGACTACGAGCTCGAGGCCCAGAACCAGCGCACGCTGGCACGGATCTTCCGCGGCCATCCGTTCATCGTCGTGCCCGAGGTCGTGGGCTCCCTCTCGCGCGAGCGCGTGATGGTGAGCGAGTACGTCAAGGGCGGCCACGGCTTCGAGGAGCTCAAGGGCTATCCCCAGGACGTGCGCGACCGAGCCGGGGAGATCCTGTTCCGCTTCTACTTCGGGTGCCTGTACCGGCACGGGCAGTTCTCGGGTGACCCGCATCCGGGCAACTCGATGCTGCTCGACGACGGCCGCATGGCATTCCTGGACTTCGGGTTGTTCAAGCGGATGCCGCCGGGCACGGTCGAGCTGGAGATGGCGGTCGCCCGCGCGGTGATCGAGAGCGACACCGAGACGATCATGCGGCTGGGCAGCGAGACCGGCTTCTTCCCCGAACCGGAGAAGTTCGATCCCGACATGGTGCTCGAGCACTTCCGCGCCGCGACCTCGTGGTACACGGTCGACGAGGAGATCCAGCTCACGCCCGAGTACGCGACCCAGGTTCTGATCGACATGAGCGACCCGCGTTCTGACTACTTCGGCCAGCTCCGCCACGAGTCGGCACCCCCCGATCACATCTTCGGCCGGCGCATGGAGGTGCTAACGCTCGCCGTGCTCTCCCAGCTGCACGCCCGCGGCAACTTCCACCGCATCGCTCGCGAGTGGTTCTACGGCGATGAGCCCGCGACCGAGCTCGGGCGCGAAGAAGCGCGGTTTTGGTCGCGCGCCGCGGCATAGCCGGCTACACCCGCTGGATCTGGACCAGGCTCGTCGTCCCCGGGCGCCCGCTGGGCAGGCCGGCCGTGATACCCACGCGGGCGCCCCGCTTGACCCACCCGAGCTCAACCACGCGCTCCGCGGCGTCGGCGATCAGCGCCTCGGTCACCTCGTGGCGGCGCATGGGTCCCGCCTGCACGCCCCACATCAGGCCGCAGCGACGAACGGTCTCGCGGCCCGGGGAGAGGGCGAAGATCGGGACCTGGGGCCGGTGGGCGGAGAGCAGGCGCGCCGAGCGGCCCGACAGCGTCGGCACCACGAGCGCGGCCAGGTGCAGGTCGCGGGCCGCTGCGCAGGCGCTGTAGGCCACCGTGTAGGCGGGGTCGCGGGCGTCGCGGCGCACGCGCTCCTCGTTCCACAGGCTGTACGGCAGCGCGTGCTCGGTGCGCTCGGCCACCGCCGCCATCATCTCCACGGCTCCGACCGGGTAGGCACCGATCGCCGTCTCCTGGGACAGCATGACCGCGTCGGTGCCGTCCATGATCGCGTTGGCCACATCGGCCACCTCGGCTCGCGTCGGGCGCGAGGAGTAGACCATCGAGTCGAGCATCTGGGTCGCGGTGATCGAGGGCCGGGCCAGACGGCCGGCCGTTCGCAGCAGCTGCTTCTGCACCATCGGGACGTCCTCGATCGGCAGCTCGATCCCGAGGTCCCCCCGGGCCACCATCACGCAGTCGGCGGCGCGGATGATCTCCTCCGCGGCCGCCACCGCCTGGGGCTTCTCGATCTTGGCGATCAGCGGCAGGCGGGTGTGGCGCCGCACTGTGGTCACGTCCTCGGCCGTGCGCACGAACGACAGGGCCACGAGGTCGACGCCGATCGACTCGCCGAAGCGGAGCATCTCGAGGTCCTCCTCGGGCACGGCCGGAAGTCCCCGGGTGGAGCCTGGGAGGTTCAGCCCTTGGCGCGAAGCGACAGTACCCCCAATCTCCACCAGCGTGCCGACGTGGCCGTCGCCGACGCTCTCGACGCGCAGACGGATGGCACCGTCGGCCAGGTACACGACGTCGCCCGGATCGACGGCGTCCCCCAGACCGGTCCAGCTGACCGACATCCGGCGCTCGTCGCCCTCCTCGTCAGCGCCGCACAGGAGCATGAGCTTCTCGCCCGGCTTGAGCTCGGCGATGCCGCCGCGCAAGGCCCCGATCCGGATCTTCGGCCCCGGTAGGTCCTGCAGGATCGCCACCTGACGGCCGGCCTGCTCGGCGGCGGCGCGGACTCGCTCCGCGTTTTCGGCGTGCATCTCACGGTTGCCGTGGGAGAAGTTCAGCCGGGCGACATCCATGCCGGCCTCGACCATGCGCGCGAGCGTCTCCGGCTCGCGGCAGGCCGGCCCGATCGTGGCCACGATCTTGGTGCGGCGCATCGGGCCGGACGCTAGCCCACGGACCAGAGGTTGTCGTTAAGGGTTTGCCCGTCTGCGCTCAGGCGACCGCCGTCGCGCAGGTCGCAGATCATGTCCCAGTGCAGCGCCGAGGCGTTGCGCCCGCCGGTCTCGGGATACGAGCGGCCGAGCGCCAGGTGCACCGTGCCCGCCATCTTCTCGTCCAGGAGGATCGAGCCGGTGGGTCGGTCGATGCCCGGGTTGGTACCGATCCCGAGCTCGCCCAGGATCCGCGCGCCCGGGTCGGTTTCGAGCGCGGCCTCCAGGTACTCCTGGCCGACGTCGGCCGAGGCGTGCACGACCTCGCCGCGCCGGAAGGTGAGCCCGATGCCGGAGACCGTCGCTTCGCGCGGACTCGACGGGATCGTGAAGCGGACGGTGCCCTCGGCCGAGTCCTCGAGCGGCCCGGTGAAGATCTCGCCGCTCGGCATGTTGTGCTTGCCGTCGGAGTTGATCCAGGTGCGGCCGTCGACGCGCAGACGCAGGTCGGTCCCCTCGGCCTCGATGCGGATCTCGCGCGCGTCGCGCAGCGCCTCGACGAGCGTCTGCTGGCGCTCGCTCAGCTCGCGCCAGGCGCCGGCGGGATCAGGACGGTCGAGGAACAGGGCCCGCTGCAGGAACGCCGCATAGTCGCCCTCGCTCATCCCTGCCTGCTGGGCCAGGGCGGCCGTCGGCCACTGGGTGCCGCACCAGCGCAGCTGCAGCTGCGCCTCTCGCACGGGGGCGCGCCCGCGCATGGCGCGGGAGATCAGCCGCGGGTCGATCCCCGAGAGCGAGCGAGTGTTGGCGGGCGCATCGATCGCGATCAGCGCGTCGGCGCCACGGGCCTCGGCGAGCTCGAGCGGCGCGACTTCGTCGAGCTGGCCCTCGCGCGCATGGCGGTAGAAGTCCTCGGCCAGCTCCGGCTGGGCGATGCGCAGCAGCGGCCACGCGCCGCGGGCGTGCAGGGCACGATGGATGGCCCGGGCGAGCGGGAAGGACAGCGTGGTGGTGCGCACGAGCACCTGGTCGCGCTCGCGTGCCTCGATGCACCAGTCGCAGAGCAGGGCCGCGAAGGCGTCGGGATCGATCACGGCGCCTGCAGCTCGGGGAAATGCTCGGCCACGTGCTCGCGCAGTGTCTCTCGCACGAACTGGCGCTCCTGCGCGCTGGCCATCCGGTAGCGGCCGATGAGCTCCTTCTGGTTGGTGGTCTGGACCCCGGCAATGGTCCAGGACGCGGCCAGATGCTCGAACAGGAACTCGGTGGCGCGCTGCCAGGCGTCCTCGCGGTCCAGGCCACCGGCCAGCGTCTCTGTGTACTGGCGCCTGGAGCCGGGGCTGAGCGAGCCGCGCAGGACGAGCGTGTTCTCGTTCTCGTCGCGGTACTCGGCGGCGGGCGCTTTTTCGCGTTGCCGGGAGCGCCGGCCCACTACAGGCCGGCCACGGGGCCCGAGGCGGCCCGCTGCAACTGCGAGACGACGTCGCCGGTGACCGGGTCGGCGTGGCCGGCCCAGGCGGCCGAGGGCTCGAGCGCGGCTAGCTTCCGGATCGACGTCCGTGCCTGCTCGGAGTCGATGTTGAAGGCGGCGTGCGGAACCCGGGCGGGCCCCTTCTTCCCGCTCTGCGGGTCCAGCGTGTAGAAGCAGTCGGACACGATGGCGAGGCGGTCGGACTCGCGGAAGAGCCCGATCAGCCCGGGCGCGTGGCCCGGCAGGTCGATGACTTTGAAGCCGGCGATCTCGTCGCCCTCCTGCACGGTGTCGGCGATCGTCACCGCGCCGCCGTCCCAGGTCGACATGATCCGGTTGAACAGCACGCGACCGTGCGGGCGCAGCTTGCTGAAGTCCCAGTAGTCGCGGTGAAGGGCATCGGACTCGGCGGCGGCGCGCTCGGCGGGGTGGCAGTAGACCGGCGCGTCCTGCGCCGGCACCGCGCCGCGATGGTCGTTGTCGGCGTGGCCGAGCACGATCCGTTTGATCCCGCCGAGCTGGACGCCGGCCACGCGCACGGCGTCGCTCATGTCCTTGATGCCGCCGTCGAACATGGTCACGCCGCCGTCGTCGGCGATGAAGTAGACGTTCATCGTCTTCACCGGGAAGCCGCCGCGCAGCACCCATACGCCGTCGGCGATCGGCTCGGGCTCGGCGCCGTGGACCATCGACTGCATGCGCGTGCGGAGGTTGGCAAGCTTGGTCATCCGCGTCTCGGCCTTGGACCCGGCGGGCGGGAGGAATCCGAGCTGTCGGGCAATCGCGCCGGTGTCCACATAGGCGTCGTTGTGCTCGATCCTGTCGTCGGCCACCGTGAGGACGTCGCAGCCTTCGAGGTCGAGCATGGCCCCGTTGGGGGCGAAGCCCTGGAAGGTGCCCGGGCCGGCGAACGTCCCGCGCCCGCGCCAGCGGACCGCGGTGCGGTTGCGCGACGTGGTGGTGTCGAGGATCTCGAGGGAGAAGTCGGGGAAGGCTTCGTACAGGCCGGCGAAGTACTCGCGGACGCCGTCCGGGGCGGTCAGATCCTGCTGGCCGACGAAGCGGTCGATCGCGCCCGGCCGCCAGCACTCGAGCGCCGCGTCGAGGTCGTGCGCGTTCAGCGCCGCGAAGTAGCGCTTGGCGACGTCGGTCGTGGAGGCCATCGAGAGCCCGCAGTCTATTGCTCGCCAAATATGGTGCGCAGGGATGGCGCGCAAGCGAGAGATAGGCCGCGGCGAAAAGGTGCTGCCAGGGCTGTGGCGGCTTCGGCTGCCGCTGCCCTGGCCCGGCGTGCCGCACGGCAACGCATGGGCGATCGCCGCCGGCTCAGGCATCGTGCTCGTCGACACCGGCATGCACGAGGCGGGTTCGATGGCGCAGCTCGAGCGCGCGCTCGAGCAGGTCAACCTGCGCCTGGAGCACGTCCGGCTGCTCATCTGCACGCACGCTCACTCCGATCACTGGGGCCAGGCGGCGCCGATCCGCTCGCGCGCGGGCTGCGAGTTCTGGATGCACCCCGCCCACCAGCACGCCTTCGTGACGGCCAGCGACCCTTCGGCGGCGCTGGCCCGGCGGCTCGAGGTCGGGCGCCAGAGCGGCGTGCCCGAGGAGCTCCTGCAGCGCTACGCCTCGCGGGCGGGGTCGATGCCCTCAGGTATCGCTTCGGTCATTGATCCGGATCGGGAGCTGGTCGCCGGCGTGCAGTTCGAGACCGACTTGGGGATGTGGGAGGTGTACGAGACACCGGGCCACGCCCCCTCCCACGTGTGCCTATACCAGCCTGAGCGCCGGCTGCTGATCTCCGGCGACCACCTGCTGGGGCGGATCTCGCTGTTCTATGACTACGGCTGGACACCGGACCCGGTGGGCGAGTTCCTGGGATCGCTGGACGTGGTGGACCGCCTTGACGCTCGCCTGTGCCTCTCCGGTCACGGCAAGCCGTTCGTCGACGTGCACGGGCACATCGAGGGCAACCGGCGGCTGGTCGCGGCGCGGCTGGAGGCCGTGCTCGCCGCGTTGAGCGACGGCTCCGGGCCCGCGACCGTGGTCGAGATCGCCCCCCGGGTCTACGATGAGCCGCTGAGCGAGCTGAACGCGGCCTGGCGGCTGCAGGAGACCCTCTGCTACCTGCGCCATCTCGAGGTGGCCGGGCGGGTCGCGGCCGTGGATGGGAGCGACGGGGAGCCGTCGCGATGGGGGGCTGTGTGAGGGGTGGCGGGTTGTGGGCGGGCGGGTTGCGGGCGGGCGCCGAGGGGCGATGGCTCCGTTCGCGGGCGCCGGAGGGGCGATGGCTCCGTTCGCGGCCCTATAGCAACCTCTTCCGGAGCCATCGAAGGTCGGCGGCTCGGCGATGGCTCCGTTTTGCCACCTATACGGGTGGAAAGTGGAGCCATCGGGCGCGAGCGGGGTCCGAGGGCCCGAACCGGCCCGCCGCGCAAACCTTGACACGCTCGTGTCAAGGTTGGTAGAGTCGGCTGACCGTGCGGATCGACGAGATCATCGCCTCGAGCGGCGAGCCTGTCTTCTCGTTCGAGTTCTTCCCGCCCAAGACCGACGAGGGTGAGCGCAACCTGCGGGCCGCGCTCGAGGACCTGCGGGCCTTCGCACCTGACTTCGTCTCGGTCACCTACGGCGCGGGCGGCTCGACCCGGGACAAGACGGTCGAGCTGACCAAGTGGATCAAGCAGGAGCTGGGCATCGAGGCGATGGCGCACCTCAGCTGCGTCGGCTCCACGCGCGAGGAGCTGCACGAGATCCTCGGCGGGATCGAGGCGGCGGGGATCGACAACGTGCTAGCGCTGCGCGGCGACCCGCCGCGCGGGGAGACCGAATGGCAGCCGCACCCGGGCGGCCTGCAGTACTCGACCGAGCTCGCGGCGCTGATCACCGGGACCTATCCATTCGCGGTCGGCGCGGCCTGCTTCCCGGAGGTCCATCCCGATGCGCCCGACATGACGCATGACCTGCGCTTCCTGCGCGAGAAGGTGAACAACGGTGCCTCGTTCCTGATCACCCAGCTGTTCTTCGACAACGAGCTCTACTTCCGCTTCGTCGAGGAGGCGCGCGGGATCGGGATCGACGTCCCGATCATCCCCGGGATCATGCCGATCACCGACGTGAGCCAGATCAAGACGATCACCGGGATGTGCAAGGCCTCGATTCCCGAGCGGCTGCTCGAGGCGCTCGAGTGGCGCGCCGAGGACCGGGACGCGGTGCTTCAGCTGGGCGTCGCCTACGCCACGCTTCAGTGCGCCGAGCTCCTGGCCCGGGGCGCGCCCGGCATCCACTTCTACACGCTGAACCGATCGCCGGCCACGCGCGCAATCGTCTCGGCCCTGCGGCTGCTGGCGCCCTGGGTCCGGCGCGAGGTGGTCAGGGTCGGTTCATGAATAAGTGCGAAGTTTGAGGCGTTCGATGAGCAAGGCCGCCAAGGACGCAGGACCGAAGGCGTAGCAGCGCTACGTCGAGGTCCGAGGACGCCGACGGTGAAGTTCATCGGACGGGTCAACAAGCAGTTATTCGTGAGCCGGCCCTAGGACGGCGGGATGATCTCCAGCGCGTGGGCCACCATCGGGTGGCCCTCGACCTCGTAGCGCACGTCGACCTCGTCGTTTCGCTTGTACGTCCCGATTCCCCAGAAGCCGATGAACCAGGCCCACAGGCCGAGGCGCTGGCTCACGAGCTCGCGCTGGAATACGAGCTCACCCCGCGACACGGTGTAATCCGAGCCGAGCTCCTGGGGCACGCCGTTGATGTAGACCTCGAACGGCGGGCGCACACCGGCGGGGAGCTTCACGCGGTACCGGTCGCTCACGACGCGGCCACCAGATCGACGGACAGGAGCGAGAGGACGGCGGCATCGAGCCGGCCACGGCGCGAGGAGAAGTAGCCGCGCAGCACGCCCTCCTCGACGAAGCCGGCGGCGCGGGCTGCGTGGCGCATGGGTTCGTTGTCAGGGTCGGTCAGCACGCCCACGCGGACGAGGCCGCAGTGCCCGAACAGCCATCCGGCGGCGAGGCGGAGCGCCCGCCGACCGAGTCCGCGCCCGCGCTCGGCAGGCGAAACCCAAAGCCCCAGCTCGGCGCGGGCGTGAATCCACTCGATCGTGTGCACACGGACCTGCCCGAGGCAGTCGTCGGCCGGGGGCGCGACGATGCTCAGCGCCACGTAGCGCCCGTGGAGACGGTCTTCATCGGCCGCCTCGGAGGCCTGGCCGAGCTGGGCGCCGCTCGGCGGCCGGGGCTCCCCCAGGTGCTCGTGCATGCGGGGATCGTTCTCGTAGGCGATCAGGATCTCCGGGATGTCACGTTCCGCGGTGAGACGCAGCGCCACCGCGCCATCGCTCAGCGGATCTTGCAGGTTCGGGATGGGCGGCACGTCGTCGGCTCACCGTACCCTTTCGCGCCGTGAAGCCGGGTGAGATCTCCTACAGCGTGCGCCGATCGGAGCGGGCCCGCCGCATTCGCGTGACCGTGGATCCCGCACGCGGCGTCGAGGTCGTCTTGCCCAGGCGTGCCTCCGAGCGGCGGGCCGCCGCGGCCGTCCGTGAGCTGCGACCCTGGATCGAGCGCCGCATACGCGAGCTGGAGCAGGCGCACGAGACCGTGTCCTCGCGGGGAGACGCGGTGCCGTACCTGGGCGAGTGGCTGGCACTCGTCGCCCAGGCCGGGCGGACCCGGGTTCACCGCAGAGGACAGGAGCTGCTCGTCCCGGCCGAGCCGGACGAGCGTGTGGCGGCGCTCGAGCGCTGGTACCGGCGTGCCGCCTACACCGAGATCGAGCCGCGTCTGAAGCGCGCCTGCCGGGTCGCGGGCCGGCGCTATGAGCGGCTCACGATCCGCGGCCAGCGGACGCGGTGGGCGAGCTGCTCACGCTCGGGGACGATGAGCTTCAACTGGCGATTGCTGCTGGCCCCGGAGCCGGTGCTCGACTACGTCGTCTGGCACGAGGTCTGCCACCTCGAGGTGATGGACCATTCGCCGCGCTTCTGGAATCTCGTCGCGTCGTACTGCCCCGATTACCGCGAGCACCTGCGCTGGCTCAAGCGCCACGGCGCAACGCTCGTGCTCTAGCGCAGGGCTCGCCGCAGGGCGGCGAACGCGCCCTCCCCGCGCCGCTGCTCGATGACCTCTCGCCGGACCCGGCCGCGATAGGGCTCGAACGATCCGTCACCGCGGACATCGACGCCGACGCGCGTGCTGGCCACCAGGCGCTCGGGGCCTGAGAGCTCGAGGCGAGCCGCCACCTGCTGGACGGGCTCGAAGCGCTTATAACCGGCGCGCACGTCCCGGCGCGGGAGCCCACGCGCCAGCTCAGAGGCCCTGGCCTCCATCGCGTCCAGGGCCGCGACAAGATCCTCGTAACGACTTCGCTCGACGCGCGGCCCAGACCGAACGCTCAGTTTCCACGGCACCGCGCGATGATCGCAGCGGCGCGGGTCACGCGCCGCCGACCGCCCCCTTAGGCGGCGAGCTCGACGTCGATCTCGTGGACCGTGCCGTCGGCGCGGTGCGTCTGCGATGCCGGGACGCTGTGCATGAGGCGGTGGGCGGCCTGGTTGTCGGCCAGCATCGTCGCGCGCAGGCGGTGGAACCCGAGCCGGCGGGCCTCCTCCAGAAGCAGCCCGAGCATCGCGCTTCCGAGGCCCTCGCCCTGGTAAGGGTCGCCGACGACGATCGCGAACTCGGCGGTGTCGGGGTCCTCGGGTAGGCGCACGAAACGGGCGACGCCGATGATCCGCTCCGGGTCGTCGAGTGGCTGCGCGACCACAGCGACGTGGCTGGCGCCGTCGACGTCGACCAGGTAGCGGACCTCGGCCGCGCTCAGGTGCGGCTTGGGAGCCAGGAAGCGCTTGTATTGCGTCTGATCGGAGAGCTGATCGTAAGCCGCTTCCAGGCGCTCCCCGTCGTCCGGGCGGATCGGCCTGATCAGCACCTCCGCCCCGTTGCGCAGGCGGAACATTCTCATGTAAGTCAGCTTACTTTGGGTAAGCCGGAACGTGTGTGTGCGCGGTCACATCGGGCGCGCGGGGGGACCGCGGCGCGCGGGGGGCCGCGGCGCGCGGGGGGCCGCGGCGCGCGCCGGGGGTGCCGGGTTGCTACGACCGCTCGTGCATCGGCACGTAGTCGAGCTCGTGCTCGCCCGTGTAGATCTGCCGTGGCCGGGCGATCTTCTGCTCCTTGTCGTCGATCATCTCGAGCCACTGGGCGATCCAGCCGCTGGTGCGCCCGATCGCGAACAGCACGGGGAACATCTCGACCGGCATGCCGAGCGCCTCGTAGATCATGCCCGAGTAGAAGTCGACGTTCGGGTAGAGCTTGCGGTCGATGAAGTACTCGTCCTCGAGCGCGATCTTCTCGAGCTCGGTGGCGATGTCGAGCAGCGGGTTCTTGCCCGTCACCTCGAACACCTCGTCGGTGGCGATCTTGATGATCTTGGCCCGGGGGTCGTAGTTCTTGTAGACCCGGTGGCCGAAGCCCATCAGCTTCTCATCGCCGTCCTTCACGCCCTTGATGAAGTCCGGGACGTTGTCGGTCGTCCCGATCCGCTGGAGCATCCGGAGCACGGCCTCGTTGGCGCCGCCGTGCAGCGGGCCGTAGAGCGCTGCGACGCCGGCGGCCACGGCCGAGTAGGGATCGACCTGGCTCGAGCCGACGCTGCGCACGGCGCTCGTCGAGCAGTTCTGCTCGTGGTCGGCGTGCAGGATGAAGAGAACGTCGAGGGCGTGCTCGAGCCGAGGATCGGGCTCGTACTTGAGCTCGGTCATCTTGTAGATCATCGAGAGGAAGTTGCCCGCGTAGCTGAGGTCGTTGTCGGGATACACGTAGGGCATCCCGCGGTTGTGGCGGTATGAGAACGCCGCCAGCGTCGGCATCTTGGCCAGCAGGCGGATCACCTGCAGGTAGCGGCGCTCCTCGTCCTTGATCGCGCTGGCCTCGGGATAGAAGGTCGAGAGGGCGCCGACGGAGGCGAGCAGCATGCCCATCGGGTGGGCGTCGTAGCGGAAGCCCTGCATGAACTCCTTGACGTTCTCGTGCACGAACGTGTGGATCGTGATCTCGTGCGACCACTGGTCGAGTTCCTGCTGGCTGGGGAGATGACCGTGGATGAGCAGGTAGGCGACCTCGAGGTAGGAGGACTTCTCGGCTAGCTGCTCGATCGGGTAGCCGCGGTACTCGAGGATGCCCTTCTCGCCGTCGATGAAGGTGATGGCCGAGCGACAGGAGGCAGTGGCCATGTACGCCGGGTCGTAGGTCATGAGACCGAAGTCGTCCTCGTGCGTCTTGATGTTGCGCAGCTCGGTGGCCCGGATCGTGTTGTCCTCGATCGGGATCTCGTACTTCTTGCCCGTCCGGTTGTCGACGACGCTCAGCGTCTCCTTGCCGTCGGCTACGTCCGCGCCATCCTGCTGCTGCTTGGTCTCCGTCGTCATGGCACTCCTGTCAACACGATTGCCGTGGTCTCTCCAACGCGGGCCGAGCAGGAAGCGCGACCTACGATCACTCTAATACCCGGGCGGTGCAGGCAGGAAGCGACGCCGAGCGTCAGCGCTGCGACCGCACGGCCGCGGGCTACTTACTCGTCACGATCGCCATCGCCACGGCGATCACCATCAGCACGAAGCTGACCAGCATCACGGCGCGCTGGCCGCGCTCGTTGAAGGGAAAGCTCGGCCGCGTCAACCCGACTGCCGCCAGCACGACAGCCCACACGGCGAAGATCCCGCCGGCCAGGTAGAACGGGACCTTGGAGGGCTCGGAGGTGGCGAGCAGAAGGGCGGCGTGCACGGCGGCGAGCCTATCCGATCCGCTCGCGATCGGATGCCTGCGCGCGCCCTGAATCGCCTTCGCCGTGGGCACCTTCGTAGCGGCTCTCGGTCGCGGCGCGCTGGCCCTGATAGTGGCTGCCGAGCTCGGGGCTCCCGTACGGCCGGCGCGCCGGGCGGTCCAGCGACATGAACGAGAGCTGGGCGATGAGCAGCCCCGGATAGAGCTTGATCGGCACGCGCGTGAGGTTGTTGAGCTCCAGCGTGAGCGTCCCCTTCCACCCCGGGTCGCAGAAGCCCGCCGTGGCGTGGACGATCAGCCCGAGCCGCCCCAGGCTGCTCTTGCCCTCGATGCGGGCGACGATGTCGTCCGGCAGCTCGACCCACTCGAGCGTCCGTCCGAGGCAGAACTCGCCGGGATGGATGACGAAGGACTCCTCGGAGGGGACGACGACCTCCTCGGTGAGGTTCTCAGGCGGCCGCCTGAGGTCGATCGCCGACGCGCGGTGGTTGTGAAAGACGCGGAAGGAGTCCCCCAGCCGCAAATCGACGCTCGCCGGCTGCACGAGCTCCGGATCCCAGGGGTCGATCCGGATTCGCCCGGCCTGCACGAGCTCGAGGATGGTTCCGTCCGAGAGGACCGAGGCCGGGGCCAGGTCGGTCGCGGGGACGGAGGATCCGCTCATGGCCGGAAGTCTGCCAGCGGGGGGAGACACGCGCCGAGAGCTCGCCGGCGCTCGCGCCGAGGCCGCTCAGTGATCGAGGGTGCGCGCCCGGGCCCGGACCGTGCGCACCCGCGCGGGTGGCATCGGCGCGGGATCCCCGTGCGGGCCGCGCCGCGGGCGGCGGGGGAAGGGCTTGCGCGGATGCGGTGGGCGGCGTCGCAGGCCGCCGTCATCGTCGGAGGGCGATGCCGGCTCAGGCTCCTGCTTGATCGCCCACCAGACCAGATAGATCAGCGCGGCGATCGGGATCTTGAGCGCCAGCATCAACCACAGGAATCCCCACGTCACGAGGGAGCGGATGCTACCCGCCAGATGGCGCGATGTCACGTCCGAGGACGGACCTCCGAGCGGGGCCGTGGGAGATCGCTTTGCCCTGGGCAAGACGATCTCCTAATTCAGGTCGAGGGACCCCCGGGCGTCAGCGCTCTCGCAGCGCGATCGGCTTGGCCTCGAAGTGCGTGATCCGCTGGAGCTCGGCCACCCGCTCGGCGACTTCGTCGCTGGTCAGCCGCGCCACGCGCTCGACCCCGAACTCCTCCACGTTGAACGAGGCCAGCGCCGTCCCGTAGGCCATCGCGCGCGTGAGCAGGTCATGGTCAAGGGTCGCGTCGGGATTGGCAGAGATGTAGCCCATGAAACCCCCGGCGAAGCAGTCGCCGGCGCCGGTCGGGTCGACGACCGTCTCGAGCGGAAACGCCGGGAGCGCGAAGAAGCCCTCGTCGGTGAACATCGCCGCGCCGTACTCGCCCTGCTTGGCCACGACGACGCTCGGACCCCACTCGCGCACCTTGCGGGCGGCGCGGACGATGCTCGGCTCCTCGGTCAGCTGGCGCAGCTCGGCGTCGTTGAGCAGCAGGCAGTCGACGCCGGCGATCGTCTGGATCAGCGAGTCGCGCGCGGTCTCGATCCACAGGTTCATCGAGTCGAGCGCGACAAAGCGGGCGCCGTCGCACTGCTCGCGGACGCGGCGCTGAAGGTCTGGCTGGATGTTGGCCAGGAACAGGACCTCGGCCGAGCGCGAGCGCTCGGAGAGCTTGGGCTCGAACTCGGCGAACACGTTGAGCTGCGTGTCCAGCGTCTCACGGTCGTTGAGATCCCAGCCGTACTCGCCCCGCCAGAAGAACGTCCTGCCGCCGGCCACACGCTCGATGTCGTCGGTGTTGACCGCTCGCGCGCGCAGGACCTCGTACTCGGCCTCGCCGAAGTCCTCGCCGACCGGCCCCACGACGTTGACGGTGTCGAAGAACGACGCCGCCAGCGCGAAATGCACGGCCGAGCCTCCGAGCATCCGCTCCCGGCTGCCGAACGGGGTCTTGACCGCGTCAAAGGCGATCGATCCGACGACGGTGACCGACATGAGGCGGGGCAGGTTAGCGGCGGGACGCGCCCGCTACTGGCGCACACGCTCGCCGCGCGGGTCATACAGCGGCTCGCGCGCGACCTCGCCCGCCACCCACTGGCCGAAGATGTCCACCTCGACCGCGGCGCCGACCTCCACCTCGACCGGCAGGTAGGCGTAGGCGATCGAGCGCTCGACCGAGTAGCCGTAGCCGCCGCTCGTGACGCGCCCGCGGATCTCGCCCTCTACCCGCACCGGCTCGTTGCCAAGGGCGACCGAGCGCGGGTCCTCGAGCACGAGGCAGCGAAGGCGGCGGCTCGGCGAAGCCGCGCGCAGGGCGTCGGAGCCCACGAACTCCTTGTCCTCGCGTACGCAGAAGCCGAGGCCGGCCTCACGCGGGGTGTCGTCGGCGGTGATGTCGGCCGCCCAGACGCGATAGCCCTTCTCGAGCCGCAGCGAGTCGATCGCGCGGTAGCCCCCGGCCAGCATGCCGTGGGGGCGGCCGGCCTCCCAGAGGGTTGCCCACAGACCCGCCCCGTACTCCGCCGGGCAGTAGAGCTCCCAGCCCAGCTCGCCCACGAAGGTCACGCGCAGCGCCCGGACGGGCACGTCACCCACCGCGAGCTCGCGCGTCGACATGTACGGGAACTCGAGCCCATCCGGCGTGAGCGGCGCCAGCACCTGACGCGCGAGCGGCCCCCAGAGGGCGAAGCACGACCAGCGAGAGGTGACGTCGGTGAGCCGGACCGAGCCGTCGCCGGGGAGGTGGCGGCGGAGCCAGGCCGCGTCGTGGTTGCCGAACGCGGTGCCGGTGACGATCTGGAACAGCTCCTCCTCGAGACGCGTGACCGTGAAGTCGCATTCGATCCCGGCGTGGCGGTTGAGCATCTGGGTGTAGGTGATCGCGCCGACCCCGCGGGCTACGCGGTTGTCGCACAGCGACTCGAGCAGCTCGGCAGCGCCCGGGCCGGCCACCTCGAGCTTGGCGAACGAGGACTCGTCGAACAGGCACGCCGTCTCGCGGGTGGCGCGGTGCTCGGCTCCGATGGCCGGAGACCAGTTCATCCCCGCCCAGCCGCGCGGGCGCAGCTCCGGGTCGCCGAGCGCGGCATTGGCTTCGTACCAGTTGACCCGCTCCCAGCCCGACTTCTCGCCGAACGCGGCGCCGTGCTCGCGATGCCAGCCATAGGCGCTCGAGACGCGCAATGGGCGACCGGCCTGGCGCTCGTGGCCGGGGTAGCGGATGTCGTAGTAGGTCTCATAGACCTCGCGCGCGCGGGCGAGCGTGTAGCGGGGCGAGCGGTAGTGGGGACCGAAGCGGCGCGCGTCCATCTCCCACACGTCGCTGGCCGGCTCGCCGGAGAGGATCCACTCCGCCATCAGCCTCCCCATCCCCCCGGCCCCGGCCAGGCCGTGGGCACAGAAGCCGGCGGCCACGAACAGCCCTCGGACGTCGGTCTCGCCCAGGCAGAACTCGTTGTCCGGCGTGAAGGCCTCCGGGCCGTTGATCAGCCGCGTCACGCGCACGTCGGCCATGGCCGGCACGCGGCGCGACGAGTTGCGCGCGAGCTCCTCGAAGCGGGGCCAGTCCTCCTCGAGCAGGCGGCCGTTGAAGTCAGGCGGGATGCGGTCGAGCTGGTGCTCGTCGAGCGACCACGGCGCGCTGGGGCGCTCATAGCCGCCCATGACCAAGCCGCCGCCCTCCTCGCGGAAGTAGATCAAGAGGTCGGGGTCGCGTAGCGTCGGCAGGTGCTCGCCGGCGGCCCGGTCGCGGAAGGGCTGCGTCACGAGATACTCGTGCGCGAAGGGGACGACGGGTACGCGCACTCCCGCGAGCCGCCCCAGCTCGGCGGCGAACATCCCACCGGCGTTGACGACCACCTCCGCCTCCACGGCGCCCCAGTTGGTGTCCACGCCGGTGACCTGCCCGTCCTCGACGGCGATCGAGCCCACGCGCGTGTGCGTGTACACGCGGCAGCCGCCGGCGCGTGCTCGTTCGAGCAGCGCGAAGGTCAGTTGCGAGGGGTCGAGGTAGCCGTCGGTGGGCAGATAGGAGGCGCAGCGCACGCCGTCGGTCGACATGAGCGGGAAGAGGTCCTGCGCTTCCTGCGGCGAGAGCTGCTCGAGCGGCAGCCCGAACGTCCGCGCCCACGCGACCTGGCGAAGCACCTCCTGCTCGCGCTCGGCAGAGCAGGCCAGGCGCAAACCGCCGCACTCGACCCATCCGCAGTCGAGCGTCCGGTACAGCGCGACCGAGTCCATCATCATCCGCGTCAGCGACACGCTGCCGCGCAGCTGCCCCACGAGCCCAGCGGAGTGAAAGGTCGAGCCGCTCGTGAGCTCGTTTCGCTCGAGCAGGATGACGTCGGCCTCGCCCAGCTCTGCGAGGTGGTAGGCGATGGCGGCGCCGCCCACGCCGCCGCCGATGATCACGACCCGGGCGCGATCCGGCAGCTCACGCGGCCGCGGCACCGAGCCACTCCTCGAGTGCCGGATCGCTCGCGCTGCGGGCGACGCGATCGAAGTGCTTCTGCGCGTAGCCCGCGAAGTCGAAGTCGAGCTCGGAGATGACCCCTTGTACGACTCCCCACGCCGCCTCGCGCGCGTCCGACATGACCTTCATCAGGCGCAGGGCGGCAAGACGGCCCGGCGTCGGCGGCTCGCCCCAGTAGGCGTGCAGCAACCGCTCCTCCGCCGCGGAATCGAAATCGTTGTTGACGGCCAGGTTCCCGAGGTCGAAGACTCTGTGGCCGAGGCCGGCGTACTCCCAGTCGACCAGCGCCACCCCGTCCCCGATGGCGAGGATGTTCGCCGGCAGCAGGTCGTTGTGAGATGGGACCGGATCGTCCAGCGGGAGGGCTTCGCCGATCCGCCGCGCCAGGCGTTGCGCCTCGCCGTACGCCGCAGGAAGCGCACCCCCGCGGTCACGCACGATCGACGCGTAGGCGTCGATCACGTCGGGGACCCAGAAGCGCACCGGCAGCTGCGTGCCGGAGTCGTGAAACGAGCGCAGACCCTCGGCCACCAGCTCGATCCGATCGCTCACCTCGCGCGAGTCGAGCGGACGCGCGGCCAGATACTCGGTGACGATGCAGTCCGCGTCGGCCAGCGCGACCGCAGGCGCGATGCCGAGACGCGCCGCTGCGCCGTTGGCCAGTTGCTCGGCCACGCGACTGATCCCCAGCAGCGACGTGTCCTTGCCCGGCAGCCTGATCACGTACTGATAGCCGCCGAAAACCGCCCTGTAGTTGCGGTTGGTGATCCCGCCCTCGAGGGGCGCCGGCGGATCCTGCAGCGGCCCCAGCTTCGTCTCGAGTCGCTGCACGATCTCGCTCAGATCAGCCACGCCGCGAAACCTAGCGTCTAAGGCTCGGTTCCTATACCTTCAGCGTCGTGAGGGGGAGCTGTGAGTGACGCCGGAGGAGCTGCGATGACGCTCGAGGAACTCAAGGGGCAGACGCAGCGGGGAGAGGTCGACACGGTGCTGCTGGCGTTCTGCGACATGCAGGGCCGTCTGCAGGGCAAGCGCATGACCGCGCATCACTTCCTCGACGAGGTGGCCGAGCACCACGCCGAGGGCTGCAACTACCTGCTCGCCGTCGACGTCGAGATGACGCCGGTGGAAGGGTTCGAGATGGCCTCATGGGAGCGTGGCTACGGCGACTTCGTGATGCGCCCCGACCTCGAGTCGCTGCGCCCGGTCCCCTGGCACCCCGGGACGGTTCTGTGCCTGGCCGACCTGGAGTGGGAGGCGGGGCAGCCGGTGCTGGCCTCGCCGCGCCAGATCCTCCGCGCCCAGCTCGAGCGGCTGGCCGAGCGCGGCTGGAGCACGAACGCGAGCACCGAGCTCGAGTTCCTGATCTTCCACGACAGCTACGAGGAAGCCTGGAGCAAGGGCTACCGCGACCTCTCGCCGACCAACCTCTACAACGTCGACTACTCGCTGCTGGGAACCGCGCGCGTGGAGCCGCTGATCCGCAGGATCCGCAACGCGATGGACGGCGCCGGCCTCACGGTCGAGAACTCGAAGGGCGAGTGCAACCTCGGCCAGCACGAGATCAACTTCCGCTACGCCGACGCGCTGCGGACGGCCGACGACCACGCGATCTACAAGAACGGGGCCAAGGAGATCGCCGCCCAGGAGGGCATGTCGATCAGCTTCATGGCCAAGTTCAATCAGCGCGAGGGCAGCTCGTGCCACATCCACTTCTCGCTCTCCGACGCCGACGGGCATCTGTTCGCTCGCGAGCGAGGCGTGTTCGAGTCCTTCCTGGCCGGGCAGCTCGCGTGCCTGCGCGAGCTCACGCTGTTCCTGGCGCCGAACGTCAACTCCTACAAGCGCTACGCAATCGGGTCCTTTGCGCCCACGGCGGTGGCCTGGGCGCCGGACAACCGCACGTGCTCGCTGCGGGTGGTGGGCGAAGGCCCGGGGCTGCGCTTCGAGAACCGCGCCGGCGGCTCGGACCTGAACCCCTACCTGGCCCTGGCCGCGATCATCGCCGCCGGGCTGCACGGCGTCGAGCAGGGACTCGAGCTCGAGCCGCCCTACAACGGCAACGCGTACGAGGCGACGGAGAAGCCCCACCTGCCGCGGACCCTGCGCGACGCTCGCGACCTGTTCGCTGACAGCAGCGTCGCCCGGCAGGCCTTCGGTGACGAGGTCGTCGAGCACTACGTGCACGCGGCCGACGTCGAGCTCGAGGCATTCGACGCGGCGGTCACCGACTGGGAGCGCTTCCGCGGCTTCGAGCGGCTGTGAGCAAGGCCGGCACCCTTCCCGCGGTCGCCTCCCTCGATACAGCTGTCTCGCTCGACACGATCTTCGCGCCGGTGCGCTCGCAGACCGCGTTCGAGGAGACCGTGGACCGGCTGGGCACCGCGATCCGCCTCGGGCTGCTCCCACCCGGGACGCGCCTGCCGGCGGAGCGTGAGCTGTGCGCTCGGCTCGGCATCGCCCGCTCGACCCTGCGCCAGTCGCTCCTGGCGCTGGCCCAGAGCGGCCACGTCCGGGCGACCCGGGGCCGCGGCGGCGGCACGTTCGTCGCCGATCCTCAGCCGCCGGCTGGACCACCGCCGGCGGAGCTGCTCTCGGCCTGGCGCCAGGTGTGCGACCAGCGGATGGCGGTCGAGGTCGGTGTCGCGGTGCTCGCGGCCGAGCGCGCCGAGCCGGAGCTGCTCGACGCGCTCGACGAGCTGGTGCTGGCGCTCGACGAGCTGCTCGAGGACTTTCCCGCCTACCGGCAGGCCGACATCCGCCTGCACGTGGGGCTGGCCGAGGCGACCCGCAGCCCGCCGCTCGTGCTGGCCA
The DNA here is from genome assembly GCA_963818815.1 of uncultured Solirubrobacterales bacterium. Classification (GTDB taxonomy): domain Bacteria; phylum Actinomycetota; class Thermoleophilia; order Solirubrobacterales; family Solirubrobacteraceae; genus Palsa-465. Next base: position 507,162 of record CAWFTL010000002.1, read on the forward strand.
TGACCGACGTCCAGGGCACCATGACCGAGCTGATCTCGCTGATCGCCCATCCGCCCGAGGTGCTCGACTCCGCCAACGCCCAGCACCGCCGCGTGCTGGCCGCGGTGCGCCGCCGCGACGAGGTCGCCGCAGCGCGCGCGATGACCGAGCACCTGCGCGGCACGGAGCACGTCCTGGCCGGGCTCTTGCCGAAGAGCTGAAACCCGCTCGCCAGGGTTGACTTGCGTCCTGGCCCGAGCGTAGATTTCGCGGCTAAGGACGGACCATCAGACCTTTTGTCGGAGGAGGAGGGGCCGGTGTCGGCAATCAAAGAGGCGCTGTCAGGCGATGAGCAGAGGCTGGCAGAGCTCGGGTACGTGCAGGAGCTCAGGCGGGGGTGGAGCGGCTTCTCCAACTTCGCGATCTCGTTCTCGATCATCTCGATCCTCGCGGGCTGCTTCACGACCTATGGGCAGGCCTGGAACAACGGCGGTCCCGTCGCGATCTCGATCGGCTGGCCGATCATCAGCATCTTCATCCTGCTCGTGGCCTTCTCGATGTCCGAGCTGGCCTCGGCCATGCCGACGGCGGGCGGCATCTACTACTGGGCCTCCAAGCTCGGGGGACCGGGCTGGGGCTGGTTCACCGGCTGGTTCAACCTGATCGGCCTCGTCGCGGTGACGGCGTCGGTGGACTACGCCGCCGCCACATTCCTGAACTCGACGCTGTCCTTCTACGGCGCGCACATCTTGGGCGTGAACTTCGGCACCACGAGCGTTCAGGCCGGTCTGCACCACACGTTCGTGCTGTTCGTGCTGATCCTCCTGCTGCACGCCCTGATCAACATCTTCTCCTCACCGCTCGTCGCGCTGTTCACGAACATCTCCGTGTGGTGGCACGTGATCGGCGTGTTGGTGATCATCGTGCTCCTGGTCGCGGTTCCGAGCCATCACCAGAGCTTCAGCTTCGTGTTCGGGCATCGGATCAACAACTCGGGCTTCAACCACCAGATGTACTGGTTCTACGTCCTGCCCCTGGGCTTCCTGCTCACGATGTACACGATCACCGGCTACGACGCATCGGCGCACGTCTCCGAGGAGACGCATGACGCGGCCGTGGCGGCGCCGAAGGGAGTGTGGCGATCGGTGTTCTACTCAGCGATCTTCGGCTGGGCGGTCCTGCTCGCCCTGACGTTCGCGGCGACGCACGTAGGGCAGATCAACGCGGCCGCGGGCACCTCGCAGTCGATCATCGAGTCCGCCCTGACCTCGGCGGCGGCCAAGGCCGTGCTCGTCATCTCCACGATCGGACAGTTGTTCTGCGGGATGGCGTGCGTGACGAGCGCCTCGCGGATGACCTTTGCCTTCTCCCGCGACGGCGCTGTGCCCGGGCACAGCCTGTGGCGAAAGCTGGGCAAGAACAAGACGCCGACGTGGGCGGTCGTCTTCGTCGCCGTGTTCGCCCTGATCATCACGATCCCGGCCTACAAGGGCAACAAGGCGGGCCTGCCCGTGGCGTTCCTGGCCGTGACGTCGATCTCCGTGATCGGGCTGTACATCGCCTACACGATTCCCGTGTTCCTGCGGTGGCGGATGGGCGATGCGTTCGAGACCGGCCCGTGGACCCTCGGGCGCAAGCATCGCTGGATCAACCTCATCGCAATCGTCTGGGTTGCCCTGTGCGTGATCATCTTCTGCCTGCCGTTCACCCCGACCGCGGTTCCGTTCAACAGCCACTTCAGCTGGTCGGCGGTCAACTACGCACCGCTGGTCACGATCGCCGTCATGATCGCCGTGACGGCCTGGTACTACCTCTCCGCTCGCAAGACGTTCAAGGGACCGATCCGCACGATCGATATGGGCGGCGAGGGCAGCGCGATCAGTGCCGCGCCGGCGCAGCCGACCGGCAGCTGAGGAGGTCATGGCCGACACGGTCGAGGTGATAGAGCCCGCCACCGAGGCGGTGCTCCGGACGCTGCCGCGCGCGGGCGTGGCCGAGGTCGATGAGGCGGTGGCGCGCGCCCGCGCCGCGTTCCCGGCCTGGCGCGCCCTGGCGCCGGGCGATCGGGCAGCGCGCCTCCACGGCCTGGCCGGCGCGCTGAACGACGCCCGCGAGGAGCTGGCGCAGCTCGAGGCGCGCAACGCCGGCAAGCCGATCGGCGACGCGCGGGGCGAGATGGAGATGGTCGTTCAGACCTTCCGCTACTACGCGGGCGCGCCCGAGCGGCTGCTCGGCGACACGATCCCGGTGGGCGGCGGGCAGGCGTGGACCGTGCGCGAGCCGCTGGGCGTCGTCGGGTTGATCGTGCCCTGGAACTTCCCGCTGGTGATCGCGTCGTGGAAGCTCGGGCCGGCGCTGGCGGCCGGCAACACCGTCGTCCTCAAGCCGGCCGAGCTCACGCCACTGACTGCGCTTCGCTTCGCCGAGATCGCGGCCGGCGCCGGCATCCCCGAAGGCGTCGTCAACGTCGTGGTGGGGCCAGGGTCGGTGTGCGGCCGGCGGCTCGTCGAGCACCCGCACGTGGCCAAGATCGCCTTCACCGGATCGACCGAGGTCGGGCGCTCGATCGCCGCCGGAGCGGCGCAGACGATCAAGCGGGTGACGCTCGAGCTGGGCGGCAAGTCGCCCAACATCGTGTTCGCCGACGCCGACCTCGAGGCCGCGGCCGCCGCGGCGCCGATGGCCGTGTTCGGCAACGCCGGGCAGGACTGCTGCGCACGCTCTCGCATCCTCGTCCAGGAGTCGGCGCTCGGGCGTTTCATGGAGTTGCTCGAGCGTGAGGTGAAGGCGGTGCGCGTGGGCGACCCGCTCGATCCCGAGACGCAGATGGGCCCGCTGATCTCGGCCTCCCAGCGCGAGAGCGTGGCCTCCTACGTGAACGGCGAGGTCCCGGTGGCCTTCCGCGGCAGCGCGCCCGAGGGGCCGGGCTACTGGTTCGCCCCGACCGTCCTGTGCCCGGCCGACCCGGGGTCGCGGGCCGTACGCGAGGAGATCTTCGGCCCCGTGGCGGCGGTCGTGCCGTTCGCCGAGGAGGAGGACGCGGTGCGGCTGGCCAACGACACGATCTACGGGCTCTCAGGGTCGGTCTGGACCCGCGACGGCGCACGCGCGCTGCGCATGGCCCGGGCGGTCGAGACCGGGGTGCTGTCGATCAACTCCAACACCTCGGTGCGAGTGGCGACGCCGTTCGGCGGCTTCAAGCAGTCCGGTTACGGGCGCGAGCTCGGCCCGCACGCGCTCGACGCCTACACCGAGGTCAAGTCGATCTTCTACGCCACGGGCTGATGGACCGCCTCCAGGGCAGGGTGTGCGTGATCACCGGCGCCGCCGGCGGCATCGGGGCGGCGGCAGCCTCCCTGTTCGAGCGCGAGGGCGCCCATGTCGTGGGGGTCGACCTGCGCGAGCACGAGGTCGGGGAGCTCTCGCTGCAGGCCGACCTCACCGACGAGCCGGCGGTCGCGCGCGTCTACGAGCAGGCGCGCGAGCGCTTCGCGCGGGTCGACGTGCTGTTCAACAACGCCGGCATCTCCCCCAGCGACGACGCCTCGGTGCTCGAGACCACGCTCGAGGCCTGGGAGCGAGTCCAGGACGCGAACCTGCGCAGCGTGTTTCTCTGCTGCAAGCACGGCATCCCCCACCTGCTCGAGCACGGCGGCGGCTCGGTCATCAACACGGCGTCGTTCGTGTCGGTCGTGGGGGCGGCCACCTCGCAGATCTCCTACACCGCCTCCAAGGGCGGCGTGCTTGCCCTCTCACGCGAGCTGGGGGTCGAGTTCGCGCGGCGCGGAGTGCGCGTGAACGCGCTCTGTCCCGGCCCGGTCGACACGCCGCTGTTGCGCGAGCTCTACGCCAGCGACCCCGAGCAGGCGGCCCGGCGGCTCGTCCACGTCCCCATGGGCCGCTTCGCCCGGGCCGAGGAGATCGCCAGCGCGGCCCTATTCCTGGCCAGCGACGAGTCGAGCTACGTCACCGCGACGACGTTCCTCGTCGACGGCGGGATCACCGGGGCGTACGTGACGCCGGTGTGATGTTCGGGTGCGCGCATGCGCGCACCCGTGGGTCGGCGCATGCGCCGACCCAGGCAGGGGCGCATGCGCCCCTGCCCTAAGCGCCAGCGCTCTCTGCCGCCGCGCTCGAGGGCTCGACCCGCAGCCATCGCGCCGCGCCGGAGGGCAGCCACCAGTTCCAGCGGCCGAACAGCGATACGACGGCGGGCACGAGAAGGGCTCGGATCACGGTGGCGTCGAGCAGGATCCCGGCGGCGAGCCCGGTCGCGAACACCTTCACGTCCGTTTCCGGACCGGAGGCCATCGAGACAAAGGCCAGGAACAGAACCAGGGCTGCGCTCGTGACCACGCGCCCAGTCCGCCCGAGCCCGCGGACCACCGCGGCATCGGTCGAGCCGCTGCGGTCGAACTCTTCGCGCATCCGCGAGAGGATGAACACCTCGTAATCCATCGAGAGCCCGAACAAGAAGGCGAACACCATCAGCGGGATCCACGCGGTGATCGAATGCGTAGCCGCGATCCCCCACAGCTGCGAAGAGCCGTGGCCCTCCTGCCAGACCAGAGTGATTACGCCCCACGCGGCAGCGACACTGATCACGTTGAGCACGACCGCCTTCAGCGGCAAGAGCAGCGAGCGGAAAGCCCGCGCGAGCAGCAGGAAGGTCAGCACTGCGATCAGCCCAATCATCAGCGGAAAGCTCCCGTAGATGGCCGAGACGAAGTCCTCGTTCTCGGCGCCGATCCCGCCGACGCGGACATTCGACCCGACTCCGTGAGCCGCCGATCGCGCGGCCTTGATCGTGTCGCGTCCGGCCGAGGTCGAGCCATCGGCGAACGGGATCGCGTCGACCACGGCGGTCCCGGCGCGCTGCCACTGCGGGCTCTGAACGGCGAAGGCGCCGTGCACGCCGGGAACCGAGCGCAGGGATGCCGCGACTCGCTGAGCCTGCGCCCCACCACCGCTCAGGACCTCGATCGGCTGCAGCGCGCCGGCTCCGATGCCAGCGCGCTCGAGAGCCATCAGCCCCGTATGGGCATCGCCCGACTTGCTCAGGGTGTTCACGTTGGGCGTGCCGGGCTGAAGCGACGTCGCGGCCAGTACGAGCGCCGCCAGTACGAGCGCGGCACCGACAGCGGCGACCCAGCGCTGGCGGACGACCAAGCGCGCCCAGGACGTCCATGAATGGCTCGCGTTGTCCTCGCTGCGCACGTGCGGCCAGTCCAGCCGATTGCCGGCTTTGACCAGGACGACCGGAAGCAGCGTCGAGGCGACGATCACGCTCACCAACGGAATCAGCATCCCCGCGTATCCAATGGAGCGCAGGAACGGAAGCGGCAGCACGATCATGGCCAGCAATCCGATGGCCACGGTGGTGCCGCTGAACACCACGGCCCGGCCCGCGGTCTCCATCGCCCGTACGACGGCCTCATCGCCCACGTGGCCGTGGGCACGCTCCTCGCGCCAGCGCACGACCACCAGCAGCGAGTAGTCGATCGCGACCCCGAGTCCGATCAGCGCGACCAGGAACTCCACGATGACCGAGATATCGGTGATCGCCGCAAGCCCCCACAACACCAGAAACGTAGTCATGATCGAGACGATCGCCATCAGGATCGGGACGAAGGCGAGTAGCGAGGCAAACACGAAGGCCAGCACCACGAGCGCCCCGAGCCCACCCAGGACCGCCTCCAGCAGGACCCCGGGCCCCTTACCGCCGCCCGTCTGGTTTTGAAGGGCGTCAAAGCCCGTTACGTGGACGGGAGAGCCGGCAATCGTGGCGCCGGCGAGCACACGGGCCGCGGTCTTCGCCGCCTTGGTGTTGTCGCCGAACGCCTGGTTATCGGGCGGCGGATAGGCGAGTACGAAGGTGGTCCGGCCATTGGCAGAGACGAACGCGCGGTTGCCGGTGCTGGCAAAGGACGCCGTGCGTGTCCCGGGAATCGCGCGCTGCAGCTTGGATTCGATCTGCTTCAGCCCGCCACGGACCTGGGACGAGGTGACGCTCACCCCGGACGGGAGGGTGACGACCGGGATGAGCGGTGCGTTGCGGCCACCGCCGTGGTAGAGGCTCAAGATCTGCGTGTTGGTCACGAAGCCTTCGCGGCCGGGCACGCTGAACTTGTTGCTGAAGGATGCGGTCGACTTGCCCACGGTGGCTATGCCGACGAGCGTGACGAGGATCCAGAAGAACGTGACGAGGCGGCGGTGGGCGAGCACCCAGCGTGTAATCGAGGTCATCACGACGTTTGTAGCAGCGGCTCAGCCTGAGGCCGCGGCCACGGCGACCCGGCGGCGCCGGCGTTCCGGGACCGGGTCGGGCGCTGGTGCTGCGGCGGCGGCGAGCGCGGTGCCGACGCCCAGCAGCGTCCAGGTCACCGGGTCCTCGAGGAAGTCGGCGTAGAGCAGCGTGTGGAAGACCAGGGCGATGAACGTGGCGGCGATGACCACCCGCGGCGGATCCCCGCGGGCGCCGCGCAGCAGCACCAGCACGGCCACGATCACGAGCGCCAGGTAGGCCGCCTCGCCGATCAGCCCCTGCTCGGCGGCGATCGTGACCGGGATCGTGTGCGAGGCCGACAGGGTCTGCGAGCTGCCCGGGTGCCGCCGGCGGTACTCGTGCACGAACGACCCTGACCCGTATCCCCACAGAGGCCGGCCGGCGAACTGGTCGGCGCCGCCGGTCACGAGCCCGGCGCGGCCGCTCGAGGCGTTGTTGAGGCCCTGGTTGAGCCCGAAGGTCTTGGGTGAGATGGCGATCGCGGCCCCGCCGAGCACGACCACCGCACCGGCCACGGCCAGGACCGGCCACGCCTTCCAGCGCAGCGCCGCGATAACCCCGAGGCCCACGAGCAGCGCGCCGAGGCTGGACCGCGAGAGGGTCAGCAGGAGGCCGACCCAGAGGACGGCGAGGGCGGCGATCGAGGCCAGCTGGTCGCGCGTACGGCGCTCGTAGAGGAGCACGCCCGCGATCGAGATCATCACGAGCGCGAGGAAGCGCCCGAAGATGTCGGGATCGAAGAAGACCGAGTTGACGGTGAAGTAGGTGTGTACGTCGTTGGCGGCGATCAGCTTGGGGTTGAGGAACAGGGTCTTGGTGAGGTACTCGACGAAGCCCACGCCGGCGAACAGGATGGCCAGGCCGACGATCAAGACGAAGCAGTCGCGCAGCAGCCTCGGCGTCCACTCCAGGCGCCGGAGCAGGCAGAAGAGCAGCGAGAAGGGGACGTAGAAGAAGACCATCTGCTGCAGCGCCTTCTCGAAGTCGCTCGAGTAGACAGCCTGGACCGCGTAGAGGACGATGTACAGGGCGAGCAGCCGCGGGACCCAGCCGACCGCCCGGCGCTCAGGCTCGCGCTCCGCGCGCCACACCACGGCGATCAGGGCCAGCGATCCCGCCGCGACCACGACGTAGAGCGGGACGAGCAGGTTTGCCGTGGTACCGCCGGCAGCGATCGGGACGCGGAAGGGAAGCGCGATCAGGGCCAGGGGTCCGAGCATTGCCGGGCGGCGGAGGATGAGGACGGCCAGGCCGCCCACGATGGCCAGGCCGACCGCCGCTGCCACCGCCGCCTCGAGCGGATGCCGATGGACGAGGCTGAGCTGGGGCGAGTGCCAGATGTCGGCCAGCAGGAGCACCGGCGCGAGGACCAGGGCGCCGAGCATGGCGCGGGCCTGCGCGCGCTCGTCGCGAGCCAGGAGCGACCACCCGGCGAGCAACGCCACCAGGACCACGCCCATCTTCGGAAGCGGCCCGGTCAGCGCAGCGAACGCGATCACGCGGGGAGAGTAGAGAACCGCGAGAGGTCGATCATCTACGCTCTGGCGGCATGGCCTCCGCGAAGCTCGTGCTCGCGTGCGCCTTCGCCGCGCTCGCCCTGTCCGCCTGCGGCGGGTACAAGAGCAACCCCCCGGCGGGATCGATCGCACCCACGGCGACGTCGGCCGGACGCGCGCAGCTCGATGACCCGCGGAGCAAGCATCTCCCGTGCCTGCGCGACCACGGGATCCAGTTCCAGGAGGTCGGGGCCGCCGGGCTGCAGATCGGCGCGCCTCCGGCCGGGCCGAGCGTGAAGTTCACGCCGACGCCGGGAGCGGCTCAGTACGCGCAGATCTCAGGCCAGGCCCCGGGGGCCGAGGTGATCGGGAACGCCCTGCTGTTCCCGAACCAGGGCTCGGACGACCTCCTCTCGACGGTCGAGAGCTGTCTGCGCCTGGGCGTCAAGGGCTAGGAGCACCGGCCCGGCGTGCTGGCGAAGCTGCTCGTGTCGCTGGCGATCGCGGCCGCGACGCCGCCGGTCTCCCTGAAGCCTTCGGTGCCTCCGACCGACAAGCTGCTGGGGCAGCGGATCATGGTCGGCTTCCCGGGCACCAGCGCCCCCGGGTGGCTGACCGGCGCCGTGCGCGCCGGCCACGTGGGCTCGGTCATCCTGTTCAGCCCCAACATCTCCTCGCGCACGCAGCTGAAGGCGCTGACCTCCTCGCTGCAGCGCGCCGCGCGTGCGGGGGGCAACCCGCCGCTGCTGATCGCCGTCGACCAGGAGGGTGGCCAGGTCAAGCGGCTGCCGGCCGGCCCGCCGTCGCTCTCACCCCCGCAGATCGCGCGCACGGGCAGCACCCGGGTGGCGTCGAGCCAGGGTCGGGCGACCGGCAACTACCTGAAGGGGCTGGGGATCAACTGGGACCTGGCGCCGGTGGTCGACGTGCCGACGTACTCGGGCGCCTTCATCTGGCGCCAGGGACGGGCGTTCTCCTTCAGCCCGGCGGCGGTGGCGAAATACGCGACGCCGTTCGCGCTCGGCATCCAGGGCACGCGAGTAGCGGCGACAGCCAAGCACTTCCCAGGCCTCGGCTCGGCCGCCGTCGACACCGACAACAAGCGCGACGAGCTGCATCCGACCGCGGCGCAGCGGCAGGGAGCGCTGGTTCCCTACCGGGCCCTGATCGCGCGCGGGCTGGACAGCGTGATGGTCTCGACGGCGGGCTTTCCCGCGTACGACCGCTCGGGGGCGGCGGCGGCGCTGTCGGCGCCGATCATCCGCGGGCTGCTGCGCGGGAAGCTGCATTTCGGTGGGGTCACGATCACCGACGCCCTGGGGACGCCGACCGGGCACGACGAGGTCACGGCCGGGGTGCTGGCCGCGAGCGCCGGAGCCGACGTCCTCCTGTTCACGGACTCAGCGCCGGGAGAGCTGGCAGCGCTCGAGCGCGCCTACGCGCGCGGACGCATCACGACCGCCGCGGCCACGGCCTCCTACCAGCGGATCGTGGCCCTCAAGAAGGCGGTCGCCGCCGGCTGACGGGCGTGCCGGGATTGGCACTAGAATCAACGCCCGATGCCCGCGGCTTCCGCGGGCTCGTGTGCGTCTACGCCGCTCGCGATTCCAGGCGCTATGAGTAGGAGCGCGAGTGCCGAACCCGCCGGAGATCCTGTGTCCGTCCCCAGTGCCGAGCTGACCGCGCCCACCGTGGGCGCCGCGCGCCGGAGGCCCACCGCCGCCGTCGCCGAACTCCTGCACGGCTGGCGGCTGTACGCCGTACTGGCGGTTGCCTCGCTGGTGATCGCGGCGCTGTCCCTGCTGATCCCCTCGACCCCCAGCTACGACCCGTGGGCGTGGCTCGTGTGGGGCAGGGAGATCGTCCACCTCGACCTGCACACCACCGGAGGCCCCACCTGGAAGCCGCTGCCGGTGATCTTCACGACCGTCTTCGCCCTGTTCGGCAAGGCCGCCCCGGACCTGTGGCTGGTAGTGGCCCGGGCGGGCGCGCTCATGTCCGTGGCGATGGTGTTCAAGCTCAGCGCGCGGCTCACCCTGTGGCTCGCCGACGGGCTCGCTCAGGCGGCGGATCGGCGCAGCCGGCTTTCGGCGCTCCTTCCCGCCGTCTTCGCGGGCGCAATCGCGGTGATCGCGCTCGTCCTCTCGGCCGCCTTCATCAAGGACAACGCGCTCGGTTATTCCGAGGGACTGATGACCGCGATCGTGTTGATCGCGATCGAGCGCCACCTCGACGGCCACGCACGCCAGGCGTTCGCGATCGGGTTCTTCGCCGCCCTCGACCGCCCCGAGATCTGGCTCTTCTGGGGTCCCTACGGGCTGTGGCTGTTCTGGAAGGACCCGGGTGCGCGCAAGCTCGTCGCCGCGCTCTTCATCCTCATCCCCGTCCTGTGGTTCCTGCCCGAGTACTGGGGGTCGGGTCACTTCCTGCGGGGCGTCAACCGAGCTCACAACCCGCGCGCGAACAGCCCCGCCTTCACCAAGTGCCCGTTCTGCACCGAGCTTCACAACTCGTGGGTGACGGTGCTCACCAGGGTCAAGCTCGCCGCGGGGATCGGCGTGGTCCTCGCGGCGGTGACGCTCTACCGGGCGGTCCGGCCCAGGGGGAGCTGGCGGCTCGAGGGCAACCGCGAACGCGCGAAGCTCGTGATCGTGTGCGCCGGCCTGTTCGGGCTGGCCTGGTTCGTGGTGATCGCGACGCTGACGCAGGCGGGCTTCTCCGGCAACAACCGCTACCTGGTGCTCGGCTCGTCCCTGATCGAGATCTCCGGCTGTGCCACGTGGGGCTGGGGCGCGCTCGAGCTGAGCAAGCTGCTCGGATCCCGGGGCGGCGGGGGGCGGCGCCTGCGGCTACCCGGCGCGGCCGGCGCGTGGACCGCCGTCGCCGTGGCGGTGCTGGCGTTCGCGTTCGTCCCGAACTTCGTCGGCGGAAGCCTCACCGACATTCCCGCCACGCATCGCGCGCTCGTCTACCAGGCGCTCCTGCGCACCGACGCGCAGGCGGCGGTCCAGAAGGCCGGGGGCAAGAGCGGGATCCTCGGTTGCGGGACCGCCATGACCGAGGGCTTCCAGGTGCCGATGGTCGCCTACTACGTCGGCGTCCACACGGATCAGATCGAGGCGCCGGCCGCCGCGGGGGCGCCCCCCGGGCCGGCCCCGAACGTCGTCTTCCAGGCCGCCGAGACGCGACACGCGGCTCTGCTGCCGATCCTGCACACCTGGCCGACCGTGCCGTACCGGCTGGTCGGAACCACGCGCACGTTTAGGGTGTTTGAACACTGCGCCGGTAAGGTGACGAGCTAGATGGCCACGGTCGCCACCCCTCCTCGCGCCATCCCCAAAGTCGCCGAGGTGCGGGAGCCGAAGTGGTTCGAGCGCATGCCCGTGTGGGCGAGCACCGGGGCGCTGCTCGTCGTCCTGGTCGCGGCCTCGGCCTTCATCCGCACGCGCTACATCGGCGGCCAGTTCTGGATGGACGAGGCGATCACGACCGGAATCGCCTCGCACTCGCTCTCGGCGATCCCCGGGATCCTGCGCCACGACGGCTCGCCCCCGCTCTTCTACCTCCTGCTGCATTTCTGGATCCGCCTGTTCGGCACGAGCGAGTCGGCGACGCACGCGCTCACGCTGCTGTTCGGGCTGCTGACGATCCCGGTGGGGCTGTGGGCCGGGTGGAGCCTGTTCGGGCGGCGGGCGGGAATCCTCGCCGCGGTCCTCTTCGCCTTCAGCCCGTTCCTCACCGAGTACGCGGGCGAGACGCGGATGTACGAGCTCATGGGGCTGCTCGGGTTGCTGGCGACGACGGCCTACATCCACGGCTTCGTCTACCGCCGGCGCGCCTACCTGATCATGTTCGCGATCTGCGAGGCGCTGATGCTCTACACCCACGCGTGGGGCATCTTCTACGGCATGGGGGCGGCGGTGGCGCTGATCCCCATCTACCTGACGACGCCGGATCGCCGGGGCCTGGTGCGTGACGCCGTGATGACCTTCGCGGGCGCCGGGATCCTGTTCCTCCCCTGGCTTCCCAACTTCATCTACCAGGCGGGTCACACCGGGGCGCCATGGGCGCCACCGCCGCGCCTGGGCGCCCCGGTCCTGCTCTCACGCGACCTGCTGGGCGGAGACCGGATCACGATCGGGCTGGTGATCGCCTCGATCATCGGGTTCGCGCCGCTGTTCACCCGCGCCCACCGCCGCTCGCGCGAGGGCGTGACGATGTGGGCGCTGATCCTGCTGCCCTTCGCGACGCTGCTGCTGGCCTGGCTGGCCTCGCAGATCACGCCGGCGTTCGTCTCACGCTACTTCGCCCCCGTGCTGGCGCCGATCCTCCTGTTCGCCGCCTGGGGGTGTGCGCGCTCGGGCATCGTCGGGCTGGTGGCGATCGCGCTCTCGGTCGTGTTCGTGGTCCACATCGCCTCCTACGCGCCCCAGTACAAGAGCGACATGCGCGACGTCAGTGCCGAGATGGCGCCGCGCCTGCATCCGCAAGACCTCGTCGTCGTGGGACAGCCCGAGGAGGTGCCACTCGCCTGGTACTACCTGCCCTCAGGACTCCGCTACGCGAACACGCTCGGGCCCGTCAGCGACCCGACCTACATGAACTGGGTCTACGCGCTCAGGCGCCTTCGCAACACCAATCCCCGGGCGACCCTCACTCCCCTGCTTGCTAGCCTGCGAACGGGCCAGCAGCTGCTGTTCGTGCGCCCTCTGACCGAAGGCGCGAAGAACTGGCAGGCGTCCTGGACGCAGCTGGTCCGCCGTCGCTCGGCGCAGTGGGGAGCGCTCCTGGCGAGTGATCCCCATCTCCGAGCGGTTTGGTGGGCCCCGCACAACTACCAGGGCGCGTGCTGCGTCGCCAACAGCGCCATCCTCTATCAGAAGGTCTCCTGAAGCCATGACCGATATCCCGAGCACAGCCGAAGGCACTCCGACGCCCGGATCCGAGATCACGCCCGAGCGGCCGGTGGTCGTAGTGGGCGGAGGCCCCGCCGGACTCACCGCCGGCTATCTGATGTCCAAGCAGGACAAGCCGGTGATCGTGCTCGAGTCGACCGACCAGGTCGGCGGCATCGCCCGGACAGAGGTCCGCGACGGCTTTCGCTTCGATCTCGGCGGCCACCGCTTCTTCACCAAGGTCAAGGAGGTCGATGACCTCTGGCACGAGATCATGAAGGAGGAGTTCCTCAAGCGGCCTCGGCAGTCGCGCATCTACTGGCACAAGAAGTTCCTGGAGTACCCGCTGCAGGGCATGGACGTGATCAAGAAGCTGGGGCCGATCGACCTGACCAAGGCGCTGCTCTCCTACCTGTGGTCGGCCGTGAAGCCGAAAGGGCGCGAGGACACCTTCGAGCAGTGGGTGACCAACCGCTTCGGGCGCTGGCTCTTCAACCAGTTCTTCAAGTCCTACACCGAGAAGGTGTGGGGCGTCCCGACGTCCGAGATCCGCGCCGAGTGGGCGGCGCAGCGGATCAAGGGCCTGTCCTTTTTCGCTGCGGCCAAGTCGGCCTTCTTCGGCAACCGTGGCAACAAGATCAAGTCGCTGATCTCCGAGTTCAACTACCCGCGCTACGGCCCGGGTCAGATGTGGGAGCAGATGACCGAGGACATCCGCTCGCGCGGCGGCGAGGTGCGGCTGAACGCGCCCGGTGACGCGGCTGCGGGTCGATCCGTCTAGCGGTCGCGTGGTCGAGGTCGTCGCCGGCGGCGAGACGCTCGAGCCCTCCTACGTCGTCTCCTCGCTGCCGCTGCGCACGACGGTCGGGATCACCGAGCCCGAGGCGCCGCCCGAGGTCCGCGATGCCGCGCGCGGCCTGCGCTACCGCGAGTTCCTAACCGTCCTGCTCGTCATCGACGGCGAGGACCTCTTCCCCGACAACTGGATCTACATCCACGACCCGAGCGTGCAGGTAGGGCGCATCCAGAACTTCAAGTCCTGGAGCCCGTGGATGGTCCCCAACGATCGCGACGCCTCGATCGGCATGGAGTACTTCTGCTTCGAGGGCGACGAGCTCTGGACGATGGACGACGAGAAGCTGGTCGAGTTCGCCACCCGCGAGATCCAGCAGCTCGGCCTGGCCAAGGCCGAGAAGGTCAAGTTCGGATTCGTCGCCCGCGTGCACAAGGCCTACCCCATCTATGACGCCGAGTACGCCGAGCGCGTGGCAACGATCCGCGGCTGGCTCGAGGACGTCCCCAACCTGATCCAGGTCGGGCGCAACGGACTTCACCGCTACAACAACTCCGACCACTCGATGCTCACGGCGATGCGCGCCGTCGACAACATCCTCCTCGGTTCTCACCACGACATCTGGGCCGTCAACGCCGAGAGCGTCTATCACGAGGAGGACGTCGAGGCCGAGCAGCCGTACCGCAACGCGCCCGAGACAAAGGCGATGGAGCAGCCGCTGGCGCCGGAGCGGTAGTGGCGGCGGGGCGTTTGCTGCGAGGTGCTGCCGCTGTCGCGGCCGTGCTCGCGTTGCTGGTGATGGGCGCTGGATCGGCGGTCGCGGCCGGGTCCGGCTCGGCGACCTCGCCGGCGGTGCCGGGAAGCGGGCCGCTTACGCCGGGTGTACCTCAGACGCCGGCAACGCAGACCACGCCGACGGCGACAACCCCCGCGGCCACGACGACGATCAACTCGCCGGGGTCAAGCTCACCCGGGTCGAGCGGCCTCAGCGGATCCAACGCGGTGATCATCGCGATCGGGGCGCTCGTGCTGCTGGCCGGCGATCTCGTTCTTCATCTGGCGCGACGCGCAGGCGGCGAGCGCCGGTGAAGGGTCGGACGGCTGCCGCGGGCCCGGCCCCCGAGGCCGGGATGCGGACCGGGTCTCGCGCCCGGACCAAGAACCGCAAGCTCAGCCCGGCGGAGCGGCGTCGGCGGAAACGCGGGCGCGCGCGGTAGGGGGCTGCGAGGCGGGGCCCCGGATCCACGGAGGCGGGCCGATCCGCAGCGCAACCGCCGCAACGTGACATCAAAGGGCGCGGCGGGGGATCGCGTAACGTTGCAGTGCTCCCAGCGCCGCAACGTGACAAGAGACCGGAGCGCGATGTCGCGCGTAACGTTGCGGCGGCTCTGGGAGCGCCGTCCCCGGCGCTTCTCACAACTCTTGAGCCTCGCGCATCTTCGCCTTGGCGCGCAGGAGCTGCCGCTCGACGGTGCGCTCCGTGCACTGCTCGTGACGCGCCATCTCGGCGTAGTTGAGCCCGAGCAGTTGAAGCCACATCAGACGCTGCTGCCGCTCCGGCAGTCCTCGCAGTTCGGCTAGGCGCTCGCGCTGCTCGAGCACGTCGGCGGGACCAGGGGCGGCCGCCGGCAGCGATCCGTCGCCCACACGCTCCAGCACCTCGTCGAGCGATGCCTCCCTCGCCTCGCGCCGGATCAGCTTGAAGGCCTCGTGAGTGGCGGTCTTGGCCAGCCAAGAGAGGACAGCATCGCGGCGTACACGCTCGCAGTGGTGGATGAGGCGACTCCAGGCGAACTGGCAAGCGTCTTCGATCACCGCGTCGGGCGCACGCACGTCTAGCCGAACGATGCGCTCTAGCCGTGGCGACAGGGTGAGGTAGAGGGCGGCGACCTCGGCAGATTCGGACTGCTTCATTCCAAAGTTGACGCTAATTGAGACTAAATGGGTACGGCTCACGCTAGCAGATAGGCGAGCGAGGCGCTAGCGTGATTAGTCTCAATTAGTTTCTCTTGTCAATTGGAGTCCAACGAAGATGTCCGCCTTTCTCCTCGCTCCCGCCGTCGTGTCCGCGCACCCAAATCCCAGCGGTCTGCCCGGCAGCAACGTGCTGCAGCAGCTGGTCAACGGAGCGGAGGCCTGGGCGCTGGCCATTGCGTTGCTCGGCGCATTCATCGGTGCCGCGCTCTGGGCCGTCGCTTCGCACACCCACAACCCTCACTACGCCGCGCGCGGGCGAATGGCGGCACTGATCTCGGGGGCGTCGGCGCTGGTCGTAGGCGCGGCGCCGGGCCTGGTCAACTTCTTCGAACATCTGGGGACACAGGCGAAGTGATGAGACGTCGTGCTGCGGCGGCCGCGCTCAGCCTGTCTCTCGCCGGCGTCAGCTGCGCTCTCGCGCCCGCGGCGGCTCAGGCGTTCAACCCGGTCAAGCCGCTCTGCAACGCCGCTGGCTGGATCAGTGGCATTGCGGGTAAGGCCTGCCACGCCCTCAGCAACAGCGACAAGATCGTGAGTGCTGGCAAGAAGCTGCTGTCGGGCCACCCTGGCGCCGCGGCAAAGGCTTTGCTAGGCGGCGCGACGGGCGCGGGCATCGGGGTCGGACTCGCCGGCATCAGCGCGTGGGTACTCGTCGGCGCGAAGGTGGCGATGCACGAGACCGCGACCGCGATCTCCCATACGACCAGCCCGCAGCTCGCGAGCACGTGGTTCTCGTCGACCTATTGGCGGATGGCGGCGATCGCGGCGCTGCTCACGCTGCCGTTCCTTTTCGCCGCCTCGGTCCAGGCGCTCATGCACTCGGACGTAGCGTTGCTGCTGCGCGCCGCGCTCGGCTACCTGCCGTTGGCGTTGCTCTCGGTCAGCGTCGCCGCGCCGGTGACCATGCTGCTGCTGGCCGCGACCGATCAGATGTCAGCCGCCGTGTCCGCCGCGGCCGGCCACCAGGGCGTGCTTTTCCTCGACAAGGCGGGGGGATTCATCGGCGCGCTGTCGGCGATCGACGGCTCTCCCTTTCTGGCCTTCCTAGTCGGACTGTGCGCGGTCGTCGGCGCCGTCGTGCTCTGGCTCGAGCTCGTGATCCGAGAGGTCGCGGTCTACGTCGTGGTCATGATGCTCCCGCTGGCGTTCGCAGCGATGGTCTGGCCGGCGCGCCGGATCTGGGCGATTCGCGCCGTGGAGCTGCTCGTGGCTCTGATCCTCTCCAAGTTCGCCATCGTTGCCGTCCTGTCGCTTGCGGCGGCCGCGCTGGGCCACACGTCCGTGCCCGGGCCCGGGACGATGATGGCCGGCGTCGCGCTCTTGACGCTGGCGGCGTTCGCACCGTGGGCGCTGGTCCGCCTGCTCCCCCTGGCGGAGCTCGCGAGCACGGCCGCAGGCTCGATGCGGGGCGAGTTGACCCGCGCCCAGGGCGGCGTCGCGGTCGCGAACGACGGAGCCGAGATCGTGACCTCGGCAATGGAGTCGCACCTGGCGCAAACCCGTGTCATGCGCGACGACGAGCAAGAGGAGGAAGGGGACAAAGGCGACCGAGGTCGCGAGAGCGCGCAGACACAGACGGAGGGTCTGGCCGAAGTCGCAGCGCATAGCTCCGAGCCCGGAGGCGGCGCCGACGGAGAGGCGGAGCTGGAGGCTCCCGGTGGCGAAGCGGCGTGCGCTGAGCCCGCCGCAGCAGGGGCAAACGGTGCGCGCCGGACGCGGATCCCTGAATTGGATGACCCGCGATGGCAGATGCCGGACGGCACGTGGGATGAGGTGACCCTCGGCCTGGAGGGTCTCAACGAGGTGCCGGACGGCGATGCTGAGCTGCCACTGCCACCGGAGCAGGAGCCAGGGGACGGCCACCTGTGACGACCTCGCGCCTCAGCTATCGGTTCGGACCGCTGGAGCGGCGCGGAATGCTGGGTCAGGTCAGAACCGGACAGGCAGTCCTGTTCGCCGCCGGCGCGATATCGGCGATCGCCGCGCTGGACCAGGCGCCCAGCGCCGGGGGCGCGATCCTCGGCACCTTGGTCTTCGCGGGCGGCATAGCCCTCGCGGTCGTGCCCGTGGCGGGACGCACCCTTGACGAGTGGGGTCCGCTGGTGTGCGTCTTCGCGCTGCGCCGCCCGCGAGGGCGCGGGCGGTTCCTGTCACCCACGCCACTGCAAGGGCACCGCATGATCGGTCGAGTTGGGGCGCGCGGCGGCTACGTGGCTGCGCCGACGCCCGCCGTCCCGGCCGCACTCGGCGGTGTGAGGATCATCGAGCTGGAGTACCGCGACCGAGTGATCGGGGCGCTCAGCGAGGACAAGGGCCGACGACTGAGCGCGGTGCTCGCGTGCCGCGCCGACGCGTTTGCCCTCCTCGATCCCGAGGCCCAGGAACGAAGGCTGTCGCGCTGGGGTGTCGTTCTCGCATCGTCCGCCGGTACGTCGATCAGGCGGGTGCAATGGCTCGAGCGGACGGTGCCGACGCAAGGCGACGAGCTGGCCCGGTGGCTTCACGACGAGCGTCACCCCTCGATCCCGCTGCGGGGTACGCCGATGATCGAGTCCTACCTGGAGTTGATAGGCACGACGGCCAAGGTCACCCAGGAGCACGAGATTCTGCTTGCGGTGCAGATCGATGCGCGGCGCGTCCGAGGCGGTCACGCGGATGCAGCGAAACGCGCGCTGCTCGAGCAGACCGAGCGCGTGGCGCAAAGTCTCGAGGCGGCGGAGGTGACGGTTCAGGGCGCGCTCAGCCCGAGCCAGACCGCCCGTGTGCTGAGAACGGCGTTCGATCCGTATGCGCGAGCCGAGCTGGCGGCGCTCGAGACCGCCGACGCGGGCAGCGACCGTGTTGATGAGCACGGCGCCTGGCCGCTCGGCACGGCCGAGACGTGGGACTGCTACCGGAGCGACGGGGCTGTTCACAGCACCTACTGGATCGCCGGCTGGCCCCGCGCCGACGTCTCACCAATGTTCATGGGTGGGCTGCTGAGTCGGTCGAGCACGGTCCGTACCGTGGCCGTGACGTTCGAGCCGATCCCGCCGGCTCGCTCGACGCGTGAGGTGGAGACCGCGGTCACGCGTGACCGCGCCGACCGCGAGCTTCGTCACCGGTTCGGACAGTCAGAGACGGCGCGGCAGCGCCAGGCGCAGGAAGCCACGATCCGCCGCGAGGCGGAACTGGCGGCCGGCCACGCCGAGGTCCGGTTCTCGGGGTTCGTGACGGTGTCTGGCCGCGACCGCGAGGAGCTGCGTCGCGCGAGCATCGAGGTGCTGGAGCACGCCGCCCGCGCGCGCTTGGAGCTCCGCTCGCTGTATGGCCAGCAGGCAGAGGCGTTCACGTTCACGCTTCCGCTGTGCCGGGGACTCCGATGACGGCGCCGGCGACGATGTTCGTCACCTATCTCTGGCACTACCTCGTCGCGCGCTTGATCTACGACGGGCTTCTGCGCCCCGCCGCGCATGGGCGACCGACCGGCGTGCTGTGCGTGCTGGTCGCGATGGCGGTGTGTGCCTTGGTCGTCCACCACACCAGGATGCGGTGATGTCCCGCCTCGCCGAACGGCCGGGCCACCGGAGCACGACGCGCCACGCCCAGGCCATCTACCCGTTCATGGTCACGGGCGGGCTGGGCGGCCGAGGCGTGTTCATCGGGCGCGAATCCGCCGGCGGCGCGTTCTGCTTCGACCCGTGGGTGCTCTATGGCGAGGGCTTGCTGGACGACCCGAACGTGATCATCATCGGCAAGCTGGGGCAGGGCAAGAGCGCGCTGGTCAAGACACTCTTGTGGCGGATGCTGCTGTTCGGCCGTCGCGCCTTCGTCCTTGACGTCAAGCGCGAGTACGGGCCGCTCTGCGGCGCGCTCGGGGTCAGTCCGATCTCGCTCGTGCCGCGGGGTGGAGTTCGGCTGAATCCGCTGGCCTCCCGACCCGAGGAGCACGCACAGCTGGAGCTGTTGCGCGCCGTCACGGTCACGGCCCTCGGCGCGCCCTTGACGCAGACCGAGGCCGCGGCGCTTCGAGAGGCCCTGCGGATCCTGCGCGTCCGAGCGGAGGAGCCGACGCTGCCGAAGATCGCACGGCTGCTGTTCGACCCGGTGGCCGAGATGGCGGAGCCGCTGCGAACGACCCCGCCAAAGCTGGCTCGTGACGCGCGGCGCGCGGCCCTCGCCTTGCAGGACCTGTGTGAGGGGCCGCTGTGCGGGATGTTCGACGGACCAACCACTCGCGGCCTGGATCTCGACGCTCGCCTGCTCGTGCTCGACCTCCACGCCGTTCGCGACTCTCCGGCCGTGGGCATCCTCATGGCCTGCGCGAGCGCATGGATGAGCGCGCTGCTCGCGCGCATGGCTGAGCAGCCAGGTCGTGAGCGGCTGATCAACGTGGCGGATGAGTCGTGGAAGATCGTGCAGCACACGGGCCTAGGCGAGTGGTTTCAGTCGAACTTCAAACTGGCGCGGCAGTTCGGGGTGATGAACCTCGTCGTGCTGCACAAGCTGGCTGACCTACACGCAGCGGGGGATGCAGGATCACGAGCGTCGCGGATCGCGGAGGGACTGATCGCCGACGCATCGACACGAATCGTCTACCACCAGGACGAGAGCCAGGTGCCGTTGACACGAGCCCTGCTCGGGCTCTCGGAGAGCGAGGCGCAGTTGATCTCCATGCTCTCGCCGGGGCAGGCGCTCTGGCGCGTGGGCTCGCGTCCGTTCGTCGTCGCGCACCACCGCTCGCGGCTCGAATCGCAGCTGACTGACACCGACACCGGCATGCGCCTGAACGACGAGAGGATGGCGCGCGGATGAGTCCCCGCCGCGGCGAGAGCATCACGGACGGGGTCATGCTCGTCGTGATCGGCGGGATCGCGGCGTTCGTCGTCGCCGTGTGGGCGTGGGGTGGGCTGGCCGGAGCGCTGTTCGGCCACGGCTGGCCGAAAACGGGAGCGGGAGAAATGCTGGCCGTGCTCGCCCGGCTGCCGGCGCGGCTGGCTGATCCGGCGGCGGCGTGGCCCGCCCGGGCGCGGCACGCATTGCCCGGGCCGGCCGGCTTCTACGTCGCCCTCGGCCTGGTTGTCGTTCCGGTCTTGGCCGCGGCTGCACTTCTCGTGCGGTTCGGGGCGCTCGCCGCACTCATCCAGGGCGACGGCGCGAGCTGGGCTCGCCGCCGTGATCTGCGGCACTTGACGCGCAGAAGCGCAGACGACGCGCGTCTGACCCTCGGCCGCTACCGCGGACGGCTCCTTCGAGCCGAGCATCGCCACGCGCTGGTCGCGTTCGGGCCACCACAGTCGGGCAAGTCGGCCGGCCTGGCGGTGCCTGCGCTGCTCGAATGGGACGGACCGGCCGTCGCCTCTTCGATCAAGACAGATCTGCTGGCGGCCACGCACGATTGCCGGAAGGCCAAGGGCGAGGTGTTCGTGTTCGATCCTTTCGAGCTCAGCGGTGCGCCGGCCCACACTTGGTCACCGCTCGAGCGGGCACAGAGCTGGGACGGCGCGCTCGAGGTCGCGTGGCGGATCGCCGCGGCGGCCGAGGTCGATCACCGAGGCGTCGAAGGTGGCGACTTCTGGGCCGTCGCTGCCGAGCAGCGGCTCGCGCCGCTGCTCTATGCCGCGGCCGGAAGCGGCGCCGAGATCGATGCCGTCGTGCGCTGGGCCTACGGCCAGGGCAACCGCGAGCTGCATCAGGCACTGGCTGCGCTCGCCGGCGGCGCCGCTGACCGACGTCAGCTCGACGACGCGCACGCCGCGTACGACGCGGTGTGCGCGTTCGAGGCTCAGGCGGACCGCACCCGCACCTCGATCGAAGCCACAGTGCAGACGCTCCTGCGTGCCTACCGCTTCAGGCGCGCGGAGCGCTCGGCCCGGGCGTCCGAGATCACCGCCGACCGGCTCCTCGACAACGGGGCAACGCTGTACCTGATCGGCGATGCCAAAGCCTCGAAGCTGCTGCGGCCGCTCTTTCTCGCCCTGCTCTCCGAGATCGTCGACCGCGCATATGAGCGTGCAACGCTGGACGGAGGGCGGCTGGCGAAGCCCCTGCTGCTTTGCCTCGACGAAGCCGGCAACGTGGCGCCGCTCCCCAACTTGGCTGAGGTCGCCTCCACGGCGCCGAGCCACAACATCCAGCTCGTCTCGATCTTTCACGACCTCGCGCAGGCGCGGAGCCGATACGGCCGCCAAGCCGAGACCGTGGTCAACAGCCACCGTGCACGGATGCTCCTGCCAGGGGTCGCCGACCTGGAGACCCTCCGTTACTTCTCCGGGCTCGTTGGCGAGGAGGAGGCACGCGAGCTCACGCGGACGACGGGCGACGGAGGGACCAGTCGCTCGTCAGGACGGAGACGGCGGCCACTGCTCGCCCCCGAGGCGATCCGCCAGCTTCCGGATCGCCACGCGCTCCTGCTCTACGGACGGCTTCCGCCGGCGCAGGTCGCCTTGCGCATGTGGTTCGAGGATCGGCGCCTGCGACGGCTGGCGGCGGGACGGAAGGAGGGATCATGAGCTGGTTCGAATCCGGTGAGGGCGCTTGGGAGGAGCCGGACGGCGGCGGGTGGGACGAGGAGCCGCTTGCGCGGCGCTGGCCACTGGACTGGCGCGGTCTCTACCCGCGCGAGCGCTGGCTGTGGTTCGAGCAGGTGTGGAGCGATGCCTGCGCGCTGCGGGAGCGCTACCGGCTGCCGCTCCGCGCCGGATGGTGGGAGGACGAGGTCCAGGTCGAGGCGCTGGCAGCGCTGGCGGCGTGGATCAGCCGCTACGACTCAGGCGAATGGGACGATCCGCCCGGGAAGCTGGCGCTGCTCTACGACCTCGAGCGCATCAGCGCGCTCCTCCGCGACGGGGGCGAGCCGTTTCACCCCGACCGCGACCGGATGAGCTTTGCTCGCTACCTGGTGGAGATCGGCTGCCAACCGCCGCCCGCCCGCTGACACGGACGCGCGCCCACTGCGCGATGATCCCGCGGCACCCGAACAAGGAGAACCTTCATGGCGCTTTCCCGTCAGCGCGAGCGCTCCGCGCGCCGTCCCCGGTCCGCCGCGCCCGCCGGCTACATCGATCCTGCGGAGCTGCCCGTCGACAAGCTGCCGGAGCACGGGTTCGGGCTCGATGCCAGCTACGAGCTGATCTCGAGCGAGCTGCTGCTGGACGGGCAGTCGCGGCTGAACCTGGCGACGTTCGTGACCACGTGGATGCCGTCGATCGCCGGCGAGCTGATGGCCAAGACGGCGGACAAGAACATGATCGACAAGGATGAGTATCCGCAGACGGCGGAGATCGAGGCGCGCTGCGTGCGGATCCTGTCCGACCTGTGGCAGTCGCCCGAGCACGAGCAGGCCACCGGCTGCTCGACGACCGGCTCGAGTGAGGCGGCAATGCTGGGTGGGCTGGCGCTCAAGTGGCGCTGGCGGGAGCGCATGCGCAAGGCGGGCAAGCCAACCGACCGGCCGAACCTCGTGATGGGCGCCAACGTCCAGGTGTGCTGGGAGAAGTTCTGCCGCTACTGGGACGTCGAGCCGCGTCAGGTCCCGATGGAGGGCAATCGCTTTCACCTGGGCGCCGAGGAGGCGGTGGCGCGCTGCGACGAGAACACGATCGGCGTGGTGGCGATCATGGGCTCGACCTTCGACGGTAGCTACGAGCCGGTGAAGGAGATCGCGGCGGCGCTCGACCAGCTTGAGAGCGAGCGCGGCCTGGACGTGCCGATCCACGTCGACGGCGCATCGGGCGGGTTCGTGGCGCCCTTCCTGGCCCCCGAGCTCGAGTGGGACTTCCGCCTCCCGCGGGTGCAGTCGATCAACGCCTCCGGTCACAAGTACGGGCTCGTGTATCCGGGCGTCGGCTGGGCGATCTGGCGCGACAAGGAGGCCCTCCCGTCCGACCTGGTGTTCGACGTCAACTACCTCGGCGGGCACATGCCGACCTTCGCGCTGAACTTCTCGCGACC
Organism: uncultured Solirubrobacterales bacterium; assembly: GCA_963818815.1. Lineage (GTDB taxonomy): Bacteria > Actinomycetota > Thermoleophilia > Solirubrobacterales > Solirubrobacteraceae > Palsa-465. The sequence goes on from CAWFTL010000002.1 coordinate 530,520, forward strand.
GGGCAGCGAGGTGATCGCCCAGTATTTGATGCTGAGCGGGCTCGGGCGCGAGGGCTACCGCCAGGTCATGCAGGTCGCCCAGGACGTCGCCGTGCAGATCTCGAGCGGGATCGCCGACATCGGGCCCTACAACCTGATCTCGGAAGGACGCGAGCTGCCGGTCTTCGCCTTCGCGCTGAAGGACGAGATCAAGAACTACTCCGTGTTCGACGTCTCCGATCGGCTGCGTCAGCGGGGCTGGCTGGTTCCGGCCTATTCCTTCCCTGAGAACCGGCAGGACCTCAGCGTGCTGCGCATCGTCGTACGAGGCGGGATGAACCACGAGATGGCCGACCTGCTGCTCGAGCACCTGCGCGAGGAGACCGAGTTCCTGCAGTCGCTCGACGCTCCTTTGCCCGGCCAGGTGCCCGAGAAACGCAAGGCGTTCGCGCACTGAGGGTGGAGGCGTCCACCCCGCTCCCGGTGCCGTAAAGCCTCGGTCCCCCGGCTCCGATATGCCGGGTTATGGAGCGTCGAAGTTGGGTCGCGGGATTGGTGGTCGCCGGGCTCATAGCGATCGTGGCGGTTGCGCCAGTGCCGGCGGGCGCCAGCGCGCCGAGTGGATCGTCCGCGGCCACCCGCGGCTACATCGACCCGTTCACCAGCTCCGAGTGGCAGGTGAGCCGCACGGACATGGGCGTCGACTGGGCGCCGATGCGAACGCTGCCGGTGCTGGCGATCGGCAAGGCGGTGATCCTAGGTTCCGAGACCCGCGCCAGCTGGCCCGGCCACCACCTCATCTGGTACCAGCTTGAGAGCGGCAGCCACGCCGGCGACGTCGTCTACGTGGCCGAGCACCTGACGAAGCTGCTGCCCGCGGGCACGCAGGTGCACTCCGGCCAGCAGATCGCGCTGGCCCTGCCCGGCTACCCGTGGATCGAGACCGGCTGGGCGAACACGTACGGGTCGCCGCTGGCCTGGCCCTGTTACAAGGAGGGCCGAAAGACCCAGGCCGGCAAGGAGATGTCGCGCTTCCTGCAGGAGCTCGGCGCCCCGGCCGGAGATCCGGCGGGCAACGGCCCGGATCACCCCGTAGGCACGCGCTGCGCCTAGCCGCCGCCCCGGCGGGCGGCCCCCCAACGCGATAGGGTCTGCCCACGCCACGGCAGCGCGTGCCGGCGGCAGCAGGAGAGGCGTCGCGAATCAGCATGAGCACTGCCGAGTGGGTGAAGCTGATCACGATCCCGTTCTTCACCGGGATCGTCGGGTGGCTGATCAACTGGACGGGGCTGATCATGCTGTTCAACCCGGTCACGTTTCATGGCTGGCGGGTCCCGGGACTGCCCGAGCTCTCGACGCTTCTGCCCCGCAAGCTCCAGGAGGTCCCGGGCATCATGCAGGGCGGGATCGGATGGCAGGGCATCGTCCCGGCCCGGGCGGCCAAGATGGGAAGCATCTCGGTCGACAAGGCGATCTCGAAGCTCGGCACGCCGGCTGAGTTCTTCCAGCAGCTCGATCCGCACCAGATGGCCGAGCACATCGTCTCGCTGTTCGAGCCCGAGATCCCGGAGATCGTCGACCGCAACATGCGTCGCGAGCAGCCGGGGATGTGGGAGGACATCCCGCCCCGCGTCAAGGAGGCGGTCTACGCGCGCGTGCAGTCGCAGCTGCCTGACATCGTCCACCAGGTCACCGACGAGATCGGCCACTTACATCGACCAGCTGCTGGACCCGAAGCTGATGGTCGTCGAGCACTTCGAGCGCCACCCGGCGCTGGTCAACCGGATCTGGCGTGACATCGGGCGGCGCGAGCTTCGCCTGATGGTCAACTTCGGGTTCCTGTTCGGGTTCCTGTTCGGGATCCCGGTCGCGGTGATCACGCACTTCTTCCCCGCCTGGTGGCTGCTCCCGCTGCTCGGCGTGATCGTCGGGTGGACGACGAACCTGCTCGGCATCTGGCTGATCTTCGAGCCGCCGGAGCCGAAGAAGGTGGGCCCGTTCACGCTCCACGCGCTGTTCGTGCGCCGCCAGGACGAGGTCGCCGAGGCCTACGCGCAGGTGATCGCCGACGACGTGGTGACGCTCGAGAACATCGGCAACTTCCTGCTCGACGGCCCGCGCGGCGATCGCACCCGGCAGCTGCTGGAGGACTCGATGCGCCCCGCGATCGACCGTGCCGCCGGCGTCGCCCGCCCCGCCGTCCGCGTCGCAATGGGGGCGCGCGAGTACGAGAACATGCGCGAGTCGGTCGCCCAGGAAGCCGCCGAGCACACGCTGACCGGGTTCCAGGATCCCGAGTTCAGCCGCCACCAGAGCCGGCAGATGCGCGCGCTGATCGCGGAGCGCACAAAGGAGCTTCCTGCGCGCGACTTCGTCGAGATGTTGCGTTCGGCTTTCAAAGAGGACGAGTGGATGCTGTACTTGCATGGAGCGATCATGGGCATGGCGGGAGAATTCATCCACTTGGCGATCTTCGGTTGACATGAGCATCTCTGGCGCCCAGCCCGATGGAGAGCGGCGAAACGGCAGCTTCGCGGCGCTCGACTCGCTGCCTGGCCTCCTCCGGATCGCCACCACCGCGTGGCTGCACAGCGCCGAATGGGCGCTCGAGCAATCGATCAAGACGAGCTGGCGCGTGCTCGAGGCGAGCACCTCACCGCAAAAGGCGGCGCGCCTGATCGAGGACACGCGGGGGACCGCGCGGACGATCCTGCGCGAGATCTACAACGCCGCGAAGCTGGACGACCGAGTCCCCGGCGCCGCATCGGCCGCCGACGTGGCCCGGCGCGTGGCCGACGCGGTCCCGTTCGCGCCGCGTGCGCAGGACGACTCGGGCAACGGCTCGCAGCACGAGCAGAACGGAAATGGCAACGGCGTCCCGCGCTCCCTGCGCGAACAGGGCGAGCTGCTCCTGCGGCACTCACGGGACGTGCATTACGAGTTCGACGAGCACCCCGCCTATGAGCGCATCCTCTCCGAGCTGACGCCCGACGAGGCGCGGATTTTGCGCCTGCTGCTGGTGGAGGGGCCTCAGGCATCGGTCGACGTGCGGACCGGGGGGCCGACAGGGCTCGTGCGCTCGCAGCTGGTGGCCCCGGGGCTCTCGATGATCGGGGCGCAGGCGGGCTGCCGCTACGTCGAGCGGGTCCCGGCCTATCTGAACAACCTCTTCCGCCTCGGTCTGATCTGGTTCTCGCGCGAGACGCTGAAGGACTCACGGCGCTACCAGGTGCTCGAGGCCCAGCCGGATGTGGGCGAGGCGATCCATTCCGTGGCGCACGCCAAGGTGGTTCGCCGCAGCATCCACCTGACGCCGTTCGGCGATGACTTCTGCCGCGTCTGCCTGACGCCGGAGACGGCATCGCCGCACGAGCTGCCGGTGCATTCCTCACCGCCGAAGACGACCGCGACGCCGCAGGCGCCGACGGTCGCCGACCCATAGCGCGCGCCTAGAGCACGTCCGCCAGCTCGTAGCCGGCGCGCTCGAGCTCGGCGACGGTGCCCGCCTCCAGCACCGTCTGCAAGTCGAGGATCCGCTGGCCGAAGCGATCGAGCTCGCGCGCCCCGACCACGGCATGGCATGGCACGCCGGCCTGGCGCGCCCGCGTCGCGACCTCCGAGACGACCTTGCCGACCAGGCTCTGGCCGTCCAGCCGCCCCTCGCCGGTGATGACGGCGCGGGAGGCCCGCATGCGCCGATCGAAGTCGAGCGCGTCGAGCACGAACGTGGCCCCGGCTAGGAGCTGGGCACCGAAGGCCGCCCACAGCCCGCCGGACAGGCCGCCGGCGGCGCCGGTCATCGCCACGCCGCGGGGATCGCGGGGCAGCTTCTGGGCCAGGGCGTGCAGACGCTGCGTGAGGCGCCTGATCTGCTCGGCGTCGGCGCCCTTCTGGGCGGCAAAGACACGGGCCGCGTCCTCGTAGGGCGTGCGCACGTCGCAGAGCACGATGAGGCGCGCCCCGCCCAGCCCTCCGTGTTCCTCGATGGCGTGTATTGCACCGGCGCCTCCGTCGGTGGTGGCGCTGCCGCCCACGCCGACGTACACGGTCCGGGCGCCGGCGCTCACGGCGGCGCCGATCAGCTGGCCCGTGCCGTACGTGCTGGCGGCGATCGGATCCCGCTCGCGTTCGGAGACCAGGTGCAGTCCGCTCGCACTCGCGCACTCGACGATCGCGGCGTCGGAGGCAAAGGCGAAGGCGGCCTCGATCGGGCGTCCGAGCGGATCGCTGGCCGCGGCCCGCCGTAGTTCACCGTCGAACGCCGGAAGCAGCGCCTCGAGCGTCCCCTCGCCCCCATCGGCCAGCGGGCAGACGTCGACGTCACGCCCCGCGCGCTGTAGCCCGCGGCCGATCGCCGACGCGACGTCTGGCGCGCTCAGCGTTCCCTTGAAGGAATCGGGCGCCACCAGGATCGTCTGCGGAACGCCCTTGATCGCCATGACCCGGCCGCCGGCCTAGGCCTGCATCTGCTCCAGGCGGCACTCCCGCGGCTGCTTGTCCTCGCGCCAGCGCAGGATCTTCGTCCCGTGGCGAATGCGCCCGCCGCTGGCGTGATCGAAGGTGACCTCGACGACGAGCTCGGGACGCAGCTCGATCCACTCGAGATCCTTCTCGTTCTTCCACCGGCTGGGATCGCCATGACCGCGCTTTCCCGTCTCGTAGGGCGCCAGGCGCTGCACGAGCGCGCGCTTCTCGGCCGCCCGCAGACCGGAGGAATGGCCGACGACGTGCATCTCGCCGCCGTCGTCGTAGAGACCGAGGATGAGCGAGCCGACCGTGCCCTCCTCCTTCCCGGGCCGGTAGCCCGCGACGACGGCATCGATCGTCCGCACCCGCTTGACCTTGACCATCCCAACCCGCTGACCCGGCCGGTACGGCGCGGCGAGCTCCTTGGCCACGACGCCCTCGCCGGTCTGCAGCCACGGCTCCGCCTCGGCGGCGTCGCGGGTGAGCGGCGTGAGGTCGACGTCACCCTGCGCGAAGGCCTCCAGCGCCTTTCGCCGTTCGGCGAAGGGCTGCTCGAGCAGCGAGACGCCCTCGCGCGCGAGGATGTCGAACGCGACGTAGCGCGCGGGCGTCTGCTCGGCGAGCATCGTGATCCGGGACAGCGCGGGATGGATCCGCTGCTGCAGGGCACCGAAGTCCTGGCCCCCATCGGCGTCGTCGATCACGATCTCGCCGTCGAGGATGTAGCTGCCCGGCGGGAAGGCGAGCTCGGGGAAGTAGCGCGAGAGCGGCTTGCCACCACGCGACTGGACCGTGCACTCCTCGCCGTCCACGAAGGCGATGGCGCGGAAGCCGTCGTATTTCGGCTCGTAAGCCCATTTGTTGCCCAGCGGCAACTCGGCGCGGGCGCGCGCCAGCTGCGGCGCGAGCGGCGGCTTCAGCGGCAAGGTCATGCAGGCCGATCCTAGGTCATCGAACCGGCCGAAAGACGGCCGCTACGATCAGCCGATGGCCCACGAACCCGCCACAGCGGCCGAGGAGGAATACCTTCAGTCGCTGTTCTGGCTCTTTGAGGCAGGCCTGCCGATGACCGCGGCCAATCTGTCGCGCGCGATGCAGCTCTCAGCGCCCACGGTGCACGAGATGCTCGGCCGGCTCGAGCGCGACGACTACATCGTCCGCGACGAGGAGCGGACGATCGGCTTCACGGCGTCCGGGCGCGATCACGCCGAGCGGATCGTCAGCCGGCACCGGATGATCGAGCGATTTCTCACCGACATCGTGGGCGTCCCGTGGGACGACGTGCACGAAGAGGCAGAGCATCTGGAGCACGCGATGACGCCTCGGTTCGAGTCCTACGTGCGCTCGGCCGTGGGCGAGGCGAAAACGTGCCCGCACGGGCACCCGATCAGGGTGGGCGAGCGGATCGACGGCGTCCCGCTGGCCGACTGCGCCCTGGGAGCCAAGGTGACGATTCTGCGCTTGGAGAACGAGGCCGAGGACCTTCTGCACTACCTGAAGAACAGCGGCATAGAGCCGGGGCTGGAGGGCGAGATCGCCGCCAATGACGGCGAGACGGTGACCGTGGCCGGAAGCGACGGGATGGCCACCGTCACGAGCAGCGTGGCCGAGACCGTCTCGGTCCTGGCCGACCCCTCACCGCCGCCGCGGATCGCGCTGCCAGAGCAGCTCGTCCTGGGGCGCGAACGCTACGGCCGCTGAGGGCCGGGTGCAGCCGGAAGCGCCCGCGGCCCCAGCCGCCTTCGCATCTGCTCGTAGACCGCCGGGTGGTTGAGCAGCTCGAAGTGATACAGGCTGCCCAGACGGCGGTAGTCGATCACGTACTGCTGCGCCGAGGTCGGGAAGCGCCGCCGGGCGGCGCGGAGCTCCTTGATGCCGGCGCTGCGCCGGTTCAGCGCGCGAGCCAGGCCGCGCGTCTCGTGCATGCGGCCGAGAGCGCCGGTGGCAAGCCTCGCCGTCCGCTCGAGCGGCGCCCCTCGATGCGGTGAGCCGAGCGTGATCACGTGACGGAGACTGCGAGCCCACGCCTCGCCGTCGGCCTGATGGCACGCGCTGTCGCAGACCAGCCCGCCCATGCCGTGTCCGATCAGCGCGATCTCGTTCAGCTGCACCGGCCACTGCGAGCTCAGGCGCTCGAGCAGCGCGGCCAGCTGGCGGCCGTTGTCGGCCACCGGGCGTCCGGTGTTGTAGCGGAGGTACAGCGGCGTGTAGCCGAGGTCTGCCTGCAGACGCTCGCCGTAGGGCACATGGCGGTCGGCTCCGATCCGCCAGGCATCATCGGTCTCACACAGGCCGTGCACGAAGATCGCGACTCGCGGCGTGGCGTGCGGGAAGGCTTGTCCGAGCTCGGTGCGGGTGAGCTCGACGTCGGCGTCCCGGTGTCGCACAGCCATCTTCAGCGCTAAGGCGTTGCCGCGCCGCTCCAGCGTGTCGCCGATGGCGCCGTTGAGCACCCCGAGGGCCACCCGGGCGCCGGTCCGGCGCTGAAGTGATGGCGCGTCCGCAGCCGCGGTGATGCTGAGCGTCATCGAGACGGAATGGGCGGCGAGACCGAGCGAGCGCTGCACGCCGGCGTATACGCCGGCCGTGACCGCGTCGTGGACGAGCCGGACCGGCATCGCCGGCGGCCCGAGGCTTTGCCAGACCCGAGCGGCGATGCCCTCGTGAACTTCGCGAACGTAGCCGGTGACGCCGACCAGAGCGTCACCTGCGAGTTCGCCGAGGGCCAGGACCTCGTCAGGCTGCATCTGCGCTCGCAGTACCCACTGCGAGCTCGTTGTACGCGGCCGCCAGACGCTTGACGCCTTCTTCGATCTGCTCCTCGTTGACGCCCGAGTAGGCCAGCCGCAGGCTCGATTCCCCACCCTCGAGCACGAAGTCCGTGCCCTTGACGAAGTGCACGTCGCGTTCGGCCGCGGCGGCGAACAGGGCACCCACGTCGGTGCCGCGGGGAAGGTCGACCCAGAGGAAGTAGCCACCCTCGGGATCGACGAACCGGGCGTCCGGTAGCTCGCGGCGCAGGGTCTCGCAGAGCGTCTGCGCCCTGCGCTTCAGGGCCTCCTTGACCGTCTCGATCGAACGGTCAAGAGAGCCGGAGCGGCAGAACTGGAACACGATCGACTGCGAGACCATGCTTGGCGAGATGTAGGCGCCCGTGGCGAGCTTGGCGATCCGGGCGATCAGCTCCTCGGGCCCGACCAGGTACCCGACCCGGATGCCGGGGCACACGGTCTTCGAGAACGACGAGGCGTAGACGACGTTCTCGCCGTCCATCGAGATCATCGACTCGACCGGCGAGCCGCTGAAGCGCAGCGCCACGTACGGGTCGTCCTCGAACACGACGAATTCGTGGTTGCGCGCCAGCTCGAGCAGGCGGTGGCGCTTCTCGGCCGAGAGCGTGTACCCGGCGGGGTTCTGGAAGGTGGGGATGATGTGGGCGAGCTTGGGGCGCGCGCCGGCAGCCAGGATCCGCTCCACCGCAGCCACGTCGATGCCGTCCTGCTCGAGCTCCACGGCGCGGACGTCGGCGCCGCGGCCGCGCAGCGAGAGCAGCGTGCGGTCGTAGGTCGGGCGCTCGACGATCACCGCGTCCCCCGGCTCCACGAGCGCGTCGAACAGGAAGGCATCCGCCTGCATGGAGCCGTTGGTCACGAGCACGCGGCGGGGCTCGACCTGATGGCGCTCGGCGATCCACTCGCGCAGGGGCGGATAGCCGATCGAGGTGCCGTACGCGGTGACTCCACCCGGGTCGGAGTCGAAAGCCTGCTGAGCCGCGGCTTTCAGGCCCTCGACGTCGACGATGTCAAGCGAGGGCGCACCGCGGGCGAAGGAGATCGCGCTGGCCATGCCAGACAGACTACGTGTTCGTGCTCGACAGCTCCACGTCGATCACGGCACGATCCGCACCCTCGTAGCCGCGAATCGTCACCTCGCGCACTCCCGGCAACCGCTCGAGGGCGTGCTCGAAGGCATGGACGGCCTCGATCGTCGCGAACGGTCCGGCTGAGAGCGTGAGCTCGGTCGCGCTGATGCGCGGGACCTGGCCCAGGGCGTGCTGCAGCCCGGTGATCGCCTCGTGCATGGAGGAGAGCAGGCTGACGTGAAGATCGGTGAGCTCCTCGACCTGACGGACGAGGCGGTCGTGGACCTGCGGGCGCGGTGAGGTGCGCTGCAACAGCGTGGCCAGAGGACCGTCGCGACCACGACGGCCGGAAGCCGGGTGCGGGGGCTCCGCCGGCGGCGGTTCCGGGGGGGCAGGCCACGGCTCCGGGGGCTCGGCCGGCGATTCGAACTGCTCCGGGGGCGGAGGCGGCGGCGCGGGCGCCACGGCCTGCTCGGGCGGCTCGGCCCGCGGCGTGGGCGGCTCGACGTAGGAGCGCACCTCGGTGCGCGGCTGCCCGTCGTCGGGCTCGGGCGGGGACGGAGGAGCGGGTTCCGGCGGCGGAGGATCGGCGGGTGCGGCCGCCTCAGGCCCGGGCGCGTCGGGCGCCTCGGGCGTCGCCGCGGTCTCCTCGAGCGGCCGCGACTCGTGACCGGGCACGAGGTCGGCCTGGATCTCCTGCAACTTGCGATCGATCCGCGCCAGCCGCGCATCGAGATCGGGGACCTCATGGCCGAGCTCGCTCATCAACTACAGCCGAGCGTACCGCGCGGGTCAGCTGTTACCGGACCGGCGCCGGGGACGGCGTCAGTCCAAAATCAGGTGGTGGCGGCGCCGAGCAGCGACACCGCGAGCTCGGCTACCTCGGTCGGCGTCCGGCCCACCCGGACCCCCTTGCCCTCGAGCGCCTCCGCCTTGGCCGCGGCGGTCCCCCGCGAGCCTGAGACGATCGCGCCGGCGTGCCCCATCGTCTTGCCGGGCGGGGCGGTGAAGCCGGCGATGTAGGCCACGACCGGCTTGCTGACGTTGGCGGCGATGAACTCCGCCGCCTGCTCTTCGGCGTCGCCGCCGATCTCGCCGCACATCACGATCAGCTCGGTCTCCGGATCCTCCTCGAACATCGCGATCACGTCGATGAAGTCGGTGCCCGGCACGGGATCGCCGCCAATCCCGACGATCGTCGAGTTGCCGAACCCGCGCTGGGCGAGGACGTTACCGATCTGGTAGGTGAGCGTGCCCGAGCGCGAGACCACGCCGACGTTGCCCTCGCGGAAGAACGCGGCCGGGATGATGCCGACGTTGGCCTTGCCGGGCGAGAGCACGCCGGGGCAGTTCGGGCCGATCAGGCGGGCTCGCTGGTTGTGCCGCAGCACCTGGAAGACGCGCAGCTCGTCGTGGGCGGGGATGCCCTCGGTGATGGCGATGATGAGCGCGATCCCGGCGTCCTCGGCCTCGAGGATGGAGTCGGCGGCAAAGCGGGGCGGCACGAAGATCATCGCGGTGTTGGCCCCGGTCGAGTCGACCGCCTCGTGGAAGGTGTCGAACACGGGAACGCCGTCGACGTCCTGGCCTCCCTTGCCGGGCGTGACGCCGCCCACGACCTTGGTCCCGTAGTCGCGGTTGCGCAGCGAGTGGAAGGTGCCCTCGCGCCCGGTGATCCCGGACACGCACAGCTTCGTTCCCGCGTCGACGAGGATGCTCATCGCGCCAGCTCGACCACGCGCTGGGCGGCGCCGTCCATCGTCGACTCGGCCACGACGTTCGGGAGGTCGGCCTCGGCGAGCAGCTGACGGCCCTCGACGTCGTTGGTCCCGTCGAGCCGCACCACGAAGGGCACGTTCGGCTTGATCTTCTCGAAGGCTTCGATCAGCCCGCGCGCCACCTCGTCGCAGCGGGTGATGCCGCCGAAGATGTTGAACAGCACGGCCTTCACCTTGGGGTCGGAGAGGATGACCTCGACCGCGCTGGTGATCGCTTCGGCCTTGGAGCCGCCGCCGGCGTCGAGGAAGTTGGCCGGTCGACCCCCGGCCTGGGCGACCACGTCGAGGGTCGACATCACGAGTCCGGCGCCGTTGCCGAGGATGCCGATGTCGCCGTCGAGCTTGACGTAGGTGAGACCGCGCTCCTTGGCCATGCGCTCCTGTGGGTCCTCGTTCGAGGGATCCCGCAGCTCGGCATTGTCGGGATGACGGAAGAGTGCGTTGGCGTCGAGGGTGACCTTGGCGTCCAGCGCCTTGACGTCGCGCTGCGGCGTGACGATCAGGGGGTTGACCTCCACGAGGGTGGCCTCCTCCTCGATGAACACCTCGTAGAGCTTGGCCAGCATCGCTCCGATTGGACGCACCACGTCCTCGTCCACGCCGGCCTCGAAGGCCAGCCGCCGGCCGTGGAAGTCCTGGTAGCCGAGCAGGGGATCGACGTGCACCCGTGCGATCGCCTCGGGGTCGGAGGCCGCCACCTCCTCGATGTCCATGCCCCCCTTGGTCGAGAGCATCAGCAGGGGCGCCTTGGCCGAGCGGTCGAAGATGACCGACGCGTAGTACTCGGAGGCGATCTCCGAGGCGCCCTCGACCCACAGCTCGTGGACCGTCAGGCCACGGATGTCCATGCCCAGGATCGCGCGGGCGTGCTCCTCGGCCTGCTGGCGGTCCTCGGCGATCTTGATCCCGCCGGCCTTCCCGCGGCCGCCGATCTGCACCTGGGCCTTGATCACGCAGGGATAGCCAATGTCATCGGCGGCGGCCACCGCCTCGTCCACGCTCTGCGCGTGGCGCCCGGAGGGAACGGGCACCTCGTGGCGCGCGAACACCTGCTTTCCCTGGTACTCCAGCAGATCCATGGCGGCCCGGGACTCTAGTGAAAGCTCCCCCGAGGGGTCGCCGAAGAGCCTCTCCATGGCATCATCCGCGCCGAATGGCGATCCCGAAGCAAATCCAGTTCGTCACCTTCGACGTCTACGGCACCCTGATCGACTGGGAGACCGGCGCCTACGACGCTTTCGTCAAGGAGGCCGACCGGGACGGTTTCACGATCGAGCGCAGCGAGCTGATCCCGCTCTTCCACGAGATCCAGCAGAAGATCCAATCCGGCTCCTACGAGCTCTACGCCGAGGTGCTCCGGCGCACCGCGGTCGAGATCTCAACCCGGATGAACTGGCCGCTCGAGCCCTCGCGCTCGGGTTTCCTGCCCGACTCGGTGCAGCGCTGGCCCCCGTTCAAGGAGACCAACTCCGTGCTGACGAAGATCGCCAAGAAGCACAAGGTGGGGCTGATCTCGAACATCGACGACAAGCTCCTGGGCCAGACGCGCCGGCACATGCCGCTCGACTTCGACCTCGTGGTCACGGCCCAACAGGTCCGCTCCTACAAGCCCGACCCCGCCCACTTCACCGAATGCGAGCGGCGGATCGGCGGCAAGCGGGGCTGGGTCCACGTGGCGGCGTCCTACTACCACGACGTCGAGCCGTGCCTGAAGAAGAAGATCCCGGTCATCTGGGTCAACCGCTCGGGACAGCAGCTCGAATCGGGACAGAAGAAGCCCGATGCCGAGGTGAAGAACCTGCGCGAGGCGGCCAAGCTGATCGGGGTCTCGTAGCCGGGACGCCCGCGCGCAGCTGCGATGGACGTCGTCGCGCTCGATGCGGACGTGATCGTCTTCATCAGCGCCTTCTGGCAGACGACCTGCACCGCGATCCGCTCGGGCGAGGAGGGGTTCCTCATCGACTCGCCGGTCCTGCCGCACGAACTCGATGCCCTCCCGCGCGTGCTCGAACAGTCCGGGTTTCCGCTCTCGGGCCTGCTCACCACGCACGCCGACTGGGACCACCTGCTGGCGCGCCACGCCTTCCCCGAGGCGTCGCTCGGCGGTGCCGAGAGCACCGTGGAGCGGGCGCGGGAGCGCGCCGAGACGCAGAGCGAGCTCGACGAGTTCGACGAGGAGCACTACATCCTGGGCCGGCCGGCGCTCGTCCTGGAGGGCATGCAAGCGCTGCCCGTGCCGGGGCGCCTGGAGCTCGGAGACACCGGGGCCGAGCTCGAGCTGCATCCCACGCCGGGCCACACGGGGGACGGCACGGCGTACTTCGCGCCGCGCCAGAGGCTGCTCGTCTGCGGGGACTATCTCTCGCCGGTCGAGATCCCGTGGATCTCGCCCGACGGCTCCCTAGACGCCTACCTCGAGACGCTGGAGCGGCTGCGATCGCTCGTGGAGCGGGCGACGACGGTCGTTCCGGGCCACGGCCATCCGCTGCGAGCAGAGCAGGCCCTGGCCCTCCTGGACGAGGACGTGGATTACCTACACACGCTGCAGCGCCAGGGACAGTCGACGCCGCTGCCAGAAGGTCGCGGCGGCCCCTCGCAGCAGCGCATCCACGAGCGGAACGCCGGCCGCGTCAGCTGATCACGGCGAGCTTGTCGCCGGAGGCCACCGAAGCCCCGACGGCGATCGGCAGCTCGGCCACGGTGCCGGACTTGTGCGCGGTGATCTCGTTCTCCATCTTCATCGCCTCGATCACGCACACCAGGGTGCCCTCCTCCACCTCGGCGCCCTGCTCGACCGCCACCTTCAAGACGGTCCCCTGCAGCGGCGAGGACAGGGTGTCGCCGCCGCCCGCGCCGCCGCCGGCGCTCGCCCGCTCGCGCCGTGGCGCGCGCCGAGTGCCCGCGGCGGCCGCGACCGCGGTCGGAGCGCCGCCGTTCAAACCGGCCGCCGGAGGCGGCCCTATCACCTTGACGTCAAACCGCTTGCCCGAGACCTCGACCGTGTAGGCCTGCTCGACCTTCTCGTCCTCCTCGGCCTCCGCTCCGGCTTCGCCCTCAGGCTTGGGGAAGGCCAGGGTCTTCAGCCAGTTGCGATCCTCGATCAGGTCGCGACAGGTCTCGGCGCGCGCCCACTGCTCGGTCTGGAGAATCGCGTCGTGGAAGGGCAGCAGCGTCTTCAGGCCCTCGATCTGGTACTCGCGCAGCGCACGGATCATGCGCGCCGTGGCCTGCTCGCGATCGACGTCCCAGACGATCAGCTTGGCGACCATCGGGTCGTACATGGGGCTGATCTCCGAGCCCGGCTCGACGCCCGAGTCCACGCGGACGCCGGGGCCGGAGGGCTCGCGATAGGCGGTGATCGTGGAGGGCGCCGGGGCGAAGTTCTTGCTCGCATCCTCGGCGTTGATCCGGCACTCGATCGCGTGGCCGCGCAGCTCCAGATCGTCCTGGGAGATCGACAGCGGCTCGCCCGCAGCCACGCGAATCCCCTCCTTGACGATGTCGATCCCGGTGACCATCTCGGTCACGCAGTGCTCGACCTGCACGCGCGTGTTCATCTCGAGGAAGAAGTACTCCGCCTCCTCGGCGCCTTCGTGGGTGACGAGCAGGCCCTCGATCGTCCCGGCGCCCGTGTAGCCGACGGCGGCGGCGGCCTCGGTGGCGATCTTGCCGATGCGGGCGCGCAGCTCCTCGTTCACCGCGGGCGCCGGCGCCTCCTCGATCAGCTTCTGGTGGCGGCGCTGCAGCGAGCAGTCGCGCTCGCCCAGGTGGATCACGCTGCCGTGCTTGTCGGCCAGGACCTGGACCTCGACGTGACGGGGGTCCGGGAGGTAGCGCTCCAGGTAGACCGTCGAGTCCCCGAAGAACTTCTCGCCCTCGCGGGCGGCGCCCTCGAAGGCGTCCTGGAGCTTGTCCTCGCTGAGCGCGACGCGGAAGCCCTTGCCGCCTCCCCCGCCCGCGGCCTTGACCGCCACCGGGTAGCCGATCGTCTTGTCGATCACCTTACGGGCGTCCTCGATGCCGGCCACCGGCTCGGTCGTCCCGGGCACGATCGGCACGCCGGCCTCGGCCATGAGCTCGCGGGCGCGCGTCTTGGAGCCCATGGCCTCGATCGCCGACGCGGGCGGCCCGATGAACGTGATCCCGTGCTCTTCCAGCGCGGCGGCGAAGGCGGCGTTCTCGGCCAGGAAGCCGTAGCCGGGGTGCACAGCCTCGGCGCCGGACTGCTCGATGACCTCGAGCAGCTTGTCGATGTTCAGGTAGCTCTCGGCGGCCGGGCCGGGACCCAGCAGGTAGGCCTCATCGGCGCGCTTGACGTGGACGGCGTCGCGATCGAGCTCCGAGTACACGGCCACGGTGGCGATGTCGAGCTCGTGACAGGCGCGGATGACTCTGACCGCGATCTCGCCGCGGTTGGCGATCAGGACCTTCGAGAACATCGGGCGCCGGACTTTACCCGTCAGCCTGCAGGTACGCGGGCTCTGCGCGAGGCGCCGGTTCGGGCCCCGACCGCCGCCGCTCGGCCCACCACCGGAGGATCGCGCGGCTGGCCAGGAGGGTGGCCACGGTGTAGGCCCACCCGAGGAGGATGTCCGAGAAGTAGTGCTCGGCGCCGTACACGAGCGAGAAGGCCATCGCGAGCGGATACAGCGCCACTAGTGGGCGCAGCCGGCGGGGCGCCAGCGGCCACAGGGTGATCGCGACCAGGAGCGAGAAGGCGGCGTGCAGCGAGGGCACGGCGGCGACGTTGTTGGCGTAGTGATATCCGCCCTCCACGACCGAGCCGGCGGAATGCAGCCCCAGGGCGTGCCAGACGAGCGGCACGATCCGCGTCACCGGGCTGATCAGGTGCTGCTGGGATGCCATCCAGGGCGGCGCGGCGGGAAACAGGGCGTAGGTGGCCACGCCCGCGAACGACAGCGTCGCGACCACGAAGGCAAAGGTGCGAAAGCGCTGACGGTCGATCTTCCACAGCACGGCCGCGAGCACCGGCGTGGCGAAGAAGTGGGTGAGGTAGACGGCCCAGAAGACCACGTCGAACCACACGACGTGGCCGTGCCACAGCCAGTGCTGAAGGGTCACCGTGGGCGGCGTGCCGCCGAACAGCGCCTTGTCGACATCGATCTGCGGCAGGTAGTGCACGCCGAAGGTGTGCGCGGCGCTGCCGCGCAGCGAGTCGTAGGCGATCAGGATCGCGATGAAGGGCAGCCATTCGAGCACGACTCCACGCGCCCAGCCGCGCACGTCCGAGAGCGAGAAGCACAGCAGCCCGAGCAGCAGCCAGACGGCCAGCACGTCGCGCTGGTAGGGGACCCCGACCAGCACGAACAGCGCCAGCGAACCGCAGGCGAACAGGGCGGGGGCAACTACGCCGCGGCGCAGCAAGCTAATGCGCTGCGACGACCATCCCCGCGCCGACCGTGTCGTTGGTCGCCTCATCGATCAGGATGAAACTACCCGTGGCCCGGTTGCGGGAATAGGGATCCACCATTAGGGGACTGCTACAGCGAAGGCGGACGCGGCCGATCTCGTTGAGCCCCAGCTGCGAGGCCTCCTCGTGCGTGAGCGAGTTGACGTCCACACGATGCTCGACGTCCTCGACGATCGCGCGCGCGGTGCGCGTGGTGTGCTTGATCGTGTAGCGCCCGCGCGGGGTGAGCGGCTGATCGCTCATCCAGCAGACCATCGCCTCGAGCTCGCGCGCGGCGGGTGGCCGGTCGTCGGGCTCGACGATCATGTCGCCGCGTGAGACGTCGAGCTCATCGGCGAAGCGCAGCGCTACCGACATGGTCGGGAACGCGGCCTCGACCTCGCCGGCAAGGGTGTCGATCGCCTCGATCGTCGTGCTCTGGCCGCTGGGGAGGACCGTCACCTGGCCGCCGGGCCGGAGCACGCCGCCGGCGACCTGGCCGGCGTAGCCGCGGTAATCGTGGTGCTCGTCGCTCATCGGGCGGATCACCCACTGCACCGGGAAGCGGACCTCGGAGAGGTTGCGGTCGGCGGCGATCACCACGTGCTCGAGGTGGTAGAGCAGCGGCGCGGCTCCGTACCACTGCATCTTGCCCGAGCGCTCGACGACGTTGTCGCCGTGCAGAGCCGAGATCGGGATGAAGGTGATGTCCGGGATCTCCAGCCGCGCCGCCCAGTCGGTCAGCTCCTCGAGGATCTCGTAGAAAACCTCCTGGTCGTAGTCGACCAGGTCCATCTTGTTGACGCAGACGACGAGGTGCGGGATGCGCAGCAGCGAGGCGATGAAGGCGTGCCGGCGGGTCTGCTCGCTCACGCCCTTACGAGCGTCCACGAGGACCACGGAGAGATCGGCGGTGGAGGCGCCGGTGACCATGTTGCGCGTGTACTGCTCGTGCCCGGGCGTGTCGGCGATGATGAACTTCCGCCGCGGGGTGGAGAAGTAGCGGTAGGCGACGTCGATCGTGATGCCCTGCTCGCGCTCGGCGCGCAGGCCGTCGGTCAGCAGAGCCAGGTTCAGGTAGCCGTCGCCACGGCGCTCCGAGGTCTGCTGGACGTGCTCGAGCTGGTCCTCGAAGATCGCCTTGGAGTCGTGCAGGAGGCGCCCGATCAGGGTCGACTTGCCGTCGTCGACCGAGCCGGCGGTGGCGATGCGCAGCAGCTCGCTCGTGCGGGTGGCGGTGCGGGTCATGTGCCCGTTGCTAGCGGCGCCGGGCACTAGCCGCGTCTCCGCGCGCTCATCAGAAGTAGCCCTCGCGCTTGCGGTCCTCCATCGCGGCTTCGGTCACGCGGTCGTCGGCCCGCGTCTCACCCCGCTCGGTGATGCGCGTGGCCGCGATCTCGGAGACGACCTCCTCGAGCGTCGTGGCGGTCGAGCGCACGGCGCCGGTGCAGGTCATGTCGCCCACCGTGCGGTAGCGAACCGAGGTCTCGAAGGGCTCCTCGCCGTCCATCAGCTCCACGTGAGAGCTGACCGCGTAGAGCATGCCGTCGCGGGCGAACACCTCGCGCGTGTGCGAGTAGTAGATCGGCGGCACCTCGAGCTTCTCCTCGGCGATGTACTGCCAGACGTCGAGCTCCGTCCAGTTGGAGATGGGAAAGACGCGCACGTGCTCGCCCTTGCGGATCCGCCCGTTGTAGAGCGACCACAGCTCCGGGCGCTGGCGCTTGGGGTCCCACTGGCCGAAGTCGTCACGGAAGGAGAACACGCGCTCCTTGGCCCGGGCGCGCTCCTCGTCACGGCGAGCCCCACCGAAGGCGGCGTCGAAGTTGTGCTCCTCGAGCGCGTCGAGCAGCGTCGTGGTCTGCAACCGGTTGCGCGAGGCGCGCGGCCCGGTCTCCTCGACCACGCGGCCGTTGTCGATCGAGTCCTGCACGCTGGCCACGATCAGCCGCTCGCCGAGCTCTGAGATCACCCGGTCGCGGAACTCGATCACCTCGGGGAAGTTGTGGCCCGTGTCGACGTGCATGATCGGGAAGGGGAAACGGCCGGGACGGAACGCCTTCTCGGCCAGCCGCAGCAGCACGATCGAGTCCTTGCCGCCGCTGAACAGCAGCACCGGCCGCTCGAACTCGGCCGCCACCTCGCGGAAGATGTGGATCGACTCGGCCTCGAGCGTCTCGAGGTGGGAAAGCTCGTATTGGAACGGGTTCATGTTCGCGATCGGCCGGGGCGGTTCACGCAGGCGGCGCTAGTCGTGGATTCCGCACTCGGTCTTGTCCTGGCCGGCCCACCGGCCTTCGCGGCCCGAGCCGGGCAGGGTGCAGGGGGCGCATCCGATCGACGCGTAGCCCTGATCGTGCAACGGGTGGTAGGGCAGGTCGTGCTCGAAGATGTAGCGCCAGACGTCCTTCTCGCTCCAGTCCGCGAGCGGGTTGACCTTCCAGATCCCGCGCCGCTCGTCGCGCTCGAGCCTGGCCGCCGCGGACCGGGTGTCGGCCTGCTCGCGGCGGATGCCGGTGATCCAGGCATCTACGTCCGACAGCGCGCGCTCGAGCGCATCCACCTTGGCCTCGCTGCAGCAGCGCTGCGCAGTCCACGGCTCGTCCGGGCTGCGAGCATCGATCACCTCGACGGCGACGCCGAGGCGCTCCTCGAAGCGCTTCCAGGTCTGGAGGGTCTCAGGGAAGAGCACGCCGGTGTCGATCGTGAACACGCGCGCCTGGGGCTCGATCCCCATCAGCATGTGAACGAGGACCGATTCTTCCTTCTGAAACGAGCAGGCCATCGTGAGCCGCGGGTGAAACTGCTCTACGGCGTAGGCGAGCACCTCCTGCGGCGTGGCCCGCTCCAAAAGCTCAGGGGTAGCGGTAGCCATCAGGTCCTTAAGCCTAGTGGCCGTTCCCGCAGCCACGATTCCACGCCACCGAGCCTGCGTGCAGCCGCACTCAGACCGCGCACTCGCCCTCTCCGCGGATCACCTCGAAGGGGGCGTTCTTGGACCAGTCGACGAAGTAGGCCATGTTGTCGAGACTGAATTCGATCGGCATCGTCAGATCCTTGACGAGGGCCTCGAACTCCGCCGTCCCGACCCGCGCGACGAAGGCATTGAACGCTTCACCCTCGGCGCGCTCGCCCTCGTAGAAGCGGACCCACCGCTCGACCGCCTCGGGCACCCGCTTGGCGGGGAGGCGGGCCTTCAGACGCTGGCCGTAGGCGACGTCGCCGCCCTCGTAGGCCCCGCCGATGTGCGGGATGTAGGCCGGGATCGTGTGCGCTCCGACCTTGATCGAGGCGCCGTAGAACCCGATGTTGGCGATGTGGTGTTGCCCGCAGCCGTTGGGGCAGCCACTCATCTTGATGTGGATCTGCCGGGTCAGCTCGTCGTCGAGCTGCATCTGCACGAGCCGCTCTTGGATGGCCTGGTTGAGGCCCATCGAGCTCGTGATGCCGAGCTTGCACGAGTCCGTCCCCGGGCACGAGACGACATCGGTGATCTCGTCGGCGCCCGAGTCGCCGAGCTCCAGGGCGACGAGTGCCCGCCAGACGTCGTAGATGGCCTCATCGCGGATCCAGCGCAGGACGAGGTTCTGGTGGACCGTGGTCCGGGCGTAGCCGGCGGTGTACTCGCGCATGATCTGAGCCAGGCCGCGCAGCTGGTCGGGGCTCAGATCGCCGCGGCGGACCTTGACCTCGACGGTCGAGAATCCCGCCTGGCGCTGGGCGTGCACGTTAGTCGCCAGGAAGCGGTCGAACTCGCGCTGATCGCCGTTGGGTGAGCCGATCGTGTCGGCGGCCGGCTTGGCCGGTGCGTTGGCCTCCTCGTCGTGGTCGAAGCGCAGTTCCTCGAGCGCGCCCTCGAAGTCGCGCTCGGATACCCACTCTCCCTGGAGCTCCTCCTCGACCATCTGGCGGAACTCGTCGATCCCGATCTTGTCGACCAGCACCTTGATCCTGGCCCGCGCCCGGTTCGGGCGCAGCCAGTCAGTGCGGTCGAAGATGCGGACGATCGCCTCGGCCACCTTCAGGTAGTCGCCGTTGTCGAGCTCGACGAAGTCGTAGAGCTCGGGTGCGATGCGCGGCATGATCGAGGTGCCACCGCCGACCAGCACCGCCACGCCCCGCACGCCGTCGCGGACGCACGGGAGGAAGGCCAGGTCGTGGATCGGCCCGATCGTGTTGTCGCCCGCCGTCGAGGCGAAGGCGGTCTTGAACTTCCGCGGCATCGACTGGGTCGTGGGGTGGCGGACGAAGTAGCGGACGTAGGCGCCGGCGTAGGGCGTGATGTCGAACTCCTCGCCGGGCAGCACACCGGCACGAGGGTCGCCGGTCACGTTGCGCATCGTGTTCCCGCACCCCTCGCGGCTCGACAGGCCGGCGTCACCGAGATCGCGGATGAGGCTGGCCGCGTCAGGCAGCGGCACGTGGTGCATCTGGATGTTCTGGCGCGTGGTGAGGTGGCCCTTGCGCAGCGGGACGTACTGCTCGATCCCGGCCGCGAACGCCTCGAGCTGGTCCGGCGAGACGCCGCCGAAGGGCAGCTTGACCCGGACCATCTGCACGTCGGGCTGCCGCTGGCCGTAGACGCCCTGCTTGAGGCGGAACTTGATGAACGTCTCCTCGTCGACATCGCCCTTGAGAAAGCGCGTCGACTCGGTGTCGAAGTCGTCGAACTCGCGCTCGAGGATCGGGATCACATGCCCGGGAACGTCCTCGAGCAGCTCAGGGTTCTCGAGCGAGCCGGTGCGGGCCTGGTGGCCGGAACCTTCCCGCTTTCCGTCTGTCTTGGCGCCTTGCAGCGATGCTGGTTCCACCGGGGCCCTCCGCCTTCGGAATCAGGAGCCCTGGAATGTACCAAAAGGGGATCGGATATCTGGGCTTTCGGGGTTTGGGGCGCGGCGGGCGCGACGGCGGGCGGCGGGGGACGGGCCGGGGCGCGGCGGCGGGCGGCGGGGGGCGCGGCGGGGCATGGCAACGGGGCGCGTGACCCGATGGCTCCGATTTGGAACCTATACGGTGCTATTCCGGAGCCATCGACCCCGGAGGCATCGAGCGAGCCTAGCGGCGCGGCCGGTACCGGTAGCGGCTACCGCGCCTCGAGCGCGTGAACAGCCGCAAACCTGCTCCGGCGACCGAGAGGACGGCCGCGCGGCGAGCCGAGGACCACTTGCGCGCCGGCTGGGAAGTCGCGGCCGCGGAGGAAGTCGCGGCCGCGGAGCCGCCTGAGGCGGCCGCGCTCGGCTCTGCCGAGCCGCCATTCTGGGCCGGGGTGTCCGTTTGCGGCATCCATTCGCCGTTGGTCTTGGCCGGCTCACTCGTCGTGGCCGGCGCCCACTCGGCATGGGCCGGCGCGGCGGCCCCGGCGAACTCAGGCGCCCACTTCTCGGCCAGCGGAGCGTCCTCACGAGGGCTCGCCACGGGTGTCGCCGCTTCGTGGTGCTCGGGCTCCGGGGCGTGACCGTTGGACTCCGACTCGTGCCTGGCGGCGCCGGTCGCGAGCGCGGCGGCGCCGGCCGCGGCTGCAGTGCCGGCGACTTCGGGTGCCGCGCTCGACGGCGCCTCCGGCTCCGATGAGGCCGGACCGGCTGCCACCGGCGCCGGTTCGCGGCGGCCGGCAGGCTCGTGGCCATTCCCCTCGTGATCGCCCGCGTGCTCGCCGTTGAGCCCCGCGCCGGACCCGTTCGAGCCTCCGTTGGAACCACCGTTGGAACCACCGTTGGTGTGCCGGGCGCCCAGGCCGCCGACTGCAGCGAGCGCCGGGACAGCGGCGGCGGCCTCGGCCTCCTTGGAAGCCTCGGCTCCGTTTGCCGCACCCGAGGGCGCGGGCTCACCGGCTCCCTCGGCGGGCGCGGGCTCGCCGCGCCCGCGACGCCGGCCGATCAGCAGGGCGGCGACGGCGGCCAGGCCGAGCGCGACGAGGACGGCCAGGAACACGATCGTCCCGGTGCTCGGCGAGCTGTGCCGGGGCGCCGAGGTGTTGATCGCGGCATTCGGGTACTGCGGCGTGGTCGAGGTCGTCGCCGGGGTGCTCGCGGTCTGGGGGACCGCGGACTTGCTGGGCTTGTGGCTGGCGGCGGGACGGGCCGGCTTGGCCTTGGAGTGGGCTGCTGCCGGCGCCGGCGCCGGCGCGCTCTGGGTCTGGGCGCTGCTCGAGGAGGCGCCGGAGGACGTCGAGCCCGAGCTGGAAGTGAAGACCTGCGTGCTGGTCGTGGCCGGGGCCGAGAAGCCGGTGAGAACCGGCGGGCTGCCGCCCGCCCCTGCGCCGCAGAACGAGCTCCCTGACGCCGACTTCAGAGCCTTGACGCCGCTGTGCTCCGCGCGGGCCTCGGCAGCCAGGGTGATGTTGAGAAGCTGGGCCGTGTCCGTCGCGGGAATGGGGCGCCCGCCGTTGTAGCCCGTCCGCAGGGAGAGCACCCGGCGCTCCAAGGTCGGAAGCGACGACATACAGCCGCCGAGGCGATGGACCACGTGCTGCAGGTAGCGCGTGGCGTAGGGCGTCGCCGCCGCCGCGGCCTGTGCCGAGGCGCCGTTGCGGGCGCCCGCCGAGCTGCCGCCGCCAGACCCGGCTGCGCCGCCGTTGCTGCCGGCGGTCGAGCCGCTGGCAGCGCCTGAGCCCGAGCGGGTCGCGTAGGAACCCGTGGTCGACCCGCTCGTCGAGGAAGACGAAGAACCCGCCCCGCCCAGCGACACCGACGGTGCGCTCACCGAGGGGCTCTGGCCACTCCCGCCGGTCGAGACCGAGGGCGTCGTCACGGAGGGCGTGGTGACCGAGGGAACCGAGACGCTCGGCGTCTTCACCGAGGGCGTCTTGACCGAGGGCACGGTGACCGACGGCGTCTTGATCGAGGGCGTTGTAACGGAGGGGACGGTCAGCGACGGGACCTTGGGGAGACCGACGGCGCTGCTGGCGGGCGCCTGAAGCACGCTCGCCAGCTGCAGCAGCAGTGTGAGCAGCCCAGCCGCCACCAGGGGCCGCAACAGGATCCTGAGCGTGCCCGGGCGTTGCCGGCGCGCGCTACGTCGAGCTCGCCGGAAATCGTCCGACGTGTCCGTCCTTCTCAAGCCTCTTTTCCCGCGAGGGCCTTCAGCGAACTCGTCCATGCCGCTTACCTTCGATAAAGCCGACGCAGCCGATCGGCCACGTGTTCGACCGTCGTTTTCACCTACCGGGCAATGTGCTTACCCATTCTTGCGCATTTTCAATCAACGCTCCAGGTTCTGGTCTAATCATTACGCCCAGGGCAGGGGCTCGAAGGGCTGGCGGCTCACGCCCTCGTGCAGCGCGGCCTGCTGCCACGGATCGGGACGGGGCGCGGCCGGGACCGGTGGCGGCGCGGTTGCGCGCATGAACTGCTCCAGGGCCGCGACGACAGCGGCGGCCTCCTCGGGCGAGGCGTCGGGGGCGACGATCGTCAGCTTGGGCCGCCGGTTCATGGCCACCGCGAGGGTATCGTCCGCGGGCCTTGCCCGAGCTGCCGGTTCTCTGCCACGATGCCGTGCTGGCCGCGGTATCGCCTCGGCAGGCCATCGACCGGGTCAGAGACGCGCTCGTGCGCTTTCACGCCGGCGAGTGGACGATGCCGCCGAAGGTCTACCTGGAGAGCCCGCCCTTCGGCGACTTCCGGGCCATGCCCGCGCGCGGTGACGGCCTTGCGCTGCTGAAGTGGGTGACCTCCTTTCCCGGCAACCCCCGCCGGGGCCTTCCCACCGTCACGGGGCTCGTGTGCCTCTCGGACGCGAGCAACGGCGAGCCGCTGATGCTGCTCGACGCGCGCTCGGTGACGGCGTTGCGCACGGGAGCGGTGGCGGCGGTGGCCTCACAGGCCCTGGCTCGCGCCGGCGCCCGGAGCGGTCGGCCTCATCGGGTGCGGGCTGCACGGCGCGTGGGCGGCCAGGTGCCTGGCCGCAGCCGGGTTCGGCCCCGGGGTCTGTCACGACCCGCGCCCGGAGTCGGCGGCGGCGATCGCTGACGAGCTCGGGTGGGCCGAAGGCTCGCGCCAGGAGGCGCTGCGCAGCGAGATCGTCTGCTGCGTGACCCCCGGATCGGAGATCGTCGTCGACGCCGGTGACCTGCGGCCGGGGCTTCACCTGAACATGCTGGGAGCCGACGGGCCGGGCAAGACCGAGGCCTCGATCGGCGCCGTGGCCTCGTGCGCCCTGTTCTGCGACGAGTGGCAGCAGGCCTCGCACGGGGGCGAGATCACCGGCGCGGTGCAGGCCGGGATGGTGGCGCGTGAACAGGTCACCGAACTGGGGGCGGTGCTCAGCGGTGAGGCATCCGGACGGCCCGGACCAGAAGCCGTGACGCTGTTCGACTCGACCGGGCTGGCCATCCAGGACCTGGCCGTCGCAGCCGCCGCGCTGCAGGCATGGCGCGAGGGGCGCGTGGAAGCGCAGACCGTCGGGCTCTAGAGCGGGATGTTCCCGTGCTTGCGCCGCGGACCGGCTTCGCGCTTGGTCTGCAGCGTCTCGAGCGCGGTGATGATCTTGGGCCGCGTCTCGTGGGGGACGATCACGTCGTCGATGTAGCCACGCTCGGCCGCCGCGTAGGGGTTGGCGAAGTGGGCCTTGTAGTCGGTGATCAGCTTCTGGCGGCGCGTGTCCGGGGTGGGTGAGCTCTGGATGTCCCGGCGGTAGATGATGTTGACCGCGCCCTCCGGCCCCATCACGGCGACCTCGGCGGTCGGCCAGGCGAAATTGAAGTCGGCCAGCATGTGCTTGGAGGCCATGACGTCGTAGGCCCCGCCGTAGGCCTTGCGCGTGATGATCGTGATCTTGGGGACGGTGGCCTCGGTGTAGGCGTACAGCAGCTTGGCGCCGTGGCGGATGATCCCGCCCCACTCCTGGTTGGTGCCGGGCAGGAAGCCGGGCACGTCGCAGAAGGTGATCAGCGGGATGTTGAAGGCGTCGCAGGTGCGAACGAAGCGTCCCGCCTTGACCGAGGAGTCGATGTCGAGCACGCCGGCGAGCTGGCTCGGCTGGTTACCGACCACGCCGACCGCATAGCCGTTCAGGCGCGCGAAGCCGCACATGATGTTGCGCGCGTAGTGCTCGTGGACCTCGAAGAACTCGCCGTCGTCGACGATCAGCCGCACGACGTCGCGCATGTCATACGGCTTGTTGGGGTTGTCGGGAACCACGTGGTCGAGCGCCTCGTCCATCCGCAGCGGGTCGTCGGTGGGCTGGACGCGAGGGGGCGTCTCGAGGTTGTTCTGCGGCATAAAGCTCAGCAGGTAGCGCGTGTCCTCGAGGCAGGCGTCCTCGTCGTCGGAGGCGAAGTGGGCCACGCCCGACTTCGAGTTGTGTGACATTGCGCCGCCGAGCGACTCGAAGTCGACCTCCTCGCCGGTGACCGTCTTGATCACGTCGGGCCCGGTGATGAACATGTGCGAGGTCTCCTTGACCATGAAGATGAAGTCGGTCATGGCCGGGGAGTAGACGGCACCCCCCGCGCACGGCCCCATGATCAGGCTGATCTGCGGGATCACGCCGGAGCACTTCACGTTGCGCACGAAGACGTCGCCGTAGGCGCCGAGGGAGACGACGCCCTCCTGGATCCGCGCTCCGCCCGAGTCGTTGATCCCGACGACCGGACAGCCGATCTTGGCCGCCAGGTCCATGACCTTGCACATCTTCTCGCCCATGACCTCGCCCAGCGAGCCGCCGAACACGGTGAAGTCCTGGCTGAAGACGCACACCCGCCGGCCCTCGATCGTGCCGTGGCCGGTGACCACGGCGTCGCCGTAGGGGCGGTTGCGGTCCATCTCGAACTCCGTCGTCCGGTGACGTACGAAGGTGTCGAGCTCCTGGAACGAGCCGGGGTCGAGCAGCTTCTCGATCCGCTCGCGCGCGGTGTACTTGCCCCGCTCGTGCTGCTTGGCGACGGCCTGCTCGGAGCCCGAGTGGACCGCCTCGTCGCGAATCTCCTGAAGCTGCTCGAGCTTCTCCTCGTAGGTCTCGGGGGCCTTGGCGCGCATCTGTCGGTGCGCGAGTGTATCCCGGGGACAGCGGCCGCGGCCGCCGCGCGGCGGCTAGGCCCGCGAGAACGGGCGGTGGTGAGCCTGGCCCAGGCTGTCCAGCGCCGCGACGAGCTCGGCCGAGGACTCCTCGGGCTCCGGCTCGGGCGCCGGGACAGGCTCTGGCCCGGCTGCCGTCGCCACCGCCTCGGCCGCGGCGGGCGGCCGGCCGGCAGCGGACTCCGCCGAGACGCTCACCGGCGGCCCCTCGAGCCACGACAGGAGCCGCCCGAAGAGGCCGCGGCGCCGGCCGGGGGCATCGGATGCCGCGGGCGGCAGCGGGCTCGGCGGGGGCTGGGGCTCGGGCTCCTGGGGCGGGTCCTCGGGCCCCTGCATCGAGTTCTCGGCCGCCTCGGAGGCCTTCTGCGCGGTCAGGATCACCCGCGTCCCCCATCCCGCGGGCTCGAGCCGCACCGTGCCGCTGACCTCCTCGCCCTCCCAGGCGACGGTCGTCTCCGGCTCGAGCCTCGTGATCCGAATCTCTCCAAACTGGTCGAGGTGGCGAGCCAGCGAGGACGCGTCACTGCATTCCGCCCACAGCTCGGGCGGTGACTTGACCAAGGTCCGGCTTGCTTTCAGCTCTGTCATGTCTCGCATTTCGCCCGGCCCCACGCGACTCCTTCCGCGGGCAACGCGGTTGCAACAATCACCGTGATGCAGACGACGACGCTCGGAACCCGCGGACCGGGTGTGTCGCGGATCGGCCTCGGCTGCATGGCGATGTCGGGCATGTACGGCGCCGCCGACGAGCGCGAGAGCATCGCCACGATCCACGCCGCGATCGACGCCGGGATCAACCTGATCGACACCGGTGACTTCTACGGCATGGGCCACAACGAGATGCTGATCGGCCGGGCGTTGAAGGACCGCGAGCGCGAGGAGCTGCTGATCAGCGTCAAGTTCGGGGCCCAGCGCGGGCCGGACGGCGGTTGGCTCGGCTACGACGCGCGCCCGGCGGCCGTGAAGACCGCGCTCGCCTACACGCTGAACCGTCTCGGTGTCGATCACATCGACGTCTACCGCCCCGCGCGGCTGGATCAGAACGTGCCGATCGAGGAGACGGTCGGCGCGATCGGCGAGCTCGTGCAGGCGGGCTACGTGCGTCACGCCGGGCTCTCCGAGGTCGGCGCCGAGACGATCCGTCGCGCCGCCGCAGTACACCCGATCTGCGACCTGCAGATCGAGTACTCGCTCATCTCCCGCGGAATCGAGCGAGAGATCCTGCCCGCGTGCCGTCAGCTGGGAATCGGGCTGACGGCCTACGGCGTCCTCTCGCGCGGGCTGATCAGCGGGCACTGGACATCGGACCGCCGCATCGAGAAGCGCGACTTCCGGGCCGCGGCGCCGCGCTTTCAGGGTGAGAACCTGGAGCGGAACCTGGCGCTCGTCGAGCGCCTGCGAGCCGTGGCGACGGAGCGAGGCGCTTCGGTGGCCCAGGTGGCGATCGCCTGGGTTCTCTCGCGCGGCGAGGACATCATGCCGCTGATCGGTGCGCGGACGCGCGAACGGCTCGATGAGGCGCTCGGTGCGCTCGAGCTCACGCTGACCGAAGAGGACCTCACGCAGATCGAGGCCGCGGTCCCCGCCGACGCCGCCGCGGGCACGCGTTATCCCGCGCCGGCGATGGCCCACCTCGACAGCGAGCGCTGAGGGCTTCCGCGGGGCTTTCATCACCGGTCTCGCCACCGCCGACGGCGAGCGCGACCTCGCACTGGTGCAGGCGACGATCCAGCTCGCACACACGATGGGTATGCGGGTCGTGGCCGAAGGGGTCGAGGATGACGCCTCGCTCTCGCTGCTCAGAGAGCTGAAGTGCGATCTCGCCCAGGGCTACCTGATCAGCCGCCCGAAGCCGGCGGCTCAGCTGCTGCTCGAGCCCATGCCGATGGCCGGCGCCGGAAGCGGCGAGCCGGCGTCGGGGCGTGCGTCCGCAAGCCATCCGAGTTCCGCTCCGCGCTCGGCCCCGGGCGCCGACGGGTTGGCGCCGGCGACCGCTTAGCGCCGTGATCGCTCAGCCGAGCTGCAGCGACATGAACAGGATCGTCACCGCGGCGAGCACCAGCTGAAGCAGCCGTGCCAGCGCCGCCTGGCGCTCGGCGGCGCGGTACTCCTGGCTCCAGGCGAAGCTATCGCCGGCACCGGGCGCCGGGGCGGCGCCGGCCGCGGGCGCCGCCGCCAGTTCGCGCTCGGCCAGCTCGGCCAGCCGCTTCTCTCGGGGCGAGATGTAGGCACCGCCGATCCCGCCGATCACGAGCGACGCGGCCAAGCCCCATCCGACGTAGAAGTGGCTCCACTGGTGCAGGTCGCTGGCCAGGTAGATCCCGGCGAGCACGACGACGACGAGCGCCGGCGCCTGCACGCGCATGTGGACGCCCCACTGGAAGCGGTGAAACCACGGCCTGGCGCGCGGCTCGAGACGGACGCCGAGCATCCCGAGCAGCGGGTAGACGAAGAGCACCCCGAATGCCGCGACCACGGCGACGATGTGGATGGCCAGGACGACCTGCCAGAACGCCGCCGCGCTGACGAGCATCAGAACGTCGGCTGGTACTCGCCGAAGACGTCGCGCATGGCGCCGCACGCCTCGCCCAGCGAGCAGCGGTCCTTGAGCGCCTGGCGCAGAACGGGAAGCAGGTTGTCCGTGCCGCGCGCCGCCCCGCGAATCTCCTCCAGGCGCTTCTGCACCAGCGACGCGTCGCGGTCGTCCTTGAACCGGCGCAGCCGCTGCAGCTGCTGGCGCTCTGACTCGGGGTCCACGCGCAGGATGTCCGGCACCTCGACGTCGTCCTCGACGAACTTGTTGACACCCACGACGATGTCCTGAGCGGTGCGGTAGCGCTCGTGGTAGCCGAAGGCCGACTCCTCGATCTCGTTCTTCATGAAGTCGATCGCCTGCACCGAGCCTCCGAGCTCGTCGATCTTGGCGATCAGCTCGCGGGCGCGGAGCTCGATCTCGTCGGTCAGCGCCTCCACGAAGTACGAGCCCGCGAACGGGTCGACGGTGTCCGGCGCGCCGCTCTCGTGGGCGATGATCTGCTGGGTGCGCAGCGCGATCTTGGCCGCCCGCTCGGTGGGCAGGGCAAGCGCCTCGTCGAAGCCGTTGGTGTGCAGCGACTGCGTGCCGCCGCAGACGGCGGCGAAGCCCTGGAGTGCCACGCGGACGATGTTGTTCTCCGGCTGCTGCGCCGTGAGCGTCACGCCCCCGGTCTGCGTGTGGAAGCGCAGCCGCCACGAGCGCTCGTCCGTGGCCCCGAAGCGCTCGCGCATGATCTCCGCCCACATCCGCCGTGCGGCCCGGAACTTGGCCACCTCCTGGAAGACGTTGTTGTGGCCGTTGAAGAAGAAGGCCAGCCGGGGCCCGAAGCGATCGACCTCCAGACCGGCGTCGAGCGCCGCCTGCACGTAGGCGATCCCGTTGGCGAGCGTGAAGGCCACCTCCTGCACGGCCGAGCAGCCCTTCTCCCGGAAGTGGTAGCCGCTGATCGAGATCGTGTTCCACTTCGGCACGCGCTCGTTGCAGTATGCGAACAGGTCCGTGGTCAGCCGGATCGCGCCTTCGGGCGGGTAGATGAAGTTCCCGCGCGCGATGTACTCCTTGAGGATGTCGTTCTGGGTCGTCCCGCGCAGCTGCTCGGCGGGCACTCCCTGCTCCTCCCCCACCAGCTCGTAGAGCAGGAGCAGCACGCTGGCCGGCGCGTTGATCGTCATCGAGGTGGAGACCTGATCGAGCGGGATCTCGTCGAACGCCGTGCGCATGTCGTCGATCGTGTCGATGGCCACGCCCGTGCGCCCGACCTCGCCCAGGCAGCGCGGATCGTCGGAATCGAGACCGAGCTGGGTCGGGAGGTCGAAGGCCATCGATAGGCCTGTCGAGCCGTGCTCGAGCAGGTAGCGGTAGCGCTCGTTGGACTCCTTGGCGCTGGCGTAGCCGGCGTACTGGCGATGCGTCCACACCTGCTTGCGATACATCTCGCGATGGATGCCGCGCGTGTAGGGATACGCGCCCGGCTCGCCCAGGCGCTCGCCGAGGTCGGAGGGCAGGTCCTCCTCGCTGTAGAGCGGCTTGATCTCGATCCCCGAGTCGGTGAACCGGCGGGGGTCATCGGGGCCGACGAGCGGCGCGATCGTGCGGTTCTCGTCCGTGGTGGCCATGTGCGCCTGGAGGTTACCCGGGGCGGCGCATGCGCCGCCCCGACCGGCCGCGCATGCGCGGCCGGGGACGGGGTGCATGCACCCCGTCCTACAGCACCTTGTGCAGAAACGTCTGGGTCCGCTCGTGACGGGGGTTGTCGAGGACCTGCTTCGGGTCGCCCTTTTCGACCACCACGCCCTCGTCCATGAACACCACCGTGTCGGCGACCTCGCGCGCGAAGCCGATCTCGTGAGTGACGACGATCATCGTCATCCCTTCGTGAGCGAGCTCGCGCATCGTGTCGAGCACGTCGCCGACCAGCTCGGGGTCGAGCGCCGACGTCGGCTCGTCGAACAGCATCAGCTTGGGCTTCATCGCCAGCGCCCTGGCGATCGCCACGCGCTGCTGCTGCCCGCCTGAGAGCGCGACGGGGTACACGTCGAGCTTGTCGCCAAGACCAACCTTGTTGAGCAGCTCGGCTCCCCGCTCGTGCGCGTCTTTGCGCGATACGCCGAGGATCCGCACCGGCGCCAGCGTCACGTTGTCCAGCGCGGTCATGTGCGGGAACAGGTTGAAGTGCTGGAAGACCATCCCGATCTGCGCGCGCTTACGACCGACCTCACGCTCGTGCAGCTCGTGGAGCTTGTCGCCCTCCTCGCGGTAGCCGACGAGCTCGCCGTCGACCGAGAGGCGCCCGGCGTTGATCTTCTCCAGGTGGTTGATGCAGCGCAGGAACGTCGACTTTCCCGACCCCGACGGACCGAGCAGGCACATGACCTCCTTGCGCTGGACCTCGAGGTCGATTCCCTTCAGCACCTCGAGCCGCCCGAAGCGCTTGTGGACCTTTTCGGCTTTGACCATCGTGTCGCTCATTGGGCGTGCCTGAAGCTGAGCCACCGCTCACGGAATCCCATCTGCTCAGCGCGGCTGAACCCGCGTCCGAACCGCCGCTCGATGAAGTACTGCCCGACGTAGGCGACGCTGGTCATCGCGAGGTACCAGACCGCCGCGGTGATCAGCAGCGGGATCGTCTGGTAGTTGACGTCGTAGATCTGCTGGACCGAGTAGAGCAATTCGGTGTACGCGATCACGCTGACCAGCGACGTGTTCTTGAGCATCGAGATCGTTTCGTTGCCGGTCGGCGGGAGGATCACCCGCATCGCCTGCGGGAGGATCACGTGGCGCATCGTCTGCAGACGCGAGAAGCCGAGCGACTGCGCGGCGTCGGTCTGTCCCTCGCCGACCGAGATGATCCCGCCGCGGACGATCTCGGCCATGTAGGCCCCCTCGTTCAGCCCGAGGCCGAGCAAGGCCGCGACCAATGGCTTGATCAGCGTGTTCCCGTTTGCGTGGATGAATGAGGGTCCGAACGGGATCCCCAGGACGATCTTCGGGAACAGCGAGGTGATGTTGTACCAGAAGAAAATCTGCAGGAGCAGAGGGGTCCCGCGGAAGAACCAGATGTACAGCCAGCTTGCGCCGGAGACCACCGGGTTGGGCGACTGGCGCATGATTGCGAGCACGACCCCGAGTACGGCTCCGACCAGCATCGAGAGGACCGTGAGCTCGAGCGTGGTGAGGACACCGTGCAGGACGCGCGAGTTGAACAGGTAGTGCCCGACAACGTCCCAATGGAAGTTCTTGTTGGTGACGATCGCGCGGACGATCGACGCCGCGATGACCAGCACGATCGCGGCGGCGATCCACCGCCCCGGACGGCGGACCGGGACGGCCTTGATGTCCTCAGGCCGTCCCGCCCGCTCCTCGGAAAGCTCGGAGGCAGTCACCTCTGAGCCGTATCTTGACGCCTAACTCGTGGCGCCGTTGATCTTCACGTGCGCGCTGGAGATCTTGCCGCCCTGCAGCCCCCAGTGGGCCAGGATCGAGGCGTACGTGCCGTCCTTCATCAGCGACTTGAGCGCGGCCTGGATCGGCTTGGTCAGCCCGCTGTTCTTCGGGACCGCCAGCCCGTAGGGCGCGTTGGCCAGCGACGGGCCCGTGAGCTTGAACTGGCCGTTTGACTTCTTGACCGCGTAGGCCGCGACCGGGGAGTCGGCGAAGCCGATCTGCGCGCGGCCGCTGGACACGGCCAGGTTCGCGCCGTTCTGGTCGGGGAACGAGAGCACCGTCACCGCGCCCTTGCCCGCCTTCTTGCACTTGGCGCTCTGTGCGGTGGCGTCGCTCTCCTCGGTGGTCCCCTTCTCGACCGCGACCGTGTGGCCGCACAGCTGGCTCAAGCTGGCGACCGCCATGCCACCCGCAGCCTTCGTGTAGAAGGACTCGCCGGCCGTGAAGTAGTCGATGAAGTCGACCGTCTTCTCGCGCTCCTTTGTGTCGGTGAACGACGAGGCGCCGACGTCGTACTTGCCGGCGGAAAGGCCGGGGATGATGCTGTCGAACGTCTGGTTGACGACGCTCACCTTCAGGCCCATCTTGGCGCCGACCGCCTTCATGAGGTCCGCGTCCATCCCGACCACGGTGTGGCCGTCGGGCCCGATGAACTCGTCGGGGGCGTAGCTCGCGTCGGCCGCGACGGCGAGCGTGCCCTTCGACTTGATCTTGGCCGGCACGAGCCTGGCCACCGCCGGGTCGGCCTTGGCCGTCGCCGCGCCGGGAGCCGGCGTCGAGGCTCCGCTGCCGCCCGAGGACGAACTGCCGCTGCTCCCGCAGCCAGCCGCCACGACGCAGGCCGCGAACAACGCGGCGACGAGCGGGCTCCTCCATGTACGCATCTCGCTCCTTCTCCCTCGATCGAATGCTGAGACCCGCGGCAGGATAGGCAAGCGGCGCTGACAGTTGGCGATCGTTAACCGGCCCGCAACAGAGTTAGCCTTGGCTGCATGCATGTCCGGATCCGGCTCTTCGCCGTCCTGCGCGAGCGCGCGGGGGCCGAGGAGATCGACCTCGAGCTGCCGGATGGCGCCCGGGTCGGCGACGCGCTCGAGCAGCTGGGTGAGCTCACCGACGGCGTGCCGGTCGTCATGGCGGTCAACCAGGACTACGCCGAGCCAGCGCTCGAACTGCACTCCGACGACGAGCTGGCGCTGATCCCGCCGGTCTCAGGCGGGGCGACGGGGACGCAGCCGCACACGCGCGTGACGAGCGAGCCGCTCTCGCTCGACGCCCTGGTGGAGCACGTTCGCGACCCGCGCGCAGGTGCGATCGTGACCTTCCTGGGGGTGACGCGGTCGGTGCCGGAGCTCCGATATGAGGCATACGTCCCGATGGCCGAGCGCAAGCTGGCCGAGATCGTAAGCAGCGCCATCGAACGCCACGGGCTGTGCGCCGCCGCCGCCGAGCATCGGGTGGGAGAGGTGCCGCTGTCCGAGCCGTCGGTGATCGTCGCGGCCTCGGCGCCCCACCGCGAGGCCGCGTTCACAGGCGGGCGCGAGATCATCGACCAGATCAAGGCGACCGCGCCGATCTGGAAGCAGGAGGAGGGCGAATGGGTGAGGGGAACGACGCCCCCGCGCAGCTGAGGAGCCTCCCAGCCGTTCACGAGCTGGCGAGCGAGCTCGACGCCCCGCACGCGCTGGCGGTGAGCGCGGCCCGCCGAGCCATCGCCGAGCGGCGAGCCGCCGTGCGCGCCGGCGAATCGCCCGGTCATGATCTTCGCGCGCGCGCGCGCGAACTTCTGGCGGAGCTGGACTCGACCTCGCTGCGCACCGTGCTCAACGCCTCCGGCGTGATCGTGCATACGAACCTGGGGCGGGCTCCGCTTGCCCCCTTTGCCCAGACGGCTCTGGCCAGCGTCGCCGACGGCTACAGCAACCTCGAGCTCGACCTGCAGCGCGGGACGCGGGGGAGCCGGCAAACCCACGTCGAGGAGCTGCTGTGCGAGCTGACGGGCGCCGAGGCGGCGCTGGCGGTCAACAACGGCGCGGCCGCCGTGCTCCTGGCCTGCGCGGCGCTGGCCGGTCCGGGTAAGGCGATCGTGGTCTCGCGCGGACAGCTGGTGGAGATCGGCGGCGGCTTCCGGATCCCCGAGGTCATGGCCCAGTCGGGCTCCGTCCTGGTCGAGGTCGGCACGACCAACCGCACGCGGCTGGCCGACTACGAGCGCGCGGTGGCGGGATCGCAGCTGCCGGTCGGCGCGCTCCTCCGGGTCCATCCCTCGAACTTCCGCAGCCTCGGGTTCGTCGAGGAAGTCCCCGTCGGGGCGCTCTGCGGAATCGGGCCGCCGGTAATCGACGACGTGGGCTCGGGCGTGCTCGTCGACCGGCTCGGCATTCCCGAGCTCGGCGAGGAGCCGTCGGTGTCGGCCTCGGTGGCCGCGGGTGCCGCGCTCACCTGCTGCTCGGGCGACAAGCTCCTGGGCGGACCCCAGGCCGGGCTGCTGGTGGGCCAGGCCGGCGCCGTGGCCGCCGCGCGCGCTCATCCCCTCGCACGGGCCATGCGGATCGACAAGCTCTCGCTCGCGGCTCTCGAGGCCACGTTGCTGCTCTACCGGGACCCCGAGCGGGCCCGGCGCGAGATCCCCGTGCTGGCGATGCTCGACGCCCCCGAGGAGGTTCTGGCGGCACGGGCGCAGCGGCTGCTGGACGGGATCGGGCCCGCGCGCGGAGCACTCGTGCGGGCGACCGGGAAGGTGGGCGGCGGCGCGCTTCCGCTGCTCGAGCTCGACGGTCCCGCGGTCGCACTCGGCGACGAGGTCGATCCGGCCGCGCTGGCGGCGGCGCTGCGCGCGGCCGATCCGCCGGTGGTCGGGCGGATCCACGAGGGCCGGCTTCTGCTCGACCCCCGGGCGCTGACCGACGACGATGTTCAGGCGGTCATCGACGGCGTGAACCGGGCCTGGAATCAGCTGACGCAGCCGTGAGCACCGGGCCGCTCACGGTCGGCACGGCGGGACACATCGACCACGGCAAGACGGCGCTGATCGAGGCCCTGACGGGCACCCACACCGACCGCCTGCCCCAGGAGCGCGCGCGGGGGATCTCGATCGAGCTCGGCTACGCCAAGCTGCGTCTGCCCTCCGGCCGTGAGCTCTCCGTGATCGACGCCCCGGGGCACGAGCGGTTCGTGCGGACGATGGTCGCCGGCGCCACCGGGATCGACATGTACCTGATGACCGTCGCCGCCGACGACGGCGTCATGCCTCAGACGCGGGAGCACGCCGCCGTCCTGCACGCGCTCGGTATCGGCGCCGGCGTCGTGGCGGTGACCAAGTCGGATCTGGCCGACCCCGAGCTGGCGATGATCGAAGCCTCGGAGCTGCTCCCGGGAGCCGAGCTGGTCGCCGTCTCGGCCCGGGCCGGCACCGGCCTGCACGACCTGCAGGCTGCGCTCGACCGCGTGGCCGCCCAGCTGCGCAGCCGCGCAGACGCGGACGGGCCGATGCGCCTGCACGTCGACCGGGTGTTCACGATCCGCGGGGCGGGGACGGTGGTCACGGGCACGCTCTGGGCGGGGTCGGTGCAGGCGGGCGAGGAGGTGGTGGTGCTGCCGGCGGGGACACGCGCACGCGTGCGCAGCGTCCAGGTCCACGATGAACCGCGCGAACGGGCGGCGGCCGGACAGCGCGTCGCGGTGAACCTGAGCGGCATGTCGGTGGACGAGATCAGCCGGGGAGACGTGCTGGCCGCGCGCGAGGCCGGCCTGCGCCCGACCTACCTGATCGACGCCGAGCTCGAGCTCGCCGATGACCCGCCCGAGTCGGGGGCGCGCGTCCAGGTCCATCACGGCACTCGGGAAAGCCCCGCCCGCCTGGCGTGGCTCGGAGGGCGCTTCTGGCAGATCCGGCTCGAGCGTCCGCTCGTCCCGCTGCGCGGCGACCGTCTCGTGATCCGCCGGATCGCTCCGCCGGACACACTCGGGGGCGGTTCCGTCCTCGACCCTGGGCCGCGCAAACACGGTCCGAGCCGGGAGCTGCTGGGGCGCCTCAACCGTCTGGCCCGGGGGGAGGAAGTGGTCGAGGAGGCGCGTCCCGCCGCGGTGCCGGCGGTCGCGATCGCGGCGCCGGCGGTCACGGCCGCGGCGCCGGAGCCGCTTTCCGAATCAGCCCTCGCCGTGGAAGAGCGACTGCGGGCGGCGGGCTTCGAGCCGCCGATCGACTCGGAGCTCGACCCCGGCGACCTGGCGGCGCTGCGCGAGGCGGGCCGGGCTGTGCGTGTCTCGCGCAGCCTCCACTACCACCCAGAAGCGCTGGCGGAGGTGCGCCGGCGTGTGCTCGCGCTGGCCGAGACCAGCGACGGCGCAATCACGCTGGCCCAGTTGCGCGACGCGCTCGGGACCTCGCGCAAGTTCGCCCAAGCCCTGCTCGAGCACCTCGACGCGACCAAGGTGACAGTCCGTCAGGGCGACGCGCACCGGGTGCGGCGCGGGGCGCGGGAAGGGTAGGGCGGTCGCGCCGGCGGGGCCGCGTGGGGAGTGGGCAGGCGCGTGGGCGTGGACGCGGGGCGACCGCGGATCCGCGTGCAAAACACGCCAAGGCTCCGGCGCGAGCGGAGTCTTGACGCGTAATGCAGGTGGGCCGGGCCGGTACCTGCCAAACCCCCCAAGACTCTCCCCGAAACG
Source organism: uncultured Solirubrobacterales bacterium (assembly GCA_963818815.1). Lineage (GTDB taxonomy): Bacteria > Actinomycetota > Thermoleophilia > Solirubrobacterales > Solirubrobacteraceae > Palsa-465. Next base: position 566,677 of record CAWFTL010000002.1, read on the forward strand.
GAGCCTTGGGGAGTTGTGCATTGCATGGATGCTCAAATCACCAAGACTCGCTCGCGGGCGGAGCGTTGGGGCGTAGAGCAGGTCCGGGCGGCCCCGAGGCGGGCGCCCCGAGCCCGCCGAGCCGCCGCGCCGCCGCGCCGCCCGCGCCCGCCCCGCCCTACGAAACGACCGTCAGCGTCGCCGCGCCCAGGTTCCCGCCACCGCAGCGGGCACCCACGTGGTACTTGCCGGCCTTCAGCTTCGCGGCCAGCGTCACGCGGCGTGAGAAGGCGCCGTGGCGGCCGGCCGTGGCGAACACCGCCGGAATGCCGGCGAATTGCTGCTTGGTCGCTCCCTTGAGCGCGTTGGAGTAGATCGTCACCGCGTCGCCGCGGGCGCAGCCGCCGGCGGCGGAGCCGTACAGGCGAACGGTCTTGCCCGCCTTGACCGGGTTCGGCGAGGCGTGGATGCCGTGCGTGGCCGCGACGGCCTCCGGAACGGCGAGAGCGAGGGTGGTGAGGGTCAGAGCGAGCGTCTTCATGGCGCAATTGTCGCGCAGAACCCGTCACGGCTGGCCGCCCCGCTAGATTCCTCCTCATGGCTACGTGCCTGGTCACCGGCGGGGCGGGGTTCCTGGGGTCGCACCTGTGCGACGAGCTGCTCGCGCGCGGGCACCGGGTGATCTGCGTCGACAACCTGGAGACGGGGTCGCTGGCCAACATCGAGCACATCCGCACGCCGGAATTCGTGCACCTGAACCTCGACATCATCGAGCCCTACTTCGTCGATGAGCCGATCGACTTCGTCTACCACCTGGCCTCGCCGGCGTCGCCGATCGACTACCTGCGGCTGCCGCTGCACACGCTCAAGGTCGGCTCCTACGGCACCCACCAAACGCTCGGGCTGGCCAAGAAGCACCGGGCGCGCTTCCTGATCGCCTCGACCAGCGAGGTCTACGGCGATCCCAAGGAGCACCCGCAGCCCGAGAGCTACTGGGGCCACGTCAACCCGATCGGCCCGCGCGGGGTCTACGACGAGGCCAAGCGCTATGCCGAGGCGCTGACGATGGCCTATCACCGCCAGCAGGGCGTGGATACGGCGATCGTGCGGATCTTCAACACCTACGGTCCGCGGATGCGCCCGCACGACGGCCGCGCGATCCCCACCTTCCTGCGCCAGGCGCTCCAGGACCGCCCGATCACGGTCTTCGGCGAGGGCGGACAGACACGGTCCTTCTGCTACGTCGCGGACGAGATCCGGGGGCTGATCGCCCTCGCGGAGTCCGGCTACCACAACCCCGTGAACATCGGCAATCCCGACGAGTTCACGTTGCTGGAGCTGGCACAAGCGGTGATCGAGGTCACCGGCTCGCGGTCGGAGATCGTGTTCGAGGCGCTGCCTACGGACGATCCGCAGGTGCGGCGCCCGGACATCACGCTGGCCAGGCAGATCCTGGGCTGGGAGCCGACAGTCTCCCTGCGCGAGGGACTGCGCCGGACGATCGAGCAGTCCGGGGCCGAAGCGCTGGTAGGCGCCGCGCGCTAGAGCGCGAAATAGGCACTCGAAAAGCTGCGCAGGGCCCGTTACTTCGTAACTTCGATGCCAAGATACCGTTAGGGATGTAGGGGAGATATGGCGGACCCACAGCTACTGTGACGATCGAGCAGCAAGAGGCGACGACCAGCCATGCCAACGGAGCCCGCGCCGGCTCCGGCCAGCTCGTCTTCCCGCAGCGCGACGTCCGGCGCAAGCGCCCGCTGGTCCTCTCGTTCCTGCTCCAGCTGGAGACGCTGCGGCGCGTCGCCCGCGTGGCGTCGCTGCTGACGCTCGACCTCATCGGGGTCGTGGGCGCCCTGTTCACGACGCTGTCGATCAAGATCGCCGCACTGGACCACCTCGACCTCGCGACGGCGTGGAAGGACACGCGGCATTGGACGGCCTTCGCCTACCTGATCACGGTCCTGATGTTCGCGCGCGTGGACCTGTACGCCGACCGGCCGCGGCGCCCCGGACTGGCTCGCATCGCGGGCGCCCTGTTCCAGGTCACGATCATCGCTCTGGTGTTCGCGCTGGCCAACGGCGACCACTTCTCGAGCTACTACATCTTCTACGGCTCGCTGTTCTTCGGCACGCTCTACATCACCGCCCTGCGCGAGCTGCATCTGCGGGCCACCGGATGGCTGCTCGAGCAGGCGGGCTACCAGCGCCGGGCGCTGCTGGTCGGGTCGGGCCGCCACATCGAGGCCGTCGCCCACGCGCTGGAGAACCGCGCCCGCACCCAGGTGCTGATCGTGGGCTACATCTCGCTCGAGCCGCGGCCGCAGAACGGATTGCGCTCACTCGGGGAGCTCGAGGACCTGCCGGGCGTGCTGGCGCGTGAGCGCGTCCAGGAGGTGATCATCGCCGACCCCGACTTCCCCCAGGAGGAGGCGGTGGAGCTGGTCGACCGATGTCACCACCGCGGGGTCACCGTGCACGTGGCGCCGTCGACCATGGAGATCCTGATCGACCGCGCCGAGTTCGTCCCCGGCCAGACGGTGCCGCTGTTCACGCTGCGCCCGCCGGTGTTCGAGGGCATCGACTACGCGCTCAAGCGGACCTTCGACCTCGTGCTCTCGACGGTCGGGCTCATCGTGCTGTCGCCGTTCCTGCTCGCCATCGCCGCCGCGGTCAGGCTCAGCTCGCGCGGGCCGATCATCTATCGCTCGGTCCGCCCGGGGATGGCCGGCAAGCCGTTCTTCTGCTTCAAGTTCCGCACCATGCGCGAGCACGCCGACCAGATCCAGAACGACCTCGAGCTCCTGAACGAGAAGTCGGGTGCGCTGTTCAAGATCCGCCGCGACCCGCGGCTGACCAGGGTCGGGCGCTTCCTGCGGCGCTTCTCGCTCGACGAGCTGCCGCAGCTGGTCAACGTCGTGCGGGGCGAGATGTCGCTCGTGGGCCCGCGCCCGCTGCCCATGCGCGACTTCGAGCGCCTGGAGGAGTGGCACAAGAAGCGCTACCTGGTGCTCCCCGGGATCACCGGGCTGTGGCAGGTCTCTGGCCGCTCGGATCTCGACTTCGACGACCTCGTGCGCCTCGACTTCCTCTATCTCGAGCGGTGGTCGATGCTGCTCGACCTCTCGATCCTGCTCAAGACGATCCCCGCCGTGCTCAGCCGGCGCGGCGCGTTCTAGGGGTTCGGGCCGGCACATGTGCCGGCCCGCGGTGGGCCGCATGCGGCCCACCGGACCGGCGTGCATGCACGCCGGTCACATAAGCTCCCTCATCGATGCCGCCGACCGACCGCTTCGTGATCAGCTTCGCGGCCGAGCCGCCGCAGGAGGGCCTTCCGTACGGGCGCTGGGCGGACACGCTGCGTGAGCACTTCATCGCCGCCTGCCGGGCGATCGACACCGAGGGCGAGGAGATCGGGCAGCCGGGTGAGATCGCCTGGTACCCGGACCGCACGTTCTCGGGCCGCACGTACGTGCCGGCCGTGGCGCGGACGAACGAGGGCTACGAGCTGTTCGGCTTCGTGTCCTTCACCGAGGGCGAGGGCGGCCCGGCGAACTTCGAGGCGCGCTCCGACTTCACGGCCGAGGTGGCCGAGAACAACCCCGAGTGGAAGCTCGACCTCTCAGATGACGTGATCGGGACCTGGCGCGGCGAGGAGGGCAGGACGGCGGACATCACACTCGTGTGGGGCGTCCCGCTCATGCCTGGGGGCGCCGTCGTCACCGCCGAGCTGGCCAACCTCGCGGTCGACCAGTGCGCGCTCGTAGACGAGCGCTTCACGATGGTCGCGCCCGACAACTACCGGGGCGACTACCTGGAGGTCAAGCTCTGGGGCCGGCGCGGCGAGGAGCTGGCCCGCGAGAGCCTCTACGTCGACGACTAGCGGCCTGCGTCCGCCGGGCGCATCGCCTCTTCCCGCCGCTCGAGCGGCGCCTCGAGCGGGAAGTGGCACGCGGCGATGTGGCCCGATCCGAACGGCCGCAGCAGGGGCTCCTGCTCGGCGCACAACTCGCGAGCCCGCGGGCACCGCGTGCGAAAGCGACAGCCCGAGGGAGGATGGACCGGGCTCGGCAGCTCGCCCCGGATGCCGGCGTCGTCCTTGGCGCGCTCGGCTGACGGATCGGGCACGGGGATCGTCTTGATGAGAGCCTCGGTGTAGGGATGGGCGGGCCGGCGGTAGATGTCCTCGCCGGATCCGAGCTCGACCAGCTTGCCCAGGTACATGACCCCGATCCGGTCGGCGAGGTACTTGACCACGGCGAGATCGTGGGATATCACCACCGAGGCCATCTCGCGCTCGACCTGCAGGCGCCTCATCAGGTTGAGCACCTGCGAGCGGATCGAGACGTCGAGCGCGCTCACGGGCTCGTCGGCGACGACGACCTTGGGCTCGAGCATCAGCGCCCGGGCCAGGGCGATGCGCTGGCGCTGGCCGCCCGAGAACTCGTGCGGATAGCGCTCGACGGACTTCGCCGGCAGGCCGACCTCGTCCAGCATGCGCATGACGCGCTCCTCCTGCTCCTTGTGGCTGCCGATCCCCTGGATCACGAGCGGCTCCCGGAGGATCGATGCCACCCGCATGCGCGGGTCGAGCGAGGCGTAGGGGTCCTGGAACATCATCTGCAGGTCGCGCCGCGCGTGGCGTAGCGAGCGCCCGCGCAGCCGGAACACCTGCTTGCCGCCGAGCGTGATCTCCCCGGAGTCGGGCTTCTCCACGCCCACGATCAGCTTCCCGAGCGTCGTCTTGCCGCAGCCTGACTCTCCGACCAGCCCGAGCGTCTCGCCGGTGTCGACGTGGAGGTTGACGCCCGAGACCGCCTTGACCGAGGCCACCCGGCGCTGGAGCAGGCCGGCGGTGATGGGGTACTCCCGGACCACGTCGGAGATCTGGAGCAGATGGCCGTTGGTGGAGGCGGCGCGCTTTGCCGCCACCTGATGCATCACGGCGATCTCGGGCCGGGACTTGACCGGCCCGTCGACCGGGTGCCAGCAGGCGAACTGGTGCTCCGGGTCATCGCCGCTCAGCGGCGGCTCATGGGCGACGCACTGGGCGCTGGCGCGAGGGCACCGGGGGGCGAACCGGCAGCCGGGGGGCGGATTGGTGAGGTCGGGCGGCAGGCCGGGAATCGTCACCAGCGCTCGCGTGTTGTCGGACTCCAGTCGCGGTATCGCGCCCAGGAGACCCTGGGTGTAGGGGTGGCGCATGCCGGCGAACAGCCGGCCGGTGGGGGCCGTCTCGACGATCCGGCCCGCGTACATGACGTTGATCCGGCTCGTGCGCCCGGCCACCACGCCCATGTCGTGGGTCACGAGCAGGGTCGCCATCCCGAGGCGGTCGCGCAGGTCGTCGAGAAGCGCGAGGATCTGCGCCTGGATCGTCACGTCGAGCGCGGTCGTGGGCTCGTCGGCGATCAGCACCCGCGGCTCGCACGAGAGCGCGATCGCGATCATCACGCGCTGGCGCTGGCCGCCCGAGAGCTGATGGGGATAGGCATCGAGCCGCTCCTTGGGCTGCGGGAGGCCGACGAGATTGAGCATCTCGAGCGCTCGGTCAGCCGCCTCCTTCTTCGAGGCGCCGCGGTGCAGCCGCACCGGCTCGGCAACCTGGTCGCCGATCGGCTTGGTCGGGTTCAGCGACGACTGCGAGTCCTGGAAGATCATCGCCACGACATCGCCGCGGGTACGCCGCAGCTCGGCCTCGGGCAGGCCGACGAGCTCGCGGTCCTCGACCTTGATCGATCCGCCGACGATGTGGCCGCCGGCAGGGAGCAGGCCGAGGACCGAGAGGCCGAGCATGGACTTCCCGCACCCGGACTCGCCCACGAGACCAAGCGTCTCGCCGGCGCCGATCCTGATGTCGACGTTGCCAACCGCCTTGACGACCGAGCGGCTGAGATCGATGTGGGTGGTGAGGTCGGTGACCTCGAGGGCTGCAGGCAAGGGCTCAGGTTCCTTTCAGCGTCGCCGCAGCCGGACGTCGAGCGCGTCGCGCAGCGCGTCGCCCACGAGATTAGCCGCGAGCACGACCGCGACCAGACAGGCGCCCACCGGATAGACGAGCCACCAGTAGCCGGACGCTTGGTACTGCTGGGCGTTGCCCAGCATGTCTCCCCAGGAAGCTGCGGGGTACTGCAGCCCGAAGCCGAGGAAGCCGAGGTATGCCAGGGCGAGGATCGCGTCGGCGACCTGGAAGGTGATGTTGACGATGACCACCGAGAGCGCGTTGGGGATCAGGTGCCTGTAGACGATCCGCGACTGCCCGCTTCCCATCACGCGCGCGGCGCTGACGAAGTCCCGCACGCGCAGGGTGAGGACCTCGCCGCGCACGAGGCGCGCGGGGATCAGCCACGAGAACAGGCCGATGATGAGCGCCTCGTCGAACACCGTGGCGCTGTACTTGGTGGCCAGCACGAGCACGATGAACAGGAACGGGATCGAGAGAAGGATGTCGACGAAGCGCATCAGCATCCCGTCGACGATTCCGCCGACCAGGCCGGCGACCGCGCCCCACAGGGTCCCGATCACCGTGGCCAGGAGCGAGGCCAGAAAGCCGATCTCGAGCGCGGTCTGCCCGCCCTTCATGATCCGGCCGAGCTCGTCGAATCCGTGCTCGTCGGTGCCGAGCGGGTGGCCGCTGCCGGGCGGCAGGTTCGTGTTCAGAGGGTTGAAGTCGGTCTGGTTCGTGTGGTGAACGAGTGGCCCGACGAAGCAGAAGAGGATGAAGAACAGGATGATCGCGGCGCCCAGCACGGCGAGGCGGTTGGACGTGAACTCCCGCAGCGCCAGGCGCCAGCCGCTGGCGATGACCTGGACGTCACCGCCCTCCGGGGTCCCGGGTATGACCTCGACGTGGACGGTCCCGCCGACGGGGGTTGCGGGCTCGGTGACGGGATCAGACAAGCCGCACCCTGGGGTCGGCGGCGGTGATGGCGATGTCGGCCGCGAGGTTCCCGAGCACGGTGAGGATGCCGCCCAGGATCGTGTAGGCCAGGAGGATGTTGTAGTCCTGGTTGCCGAGCGCGTTGTAGAACAGCAGGCCGAGCCCGGGGTAGTTGAAGAGGACCTCGATCAGCAGGTTGCCGGCCAGCAACGTGGGGATCGAGAGACCGACGAGGGTGATCATCGGCAGACACGCGTTGCGCAGGAGATGGCGGAAGAGCACCGCCCGCTCGGAGAGGCCCTTGGCCCGGGCCAGACGGATGTAGTCCTGGGCCAGGTTGTCGAGCGCCGAGGAGCGCATGTAGCGGCTGAACGACGCCACGTTGATCAGCGCGAGCGTGACGATCGGCAGCGTGAGCTGAAGCGGGTGGGTGACCGCACCCCAGGTCGTGGTGATCGCCGGTGCTGACGGTGGGCGGGAAGATCCCCAGGTCCAGAGGCGAAGATCTGGATCAGGATGAGGCCCAGGAAGAACGAGGGCATCGAATAGAGGACGAAGTTCAGCGTGGTCGCCGTGTAGTCGCCGATGCTGTTGCGCCGCACGGCCTGGGCGATCCCGAGCGGGATGGCGATCAGGAGCGAGAGGACGAGCGCCGCCGCGGTCAGGTAGGCGCTGCGGCCCGCGTTCTCCTTGAACAGCGCGCTCACGCTCTGGCTGAGCTTGTACGAGTAGCCGAAGTCGAGACGCACGAGGTGCCCGGCGTAGGTGAAGAACTGCGCCAGCATCGGCCGGTCGTAGCCGTGCAGCTGGTTCCACGACTTCACGGCCACGGGCTGCGCCCTCGCCCCGAGCACGTCGTACACCGGGCTCGGCGAGAGGAAGTGCAGCAGCGCGAAGGTGATGAAGGCGATACCGAAGGTGACGATGAGCGCGACGACGAGCCGGCGGACGATGTACCCGGTCATCCGCGCGGCTCGCCGTGCTCAGCGCTCATTCCTGCTATCCCTCGGCGCCGCCTCCGGCCCGGTTATTTCACTCGGTACCAGAACTGCGGGTTGAATTGCTGCTGGGTCATGGAGGTCCATCCCCTGGCCGGGCCTCCGACCTTCTTGCCGTTGACCGCGAGCAGGTAGTCCTGGGCGGGCAGGAAGAACACCGGCGGGTTCTTGGCGAACCAGTCCGCCTCGGTCTTCACGGCATTGATGTCGCCGCTGTGCACCGACGCGTTCATGAGCCCGTTCGCCGTGGGATTGTCGAAGGAGCCAGTGTTCAACCCCGCGCCGGGATTCCAGGTGCCCTCGCCGGTGGGGTAGTAGTCCATGTAGATCCCGCCGTAGTTGTTGACGCCCCAGTCGTTTACGTACTTGGCCGCGGCGGGGTTGGCGTTGTTGTAGTTGGAGGTCAGGAAGTTGAACGTCTTGGTCTGCAGCTGGATGTTGATCCCGGCCGACTTCTTGGCCTGGGAGGCGATGGCCTCGGACTCGAGCGCGCCCACGCTCGAGACCGACTCCGGCTGATTGGCCCACACGAACGAGATCGGCGTCCCCGCGGGGATGCCGGCACCGCACTGGTTCGTACCCGTCCCCGGGCTGGCGCACGTCGTCGTGCCGCCCGGCACGACCTTCCAGCCATGCGACTTCAGCAGCGCCACCGCCGCTGAAGGATCGAACGGGTAGGGGGGATGCGTCGAGCTCGGAGGCGCGTACGGCGAGGTCGGCGCAGAGGGAACCGGGCCGTATGCCGGCACCGCGGCGTTCTTGTAGACGCCCTTGATGATCCCCGTCTGGTCGATCAGGTGCATGATCGCCTGGCGGACGTAGACCTGCTGCATCACCTTGTCGAAGTGGTGGGTGGTGTCCTTGAAGTTGATCTGGCCGCCGAACCAGCCCCAGCCCGGGCCGCCGAAGACGTAGATCCCCTGTGTCTTCAGGGTCGGCGCCTCGGCGAGCTGCGAGGGGTCAAGCCCGACCATGACGTCGAGGCTGCCGCTCTTCATGGCGTTGAGCTCAGCTGTGAACCCGGTGAAGGTCTGCACCTGGACCTGGCTCGCCATCGACTTGGGTGTGCCGCCGTAGCTGGGGTTGGGCGCGAGCACATAGGAGCTGTTCGTGGGGGTGAAGGACTTCAGCGAGAACGGCCCCGAGGTGACCTTCCACAGCGGGTTTGTGGCGAATGACGCCACCGAACTGCCCGCCTTGTTCAGGTAGTCGTAGATCTTCTTCGCGTTGGCCGGGTTCGTGTAGTCGAGGTGCGGGCCACCAGGCGTGGCGACGTTCCAGGCCGAGCTCGGCAGCGGATAGACGTTGTTGGTGTCCTGCAGGTTGTTGTATTGGAAGAAGCCGGGGTTGTAGGCCTGGGTCAGGTGCATGACGACGTCGTATTTCCCGGACGTCGTGATGCTCTTGACGTTGTCGGGCATCAGGCCCGGCGAGTACTGGCCCCAGTTGGCGGGGCTCTCCTTGATCGCGGCCTTGAGGAGGTCGTACCAGAAGACGACGTCGTTGGCCACGATCGGGTCGCCGTTGGACCACTTCAGCCCCGGCTTGAGCGGGATCGTCACGGTCTTGTTGCCGTCCGAGAACTGCGGCGGGTTGGCCGCGCTCTGCCCGTAGTCGACCTTCGGCTCGGCGCCGTCCGGGCCGGCGTAGAGCGGCATGAACAGCTGGCTCATGAACGAGATCGTCCCGGTGGTGACCTGCGCCCCGGGGATGATCGGGAAGATGTAGGTGGGCGTCTGCCCGGAGAGCTGGCCCAGGGTGATCGTGCCGCCCTTGACCGGGGTCCCGACCGGAGGCAGGCTCCCGTAGAGAACGGTGCCAAGGCTCGAGTTGGCCACGTTGCCGCCGCTCGAGCTGCTGCTCCCGCACGCCGCGAGGGCGACGGTGGACGCCACGACGATCAGGCCGATGGCAAGGGCGCGCCACGGACGGCGCATGGACGGGCTTTTAGATTTCATACGGGCCTCTCCCCAAACGAAGGTCTACAGCGGGCATTCTCGGAGTTGTGCCTGCGATGTCAAGGATGAACCGAACCCGGAAATACGCCAAATTGGAGTCCTCAGGCTCCGGATCCTCAGGATCAATGAGTTTCCGGATTACTTCATCATTTCCTGCCGCACAGAGTCTTAATCCAAGGCTCATCTGAAGCTCACAGCACCACCGCCCTCGTAGCTCAACGGATAGAGCACGCGCCTCCTAAGCGCGGGATGCAGGTTCGATTCCTGCCGGGGGCATCGCTGATACCGTCGTGCGCTCCTCGTGTCCGAGAGCACGCTAGAAGCACCTTCCGCCGCTACGCCGGCGGCTTCGGAACGTCGGCGCGCCTGGGAACGCAGGCCGCTGTCGCTGCTGCGCACCCATCCGTGGTGGCTGGTCGGGCTGGCGCTCGTCGTCGTGTCGGTCGCGCTCGTTCTGTGGAGCGACACCCGGCCGGGCTATGACCCCTACGGCTGGCTGGTCTGGGGCTACCAGACGCTGCACCTGTCGCTGAACCTCGGCGGCGCGCCCTCGTGGAAGCCGCTGCCGTACTTCTTCACGGTGCCGTTTGCGCTGTTCGGGCACTATCAGCTGCGGCTGTGGATGTTCACCTCGGCCTTCGTCTCGCTCGCCGGCACGGTGTTCGCGGCACGGATCGCCTACCACCTGGTCGGACTGAGAGAGGGCGATCGGCGGCCCGCGCTGTTCGCGGCCGCCTTCGCCGGGCTGGGGCTGCTGGGGATCGAGAACTACATGCACTTCGTCCTGAGCGTCCAGGCCGACACGATGATCGTCGCGCTGTGCCTGGCGGCGATCGACATGCATCTGTCCGGGCATCCGCGGTGGGCGCTGTTCTTCGGCGTCCTGGCCTCCATCGGACGGCCCGAGGCATGGGCTTGGCTCGCCCCGTGGACGCTGTGGATGTGGTTCAAGAACCCCCCGCTGCGCCGCTGGCTGGTCGCGGGCTGGGTCTTCATCCTGTTCATGTGGTTCGGAGTCCCGACGATCACCAACGGCAGGCCGCTGCTGGCCGAGCAGCTGGCGCTGCGCTCGCCGCGCGAGATCCACGGCGAGAACAAGATCATCGGCACCTTCCATCGCTTCACCGAGCTGACCTGGTTGCCGATCCAGCTCGCGGCGCTGTTCGCGACGGCGGTGGCGTACGTGCGCAGGAACTGGATCGTCCTGGCGCTCGCAATCGGGGCCGTGACGTGGGTCGCCGTCGAGACCGTCCTCGTGCTGCGCGGTCTTCCGGGCGTGCCGCGCTACATGTTCGAAGCGGCGGGGGTGACCACGGTCCTGGCCGGAGTCGGGGTCGGATGGATCCTCCGCGAGGCAGCTGGGCTGCGTGCGCGCGTGCCGCGCTGGGCCGGGTTCGCCCTGGTCGCCGCGATCTGCGCGGTGATGGTTCCGGCCGCGGTGTCCCGCGTGCGCGACCAGCGTGCCGATCTCAAGCACGAGCGGGGCCGGACGAAGGTGATCGGAGAGCTCCAGGCCGCGATCAACCACGTCGGCGGCTATCACCTCGTGCGCTTCTGCGGCGAGCCGGTCACCAACGTCGAGTACGTGAGCATCCTGGCGTACTTCACGAAGCTGAACGTGGGTTCGATCGGCTACCTACCGCACCGCGAGATCCGGAGCGGAAAGCCGATCGTGCTCTTCACCCACCTCCCGAACGGCTGGCTGCTGCGCCCCATTCACACAGCACCCGCGCAGGCCTCGGCCTGTGCGGCGGTGAATGCGTTCTGGATCTACACGCCGCGGCATCCGGGCGGCGTCTTGTACCGGCGCCACTGATGGAGCAGTCGACCGTCGAGCGCCGGGGGATCCGCGCGCCCGCGGCGGCCGGCGCGGGGTCGCGCGGTGGCCGCCTCTCGCAGCTCGTCCGGACCTACCCGTTCCTGATCGGTGCGCTGGTGCTGCTCGGCCTCTCGACCCTGATCGTGCTGTGGGCCCGTACGCGGCCGGGCTTTGACCCCTACGGCTGGCTGGTCTGGGGCCATCAGACCGTGATCGGCTCGCTGGACACCAACGCGGCCCCGTCGTGGAAGCCGCTGCCCTACCTGTTCCTGGTCCCCTTCGCGCTGGCCGGCCACTACGAGCTGTGGCTGTGGATGATCACCTCGGTCGCGGTGTCGCTCAGCGGTGTGGTGTTCGCGGCCCGGATCGCCTACATGCTCACGCCGGAGGTGGCCGGGCGCCGCTACGCCCGCATCGGCGCGGCCGTGTTCGCCGGCGCGGCCCTGCTCGGGATCCGCGACTACGCCCATTACGTGCTGAGCGCGCAGTCGGACCCGATGATCGTCTCGTTCTGCCTGGCCGCGATCGACTGCCACCTCTGCGGCCGGCGGCGTTGGGCCTTCGTCCTGGGCGGCCTGGCGTCGCTCGGGCGTCCCGAGGTGTGGCCGTTCCTGGCCGCGTACAGCATCTGGGCCTGGCTCCGGGTCCCGGAGATGCGCCGGCTCATCGCCGGCGGCGCCGTCGTCATCCTCGCGCTGTGGTTCGGGATCCCGGCGCTCACGTCGCGCAGCGCGTTCGTGGCCGGGAGCAACGCGCTGGGCTCAGGCCGGGCGCTGCACAACGACCGCGTGTTCGGGACGATCGACCGCTTCCTGGACCTGCACGAGACGCCGCTCGAGGTGCTTGCCCTGGCCGCGGCCGCGTTCGCGGTGTGGCGCAGAAATCGGGTCGTGATGGTGCTCGCCGCGGGGGCCGTGGCCTGGGTGATCGTCGAGATCGCCTTCGCGCTGCACGGCTGGCCCGGCCTCCCGCGCTACATGTTCGAGGCCTCCGCGGTGATGGTCGTGGTAGCGGCGGCCGGGATCGGGTGGCTGCTGAGCGAGCCCGCGGCGATCTCGCGCCTGGCCGGCTGGGCCGGCGTGGCGCTGGCCGTCATCATCGCGGCCAGCCTGATCCCAGCGGCTGTGTCACGCATGCGGACCGAGCACGCCGACCTCAAGGTGCAGCGTGCCCGCACGACCGAGCTGAATCGGCTGGCCGGAACCGTCGACCGCCTGGGGGGCGCGGCGCGGCTTCGCGCCTGCGGCGAGCCGCTGACGCGGCTGGAGTACCAGACCGTGCTGGCCTGGCAGCTCGGCGTCAACGTCTCCAAGGTCGGCTTCAAGTACGGCCAGGCGATGGCCCACGGCAACCCGATCGTCCTGTTCACGCCCGAGCCGGGCGGCTGGAAGGTGCAGGCGCTGCACCAGCGGCTCGCGTCCTGCCGCGGACTGCCCGCCTAGCGGTCCGGGCGGCCCGTCAGTCGCTCTAGCGGTCCGGGCGCTCCGGCCGGTCGCTCAGCGGTCCGGGCGCTCCGGGTAGACCTCGTCGATCGTGGTCAGCGCCTTGAACGGCGCGCCGGCCGCGTCTGCGATCGCCTCCGCGCCCCCGGCCAGCCGGTCGCAGATCGCGAGCACCCCACAGATCTGATGGCCCTCGGCGCGCACAACCTCGAGCGCACGAATCGTCGAGCCGCCGGTCGTGACCACGTCCTCGACCAGCATGCAGCGATCCCGGGGCTCGAGCAGAGGCCCCTCGATCCGCCGGGCCAAGCCGTGCTGCTTGACGTCCTTGCGCACGAAGAACGCCTTCACATCCGCGCCTCCGGCCAGCGCCGCGCACGCGATCGGGTCGGCCCCCATCGTCATCCCACCCACCGCGGTGGCGCCCCACTCGCGGGCCTGCGCCGCGACCAGCTCCGCCAGGGCCTCGAATCCCTCTCGCCGCAGGATCGCGCGCTTGGCGTCGACGAGGTACTGCGCCTTCTTGCCGCTGGTCAGGACCACCTCGCCGATCACCAGGGCCTGCTCGCGCAGCTCGGTGAGCAGACGCTCCCGTGCGCTGGTCCTCTCGTCCAGGCTCATCGGCGGGGGCTGATGCTAGTTGCCCGTGCGGCCGATAAGTGCAAGCGTGATCCATCGCCTCCTGGTCACGATCTCGGTCGTCTGCTGCTTCCTGGTCGGGGCGTCGTTCGTCATGTTCGGACGCGATCAGCTGGCCGGCGCCTCCAAGCAGCAGCAGAACGAGATCGTCGCCGGCATGTCTCCCTCTCCGGGCAACGTGCCGATCAAGCCCGACCGGCAACAGCCCAGGAAGTTCATCGACGACGCCGCGCAGGCCCTCACCAAGCCGTTTGCGTCGATCGTGCCTTCGAGCAGCGCCTGGGTCTCGCGCGGCGTCCCGACGATCCTCGCCTTGATCGTCTACGGCGTCGGGCTCGGATATCTGTCGCGGTTCTCGAGCGGGTTGAGCTGAGGCGGCGGCGGCGCGGCGCTGGGCGCAACCGCCGCAACGTGACATCAAATGATCGAGCCGGGGATCGCGTAACGTTGCGGCGCTCCCAACGCCGCAACGTGACAAGAAACCGCGGGGGGCGCTCACGCGTAACGTTGCGGCGGCAGTGATTGGAGGGCGCGCCGCAGCCGGGGCTCACACAGCCCTCTCAGTTTGGCGCGCCGCTCAGTGGTACACGTCGACCCAGTCCCCGTACGCGAGCCAGTTGAAGGCCGCGATCGCGTCGGAGATCGGGAGGCGCATGCATCCGTGGCTGGCCGGATAGTCCGGCGCCGGGTTGTAGCCGTGGATGGCGTAGCCGCTGATGAAGAAGCTCGAGAAATACATGCCGTCGGGCAGATAGCCGGGCACGCGGCGGTAGACGTGGAAGTCGCCCAGGATGGTCGGGGTCGAGGGCTTGCCCGAGCTGATCGGGAAGATGTACTGCACCTTCGAGCCGTCGATCAGGGCGAGGAGCTGCAGGCCCAGGTCGCCCTCGGCGTGTCGGCCGTGCGTCGGGAAACGGACCTTGAACGCACCCCAGCCGTTGAGCAGGTAACTGGCCGTGCGGCCATCCAGCGTCTTGTAGGTGCCCCAATGCAGGAGGCGGTGGTAGGCGTCGAGCGCCAGCTCGGTCTGGGCGTCAAAGACGCCGCTCTGCGGCATGTAGAAGTGAAGCGCGGCCAGGCGCTGCTGCACGAGCTGGACGAAGCGGCCGGTGGAGCCGGGGCCGGCGCGCTCGTCGAGGGCGGCGAACCGGCGTCCGGCCTTGAAGGCGAGAAGCGTCGAGGTCCGGGCGTGCTCGGCCTCGATGGCGATGATCCCCGCCGACGGGCTGGAGACCGAGGCGCGGAAGCGACCATAGGAGTGGTCCTGCGACGGCGTGATGCGAACCACCTGGCGGCGGATCAGGCGGCGGCCGAGGAACGCCTTGATCGTCACCGACTGCCCGGCCACGTACGGATGGACCACGCCGTCCACCTCCACGCGCCGCTTTGGCACGGTGACGGCATCGCCGTGGACGACGAAGATCCCGGGCATGTAGAGCTTGGCGCTGCCGTGGGCCGGGTGGACGGGCGGCGGCGTCGGGGTCGTCGTCGGCGTCGTGACGGGCGTCGTCGTGGTTGTGGTGGTGTCCGCCGTGGCGGCGCCCGCGGTCGCGAGAGCCGCGAGGACGACCATCAGAAACCACCGCGCCGGCCGAGTCATTAATCGGAAGTAAACCAGGGCGGTAGGAGGACAAGCCCCGGCCGGGTGGCTCAGGGAGCCGCGAGTGCGCTTCGCGGCGTGCGGCCGGCCAGCGGCAGCGTCAGCGCGCCGACGACTCCCAGCGCTCCGGCGATCAGCGCGATGATCGCCAGCGCGCTCCAGTGCAGCTCGTTGATGCCCAGGGCGAGCGAGTTGTTGGCCGAGTGCAGCGCCATGCCCGGGTACAGGGAGCCGGTCCGCCAGCGCATGACGCACAGCACGAAGCCGAGGAAACCGAGCGGGATCAGGTACTGCGAGGACGCCGAGCCGGTGTGCGCGAGACCGAACAGGATGCCGGTGATGATCGCCGCCAGCACCGTCCCGATCTGCCTTCCGGCCAGGTTGATCCGCATCCGGCGCAGGGCGCCGAAGATGAAGCCGCGGAAGAACACCTCTTCCGCGATCGGCGCGATCACGCACACGAAAACGGCAGCGCCGACGAGGGCGGCCGTGCTCTTGCTCACCCCCAGCTCGCTCGGGAGCTTGTCGGTCCCGTGCAGGCGAACGAGCGACGCGTAGATCGAGGTCAGCACGTAGTAGCTGACCGCACCGAGCACCACGGCGCCGGCGCCGGCCTTCAGGGCGACGCGCCGAAAGCCGAAGTCGCGCAGGCGCAGCCCGCCGTGGATCGAGGCGAAGTACAGCGCCGCAGCGACGAAGGAGAGATCGAAGACGAGATCCTCGATGAGGCTGACGGCGGGCGTGGGATGGGTCAGGCTCGATCCCGCCACCTGCGCGACGATCCCGACCACGGCCGTGCCGAGCAGCCCGATCCCAAAACCCACGGCGATCGCCGCCGGGGCCATCCAGGCCCGCCATGCCGGCGCGTCACGCTCGGAGTGATCGGCTGGGGGCGGAGGGCCGGGCGGGGGCACCGCCGGCGTCGCGGCGGGCGGAGGGGGAACGCTCGGCACGCCGTGGAGGTTACGGGCCGAGTGTGAGGTCGGTGAGGCGCGAGACGGTCGTGACGCCGGGCGGCCCCGGGGCGCCGTCACGGCGCAGGAGGATCGCGCGCAGCCCGGCCGCCCGCGCGCCCTCGACATCCTCCTGGAGTCGGTCGCCGACGTGAAGCGCTTCTGACGGTGGGACGGCGGCCAGCGCGAGCGCCCGCTCGAAGACGGGCGGCGCCGGCTTGCGCACGCCGACCTCGGCCGAGGTCACGATCCCGTCGAGCATCGGCCTCACACCGAGGCTCGCCAGCACTTCGTGCAGGGAGACGTCCCAGTTGCTTGCCACAACGAGCGCCAGCCCGTGCGCGCGCCAGCTCGAGAGGGCCGGCGCGACGTCGTCGTAGACGCGAAAGCGCAGGGCGCGCAGCAGGGCCGCGGTCAGCTCCTCGGTGCTCGCCTCGGCCACGCCGCGAGCCGGAGGGAGTGCGCTCCGCAGGCACTCGGCACACGCCGAGCGCAGCGCGGCCAGCCCGCGCTCGTCGCGGCCTTCCTCGAGGTGCGCGCGGTAGTAGAGGATCTCCGCCGCGATCGCGTCGGACGCCTCGGCCTCGCTCACCTCGATGCCGAGCCCCGCGAGCTCGGCTCGCAAGCGGGGTGCCGGCGGCTCCAGGGCCACGAGCGTCCCAAGCGCATCGAGCAGGATCGCGCGCGTGGTCCGGGGGGCGTCGGCCATGGAGCTCTCGAGTGTCGCATCGCCCGCGCCTGCGGGCGATTGCAGGAGGCCGAAGCGGCGGGGCGAAAAGAGCCGCCAGCTACACTGGGCGGTCAGATTGCCAGGCGGGCGAAGCGCGCGGCGCGCTCCCAGCGCCCGGCCCGCGACACTCCTCGATGAGCCGACGTGAAAGACAACGGCGCCGCCAGCGCCGCCGAGGATCACCCGCCAAGCGCGCGGTGACGATCGGCTCGATCGTCATGCTCTCAGCCATCGCGATCGGCGTTCTGGGAGTCGTAGGCTGGGTCGTCGACGTCGCCGCCTCCGCGCCGGACATCAGCCAGCTCAAGCCGAAGAACCCCGGCCAGGTCTCCGAGGTCTACGCCTCCGACGGATCCCTGCTCGGCTACATCCACTCCGACATCCTGCGCAGCGTCGTCCCCACTGCGCAGATACCGGTCGTCCTGCGGCGCGCCACGGTGGCGATCGAGGATCGTCGCTTCTGGAGCCACGGCGGGATCGACCCCGAAGGCATCCTGCGCGCCGCGCTCAAGGACGTCTTCAGCGGCGGGCGCAGCATCCAGGGCGGCTCGACGCTGACCATGCAGCTGGTGCGCAACATCTACCTGCCCGACCGGCTGGCCGACACGCGCTCGCTCAAGCGCAAGATCATCGAGGCGAAGCTGGCCGAGGAGCTCGAGTCCAAGCGCACGAAGGGGTGGATCCTCACGCAGTACATGAACGACGTCGACTACGGGACGCTCGGGGGCGAAACCGCAATCGGGGTCGGCGCGGCCTCGCAGCTGTACTTCGACAAGCCGGTGTCGCAGCTCGACCTGCCCCAGGCCGCGCTGCTGGCCGGCCTTCCGCAGGCCCCATCGCAGTACAACCCGTTCCTCGCCCCCGACCTGGCCAGGGCACGCCGGCACGAGGTCCTGAACGCGATGGTTCAGTCGCACTACATCACCGCCGGGGAGGCAGCGGCAGCCGATGCTTCGCCGCTCCAGGTCAAGCGCAACGACACCTACTCGGCCAAGCGCGAGCCCTTCGTATTCGACTACGTGCGCCAGGCGCTGATCGAGCGCTTCGGTCTGGCCGCGGTCGAACGCGGCGGCATGAAGGTCTACACCACGATCGACCCGCGGCGGCAGGACGAGGCGGTGCAGGCGCTGCTCGCCCACGAAGGCGGTTTGGGACAACCCGCCGCAGCGCTGGTCTCGATCAACCCGACCAACGGTCACATCGAAGCCATGGCGACGACCTCGAAGTACGGAACCGGGCCGGGCGAGACGACCTTCGACTATGCCTGGCAGGCCCACCGCCAGACCGGGTCGGCGTTCAAGGTGTTCACGTTGATGACGCTGATCCACGACTACAACGGCGACCCCAACCAGACCTACTACACCTCACGGCTGCTGGCCCCGGGATGGCTTCCCGCCTATCCCACCTACTCGGTCCACACTGCCGAGCTCTCCTACCAGGGCAACATCAACGTGACCAAGGCAACGACGGTCTCGGACAACACGGTGTTCGCGCAGCTGGCGCAGGACGTCACGCTTCCCAAGGTGACGGCCACGGCGCACGCCATGGGCATCACCTCGCCGCTTACGAACTTCCCCTCGGAGGCTCTGGGCGCCGTCTCGGTCTCGCCGCTCGAGATGGCCGACGCGTACGCCACGCTGGCCAGCGGCGGCATCCATCATCAGGCCACCGCGATCACCAAGGTCGTGTTTCCAGACCGCAGCGTCGTGAACCTCGGCGACGCGCCGGGCAAGCGCGTGTTCCCCTACGGCCAGGTATACGCCGCGGATCAGGTCCTGAAGACCGTGATCACGAGCGGGACCGGGACCGCGGCCAACTACGGCTGCCCGGCGGCCGGAAAGACAGGCACGACGACGAGCTTCACCGACGCCTACTTCGCCGGCTACACGCCGCAGCTGGCCACCGCGGTGTGGGTCGGCTATCCAAACGCCACGACGTCGATGCCCGGCGGCTTCGGCGGAACCCTCGCCGCGCCCATCTGGCACGACTACATGTCGACGGCCAGCGGCGGCTACTGCGGCGACTTCCCCCAGCCGAGCGTCCCCTGGCACGGAACGCCGTTCTTCGGCCGCTTCGCCGGCACGGGCAGCTCCCACGGACACTTCGGTGCCAACGGCACCTCGAGCGGCGGATCCGCCAGCGCGTCGGGTTCTTCGTCCAGCCCGTATTACAACCCGTCGCTCTATGCGGCCCCGCCGCAACCGGCCTCCCCCAGCCCCGGCGGCAACAGCACGCCGGGCCCGGGCGGGGGTCACGGGAACGGGAACGGCGGAAGCGGTGGCGGCGCGCCGGCCAAGCCACCGGGCTTCGGCAACGGGCACGGTCAGGGCACGGGCGGCGGCGGCAAGAAGCACTAAGCTTTCGCCGCACGCGGCCCGCTGCGCACACCGTTCGGCGCGGTCCTGCTAATCCTGATCGCATGCCAAAAGAAGAAAAGGTCGAACTGGAAGGCGAGGTCGTCGAGGCCCTTCCGAATGCCATGTTCCGCGTCAAGCTGGACAACATGGACCGGGTCGTGCTCGGCCATGTGGCGGGCAAGATGCGCCGCTTCCGCATCCGCATCCTGCCCGGTGATCGCGTTCGCGTCGAGCTCTCCCCGTACGACCTCGACCGCGCGCGGATCGTCTATCGCCACCGCTGAACCGAGGTGGCGGGCGGGCGCCGGACGGGCCTGAGGTGCGCGAGCTCGAGCTGATCGAGGTCTTCGAAGCGATCTTCGCGGCGCCGCGGCGCCCGGGTGGGCGCGTCGTGCGCGGCATCGGTGACGACGGTGCCGTGGTCAGGGCCGGCGGCTATGCCGTGACCTCGGTCGACGCCATGGTCGAGGGTGTCCACTTCCGGGCCGCGCAGCTCACCCCCGAGCAGATCGGTCACCGCGCGCTGGCCGGCGCTCTGTCCGACCTGGCGGCGATGGGCGCCGCGGCCGGCGAGGCCTACCTGGTCCTGGGAGTGCCCGAGGGCGCCGGTGCGCCGACCGTGCAGGGGATCGGCCGCGGCGCGCAGGAGCTCGCGGAGCGCGTGGGCGTCACGATCGCCGGCGGCGACATGACCCGCGCGGCGTCGCTGACGGTCTCCTTCACGGTGATGGGCTGGAGCGAGGATCCGGGCGCGCTGGTCGGACGCGACGGCGCGCGGCCGGGCGACGTGGTGGTGGTGACCGGTGCGCTCGGCGGATCGGCAGCCGGGCTCGCGGTCCTGGACGGTCGCAGCACCGGCTCGGCGGGCGACGCCGACGCGCTCGTGGCTCGCTACGCCTGCCCCGAGCCCCGGCTGGCCGAGGGCCGCGCTCTGGCGGACGGCGGGGCGCACGCGATGATCGACCTCTCCGACGGGCTGGCCACCGACGCCGGCCACCTGGCCCGGCGCAGCGGGGCCAGGCTCGAGCTGCGCCTGTCAGCCCTGCCGCTTGCCGATGGCGTGGCCGAGGTCGCGGGGGAGCTGGGGGTGGCGCCCGAGCGCCTGGCGGCAACCGGCGGCGAGGACTACGAGCTGTGCGCCTGCATCGCGCCGGACTCGCTCGCCGCCCTCGAAGGGGTGGCGGTGACCGAGATCGGGCGGGTGAGCACGGGCCCGGCGACAGCGGTGTTCGTCGATGCCGAGGACGCGCTCACCGGTTACGAGCACGTGGTGTGAGGGCTAGGACGGGCGCTGCCGCAGCGTGGGCGGCGCCGGCGCCGAGGCGAGCAGGGTCAGCTCGCGCAGACGGCGCAGGATCGCGTCCGCGACGGCCCGTGCATCGACGTCATAGGCCCCCTGTGCGACCTGTTCCTTGATCTCGGACACCCTCGTTTGACGCTCCTTGTCCCTCGGGCCCATCGGCTCACTCCCAACATCGGCAACTGCGGCCGCTATCTCGATCCGGTCTGGACTCCATTCTCCCCCCTCACGCAGACGAGCCGGCGCTGAGGGCCGGCTGCTCCTCCTGCAGGCGAGCGAAGACGATGATCCGCTGAGCTGCGCTGTACAGCGGGTTGCACGCCGAGAGGACAAGGCGCTCGTAGCCGACGTTCTTGGTCACCCACCACGCGGTCGGCACGACGATGCGGTGGTACTGCACCACGTAGGTGAACCGCGCGTAGGGCATGCGAAGGACTATCCGGTCGCCGGGCTTCAGCGCGTCGATGTGCCGAAACGGCGCCAGATACGTCGTGCGGTGACCCGCGATGGCCACCGTCTGACCAAGGCCGGGGAACGACGTCGAGGGATAGTGCCCGGGGCCCTTTTCGAGGCTCGCCGTGTCCGTGCCCTGGATGACGTCGAAGTTCGCGCCGATTCGCCCGATCTCGATGCGGCCGATCGCGTCGCCGGTGGCCACCTCACGCTGCTCTCGCCGGGCGAGGAACGAGATCCGCTCGTTCATCGTCCTCAAGCTCTGAAGCGCCCGCTGGTCGAGCGTGGACAGCGGTTGGCTGAGAAAGCGCTTGTCGATGTTGTCGCGCTTGATCATCGCGATCACCGCGGTGACCGGCTCCTGCCAGAGCACGGTCACCCCCGCGTCGATCACCAGCAGCAGCCCGGAGATGATCAGGACCGAGGAGACGTCTCGAATCAGCCTGTGCAAGGTCATCGCCTGATGGCGGACTCCGTTCCGCCGAGTGAGCCGGGACCGGCATAGGTGACCGGCCCGCGCACCGTGACCGCCTGCTCTTCGACCCTCGCGCGCGTGGCGCGCGACCAGCGCGCGGCGAGCGAGACCGCGCACGCGACGCAACCGAGGACGACGCTCCACTGAAGCGCGGCCAGCGCACCCACGTAACCACCGGCCACGAGCAGGAACCCGTTCCAGAGCAGGGCGACCGGGCCGAGCCCGAGCGTCACCGCGTAGAAGACCACGACGAGCACCGGGAGCGCCAGGCCGCCGAGCACCAGCGCCACTGCCGCGCCGCGCGGCAGTTGCTCTTCGAAGCCGTTCAGCCACAGCCACAGATGAAGCGCGGGTATGAGCATCGCGGCGGCGAACGGGTTCTGAACCCAGATCACGACCGCCACCGCGCACAGCACGAGCAGCAGCGCGGGCGCGGCGCCGGGGTTGGGGGCACCTCGCGCCGGACCGCCGTGCATCAACCGCGAGCCGACCGCGCGCCATCCGGCGAACGCGAGCACGATCGCCGCCAGTACGGCGATGAGCACGGCGGTGCCGCCGGCACCCGCGCGCACAGCACCGGCGGCGACGGGACCGGGGGGAGCAGCGGAAACCGCTCCGGTGAGCCTGGCCCCCAGCGCCAGCACCATGCCGACGACAAACGGCAGCGCGGCGCCGAGCACCCAGCCCACCCATGGCAGGAGGTGATGACCGCGGCGCCGGGCGCGGGCCAGGGCATCGACGGTGGCCATGAGGACGGGGAGGATCAGCGCCAGGACGAGCACGCGCACCGCCCAGTCGGGGACGACCTTGCCGCTCAAGAGGAGATAGGCCGAAGGCGCCGGGACCGACGGCCCGGCATCGAGCGCATTGACGGTGGCGAGCACGGTGCGACCCAGGTTGGTGATACGCCCGGGATCCACGGCCTCCCCGGCCGGCGCCGGACGCTCGCCGGAGAGCGAGAGCAGCACCGAGGGCACACCGCGGGCGCCGAATGGTCCCTGCTCGGTCAGTGTGAGCGGGAACGCCAGGTGTGCGAACTGGCCGAGCAGCCCGGTGTCGCCGGGCAGGAGCCCGGCCTGGCTCGCGAGCTGAGCGGCCAGCGTGTTCCGCAGCATCGTCGGGGCCACGGGCTGTCCGTTGGAGAACGGCGAGATAAGCGGCGGGCTCATTCGCATTCCGGCCAGGTCACCGAGGGCGATCACGGCGTCCACGGGGCGAGCGAGACGGCGAGCCGCTTCCGTCGCCCCCACGGTGCCGGCTGATCCGCTGGTCGACACGAGCACGACCGAGCGGTGCTGCGTCTGACCCGCCAGAACGCGCGCCAGCTCCAGAAGCACGGCCGTGCCCGACAGGTCGCTGGTCCCAGGCGAGCTCAGCGTGTCGCGGTGCGCGACGACCACGATGCTGCCGGTCGACTGCCCCGCGAGGACGCCGGTGACGGTCTGGAGCGGGCGTCGCCCGGTGGCCGTCTGCGCGGAGTCGGTTCGAGTCGAGACCGCATAGCCGTCCTTTGCCAGCGCGCGGGCGACGGCGACGGCCAGCGCGTCGTCCCCGGGCGAGCCGGGCGCGCGCTGGGGGTACTTGCGCGCCATCCCGACCATGTCGAGATAGGCGTTCTGCCCGTTGAAGGCCTCGGGCGGGAGGTTCGAGCCCACCGGGCCCTGCTGGTCGGTGAGCGAGAAGGCGACGACGATGAGCGCCACCGCGACCGCCACCAGCCCCGACCGGTAGATGCGCGGATCAAGCATCGGGCCCAGAGGTTAACCACGTAGATGGAGGACTCGAGCAGACGACCGGGGTCCCGGTGGGGCGCCACTACTCTTTCCACCAGAGGAGAGCGCAACGTGGCAGACCGATCAGCCCGCATCCTGCTCGTCGACGATGAGCAGCCCATCCAGACCCTCCTCTCGTATCCACTGCGCCGCGACGGCTATGAGGTCGTGCAGGCCGCCGACGGCCGCGAAGCGCTGGAGCGCTTCGAAGAGGAGCCGTTCGATCTCGTCGTACTGGACCTGATGCTGCCCAAGGTCGACGGCCTCGAGGTCTGCCGGCGGCTGCGCAGCCGCAGCTCGGTGCCGATCATCATGCTCACCGCCAAGTCCGAGGAGATCGACAAGGTGGTCGGGCTGGAGCTCGGCGCCGACGACTACATCACCAAGCCCTTCTCGCTGCGCGAGTTCTCGAGCCGGATCAAGGCGGCCCTCCGGCGCGCCGAGATGAGCCGGCCGGCAGAGACACAGCCCGACGAGGCGCCGCTCGAGGTGCGCGACCTGCGGATCGAGTTCCCCAAGCGCAGCGTGCGCGTGCGCGGCCGTGAAGCCCAGCTGACGTTCGTCGAGTTCGAGATCCTCTCGGCGCTGGCCCGCGCGCCCGGACGCGTCTACACGCGCGACATGCTGCTCGCGCGCATCTGGGGTGACAGCGCCTACCGCGACCCGCGCACGATCGACGTCCACATCCGCCATCTGCGCGAAAAGATCGAGCGCGACCCCAAGGACCCCGAGTACCTCCACACCGTGCGTGGCGTCGGCTATCGCTTCCGCGACAGCGAACCCTAGGAACCCGAACACCGCCGTGCCCAGGATCCGGATCTCGCTGCGCAACCGGCTGACGCTGGGGTTCTTCGCGATCACGCTGGCATCGATCGGGGCTCTGTATCTGTATGTCGCTCCCGGCCTGCAGACCCGGCTCATCAACCAGAAGCTCGACGCGCTCGCGACAGCCGCTCGCAAGACCTCAGGCCCGATCGTTCGCACCGTCGGGAGCTCGGAGCGGGCTTCGGTGGTGAGGGACATGGTCCGCAATGCCGGCGCCCGCTCAGGCGACCGGGTGACGCTGCTATCGGTGTCGGTCGCGGTGGCCCCGGGTGGCCCGCAGCTCTCGCTCCAGGCGGACTCGACCAGCAGCGCCGCCGGCGAGCAGCCCGCCTACACGATCGCCTCGCGCGCGGCCCGCAGCGGACGGCTGCAGACCGGGACCGAGTCCTCACCCTCGGGAACGCTCGCCGTGGCCGCCTACCCGGTCTCGCTGTTCGGGCGCGTGGTGCGGGTGATCGTGTACTCGGCCACGGTCTCGGACATCGTCAAGAACGTGGCGATCGTGCGCCACGAGATCCTCGTCGCGGGGGGCATCGCCCTGCTCCTCGCACTGCTCGGCGGCTACGTGCTCTCGCGTGCTGTGAGTCAGCGGGTCAAGCGCCTGGAGCGCGCGGCGGAGCAGATCGCCGCCGGCGACTTCGCGCACCCCATCCCGGTCGACTCCAGTGACGAGCTGGGGCAGCTCGCGGTGGCGTTCAACGCCATGCAGCGCCAGCTGGCGCAGCTCGAGTCGGCGCGCGAGAAGTTCATCGCCACCGCCTCGCACGAGCTGCGAACGCCGATCTTCTCGCTGGGCGGGTTCGTCGAGCTGCTCGAGGACGAGGACCTCGACGCGGACACGCGCCGGCGGTTCCTCGACCAGGTGCGCGACCAGGTCGAGCGGCTGCGCAAGCTCTCGGTCGACCTGCTCGACCTCTCGCGTCTGGAGGCCGGCTCCCTGGAGCTGCGTCCCGAGCACGTCGATCTGGGTGAGCTCACGCGCTCGGTGTCCGGCGAGTTCGAGCCCACGCTGGCGCAGCACGACTCCCACCTTGAGCTGCGGCTGGCCTCGCGAAGCATCGAGGCCCAGTGCGACCCGGTCCGGGTGGCGCAGATCGTGCGGATCCTGCTCGACAACGCGCTCACCCACACCCCGCCGGGGACTCGCATCGTCGTGACCGCGGGGCGCGACGACGGCTTTGTGCGCCTCGCCGTGCGCGACGACGGGCGCGGGATCGACGACCAGGCCCAGCAGCGGATCTTCGAGCCCTTCTTCACGGCCGACGACGCTCAGGGCTCGGGACTCGGGCTCGCCATCGCCAGCGAGCTGGCGGGGCGCATGTCAGGTCATCTCTCGGTGCAGTCGGCTCCAGGGCGGACGGTGTTCACCCTGGAGCTGCCGTCCTAGCCCGGGCTCGACCTCAGGCCTCGCCGTCCCAGTAGTCAACTTGGCCGTCGGGGCGCCGGAGCATCACGTTGTCCGCCCCGCCCGGCACCCATACGCCGATCTTGTCGCTGTCGGGATATACGGCGACGGCCGGCTCGTGCGCGCTTGAGAACATGAGGACGCGCGCTGGGTCCTGTCCCTCGTTGCTGACCTTGTGCGCACCGTCGGGCCCGGGCGCAAACCGGACGAGGTCCCCGCGTGCGAGCTGCTGGGTGCCTTGCGCAAGGCGGACCGCGACCCCGTCGCCCTCAAGCACGAGCAGCCATTCCTCCACGTATTCGTAGTGGAATGGACAGAGGCTCTTACCGGGAGGGAGCTCGAACAGCTTCACCGCCAATGCCGCCCCGCCGGCATCACGTCCCACGTTCGCCATACCCCCTTGGTAGCCCGGCGGGTCGGCCTCGTCGTAGTCGAACTGCGTCTCGAAGATGTTGACCGGTTTCATGCGCCGATCTTGACACGGGCAGAATGCGCGGTCTGTGAATGCCGAAATCGTCCTGGAGCTGGCGCGAGGGATCCGCGAGCAGGTGCTGCCCGCGCTCGGCGCCCACGCCGGCCGGGCGGTGGCCGGCGCCGGCGCCGGCGGGGATGTCACCTTCGCCGTGGATCGCATGGCCGAGGATTGGCTGGCCGAGTTCGTCGCCGCCCGTTCTCCCCGGGCGGCGTTCTACTCGGAGGACCGCGGCCTGGTGGCGCAAGAGGACTCGACGCACGTGCTCGTCGTCGACCCGATCGACGGGACCAGGCCGGCCATGGCCGGCCTCGAGTCGGCCTGCGTGGCCGTGGCGCTGGCGCCGCTCGACGACCCCGAGCCGACGATGGCCGACCTGGAGGTCGGCTGCGTGGTCGAGATCAAGTCCGGCGATTGGTATCTGGCCGTACGGGGCGAGGGGGTCCGGTCGACCCGGCCGGTATCCGTGACCTCCGCGGTCCAGGTGCCGCGGATGTTCTGGTCCTATGGCTTTCGCGGCCGCCCGTCGCGCGCGGTGGTCGAGGTCCTCGGTGACCTGATCGACGCATCCTCTGTAGGTGGAGGGACGTTCGAGCTCGGCTCCCAGGCGTTCTCGATGACGCGGATCGTGACCGGCCAGCTCGACGCCGTGGTGGAGGTCGGCTCTCGGATCATCGACGACGTGCCGGGGATGCGCGAGCAGTTCGAGCGGATCGGAGGCGGCGAGGTGCTGAACAACTCGCCCTACGACCTCGCCGGCCCGTGGCTCTGCCTGTGCGAGGCCGGCGGTGTGGTCAGCGACGGCTGGGGCGAGCCACTTGACCGCCACCGGCTCCTCGGGTCCGGTCACGACTTTCAGATGTCCTCGATCTGCGCCTCCGACGCGCAACTTCACGCCGAGCTCTTGCGGGCGGTCGATGCAGGAATCAAGCGGCTCAGGGCGCATTGCTCATGAGACGAACCCGGTCGCTATCTTCCGCCGCCCAGTGCCGCTCCCACGCCGATGCTCCAGCCCGTAGCCGTAGCCCAGAAGCAGCTCGCTGATTACGCGAGCCTGGTGGGCCGTCCGCTCGTCGACGAGATCCGCGAACGCGCCGGGCGGCTGGAGGGCAAGCGGATCCTGCACCTCTCGGCGACGGCGTTCGGGGGTGGCGTGGCCGAGATCCTCTCCACGCTCGTGCCGCTGATGGCCGACGTGGGCCTGGGCGTCGAATGGCAGGTGATCTACGGGCGCGAGGAGTTCTTCAACGCCACGAAGCTCATGCACAACGCCCTCCAAGGCAACCCGCAGGACCTCTCCGAAGAGCAGTGGGAGACCTGGCAGCGCTACAACGACATAAACGCGCGCGAGCTCTCCGAGGGGTGGGACGTGTGCATCGTCCACGACCCGCAGCCGGCGGCGATCTGCTCGCTGGTCGGCGAGAAGGCGCGCCACTGGGTGTGGCGCTGCCACATCGACCTCTCGACGCCGAACGAGACCACGCTGCAGCGGCTGGTCCCCTACCTCGACTGCTATCCGGCTTCGGTCTTCCACATGGAGGACTACGTCCCGGTGTCGATGGACGGGCGCGCAAACGTGGTCCCGCCCGCAATCGATCCTCTGGCTCCCAAGAACATGGCCTTCTCGCCCGAGGACGCCGTCTACATCTGCCATCAGTTCGGGATCGACGTCGACCGGCCGCTGCTCTGCCAGGTCTCCCGCTTTGACCCGTGGAAGGACCCGCTGGGCGTGATCGACGCCTACCGGATCGTCAAGGAGCAGATGCCGGACGTCCAACTAGCGCTCGTCGGCTCGATGGCCACCGACGATCCCGAGGGCTGGGACTACTTCAACGCCACGGTCGCGCACGCCGACGGAGACCCGGACATCCACATTCTCAACAACCTCAACAACGTCGGCGCGATCGAAGTCAACGCATTCCAGTCACACTGTGATGTGGTGATTCAGAAGTCCACGCGGGAAGGATTCGGTCTGACGGTGACCGAAGCGATCTGGAAGGGCAGGCCGTTCATCGGCGGCAACGTGGGCGGGATCCCGCTTCAGGTGGTCGACGGCGAGTCCGGCTTCCTGGTCTCGAGCGTCGAGGATTGCGCGCACCGCGCCCTCGAGATCCTCCGCGACCCGGGACTCGGCAAGGCGCTGGGACGGGCGGGCAAGGAGAGGGTGCGCCAGCGGTTCCTGATGCCGCGACTGCTCCGCGACTGGCTCTTGCTGTTCGAGCAGCTGGGGGTGTGATGCCTACCTTGCCGTCTCCCCGGGGGAGCAGCGCCTGAGCATGTCTGACGCGCCGCTTGTTCTGGTCTCCAACCGCGGCCCGGTGACGTTCCAGCCAGACGGGGAGATCAGACGCGGCACCGGCGGTCTGGTGACGGCACTGATTGGGTTGGCCTCGCACCGCGAGGTGACCTGGGTCGCCTCGGCGATGACCGACGAGGACGTCGCAGCCGCCGAGGAGGCCGGGGGTCGTCCCTTCCCAGTCCAGGCACCGGATGGCGGCGACTACCGCGTGAAGCTGGTCGCATCCGATCCTGAGGCCTACGACCGCTTCTACAACATCATGGCCAACCCGATGCTGTGGTTCATCCAGCATTACCTGTGGGATCTCTCCAACGCTCCCGTCATCCGGCGCAACGAGACCGAGGCCTTCGAGTTCGGATACAACGCCGTCAACGAGGACCTGGCGCGGGCCGTGACCGAGGAGATCGAGGACGTCGAGAGCCCGGTCGTGATGGTGCACGACTACCACCTCTACACGCTGCCCGGGCTCGTGCGCCGCGCTCGCCCGGACGCGTTCCTGCACCACTTCGTCCACATCCCCTGGAGCCAGTCCGACTCCTGGCGCGTGCTGCCCTTCATGATCCGCCGCGAGATCTATTCGGGGATCCTCTCCAACGACATCATCGGCTTTCACACACGCTCCTACCGGCGCAACTTCCTGCAGTGCTGCGAGGACCTGCTCGGCCACCACGTCGACTACGAGCGCGGGATCGTGCGCTGCGAGGACCGCGAGATCTGGGTGCGCGCGTATCCGCTGCCGATCGACGCGAGCGCGGTCCAGGCGGTCGCCGAGCGTCCCCGCACGCGCGAGTTCGAGGAGGAGCTGCTTCGACGGCGCCGCGACCATCTGATCCTGCGCGTCGACCGCGCCGATCTGTCTAAGAACGTGCTGCGCGGTTTCTCGGCCTTCGACGTCTTCCTCGAGCAGCACCCGGAGTTCCGGGAGAAGGTGACGTTCATCGCGCAGCTCATGCCGTCGCGAACCGACGTGCCCGAGTACGCGGAGTACCTGGAGCGGATCGAAGCCGTGGTCGCGGTCGTCAACCACCGCCACGGCTCGCCCGACTGGATGCCGATCCAGCTGAAGCTCCGCGACGACCTGGAGGAAGCCGTCGCCGCCTACAAGCACTACGACGTGCTGATGGTCAACGCGATGTTCGACGGCATGAACCTGGTGGCCAAGGAAGGGCCGATGGTCAACGAGCGAGCGGGGGTCTCGATCCTGAGCGAGAACACCGGCGCGCACGAGGAGCTCGGCGAGTACGCGCTGTCGGTGAACCCGTTCGACATCCAGGCGCTGGCCGACTCGATCCACGCGGCGCTGACGATGCCGCGCGAGGAACGCGAGCGGCGCCTCCAGGGCCTGAAGTCGATCGTCACCGCCCGCAACCCGGGCGACTGGATCGACGACCAGCTCGAGGACATCCACAAGAAGGGACAGGCGGACGCCGCAGCGCTGCGGGCTCAGGGGTAGAACGTCTCCCCGTCGGCCAGCATCTTCACGAACGTCTCGATCCGCCGGGCGCGCGTCTCTGGGCGCTTGGCGTCGTTGATCCGGTAGATGAACGAGTAGCGGTTCTGGCCCCGGAGGGTTTGGAAGAACGCGTTCGCCTTCGGGTTGCCGTCGAGGGCGCGCTGGAAGTCCTCGGGCACGGTGGCGGTGCTCTGCGGCGCGTATGCCGCCTCCCACCGACCGTCCTCCTTGGCGGCTTCGATCTCTGCGAGGCCGGCGGGACGCATCCGGCCTTGGGTCGACAGGCGCTCGGCCTTTTCGCGGTTGATCTGCGACCAGCGGCTGCGGGCTCCGCGAGGCGTGAAGCGCTGAAGGAAGTAGTCCTCGTCCTGGGGCGCACGCTGGCCGTCGATCCAGCCGAAGCAGAGCGCGGCATCGAGCACCTCCGGGTAGCGGGCGCTCGTGTGGCGCGATGACTTCTTCGCGATCCGCATCCAGATGCCAGGCGAGGAGTCGTGGTTCTCCTCGAGCCAGCGCTCCCACGCGGCGTCGTCGGGGAACTGGAGGGTGGGCAGCTCGGGGCGCGAGGTCATCGCGAGATGGTCGCGGATGAGGGTCGCCGGCGCCGCGGGCGCCCCCGGCAGGCGGCCCGGCCGGTCACAGACCCGTTGCTATAGTCGGCCGCCGCCCGAGCACGATCACGCAATGTGCAGCGATGCACGTGATTCGCGGCTGCGGGCGCCGCGCCATGCCGGAAGAGTTCCCCACATACGATCTCATGCTGCTGCTCTCGAAGGAGGCTTCGGACGAGCAGCGCTCCAGGATCCTCTCCGAGGTGCAGAGCGCGATCTCCGGCGCCGATGGCTCGATCGCGCGCCAGGACGATTGGGGGACCCGCGCGCTCTCGTTCCGGATCAGTCACGAGGCCGAGGCGGATTACCACCTGCTGCAGTTCTCCGGCCCGCCGTCCCTGCTCGAGTCGCTTTCGCACAGCCTGCGGATCGCCGACGGCGTGCTGCGCTTCCGCATCATCAAGCTGCTGCCGGGCATGCGCCCCGCGCCCGACTCGGCCCCACCGGTGATCGCCCCCGTGACCCAGGCTGCCGCGGGTACGGGAGCGAGAGAGAGCTCGGGCGGCGCCCGCGACGAGACCTCCGGTGCCCGCGAGGCATCCGACGGTGGCCGGGAAGCGGCCGGTGGCGATGGCGAAGCGTCGAGCGCTGAACGCGAGGCGCCCACTGCGCCGGAGGGCACCGAAGCCGAAAGCGACACCGGCGAAGCGGCGGACACTGGCGACACGGCCGACCCCGCCCCCACTCCCACCGCCGACGGCACCGAGGCCGCCGAGGCCGCCCCCGTCGAGGACCCCGAGCCCGCAAGCTAGGACCTCGCGCCCTCGCGGACACACGCCGCGGCCGCCGTTTGTCACCGGACCGTTACGGCCCGCGACACACGCGAGACGACTCGGCAACGTTTGCGTCCATTTTCCGGCGAGAGCGGGGATTGCCGCCTGCCGCCGACCTAGACTCGGCAGGAGCTTTCAAACTGCTGGAAGGAGCCGTACGCATGAACATCAACCGCGTCGTGTTGACCGGGAACCTCACCAGGGATCCCGATATGCGAACCACGCCGGGCGGGCTGACGATCTGCAAGCTGGGCGTCGCGTGCAACACCCGTAAGAAGAACAGCGCGACCGGTAGTTGGGAGGAGAAGCCCAACTTCTTCCGCGTCACGGTGTTCGGCGCGCAGGCGGAGAACTGCGGTCAGTACCTGAAGAAGGGCCGGCCCGTGGCCATCGACGGCCGGCTGGAGTGGAGCCAGTACGAAGTCGACGGACAGAAGCGCGAGTCCGTGGATATCATCGCTGACTCCGTCCAGTTCCTGGGCGGCCGCGATGATGCCGGCAACGGGAACGGGTTCTCGAGCAGCGCGCGCGCGACCGAGAGCGACGTCCCGATCGACACCGGCGACTTCGAAGCTGCTCCCGTGGGCGGCGGCGCGGCCGACGACGACATCCCGTTCTAGAGGCGGCCGTCGAAGCAAGCTAGCTAGAGTGATCATCCGTGGCAAAGCAACGTAGAAGGCCGGTTCGCCGGCGGGACAGGAAGGGCGGCCCGACTTCCGGGCGACGTAAGCCCTGCCCGTACTGCCGGGACAAGGTCGAGCAGGTCGACTACAAGGACCTGTCGATGCTGCGTCGCTTCATCTCCGAACGCGGCAAGATTCGCTCCCGGCGGATCACCGGCGCGTGTCGTCGCCACCAGAGTCAGGTGGCGCGCGCGGTCAAACGGGCCCGTGAGCTGGCGCTGCTGCCCTACGTTGCCGAGGGTGGCAGCGAGCGGGGCGAGCGGGGCCACCGCGACCGCGACCGCGACCGGTAGGAGCCACGATGCCGCAGGCCATCCTGCTTCAGGACGTGGAGAAGCTGGGCGAGCGCGGGACCGTCGTCGATGTCTCGCCCGGATATCTCCGTAACTTCCTGCTGCCTCGCAAGCTGGCCGAACCCGCAACCAAGGGGTCGATCGAGGCTGCCACGCGGCGGCACGAGCGGGCGGAGCGGGAGAAGCAGCAGGCCGAGGAGCGAGCGCAGGAGACCGCGGCTCTGCTCGGGCGAACCGTCCTCACCATCCCTCAGCAGGCGGGCGAGGACGGGCGGCTGTTCGGCTCGGTCACGACGCAGGACATCGCCGACGCGATCCGCGAGGCACGGAGCCTCCGCGTCGACCGTCGCAAGGTCCACCTGGACGAGCCGATCCGGCACGTCGGGACCTACATGGTCGTGGTCGAGGTGGCGGACGGCGTGATGGCCACGGTCAAGACGATGGTCGTCGCCTCGTAGCGGCCGGTAGGTCTGCTTCCCGCTTCCGGCGCTTACGACCTCAACCGCAGGGCTCCCGGCCCAGGGACGCGATGGAAGCGGGAAGCAGACGCTCCCGCCCTCCCGGCAGCTTGCTTCGGTACACCTCGCTCGGTCCGCCTCCGCTTAGAGAGCAGCAACGTGCACTCGTCCACCCTGACCGAGTCGCCCACGCGGAGCGCCAGCCGACCACGCTCCGAGCAGACAGTCCCACCATCACGTTTTCGCATTTCGTGCTGTGTGCGGGAACGCGATCGGCTAGCCGCCTGACCGAAACCTAGACTCGGATCCGGGTATGAGCGCCGTCCAGAACATCGCCGTTCCACCTCACAATCTGGAGGCTGAGAAGTCCGTTCTGGGGGCGGTGCTGCTGGACGACCGGCACCTCTTCGGGCTGCTGGTGGAGGAGCATCTGCGGCCCGTGCACTTCTACCGAGAGCAGCACGGCGCGGTGTTCGGCGCGATGGTCGAGCTGCACAACTCGGGCCGGAAGATCGACCACCTGACCGTGGCCGACGTGCTGCGGGAGCAGGGCAAGCTCGAGGAGGCCGGTGGCCCGGCGGCGATCGAGGAGCTGGCCGGGTGGGTGCCGGCCGCCGGGCACGCGCGGGAGTACGGGCGCATCGTGCGCGACGACGCGCAGAAGCGAGCGCTGCTCACGGCGTCATACGAGATCCAGGCCAAGGTGCTCTCGCGCGAGGCTCCCGCCCGCGAGCTCGTCGAGGGCGCCGAGCGCATGATGCTCGAGGTCGCGCATGACGACCGGCAGAAGAAGATCCGCTCGATTGCGGACATCCTGCACGAGGAGACCGACAAGCTGCACCGGCTGTCGGTGTCGAAGACCTCGCTGACCGGGACGCCGTCCGGGTTCAAGGACATGGATGCGATGACCGGGGGCTTTCAGCCCGGGAACCTGATCGTCATCGCCGCCCGTCCCTCGATGGGGAAGTCGGCGCTCGTGGCGAACATCGCCGAGAACGCCTCGCTGGCGGGGCATGCGGTGGCGCTGTTCTCGCTCGAGATGTCCGAATCCGAGCTGGCCCAGCGCTTCGTCGCCTCGCAGGCGAAGATCAAGGGCGAGGACCTGCGCCGGGGCAAGGTTGCCGAGCCCAAGTGGCCGAAGGTGCTCGACGCATGCCAGCGCCTGGCGCAGGCGCCGCTGTGGGTGGATGACTCCAGCGACACTGGCGTGCTCGAGGTCCGGGCAAAGGCGCGGCGCCTCCACCACCAGGTCGAGAACGGGCTTGGGCTGATCATCGTCGACTACCTGCAGCTCATGCGCCACGAGGGGCGTGTCGAGAGCCGGGTGGAGCAGGTCGGTCAGATCTCTCGTGGCCTCAAGGGACTGGCACGCGAGCTGAACGTGCCGGTGATCGCGCTCTCGCAGCTGAGCCGTGCGGTCGAGCAGCGCGGGGGCGAGAAGAAGCCGATCCTCTCCGACCTGCGCGAGTCGGGACAGATCGAGCAGGACAGCGACCTCGTCATGTTCATCTACCGCGACGAGTACTACGACAAGGAGTCAGAGCGGCCCGGCGAGGCCGACATCATCGTGGCCAAGCACCGCAACGGGCCCGTCGGCGACGTCGTGCTCACCTTCCAGAAGGACTACCCCAAGTTCATGAACTACGCCGGCGAGCGCTTTGGGCCGTGAGCCCGGTACGCGTGATTCGGGCTCCGCTGAAATGAGCGAGTGCATCTACGGCCTCTGCGAGGGCGACGGGCTGCTCTACGACGCCGAGACGAACACCGCCTATGACTGTCGCTGCCGGCCGCAGCTGATCGCTCGGCGCAAGGCTCGAGGCCTGTCAGCGGTGATCCCCCGCCGCTACCGCGACGTCTCGTTCGACCGGCCGCCGGTGACCGAGATCGAGCCCCGTCCCGTGGTCGGGGCGGTGCGGTCGTTCGGGGAGCGGATCGACTCGCACCTGGATGCGGGGCGCGGGTTGTGGTTCGTGGGGCCGGTCGGGACCGGGAAGACCACACTGGCCATGCTCGTCTCCAAAGCCGCGCTGAGTGCGGGGCGATCGGTGGCCATCTACTCGCTTCCGCGCCTGCTCAACGAGATCAGGGACACGCACCGCGCCGAGCGGTCGCACGTGGACCTGCTCGACCGCCTGGCCGCGGTGGATCTCCTCCACATCGACGACGTCGGCGCCGAGCGAACGACGGATTGGGTCCTGGAGGAGCTCTACTCGATCGTCAACGCACGCTACGAGGAAAAGCGCTCGATGGTGATCACCACGAACCTGGACGAGGAGGAGCTGGCGCTGCAGATCTCCGCGCGAACGGTCTCGCGCCTGGCGGAGATGTGCGACCAGCTGCCGCTCGAGGGGGTTGACCGCCGGGTGGAGTTTGCCCGCCCCGTCGTCGGATAGGGCGCTCTCAGGACTCCAGGCGCTCTCAGGACTCCGGCGCGTCGCCGCGCGAATCGCCCGCGGGATCTTCGCTCTCTGACTGGGCGCGCTCTTCGAGCTTCTCCTTGAGGTAGCGCGCCTTCTCCGCGCGGCGCTCGTGCTGCGCGGTCTCCTCCTCATCGAGGCTCTTCTGCGCCTGCTGCTGCTCGGCCTGCTCGCGCTGGCGCTGTGCGTCCCGGAGCTCGCGGGTGTCGGACTTGTCGTTCATGGCACGGGGCGCAGCTCGGCGCTGGTGAGGCTGTGCTGCACCCAGTCGTCGCTGGTCGAGCGAAGCACGCCGAGCATCGCGTCTGCGGCCGGCGGCCGGAAGCCCACGGGGAAGGCAGCCATGATCGGGCGGGCCGGTGGGGGCGGATCGAGCTCGCGCACGACGACATCAGGGCGCATCCCGCGCGCCACCATATCGGGGATGAGGGCCACGCCCACGCCCGCGGCGACGAAGCCCAGGATGGCCTGGTAGTCGTCGTTCTGGAACGCGATGCGGGGCTCGAAGCCCGCCGCGTGACACGCGCGCAGGAACAGCCGTGAGTCCGGACAGGTCTGCGTCGTGGCGAGCATCCAGGGCTCGAGGCTGAAGCACGCCAGATTTAGTTCGTCCGCGGCGGCCAGGTGGTGGTCGCTCGGCATCACCACGTACATAGGATCGTCGAAAAGGTGAACGAGCTCGATGCCGAGCTCTTCGCCGGCGTTCTCGCGCGTGGGCAGGTCAATGCCCCCGAGGGGGTCGTGCGAGAGGGCCATGTCGAGCTCGCCGGCTCGCAGGGACGGAAGCGAGTCGATCGGGTCGGCCATGATCACCGTCAGCTCCACGGCCGGATAGCGCTCGCGAAACTGCGCAATGGCCGGGGGCACGATCGTCGCTGCCGCCGAGGAGAACGACGCGAGGCGCAGGCTTCCCGCCTCGAGGCCCGCCAGCGCCTTCAGCTCCGCCTCGGCATCTGCGAGCTGGGCGAGGATCGACTCGCCGCGCTCGATCAGAAGCCGCCCGGCGTCCGTCGGGACGACACCCTGCGGGATCCGGCGCACGAGGACCGTCCCAACTTCGGCCTCGAGCGTGGATATCTGGCGGGAGACCGCGGGTTGCGTGTAGCCGAGAGCTGCGGCCGCGGCCGAGAAGGATCCGTGCCGGGCGACCTCGCACAGCACCCGGAGACGGCGTGCGTCGAGCATTACCAACGGTTATACCGCATCCAGCAAAGCCCTATTTGCGTTTATGCCGTGAGGAGGGCAAAGTAAGACCCCGATGAAGCGCCGCCGCCGCCCCGACACCTGGAACGAGCCGGTCACGGTCAGGCCGGCATACGCTGAGGACGGACACACGCTCGCCCGGCTAGCCGCACTGGACAGCGCGCCGGTTCCCGGCGGAAGCGTGCTGGTCGCCGAGGTCGATGGGGAGCTGCGAGCGGCCCTGTCGCTGCTCGATGGCTCGGCGATCGCCGACCCGTTCTGCCGCACGGCGCATCTGATCGTGCTCCTGCGCGCGCATGCAGCCGGTGCCGGAGCTGCGTCGTCGCAGCGCCGGCGGCTGCGCCTCGGCTACGCCTGAGCGCTCCGGCGCCGCACCAGCACCCCGGCGTGCCGTACCCTCACCGGGCTGGGGAGGTCTGTGAGCACGACGGAGCACGGTATGTCGCCAGAAGCGCCGACGCAGGTCCGTCAGATGGACGCGATCCTGCGCGCCCACAACGAGAAGTCGTTGCTTCGGTTCGTCATGTGCGGAAGCGTCGACGATGGCAAGAGCACGCTGATCGGGCGGCTGCTGTACGAGTCCAAGTCGCTGTTCGCCGACCAGCTGGACGCTCTGGCGGCGGACTCCCGCGCGGTGGGCACCCAGGGGGAGGCGCTCGACTTCGCCCTGCTGCTCGACGGCCTATCCGCCGAGCGCGAGCAGGGCATCACGATCGATGTCGCCTACCGGCACTTCTCGACCGACGCGCGGCATTTCATCGTCGCCGATGCGCCGGGGCACGAGCAGTACACCCGGAACATGGTCACCGGCGCCTCGACGGCTGACTGTGCCGTGATCCTCGTCGACGCCCGCAACGGCATCCTCACGCAGACTCGGCGCCACAGCCAGCTGGTCGCGCTGCTCGGAGTCCGTGACGTCGCGGTGGCCGTCAACAAGATGGACCTGGTCGAGTTCTCGCAATCGCGCTTCTGTGAGATCGAGGAGGAATTTCGCCGCGCCGCCGCGCGCTTCGGGCTCGAATCCGTCACATGCATCCCGGTCTGCGCCCTGAGCGGCGACAACGTGACCGAACGCAGCGAAGCGATGCCCTGGTATGAGGGGCCGGCGCTGCTGCACTATCTGGAGACGGTAGAAGTCGAGCGCCAGGAGCAGGCGCGTCCGTTCCGGATGCCGGTGCAGTGGGTCAACCGTCCCAGCCTGGACTTCCGCGGCTATGCCGGGACGATCGCCGGCGGCGCCGTGCGCGCCGGCGATCGCGTAGTCGTGGCCCCGTCCGGACGCGCGACGACGGTGGAGCGGATCGTCACCCCAGACGGCGATCTCGGCGAGGCTGTCGCCGGGCAGGCCGTCACCCTCACCCTGGCCGATGAGGTCGACGTTACGCGCGGCGACCTGATCGCCCATGTCGAGAAGCCGCCCGGAGTAGCAGACCAGTTCGAGGCCACGGTCGTCTGGATGGCCGACGACCCGATGCTGCGCGGGCGCAGCTACCTCATGCGGATCGGGGGCAAGACGGTCACGGCCACGGTGGCGCCGCTCAAATACAAGCTCCAGATCGATTCGCTCGAGCACGTGGCGGCCGACGAGCTCGAGCTCAACGAAATCGGGGTCTGCGAGCTCGAGCTGAGCCAGGCCATCGCGTTCGATCCGTACGCCGAGAACCGCGAGACGGGCGGCTTCATCCTCATCGACCGGATCACGAACGACACGGTGGGGGCGGGGCTGATCCACTTCGCGCTGCGGCGGTCGCACAACGTCCGCTGGCAGGCGCTCGAGATAGACCGGCGCGTGCGCGCGCTGAGCCTGCACCAGCAGCCGACCGTGCTGTGGTTCACCGGCGTCTCGGGCGCGGGCAAATCCACGATCGCGAACCTCGTCGAGTCAGAGCTGCACCGTCGAGGCCACCACACATACTTGCTCGACGGCGACAACGTGCGCCACGGCCTGAACTCGGACCTCGGCTTCACCGAAGCCGATCGCGTGGAGAACATCCGCCGGGTCAGCGAGGTCGCCAAGCTCATGGTCGACGCCGGACTGATCGTGATCGTGTCCTTCATCTCGCCCTTCAAAGCCGAGCGCCAGATGGCGCGGTCGCTGTTCGAGCCCGGCGAGTTCTTGGAGATCTACGTCGACACGCCCCTGGCCGTGGCCGAAGAGCGCGATCCGAAGGGGCTCTACGGCAAGGCCCGGCGCGGCGAGCTGTCGAACTTCACCGGAATCGACTCGCCCTACGAGCCTCCCGATGCGCCCGAGGTGCAGCTGCGAACGACGGAGCTGGCACCCGCGGCGGCGGCGCGCGAGGTGCTTGCGCAACTCGAGCGCTCTGGCCGGCTCGGGCCACCCGACGCGGGCTAGAAGTAGCCCTCCTGCTTCTTTCGCTCCATCGACGCCGCGGCGTCGTGGTCGATCACGCGCCCCTGGCGCTCCGACGTCGTGGCCACGAGCATCTCGGCGATGATGGCCGGAACCGAGTCGGCGTCGCTCTCGACGGCGCCGGTGAGCGGATAGTCGCCGAGCGTCCGGAAGCGGACCCTCCGCATCTGGGGCTGCTCTCCCGGCTCGAGGCGCATGCGCTCGTCGTCGACCATGATCAGCACGCCGTTGCGCTCGACCACGGGCCGCTGCGCGGCGAAGTACAGCGGCACGACCGGGATCTGGCGCATCTCGATGTAGAGCCACACGTCGAGCTCGGTCCAGTTGGAGAGGGGGAAGACGCGAATCGACTCGCCCTTGCGCTTGCGCGCGTTGAAGGTGCGCCACAGCTCGGGTCGCTGGTTCTTCGGATCCCACACGTGCTGCGCCGTGCGGAAGGAGAAGATCCGTTCCTTGGCCCGCGACTTCTCCTCGTCGCGCCGGGCGCCGCCGAAGGCGGCGTCGAAGCCGTACTGGTCGAGGGCCTGCTTGAGCGCAACCGTCTTCATCACGTGCGTGTGGGTGTCGGAGCCGTGATCGAAGGGATTGATGCCTTGCTCGCGCCCCTCGGGATTGGTGTGCACGATCAGCTCGACACCGGTCTGCTGGGGGATGCGGTCGCGAAACTCGTACATGTCGCGGAACTTCCACTGCGTGTCGACGTGCAGCAGGGGGAACGGCGGCGTGGCGGGATGGAAGGCCCGCATCGCGAGTTCCAGCATCACCGAGCTGTCCTTGCCGATCGAGTAGAGCATCACCGGGTTCTCCGCCTCGGCCACGACCTCGCGCATGATGTGGATGCTCTCCGCCTCGAGCCGCTCGAGGTGAGTCAGCACGCGGGGGCCGGCGGTGGAGCTGTCACGATGCACGGGGGCGCTCATCGAGCAACAAGCTACCGGCCCACCGGCCGTGGCCACGTGCCCACGTACACTGGGCGGCGATGCCGGGAATCGTGATCGTGGGCGCCCAATGGGGCGACGAGGGAAAAGGCAAGATCACCGACCTCCTGGCCGAGCGGGCGGACGCGATCGTCCGCTTTCAGGGCGGCAACAACGCGGGCCATACGATCGTCCGGGGGGGCAGGACGTGGAAGCTTCATCTCATGCCCTCGGGCATCCTGCATCCGGGCAAGCTGTGCGTGATCGGCAACGGCGTCGTGATCGACCCCAAGGTGCTGACCGACGAGATCGACGAGCTGCGTCGCGGCGGCGTCGACACCCAGTGGCTGCGCATCTCCGCCAACGCGCATCTGATCATGCCCTACCACCTGATGCTCGACGACGCCGGCGAGGCCAAGCTCGGCAAGCTGCAGATCGGAACGACTCGACGCGGCATCGGTCCCTGCTACGCCGATAAGGCCTCACGTCTGGGCATCCGCGTGCAGGACCTGCTCGACGAGAAGATCCTCAAGAAGAAGATCGTGGCCGCGCTCGAGCCCAAGCGCCTGTCGCTGCGCCCGTTCGCCAAGGACCCGCGCCTGGACCTCCAGGCCATGACCGACGAGTACCTCACCTACGGCCACCGGCTCGAGCCCTACATCTCCGACACGAGCCGGTTGGTGCTCGAGCTGCTCGACGCCGGGCACAACGTCGTGTTCGAGGGGGCGCAGGGGGCGCTCCTGGACATCGACCACGGCACCTATCCGTTCGTGACCTCCTCGAACCCGGTGGCGGGCGCGGCCTGCGTCGGCGCCGGCGTGGGGCCGAAGGACATCGATGAGGTGTGGGGGGTCACGAAGGCCTATGGGACCCGAGTCGGGTCAGGGCCGTTCCCGACCGAGCTCGACGGGGACCTGGCCGACGAGATCCGCGAGCGCGGCGGCGAGTACGGGACGACGACCGGCCGCTCACGCCGCGTAGGCTGGCTCGATCTCGTGGCGCTGCGCTACGCGGCGCGCATCAACTCGCTCACCGCGCTCGCCGTGACCAAGCTCGACGTGCTCTCAGGCCTGGACCGGATCTGTGTCTGCACCCGCTACCGAGGGGCCGAAGGCGCGGAGTGGGACTACTTCCCCTACCACCAGACCGTCCTTCATCACGCCTCCGGCGAGTACGTGGAGCTTCCGGGCTGGTCAGAGGACATACGCGATTGCCGCGCGGAGGAGGACCTCCCGCCGGCAGCGAGGGAGTACCTGCAGTTCGTCGCCGAGAACGTCCGCGTGCCAGTGGCTCTGGTCGGGGTCGGGCCGGCGCGCGACGAAATCATCTGGACCCGAGCGAGTACCGGGATGGCGGCCGCCGAGGTCCGCGCTCCGGCGGCTACAGCGGGCGCGTAGGCGGTACCCGCGCCGGGGTCTCAGCGCCCGCGCGAGGGATGCCCTTCACCCGGCCAGGGCGAGAGGACGAGAACCAGGCGAGCGTCGCTGAGAGCCTTGACGGCGTGACGCTCGTTGGGTTCGAAGTGCGAAAGGAAGCCCGGCCCACCCGTGACCGTCTGCGAATCCTGGGAGATCTCCACCTCGCCGTCGGCGACCAGCAGATAGGCGCGCTCGTGGACCTGATGCTCCTGGAGCCGCTCGCCCGCCGGGAGGTTTATGGCGATGGCACGCGTCTCCTGATCTGAGCGCAGCACCTGGGGCTTGTGCGGCTCGATCTGAAGTGAGCGGACGTCCCAGGTCTCCATCGGCCGCCGAAGTCTCGCACCTCCAAGCGATGTGCGCTCAACGCCAGCGCTCGAGCAGATCCTCGTCGCCGACGTTCCGTACGACGCGGGCAGGGACGCCCATCACGACTTCGCGCGCCGCCACGTCGCGCGTGACGAGGGCGCCGGCGGACACGAAGGCCTCCTCGCCGACCACCACCCCAGGCACGAAGACCGACGCGGCGCCGATGCGGCAGGCGCGCTTGAACACCGGACCGGCGAGCTCTTGGCCGCGCCGATGGCGGCCCATCGTGTCGTCGTTGCTGGTGATCACGCCCGGGCCCAGGAAGACGTCGTCTTCGACCACTGTCCTCGCCGTCACGTAGACCCCCGTCTGGATCAGCACCCGGTCGCCGACCACGGCGTCGAAGTCCACACACGACCCACGACCGACGACCGAGCGCTCGCCCACCGTGGCGCGTTCGCGGATCTGTGCCTGGTCGCCGATGATCGCGCCGCGCCCCAGCCGCGCGCCGGCGTAGACCACGGCGCCGCAGCACACTGTCACGCCCGGTTCCACAGCGAGATCGCCGAGTTGCGATCCCCGAGCGCTCGATTCGGCACGCAGACGCGGTCGCTTCCCGAGCACCGCCCCGTCCTCCACGATGCAGTCCTCGCCCAGCACTGTCCCCGGGTGCACGACCGCCGCGGTTCCGATCTGGGTCCCCGCGCCTACGCGTGCGCCTGCGAGAACGACTGCACCCGGCGCGAGGTCTACATCGTCGGCGAGCTGCGCGTCGGGCGCGACGAACGCGCCGGGCACGTCACGAGGCATCGACCGCAGCCTCCCGGTGCGAGGAGTCCAGCGAGCGCTGCAGCTGCTCGAGGACACGCACAACGCGCACGCCGCTCTCGCCGTCCGAGCGCGGACGGGAGCCGCTGCGGACACAGTCGATGAAGTGCTCGCATTCAACGCGCAGCGGCTCGACGTTCGGAATCCGGGGACAGAAGATGTCGCCGGTGCGGGTGATGTATTCGCCGTAGCTGGCGGCGTCCTCGTCGAAGCCCTTGTCGTAGACGGTCAGCTTGCCCTCGATCGCCATGTCGTCGAACGTGGCCATGCGCCGCGAGCCCACGACCGTGAAGCGGCGCTCCTTGTGGGGATCGAGCCATGAGAGGTGCAGGTGCGCGGAGAGCCCCGAGGCGAAGCGCATGAAGCAGAAGACGACATCCTCCACACCCTCCCGCACGTAGGACTCCCCGCGGGCCGCGACCTCGACCGGCTCCTCGCCGGCGAGACGCAGTACGACCGAGACGTCGTGCGCGCCGAGGCTCCAGAGCGCGTTCTCGTCGGCGCGGAGCTTTCCGAGGTTCAGCCGGTTGCCGTAGATGTAGTAGACGTGCTCCCCCAGCTCGCCCGACTGCACGAGCTGCTCGAGCCGCTGCACCCCGGGGTGGTACTCGAGCAGGTGTCCGACCATCAGAACGCGTCCGCTCTGGTGAGCGGCCGCCACCGCCTGCTCTGCGTCGGCGACGGACTGGGCCAGCGGCTTCTCGACGAAGCAATGCTTTCCCGCCTGCAGGACCCGCACCGCCATCTCGGCGTGGAACGGAACCGGCGTGGCCACGGCGACGGCGTCGAGGTCCGGATCGGCGAGGAGCTCTTCGAGATCCTGGCTCAGGCGCACGCCGGGGAAGCGCGCCGCCGCGCGGGTCCGCGCCTCCTCGGAGGGATCGCAGCACCAGCTCAGCTCACTGCCGCCCATCGCCTCGAAGTTGCGGGCGAGGTTGGGGCCCCAGTACCCGAGTCCCACCACCCCGACGCGGATCGGCCGGTCCGGGGTCTGGGCTGCCGGGCTCATGCGTAGCGCAGTGTAAGTGCGTCGACGACGCGATCTCCGGCGTGCCCGTCGCCATAGAGCTCCGGCCGCTGCGCCGGAGCCGGCGCCGCGAGTGCGGCCACGGCGGCGTCGAGATCGAGGTCGACGAGCACGTTCCATCCCTGCTCGACCGTCTCGAACCACTCCGTCGTCGCGCGCAGCGT
This sequence comes from uncultured Solirubrobacterales bacterium, assembly GCA_963818815.1. Classification (GTDB taxonomy): domain Bacteria; phylum Actinomycetota; class Thermoleophilia; order Solirubrobacterales; family Solirubrobacteraceae; genus Palsa-465. The sequence continues at coordinate 609,958 of CAWFTL010000002.1, forward strand.
GATGCAGGGGATGCCCGCCAGATAGGCCTCCTTCTGAAGGCCACCGGAATCGGTGAGCAGCGCGTGCGCATTGCACAGCAGTGCCATCGTCTCGACGTAGCCGAGCGGAGCCGTGAGCGCCACGGTCGGAGCCTGATCGAGGCGCTCCAGCAGCGCCGCCGCCTGCAGGCGCGCCCGGGTCCTGGGGTGAAGGGGCAGCACCACCGGCATGGGAACGGCCAGCACCAGCTCGACCAGGCGGGCGAGCCGTTCGGGATCGTCGACGTTGCCGGCGCGATGCGCAGTGCACAGTGCGTACTCGTGCGGGGTCAGCCCACGCTGCTGCACGAGGTCGACCCGGGCCCGGGCCTGGGGCTGGACCGCGTGGGCCACGTCGACCATCACGTCCCCGACCAGCTCGACCTCCCCGCTCACCGCTTCCCGCCGCAGGTTCTCCACCGCAAGATTGGAGGAGCAGAGCAGCAGCGTGCTGGCGTGATCGGCCAGCACGCGGTTGAGCTCCTCCGGCATCGCACGGTCGAACGAGCGCATGCCGGCCTCAACGTGAGCGAGCGCAAAGCGAGCACCGGCCGCCGCGATCGCTCCCGCGAGGGTCGAGTTGGTGTCTCCGTAAACCAGTACGACGTCCGGCGAGACCTCGGCCAGCACTGGCTCGAGCGCCGCGAGCATCCGCCCGGTCTGCGAGGTGTTGGTGCCCAGGGCTATGCCGAGCTGGCGGTCAGGAGCCGGAAGCCCCAGCTCCCGGAAGAAGACCGTCGAGAGCTCATCGTCGAAGTGCTGTCCGGTGTGGACGAGCACCTCCTCGTGGTCCTGGCGCAGCTTCGGTGACACGGCCGCCGCCTTGATGAACTGCGGGCGGTTGCCGATGATCGTCAGGACTCTCAGTCTGCGAGCTCCGACTGGATCCGTCGCGAGAGCGACTGCTTGATCTGATCTGTCACCGGGCTCTGGGGCGGGAACTCGCGGTCGTCCACCGCGGCGACGGACTGGACCTCGCGCGTGGTGGAGGCCAGGAACACCTCCTCAGCGAGGTTCAGGTCGCTCAAGGTGCAGACGCGCTCGAGCGCGCCGCTCTCCTCGACCACGAGCGCGCGAGTGATCGAGGCCAGGATGTGATCCTCGAGCGGTGGCGTGAGAACCTTGCCCTCGGCGACCCAGAAGACGGAGCTGGTCGGCGCCTCCAGCACGCGCCCATGCGGAGTAACGAGCAGAGCCTCGTCAAAGCCGTGCTCGCGCGCGAGCCGGCTGGCCAGCATGTTTCCTGCGTAGGACAGCGACTTGACGCCGTCGAGTACACGGGTGGGCGAATAGGTGATCGAACCGAGCCGGACGCGCGGCGGGAGCGGCGAGAGGGGCTCGGTCAGCAGCAGGCGGCGCCCCCCGCGGGTGATAACGACCCGCAGCGCCTCGTGCTGGGTTCCGGCGCCCGCCTCGGCCAGGAGCCGATAGGCGTCGGCGCGTACGGCCTCGACGTCGAGCGGCAACCGCAAGTTCGCGGCTGACCGGACGAGGCGCCGAAGATGATCCTCGAGCGCGAAGGGACGGCCGTCGTAGACGCGGATGACCTCGAACACGCCGTCCCCGCGCAACAGACCTTCGTCGGTGGCCGGAATCGCGGCCTCCGAGGAGGGCATGATTTCCCCGTCCAGCGATGCCAGCGAAGTGCCCGCGGCTGACGCCATCGCGGCGCAGCCTAGCTCGCGCGGCGGCCAGCGACGGCGGCCTGGCCCCGTTCGCCTGGGGGTATCGCCCCCGCGATATCGGGTCGTGTCCACACCTCGGCCAGCCGCACGATGGTTGCCGCGGCGGCCGCCATGTCGTTGACCGAAGCCCACTCCCGGACGGAGTGGTACTCGTGCCCGCCCGTGAAGAGGTTGGGAGTCGGCAAGCCCATCTCGGTGAGCAGCGATCCGTCCGTGCCGCCGCGGATCGGGTTTCGCCGCGGGTCGATCCCCTCGGCTTCGAGCGCGGCGAGGGCCGCGTCCACCACGTATGGGACGCGCTGGAGGCGGCGGCGCATGTTGCGGTACTGGCGCTGGACGTCGACGGTGACGTGCGCCCGTGGTTCGCCGGCGGCCACCTCCGCGGCGACGCCGCGGACGAGCTCGCCGTGGCGAGTCAGCGCGTCGTCGTCGAAGTCGCGCAGAATCAGGCGCAGTGAGGCGTGGCCGGACGTGCCCTCCAACAGGTAGGGATGGATGAACCCCTCCCGCTCCGACGTCGACTCCGGGGTGAGCCGGTCGTCGGGGAGCCGGGCGACTATGCGCGCGGCCAGCCGCAGCGCGTTGACGAGCTTTCCCGTGGCCTGACCGGGGTGCACGTCGACCCCGTCGATCGTGATGACCGCTTCATCCGCGCTGAAGGTCTCGTCCTGGAGCTCGCCGAGCTCCGAGCCGTCCAGCGTGTAGGCGCACAGCGCACCGAAGCGATCCAGATCGAAGAGCGCGGCGCCGAGACCGATCTCCTCGTCAGGCGTGAAGGCAACGCGCAGCGTCGGACGGGGCAGGTCCGGGTGCGCGGCCAGGTAGGCGACGGCGGCCATGATCTCGGCTACACCCGCCTTGTCGTCAGCCCCCAGCAGCGTGTCCCCACTGCTCGTCACGAGATCGTGCCCGGCCTTGGCCTCGAGCTCGGGCATCGTCGCGGGGTCCAGGCGCGTCTGGCCGCGAGGCAGCTCGATGACGCCGCCGTCGTAGCCTGGGTGCACGAGCGGTTCGACGCCTGCTCCCGGCGCGTCGGGACTCGTGTCCATGTGCGCGATCAAGCCGATCACCGGTGCGCGCGCGTCGGTGGCCGCGAGCGTGGCCGTCACGTAGCCGTTCTCGTCGAGCACGACGTCTTCGAGCCCCGCCTGCTCGAGCTCGGCGGCCAGCAGGCGTGCGAGCTCGAGCTGCCCGGGCGTGCTGGGGCATTGCGTGCGCTCGCGTACGGATTGGGTGTCGATCCGCACGTAGCGCAGGAAGCGGGACAGCACGTCCTCGGCCAGTACGGCCGCCAGCTGCGAGGTGTAGAGGGTCGACGACATCGCGCGTTCAGTATGCGCTATCCCCCGCCGGCGAGATCGCGCACAGTGCGTGCGCTTTGACACACGAACAGGTGTTTGGGCGGTGTCACCATGGGTAGGCCAAGAACAACCGATATCGAAACAGGAGAGATCACATGGCACCCCAGACGCAGACACAGCGACGAGCAGCAGGCAAGAAGGCAGCCGCCACCCGCCGGCGCAACGCCGCCGGCCGGAGTGCGTCGGCGACGAAGTCCGCCTCGCGGCGCACGGTCCGCAATGCCGCCGCCACGACGGGCGCGGCGCAGACCACGGCCAAGCACGCGACGCGGGCGACGGGCCGTAGCTTCGAGGCAGCGGCTGCCCGTGTGGATGCGCTCGGCCGGCAGGCTCAGCGTGTGCTGCTCATTCAGCTCGGCGCCGCCGCCAGCGCGCGCGACGCGCTGTCGCAGACGGCGCAGACCTATACGCGCGTGGACAGCGTGACGCGAGAGCTGAACCGTCTCGAGCGCCGCGGCGAGCGTGCGCTGAAGCGCTCGCGCCAGACGCTCCGCCGGCGCCGGCGTGAGCTCCGTCACGAGTTCCGCACCGACATCGGCAGCGTCGCCGACCGCGTGAGGCAGCTCGCCTAGTGGCCAGCTCGGCGGCGCTCGCGCCGAGCACCAAGTCGAGATCCACTTCCAGACGATCGAGACCCGCCGCGGCGGGTCTCGATCGCTCTGTGCCGCCAAAGCCGGCGGGGCGGACCGGCCGGCTGCGCCGGTCCGACTGCTCGGGCCCCGGACTGCGCCGCATGCGTCGCGGGCGTGGGTTCGCCTATCTGGACGAGAACGGGCAGAAGATCGAGGACGCGGAGGACATCGCCCGGATCCGCGAGCTCGCGGTGCCGCCGGCGTGGCGAGAGGTGTGGATCTGCTCGGATCCGCTCGGGCATCTGCAGGCCACGGGCATCGACGCCGCCGGGCGCAAGCAGTACCTCTACCACTCGCGCTGGCGCGAGCATCGCGACCGGCAGAAGTTCGAGAAGATGGTCCGGTTCGGAAACCTGCTGCCGAAGCTCCGCCGCAGGCTGAACAGCGATCTGGAGGGCGACGGGGAGCTGACGCGCGAAAGAGTGCTCGCGTGCGCCGTGCGGCTGCTCGACGTCGGCATGTTCCGGATCGGCAGCGAGGAGTACGCCGCCGAGGAGGGTGGCCTCGGCCTCGCCACGATCCGCAAGGAGCACGTGACTCTGACCCGCGAGGCAGTGGTGTTCGACTACCTGGCCAAGAGTGGCGTCCGGCGCGTGCACATGATCGAGGATCCACTCTCTCGCGACATCGTCGCCGCGCTGAAGCGCCGGCGCGGCGGAGGCGAGGAGCTCCTCGCCTACCGGGCGGGCCGACGATGGCACGGCATCCGCTCGGACGAGATCAACGACTACCTCAAGCGACGGCTCGGTGAGGACTTCAGCGCCAAGGACTTCCGGACCTGGAACGCAACGGTGATGGCGGCGGTCTCGGTGGCCCTCGACGGCCCGCACGCACACACCAAGGCCGCGCGCAAGCGCGTGATCAACCGGGCCGTGCGGGGCGTCGCCGAATTGCTCGGCAACACTCCCGCGGTGGCCCGCCGGGCCTACATCGACCCGCGCGTCTTCGACCGCTACCTGTCGGGCTGGACGATCGCCGGCGCGTTCGCGCGCATCTCGGATCTCGAGAACGTCGACGACCGGACCCGGGCGCGGATCGAGCAGGCGGTGCTCGACCTGCTCACCGACAACACCGAGTCACCGGCTCTGCTTCGCGCCGAGGCGGCGTGAGCGCCTAGATCAGGCCAGCCCTTCGGCCTGATACTCGCGCAGATATCCCTCGAACAGCCGGCGGTGCTGCTCCTCGTCGTGGAGGATCGCGATGACCATGTCGTTGGTCACGGGGTCGACGCCCTCGGTCGCCTCGATCAACGCGTTGTAGTGGTCGATGGCGCCCGACTCGGCCTCGATCACGCCCTTGATCACGTGCACGACATCCGTCTGGTGCTCCGGCGGCTGGAGATAGGACTGCTCGGCCTGGAACTCCATCGAGCCGGGGACCACTCCGTAGAGCTCCTTTATGCGCTGCCCGAAGCGGCGCGCGTGGCCGAGCTCCTCCTGGACGTCCTCGTCGAGCGACTCGATGATCTCCTGGGCGCGGACACCGTCGGGGTTGATCGAGTTGGCGACGTAGCTCATCACCGTCTCGATCTCCATCCAGTAGGCCTTGATGAGCAGGCGGATGATCTCCTCGCGTTGCTCACTGCGATCGGCGGCGAGGATCCCGCGCGCGCTGGTCGGTACGGACATGCGTCTCTCCTTCGCGTCTCGTCTTGTTCTGAGAGTGAGCTTCCCGCGCCACCGACAGGGCTAACAGCACGATTGCACGCGAGCGCACGCCGATCTTGTAATCGCTCCGACACGCACCCCGCGGCGGCCTGGAACACGGCCGCTGATCTGGTAAAACAGGTCAGGTCTGCGATTGGAGGGAAGTGATGGCGTCGACCAAGGTGGGTGCTCCGCCCGTGGCCACCTTCGACTCTGCCGAGCTGTTTCGGCGATGGCATCGGCATCGGGATCGAAGGGCACGCGATGCGCTGATCGAGCGCTTCCTGCCGCTGGCGCGAAAGCTCGCGCGCCGTTACATGCCGTCGAGCGAGCCGTATGACGATCTGCTTCAGGTGGCGAGCCTGGGCCTGGTCAAGGCGGTCGAGCGCTTCGACCCCGATCGGGGCTTCGCGTTCACCTCGTTTGCCGTTCCCACGATCGTCGGCGAGCTGAAGCGCTACTTCCGCGACACCGGTTGGGCCCTGCACGTCGACCGCAGCGCTCAGGAGCGCGCTCGCAAGGTGGCCGACGCCCAGCAGCGGATCAGCGCGCGGACCGGGTCCTCGCCCACGGTCACCGAGCTCGCCCAGTACCTCGAGATGTCCGAGGAGGAGGTACTCGAAGGCCTGCAGACGGCGGAGGCATACGACGCGCTTTCCCTCGATGCTCCCGTGCAGAGCGAGGACGACGGCTCGACGAGCCGGCTGGACACGCTCGGGGACGAGGACGAGCGCCTCGACCTGGTCAACGTCCAAGCCACGGTCTTCGCCGCGGCACGCCATCTGCCGCGCCGCGAGCGAGAGATCCTGTTTCTGCGCTTCAGCCAGGATCTGACGCAGACGGAGATCGCCGAGCAGGTCGGCGTCTCGCAGATGCAGGTCTCGCGTCTGCTGCGGCGCTCGCTGCACCGCCTGCGCGAGCTGACCGACGATCGCCGGTAGTCGCGGGTCTTTCAACAGCGCGACGGCCGGGTCTCCCCGGCCGTCGGGTACGCAGCAATGTCAGGCAGCTTGGTCGGTCACCATCGGCCGTACCAGCGGCGACGACCGACGCCCGATTCCACGCCGCCGATGAAGAAGCCGATCACCCAGAGCACGAGCGCCACGATCAGCAGAATCCAGAGGAAATGAGCCGCGAAGCCGAGCCCACCGAACAGGGCAAGGATCAGCAGCAACACGATCAATGCAACCATCTCTCGTCTCCTTTTGCCGGAGTCAGATTCGATCTCCTGCACGCTCAGCGCTACCCGTAATTCAGGCACGCAAGCGGCGGAGCCGCAACTCACTGCTCGGTGTTTCGTCGCCGCCGGGCGAGCTCCTGCGTGCAGCGGCTAGGGCAGGTCCTCTTCGCGCTCGCTGGAGTGCTCGTGATCGGCTTCGCCACCGGCCTCGGCGCGGGTGTCGTCAGACTCGCCGGGGGCGTCCTCGATCGCCTGCCGAGCAGCATGCTGGTCGCCGTGCGAGGCGCGCTCCACGAGCTGCTCCTCGGACTGCTCGAAGCCCTCGGCCTCACCCTGTCCGGCCTCCGCCAGCGGCCGTGCGGCTTCGTCCACGTCCGAGCCTCCCTCGGCTGAGCTCTCAGAGCTGGGCCGGCCGCCGATCTGCGCCGCCTCCGCGGCGGCGGCCTCGGCCTCCTCGCGTGCACGATCGATGTCGGGCATTGCGCTCCTGACTACCCCGGCCATCAACACGCAAACGCTTCCAGATCAGTAGGCTCGCGCCAGCGTGCAGAGCAAGTTTCGGGTAGACGTGCGGAATGACTCGGGGGCCATCGTGATCGTCGTCGCGGGCGAACTCGACCTGGCCTCCAGCCCGGAGCTGCAGCAGCAACTCGATAGCGCACTGGAGTCCGACGAGCGAGTCGTCATCCTCGATCTTCGGATGCTCGAATTCATGGACTCGACCGGGTTGAGCGTCGTCGTCAAGGCTCACCAAGCCGCGGTTCAGTCAGGGCGCGAGCTGCACCTGGTCAAGGGTCCTCCTCAGGTGCAGCGGTTGCTCAGCCTTACCGGCGTCGAAGAGCGCATCTCGCTCCTCGACGCGCCCGGGGATGCCCTGGGCGCCAGCTGACTGTGTCGTTTCCATCCTCGATAGCCACGAGATTGCGCGAGGGCTGGGGCATCACCGCCGTGCTCGACGTCTTGGCCGAGGCAATCACGATCCGCGACCGCGACGGCATGATCGCCTACGCCAACAGCGCCGCGCTTCGCAGTATGGGCTTCGCGTCGCTCGAGGAGATGCAGAGCCGGTCCTCGCAGGCGATCATGGAGGACTACTTCGTCGAGGACGAGCAGGGCCACCCGCTGACGATCGAGGACGTCCCGTCGATGCGCCTGATGCACGGCGAGGCAGCGGAGCCGTTGGTGATGCGCACGACGCACAGGGAGACGGGAGACACGAGCTGGCGTCAGCTCAAGACCACTCCGCTGTATGACCGCAACGGCGAGCTGATCGCTGCGGTCACGGTGATCGAGGACGTGACGGCGGTCAAGATGGCGGAGATGCGCATGCGCGTGCTGGCCGAGTCGGGCCGGATCTTGGCCTCTTCGCTCGATTACCAGCAGACGCTGCGCAATGTCGCCAACATCGCGGTTCCCGCGCTTGCAGACTGGTGCACGCTCGATCTCGTGGATGAGAACCTACGGCGCGAGCGCGTGATGGCCGCGCACAAGGATCCGGCCAAGCGAGCTCTGGCCCAGCGGCTGTACGAGCTCGAGGCGCCTGAGATCGATCCCCAGGGCCCCGTGGCACGAGTCCTGCGCACCGGGAAGTCCGAGCTGTTTGCCGATATCGAACCGGAGCAGGTGGGACGGACGGCGCCCAACGAGGAGTACCGGCAGCTCCTGCGCAGCCTCGAGCTCCGCTCGGCGGTCCTCGTGCCGATGCGCGTGCCGACCCACGCGATCGGGGTGATGACGCTGCTCACCGCGGAGTCCCGGCGCCGCCTGGACCAGGATGACCTCGAGCTGGCGGAGCAGCTCGGGCGCCGAGCCGCCGTGGCGGTGGAAAACGCGCGGCTGCACACGACGCTGTACCGCGTCGCTCAGACTCTTCAGAAGAGCCTCTTGCCCGAGCGCCTGCCGCAGGTCCCCGGGTGGGAGATCGCTTCGCTCTACAGACCGGCGGGAAGCGAGCAGAGGATCGACGTCGGCGGCGACTTCTTCGAGGTCTTCTGCATGGAGTCGGAATGCTTCGCGATCATCGGCGACGTGACCGGGAAGGGCGTCGACGCGGCAGCCCTGACGTCGCTGCTCCGGCACGGGTCGCGCTTCGCCAGCCGGCACGATCCCCGCCCGGGGGAGATCTTGCGCCAGCTCGACGAGGCACTGCGCAACCGTTCGCTTGACTCGATGTGCACAGCCCTGTGCGCCCGGCTACATCCGCACGAGGTAGTGATCAGCTCTGGAGGGCATCCGCCGGCCCTGATCGTGCAAGCCGACGGCGAGGTTCACGAAACACCCGCCCCGGGTCCGCTGCTGGGAGCGTTCTCGGACGCGCAGTGGCCCGAGCAGATCTTGAACGTCGGCCAGGAGGAAATGCTGCTGTTCTACACCGACGGCGTGACCGAGACACCCGGCGCCGGACAGCGGTTCGGGGTCGAGCGGCTCAAGCGGCTCATGGCCGCCAACGCCGGCTCCTCGCCGCACCAGCTCCTCGACCGGCTCGAGGCCGAGCTCGAGGAATTTCGCACCGGCTCGCGCAGCGACGATGTTGCCGCGCTGGCGCTGCGCCCGAGCTGACCGACGGGATCAGCGGCGCTGGTCGAGCATCACGACGCGCAGCCGCTCGGACTCATCGTCGGATTCGACCGCCACCTCGTCGCTCAGCAGCACGAGAGGCGAAGTGGTCGGACCCTCGTCGGCAGCGGCCAGGAGCTCGGTGCTTCCAGGCGTGAACGGCCCCACCGTGAGCTCCAGGCGCCGCGGTCCGGCCCGCAGCGAGAAGCCCATGCGCTCGCTGTTGGCGGTGCGCGCTGCATGCGCCGAGATCGAGTCCGTGACCAGATAGACATCCGAGAAGCGGTCGAGCGAGAAACGAGCGTTGGCGGCCATTGCCCTGGCCAAGCGCCCGAGCACGCTTGGCAGCAGCGGCACCGGCGAGAGCGAGACGACGGCGTCGCCGTCAAGCTTGTGCGTCCATCCGTCCTCCGGCGCCACCGGCGTCGTCTGCGCGAACAGTCGCCGCCCGTCACGCTCGGCGTTGAACAGCAACCTGACCTCCGTGCCACGAGGCTCCAGGGACCGAAACTCGGTGCGGTCGGCCAGCGCCTGCATGACCGGGATCCCGACGCCCTGGCCACGCTCGCTCACTTCGGCCAGATCGGGCATGCCGATCCCCTCGTCGTTGATCGCGACCTCCAGGCCCACGTCGGTGACGTACATGCAGATCTTGAGCGGCCCCGGCTCCCCCTCGTAGGCGTGAACGACGACGTTGTTGGCAGCCTCGCTCACCGCGGTCTTGATGTCGTCGAGCAGCTCCACGTCCATGACGAGCAGCTCGGCCAGGCCTCCGAGCATTCCGCGAACGAGGCTCAGATTCTCCGGATGGCTCGTCAGCTGCAGAGCGACGATCGCCGGGGCCACGCCCAGCTCCATCAGCGGCCACCGCCTCGGTGACCGCCGCCGGAACGGACGTCGCAGGCAATAAGAGAGCGGATGAGGTACGAAAGCATCATCTGCGATGCGCCTGGGGCTTCCAGCTGGTGACGCCCGGCACGCTCGTCCGCGTCGCAGCCCAAGGCACCGCCCGCGTCCCTTTGATGGACACCCCAGCGCCGCGGTTTGCATCGGGCACAGTGGTGAAGGATTTCTTACCCGGAGGGCTGGGGCCCAAACGCTTTAGGAGACGGCGCTTCCGTCGGTGAGCTCGCGCAGCTGAGCCAGGGCCCGGCGCAGGATTCGCGAGACCTGCATCTGCGAGACGCCGATGAGCTCGGCGATCTGCGTCTGCGTGAGGTCCTGGACGAAGCGGAGCTCGAGGACCCGGCGCTCACGAGGCGAGAGCTGCTTTGCCGCCTCGGCGATCGAAACGCTGGCCTCGACGAAATCGAACCGCACGTCCTGCTCGCCGAAGGCGTCGGCCAGGGTGCCGGATTCGCCGTCGCCGTCCTCCCGCGGAGTGTCGAGCGAGACCGTGTGATGCGCGCCCGCCGTCTCCAGCGCGTCGAGGACGTCTTCGATGCTCAGCTCCAGATACGCCGCGAGATCCTGGACACTCGGCGGCCGGCCGGTCTTGGCGGTCAGTTGCTGCTGGGCCTCCTCCACCTTAAGCGCCTGCTCCTGGGCGCCGCGCGGGACGTGCACGGCCCACCCGAGGTCGCGAAAGTAGCGCTTGAGCTCGCCCAGGATCGTCGGGACGGCGAAGGAGGAGAAGGCGGTGCCGCGGCTGGGGTCGAAGCGATCGATCGCCTTGACCAGCCCCAGGCTCGCCACCTGCATGAGGTCGTCGAAAGGCTCGCGCGCGCCGCTGTAGCGACGCGCCAGCTTTCGGGCCAGCGGGAGGAAGCGCTCGACAAGCTCCTCTCGCGCCCGCTGGTCACCATGCTGCTGCCAACGGTCGAAGAGCTCGGTGGCTTGAATTGTCGTACCGCCTTCCAGGATGCGGGGGCTGCGGTTCCGAATGACGGCTCTGGCCGGGGACACGTCGCCAGCCTTCCCGGTCCAAGGCTCAATCAATCCAGGGGAGGACGCAGATCTTACCGTCTGTCAAAAGGCCACCGTGCACCTTGTCCACTCGTTTGATGAGGTATTGCGCGCCTAGCGCAGCCAGAGGATCACGTAGCCCGCCACAGCGCCCAGCAGCCAGGCGGCGGTAGCGGCGAGGAGCGCCACCAAGGCGCCGGCGTGCACGAACATGACCGCCGCGACCGCGGCGAAGAGCGCCATCGCGCAGCCGCCGAGGACCGCGCCGCGCGCATCCTCGCGCGCCTGCAGGCTGTCGTCCTCCTGCTCGATCAGAGTGAGGCTGGCGAGCAGGATGGCGGGAAAGGCGAGCAGCGTTCCGCCGACCCGCGTTCCGAGCGCCAGGGTGAGGAGGCCGGCAGCAATCGAGGTGATCGCACCCGCCGCGAAGCGAAACCCGAGGTCCCGCGCGCGGATCTCTCTGAGCGCGCTTGGATCGATGCCCGGCCGCTCGGAGAGCCGCGAGGTGAACGACGGGTCCTGGCTGCGTTCATTCATCCCAGCAGCACCGGTACGAGGATGAGTGCAGTCGCGGTCGTCCATGCCCCCAGCGCCATCGCGCCGGCGGGCAGCGCGCTCATGCGGCGCAGCAGCGGGATGCACACCGTTGCGTAGGCGATCATCCCTGCGGCACCGGCGATCATGCCGACCGCGCTCTGGTGTGCATCGTGGGCGCTCTTGTCGAGCAGTGTGACCGAGAGCGAGGCGATGGCTACGGCCGGTGCGGCGCTGAACAGTCCGGCGAAGCGCTTCGGGCGAAGGCTTTGGGACAGGAGCGCGAAGACCACCACGAGCGTCCCCCCCGCAACCCCCCTGATGGCGAGGACGAGAACGTGGTGCACGGAGGTCGATGGAGCTCGACGGGCGACCAGCGCGCGCGGGCCGCCCGCATGAGGATCAGGCGGGGCCTAGGAAGCGAGCCGCTTGCGCAGCTGCTCCTTGCCCTGGTCGGCGCCCTTGCGGCTCTCGCCCTGTGCCCGGCGGAAGAACTCGGCGAGCTCCTGGTCGCCGTCCCGCTCGGCGTCCTGTGCGTACTGCTCCATCCGCAGCGTGTTGCTCATGCACTGCTCGGTGAACCAGATCAGGTTGTAGTTCTTGTCTTTGGTCCCGGTGACCTGTCCGGTCTCCTGTGATCCCATCCGTTCTCCTTTCCCTGCGGTTTTGAACCTGGCGTTTCTGTACCCGCTCGGCGCTGACCTACACGCGCCGGGCGCGTTCCGGGCGCGACGCGGGCGCGACGAGCCTTCCCGGCGCGGCGCGCAGGCTTCCGCGGTCGCGGCGCCGGGTAGAGCCCAGCCGATGCGAGTAGTCGTCCTCGGCGCCACCGGAAACGTAGGTACGAGCGTGCTCGAGGCGCTCAGCCGTGAGCCGGGCGTGGAGGAGATCGTCGGGGTGGCTCGCCGGGTCTCGCGCCGCTCCTATCCATGCACGACGTTTGCCACCGCCGACATCGTCACCGACGATCTCGTCCCGATCTTTCGCGGAGCCGACGCCGTCGTCCATCTGGCGTGGCTGATCCAGCCCGGCCGCGACGAGAGCGTCACCCACGCGGTGAACGTGACCGGCAGCGCCAGAGTGTTCGAAGCGGTCGTCGAGGCCAAGGTGCCGGCGGTCGTGTACGCCTCCTCGGTCGGCGCCTACTCCCCCGGCCCCAAGGATCGCCTCGTCGACGAGTCCTGGCCGACCGAGGGCATCAAGAGCTCGTTCTACTCACGCCACAAGGCGGCCACCGAGCGCCAGCTCGACGTGCTCGAGCGTGAGCACCCCGATCTGCGCGTCGTGCGCATGCGGCCCGCCCTGATCTTCAAGCGCGATGCTGCGACCGAGGTTCGCCGGCTGTTCATCGGCCCGTTCCTCCCTCGGGCGCTCGTTCGCCCCAGCCTGATCCCGATCGTCCCCGATACCGCTCGCCTGCGCTTTCAGGCCGTGCACTCGCTGGACGTGGGCGAGGCGTATGCGCGGGCGGTCCTCAGCGACGTCCGCGGCGCCTTCAACCTGGCCGCGGATCCGCCGATCGGAGCCGCGGAGCTCGGCGAGCTCCTGCACGCCCGGCCGGTGAAGATTCCGCCGGCCGTCCTGCGCGCCGGTGCCGCTGCCTCCTATGCGCTGCGCGTGCAGCCGACCGAACCCGGCTGGCTCGACATGGGCCTCGCCGTGCCGCTGATGGACTCGGGCCGGGCCCGGCGCGAGCTCGGCTGGTTGCCGGCGCACTCGGGAACCGACGCTCTGGGCGAACTGATCGCCGGCATCCGCGCCGGCGCGGACCTCGACACGCCGCCGCTGGCGCGGGCCACGAGCGGGCCGGGCCGGATCCGCGAGCTGCTCACCGGCGTCGGCGGGCGCGTCTAGGCGCGCGCTCAGGGCTGCAGCAGGATCTTGATCGCGCCGTCCTGCTTCTTCTGAAAGATCTCGTAGGCGTGAGGCGCCTGCTCGAGAGGCAGCTTGTGGGTGGCCAGGTCCTCGACGCCGAGGGGATCGCCGTCACCCTGCACCAGCGGCATGATGTCGTCGATCCAGCGCTTGACGTTGGCCTGGCCCATGCGCAACTGGATCTGCTTGTCGAACAGATCCATCATCGGCATAGGGTCGGCCATGCCTCCGTAGACGCCACTCAGCGAGATCGTCCCGCCGCGGCGCACGACGTCGATCGCTGTGTGCAGCACGTTGAGACGGTCCACGCCCGCCGTCTCCATCATCTTGCGGGTCACGGCGTCGGGCATCATGCCCGCGAGCTGGTGCGCGAGCTTGCCCAGCGGCGAGCCGTGCGCCTCCATCCCGACGGCGTCGATGACCGAGTCCGGGCCGCGGCCATCGGTCAGCTCGCGCAGCGCCGCGGCCAGGTCATCGTGCTCCCGCAGGTCGACCGCGTGGATGCCGTAGCGCCGCGCGAGCTCCAGGCGCTCGGGCACCAGGTCGATTCCGAACACCTCGGATGCACCCTGGTGCTTGGCGATCCGGCAGGACATTTGTCCGATCGGGCCCAGGCCGAACACGGCCACCGTGCCGCCATCGGGGATCCCGGCGTAGGCGACGGCCTGCCACGCGGTGGGCAGTACGTCGGAGAGATAGACGAAGCGCTCGTCCGGCGGGCCCTCGGGCACCTTGATGGGACCGAAATGGGCTTGCGGAACGCGCAGGAGCTCAGCCTGGCCGCCGGGAACCTGTCCATAGAGCTTGGTGTAGCCGAACAGCGCGGCGCCCTTGCCCTCCTCGCGCACTTGGGTGGTCTCGCACTGCGAGAAGAGCTTCTGATCGCACATGTAGCAATGCCCGCAGGAGATGTTGAACGGGATCACAACGCGGTCGCCGGCTTTGATCTGCGTGACCTTTGAGCCCACCTCCTCGACGATGCCCATGGGCTCGTGGCCGAGGATGTCGCCCTCGTCGATGAACGCGCCCATGACCTCGTACAGGTGCAGGTCCGAGCCACAGATCCCGGTCGAGGTGACGCGAACGATCGCGTCGGTCGCCTGTTCGATCGTGGGGTCAGGCACGGTGTCCACCCGTACGTCTCGCTTGCCGTGAAAGGTCACTGCCTTCATCGCACTACCTCCGTTGCAGGGTTCGATCGCGTTGCGCTGCGCCCGGGCGCAGCGCCAAAGTCCTTTGCGCGCCACGGCGCGGCCGGCGCGTCACGCGCCGACGCCCTGCGCCTGCAGCGATGCCTCCAGGGCATTTGCGAACTGGCTGTGGATGCGCTCGGCGGCTGCGCGCTCCTGAGCCAGGATCGTCTGGGCGGTGGCCTCCGTGTCCTGATCGCCGGCGCGCGCCGCCACGCGGCGCAGTTGCTCGTAGGCGCCGATCTCCAGGTGCTCAACCGCGTAGGAGAACCCCGCGAGCTTGGCCGGGGTATCGGGTTGCGCGGCGAAGAACCCGCCCCAGTTGAGCGCGCCGAGGCGCAGCACGGCGTCCTTCAGCTTGGAGGGACTCGACCCCCGCGCCTCGAGCCGTTCCTCCAACAGCTGCTGGTGCTGCCGGCTCTCGGCCAGATGATCTTCGTAGGCGGCTGAGAGCGCCGGCGTTCCGGCCAGCTGCGGACCCTTCTCGAGCAGCTGGATCGACTGGCCCTCGAGCGCATGGACGTCGGCCAGGTACTTGTTCAGCTGCTCGCCGATGTCATCGGGCGAGAGGTCGCGCAGCGATGCCTCTACGGCCAGGTCGAAGCAGCCCGCCAGGCGATCCGCCATCGCGCGCTCCTCCTGGGCTATGCGGCGCGCGGTCTGCGCGGTGTCGGTGTCGCCGGCCTGCTCGGCCACGCCGGCCAGCAGGTCATAGGCCGCGAGCTCCATGTGCTCGTAGGAGAAGCCGTGGGTGACGAGCTTGCCAGGCGTGTCGGGCTGCGAGCGTGCGAAGAGGACGAAAGCCTTACCGGTGACGGTTCCGGCGAGATCCTTGAGCATGGCCGGGCTGGCACCGCGCTCCTCGAGGCGGGAGCGGACGAGGCGCTCGTGCTGCTCGGTCTCGGTCAGGTGGGCGGAGAAGATCGACGCCAGCTGAGGGTCGCCCGCGATGTCCGGAGCGGCACGCATCTGCGCGAGCGCCTGCTGCTCGATGGAATGGGCATCGGTCAGGTACTTCGTCAACTGCTCGTCGAGGCTGTTCAGGGTCATCGCTTCTCCTGTCGTTTGCGTTGAAGCTCACCGCCCCGGGACGGGTTGAAACGCGTACCCGTCGGGGTAGCGAAGGGGTGGTGCCGCGGTCGATTTGGAACGGAACGATCAGCTTTGGCCTCGTCTCGGTCCCGATCAAGGTTCACTCGGCGACCGAGGACCGGACCGTCCACTTCCATCAGGTACATGCCGAGGACGGCGGGAGGATCAACCAGAAGCGGATCTGCTCCAAGGAAGGCAAGGAGGTCCCCTACAAGCAGGTGGTCAAGGGCTTTGAGGTGCGCGAGGGCGAATACGTGGTCCTCAGCCAGGAGGAGATCGACGCCGCCGCGGGAGAGCGCTCGCATCAGATCGAGCTGGAGGAATTCGTGTGCGCGCCACAGATCGATCCGGTGTATTTCGCCCGGACCTACTACCTCGGGGCGGGCGACGGCGGCGAGGGGGCCTACCGGCTGCTGCACGACGCACTGGCTCGCGCGAAGCGAGCAGGCCTCGGACGGTGGGTGTTCCACAACCGCGAGTACCTGGTGGCTGTTAGATCGCTCGACGGCGCCATCGCGCTGCACACGATGCGGTTCGCCGACGAGCTGGTCGCGACGAACAAGATCGAGGTGCCCGCACCCAGCCGCGCTCCGACCAAGCAGGAGGTGAAGATGGCCTCGGCCCTGGTCGACTCGCTGCACGACCGGTTCGATGCCAGCGCCTTCAAGGACACATATCGCGAGCGCGTGCTCGACCTGATCGAGCGCAAGGCCAAGGGCGAGGAGATCGAGACGCCCGAGTACGAAGAGCCTGACAAGACGCCCGACCTCCTGGCGGCGCTGGAGGCGAGCCTGGCCGACCGAGGCGGGCCGAAACGCTCGAGCGGCTCGAAGCGCTCTGGAACCGGTTCGCGTTCCCGACCCTCGCGATCCTCCAAGTCATCGAAGTCGTCGGGGTCCTCCAAGCGTACGAAGGCGAGGAGCTGAAGTGGCGCGGTCGCTGTGGCGCGGATCGCTGAGCTTCGGCCTCGTCAACGTGCCGGTGGAGATCGTCGCGGCGGTGCGTGACCTCGATCTGCACTTTCGCCAGCTGCACGAGAAGGACGCCGCGCCGATCGACGTCCAGCGCTGGTGCTCTGAGGAGGACGTCGAGGTCCCCTACGACGAGATCGCGCACAGCTACGAGGTCAGCAAGGGCAAGCAGGTGGTCGTCACCGACGAGGAGCTCGGGGCGATCGAACCTCGTAAGACGCGGACCATCGACATCGAGCAGTTCGTCGATCTCGACGACGTCGACCCGATGTACTTCGACCACCCCTACCTCCTGCTCCCGTCCTCCAGCGACGACGGCGCCGCCCGCGCGTACCGGCTGCTGGTCGAGGTGATGAGCGACACCGACCGGGCTGCGATCGGCCGGTTCGTAATGCGTGCGAAGGAGTACCTGGTCGTCGTCGGCGTGCGCGACGGCATCCTGGCGCTGACGACCATGTTGTTCGCGGACGAGGTTCGCTCGACCAAGGACGTCGAAACCGGCGGGCAGAAAGCGCACGCGCCGACGCGCAAGCAGCTGGACGCGGCCGTGGCGCTGATCGAGGAGCTCGGCGAAGAGTGGGATCCAGTCAAGTACAAAGACCGCTACCGCGCTCGCCTGCGCCGGGTCGTCGATCGCAAGCGACAGGGCAAGACGATCAAAGCGCCGGAGCCGGCCGAGGTCCCGGAGGCGGGCCCTGACCTGATGGATGCGCTGGAGCGCACGCTGGCCGAGATCAGAAGGGAGAACGGTGACGGCGGCCGGCAGTCCGGCAAGCAACGCCAGGAGGCGAAGTGACCGAACAGGAGGCACGCAAGAGGATGAACGACGAATCAACACCACACGACGAGGACCAGGATCCGGCCCCGGTCGAGCATGCCGACGCCGAGCGGGTGACGGGTGATGAAGCCGGCAGCGGATCGCCGCCGCCGGCAGACGACATCGAGGATGACCCCTCGCAGAGCCCCCAGGACGAATCGCTGCGGGATCTGAAGGGCGGTTAGTGGCAAGGCGCGCCCCGAGCCGCTCAGCGGCGGCCCGGACGCGTCAGTAGGGCTTCACCGAGTCGAGCTTCTCCTCGCTCTCACGCGTGGCCTGCTCGTCTGGCTCAGGGCTACGCGGGGCGGGGTTGTCCTCTGGGCGGACCTGGCCGCGGCGATCGTCATCGCCACGCTTGGCCGCAGTCTCCAAGGACGAGTCGTACGGCAGGTCCGCAGGGTCTGTTCTCTCGTTGAGGTTGGTCATGCGCCTGAGTCTCACCGTGCGCGCGAGTCTCAAACGCGAATCGGGCCCGGCCGGCGCCGGCGAGTGCGCCCTTACCCCTGCTTGCGTGAAGCCGCCGTGCAGCGGTCGCAGATGCAGTGCCATCCGTGCACGGGCGAGACGTCGATCCCGCTCATGGCGGGATGGCGCTGGCTGACACGCGGCCTCACTGCGGCCGGAGAGGGGCTCACGGCGACCGAGCGCGATGACCGTCGGCCAGCGCCAACGGCCCGGAGGAGCGGCGAGAAGGGGGTCATAGTGGGAACGTTACGAGGGCCGGCGGCAGATCCCTGCTCGCGGAGCCGGCGTCCGACCGCTGGCTCTTGCGTGCGGGGCCTAGGCGTCCCGGTGCCGACGGGGCGGAACCCGGCCAGATGGGGGCGCCGGCGGCTCGCCCTTGCGCGGGGTGGGGACATGTCGCGTCTCAGGCGACCCGCTGTGCAAGGTGAAGCGCTCGCCGTGGTCGAGGAGCTCGAGCGGCTCGCCGTCGAGCAGCTCGTAGCGAGTGCCGTCGGAGCTCAGGTGGACACGGAGCCGCCGGCCGCGGTACAGCAGGCCGAAGCTGAGCCTGGTGATCCTCGAGGGCAGGCGCGGGGCGAACGAGAGCACCTCCCCCTGATCGCGCATGCCGCCGAACCCGGCCACCGCGGCGAGCCACGTCCCGGCCAACGCGGCCAGGTGGACGCCGTCCCGGGTGTTGAAGGCGAGGTCGCGCAAGTCGATGAACGCGGTCTCTCCGAAGTAATCGTAGGCGAGGTCGAGGTGACCGACCTCGGCCGCCACGATCGCCTGGATGGCAGCCGACAGCGACGAGTCGCGGACAGTGATCCGCTCGTAGTAGTCGAAGTCGCGGAGCTTCTGCTCGTGGTCGAAGTGCTCGCCGCAGGTGTAGAGCGCGAACACGAGGTCGGCCTGCTTGACGACCTGACTGGAGTAGAGCAGGTAGTTGTGGAAGTTCAGCAGGAGCGGATACTCGTCCGCCGGCGTCGTCTCGAAGTCCCAGCGCCGGTAGCGCGTGAAACCCTCGCACTGGGGCGTCACCCTCAGGTTCTCGTCGTACGGAATGACCATGGCCGAGGCGGCGTCGCGCCAGCTGGCGATCTCCTCCTGATCGACGTCCAGCTCGATCGCGCGCTCGGGATGCCGAGCGCAGCCGTCCGCGGCGAGGGTGAGGTTCCGGGCCGCCATCAGGTTCGTGTACACGTTGTTGTCGACGAGGGCGGTGTACTCGTCGGGTCCCGTCACGCCGTCGATGCGAAAGCCGCCCTCCGCGCTGTGATGTCCCAGCGCGCGCCACAGCCGCGCTGTGGCTACGAGCAGATCGAGGCCCACGCCGCGCTCGAAGTCTTCGTCGGACGTGGCGGCGACGTAGCGCCGCACGGCGTCGGCGATATCGGCGTTGATGTGGAAGGCAGCCGTGCTGGCGGGCCAATAGCCCGAGCATTCCTGGCCGCGGATCGTTCGCCACGGAAAGGTCACCCCCTTCAGCCCCAGCTCGCGTGCGCGATCACGCGCGAGATCCATCGTGCTGTGGCGCCAGCACAAGGCATCCCGCGCCGCGTCCGGGGCCACGTAGCTCAGGACGGGGACCGTGTAGGACTCCATGTCCCAGAAGGTGTGCCCGTCGTAGCCGCTGCCGGTCAGGCCCTTGGCCGGAATGGCGCGACCCTCGGACCGCGCGGCCGACTGCACGACCTCGAACAGCGCGAAGCGAACCGCCTGCTGGAGCGCCGGATCGCCTTCCAGCTCGACGTCGCCGTGCTGCCAGATCCCGTCGAGGAACTCCTGCTGGGCCGTCCGGAGCCCGTCCCAACCCGCGCGGCGCGCCGAGGCCAGGGCGGCATCGACCTGGTCTCGCAGCGACGGGAGCGAGCGCCGGCTCGACCATCCGTAGGCCAGGAACTTGATCACCCGCAGCGTCTCGCCGGGCTGGAGCTCGGTGCTCACCGTCAGCCGCGCCAGGTCCGGCTCGGTCTCGGTGCTGATCATCGTGTCCTCTGGCCCCTCGATCACGTGGTCCATCCCCGCCGCCATCCGGAGCTTGCTCGCGCGTGCCCGATGAACGAGCACTGCGCGCTCGTCGGCGCAGCGGTGCTGCTCTGACTCGAGGGGCGCTCGCAGGGCCGCGGCCTCGCGCGGATCGTCCGAGTGCGCCGGGACCGGCTCGTTGGCGACCAGCTCGGACTGCACAACGATCCTTGCCGGCTGCTCCAGCGGCTCGACCTCGTAGAGGATCGCGGCCACAGAACGCTGAGCGAAGGACACCAGGCGCGTGGAGCGCACGACGACGCCCTGGCCGGCGGGCGAGATCCATTCGACCTCACGCTTGAGGACGCCCTCGCGGAGCTCGAGCACGCGGTGGTGGCGCACCATCCGGCCGTAGCGCACGTCGAACGGCTCGTCGTCGACCAGCAACCGGATCAGCTTGCCGTTGGTGACGTTGATCATGGTCTGGCCCGCCTCGGGATAGCCGTAGCCCGATTCCGCGTACGGCAGCGGGTGTACCTCGTAGAAACCGTTCAGAAAGGTTCCTGGTGCCCCCGTCGGCTCACCCTCGTCGAGATTGCCGCGGAGGCCGATGTGCCCGTTGGAAAGAGCGAAGATCGACTCCGTCTGGGCGAGGATGTCGAGGTGCAGCTCTCGCTCGGGAACGCTCCACGGTTCGACCGCGAAGACCTCCGAGCCGATCACCGGCGCTCCACCAACTCCGCCAGATCCTCCACCACGACGTCAGCGCCGTGTGAGCGCAGCGCCTCTGCCTGCCCCGTCCGGTCGACGCCGACGACCCAGCCGAAGTCTCCTGCCCGGCCCGCCTGCACCCCGGCCAGCGCATCCTCGAACACGGCGGCGTTCTCAGGCTCGACGGACAGCGCCCGCGCACCGGCCAGGAAGGTGTCGGCAGCCGGCTTGCCCTCGAGATGCTCGCGCTCGGCCACGACGCCATCGATGCGGGCTTCGAAGAGGTGCTCGATCCCCGCCGCCTCGAGCGCCTCCTGGCAGTTCGTGCTCGAGGAGACGACGGCGCGCCGCAGTCCCTGCTCGCGCGCCTGCTCGACGAAGCGGACCGACCCCTCGTAGGGGTCGATGCCCTGCTCCTTCATCAGCTCCAGGACGAGATTGTTCTTGCGGATCCCGAGACCGTGAATGGTCTCTTCCTCAGGCGAGTCGGACGGCGAGCCCATCGGCAGCTCGATCCCGCGCGAGTCGAGGAACGACTTGACTCCATCCAGCCGCGGCTTCCCGTCCACGTATTCGTCGTAGTCGGTAGGGCGATCGAACTCGTGAAACGGCTCCCCGTTGCGCTCGCTCCACTCTCGTAGGAACTCGTCGAACGTCTGCTTCCACGCCTGGGCGTGAAGCTTGGCCGTCTGCGTGAGCACGCCGTCGAGGTCGAACAGGCACGCGGTGATCCCATCAGGCAGGTCGAGCATGGACGCAGCCTTCCCGGCCGACCGAGGATTGAGTCATTCCGGCTCGGCGATTGCCTAGCCTCGGACGGATGAGCACGACCGTCGGCGTGATCGGTGCCGGGAGGATGGGTCTCCCCATCTGCAGGCGACTGGCCGCGGCGGGCACCGATGTCGTGGCCAGCGATCGCCGGCCCGAGCGGGAGCATGAGGTACGGGCTACCGGCGCAAGGTGGCTGGCGGACAATCGCGAGATCGTGGACGCGGCTGACGTCGTGATCACCGTCCTGCCGGGAACGCCAGAGCTACTGGCGGCGATGGAGGGCCTGGTAGGAGAGCTCCGCCGCGGCACCACGTGGATCGAGATGACAAGCAGCGCGCCGCAGGCCGGTGCCGGGCTTCTCCGGCGGGCGAGCAGCCGCGGGGTCGAGTGCATCGACGCACCGCTGGGGGGTGGCCCGTCAGCGGTGGAGACGGGGACGTTGCAGCTGTTCGCCGGGGGCAGCGCGGAGACTGTCGAGCGCCAGCGGGCGCTGCTCGAAACCCTCGGCTCGATCGAGCACGTCGGAGGCCAAGGGGCAGGGTACGTCACGAAACTGCTCGTCAACCTGCTCTGGTTCGGACAGGCGCTCGCCGTCGGCGAATCGCTGCTGTTGGCCAGGAAGTTCGGCCTCGAGACGAGCGTGATCAGCTCCGTCCTGGGACGTAGCGCGGCGGCCAGCACGTTCTTGCAGCGTGATCTCGACGCGCTGCTCGACGGGAACTACATGACCTCGTTCGGGCTGGACCGCTGCTGCGAGGAACTCGATGCCGTCACCGCGCTCGCGTCGGAGCTCGACTCGCCGCTCGAGCTGGGGAGTCTGGTCGCGGATCAGTACCGGCGGGCGCTGGAACGCTACGGGCCGGTCGGCGGTGAGCTTCTGCCGATAGCGCTGCTGGAGGAGCAGGCAGGGACCCCGCTCAGGCGCGAGTAGCGCTCACCACCACTTTTGCTCGCGCGCTTGATCGGTCCCACCGGTCGTGTCGAGCGCGTCGAGTGCAGCCATGTCCTCATCGGAGAGCGAGAAATCGAACAGCGCGCCGTTCTCCTCGATCCGCTCGCGGTGCGTGGACTTGGGAATGACGATCGCGTCACGCTGGATGCACCACCGCAGCAGGACCTGTGCGGGCGTGCGGTCGCAGCGCTGTGCGATCTCGACCACGGTGCGATCTTTGAGGTGGCGCCCGGTCCCGAGCGAGCTGTAGGCCTCGAGCGCGATCTCCCGCTCGTTGCACGCCTCGGCGAGCCTCCGCCGGTATTCGAATGCGCTGAACTGCACCTGATTGATGACGGGCCGGCGCTCGGCGACCCCCAGGACCTCGTCGAGCTCTTCGACGCTGAAGTTGGAGACCCCGATCGAGCGTGCGTAGCCGCGCTCCTGCGCCTGCTCCATCCCAGGCCACGCCCAGGTCGGCCCGTTCTGCGGCCAGTGCACTATGTACAGATCGACTTGGTCGACCCCGAGCCGACGGAGGCTGTTCTCGGCCTCGGCCGCCGGGTCGCGATTCCCGGGATAGAACTTCGTCGTGAGGAATACCTCTTCGCGCGGAATCCCGCTGTCGCGTAGCGCGCGCCCGACACTGTCCTCGTTCCCGTAGGCCTGCGCCGTGTCGATGTGGCGGTAGCCGAGCTCGAGAGCCCAGCGCACGGCGTTCTCGCACTCCGGCCCGTCAGGCACCTGCCAGACGCCGAGGCCCAACATGGGCATCTCGTTTCCGTCGGCGAGGCGGCGGGTGTCTCCATCCGGGCTCACGGGTCCGGAGCCTCCCCGGGGCTCCGTTCTCACAAACCAAGTCCGCTGCGCCGAAAGCCGCTGCGGGCCGCCAACTAGCGGCGGCGGAAGCTGGCGACCCGGGTACCCCCTCTCCTCCCCGACCGGGTCGCCAGATGCCTCCGTCCAAACGGGAGGTTACACCAAAAACCGGTCTAATTGTCAAGGATTGGACAGATCTGATCAGGATCGCCCAGACGGAAGTTCGGCTGGGTTCGGGACGTCCCGAGAGGCGACACGACTTCTCAGAGGAGGCCACATGGGTGAGAACACTGAGCGACCTGTCCTGCGAACCGCGGAGTGGTTCAGAACCATCGACCGTCTGGGCGCCGGGGGAACGCGCCGGGCACCGCTCCCGGAACTGGCCAAAGCCGTCAACGAATACGCGGACGTGTTTCGGCTCGCAGCGGGTCC
Source organism: uncultured Solirubrobacterales bacterium (assembly GCA_963818815.1). Lineage (GTDB taxonomy): Bacteria > Actinomycetota > Thermoleophilia > Solirubrobacterales > Solirubrobacteraceae > Palsa-465. The sequence goes on from CAWFTL010000002.1 coordinate 633,496, forward strand.
CGGTCTGCTGGCGATGCTGGCGCCTCGCGCCCTTCGTCTCCTAGGGGCGGTGCGGCGATGATCAAGCCGGTCCGCGTCGGGGTAGAGGTGGCGCATCCGCCGGAGGAGGTCCACGACGCCGCATCGGCCACGGCACCTACACGCTCGAGGAGATTTCTGTGTAATGCGTCCGCGCTAGGCGGGATGGCCGGTCAGCGCCGCCTCGGGTGCCTGCACGTCACTTTTCGCGCGCGGGTGATCGAGGGCTCGGGACAGGATCCCGCAGAGCACAGCCGACCCTGCTGCGATCACCGACACGCCTGCGCGCGCGGACTGCGGAATCGCGTCGCCGGCGGCCACGGTCGCGAGGAGGTCGACGGTGTCGGAGAGCGCACACGCCTCGAGCCACCCACGCACCGGCGCCCCGCGATCGAGTGCGATGGAAACGCCGAGGCCAAGCGCGAGATCGCGCACGCCGAGCGCTCGGAGCGCGACCTTGACGGGGGTTCGTGATGCATCCGGCCCGATCCAGGTACGGCCGGCCAATCCGGGGAGGACGACGAGACCGAGGCCGACGGCGATACGGCCGCGCGAATGGAGGAGGGCGATGTCTTGTGGTTGCATGGCGGGGATCCTATGGGTCGGGTCTGGGTCAGAGGGGCTCGCTCAACGAGCTGATCTACCTCGGTGTGATGTGCGGCTGCGGCGATCAGTCTGCGGGCGGATTGCGGAACCGGTCGGTCATGCGCTGCTGCGTAGCGTCTCGCTGAACCCGCTGGCGCAGAGCCTCGTACTTCCGCTGCTGCTCGCCCTCCTTGTGCGCAACATCCTCGTTGGCGATGACCACAAGCTCCTCCAGGTATGTGCGGAGCGCTGCCTCGGAGCCCTCACGGACGCCATCGACCATGATCTGCTCTCCGTCACACACCGGAGCTTCCCAGACGCCGCCCCGTATCTCGTGCTGCTGCCGTGCCGCGCGGGCTGTGAACGCCAACTCCCAGCCGGGCTCACCATCGCCTACCACGGGCACCTGAAGCCGAAAGCCTCGCCCGTCTTGTCTGACGGGGCGTAGTTCCGCACTTTCCCAGTCGATGCGCAGGTCCACCGCCCGGCACACTAATGGGCCGCGACGTACCCCGCGCAGAATGTCCTGCCCCAGCTGTCGGCAGGCTCACCTGCGGTTCCGGAGCCCGCACGGATTACTGCGACGGCTGGCCAGAGGTCGGGCTCGGCTAACCGGCGCCGGCTAGGAGCTCGACGCCCGGATCGACAGCGAACCCGGCGAAAGACGCCCGATCGATCCCTCGTCTCATAGAAAGGCGCTGCTCCCTTGTTGGACAGATGGCTGGTCGTGGGAGGCTGTTGTCGAGGCAGATGTCCTCGTAGCCGACAATCGCTGTGATGGCAGCGCTTGGCTTCTCTCAAGATGCTGCGACGGTGGTGGGTTTAGCCGGCACCGCGCTCGCATTTGCCACTTCGGCCGACGACGAGGTCGAGCGTTGGCTTCGCCCCTTGCGGCTCTACGGGGACACGGCCGGGGTCCTGCAGGGGTTGGGGATCGGCGAGAGCCCGCTCATCGCCCCCGCACCCGGAATGAGCTGTCCGGATGACCGTCCCTCCGGGGAGGGACCGGCGATGGTGATCGCCGCCGCGGTGGAGTTTGCGCGTCGGCGGGGTGCTTCATGCGTCGGCACGCGAGACGTTCTGGTTGCGGTCATGCGGCATTATCCGGAGGCGTTCGAGCGTGCTCTGTACCGGCGCGGGAGCGATTGCGCTGAGCTCGTAGATCGTCTTGCCGGCAGTTTTGAAGCGCCGCTCAGGTGACGCGGACGCTGCGCTTTCGGGCTCGCTGGCGCTAGGCGACGTCGCGGAGGTCGGCCGGCGCATCTGGCTCCGAGAGCGGCTGAGAGCCGGGGGCCGCGCGTGACTGGTCCGATCGCGCGGGCGCGGCTAGGGTCGCCGGGGACGACGCGCTCGCCTTCGCTGTTCCGTGCGTGACGTCAACCGTCAGTAGCGCGAGGCCATCCTTCGCTGCGATCGCGTGCGCCCGCGCGGCCCACGTGGAAGCGACCTTGGGCGTTACTCCGCACGCTTGGAGAAAGCGACTCCCCGCTCCTGAGGCAAGCTGACCGACTTCGACTTCCAGTTCCTCGATGTGCCTGGCTGTCGGTGATCCTCCGGCCATCGCCTGTATGACGCAGGTGGCCATGTCGTCGTGGGCTTGTTGGGCTTCCGATCTCACCCGGTCGAGCAGCTCTGGGGCGGTCGGCGGTCGGCTGTCCTGGGAGAGGATCTCGGCCAGGCGAGTGCGCCCGAGTAGGCCGTGATCGGTACGGGCCTCGGTCAGGCCGTCGGTGAAGAAGCATGCGCACGCGCCCACGGGAAACGGGATAGTCGTCTGGCGACCGCCCGTGCGTACTCCCCAGCCAAGCGCCGGGGATGAGCAACCCATGACTGGAACCTCGGCTCGTTGCCCGAGCGTGAGGGGATGCGGATGCCCGGCCGTTGCGTATGTGAGCGAGACCTCCTTCGGGTCATGGATCGCGATCGCAACGGTGGTGAAGAGCCAGTCGTCCGCTGCCCCGAGCACGCTGCCGGCGAGCTTCAGCGCCGCTCGAGGACCAAGCCCTGCCTCGACGTACGCGCGCAGCGTGTAACGCATTCGGGCGGCATGGGCGAGAGCGGCGTGGCCGTGGCCCGACACGTCACCGAGGATGACCGCCACCCGCCCGCCGTCCAGCTCGAACACATCGTAGAAGTCGCCGCCTGCAGCGACGCCATCGGCGGGCCGGTAGGCAACTGAGACGCCGAGCGCGCCGACATGGCCCGGGATCGCGGGAACCAGTGCGAGCTGCATCGAGTGAAGGTCGGCGCTGAGCTGTCGCTCGGCGCGCTCGAGCCGGCGAGCCCGAATCGACGCGATCCGCGCGCGCGTTCCGAACCCGACTGTGAGCAACGACAGAATGAGGATGATCGGCTTGCTCCAGTCCGGGATGGGGAGCGGCAGCGGTATCGATCGGCCGATCTGACCGAGAACGCCGCCTGCGGGCCTATTCGCGTGTACGGCTTGGCCCATCGACGAGAGCTCGCCCGCCGGGGTCGCGAGTCTGCGGGCCGTACCGGTGGATCGCGTTGCTCCCCCGAGTGACCGCGGGCGGCGCGGCCGCCGGCCCGCGACCGTTCGCGCCGTGGTCGTCGAGGTTGGACGCGCGACGCGGTTGATGTCGGTGCGCGGGCCCGCGTTGTGAGTCGCCGGCTGCCCTGCGTGTCCGGGCCCCGAGGCGGTGTGCACGGTTGGCCGTTGCGGATCGGGAGTCGCAGCTGTGTGCAGCACGCGTTTGACGACGCGCTGGAGTGGCCCGGGGAACTGGACTGCCGGCACGGTGACGGGAAGCGCAGGCACGCTCGGAACGCCGCCCGGCAGCTTCACCGGCGGAAGCTTGAGCTCGGTCGGCGTGGTGACACCCAATTTCGCGGCTCGAGGCGCGGAGGTCGAAATGCGTGCATCCGCGCCAGCCGCGCCGGCCAGCGCCAGACAGACGACGAGGGAAGTGACGCTGACCCGTTGACGAGAGCGTCCTGGTGGTCGCGTGTTCGTCATGGCCGCCTCGCTGAGGTGCTCGACCGGCGCTTGTGCAGCCGGACGGTGGTCGCGTCCTTCTCAGTTGACACCTCGATCTCGTCCGTTAGGAGAGCCATGAACTCAAGGCCTCTCCCGTGCTCAGCCAGCAGGTCAGTAACCGTTGACGGTGCGACGAATCGGCCGCGGTCGTGGACCGCGCAGACCAGCGTGTCGCCCTCAGCGGTGATCGTCAGCCCTATCGCCCCGTCGTCGTCCGGCTGGCCGTGCTGAATCGCGTTGGTCACGGCCTCGTTGACGGCGAAGACCAGTTCGAAACGGTCCTTTGGCCCAAAACCGAAGTCCGCAGCCGCATCGCTCACGCAGGAGCGCACTCGTCGCAGCTCAGCCGCGCTCGCCGGCAGTCGAATTTCGCGCTCGACGAAACTCTCCGCCGACCCAGGGCCGAGCCCCGTTTCAGACGGCTGGCGCAAAGGCCGCAAGCGCATCGTCGACCGAGCGGTGAAGCGGGATTACCGCCTCCAACCCAACGATCTCAAAGATGCCGCGGACGTTTTCGTTCGTGCAGACGACCGCCAGCGAGCCGCCGGCTTCGTCCAGCCGCTTCAGTGCACCGACCAGGACGCCGATCGCCGTCGAGTCGATGAATCCGGCGTCGGAGAGATCAACGACCAGGAATCGCTCACCGTCATCGATTCGGCGGAGAATGCACTTCTTGAGCTGCGGCGCCACATCGAAATCGACATAGCCCCCCACACGGATCATGCATGCGCCGCCTTCAATGGCATGGTCGCTTAGGTAGAAGGAACCCACAAAACCTCCCAAGACTTGTTCGAGTTAGAGCCCGAGCGGACCGCTAGGCGATGCATCGACGGTGGCTCACCGAACCGCGTCCCGGAGCCCGCACAAGTGGACACATGACCGACGAGCCGCATCCTTCTCGGCGCACCGCCGGGCCACTGCCGATAGGAGAGGGTGGCCGAGACGGGTATCTCAGTCAAACCTCACAGCGTGGAGCCCCGGCGGGAGCTCGCCGCCGCTGAACACTCGCTCTGCAACAACGAGCAGCGGCTCCGCGAGATCCTGGGAGCCGCACCGGTCGCGTTCATCTCGATCGACGCCGAAGGACTCATCCTCGACTGGAACGCGCAAGCAGAGCTCGTCTTCGGTTGGCCGGCCTCGGATGCGCTCGGACGCAAGCTCACCGACACCGTTCTGCCACCGGCAGTGCGCGACGCGTGCGAGCGCGACCTAACCGACACAGCCGCGAGCGACGACCCGCCACCGGAGCTGTGCCGGCGGATGGAGCTGACCGCGATCCATCAGGACGGCCATGAGTTTCCGATCGAGATGACGGTGTCTCGGCTCTCAGCCGGAGATAGCCACCTGTTCCACGTATTCGCGCGCGACATGAGCGCCCAGATGGAAGCGGATTTGAACTGCCGGTACGCGGAGGAGCAGCTCGCCCATCAGATCCTCCACGATCCCCTCACCGGACTGCCCAACCGGACGCTCCTGATTGACCGCATCGGGCACGCTCTCTCGCTGGCCCAAAGACACAGCTCCCTGGCTGCGTTGCTCTATGTGGATATCGACAACTTCAAGCTGATCAACGACAGCTTCGGCCACCAGGTTGGTGACGAACTGCTGGTGCAGGTGGTCCGTCGGCTTCAGGACGTCTTGCGCGCGAGCGACACGCTCGCGCGTTTCGCGCAAAACACCCTGGCCCGCGTAGGCGGGGATGAGTTCGTCGTTCTGTGCGAGTCGCTTTCGAGCGAGCACAACGCGATCGACATCGCCGAGCGAATCGCCACGGCGCTACGCGAGCCGTTTGCTCTGGCGGATGAGCGCTTGTTCGTTCAGGTCAGTGTCGGTATCGCCCTAACCGGCCCGGGCACCACCCCGGGGTCTCTGATTCGCGACGCCGACACCGCGTTGCACCGCGCCAAGGAGCGCGGTGGATCTCGCAGCGAGCTCTTCGATCCCGAGACACGTGCCCGTGTGCTCGATCGGGTGCGCAAGGAAAGCGAGCTCCGCGAGGCGATTCAGAGAGACGAGTTGCGGCTGTTCTACCAGCCGATCGTTTCCGTACTGGACGGCGGAATCATCGGAGCCGAAGCGCTGCTGCGCTGGCAGCACCCTGAGCGCGGCTTGGTGCTCCCCGCAGATTTCATCCCTCTCGCCGAGGAGACCGGACTCATCGTCCCCTTCGGGCGCTGGGTCCTGGAACAAGCGACCGCGCAGCTCGCGCAATGGACCGCTAAATCCGGGTATCGAGCGCCTCTACGGATATCGGTCAACGTCTCCGCTCGTCAGCTCGTCGAAGACGACCTGGTGGGGTTCATCACCGGACTGTTCGAGGCACGACAGCTACAGCCGCCCCAGCTCACCTTGGAGGTCACCGAAAGCATCCTCATGAAGGACACCGACGAGCGAGTCGGCATCCTGAAAGAACTGCAAGCTCTCGGGGTGAGGCTTGCCCTCGACGATTTCGGTACCGGCTACTCGTCCCTCGGCTACCTTCGCCGGCTGCCATTCGATGTCCTGAAGCTGGACCGCTCGTTCATATCGGGACTCGATCAGACCTCCACGGACCCTCATATCGCTGCTGCCGTGATAGAGGTGGCACGTGCGCTCACGATGAGCGTGATCGCCGAGGGCGTCGAACGACCGGAGCAGCTGGTCTGCCTGCGCCGGCTGGGCTGCCACTACGCGCAGGGCTTCTACTTCGCGGAACCTCTGCCCGAGGGCGAAGCAGCGGCAATGATGGACGCGCAACCGGCCTTGATACCCCTGGCCCGGTGATCGTCTCACGCAAATTCAAGTTACTCCGCGTCCGGCCGATGATCACTCAAGCGCAGTGCTCGATCAGACGAAATCCAACCGACGGCCGAGCCCCCAATGAATGAACGTCACGTGCATATCGAGTACGAACGTGTAGCGGCGCTACGTCAGGGTGCATTCGAACTTCTCGAGCAATACCTACGCCGCAACGACAGCAGTCAACAAGACGCCCGAGTCGTCGTCGGTCTCCAGGATGTCGCCAACCGACTCGGAGCCGTCGAGCTGCACCTTCAATCGCAACCCGGCGGCTAAACCCCGCTGGTCAGGGCAGACATCCCGATCGCCGGTGCCAAGATCGCGATGCGCACTCTGCATCGCTTCCCGCTCACACGAGCTTTAGACAGGCGCGGTGGCGAGCCCCCCAACAGTCCGGAGCGCCGCTCGCGCAGCGGCGACGAGATCATCTCACCGCCAGGCACCTAGTTCTCCGCGCGCAAGGCACCGAACTGCCCGGGTAAAGCAAAAGCCCGCCTATGCGGGCCTTTATGAGTGGGCCGTGGAGGACTCGAACCTCCAACCTTGGGATTAAGAGTCCCCTGCTCTACCAATTGAGCTAACGGCCCTCGGGCGGCGATGTTAGCTGGCCTCGGGATGCCGGTTTTGGCCGGCCGGCAAGGTGGTGGGAGTCGCCCGGTGCCGCCAGGTCGGCCGACTCAGACGTCGCGTCGGGTCGGCTCGCCCGACCCCGTGTCACGTTTGCCCGGCCCCGGCGTCGCCCGGTGCCGCGACCGCCGTAACGTCGCACGCGACGCCCGGGTTTGGCTCGTTGTCACATTGCGGCCGTGGGAGCGCCGTAACGTGACAAGGGACGGAGCGGCCGCGCTCCATGTCACGTTGAGGCGGCTCCGGACGGGGCCCGCGCGGCCCCAAGGCAGCCCGCCCCCCGCCGCGGCGCCCGCGCGACCCCCGCAACCCCTCAGCAGCTCTTCGCGGCCTGCGGGTTCGTCTTGGCCTGCTGGAGCTGCTCCCGGAGCGCTAGGCGCGAAGCCTTCGGTACGAGGCTGATCGCCTTCTCGGCGGCCAGGTCGCCCTTGCGGGTGAGCTTGGCGGCGTAGGAGGTGGCGGCCAGGCACTCGAAGCCCTTGGCCGCGCTTGGGTCGGCCAGCGTCTGGATCTCCCAGGCGCTTGCCGCCCCGGCGTAGTTGCCGAGCTGGACCTGGGCGCGGGCGGCCAGGATGGCCAGGTTGGGATCGGGGTTCTTGGTCAGGCTGAGGTAGCGCTGCCAGTCCTGTGTGAGCTGGCTGAGCTCGCGCTGACCGGAGGCCGTGAAGGTGCCGGTGTTGGGGTCGAAGTTGCTGCCCTGACCGGCGTTCGTCCAGCGCGCCGCGACGAGCTGGGCCCAGCCCGCGGGGTTGTCCGGCTGCAGGCGCGTCTGCCGCAGCGCCGCCTTCTCCTGCGCACTCACCACCTGCTTCTGGGCGCTGCTGGAACCATTGCCGGTGAAGGCGTTGAGGATGCCGCCGAACCCGTTGCCGGCGCCGACGCCGAAGAGCACGAGCCCGCCTCCCATCAGCAGGGCGAGCCCCAGGTAGACGGCCTGGACGGTGCGGCGACGGCCGCGGCTGCGTAGATCGAAGAGCATCGGGTCGGCTGGGTGGCTCCGTAGTGAGTGCTAGGTCGGGTCGAGGCTGTCGTCGATTTGCGCCAGCTCGGCTGCCACACGCGCGGCGGCGCGTCTATCGGCGATCTTGAGCATCACGATACTGAGCAGGAACAGCAGGACGAGGGGGAGCATCTCGAGTCCGGTGGTAACCGGATCGGCTCCAGGCATCGCCGCGGCGATGACGGCGATGATGACCGTAGCGTAGCGCCAGTTCTTGGTCAGCGTCCGCGAGTTCATGACGCCGATGCGCTGCAGTGCCAGGAGGGCTAACGGCAGCTGGAAGGCGAGACCGATGCCGAGCATCGTGAAGATCTGGAACGTGTAGTAGGTCTTGGCCTGGACGAGGATGTCGAAGTTGCCCGAGTTGTAGCCCTGCAGGAAGCGCACCGCAGGCGGCAGGACGACGAAGTAGGCGAAGGCGACGCCGATCATGAACATCAGCGGCGCGAAGATCATCACCGGTACGGCGACGCGGCGCTCCTCACGATTCAGGGCGGGGATCACGAAGGCGTAGAGCTCGTAGAGCAGAACGGGCAGGGCGACCAGCAGCGCGAAGTACGCCGCGACCGTCAGCGTGGTCGTGAACGGCTCGCCGATCCCGATCGTGATCGGTAGCCGCTTGGGCGTCGTCTGCGGCAGGGCGCGCGAAGCGGCCTGCGCGTGATCGGCGGCCGCCGCGAACAGCTGCCGGTCACGCGGCGAAAACTTGGGCGAGGCCGACAGCTGACGCAGGTTCGCGCCGAGCGCCGAGAACTCGTGCGCCGCCTTGACCGAGTCGCTGGTCAAACCGGAGAGATGATTGGCCGCCGTGTGAGGCTGGCTCGGGAGCGCGCGGTTGAGCACGTTCAGCAGGGCGTGGTTCTGCCAGAAGCAGAGACCGAAGGCGACGGCGAGCACGAAGACGCAGACGATCAGCCGCGAGCGCAGCTCGTCCAGATGGTCGACGATGCTGAGCCGATCCTCGTGGGAGATCGGCCGGAGGACCTGCGCCACGGCTAAGCCTCCGGGGGCGGGCTAGGAGCCGGGCTCGACCGGCTGGCGCTCGGAACCGCTGGAGGTGGTTCGAGGCTCGGCCGCCGGGGCCGAGGAGGTGACTGGCTGCGACCCCGACGCGGGCGGTGCGCTGGTCGCGGTGATCGCCGGCCGCTCGGGCGTCTCCTCGTCCTTCGAGTCACCGGTGATCGAGTCCTTGAACTCGCGCAGACCCTGGCCGAGCTGGCGCCCGAGTCCCGGCAACCGCTTCGGACCGAAGATCAGCAGCACGATGACCAGGACGACGATGAGATCGGTGGTGGGGTTGCGGAACATGCGTGAAGACCTCCGAGCGGGGCTTCGAAGGGTACCGGGCGGCCCATCGCGCGACGGACGTTGCCGTGCATCGCAAAGCCGAGAGGCTCAAGCTCGGATTCCCGGACGCCGATTAACCGGACATCCGGGAGTCCTCATGAACCACCGTCCTGACAAGCAATCCGTTCGCCGCATCGTCCTGCCGAGTGGTCGGATGATCGAGGTGGTCCGGTTCCACGAGCCGGAGGGAAGCCCGAACCGCGAGCTTCACATCTGCCCGCGCTGCTCCTCCGACCTCGTCCAGCCGATCACCTGGAGCGAGGCGGCCGACGAGCGGTGGGAGATGATGCTCGAGTGCCCGAACTGCTGGTGGTCAGCGGACGGGCTCTACAGCCGCGAGCAGGTTCACGCCTTCGAGGATCACTTGGAGGAGGGTCTCTCCTCGGTCCTGGCTGACCTGAAGTGCCTGGCGCACGCGAACATGGCCGATCAGGTCGAGACCTTCGTCGCAGCGCTGCACGCGGACAAGATCCTCCCCGAGGATTTCTAGGCGTAGCGCTCCACGACGCCCTCGGCCACGAGCTCGAGGGCCGCGCGCTGGCGGTGAGGCAGCTCGGGCAGGCCCGCGCGCGCGGCGTCGACGAGCTCCATCGCGCGCTCGCGCGCTGCCGCCAGGGCGCTCGTAGCCTCGATCCGGTCGCATACCGCGGCGGCGTCGGCAGGCGTGCGGATGGATCGGAGCTCGAGCTGCGCGAGCGAGGGGTCCGAGCCGCGGGCCAGGATCAGCGGCAGCGTGACCGTCCCGTCGAGGAGGTCCGCGCCGCGGGGCTTGCCCGTACGCTCGGCCGGACCGGTGACGTCGAGCACGTCGTCCAGGATCTGGAAGGCGAGCCCGATCTGCTCGCCGAAGTCGCCCAGGCCGTGCTCGCCGTCGCCGCACAGCGTGCCGAGCTCGCACGCGGCGCGGAAAAGGACCGCGGTCTTCAGCCGGCAGCGCTCCATGTAGCGCTCGACCGTCACGTGCGGGCGCCAGGCGTCGCTTCGCTGCATGAGCTCGCCCTCCGCCAGCTCGGAGCTGGCCCGGGCCAGGATCTTGACCGCCTGAACCGCCTCCTCCGAGCCGCCGGCGACCACGGCGAAGGCGCGCGAGAAAAGCAGATCTCCCGTCGCTGTGGCCAGGCGCCGGCCCCCGGCCGCCACAACGGTGGGCTGGCCACGGCGCAGCGGGGATCCGTCGAGGACGTCGTCGTGGACCAGCGTGGCGGCGTGAACGAGCTCGACGGCCGCGGCGCAGCGCACGAGCGCCTCGCTCTCCGGCGGAGGGACGCCGGCCGCGAGGCAGGCCAGGAGGGGCCGAAGCCGCTTTCCTCCCGCGGCGATCGTGTCGCCGGCGTAGCGCGCCAGGAGCGGCCCGTGCCCGGCCGAGGCCTCCGCCATGCGCGCCTCGATCCGCTCGAGTAGGCGCGGCAGCGTCGCACCCCCGGCATCGACCACGGCCTGCACGGCACTCATGACGAGGCCCTACCCACGTGGATGGCGATGATCCCGCCGGCCGTGAGGACGTACCGGACCCGGTCCAGGCCGGAACGGACGAGCAGCTCGGCCAGGGCCTCGGGTCCGGGGAAGCGGCGGACCGAGCTGGGCAGGTAGCTGTAGGCGGAGGCGTCGCCGGCCAGCTTCCCCAGCCGGGGCACGATCCGATCGAACCACAGAGCGAAGAAGGTCGAGAGCGGCGGCCGGCGCGGGGTCGTGATCTCGAGGATCACGACGCGGCCGCCCGGGCGCACGACACGGGCCATCTCGCCGACGCCGCGTGCGAGGTCGGCGAAGTTGCGCGCGCCGAAGCCGACCGTCGCGGCGTCGAACTCGCCGTCGCGGTAGGGCAGCGAAAGCGCGTTGGCGGATTCGAAGCGCACTCTCCCCACCGGTTCGGCCGCGACGGCTGCCTTGGCGCGCGCCAGGTCGAGCATCCGCTCGGAGAAGTCACACCCCACGACCTCGCCGCCCGGGCCCACGCGCCGGGCGAGCTCGAAGGCCAAATCGCCGGTGCCGGTCGCGACGTCAAGCGCCCGCTGGCCGGGGCCGAGCGCCGCCAGATCGGCCGCCCGCCGGCGCCACTCGTGATGCAGGCCCGCGGTCATGACCGTGTTCATTCGGTCGTACAGGGCGGAGATGCGATCGAACATCGCCCTCACCTGCGCCTCCTCGAGCGTGCCCTCACCCGCGCCGGGCGCCGAACGTGAGCTTCCCGTCATGGCGCCGCCGAGCGAGCTACTGCAGCATCGAGAGGAAGCTGACCAGATTCTGGAACTTCTGCGGCGAGTTCTGCGCCAGCCCCTTGAACGACGGCATCGGAGCCGTGGGGTTGCGCAGCGTCGAGGCGATCGCGGCCGGAGGCAGCTTGGCGCCGATGCGGGTGAGCGGCGGCCCGGGGCCGTTGTTGCCGTTCGAGCCGATGACGTGGCAGGCCAGGCAGCCGGACTGACCCACCACGAGCTCGCCCGCGTGGAAGGTGGCCGCCTGCTGGCTGCTGAGACCCGACGGCGCCTTGAGATCGACGGAGTTCGGCGATCCGGTGTCGGCGCCCGAGTAGGTCAGGAAGGCAATCGCCGCGATCGTGGCGATGCCGGCCGCCAGTGCCACCGGGCGGCGCTCGATCCGGCGCTCCGGGCTGCGATCGTAGAACGGCAACAGGAACAACAGGATCATGCAGATCGTGGGCACGCCGATCGTCGCCATCGGCGTGAACTTCGGCACGTTCTTCATGACGCGCAGAACCTCGAAGAGGAAGAAGAAGTACCAGTCGGGGCGAGGAACGTAGGTCGTCGTGGTGGGATCGGCCTTGGGCCCCAGCTCGGCGCCGAACATCAGCGAGAGGAAGATGATGACCATCATCACGAACAGGGCCATGACCGCGTCCTTGGCCACCGCGTAGGGGAAGAACGGCTTGCCCTGGTTCTTCAGGATCGAGTAGTCGCGGAGGTATGCCTCCTTCTCGGCCTGGTTCATCGCGTCCGCCCCATCGCCTGATCAGACCTCGGCGCGCTCCATGAGCTCCGGCTCAGGCTCGGCCTTGAGCCACGGCGGCGAGGAGATCCCGAGCTTGGAGACCAGGAAGAGATGAGCTCCGATCAGGGCCGCAAGGCCGCCGGGGATGAGCAGCATGTGGATGGCGTAGAAGCGCGACAGCGTCGTGGCTCCGAACTCGGGTCCGGCGCGCAGGAAGTCCGACAGGAAGGGGCCGATGAACGGGCCCGTTCCGTTGATGTTCACGCCGACGATCGTGGCCCAGTAGGAGCGCTGGTCGAACGGGAGCAGGTACCCGGTGAAGCCCTCGGCCAGGGTCAGGATCAGCAGCACGACCCCGATCACCCAGGTCAGCTCGCGCGGGTACTTGTAGGCGCCGAAGAAGAACACGCGCGCCATGTGCAGGAAGATCAGGATGATCATCACCGAGGCGCCCCACTTGTGCATCCCGTGCACGAACTTGCCGAGGAACACGGTGTCGTTGATGTTCCGGATCGACTCGTAGGCGCCGCCGGCGGCGTCGGGCCGGTAGTACATGGCCAGGAAGACGCCGGTCACCGCCTGCGAGAGGAAGGCGAACATCGTCGCGGAGCCGAGCGTGTAGAACCAGTTGACGCCGCGCGGGACCTTGCGGAAGAGCATCCACCGCACGCCCGGAGAGATCGACATCCGCTCGTCGATCCAGTCGACGACGGTGATCCCGGCCTCGACCGGGTCGAGCGCGCCGCCGGGGGCTTCGCCCGGGCGCTTGGGCTTGGGCTGGAGGACCTTGGGCAGTGGTGGCGCAGGCAGCTTGGGCATGGCTATGGGCTAGAGCTTCGGGGTGGAGAAGCGGGCGGGATAGAGGTACTGGCCGATCCCGTCGAGCGGCTCGCCGGGGTCGCGGGGAGAGAAGCGCTGGAGCTCTGAGTTGACCGAGTAGCGCGGGCCGACCTCGACGACGCCGTTGATCAGCCGGGTGTAGAAGCGATCGAGCGGACGGACGGGAGGACCGCCGACGACCATCCCGCGGAAGTCGTAGACGCCACCGTGACACGGGCAGATGAAGCGGGCAGCCGCCGGCGTGAAGCGCACGGGACACCCGAGGTGCATGCACCGCGAGGAGAGCGCGATGAACTGGTTGTACTTGTCCGCCGGCTCGGTGTCGATCGCCGGGTTGCGCGCCCGCACGTAGGCGATCGTCTTGCCGGCCTCCCCGATCGTCGGGTCGATCGTGATGACCTTGGTGACGTAGGTGTCGCTGGGGAAGTCCGATGGCGTGCCGATCCGCTGCCACTGGAACTTCTGGCGCGTGAAGACGGGGGCCAGGGCGAAGCCGAGCGCGGGAAGCCCGAAGGCGGCCGCCGTCAGGCCGCCCGCCGTGTGGACGGTGAGGCCCATGAAACGCCGGCGGTTGACGGTCTCGCCCTCGAAAGCGCCGGGCATGCCGCGCTCCAGCGTGTACTTGGGCTTCTGAGGTTTGCGACGGTCGGGCAAGAGCTTCTGGGCGACGGGAGAGCGCTTATTGAACGCTTAGCGGAGATTACAGTCTGCGCGACCTCGGCCGTCTCGCCGCCGGGCCGCTTGCGGCGCCTGTTACGAACTAACGCTCGCGGCGCTCGGCGGCCGCTCGCAGGGCCGCGACCGCGCCCCGGTCGCCGGCGCGCGCGAGGTCCTTCGCCACCTCATGCGCGGGCGATGTGCCCCAGCCGATTGCCGCTGCGCCGGCATCCCAGACGGCCTCGGCGAGAGCGGGATGGGACGCGACATGGGCCTGGGCGACGAGCGAGATGGCGTCGGCCAGCTCGGCCACAGCGTCGATGTCATCGAGCTCGGCCAGGCGGACGAGGCCGAGGGCATAGAGCTGATCGCCGAGCAGCAGCGCGAGATCAGGATCGTCGGTGGCGACCGCACGCGGCGAGCCATAGTGAAGGCGCGAACCCTCCGCGATCATCTCGAGCAGCAGGGCGTACTCCTTCTCCCGACCCCGCACGCGCGGACCAGCGCAAGCGAGCCCGGACGCGCCTGCGGGCGGCGGCGGTCCGGCTCCCGGCCGTGCCACCACGTGCGCCGCCAGCGCTCCGCCCTGCGCTCGCAGCGCACCTCGAAGTGCCTCGCTCACGCGAGCTCCTCGAAGGCCTCGCGGGCGGCCCGGACGGTCTGCTCCACCTCGCGCTCGCCGTGGGCGAGCGACGGAAACCAGGCCTCGAACTGTGACGGCGGGGGATACACCCCGCGCCGCAGGAGCCCTCGGCACCAGGCCGCGTAGAGCTCGAGATCGCAGTCCAGCGCATCGGCATGGTTGCGGACCGGCCCGCTCGTGAAGAAGGGCGTGAGCAGCCCCGGCACGCTCTGGACCTCCAACGCGACGCCGGCCGCCGAGGCGGCGTCCCGCAAGCCTCGGGCGAGGCTCTCGGTGATCTCGGCCAGATGGTCGTACGCCGCTGCGTCCAGACGTTCGAGCGTGGCTCGCGCCGCCGCGACCGCGAGCGGGTTTCCGGACAGGGTTCCGGCCTGATAGACGTCGCCGGCGGGCGCGACGCGCTCCATCAGGATCGGGGGCCCACCGTAGGCCGCGGCGGGCAGACCGCCACCGATCACCTTGCCCATGATCGTCAGGTCGGGTAGGACGTCGTAGAGGTCCTGGGCACCGCCGGGCGCCACGCGCAACCCGGTGATCACCTCGTCGAAGATAAGCAGCGCCCCCGCCCGATCGGCACTGGCGCGCAGGAGCTCGAGAAAGCCCTCCTGCGGAGGCACGATCCCTGTGTTGGCAAGGATCGGCTCGGCAATGATGGCCGCCGGCTCGCAGCGCTCGAGCGCGGCGGCGAGCGCGTCAGGATCGTTCCAGGGGACGATCACCGTGGCTCGTGCCGCGCCTTCCGGGACGCCGGGGCTGGCGGGGATCCCCTGCGTGGCCAGTCCCGACCCCGCCTGCGCCAGCAGGCCGTCGACGTGGCCGTGGTAGGCGCCGGCGAACTTGATCACGGCCTCCCGGCCGGTGGCCGCGCGGGCGAGTCTCAGCGCGCTCATCGTCGCCTCGGTCCCCGAGGAGGTCATGCGGAGCATCTGCACGCTCGGCACGCGGCTCGCGAGCTCGGCCGCGAGCTCGACCTCGGCCTCGGTGGGCGCGCCGAACGTGGTGCCGTTCATCGCCGCCTCGACGATCGCGTCGACGACGCCGCGTTCGGCATGCCCCAGGATCAGCGGTCCCCAGGAGCAGACCCAGTCGACGTACTCATTGCCATCGACGTCGACGATCGTCGCGCCCTGGCCGCGAGCGACGAAGATCGGATCGCGCCCGATCGAGCGCATCGCGCGCACCGGTGAGTTGACGCCCCCCGGAAGGACGTCGAGGGCGCGTTCGTAGAGCTGCCTCGAGCGGTCCGCGCCTGAGCGGGTCGAGCTCACACGCCCGCGTGCCGGCGTTCCCAGTCGCGGTACTCGTCGGTGAAGTAGAGCAGGCGGATCTTCTTGAACTCGGTGGATGAGTAGAGCGTCGCGCGCTCGGTGATGCCGGTCTGCTCTGCGATCGAGGCGAGGATCGCGTCGCACTCCTCCTTGGAGCGGCCGTGGGCCATGGTGAACACCGAGTAGGGCCAGTCCTCGTAGGTCGGGCGCTGGTAGCAGTGCGAGATTCCGCGGAATGCGGCCATCCGTGGGCCGAGCTCCATGATCCGCTCGTCGGGCACCTTCCACACGCCCATCCCGTTGGCGCTGAAGCCGGCCCGGCGGTGGAAGAGGATCGCCGCCACCCGGCGCAGCAGCCGGCGTTCCTGCATCTGGCGCAGATGCTCGAGCAGCTGCTCCTGCGGGATGCCCAGCTCCGCGGCCGCCGGGGCGTAGGGCTCGGGGATGATCGGCATGTCGCCCTGCAGCGCCCGGATCACCGCGACGTCGAAATCGTCGTAGGGCTGCGGCTCGGTCTCGGCCGGCTCGACTGCCTGGGCCGCCTTCGCCAGCTGCTCTGTATCGCCCTCCATCTCGAGGTCCATGCGGATCTTGAACAGCTTGAGCGTGGGGAGCTGGCGAATCGACTCCGCTCCGGCCAGCTTGGCGAGGACCTGCAGCGTCCCCTCCAGACCCAAGGGCGAATCGGGCGGCGTAGCGATCGTGAACCAGATGTTGAACTCGTGGTTTCGCAGGTAGTTGTGCGAGACGCCGGGGTGCTCGTTGATGATCGTGGCCGCGCGCCACGGGTTCTCCGCGTCGACCTTGGCGGCCACCAGCATCGAGGAGTAGCCGAGGGCGCGGGTGTCGAAGATCGGAGTGACCTGCCGGATGATCCGCTCGTTCAGCAGGTGCTCCACGCGGGCGATGGCCTGCTGCTCGGTCAGGCCCGCCTCAACCGCAACCTTCTCGTAGGGTCGCGGCGCAATCGGGAAGCGGCCCTGCATGAGGTTCAGCAGTCGCCTGTCGGTGTCGTCGAGCGGGATCGCGGCACCGTGCTCGCGCGAGCGCAGCTTGGGCCCGTGGCGGGCGCTCACTGAAGCCATCGGGCAGCGTCCTTGGCGTGATAGGTGATGACGATGTCGGCGCCGGCGCGGCGGATGGACGTGAGGATCTCCAGCACGGCGGCCTTCTCCTCCATGTAACCGGCGGCGGCCGCCGCCTTGACCATTGCGTACTCGCCGCTGACGTTGTAGGCCGCCACGGGCATCCCGGTGTCGTCCTTGATCCGCCGGATCAGGTCCAGGTACGGGAGCGCCGGCTTGACCATCACGAGGTCCGCGCCCTCCTCGACGTCCAGGCGCGCCTCGCGGAGCGCCTCCCCCGCGTTGGCGGGATCCATCTGGTAGGCGCGGCGATCACCGAACGCCGGCGCGGAGTCGGCCGCCTCGCGGAACGGGCCGTAGAAGGCGGAGGCGAACTTGGCCGAGTAGGCGAGGATCGGCGTATCGGTCAAGCCGTCCTCATCGAGGGCGGTCCTGATCGCGCCCACGCGCCCGTCCATCATGTCGCTGGGGGCGACGATGTCGGCGCCCGCGCGCGCCTGCGAGACCGCGGTCCGAGCCAGGAGCTCGAGCGTGGCGTCGTTGTCGACCGAGCCATCAGGACGCACAACGCCGCAATGACCGTGGCTGGTGTACTCGCACAGGCACAGGTCGGTGATCACGAGCAGCTCGGGATGCGCCTCCTTGATCGCCCGCGTGGCGAGCTGGATGACGCCTTCGTCGTCCCAGGCCCCGGATCCCTCCTCGTCCTTGGCGGCCGGAAGCCCGAACAGGATCACGGCGGGGATCCCCAGGGCGAAGGCCTCGCCCGCCTCGGAGACGGCATGGTCGATCGAGAGATGATCGATGCCGGGCATAGCCTCGATCGGCTCGCGCCGGTCGAGGCCGTGGGCGACGAACAGCGGGTAGACGAGGTCGCTGGGCGCCAGATGGGTCTCGCGCACCAGGCCGCGCAGGGCGCGCGTGGCGCGCAGCCGGCGCAGACGAGTCTGAGGAAACGGCATGGTCTGCCTCAGGATACCCGCGGGTGCCCGGCGGGCCGCCGGGCAGCGAGTGATCGTCCCGGTCCTACACCAGCGCCCACGGCTCGATCCGCCAGCTGGTGACAAGGTCCGCTTGCACGTAGGGATCGGCGCGCACGAACTCCTCGATGTGGCTGGGCTCGACGCCGGCAAAGGCCAGTGCGGCACCGTGCGGCGGGTCGCCGAGAGCACCGGCCATGACGATCCTCCCGGCCTCCCGCTCGGCGCGCACACGCGCCAGGTGCGCTTCCCGGTACGGCGCTCGGAGCGTGGCCATGTCCTCGACGTAGTCGTAGAGCAGCAGATGGTGGCGAGCCACCCTGGCACCGTACGCCATCGCGGTAGGCTCTTCCCGTGGCCGAACTGGAAAAGCGCGGCAGCTATGCGCCGCGGCGGGTGCGCGAGCAGCGCGCCTACCGACTGGTCGTGGCCGGCGGCATGGCGGGCGTCATCGGCGTGGTCGGGCTGGTGCTGGCGATCGCGGGTGTGATCAGCGCCGGCATTCCCGTGATCGCGCTGATCGTGGCCGCGCTGTGCGTGCTCGCCTTTCGGCGCATGGTCACGCCGCCGTAGCCCCGGGCGCCGGGCGCCGGCGCGAGCGTCTGAGCCACAGCGCGCCGCCAAGCACGGGCAGCACGAGCAGCGCGAACACCGCCGCGTACAGGAGCGGTCGCTTGAACGCGTGCGTCGCCGCCCGCTCGATGATGGTCTGCAGCTGAACGCGGAGCGCGGCCAGCTGCACGCGCTGAGCCGGCGTGGCCTGAGCGTTCACCTGTGCGAACGCAGGAGCCACGTCGGGCGGCCGGCTCTGCGGCGCCGAGGCAGCCGCTGACTGCAGAGCCGACCCCAGCTGAAGCTTCATCGAGGTGGGCAGCGGCGAGACGATCACCACTCCCGCCGCCTGCGCGGTGGCGCTGGCCGTGGTCGTGTTCAGCTCGCTCACGAACACGGGCGTCAGCACGAGCAGGCCGAGCACGAGGCCGGCGTCGCGCGCGGCGACGGTCACGGCTGCGCGGGCGGTGGCCGATCCGCGGCCGAGCAAGGCCGCCGTCGTCAGGCCGGGAAACCCGAGACCCAGGCCGGCTCCGCACAGGGCCAGGGCGAGGACCACGAGACCGAGCTCGCGGTGGGAGATCAGCGCCAAGACGACGAGCCCCGCCGCGAGCAGGACCGAGCCCGCGGCCCCCAGCGCGACCGGCTGGCGGCGGCGGAGCAGCCGCTCGGCGAGCGCTGTGGCGAGCGGGATGGTGGTGACGATCGCGGCGGCGCCGATCGGGGTGATGAGCCAGGCGTTGATCAACTCGATCACGACCATGAACAGCGCCCCGATCAAGCCGGCGGAGAGGAGGAGCAGCGCGGCATTGGCACTGAGCGGATCGACGTGCGCCGCGCGCGGCGAGGACTCGGGTTGGAGCTCATCGTCGGGCTGCGGGCGCGCGAGCACGACGGCGAGCGCGGCGAGGAACGCGACGGGCGCCTGAGCCAGGAAGATCGAGCGCCAGTCGAAGATCTGCGTCAGCACGCCGCCGGCCGCGGGGCCCACCGCCGCCCCGATCGCCGCCGCCGCCGACCACCCCGTCAGGGGCGAGTCGCCGCGTCGGGCGACGCCCGCGAACAGCGACAGCGAGGCGCACAGTACGAGACCTCCGCCCGCGCCCTGCAGCGCGCGCAACGGGATGAGGACGCCCAGGCTGCCCGCCAGTCCGCACCCGATCGAGGCGGCGCCGAACAGCGCAAGCCCAGCCACAAGGACCGGCCGCGAGGCCACGCGCCGCGCCAGCGGCAGGACCACGAGGCACATCGCGATCAGCGCCAGGTTGTAGGCGACGATCACCCACACGACGTGCGAGATCGACGTGTGCAGGCGGTCGACGATCTGCGGCAGCGCCAGGACGACGATCGAGGCGTCGGCGAATGCCAGGGCGACCGCAAGGCGGACCCACAGGTTCTGCCACAGGCGGGGCGAGCGGATGTCGCTCACGCGAACCTCCGCATGGCCACGCGCGCCAGCGCGGCAAAGGCGACGGCCAGAAGCGCCAGGTGCACGAGCGGCCACCCGATTCCCGGTGCCGTCCCGCTGAAGGCGTTGCTGATGGCCTGAAGCGCCGCCTTGAAGGGAAAGGCGAAGGCCACCACGTCGAGCAGGGACTTCAGCGTGCCGGACACCGCCGTCGAAGGCACCAGCGCGACAAAGGCGATCGGCAGCGAGAGCAGGAAGGCCATCAAGGACGCAACGCTGACGTCGCGGGCGACGGCTCCGATCGCCACTCCCAGAGCAGCGAAGGCGATGCCGCCGAAGGCCAGGGCGAGAACCCACAGCTCGAACCGGCTCCACGCCAGGTGGACGAAGAGCGAGACGAAGGCGGCCATCAGCAGCGTCACCGCCGCCGCACATCCGGCGGAGAGCACGACCTTCTCCGAGAGCAGCTCGCTCGGGGAGACAAGCCCGCGGACGAGGCGCGAATAGGCGTTCTCCGAACGCTCGACGGCGAGCATCCCGGCGGCCAGCAGCAACGTGATGAACATCAGCGAGACGATCACCGCGATCGCGGCGGCATACGTGTCGGTCGGCGTCGCGCGCCCCGCGAGCTCCGTCTGCTCCACGGTGAGCGGATGCGTGATCGTGCCGAGCACCGGGCTGGCGAAGCCGAGGCCCGCGACGGCGAGGTTGGCGAACGCGACAACCTGGCCCAGGGCGACGCGCAGCGGAGAGTGCCTTGGCAGCGATGCGATCGCGCCCTGCACGATGGCGCGGGAGTTGCGCAGGCCGAGCAGGCGAAAGCTCTGGCCGAGGAACTGGATCTGGCCGCCGTTCAGCACCTGCTGCAGGTCGGACACGGCCACACGGAGCACCTGCTTCGAGACCGCCTGCTCGACCTCGTTCAGCCGTGAGCTGATCGCCTGATCGACGAACTGACGCTCGAGGGGGTCCTTCGAGTTGAGGATGACCTCGACCGTCGGATTGCCCACGCCGGTGGTGACGAGGCTCTGGATCTGGCTGGGAACGTCGGCGGGGACGACGAGCGCGGCGAGCGCCTCACCGTCACGGACCTTGGCGACAGCTGCGTCGCGCGAGCTCACCTTGATCGGCTGGATCGACTGGAAGAGCTGGTTGGCGTAGCTGGAGATGTTGATCTGCTGGGTGCCGAAGCTGATCCTGCCGTGGCCGGGGGCGACCGCGCTGTAGAAAGCGACCTTCGGCTTGCCGGGCGGACTCGAGAGCGCGAAGCCGATCATCAGCGCGATCACGACCGGGTAGATGGCGAGCAGCGCCGTGAGCAGCGGCGAGCGCCGCAGGATCTGTAGGTCCTTGACCAGCAGCCAGCGCATGCGCAGTACCGGCTCTAGTGGCCCCGCTCGTGCAAGAAGCCGACGAAGGCGGCTTCGAAGTCACGTGGGTCCCCACCCACGGTCTGCTCGAGCTCGGCCGGCGAGCCGGTGAACAGCGGCTCGCCGTCCACCAGCACCAGCACGCGGTCGGCGTAGCGCTCGGCCTCGGCCACGTTGTGGGTCGAGAACAGCACCGCGGTGCCGCGGGAGGCAAGGCCGCCGATGAACTCCCAAAGGCGCTCACGCTGGCGGGGGTCGAGCGATGCGGAGGGCTCGTCCAAGAGCAGGACGCTCGGCTCGCACAGCAGCCCGATGGCGATGTTCACCCGCTGCTGATTGCCGCCGGACAGCCGTCCGACCTCTTCGTCGGCGCGGTCCTGCAGGCCCGTCTGATCGAGCATGCGGCCAACGGCTTCGTCGGGATCGGCCAGCTTCTCGAGGCGGGCGAAGAGACGCAGGTTCTCGGCCACCGAGAGCTTCGAGTAGAGCGCCGGCTGCTGAGGCACCCAGCCGATCGCGCCGCCCGCGTGTTCGACGACCCCTTCGCCGGCCGGCAACACACCGGCCAGGATCGACAGAAGCGTCGTCTTGCCGGCACCGTTGGGGCCGATGACGGCGAGCAGCTCTCCGGGCGCCAGCTCGAGGTCGACGCTCTGCAGCGCGGCGCGTGTTCCGAAGCGCTTGGACAGCGCGCGCGTGGCCAGCGTCGCGGCGGCGTCCGGAGCGACGGTTCTCGACACCGCGCGGAGGCTAGTGCCTCGCTGCGCGGAGGGCGGCGGTCTTCACCGCCGGGGGCGGGTGCTCAGGCGAACGACTTGTGGCGGGCGGACCACCGGCGATTCACTCGTGCTCACGGCCGATGTGCATACCCACGGAGGGCGCCTCTAAGCGAACCGGGGCCCCGCATTCACGGCAGAAGCCGTCGCCGGCCGCTGCCTGAGCGCCGCACTCCGGGCATCTGAGACCCGGCGCGGTGGGCATGCCCGCAAGACCACCTCCCGTGCTCCATGGCTCCAGGACAAGATGGCGCCGCAGGTACAGCACCGTCTGGCGGATGATGGCGGCGAGCGGGAGCGCCACGAGAGCCCCGGCTATGCCGTAGAGCTGATAGCCGATCAGCAGGGCCAGGATGATCAGGATCGGGTTGATCCGAAGCGAGATCCGGAACACCTGCGGCGCGACGAAGTGGCCCTCGAGCTGCTGTAGCGCGACGAACAGCAGGATCACCCAGAGGGCGCTGATCGGATCGTTGAAGAGCGCGACCAGCACGGCCGGGAGGGGTCCGATGATCGGCCCGATGTAGGGGATGAACTCCATGAGGCCGTAGAAGCCGCCGAAGAAGACGGCGTATCGCTCGCCGTCGGGGAAGATCCCGATGACCCCGAAGATCCACAGCGCGAGAGCGGCGCTCGTGCCCATGATCAGGCTGAACAGCACCTGTCCCCGCACGTAGCCGAAGACTGCACGCTGGACGAGGAGCGGATAGTCGTCCTCCGGCGTCCCGTCGCCGGGGGGCATGACGCGCCGCACCAGCTCTCCGATCTGCCGGCCGTAGACGAGCAGGTAGATCGACAGCACGAGCACGAGCACGAGGTCGAATGAGATAGTCACGACCTGGGAGAGCAGATCGCGCGAGAACGACACGATGCTGCCCGAGCTCTTCAGGACATGCCTCTGCAGCGTCTGCAGTGCGGTCTGGCCCTGCTGCTGAATCTGGACCTTGATGCCGTGGTTGTTCAGCCACGTCTGGACGTTCGCGAGGTCGTTGTTGGCCTTCTGCACGAAGTGCGGTACGTCGCCCGCAAAGCGGCTCACCTGAGTGCTGATCGGATCCGAGAGCAGGACCCCGAGCCCGCCCAGGCACGCGAACCCACCGAGGTAGACGGCGAGGATCGCCAGTCCGCGCGGCAGTCGCCGCCGCTCGAGCAGCTTGACCAGGGGGTTGAGGATCAGGGCGATGACGCCAGCGATGATCAGGATGAGCAGCACCGTGCCCGCGGCGCGCGCCAGCGCCCAGAGCCCCAGCAGCGCGACCGGCAGGAGGACCAGCTGGATCCAGCGCGGGACGACGACCGGGGTCACGGGGACGCCCGCGGATGGCAGCTCGTGCGGTGGCTCGGGCCCCGCGGACTGCACCGCCGCGTCAGCTCGGGCGTCGGCTCCGGCGCCGCCGCCCGAGCGCTCCCGAACCGGCGCGCGATCCGCGCCCGCCCGCTCGTCCTGCTCTGCGGAGGACCTCCGACGCCGAAGCCTCAGTTGCATGCAGATGGAAGTATGGGGGCCGAGAGGACGTGACAGAGCAGCCAATCAGCATCCTGTTCGTGGGTGATGTGGTGGGCGGCATCGGCAAGCGGACGCTGCTGACGCTGCTGCCGTCGCTGCGCGACCGGCTCGAGCCGACGTTCGTCGTGGTCAACGGCGAGAACGCGGCCGGCGGGATCGGGATCACGCCCCGGATCGCTGAGGAGCTGCTGGATGCCGGCGTCGACGTCATCACGCTCGGTAACCACACCTACCGTCATCGCGAGATCTATCCGTTCCTCGACGCCGAGGAACGGATTCTCAGGCCGGCCAACTTCCTGCGCAGCCAACCGGGGCACGGGTGGTGCGTGGCGGAGCGCGCGGGCGTCCGGCTGGGCGTGATCTCGCTCTCAGGCAACCTGTTCATGAACGCGGGCCGTCCCGCTTTCACCGAGGCGGATGCCGCAGTGCACGCTCTGCGGGGAAAGGCCGACCACGTTCTGGTCGACATGCACGCGGAGGCGACGAGCGAGAAGGTGGGAATGGGCTGGCACCTCGACGGGCGGGTGACGGCGGTGGTGGGTACCCACACCCACATCCCCACGGCCGACGCCCGTGTTCTTCCCGGAGGGACGGCCTACATCAGCGACGTCGGCATGACCGGCCCGCGCGGCGGCGTCATCGGGGTCAAGCGCGAGCAGGCGGTCGAGTCGATGCTGACGCGGATGCCGGTCAAGTTCGAGACCTCGAGCGAGGACCCGTGGCTGAACGCCGTGCTGATCCGCGCTTCGGAGCCGATGCGGGCGGACTCGATCGAGTTGGTGCTCGAGCCGGCGCCCGGCGTGAGCTAGGCAGCCGCGAGCACCGGCGTTCGCTCAGCGCCGTCCTCGTCGCGCAGTGCGTGCGCGACCCGGGTCGGGAAGGACCCGACCAGAGCCACGCTCAGGAGCGGGAAGAACCAGGGGATGTAGAGGTAGAACCAATGGGTGAGGCCGAGCTGGAAGGCGATCAGGATCGCCGCGCCCAGGGCTGCCACCTCGAACACGGTCCGCTCGCGGGGCACGAAGGCGACCATAACCGCCAGCACGACGGTCAGGGCCTGCACGACGTGCTGCTCCGCGCTCAGTCCACCCCAGAGACCCCAGACCGAAAACGGCGAGGTGCGGTTGAACTGCGATGAGAACGTGTCGCGCCAGAACGTATGCAGCTCGTTGCCGAGGAGCACGGGCGCCATCACGACGAGTGCCGTGACGGCGCACGCGAGTGCGTAGGTGCCCAGCTGTCGCTTAGGCGGCCGCGCTCCAGTGCCACGGGCAAACAGCGGCCAGAGGATGAACGGCGCGAACTTGGCGAAGCCCGCCAGCGTGACGGCGATGCCCCGCGCCGGCGCAGAGGTGATCACCAGGAGCGCCAGCACGACGAGTGCCGCCACGAGGCAGTCGTTGCTGTTGGAGCTGAGGGCGTAGAGCGTGAACGGGTAGGAAGCCCACATATAGGCCAGGACGGCGCCCCCGGTGGGGCCTCGGACACGGCGTCCCAGGAGGTAGAGCCCCAGCAGCGTGAGCAGGTCGAAGGCGATCGCCGCCGCGTGGGCCGCTGGCAACTGGTCCCACGCGCCGCTCCAGCCGAAGATCGCGCGGGCCGGCACGTAGGCGTAGTAGTTGACCGGTCCGTAGGTGTCTCCGTGCACGTTGTCCTGCGGCCAGCCTCCGTACAGCGGCTTGTCGTGCAGCAGCTTGTCGGCGCCGATCACCCCGGCATAGCCGACGTCGATCACGTTCGAATTCGTCAGATTGAGCCCGATCCGGAAACCGACCAGGAACACCACAGCCACCAGCAGCCACGTGCTCGGAACCAGCAGCCGCAGCGGCGCTCGGGCTCGCCCGCGGCCGAAGGCGAGCAACAGCATCCGCACGAGCAGGTAGAGCAGGAACGGATAGGCGAGCGGCACGGAGAGCCCGATCAAGCCGTGGTTGAAGAAGGCCAGGGAGATGGAGAAACCGAGCAGCACCAGCAGGTCGAGATGCAGCCACAACGGACGCCGGCGCCATGGCAGGAAGGGCACGAGAAACAGCACGCACATCGGGATCCACACGTAGAGCGCGTTGACCCGGCGCCCGAACGCTCCCGGATAGCCCCTCGCCATCGTCCACGCGACCTGGAACCCGGTCCAGGCTTCGGTCACCTTGCCGCTGGCGTCGTCGACGTAGACCTGAGCGAGCTCCTTGCCGTTCTTGCCCGGCGTGAACCAGCTCACCTGCCAGCGCCCGGGGCCCTTTGTGTACTCGTAGGGACGCAGGTTGCGGTGCCGACGCAGCTCATCGGAGATCTTCGGGTCGCGCGCGGCGATGTGCCTGGCCTGCAAAGCGTTCAGCCGGTAGCCCGCCGGCGGGCGGTGCAGCGAAGAGACGAGAACCGGCGTGTTGGGGTCGGTGGTGGTCGTCGAGGCAGCCGCGGCGCCGGCCGGCAGGAGCAGCAGCGTGAGGAGGATGAGGAGGGCCGGGAGACCCCGGCGAGCAGCGGTCGGGCCCAGGCGAGGGAGGGGGGCGCGGGCGCGCCCTACGCTCGGAAGCTCCAAAGCTTCTGCCCCAGGAATGACAGCGGCGTTCCGGCGGCGATCGCAATGGCCTGGGCGACGATCTTCGGCAGCCCGGCGCCGCTCACGAGCGAGATGAGCACGACGTAGGTGAAGCCGAACGCGAGCAGAGAGACCGCGAAGAAGCGAGCGCCCTGGAAGATCGGGTGCTCGTGCTTGGCGCCGAAGGTCCAATGGCGGTTGAGCCAGAAGTTGTTGGCGACCGAGACCAGGAACGCGACGACCGAGGCGAGCCGGTAGTCGATCCCCCCGAGGTGCACGCAGGCGGCGAACACCGCGAGATTCACGACGTAGCCGCTTGCGCCGACCGCAGCGAACCGGACCAGCTGCAGCCAGTTGTGCGGCCGGCGAACGCCGTGGCTTACGCGAAGCCGAAACGGCAGCTCGACCGTCGTTGTCATTTCCTCAGGCATCGGCGAAATGTATCGACGTGGTGTGAGCGCTCCCTAAGGGACCTGCTCCCCCTAACCAGGTCCTAAACCGAAGTGCTGCCTCACGAGAGGACTGACGTCCCGCAGCGACCAAAGCTCACGGTCCCGGCGCGAATCCGGGCCTGTGCCGCACCACAACAACGCGCCCAGCGAGTCCGAGCGGTGCAGGGAGCCGTGCGAGCCGCCACCGACGTGATCGGCCCCACCCCAGTCGACGAACTCGTAGCCGGGCCCGGCGGAGAGCACCAGGTCCCCGGCCGTCGGGCAGCTGAGTGCCGACCAGATCCGCTCCAGCGCATCTGGGTACTCGGTGCAGAGAAAGCGCCCGTCCTGGACCTCGGCGCGCAGCGTCGCGAGCTTGCCCTCGACGCTCCAGGACCCACCACGGGCGTCGCGGAGATCGCCACCGGGAGCGAAGCGAAGCTCGCCGCGTGAGCTGTGGACCGCGGCCTCTCCGTTCACGTTCCACATCACGAGATCGACGCCGTCCAGCTCGCAGCAGGCGGCGATCGCGCGCTCGGTCAGCTCCTCGCGCCGGTCCTCGTCGAGGACGTAGACCATCGCGGCGCGCTGGGCGGGGCTGAGCGCGACCTCCGGCGTGCCGGCCCGGGTGGCCCCTGGACGCGCGACCTCGAACTCCTCGAAGGCGAGGTCGAGCCGGATCCGCTCCTCCACGGGCGTCTGTGAATGATCGGAGGTCACGATCACGGCGTGCTCCTCGAGGAATGCCTCGGGTCCGCCCGCCGCGTGCATCAGGCGCTCGAGCTGCCGGTCGGCGGCGGCGATGGAGGTGACCTGGGCGTGCGGTCCGTTCTTGTGCGACCAGGCGTCGTTGTCCGGCAGCGAGAAGAGCAGGAAGTCGAAGAGGTCGTGCTCGACGAGGTAGGCGCCGACGCACCCCGTGTGCTGATCGCGGATCCCCGGCATCCCCAGCTGGCCCCGGCAGCCCGTCTTGCGGCTGGCGTAGAGGTCGGCGTAGAACAGCTCGAGCGGTCCGTCGATCGTGCGCCGGAACAGCGTCGAGGTTACGATCCGCGCGAGCGCCGTCTCGTTGGAGACCTCGTGGTGATGGCGGCCGCGGTAGATCAGATACGTCGTCCCCGCCGTTCGCACGTCGGCGTCGTCGAGCGCCTCGAACACGGTGTCGACGTCGTGCGAAAGATGCTCGGCGTTCATGCGATAGACGGTGTCGGTGAGCGAGCGAAGCACGCCGAACTGGCGCGAGGCCGAAAAGCTCGAGCCGTACTCGACGTAGCGAGCCTCTTCGCGGTGGTACCAGTTCATCGAAGGGATCAGGTGCTCATCCGGGCCGACGCCGGTGGTGATCGTCGCGGCGCAGACCGGGGTCACCGAGGGAAACGCGGCCACGCAATCGTCGACGTAGACGCCCTCCTCGCGGATCTTCGCCAGGGCGGGCGCGCGTCCGTTCGCGATCGCCCGGTCGAGCATCGCCGGCTTCAGCGCGTCGATCACCACCAGGACGAGCTTGCGGGGCTTGTCTTTACGGCGGGCCTTGGCAGGCTTCCGGGGCTTGCGCCGCGCGGCCGGGCTCACCGCAGGATCCGCAGGCCGGCGTACTTCTGGTCAGCGCGCCGGCGTCCAGCGACCAGCAGCCAGAGCATCAGCAGCAGGCCGAGGATCCCCACAGGGGGCAGGAGCACCGAAAGAACGGCGAGCGCCACCGCGGCTGCCTCGGAATACAGGGGCAGAGTGGCAGCCGTCGAACTCTCGAGCCGTGCTCGCACCCGCGCCAGCAGCGGCCAGGTCGCAGCGATGGCCACGAGCGCGCAGGCCGCACCGCCGATCAACCCCGGCCACGAGACGTAGTGACCGCGCGCCAGCGACCCAGCGAACATCAGCGCCCCCAGCGCGATGCCGGCGCCGGCGACCGCCACGGCGAGAGGACTGCGGGGCCGGGGCTCGGCGGAGACTCGG
Source organism: uncultured Solirubrobacterales bacterium (assembly GCA_963818815.1). Lineage (GTDB taxonomy): Bacteria > Actinomycetota > Thermoleophilia > Solirubrobacterales > Solirubrobacteraceae > Palsa-465. The sequence goes on from CAWFTL010000002.1 coordinate 661,804, forward strand.
CGCGCCACGAGCACGAGCGCAACCGTCAGCACCGCCAGGGCGATCAGGAAGGGCGCGCTCTGCAGGAACGCGTAGCCGGTGCCGTTGAAGTGGATCTCCGCGTCGCCGGCCGCGAGCGCGCCCACCGCCAAGGTCGGCAGAAAGGGCCGGATCCCCGCCGCAGCAGCGATTCCAATCCCCTGGAATATGTCGAAGGCCAGATGCACCGTGCTGTACCGTGACTGATCGTGACGATAGACAAAAGGGCAGGACGGGCCGGAGGCGCACGGACGTGATCAGCCCGGGGGATCGGTCGTCGCGCAGGTCGCGGTCGACCGCGCGCGACATCGAGCGATACGCGGCTCTGTTCGCCCAGCGCACGCGGGTCATGAAGTCCTCCGCGATGCGCGATCTCATGGCCCTGACCGAGCGCGAGGACGTGATCTCCCTGGCTGGTGGGATGCCTGACACCTCCACCTTCCCGCCCGACTCCTATGCCGGACTGATGAACGCGGTCGCCGCCGAGTCCTGCGCGCGCGCGCTGCAGTACGGGCCGACCGAGGGCCTGACTCTGGTCAAGCGCTGCATCGTCAGGGTGATGCGCGCCGAAGGGATCGAGATCGACGCCGACGAGCTGCTGGTGACGACCGGCGGCCAGCAGGTGATCGACCTGGTCTGCAAGACGCTGCTGGACCCGGACGATGTCGTCGTCACCGAGGCTCCCACCTACCCGGGCGCGGTGCCCACCTTCTGCGCCTACCAGGCGGATGTGGTTCAGGTCACGATGGATCGCGAGGGGATGCGCGTGCACGAGCTCGAGCAGACGCTCGACGAGCTCGAAGCCAGCGGGCGGCGCCCGAAGTTCATCTACACGGTGCCCAACTTCCACAACCCGGCGGGCGTAACGATGTCGCTCGAGCGCCGCCACGAGCTGGTGCGGATTGCCGCCGAGCGCGAGCTGCTGATCCTGGAGGACAACCCCTACGGGCTGCTGCGCTACGAGGGAACCCCGCTTCCGACGCTGCGCTCGCTCGACGAGGAGTTCGTCATCTATGCGAGCACGTTCTCCAAGATCCTCTCCCCCGGCGTCCGGCTCGGCTGGGCCGCGGCTCCAGCGCCGATCCTGGCCAAGATGAACATCGGCAAGCAGGCGTCCGACCTCTGCTCGTCCTCGATCTCGCAGTACTTCGTGAGTGCGTACTTCGATTCAGGTCCGTGGCAGGACTACGTTCGCTCCCTGATCGAGATCTACCGTCGCCGTCGCGACGTCATGCTCGATGCGCTGGCCGAGCACTTCCCGCGGGAGGCGCAGTGGACGCACCCTGAGGGCGGCCTGTTCATCTGGGCCACGCTGCCTGACTACATCGACACGACGGACTTGCTGGCGCGGGCGCTGGAGGAGCACGTGGCCTTCGTTCCCGGCCGCGCCGCCTTCGTCGACGGACGGGGCGGATCCTCCATGCGTCTCAACTTCTCGGGCGTCAACGAAGACGAGATCCGCGAGGGCGTCCGCCGAATCGGCGAGGTCGTGCGCGAGCAGGTCGCCCTCTACGGCACCCTGACGGGAACGGTCCCGGCGCAGGCCGCGCCTGGGGCCACCGCGCCGCGCGCCCCGGCTGCCCCGGAGCCGCCCGCCGTCGAGCCGTCGCCTGCACCGGACGAGGAGCTCGCGACGGTTCTGCGCCTGCCGCGCAAGCGGGCCGGGTGAGGACGACTCAGCCGCGATGAGCAGGGTCGCGGTGCTGAAGGGCGGCCGCTCCCTGGAGCGGCAGGTTTCGCTGAAGTCGGGTGCCCGCGTGCAGGACGCGCTCGAGCGAAACGGCCATGAGGTGATCGCGATCGACGTCGGCGCCGACCTCGTGGACCGGCTGGCCGAGACCGCCCCGGACCTCGCCTTCGTGGCCCTGCACGGACGCGACGGCGAGGACGGCACGATCCAGGAGCTGCTCGAGGTGATGGGCGTGCCCTACACGGGGTCGGGCGTGTCGGCCTGCATCCGCGCCTCGGACAAGGTCCTGGCCAAGCACGCCATGCGGGACCGCGGCCTACCCACCCCCGACTTCTACGCCTTCAACGAGATGGCCTTCAAGGAGCTCGGCGCCGCGAGGGCCCTGCCCGCGATCGAGGAGCGACTGCAGTTCCCCATCGTGGTGAAGCCCGCCCGCCAGGGCTCCGCCCTGGGGATCAAGTTCGCCCGTACCGCGGCCGACGTGCCCGGCGCTCTCGTGGCCGCCTTCTCCTACGACCGCAAGGTCCTGCTCGAGCGCCACGTCTCGGGCCGCGAGCTGGCCGTGTCGATCATCGACGAGGCGGGGGCTCCCCGCGCCCTGCCGATCGTCGAAGCGGTGCCTCAGCAGGAGGACTTCTACGACTTCGAGTCGCGATACGAGATCGGCCGCACGCGCTTCGTGTGCCCGGCCGATCTCGACGACAGCCTTGCGGCGCGGGCCGGCGACCTCGCGCGCGAGGTCTACGAGATGCTCGGCTGCTCCGGGTTCGCGCGCGTCGACCTGATGCTCGAATCGGCGAGCGAGGAGCCCTACGTCCTCGAGGCCAACACGGTCCCCGGGTTGACCGAGACGTCACTGCTGCCACAGGCCGCCGACGCCGCCGGCATCGGCTTCGATCAGCTGATCGCGCGGATCGTCGGCGCGGTGACGGTCCCCGGCGCCGTCTAGCTCTCGCCCGCGAAGTCCTCCGGCGTCACCTGGTCGAGGAAGTCCTTGAACTTCTCGACGACCTCCTCGGTGTCCTCCACCTCGTGCTCAAACTCGATCGCGGATTCCGCGATCACGTCGTCGGCGGCGAAGATCGGCGCGCCGGCCCGCACCGCAAGCGCCAGCGCGTCGCTGGGGCGAGAATCGATCTCCAGCTCACGGCCGTTGACGCGGAGGCTGATCGAGGCGTAGAAGGTGTTCTCGCGCAGCTCGGTGACTGCGACGCGGGTGCATTCCACGTCGAGCTCCCCGAGCACGTCCGAGAGCAGGTCGTGTGTCATCGGTCGCGGGGTCGAGGCGCCCTGGAGCTTCATCAGGATCGCGGCAGCCTCGGGATGGCCGATCCAGATCGGCAGGAACTTGTTGGTTTCGACGGTCTTCAACAACACGATCGGCTGCTTTCCGACCATGTCGAAGCTCACGCCGTAGATCACCATCTCCTGCACGTGCGGCTCCTAACCGAGGGTCCGGCAAGTATATGCCCGTGCTACTCGCCTCCAAGCTCCCGAACAGCACCGATGTACAGCGCTGACGCCACATCGCGGGCGATCCCGCTAGCGTTGCCCTCCGACGCCCGATGAGCGGAATCTCGATCGACATGGCCAGCCTGCGGGACGCCGCCGGCACGCACCTGGGGCACACCGACTGGCAGGAGATGACCCAGGAGCAGGTCAACCAGTTCGCCGACGTGACGGGCGACCACAACTACATCCACGTCGACGTCGAGCGCGCGAAGGACTCGCCGTTCGGCGGAACGATCGCCCACGGATACCTCACGCTGTCGCTGGTGGCCCCGGTGATCCAGCAGCTGTTGCGCGTGAGAGACGGAGCGACGGCGGTCAACTACGGGCTCGACCGTGTCCGCTTTCCGGCTCCTCTACCCGTGGGCGCCAAGTGGCGCGGCGGGGTCGAGATCGCCGAGGTGAGTGAGGTGCCAGGAGGGCTGCAGGTCAAGGCGCAGGCCACCGTCGAGATGCGCGACGCCGAGAAGCCTGCGCTCGTCGCGGACTGCCTGATCCGGCTCTACGGCTGACGCACGCCACAAGCTCAGCGCTTAAACGAGTCGCGCCCCGAGACTGACGGTTGGGCCAAGTCTGAGGGGCGCGCTCGAGGGAGGAGAGGGTGTTGCACAGCTGATGATGGCGAAGCGTGCTTTAGATGTCCAATACGAGTATTTGGATCTACTTATAAGCTAGGGATATGGAACTTCGGCAGCTGCGCTACCTCGTCGCTCTCGCTGAGGAGCAGCACTTCACACGCGCAGCCGAGCGAGAGCACATCGCGCAGCCCGCGCTCTCCCAGCAGATCCGGCGGCTCGAGCGGGAGCTCGGCCTGGCCCTCGTGGAACGCACCACCCGCCGCGTGGCGATGACCGACGCGGGCACTCTGCTCGTCGCCCGAGCACGCCGGATCCTCTCCGATGTCGAGGCGGCCCGGGCTGAGATGCAGGCCGTGGCCGGCGTGCAGACCGGGCATCTGACGATCGGCGCCATCCACACGATGGGTCCAGTGGACATCTCGCTGGCGCTGGCGATCTTTCACCAGCGCCATCCAGGAGTCGAGCTGACGGTGTGCGAGCAGTCGAGCGAGGAGCTTGCCGAGGGGGTGCGAAGCGACGAGCTAGACCTGGCGTTCCTGTCTGTCACCGAGCGGGTCGAGAGCCACGGGCTGGCGCTCGAGCAGCTCGTCTCCGAGGAGCTTGTGGCCGTCCTGCCCGCGGATCACCGTCTGGCGGGCCGCCGGCGCGTCCGGATGGCAGAGCTCGCGGGCGAGCGCTTCATCAGCTATCGCCGAGGCGCGCGATTGCGCGAGCTTCTGTTCGCCGCCGGGGCCGAGGCGGGCTTCGAGCCGCACGTGACGCTCGAGTCCAACGAGAGCCAGCGCATCCGTCGCCTCGTCGCCCACGGTCTCGGGGTGGCGATCCTGCCGCGCTCGGACGCTGAGAGCACGGGGGCAGAAACGGCTGCGGTGACGCTGGTCGAGCCTGCGCTGCGGCGCGACATCACGCTCGCCTGGCGTGCCGACCGGCGCCATCCGCCGTCGGCGGCGGAGTTCCTGGACCTGGCCAGGGAGCTGTTCGCGCAGGATGTTCCGGCATCGGTGGCCGGGCCCGAGGGCGTGACGTTGTCCCGGTCTTCCGCGCGTAACCGATAGGCCAGGCGACAGTAGGAAGAGGACCGGGTACCGCGCAGACGCCGGGAGCGGATTCGCCTCGCCGTCCCGGGTCACGTCCGCCGCCCCTCACCGCCGGAATCGCTACATAAGCATGGCCGAAGAATGGTTCGACAGATGTCGAACATTTCTCTATAATTCGACACGTATCGAACATACGGAATCGGAGACTGAACTGAGCAGCTTTGAAAACCATGGTCGTGATGCGTCCGCCCGGGCGCGCGGCGACCATTCGGACCCAACCACAACTGAGCGCAACCGCAAGCAGCGCACGCACAGGACAGCCGCGGCCGGAAATCGCCGTCAGCGCCTGCGCGGCAGCGCCCATTCGCCTGCTCGCACGGCCGGCGAGTGGGGCCGGATCGACGAACCGGCGCACACCACGGACTCGCTCGAGCTCTTCCTGCGCCAGGCGCGAATCCACCCGCTCCTGACCGCGGCCGAGGAGATCGAGCTGACCCAGCGGATCGAGCGCGGTGACCTCGAGGCAAAGGAGCGGATGATCAATTCGAATCTTCGGCTCGTGGTCTCGCAGGCCCGCCGCTACCAGGGTCACGGCCTGTCGATGGAGGACCTCGTGCAGGAGGGGATGCTGGGCCTGATCCGCGCAGTCGAGAAGTTCGACTGGCGCCGCGGCTTCAAGTTCTCGACCTACGGGACGCTGTGGATTCGCCAGGCGATCCAGCGCGGGCTTCAGAATCACGGCCGGACGATCCGCGTACCGGTGCACGTCGCGCAGCGACAGGTGAAGGTGCGCAGGATCGAAAGCGAGCTGAGCACCAAGCTCTCGCGCGAACCGACCGACGAGGAGGTCGCCGAGGCGGCCGAGCTCGAGGTCGAGGACGTCCGGGAGATGCGCGAGCTGAGCCGCGGACTGGCGAGCCTCGATCAGCCGGTGGGCGAGGACGGGGAGACGGCGTTCGGCGAACTGCTGGCCGCGGATCGCCCCGAGCCCGTCGAGGAGGTTCTCGACGCCGATCGCGATCGGCGGATCAACGACATCGTCGGCCAGCTCCCCGAGGCCGAGCGAGAAGTCATCCGTCTGCGCTTCGGCCTCACCGGCGACGAGCCCCGCACGCTCAGGCAGGCGGGAAGCGAGCTGGGAATCAGCGCCGAGCGGGCGCGGGAGCTCGAGGAACGCGGCTTGCGAGCGCTGGCCGCCAACAACGAGCTCGACCAGCTTCGCCGAGCCGCCTAGCAATTTGATCTGAGCCGTGGGTCCGTCCCCAGAGGGGGCGGCCCACGGGGCGGATCAGTTGAAGCTGGCCAGGAAGCGCCGGGGATGAGAGCTCGCGAGTCGCTTGTTCGCGAGGCCGACTTCCTCGACGACGCCGTGGCGCACCTTCAGGACACCGTCGGCCTGACGCCCGCGCGCCAGGTACCAGACGTTACGCCCGATCCGAGCGTGGAAGACCAGGTGCAGCCTGCGCCTGGCCATCGCGAGCTTCGCCCCCGGCCGAACGCCTGACAGCGCGTAGAAGCGATCGGCGGTCAGCTCGATCACGATTCGGCCCGCGACGCGGGAGCGCTGCCCGCGACGGAGCGAGCGAAGCAGCCGGCCGGAGGGATACCCGGCTCGGACACCGCCGCCGGCCAGGCAGTAGAAGTCCATGCTCGCTCGCCGGCGGGTGGAGAAGTGCGCCAGCCGGCGCCGAACGCGGCCGCGCGCCTGTCCCAGCCGGAGCGGGCCGAGGCGCCGGCCGGCCAGACGCCCTGTCGGGACGGGGCAACCCGGCACTCCCGCTGCTGCCGTGTCGGGGCTAGGCCAGGCCTGCTTGGTCAGATGCAGGACATAGAACCCGCTGCTGCCATCCGTGTACCAGACGTCACGGTTCGCCGGGTCGAACGCCGGCTTTGACATCGCGAAGTTGCTGCCGTCGTAGCCGTTCTCCGGCTGCTTGTGCGGAGGGGCGACGAAGTAGCCCACCTCCTTGGGATGCAGCGGGTCGCGGATGTCGAAGATCCGCAGCCCGGAGGTGATGAACGAGCACGCGACGATGCCCGGATCGACCTCCTGCGGGATGTTGCAGTAATGCGCCGCATAGCCCTGGGCCGGGTCGATGTCTCCCGGATCCCCCGAGGCTTCGTGGTGCCCGGAAGGCTGGTTGACCTCGAGCCGCAGGTTGGACACCACCCGGGGATGCTGCTCGTCGGAGATGTCGATGATCCGGGCCGCCCCCACGGTGTCCGGCGGGGCCTGGCTGTTGAAGCGGAACGCGTACTCGTCGAACTCGAGGATGTAGGGATGACCGTGGATCGTCATCGGGATCGCGTTCTGCGGAATCGTGTAGGTCTTCCAGGTCAAGCGGCTGATCTCCTTGACCTGCGGGTTGGGTTTGCGGGCCTGGATCTGACTGGTGTCGAGGATCAGCAGCTGGCCGTTGATCGGGTCGGCGACGTAGGCGCGGTTGCCGTCGTCACTGATCGTCAGGCCATGCGAGTACTCGTTGATCTGCGAGATCACACGCGGGTTCTTCGGGTCGGTGACGTCGATGGCCGTGACCACCTTGACCGCCGTACCCGCCGCGTAGAAGGTCTTGCCGTCAGGCGAGAAGTTGCCCTCGTGACCGAACTTGGCCACGAGCGAGGTCGAGTCGAGGACCGGATGGCGGCAGTCCTGGCTCACGTCGTAGATCGAGACCAGACCGGGATACGTCGCCGGGTTGCCGAGCACCGCCGCGAGGAGACCCCGCTTCTGGTTGAGGCTGAGCGATTCGTGGGGCGATTGCATCGGCAGCGAGTTCAGCGTGTCGGTCTGCACCGGATGCGAGGGATCGGACATGTCGAGCACGGCCACGCCCAGCGACGGACCTGAGGACTGGAGCGCGTTGATCGGGTACAGCAGTGCCGTGTCGTAGAAGGCGCAGACGTGGCCCTGTGTGTCCACGTAGCGCAGCACCTTGAAGCCGCCGGAGCTCCCCTGGTGGGCGACCTCAGCGAGGTTGCAGGTGTAGCCGTGTGCGGCCTCCGGCGAGTTCAGCGCTGAGGCGGGAACACGGCCCTGCATCCCCTGCAGGGGATGCGAACCCGGTCCGCACACCGCACGTGGGGTGGCCTCCAAAGGCGGCTCGGCGTTCTCCTGAACCGGGACCGTGGCCGGGGTCTGCCCACCACCCTGCTGAAGATTGGACACCGTCGGCAGGAGGTCGTTGGGCGGCAGGCTGGCGACCTGGCCGCTGGCGACCCCCCCGCCCGGCACCAGCGACCACGCGACGGAGGCCATGGCCAAGAGCGCGGAAAGCAGGAGCAGCACGAACCATCGGCTCCGCGACTCCCGCAAGACATTCCTCGCCCGCGACATCCACCCGCTCCTCTCGTCGAAGCTCGGGATTCTAGACCGGCGATGCAGGGAGGAGGTCCGCCGGCCGCCGGCGAACCGAGAGCGAGCGATTCGAAAGGGGGAAACGCCATGCTCAAAGACTTCAAGACTTTTCTGCTGCGCGGGAACGTCGTCGATTTGGCTGTGGCCGTGGTCATCGGGGCGGCGTTCGGGGCACTGGTCACGGCACTCGTGGCTGATTTGATCACGCCGATCATCGCGGCGATCCTCGGCAAGCCCAACTTCTCGGGGCTGACCTTCTCGATCAACGGGAGCAGGTTCCTCTACGGCTCCTTCCTGAACGCCCTCATCGCATTCGTCTCGATCGCGGCGGCCGTGTTCTTCTTCGTCGTTCAGCCGGTCAACGCGCTGATGCGCCGTCGCAAGACCTCACCAGACGTGGAGTCAGAGACGCGGCCTTGCACCGAGTGCCTGAGCGACATCCCGCGCCAGGCGCGCAAGTGCGCGTTCTGCGCCTCCCCGCAGCAGCCCGCCGGCGCCGGACCTGCTCCGGCCACGGCGTAGAATCACCCGATGAGCTACACGATCCTGAACCTCCGCGCGGTGGAGGACATGGCGCCGCGCTTCGGCTTCGACGCCATCCAGGAGGCGCGGTTTCCGTGGCGTCCGCTGGAGGCGCAGGACACCGGTCTGGCCTATCACGTGATCAAGCCGGGTCAGCGCGGACGCGCCCATCGTCACGAAGCGGCCGAGGAGATCTATGTCGTGCTGCGGGGAAGCGGTCGCGTCAACCTCGATGGCGAGATCGCCGACCTGCAGCCCCTCGACGCCGTCCGCGTCGCCCCACAGGTCGCCCGCGCGTTCGAGGCCGGACCCGACGGGCTCGAGCTGCTGGCCTTCGGCCCTCACCACGAACGCGACGGCGAGATCCTCGACGAAGACGTCTGGGAGAGCTAGGACGTCCCCGGGGCGCCGCCTCCGCCCCGGGATGGCGGGTCGTCATGAGCTCGTGGGCAGCTCGGCGCGGTGGCCGTGCGGCGTCAGGCCGGGGTCGCGCGCCGCGGTGCCGACAAAGTCTTGGATGGAAGTGCGGCCGGCGGCGCGGACCTTGCGCGCCAACTCGCGATTGACGCGCCTGGCCCAGCCTGGCCCCGCGTAAACGAGCGCGGTGTAGACCTGCACGAGCGTCGCGCCGGCGAGGATCCGCTCCCACACATCGTCTGCCGTCTCGATGCCGCCGACCGAGATCACGACCAGGCGATCGGCCGCGATCCGTCTGATCAGGCGCAGGACTTCGGTCGCGCGAGCGCGCAGCGGGGGTCCTGACACGCCGCCGCCTTCGAACGGAGCCGCGTGGGCCTGGCGGTCTGTGAGCAACGCGCGGTTGGTGGTCGTGTTGACGGCCACGATGCCTGCCAGCTCGACCTCGACAGCCAGGTCGACGATCGCCGCGAGCTGTTCGTCCGGGAGGTCGGGATCGACCTTGACGAGCAGTGGCTTCTCGATGCCGAGTGCGTCCAGCTCCGTGCGTACTGCCGCCACGAGGCTTCGGAGGCGATCGGGCTCCTGCAGAGCACGCAGGCCCTGCGTGTTCGGGGAGCTCACGTTGAGGACGAGATAGCTCGCCGCCTGGGCCAGCCGCCGCACCGTGCTCCGGTAGTCGGCGTCCGCCTCCTCGATCGGCACCGGCATCGACTTTCCCACGTTGACTCCCACGACCGTGCCCGTCTTGCGCCGGGCCAGGTGTGAGGCGGTGAGCTCGGCTCCGGGGTTCGGGAAACCCATCCGGTTGAGGATCGCGCGGTCGTTGACCGCCCGGGCGGTTCGCGGGCGCGGATTGCCGTCTTGTCCCGTTGCCGTGATCGTGCCGATCTCGACGAAGCCGAAGCCGAGGGCTGCGAGATCCTCGAACCACCCGCCGTCCTTGTCGACGCCGGCAGCCACCCCGACGGGGGTGTCGAACGTCAGCCCGAGGGTGCGCGTCTGGAGGCAGGGATCGGTCTTACCGGCCCACCGGCTGAGGGCCGCGCGGCCCGCGGCCGTAGCGCGGGCGAGCTTGAGCGACTGCTTGGCCAGCGCGTGCGCGCGCTCGGGCTCGATTCGAGTCAGCACGAGCTTGAACAGCAGGCGGTACATCGGGCTCAATACTCGCAGCCACCCTCGGCGCGGGCGAGTCGGCGGGGCGCGCTTATGCTCAAGGGCGTGGGGACGCGCGCGAGGATGGCTCTTGTGTTCGCCGTCCTCGTCGCGGCGGCCGGTGCGTCGCTGTACCGGGCCGAGGCCGCCTCGCGCAGTGGCCGTACCGCGGCGACGAACGTACGCTGGCATGGCGGGCCCGTAGAGCGCCATCCGCGCGTGCATCTCATCTTGTGGGGTCCGAGATGGACGACGCGGGCGGCGTACAAAGCGGCGGCGGCCGATGTGACGCGCACGGTCAGCGCGCTGCGCGGCAGCAGCTATCAGCGGCTCCTCACGCAGTACTACGACCGGGCCGGGCACGTGACGGGGGACGTGCGCCTGGCCGGCGTGTGGCATGACCGCACCACTCCCCGCGAGCAGTTCACCGGCAGCAATCGAGGCGTTCGCGATGCGGCCGCGGAGATCGCTCACGCGATCGCCGTCAACCACTGGCGCAACTCACTCGATGCGCAGTACCTGCTGCTGCTCCAATCGCCCGAGCGCTTCGGCTACTGCGCTCGCGACGTCAACCGCTCGCTCGCCGGGCGCACGTACGTGTTCGCCATCGTCCCGTGGCTTGGTCCGAGGGGAAGTGGCTGTGGCGGCAACTCGCTCGCTGAGGCCTACGGGTCGACCGTCAGCCACGAGTACGCCGAGATGGTGACCGACCCGCTGGCCAACGCCTGGGCCCGAGGCAGCCCCGCGGGGCACAACAACGAAATCGCCGACCTGTGCAACTCCGACGCGAAGCTCGGAAGCGTCTGGGTGCAGGAGGTCTGGAGCAACTGGGGTCACAGGTGCGCCTTCTGAGCGCGGCGCAGAAGCGTGTCGACCCTCACATATGACACGTTTGATGTAACATGAAAAGTGGTACCTTTGGTGTGATGGCTCCTCGCTCATTGTGGGCCCTGCGCCGCGAGCCGCCTGCGTCGCGGCCGGGGTGAGCTGGCGATGGCGGTAGCAGTCCAGGAGGACCTCGCAGTGAGCGTCCGGGAATCTCCGGCCGGTCCAGTCGACGCGGCGGAGCTCGCGCGCCTGCCAGCGCCACCGTCGGTGCGTTTGCCCAGGGCGGCACAAGTGATCTGGGTCGGCTTCGCCCAGTGGAGCTTCATGTTCCGCAACCAGCGCAAGCACGGCGAAGTCTGGAGCGGACGGGGCTACGTCCGCGGCCATCCGGTCATCACAAATCACCCCGACCACGTTCGGTCGCTTTTTACCGCGCCGCCTGACCTGGTTCCCACGGTCGCGGCGGAGTCGCCGCTGCGACCGGTACTCGGGCCCGCCTCGGTCTTGACGTCCAACGGCCCCCGTCACATGCGTCAGCGCAAGCTGCTGCTGCCTCCATTTCACGGTGAGGCGATCGCGCGCTACGAGCAGATGATCATGGATGCTGCCGAGCGTGAGATCAGGGGGTGGCCGGTCGGCCGGCCGCTGGCGCTCGCGCCGCGGATGCAGGCAATCACGCTCGACGTGATCATGGCCGGCATCTTCGGGATTGAAGGTGCCCCGCGCCCCGGAACGCTCGAGCATGCCTTTCGCTTCGCGATCCGTGAGCTGCTGCGCGCCTCGACTCGCCCTGGGGCCAAGGTTGCCGAGCTGATGAACCTCGGTCACGAGGAAGCCTTCGGACTGACGAGACTCGGGCTCCTGCTGCCCGACCGCCTTCTCTTCGCGATCATCGCCAAGCGCCGTCGCGCCGAGGACCTCGATGAGCGCAACGACATCATGTCCTTGATCATGCGCGCGCGCACCGAAGAGGGCGAGGCGCTGAGCGACCGCGAGTTGCGCGACGAGCTCATGACCCTCGTGCTCGCGGGCCATGAGACGACCGCCAACCAGCTCGCGTGGGCGTGGGAGCGACTTGTTCGCAATCCCGCCGCGCACGAGCACCTGCGCGAGAGCGTGCGCTCGGACGACGGCGATGCAGATGCCGTGGTCGAGGCGACCCTTCACGAAGCGATGCGAACCCGGCCGGTGATCCCGTCCACCGGCCGGCGTATCGCGGTCCCCTGGCGACTCGGCGAGTTCGGCGTGCCCGCCGGTACGCCCGTGATCGTCAGCATCCTGCTGCTCCATCATCGCGCGGACCTGTATCCCGACCCGTTCGCGTTCAGACCCGAGCGATGGCTTGGAGTCAAGCCCGGGACTTACGAGTGGCTTCCATTCGGCGGCGGCACCCGGCGTTGCCTTGGAGCAGCACTCGCGATGGCCGAGCAACGCGTCGTGTTGCGCTCGATGGTCAAGCGGCTCGACGTCGAGACAACCGACAGCAAGCCCGAGCGGCCGAGGAACCGCAACGTGACGATGATCCCGGCCCGGGGCGGGCGGGTCCAGATCAGATCGAGGCTCTGACCCGATGGGCGATCCAGGACTCGAACCTGGGACCTCTTCCTTATCAGAGAAGCGCTCTAACCGACTGAGCTAATCGCCCGGCGTCGGGCAATTCTAGCTTCCGGCCGAGAGCCCCTGAGCCCGCGCTTCGATGCGCTCTGCGGCTCGTCGCTTGGCCGCGTCAGGCAGCGGCCGGCCGAACCAGGCGCGGTGATCGGCGACCCAGCGGTAGGCCTCATCGACGGCACTTTGCGGGAGCGCGTCGACCACGCGGGCAAGGGGCCGGCCACCCGGCAGCAGCGAGAACAGCGGCTTGAACGCCTCGCCGGCCGAGTACACGCTGTCGCCGGGACCGACCACAAGATGCCAGGAAGCCATCCGGGTCTCCGCATCGAGCCCGGGCAGGATCTGCTCGGCCTCGGCGCTCTGGAGCTTGACCGGGCGCAGCTGCTGACGGCGGTCCCACGTCAGCAGCGCGCCCACACACGCCTTGCAGAACCCGCAGTCCGCGTCGTAGAGGATGCGCGCCGCCGCCACGCTCAGATGGTATCTCCGTGCTTTGGCGGAGAGGCGCGGCGGAGCACCGCCGCCGCGGTGCGGGATACGCTCCCGCGCAGGGGCAGTGAGAGCGAAAGCCGTACGCATCTTGCGGGTAGGCACAGCGCTTCAGGAGCGCTTCGAGTCCTCCGTTGTCGGGCGGGTGGCGATCAGCGTCTTCGTGGCGGCCATCGTTCTGTTCGTCGCCGCCTGGACTCTCCCGCCCGGTAACGCGGGGAGCGGTGGTTCGGCCATTCGGAGGGCGGTCATGAAGGTCGGCTCGCCGGTGATGTACGCCACCGGGCTCGACCAGAACTGGGGCGTGTTCGCGCCGCCACGAATGAGCACGATCGCCCTGAGCGCGAGGATCCGCTTCTCCGACGGCACGACCGCGACCTGGACTGCGCCGATATCGACGGGGGCGCTGTTCGGCGCCTACCGCGATTACCGCTGGGGCAAGCTGGTGGAGAACGCTGTCGTTTATCGCAATCCCGAGGTCCTCTTTCCGCTTGCCATCTGGCTGGCCCGCCAGCGCAACACCTCTCAGCACCGGCCGATTGAGGTGGCGGTGATGCAGCACTACTACCAGCTCAAGCCGATCACGAACCCCGGGGAGCCGCGGCCCGCAGGCGCCGCAGCGCCGGGGAGTGGGCCGTGGCGAACGTCCGTCATCGCCTCGTTCGGAATCTTCCCCTTCATGCTCTCGAAGAGCTGGGTGCCCAGTGTGCCCTCGCTGACGTTCTGAGTCCGCGCGATGGCCCCCGTCGAGCAGACCCCCGCCCCCGCCGAGCCGGCGCAGGCGCGCACACCGAGCGCCGCGTCGTTGGCCGCTCGACGAGCGACCGCCGGCTGGAAGCGCTTCTGGTTCGAGCCGACCGAGACGTCGACACTCGCGGTCGTGCGGATCTGCTTTGGCCTGGTCGTTCTGGGATGGAGCCTCACGCTGATCCCGGACCTCGACACCTTCTTCTCCTCGCACGGGCTCTTGCCGACCACTCCCAGTCACGTGGCCGCGGGTACCTGGAGCCCGCTCGGATCCTTCGATTCGAGCTCGGCGCTCACCGCCGCCCTCGTGGTCACCGTGTTCGCCGCGGTATGCCTGACCGTCGGTTTCATAACGCGGCTGGCGAGCATCGTCGTGTTCGTCGCGACGCTCGCGTTCACACGCCGCAATCCGTACATCGCCAACTCGGGCGACGCGCTGGTCAGGATCATCGCCTTCTACCTGATGCTGGCTCCGGCGGGCGCCTCACTCTCGGTTGATCGCCTCCTGCGCACGCGTGACGGTTTCTGGGAATTCCCGCGCCGGGCACCGTGGGCGCTGCGGCTGTTGCAAATACAGATGTCATTCCTCTACCTCTCGGCCGTCTGGTTCAAGGTCCGCAGCGGTCCCACCTGGAACAACGGCACGGCGCTCTCCTATGTCGTGCGGATCGACGACCTCAAGCGGTTCTCGATGCCGACGCTCGCGACCGACTCGATCTGGATCAACCTCATGACCTACGGCACCCTGGCGATCGAACTCTCGCTCGCCGTGCTGGTCTGGAACCGCAGGCTCCGTCCGTGGGTCTTGATCGCCGGCGTTGCGCTGCACCTGGGGATCGATTACTCGATCCGCGTCGGCTTCTTCTCCTATGCGGTGATCGCTGCCCTGCTGTCATTCATTCCGGCGGCGACGATGAGCCGGGCGCTGCTTGCCGGGAGGGGTCGCAGGGAGCGCCGTCGCGCAGAGCAGGTCGCCCCGGCGACGGCCTAGAAGTCGCGGAGCTCAGACCGCGGCGGGCGAGCGCAGGCGCCGGGCGAGCGCGAGGGCGTGGTCGAGCGACTCGAAGGTGAGGTGGGCGCGGTAGCCGCGGCTCGTCACGCTCACCTCGACATCCGAGCCCAGCAGCTGCCCCAGCTCATCGGCGATCTGCTGCGCGGCGCTCAACTGGTCGGGATGGAGCGTACGGCGCCGGCCACCATGTCGAACGCGTACGGCGCCGGCCGCTTCGCGGCCCCGTGCCCGAGCCTCCAGCTCACGGACCGACCAGCCACGAGCTGCCGCCTCGCGGCCGAGCAGCCGCCGGGTCGCGTGGTCGCCGGCCAGCAGGAGCGCCCGGCCATGCCCCTCGGTGAGGGCGCCGCGTTCGATGGCCTCGAGAGTCTCGTCCGGCAGGTCCAGCAGGCGGATGAGGTTCGAGACGGCGACGCGGCTTCGCCCGATCCGCTGCGCGACCTCCTCGCGGCTCAGCCCCAGCTCCTCGACCAGTGCCGCGCAAGCCCGCGCCTCGTCGACGGGGTTCAGGTCTTCACGCGCCATGTTCTCGATCAGCGCGACCTCGAGCGAGACGGCGTCCTCGTCGTGGCGGACGAGAGCCGGGATCGTGTCGAGCTCCGCGAGCTGGCAGGCGCGCCAGCGACGCTCGCCCGCTATGAGCTCGTAGCGGCCACCCAGCAGCGGCCGCACGAGTATCGGCTGAAGAACTCCGCGAACGCGGATCGAGTCCGCCAGCTCCACGAGCGATGTCTCGTCGAATGACCGCCGAGGCTGGTTGGGGTTGGGCGAGATGAGGTCAACCGGCAGCCGGCGGAGCTCCTCGGGTTCGTCCTTCGGAACCGCGGAGAGGATCGCCGCCAGGCCGCGACCCATGCCCTTGGGGCGCTCAGCCACGCGCCGCGACCTCCTTGGCGAGCTCGAAGTAGGCGTCGGCGCCGGCGCAGTGCGGATCGTGGTGAATCACGGGCCTACCGAAGCTCGGAGCCTCGCCCACGCGAACGTTGCGCGGGATCACCGTCTCGAACACCAGTTCGGGAAAGTGGCTCCTGACCTCGCGCTCGACGTCCTGCGCAAGCCGCGTCCTGGCGTCGTGCATCGTCAACAACATGCCGGCCACGGTGAGCCGGGGGTTGAGCTCACGCTGCACCAGCGAGAGGGTGTCCAGCAAGCCGGCCAGCCCCTCGAGCGCGAAGTACTCCGCCTGCACGGGCACGATCACGCGGTCGGCGGCGACGAGCGCGTTGACGGTGAGCGGACCCAGCGACGGCGGACAGTCGAGGAGTGTGAAGGCGAAGCGGTCCCGGCGCCCCTCGAGCGCGTCGCGGAGGCGGACCTCGGACCCTGGCTGGCGCGGCAGCTCGACCGTGGCGCCGGCAAGGTCCGGCCCCGCAGGGGCCACCCAGAGGTGCTCGACTTCGGCCGGGACGATGATCTCCTCGAGGGTGGTGCTCCCGACCAGGACGTCATAGATCGTCTGCGGACGATCCTTGCCGATGCCGAGCCCGACCGTCGCGTTGCACTGAGGATCGATGTCCACGAGCAGGGACTCGTATCCCGCTTCCGCGACGCACGCCGCGAGGTTCACGGCGGTGGTCGTCTTGCCTACCCCGCCCTTCTGGTTCGCGATCGCGTAAACCGTCCCCATGGCGCTCAAGCTACCGCTGCTCGCGGTCAGACGTCGCCCGATATTTAGGCCGCGCGGCACCCAATGGACGCTTGCGCGCGACGCCGGGGCGGCGCGGGAAACGGTCGGGGGTCCGGTCGACCTTTTCGAGCACGTGGAGGTGGCGGTCGACCGACTCCGCGTAGGGACGGACGCGAATGGGCTCGCAGACCGCGAGCCCGAGCTCCGCGGCCGCGTGCGCCGTGGCGTCCTCGTCGCGGGGATCGCGCTTTCCGCGCCATGCCACGAGGAAGCCGCCCACCTGAAGCAGCGGCGCCGCGTACTCGGCGACGACCGCCAGCGGAGCCAGGGCACGGGCAGTGGCGAGGTCGAAGCGGCCCGCGCCGTCAGGCCAGGCCTCCGCGCGCGCGTGAACCGCCTCGGCGTTGTCAATCCCGGCCGCAGCAGCTGCCCTGGCGATGAAGTCGCACTTGCGTGCCTCCGCCTCGAGGAGGATGACCCGCGCCGACGGCAGCGCGACGGCGAGCGCAAGCCCGGGAAAGCCGGCGCCGGCGCCGATATCCACGATCTGCCGGGCATCGGTGACCTTCGGCAGCTCGAGAGCCGAGAGCGAGTCGGCGAGATGGTCGTCCAGAATCGCCTTCGGAGAGCGGACCGCGGTCGGAGCGTGCGGATCCGCGGCCACCAGGTTCAGCAGTGCGCGGAGCTTCGACTCCGCGGCGGCGGCGAGCCCGTACCGGGAGACCAGGTCGCTGATGTCGGCATCGATTGCGACGCGCTCTCGCGTGATTGGGGCCGTGCCGCGTTTGCCGCCGGGATCACGCACGCGCGCTCCGCTCCCGCTCTATGAATTCGGCATAGCGTGTGCGCATGGCGTCGAGACGCTGCGCTGCATGGCCGTCGAGCGCGATCGTGAGCTCATCTTCGAGCAGGGGCAGGAGGTCGTGCACGAGGGTCGGACCCCGTGCCATCCACTGGTAGTAGGACCGTCCGCCATGGTGGTAGGGCCCGTACAACCGGGAGCCCGGAAATCTCTCGACGAGCCAATGAAAGAGCGCTTCGTGCCGGACGTGCATCCGCAACGTGACCTGCGGCTGCCTCCCGTCACCGCCGAAAGAGCCCTCGCCGACCAGGAGTCCGACGACGACCCCACGGTCGAATTCCGAGAGCCGAGACATGAGGCGTGTTGTACCCGGCCGTTGTTTCACCGTCAAGAAAAACGTGAAACGGCGGGGGGCGGGCGCCCGGGGCGGGGCGGGCGGGGCGGGTCGAGTCCCCGGGATAGGCATCGTCGAAGCAGGAGCCAGGCGCTGCAGCGTTACACATGCCGTGCGCCGAACCTCCGCTGTCACGTTACGGCGGCTGGAGCGCCGCAACGTTACGACGGATCGCCCCGCGCCATCTCATGTCACATTACGGCGGTCGCAGGCGCCCCTCCCAGTTGTTTCACCGTCATGTAAAACGTGAAACGCCGGGCTCCCGGGTGGCCCGACCGGACCGTCGCGCTCGGCGACCGGAGGTGACGGCAAACGCTGCGTTCAGTGGCGATTAGCGGCCGTCCCCGTTGTTTCACCGTCATGTAAAACGTGAAACGCCGGGCTCCCGGGTGGCCCGACCGGACCGTCGCGCTCGGCGCGACGCCCCGCGCCAGCTATTCAACCAACGGCGCGACGACCAAACGCCGGGCCGGTTCCTGGCCCTCGCTGTAGGTCTCGACGTCGTGGCGGCCCTTCAGATGCTCGTGGACGACCTTTCGCTCCAGGGCGCTCATCGCCTCGAGCGCGACGGGGCGGCCGTCGTGGATGGCGGCCTCGGCGGCCTGGTCGGCGGCGGCCCGCAGGGCGACGGCGCGGCGCTCCCGGTAGCCGGCGGCGTCGATGGAGACGCGCTTTCGGTCGGTCGCTTCGCCGCGATAGGCGATCCGGTACGCCAGGTGCTGGATGGCGTCGATGGTCTGGCCGTGGTGGCCGATCAGCAGGCCGAGGTCGTCGCCGAGGAACTCACCTGTGACGCCCTCCTCGTCCTCGCGTACGTCGACGCGCGCGTCAACGCCCGAGGTGCCGGCGATCCGCTCCATCAGCTCCTTGACCCGCACCGCCGCTTCGCTCACCGGGGGCGCCTCACCTTCTGCGCCCTGAGCGCTTCTTCTTCTTCCTCGGTGGTGGTGGCGGCGCTGCGGCGCGCGTCCGCGTCTGGGTCGCTACTCCGCCAGATTCCTCGCCCTGTTTGAGGCGTCCGCGCAGCAGCGACCCGATACCGCCACCGCCGGCCGGCGCTCCGTCTCCCGCACCGTCCCCGTCGCCGGACGTCTTCGCGACCACCGCCGCCGCCCCAGCCGGAACCGGCGCCGTGGCGGGCGTTGCGGGTGGGCCGATCCGCTTGCGGACGATGTACTGCTGGAGCATCGTCCAGGTGTTGGTCGTGATCCAGTACACGATCACGCCCGCGGGAAAGCTGATGATGAAGATCACGAAGAACAGAGGCATCACCAGCATGATCTGCCGCTGGGTCTTGTCCATCGTGGGGCTGGACATCATGAGGCTCGAGGCCAGCTGCGTCCCGACGTAGAGGATGATCAGCACGACCAGCGTCGCGCCCGTCGCCTTGTTCGTGAGGTCGGAGATGAACAGGAAGCTGGCCCCGCCGTGCGGTCCGCAGGGCACGGTGTGGGCATGACTGATCGGCGCCCCAGCCGCCAGGTGCTGGTACGCCCGCTGGGTGGCCGGGCAGATGTCCACCCGGAGGCTCGAGCGCAGCATGTAGAAGAGCGAGATGAAGACAGGGAGCTGCGCGACCAGCGGGAGACACGAGCCAAGCGGATTGACCTGGTTCTCCTTGTAGAACTTCATCATCTCCTGCTGCTGGCGCTGCTTGTCGTCCTTGTACTTGGTCTGGATCGCCTTCAGCTGGGGCTGCAGCTGCTGCAGGCGCTGCATCGAGTGGAACTGCTTGAGCGTCAGGGGAACCAGCAGGGCGCGGATCACCACCGTCAGCAGCACGATCGACCACCCCCAGGGCACGCCGACGCTGTTGTGGAAGAACTTCAACACCGCCTCGAAGACGTCGATCAGCGGCTGGAAGATGTTTGCGGTGAGAAACATGGTCAGGCGCTCGCGGCCGGGAGGCGGCTCTTGAACAGTCGCTGCTGCTCGACGGGATCGACGCCGCCATGGCTCCACGGGTTACAACGGAGCAGCCGCCAGCCGGCCAGGATCAGCCCGCGCAGTATGCCGAATCGCCCAATGGCCTGGGCGGCATATTCAGAGCACGACGGATAGAACTTGCAGCGGGCGCCGAAGACCGGCGAGAGCAGCCTTTGATAGGCCCGGATCAGGACGACGACCAGGTGGCGCGCGGCGCTCACTGCCGGCGCTCCTCAGCCGAGTCGTCAACTACCACGGCGCCTGGCGACGCTTCAGTCTCAGCGACTGCCGCCGCCCCCTCGACCCGCCCGACCAAGTCCGCCAGCGCTCCGCGCATGCCCGCCAGTCCTTCGCGCTCCGCCAGGCCTTTGGCCGCAGGCCGAGCGACGATGACGACATCGGCCCCCTGGGGAAGCCTGGCGCCTTCGATCACGAAAGCCTCCCGCAGAAGCCGCTTCACGCGGTTGCGCTCGACGGCGCCCCCGACCTTGCGCGAGACCGACAGGCCGAGCCGCGGCGACTCGGTCTCGCCGCGAGGGAACACGTACAGAACGAGCTCACGGCCGGCGTGCGACCGGCCGGCGCGAAACACCCGATCGAAGTCGGCGCTGCGAGACAGTCTCGACCGGGTCGACCGCGGTCGGGCACCGGTCACGCGGTTCATCACACTGTGAGCCGCTTGCGACCCTTTGCCCGGCGGCGTTTCAGCGTCAGCCGACCGGCACGGGTTTGCATCCGGGCGCGAAACCCATGCGTGCGGGCGCGCTTGCGCTTCTTCGGCTGGTAAGTGCGTTTCATAGTCCCAGGCCCGGGTCGGGTCAGCCGTCAGTATAGGCGGCCGTCGTCAGGCTCCCCGCGTAGTCCACAAGCACCATACGGAGAGATCAGCGGGGCGCCACGGACGTGACCTCGGCATGTCCATTGCGCTTTTGTCGCGCTTTGCGTCAAGGCGGTTTTGGGCCCGGGTTTGGGCCCGATGGCCGTTGCTATATTCGCGCGCCCCGAGCAGCTTGCTCGGTCCTTTCGAATCGCCTTGAACTCCCGGGAGGAGTCGCTTGGAGCTGCCTGCGCAACCTGAGCTCGTACACGCCTGGCACGAGATCAGCACGCAGGTGCGCACAATCGTCGACGACTCCACTTACGAGATCTGGCTCGCCGGTATCGAACCGAGGGCCCTCGATGGTGATGTCCTCGTGCTCGCCGGCCCGGCTTCGCGCCAGCGGTGGGTCCTCAAGCGTTTTGGGCGAATCATCGAGAGCTGTGCCCGCTCGGTGCTCGGAGCCAGCGTGAGGATCCGATTCGACTCGGGCCGCGGGAGCGGGGTTCGGCCCTCGCTAGCAGAACCGGATCGGCCCGGGGTCCAGGTCCTGGGTGCGCTCAATCCGCGCTACAGCTTCGATCAGTTCGTGATCGGCGACGGGAATCGCCTGGCCCATGCGGCTGCGCTGGCGGTGGCGGAGCTCCCGGGACAGGCCTACAACCCGCTCTTCCTGCATGCGCGCCCGGGTCTCGGGAAGACGCACCTCCTGCACGCGATCGGCAACTACGTTCTCGCCTATGGCAGCGGCGCCCGCGTGCGCTACACGACGGTCGAGGCGTTCACCAACCACTTCATCTCCTCCCTCGGGTCGCGCTCGCTCGAGCAGTTCAAGCATGCATACCGCGACGCGGACGTGCTCCTGATCGACGACGTCCAGTTCCTGGCCAGCAAAGCCAAGACCGAAGAGGAGTTCTTTCACACTTTCAATGCCCTCTACGAGACGGGTCGCCAGCTCGTCCTCACCTGCGACCGCCTCCCACGCCAGATCGCCAACGTCAACGAGCGGCTGGTCGAGCGCTTCGAGGCCGGCCTGGTGGCGGACATCCGCCCGCCTGACTTCGCCACGCGGGTCACGATCCTGCGCAAACGAGCCGCTCTCGACGGCCTGAGGCTGGCCGACCCGGCCGTGCTCGAGCTGATCGCGCACCGAGTGACCGACAACGTCCGCGCTCTCGAGGGCGCCCTGATCCGGGTCGTCGCCCACCATTCTCTGACCGGCTATCCCATCGACGTCGACCTCGCCGGCCACGTGCTCGACGCCATGTATCCCCGTCGCGCATCCGACACGCCGTCGATCGACGCCATCCAAACCGCGGTGGCCGCCTCCTACGGCATCTCGGTGCCCGAGCTCGTGTCCTCGAGTCGGGCGAGTCGGGTCACCTGGCCACGTCAGCTGGCGATCTATCTCGCCCGGCAGCTGACGGACTGCTCGCTCGAGTCAATCGGCGCCGCCTTCGGTGGGCGCAACCACGCGACCGTTCTCCATGCCTGCAAGCGGGTCACACACCGTCTCTCCAACGACCTCGATACCGCCGGCGACGTGGACCACCTCACGGCATCGCTCGGAGCCGGCGAAGGCGACCGCTAAGGCGACCGCTCCTGTTGACACACTGGCCTGTCCGCTCGCTCCACAACTCGCCCGCTCGTTGCGGGCGAATGCGGACTTCTCCACACCTTCCTTTCGCCCTATGACTCCTACCTTCCTTCTGAGGTATTCATCGTGAAGATTTCTCTCGAGCGAGACCTTCTGCTCGGACAGCTGCAGACCGTCGGCCGGGTCGCTTCCACCCGCAGCGCGATCCAGGCTCTTTCAGGCGTCCAGCTGATGGCTTCCTCGGAGGGATGCGAGCTCCGGGCCACCGACATGGACGTCGGCCTGCGCGTTCCGCTCGAGGCTGAGGTGGTCCGGGATGGCGTCGTCGTGCTCCCGGCCAGACTGCTGCTCGACGTGGTTCGCTCGCTGCCCTCGCCGTCCGTGTCGCTGGAGCTGCGCAGCGCTGAGCAGGATGTAGAGCTCGTCTCGGGCTCGGCCACGTTTCATATCCGCTCACTGCGGACCGAGGACTTCCCGCCGTTTCCCGAGCCCGACGGCGAGTCCGCCGTCTCGGTGCCGGCGGATGCGTTCGTCACGACGGCCCTCAAGGTCGCGGGGAGCGCCTCACGTGACGAAACCCGGCCCGTGCTCACCGGCATCCTCGTCTCGGCCGCCGATCGCGAGCTCCGGATGGTCGCGACCGACTCGTACCGCCTGAGCGTAAAGGAGACCGCGCTCGAGGCTCCACTGAGCGACAACTTCGAGGTCAACGTCCCCGCCCGGGCCCTTCAAGAGCTCGCGCGCGTGGCCGCGCACGCCGGTGACGAGCAGCTCACGGTCACCGTGCGCCAGAACCAGGTTCTGTTCGTACTCGGGCGGGTGGTCCTCTCCTCGCGGCTTATCGACGGACAGTTCCCCAACTACCGGCAGCTGCTGCCCGAGACCTTCGAGCACGAGCTCCGCGTGGCCGGCGGCGAGCTGACCGACGTGGTCCGGCGGATCAGCCTGCTGGCGCAGAAGAACGCGCCGCTCAGGTTGTCCTTCCAGTCTGGGGAGCTGACGGTGTCCGCACAGACACCTGACGTGGGCGAGGCCCAGGAGTCGCTGCCGGTGGCCTTCCAGGGCGAGCCGCTCGAGATCGGGTTCAACCCCGAGTTTCTGCGCGACGGCTTGGAGGCGATCGACGAGGGCGACGTGCTGCTCAAGCTCATCAGCCCACTCCGCCCCGGATTGATCGAGTCCGCCGATGAAAGCGGCTTCAAGTACCTGATCATGCCGATCAGGCTCAACGTGTAAACGATGCGCGTCACGGAGCTCAGGCTGCGTGACTTTCGCGGCTACGAGGACGCGCGCGTAGCGTTCGGTTCCTCCGTCACGGTCATCAGCGGGCCCAATGGCGCGGGCAAGACGAACCTGCTGGAAGGTCTCTACTTCGGTTGTACCGGCCGGTCGTGCCGGACGAACAACGAGCGTGAGGTCCTGCGCTTCGGCACCGGAACCACGCGCGTGGTGGTCACGGGAGAGTCCGACGACGGCCAGCACGAGCTGGCCGTGGGCTTCGAGCCGGGCCAGCCGAAGCGGATGCGTGTCGACGGCGCGGCTGTCGAGCGCCTTCTCGACAGCCTGACCCGTCCGCTCGTCAGCGTCTTCATGCCCGACCGTCTGGAGCTGGTCAAGGGGCCGCCCTCGCTGCGCCGCGCCCATCTCGATCAGCTGGTGAGCGCGCTCTGGCCGGCGCGGGCCGGCGCCCGGCGCAGCTACACCCAGACGCTCGCCCAGCGCAATGCGCTGATCGCTCGTATTCGCAGGGGCGCCGCGTCGCGCCACTCCCTCGCGGGCTGGGACCGCCAACTCGCAGTACACGGAGTCGCGCTCATGAGCGACCGCGCGGCCGGCTTGGAGGCAATCGCTGCAGGCTTCGCGCATGCAGCAGGCACGCTCGGACTCGATGGGCAGGGCGCGATCGAGTACCGCCCGCGCTCGCGCGCCGAAAGCGCCGAAGAGCTCGAGGCGGAGCTGGCGCAGCGGCTGGACAGCGACCTTGAGCGGGGGTTCACGGGGCACGGCCCCCACCGGGACGACCTCGTGATGTCGAGGGACGGGCGCGACCTGCGGGCTTACGGGTCACAGGGCCAGCAGCGCCTGGCCCTGTTGGCTCTTCTTCTGTCCGAGCGCGACGCGATCGCCGGCACGCGCCGCGAACCGCCGCTCATGCTCCTCGACGACGTCATGAGCGAGCTCGATCGCGACCGCCGCGAGGCGCTGACCGAGGCCCTGCGCGCCGGCACCGGGCAAGCGGTGATCACGACGACCGACATCGACCACGTACCCGGGGCCAACGACCCCGAGGTGACGCGCATCGACGTCTCGGCAGGGCACGTCCTGCACACACCGCTGCCGGCATGAGCCGCTATCGCCCCACGCCGCGGTTGATGTCAGGCGCACTTTCGGCGCTGAGTGACGAGCTGGCTCCAGACACGCTGTTGGCCGCGGTTCAGCGCGCATGGCCAGACGTCGTCGGAGCCGCGATTGCGGCGGAGGCGTCGCCGGCGTCCGAGCGAGGTGGCGTCGTCACGATTTCGTGCTCAGCTGCCGTCTGGGCACAGGAGCTCGACCTGATGGCGCCGATGATCCTTCCCAAGCTCAATGCCAGGCTCGCCGACGGGCGGGTCACCCGGCTGCGCTGCGTCGCAATATGAGATCGCAGGCCGTTTGTCGCGGCCGGTCCCCGAGCTGCTCGGCGACCACACTTTCGCCGCGGCCGAGAAAGCTGTGCGCGCGATGTCGCCGGGTCGCCAGATTTTGCAGTTTTGCAGGTAATTCGTCACATTCCGGCCCGGGGTTCCGGGGGGTCGCTGTGCTATTCTTCTGTACACCAGCTCTCGACGCCCCGGCGCGCCGTTCGATGCGCGGAACCGGGGCGTCTCGATGTCATCGGAGGATCGTTGGCGAATGACAGCGGCGCCCGTCGGCGCCAGGCAGGAACAAGCTATGACGCCCAGGACATCACCGTCCTGGAAGGGCTCGAAGCCGTTCGCAAGCGACCCGGGATGTACATCGGCTCGACCGGCCCACGCGGCCTTCATCACCTGGTCTACGAAGTTGTCGATAACTCTGTTGACGAGGCGCTGGCCGGCCACTGCGACGCCGTCTCGGTGGCGATCCACCCTGACAACTCGGTGACCGTGACCGACAACGGCCGCGGGATCCCCGTCGCGGTGATGGCCAAGGAGAAGCGTCCCGCCGTCGAGGTCGTGCTCACGGTCCTGCACGCCGGCGGAAAGTTCGGCGACGGTGGCGGCTACAAGGTCTCGGGCGGGTTACACGGAGTGGGCGTGTCCGTCGTCAACGCCCTCTCGGAACGGCTCGACGTCGAGGTTCGCAGAGACGGCTTCTGCTGGACCCAGACCTACGAACGGGGCAAGCCGCTCGCGCCGCTCGAGAAGGGCGCGAAGACCAAGGAGACCGGGACTACGATCACCTTTCTCCCGGATGCCGACGTCTTCGAGACGCTCGACCTGGACTTCACGACTCTCGAGGAGCGGATGCGCGAGACGGCGTTCCTGACCCGGGGACTGCGCATCACGATCGACGACGAGCGTGCCGAGGGGCATCACGCCGAGTTCCACTACGAGGGCGGGATCGTCGACTTCGTCGCCTACCTGAACGAGAACAAGGAGCCGATCCACAAGAAGGTCATCTCGTTCTCAGGCGAGAGCGAGGAGGGCGCGCTCGAGGTGGCGATGCAGTGGAACAGCTCCTATCAGGAGTCGGTCTTCTCGTTCGCCAACAACATCAACACCCACGAGGGGGGCTCGCACCTCAGCGGCTTTCGCTCCGCCCTCACCGGCGCGCTGAACAAATACGCGCGCGACAAGGGTGAGCTCAAGGAAAAGGATGAGAACCTCAGCGGTGAGGACGTGCGCGAGGGGCTCACCGCCGTGATCTCGGCCAAGCTTGCCGACCCACAGTTCGAGGGCCAGACGAAGACGAAGCTCGGCAACCCCGGCATGCAGGGTTTCGTCCACTCGATCGTCAATGCGCGCCTGGCGGAGTTTCTGGAGGAGAACCCCCAGGACGCCCGCGCCGTGATCCGCAAGGCGGTGCAAGCCGCGCAGGCGCGCGCCGCGGCGCGCAAGGCGCGCGATCTCACCCGGCGCAAGTCGGCGCTCGAGAACTCGACCCTGCCGGGCAAGCTGGCCGACTGCTCGGTCAAGGATCCCTCGCTGGCCGAACTGTTCGTGGTCGAGGGCGATTCGGCCGGCGGCTCAGCCGTCAGCGCCCGGGACCGCAACACGCAGGCGATCCTCCCTCTGCGCGGCAAGATCCTGAACGTCGAGAAGAGCCGGATCGACAAGGTCCTGGCCAACACCGAGGTCCAGGCCCTGATCACCGCGGTCGGGACCGGAGTGCGCGACGAGTTCGACATCACCAAGGCGCGCTACCACAAGGTCGTGCTCCTCACCGACGCCGACGTCGACGGTGCGCACATCCGAACGCTCGCTCTGACGCTGCTGTTCCGGGAGATGCAGCCGCTGATCGAGGCCGGCTACGTGTACATCGCCAAGCCGCCGCTCTATCGGCTCACCCGCGGTCAGAAGCACCGCTACCTCGAGCGCGAATCCGAGCTCGAGGACATCCTGCTCGGCGACAAGTTCGAAAAGCTCGAGGTCTACGACCGCTACAACAAGCAGTTCAAGCTCACCGAGAACCGCTGGAAGCGCTTCACGCGGCTGCTCAAGCAGTACGAAGGGTGGGCCGCCGCCCTGCGCGCCTCGCACGGGCACGGCGTCGTCGAATTCATGCAGCAGGCACGGCTGCTGGAGGAGCAGATCACCGAAGTTGACGCGTTGCTGCGTCACATCGGCAAGGAGCAGAACGGCGACAGCTACTCCGCTCAGCTCGTCTCCGAGGACGAGAACGAGATCGTGGTCCGGACGATCGAAGCCAAGACCGGTCTGGCCAGCACCCACCACGTCCGCCGGGCGACGCTGGAGGCGAACGAGTACCACCGTCTCGCCGACGTGCACCGCGAGCTGGCCGAACTGGCCGGCACGCCCCCGTTCGTCGTGCGCCTCGGTGAAAGCTCCAGGGACGCTCTCACCTTCGACGAGCTGCGCGAGACGATCCTGGGGATCTCGCAGCGAGGCATCGACTACTACCGCTTCAAGGGCCTCGGCGAGATGGACGCCGAGGAGCTGCGCGAAACGACGATGGACCCGGCGACGCGCACTCTGGTCCAGGTGACGATGGAGGACGCCTCCGCGGCGGACAAGGTGTTCTCGATGCTGATGGGCGACCAGGTCGAGCCGCGCCGAGCCTTCATCGAGGAGAACGCGCGCCTCGTGTCCAACCTCGACATCTAGCCGCCCGCGATGTCGGCCATCGACACGATCAGCGGCGGAAACATCGAGCCACGCGGGCTCGAGGAGGAGATGCGCTCTGCGTATCTCGACTACGCGATGTCGGTCATCGTCGGGCGCGCCCTGCCCGATGTGCGCGATGGCCTGAAGCCGGTCCACCGCCGCGTGCTCTACGTGATGAACGAGCTGGGGCTCCAGCCCGGCCGAAAGCATGTCAAGTGCGCGCAGATCGTCGGCGAGGTGATGGGCAAGTACCACCCCCACGGCGACTCCGCGATCTACGACACCCTCGTTCGTCTCGCCCAGGACTTCTCGATGCGCTACCCGCTGGTGGACGGCCACGGGAACTTCGGGAACATCGACGGCTACTCGGCCGCGGCCATGCGCTACACCGAGGCGCGCCTCGACCGCCTGGCCACGGAGATGCTGCGTGACCTCGACGCAGACACGGTCGACTTCACGCCCACCTACGACGGCACGCGGCAGGAGCCGGTCGTGCTGCCCGCGCGGTTCCCGAACCTGCTCGTCAACGGGGGCTCCGGCATCGCGGTGGGCATGGCCACGAACATCCCGCCCCACAACCTCCGTGAGGTGATCAAGGCCACGATCGCCTACATCGACGATCCGCAGATCGAGGTCGAGGGGCTGATGAAGCACATCAAGGGACCGGATTTCCCAACCGCCGGCACAATCCTCGGCCGCGAGGGGATCCGCGACGCCTATGCGACCGGCCGCGGCCGCATCCGCGTCCAGGCCAAGGCGCACATCGAGCCGATCGGGCAGGGCAAGGAGGCGATCATCGTCACCGAGCTCCCCTATCAGGTGCGCAAGGGCGGCGACGGCGGACTGATCCTGAAGATCCGCGACCTCGTGCTCGACAAGAAGCTTGCCGAGGTCACCGACCTGCGCGACGAGTCGGACCGTCACGGCATGCGGATCGTAATCGAGCTCAAGCGCGACGCGATCCCCAAGGTCGTACTGAACAAGCTCTACAAGCACACCCCGATGCAGGCGACCTTCGGGGTCAACATGGTCGCCCTCGTCGACAACGTCCCGCGCACGCTGTCGCTGCGCGAGGTGATCGGCCACTACGTCGAGCACCAGCGCGAAGTCATCGTGCGCCGCACCAAGTACGAGCTGCGGCGCGCGGAGGAGCGCGCGCACGTGCTCGAGGGCCTACTCGTCGCCCTGGCCAACCTCGACGAGGTGATCGAGTTGATCCGGGGCTCGCGCGATCCGGAGACCGCTCGGGCCGGTCTGATCGAGCGCTTCGAGCTGACGGTCGTCCAGGCGCAGGCGATCCTGCAGCTGACCCTCAGCCGGCTGACCGCGCTCGAGGCCGACAAGATCAAGCAGGAGCACGCCGACCTGGTCGAGCGGATCAAGGAGCTACGTGAGATCCTCGGCGACGAGAGCAGGGTCAACGGGCTGATCAAGGACGAGCTGAGCGAGATCGCCGAGGCCTACGGCGACGAGAGACGAACAGAGATCACGCACGCTGAGGGCGAGATCGACATCGAGGACCTGATCGCCGACCAGCAGATGGTCATCTCGATCACTCATTCCGGCTACATCAAGTCGCTGCCGCTCTCCACCTACCGCCAGCAGCGTCGAGGCGGCATCGGAGTGACCGGCATGGACATGAAGGACGACGACTACATCGAGCACCTCTTCGTGTGCTCGACCCACGATTACCTGCTGTTCTTCACCAACCGCGGGAAGGTCTACCGGCTGAAGGTCTACGAGCTCCCAGAGGCCTCACGCACGGCGAAGGGCCGGGCGCTCGTCAATCTCTTGCCGCTGCGCGAGGGAGAGCGCGTGCAGTCGGTGCTCTCCACCCGGGACTGGACCGAGGGCAAGTACCTCGTGTTCGCCACGCGCAACGGCATGGTCAAGAAGACCGAGTTCGGCGCCTACAACACCCCGATCAAGGCTGACGGCATCATCGCCATCAACATCCGCGACGACGACGAGCTGATCGCGGTGCGCCGCACCAGCGGGCACGACGACATCATCATGGTCTCGCGGTCTGGCCAGGCGGCACGGTTCAGCGAGAGCCAGGTCCGTTCCATGGGTCGCGACACGAGCGGCGTGCGCGGCATGAACGTCTCGCAGAAGGGCAATGCGGTCCTGGCCATGGACGTGGCGCGCGACGACCAAGAGTTGCTCGTGGTCACGGAGAACGGCTACGGCAAGCGCACGCCGATTCCCGACTATCCCGTCAAGGGGCGCGGCACGATGGGCGTCAAGACGATTCAGCTGACCGAGGACAAGGGGCAGCTGGCGGGCGCGCTCGTGGTCCGCGAGCACCAGGAGCTCGTGTTCATCTCGCAGAACGGAATGGTCCAGCGCACGTCGGTGCGCGGGATCAATCGCTACGGGCGCGCCTCGCAGGGCGTGCGCGTGATGAACATCCGCGACGACGATCAGGTCAGTGCGGTGGCGCTCGTGGTCGAGTCCGAGGCGGAAACCGCGGCGACCGTGGTGGACGAGGAGCCTTCCGGTGATTCCGCGGCGACCGCCCTCGAGGAGGCGACCGCCCTCGAGGAGGAGGCAGCTGGCGAGAACGAGGCGGAGGCGGCAGACGACGAGGCAGCCGGCGAGAACGAGTAGCCAGGTCAGGCTCGGGCCGTTCACCGCCGAGCATCTGCCAGTCGTTGAGCCCTGGTTTCACGATCGCGCAACGCAGCGCTTCCTCGGCGGCCCGCAGTGGCCCGTGTCGGCGCTCGAGCGGGAAACCCGGATGACGGGGCAGGAGTACCGCGGCGCGATCCAGACCGGCTCGTTCCGGTATGTGGCCGAGTTCGACGGCCGGCTCGTGGGCTACATCGACTGCGGGACCTACGATCGCTACACCGAGTACCAGGGCGAAGGCGCGGCGGGTCCGATCATCGTCGACTCGATTGAGGCGCCCGCCGGCGCGCTGGCGTTCGTTGTCGATCCGGCACGGCGCGGCCGGGGCATCGGACGAGCGATGATCGGCGCGTTGATGCTCCAGCCGCAGGTGGCTTTCGTCGCGCTGTTCGAGGCGGGAGTGGAGCCGGAGAACCTCGCCTCGCGGCGTTGCCTCGCGGCGGCGGGCTTCACGCTTCGATCCGAGGAGCCCGATTTTGAGGGGTTCCTCTACTACCTCGTACGGCGTGACGGCGGGGCTCTCGGACGCTGGTAGCCCGTGTCGGTCCTGAGCCGGAACCGACACGGACGTTCGCTATCCTGCGCGTCACCAGAGAAAGGAGGTGGTCCGAGCTTGTCTGACAGTTCTTGCGGGACCCTGGAGGTGTCCGGCCGCTAGGTCGGAGGCTGACCCCGCTTAGCGGAGTCCCCCCGAGACACCGCCGCGAACGGCGCCGGGCCTTGTCCCTCCGGCAGCAGCACACCCCGCCGCGGTTTTGGACAGCTAGAAGTTTGCGAGGGGCGCCGACGTCGACGGCGCCCCTCGTGCTTTGGGCAGGCGGCCGCTAGGCCGCCAGGTACTGGCGCCAGGCCGCGGGAATCGTGGGGCTGGCGACGTGGATGAACACATGCGGGCTGGGCGTGCGCGGCTGCTTGAGCAGGCGCATCCCCACTTGGCGCGGCAGCGCATTGCCCTTGCGGCGGTTGCACGGGGCGCAGGACGCGACGATGTTCTCCCAGCTCGACGAGCCGCCCTTGGACCGTGGCACGACGTGGTCGACCGTGAGGTTCGAGCGCGAGCCGCAGTACTGGCACATCCAGTCGTCGCGCGCGAACACGGCGCGGCGGGTGATCTTGCGTCGGTGGGTGTCGCGCGGAATGCGCACGTAGGTGACGAGGCGGATCACGACCGGACGGGCGATCGTGCAGCTCGTGGAGTGCAGCTCGAGATCGGCGCGCTCCACGATCTCGGCCTTGTCCTTGAGGAGCAGGACAACTGCGCGCCGAACCGTGCAGACATTGATCGGCTCGTAAGTCGCGTTGAGGACGAGCACCCGGCCAACCTCACGCCCGCGCCGTTGGTGCCCTGAGGACGGCGCGGACCACGCTGGCGCAGGTACTGAGGTGGCCATGACTGCGCGGCAGTGTAGCGAGGGGCGCTCGCGCCCAGAGCAGGCGGATCCGCTTTAGGCGCGGGCAAACGGGCCGCTTCGCGTGGCCCCATCAGGCGGCCGGAAAGGACCCAAGCACGCGCAGGACCTCGACGTGGCTGCGCAGGCCCGAGAGGGCCTCGGCGACGCGCGACTCGCTGTCTCGTCCCTCCAGGTCGGCGAAGAACATGTAGCGGCCGAGCTCCTGCTTGCGCGGTCGTGACTCGATCCGGGTCAGGTTGACCTGGCGCTGCGCGAGCTCGAACAGGCACCGCACGAGCCAGCCCGGCGCTTCGGCCCCGGGGCCCCAGAACACGATTGCCGTCTTCCACGGGCCGAGCTCGGCGTTGCGGTGACGAGGCAGTCCCGGCGGGGCGCCGACAGGGCCCAGCCACGCGAACCGGGTTTCGTTGCCGGCGACGTCCTCGATCCCGGCAAGGAGCACCCGGCAGCCGAAGCGCTCGGCAGCAAGGCGCGTGCCGATCGCCGCCCACGGCCCCTCATGGCCGGCGACCATCCGGACCGCGTCCGCGGTCGAGGCGCCCGACATGACCCTCGCCCCTTCGAGCCGGCCGCGGATGAACCGCGCGCATTGGGCCGTGGCCTGTGGGTGCGAGACGATCACCTCGATCTCGGAGAGCTGCAGCTCTCTCCGGGCAATCAGGGAATGCTCGATCGGGTGAACGACCTCGCCCACGATGGCTACGTCCTCGGTTTCCATGACAAGCGCGTCCAGGGTTGCGTTGACCGAGCCCTCGAGCGAGTTCTCGATTGGTACGAGCGCGCGTTCCACCGCATGCTCGTGCACCGCCATCACGGTGTCGTAGATCGTCGGATAGGAGACGAGCTCGACTTCGGCGTTCCCGGCGATGCCGGTCAGGGCCTCGTGGGTGAAGGTGCCTTCGGGGCCGAGATAGCCGGCACGCATGAGGACAGCTCGGGCGGTGCTCAGGCCGCGGGCGGAGAGCCGGCGTCGCCCTGAAGCGCGATCTTGATGGCCTCGTCCTCCTCGGGTGAGAGCTCGAGCTCGGACTGCCCTTTGTGGACCTGCTTGGCGTACAGCCGCGCCTGGTCGCGGTGGTGGATCGAGGAGAGCACGACGCCCGAGCGAGTGGAGTCGAGCAGCGCGATCGAGGTCGACTGGCGGCCGGACATCTCCCCGTAGGCGTCGTAGCGGACGAGGGCGCGGTAGGCCATGGCGCCGTCGAGACGGCTCTCGGCGTGGCCCATCCGCTCGTTCAGGTGAGCGGCTGCGTCCTGGACGTATTCGGACAGCGCCTGGAACTGCGACTGCAGCGACGCCGAGTGCGCGACGAGGTCCTGGCGATCCTCGCCGAGGATCGCGCGCTGGTCGGCGCGGACGCGTCGAAGGAGCGTCGCGAGGACGATGCTCGCGATCAGCGCGACCACGGCGACCGCGCCGGCGGCGATCGCCACGATGCCCGCCGTGCTGCTCAGATCGTGCACCGGCGACAGGATAGGCGCTGGTCCCGTCGGGTCGGACGGGTGCTCCGGCCGCGGCCGGACCCCAGACCTACTGGAACGTGACCGGGAAGGAGAGCGAGTTGTTGGAGGTGTTCTTCTCGCCGGGCACGGGGGCGATCGTGGCCGTGACGGTGTAGTTGCCGGGCGACGGCGAGGAGGGCAGCGTGACCTGGGCGGTGGAGGACTGGCCGGCCGTCGTCTGGGGCACGATCGTCTGGCCCCGAAGGTTGGTGCCGCTGATCGACACCTTCATGGTGACGTTGGTCTCGTTGTTCTGACCGCCGTTGGTGTAGTGGAAGGTGAACGTCGGTGCCGGATTGGCGGGGACCGTGTTCGTCGAGCCGGTCTGCAGGGTCGTACCTCCCACCGAGACCGAGTCGAGCGAGTGGCCGTGGAGGCCGGGGGCGACCTTGCCGCCGGTCGGCGACACGTGGGCACCGAGCTTGGCTCCGACGAAAGTCGGGCTGAGCCACCCGAGGTCGCTGACGAACTGGCCGCCCTCGATCGTCTGTCCGCCGCTGCCGCCCACGGCGATACCCGCGGAGTGCAGGGCGCCTGCGATCAGCGGCGTGGTGTAGTCCTTGTAGACCACGTCGGAGGCGTACATCCGTGCCATCTCGGCGGCGATGGAGTTGACCGCGTCCTTGTTCGTCGATGTGCCGAGCGCGGGCTGGATCTCACCGGCGACGTTGGCGATCCCGTCCCGGCGCATCTGCAGCGTGAGCAGGAGGTTTCGCTGGGCGTCCTTCATCTCGTCCGGCACGTCCAGCGAACGCGCCTTGCTCAGCTGCGAGTCAGCGCTCACGCGGGCTTCGTCGATCGAGTTCTGGAGCGCGCTCACGTTGCTGCTGGCGGCGCTGGAGAGCAAGGTGAAGAAGCTTCGCCCGGTCTGGTTTGACTGCTGGATCAGCGAGGAGACGTTGTTGTTGTAGTTCTTCAGCGCGCTGTTGCGCTGGCTGACCTGGCAGCTGTGGACCCCCAGCACGATCAGAATCAGGATGACGAGCAGCGCCACCGCGGCCACAGCGCGGCGGATCTGGACCGCCTGGCGCTCGTTGGGGGGACGCCGTCCGCTCCCCGTGGGGCGTCGCCTGCGTGGGGCTGCGCTCGGCGCTGCCCGAGGCTCGTCAACGTCGTCGAAGAACGACAAGCTCGCTCCTTGCGGGGATCAGAAGCGGTCAGTATGACCGCCCTCACGGTTGGACCGGCACCGGCGAGAGCGATCCTGCACCGCTCCCGCCGCACGTGACCCTAACGCGACCGTAACGCGGAGGCGAGCCCTGCAGGCGCATTCCCGCAGGGACCCGCCAGGCGACGTGGAAAAGCGTTCAGATGAGGGCGAGCCAGCTGCCAACGGCGTCGCCGGCCACCACCAGCGAAGCCGCGAGCGCACCCACCCGGCCGATCACCGGGAAGCGGCGCGAGGCGCCGATCGTGCTCGATCGCTACCGGCTGCGACGCCGCCTCGGGGCGGGAGCCTTCGGGACGGTGTGGATGGCGCGCGACGAGCGCCTGGAGCGCGACGTGGCGGTCAAGATCGTTCCTCGGCAGCGGATAATCGACGGCCGCTTCGAGCGCGAGGCCCAAGCCGCGGCGCGGCTCTCGCATCCGGGCATCGTGACCCTGTACGAGGCGGCGGTGGATGATGACGGCGCCTACCTCGTCTCCGAACTCGTGCGCGGCGCGACGCTCGACGAGCTGCTCGACACCGGCGCGCTCTCGGATCGCGACATCCTCTCGATCGCAATCGCTCTGTGCGACGCCCTGGGGCACGCCCACGACCAGGGAGTCGTACATCGAGACGTCAAGCCGTCGAACATCCTGATCCCGGAGAGCCCTGCCAGCTCGGCCGGCGTCGCCAAGCTGACCGACTTTGGGGTCGCGCGCGTGATCGGTGGCGACTCGCTCACCCGCACGGGAGACGTCATCGGCACCGCGGCCTACATGGCTCCCGAGCAGGCCGAGGGCCGCGAAGCCGGGGCCGCGGCCGACCTCTACGCCGTCGCGCTGGTGACCTACGAGGCGCTCACCGGGGTCAACCCGGTGCGGACCGGAACCGCGGCCCAGCGAGCCCGGCGCCTGGGGGCATACCTGCCGCCGCTGCGACGCCAGCGCCGCGAGCTCCCCCGCGAGCTCGGTCGCGCCGTCGATCTCGCGCTGCGTCCCCGCCCGCGCGAGCGCGGGTCGCTTGACGAACTGCGCGAAGCCCTCACGCAGACGCTCCCGCTGATGGCGGAGACCCCGGGCGTGGTGACCGGCGGTTGGCCGCGGGCGGAAGAGGACGAACTCGCGTACCGCTTCGGCACGCACCCGGCCGGCCGTGCCGAGGGATGGGCGCGTGGCGAGGGATGGGCGCGTGGCGGGGGATGGGCGCGTGGCGGGGATCTCGGCGCGAGCGAGGAGGCGCCGGGGCTCGCGTGGCCGCAGCGCGGTCTGGCCGCGGCCACCGCGGCCGGTGCCTTCGCATGGATCGCCGGCCACGTGCTCAACGGCCCCACCGTCACCCCGGCCATTACGGCGCTTGCCGCAGCCCTGCTCGTGGGCGCGCTGCCGCGACTCGGCTGGCTCGCCATGAGCGTCGCGCTGATCGCGGCGGCCGTTGTCCAGGGCGAGCCGGGTATGGCGATCGTGATTCTGCTCGCCGCCGGCGTGCCCGTGGTGCTGATGCCGTTCGCCGGCCCGTCGTGGCCACTGGCCGCGGCTGCGCCGGCGCTCGGCCTTTTGGGTCTCGGTGGCGCGTGGCCTGCGCTGGCAGGCAGGGCGAGCGGAGCCTGGCGTCGTGCGGCGCTGGGGGCCACCGGCTGGATCTGGCTGACGACGATGGCCCCGCTCGCCGGGCGTGGGCTCTACCTGCGCGGTCCTGCTCCGGCCTCCGGCAGCGGCTGGAGCACCTCCCTGCACCAGACGGTCGAGATCGTGCTCCGGCCGATCCTGGCCTCGGGAGCACTCGCCGCAGCCCCGGTCTGGGCGGCGGCGGCGCTCGCGCTTCCCTGGTTGGTTCGGCGTCGCTCGCTTGCGGCCGACGCCGCGCTGGTCATCGTGTGGTCGGTGGGCGTCATCGCCGCCAGCGGCGCAGCCATCGCCATCGTGCATCCGGGCTCGGGTCTGACGGGCGGCTCACGAATAGTCGTGGGCGCTATCGTGGGCGCCCTCATCGCACTCGCGCCGTGGCTGCGCGGCACCGTGCGGCCGCCTCTCGCCTCGGCGCGACTTTCGTAGCATGAGCCGGCCCCGCGGGGCTCCCCGATGAGCGTTCTCAGAAGCCTCGAAACCAAGATCGCTGGCCTCGTTGAAGGCACGTTCAGCCGCGCCTTCCGCTCGGAGGTGCGCCCCGTCGAGATCGCGCGCAAGCTCGCACGCGAGATGGAGGAGCACCGGTCGTTCTCGGTCTCGCGGACGTACGTGCCCAACGAGTACCACGTGTTTCTCTCTCCCCGGGATCGCGCCCGCTTCGCGGACTACGAGGAAGCCCTGACGACGGAGCTCGCCGGCTATCTGCTCGAGCACGCCAGGCGCGAGCGTCTGGCCCTGCTCTCTCGACCGGTCATCGAGTTCGAGACCGACGACCGGCTCGGCCTGGGCGAGTTCGGGATCCAGACTCGCGTCGTGCAGCCAGGCCAGGCGCCTGAGCCCGACCTCCCGCCGGAGGAGCAATCAGGCAGGACAATGGTCTACAGCGCTGCCGGCCGCGTGGCGGAGCCGCTGGAGGAGCGGGCGCGCTCTCGCCAGCACTCCGCCCTGCTGCTGATCGACGGCAAGCGGCTCGTCGTCGGCCCCGGCGGGGCCACGCTCGGGCGCAGCCGCCAATGCGATGTCGTGCTCGACGACCCGAACGTCTCGCGCCAGCATGCGGAGATCCGGCCTCGCGGCGGTTCGTGGGTCCTGAGCGACCTCGGCTCGACCAACGGGTCCTGCCTAAACGGGCGCCGCATCGAGGGCCCAGAGGTGGTCAAGCCCGGGGACGAGATCGAGCTGGGAACCTCGTCGATCCGCTTCGAGCTCGAGTAGGACCGGCTGATGCTCGAGCCAGTCTCGGTAGGCCTCAAGTTCGGCTTCCTGGCTGTCCTCTACCTGTTCCTGCTCTGGGTGGCGCGCAGCGCGCTCAAGGATTTGCGGCGCGGTCACGGTGGCGTCGTCGAGTCCGACAACGCGCCGCCGCCGGACGCCACGGGCATGTACGCGGCGGCGGATGGGCTGGTGCCGGCTACGGAGTTCGAGCCGCGGCTGCTAGTCGACCATGCCGCGGGGCATC
This sequence comes from uncultured Solirubrobacterales bacterium, assembly GCA_963818815.1. Classification (GTDB taxonomy): domain Bacteria; phylum Actinomycetota; class Thermoleophilia; order Solirubrobacterales; family Solirubrobacteraceae; genus Palsa-465. The sequence goes on from CAWFTL010000002.1 coordinate 699,021, forward strand.
AGGCCGGCACGGCCTACGACGTCTCGGGTGGCGCCACGCTGGGCCGTGGCGATGTCGAGATCCAGCTCGACGACCCGTTCGCCTCCTCGCGCCACGCGCGCATCTCGCGTGAGGGGCAGATGCTCGTGATCGAGGATCTGGGATCGACCAACGGGACCTACCTCAACGAGGAGCCGCTGAACGGCCCTCAGCCGCTGCATCCCGGCGATCGCATCCGGATCGGCGACAGCGAGTTCTCCTACGAGCAGTGAGCGCCCGCCGATGATCCGCGCCGCCGAGACGATCCAGCTCACCGACACCGGGCGGCAGCGCCGGGACAACGAAGATTCGATGTTCGCGCGCGCGCCCGTGTTCGTGGTCGCGGACGGCATGGGAGGCGCGCAGGCCGGGGAAGTGGCCTCGAGGATCGCCGTGGAGGCCTTCGAACAGGGACTGGCCGATTCAGGCAGCCCGGAGGAGCGTCTGGCCGAGCGGGTGCGCGAGGCCAACCGGCGCATCCACGAGATCTCCCGCTCCGAGCACGAGCGCGCCGGCATGGGGACCACTCTCACCGCGGCCTACCTGGATGACGGCGGCCTGGCGATCGCGCACGTCGGCGACAGCCGCGCCTACCTGTTTCGCGACGGCACGCTCACCCGCCTGACCCAGGACCACTCGCTCGTGGGGGAGCTCGTCAGGCGGGGGAAGCTGACCGAGGAGCAGGCTGAGGAGCATCCACAGCGTTCGATCATCACGCGCGCGCTCGGCCCTGAGCCCTCGGTCGACGTCGACACGTGGACCTATCCCGTCCGGGACGGGGACGTCCTTCTGCTCTGCAGCGACGGGCTGACCTCGATGGTCACCGAGGAGCAGATCACGGAGGTGCTCGGCTCGACCGAATCGCTCGAGGGGGCCGGACGAGGGCTGATCAAGGCGGCCAACGCCGCCGGAGGCCGGGACAACATCACGGTCGTTCTCTCTCGCCTCGAGGAAGTGGGAGGCGACGGCTTGGACGCCCCGACCGCGGTCGGGCTGCCGGCCGCCAAGGCAGATCCGGGGCCGGCGGGATCGCAGGCCCCGTCGAGCTCGTCGCCGTCGCCCGCTGCGAGCGCGACCGCCCCGCCCCCCGCCCCCCGCCCCGCCCCGCGCGAGACCGCACGGCGTCCAGCGGCCGCGCCTGGACGCCGGTGGGGACGGCCGATGGCCGCCCTGATCGCAACCCTGATCGTCCTCTGCCTGGTCCTGGGCGGCGGCTATCTGGCCACCCGTGAGCTGTACTTCATCGCCACCAACGGCCAGGGGATCGTGACGGTCTATCGCGGGCTTCCGTACGACCTGCCCGCGGGGGTGCGCCTGTACGAGACCGTGTACGTCTCAGGCGTGCCCGCGTCGCTGATCCCGCCAGATCGCCGCGGCACCCTGCTCGGCCACCAGCTGCGTTCCCAGAACGATGCTCTCGGCCTGGTGCGTGACCTCGAGCTCGGGCGGCTGAGCGGATGAGCGCGCGCAATCGCGAGCTGATCGGTCTGATCCCGGCCTCGCTGCTGGTCACCGCCGGCTTTGCGGCCGTGTTCATCCAGCGCTCCAACCAACTCTCGAATCTGTCGCTGACCTACGGCGCGATCTTCCTCGGTCTCTGTCTCGCCGCCCACTTCTTCATTCGGTCGACGCTGCCCGACGCCGACCCCTACCTGTTCCCGCTGGTCGCGCTCCTGGCCAGCTTCGGGATCGTGATGATCTACCGCATCGACGCGACACTGGCCCGCCAGCAGGCGCAGTGGTTCGTCCTGGGGCTCGTTCTGTTCGCGGCGACGATCGTCGCGTTCCGCGACTATCGCCGGCTCGAGCAGTACCGCTACGTGATCGTGGTGGGCTCGATCGTGCTGATGATGATGCCGCGGCTACCGGGCATCGGCTACCAGGCCAACGGGGCGTATCTCGGGGTCCGGATTCCGGGCCTGTTCGTGTTCCAGCCGGCCGAGTTCGCAAAGATCGGCATGGTCATCTTCCTGGCCAGCTACCTGCGTGACACCCGGCAGGTCCTTGTCATGGGCGCGCGGCGGGTGCTGGGGGTCACGATCCCGCCGCTCAAGCACTTCGGGCCGGTGCTCGTGTTCTGGGGCATCGCGATGCTGATCCTCATCCTGCTGCACGACATCGGCTCCTCGCTGATGTTCTACGGCGCTCTGCTGGCCATCCTCTACGTGGCCACGAGCCGGTTGTCGTTCGTCGTCGTGGGGCTGATCGCCTTCGCGGTCGGCGCGTGGTACCTCGGCACGCACATCCCGCACGTGCACGACCGCGTCGAGGCATGGCTGAACCCCCTCAACGCGCATCTCTACAACCGCATCGGAGGCAGCTTCCAGCTCGCCAACTCAGTGTTCGCCCAGGCCGCCGGCGGGTTCTTCGGCGAGGGATTCGGGCAGGCCACGCTGACGGTGCCGGGGACGCACTTCAACCTCCTGCCGGCTCCTCAGACCGACATGATCTACGCCGTCATCACCGACGAGCTCGGCCTGTTCGGCGCGGCGGCGGTACTGCTCACCTACTTGCTGTTCGTGGCCCGGGGCTTCAAGACCGCGGTCCTGGCGCGGGACTCGTTCTCCAAGCTGCTGGCCGCCGGGCTGACCGCCGTGTTCGCGCTGCAGGTGTTCGTGATCGTGGGCGGAGTTACGCGCGTGATCCCGCTGACCGGCGTGACGCTGCCATTCATCTCCTACGGCGGCTCGTCGATCGTGGCCAACTTCGTCCTGCTGGCCCTGCTGCTGCTCGTCTCCGACCGCGCCCGCCGAGCATGAGGGGCTGCCCGTGAACGCTCAGATCGCCCGGCTGTTCGGCCTGATCGTGGTCCTGTTCGCGCTTCTGATCCTGTGGACGACGCGGTGGACGGTGATCGACGCCAAGACGCTTCGCAACAACCCGCTGAACGCGCGCACCCTGGTCCAGGAGCTGCGCATCAAGCGCGGCCGGATCCTGGCCGACAACGGCACCGTCCTGGCCCGATCGGTGGCCGGTCCGGGCGGAACATGGTCGCGTTTCTATCCCACGCGCACCCTGTTCTCGCAGGCCATCGGCTACTCACTGCCCCGCGAGGGCAGGGCGGCCGGCCTCGAGCTCTCTCGCGGCGAGGAGCTGCGAGGCCTGCAGACCGGCCTCAGCTCGATCTTCGGTCCGCTCACCTCGCGCCGGGTGGGCGACGACGTCTACACCGCGCTCGATCCCAAGGCCCAGCAGGTGGCGGTTCAGGGGCTGGCCGGTCGCGCCGGCTCGGTCGTCGCCCTGGACCCGCGCACGGGAGCGGTCAGGGTGATGGTCGCCAACCCCGGCTACGACGACAACAACCCCAGCTCGAACGCGGCCGGCGCCTCGAGCTTCAATCGCTCGACGCAGTCCAGCTATCCGCCCGGTTCGACGTTCAAGGTAGTCACCGCAGTGGCGGCGATCGACAGCGGCCGCTTCAGCCCCAGCTCGGCCGTCAACGGCAACTCGCCGAAGCTCATCTCAGGCGTCCCCCTGGCCAACGACGGCAACAAGAGCTGGGGCGACATCGACCTGACCACGGCGCTGACCTACTCGGTGAACACCGTGTGGGCGCAGGTGGCGGAGTCGGTCGGCCGCGCGACGATGACCAAATACATGCGCCGCTTCGGCTTCTACTCCAAGCCGCCGCTCGACTACCCGCCCGACGAGATCAACGTGAGCCGTCCCTATTCGCCCTCCGGTCAGGCGTACTCGCCCGGCAGCCCGCGTGAGGACATCGGGCGCATCGGCATCGGTCAGGGCGGCCTGCTGGTGACGCCGCTGCAGATGGCGATGGTCGCCGCGGCGGTGGCCAACCACGGAGTGCTGATGGCCCCGCACTTCGCCACCCGTGTCGTCGATCAGGACGGGCGCACCGTCGAGACGATCAATCCCACGATCTACAACCAGGTCATGAAGGCCTCCACCGCAGCCGACCTGACGCAGATGATGCGCCGCGTGGTCGAGGAGGGCACCGGCACGCCGGCCCAGCTCGGCGGGATCGACGTGGCCGGGAAGACGGGAACCGCCTCGGTGGGGATCCAGGGCTCGAACCTGACTCAGCCGTGGTTCATCGGGTTCGCCCCGGCCCAGGACCCCAAGGTCGCCGTAGCCGTGACGGTCGAGCGCACCCAGGGCGGCTTCGGCGGGACGGTCGCCGCCCCCATCGCCAAGAGCGTGATCCAGACGCTCCTCTCGGAGGGCGGATGACGATGCCCGAGCTGGCAGAGGGGACGATGATCGACGGCCGCTACAGGGTCCTGTCCCGCTTGGGCGCGGGCGGGATGGCCGAGGTCTTCCTGGCCGAGGACCAGCAGCTCGGGCGCAAGGTGGCGCTCAAGCTGCTGCATCGCCGGTTCGCCGAGGATCCCGACTTCGTGGAGCGCTTCCGCCGCGAGGCCCAGGCCGCCGCCGGCCTGCAGCATCCGAACGTCGTGGGCGTCTATGACCGGGGGGCGTTCGACAGCACCTACTACATCGCGATGGAGTACCTGCCCGGGCGCTCGCTCAAGCAGCTGATCCGGCAGGAGGCGCCGCTCGATTCGCTGCGCGCGATCGACATCACTCTCCAGATCCTCAAGGCGGCGCGGTTCGCGCACCGGCGGGGCGTCATCCACCGCGACCTCAAGCCGCACAACGTGATCATCGACGACGCCGACCAGGCAAAGGTGACGGACTTTGGGATCGCGCGCGCCGGCGCGTCCGACATGACGGAGACCGGGTCGATCATGGGCACGGCGCAGTACCTCTCGCCCGAGCAGGCACAGGGCCACGCCGTCAGCGCTCGGTCGGATCTGTACTCGATCGGGGTGATCCTGTACGAGCTGCTGACCGCCCGCGTGCCCTTCGACGCCGAGTCGGCGGTGACGATCGCGCTCAAGCACGTCTCCGAACCGCCGCCGCCGCCCCACACGCTCAATCCGGCCGTACCCCCAGCGCTCGAGCAGGTCGTGCTGTGGGCGCTCAACAAGGACCCGGCTCACCGGCCTGCCGATGCCGACCAGATGATCACGGCCCTGCAGCAGGTCCGCGAGCAGATCGTCGCCGGGGACGGTGGTCAGCGCACCGCGGTGGTTCCGGTTGTGGAGGAAGTCCCGCCCCCGGTGGTCGAGGAGCCGGTGCTGGTGGAGGACGGAGGCCACCGGTTGTGGCCGTGGCTGTTGGCGCTGCTGCTGCTGCTTCTGATCGGTGGCGGGGCGGCGGCCTATCTGCTGACCCGCCCGGCGCAGAAGGTCGTGCCGCCGGTGACCAGGGAGACGCTGAATACGGCTCGCACTCAGCTGCAGAACGCCGGCTTCTCGGTCGCGGTCCTGAACGTGACCAGCAACACCCCGGCCGGGATCGTGATCGGCCAGGACCCGCCCGGCGGCGCCAAGGCCAACGAGCATTCGACGGTGACGCTCACCGTCTCGCAGGGCCCTGGCAACACGACGGTTCCCTCGGTGCAGGGTCTCAGCCTGCCGGCCGCCGAGCGCAGGCTCCGCGCCGCCAAGCTGAAGGCCGGTCGCGTCGTATATCGCGGCTCGGCGCAGGTCCCGCAGGGCGACGTGATCGCGACCGACCCCGCCGCCGGACAGAATCCGAGCGTGGGGACGGCGGTGACGCTGATCGTGTCCTCGGGCAAGCCGCAGGTCAGTGTCCCCGACGTGACGGGGCAGTCTGAGGGAGCCGCGCGGGCGACGCTGCAGAAGGCCGGCTTCTCGGTCTCGACCTCGACCCAGCAGTCGACCAGCGTCGCCTCGGGCCAGGTGATCAGCCAGAACCCGGCCGGAGGCTCGAAGGTGGCCTCCGGTTCCACGGTCACGCTGGTGATCGCCAAGGCGCCGGCCAAGGTGAATGTCCCCGACGTAACCGGCCAAACCGCCGCTGCGGCGCGCAGCTCTCTCTCCTCCGCCGGCTTCAAGGTCACCAAGCGGACCAAGAGCGTCACCGACCAGACTCAGGGCGGAGTCGTCATCTCCCAGAGCCCAGGCGGCGGCTCGAGCGCGCAGAAGGGCAGCACGGTCACGATCGTCGTCGGCCACTTCAAGGCCCCTCCGCCTCCGACGACCTCGAGCACCACCCCCTCGACGACCACTCCGACGACGACCGGCCCATGAGCGCGCAGCGGGTGGCCGTCCTCGGCGGCGGGCGCTCGTCCGAGCACGAGGTCTCGCTGGCCTCGGCGGCATCCGTCTGCCGAGGCCTACGCGACGGCGGCCACGAGGCGATCGAGATCGAGGTCGGACGCGACGGTGCGTGGCGGCGGGACGGAGAGGAGCTGCAGCTGGCGCCCGGCCGCGGGATCGCCGACGTCGACATCGTGTTTCCGGCGCTCCACGGGCCGTTCGGTGAGGATGGCACCATCCAGGGCCTGCTCGAGTGCCTCGACGTTCCCTACGTGGGCGCCGGCGTCCTGGCCTCGGCGCTCTGCATGGACAAGGTCATGTTCAAGGCGCTGATGGGGCGAGTGGGGATCCCCCAGGTCGAGTCGCGCGCTGTGCGGGAGGAGCGCTACCGGGCCCACCCGGAGGCCGCGCTCGGCGCACTCGCCGGGTTGGGGCTGCCGGTGTTCGTCAAGCCGGCGCGGCTGGGGTCATCGGTGGGGATCAGCCGCGCCGATGACGCCGAGCAGCTGCCCGCCGCCCTGGCGGACGCCTTCGAGCACGACCATCTGGTGATCGTCGAAGCCCTTGCCGCCGGGCTCGAGGTTGAGTGCTCGGTGATCGGAAACGGCGACCCGGTCGCCTCCCAGCCGGGGGAGATCGTGCTCAGCGGCGGCGATCATGGCTGGTACGACTACGCGGCCAAGTACACCCCGGGCGGGATGGAGCTGATCGTGCCGGCGCGGCTCCCGGATGCCGTCCGCGAGCGCGTCCGCGAGCTGGCGGTCGAGGCCTTCCGTCACAGCGGATGCGCGGGCCTCGCGCGCGTTGACTTCTTCGTGGTCGGTGAGCAGGTGCTGGTCAACGAGCTGAACACGATGCCCGGCTTCACCGAGACCAGCGTGTTCGCGAGCCTGTTCGAGGCCAGTGGGCTCGCCTACGCCGAGCTGCTGGATCGCCTGCTCGAGCTGGGGCTCGAACGACACGCCGCCGAGCGGGCGCAACGCTTCTGAGCCCGCCCCGCTACCGGTAGAGCGTCACCTCGTTGATCGCCAGCTGGGTGTGGCCGCCGAGGCTCGTGATCCACAGCAGGTAGAAGCGATACGAGCTTCCGCGAGTGAACAGCCGGACGTCCTGCCGCGCCGTGACGGTGGTCGGGGATGAGACGGCCCTCCAGCCTGAATCGGGCCATCTCAGCGGTGGCGGCGTGGAGCGGGCGTAGACCGTGGCCTGGAACCCGGGCGTGGCCGTGTTCACCCGGAGCACCCGCGCTGAGGTGCCGGGACTCGCGTCCAGATACAGCCCGACTCCCGCCTTGGCCAGGCTGCCGCCGTAGTAGTTCTGCGTGTTCCACGCCGTCGTCGGCTGGTTGTCGATCGCCAGCTCGGCGTCGGGATGCTCGTCGGTGGGGCTGCCCAGGGGATTGAATCCGTGCGCGCAGCTGTTGCAGAGGCTGATGGGCACGAGCGCCTTGCTGGGTGCGGGCGTGGCGGGAGGTCCGGTGCCGCGGTGGGCGCGCGTGGCGAGCCACGCGGCCCCACCCCCCAGGGCCGCTACGACAGCGATCACGGCAAGGAGCGTGATCGCCGGGTGACGGACGCGGAACGGCACGCGCCGCTTGGCCTGGGAGGGCAGCGTGCGCAGGACGCTCGTCACCTCTCCGCCGGCTGTGCCGGCCCGGGCGGTCTCGAGAGTCAGCACATCCTCCAGGTCGGCGATCAGCTCGGCATCGTCGGCATAGCGGTCCTCGCGGCGCTTGGCCGTCGCCATCTCCACGATCGCCGCCAGCGAAGCGGAGATCTCCGGCCGTTTGGTGCGGACGTCGGGAATCACCTCGCGAACGTGCTTCATGGCCACCGCGACCTGGCTCTCCCCGCGGAAGGGGACCTCGCCGGTCAGCATCTCGTAGAGGACTACGCCGAGTGAGTAGAGATCGGACTGGCCCGTCACCGGCTGGCCCAGGGCCTGCTCGGGCGAGACGTAGTCGGTGGTTCCGAGGACGCGTCCGTCGGCGGTCAACCCCTCTTCGTCCAGCGTGCGGGCGATCCCGAAGTCGGTGACCTTGGCCGACCCCTCCTCATCTATGAGGACGTTCTGGGGCTTGACGTCGCGATGGACGATGTGCCGGGCGTGCGCAGCCCCAAGCGCCCGGGCGATCTCGATCGCGTACGCGACCGCCTCGGCGATGGGCAGCCGTCCCTGGCGCCGGATCCGCTCCTTGAGCGTCTCGCCCTCGATGTACTCGAAGACGATGTACGGGCGCCCCTCGTCCTCACCGGCATCGATCACCCCCACGATGTGCGGGTGCGAGAGCTGAGCCACCGCGCGCGCCTCGCGCCGAAAGCGCTCGAGCTGGTCGGAGTCGCTGGCCACCTCGCGGTTCATGAGCTTGACGGCCACCGGACGCTGGAGCGTCTCGTCCGTCGCCCGGTACACGGTCGACATCCCACCGGCGCCGACTCGGGCCTCCAGCCGGTATCGGCCGCTGAGCGTCGTTCCAAGCAGAGTGGTCATGACTCATCCCTATTTTGCGCCAACCAAGGGATGGCCAACCCTCGTCCGCGCGGCGCCGGCCGGCCCCGCACCGCGGGCCGCGGTCAAGCCGGCGAACCGCCGGGGCGTCAGTCGGCTTGGGTGAGTCCGTCGGCCGTGCCCGCGAGGCCCAGCTGGGGCAGCCGGACCGTGCCGCTCTCCGCGGTCAGCTGCCCGATGATCCTGGTTCCGGGGTGGTGCTCGGCCAGCAGCTCGATTGCGGCCGGGGCGTCGGCCTCGGCCACCATGGCGCAGAAACCGCAGCCCATGTTGAACACCTCCCACATCTCGGCCGCTGCGACCTCGCCCAGCCGGGCGACCAGCTCGAATACGCCCGGGACGGGGAGGGGCGCGGAGATCTCGTACCCGACGCCATCTCCGATCCGCAGGAGGTTGGCGATGCCGCCGCCAGTGATGTGCGCGAGCCCGTGCACGGCGAGGTCGCTGCCCAGCAGGGCCAGGATGGCACGGACGTAGATGGTGGTCGGCTCGAGCAGCGCGTCGGCCACGCTCGCGCCTTCCAGCTCAGCAGGGGTGTCATGGAGGGCCAAACCGCCGGCCTCGAGCAGGGCGCGCCGGGCGAGCGTCAGCCCGTTGGAGTGAAGTCCCGAGGACGGCAGCCCGATCAGGGTGTCGCCCGGACCGCAGGAACCACCGTCGACGATCTCATCGAGGGCCACGCGCCCGAAGGCGGAGCCGACGAGGTCGAACCCGCGAGGAGACGGGTGGCCGCGGATGACCTCGGGGATCTGGCACACCTCACCGCCGGGGATTTCGATCCCGGCCAGCTCGGCGCCCCGGCGCAGGCCCACGGCGAGCTCTGCGAGCAGGTCCGGATCGGCCTCCTCGACCGCGATGTAGTCCAGTAGAGCGAGCGGCTCGGCGCCGACGCATACGAGATCGTTGACGTTCATCGCCACGCAGTCGATCCCGATCGTGTCGAAGCGGCCGGTCTCCTCGGCGACGATCACCTTCGACCCCACGCTGTCGGTGGCCAGGGCGATCCCAAGTCCGGGCGCGACGCGAAGGACGCTGGCGTAGTGGCCCGGCAGCGCCACGGCCAGAGGCGAGCGACCGGGGTCGATCCCGCGCAGCACCTCGACGATCCCCGACACGCCGCGGTCGGCCTGTGCGGTGTCCACGCCGGCGGCTGCGTAGGCCTCGCTCACGGATTCATTGTCGTGGATCGCGCGGATCCCGCGAGCCTGGCGAGCACAACCAACGCGAGCGCGGTCCGGTACAGGGCGTAGGGCAGCAGCGAGCGGTCCCGCTCGACCTGACGGATGAGCCAGGTCGAGCCCAAGGTGGAGGCGAAGGAGGCCGAAGCCCCGAGCGCGAACGGCAGTGCCGTCCCGGCGGGAAGCCCGCGCCGCCGGAGCCGCACGCCCTTCAGCAGCGTCGCGCCGGCGATCACCGGCAGCGCCACGTGGCGCGAGAGACGGTTCGAGTCCTCGCGCGTGAACCCGCGCAGCCGCGCCGTGGCGAGCGTCGCCCCGTTTCGCGAGACGCCCGGTACGAGCGCGCAAGCCTGAGCGATTCCGAGCCAGATCGCGTCCGCCGCGCCCGCGTCCTCGTGACGGCGGAACTGGGGCCGGCGGTCAGCCACAGCCATCAGCCAGGCGCCCGCGACCAGCCCGGCGGCGACGGTTCCCGGGGTCCCCAGGCGGCGCTCGATCGGGCGCTCGAGCCCGTAGCCGACGACCGCCGGGGGTGCGAAGGAGAGGGCGACGAGGCTGACGCTGCGCAGGTCGAGGTCCGCCACCGTGCGGTGGACCTCGTCCCGCAGGGTGTAGAGCAGTGCCGCGGCCGTCCCCGCGTGAAGTGCCACCTCGAAGGCCTTGCGGAGCTCGTCATCAGAGCGGCCGTACTCCCAGCGAAGCAGCCAGGGGATCAGCGTGACGTGACCCGAGGAGGAGATCGGCAGGAGCTCTGCCGGGCCGTGCAATGCCCCGAGGAGGATGGCCTGGCCCGCGCCGAGCCCCGCGCCAGGCCCCGCCTCAGGAGGCGACATCCGGCGCCGGGCCCCCACCCCCGCCGCGACTGCGGCGCACGATCAGATAGGCGACCGCCGCGACTACGATCGCCGCCCCGACGTAGTCGACGTACTCGAGGTTGTGACGCCAGCTCTGCCAGCTCGAGCCGACCTCTCGCCCCAGCACCGCCAAGCCGGCGATCCAGGGGATCGATCCCAGCGTCGTGAAGGTGACAAAGCGCTGGAAGGGCATCCGTGAGACCCCGGCGACATAGGGGAATGCGGCCCGGACGACCGGGATCAGGCGCGAGAGGAAGATCATCGGGGCGCCCCAGCGCTCGAACCAGCGCTGGGCGAGGTCGAGCCTGCTGCGGCTCATGTGCAGCTTCGAGCCCTGCCGCTCGAGCACCTCGGCCCGCCCGTAGTAGCCGATGGCGAAGGCGATGCACGCGCCCGCCACGTCGCCGATCAAGCCGAAGATGATGATTCCCAGGAGCGTGAGGTGCCCTTGGAAGACATTGAAGCCGGCGAACAGCATCGTCGGCTCGGTTCCGGGTAGCCCGATCACGCCGGTGGTGAGGTTGAGCAGTGCCACGCCGGCCACGCCCAGATCCCTGATCACATGCGTGGCGAGCGTGACCAGCGAGTCGGTCACGGAAGCGGGTACGGCGAGGAGCAAGCGGCCAAGCGTAGCGGCCGCCCCTGCCCCCGGGGGTAGGGTTACGCCCCCTCATGACCGTCCCGCTGTTCGACACCGAGGCGCCCCTGGCCCCGCTGCGCGAGGCAATTCGGGCCAAGCTCGTCGAGGTCGCCGATCGCGGCGTGTACATCCTGGGTCCGGAGGTCGAGGCCTTCGAGCGCGAGTTCGCGGACTACCTCGGGGCGCGGCACGTGATCGGGGTGGCCAACGGCACAGACGCGATCACGATCGCGCTGCGGGCGATGGGGGTGAGGCCCGGCGAGGAGGTCGTCGTTCCCTCGTTCACGTTCTACGCCACGGCCGAAGCGATCGTCACCGCGGGCGCGGTTCCCGTGTTCTGCGACGTCGACCCTGACACGCGCAACGTCACGCCGGACACCGTGCGCCCCGCCCTGAGCCCGCGCACCGCCGCGATCGCCGCCGTCGACCTGTTCGGCTGCCCGGCTCCCATCGCCGATTTGGAGGCGCTGGGGCTGCCCGTGCTCGAGGACGCGGCGCAGGCCGCGGGGGCGACCTGGGGCGGCCGCCGCGCGGGGACGCTTTCGTTGGCCGGCACCTTTTCCTTCTATCCGTCGAAGAACCTGGGCTGCTTCGGCGACGGCGGTGCCATCGTCACGGATGACGACGAGATCGCGGACCTGGTTCGCTCGCTGCGCTTCCACGGCTCGCGCGACAAGCAGCGGTTCGAGCACGTGGGCTACAACTCGCGCCTGGACGAACTGCAGGCGGCGATCCTACGCGTGCTCCTGCCGGCCCTCGATGGCTGGTGCGCCGGCCGCCGGCGCGCTGCGGGTTTCTACCAGCAGGCGGGGCTGGGCGAGCACGTATCGCTGCCCGCGGTGCCCGCGGGGGCTGAGCCGGCCTGGCACCTGTACGCCGTCGCGCACGAACGGGCTGACGCGCTGCAAGGCGAGCTCCGAGCCGTGGGCGTCCAGGCCCGCGGGTACTACCGCGTCCCGCTTCACCGCCAGCCGGCCCTGGCGCCGTATGCCCCGTCCGATCTGGAGTTCCCGGCGACCGATCGGCTGGCGGCCACCAACCTTGCACTGCCGATGAGCCCTACGCTCGACGCGGACCAGGCCGAGGAGGTGGTCGGCGCCGTGGCGGCGGCGGTGGCTGCGTAGCGCCGGGGAATCCCGTAATGTCCATCGTCGGTTCCCTGCACCGGCCGGGGAAGGGGCTGAGTGCAAGCTATGACCGTCTGGGGAGGTACCCATGCCTGAACATCCACGGCCAAGGTGGCTGCTCCGAGTGCTTTCGGCGGCCGCGGGCCTCATCGCGATCAACCTGATGATCGCCGCCGTCGCGCAAGCCGCGGCGCCGATCGGCCAGTACAGCCGAACCGGGGCGTATCGGTACATCACCGCTCCGAAGCTCGCGCCTCCGAAGATCAAGGCGGCGAAGAGCACCAAGACGAGCCTCGGGGCGGGCTACTTTCTGATCGCCAACTTCAAGAATCTCTCGGAGAACAAGCCGCTGACCGGGCAGGGCGGTCCGGTCATGTACGACAGCCACCTACAGCCGGTGTGGGTGCACGGGGTCTCCGACAACGTCTTCTCGCTGAACTTCGCGACCCAGACGTACGCCGGGCAGCCCGCGCTGAGCTGGTGGGAGGGCGTGGTGTCGCCCACCGGCGCGGTCTCGAACGGCAGGGTTGTGGTCGTCGATCAGCACTACAAGACGATCGGCACGGTGACCGGCCAGGACGGCTGGACGATCAGCATGCACGAGAACACCGTCAGAGGAACCGACATGTGGGTCACGTCTTACAAGCCGGTGCCGATGGACCTGAGCGCGTACGGCGGGTCCAAGAACGGGATCCTGCTCGACTCCGCAGTCCAGGAGTACGACATCAAGACCGGCAAGCTGCTCTACACCTGGGATGCCGCGGCGTCGGGCCACATTCCGCTCAGCGAGTCGCAGACCAAGCCGGTGCCGGCCAGCGCCCCGACCGCGTCCACCACGCCGTGGGACGCCTACCACATCAATGCCCTCCAGCTGCTCTCGAACGGTCAGTTCCTGACCTCGATGCGCAACACGTGGGCTGCCTACGACGTCAACCAGGCGAGCGGGAACATCCTCTGGAGGCTCGGCGGCAAGAACTCGAGCTACACGATTCCCTCGAATGCGCAGTTCCAGTGGCAGCACGACGTCAGGCTGCACTCGGACGGCACCGTGAGCATGTTCGACAACGGGTGCTGTGGATTCGGGGCAACGGGCTTCCTGCCACCGAACGGGCCCACGCGCGGGCTGCTGCTGCGGCTCGACACCTCGGCTCATGCCGTGACGCTGATCTCGAGCTACTCGCTCTCAGGGGTGGCGGTGGGCAGCCAGGGCAACACAGAGCTGCTGCCCAGCGGCAACGTGCTCGTCGGCTTCGGCCAGCAACCGTACTTCGCCGGCTTCACGAAGGGCGGGAAGCTTTTGTTCGAGGCCGTGATGCCCTCGCCCGATGAGAGCTACCGGGCCTACCTGCAGAGGTGGACCGGCAAGCCGCTCTACGGTCCGAGCGCGGCCGCGCGCAAGCGCGGGTCGAACACGACCGTCTATGCGAGCTGGAACGGCGCCACCAGTGTCGTTTCCTGGCGCGTGCTGGCGGGCAAGGACAAGGGGCACCTGAAGCCCGTGGCCACCAGGCGCCGCAGCGGCTTCGAGACCGCGATCGGCCTGAAGGGCAGCTTCGGCTCCTTCAAGGTCCAGGCCCTCGACAGCAAGGGCCACGTGCTGCGCACCACGGGCGCCTTCTCAGTGAGCAAGACCCAGGCGCACCACGCGCCGCCTGGCGGCTTCTACTAGGCCGAAAAGAACGAGAGCGGGTGGGGCCGCGCGGGAGCGCGGCCCCACCCTGCGCTCGGCAAACGCTAACCAACGGGTCGGGGGCAGCGCCTAGAATCACCGCTGGATGCGCCGGCGGATCCGATCCGCGGCCTTCCCCGTCCACCGCCATTCGCTCCCTGCGCTGCTGGTCGACGGGGCCCTGGTCGCGCTCGCCTACTACCTCGCCTTCCGGCTGAGGTTCGACTGGCATGTCCGCGGCCGCTACGGCGAGCTGTTCGAGGCCACGATCCCGTGGGTCGTGCCGGTGTTCCTGGTCGTCCTGGCCGCCTTCGGCCTCTATCAGCGGCTCTGGACCTTCATTACTCAGCGCGAGTACGAGGCCGTGGTCAAGGGCGTGGTCGTCGCCACCTTCGTGGTGGTCGGGACGATCGCCCTGCTGCATCCGGTTCAGACGGCGCCACGCTTCAAGAACTTCCACCTCGTCTCCACCACGGTCACCCTGCCCGCCAGCGTGATCGCGCTCTTCCTGCTGCTGTGCCTGGCCTTGCTCGTAGGGGCCCGGTTCATCGTCCACCTCGTCGTCGAGGGACGAGTGCGCAGCTTCCGTGTGAGCAAGGGAGCGCGTGATGTGCTCGTGGTGGGCGGCGGCGACGGGGGCCGGCTCGTCGTCCGCGAGCTCGTGCGCAACCCTCAGCTGGGGCTGCGGCCGGTCGGTTTCGTTGACGACGACCCGCGCAAGCGGGGAATGAAGGACGAGTACGGCCTGAAGGTGCTCGGCACCACCTCGCGCGAGGACCTGGCCCGCATCCTCGACGAAGTCGAGCCCGAGGAGGTCGTGATCGCGATTCCCTCGGCGTCGGGTGAGCTGCGGGCCCGCGTGGTGGCGGCGTGCCGCGAGCGCGGCATTCCCGTTCGCACGACGCCGACCGTGTTCGAGCTGCTCCAGGACGGCTCGGGCCAGCTTCGCGTCACCCGTCAGCTGCGCGAGGTCCGCGTCGAGGACATCCTGGGTCGCGAACCGGTGCGGATGGAGCTCGAGCGGGTGGGCGCGTACCTGGCCGGCGAAGTCGTGCTGGTCACGGGGGCAGGCGGATCGATCGGGTCGGAGCTTTGCCGGCAGATCGCGCGCGTGGGCCCCCGGCGACTGGTCCTCGTCGATCACGCCGAGGACAACCTGTTCGAGATCATGCGCGAGCTCGAGGAGGAGCGGCACGTGCGCACGGCCGTCCCGGTGCTGGCCGACTGCCGGGAGGAGGAGCGGATGCGCGAGGTGCTGGCCGAGCACCGTCCGAGCATTGTCTTCCACGCCGCCGCCTACAAGCACGTGATGATGATGGAGCTCAACCCGATCGAGGCCATCCGTAACAACGCGCTGGCCACCCGGGTCGTGGCCAGGACAGTGGGTGAGATGGGGGTCTCGACGTTCGTCCTCGTCTCCACCGACAAAGCCGTCAACCCGACCAGCGTGATGGGCGCGTCCAAGGCACTGGCCGAGTGGGTGGTCGAAGCGGCCGCCGCGCGCTTCGCACAGACCGCGTACTCGATCGTCCGCTTCGGCAACGTGCTCGCCTCCTCAGGATCCGTGGTGCCGATCTTCCGCCGTCAGATCGCCGCCGGCGGTCCGGTCACAGTCACCGATCCCAACATGCGCCGGTACTTCATGACGATCCCCGAGGCCGTGCAGCTCATCATCCGCGCCGGGTCGCTGACCGAGCCGCGTCCGTCGGCGGAAGTGTTCGTGCTCGACATGGGCGACTCGATCCGGATCACAGATCTGGCCGAGACGATGATCCGCCTCTCCGGCCTGGAGCCCGGACGCGATATCGCCATCGAGATCGTGGGGCGCCGGCCGGGCGAGAAGCTTCACGAGGATCTCTTCAACCCCTACGAGCGGATGCAGCCGACGCCGGCACAGAAGATCCTGCGCGCCGAGCGCGAGCCGCTCGACCCGGTCTGGGTGGAGGAGACCTTCGCCAAGATCAACCTGCTCGTGCTCGAGGGTGACGCCGCGGTGCTCGCCGAGCACGTGGCCAAGCTCGCGCGGGCACGCTCGAGCTCCCCGGCGGGCAAGATGCCCGGATCCCCACGTAGACTCACGCGCACCGCATGGGGCCGCTTTCGTTCGCTCTCTCGATCCATCACTTCATCTCGTCTGTGGGGTCGGATGCAGGCTTCGCCTCGATCATCGGTCTGGCGATCCTCGTCCTGCTCTACTTCGCTCACGCGCGCGAGACGAAGGCCCTTCGCGACCACGCATACGAGGCCGCCGACCGGATCAAGCAGCTTGAGGCGCGCGTCGCCCAGCTGAGCCGGAGCGCGCCCGCACCGGCCCCCGCCCCCGCTCAGGCGCCCGGCTCTCAAGCTCAGAGCGCGGGTTCGCCCAGCAAGGCAGCGGCGGGTACCCAGCCCGCGCCGGCTCCGGCGGCCGCGGCGGCCGGAGCCTCGGCCCCGGCGGCTCCAGCCGGGATGGGAGCGCCCGCGCTGACCGCAGCGACCAGGCTGATCCCCGCTCCGGCCGCGGCGCCTGCCCCTAGCGGGTCGGTCGCCGTCACCGACCGCCGCGGCACCTCGCCAGCGGACCAGGTCGCGCCCGCCCCGGTGCCGGCCGGAGCCATCCCCGCCCCCGGCGGCGCGCCGGCCGCCGGCGCCAACTCCGGCACTGCTTCGCCGCCGGCTCGTCCTCAGCCCGTACCCGCCGGCGCCCGTCCCAGCGCCGCCCCGCTCACGCCGCCGGCACCGTCGCCCGGGCCGGCGCCGGCCACGGTGGCCGGCGCCGCCAACGGCGGATCGTCCGGCGCCCCCCCGAGGCCGCCCGTGGCCGCCGCGGCGGCGGCTCGCCGTCCGGCGCCTGCCTCGCGCCAGTACGCGCCCGTACAGCCGGCGCGCTCCGGTCCCGGCCGCCTGCTCCTGATCGCGCTCGGCGTGCTCGGCCTTGCGGCTCTCGTCGCCCTGCTGCTGGTCCTGACCACCTCAGGTGGCAGCACGCACTCCGCGGCCTCCAGCCCGGCCAGCAACGCGCTGCAGTCCCATCGTCCCGCAGGAAGCGTGACCGTCAACGCGTCGTCGGTGACGGTCGCCGTCCTCAACGGGACGGCCAGCAACGGCCTCGCGCACCGGGTGGCGCAGAAGCTGACCGGCGCGGGCTACAAGGAGGGAACGGTCGAGACCGCGCCCGATCAGACACACACGAGCACGCTTGTCGCCTACATGCCCGGCTTCAAGCGCGACGCTCAGGCCGTCGCCGCATCCCTGAAGCTTCCAGCCGCGACGGTGCAGCCGGTCGACCCCAGCAGCCAGGCCGTGGCCTGTCCCCGCCCGGCGCCTGCGCCACCAACGTCGTGGTGACGGTGGGCGCCGACCTGGCCGGCGCCCAGTGACCTCGAGGCCCACACCCTCGGGCACGGCGTAACCGACCGGTGCCGGACCTGCTCGACCTCCCTGGCCGGAGTGCCAAGCCGCGCGAGCGCGGACTGACGCACGTGCTCGACCGCGGCCTGTCGCTGAGCGAAATCGACGGCATGGTCGAGGTCGCGGGCGAGTATGTCGATGTGGTCAAGCTCGGGTGGGGCACGGCGCTTGTCACCGGCAACCTCGAGCGCAAGGTGGAGCGCTACCGCCAGCACGAGATCCCGGTCGTCTTCGGAGGCACGCTCACCGAGCTGGCGATCGCCCAGGGACGGTTCGACGCATACGTGCAATGGATGCACGAGCTCAGCCTCGAGTACGTGGAGATCTCCGACGGGACGATCGAGCTGCGCCACGAGGACAAGCTCGAGATGATCCAGCGCCTCTCGCAGGACTTCACCGTCCTCTCCGAGGTCGGCTCCAAGGACGACACCCGGATCATGGCCCCCTACCGCTGGGTCGAGCAGATCCAGGCCGAGCTCGAGGCGGGAGCCTGGAAGGTGATCGCCGAGGCTCGCGAAAGCGGCACGGCGGGCATCTTCCGTCACGACGGCGAGGTCCGGATGGGGCTGATCGACGAGATCGTGCACGCCGTCTCGGAAGAGAAGATCCTGTTCGAGGCTCCGCAGAAGGACCAGCAGGTGTGGTTCGTCCGGCGCTTCGGCGCCGATGTGAACCTCGGCAACATCACGCCCGGCGACGTGCTCTCCCTGGAGACGATCAGGCTCGGCCTGCGCTCGGACACCGCGTCCAGCGTGTATGAGTGACAGCTCCGGCGCGGGGCAGCCGGGCGCCATCCTCCTCGCCCGTCACGGGGAGACCGATGACAACCGCGAGCCGATCCGCGCCCAGGGCTTCAGCGACACGCGGCTGAACGACACGGGTCGCCGGCAGGCCGCCGAGCTGGGCGAGCGTGCCGCGGGATGGGACATCGGCTCGCTGTGGGCCTCCGATCTGGCTCGCGCCCGCGAGACGGCGAGCATCGTGGGCACTCGCCTGGGGCTCGAGCCTCGACTCGATGCGCGTCTGCGCGAGGGCAATCGCGGTCGCTGGGAGGGAAGGCTGTTCGTCGACATCGAGCGCGAGGATCCCGATCTCTACGCAGCCTGGCGCCGCGCCGGCGCCGAGTTTCGGTTTCCCGGCGGGGAATCGCTGCAGGAGCAGCTCGACCGGGTGAAGGCGGCCATCCTCGACATCGAGCGGGCCGGGCCCCTGCCCGCGCTCGTCGTCTGCCACGGCGGCTGCATTCGCGTCATGCTCTGCAGCCGCGATCCCCGCGGCCTGGATGCCTTCCACCAGTTCGAAGTTCCCAACGTGTCGGTTGTGAAGCTGTGAGGAGACTGCCCGTGTTCGCCTTCGGCGCGCTCGCGCTCGCCACCGTGGGCGCGTTCTTCGTGACCCAGCACCTCAAGGTGACCACGCCGTTGATCGCCGGCCTCCCGCGACCCGTGCCGGGGGTCATCAATCCCTACGGCTCGAAGTGCGGCGGGGTCGACCACGGCCGGATGCGGATCTCGTTCTACCTGCTGCACCGAAGCGACGAGGTCGCCGTGTACGTGATCGACTCCTCGGGCGCGATCGTCCGCACGCTCGCCTCCGGCGTGCACATGGGGATCAAGCGGCGCATGCTGTTCTATTGGAACGGCCGGCAGGACAACGGCTCCGTGGCTCCGGATGGCATCTACAACATTCGCGTCGCGCTGCTGCACCAGGGCCGCACGGTGGAGATCACCGACCGCGCCGGCGAGCCCGAGAAGGTGCAGGTCAAGTCGACTCCGCCGCGCCCCGTGGTCACCGGCGTCTCCCCGGCGCTGCTCCCGCAGGGCTCGAGTCCCGTCACCATCACCTACGGCGGCACCGAGCACCGCAGCGGCATCATCCGCCTCTACCGAACCGACCCCAACGGCCGGCCGCGACTGGTCAAGAGCTTCAAGACGCGGTGGAACGCGAGCCAGGCGCGCTGGGACGGGCTGATCCACCGCCGCCCGGCTCCCGCCGGCACCTACCTCGTGGGGCTCGACGTCACCGACGCCGCCTGCAACACGGGGCACTTTCCGGCCCTCCTCCCGCCCGTGCCGGGCACGACGCCGCACGCCGGGGTCTCGGTCCGCTATCTGGCCGCTCAGCCACCACTGACCGGCGTACCGGCGGGTTCGAAGACGCTCCTCTACGTCGACGCGCGCCGCCGGCCGTATCGCTGGGCACTGTGGCGGGTCGGAGCGCGCAAGGCGCGTGTCCGTGGCGTGCAGCGTGCAGTTGCTCTGCACGTGAAGCTGCCGCCGGCTGCCGGCGCCGGCCTCTACCACGTCGTCATCACCGCCGGGGGCTACCGCACCGACGTACCACTCGTGGCCGAGTATCCGGGGACGCGCAACGCGCCGCACGTGCTCGTCGTCCTGCCCGCGCTCACGTGGCAGGGCCAGAACCAGGTCGACGACGACGGCGATGGGATCCCCAACACGCTCGCCGAGGGAGGCCCCGTCGCGCTGAACCGTGTGTTCGCGCAGGGACTGCCCGGCGGCTTCGCCGACGAGGCCGGGCTCCTGGACTATCTGGACCGCTCGAAGCTTCCCTACGACCTTACGACCGACGTGGCGCTCGCGCAGGGCTCGGGGCCCAAGTTGAGCGGGCACACCGGCGTCGTCCTGGCCGGCTCGCTGCGCTGGGTGCCCGCGCCGCTGGCCGCGTCGCTGCGCGGCTACGTGAACGGTGGCGGACGGCTGTTGTCGGTCGGCACCGACTCGCTGCTGCGGGGGGTCACTCTGGCGGGCAATGCCGCCCGCCGGCCCACCGCGCCGGCGGCGGTCGATGCTCTCGGCGCCAAGCCCGGACCGTTCGTCGCGCACAGCAACGGGCTGGTCACCGTTATCCGTGACAGTCTGGGCATCTTCACGGGCACCTCGGGGGCGTTCCCCGGGTACCGGTCCTTTCGCGCATTCCCGTCGGTCGCCGCGCCCTCTGGAATCCTGTCCTCGGCCGGGGTCACGACCGGGGCTCCGGCCATCATCGGCTACCGCCTCGGCAGGGGCCTTGTGGTCAACATCGGCCTGAGCGACTTCGGCTCGAGCCTGGCGCACAGCGTCGATGCAAAGGAACTGGTGAACCAGCTGTGGAAGGTGTTGCGGCGCTGACGCTCAGCCCACCGCGTCGGTCAGACCCCTACCGTCTGGCCACGTGATCGCCTACCTCAAGCGCCTGGTCAGCTCACTCGCGGCCTATCAGGTCGCGGATGTCGTCTCCAAGTTCATCGCCGTGCTGCTGCTGCCGGTGTACACGCGGTACATCGACCCGGCCGGGTACGGCGTGGTGGAGCTGCTGGCCAACGGGGTCATCCTGATCAGCATCCTCGTCCGCTTCGGGATGATCGAGGCGTTCCTGCGCTTCTACTTCGCAGACGAGGACCAGCAGCGCCGGGACGCCCTGATCCGCCGCACCGGGATCTTCCTGCTCCTGGCCACGACCGTGGCTGCGGTGGCGCTGGCGGCCGCAGCGGTTCCCCTGTCCCGCCTCGTCCTCGGCCATCGCGACGCGGCGACGTTCTCGGTCGCCGTGCTGGGGCTGTGGTCGTTCACCAACCTCGAGTTCGCCTACGGCGTCCTGCGAGTCGACGAGCGCCTGCGCACCTATGCCGTCGCGTCGCTCACCAATGTCCTTTGCACGATCCTGGCCTCGGTCGTGCTCGTCGTTGCCCTCGGCCAGGGGCCGCGGGGACTGCTGCTCGGTAACTACGGCGTCTCGACGCTGGTCCTGGTGGGCCTGTGGTGGACGATGCGCCACCGCCTGCGCAGCCCCCAGCGGCGCGGAGAGCGTCTCGGCGCGCTCCTGCGCTTCGGGCTACCGACGGTTCCGGCCGAGATCTCCGTCTACGCGCTGAGCGTCGTCGACCGCTACTACATCTACCACCACCGCAGCCAGTCGCTGGCCGGCCTCTACTCGATCGCGGTCAAGCTCGCGGGCTCGGTCGCGTTCATCGTGCGCGCCTTCCAGTACGCGTGGCCTCCGCTCGCCTACTCGGTCACCGACGACCGGGACGCGGCGCGTCTGTACGGCCTGGTCACGACCTATTACGCGCTCATCAGCGGCTGGGTCGTGTGCGGTCTGGCTCTGCTTGGCCGGTGGATTCTCCGCCTGCTGACCACATCGCAGTTCTTCGGCGCCTACAAGGCACTGCCCTGGGTCGCGCTGGGGTGGGCGATGTACGGGCTGTGGGTCGTCTTCCTGGTCATCGCCGGGCGCGTGAAGGTGACCACCCGCAACTTCCCCGCTTCGCTGGCCGGCCTGGCCGCAAACGTCATCCTGCTCGTCGTGCTCGTCCCGCCGCTGGGGATCGCCGGCGCCGGGATCGCGCTGTGTGGGGCATATGTCGTGATGCTCGGTGTCATGCATCTGCTCACGCGCCGGGCGTTCGCCGTGGCTTTTGAGTGGCGGCGCCTGGCGCAGCTCGTGCTCGTGGCCGGAGGCGCGGCCGTCGCCGGCGACCTGCTTCTGCCGACGCACGGCGCCCTCGGTCTGCTCGCCAGGCTGGCCGTGTTCCTGGCCGTTCCCGCGCTCCTGTTCATCACCGGGTTCGCCCATCCGCAGGAGCTGGCGCAGCTCCGGGGTCTCCTGGCCCGCGCACGCCGCTCGACTCCGTCACCGGCCGGAGGTCCGGCCTGAGCGAGCCGCCGCACAGGGACGGGCCGGCCGCTCGGCCTGCGGTGAGCGTGGTCGTGCCCTTTGCCGGGACGGCTGAGGAGGCCGCGGCGGTAATCGCATCGCTGGCGCGGTTACAGGTTCGCGACGGCGATGAGCTGATCGTGGCCGACAACGTCGGCGTGGTCCCGTCGCACGCGGGCGTCGAGCTCGTACGCGCGGGGGCGGAGCGGTCTCCTGCGCACGCGCGCAACGCCGGCGCCGAACGTGCAAGCGGCGAGTGGGTCCTGTTCCTGGACGCCGACTGCCTCGCACCCGAGGATCTCCTCGACCGCTTCTTCGCGTCGCCCATCGCCGACGACGTTGGGGCGCTGGCCGGAGAGGTGGCGCCTTCCGGCGATGCGAGCACAGCAGCCGAGCGCTACGGCGCGGCTCGGAGCTTCCTCGACCAGCGGACACACCTGGCTCACCCATATCTGCCGCGTGCCGCGGCGGCGAATCTCCTCGTCCGGCGCGCGGCGTTCGAGCAGGTGGGCGGCTTCTACGAAGGCGTTCGCGCGGCCGAGGACACGGATTTCAGCTGGCGCCTCCAGCGCGCAGGATGGCGTCTGGAGCTCCGGCCCGAGGCGCAGGTACGCCACCGCTACCGCGCTTCGCTGCACGATCTGCGGGTCCAGTGGCGCGGCTACGCCGCGGGGCGCGCGTGGCTGAGCCGCCGCTACAGCGACTTCCAGCCCGAGCCGGCGATCAAGCGCGGCGTCAAGCGGCTGCCCATGCTCGTCCGCAGGCGCTCAGCGCAGCCGTCGGGCCGCAGCGAAGCCCCTGCGGCGCCACGGCTCGAGCGCACCCGGTACCTCGCCCTCGACGTGCTCCTGGGGTTCGAGGAGCTTGCGGGGTTCGCGCTGTCAAACCGCCCTCGCCGTGGTGAAGACGCCGCGACGAGAATGGATGGGTCCGTCGTGTTCGTGGCCGATCGCTTTCCTGCCCGCGACGATCCGCTGGTCGACTTCGCGCGCACCGTCGGCGGCGCGCGCGTGGAGGCCGCGGCCAGGCCCGGCGTGCCCTGGCTGGAGGTCGTCCGTGAGGTGCCGATCGCCTACCGCGAGGACGATGGCCTCGCGGCGCGCCTGCTGGCCGCTGCGCGATTGACGCTTCGCCATCCGTTGCGGTGTGCCCGTGATCTCCTGCGGCGCGGCCCGGGAGACGTGCCGCTCCGTCAGCTGGCGCCCGCGGTGCTGCGCCTCCAGCACGAGCGCAGCGCGCGCGTGCATCCTCTCGGCGGAGCCGGGGCCCAGTCCGTCGCGCGCCGCCTGCACGAACTGGCCCGCGGGCGCCGGGCCTGACCCCAGCCCCATGCACGTCCACGTCGTCGACCCGTCCGCGTTCACGCCGCCGTATGACCACGCGCTGTGCTCGTCGCTGGGCGCCGCCGGCGCGGACGTCGAGCTGATCACCAGCCGCTTCGCCTATGGCACGGTGCAGCCCCCGGACGGCTACGCAGTGCGCGAGGTCTTCTACCGCCGGACCATGGGATCAGCGGGCTCGCGCCTGCGCCGGGCGACGAAGCTGATCTCCCACGTCCCGGACATGGTCCGCTACCGGCGCCTTGCCGCCACCGCCGACGTCGTTCATTTTCAGTGGCTCGACATGCAGTGGGTGGACGCGCATCTGCTCCCGCACCGGCCGACCGTGCTCACGGCCCACGACCTCCTCCCCCGCGAGCCTCGCCGCGGCCAGGCATCGGCGCAGCGCCGATGCTACGGCGCGGTGGATGCTGTGGTTACGCACTCGGAGTACGGCAAGGGCGTGCTGCAGCGCGCGGGCGTGGATCCGGCCAAGCTCCACGTGATCCACCACGGTGCCTTCGAGCACCTGACCCGCCAGCCCGACGAGCGGCCGCTGCCGCCCGAGCTCGCGCAGGTACGCGGACCGGTGGTCCTGTTCTTCGGCCTGTTGCGCCCCTACAAGGGCGTCGAGACCTTGCTGGACGCTTGGCGCGGGATCGAGGGGGCCGAGCTGTGGATCGTCGGGCGTCCGCGCATGGACCTCGAGTCGCTGCGGCGCCGCGGCGGCGGTTCGGTTCGCTTCGTGCCGCGGTTCGTCTCCGAGCGCGAGCTCCCGGCCTACTTCCGGCGCGCCGACGTGGTCGTGCTGCCCTACCTGGGCACCGAGCGTTTCGATCAGTCGGGCGTGCTCGCGACGGCACTGGCCTTCGCCAAGCCCACCGTGCTCAGCGATATCGGGAGCTTCGGCGAGGTCGCGGCCCACGGGGCGGCCGAGCTCGTGGCACCCGGGGACCCAGACGCGCTGCGCGCGGTGCTGGAATCGCTGCTCGCAGATCCCGAGCAGCGGGGGCGTCTGGGCGATGCCGCGGGCGCGGCGGCGCGCGGCCCCTACTCCTGGCTGAGCGCCGCACAGGCGACGCTCACGCTCTACCGGCGGCTCACCGGGCACAATCCGCCGCCGTGACGGCACTCGCCCTGGCGTTCTGGATATCGGTCGGCCTGCTGCTCTACACCCACGCCGGCTACTGGGTGCTACTGGCGCTGCTGGCGCGGATGCGGCGGCCCGTGCGCGTCGAGCAGGGCAGCGAGCACCTGCCCGCCGTCTCGGTCATCGTCGCCGCCTACGCCGAGCAGGAGGTCATCGCGCAGCGAATCGCGAACCTCCGCGCAGTCGACTACCCGCCGGAGCTGGTCGAGGTCATCGTGGCCTGCGACGGATCGGTCGACGCGACCCCGCGGCGCGCGCGTGCGGCGGGAGCCGACCTCGTGCTGGAGCTGCCCCGCGGCGGCAAGATCCGGGCGCAGGACGCCGCCGTGGAGCGCGCGCGGGGTGAGCTCGTCGTGTTCTCGGATGCCAACGTGACGTGGGAGCCGGAGGCGCTGCGGTGCCTGGTGGCGCCGTTCGCGGACGCTCGGGTCGGATACGTGTGCGGCCAGGTTCGCCTGCTCGACCAGCATGGAACCAACCAGGAGGGCCTCTACTGGCGCTACGAGATGGCGCTGCGCGACCTCGAGTCACGCGTTCGGTCGGTCACCGGCGGCAACGGCGCCATCTACGCGACCCGCCGCGAGCGTTACCTCAACGTCGACCCGATCATGGGCCACGACCTGTCGTTCCCCTTCAATATGGTCAAGCGGGGATGGCTGGCGCTCTACGTGCCGGAGGCTCGCGCGAGCGAGAAGATGGTCCCCTCGATCGAAGGCGAGTTCGCCCGCAAGCGGCGGATGATGAGCCACACCTGGCCGATCGTCTTCCGCGGCGGGATGCTCTCGCCGCGGGGCTATGACCCCCTGTATGCGCTGATGATCTTCTCCCACCGCGTCCTGCGCTACTTCTCGCCCTTCCTGCATCTCATCGCCCTGGGGACGAGCATCGCGCTGATTTCTCACGGGTGGGTGTACGCCGCGGCGGTCGCCCTGCAGCTGGCGTTGCTCCTGGCCGCGCTGCTGGAGCCGCTCGTGCCCTTCCGCCCGCTCCTGATCGCTCGCTACTACGTGCTCACGACCGGCTCCCTCGCGGCCGGCCTGTGGGACTGGCTGTTCCGGGGAACGGCCGCGGGGTGGGAGCCGGCCGAGGGGACGCGATGAGCGCGCAGCGCACCCGCGTTCGATGATCGCGCGCGTTCTCGACCTGCTCCTCGGCCTCGCGGGGTCGGTGCTGACCGCCCCGCTCGTGGCTGTCTTCGCCCTGTTGATCCGGATCGAGTCCGCGGGTCACCCGATCTACCGGCAGCTGCGGGTCGGCAGAGGTGGGAGGGAATTCGAGATCTACAAGCTGCGCACGATGGTGCGCGGGGCGGAGTTCACCGGGGCCGGGCTGGCGATACAGGAGGGAGATGACCGCATCACACGCATGGGTCAGATCCTGCGGCGGTACTCGCTGGACGAGCTGCCGAACCTGTGGAACGTGGTGCGGGGCGAGATGTCGATCGTGGGACCGCGGCCGACGATCCCGGTCCAGGTCCAGCAGTACACCGAGCGCCAGCGGGGACGCCTCGCGGTCAAGCCGGGGATCACGGGCTGGGCGCAGATCAACGGCCGCGCCTCACTGCCCTGGTCGGAGCGGATCGAGCTCGACCTCTGGTACGTGGAGCACCGCTCGCCGGCGCTCGACCTGAAGATCCTGATCCGCACCGCCGGCCTCGTGCTGAGCGGCCAGGGTCTCTACAAGGGCGAGAGGGGCGGTTGGCATGGCTCGCTCTGAGGCCGCGGTTCTCCTCACCGGCGTCGGCAAGCGCTACGACATCGTCTCGGCCTTCGCGCAGCACACGACCGTGGTCGCCGCCGATCCCAACCCGCTGGCGCCGGCCCAGTACGCCGCCGATGTGCGCGTGGCCGTGCCGCGGATCGACTCGCCGGACTACGTGCCCGCCCTGCAGGCGCTGTGCGCCGAGCACGGCGTCGGGGCTGTCGTGCCGCTGACCGACCTCGACATCGAGGTGCTGGCGCTGGCGAGGGCCGCCGGGCAGCTGCCGGCCTTCGTGCCCGATCCGGAGGTCGCCCGGGCCACGTACGACAAGTACGAGGCCCACCTGCTGCTCGAGCGCCTCGGCCTGCCCTCGCCGGCCACGGTGCTGCCGGGTGAGCCGGTCAGGTCCTATCCGGTCATGGTCAAGCCCCGCCAGGGCTCGGGCGCCCGCTCGATTCACCGCGCCGACGACGCCGCCGCAGCCGAGTTCTTCGTGGCCTACGTCGAGGAGCCGACGATGGTCCAGCGCCTGATGGACGGGCCCGAGTTCTCGATCGACTGCCTCTCGGATCTGCGCGGGCGGTGCCTGAACGCGATCCCGCGGACGATGATC
This sequence comes from uncultured Solirubrobacterales bacterium, assembly GCA_963818815.1. Lineage (GTDB taxonomy): Bacteria > Actinomycetota > Thermoleophilia > Solirubrobacterales > Solirubrobacteraceae > Palsa-465. Next base: position 725,930 of record CAWFTL010000002.1, read on the forward strand.
GAGTCGCGGGGCGGTGAGTCGATCAAGGGGACGGTGATCGACGACGCCGAGCTCGTCGATCTGGGGCGCCGCGTCGTCGAGGCACTGGGTGTGCGCGGCCCGTGCACGGTGCAGGCGTTCTGCGACCGCGAGGTCGGGCTCGGCATCACCGACGTCAACACCCGCTTCGGCGGCGCCTTCCCGGCGCCCATGTACGCGGCGCTGCCCGGGCGCACCTATCCGGAGCTGATCGTGCGGATGGCTTCGGGCGAGGAGGTCGAGCCGCACGTGGGCGAGTTCCGCGCCGGCGTCACCTTCACGCGCTACTTCTGGCAGCTCGAGCTCGACGCGGAGATGCGGCCCACGGGTCGCGACATCGTCGAGCCGCCGGGGCCGCCCCGCCCGCGGTAGCGGCCGGCCGCCTACCCGCTCGCCGCCCGGGCCCGCCGAGGCTTCCTGCGCGCGGGCCGGCTCCAGCACTCATCCACGAAGGCGGCGATCACCGCCGTGAGGCGCGCCGGTCGCACGCGCAGCTCGATGATCGAGTTGGCGTCCACCAGCTGCCCGTTCGGGAGCTCCGCCGCGAGCATGTCGGCGTCGGAGAACGGGTGGATCGGGTCCCGGGGATGGCCGATCACGAGCGCCGGCGCCTCGAAGGTGACCCGCTCGCGCCGGTGGGGCGCGGTACGGCCGAAGATGATGCCCTGCAGGACAGCGGCGCTGGGGCCCGGATCCTGCCCCATCGCATCAAGCCCTAGCTCGGCCAGGAACGGCACCGGGCCGCGCGGCACCGCGCGCGCGACGCGGGCCAGCGCCCGAGCCACCGGCGCGCCGAGGGTGAGGCCGAGCAGGAGGGGCGCAAAGGCGCCAGCGCAAGCCGGAATGGCGTTGTCGAGCACCGGCATCTCGATCAGCATCCCCTTGAGGCGCTCGGGCGCCAGCGCCGCCACCTCCAGGGTCACGTTGGCTCCCATCGAGGTGCCGCCCACCACCGCCTCCTCGACCTCGAGGTGGTCGAGCAGCGCGACCGTCTGCTCGGCGAACGCGCTCATCGAGTAACGCCACATGTCCTTGGGGCGATCTGAGACGCCGTGGCCGAGGGGGTCGAACGTGATCACGCGATTGCCCCGACGCGCCAGCTCCCGTGCGATCGGCTCCTGCATCCGCTGCGAGAGCAGAAGACCGGGGAGCAGGACCGTCGTGCGCGAGCCCCGGCCGTAGACGGAGTAAGCCAGCCGCTGCCCGTCGAAGCGGAAGTGCCCCATGGCGGCGGCAGGATATCGGGGGGCTCGCGGGGCGGGGGCTTGGGGCGGGGCGTGCGCGGGCCGCTTGCCGGGGGGAGCGGCGCGCGTTGCGACCCGCAAAACCCGCCATGGCCCTCCCGCCGGGCGAGACTTGGGGTCTTAAGCACCCTCTACGTGCCCCAATCCTCGTCCATTTGCCTTGTGCTCGCCCTTCGCGGCGCCGATACATGCGGCATGGAAGCGGCGGCTCTACCGGCCCGCGCCCACCACGCGAGCGCGGATCCAGAGGTTCTGCCCGCGCCCTCGCTGCGGCTCGCGGCCGACGCCGAGCTCGTCGCGCGGATCCGACGGGGTGAGACGGGCGCCTTCGAGGCCGCATACAACCGCCATGGCCGGCCCATCCAGTCCTTCTGCCAGTACCTCCTGGGGGACCCGGACGAGGCGCAGGACGCCGTGCAGCACACGTTCATGGCGGCCTATAACCACCTGCGCAGCTCGAGCGGCGAGATCCAGCTGCGGGCATGGCTGTTCGCGATCGCGCGCAACCGGTGCTACTCGGTGCTGCGCTCGCGCCGCGCCGAGCCGGCCTCGGAGGTGCAGGAGCGCGCTACCGAGGGCCTGGCCGCCTACGTCGAGCGTCGCCAGGACCTCCGAGATCTGGTCAGAGACATGCGCGCCCTGCCCCAGGATCAGCGTACGGCCCTCGTCCTGGCCGAGCTCGAGTCGATGAGCCACGCCGAGATCGCCCACGTACTCGGCGTCCCGCGTGAGAAGGTCAAGGCGCTCGTGTTCCAGGCCCGCGAGTCGCTCGTGGCCAGCCGCGAAGCGCGCGAGACCGACTGCGCCACGATCCGCGAGCAGGTCGCCACCTCCGGTGGCGGCGCGCTGCGGCGCGTCCACATCCGCCGGCACCTGCGCGAGTGCGACGGGTGCCGCGAGTTCCGCCGCCGGCTCGAACGCAAACAGCGCTGAGCCGGTACCGTCTACCGGCGCGCACCGCAGCGCGCCCGGATCTCGACGGAGGAGGACTCTCACATGCCCAACGCACCACGCTCGCTCGCCGGTCAGGTGGTGGCAATCACGGGTGCCGCCCGCGGCATCGGCCGCGCCACCGCATCCGCCCTGATCGCGCAAGGCGCACGCGTCGCGATCGGAGACATCGAGGCCGAGCTGGCTCAGCGAACCGCGCAGGAGCTGGGCAAGGGGACGATCGGGCTTCCGCTCGACGTCACCGATCGCGCGAGCTTCGCCAATTTCCTCGATGAGGTCGAGCGTCAGCTGGGCCCGCTCGACATCCTCATCAACAACGCCGGGATCATGCCGATCGGGCCATTCGTGGAGGAAAGCGACGCGACCGCGATCCGCATGATCGACATCAACCTCCACGGCGTGATCTACGGCTCCAAGCTTGCGCTCGAGCGCTTCCTCCCGCGCAATCGCGGACACCTGGTGCAGATCGCCTCGGTGGCCGGCAAGGCCGGGTTCCCCGGCGGGGCTACCTACTGCGCAAGCAAGCACGCCGTCGTCGGGCTGAGCGAGGCAATCCGGGCCGAGATCCGAGACACCAACATCGACGTGAGCATCGTCATGCCGGTGGTCGTGAACACCGAGCTGGGGTCAGGGCTCCCGACCACACGCGGATTCAAGATGGTCGAGCCCACGGACGTGGCCGACGCGATCGTCGAAGCGCTGCAGACCGGCCGATTCGAGGTCTACATCCCGAAATCGGTGGCGCGTATGGTCCGGGTCAACGCGATGCTGCCGCGGCGCGCGGTCGAGGGTATCGGGCGCCTGCTCAAGGGCGATCAGGTCCTCGCCCAGCCGGACCACGGCGCCCGTGCCGCCTATGAGGCGCGGATGCTCGAGACGGTCTCGCACGCGGGACAGACCGGACCGGCGGGCGCCGAGCTGCCCGCGGCTTCCGAGCCGACCACGGCTTCCGAGCCGACCGCGGAGCCTCCGGCCGAGCCCGCGCGGGAGACCGAGAAGGTCTAGGCCCGCAGCCAGTCGGCGATCAGGCCGCCGATCTGGGCGCCGGCATCTTCCTGGAGGAAGTGGCCGGCGTCCTCGATCACGTGCGCGATCTCGCCGCCGAGCGCCTCGGCGAAACGGTGACCGACGTGGAGTGGCAGGACCGGATCGGAGTCGGCCCACAGCATGAGCTTCGGCCGCTGATCGGAGCGAAGCGCCTCAAGCACACGCTGGCCGTCAGCAGCGCCGGGCATCTCCGGTGAGGTGGGCAGGATGAGCGGGAACGCCCGCGCGCCGGCCTTCGAGGCCGGGTTCGGAAACGGAGCGTCGTAGGCCGCGATCACCTCGTCGCCCGGGTCCTGCTTGCAGGCGCCGCGGACGAGGAAGCCGACGGGAAGGTCGTCCGTGCGCGCGACGAAGTCCCGGAAGGCGATCCAGGCATCGACCATCTTCTGGTGGCCGGTGAACAGGCCGGTGTCCAGCACGACGATGCGCTCCACTCGGTCCGGGCGCTCGACCGCGCACCGCAGCCCGACCGGCCCGCCCCAGTCGTGCACGACGACCGTGGCGTCGCGAAGGTCGAGGTCGTCGAGCAGGGAAAGCGCCGCCGCCACGTGGCGGTCGTAGCTGTACCACTCCAGATCGACCGGCTTGTCGGAGCGTCCGAACCCCGGCAGGTCCGGCGCGATGCAGCGGTAGCCGGCCTCGCGCACCGGCGGGATCACCTTGCGCCAGAGAAACGACCACGTTGGCTCGCCGTGGAAGAACACGACCGGCGCTCCGTCGCCCTCGTCGAGATGGGCAAGCCGCAGACCATCCCATTCGCGGTGCTTGGACGCGAAGGGGAAGTCCGGCAGCCCCTCGAGGACCTCATCGGGGGTGCGAATCGCGTCGGGCACGGCGCGACTATATCCGCGCCCCGGGGCCGCAGGTAGGGCCCGCAGAGCAGGGGCCACGGAGTAAGGGCGGCCGAGCTACGGGCCGTCGACGAGCACGCGCGAGGCGTCCGAGGCGACCGCCACCTCGATCGAGCCCGGAGTCCGTTCCCAGGCGATCAGGTCGAGCGCCTGCAGGCGGTCGAGCATGGCCTGGAAGGCCAGTGCCTGCCCGTGGCTGACGTAGCGGCGGGCGATCGCGAACGAGTAGCCGCTCGTGGCGCCGGGGTAGGCGCCGCCCAAGAGCTGTGCGTAGTGCTCGTCGATCGTGGCGCGCTGGAGCACGAGCGGCGCAGCGCCGCCCGCGAGCTTGCGGACCCGGTCGGCGAGCTCGACCAGCAGGTCGACGGCCGGAGGGCGCAGGCCGCGATACAGGCTCGGCGGCACGCCCAGGCGGCGGGCCATTGCGCCGATCGCCCCGCTGTAGGAGAGGCCCAGCTGGCCCGTGTTCGAGGGCAGGGGCACCAGCTGGCGCTTGGCGTAGGCGGCATACATCGCGTTCGGGTCGGCGAACGAGGTCGTCTTCTCCGGTGGGTGCAGCACGAGCGCGTTGGAGTCGGCGGCCGTCTGCAGCGAGGCCAGCCGCCGAAGCGCTCCCCGGTCGTCGCGATACAGGCGCATGATCTGCATCGCCGCCAGCACGCGCCAGTAGTAGAGCGACGAGTCGTCGCCGAAGCTCGCCAGGAGGTCGTAGGCCGAAGCGTGGCGATCGGGCGCCGTGTCGAAGTACAACTGGGCGTAGGGAACCGGTTGGCCGCCGTTGTAGTCGGCCAGTACCCGCTGCACGTTGCCGATGCCCATGTGGTAGGAGACGACGGCGAGATCGAAGCGCCCCAGCCGCTGCTCGGCGAGCCGCAGGTACCGGACCGTGGCGGCGAGCGCCCGTGGGGGATCGAAGCGGTCATCCACACGAGCCCGCTGCCGGGCCAGCCGCACTGCCCGGTCTGCCCGTCCCGCCACGTAGGCGGCCTCCATGGCCCGCGTGAGCCGGCGGCTGGCCGGCAGGTCGATGTGCATCCCCAGGAGGGACTGACCGGTCTGGGCCAGGATCTGCGTCAGGCCGGCGGCCGCGGCGGGATCCTGGCCGGCGATCACGTCCGGCCTACCGGCGCTCTCCAGGAACACGATCCCCTCCAGTACGTTCGGGTCGACCCCGCCAGCCGCGGCGGCCCGATCGATCAGCGGCCGAAAGCGGGCCACGCGGGCGGCGGTCGCCATCACTCCACCCGGGCTCTTGACGAACACCACGTGAGAGGTACCGGCCACGGCCCGGGCCACGAAGTCAGGTTCACGCGAAGCCACATATCCGAACGGATCCTCGGCCCGGGCCGGCCGGCCGATGCCGGGAAGCGGCAGCCCCGGACGTCCGCCGCCGCGCGTGGCCGCGATCACGACGGCGACCAGCAGCACGACCGCAGCCGCGGCCACGGCGAGACGGACGCGGTCGCCGTGGGCCGTGCGCCTAGGGCCGGCGGGCGAGGAATCCATCGCGCCAGGAGGCGTGGAGGGGCGACCACCCCAGCTCCCGCTTCGCCTTGGCGTTGGATGCTGCGCGCTGCGTCGTCATCCCAGCCACGGCCGCCGGACCTCCGGCCAGACGTCCCAGCCACGGCGGAGCCGTGAAGGGCGGCTTGGCGCCGATCTCGGCGGCGAAGGCGGGGAGCCATTCGCGCGCCGGCGCCGGGTCGTCGTCGACGATGTTGTAGACGCCGCGCGCGCCTGACTCCAGCGCGGCGACCGTCGCCCCAGCGGCGTCGTCGACGTGGATGAAGGACCAGCGGCCCTCGCCCGATCCGATCAGCGGGAACATCCGCCGGCGTAGCAGGCCGGTGTAGAAGCCATCGGCGGCGAACTGCGTCCCCGGTCCGTAGAAGAGGCCGTAGCGGAGCACCGTCCCGCCCGCCTCGAGCACCTGGCGCTCGAGCGCTGCCACCGCGTCTACGACCTCGTTCATCGGGGGCTCGGCCCCGAGCGCCAGCGGAGCCTCTTCGTCCTTGACCCAGTCGCCTGAGGGCTCGTAGGCGAAGGCGACGCTCTGCGCCAGCAGGCGCCCCACACCCGCTCCCTGAGCAGCGCCGACCAGGTTTCGCGTCGCCTCCCGCCGCAGGCGGTTCGTCGCCGCCAGCTGGGTCTTGTAGCGGCGGGGCTGAAGCGTGGCCGGGATGTCGGTCAGCTCGTCGATGATCGCCTGGGGCTCGGCCTCGGCCACCGCGCGCCGGAGCGCCTGGGCATCGAGCGCGTCGCACACGACCGCGCCCGCGCCCGTCTCCCGCAGCTGCTCAGCCCGGGCCGGCGAGCGGGTGGTGCCGATCACCTCGTGGCCCGCCTCGATGAGCGCGGGCACCAGGCTCCGGCCGATCACCCCCGTCGCTCCAGCTAGGAACACTCGCATGGCTGCCGTTCGACGCTATCAACGACTTTCGTCCGGACCGTAACGTTATGGTCCCCTCGGCCTACTTCCGTAGGACGCGTCGGCTATCCTCGGCGCTTCTGGGTCAGCGACCTTCAGCCCTGGCCGCGGTCATGGCCAGCTCGACCGCTGAGACGCTGGGGATCTCAAATTTCGTCGGAGGCATCGGAGCGTTCGTATGCAAATCTTGGTTCTAGGCGGTGACGGGTACCTCGGGTGGCCGACGGCGCTGCACCTCTCCGCCCTTGGCCACGAGGTCGCGGTAAACGACAACCTCGCCCGCCGCGGCTATGACGTCGAGATGGGCGTCGACAGCCTCGTTCCGATCGCCACGCTCGAGGAGCGTCTCGCGGCCTGGCAGGAGGTCGGCGGCAGGACGATCAAGAGCTACGTCGGCGATCTCTGTGACGCCGAGTTCGTCCACCAGATGGTCCGGGATTTCCGGCCCGACACGGTTGTGCACTTCGGCGAGCAGCGTGCCGCGCCGTACTCGATGATCTCCCAGAAGCACGCCGTCTACACGCACACCAACAACGTCGTCGGCAACCTCAACGTGATGTACGCGATCGCCGACTTCGATCGTGACATCCACCTGGTCAAGCTGGGGACGATGGGCGAATACGGCCAGCCCAATATCGACATCGAGGAAGGCTGGCTCGAGGTTGAGCACAAGGGCCGCAAGGACCGGATGATCTACCCCAAGCGGCCGGGCTCCTTCTACCACTGCACGAAGGTCCACGACTCGACCAACATCGAGTTCGGCTGCCGCATCTGGGGGCTGCGCGCGACCGATCTCAACCAGGGCGTCGTGTTCGGCGCCGAGACCGAGCAGACCAAGCTCGACCCGCGGCTCGCCACCCGCTTCGACTACGACGCCGTGTTCGGCACCGTGCTGAACCGGATGATGATCCAGGCCGTGCTGGGGCATCCGCTGACCGTCTACGGAAACGGCTCCCAGACACGAGGGATGATCAACATCGTCGACACGGTCGAGTGCATTCGGCTGGCTTCGGAGACCCCCGCCGATCGCGGCGAGTTCCGCGTCTTCAATCAGATGACCGAAACGATGTCGATCAACCAGATCGCGCAGACGATCGCCGACACCTATCCCGGCGAGGCCACGATCGAGCACATCGAGAACCCCCGCGTCGAGAGCTACGACCACTACTACAACGTCGTTCACACCGCGCTCGAGGGCCTCGGCCTGAAGCCGACGCTGCTCTCCACGACGCTGATCGACCATCTGTTCGACGTCGTCGAGCAGCACAAGGACCGCGTCGACGTGGCAGCGCTCATGCCCACCGTGCGCTGGGCTGACACCTCGAGCGAGCTGCCGCGAACCGGAAGCGCGCTGGCTCAGACGTGAGCGCCGGCCTCAGCGGCCGCCGCGTGCTGGTGACCGGCGGCTCGGGATTCATCGGCCGGCATGTCGTGGCAGCGCTCACGAGCGAGGGCGCTCGCGTGCGCGTGATCGACCTCAAGGAGCACCCCGACCCGAGCGTCGAGATCGTGCAGGGCGACCTCGCCGACCCGGAGGCGCTGGAGGCAGCGCTCGCCGACGGAATCGACGCCGTGGTGCACCTGGCCGCCGTCACCTCGGTGCTGCGCTCGCTCGAGCATCCGGACCTGACCTACCGCACGAACGTCGCTGCCACCCATGGCCTGCTCGAGGGCGCCCGGGTGGCCGGCGCGAGCGCGCTGGTCTTCGCCTCCACCAACGCCGTCACCGGGCCGATGGAGGAGCCGGCGATCACCGAGCGGGCCAGGCTGCGGCCCCTGACTCCCTACGGCGCGACCAAGGCCGCGGGCGAGATGCTGATGTCCGCTTACAGCGCCTCGTACGGACTGCGGTGCACATACCTGCGCCTGACCAACGTCTATGGCTTGGGGATGCAGGCGAAGGACAGCATCGTCGCCCGGCTGATGCGAGCGATCCGCACCGGGGCCACGTTCGAGATCTACGGCGACGGGCGTCAGGTCCGCGACTACGTCAATGTCGCCGATGTCGTCGACGCCGCCAAGCTGGCGCTGCGCGACGAGAACTGGTCCGGCCCGGTGGTGATCGGAACCGGCACCTCGCTCTCCGTGCTCCAGGTGGTCGACGAGGTCCGCCGGGCGACGCAGGCCGAGCTGGAAGTCCGCCACGGTCCGGCCAAGCAGGGCGAGATGCCCGCGGTGATCGTCGACCCCGCCCGTGCCCACGAGCTCGGCTGGGCGCCGCAGTGGGGCTTCAGCGAGGGGATCGACGCTGTGTGGGAGGAGTGGTCCCAGGCCGAGGTGGATGGTCCCGTGGCGCTTCCTGGAGCCGGCCCACGATGAACGCGACCGTGAGCAAGCCGTTCGCCCTCGAGGCCGAGCTTCAGAGCCTCGATCCGCTCGAGCTTGACGCGGCGCAGGCCTTTCTCGCCGCCAATCCTCCCGGGCTGGGGGCCCCGCTCGCCGTGGTGATCCCCGCCTACAACGAGGAGCCGACGGTCGGCGAGGTGGTCTCGGAGATCCCCGGCCAGGCGGCGGGCCTGCAGATAGAGGTCATCGTCGTTGTCGACGGAGCCAAGGATGCCTCCGCCGCGAAGGCCGCGGAGGCGGGGGCGCTCGTCTGCGACGTCCCTGCCAATCGCGGGCAGGGCGCGGCCCTCAGGCTCGGCTATTGGCTGGCGCGCGCTCGGGGAGCGCAGGTGATCGCGACCATCGACGCGGACGGCCAGTACGAGCCCGAGGAGCTGGCCGGCGTGGTGCAGCCGATCCTCGACGGCAAGGCGGACTTCGTGTCCGGCTCGCGGCGGCTCGGGAGCGAGCTCACAACGGATCCCGTCCGCCACGCCGGAGTGATCGTGTTCGGAGCCATCTTCAGCCTGCTCGTGCGCCACCGCGTCACCGACCCGGCGTGCGGCCTGCGCGCGATGCGTGCCGAGCTGACGGCGGCCGTGGTCCTTGAGCAGCCCCAGTACCAGGCGTCGGAGCTGATGATCAGCGCGGCGCTGCACGGCTTTCGGCTGGCCGAGGTACCGACCACGATGCGAGACCGAGCGAGCCACGCCGGTCACACCAAGAAGGACGGAAATTTCCGCTATGGACTCCGTTTCGCACGTGCCGCCCTCGGCACCTGGTGGCGCGATCGCGGCGCCGCTCGGCGCGCGCCCGCGCGCGCGCGCTAGCTCCGGCGCACGCCCGAGCACCTACCTTCTCATCGCCGCCCTCGCATTGGGGCTGTCGGTGCTGTCGCTGGCGCTGGGCGCCGCGCCCGCCTACGACCCGTGGGCATGGATCATCTGGGGCCGGGAGATCCTCCACCTCCATCTCGTGACGACCGGGGGGCCCACCTGGAAGCCGCTGCCGGTGATCCTCACCACGCTGTTTGCCCCGTTCGGGAGCGCGGCGCCTGACCTGTGGCTGGTGGTGGCGCGCGCCGCGGGCGCGATGGCGGTGGGCCTGTCAGGCCTTCTGGCCTACCGCATGACCCCGCAGGCTTCGCGTGCCGGGCGCGTGCTGGCCACGGGACTCGCGGTCGCCGGCGTGATCGCGCTCTCCCAATTCCTCATGAGCGCCGCGCAGGGCGAATCGGAGGGCCTGCTCCTCGCGTTCGTCCTGCTGGCGATTCTCCGCCACCTCGACGGTGCGCCGCGCCACGCGCTCTGGCTCGGGTTCGCCGCTGCGCTGATCAGGCCTGAGACGTGGCCGCTCCTGGTCCTGTACGGGCTCTACGTCGGCCGTCGCGACGCCGGTGGCCGCATGCTCGTCGCCGGTGCGCTCTTGCTCGTGGCGGCACTGTGGTTCCTGCCTGATCTCTGGGGATCAGGCTCCGCTACGCGGGGTGTGCAGTGGGCCCAGTACCCGCGCGCGGGCAGCGCGGCGTTCGCGAACTGCCCGTTCTGCTCGGAGCTCAGCGGTCATGCCTGGCCGCTGCTGTCCGCACCGTTCAAGGTGGGCGTGCTGCTGGGACTCGGGTTCGCCGCTGCGGCCTGGCGCATGCGACGCGGTCTTGCAGGCACTGTGCTGATCCTGGTCTTCGCTGCGATCGCGTGGATCCTCGAGGAGGCGCTGCTCACCCAGGTGGGGTTCTCCGGTAGCGAGCGCTATCTCCTCGCGCCCATGGCGCTCTTGATCGTGGCCGGCGCCGCCGGCTGGGGTCTGGCCTTCGGCTGGGCCGCGTCCTGGCGCAGCGGAAGCCGCGTACCCGCTTTGACACTCGTCCTCGCGCTCGTTGCGCTCACCGTGATCGCACCGCCCCGTGGCTCGCATCTGGGCGGGCTGGCGAGCGCACAGCGCGCGCAGGCGGACCTGCGCCGGGACATGAGCCACGCGCTCGCCGCGGCCGGTGGGGCGCGACTGCTCGCCTGCGGGCCGCTGCAGACCAATCCCTCCGACGCTCCCCTCGCCGCGTGGACCCTCGGAGCACAGATGCTCTCGACCGAGAGCTCTCACGGCAAGGTGCTCATCCAGGCGCCGAGCGCTCAGTCTCCGGCGGCAGCTCCGCCGGTGCCTGCCTCGCGCCCATACCGGCTAGTGGCCGCCAGCGGCGTCGTACGGGTTTTCAGCGTCTGCCCGGCGCTCGGCTGAGCGCGGCCTACGCCGCGCGCTCGGTCTCGGCGGTCCGGCTCGCGCGCTGCGCGGACCACACCTCACGGCGTGAGCGAAGTGCGGCACGAACGCGGCTGCGACCCGAGAAGATCCAGCGCTCGTAGAGGAAGAAACGCGCGCCGTAGAGAATCGCGAGGACCGCGAAGTACGAGGCCGTGACCAGCAGGACGCGGATGCCGTGGCCGGCAGGGATCCCCTGCACACGGTCGTGAGTCCAAGACGTCGCCGCCGAAAGCGCCACCAGGGTGGTGGCCGAGATCACGACGTAGGCGACGATCTCGCGGCCGAAGGCGACCCGGCCCTCGACCTTCCAAGTCCAGCGGCGGTTCATCGTCCAGTTCGGGATCGCGCCCGCGACGAAGGCCGCGATCGAGCACGCGGTGGTGGACACCCCGAGCACGTAGAGGATCGGGAACACGATCGCACTGGTGGTGGCGGCGACCGCCGAGGAGACGGCAAAGCGACCGATCCGCCGTTCGACCACGAATCGGTGCAGCCGCTGGACGTAAGCAGCGAGCAAGACAGCCAATCCTAGCGGCTCCCAGGGTCGTCAGCCGGGAGTCGCTGTACGTTGCCTCCGATGCGCATTCATCCCGCCGACGAGCCGGCCGAGCTCACGGATGACCTGCTGATCGCGGGCGACAATGCCTCGGTGCTGCCGTCGCTACCGGACGGGGCGTTCGATCTGATCTACATGGACCCGCCGTTCAACACCGGGCGGGCTCAGACTCGCCGGTCGCTCGCGCTGACCGCCGACGCTTCCGGCGCGCGGATCGGCTTCGGCGGCCGGCGCTACCGCTCGCGGCTCCTGCAGACCCTCAGCTACGAGGACGAGTTCGCCGACTACCTCGCCTTCCTCGAGCCCCGGCTCGTTCGTGCACGGGAGCTGCTCGCGGCGCACGGCTCGCTGTACTTTCACATCGACTACCGCGAAGCGCACTACTGCAAGCTGCTGCTGGACGAGGTCTTCGGCCGGGACGCGTTCCTCAACGAGATCGTGTGGGCGTACGACTACGGTGCCAAGCCGCGGCGTCGCTGGCCGGCCAAGCACGACACGATCCTCGTGTACGTGCGCACGCCGGGCGCGCACCACTTCGACCCCGACGCAGTCGAACGCGAGCCGTACATGGCCCCGGGCCTGGTCAGCGCGGAGAAGGCCGCCCGTGGCAAGCGCCCCACCGACGTGTGGTTTCACACGATCGTCCCCACCAACGGCCGCGAGAAGACGGGCTACCCGACGCAGAAGCCAGAGGGCGTGCTCCGGCGCATCGTGGCCGCCTCCTCACGCCCGGGCGGGTGGTGCCTCGATCCGTTCGCCGGCTCGGGCACGCTGGGAGCGGTGTGCCGGGAGCTCGGACGCAGGTTCGTACTCATCGACTCCAGCCCGGTTGCCGTCGAGGTCGCGCGCGATCGGCTCGGCGATCCCGGCGGCGACGCGGCTACTCGGCGTCGCGAACGAGCGGCACGAAGCGCACCGGCTCGAGCCGCGTCCTGACCGCGGCAGCGCCGGCCGGGCGCGCGACGAGGATCAGGTGCTGGTCGCTCGATCCCACGGGCGCGACGAGCCGCCCATCCTCGCCCAGCTGCTCCTCGAGGCGACTGATGACAGGCTCCGCGGTCGCCGCGGCGACGTTGATGACGTCGAAGGGCGCCTCGGCGGGCAGCCCGTCGTGGCCGTCGCCGACCACGCACGTGACGTTGTCGACCCCGAGCTCGCCGAGGGTCTGCCGGGCTCGTTCGCTGAGCTGCGGATGGCGCTCGATCGTCCACACATGCCGCGTCAGCGCCGCGAGCAGCGCCGCGTGGTAGCCCGAGCCGGTACCGATGTCCAGCACCCTGTCCTCGGGCCGCAGCTGCAGGACCTCGAGCATCCTGGCGACGACGAGCGGCTGTGAGATCGTCTGCCCGCAGGCGATCGGCAACGCCACGTTCTCATAGGCGCGGGCGCGCTGGCCGGGAGCGACGAACCGCTCGCGCGGGACTGCCGCCACGGCGGCGAGAACGCGCTCGTCGGCGACCGCCGGTCGGAGCTGCTCCACGAGCGCTGCGGCAGGATCCACTGGCTGGATTCTCCTCTCGGCGATCCTGCCAGAATCGCCGAGGTGACAGCGGTACCCGTCCTGCAGCGCGCGCTCCTGGTCGTGCTCCTGGCGTTGCTCGTGGCCATCGGCGTCGTCCTCGTCAGCAGCCGCGGCTCCGAGAAAGCCAGCGCGCCCGCATCGAGGTCGATCTTCGACGGCCCGACGCTCCCGCCCGGCCTGCGCGCGGCCAACTTCAGCCTTCGCGATCAGAACGGACGGCTCGTCTCCCTATCGCAATATCGCGGCCACGTCGTCGTGCTCACTTTCATCCATTCGCTCTGCCACGACACATGCCCCTTCATGGTCGAGCAGATCAAGGGCGCACTGAACGACCTGTCCGGCAACGCCGGAGGCGTTCCCGCGATCGGGATCAGCGTCGATCCGTCGGAGGACACGGTGGTCAACCGGCGCCGGTTCCTGGCCAAGCACCAGATGACGGGCCGGCTCGCGTTTCTCAACGGCAGCATGAAGGCGATGCGGCGCATCTGGCACGCGTACGCAATCGCTCCCGTCACACCCAAGGTCGACCACTCGACGTTCGTGATGCTGATCGACAAGCGCGGGATCGAGCGTGTCGGCTTCCCGGCTGACGAGCTCACGCCCGAAGGGCTGGCGCACGACATCCGGGTTCTGGAACGGGAGCGCGCGTAGGCGCAGCGGCGTTCGCGCCAGCTCTCAGCTACCGCCGCCTTCGACGCCGGACTTGACCGCGCCCAGCAGCGCCGCGGCCTCGTGCGGATAGAGGATCCGGTGATCACAGGCCAGGGTCAGGGTCACCACCCGTCCCGGCAGGATCCCGTCATCGCCGACAACCGGCGCCGCCCGAATCGCACCGGCGCTCAGCGCCGCGGCGTGTGAGGGCGCGATCACCGGGCTGGCCGCGGCAGCGGCTGATCCGGACAGGTCGGTCACGGTGAAGGTGGCTCCCGACACCTGCGGCGAGGTGAGCTCGCCGGCCCGTGCCCGCGTCGTCAGCTCTGCCAACTCCGCGCTCAGCTCGCTCACGCTCTTTTCGTCGGCGTCGAACAGGGTCGGCGTCGCGAATGCATCGCCGCTCGGCACGACCACGCCGATGTTGACGCGGGAGTAGAGCTCGAAGCGGCCGTCGCGGTAGGCGCCGTTGGCGCGCGGCACTCTCCGCAGCGCCTCGGCACTGGCCTTGACCAGGATCGCCATAGAGGCTTCACCCCCGGAGTCGGCGAGCCGCCGGGCGTCGGCGTCGGCGGTGATCTCGTAATGCGGGATCGTCGCGCGCGCTTCCGCCACCCGCCGTGCGATCGCCCGCTGCGCGGGGCTCGGCTCGAGTACGTGGACCTCCCCGCGGTTGCCCGGCGGACTGCTCACAGCAGCGCCTCGCCCTCCACGTCGGCGCCGTCCCAGCGGCTGATGAACTCGGCGGCATCGAGCTGGACCAGGTCCGCGCGCAGTGCGCGCACCACCCGGGTTGCCTGCTTGGCAGGCAGCTCCCAGTACAGAATGACCTCCCCGTCGTCGAGCGAGACGACCTCGATCCGGTCTCGCCGGTCCCGGTCGGCGAGGAAGGCCGGCTCCAGGCCGCCACGGGAGACGATCAGCTCGAATGCGCGGTTGGCCCTCACGCCGCCGCCCCCAGCTCTCGGGCGGCCAGCTCGACGGCGCCCACCCCTTCGAAAGTGCGTGACCCGATTGCGAGCGCGGGCAGCCGGGTGACCCCCGCCTCCCGCGCGCGCGCATTGGCCCGCGCGAGCCCGTCCTGGACCGAGCGCAACTCCACTCCGCGCAGCAGCGCGCTGGGATGGATCTCGCAGGCCGCCCCCGCGAGCACGAGCGTGTCGATGTCCCCCGGGTCGCGGCCGCCGGCAAATGCCTGGCGGAAGCAGGCGAGCGAGAAGGCGACCGCGCGCCCGATTTGCTTCGCGTAGGTGGCCGCGAGCGCGGCTGGGCGGCCATCGGCGGTCTGGGGCGGCCAGCGAAGCGGCTGCAGGCCCCACCGGCGCGCCACCAGGGCGAGCTCGTCACGGTCGACCTTCTCCGGCTCCTCGCCGAGCTCTGCTCCGAGGACCGGCTCCCACTCCGGGGCCACGGGCAGCTCGCCCATCACGCGCTCGGCGGCCAGGTAGCACCAGGCGCTCGCGAGGTCGTAGTAGAAGACGGGTTGAAGGGCTGGCTGCGGCGGCACGCTCAGCCGTGGATCAGCCAGCCGTCGGCGGCACGAGCGGCCTCCATCACCGCCTCCGAGAGCGTGGGGTGGCCGTGGATCGTCCTTGCCACCTCCGGGTAGCCGCCCTCGAGCGCGCGCACGTTGACGAGCTCCTGGATCAACTCGGTCGCACGGCTGCCCACGATGTGGCCCCCGAGCAGCTCGCCGTACTTGCTCTCACCGACGATCTTGATCATCCCCGTTCGGTCGCCGTAGACCGTCCCGGCGCCGACGGCTCCGTACTGCACCTTGCCCACGACGATGTCGTGGCCGGCCTCCCGCGCCTGGGTCTCGGTCAGCCCGAAGCTCCCGACGTTGGGCGTGCAGAAGGTGGCCCGGGGGATGTCGACGTACTCGATCGGATGCGTGGCGAGACCCGCCGCGTCCTCGACGGCGATGATCCCCTCATCGGAAGCCTTGTGCGCGAGCGCGGGACCGGGGACGAGGTCCCCGATCGCGTAGATGCCCTGGGCGCTCGTGCGCATGGCGCCGTCCACGCCGATCAGGCCCAGCTTCCCGAGCTCGACCCCGGCGGCGTCGAGTCCCAGCCCGTCCACATCGGGCCCGCGGCCGGCGGCGATCACCAGCCACTCCACCTCGGCGCGCTCCTCGCCGTATTGCAGCTCGACGCCCGAGTCAGCCGGTTGCACGCCGTGCACGAGCGTATCCGTGTGGATGGTCATGCCCTGGCGTCGCAGACCGCGCTCGGCCAGCCTCGAGATGTCGTGGTCCTCGGTCGGCAGTACGCGGTCGAGTGCCTCGAAGAGCAGGACCTCGACCCCCATGCGGGCGTAGGCCGATGCGATCTCGGCCCCGGACGCCCCCGCGCCCACGACGGCCATGCTGCGCGGCAGCTCGCGCAGCGCCCACGCCTCCTCGGTGCCGATCACGCGCCCACCGAACTCGGTGCCGGGAATGGGACGCTTGACCGAGCCGGTCGCCAGCACGATCGCCGGCGCGCTGAGGACGTCCTCGCCGACGCGGACCTTGCCGTCCCCGGCCAGCGTGCCCTCGCCTTCCACGAGCTCGACCTTGTGCTTCTTGAACAGCCCGGAGACGCCGCCTGTCAGCGTGGAGATCACCTTCTCGCGCCGCTCCACGACGGCGCCGTAATCGATCTCAGGATCGGTGACGCGGATCCCGAACTCACCAGCCTCGCGGACTTCGGTGAGCACGTCGGCGACGCGCAGGACTGCCTTGGCCGGGATGCAGGCGTAGTTCAGACAGCGGCCGCCGACCCGGTCGCGCTCCACCACTGCGGTCTTCATCCCCAGCTGCGCAGCGCGGATCGCGGCCACGTAGCCACCCGGTCCCGAACCGATCACCAGGCAGTCGAAAGAGGACTCCGCCATCCGCGTCCGGAGCCTATATGACTCTCTCCGGCGCCTCGCTCAGCGGCCGGGGTACTTCGGCATCTGGATACGGCCGAGCACGCGCACGAGCTTGTAGAAGAGGAATCCTCCCCCGGACACGACCACGACTGCGACGACGAACCCGAGCAGGTTGCTGGCACGGATCAGCAGCAGCGAGAAGATCAGGATGACGATCGCGAGGATGGCCTGGAAGCCGAGCACGGCCCAGTAGCGCAACTGCCACATCCCCACCGCGCAGATGAGCATCATCACCGAGAAGAGCACCACGCCGCCGACGCCGGTGTGGGTGCGCCCCAGCGTGATGCGCCCGCCGACGATGACGTCGATCAAATCGCCGGCACCCACGAGCACCGCGATCAAGGCGCCGATTCGAAGGGCCCAGGGCCGCTCTCCCGGGCCGAGCGGCGTGAGCGTCGCCCGGACCGCGGCATCGCGTTCCTCGGAGCGGCTCCGTCGTGACTGCGGCTGCGCGCTTGCCGCCGCCCCGACCGCGGCCGGGCGCTTGGTGCGCTGCCCCCGCTTGCGACTACGCTGTCCCAACGGGCTCCTCACGGGCTGCGAGAGCACCGCGCAGGGCGCGCGCCGCGCGCTCGGGATCTTCGCTGCGGGTCAGCGCGCGGACCACAGCGACGCGGCTGGCGCCTGCGGCCGCGACGAGACCGACGTTCCCCTCGTCGATCCCGCCGATGGCGAAGAAAGGCAACGGTGCATGCTCGGCGGCGTGGCGCACGAGTTCGAGCCCGACGGGGGCGCGGCCGGGCTTGGTCGGCGTGCTGTACACGGGGCCCACCCCGATGTAGTCGAGCCGCCCGACGTCCGCGCGCGTCACCTGCTCGGGAGTGTGGGTGGAGAGGCCGAGGATGCGCTCGCGTCCGACGAGCTCCCGCGCACGGGCGACGGGCACGTCGTCTTGGCCCACGTGGGCGCCGTCGGCGCCGGCGGCCGCGACCAGCTCGGGGCGGTCGTTGAGGATGAGCAGGGCGCCGTGGCGCTCGCACACCGCCCCGTATCGCAGTGCTACGGCCAAGATGCGTTCGCTGCTCGCGCCCTTGCACCGCAACTGCACCACGTCTACGCCGCCGGACAGCGCGGCCTCGAGGAACGCGTCCGTGTGCTCCTCGCAGACGAGGTAGAGGCGCGCTCTGCTCAGGCGCTCGCGACGGTCTGACACACCGTCAGTCTGGCATGAGGCCCGCGCTAGCATTGAAGAGAACGGGAGCCCTGGCGCGGGCTGAGAGGGCGGAGTGCAATCCGCCGACCGTCTGAACCTGACCCGGGTAATACCGGCGGAGGAAGAAGTGCGTAACTCATCCAGACCAGTAGATGTCGCCGTGGTGGGCGGCGGCGTGATCGGGCTCGCCGTCGCATGGCGGGCGGCTCAGCGGGGGATGAGCGTCGTGGTGCTCGAGCGCGGAGACCTGGGCGGCGGCACCTCCCGCGTGGCCGCCGGCATGATCGCTCCGATCGCCGAGGCCGTCCCGGCTGAGCGGTCAGTGCTCCGGCTCGCGCTGGCCAGCGCGAGCCGCTATCCCGCCTTCACCGAGGAGCTCGCCGCGTGCTCCGGCCGCGACCCCGGTTACCTGCGCTGCGGAACGCTGCTCGTGGCCCGCGACCGCGACGAGGCCGAAGCGCTCGAGCGCGAGCGTGCCGTGCGCGAAAGCCTCGGCCTGGAGGTCCGCCGCTTGCTGCCCAGCGAGGCGCGTGAGCTCGAGCCCGCGCTGGCACCGGCGCTTCGTCTGGCGCTCGAGATCCCCGAGGACCGGGCGATTGACCCGCGCACGCTCTGCGCCGCGCTCGGCGAGGCCGTGCTTCGCGCTGGAGGTGAGATCCGCGAGGGCGTGAACGCGCGGGAACTGGTGCTGAGAAGCGATCGCGCGATCGGCGTCGGGCTGACGGGGGGCGAGCAGGTGGCGGCGGAGCAGGTCGTGATTGCGGCCGGCGTGTGGTCGAATGCAATCGATGGCGTGCCGGAGGCGGCACGCGTCCCGCTTCGGCCCGTGAAGGGCCAGATCCTCTCGTTGCGCGATCCCGGCGGCCCCGGTCTGCTCTCACACGTTCTGCGCATGCCGGGCTGCTACCTGGTCCCGCGCGGCGACGGGCGCTACGTGCTCGGCGCGACCGTGGAGGAGCGCGGCTTCGACACCTCGGTCACGGCCGGCGGGGTCTTCGGCCTGCTGCGCGACGCCGGCGAGCTCGTACCCGGCTTGAGCGAGCTGGTGATCGAGGAGCTGGCGGCCGGAATCCGGCCGGGAACGGCGGACAACGCTCCGGTGCTCGGCGCCTCGACGGTTCCGGGTCTGCACTGGGCGACGGGGCATTACCGCCACGGGATTCTGCTGGCGCCGATCACGGCCGAGCTGCTCACCGCCGCTCTGGCCGGCGAGGAGCCCCCGGATCTGGCCGCGCCGTTCGCCCCCAGCCGGTTCTCGCAGGCTGGGACGCGCCGCCGCCAGGGCGCCGCTGTGGCGGTCGGGGCTTGACTATGGTCGTGAGCGTGAACGGCGAGCGCCAGGAGCTTCCCAGGGGGGCCACGCTGGCAACGATCGTGGCGCGCCTCGGCGAGCGTCGTGCCGGCCGCGGTGTGGCCGTGGCGCTGGCCGGCGAAGTCGTGCCGCGGGGCGCCTGGGAGCGAACCGAGTTGACCGAAGGGGCCGAGGTCGAAGTCGTCGCGGCTGTGCAAGGAGGCTGATCGCGGTGGAGGAGCAGCTCGTCATCGCCGGCCGCACGCTCCGCTCGCGCTTGATCCTCGGCAGCGGCGGGTTTGCCAACCACGAGGTCCTGACCGAGGCGCTCGCTGCCTCCGGCGCCGAGATCTGCACGGTGGCGCTGCGCCGCCTCGACCCCTCGGCGCGCGGATCGATCCTCGATGTCCTCGATGCCGCCGACGTGGAGGTGTTGCCCAACACCGCCGGCTGCTTCACGGCGCGCGACGCGATCGTCACCGCGCAGCTAGCTCGTGAGGCGTTCGGGACGAACTGGATCAAGCTCGAGGTGATCGGCGAGGACCGCAGCCTCCTGCCCGACGCCGTCGAGCTCGTCTCCGCCGCCGAGGCGCTCGTCGACGACGGTTTCGTCGTGCTGCCCTACACGACCGACGATCCAGTGCTCGCTCGCCGGCTCGAGGACGTCGGTTGCGCCGCCGTGATGCCGCTGGGCTCCCCGATCGGGAGCGGGATGGGAATCTGCAACCCCTACAACATCTCGATCATCGTCGAACGCGCAGGCGTGCCGGTCGTGCTCGACGCGGGCGTCGGCACGGCGTCCGACGCCGCCCTGGCGATCGAGCTCGGATGCGACGCCGTGCTGTGCGCGAGCGCGATCTCACGCGCCCACGATCCGGTGGCCATGGCAAGGGCGATCAAGCTGTCAGTGGAGGCGGGTGCCCTGGCCCGTAGCGCGGGGCGGATTCCGCGACGGCGCTACGCCGAGGCTTCGAGCCCGCGGGAGGGGCTGGCGGTGTTCGGCAGTCCGTGAGCGTCGATGAGCTGATCGACGGATGGGAAGCGGCGTGGTCGGGCAAGGACCCCGACGCCTTCGCAGAGGTCTGCGATCCCCACCTGCACTACGAGGACCCTCTGACCGCGGAGCCGCTCGAGGGCGCTGCCGCGCTCGGTGCCCACGCCGAGCGGCTCTGGGCGGCCTTCCCCGATGCGCGGCTCGAGCGCACCGGGGAGAGGCTGAGCAACCGGCGCTTCGTCGCGGCGCCGTCCAAGCTGGTGGCGACGCACAGAGCTCCGCTCGAGGGGTTGCCGGCCACCAACCGCTTCGTCGTCGTGCACGGTGTCTTCTATTGCGAGCTGCGCCGCTCGCGCATCCTGCGCGTGCGTGCGTTCTTCGACCTCTACGACGTGGCGACCCAGCTTGGGATCCTGCCCGGCCGCGGCACGATGGGCGAGAAGGCTCTGCTCGTCCTGCGCGGCTTCGGCTTGCGCTCCCGCTCAGGACGAAGCGACGCGTGAAGATCGCGATCCCGATCTTCGACCGCCTCACCGCGCTCGACGCTGTCGGCCCCTATGAGGTCCTGTCCCGGCTGCCGGATGCGTCGGTCAGCTTCGTGGCCTCCGAGCCGGGGCCGAAACGCACCGAGAATCAGATGCTGGCCCTGGTCGCCGACGGCACCCTGGCCGAGCTGACCGACCCCGACGTGATCGTCGTGCCCGGCGGGTTCGGCACCCGGGCGCTGATGCGCGAGGAGACCATGCTCGAGTGGCTGCGCCACGCGCACGCGCACTCGCAGTGGACGACTTCCGTCTGCACTGGTGCGCTGCTCTTGGCGGCGGCCGGGATCCTCGACGGGCTTCGTGCCACCACCCATTGGCTCTCGCTCGACATCCTGCGCGAGCACGGCGCGACGCCCGTCTCCGAGCGCGTGGTCGAGGAAGGCAAGGTGATCACCGCGGCCGGCGTCTCGGCGGGTATCGACATGGCGCTCCTGCTCGTGAGCCGAATCGCCGGCCCGGAGCTCGCGCAGGCGATCCAGCTGGGAATCGAATACGACCCACAGCCGCCATTCGAGGGCGGTTCGGTGGACAAGGCCCCGCCTGAGATCGTCGAACTGGTCCGCCGGCGGGCCTCGGAGCTGGCGTAGGTCTCGGCGGCCGCGGTGTGCGGCCGACGCCCGACGTCCCGCCCCCAGGCCGCCTCAGCCCACCTCCGCCAGCACGGGCGCGTGGTCGGACAGCGCGCCGCGTTCGAGCACCTCCACCGCGCGCAGGGACCGCAATCCGCGCGCGAACACGTGGTCCACGCTGTGTCCGCCGACCCACTCAAAGCCCGGCAGCGTGAACGAGCGCAGGTTGAAGTCACCCCCGAGCAGCGCGGGCGCTTCGCCGGACCATTGCCGCAGCGTGTGCGCGGCGAGCTCGGCCTGCTCGAGCGAGGCTTCCGCGTGAAGGTTTCCGACCCAGGCATCGCCGAGGCGCACTGCGTGCACCCAGCGCCGCTCGGGCAGCAGGGAGAGCCGCCTCGCCCGGTGCGCGGCAATGCTCCTGCCGCGGACGAGGATGGCGTTGGCGCCGCCGCCGTTTGATTTGATCGCGTCGGGCCAGCTCCGGGCGATCCCGCGGCGAACCGGCAACAGCCAATTGCGCGAGGTCAAGACCGATCGCGCATCGGCCCGCAGCGGTTCCTCGAGCGCAGCCGGCCACCACGGCGGAACCTCCTGCAGCAAGGCGACATCCCAGGGCCAGCGCGCCAGTGCGGCCGTGAATTCGCCAAGCAGCTCATGCCCCGCGGGAGGCACGCTGCGTCCGTGAAACAGGTTCCACGTCAGCACGCGCACGCGCCGTACACTGCCGCACTTGACCCGTCACTTCATCTCCGGCGCCGAGCTCTCCGAGGCTGAGCTCGAGGCGCTGCTCGCGCGGGCCGGCGAGCTCAAGGAAGAGCCACTGCGCTCTGACGCCCTCGACCGCCAGACGGTGGCGCTGATCTTCGAGGCGCCGTCGACGCGCACGCGGATCTCCTTTGAGGTGGGGATCACCGAGCTCGGTGGCCGGCCGATGGTGCTGCGTCCCGACGAGCTGCAGCTGCTGCGCGGCGAGTCGGTCCGAGACACGGCGTACGTCCTTTCCCGGCACGTGGCTGCGATCGGCATCCGATCCACGGCCGATGAGACCGTGGACGAGCTCGCCCGCCACGCCACGGTGCCGGTCATCAACATGCTGACCTCGGCCCACCACCCGTGCCAGGCCGCAGCCGACCTGCTCACGCTCCGGGAGGAGTTCGGGCGCCTGCGCGGGCTGAAGCTCGCCTACGTCGGGGATGGCAACAATGTCGCTCGCTCGCTGGCCATCCTCGGCGCCCTGGCCGGGGTCGAGGTGCGCGTCGCCTCGCCACCGGGATACGAGCTCGAGCCGGTGGCGGGAGCGCTGCTCACAGAGGATCCGCGCCACGCGGCGGAGGGCGCCGATGCGCTCTACACCGACGTGTGGGTGAGCATGGGCGACGATCCGGCATCGGCGGAGGAGCGCCGCCGCGCGCTCGCCCCCTACCGCATCGATGACGAGCTGCTGTCCCTCGCGGCGCCGCATGCGATCGCGCTGCACTGCTTGCCCGCCCATCCCGGACAGGAGATCACGGCCGAGATTCTCTACGGTCCGCGCCAGCGGATCTGGGACCAGGCCGAGAACCGGCGGCATGTTCAGAAGGCGCTCCTCGAACTGTTGTTGGCGCGCGACAGGGACCCGGCGAACATCGGGTAGGCTCGTGCGAGCTTTAGTCCAGGAGGAGGGATAGATGCCGGCACCGAGATCGTCGTCCGCTCGCAGCGGCTCCTCCGGCGGCCGCAAGTCCGCCGGGTCTTCGAGTGGTTCATCCAAGCGCGCGAGCGGCGGGACCCGGTCGGGCGGGGGGGCAAGGTCGAGCGCCAGCACGCGGTCGGGCAGCGCCTCACGGTCGAAATCACGAAGCGCGAGCCCGAAGACCAAGCGTTCCAGCCAGGCCCAATCGGCGGGCGGCGGCCAGGGCTCGCGGGCGAGCGCCCTCGACCAGCTCGTGAATCTGGTCATCCGGCCTCTGGGCCTCGTCGTGCTCACGCGCGAGCGGATCCAGGAAGTGCTCGACGAGGCTGCGGAGCGCGGGCGCGTGACGCGGGCGGACGCCAACGAGCTGGTGCTGGAGCTGGTCAAGCGCGGCCGTCAGCAGACCGACGAGGTGCTCAAGGACATGGAGCGCCGGGTCGGCGCCGGGCGCGATCAGCTCGAGTCCGCCGGCCGGCGCGTACGCGGCACGGATTCGGTGGATCGGATCGTGCGCGGAGCCGACCGGGCGCGGCGGACGGTGGGCGTGGGTCCGTCGTTCCCGATCCTCGGCTACGACGATCTCACCGCCGGGCAGGTCGAGCAGCGCCTCTCCGGCCTGAAGCCGGCGGAGCTGCGGACCGTTCGCGACTACGAGCGCCGGCACGCCAACCGCAAGTCCGTGCTCGACGCGGTCGAGCGCGGCCTGCCCTAGGCCTCCTGGGCCAGCGCCAGATCCCCGGTCAGCACCCGGAAGTCGAGCCGCTCGCCGGTCAGAGACTGCAACAGCTCCTCAGGACTCAGGCGCTGACCCTGCCGCCACAGCTCGCGCAGGACAGCGCCGGCCTCGGCGGTCTCGAACCAGGCGCCTCCGAAGCGCTCGCGCAGGTGGCGGCGCAGGTGGGCCTCGAGCGCCCACGCCCGCAGGTAGCAGGCGCAGTAGAACCCGGCGTCGACATCGGCCAGGAACGGCTCCTGGGGCCAGGGGATCCGCAGAGCGTCTCCGAGGAGGGCGGCGTACCGCTCCGCCAGGCCGTCGAGCGACCCGTCAGCGCCGTGCAGCTGGCGCTCGTAGGCCAGCTTCGCCGCGTAGCGCCGTAGGTAGATCAGCTTGTGGGCCCGGGCGTAGCCGATCAGCTCGGTCGGGTCGGTGACGCCGAGGCGCCGCTCGAGCCACACCGGGTCTTCGATCAGGTGCTGGAAGAGGAACGCGAAGGCTTCGGTGACCGAGTTGTCACCCAGGTAGCGGTACTCGAACGCCAGCGCGGGATCGACATGAGCGTAATGCTCGGTGTGACCGCTCTCGTGAAAGAGGGCGGAGAAGTCATCGCGCCCCCCGACGGGCGCGATGACGAGGTACACCTCCGCCGGGACGCGGACCGGGGCGCAAAAGGCACGGGGCGACTTGTTGGCCCGTGCCTCCACGTCGAGGATCACGTTTGGCTGCTCGGCGATGCCCAGTCCCCGGAGCGTTTCCAGCAGGCTCGGGATCAGGCGTGCGCCATCGAAGTGAAGATCCTCGTCGACGGCGCGGAAGAAGCGCGGGAGATCGGAGCGGCGTAGCCGGGCCAAGCCCACGTCGAGCGTTCGCCGCAGCTGCGGCTCGAGCATGGGTGCGTAGGCGGGCTCGGTGGCAGCGGTGAAGGCGTCGGTCTGTGCCTGCAGGGCAGCGAGGTCGAAGCCCTTGCACTGCTCGCACATCTCGGCGTAGCTGCCGAACCCGATTTCCTGCACCTGGGCGTGCTGGCACTCGACCAGCTCGCGGTGAAGCGGCCCGAGCTGCTCGCGTGTCACTCCCAGGAGCTCGGCCTCGATAGCCGCGCGGCGGGAGGGATCCGCCTCCTGCGCCTGCACCGTGCTCGCGGCGCGGAACCCGACGGTCTCGCCACCCGCCTCGATCGTGGCTGCGGCCTCGCGGCGCGCCAGCTCGGCCTCTGTCGCCTTCGTCGCCTGGCCGATGAACCCCTCGACCGCGAAGTCGAGCAGCATCCGCAGCCGGCGCCGTTCATCGCTCGAGGGCGGCGCGCTTGCGACCAGCCCGCGGAGGCTCTCCACCGGCCCGCGCTCGAACAGCCCGGCGTGACGCTCGTAGATCGGCTCGAGCTCGTACTCGTCCACGAGGCCGGCGTAGTGGCGGTAGTAGGCCCACGTCAACTCCGAGACGAAGGCCTCGGCCTCGCGCCGGTACTCGGCCAGGTCCATGGGGCTGCCATGCTAGACCGATGCAGACCACCGCCACCCGGCCGCGTCCGGGCGATGAGCTGGAGCTCGAGGTCGGCCCGCTCGCCTTCGGGGGCGCCGGCGTGGCGCGGCTCGAGGGGTACGTCGTCTTCGTCCAGGGCGGGATGCCCGGAGACGTCGTCCGCGCGGTCGTCGGCAAGTCCAAGAAGTCCTACGCCGAGGCACGAACGGTCGAGGTCATCCGGGAGGGCCCGGACCGCATCGCGCCGCGTGCCGAGCATCCAGGCGCGCCGTGGCAGGTCCTCCGCTACGAGCGCCAGCTCGAGATCAAGCAGGCCCAGCTGCAGGAGGCGCTGACCCGCATCGGCCGGCTCGAGGGCTACGAGCTCGAGCCGATCGTGCCGGCCGTGCAGCAGTGGCGCTACCGCAACAAGCTCGAGTACTCGTTCGGCCGCGACGGCAGCGGTCGTCTGATCTGTGGCTTCCATGCCCCGGGCCGCTGGCACGAGATCGTCGAGGTGACCGACTGCCTGCTGGCTTCCGAGCGCGGGAACGCGGCCAAGGAGAAGCTGGTCACCTGGTGCCGAGAGCAGGGGCTGCCGCCGTACGATCGCCGCTCCGGCGAGGGCGTGCTGCGCAACCTCGTCGTGCGCGAGGGCCGCCGAACCGGCCAGCTTCAGCTGCGCCTCGTCACCTCCCCCACACAGCTCGACCGCGACTCGCTCGCGGCGCTGGCCGAGCCTGACACGAGCATCCTGTGGACGCAGACGGCCGGCGTGGCGGAGACGACGCACGGTGGGGACACAGAGCTGATCACAGGCGTCGAGCGCCTCGAAGAGGAGCTAAGCGGGGTTCAGCTGCGGATTTCGCCCGAGGCGTTCCTCCAGACGAACACAGAGATGGCCGAGAAGCTGTACGAGCTGGCGGTGTCCTTCGCCGAGCCGAGCGGTTTCGAGCGCGTCTACGACCTCTACTGCGGCATCGGGACGATCGCGTTCGTGCTGGCGCCGCGAGTGGCGGAGGTGTTCGGGCTCGAGATCGTGCCCGAAGCCGTGGCCGACGCGATCGAGGGTGCGCGGCGAAACGAGATCGAGAACGCGAAGTTCTTCGCCGGCGACGTCCGGCTGGCGCTGCGCGAGCTCCTCGACACCGCGGGCCGCCCCGACGTGCTCGTCGTCGACCCGCCGCGCGCCGGCCTCTCGCAGAAGATCGTGCGGCGGATCATCGAGGCCTCACCGGCACGGATCGTCTACGTGTCCTGCAACCCGACGACGCTGGCACCCAACGCGGCGCAGCTGGTGGAGGCGGGCTACGGCCTGACTCGGGTGCGCGGCGTGGACATGTTCCCGCAGACCCCGCACATCGAGTGCGTGGCGCAATTCGTGCGCCAGTAGGGTTCGGCTCCGAGCATGCGCGCGGTCACGATTCGCGATACCGAGCTGAGCGTCGAAGACCATCCCGATCCTCAGCCGGGCGCCGGCGAGGTGCTCATGCGGGTCCGGGCCGCCGGCCTGAACGGGGCCGACATGATGCAGCGGCGCGGTCTGTATCCGGCCCCGCCCGGCGCGCCCCAGGACATCCCGGGGCTGGAGCTGGCAGGAGAGGTGCTCGCCTGCGGCGAGGGCGCGATGCGCTTCGCGCCGGGCGACCGGGTGATGGGAATCGTCGCCGGCGGCGGCCAGGCGGAGCAGGCCGTCGTCCACGAGCGCATCCTGATGCCGGTTCCCGAACGCCTGAGCTGGCCCGAGGCCGGAGGGCTGCCGGAGACGTTCACCACCGCGCACGACGCGCTGTTCACGCAGTGCGAGCTGAAGGCGGGCGAGCGGCTGCTCGTGCACGGGGGAGCCGGCGGCGTCGGAACCGCGGCGATCCAGCTCGCGCGTGCGGCCGGCGCTCGGGTCATCGCCACCGTGCGCAACGAGGAGACCCGCGGCGCCGTAAGCGAGCTGGGGGCGGAGGTGATCGCGCCGGCTGCGTTCGCCGAGCACGGGCCCTTCGACGTGATCCTCGAGCTCGTCGGCGCTCCCAACCTCTCCGACAACGTGAAGGCCCTCAATACCTGCGGGCGGATTGTCGTGATCGGGATCGGCGCTGGAGCAAAGGCGGAGCTGAACCTGCGCGACCTGATGACCCGCCGCGGGACGGTGCGCGCGTCCACGCTGCGTCCGCGGCCGCTGGAGGAGAAGGCGTTCACCGCACGCGCGCTCGAGCGCAGCGTCCTCCCGCTCGTCGGGGCGGGGGAGGTCCGGGTCCCCGTCGCCGCCACATATCCACTCGAGCAGGCGGTCGAGGCCTACGACCGCTTCGCCACCGGCGGCAAGCTCGGCAAGATCGTGCTCGAGACCGCCGCCTAGCCGCGGCCGCTAGCCCTCCTCGCGGAAGCCGGCCTCATCGGCTTCGAGCCCCGGCTCGTCCTCGGCCGCGTGGATGGTGCACAACGCGGGCCCGCCCGATTCCATGACGGCCTGCAGCTCCTGCGCGGTCAGCTTGGCCCCGCACTCCTCGCAGCGGTCGCCGAGCCGAGCGGAGCTGTCGTCCTCTGCGGCCATCCCGGCGAGTCTAACCGCACCCTAGTACGGCGGAAGGTCGGCCCACCATTGCCCGAGCACACGGAAGGCGGCCCAGAACTCGCGCTTCGCATCCTCCTCGTCGAGCGCGTCGTCGATGTTCGGCACGTACAGGGCCTCGATCGAAGGAGTGAAGCGCTGCAGCTGGGCCATCTCCGGTGCGAGCTCGCGCCGCAGGGGGACGTCGAGGTCGTTGACCACGGCCAGCGCGTCGGCCCCCATCACGACGAGGATCTTCGGCTGCACGATCGCGAGCTCCTCGGCCAGGCGAGCGATGCAGCCCGGGTCGGCCACGGCCGGATCGGCCACCGGACACTTCACGCACAGCGTGCCGTAGACCGCGAGGGGGTCGATCGAGAGACGCTTGAGCGACTTCATCAGTGCGTTTCCGGTCCGGCCGTAGAAGGCCACGCCCTCCTCGACCTCGGAGGGGCGAGCCGAATGCTTGACCAGGAAGATGTCGGCCTGAGGGTGACCGGAGCCGAGAATCGGCATCAGCTGGCCGCGCGGACAGTGGGCGCAGCCCTGCAGGTCGCGGGCGAAGGAGTTGAGCTCGCGGATCGCGCGCTCGAGGTACTTCTCCTTGATCTCGTCGTCGGTCGCCGGCATTGCTCTCGGATTGGACGGCTGGCGAGCTTGTCCTTGCGAGTGCATCAGGAGTTGCGCAGCTGGCGGCCGGTGGCGCGGCGCACGCGCCGGTCGCGAGAGGCGCGGCGCGCCGCCTCAGGCAGGGCCTTGGTCTGCAGGAACTTGAGGGCCTGGACGTAGAGCAAACTGGCTGGATTGCGGGCGATGTCGGCGTCCCGCAGCGATTGCAGGAACTCTTCAGGCCCCTCGAAATCGCGCATCCGGATCCGGACCGAGCCGAGGCCCTGGGGCACGTGGGCATCGGATCCGGCGCCCGCTGGGATCCTGTACTTGGCGGCGAACCGCACCGCCTCGTCGTTGAACTCCGAGATCGCCACCCGTGGGTTGAAGACCTCGATGGCGTCGACGTCGTCCAGCACGGTGAGCAGATGTTCGTAGTCGGGCACCGAGTGCAGTCGATCGAAGGGGTGGGGCACATAGACCAGGCCGCCCTGGCGCTTGATGTCGGCGATCGTCTCCTGGAGGGTCATCCCGCGGGGGATCTTCTCCTCGATGAACAAGCCGATCACCTCGCCCTGATCGGCCGTCTTGACCTCCTCGCCGACGATCACCTTGATGCCGTCGGCCTTGGCGCGCGCCTCCAGCGCGCCGGAGATCTCGTTGTGGTCGGTCACGGCGATGGCGCCCAGGCCGCGCGATCGTGCCTCGGCGAGCAGAACCTCCGGGGGCGTCGCGCAGTCGTAGGAGTGGTCGGTGTGCATGTGCAGGTCGACGTCGATCAGCCGACGGCCGGCCAGCCGCTGAGCCACGCGGCCGTCGGATCGGCCGTCGTGTCGCCGGGCCACGAGACGCCCGTAGAGCGCCTCCAGCTCGTCGGCCACGCGCGACCAGGCCAAGCGCGGGCGCAGCTCCGCGGCGCGCTCCCGGCAGGAGCCACGGAGCTCCTGGCCGGAGATCAGCGCGGACAGATGGGAGGCGAGCGTCTGAACGTCGCCGGGCTCGAACTCCAGCCCGTACTTTCCGTCGGCCAGGAGCTCCTCGTAGGCAGGGAGACGCGAGGCCACGGGCACGGCGCCCGCGGCCAGGGCGCGGAGGAGGATGCCGGGGGTAGGCCGCACCCCCTCGGAAGCGAGGACTGCGACGTCGCAGCGAGCGAGCGCCTCGTCGGCGGTGATCTCCGTCGCATCGACGAACCGCACGTGTTCGTGCAGGCTGATCGGCAGCGTCGCCGGTGCCGCCCGCGGCCGCGCCGACCACACGGTGGCGCGCCAGGGAAGATCGCGGGGAAGACCGCGGAGCGCGCGCAGAAAGGTCCGCAGGGCGGTTCGCTCCTCCTCGGCTACGAAGACGATCTCGACCCGCCCCTCCTCTGAGCGCGCGCACTCGTCATCGCGCGGCGGCGCCAGGTCGGCTCCGGGGGCGATCACCTCGTACTCGCCGGGGAAGTAGCGTCGCATCAGATCGCGCGTGGAGCGGTAGCTGGCCACCCGGGCATCGAGGCGCGAGAGCAGAAGGCGCGAGAGCCCGCGCGCGAGCTGAGTCGAGACGACGCGCTCGGTTGGGGCATGAAAGCTCCCGACGTTCAGCGCCCGGGAGTTGCGCAGGGCCACGCTGGAGGCGCTGGGGGCGAAGGGCTCGTGCACGTGGACGATGTCGAGGCCCAGCGCGCCCAGAGCGCTCTCGATGGTTCGCGCGACGTCGACCGGAATCGAGGCACTCCGGCGCCGGGCCGGCGAGAAGGGAAGGACCTCGCCCACGCCAAGGACGACGGGGCGGCCCTCGGCGCGCTCGAGCAGCTGCTCCGGCCGGCCGCGCAGGGCCCGCCGGCTGTCGCGCACGAGCGCCCGCGAGTGCGACGGCGCGATGATTAGGACGCGGGACCCGCGCTGCGCCAGCTGGTCGCCCAGCCGCGAGACGTAGTCGTTTACCTCGCCGGGCGACTCCCACGCGAACGGCGTGACCTGCGCGATCGCGAGGGCCGCGGACACGCGCAGAGGATAGACCCGGCTAGCTGGCTGCCGCGGGTGCCTGCTCGGGAGCCGTGCGCGCTCCGCGCGCGTGCTCGGCGATGAACTGCTCGATCAGCTCGCGCGCCTCGGAGTCCGGGCGCTGATTCATCGGCGACTTCATGAGATACGAGCTGGGACCGTCGAGCTGGCCGGAGAGCCCGTCGTTCAACGCCAGCTTGCAGCACCGCACGGCGTCGATCACGATGCCTGCGGAGTTGGGCGAATCCCACACCTCGAGCTTCAGCTCCGCCGTCAGCGGCACGTTGCCGAAGGCCTCGCCCTCGAGCCGGATGTGGGCCCACTTGCGATCGGTCAGCCACGGCACGTAGTCCGAGGGGCCGACGTGAACGTCGTCGGCCGGAAGCGTGTGCCCCATGATCGAGGTCACGGCGTTGGTCTTGGAGATCTTCTTGGACTCCAGCCGTTCGCGCTCGAGCATGTTGTAGAAGTCCATGTTGCCGCCGACATTGAGCTGCGAGGTGCGCATGAGCTTGACGCCGCGATCATGGAACAGCCGCGCCAGCGCGCGGTGGACGATCGTGGCCCCCACCTGTGACTTGATGTCGTCCCCCACGATCGGCAGCCCGGCCTTCTTGAAGCGGTCGTTCCAGTACTGCTCGCGCGCGATGAACACCGGTATGCAGTTGACGAAGGCGCACCCGGCCTCGAGCACCTGCTCGACGTACCACTTGGTGGCCTGCTCGGAGCCGACCGGGAGGTAGGAGACGACGACGTCGGTCTTGGTCTCCTTGAGGATCTCCACGATGTCCGCCGTCGGGCCGGGGGCCTTGGTGATCTTCTGCTGGAGGTACTTGCCCAGGCCGTCGTGAGTCATCCCGCGGTGGACCTCGACGCCAAGGTCGGGCAGGTCGTCGGCGAACTGCAGCGTGTTGTTCTGCCCCGCGAAGATCGCCTCGTTCAGCGGCTTGCCCACCTTCTCGGCGTCGATGTCGAACGCGGCTGTGAATTCGATGTCGCGCACGTGGTAGCCGCCCAGGTCGACGTGCATGAGCCCGGGCACGGACTTGACAGGGTCGGCGTCGCGGTAGAAGTGCACGCCCTGCACGAACGAGCTCGCGCAGTTACCCACGCCGATGATCGCCACGCGGACCTTGTCCGCCTGGTAGCGACCGGCACCGTTGGTGGAACCGTTGCTGCTGCTCACTGTTTTGAAGTCCCTTCTCGAAAGATGAGGCCGCGCGCGATCTCGCTGCGCAGGCCGACGCTCTAGGTATTCCGCCAGGCGGACTTTGTTACACGTCCGCGGCGTGCGCGAGCTGCCCGCGAACGTGGGCGATGCGCTGGATCGTAGTGACCAGCGAGAGGCCGGCGAGAACATACACCGCCGGTGCCAGGAGCTCGAAGTTCCCGATCGAGGCGCCGCGGGCGAACACGAGACCGGCGGCGAGGATCACGACCCGGACCGGGCGCGTGGCCAGCCCCACCTTGCAGGCCACGCCGAGCGCTTCGGCCCGGGCGCGCGTGTAGGAGACCATCAACGAAAACAGCACGGCGGCGACGGTCGCCGCGGCGGCGACCTGGTCGTGGCGGGCCGCGAAGTACGCGCCCACGGCCGTGAGCACTATGCCCTCCTCCAGCCGGTCGAGCGTCGAGTCGAGGAACGCTCCGAACGGCGTTCCCTTGCCCGACATGCGCGAGTAGCGGCCGTCGAGCGTGTCCATGATCGATCCGACGATGAAGGCAATGCCGGCGAGGAAGAACATTCGCCCCACCACCAGGCCCGCGGCGGCGAGGTTCAGGGCGAATCCCGTCAGCGAGATCGCGTTGGGCGTGAGCCGCGACTCGATCAGCCGCTCGCGCATCAGCTCCTGCGTCGTCGGTCCCGAGCGCTGCGGGCGCGGCCGCCGGCGTCTCTGAGTCGGCGCCGGAGCCGGTTCGGTCTGCTCGGCCATCAGGCGGTGGCTTGGCCGAAGGCCCATGCCTCCGGCCGAGCCC
The DNA here is from genome assembly GCA_963818815.1 of uncultured Solirubrobacterales bacterium. GTDB lineage: Bacteria > Actinomycetota > Thermoleophilia > Solirubrobacterales > Solirubrobacteraceae > Palsa-465. The sequence goes on from CAWFTL010000002.1 coordinate 758,220, forward strand.
GCGCCAGCAGCCGCTGGGCGAGGAAGGCCGAGATCGCCGCCGTCAGCGCCCCGAGGAACACGTCGGTGAGGTAATGGTTGGCCGTGGCCACGACGACGAAGGTCACGAACAGCGGGTAGCAGGCCCACGCGATCTTGATCGCGCGCCGCCGGGTGAGGCGGAACATGCTCCATCCGACCATGGTCGCGAAGCACACGTGCATCGACGGCACCGCGGCGTAGAAGTTCAGAAATGCCTTGCCGGCTCCGTTGTCGACCCAGCCGGTACCGCCGGTGACGAACTGCGAGACCGAGTCGGTGAAGCCCCACTCCGGCATCAGCCGCGGAGGTGCAGTCGGGTACAGCCAGTAGCCGACCAGCGCCACGGCCATGGCGATCATGAACATGTTCCGTACGAAGTAGAAGGAGTCGTTGCGCCGCACGTAGATGAAGGCCAGCACGCCGAAGGTGACGAAGAAGTGCCCGTTGAGGTACGTCCAGTCGGCGGCGTCCATCAGCCAGTGCTTGCTCAGCACCCACGACTGCACGCTTGGCTCGACGAAGATGTGCAGCGTCCGCTCGAGGTCGATGATCTTCATCGCGTCGCCGAAGGGCTTGTACGCGCTGCCGCCGACGACCAGGCCGCGGACCAGGTTGTAGAGGAGGAAGGCCCCGACGAAGAGCCCGATCTGCCGAAACAGGTCCTTCCATCCGCGCGGTAGCACCCGCGCCTCGATGAAGCGAAGGCGACGCCCCATGACGGCCATCCTATCGGGAGGTCCTGTTGGCAGCAGGTTATTCAGCCGCACCGCGGCGAACGCGCGGCGATGCGCGCGAGCGAGAACCGGATGACCATCCGTACGGGTCCGGCATGTCGCAGCGTGAGACCGGTGAACTCGCCCTGGGGCGCCACGCACCCGTGCCCGCCGTCGAGCGCCCAGTAGGGCGAGAAGCGAACCCGCACGAGCGCGTGCCCGGGGCGTGAGACCTCGAGGTCGACTGAATTGGCGCCCAGGGCGCGCAGCGTCGCATCGCCCTGCACGATCGGAGTGGGATCGCTGACCGCGTATACGCGCCAGTGGGCGCTCCGGAACACGAGGCGCAGGAACGGAAGGCCACCATCGATCAGCGCGACCTCCTTGCGCGCTGAGAAGTCGAGGCTGGCGTCGGGGACGGCGACGAAGCGAACGGCCAGCTGGTGCAGCCAGGTTTCGTATTCCGCGGCTGTCAGCGGGCCGTCGTAGAAGAGGTGGTTGTACTTGATGTCCAGCTGGCGCTCCCAGCCACGTGCGAGCGGGAAGCGCGGTGCGACCTGGTAGGCCTCCCAATGAAACCGGGTGAACGGGATCTCGACCCGGAACGGCGGGCCGGGCTGCGAGCCGAGGAAGCTGAGCAGGGGCTGGTAGTACGCCGCGGAGACCGAGGGATCCCCGGCCGAGGTGGTGACATCCCGAATAGGGGCCTGCCATTCGAGCCAGAGCAACGGGAGCGCCAGCATCGCCAGCGCGAGCTTGCGGCGGCGCCACAGGATGAGCGCCGCGAACGGGCCGCCCATGAGCGAGCCGAGTCGAACCGAGTTGCTGCCCACGGGAGTCGAGACCGCGTATGCCACGAGGCAGCCAAGCCCGTACAGGATGAGCCCCGAGCGAAGTGTCAGCTCGCGGGCCGGCACCACGAGCAGCATCACGACCACGATCGCCGGAATCGGCCACAGCGTCGAGAACGTGAAAGGTTCCTGGCCGCCTTCGGGAAAGGCGAGCGTGAGCAGCAGGACCGGGACCAGGGCACATGCCGCCGCAGCGATTCCAAACGCGGCGGCGCGGCGCTGATTGCGGAATGTGCCGATGGCGAACGCCGTTCCTGCGAGGGCGGCGAACAGCGCGGCTACGGGACTGGCCAGCGCCGTGATGACCGCGAGCAGGCAGGCCGACCAGTAGCGCCGGCGCTGCAATGCCAGGGCCATCGCCAGCGCGGGCAACAGCCCGAAGGCGAAGGTCAGCCGGCCGGTGAACAGGTTGACCGCGGTAGCCGCTCCGAACCACAGCGAGCCCAGCCACCCGTTCTCTCCGAAATGGCGCCGGGCCAGCGCTTCGAAGATCGCCGCCGATCCCGTGGCGGCGAGCGCGCCGGCGATCTGCGGCGTCAGCAGCGCCGCGACCGGCGGGAACAGAACGCTGTAGCCGGGCACATGATGGCCGGCGTACCACCAGTTGTTCCAGACCCCGAACCCTTCGGTCGAGAACAACCGGGCGCGGAGCAGGTGCGCCGCGAGGTCGAGGCTCGGCGGCGAGACGCTGATGTAGATCACGGCGAGGACCGCGGCCACCGTGGTGGGTGCGGCGCGTCTTCTCACGGCACTGTCAGGAAGGCCGCGATTTGCCCGACGAGCTGCGGATCCTCGCGCCAGGGCCAGTGCCCGGCGCCCGGGACGAGCTGTGTCTCCGCGGCCGGCAGCCGCTGGGCGTAGGACTGCGCGAAGCGGGCTTCGAACCACGTGTCGGACTCCCCCCAGACGACGAGGGAGGGCATCTGCAGCTCGTGCAAGCGGCTGCCGCTCTGCGCCAGGACCGGTTCGCTCGTGGTGCGGTGCAGCCGGAGGATGGCGCGCTGGGTGCCGAGGTCGAACTGCTGCCAGATGGCCGCCACCTCGCGGTCGTCGAACTGCCCGGCCGTGCGCAGCACGCGGGCCAGCAGCCAGCGCGGGATCGAGCCCATCGCGAGCTCGCCGAGTCCCCGCCGGCGCAACAGGGCTGGGAAGCCGCGCCATGCGAAGTCCTCCACGAGCGGGAGCGCGTCGCAGATGACCAGCCGGGTGACTCGCTGGGGATGGCGCTGGGCGAACACCAGCCCACCGCCTGCACCCCATCCGTGGACGACCAGGCGGACGCGCTCGATCCCCAGGGCGTCGAGCAGATCCTCGACGAAACGTGCGTGGCCCTCGAGCGTGTAGTCGAGGTTGGCCGCCTTGCCCGAGCGACCGAAGCCCGGCAGATCAGGCGCGATCCCGCCCGTGCGCTCCAGGAACGGGATCCACTGATCAGAGCTCGACGGAATGCCGTGCAGGTAGAGGGGCTCGCCGCCGGAGGTGGGGGGACTCGGCGTGCGACGGAGGAAGACGGGCGACCCGGCGAGATCGAATAGCTCATCGGCGCTCACCCGGCAGGCGAGGATAACGTCCGCCCGATGAGCAGCACCGCCGCCGGATCCGATACGGCTTGGCGCCGGCCCCCACCCCGCCGGGTGCGAGCGATCCGCGACCGCCTCCGCCTCGTCTACGGCATTCCGCGCGCCGAGCCGCACGGCCACCCCATCGCCGAGCTCGTGCTCACGGTGCTCTCGCAGTCCACGAACGATCGCAACCGCGACGTCGCCTACCTGGCACTGCGCGAGCGCTTCGAGGACTGGGAGGCGGTGCGGGACGCGCCCGTGGACGCGATCGAGGAGGCGATCCGCCCCGGCGGGATCTCGAAGGTCAAATCGGCCCGGATCAAGTCAATCCTGCGGGCGATCGCCGACACCTCGCCCGGGGGCCTCTCGCTCGACTGGGTCCCCGGCGTACCCGTCGAGGAAGCGCGGGCGTATTTAACCGATCTGCCGGGGGTCGGGCGAAAGACGGCTGGATGCGTGCTGCTCTTCGCCCTCGGCATGCGCGAAGTACCGGTTGACACGCACGTCTCCCGGGTTGGCACCCGGCTCGGGCTGCTCCGTCCGGGAGCGCCGTTTGAGGAGATGCACGACACGATGCTCGCGATCACGCCACCCGGCGAGGAGCTCGAGCTGCACCTCAACCTCCTGCGCCACGGACGGCGAACCTGCTACGCCCGGCGGCCGAACTGCGCGGAGTGTGCTTTGCGCCGCATGTGCCCGCAGATCGGGGTGCACAGCGTTCGCCCAGGCTCAGGCGGCTCTTGAGAGATCTGCTAGTATCCCACTCAGATTTTTACGATCCAAGAGGAGTAGAACGTAATGGGAAAGACGATCGGAATCGACCTCGGAACGACCAACAGCTGCATGGCCGTGCTCGAGGGCGGTGAGCCGACGGTGATCGAGAACGCCGAGGGCGGGCGCACGACCCCGTCCGTGGTCGCGTTCACGCAGGGCGGTGAGCGCCTCGTCGGCACCGTGGCCAAGCGACAGGCGGTCACCAACCCGCAGAACACGGTCTTCTCCATCAAGCGCTTCATGGGCCGCAAGGAGGCCGAGGTGCGCGAGGAGGAGTCGATCGTGCCCTACAAGGTGGTCTCCGGGCCCGGCGGCGACGCCCGGGTCGAGGCCGGCGGCAAGCAGTACTCACCGCCCGAGATCAGCGCGATGATCCTGCAGAAGCTGAAGTCGGACGCTGAGGCGTATCTCGGTGAGACCGTCGACAGCGCGGTCATCACCGTCCCGGCGTACTTCAACGACGACCAGCGTCAGGCCACCAAGGACGCGGGCAAGGTAGCGGGGCTGGACGTCAAGCGGATCATCAACGAGCCGACAGCGGCCTCGCTGGCCTACGGGCTCGACAAGGAGTCCGACCAGACGATCCTGATCTTCGATCTCGGCGGTGGCACCTTTGACGTGTCCGTGCTCGAGATCGGCGACGGCGTGTTCGAAGTCAAGGCCACGGCCGGCGACAACCACCTGGGTGGCGACAACTTCGACAAGGCACTGGTGGACTGGCTGGTCGCCGAGTTCAAGAAGTCGCAGGGCATCGACCTGAGTGCCGACCCGATGGCGCTGCAGCGTCTCTACGAAGCGGCCGAGAAGGCCAAGATCGAGCTCTCCACCACGCAGGAGACGCAGATCAACCTGCCCTTCATCACCGCTGACGCCAGCGGGCCCAAGCACCTGGACACCCGCCTCACGCGGGCCAAGCTGAACGAGCTCACGAGCAGCCTGCTCGACCGCACCGTGGCGCCGGTGCGCCAGGCGATGGACGACGCCAAGGAGAAGGGCGTCGAGAAGATCGACCACGTCGTCCTCGTCGGCGGCATGACCCGCATGCCGTCGGTTCAGGAGAAGGTCAAGGAGCTCACGGGCAAGGAGCCCCATCGCGGCGTCAACCCGGATGAGGTCGTCGCCGTGGGCGCGGCCATCCAGGCCGGTGTGCTCGCGGGCGACGTCAAGGACGTCCTCCTGCTCGACGTCACGCCGCTGACCCTCGGCATCGAGACCAAGGGGGGCGTCATGACCAAGCTGATCGAGCGCAACACGACGATCCCGACCCGCAAGGGCGAGGTGTTCTCGACCGCCGAGGACAACCAGCCGAGCGTAGAGATCCATGTCCTGCAGGGCGAGCGCGAGATGGCGGCCTACAACAAGTCGCTGGGCAAGTTCCAGCTCACCGGCATCCCCCCGGCGCCGCGCGGGATCCCGCAGATCGAGGTCGCCTTCGACATCGACGCCAACGGGATCCTGAACGTCTCGGCCAAGGACCTCGGCACGGGCAAGGAGCAGAAGATCGAGATCCGCTCGGGCTCCGGCCTCTCCGACGAGGAGATCAAGCGCATGGTCACGGACGCCGAGTCGCACGCCGAGGAGGATCGTCGCCAGCGCGAGCTGGCCGAGGCGCGCAACAACGCCGAGAACGCGGCCTACCAGGCCGAGCGCCAGCTCAAGGAGCTGGGCGACCAGGTGGACGCTTCCTCCAAGGAGGAGATCGAGGGCGCGATCAAGGCGGTGCGCGAGGTGCTGACCTCCGAGGACGTCGCCGACATCAACGCCAAGACGGAGGCGCTCCAGTCCTCCTTCCACAGGGTCTCAGAGGCGATGTACCAGCGCGCCCAGGAGCAGGCAGCGGCCTCGACCGACGGCGATGCCGGCCCCGGCCCGGAGGCATCGACCAACGGCGCGGGTGCCGAGGACGTTGTGGACGCAGAAGTCGTCGACGAGGGGAAGTAAATGGCGCCCCGGCATGATTCAACGGTTCCTGCCGGGGCTGGGGCTGGCCGCTCGGATGAGACCAACGCGTCCCGAAAGGTCTCATCCGAGCACCAGCCCCCGGCTCCGGCGCCCACGCCGCATGACGGATCGTCTCTCCCTGCCGACACCTTTGCTGAGGGTGAGCAGGAAACCCAGCCCGATCCCACGGTTCGCGCTGGGGAGCCGGAGGCGCCGGTGGGGCCATCGCGCCCGCATGGCGACGAACTCGAGGAGGCGCTGCCTGAGAGGGGGCCGGCCGAGCCGGCCCCCGGGGGTCCGGAGGGCCCCGAGGAGGGCACGCACGACCACGAGAACAAGGTCCAGCGCGACCTCGACGAGCTGGCTGCCAAGGCACACAAGGCCGACGAGTACCTCGAGCTGGCCCAGCGGACCAAGGCCGACTTCGAGAACTATCGCAAGCGCGCCGCGCGCGAGGCGTCGCTGGCGCAGGAGCGTGGGATCACGAAGCTGGTCAAGGAGCTGCTGCCGGCAGTGGACAATCTCGATCGCGCGCTGCAGGCCGCCGAGACGGCGGGCAACGGCGACGAGGCCGGCGAGACGCTGGCCTCGGGCATCAAGCTCGTTCACGACGATGTGATCGCGGCGCTGAGCCGCGTGGGCATCGAGCCCTACGACCCGGCCGGGGAGCAGTTCGATCCCCAGCATCACGAGGCCGTGGCTCAGCAGCCGGTCGACGGCACCCCCGCGGGGACGATCGTTGAGGTCTACCAGCGCGGGTACCGTCTCGGCGACTCAGTGCTACGGCCTGCGCGCGTCGTCGTCGCAGCCTGAGGGGATAGACACCAGTGCCGGCGCGACCCGACTACTACAAGATCCTCGGAGTCGGCAAGAACGCCTCCGACGAGGAGATCAAGAAGGCGTATCGCAAGCTCGCCCGCCAGTACCACCCGGACCGCAACGCGGGCGACAAGCAGGCGGAGGAGCGCTTCAAGGAGATCTCGCAGGCACACGACGTCCTCTCCGATCCGGAGAAGCGCAAGGCCTACGACCGCGGCAGCGGCCCGCTCGGCGGGTTCGGGATGCCCGGGGGGTTCGACCCCGGTTCGTTCAGCGGCGGCCTGGGCGACATCTTCTCCACCATCTTCGGCGGAGCCGGCGGCGGCGCTGCCGGGACCCGACCCGCAGGGCGTGGGGGCGCCACGCGCGGGCCGCGCGCCCAGCAGCGCGGACGCGATCTGGAGACCGAGGTGACGCTGACCTTCGAGCAGGCGGTCAAGGGCGACCAGGTCTCCCTGGCCGTCCCCACCTCTCAGCCCTGCCCGACGTGTCACGGCACCGGCGCCAAGCCGGGCACGACCCCGAAGGTATGCCCGGTCTGCAACGGGCGCGGGATCGAGTCCGAGAGCCAGGGCATCTTCTCCATCTCGCAGCCGTGCTCGAACTGCCACGGCGCCGGCACGGTGATCGAGGACCCGTGCCCCACGTGCGGCGGCAGCGGCGCTCAGCGCAGCGTCAAGCGCCTGCGGGTCAACATCCCGGCCGGCGTGCGTGACGGCAGCCGCATTCGCCTGGCCGGCAAGGGCGAGGGCGGTGTCCGGGGCGGCGAGGCCGGTGACCTGTACGTCATCACGCGCGTGCAGGAGTCCCCGGTGTTCAAGCGCAACGGGGAGAACCTCGAAGTCGAAGTTCCGCTGAGCATCCCGGAGGCGGTCCGCGGAGCCGTCATCGAAGTCCCGACGCTGAACGGATCCAAGCGGCTGCGGGTGCCGCGCGGAACCAAGCACGGGACCGTGCAGCGCCTGCGCGGTGAAGGTCCGCCGCGGCTCGGCGGCAAGGGCCGCGGCGACATCCACTACCGCTTCGTGATCGACGTCCCGACCGCCCTCTCGCCCGAGCAGGACGAGGCGATCGAGCGGTTGTCAGAGGTGACCAATGGCGATCCGCGCGCGAGCCTGTTCGCTCAGGCCCGCGCGGCCGGGGCAGGAGCCGGAGCCGGGAGCGGGAACTGATGGCCGTGCGACGGGAGCGAACGGGGTCCGCCCGCGTCACTCGCGCCACCGCGCGCGTCCAGGTCTCCTCGGACCGCGGAGTGTTCATGATCTCGGTGGCGGCAGAGCTCGCGGACATGCATCCGCAGACGCTGCGCATGTACGAGGCGCGAGGGCTGATCGAGCCCAAGCGCTCGCCGAAGGGGACCCGGCTCTATTCGCACAAGGACGTGGACCGCCTGCGGCGGATCCAGGAGATGACGGCGGAGCTGGGCATGAACCTGGCCGGCGTCGAGCGTGTCTTCGAGCTCGAGGAGAAGCTCGCGGCGATGGCGCGGAAGGTGGCGGCGCTGGAGGCCCGAGCGGAGGATCTGAAGGCCGAGGTGCAGCGGCTGGAGGCCCTGCGCAGGGAGCTGCGCGCGGAGATCGTCCCGTACGAGCGCGGCGGCGAGCTCATCCGTCCCGCCGATCTGAAGACGTTCAAGATCCGGGTGCAGCGCTCCGGCGGCTGACGCGGCGCTTGTGCGACGATCCAGCGATGTTCAGGCGCCTTTGGGGAGAGGCCGGCGGACGTCGTCGAAGAGGCGCCTGTCAGGCGTTCCTCTCAGCCGGCCTGGCTGTTCTCGCCGCGGCAGGTGCGGCGAACGCGGCGCCTAGCGCTCACATCACGAGGATCGGTCCCGCCGCCGCCGGGCAGTCGCTTCGCCTGGTGTTCCCGCTGGCGGCCGACGAGGGCGGGCTGGCCCGCCTGGCGGCGCTGGTCAGCACACCGGGTTCGGGGCGCTACGGCCGCTACGAGCCCATCGCCGAACTGGCCCGCCGCTACGGCGCCTCGCCGCGCACCCGCGCCCGGGTGCTGCGCTTCCTGCGGCGCGCCGGCGCCAGGGACGTGAAGATCGATGCCACCGGTCTGTTCGCGCGCGCCACCCTGAGCGTGGGGCGGGCCGAGCGGTTGTTCGCGACCCACGTGGCGCGCTTCGCACTCGCGCGTCACGGGCAGTTCACCGCGCCGACGAGTGCCGTTCACGTGCCTGCGCCGCTGCGGGGCAGCGTCACCGGCGTTGTCGGCCTCGACACGCGCCCGCTCGCGAGCGGCACCACGGGCCTCCTCCGTGATCGTCACGGCCGCGCCCACGCGGCTGCCTCGCAGCCCTCCTCCGCGCTCCCCCACAGCGGGACCGCGACCGGCTGTGCCGCGGGGACCTCGGCAGGCGAGCAGGGCGGCGACCCCTCGACGGCCGGGTTCACCCCCAACCAGTACCTGACCGCCTATGGCTTCGATCCGCTTCACGCGGCTGGCCTGTTCGGGCAGGGCGAGCGCGCGGCGCTGATCGAGATCGACGGATTTCGCGACTCGGACATCCAGGCCTTCGCGCAGTGCTTCGGGTTCGACATCCCGCAGCTCAACGGCTTCGGGGTCGGGGTGCCCCGGCCGCTGGCGCCGGGCGGGGAGTCCACGCTGGACATCGAGGTCCTCGACGCCACGGCACCCGATCTGAAGGCGATCGACGTATACGAGACCAGGCCGACGGCCGCCGACGTCCTGACGGCGCTCACAGCCCCGCTTCAGAACAAGCATTACAAGCCCCAGGTGGTCTCGGCTTCGCTCGGGTTGTGCGAGCCGGCGGTGTTCGAGGCGGTCGGGCTGAGGGGGCTGGAGGCGACCGAAGCGGCGCTCGAGATGTCGGCCATCAGCGGTATCTCCTTTCTGGCTTCGAGCGGCGATCAGGGATCCGCCGACTGCACCGCGCCGGACGGGACGCCGATCGACCGGCTGGCCATCAACTACCCCGCGGCGTCACCCTGGGCCACGAGCACAGGCGGCACGAACCTGCAGCTGACGAGCGCGAACCAGATCAGCAATCAGCTGGTCTGGAACGACGCTCAGCTGCAGCCGGGTGCGGCGGGCGGTGGCGGCCTGAGCGATCTGTTCAAGCGCCCGGGCTATCAGGCCGGCACGGTCGGGCCCAATCGCCGCGGCGTGCCCGACGTCTCCATGCTGGCCGACGTCGCCCCGGGCTACGCCGTCTATTGCTCAGCGCAGGGCGACTGCATCAATTCCTCCAACTCGAACCCGTGGCAGACCGTAGGCGGCACGAGCGCGGGCACACCGCTGCTCGCCGGCGGGTTTGCCCTCGTCGATCAGGCCCTGCGAGCCAGCCGCCGTCAGGACCTGGGCCTGGCCAACCCCCTGCTCTACAAGCTCGGTCGTGATCCCAGCCTGGCGTCCGGCGTGTTCTCCGATGTCACTGCCTACGGCAACGACATCGGGCCCTTTATCGGTGACGGGCAGCCGCTGGGCTGCTGCACGGCGACACCCGGCTACGACACTGCGTCGGGCTGGGGGAGCGTCAACCTCGCCGCCTTTGCGCAGGCGGCGCAGTCACTGCAGCCCCCGCTCATAGGGCTGTCGCTGCCCTCCCACCAGCGACCCGTGCGCCAGCGCAAGATCCTGGCCCGGGTCTCCTGCGCCGGGGCCTGCCGGATCGGTGCCATTGCCGAGGTGCAGATCGGCCACAAGCGGGCCTTCGAGGTCGACTCGCGCATTTACACACTGGCCGGCGCGGCCAGCAAGACGATCGCGATCCACTTCTCGAGCCGGCAGCTGGCGCGGCTACGCGCGGCGCTGCAAGGCCATCAGCGTGTCGTCGCGACGGTCTCGGCCGTGCTGATCACCGGGCGCAAGACGGTGCAGTCGCTCACCGCCGGCAAGAAGCTGACGATCCGCAGCTAGCGGCGCGCGGCTCAGCGCGATCCGGCTCGCGGCGGTTCGGGCAGCAGCAGCTCCGCCCACACGTGATGGCCGGGACCTTCCTCGGTCCCCCACCGCGCCGAGAGCTGTTCGACGATGCGCAGCCCCATGCCGCCGAAGGGGTTCTCGGAGGCGGCAGCTTCGAGTCGCCCACCCCAGCGGTCGCCGGGGTCCCGGACCGAGATGACGAGACGGTCACGCTCGACCCGCGCCTCCATCACGAGGCGATCGTCCGGGCCCGCGCCCGAGTGCAGGACGGCATTGGTCACGAGCTCGCTGGCCACGAGCATGGCGTCTCCGACGATCCAGCCGAGACTCTCGAGCGAGCGCAGCTCGTCACGGGCCCGCCCCGGGGCTTCGGGGCCGCACGGGACCTCGAGGCGAATCTGGGGCATCTTGACCCCCTCGGGCTCTGGATTTGCGCGTGCGGACGCACCCGCGAATGGCTGCGGATTGCTCAACATCGAAAGGACCTCTCTCCGCGCGATCCTCTAAGAAATCTGCGCGACCCTGGATTAGCTCGCGCACACTTATTTGTCCGGCCTTCCGGTTGTCCCCTCGATCCCGTGTGCTCAAACGGACGCACGAAATTTATGCCGCCAAATGCGGATCGACCTCTGCTTGTGGGCGGGTCCGAACTGTGCCATAATCTAAGTCGCAAAGACTAAGATTTTGACCGAAAGATCCGGGAATCCCCATGAACCCAGACCGCTTCACCATCAAGTCTCAGGAGGCGCTCCAAGCCGCACAGCAGCTGGCGGACGAGCGCCGCAATCCTCAGACCACGCCTGAGCACGTGCTGGCCGTCCTGCTCGAGCAGGATGGCGGAATCGTCATCCCCGTCCTGCGCAAGCTGGGGGTGGATCCCGCTGCGGTCCGACAGGCCCTGAGCCCCGGGCTCGACGCCCTGCCGACCCTCAACGCAACGAGCAGCAGCGAGTCGGCCGCGGGCTCGACAGAGCTTCACCAGATCCTCCGCGACGCCGAGAAGGAGATGCGCGAGCTCGGCGATGACTATTTGTCAATCGAGCACCTGTTGCTCGCCATCGCCGCGCACCCGGGCAAGGCAGGCGAAGCCCTGCGAGGCGCCGGCGCCGGCGCGGAGTCGCTGCGCAAGGCGCTCGGCGAGGTGCGCAGAAGCCACCGCGTGACCGACCAGAACCCGGAGGAGAAGTTCCAGGCGCTCGAGCGCTTCGGTCGTGACCTGACCGAAGCGGCGGCGCAAGGCAAGCTCGATCCGGTGATCGGCCGTGACGATGAGATCCGCCGCGTGATCCAGGTCCTCAGCCGGCGCACCAAGAACAACCCCGTGCTGATCGGCGAGCCGGGCGTGGGCAAGACGGCGATCGTCGAGGGCCTGGCCCAGCGGATCGTCGACGGCGACGTGCCGGAGGGCCTGCGCGACCGCAAGCTCGTCGCGCTCGACCTTGGGGCGATGGTGGCGGGCTCGAAGTACCGCGGCGAATTCGAGGATCGGCTGAAGGCCGTTCTCAAGGAGATCGCCGACGCCAAGGGGCAGATCGTCGTATTCATCGACGAGCTGCACACGATCGTCGGCGCCGGTGCGGCCGAGGGTGCGATGGACGCCGGCAACATGCTCAAGCCGATGTTGGCCCGCGGTGAACTGCGGGCGGTGGGTGCGACCACGCTCGACGAGTACCGCAAGCACATCGAAAAGGACCCCGCGCTCGAGCGCCGCTTCCAGCCGGTGTACGTCGGGGAGCCGACGGTGCAGGACACGATCGCGATCCTGCGCGGGCTCAAGGAGCGCTATCAGGACCATCACGGCGTCACGATCCAGGACTCGGCCCTGGTCGCCGCGGCCACGCTCAGCCATCGCTACATCGCCGATCGTTTCCTGCCCGACAAGGCAATCGACCTGGTCGACGAGGCGGCCTCGCGGATCCGGATGGAGATCGACTCCAAGCCCACTGAGATCGACGAGGTCGACCGGCACATCATGCAGCTCGAGATCGAGCTCGAGTCACTCAAGGACGACGAAGACCCCGGGACGATCGCCCGGCGTGAGCAGCTCGAGCGCCTGCTGGCCGACGAGAAGGAACGCTCAGCCGCGATGACCGCCGAGTGGCAGCGCGAGAAGGAGGCCACCAAGTCCGTGGCCGAGGTGCAGTCTCAGCTGGTGCAGGCGCGGGTCGAGTTGGAGCGGGCCGAGCGCGAGTCCGACCTGGGCCGGGCGGCCGAGCTCAAGTACGGCACCATTCCCGAGCTCGAGAAGCAGATGCAGGAAGCCGAGTCGGCCGAGCCCGAGGCGGGCGAGCTGCGCTTCCTCAAGGACCACGTCGACGCCGAGGATGTGGCGGAAGTGGTGGCCAAGTGGACCGGCGTGCCGGTCTCCCGGCTGATGGAAGGGGAGATCGAGAAGCTCGTCCACATGGAAGAGCGCCTTCACCGCCGCGTGATCGGCCAGGACGAAGCTGTCGAGGCAGTGTCCGCCGCTCTGCGCCGCTCGAGGGCGGGGCTGCAGGATCCCGATCGCCCGATCGGCACCTTCCTGTTCCTCGGTCCGACCGGCGTGGGCAAGACCGAGCTGGCGCGGGCGCTGGCTGAGTTCATGTTCGACAGCCAGGACGCGATGGTCCGCATCGACATGTCGGAGTACATGGAGAAGCACGCCGTCTCGCGCCTCGTCGGCGCTCCGCCTGGCTACGTCGGCTACGAGGAGGGTGGTCAGCTGACCGAGGCGGTGCGGCGACGGCCGTACTCGGTGGTGCTGCTCGACGAGATCGAGAAGGCCCACCCGGACGTGTTCAACACGCTGCTGCAGGTCATGGACGACGGCCGGCTGACCGACGGTCAGGGCCGGACGGTGTCGTTCAAGAACACCGTGCTCATCATGACCTCGAACATCCCCGGCGGCCGTCCCGGCGTCGAGGCCCACTTCAAGCCCGAGTTCATCAACCGCCTGGACGACATCGTCGAGTTCGAGGCCCTCACGCGCGAGCAGATCACCGAGATCGTCGACCTGCAGGTCGAGCGGCTGATGGCGCGCGTGCGCGAGCGGGACATCGAGATAACGCTGACGAGCTCTGCGAGAGAGCTGCTCGGCAACCTCGGCTATGACCCGACCTACGGCGCCCGCCCGCTCAAGCGGGTGATCCAGAAGCGGCTGGTCGACCCGCTGGCGCTGGCCATCCTCGAGGGGCGATTCGTCCCTGGCGACACGGTTCGGGTCGACGCCGCCGACGGCGAGCTCGTGTTCGAGCGCGTCGACGTAGCCGCTCAGCCGGCCGCGGCCTAGGCAGACGGCCACGGGGGCCCGGCGCGCCGCCGGGCCCCGTGCTCGCCGTGGTACTCCGTCTCGCCGCCGGGTCCCCGGCTCGCCGTGGTACAAGTGCGCCGTCACCACGTCGAGAAGGAGGCTGGCCGTGCCCACCTACATCATGCTGTCGACGCTCACGCCGGAAGGCGTGCAGACGATCAAGAACAACCCGTCGCGCATCCGCGAGGTGAACCGCGAGGTGGAGCAGCTCGGCGCCACAGTCAAGGCGCAGTGGGCCACGCTCGGACGGTTCGACTTCGTCAACGTGGTCGAGGCACCGGACGAGACCACGATCGCCAGGGTCTCGCTCGAGCTCGGCTCCCGCGGCACCGCCAAGTACGAAACCCTGAGCGCGATCCCGATCGACGACTTCATTGGCTCCATCTGATCCGGCGCCGGCGTCTGGGAGCGAGGACGCGCCGCCGCGCGTTCTCGTAGTCGGATCCGGCGCGCGCGAGCACGCGATCGTGCACGCGCTCCTGCGATCGCCCCGGCGCCCCGACGTGCTGTGCGCGCCCGGCAACGCCGGGATCGCCGCGCAGGTCGACGTGCTCGATGTGGGCGCCGAGGACGTCGCCGGCCTGGTGGCGGTGGCCGCCCGGGAGCGCGTTTCGCTCGTCGTGGTCGGACCCGAGGCCCCGCTCGTCGCCGGCCTTGCCGACTCGTTGGGCGAGGCGGGCATACCCTGCTTCGGCCCGACCCGGGGCGCCGCCGCGCTCGAAGGGTCGAAGTCGTTCTGCAAGGAGGTGATGGTGGCGGCGGGCGTGCCGACGGCGGACTACGAGGTCGTGAGCACAGTGCAGGACGGCCTCGATGCGGTCAGCGAATATCCCACCGTGATAAAGGCCGATGGCCTGGCCGCCGGCAAGGGGGTCGTCATCGCGCAGGACGCAGAGCAGGCGCGAGTGGCGCTCGAGCAGCTGCTCGTCGAGCACCGCTTCGGCACCGAGCGCGTCGTGGTCGAGGAGTACCTCGAGGGCCCGGAGCTCTCGCTGCTGGCGATTTGCGACTCGGAGGTCGCCGTGCCGCTCGCCTCGGCCCAGGACTACAAGCGGATCGGTGACGGCGACCAGGGGCCCAACACGGGAGGCATGGGCGCCTACTCGCCCGTGCCCTCGGTCGACGAAGACCACGCGCGGCGGATCTGCGCGGGAATTCACCAACCGGTGCTCGATGAGCTGGCACGGCGCGGCATGCCGTTCCACGGCGTGCTCTACGCCGGCCTGATCAGGACCGCGGCCGGCCCGCGCGTGCTCGAGTTCAACGTGCGCTTCGGCGATCCCGAGACGCAGGCCATCCTGCCCCGGCTGCGCTCCGACCTGCTCGAGCTGCTCCAGGCCGCGACCATTCCCGGCGGCCTCGCGGAAGCGCAGCTGGACTGGGATCCACGCACCGGTGTCACGCTCGTGATGGCCAGCGCCGGATATCCCGAGTCGTCCTCGAGAGGGGATCGAATCGCGGGCCTGGACTCGGTCCCCGCGGAGGTCGCGATCACCCACGCCGGCACCGCGCGCGGAGCGTCGGGAGACCTCGTCACAGCCGGCGGGCGGGTCCTCAGCCTCACGGCGCTGGGCGACGACCCCGCGCGCGCCCGCGCCTGTGCATATGCTGCCGCGGACATGATTCAGTTCGACGGCATGCAGCTGCGGCGAGACATCGCCCAGGGGGTTGGGACGTGAGCGAGGCTTCGGAAGCGAGCCAGACCTTCGCTGAGACGGCGGCCGAGCTCGAGGACGTCGAGGTCGACGCTCCCATCGTGGGAATCGTCATGGGGTCCAAGAGCGACCTGCCCGCGATGGAGGCGGCCGAGAAGGAGTTGGGAGACCGGGGGATCACCTCCGAGACGCGGGTCATGTCGGCCCACCGGGAACCCGACAAGGTGGCCGAGTACGCGCGCAACGCCCGGATGCGCGGGCTGCGCGTGATCATCGCCGGCGCCGGCCTCTCGGCCGCGCTGCCCGGAGTGGTGGCCGCCCACAGCGACCTGCCGGTGATCGGCGTCCCTCTGACCAGCCGGATGTCGGTCGGCGGCGGGCTCGATGCGCTGCTTTCGATCGCGCAGATGCCTCCTGGCGTGCCGGTGGCGTGCGTGGGCGTCGACAACGCGCGCAACGCCGGGGTTCTGGCGGCGCGCATTCTCGGCGCCTGAGCGGCGGGGTTCACTGCTCCCGCTGCGCCTGATCTGGCGCTAGCCTTCGCGGCGAGCGAACCGATGCCCGACGCCATCGTTCACGTGTCCGCCGTCGCGGGCAGTCCTTTGCTCGACTCCGGGGGCGAGCGCCTCGGGCGCGTGGAGGACGTGATCGCCCGCCTGGATCTGGGCGACGGGCATCCCCCCGTCATCGGGCTCAAGGCCCGGATCGGCGGCCGCGAGGTGTTCGTCCCGGCCTCGCGCATCGACCGGCTCGAGCCCACGGCAGCACGCACGTCGACCACGGAGCTGAACCTGGGCCAGTTCGAGCGTCGCCCCGGAGAGGTGCTGCTGCGCGCTGACCTGCTCGACCGCAGTCTGATCAACGTGGACACGGCACGGCTGGTCACCGCGCGCGAGGTGGAGCTCGTGTGCGAGGCCGGGACGTGGCGCGTGGCGGGCATCGATCCGAGCTTCCGCGCACGGCTGTGGCGCCTGCTGCCCCGCCGCTTCCGCGGACACGACACCGAGCACACCGAGTTCGTCGCCTGGAACGACCTCGAGCCTTTCGTCGGCCACGTCCCCACCTCGCGGCTGAAGCTCGCGCCCCTGCGTCTCGCGCGGCTTCATCCGGCTCAGATCGCCGACCTCGTGGAGGCTGCCTCGCACGAGGAGGGCGAGGAGATCCTCGAGGCCGTGGGGCAGGACAAGGAGCTCGAAGCCGACGTCTTCGAAGAGCTGGACGACGAGCACCAGGTCGAGTTCCTGCGCGAGCGCTCGGACCAAGAGGTCGCGGCCGTGCTCGGGCGGATGGACAGCGACGACGCCGCCGACCTGCTGTTGGAGATAGAGCAGGATCGCCGGCTGCCCATCCTCAATCTCCTGCCCGCGGCCAGGCAGCGGAAGATCAGGGGGCTGCTGGGGCACAACCCGTCCACCGCCGGCGGGCTGATGAATCCCGACTTCGTGTCGGTGCCCGCCTCGGCGACCGTTCGCGATGCCATCAGCCGGGTGCGCGCGTCGGAGCTCGGCCCGCAGCAGGTGTCGATCGTCTGCCTGCTGGAGGAGGGAGGCGTGCTCGCGGGGGCGGTGTCGCTGGCCGAGCTCGTCCGCGCCGGCGCCGAGGAGCCGGTCTCGAGCCTGCCGGAATCGCCGACGCCGACGGTTCCGGTGGAAGCCGATCTCCCGGAGGTCGCGCGCGTGATGACCGACTTCAACCTGATCGCCATGCCCGTCCTCGACGGGGACGGCAGGCCGGTGGGGATCATCGCCGTCGACGACGTGCTGGAGCTGCTGCTGCCCGAGGAGTGGCGTCGCCGGGCCGGCGTCGCCCGCGGCTGAGCTACTGGAAGGGCCTCCGGCGCGCTGGTACCCTCGACCGGGCCGCACCTGCGGCGAGAACGTTCTTCACGATGAGTGACCCCGGCGCATATCAGGACAGCGAACTTCCGCGAAGTAGCAGCCCCGCGGCCGGTGCCGTGAGGACCGTCTCGCCCGGAGCCTGAGCTCCGCGGCCAGGAGGCCTCCGGTCCGCCGCGGCGCCGCGAGCGGGCCCAGGAAAGGAGGTCGAGCAGATGGCGAGCAACCCGTCTCCCCCGGCGATGCCGGCGGCCTCGACGGGTCAGCCCGTGCTCGACCGCGCTCCTGCGGGGGAGATCCGTGGCGCCTTCGGCACGCTGCGCGAGCACGAAGAGTCGCACCGCACGCTTCGCTCGCGACTGCTCGCTCTGCTGGCCATCATCGGCCCTGGGCTGATCGTCATGGTGGGCGACAACGACGCCGGCGGTGTCTCCACTTACGCCCAGGCCGGCCAGAACTACGGCACGAGCCTGCTGTGGGTCCTGCTCCTGCTGATTCCCGTGCTCGTCGTAAACCAGGAGATGGTGGTCAGGCTGGGGGCGGTGACCGGGGTCGGCCACGCACGACTGATCGTCGAGCGCTTCGGCCGGGCGTGGGGGTGGTTTCTCGCGAGCTTCCTGTTCCTGCAGAACTTCCTGATCATCGTCACCGAGTTCATCGGGGTCAGCCTTGCGCTCTCCTACCTCGGCGTCTCGCAGTACGTCTCGGTCCCGGTCGCTGCCGCCATGCTGATCGCGGTCACCGCCACCGGCAGCTTTCGGTCGTGGGAGCGCTCGATGTTCCTGTTCGTGTTTGCGAACCTGCTCGTGTTGCCGCTGTTCTTCATGTCCCATCCCAGCGGGGGCCAGATCGTCCATCACTTCTTCATCCCCGGTATCCACGGCGGCGCCAGCTCGACCTCT
The DNA here is from genome assembly GCA_963818815.1 of uncultured Solirubrobacterales bacterium. GTDB lineage: Bacteria > Actinomycetota > Thermoleophilia > Solirubrobacterales > Solirubrobacteraceae > Palsa-465. The sequence goes on from CAWFTL010000002.1 coordinate 776,475, forward strand.
GTCCTGCTGATCATCGCCATCGTCGGGACCACGGTGGCGCCATGGCAGCTGTTCTTCCAGCAGTCGAACATCGTCGACAAGCGGATCACGCCTCGGTGGATCAACTACGAGCGCGTGGACACCTTCCTCGGGGCCTTTGTGGTCGTGATCGCGGCCGGGGCGCTTATCTCGATCACCGCTTTCGCCTTCGCCGGGACCTCCTTCTTCGGCCACTTCCGCGATGCCGGACAGGTAGCTCGCGGACTCGACCAGACACTCGGCTCGGTGGCGGGGACGTTCTTCGCCGTCGTCCTGCTCAACGCATCTCTGATCGGTGCGGGCGCCGTGACCCTCGCCACGAGCTACGTCATCGGTGACATCTTCGGAACCAAAGCCTCGCTGCACCGCACGTTCTCGGAAGCCAAGGGGTTCTACGCGGTGTTCAGTGTCCTGATCCTCGCCGCCGCGGGAATCGTGCTGATCCCGGGGGCGCCGCTGGGGGTGATCACCGAGGCGGTCCAGGCGCTGTGCGGGATCGTGCTGCCGATGACGACGCTGTTCCTGCTCATGCTCTCCAACGACCGCGAGATCCTCGGGCCGTGGGCCAACCCCGGGTGGCTGCGGACCCTGGCAAGCGTGATCGTCGGCACCCTGATCCTGCTCTCGCTGATCCTCACGATCACGACGCTGTTCCCGGGCGTGAACGTGACCACCCTGGCCATCGCCGGAGGGATTGTGCTGGTGTTCGCGCTCGTGATGATCGGCCTGATGAGCCTGCGTGCCCGTCGCGTCTCGGGCGGCGTGACGCTGATCGACTCCCGTCCCCACGTCCCCAAGGAGCAGTGGACAATGCCGCCGGCCGCGCTGCTCTCGCGCCCGCGCTGGTCAGGACCGCGCCGCGCCGCCATGGGCGTGCTCGGCTCCTACATGATCGTCGCGCTCGCGATGCTGATCGTGAAGTCGGTGCAGCTGGCCGGAGGATGAGGTGATCGCGCGCTACACCCGTCGCGAGCTGGGCGAGCTGTGGTCCGATCACGCCCACTTCGAGGCCATGCGCCAGGTCGAAGTCGCGGCGTGCGAGGAGATGGAGGGCCCCACTGCGGAGGACCTCGAACGGATCCGGGCCGCCACCTTCAGCGTGGAGGAGATCGCTGAGCGCGAGAAGGTCACCGATCACGATACGGCCGCCTTCGTCGACGTTCTGGCCGCCTCGGCCGGGCCGGCGGGACGCTGGATCCATCACGGCCTCACCTCGAGCGACGTGCTCGACACGGGCCTCGCGCTCCAGCTGCGCCGCGTCGGCGAGATCGTGCTTGCAGACGCGCGGCGTCTCGTGCAGGCACTTTCTGCCCGCGCGCGCGAGCACGTGCACACCCTGTGCGTGGGCCGGACGCACGGGATCCACGCCGAGCCGACGACGTTCGGGATCAAGCTCGCCGGGTTCGCCTTCGAGGCCGACCGCAACGCCACGCGGCTAGAGCGCGCCTTCGAGCAGGCGGCGGTGGGTGCCATCTCCGGCGCGGTCGGCACCTACTCCGCCACCTCCCCCGACTTCGAAGCGCGCGTGCTGAAGCGGCTCGGCCTGGCGCGCGAGCCGGTCTCGACCCAGGTCGTCCCCCGCGACCGTCACGCCGAGCTGCTGAGCGCGATCGCGCTGGCCGGGGCAGGGCTGGAGCGGTTCGCGACCGAGATCCGCCATCTCGCCCGCACCGAGGTGAGCGAGGTGCGCGAGCCGTTCGGCGCCGGTCAGAAGGGCTCGAGCGCGATGCCCCACAAGCGCAACCCGATCAAGTCAGAGCAGGTCGCCGGGCTGGCCCGCGTGCTGCGTGGCAACGCCCAGGCCGGGCTGGAGGACGTGGCGCTGTGGCACGAGCGCGACATCTCGCACTCATCGGTCGAGCGGGTGATCCTTCCCGACTCCACGATCCTCCTCGACCACCTCCAGCGGCGGGTGATCTCGCTGGTGGAGGGGATGGTGGTGGACGCCGGCCGGATGCGGGAGAACCTCGAGCTGACCTGCGGGGCGCTCTTCTCCCAGCGCGTTCTCTTGGCGCTCGTGCGCACCGGCCTGACTCGCGACGAGGCCTACCGGGTCGTGCAGCGTCTCGCCCAGCAAGCGCTGGATGAGCGCGTGCCGCTGCGGCGCCTGCTTTCCGACGACCCCGCATCCGCCGCGCTCGGCGATCTCGACGAGATCTTCGACTACGGGTCCTTCGTCGCCCACGCGGGCGAGATCGTCGATCGCCTGGCCGAGATCGAAGCGTAAGCTGCGGCCATCGCACGCTTCGACGACGATGACGACTGGGTTGGCACCCCGCCCGAGGGTCGCTACACGCGTGACCGCGCCAACCCCGACTTCTGGCGCACGCAGCGGCCGCTGCGCATCGCCGCCGCCGGCCTGGTCGTCGTGGTGATCATCGTCGTCCTCATCCTGGTCCTGCGGTGAAGCTCGAGTCGCGCCCGCTGGGGGACTCCGGTCTCGAGGTCTCGACCTGCGGCCTGGGCTGCAACAACTTCGGCCGGCGCCTCGATCTCGATGGCACCCGCGCGGTCGTCGATGCGGCCCTGGGGGAAGGCGTGACGTTCTTCGACACGGCCGACATCTACGGACGCGGGCAGAGCGAGGAACTGCTGGGAGAGGTGCTCTCCGGGCGCCGCGAGCAGGTCGTGCTGGCTACGAAGTTCGGCATGGACATGGGGGACGGCAAGGGCCCACGGGGATCGGCCGAGTACATCCGCCAGGCCGTCGAGGCCTCGCTCCGGCGGCTGCGCACCGACGTGATCGACTTCTACTGGTACCACCAGCCGGACGGCGTGACGCCGTTCACCGAGACCCTGGGCGCGCTGGACGAGCTGGTCAGGGCGGGCACGGTGCGGGCGATCGGCGCCTCGAACTTCAGCGCCCAGCAGATCGAGGAGGCCGATGCGCTGGCACGCGAGCACGGGCTGACGCGCTTCAGCGCGATCCAGAACGAGTACAGCCTGCTCGAGCGTCAGGCCGAGCGCGATGTGCTGCCGCTGTGCGAGCGTCTCGGGCTGGGCTTCGTCCCCTACTTCCCGCTGGCCTCGGGTCTGCTCACCGGCAAGTACCGGCGGGGTGAGGCGGGCCCGCAGGGCGCCCGGCTCTCGGCACGCGAGCAGGTGGCCACCGACGAGCAGTTCGCCCTGGTCGAGTCGCTCGACGCGTTCGCCCGTGAGCGCGGTGTCTCGCTGACCGACGTGGCGATCGGAGCTCTGCTTGCGCAGCCGGCGGTGGCATCGGTGATCGCGGGCGCCACCAAGCCCGAGCAGGTCGCCGGCAACGCCGCCGGCGCACGCTGGAGGCCGTCGGCCAAGGACCTCGAGGACCTTCGGAAACTGCTGGATTGACGTGCCCCGGGGAGACCGGCGAGCGCCGCGGCCGTTGCTAGCATCGACCCCGTGAGCGCCGCCCTCGACCTCCCCCTCCTCGCCTCGGGGAAGGTCCGCGAGATCTATGAGACCTCGGAGCAGGAGCTGCTGCTCGTCGCCTCTGACCGGATCTCGACCTACGACGTCGTACATCCCACGCCGATCCCGTCCAAGGGCAGCGTCCTGACCGGGCTCTCGACCTTCTGGTTCGAGCGCAGTGATGGGATTGTCCCCAACCACCTGCTCTCGGTCACCGACGGGGTGCCGGAGGAGGTACGGGGGCGGGCCATGCGCGTACGCAAGCTCCGGATGCTCCCGGTCGAGTGCGTGGTCCGCGGCTACCTGGTCGGCTCGGGCTGGAAGGACTACCAGCGCTCAGGGGCGGTCTGCGGGATCGATCTGCCCGCCGGGCTGCGCGAATCAGACCGCTTGCCGGAGCCGCTGTTCACGCCGGCCACCAAGGCTCAGGAAGGCCACGACGAGAACATCGACTTCGAGGGCGCAGCCGAGCTGATCGGCGACCGAGCGCTGGCCGAGCGGCTGCGCGACGTCTCGATCGCCATCTACGAGCACGCCAGCGACCACGCGCGATCGCGCGGGATCATCCTCGCCGACACAAAGTTCGAGTTCGGGCTGGACGCCGACGGCGAGCTGACCCTGGGCGACGAGGTCTGCACGCCGGACTCCTCTCGCTTCTGGCCCGCCGACGAGTACGAGCCGGGCAAGTCGCAGCCGAGCTTCGACAAGCAGTTCGTGCGCGACTGGGCCTCCGGCACCGGGTGGGATCGCAATCCGCCTGCCCCCGAGATTCCCGGCGAGGTGGTCGCGCGCACCCGCGAGAAGTACGTCGAGGCCTACGACCGGATCACCGGTCGCTCGTTCGAGGAGTGGCTGCAGCGCACCGGCGCCCCATGAGGGCCCGCGTCCTGGTCCGCCCGAAGGCCGGGATCCTCGACCCCCAGGGACAAGCCGTCGAGCGCGCCCTGCCCGCACTCGGATTCGAGGGCGTTCGCAACGTCCACGTCGGGCGGATGATCGAGCTCGACGTCGAGGACCTGGGGCGGCTGCCCGAGCTGTGCGAGCAGCTGCTCTCCAACCCGCTGATCGAGGACTACGAGATCGAGACATGAGGTTCGGCGTGGTGCGCTTTCCGGGCTCCTGCGACGAGGTCGACGCGCTCGACGCCGCCGCCCGCGTGGGCGAAGCCGTGCTGCTGTGGCACGGCGATCGCGATCTTCAGGGTGTCGACGCGGTCATCGTGCCCGGCGGCTTCTCCTATGGCGACTACCTGCGCGCGGGGGCGATCGCGCGCTTCGCGCCGGTGATGGAGGAGGTGGCGGACTTCGCCCGAGCCGGCGGCCTCGTGCTTGGGATCTGCAACGGCTTTCAGGTCCTGTGCGAGGCGGGCCTGCTACCGGGCGCGTTGCTGCCGAACACGAGCCTGCGCTTCGTCTGCCGGCAGGTGACACTCGAGGTCGCCGACACCGAGACGCCGTTCACCAGCGCCTTCGAGCCTGGACAGACACTCTCCATCCCCGTCAAGCACGCCACCGGCCGCTACTACACGCCCGAACCGGTCCCCGTCGTCCTGCGCTACGCCCCGCGTGAGAACCCGAACGGCTCTCAGGACGACATCGCGGGGGTGTGCAATGAAGCCGGCAACGTCTTCGGGCTCATGCCCCATCCCGAGCATGCCGTCGATCCGCTCACGGGCTCGGTCGACGGACTGGCGATCTTCGAGTCGATGCGAGCGCATGTCGACGGCCGCGTCCTCGCCTAGCCGCCACCGCGAGCTCGGGCTCACCGACCACGAGTACGAGCTGATCCTCGAGCAGCTCGGCCGTGAGCCCAACCACGTCGAGCTGGCCATGCTCTCGCTCATGTGGTCCGAGCACTGCGCCTACAAGCACTCGCGCAAGCTGCTGCGCCACCTTCCGACCGAAGGCCGGCACGTTCTGATGGGCCCGGGGGAGAACGCCGGGGTGGTTGACGTGGGCGGCGGCTTGGCCGTCGCGTTCAAGGTCGAGTCGCACAACCACCCCAGTGCCGTCGAGCCGTTTCAGGGGGCGGCCACCGGTGTGGGCGGCATCCTGCGCGACGTCTTCGCGGTCGGCGCGCGGCCCATCGCCGTGCTCGATTCGCTGCGCTTCGGCGAGGTCGAGCGCTCCGAGCGCTCGCGCTACCTGCTCGAGCGCGCGGTGGCCGGAATCGGGCGCTACGGCAACTCGATCGGCGTCCCCACCGTCGGCGGCGAGATCTACTTCGAGGACGCCTACGAGCAGAACTGCCTCATCAACGCCATGTGCCTTGGCCTCGCGCCCCGCGAGCGGCTGATCAGAAGCGCGGCAGCGGGACCGGGGAACGTGCTCGTCCTGCTGGGCGCGCTGACCGGGCGCGACGGGATCGGGGGCGCCTCGGTCCTGGCCAGCGCCGAGCTCGGCGAGGCCGACGAGGCCAAGCGTCCCTCGGTCCAGATCGGCGACCCGTTTGCGGAGAAGAAGCTGATGGAGTGCTGCCTCGAGCTCCTCGACCGGGGCCTGCTGGTCTCGCTCCAGGACCTAGGCGCCGCCGGGCTCACCTCCTCGGCCTCGGAGATGGCGAGCAAGGGCTCCGTCGGGATCGACATCGACGTCTCCCGGGTTCCCCTGCGCGAACCGGGCATGGAGCCGTTCGAGGTCATGATCTCCGAGTCGCAGGAGCGGATGCTCTGCGTCGTGGCACCCGAGCGCGTCAGCGACGTGATCGCGGTGTGCGAGCGCTGGGAGACGCTGGCCACGCCGATCGGGTCCGTCACCGACTCAGGGCGCGTGCGGATCCTCGCGGGCGATCGCCCGGTAGGCGATCTGCCGGTGCACGTGCTCGTCGACGACTGCCCCCTGTATGACCTGGAGCCCGAGGCACCCCCAGCCTCCCTGCCCCATGATGCACCGGAATCAGGTGCAACTCCCGGCTTGGGAGCGGACGAGGCGGCCGCCGAAACCCTGCTCGCGCTCCTGGGCTCCCCCAACATCGCCTCCCGCCGGCCGGTGTTCGAGCAGTACGACTGCCTCGTGCAGTCGCGCACCGTGCGGCGTCCCGACGAGGCCGACGCCGCCGTGCTGGCCCTCCCTCACGGCGGGGCGATCGCCGTCTCGATCGACGGCAACGGCCGTCGCGTGGCCTGCGATCCGCGGGCCGGGGCGATCGAGGCGGTGTTCGAGTGCGCGGCCAACCTGGCCTGCGTCGGGGCCGAGCCGCTCGGCCTGACCAACTGCCTGAACTTCGGCAACCCCGAGAAGCCGCATGTGGCCTGGCAGCTTCAGGAGGCGGTGGGCGGTCTGGCAGAGGCGTGCGAGGCCCTCGAGGTGCCGGTCGTCGGCGGCAACGTCTCGCTCTACAACGAGGCCCCCACCGGGCCGATCCATCCGACGCCCGTCGTCGGCATGGTGGGGCGGTTGCCTGATCGGGCCCGGGCCGGCCGGCTTGGCTTTGCGCAGGAGGGCGACCTGATCGCAATCGCCGGGCCGTTCGAGCCATCGGAGGCCGGCTCCGAGCTGGCCAAGCTGCGAGGCGCGGAGGCGACCGGGCCCCTGCCGCCCATGAAGACGGCTGCCGTCCGTGATGCGCATGAGGCGGTCCGGGATGGCGTCCGGTCGGGGGCGCTGCACAATGCTCATGACATCGCCGAGGGCGGCCTGGCGGTAGCCCTGGCCGAGTGCTGCGTGGCCGGTGGGATCGGCGCGACGGTGGACGCGCCGGTGTCGCTGTTCGGCGAAGCGCTGGGGCGCGCGTTCGTGGTGTCGGGCCCAGCGCAGGCGCTGGCCGGCTTTCAGCTCATCGGGCGGGTCGGTGGGTCGACGCTCGAGATCGAGGACTCGCTGTCGGTCGCAGTTTCCGAGCTGGTGGCAGCGCGCGAGTCGGGACTGCGAAAGTTCGCGTAGAGGCCGCTGCTAGCCTCACCTCAGGCCGGGCCATGGCTGCTGTGAACGATCATCGCGACGGTCCACGCGACGAGTGCGGCGTCTTCGGGATCTACGCCCCGGGACACGACGTCGCCCGCTTGGCGTACTTCGCCCTGTTCGCGCTCCAGCACCGCGGGCAGGAGTCAGCCGGCATCGCCACCGCTCCGCGCGGCGGCAGCATCATGGCCATTCGCGACCAGGGCCTGGTGGCGCAGGTGTTCGACGAGCACACGCTGCGCTCGCTGGTGGGCGACATGGCCATCGGTCACGTCCGGTACTCGACGACCGGCTCCTCGCAGTGGGAGAACGCACAGCCGATCGTGCGCGACGACCGGCGCACGGTCGCACTCGCGCACAACGGCAATCTGATCAACGCGGTCGAGCTGCACTCCGAGCTGCGCGGCCAGGACGTCCCGTTCCGCTCCACCTCGGACTCGGAGATCATCGCGGCGATGCTCGCCAACCACCCAGCCGAGCGGATCGAGGACGCTGTGGTCGATGTGCTGCCGCGGCTCCGCGGCGCGTTCTCCACGGTGGTCATGACCGAGGACGCCGTGGTCGCGTTCCGCGACCCTCATGGGCTGCGGCCGCTGGCGCTGGGGGTGATCGAGGACGGCATGGGCGGCGCGGCCTACTGCGTGGCCAGCGAGTCGTGTGCCTTCGACCTGATCGGGGCGCGGTTCCTGCGCGAGGTGCAGCCGGGCGAGGTCGTGACTCTGGTGCCGGGCGGAATCCGCTCCAAGGTGGTGAGTGGGTCCGAGCGGCGGGCGTTCTGCGTGTTCGAGTACATCTACTTCGCCCGCCCCGACTCGCGCATGGCCGGCACCGTGCTTCAGGTGGCGCGTGCGCGGATGGGGGAGATCCTGTGGCGGGAGTCGCCGGTGGAGGCAGACCTGGTGATTGCGGTCCCGGACTCCGGAAACGCGGCGGCCCGCGGGGTGGCACGGGCCGCGGGGCTGCCGCAGGACGACGGCTTCATCAAGAACCGCTACGTGGCCCGGACCTTCATCCAGCCCGGCCAGGAGCTACGCCGCCTCGGGGTGCGCCTCAAGTTCAACCCGTTGCCCGAGGTGGTGGCCGGGAAGCGGCTTGTGGTCGTCGACGACTCGATCGTGCGCGGCAACACCACGCGGCAGAACATGAAGATGCTGCGCGACGCCGGTGCGGCCGAGCTCCACCTGCGGATCTCGGCGCCCCCGATCAAGCACCCGTGCCACTACGGCATCGACATGTCCACGCGCGAGGAGATGATCGCCCACGGGCGCGAGGTCGATGAGATCGCGGCCGAGCTGGGCGTCGACTCGCTGCACTATCTGTCCCTGGGGGGCGTCTACGAGGCGGTCGGAGCCTCGCGCGATACCCACTGTGACGCCTGCTTCAGCGGCGAGTACCCGCTGGCCGGGACCGAGGACTCGGCCGGCAAGTACGCGCTGGAGTCGGAGCTCCCGCTGGTAAGGGCGTAGGGGGCGCCGGGGCTGTCTGGGCCCGGCCGGGGCCCGGCCCGCCGGGGCGCCGGGGCGCCGGGGCGCCGGGGCGAGCAAAATCCGCCACGCACCGCTCCGCGCCGCCGCGCGAGGCGGATTTCGGTCGCATACCGACCACTTACCGCCACCCGCCCACGAAAAGCGAGGTGGTTGGCGGATTTTGACCGCGGCGGCTGACTGCGCCCGCCGACCGCCGCCGCGGCTCAGCGCGTTCCGCGCGCATACTGGATCGAGGCCCGCTCGTCGTGGGAGAGCGAGCTGCGGCGAGCGGCGCCGGGCGTGTCGCCGTAGGGGTTGTTGTAGGGGCGCTGGTTGATTCCGCTTCCCCGGCGCGTGTACAGCGAGTACACGATGACGAAGAAGTACAGGACGATGAACGCGCCGAAGATGAGGGCTCCGCCGGCAAGCTGCATGTCAGCCTCCAAGTCGTGAGATCGATGCACCCCGAGTGTGGGCCCGGGGCCCGGCCGCGGTTGTGATGCTGGACACATAGCGCCAGGAGGGCGACGCCGCACCCGGCGGTATCGTCGCCCGCCCGTGAATCCCGCCTCCGCGCTGCGCTCGATCTTCGGCTTCGACGCCTTCCGGCCCGGCCAGGAGGAGGCCGTGCGCGCGGCGCTGGCCGGTCGCGATGCGCTCGTCGTGATGCCCACCGGGTCGGGCAAGTCACTCTGCTACCAGCTACCGGCCCTGATGCGCGACGATCTCACGCTCGTCGTATCGCCCCTGGTCTCGCTTATGCACGACCAGGTCCAGGCGCTCCGGGCGGTGGCCCCGGGCGCCGTCGAGGTCGTGAACTCGCAGCAGAGCGGGGCGCGGAACGCCGAGGTGCTCTCGCGCGCGGCAGCGGGCGAGCTGCGGCTGCTCTACGTGGCGCCCGAGCGCTTTGCCTCGGAGCGTTTCCGGGCCGCGATCGCGCACGCTCGGGTCGGCCTGTTCGTCGTCGACGAGGCGCACTGCGTCTCGCAGTGGGGCCATGACTTTCGCCCCGACTACTTCTCGCTGGCCGCCGCCGCCCACCGCGTCAGGGCGCGCGCCACGATCGGGTTGACGGCCACGGCGACTCCGCGTGTGGCGGAGGACATCTCGCGGCGCCTCGAGCTGCGCGACCCCGTGCTGATCCGCACCGGCTTCGACCGGCCGAACCTCAGCTTCTCGGTGGTTCCGTGCGGAGGCGACAAGGAGCGCCGGGTCGCCGCGGCGCTGGGGGCGCCCGGTGCGCTTCCCGCGATCGTCTACGCCGGGACGCGCAAAGTCTGCGAACGGCTCGCAACCACGCTGCAGAGATCACTCGGGCAGGAGGTCCTCGTGTACCACGGCGGTCTCGATCGCGAGCGCCGAGCGGTTGCTCAGGAGCGCTTCATGTCCGGCGAGGCCCCGCTCATCGTCGCCACCAACGCCTTCGGGATGGGCGTCGACAAGGCCGATGTACGCACGGTCTGCCATGCCTCGGTGCCGGGTTCGCTGGAGGCCTACTACCAGGAGGCAGGACGGGCCGGGCGCGACGGCCTTCCGGCGCGGTGCGTGCTGTTCGCCGAGCAGCGCGACAAGGGGCTGCACGTTTTCTTCATCCAGCGCGCGCGGATCTCCGAGCGCGCCTTCGAAGCGGTGGCCGAGCGGCTGCGATGGAGCGGCCTCGACGGCCGATATGACCTGCCCCTGGCCGAGCTCTCGGCGGCGCTCGGCCCGCGTGGCGACGAGGATGCGGCGCGCGCGGCGCTCGGCCACCTCACTCGGGCGGGGATGATCATGCCCGTGCCGGCGTCGCCCGATCGCGCGGTGGGGCAGCTCGTGGGGACGTGGGGCCGCGACATGCTCGCGGCCTGCGTGCGCGCTGCGGCCGAGGGCGAACGGGCGCGCTGGGCCCAGTATCGAGCCGTGTGGGACTACGTCGAGCGCTCGCGCTGCCGTCGCGAAGCGCTGCTTCAGCACTTCGGGGACGTGGTGCGGAGAGAGAACCCCGCCGAATGCTGTGATGTGTGCGCGCCCGGATCAGGCCCAGACGTCGCGGTGGCTGCGGTCGACGCTCCGGGGTTGGACACAGCGATCGTCGAGCTGGTGCGAAGCGCCCGGCCGCCGGTCGGGCGGACGCGAGCAGTCGAGATCCTCCGCGGCGGGCGCTCCAAGCTGATCGCGCAGAACGCGTACGACTCGCTCGCCCCCTACGGGGCCTTTGCCCACCTGCGCTCGGCCGAGGTGCTCGAGAGGGTCGACGAGCTGCTGCACGACGGGCGTCTGCGCACGACGGGCGGACGCTTCCCCAAGCTTCGCGCGGCATGAGAGTCGCCGTCCTCGCCTCCGGGGAGGGCACGAACCTACAGGCGCTGCTCGACCAGGTGCACGGCCGGGAAGGCGTGGAGGTGGTCGCCGTCGCCTCGGACAAGCCCAACGCCCGAGCGCTGGAACGTGCTCGTGCGGCGGGGATCGTTCACGCCGCCTTTGCGGCCGAGGAGCATGGCGATCGCGAGGCGCGGGATCTCGTCGTGGCCGAGTGGCTCGCTGAGCAGGGGGTGGAACTGGTGGTCCTTGCCGGGTACATGCAGCTCCTCAGCTCGAGGTTCCTCGAGCGCTTCCCGCAGCGCGTGATCAACGTGCACCCGGCGCTGCTGCCAGCCTTCCCGGGCCTGAACGCCGTCGAGCAGGCGGTGGCCTACGGGGTCAAGGTGTTCGGCGTCACCATTCACTTCGTGGACGCCGGGGTGGACACCGGGCCGGTGATCCTCCAGCAGGCCCTCCCGGTACCGGACGCCGACGACGCCGCGGACGTCGCCGAACGCCTCCACGCGGTCGAGCACCAGCTGCTTCCCGAGGCGGTGCGGCTGATCGCCCGTGGCGCAGTCAAGGTGGACCCGGGCAACCCGCGTCGCGTGCGTATCGAGCGATAGAGTCGCGGCAGCGTGCACCAGGGCATCGAGCATGCGACCGCTTCCTCGCCGATTGCCGCCGGCGAGGTGCGAGTGGCCAGAGCCTTGCTGTCGGTCTCGGACAAGACCGGCATCGTCGAGTTCGCCCGCGGACTGGCAGCTCTGGGGATCGAGATCGTCTCCACGGGCGGGACCGCCGGCGCGCTTGAAGACGCCGGCGTACCCGTGCGCTCCATCTCCGATCTCACGGGCTTCCCCGAGATCATGGACGGGAGGGTCAAGACCCTTCACCCCAAGCTTTACGCCGGCCTGCTGGCCGTCCGCGCGGACCCCGCTCACCTGCAAGCCGCGCAGGACCACGACGTCGAGTTCGTGGACCTGGTGTGCGTCAACCTTTATCCGTTCGAGCGGACCGCCGCCCAGCGTGGTGTGGCCGACCACGCTGTGATCGAGAACATCGACATCGGCGGCCCGACGATGATCCGCGCCGCGGCCAAGAATCACGCCTTCGCCGCTCCCGTGGTCAGCCCCGAGAGCTACGACGCGGTGCTGGCTGAGCTGCGCGAGCTCGACTGCCGGCTGTCGATGTCCACGCGCGAGAACCTCGCGGCCGAGGCGTTCGCATACACGGCGCGCTACGACACCGCGATCGCGCGCTGGTTTCAGGAGAAGCGGGAGGACTTTCCGCCCCTGTTCGTGCGCGCGTTCGAGAAGGTGCTCGAGCTCTCCTACGGGGAGAACCCACACCAGCGAGCGGCTTACTACTCGCAGGTCGGCAGCCGCACCCACGTGCTCTCGATGGTCTCCCAGCTCGGCGGCAAGGAGATCTCCTACAACAACCTGCTCGACCTCGACGCGGGCCGCCTGCTCCTGTCCGAATTCCAGATCCCGGCCTGCGTGATCATCAAGCACAACAACCCATGCGGGGTGGCGGTCGGCAGCACGCCGCTCGAGGCCTATGAGCAGGCCTTCGCCTGCGATCCCATGTCGGCGTTCGGCGGCGTCATCTGCCTGAACCGCAGCGTCGACCGCGAGCTCGCCGAGGCGCTGGTGGGGCAGTTCATCGAGGTCCTGTTCGCGCGCGGCTATGACGACGACGCACTCGAGGTCCTGGGCGCGAAGCCGAACATGCGGATCCTGGACGACCGTGAGCGGCGCGCGGCCAACATGATCGATCCCCAGCTGCGTCAGGTCGTGGGCGGAGTGCTCGTGCAGGATCGCGACTTCGACCTGGAGGAGCGGGGCGAGATGCAGGTGGTCACCGAGCGCCGTCCGACCGAGGCGGAGTGGAGCGAGCTGCTGTTCGCGTGGAAGGTGTGCAAGCACGTGCGCTCCAACGCGATCGTCTTGTCCCGTGAACTCGCCACACTCGGGATCGGGGCGGGTCAGATGAGCCGTGTGGACTCGGTCCGCCTGGCCATCGAGAAGTCGCGTGCGGAGCTGACGGGGGCGGCGATGGCATCCGATGCCTTCTTCCCGTTCGCCGACGGTCCGGAGCTGGCGATCGAGACTGGGGTGACGGCGATCATCCAGCCCGGCGGCTCGAAGCGGGACCCCGACGTGGTCGCGGCCGTCGACGCTGCCGGCGCCACGATGGTGTTCACGAGCCGGCGCCACTTCAGGCATTGAGCGAGGCCGCCGGCGCCGACCGCCTGCCGGGCGATCCGCCCTCGCCGTGGGAGCAGGCGTACGGGTTCAGCCGTGTCGTCCGGGCCGGCTCTTTCGTGCTCGTCGGCGGCACGACGTCGGCCGACGTCGATGGCGCGGTTCGAGGCGCGACGCCCTACGAGCAGGCGGCTGAGATCTTCCGCAAGCTCGAGTCGGAGCTTGGGCGGGGCGGCGCTGCGATGTCGGACGTCGTGCAGGTGCGCGTGTACGTGACAGACATCTCGCGCGCCGATGAGGTCGGGCGCGCGTTCGGTGAGGTGTTTGCTCAGGTTCGGCCGCTGATGACGATGGTCGAGGTCAGCGCCTTGATCGATCCGCGGATGTTGGTCGAGATCGAATGCGTGGCCTTCGCGCGCGACCTTGGCTAGCCGGGCTGGGATCATGCAGGTCCGCCGCCGTAGCTCAGTTGGTAGAGCAGCGGACTTTTAATCCGAGGGTCGCAGGTTCGAGTCCTGCCGGCGGCAATGGGAAAGGCGGGTGCATGCTGGGTTCAAGCCTCGCGACCACTTCAGAGAGGAGAGAGTCATGACAGTTGACGCGGCTCGATTTGTCGTCCACCGCGCGGACGCGATCGACTACCAGCCGATGCTCATCGACGGTGCGCAGGTCGGGGAAGAACATGTGCTTCGAAGCGAGGGGTCCCACGGAAACGAGCACGAGGCGTCCGTTTGGCGGACGGACGCGCCGGCGCGCCACGAGTACCTCTTTGACGGTGACGAGTCGTTCTACGTCATCGAAGGTTCGGTCGCCATCGACCTCGTGGCGACCGGTGAGCACATCGAGCTCGAGGCGGGCGACCTGGCCTCCTTTACGAAGGGCACGAGATCGATCTGGACGTTCAGCGAGCCGTTCAAGAAGTTCACGGTCATCTCGAACTGACGAGAAGCGCCGGAAGGATTAGAGCGCGCGCACCGCGCGGAGACCGCGCGAGGCGCTGACCACGGAGGCTGCGCCCAGCGCGAGCATGGCCGCGAACTGGATCGCGATGCTGGTCGTTACGTCGATCAACTGCGCGGGGCCGTTGCCCGACGCACCCACGCTCGGCGCGTCGGCGACGATCCCGACCAGGAAGACGCCGGTGGCGAGCGCAACCATCACCATGCTCAGGGCGACCAGTCCGATAGCGGGCACCGAAAGCACCAGTGCCCTGCGTGGTACCTCGATGCGGCGCATGATGGCGCGCGGCGCGGCCCAGCAGGCCAATCCGCCGGCGGCCGCACAGAGCCCGCAGAGCGCCAGCAACAGCCATCCGCCGACGTCCGCGCGGTGGTCATGAGCGCTCAGCCACAGCGCAAGCAGACCGACTGAGCCGACAAATATGGCGATTGCCGTGGGCGGGACCGCGATCAACCACATGAGCGTGCGTTCCCGGGTGCGGCTCGCGTTCGCCAATGCGGCCGCGGCAAGTGGTGCGGCAGCGAGCGCCAGGGCTCCCGCAGCGACGAGCGCAGCGATCAGGATCACGGCGTGAGAAACGCCGAGCAGCGGATGCAGGTGCTCGGTGTAGTCGAAGTTCTCGGTTGTCTTGGCGAATCCCAAGCCGAAGACGCAGAAGACGATGAAGCAGCCGAGCACCTGGGCGATCGTCCCTCTCGCTCGAACCGCCGGCGGCGTGGTGGCGAGCGGCCGCAAATGCGCCATCAACCCACCGCGCAGGAGATCCAGCGTGCCGCTGACGCTGGCCGGAGTTTCATCCAGCAGCGCGGCCATCTCTTCGCTGTAGCGCTCGCGCCAGGCCTCCGGATAGAGCGAGAGCAGGAGCTTTCTCACGTGCGTGCCTCGGCCGCGGACAAACGACGCAGACCGACGCGCGCCACCCGTTGCTGGGCTGCCAGCTGTTCACGCAGCTCGGCGGCGCCCGATCCCGTGAGCCGGTAAGGACGGCGCCGGTCGTCCGCCTCGAGTGGCTCGATCAGACCGCGCTCCTCGAGCCGGGCGATCGCGCCGTAGAGCGTGCCCGGACCGAGCTTCACGCCGGCAATCTCGTGTACGTCACGGGTGATCGCATAGCCGTGCTTTGGACCCTCGGCGAGGCTTGCCATGACCAAAAGAGAGGGGTCGCTGCTACGCATCACGATATATCGTACTACGTACTAATAGGCAGCGCGAATGTCGCCGCCACATCTCGCTCAGAACAGCTTCCCGATCTCGTGAATCGCCGCGCTGCCGAGGAATACCTCGAGCGCGACTCCCACGATCCCGGCAAGTAGGCCGACAAGAGCGATTAGGCCGTCTTCCAGCAGGACTGCCAGCGAGATGAGAACAACTCCGAGCGATGGGATCGTGTCGAGCCCGGTAAACGGCGGCGCCAAGAACGCACCGGCCGTGCCACCCAGGACCAGCAGGCCGAATACGCGGTTTCGGAGGGGTCCCTTGACAAGGAACTGCAGGCGGGGCCGAGAGATGCGCTCCAGCCGTCTGATCAGCCCCGCCAGCGAAGAGACGAAGCGCTGCTGCTTAGGCCCGCTGAAGTCGAGCTTCTGCCAGCGCTGTGGCAGCCACACCTCGCGAAGGCCGGCGATGAGCTCCACGGCGAGCAGGGCCGCGATGATCTCCATGACGTGCGTGGCACCCCCGGTCGGGAGCGGCAACGCCGGGACGCCGAGGAGCAGCACGAACAGGACCGCGAAGCTCTTATCCTCGAACGTGGCGACGAGCGACCCGAGCGTCTTGCCCTGCCCGCTCTCGAGCCAGGCTTCGAGGCGGTCGCTGAGCGCAACTTGGGGCGCGTCCGTCGCGATTTGCCTACGCCGCGAAGCGCTGGGCGGCTCGCGCGCGAGCCTTGGCGGCCTCCGCCTCGCGATCCTTGGGCTTGGCCGTCGTATGAAGTTCTGCCAGCAACTGGGAGGAGGCCTTGGCCACGGCCTCAACGGCGCGAGCAAACGCCTCCTCGTTGGCGCGCGAAGGCTCGGTGAAGCCGCTGATCTTGCGCACGTACTGAAGCGCCGCGCCGTGAATCTCCTGCTCGGAAGCCGGCGGGTCGAAGTTGTAAAGCGTTCTGATGTTTCGGCACATGGGTTGGACTCTAGCCTCGCGGAGGTAGGATCGCGACCTCGAGCAGGCCAAGGCCTGGCTGACCGGCGCTACGCGCTGACCGCCGGCGGCTGGGGCTGCGTGGCCGAGCCCCGCGGGTCGATCAGGACCTTGGCGTGGGCGTCGGGGTTGCCGAGCGCCGTGAACGCGTTGTCGACTCCTTCGAGTCCGACTACGCCCGTGATCAAAGGACGTGGATCGATCTTGCCGTCGGCGAGCATGTGAAGCGTGTCGCGGAACTCGAGCGGCGTGTAGCCGACGACGAAGCGCAGATCGATCTCCTTGTTGATCGCCATTGCGGGCGTGAAGTGATCGCGTCCCACGCATACCCCGACGACGACGACGCGCGAGAACAGGGGCGCGCCGTCGATGATGCTCTCGATCACGCCCGGGACCCCGACGCACTCGAAGATCACCGGATGCTTCGGCGCCGCGCCGAGGGTCTCGGCCAGGCGCCACACGTGCCACCACCCCACCGGAAGCCGCTCGAGCTTCTCGGTCGTGCTCATGGCGAGCTCGAGCGCGTCGGGGATGCTGGTCAGATGCCCATGCCTGTCGGCCGATGCGAACGGCGAGCCCTCAGCCGGGTCGATCACCACGTCGGCACCGCAGGCGCGAGCGAGCGCGCGCCGCCCGGGCGCGAAATCGCTGGCCACGATCGTGCGCACGCCCTTGGCCTTCAGAGCGAGGATGACGGCCAAGCCAATCGGCCCGCACCCGATCACGATCGCGACCGTGCGTCGACCGACCTCGCCGCGACGCACCGCGTGCCATGCCACGGCAATCGGCTCGGTGAGGGCCGCCATCTCCGGCTGCAGACCGCCCGGCACAGGCAGCATCATCGACTCCTGGACCAACATCTCCTCGGCGTAGGCACCAGGCGCGTGCACCGAGAGCCCCACGGGATCGATGCTCTGATGGTTGCGCAGCAGCGGCAGAGCCACGACCCGGGTTCCCGTGCTCGCCTCGCGCCGGCAGCCGGGTCCGTGCTCGAGTACCTCGCCGCAGAACTCGTGCCCGAAGACGACCGGCTCGCTCTGGCGGCCAAAGCGGTGATAGCCGGCGCGCTCGGCCAGGTCGGCCCAGCTGTCAATGCCGTGGCGCGCGTGCAGGTCAGAGCCGCAGATGCCGCAACGCAGGACCTGGATCCGAACCTGGCCGGGACCCGGCGCCGGGGCCGGTCGCTCGACGACATCGAGCTCGGCGTTCTGGCAGACGACCGCCCTCACGGCCGGATGTGCGGAGAGGCGGTGCCAGGCACGCGATCATCCTCGCACGAGCGGCCCCCGCGCGGAAGGACGATTTCAGGCCGGCTGCAGCTCGCCGAACAGCACCGCGAGCTGGTCTGCGTACTTGGCGGTGAAGTGGCCGAGGATCGGGGCGATCTGGCTCAGCAGATCGGCGTCTGGCGCGATGCTGGCAGTGAAGCTCGAGAGATAGAGGACGTTCTTGAAGAAGAGGACGAGCTCTTTGGGCACACGGAAGCGGCCGGCCGTGAGCAGGCGCAGCACGCTGCTGAGCGTCTGGCCGATCTGGTCGTAGGTCAGGCGGTGGCCCGTGTTGGGATTGATCCGGTCAAGCTCTACCTGGAGCTTTGCGGCGAGGCCGTCGATGTCGGCGTCCGGCGGCAGGGCGCCGAAGCCGGTAAGAGCCAGCAGCTGCCCCCGTGCGTCCATCTGGGCGAAGGCGAGCATGAAGCTAACGAGCGCGGCCCGCTGAGCGGCGTCGATTCGGCCGCAGATCCCGAAGTCGACGAGCGCGAACGCGTCGCCTCCGTCGATGAGGACGTTGCCGGCGTGCAGGTCGCCGTGGAACTGCCCGTAGATGAGCGTCGTCTCGAGCACGCCCTGGATCGCGAGCTGGAGCATGCGGTCGCCATCCAGGCGCTCGCCGAACTCGTCCTGGGCTCTGTCGTAGGAGACGCCGCGTACGCGCTCCATGACGAGCACGCCGTCGGTCACCATGTCGGGGATCGGCCGAGGGAGCGTGCAGTAGTCGATCCCGGCGTCCTCGAACGCGGCGCCGAGCTCGACCATGTTGAGCGCCTCGAGCCGGAAGTCGAGCTCCTCGAGCACCAGTTGCGCGAACAGCTCGACGAACCCGGTCAGGTTGGCCACGCGGGCAGCGGCGTGAAGACGCTCCCCCAGGGCGGCGACCAGCGCCATCGTCTCGACGTCAGAGCGAAGCTGCCGGTGCAGACCGGGGCGCCGGAGCTTGACCACGACCGGGGTGCCGTCGTCGAGCACCGCGGTGTGCACCTGGGCGATCGATGCCGCGGCCAGCGGTTCCGGGTCGAGGTCGCGCAGGCGGGACTGCTTCGCGCCCAGATGCTCGCGGATCGTCGCGTCAACGACGGCGGCCGGGAGCGTGGGCGCGCGGTCGCGACACCACGCGAAGGCGCGCACCCATTCGTCCGGCAGCAGGCCCTGCGCGCTGGCGATGAACTGCCCGAGCTTGATGTAGGCGGGTCCGCCCGCCCGGACGAGCCGCTCGGCGCGCTGGACCGTCCCGCGGTTGGTGCTGGGGGGAGCGATCGGAAGGCCGGCGGCGGCCGCCGCGGCGCTCAGAAGGGAAAACGGCGCGTCGGGTGCGGCGGCTGTCGTGACCTTCCATCCGGTGGAGGCAAGCGAGCTGATCGTGTCGATCCACAGCCGCGGCCGGGCCAGAGCCGCGGCCTCATCGGCTAGCTCGCGACGGACGTCCGGCAGGGTGCGCTGCCAGCGGGCGGCGGCGGCGGGCAGGCCCGGCAGACCGGCCGCCCAGTCGGAGCGCGCGACGATCTGGTGGGGGTCGGGGAGGGGAGGCGGGGCGTCTAGGGGCATATCGCGTGGGGGCCGTGGGTCGTTGTCAAAAGCTATGTACCACCAAAGGTGTCACATTGAACCTGCAGGATAGTCGCCGCCAGGCCGGATCGTCACATCGTTTTCACGGCGCGTGGCCGAGGGACGGTATCTTGGTGCCATGGGGGTCTCCACGGCGCAGGCCGAGGTACTACACGCCGACGGCGTGACGCGGCGCTATGGCGAGGGAGACACCGCGGTGCTCGCCCTGGAGGACGTGTCGGTCTCGATCGACCGGGGGCGGCTGACGGCCGTGATGGGACCGTCGGGGTCCGGCAAGTCGACGTTGATGCACATCCTGGCCGGGCTCGACAAACCGACGGCGGGGGCGGTGGCGATCGACGGCACCGACATCACTCGTCTCAGCGACGACGACTTGACGCGGCTGCGGCGTGACCGCGTCGGGTTCGTCTTTCAATTCTTCAACCTGCTGCCGATGCTGAGCGCGAAGGAGAACATACTGCTGCCGCAGACGATCGCCGGCCGTGAGCCCGACCAGGCGTGGTTCGAGCAGATCGTGACCGAGACCGGCTTGGGCGACCGGCTCTCGCATCGTCCGTCGGAGCTCTCGGGCGGGCAGCAGCAGCGTGTGGCCATTGCGCGCGCTCTGGTCGGGAAGCCGACGATTCTGTTCGCCGACGAGCCGACGGGGAACCTCGACTCGATGGCCAGCGCGGAGATCCTCCGGCTCCTGCGCAGGTCGGTCGACACCGTCGGGCAGACGGTCGTGATGGTCACGCATGACCCGACTGCAGCGGCGATCGCCGACCGGATCCTGTTCCTGTCCGATGGCCGGATCGTGAGGGACATGCCCCGGTCGTCGCCGGACGTGATCGTCGAGGCGATGACCGAGCTGACGACTTAGATGCTGCGCGTCGCGTTCCGAGGGCTCGTGAGCAGACGGCTACGCGCTGCGCTCACGGCTTTCGCGATCCTGCTCGGCGTGGCGCTGGTGGCGGGCACCTTCGTGCTCACCGATTCGATCACCGACGCCTTCAACTCGATCTTCCAGAACGTCTACCGGGGCACCGACGCGACGGTGACGGGGCGCAATGCGATCGGCACCAGCAACAACGGCAACGGACCGGATGCCGCGCCCTCGTTCTCGCAATCGCTCCTGGCCCGAGTGCAGAGCCTTCCGGATGTGCGGGACGCGCTGGGCGGGGTGGCCGGCTCGCCGCAGCTGGTCAAGAACGGCAAGGCGATCACCTTCGGGGGCGCACCGAACCTCGGCTTCAGCGTCGATCCCTCCAAGCCGCAATTCAATTCCCTGCAGCTCGTAAGCGGCGCGTGGCCGGGACCGAACGAGGTGGTGGTCGACACCGGCACCGCGAGTAAAAAGGACCTCAAGCCCGGCGACACGATCGGGGTGCAAGCTCGCGGTCCCGAGCTGCAGATGCGGATCGCAGGGCTGGTGAAGTTCGGGTCCACAGGCTCGCTTGGCGGAGCCACGCTGGCCGGGTTCCAGCTCGCCACGGCGCAGCGCCTGTTCGGCAAGGTCGGCCAGCTCGATGACATTCGCGTGAGCGCCAGGTCCGGCGTGAGCCCGCAGCGGCTCGTCGACCAGATCCGAACGGTCCTCCCACGGGGAACGCAGGTCCGGACAGGGGCCCAGGAGGCGCAGAAGCAGGCGAGCGAGACGACGTCGTTCTTGAACTTCCTGCGGACGTTCCTGCTCATCTTCGCGGGCGTCGCACTGTTCGTCGGCAGCTTCGTCATCGCCAATTCGCTCTCGATCACGATCGCGCAGCGCACGCGCGAGTTCGCCACGCTGCGCACGCTCGGCGCGTCGCGCCGGCAGGTCCTGCGAGCGATCCTCTTCGAGTCGCTAGTGGTCGGCGTCCTCGCCTCGATCATCGGGCTGATCGTTGGGTTGGCGCTGGCCAAGGGGCTGTTCTCGCTGTTCAACGCAGTCGGCTTCACGCTTCCCAACAGCGGAATCGTGGTCAAGCCCCGAACAATCATCGTCGCGATGCTCGTAGGGGTGCTGGTCACGGTCGCCGCCAGCATGCGCCCTGCGTTCCGGGCCACCCGCGTCGAGCCGATTGCCGCGGTGCGCGAGGGCGCGACCCTTCCCGAAGGCCGCCTGGCTCGCCACCGCGGCAAGCTGGCCGTAGTCCTCACGACGCTGGGATTCGTGTCGATGCTCCTCGGCCTGTTCGTGGCCAAGGGCACCGGGGCGATCATCGCGCTCATGGGGCTCGGCGCGATCCTCGTCTTCATCGGCGTGGCCCTGCTCTCGGCCCGCATCGTGCCGCGCCTCACCCAGTGGCTGGGGTGGCCGGTGGCGCGGCTGACGAGCGGGGTCGGCTCGCTGGCGCGGGAGAACTCGAGCCGCAACCCCCAGCGGACCGCGTCGACTGCTTCGGCGCTGATGATCGGGTTGGCGCTGGTCACGCTGGTGGCGATCCTGGCCAGCGGGATCGTCGCCAACTTCAAGGGTGCGGTGAACGACCTCTTCACCGGCGACTATGCGATCACCGCGCAGAACAACTTCTCACCCATTCCCACCTCCGTCGGTGCCGCCGCGGCACGAGCGCCGGGGGTGCTCGCGGTGGGCAATGTACGCGCCGGCGAGGGGCGAACCTTCGGCAAGAACAGCCAGCTGACCGCCGTGGATCCCGGCATGGGAAGCGTGGTCAAGCTCGACTGGACGCATGGCTCGCAGGCCGTCTTCTCCTCGCTCGGCGCCGCGGGCGCGATCGTCACCGACTCGGTCGCGAGCGATCACCACCTGCGTCTCGGATCTCCGATACGGGTCCAAACGCCAAGCGGCGCGTACGTGCCGCTGGTGGTACGCGGGATCTTCAAGCCGCCGGCGGGAGGCTCGCCGTTCGGGCCGGTCACGATGTCGGCCGCGACCTGGGACCGGGTCTATCCGCAGCCTCAGAACCTGTATTCGTTCGTGAAGATGACCGGCGGCGAGACGCCCGCCAACGAGGCGGCGCTGAGCCGCACGCTCACCGCGTTCCCGAACGCAAAGGTGCAGACGCGCCAGAAGTTCATCGACAACCAGATCTCCGGCCTCAAGAGCATCCTGAACGTCCTGTATGTGCTGCTGGCGCTGTCGATCATCGTGAGCCTGTTCGGAATCGTGAACACGCTGGTCCTGACCGTGTTCGAACGCACTCGGGAGATCGGGATGCTGCGCGCCGTCGGGATGACCCGCCGTCAGGTCAGGCGCATGGTCCGGTACGAGAGCGTGATCACGGCGCTGATCGGGTCGGCGGTCGGGATTCCGCTGGGGATCGCCTTCGGCGCGCTGCTCTCGTCACGAGTCAGCTTCATCGCCTTCACGGTGCCCGTCGGATCGCTGATCCTGTTCGTCGTCGCCGCCTGGATCGTCGGTGTGCTGGCGGCGATCCTGCCGGCGCGGCGGGCCGCAAGGCTGCAGGCGCTGGAGGCGCTGGCCTACGAGTGACGCTGAGGCGATCGGCGCCGGGGATCTCCCTCGGCGAGCCTCGACGAGACCCTGGTAAAGCCGCTGATGACGACGTACGCGAC
The DNA here is from genome assembly GCA_963818815.1 of uncultured Solirubrobacterales bacterium. GTDB lineage: Bacteria > Actinomycetota > Thermoleophilia > Solirubrobacterales > Solirubrobacteraceae > Palsa-465. Next base: position 799,178 of record CAWFTL010000002.1, read on the forward strand.
GGCGACGCCGGTGACGATCTGCAGCGCGAACGTCTGCGACGCGGTAGAGGGTCCCAACCACGTGTAGATGTGGTGCAGCGACCCGATCGCGAGGATCGCCACGATGGCCACCGCGGCGGGAGCCGAGACCGCTGCGTCATGACGCTCGAGCTGTGCGAGGACAATGGCGGTGGCCGTCACGAACGCGACGAGCGAAAGGGTGGCCAACCGGACCTCGTTGCCTCCCTCGAAGTGGGGGCTGAACACGAGCGGTTGCCCGGCGATCATGGCGCCCGTCAGCACGGCAGCCCAGAACTCAGCCGGGAGGCGCTGCGCGGCTCCTGCGCGAGCGCGCGCCAACAACGCGGCAGCGAGCGCCAGCCCGACGGCGAGGAGAGAATTGCCGGCCTTCAGCAGGTGCTTGGCGAGTGCGCCGGCTCCGTGCGGGAGGTGCTCGAGGTTGCCGAGCAGCGTCCACTGGCTGAGGCTGGGGGTCCCCCCGCTTGAGAACCGGCGCGAGATCAGCGCCACGGCGGTGTACGCGGCAGCGCTTGCGAGCATGACAGCGGCCGCCCGCACCCACCTGGTCTGCCGAGGGGCGGCGCGCCAGCCACCGCCGAATGCCGCCCAGCCCGCGAGCCCGATCGCGGCCGGCAGCATCGTCTGCCGGCATAACGTGCCGAGGACGACGCCGAGGAAGACGAGCCACAGCCGGCGCTCGATCAGGCCGAGCATGGCCAAGAGCAGGGCTGCCACGAAGGCGAGGTCGTCCAGATACCCCGGCGTGATGATGTAGAGGCGGAGGCTGTAGGGGTTGAGGACGAACAGCGCGATGCAGACCGCGTACGCCGGCGCAGCGACCCCGATCCGGCGAAGAGCGGCGTGAAGCAGGACGCAGACCGTGACCGCGAGCAGGATCGCCACAACCCGGTAGACCGGGATCGGATCGCTCCCCAGCGCGTTCGCGATGAGACCGACGACGTACTGCGGCGCGAAGCGCTGAGCGTGCTGCTCGGGGAACTTCTGCGAGGGCAGACTGGGCGCCGCGAGCGCCATCAGCCGGTAGTTGCCTTCGTCCCACGCCTTCAGCTGGTAGTACGCCGTCCACCAGCTCATCCATCGGTTCGTGACGGCGAGCAGCGCGAGCAGCCCGGCGGGGATCGCCAGCAACGCAGCGGAGGAGCCGCCGGCTGCGGCGCGCAGGCGCTGCATCTGGGGCACGTCTCAGCTTATCCTGGGTAGCCCGGCCCCCATGGTCTAGTGGTCTAGGACGCCTGCCTTTCACGCAGGAGATCGCCGGTTCGAATCCGGCTGGGGGTACTCACTGGCGAAACCCTTGCAGGCTCTGGCTGAGGCACGATCTCAGGCCGAAATTTGTGCTGTACGCTTGCCGGCGTGGCCGACGTCCTCGAACCGCAGCTGTCCGACTCGACCGCCGCCAGAGCGAACGGGGAGCAGGATGAAGGCACGGCGGCCCCCGAATTTCAAGCGCCCCGTCTGTCAGGTCGTGCGGTCTACCTCCGACCGATCTCGCCGGACGATTACGTCTCGCTGCGGATGATCGAGCTGGGGCCCGAGCTGGGAGTGAGGTGGCGTTTTCGCGGCGCTACGCCTGGGCTCGAGCAATGGGTGCGGGAGAACAACGCGCTGCTCGTGCACTACATGGTCGTCCGGCACAGCGATCATAAGCCGATCGGGACCGTCTTCGTCTATAACCAGAACTTCCAGGATCGGTACGCGTACTTCGCCCTAGCGTCTCTTGAGCCCAGCGGCCGCTCGCCGCTGCTTATGGGGGGAGCCGGGTTGTGCATCGAGTACGCATTCACCTGCTGGGCGTTTCGCAAGCTGTACCTAGAGACGCCCGAGTACAACGTCGAGCAGTTCGCGGGGGGTGTAGGGAAGCTGTTCACCGAGGAGGGCCGTTTGCGCGATCACCTCTACTACGGTGGCCGATACTGGGACATGCTGACCTTCGCGCTGTACCGCCGGACCTGGGAGAGCTGGGCCCCGCGCTGGCTGGCGGCCAACGTACCCGCTCAGGAGCGCGTCGCGACCGTGTCGCTGCCCAGCAGGTAATGCGCCGCGACGCGGAGCAGTTCGCGGATGGATTGACCGGGTTCTTGACGACGGTCGCCGAGATCGCGCGCGTTCCGGTCGAGGCGGTGGGACCCGACACGCGGCTGCTGGAGGACCTGAGCCTAGACTCGCTGGAGCTGTCCGAGGTTCTGCTCGCCTTGGTCACCGAGCACGAACTCGGGAGCCTCTCGGACCCCATCCGCCATTCGAACTGGAAGGGCGTCACCGTCGGCGAGCTCTACAACGACTACGTTGCCAACAGCCGCCCCGGATTACAGCTGCAGTGGGACGCTGAAGGCCATCAAGAGTGACCTGGCCGGGCGCCCGGACGGGCTTCAGCCGCTGCTAGACGCCCGTCATGAAGCCGGTCGTAACGCAGCCGTTCAAGCCCGATACGGAGTCGGTGCCAACGATGCCAGTCACTTCGCTGCTGCCGTTGATTAGGGTCGCAGCGAAGAGGATGTTGGCCTGGTCCGGCCCGACGCCGCCACCGCCGGTCAATGCAGAGAGGTCCTCCTGCTGGCCGCCCGCGGGCAGATTGCTCGAGCCCGGCCAGGCCGTTCCCGGGCCGACCACGCCGAAGCCGTTGAACGCCGAGTTGTTCGCGAGCGTGGGGACCTTGCAAAAGCTCGGGTCGTTGATGTTGCCCGCGTTCTCCCGCAGGGTGAACGATCCGACCGTGATCGCTTCTGTGTGGTTGGCAGGAACGAGCGCGGAGAAGCTCTGCAGCCTGCCGTTGCCGACGCCGCCAGAGTTTCCGGTCCCGGGAGGGCCCGCAGGACCGACAGGACCAGCAGGACCACGAGCACCGATCGCGCCCTTGGGGCCACGCGGGCCCCGCGGACCGCGCTTGCATGCGCAGCTCCCCGCCGTTGTGCCCTTCGGAACGGCGGTGTCGCTGTTGGTGGCCGCGGACGCAGCACCGGACTCAAGTGTCAAATCGCCCACGGGAACCCCGGCGGCGGCGAGAAGAAGCAGCAACCTTCGCATGCAGGTAGTACCCCCTTGGTTTCTTGGACCGGCGCCCTGACGTGGATCGCGAGCCCGAAGGCCAGCGTCGGGCGACTCTAGCAACTCGCGGGCGGGTGCAGCCCGACCGGCGCGGTGCCGCCCGCGATCCCAGGATGCCCCGAACTCCTAAGGGCGCCCGGGGCACAGCGGGCGAAGGGCGTAACTGACTTCGATTCGGGGGTCAGTGAGGCAGGAACACGCAGGCGTGGTGCAGGGAGAGTCTCAGCTTCTCTGCGTTGCGCCGCGATGTGCTCGCGTGCTTGTGGTGGTGCCGCCACTGTGCATACGCAGCGTGGCAATGGCTCTGCGTCCAGTGAATGCCGCCTTGAGCTGTTATCGGGGCGGCGAGACCGATCGCGATCAGTCCCGTGGTGGCAACTGCGGCACTTCTAGCCGAGCGGTGCATCGATCACCTCATCCTCGGGGTTAGCGGGTGAGCGAGCCAGCGAAGCTACAGCAAGCGCTCGAGGGCGGTCAAGATCTGCGCGTGGCGCGCTCTTGGCGAATGGCTGCCGAGTCACCGTTGCCGCCTTCCGAAGGCCAGCGCGACGGCTGCGGCGACGTCGCCCCCGGTAGGCTCACCGTGGGCAGGAGCAGGTCGGCGGCGAGGCCCTCAAACGCCGACAGCGACCGGCGCGCGCCCCCGTCGACTTGGAATGGGGCTGCATGCAGGCGTGGGCCGTCGGCTCCTGTGAGCACGTCAAGGGTCACCAGCGCCGAGCTGATGCTGCACGTCGCGCTGCGCGGCCTCGTGAGCAGACGGCTCCGCGCCGCGCTGACGGCGTTCGCGATCCTGCTCGGGGTCGCTCGCGGCACTGGCGTACGAGTGACACCCAGTCACTCGTAGCCCAGGATCTCATGCGGCAACCCTCCGGGAGGCCAGCAGATGTTCTTGACCGCGACCGTGCCGACCGCAATCGCCGCGACGATCTGCAATACAAGCGTCTGCGAGGCCGTGGACGGTCCGAGCCAGGTGTAAATACAGCAAGGCTTTTCTCAATGGCCAAAGCTTCCGAGCGGAGCGAGCCGGAGCAGCACTGTTTGATGATCGGAGCCCTCCGTGATGACCGATGAAGTTCGGCCGAGGATCCTGCCAGGCCCTGCATTGTGCGGCCATCGTGCTGAGTACCCTGATGAGCTATGAACGGTCAAAAGACCCGAAGGATCCGCATCGTTACGCAGGGTGGGGGAATCCTGATCATCCCCACGCTGATCCATTACTGATACATCACAAAGCATCAGAACGCAGCGGTGCGCTCTGCAGGCAGCCTCCCCGCATAGGACGAGCCAGACGCATTGCCGGTCGGATCACTGGCCCCGTGCATTTCTCACCCCGCTCGGCTGGCCTCGCGATGTCGCGCTCGGGTCAAGGGTGTCGGATGTGTCCCCAACTTGCTCAGGAAATGTGCGACCCGCTCTGCGTGCGGTGCTACGGGCCTAGCCGCGCGGAGCCGTCTCGCTGACGGCGCCTTGGTCGCCTAAGGGCAGGCGAACCCAGCAGGCGTCAGAAATCCGGAACGGGTGGTCGCTCGCGCTGAGGGCACACCGTTCGCACGCGGATCATTGGGCACCCGTGCCCGCAACCGCGTCGAATCGAAGCTGATCCCAGCGGATCTTCGCAAACCTGAGCCGCACCCCAAAGGACCCGACGCCCGCCTTTGCTGCGCATCCAGGCGATCGGCAGTACACGTGCCGCCTGCCTTTCACGCAGGAGATCGCCGGTTCGAATCCGGCTGGGGGTACTCACTCCTCGCTCAGGGCCGATGCCCGTTCACAGCCACGGCTTGGTAGAAGGTCCCGCGGTTGTCGAAGGGCTGGGGCGGGATCGAGATCGCTCCGGCGCTCGTGGGGACGATCTGGTCGCAGCGCGGAGGCGTCGTGGCCGGGCAGGTCACAGGGAGCTTCCAGTTGGCCTCCGGCCCGTAGCGCGCAGTCAGCTGGTTCGCGGCGCGCAGAAGCGCCGCGGTCAGGAGCTTGCGGCAGCGCCGCCGCGAACCGCGTCCGCAGTAGGTGCGTGAGAAACGTCCGCGTACATGCCTGTGGAGCACCTGGCGCAGATCCTTCTGGACGTCCATCTCCCAACCCTCGAAGAACCCGTTGCCGGTGCCGTCGCGGATGCCATCGGGCTGGATCAGGTCGAAGTGCTGATCGATGAAGTTCATCAGCGCGGGCCCCACGACAGGCTGAAACTCCGCGCGCACCAGTAGTGGCCACCATGTGTCCATCAGCAGCACCGCGGCGCTGTCGTCCACGACGTTCTGGCCGGTGGTACTCCGCCGCTGCGAGCCGGCCTTTGCCCAGCTGCTCAGGAGCGCCACGAGGTGGCGTACGCGCGCGTTGTGGCTGCGACCGAGCACGCGGCGAAGCCAGGGCCACACGGCCATTCCGCGTAAGTCGGCTGTGAGCGAGGGTGCGGTGACCATCCCCGTGATGCCCGCGAGATCGAGAGCACCGTGCCTGAGCGCCCCGTCCAGGAGGTCCTGGAGGATCGTGGCGCGAACCACGGGTCCGTTCTCCCAATCCCCGGCTGCGACGCGCCAACCGTGCGCGATGGCGTTGTTCCAGTTGACCAGATAGCCCTGCTTGGGGTCGATCGAGGTCGGGTTGGCACTCGCCGGCAAGCGCTTGTAGTCGTACGTCGATGGCTGGAAACCGCGCCAGTCCCACCGTCCGGTACCCCAGATCGGCAGGTCGGGATTGGTTCCCCGTGCGTGAGCGGGAAACCACCCCGATTGCAGAACGGCGATGTTGGTGTGGTCGACGTAGAACCAGTTCTCGCTGCCGGTGTACGCGCGCATCGCGTCGACGAAGCTCTGAGGCGAGGTCGGCCTGTTCTCGGCCAGGCGCATGAAGGCGACGTAGCTCTGAGCCTCGTGGTCGTGGGTTGCCGCGGCATTCGCCAACGCGACCGGAGCGCCGTGGACGGTGCCGAAGCTTCCGATCGGGCCGTGCACCGAGTCAAGTGCGTGCAGGGTGATCGTCTGCGGCGGGCTGGGGCTGGTGGGCGAGACCGGGGTGCTCTCCACCACGTCGTGCGTGGCAAAGGGGATGCATCTGCCGCGGTAGCGATAGCTCCGGGAGGCGAACGAGGGGCGGGAGCCGTCCGGGTTGCACAACCGCTCGGCGAACACGTCCTCGTTGGCCGAGTAGGCCGAGGTGCCGGTCCACGCGAAGTCGATCCCATGGCCGATCAGCGGATACGGGCTCGCGCCCGGAAACGACACCCCGCTGACGTCGATGCCGGGCGCGTGCATCTCGTACTCGAGGAACACCTCCGGGGTGTAATAGCCCACCTGCGGCCCCATCACCGCGAGCGCCTGGCCGGTCCTGCTGCGCCTGCCATCCACCAGGACGGCGTTCGATTCGAGGTGTGGGAGGCGGAGGCCGCCCACGGCGAGCTTCCGGGCCCAGGCCGGCAGCCCGTCACTGGGCGACACGGCGGACGGCTTCGCCGGCCCGCCGGTCTGCGCATCGCGGGCGATGAGCGAGCCTGGATCGATCATCGCCACCGAGCGAGGGTTGACGCGGCCGGTGGCGTCGGAGCGAAACCGTCGCGCAAGCGTGACCGCGGCCGAGGGATCTGCGGCAAGGCGCAGGTCGTTGTACACGGCGCTTCCCTTGCGCTTGCCGAGGCGCTTCATGGCCATCGCCAGCGCCTCCGCCTGCTGGGGCTGCTGGCCGCCGAACACGGTGAACTGCCCGATCAGGTAGATGCCCTCGGCGGCGGAATCAGCCAGGGTCCACGGCTTGGGCGTGATTCCCAGCGCGGGGTACTCGGCCGGCAGACGTGCCGGATCGACCTTGGTGAGGTTTATGAAGGCGTTGATCCCGGCGACGTACTGCTGGACGTCGTCAAGCGCCTGGGCTCCATCGGCCCCCATCGTCCGGGGCAGCGACTCCATCTGATTCGTCAGCTCCTGCGGCGTGCTGTCCTGGAGCCCGAGTTGGGCGCTGTCGCCCTTGACTGCACTCGAGCCGAGGATCTCGGACTCCGTACCCTGGGCGATGTGCCGCAGCACGTCCATGAAGAAGAGCCGATCCTCGGCGCTCACGTACCCCGCGGCCCACATCAACTCCGCGCGCGTGTTGGCGTAGATGCGTGGCACCTGCGACGCCGGGTCGCGCACGATCATCACCCCGCTCATCGGAGTCTCCACCGCAGGCGGTGAGCCGCTGACGTTGCTGCCTACCTGGCCCAGCAGACCTGCGATGGCGCTCGGCGAGGGCTCGGCCTGAAAGCTCGAATCCTTGTAGTACTTCGCTAGGTCAGCCTCGGTGAAGCCCGGCCACGCCTGCTCGAGGCCCTCGTACTGCTGGTCCTGGTTAAGGTCGGCGCCCGGCACGGTGCCGTTGGCCTCGAACGCGGCCAGATCCTTGGCGGACGTGCCCTCGCCCTCACCGAAGGCCAGGACCGAGTGAAAGCCGCCGAAGATCGGGAAGCTCTGCGCGCGGGCGAGCGCCGGCGAGAGCATGAACAGCAGGAGCACGAGCGGCAGCACGCGGCGAACCATCGGCCGCAAGCGTATAGAGGCACGGCCACTAGACGCCTCGGCTCGTCCCGCCGTCGACGAGCAGCGTTGTCCCGGTGATGTACGCCGCGGGCTCCGAGCAGAGAAACGTCGCGGCGGCAGCGAACTCCTCCACGGTTCCGGCTCGGCCGACGGGGATCTGCCGGACGCGCTCCGGGCTGTCGGCCCCGAGCTCACGCGTGCGATCGGTGGCGATCACCCCCGGCAGGAGCGTGTTCACCGTCACGCCGTCAGGTGCGACCTGGCGGGAGATCGTCTTCAGCGCGGCGAGCAATCCTGCCCGATGGGCGGAGGAGAGCACGAGGACCTCGCTCGGTTCGCGCACGACGCTGGAGGACAGCGACAGCACACGGCCCCATCCACGCTCGCGCATGCCCGGCAGCACGCTCTCGATCAGGCCGATGGCACCGAGCAGAAGTAGCTCGTACGCCTGGCGCCACTGGTCGTGCGCGAATCCGAGCGCATCCGGCGAAGCAGACGGTCCGCCGCTGTTGGCGACGAGGACGTCGATCGGCCCGAGCTCTCCCTCGACCTGCGAGACAAGCTCCGGCACGGCCTCGGCATCGGTGGCATCGTGCACGAACCCTTTGGCGCCCAGCTGGGAAGCGGCCTCGTCGATCCGGTCGCGCGAGCGTGAGCTGACGGCGACGTTCGCCCCCTCCGCGGACAGCGCCTTGGCGATGGCGAATCCAAGCCCCTTGGAGGCACCGGTGACGAGCGCGACTTTGCCCTCAAGGCCGAGATCCATTGACCGATCGATCCTAGCCGCACCCGGAGGATGCCCGGCTGCCCTCAGTACCATCACGCGCCCGGGGCGGTTAGCTCAGCTGGTAGAGCACCTGCCTTACAAGCAGGGGGTCACTGGTTCGAGTCCAGTACCGCCCACTCATCCTCTCCCTCGCCGCCGCGCCCCCAGCGTATGCCGCGCCCGCGGCTGCTGTAATGCCGCCCCATTCTTCGACTGGAAGCCATCCATGCCGAACCTGTCGGCAAGGAATGATCGGAGTTAGGTTCACGCGGCTCTTCGCGCTCACCACAGCCACAGCGGCTGCGGGCATCCTCAGTGCCTGCGGGACGCAGAGCACAGCGACACGTTCGGCCGGCTCATCGAGCTCCACGAGCTCGACATTTCAGGCGCACCCGCAAGCGGTTCAGCCGACGGCCGGGGTCCAGGCCCCAGCGGCCACCGCGGCCAGCGCCGCTCCGCCCGTTGGCGACGTCAACGCCCATGCTCCCCCCCTCGCGCAGGTTCGCCGCGAGCTCAAGCAGCTGAACCTGTGCGGCGGCGTTACCAATGCCGCCGCTGCGCAGCCGCTCGTCAGGGCCGCGGGCCCCGGCTTCGTCGCCGATCCGGGTACGAGCCAGACCGAGGGCGAGCTTCCGCGCCTGACGGCGGCGCTCGACGCGCTCGGCAAGGCCCTCGGAGTGACGATCTACGGAATCAGCGGCTACCGGAGTCCGGCCCACAGCGTCGCCGTCGGCGGCTTTGCGGACGATCCTCACACCCAGGGCCTGGCCGAGGACATCGGAGTGGGCAGCCTGCTGCGCTCGAGCGCGGCCCGGATCAGCGAGGCCCAGCTCGCCCAGTTCGGGCTCTACCGGCCCTTCGATCCCTCCGACGACCCGAACAACCCCGAGGTCAATCACATCCAGCTGATCGGAGCCGGCGGTCAGCTCTCGCTGACGCAGGCGGCCGCGCAATGGAACCCCGACCCGAACTGCTGAGCCATGGCCACGCCGATCCTGATCTTGATCTTCGTCGTCGCCGTCATCGCGACATGGATGGCCGGCATCACCCTTTCGAAGACGACCGACGCGCTCGATGCGCGCCTCGGCCTGGGCGAGGAGCTCGGCGGGATCCTCCTGCTGGCGGTCGCCGGGAGCCTGCCGGAACTTGCCATCACGGTGTCTGCGGCCGCGGGTGGTCAGCTGGGCATCGCGGCCGGGAACCTGATCGGCGGGATTGCCGTGCAGACGATGGTGCTCGTCATCTGCGACTTCGCCGCCGGAGCTCAGCGACCGCTCACCTTCCTCGTCGGGGCGCTCACGCCCGTGCTGGAGGGGATGGTCGTGGTCCTCGTGGTCTCAGGCGTCCTCATGGGCGCTCTGCTTGCACCGTCGACCGCGATTGGGGGCGTCGTCAGCCCGGCGTCGGTGGCCATCGTGGTCGTCTGGCTGATCGGGGTGTACGTGATCAACCGTGCCCGCCACGACCCGCGTTGGGATGTCTCGATGCCAGGCAGCCATCCGGGACGGCGCCATCGCAGGCAGAGTCATCCCGCTCAGTCGCACCCCTTTCCCGGTGCCTCGACAGGGCGGGTCGCCGCAATGTTCGGCGCCGCGTGTGTGGTCACGCTGGGGGCAGGCGCGGCACTCGAGCTGACGGGCAACACGCTCGCCGACCGAGCCGGCATCAACGGCGTCATCTTCGGCGCCACCGTTTTGGCCACGGCCAGTGCCCTGCCGGAGATCAGCTCAGGCATCGGGGCCGTCCGGCTCGGCGACAACGCACTGGCGCTCGGCGACATCTTCGGCGGCAATGCCTTCCAGGTCTGCCTCTTCCTGGTCGCGGACCTGGTCGCGGGCGCCCCGGTCCTACCCACGGCAGGGAGGCTGAACAGCTGGCTTGCCGCGCTGGGGATCGCGCTCACCGCCGTGTACGCCATCGGGGTTGTGGTGCGTCCCGCTCGTGCCCGTCTGCGACTTGGTCCCGACTCGATATTGGCGCTCGTGATCTTTGCTGCGGGAATCGTCGGGCTGATCGTGCTTCCGCGCTAGGCGGAACGCTCTTCATCGCGGCCTTAGCTAGCTTCGCGACCTTCCATGCAAGCCCGAATGAGGAACTTCACGAGGATCTTGCGTGAGGCGGGGCGCGTTCGGATGATCGCGCCCGTCGCAATGGCCGCGGTGGCCCTGGCCGCGGTCGTGCTCGCGCTGCCCTCTCGCGGTACGAGCAAGACGGAGGCGCGGCCGCCCGCTCTGCTTGCGGCGAGCAATCCGTCCTTCATCTCGCCGGAAGCTCTGGTTAGCGTCCCGACGGCGCGCGGCGGTACCCCGATCCCCACCTCGTTCCTCGGTGTCTCGACGGAGTATTGGGCTCTGCCGCTCTACCGCCGGCACCTCCAGGCGGTGGAGCACGCGCTCGCGCTGCTCCACGTCCCGGGAAGCGGGCCCCTGCTGCTCCGCGTCGGCGGGGACTCGGCCGACCACGTGCGTTGGGCACCTCGCGCGCGTCGACAGCCGTCGTGGGAGTTCGGCCTCTCCCCATCCCTGCTGCGGGAACTTCGCTCGCTCGTACGCCGGGTGCCGGCGCGCCTGATCCTCGACCTCAACGTCGCCACCGGTTCCGCCCGCGGGGCGGCGAAGTGGGTGCGGGCGGCCGAGCGGATGCTGCCCCGCGGCAGCATCGCCGCGCTCGAGGTGGGCAATGAGCCCGACATCACCGACCCGTCGCTGCGAACCGGTGCCGAGCGGCTGCGCGGACACATCGCCGCCAGCCTTGCCCTGCGTCGCTTGCCTGGCGCATACGTCTCGCGCTATCGCCGCTACGCCCGCGCGCTGCGCGCGGTGGCACCCCACATCCCTCTGATCGGCCCGGCCTTGGCCACCGCTGCCCGACGCGGCTGGATCGCCGTTCTGCTGGCCGGACGTCACCCACACCTGCGCGCGGTCAGCGCGCACTCATACCCGTTCTCCGGCTGCGCGAAGGCCAGCTCCTCTTCAGCCCCCACCGCGGGACGGCTACTCAATGCGGGGCTGCTCTCGCGCTGGGCCCAGATGATCGGGGCCGCCGCGCGGCTGGTCCACCACGCCCACCTGCCCTTCCGGCTGACCGAGCTGAACTCGGTCAACTGCGGCGGGGTCCCGGGGGTCAGCGACTCGTTCGCCACGGCGCTCTGGGCTCCCGAGGCGCTCTTTCACCTGATCCGAGCCGGGGTGGACAGCGTCAACGTCCACATCCGCGCGCATCCGGTCAACGCGGCGTTCGTCCTGGACGGGGATCGCCTTCGCGCGCGGCCGCTTCTGTACGGGATGGCGCTCTTCGCGCGCGCTCTCGGCCCGCGGGCGCGTCTGCTGCCGGTGCGTGTGCGCGCGACGGACGGGCTGCAGCTAGGAGCATGGGCGGTGAAGGTCGGGCGCCGCACGCTGCATGTGCTGATCAGCGACGACGACCTGCGGGGCGCCACCGTTGCGCTGCGTCTCCCCGCTCGCGGGGCGGCACACGTGCAGCGCCTGATCGCCCCGTCAGTCACTTCGCGCGGGGGGGTCAAACTGGCGGGTCAGCGCATAGGTTCGGGTGGAACCTGGCGAGGCAGGCGCACTACGGCGACGATTCGCAGCCACGCAGGCACCTACCGCGTGCCGATACGCGGCATGAGCGCGGCGCTGCTCACCGTCCGACTCGGGGGCCGCTGAGGTCAGCTGCTCCTATGATCGGGCTGTGCCCCAGCGCCTGCACTTCACGGATTCCGACGAGGCCAACGCGCTGATCGCTTCGGATCCGATGGCGCTGCTCATCGGGTTCGCGCTCGACCAGCAGGTGTCGGTGCAGAAGGCGTTCCACGGGCCGTTCGTCCTGCGCGAGCGTCTGGGCACCCTGCAGGCAGACGCTCTGGCCGAGGCCGACCTCGAGCCCATCTTTCGCCAGCGGCCGGCCATCCACCGCTTTCCCGGCGCGATGGCACGCCGCGTGCAGGAATTGGCGCAGCACATCCGCGAGCACTACGGCGGAGACGCGGGCCGGGTGTGGGCCGAGGCACAGGATGCGGCTCAGCTGCGGGCCAATCTCGCGGCGCTCCCCGGGTTCGGCGAGATGAAGGTGAAGGCTCTCGGCGCCGTGCTGGCCAAGCGCTTCGGCATCAAAGCGGCCGAAGGACTGGTCCCTTCGCACCCAACGTTGGGCGATGTGGACTCCAGCCAGGCGCTGAGCGACTACCAGGCCGCCAAGAGAGCGCACAAAGCCCAGGGGATGAAGGCGCGCTAGCGCTCAGGAGCGGTCATAGGTGGCGATCACGCGCAGCGAGAGCCCGGTCAGGATCAGACCCAAGCCGACGCTGACGAGCAGCGCGACCGCGATCTTGCCGAGGTCCCAGCCGTCGATCACCAGCGAGCGGAGCCCCACGATCACGTAGCTGACGGGGTTGATTCGCGCCAGCGTCTCCATCAGGGGCGAGAGCCGATCGAAGGGGACGAAGTTCGGCGTCAGAAAGAGCAGCGGAAAGAAGAGGATGAAGCTCGACTGCGTCGCCTGCACGTTGCGCGTGCGCAGCGCGATCAGAATCCCAAAGCCGGCGTACGCCACCCCGAACAGCGCCGCGAGGAGCACGATGACGACCGCGCCTGCGACGCCGCTGCGCACCCGCGCGCCGAGCGCGATACCGACGAGGAGCACGAGCGCCGAGGTGCTCACGCCCCGGACGAGATCCGCCGTGAGCCGCCCGAAGATCAGCGAGGAGCGGCGGATGGGAGCGACCAGCAGCTTGTCGAAGTAGCCGAGGTCGATCTCGGTGACCAGCGCCAGGCCGGATGTCGCCGTGGCCACCGCGAACAGCAGCGAGACCGGAAGCTGGAAGGCGACGTAGCCCTGGCCCTTGAGAAACGGGGTGCTACTGGGGAACGTCTTCGAGACCTGTCCGATGTTCACGACGAGGAAGAACAGCGGGATGAACAGGGTCGGGATCGTGGCCGCGGGGTAGCGCACGACTTCGCGGACAGCCCGGCGGCCGAGCAGGGCGATCTCGGTCATGCCGGGGTGTCCTCCGGCTCACTCGGCGCCTCGGCGCCCTCGAGCCGGCGGCCGGTCGCGTTGAGGAAGACGTCGTCGAGGGACGGCCGAGCCACGCTGATCGCGCCGACGCTGATCTCGTCGCGATCGAGCCGGCGCACGATCTCCGCGATCGAGCCGGCGCCATTTTCGACGTAGAGGGCGAGCGCGTCGGCTTCCTCGACCACTCGCTCGAGGCCCGGCAGCCCCGCCAGCGCGCGCTCGGTGACCGCGACATCGGCCCCGTCGAGGGCCACGGACACGACATCGTGGCCCATCTCGGCCTTGAGCCTGGCCGGCGTCCCCTCGGCCGCGATCCGGCCGCCGTCGATGATCGCGACTCGGTCGCAGAGCTGGTCAGCCTCCTCGAGGTACTGGGTGGTCAGGAACACGGTGGTTCCGGTCGCGTTGATCCGGCGCACTTCGTCCCACACGGTGACCCGCGAGGCGGGATCGAGACCCGTCGTCGGCTCGTCCAGGAACAGGACCTGTGGTGAGTGAACGAGTGCACTGGCCAGGTCGAGGCGGCGCTTCATACCGCCCGAGTACGTCTGCGTCCGGCGGTCAGCAGCATCGGTCAGGCCCAGCAGCTCGAGCAGCTCCGCAGCCCGCTCCCGGCCTCGCCGCCCGGTGATGCCGTACAGCCCGCACTGCAGCTCCAGCAGCTCGCGCCCCGTCTGCACGGGATCGAGCCCGATCTCCTGCAGGGCGACGCCGATCGCGCGACGCACCGCCGCCGACTCCTTGACCACATCCAGTCCCGCGACGGTCGCCGTGCCCGAAGTCGGGGGCAGCAGCGTGCACAGCATCCGCACCGTCGTGGTCTTCCCCGCCCCGTTGGGGCCCAGGAAGCCGAAGACCTCGCCGCGCGACACCGTCAGGTCGATGCCGCCGACAGCCTCGATCCCACCTTTGAAGGTGCGGCGCAGAGAGCGCGCGGCGATGGTCGGGCCATCGCCGGCATCCGCCGCCATCAGGGCCGCGCTGCTGTCTGTCTCGGTCGACACGGAGCTGACCTTAGTGGTCATGCTCCTCAGACTGCGGACGCGCGCGGGAATCATCGCTCGTCTAGGGTCCCGCGCGAAATGAGCGCGATCGACGAGCTGCTAGCCGCCAACCAGCGGGCCGAGAACCGCGCGGCGTCCCGCACGGAGGCGACACCCAGCCGTCAGCTGGCCATCGTGACCTGCATGGACTGCCGGATCGATCTGTCCTATGCGCTGGGCCTCAATACCGGCGAGGTCCACATCCTGCGTAACGCCGGGGGCGTCGTGACCGATGACGTGATCCGCTCTCTGGCCATTTCCCAGAGGCGTCTTGGCACGCGCGAGGTGATGCTGATCCACCACGGCGACTGCGGCATGCAGAAGCTCACCGACGACGAGTTCCGAGCCGAGCTCCACGAGCAGACGGGTGTGGATCCGCCCTTCGAGGCCGGCGCCTTTGCGGACCTGGACACAGACGTCAGGGAGTCGATTCGCCGGGTGCGCAGCTCGCCGTTCCTGCCCCACCGCGACGCGGTGCGCGGCTTCGTCTACGACGTGGATACCTACGCGCTGCGCGAGGTGTATCCGAGCTGACGCTCAGGGACTGGGACGCGCTGGCTGTTCGTGATGGCGGACATGCCGGCTCCTCTCGCTCTCAGGTCCCTTCGTAGCTACCCGCGGCGGCGGGTCTTAGCTCAGAGGGCGAGTGCGAGAAGAGCCGGGTCCTAGGTTCAGCTCGAGGAGCTCGCGCGGCTCGTGCTGCGAGTGCTGCGCGAGCGCCCGCTGCTGGAGCTGCGTCCGCCGCCGGAGCTGCGTCCGCCGCTGGAGCCGCCGGAGCGCGAGCCGCTGCTGCGCGAGCTGCCGCTGGAGCCGCCGGAGCGCGAGCCGCTGCTGCGCGAGCTGCCGCCGCTGCTGCTCCGGGACGAGCCGCTGCTGCGCGAGGAGCCGCTGCTGCGGGACGAACCGCTGCGGGAGCCGGTGCTCTTGCTCCGTGAGCTGCTGCTCCGCGAGCTCGAGCTCCGCGAGGTGCTGCTCCGCGAGGTGCTGCGGCGACGCGAACCTGAGCTGCGGGTGCTGCCGCCACGCTGATCACGCGGGACGCTCGAGCGCACCACGTCCTTGACGAGCCGCTTCAGCTCGGCGTCGAGGAACTTCGCCATGCGCTCCTCGTCGCGGCGAATGCGCCGTGCCAGCTGCGCCGTCTCGCGGTCGCCCACCTCGTTCGCGAACGTTTCGATCCGCGTGTAGAGAGCGATCTCGACGTGCTCTTCGCGCAGCTCCTCCTGCGCGTTGCGCAGGTGGGTCTCGGCCTGGCTCGTGACGGCTGCGCGAGCCGTCCCGACCTGCCCCTTGACCGCGGCGACGGCCTTGCCGGCCACCTCGCCGACGGGTCCGGGGACGCCGGGGAGGCTGGGCCCGCTCGGGCTCTCACCGCCCAGCTTCTTGATCCGTGAGGCCACGGAGCGCTTGTGCTCGCGTGTCTCAGTTAGGTGCTGGCGCAGCCGCTTCTTGTAGGCCTGCTTCTCCGTCAGCGCGATGTGCGCCGTGAGGTCGGCCTCCAACTCGGCTTCCTTTGCGTGCGCCTCGCCGAGCCACTGCACGAGTTTCGCATCGCGTTCGTTCACAGTCCTGCTCCTTTCTCTCAGTCGGACGCGCCGCCGCGGCTGACCTTCTCGAGCTGACGCTCGACCGCTTGCAGCACGGTTTGCCGCGCCTGATGGGCGCTCTCGTACAAGTTGACGGCGGCGAGCTCGGCGGCAGTCGCGGTGTCGATCCGGGCGATCACCTCGCTGGCATGCATGCGCCGATACCCGTCCCAAGGCTCCTCGATGTGGATCTGCGCTCCGGCGCCGTCCTCCACACCGGGGTCGGCCACCTCCTCGACGACGACGGGCTCCTCGGATACGTGGGTGGTGTCGGCGAAGAGCCCTTCCGGGCCACCCGATGGCTCCTCCACGACCACAGGTGCTGCGGGAGCGTTCTCCACAGCGGCGGCCGCGTCGGCTTCGGGATCGCGCGGCTCGGGAGCGACGATTTCGGAGGCGCCGTTGGTGCCGGGGCGTTCAGTCGAGCGCTGCGTCTCGCGGGGCGGCGGGGACGGACGCTCTGACGCCGGCTCGGATTCTGTTGCGCCGCCTACGACCCGCGTGGCGATCGACAGCGTGCGGCCGACGACCTCCTCGGTCACGCGCAGCGAGAGGGAGGCGGCGCGGACGCCGAGACGTAGTGGCAGCGTGATCAGGCCCCCGGCCATGGCGTGTGTATTACCCGAGCGTGCGCAAACGAACCACGATGCGTGCAACCGACGCGGGCGCGACGAAATCGCTTAGGCTTGCACCCCGCGCGCGAGCGCACCGGATCATGGTAAGGAGGCGGCCATCGTAGAACTCGACCCCAGGGCGATCCTCTCCGAGGCCGGGCGGCTGGCAGAGCGCTTCGGCGACGAGGCCTATTTCGCCGCGCTGTGCGTGCGCAGCGGCATGGTCGGTCCCGAGCTTCCACACCGTGTGGCAAAGCTGCTGGTGTCATTCGATCGCTTCGGGCTGCTGGGCGGGGCGATCACGGCCGGGGCGATCAGACACGGCGACCGAATCGCGCTCGTCGACGAGCGCGGCGAGCTCTCCTACAAGGAGCTCGACGAGCGCTCCAACGCGCTGGCGAACGCATGGCGCGAGCAGGGACTCGAGGCGGGCGAAGGCGTGGCGATCCTTGCCCGCAACCACCGCGGCTTTTTCGAGTCGGTGTTCGCCGCGGCCAAATGCGGCGCGCGGATCATCCTGCTCAATACATCCTTCGCCGGTCCGCAGATCCGGGAGGTGGCCGAACGAGAGGAGACCGATCTGCTCGTCTACGACGACGAGTACGCCGACATGCTCGGGGACGGCAAGCTGCCCCGGGGGCGCTACCGGGCCTGGACCGAAGAAGGCGGAGGCGGCGACGAGACGCTCGAGTCGCTGATCGAGGGAGCATCCACCAAGGCGCCTCCGAAGCCCGGGGAATCGCCGCGCATCACGATCCTCACGAGCGGGACTACGGGAACCCCCAAGGGCGCCCCGCGCTCAGAGCCGCGCTCCCTGGCGCTGATCGGCGGGCTGCTCAGCAAGGTCCCGTTCCGGGCGCGCGAAGTCACGGTGCTGCCCGTGCCGCTGTTCCACGCCCTCGGGTTCATGCAGGCCTTCGTCGGCATCGGCCTGGGCTCGACGCTCGTCGTCAGCCGCCACTTCGATCCGGAGAAGGCGCTCGAGGCTTTGGAGGAGCACGGGGCCAGCGCGATGGTCGTCGTTCCCGTGATGCTTCGGCGGATGGCCGATCTCGGCGAGGAGAAGATCAAGGAGCACGATCTCTCCGAGCTACGCATCATCTTCGTCAGTGGCTCCGCTCTGGGCGCCGATCTGACTCAGCGCGCCACGGAACTCTTCGGGCCCGTGGTCTACAACCTGTATGGCTCGACCGAGGTGGCCTACGCCACGATCGCCACGCCGGAGGACCAGGAGGCCGATCCCGCCTCGGTCGGCAAGGTCGTCCGGGGCTCGGTGGTGAAGATCCTCGACGACGACGGCAACGAGGTGGACACCGGCGAGAGCGGCAGGATCTTCGTCGGCAACCTCTCCCAGTTCGAGGGCTATACCGGCGGAGGGAGCAAGGAAGAGGTCGGCGGCCTCATCTCCTCCGGCGACGTGGGGCATTTCGACGAGGAGGGCCGGCTGTTCATCGACGGACGCGACGACGAGATGATCGTGTCCGGCGGCGAGAACGTGTTCCCGGCCGAGGTCGAGGAGCTGCTCGAGAGCCACGAGGCGATCGAAGAGGCGGCCGCGCTGGGCGTCGAGGACGAGAAGTTCGGGCAGCGGCTGAAGGCGTTCGTCGTGCTGCGCAAGAGCGGAGAGCTGAGCGAGGACGACGTCAAGGGCTACGTCAAGGAGAACCTCGCCCGCTACAAGGTCCCGCGCGACGTCGTGTTCGTCGACGAGCTTCCCCGCAACCCGACCGGCAAGGTCCTCAAGCGCGAGCTGGAGGAGATGGACGAGGAGTCCGACTCCGACGGCGAGGACTCCGGCGGCAAGGAGGCGAAGAGCAGGGGCAGCGCCAAGTCCGACGGGAAGTCGGACGCCAAGAGCGCGCGCAAGAGCTCCGGCAACAGCAGCCGCGCGAAGAGCTCCGGCAACAGCAGGCGCGCGAAGAGCTCCGGCAACAGCAGCTCCGAGAGCTCTGGGAACAGGAGCGCCAAGAGCTCTGGGAACAGCAGCGCCAAGAGCTCCGGCAACAGCAGCAGCCGAAAGTCCTCCAAGCAGTCAGCCAAAGCGTCAGGGCAGAGCGGTGGCAAGACCGCGGGTGGACGCTCGAGCAAGACGGGCTGAGGTCGCACCGTCCGGCCGCCGCCCGGACGTACACTCGACCGGTGCTGATCCTGCCTCCCGGCCACGCCGAGAGCGTGCTCGTTCCGCGGCGCTTCAGCTTGCGCGAGAAGTGGATCCTCGGTGGTGTCCTGACCGGCGTAGCCGCTCTGGTGCTGGCCGTCGTGCTGGCGGTATCTACGGGTGGACACGCGACCGGCAGAGGGTGCGTCGACGTGACCATCCCCTATTCGCTCGGTGGCGAAGAGCTGTACCGATGCGGGGCGAGCGCCGGCTCGATGTGTCGCTCTGTGGGTGCGCCGGGTGGCTTCACCGGAGCCGCCGCCCAGGCGGTGGCCGGCGAATGCCGCAAGGCCGGATATCCGGCCGGACCGACGGGTTAGCGCGCTTCGCGGGGCTCGGCCGCTCCGGCGTGCGCGTCGAGAAAGCCCAGCGTCCGGCGCCAGGCGTCCGCCGATGCTTCGGCGTGCTCCTCGTAGCGGCGATCGAAGAACGAGTGCGGCGCTCCCGGATAGATGTGGATCTCGTGTTCGACGCCGCCCTCGCCCAGCGCGGTCTCGAAGCGGCGCACGTCGTCGGTCGGGATGGCCTGGTCGGCTTCGCCGAACAGCCCGAGCACCGGACAGCGGAAGTCGCCGGCTCGCTCCAGCGGCCCCGGCACGTCGAAACGCGAGGTGAGGATCCCGTAGAAGCCGACGGCAGCCGAGAGGTGAAGCTCCAAGCTCGTGGCCGCCATGAAGGACTGAAAGCCGCCGAGGCAGAACCCGACGGTGGCCATCGACTCGGTGCCGGTTCGGTCGCGCACGGCGCGGATTGCAGCTGCGATGTCCTTCTGCACCTGGGGGACCTTGAGCTGCTGGACGTGCGGCATGTACTCGAAGTGCTGATCACGCGGGGCCAGCCCGGCCGTACGACCGAAGTAGTCGATTGTGATCGCGTGATGCCCAGCTTGGGCGAAGCGCTCGGCCAGCTCGACGTAGAACGGATAGAGCCCGCGCACGTCGGGCAGGATCACCACAGCCGGCGCGCGTGGATCAGGCGACTCTGCGAATGCGGCCGAGAAGTTAGTTCCGTCCGCGCTCCGAAGCTCGAGCAACTCGGCGGCCGCGCCGCCCGCGATCGGCGCCAGCAGATCGGCGGGGGGCAGCGGCGGACGGGCGTCGAAGGCGAAGCACACCTCGACGTCCGTATTCCCGGCCCAGCGGCTGCGCAACCCGCCCTTGTAGGCTCGCGGTATGCCCGACCCCGCAGGCTTCCGTGCGCAGTTCCCGGTGTTCGAGCGCCTCGCCTATCTCAACGCGGGGACCGAGGGGCCGGTGCCGCGCAGCGCTGCCGAGGAGGTGCATCGGCGCATTGATCTCGAGACGGGCGGCGGCCGCTGCGGGATGCCGTACTTCGAGCAGCTCAAGGACCTGGCACTGAGGCTCCGGTCCGCTTACGCGGGCGTGCTCGGCTGCGAGGCGGGCGAGGTGGCCCTGACGGGCTCGACCACCGACGGCGTGAACACCGTGCTCGCGGCCATCGACCTCCGGCCCGGCGACGAGATCCTCACCAGCGACGAGGAACATCCTGGGTTGCTCGCTCCGCTGGGGTTGGCCAGGCGCCGCCACGGTGTCTCCATCCGGGTCGTGCCCTTCGCCGAGCTCGCAGGCGAGGTCGGCCCCGCAACTCGCCTGGTCGCGTGCTCACATGTGTCGTGGGTCAGCGGGCGTGTCGCTGAGGTCACCGACGTGACCGCGACCGGCGTGCCTGTGCTCCTCGACGCCGCGCAGGCGATCGGCGCCATTCCCGTCGACGTGAAGGCGCTGGGCTGTGATTACTACGCGGGCTCGGGCCAGAAGTGGCTCTGCGGGCCGGAGGGCAGCGGGTGCCTGTACGTCCGGCGTGAGCGGCTCGAGGAGCTCACGGTTCCCTGGCCCGGCTACGGCTCGTTGGCCGACCCGGAGCGCGCGCTCGATTTCGAGCCGGCCGAAGGGGTCGCGCGCTTCGATCACGGGTTCCCCGTGGGGCTGCGCAGCGCTTGGGCCCTGGCGTCCTTTCAGGTGTTTGCCGAGGCAGGCTGGGACTGGGTACACGAGCGTGCGGCGTCGCTGGCGGCATCGCTGGCTGAGCGGCTGACGGAGCGCGGTCTGGAGGTGGGGCCGCGCGGGCGCTCGACCCTCGTCTCCTGGAAGGTGCCCGATCCCGCCGCCGAGGTTGAGCGCCTGGGGGCAAGCCAGTTCGTCGTGCGCAGCATTCCCGCCTTCGACTACGTGCGGGCTTCCGTTGGCGCCTGGTCCTCGGAAGACGAACTGGCGGAGCTCCTCGACACCGTCACGCCCCACCAGGGCTAGCGCACCCGGTGCGGGTGCGTGTACACGTTCACACGCTCGCCGCGGGCAAAGCCGCAGAGCGTGATTCCGCGCTCGTCGGCCAGGGTGATGGCCAGAGAGCTCGGTGCCCCGACCCCCACGAGGATCGGCGCGCCGGCCACAGCCGCCTTCTGGACGAGCTCGAAGGACAGCCGCCCGCTCACGCACAGCATCCGTTCGCCGAGCGGGACGTCACCGTCGAGCAGGGCGCGTCCGACGACCTTGTCCATCGCGTTGTGGCGCCCGACGTCCTCGCGGCTGTGGAGCAGCTCGCCGTCCGCATCGAACAGCCCGGTTGCGTGCAGGCCGCCGGTGCGGGCGAAGCCCGGCTGGTCCAGGCGCTGCGGTAGCTTCGCCAACAGTGAGCGCGCCACGACGGGTCCTTCGGGGAGCGCGCGACTTGCGACCAGCACCTCCTCGATTGCGCCCTTGCCGCACACGCCACAGGAGGAGGTGGTGTAGAAGCGCCGGCGACTGGGGTCGCGTATCAGCGGTCCGGCGACCTCGACCGTGTTCGCCGCCAGGTCTTCGGTCAGGCCGGCCTCGCGCGAGCCGTCGATCAGACCCTCGGTGTAGAGGAAGCCGAGGGCCAGCTCCTCATCGTGTCCGGGCGTGCGCATCGTGACCGCCAGCGGCTCCCCCTCGACCCGGATCTCCAGCGGATCCTCGACCGCGACCTCATCCTCGCCACCGTCGTAACGGACGCGCGTGTAGGCACGCGAGCCCGGTTGCGCTGCGTCCATCAGCCCGCGGCGCGCTCCGCTCGCTCGATCGCCTGATCCATCGCCGCTCCGGGATCGCGCGCCGGCGAGCCGTGGCCCACCACGAGAACCGCGGGGTCCAGCGCGCGCAGCCCGCGCGCCGATTCGAGATCTGTCGCCTTATCCCATGTGGCCATCCAAGCGAGCGGGAAGCGGAGGTAGAAGTGGCTCGTGACGGTGACCCCCCCGATGGTCACGAACGTGTCACCGGCGATCAGCGTGCGATCGCGCGTGTCCAGGAATGCCACGTGACCGGGCGTGTGCCCGGGGCTGGGAACGACCTCCAGGCTCCCGACCCGGTCGCCCGGCTTCAGCCGCGTATCGGGGACGGTCTTCAGATCCGGCCACGAGCCAGGAAGCTTTCCGTCCGTCACCTTCTCGCCGGCGTGGATCTTGGCGTCGAGCTCCGGCATCAGCACCTCGACCGGCGCGCCCAGCTTCTCCTTCAGAGCATCGAGCGATCCGACGTGATCGCCGTGCCCGTGCGTGAGCGCGATCCTGCGGATCGACCCTCCAAGGTCCTCTCCCGCCGCGATCAGCGCGTCGGCGGCGCCGGGCGTCGTCGTGTCGATGAGGGTGAGACCGTCGTCCTCGCGGACGAGGTAGGCATTTACGAACCGCAGCCGCGTGAGCTGGGTGAGACTGTCGGTGACGCGCGTCGTCCTCATGTGATGGTTGAACCTCGGAAGGCAGCCGGAAGCGGGTGTGCTGAAGCTAGAGCATCCCGGTAACGTCGCGCCGTAGGGTCGAGCGAGCTGGAGGTGAGTTGATGGCGGTCAGCGGCAGTTCCACGGCGGAGATCGACGCCCCGATCGAGCAGGTCTGGGCGGTCGTCGAGGATGTGGAGGCGGCACCGGAGTGGCAGGGCGGCCTCAAGGACATGCGAGCGCAAGAGCACGATGGCGAGGGCCGCGCGACCCTGTGCGAGTCCGACACCGACGCCAAGGTCCGGACCGTCCGCTCCACCGTCCGCTTCTCCTACTCGCCTCCGACCCGATTGACCTGGACGCAGGAGAAGGGCGAGCTGAAGTCGGTGAATGGCAGCTGGGAGCTCGAGGATCTGGGTGGCGGACGCACGCGAGCCACCTATGACATCGAGGCGGACCTCGGTCGGATGCTGGGCATGGTGATCCGAGGGCCACTCGTGGATCTGCTGCGCCAGATGCTGGCGGGCGCCCGGGCCGGCGAGCTCAAGCAGCGGGTCGAAGGCTCGTAGGCGCGGCCGCGGCCGTACGCCGTATCGGCTGCGGCCGTACAGCGTACGGGCAAACTGGATACGCCGTACGGCGATTTACAGTGCGGGCATGCCGAATCGCGCTTCTGCGCTGAGTGCAGAGCCTGTCACGCCCGGGCGTGACAGCGGTCTCAGCCGCGAAGCCATCGTCCGGACGGGCATCGAGCTGGCAGACCGCGGTGGCCTCGGTGCGGTCTCGATTCGCCGGATCGCCGCCGCGCTGGGTGTGCGGCCGATGAGCCTCTACACGTACGTCGCCTCCAAGCAGGATCTCCTGACCCTCATGGCAGACGAGGTCGTGGCAGACGAGATGGTGCCCGCGGAACTGCCGGAGGGCTGGCGCGAGGCGCTTCGCGCGATCGCTCGCAACTCCCACGCTGCGTTCGTGGCGCACTCCTGGGTGGTCGAGCTCGCAGGGTGCCGCTCGCGCCTCGGGCCCGGGGCGCCGCTCCAGGCCGAGCAGCTGCTGACCGCGATCGCGCCGCTGCGGCTCTCTCCCGGTGCCGCGTGGACCGTGCTGTTCATCGTCAGCGACTACACGGCCGGGCACGCCATGCGCGTGACCTCGTCTGGCGACGCCGGCTATCCGTCCGTCGACCTGGCACGCTGTCCCAATCTGAGCGCGGTGCTGGAGGCCGCTCCCGATCACGGGGCGGCGACTTTCGAGGACGGCCTGGACATTCTCCTGGACGGAATCGCCCGGCGGTTCACCTGGTAGCGGTCTTACCGCTTGCCGGTGGCGTACTGCAGGAGCGATGAATCGGTGAGCCATTCAACCGGCGCCCGATCGTCGGTGTAGACGCTCCCCCCGCCCAGCGGGCGGCCGAGCCGTCCCGCGACCGTGCCGGCGAGGTCGGCTAGGTCGGAGGGCAGGCGACTGGCGGCGGTCAGGATCCGCCTCCCCGAAAGCGGCGCAGCCGATGCCAGGACGAGCGAGTTGTACGGGCTGAAATGGTCGCGCATGACGAACGGGAAGGCCGCCTGGAGCGTGGCGCTGACAACGCGTTCCAGAGCGTCGGAGCCAGGGACGTGACCGACGTTCACGATCAGGACACCGCCGGAGTGCAGGTGCGCTCGAACGAGCGCGAAGAACTCACGGGTCAGCAGGTAGAACGGGATGTAGGGCTGGCGGTACGCGTCGAGGAAGATTGCGTCGTAGCGGTCGCCGGACTGCTCGAGCCAAGGGCGCGCATCGGCCGTGTAGAAGTGAAGCTTCGGTCCCCGCAGGTCGAAGAACCGACGTCCGATCGCCGTGAGCTCGCCATCCAGCTCTACGGCATCGACGCGGGTAGCCGGGAAGTAGTGGCCGTAGGCTCGGGCGACGGTTCCGGCCGCGTTGCCCAGGATCGCCACCCGTCTTGGCGGCGCCGGGCTGGCCGCGGCTGACACCGCGCCTGCCGTCCGTGCGAAAGGCAGCAGCAAAAAGTCATCCCAGTAGCCCCCGGTCAAGTAGCTCGAGGGCCTGTAGTCCGAATGGATTGCCACGCCTTCATTCAGCTCGAGCCACCGCTCGCCGCTCGGCAGCTGCAGCACGCGCGCGTACTGATACTGCGTGTCCGCCTCGAAGATCACCTTCGCGCCGGCCACGCTCGTGCCGACCCCTGGCGGAGGGACGAGCAGGAGGGCCGCGAGGGCCACCGGCACGAGCAGGTAGCGCCGATGCTTCATCCACGGGACGGCGACCAGCGCGAGCGCCAAGGCGAAGATTTCGAAGGTCCGGTGCGTGCCGACCAGCGGGATCAGCAACAGGGCGGCCAGGAATGTCCCGCAGAGCGAACCTGCGGTGGAGATCGCATAGAGACCGCCGGTCACCCTTCCCGCCTCGGCCACGTGCGTGAGCGCCAGCCGGTTGGCGTATGGGGCAACTGCCCCGAGCAGCAGCACGGGGACAGCGACCAGCACGAGCACGGCCGCCAGCGAGCCGAGGAAGCCGCCGACCGACACGGCGCCCAGCGCACGCACAGACAGATGCAGAAATGGGTCGGCCACGAAGGGCACGAGCGCCAGCAGCACCGACGCAAGCAGGACGATCACGCAGAGACCGTGCAGATCCGCACGGCGATCGGCCAGGCGACCCCCGAGTGCGTACCCCGCCGACAGCGCCACCAAGACCGTCGCGATCGTGTTCGCCCAGATGATCGTCGAGGCTCCGAAGTACGGCGCGAGCAGCCGCGCCGCTGCGATCTCAGCCCCAAGGCTGGCCGAGCCGACGAAGAACGCGATGAGGCGAAGCGAGGCCCTGGACGGCCCTTGCCGAGACTCCGGTGGCTCGAGCCCCGTGGGGGGCTCAAGCCGGCGGTCGGTATCGGCGACGCTCACCTGCGCGGGACCGTAGCTCAGTTCCCCGCTCGCGTCGCCTCTAGGCTGCGCTGCGCATGAACCACCTGGCCATCCCCGTACGTGATCAGGAGCTCTCGCGGCGCTTTTACGAGACCTATCTCGGGTTTGGCGCGCGGCCGGCGAAGACCTACGAGGACGGGGTTTTGATGCTCTACGACGCGACCGGTTTCGCGCTCGGCCTGCGGGCGACGGGCGAGCCCATCGAGCATCCGGGCTGGATGCACTTCGGCGTCGGCCTCTCGACTGCGGCGGCTGTGCGCGCCTTGGCCCAGCGGCTCACCGCTGACGGCGTGGAGCTGGCGGAGGAGCACGATGAACCCGACTACGTGAGCGTCAAGTGCCGCGACCCTGATGGATACCTCGTCGAGGCATTCTGGGAGCCGCTGGCCGCAAGTGCGCGCGATCTCCGTTTCCAGATCGACGAGTATCGGTACCTGCGCCTTCTCGAGGAAAGCGACGGCGAAGAGCTTGACGCCGTGGTCCAGACGAACCGCGAGTATCTCGCGCGGTGGATGCCCTGGGCCGCGGGCCAGACGGGTCAGGAGACCTTGGAGTTCATCCGCAGCACTCGCAGGCAGCTGGCCGAGAACCAGGGCTTTCACCTCGCGATCGTCGAGGCCGGGGGCATCGTCGGCGTGATCGGCTTTCACCGCCTGGACTGGCCGAACCGCTCGACGAGCATCGGCTACTGGATCGCGGAGTCCTCCCAGCGGCGCGGCACCGTGACCGCGGCGGTCAGAGCCATAACCGACTACGCGTTTCGCGAGTGGCAGCTAAACCGCGTCGAGATCAGAGCCGGACTCGAGAACCACCGCAGCCGGGCGGTGCCTGCTCGATTGGGGTTCGTCGAAGAGGGCGTTCTGCGGGAGGCCGAGCGGGTGGGGAACGGGTACATGGACCACGTCGTGTATTCCATGCTCACGACCGAGTGGAAGTCCCCCCCGCCCCCTGGGCGGCGCTCTAAGCCTGCTTAGCGGGGGAGCCGGGTCTGCCGCCGGCCCGGGGCCCGTAGGCCGTCGAGGACGATGCCGATGTAGCGGTCGGCCTTCGAATTCGGGTTGCGGAACGTGCCGGCCAGCGCGCACATGAGCATCGGGATGTCCTCGGGGAGCGCGTCCTTGCGCACGGCGCCGGCCTTCTGAGCGCGCCTGAGCAGCTGGGCTGCCAGATCGAGGATCCCGACTCGCTGGGCGGCGTAGCCCATGATCTCGGGCCGCATGGTCAGGACCTCTGACAGCGCGCGATCCTCGGTCTGGATCTGCGCACTGGCCCGGATGAAGCGCTCGAACGAGCGCCACGGCTCATCGTCCGCCAGTGCCTCATGCGCCAGCTGCTCGAGCCGCTCGAAGCGATCGATGGCGAGCGCTTCCACCAGCTGCTCCT
Source organism: uncultured Solirubrobacterales bacterium (assembly GCA_963818815.1). GTDB lineage: Bacteria > Actinomycetota > Thermoleophilia > Solirubrobacterales > Solirubrobacteraceae > Palsa-465. The sequence continues at coordinate 825,947 of CAWFTL010000002.1, forward strand.
TGGTCGCGAAATGTCGATAGACCGTGCCCACCCCTACGCCTGCGGCCCGAGCGATGTCCTCCATCTGGGCGTCCAGGCCGTCACGCGCCATACAGCTGCGTGCCGCCCCGATCACACGCTGGCGATTACGGCGGGCGTCGGCGCGAAGCGTGCGCACGGGTGCGGTGCGGTCGGAGAGGAGGGTGGGGGAGGCCACGTCAGTCAGCTGCTGGTCGTGTCGTCGAATCTCGGCTTGCAAACGGAATCAAGATTCCGTTACTATCCGGAAGCGGAACTCAGATTCCAGTATAGACCCAGAAGCACGCGGAAGGAAGGTACGCGAATGACGACTGCACGCACAGCTCAGGACCGTCGGTGGATCGCGCTGATCCTGCTCTGCATGGCCCAGTTCATGGTGGTCCTCGACGCCTCGATCGTGAACGTCGCCCTCCCGACGATCGGACGCGCGCTGCGCTTTACCGAGAACAGCCTGCCCTGGGTCGTGAACGCCTACGTTCTCACCTTCGGCGGATTCCTCCTGCTCGGAGGAAGGCTCGCTGACCGGCTCGGCGGACGGCGCGTGTTCATGGGCGGCCTCGTCCTGTTCGCTCTCGCTTCCCTGGCGGGCGGCCTTGCCGGCAACGCCGGTCAGCTGATCGCGGCACGTTCCGTCCAGGGCCTCGGGGCGGCGATCCTCTCCCCGTCCGCACTGGCGATCGTGACGACCACCTTCCGCGACGGCGCTGAGCGCAACAAGGCACTTGGGGTATGGGGCGCGGTTGCCGGAGGCGGCGGCGCCGCGGGCGTGCTGCTGGGCGGCGTGTTGACGCAGGGGCTGGGCTGGCAGTGGGTGCTGTGGGTCAACGTGCCGATCGGCCTCATCGCCACGGCGCTGGCGCCGATGCTGCTGGCCGACGTGCGACCTGCCACGCGGGAGCGTCACTTCGATCTCGCCGGCGCCCTCAGCATCACGGCCGGGCTCTCCCTGCTGGCTTACGCGTTGCTCGACGCCAGCACCGCCGGCTGGGGCTCGACGCGCACGATCGGGCTTCTGGCCGGATCGCTCCTGCTGATCGTCGCCTTCGTCGCGATCGAACTACGCTCGCGCAGCCCACTCGTCCCGTTCCGGATCTTCCGCGTGCGGACGCTCACCGGTGCCAACGTCACGGGGCTGCTGATCGGGGCAGCGCTGTTCTCGATGTTCTTCTTCATCTCGCTCTACATGCAGCAGGTGCTCGGGTACAGCGCGATTCACGCCGGGCTCTCGTATCTGCCGCTGGCGATCTCGATCATCCTGTCGGCAGGGCTTGCCTCCCAGCTGGTGACCCGCATCGGGTTCAAGCCCGTGCTGACGGCCGGCATGGTGTTCATAGGGCTGGGCCTGCTGTGGTTCTCCCAGATCTCGGCTCACGGCTCCTTCCTCACAGACATCCTCGGCCCGTCGCTGCTCGCCGCCATAGGTCTGGGCCTGGCGTTCGTGCCGGTGACGATCGCCGCCGTTGCGGGCGTGCCCGACAATGAGGCGGGACTCGCGAGCGGGCTGATCAACACCTCGCAGCAGATCGGGGGCGCGCTCGGCCTCGCGATCCTGGCCGCGATCTCCACCTCGGTCTCGGGTACCTCTCACGCGCCGGAGGTGCTGACAAGCGGCTTCCGCGACGCCTTCCTCGCGGGCGCCGGATTCGCGCTCCTGGGCCTGCTGGCCACCCTCGTGCTGATCCGCAGCCGCGACAGCCGCGCCCACACGGAGCTCGGAGGAGCCCTGGCCGCGGAGAGCCCGGCCTAGGCTTGAAACTCAGGCACTTCTATAGCGGGAGCGACGGGACTCGAACCCGCGACCTCCGGCGTGACAGGCCGGATCAGGGATCGTGAAGCGTCCGGCTACGTCAGCGACCCCGGAAGAAGCGGGGTCGAGGGAGCGTGCCCGAACGCGGTAGAAGACGGTCGGAGCACATGCGATGTGTGCTGATAGTGCGCCAGGCCCCCCTCCCCGTTTCGCGTGGACGAGTCGCGCCTTTGCCGCGCGGCTACACCAGACCCGCACGCACAGCAGACTTGCTCCGGGACCGTAATGTCCGAGCGGTCGCTAGCAAATAACGAGGAGGTCGCCGTCGGCAACACATGGCACCCCCGTTTCAGACAGGCACGGATGGGTGCTCGGCGCGCTTCTCTCGCCACCGCCAGCCAGGAACCGCTTCCAAGCGGGTGATTCGGTCTGGGTACCGTTGCATCTTCCCGGCGGCATACCTGGCCTTTTGATAGCCCGCCCAGCGCCAAAGCGTTATGCCGTCCTCGACGTGTCCATTCGGAATCCGCAGATGTCCCTCACGCTCTTGAAACTTCACGAGGGCTGCGTAAGCGCGCTCCCACCTGTCCGCGACTGGGTCTGCCCAATGCCAACCTGGAAGTGCCTCCAGGCGAGCTACTCGATCTCCGGGTAGGCGCTGGAGTCTGCCAGCGGCGTAGTCAACTCGCTGGCGCACGACCCACTTTTCGAGTCTCAAACCGGACTCAACATGTCCGTAGGGGACCTTTGTATGCCCCTCTCGGTCGGCGAACGCAACAAGCGCTTGGAAGCGTTGCTCCCACTTAGTTGGTCCGCGCTCCCACGCCCAGCGAGGGAGGCTTTGCAACCGGGTGATCTGCTCGTCTCTCAAGTGCCCAAGGCGCTTGCCCAGATAGATGTCGCGTTGCCTGCGGACCCAGGCGCCAAGCTGTTCTCCGTCTTCGAGATGCTCCCTGGTCACCCACGCATCGCCCTCTCGGTCGACGTACCTCTCAAGCAGCGCGTACATGCGCTCCCACTCCGCATCAAGCGGGTTCCACTCCCAGCCGGGTAGGGCCTGTAGGCGCTCGGCTCGCTGTTTGGGCAAATCGCCGCGCGCATATCGCGACCGCTGATTTATAGCCCAGGCCCCGAGTCTGTAGCCGTCGACGACAGTGCTGACCGTCGTGGCAGCTTTGCCGTGCTCGTCGGCGTATCGCGTAAGCAGTCCGAACCAGAACTCCCATGACGCTGTGGTTCGCTCGACGAGCCGCGCGTTGAACGCGTGGACGAACTGAGTGCCTACCTGTCCTGCGGGCACGTCCAGCTTGATCTTCCCTGGTCGCCGGGGTGCAGCGCGACGGGCACCGATGCGGCGGCGAAGCTCGTCAAGCTCCTCGCCGAGCGTTTCGTCGTGCGCCCGCAGCGCCTTGAGTACGTCCCAGACGTGCTCGAAGGCCGAGTCGTTTAGAACGTGGTCAGGGTCCTCGTCCGATGCGAGGAATACGGGCAACACGATGGTCCCGAGCCGCTTGTCGGGGGACTTGCGGATCGCCCTGCCGAGTGCCTGCACGATGTCGATTGTCGACCTGCGTGGGTCGATGAACGCCACGCAGTCGATGCTGGGGACATCAACGCCCTCGCCGAGGCAGCGGGCATTGCTTAGCAGCCCGCGCTCGTCGGACGCAAGATCGCGGAACCGCAGCAGCAATCTGTCGCGGTGGCCGCTGGTCATGGCACCCGACACGTGCTCGCTCCAAAGTTCTCCGGAAGGCCGGACGCGCGGTGGCGTCCACCGGATCACGTTGGGCATTTCGGCGCTGAACTCACGTGCCGCTTTCACCCGACCGAGAAAGCACACGATCCGGCGCAGCCTGTACTTACGCATACTCTTGGCGAGGCCGATCTGCCCGGCTAAGGTCCTGGCGTCCGTGACCGTGCTTCCATCGCGCGTCACGTACTCTCCGTGCTCAGCCCACGCTCGATACGTCTCGTTATCGACCCCGACCACGACGACTTGGTAGTCGGACAGCAGATCGCGCTCGATTGCCTCGCCGAACGTCAGCCGATGCAGCACCGGGCCAAAGACTCGCTGATCGTCCATCGACGCAACGTCAACGTCGAGGAGACCTGCCTCGCTGCGCAACCGGAGGGTATAGAAGCGCGGTGTAGCGGTCATGAACAGCCTGCGCTCACACCTGATCTCCCCTGCGTCCAGGACCGTGGCGAACTCGCTGGACGTGCGCCCAGCACAGCGGTGCGCTTCGTCTGCAATCGCGAGATCGAAGTGAGGGCTCCGCTGCCTGTGCGCGGCGGCGATCTGCGGCGATGACTGGTACGTCGCAAAGACCACACGTCGCCCGCGACGGCGCAGGAAAGCGGCGATTACGCTCGGGTTGGTCGTCACGGGGAACCCTAACTCCGCTGTGACGGGAACAAACTGGTCTACGCCGACAACGGTCTCGTCAGAGCACACCGCCAGGTACTCGAACGGTTGGCTGGCGTTTGCGGCCCACTCTCGGAGGGTCTGCGCGAGCAACGACAACGAGGGCACTAAGACGAGCGACCTGGAGCTGCCGAGCCCCTCGGCGATCCACATCGCCGCCAGCGTCTTGCCCGTTCCGCACGCCATGATCAACTGGCCTCGCTCATGGTCGGCAAAACCCCTGACCGTCGCCTCTACCGCTTCGCGAACGTGGGGAAACTGTTTCTTGCGTGCCGGGGGCCTAGGTCGCAAGTCATCCGGCGAGGGAGGCCACGACACCTGCGAAAGCTCCAGTTGCGAACGGAGCAGGTAGCCAACCGGCTCACGCTGGGAGTCGAGCGTCCGACGCGCCGTGGGTCCTAGGTGATCGGTGGTAGCGATCAGCAGCCGGTACGAAAACTGCGGCCGACTTGACTCGCTCAGGAACGAGTCCACGTCTGCTTTCTTGATCGCGTAAGCCGGGTGATAGGCCTTGGCTTGGATCGCCCAGAGTCCACCGTGGCACTCCTCGGCTACCAGATCGATTCCTGCGTCACCCGCCCAAGCTCCGGGCCACTCTGACCACAGCCACACGCGGCTGATTCGCTCGCTGTACTCCGGCGCGCTGCGCAAATACCACGCACAGATGCGCTCGAACTGTCGCCCCCGGACATCGGGACGAGAATCGAGCTGATTCAGAAGGTCAACAAGCCCCATAACGCTCCATGCAGCCCTGTCGCTCATCCTAATTACTCGCGAGGCGCTGGCTCGCACCCCGGCCAGTCCGACCGGTAGTGATGGTTGCCTGCTCCGCATGTCCGATCGCTGTGACGTTGCGGTCAAGCCGCCGCGCGAGTATCCCCGCCAGGTGCACCCACACCCGTATCGCCGCAACGAACTCTCAGAGTTGTGGTCGACCCTTGACGAGCGGTGGCCGAAGCTGCCCGAGGACGAGGCGCAGCATTGGCTGCGGCGCTGGCTTGACGGGCGCTCGCCGTACTCGCGCATACGGGCGCACATGATTCGCCGCCAGCTCGACGCCGTGATCGCGCTGGCGCTCTACTGCGGCCTGCGCCGTCAGGAGATATTCCGGCTCGATGAGGACTCGATGCACGACGACAACGCTTATGTCGTGGTTTGGTGCGACGAGCGAGGACCGTTTGGCGGCAAGTACCGAACGGTTCCATACACGGATTCAGCGCGTGCCCTCATCGCCCCGTGGTGTCGCATACGAAGCGCGCTACGGACCGCTGAACACTCTCGCGCGTGGCTGAATCTTCACGCAGAGCCGACCGCGCGCGAGCCGATGACGCGCGAGACGTTCAATAGGCTGCTCCGCACTTATGTCGGTCCCGGCTGGACTCTCGCACGGCTCCGGGCGACGTGCGGAGTGAGCTGGGCGAAGAGTGGCCTGCTGCCTGAGCACTTACGTCTCCTTTTGGGCTACTCCTCAATCGGAGACGTGCTGCCGTACATGGCTCTCGTCGGTGGCGACGTCGAGCGCCAGATGACCCGGCGGGAGCAGCAGTTTGTGCGCCAGGTAGGTCAGGCCGCGTAGGCGCGCGGTCGGCGAACTGACCAACTCATAAAGTCCCGTGCCGGGGTCGCCGATACGTCTCCGACACAAGAGAGAGCTTGAGGCGGCAAAGGGGCGAGTAAGTGGGGGCGCGAAAACTGATACGAGCAGCGCGTGCTTTCATCGCGGCTGCAAGGGACTATTGGGTCAGCCTCGTTGTCGGCGGCGCGGTTGTGGTCGGACTCTTGGTGCTTGTCGTATCGCAGCGGTCTGGTAACCCATCACGGGCCATCGCAGCGTCTGCCGCAGCGTTTGATCGTCACGTTTCTGCTGTCGAGACTCAGGCTTCACAGACCAGCGCACGAGATGCAGCCGCCCAGGCAGCACTTGATCGCTCGGTCGCTCGACAATCGGCTGCTCAGGACCGCCAAGGTGAGGCGCTGGCCCGTCAAGAAGGGGCGGGTGCCGCGACCGGCCGAGACCGGGGTGGTTCACCGAGCCACCCGCATACAACGTCACGCATCGCCGTGACTGGCGGAGGCGGTGGTGCTTCGGCGAGCCACACGCACACGTCACTTGTCGCGGTGGGTGGCGGACCGGGCAGCCTTACCGCCACGCAGGTTCGCGCTGCCGAGCAAGGCACCATCGACGTTCTGAAGTTGTGCCTCGATGACGCTAAGGGTGACTACGGCGCCGAGGGAGCAGCGATTCCGGCAGCAGTGAAGGGCGAGGGCGCGCTTGAGAACGCAGTCCAGCAAGACCCAGACACCCGGTACAAGGATCTAGTCGGCGCCAGCGGGGGCACTCCGCAGTCAATGCGGCAACTGGCCGCGATGGTTGCCTCTCCGCAAGACCTTGCCCAGGGCGGGGCCTGCACCCAAGATGCGCAGGACATGCTGACCGTTCTGGACGGACTCCCGTCTTAGCCGAATCGCAGCCCGCGCTCGCATGTAGACGCACGCGAGCGCCGTCCAAAGCCTCCGGGCTCAGTCTCGTCTTCCCGCATCTCTGCCATGACCCCCCTTAGGCGAACGCGCCGAAGACTATTCCGACAAACGTGTAGAGAAGGCCCCAAGCGACGAGCTGCCAACCGTGGCGAGTCTCTCGTACGATTTCTGCCCGGAGCTCGGCGCGCTGGATGCTGAGTCGGCGCGCGAACTGCTCTCGCTCCGCGCCGCGACGCTTTTCGGCTTGATCTAGCAAGTCGAATACGGATTCGAGGCGATGGTCCAAGTCCGCAAGCCACTCACGGTCGGAGATCGCGTTGGGGTCCACCCTGTGGCGCTGGACCTCGGCGGAGACGGTGGCGCTAGCGCTGCTCACTGCATGGGCGGAAGCGCCATGGATGACGGCAGGCCGAGGCTTGTGTCTCACCCTCGCCGAGAGAATTGCAAGCTGCTCTCGACTCCCCCTAAACAAAGCGCCAGCTTGACGACCTGTCCTCGCGACGGCAGCGGAGGTTGTCTCGATTCCCCGGTGCAGCCGTTCTCCTAATGCCGCTAGACCGAGCGCGGTCAGCGTAACCCCGATGCCCTCACAGATGGCGGCGACGGTCTGGAGGTGCCACCGGAAAGGCGCGGCAAAGCAAGCCAGTGCCCAGCCTAAGGAGAAAGGCCCTAGCCAGATGAGCGGCTTGTCGTCTCCATCTTGGTCAATCAACTGTCCGTACGTTATTTCCTGCGAACCCCAATCGTCCCACCACCGGCGCTTGCGCTTGATCGAGGACCGCCAGTCTCGTCCTCGTCACCCAACTGTGTGCTTGTACGGACGCTTTGACGCTGGTGCTTCAGCCTTTCTCGCTGCGCTCTTTCCGCGCCGCACGGAGCCGACTGATCGCTAGGTCGGCATCGGCAGACAGCCGTGGCATACCGCTGACATGACTGATCGCCTGGTGGAGCAAGGGCGGCTCGGAACGGCGCTCGGGCACGGGAGAAGCTGACGCTCTTTGCGCGTAAGACCTAATCACGTCGCGTCCTAGCCACACGGCCGAAGCGACGACATCGAGCGCATCGAAGCCGTATGCCCGTCGCACAAGTAGCTCTCCGGCCCCGCCAACCATCACCACGAACTCGGCCAACCTCGGAGGCGCGAACTCGTCCTCTGCCTCGTCGTCAGCCTCGAAGATGCTCGACATGCCGAACCCCGGCTCTGGGTGCGCCAGTTTGTTGCGCAGGTCGAACAACTGACGGATCTCAGGCATCCCTTCGCGGTCGTCGAAGAACAGTGGCGCGCCGTATGCCTCGTGGGTGCCTTCCAGGTACTTCTTTACGGTTGGCCAGCGGTCGATGGTCCGAAGGCGAGCGCGTCTGTCGGCCATCACCGCCGCAAGAAACTCATTGACGTAGGACTCTGCCGCGAACGCCGCGAACAGCACGACCAACCGACACGACCATCTCCGTCTGCCGCGTCGCCTGCATGGTCAGGAACGCGCGGCGCATCGCAGAGCGCTCATCTACGGCTGCCGGAACGCGAGTCCGATACAGCGAAGGCGCATCACCCGTCGCGTGCAGCGCATCGAGCGCCTCTTGCAGATATGCGGCAGACATGTTGCGCGGACGCGTCGGCCGCTCAACGCCTGCGATCTCCTCCTCGATGCGCTCCTCATCCCTGCTCATGCTGGGACGCTACCCCTTAGGACGACGATGAGGGAGCGGCTCGAAACCGCACAGAACCGCACATAGGACGCCAGAGATGGCAGCTAAACGAACGCGCGGCGTTCTGCTTGAGGCCGGACCCTCAACCTTTTTTGGACGCCTAGCGGACCTGTTGGCCTTGCGGACAGTGCAAGCCCTCCGCGAGCAAACCGTGAACAGCAGAGGGCAATCCGAGAGTCCCGCCCCAAGGGAAACTAATGACTGCCATTTTCTTGTGCGAAGTCGCGCGGGTCAACTTCGAGCCACACGAACCCGACGCGAGTCAGCCCTGCTCGCGCATCTTGTCCAGCGCGACATCCTCGGCCATACGAATACGCGCGCGCGTTGAGGGCCCCGCTGGACGCTCGCGCGTGATCTGCCCGGTTGGCTAAAGGCAACGCACCATCAAACCGATGAGGCGTATTGCTGCCAGACGTATCTCCGGCTCGGAAATTCAGGGCTGCGACTACGGGGCGACGACCAACGGATGGGGCGATCTAAGGAGGACTCAAGCCCATGCGCAAAACCGCAGCTCTCATCACCATCTTGTCCACGCTGGCGCTCGCAGCGCCCGCCTACGCTTTCACGTTGTCCTCAGGAGCAGCGCATCGTGCCGCCGCACGCTACGCCCGCTCGGTCGGACGCTCATTCAAACCAAGCGATGGCGTCGGCACATTCACAGGCTCGGGGGTAGGCCGATGCACCCGGCTCACCCGCCACGGGTTTTCATGCACGATCGAGGACGACTTCGCGCAGGACGACGGCACCCTGATCGGCTGCGCCCAAGACTTGCTCGCGTTCACCGTAGGTGGGTCTACGCGCGTCCTGATTCACCCGATGCCCGGCACCGTGGACTGCCAGATCATCGGCTAGAAGCCCCCCGGACAAGCCTATGATCGGCGAGTCGGTCCTGCCCGGTGCTCCCCTGACGGTGGCGTAGGACCCGCTAGACGACGCGCGCAACAGGCCGCTTAGGCGGCGTCGCCCGATCGTCCGTGCGCACTGCGAGACTGCATTTCGAGCTTCCGAGGCTCACCATCTGCCAAGCGGCTGCCCACGGGTGGCCGCTTGTGCTTTCGGGATCTGTCCGGCGATGGATCGAAGATTCCTGGCAGATGGTTGGACTCGGAACTCAGCGCAGCGCGTCGTGCTCGCGCGCTTAGACAGGAGCCGTAGGCTTCCCCGCGTCACCCTCGGTGTCTTACATGAGAGGGCGGCGAAGATGGAGGCGGAGGAGATGGCGCTTGCGCCTGAGGAGCGCAGCGCGCTGGCGTGCAGTTATCCGCTTCGGCTGAGGTTTGATGCGGTCAGGCGAAAGCGAGGCTTCGAGGAAGCCAAACACGGTTTGGCGGCGCATCTTCATCGGCGACGAGAGGCCCTGGTCATCACCGGTGCGGTCATCGTCGCCGCGACCGGCCCTGCGCGCGGAGCGTCTCGTTCCTCGGGACATCGTTGTGGCCGGAGCCGCCCGCGCGGCTGCCGTGCTCGTCGTGGAGCGACGAGCAAGAGAGCTGGTCCCTCAGACAGTTCCGAGGGCGACCCCGAGCCAGGAGCGTCGCCCGATGTACCTGATGATTTAGAAGCCGACTGCGCCGCGCGTTGCCGCGCGAGCGCGATCAGGGGGTCCCTCCGATGAAACTGGAGGGAACTCACCCGCTGCACATCGCGCTGGAGGCCCGCTACGGGGAGCATCGCCCGTACCCGACTTACGAGCCGGACGGTCGCACGTTAAGGCGGTGCGCAGCATGGCCGTGTCCCGCGTGCGGACCTGCCCACTATGAGCGACACCGGCTAGAAGTCCCGTTGGACGACGACGGGGCACAGCCTATGTGCTCTCAGGGCTGCTCTGAGGAGTCCATCTGGCGTGAGCTTGGCCGTCAATCACCGGCACAAGAAACCGCCGCTCACGGTCTGCGCTCGACACAAAAGCGCACGTCCAGCAAAGAGGGCGGCGTAAGCGGCAGCACCCATAGAGATGAAGTCATCTCTGAGGACATCTCTATGGGTGTCATCTCTCAGAACATCTCTATGGGTGTCATCTCTCAGAACATCTCTAAGGGTGCGCCGCTCGCGCCCCACGGACCTGCCTCAGAGGAGACGACGGTCGAGCGGACGCGGAACGCTGCGCGTGCTCGTGCACTCGGGACCGCAACAGGCATCGACGTCGACTTCAGGTGCGTCCTGCCGGAACACAGGCACGCAGCGCAGCTAACGGAAACCCCGAACGGCTACTGGCTCTATCGCTGTGCCGAGCACGATCAACTGTCGCTCGCGCAACTGCGCGCAGGCATCGCGGGCTTTCCGAGGTTTTCATCCCTCAGCGGCGTGCTTGCGTCCCGCTGGCTTGAGCGTCTCGATTACGAGGCCGCCCTGCGCAAGCCCAGCCAGGTAAGCGTCATCCTTCCGGCGAAGTATTCGGAAGCAACGGCACGTGTGGCACGCGGGATCGGATTGTTCCTGGGCCTCCGCGACGAGCGCTGGCAACGCGAGCCGTTCACATTCGCCCGCGATTTCACGATCGCGTATTGCGGGGTCACGAATGACGAGGCGCGGTGGGCGCTGGAGGCGCTCGCGAGCGCAGGCAGCATTGAACTCGTAGGCAAACGCGGTCGGTCGAACCTTTGGCGGCTTCCCGAGGGCCGGTCGTGAGAACCTGCGCCAACTGCGGCACGTCCCTCGACGGCTACCGGCCTCAGGCGATCTACTGCGGCGGTCCCTGTCGAGCTGCCGCCAGCCGCAAGCGAGCCGCTGAGAAGTCCCGCAATGGCTACGCGGCCCCGGAGGCGACTGCGCCCGATCAAAGCGCACAGAAGCGCACACAGCGCGCGGGAGAGAGCATCGAGTGGGAGTCCCTCCTCGCGCTGAGCAGGACCGCATTGAGCGCCTGCTAGCGCGGCACCGCGGCCTGCTGAAGGCGGCGTGAATGAGGCCACTCTTGGCTGCACTGATCGCTGAGATTCGGGAAGACGACGCAGCCAAGCGGGAGCTGGCCGAGACGCTTCGGCCGTACCTTGCAACGGTTGAAGACGACGGGAGTGCGGATCGGCTGCTCAACGCGACCGAAAAGGCCGGTCAACTCGGGCTTCACCCGGACACGCTCGTCAGGATGGCGCGTCAGGGCCGGATCCCGGCCACGAAGGTCGGACGCGAGTGGCGCTTTCGCTTGGAGGAGCTTCCGCAGAGTCGCCAACCGGCGAGGGGCCCGACCCTTCTGGCGTCAGATGCGAGGCCGCGACAAGCGACGTCTGTCCCGGCGTCTGTGGCGGCCATTCGTGGCCGGTAGCGTTGCGCGCCGCGGACGACATGCTATCGTAGTTCTGTACGCCGTGCGCAACGAAATGGGCGACAACGAAATGAGACTATGTGGTTAGACCGTCAGGAAGCGACACGAGGGAAGGCAGGGCCTGGCTCGCAAAGCTCGAACGCGCGCAGCGAGCGGCGGAGAACGCAGACCGCCGCCGCGACCAGCTCGCGCGACAAGCCCTAGCCCACAACGTAGGTGTACGCGCTGTGGCGGCAGCACTTGGAATCGACAAGGCGACGGTCAGCCGCCGCTACGGAAGGGGGTCGCGATGAGCGTCGAGAAAGCCCGAAGCGGCAATGGGTGGTATGCGCGCTGGCGGGAAGGCGAACCCCCGCGTCAACGCCAGCGTCTGTTCACGCTGAAGAAGGACGCCGACGTATTCGACAGAGAGGTGCAGCGCCGGAAGCAGCTCGGATCGCTTGCCGTAGAACAATTGACGAGACGGACCGAGCTGACTCTCGACCAGTGGATCGAGCAGCGGTGGGCACGTGAGCATTGCTCGACCCTCACACAGGCAACGCGGGACCGATATGCATCGAGCTACAAGCTGCACGTGCAACCGTGGCTTGGACGGCTGCCGCTCACCCACCTGACCGTTTCACAGCTCCGCGAGTGGCAGGCCAGACGGCTTGAGGCTGGAGCCTCGCCGGAGACGATCGGCAAGGCCCGAGTCATGCTCTCCTCGGTTTTGCGTCACGCCGCCGAGAGTGAAGAAGCGCCGATTGCGGCGAACCCGCTCGCACACGTCCGAGCACCGAGGCAGGCGCATCGTGACGCGGCCACGCCGCTCTCGCCCACAACAATCGAGCGTATTCGAGCAATGCTCGCTGCGCCGATGCCGATTGCTGTGGGCGAAGGTCAGCGGATGGGACGACGGCGCGCTGCATACGACATGCCCGACCAGCGCAGCCCGCTCGTCCGCATCAGGGATGCAACGAGGGTTAGCGCGCTGGCCTATGGCGGCCTGCGACCGGGCGAGACGCACGCAGTGCGCTGGAGCGACATTCGTGATCAGACAATCACGGTGCAGCGAGCCACGAACCCGGATGGCTCGTTCAAAGCAACCAAGAACAACCAACGCCGCTCCGTCCGGCTTATGGCACCGCTCGCGCAAGACCTCCGCGAATACCGCCTCCTTGCTGGGCGGCCCCCGGAAGACTCACTGGTCTTCCCACGACCGGATGGTCGAGCCTTCACAAAGGCGGATTGGGACAACTGGCGCTCGCGCACCTGGCACGAAGCATGTGTCCGCGCCGGGGTTGATGCTCCTCGACCCTACGACCTGCGTCACTCAGCCGCCAGCCTGTGGCTCGCCGAGGGCAAACAGCCGCGCCAGGTTGCAGACTGGCTCGGTCACTCCTATGCGGTCCTGCTCAGCACCTACGCGCACCTGATCGACGACTACGCCGGTTTAGGTCAGATAGACGCTGAACGAGACATCTGGTCGGCACGTGAGCGGACGTCTATCGCAGGCCGTGAGTCGGCGGCGATCGGGGCTTGAGTACGTGCCTGGCGGCCGTCGCGTGTGCTGTGAGTGCGCTGGCGCAGACCGGCAGACTGACCACCCCACGCGCGGCGATGCAGAATGTGCCGCCTTTGCGGGCACTTCAAACAGCGGGAGCGACGGGACTCGAACCCGCGACCTCCGGCGTGACAGGCCGGCGCTCTAACCAACTGAGCTACGCCCCCTGAGGGGACTTCAAGTATGGCAAGGCCGCCGAGCTTCGCGTCCGCGGCCTGCGCCGGGTCCTGAAGTCCCGCACGGCATCGGGTTCGCGGCTCCAGGGTGAGATATCGTCCGTGGCGCATGCCAGGGGTGGTTGATCGCACTCGAGCGGTCGTGACGCTGCCGATCAGCCTGATCGAAGCGGTGGGGGCGTTTCCAAGACTGGTGCGGGCGCTGGAGCGATTGGCCGATCCCCAGGGTGCGCTCTCGCAGGTGTCTTCGATCCGACGGCCGCTCGAGAGCCTGGCCGCGGGCGGCGGCGCCCTCGACCGCCTGGCGGACGTCTCCAACACCCTCGAGCGGCTCGCAACCCTCGACCGCTCGCTCGCGCGGTTGGGCGACCTGGGTCCGACGCTGGCGCGGATCGGCGATCTGTCCGAGTCGGTTCGCCAGATCGCCGCGCTCGAGGACTCGCTCGTAAAGCTCTCCACTCTCAACGAGACGCTGGCCGATCTGCAGTACTCGGTGGCCGCTCTGGCCGCCACCGTTGCGCCGCTGCAGGGCACGACCGAACGCCTTGGCCGGTTCGTCGACCGCATCCCCAGTCGCCGGACGCGCCCGGTGGAGGCACAGTTGCCTCCGGCTGCGCCGGGGGGCCAAGCGTGACCGGAGCGGAGGGCGAGAGGCTGTGGTTCCTTGGCACTCTGGTTCGAATGAAAATCGATGGCCGCCAGACGGGCGGCCGCTTCGCGCTGTGGGAGGGCGTCCTGCCCCGCGGAGCCGCGCCACCGCTGCACTCCCATCCGCAGGACGAGACGTTCTACGTGATCGACGGAGAGGCGACGGTGTGGATCGTCGATCCGGACGAGGCATCCGTGGAAGGTGAGGGCTCGCCCAGCTGGGTGGCGAGCCACGGTCGCCGCTGCATCGCCGGCGCAACAGCGTTCGCGCCGGGCGGCACGCCACACACGTTCCGAGTCGAGTCCGACACCGCGATGATGCTGTTCCTCTCGACGCCGTCGGGGATCGAGGACTTCGTCCGTGCGCTCGCCGAGCCGGCGCAGTGGCCGTGGCTTCAGCCTCCGCCCGACGGGCCGCGCGTCGATCCCGAGCGCGTCCTGGCTGTGGAGCACGAGCACGCGATGGTGCGCCACGGTCCGCCGCCTCCGCCACCGCCGGACGCAGACTGAGCCGCCACGTCTCGCGGCTAGACCTCTTTCTTGCGAAGCGCAACTCTCGGGCGCGACCCGGGTTTGAGCGATCGAATCGATCTCCGGAGGACGCACCCAACCCGGCCGTGGGTGCGTTTGGGATCAGCGACGGGGACCCTGAAAATGGGGTCCCCGTCGTCATTTAAGGGCTGGGTGCCGGAGCCAGGCGCATCGCTCAGCGCACGCCTTCGGGCAGGTCCCTCTAATCCGTGCGCGCGGAAAGCAGGCCCATGACCGATTGCACGAATCGCTCATACCGCGAGGCCGGATAGTGCTCCGGCTCGGTCAGGACCATCCGGCCGGCCTCCTCGCCGAGGTCGCGGATGGCGCGCGCCGCGAGCTCCGCGTCGAGGTCATCGGGTAATCCGGGTTGCGTCATCGCCCAGCGGACCAGGCGCTCGATCCGGTCGAGCGTCTGCGCGCGGTATCGGTCGATCTGCTGTCGCACCACCGCAGGCGTGCCATCTGGTGGCAGGAGGATGATCCGCCACGTCGCCGGCCGGGAGGTGACAGCGTCAAGGAAGCGACCGACGCCACTGGCGAGGATCTCAATCGGGTCCCCGGTGGGATCCTCCGGCACGACTCGCTCGAGCTGCTCGGCCGCGTACGTCTCCTCGCGCCGGATCAGAACCTGCAAAAGCCCCGCGAGGTTCAGGAAGTGGTCGTAGATCACCGGCCGCGTGACCCCGGCCGCGCGCGCGACCGACTCCACCGACACACCGCTGTAGCCCTGCTCCAGGATGACCCCGAGTGCCGCGTCGAGCAGCTGCTCACGGCGCTCGTCGGGCGCCATCCGCGGTGCGTACGGACGGCGATGCTTCGATGCGACGCGCGATGGCGCGGGACCCCTCTGCTCGGCCATGCGGCGCGCAGGCTACCGATCCAGCGCGCACCGTCGTGCGCTGCGCGGAGAAACGGTGGGCTCAATCGGCGCAGAGCGCGCACCGATCCGGGGTGTCAGTCGGCGCAGAGCGCGCACCGATCCCAGTCGAAAGGCTGGTGGATCTCCCGCAGGCGGTGGTCGTTCTCGTGCCAGTCCCGGTTCATGTGGCGACCGATGACCACACCCGCCACCACGCCAGCGCCCGCCTGCTTTAGAGCGGCGGCGGCGCTCTGGGCACTTGCACCGGTCGTCCACGTGTCGTCGATCAGGAGCACGGACTGGCCGTCCAGCGACTGCAGCGTCCGGTAGCGGTCGCGGTCGAAGGTGCGCGAGCTGGATGCCGGTTTCGCGCGGCCGAGCAGTTGCACGTAACGGTCGCGGGTGGGCTTCACGAGCTCCGCGACGATTCTGCGCAGCGGGTGGAGCTCCGGGTCGCTGTGACCCGGCGGGACCGTCGTAACGAGCGCCAGCCTGCGCGCGTCGGCGGCGCGGGCGACACACGGCTCGTGTCGCTCCAGGTAGCGCCACAGCACCGCCGCCAACCCGACTGTCATCTGCCGGGCGGCTTCGCCCCTCAACCGCTTGTAGCCGCCAAGCGCGTGATGTAGCTGCTCATTCGCAACGCTGTAGGAGATGGGGCACACCGCGTCGAGCCACAGCTCTCCGCGCGCGCACGTGTAACAGCGCTTGTACCCGTCGGTCAGGTTGAAGCAGATCTCGCATACGCCGGGCCCCCTGCGAGGACAGAGCATGAAGTTGCCGTACAGCGCGGTCAGCTCCGACACCGTCGGCATGCCGGCTCACCCCACGAGCGTGTCCGCGCTGCGAAGGCGCTCGACTGTTTCGGTGATCTCCGCCGGGCGTTTGACGACGTGGGCCCCCGGCCGAGCCGCGCAGTCCCGTGCCCACTCACGCTCCAACAGCGACTCGTGCAGGAACACCGGCCGCCCCTGCGCCAGCGCGAGGCGCGCTTGCGTGCGTGCCCCGCTCGTCTCCGATGCCTCGATGACGACAGTGGCCAGGGTCGCACCTGACATCACCGCGTTGCGCATGGGAAAGCTGCGCTTGCTCGGCGGCGCGTCGGGCCAGAACTGTGAGACCACAGCGCATTCGCCAGCGAGGCGCCGCTGCAGCGGAGCGTTCTGCGGCGGGTACGCGCGTTTCAGTCCCGTCCCGACCACCGCGATCGTCCGCCCGCCGCTGTCCAGCGCGGCGTTGTGCACGGCAGTGTCGATGCCGGCGGCCAGTCCCGAGAACACCGTGAAGCCACATCCGGCGAGGTGCGTCGACACCTGCTTGGCGGTCGCGATGCCGCGTGGGCTGGCCTGGCGCGCACCCACAACCGCGATCGCGTTGGCGTCGCGGGGCTCCAGCCGCCCCGCCACGAAGATCACCGGCGGCCGGTCGTGGACGGCGCGCAGGTTCTGCGGGTAGTCGGGATCAAGCACGCTGACGAGGCGTATGCCGTCGGCGTGCCAGCGCGTGATCTGATCCGCTGAGGCCGCCAGTTCCGCGGTCTCGAACAGGCTCGCCTGCGAGGAACGCTCGCGGTCCAGAACCGCCGCGGCGCTGCCCGCTTCCTCGAGCAGGTTCGCGTATTCATTCCATGGCCGCTTGCCCGTCTGCAGCAGGGTTACAAGGGCCGCTTGATCCGCGAGCGAGCTCATGAGCCGGGTCGTGGCCGAGCCTACTGGGGCGAACGGACGTTCGCCTCGACAGCGAGTTGCGGGACGCGCCGCGGGCGCTAGTTGACGTGCTCGGCGGGCTCCGGCGCCGGCGGCCGGGCAGGCTCGTCGGCCTGCGTTGGGTCGGCGGGAGCGTCGGGGGCGCCTACGTGCAAGGGTTCGGTCGCGTGCGGCGGCTCGGCGGCGGCTACGTGCGCAGGCTCGGCCGTCTGCGTCGGTTCGGAGGCGGAAACGGATGGTTGCGAGGGCTCGGCCACGTGACCGGGCTCGGACGCTGGGCCGCCCGCGAGCTCGTCGTGGTGATCGTCCTCCTCGCCGCTCAGCGCCGCCCGGAAGTCGCGCAATCCGCGACCCAGCGACCGGCCGACTTCCGGAAGCCGCTTGGGTCCGAGCACGAGAAGTGCGACCACCAGCACGAAGAGCAGGTGTGTGGGCTGGAGGATGTCGCCAATCACCAGGGACAGCTTACTCCCACGAAGATCACGCTCTGCCGCCTACGACGACACCCACGCGACGACTGGCCGCGGGCGCAAAGGGATAGTCACCCATCGGCAGAGAAGCGATTTGGAACCAGAACGCGCGCCGTACGCTCGCCTGGCCTGCGCCGAACGTGTACGTGGTCGAAAACCGCCCGTTGCCGGTCACGTGCTCCTGGATGCCGTAGGTGGTGTAGGCCGAACCTGACCCGATCCGCAGACGAACCAGCGCCCCGCCGGCGGGCAGGTAGCCACCGACGAGACGTCCGGTGATCCGGACCGTTCCACCCCACTGCACCCGCCGAGGCGACACCCCGAGCAGTTGAACCTTTGCCGGGACGATTAAGCGCGCCGCCGCTGACGTCGCCGACTCGGTGGTCGGTCCACCGGAGTAACGCGCCTCCACGATCCGCGAGGGGCCTGGGGCCAAGCGTGCGCTCCAGCTGCCGTTCGCCGTGGTCTTCGCCATCGCGGCCACGCGAAATCTGCCCAGCCCGTTATCCGGCGCTGCCAGCACGCGGATGGTCTGACCGGCCAGCGCGGTGCCACCTGCCGTGCCGAGCCACCCGCTCACTTCCGCGCCGTGCCCGTAGGGAACCTGGCGGATGATGTGCGCGCGACCGCGCGGGATCCCCTGGCAGCGAACCACCCTGATCACCTTGACGCGGGCACGCCTGCGCACGCGCACGCGCTTGTGGTGCCGGCGGACCGTGACCCAATGCACGCGCCCTCGCACGCGCACCCGCGTGCGATGACAGTGCAGAGAAGCCACGCGGCCCGCGAACCCGATGCCGACTACGGTCGGCTGTCCGATTTTGAGCGTCCAGGACTGCTTCGCCGACGCGCCGCGATTGCCGTGCGCATCCACCGCGTTGTCTTGCGAGAAGCACACGACATGGTGATCGCCGACGCCCTGCACCGGCACCTGGCCCCTAGCCCCCGGCTGGAAGCGGTAGGGACCGCCGTCCGTCGAGCAGCTGATCCCGGCAACGCCACTTGGTCCTGCGGCGGCAGCAGTCTTCACGTACTGCGTGCCGGCGCTGCTCGCAGCGTCCGTCGGGTCCGCTCAGGGCGACGGTCGGGGGTGTGTTGTCGACCAGGAAGGTGGACGAGTTACTGGTGCTCGTCACGCCCGCCGCGTTCCTCGCCGAGAACACGAGCGTGTGCGGGCCATTCGCCAGGGTTCCCGCATCGAACGTCCCGCCCATCTCCCGTGTCGGCGAGTTTCCGCACTGCAGCCATCCACTGGTGTTGGGGGTGAGAGGCTGGACATAGTCGACGAGCCGGCCGTCGATACTGGCTGACTCCCCGCACACTCCCGAGTCGTCAGTCGCATCCAGATTCAGCGGCCATCCTGCCCCACGGATGTATCGGCCTGCCTGGTAGTAGAGGTTGTTGGCGAGGGCGTGGAAGCTGGGGCCGCTGTTCTCTACGCCCGTGAGGACGATTCCGCCGACGTCGAGGAGCTGGCCTTGCCGGGCGCGCTGCACTCCGAAGAATTGCCGCCTCTGCCGCATGTCGACTTGCCACCCGAAGTGATCGACTCGGCGGGATGTCCTGGTTGATCCCGTACGCATAGTCCATGCCTCCGCAGCAGTGTTGGCGGGCTTGGATGGCTTGGCTTCCGCGTCCAAAAGTAGCTCGCCTCGTAGCCCTGACCTGAAAGCGATCGCCCGATCGATCAGCACCTCGTCGTAAAGCGTGGTGACGTGAGTGATCGTGATTGCTGGAGGAGCGATTGTTTGCCATTGCGTTCGACTCCCGGCAACAGCGTGGGTTCCCTCGTTGGCGATCTGAAATTTGCCTGCAGGACACTTGTCCTGCTCGATGAAGTCGCCAGAGCCACTCGCGGCAAATGCACCACCAGCGTCGCCGTTCGTGCACGAGCCAACATACAGCGACCCTGCTCTGGCTGGCGGGGTGGCAGTCACGCCAACACCGCGAAAACAGTGGCGAAGAGGATGATGGCCGACCGCGCTCCCACGTCAGGAAGCCTCAATCCGACGCGTCACCGAGCGAGCCTCAGCAGATGACAGCGACTTGAAATGGGAGCGGCGTCATTTGTCCTAGAGCGTTGTACGTCGTCACGTTCACCCCCCAGCGCCGTCGTAACTTGGACGATGCTGGCTGTCGCGTACCCGGCCGTGCTTGGGGCGCCGGCGCCGAGGCCTTGAGTAGCAACGGTCGCAAATGCAGCGCAGTTGCTCGATACCGCTGTCCTCCACGTAAGTCCAACCCGACCGCTTGGCTCACCGTTGGTCACTAGCTGCGGCCGCCCACCACCATCGAAGATCTTGCCGTCCTGAACCTCCGCCCACCCCCGCACCGTCCCCGCCGTGAACTTCGGATTGAACTTGGACGGCGTGATCGAGTGTTTCCGGATCTGGCGAGCGCCGACGCTGTTCTTGGGCAGGCTGAGAGCGGCGTAGCTGGAGCCGCCGAGGGCGACGAACAGCGCTAGGTACGCGACTGCGTTGTGGCGGACGTGGTGCAGCAACCGAGTCATCTTTTTCTCCTCTGTCAGCCGTTCGGAGAGTGCCCCGGTCCGAGGACGCCGTGCGCTCCGAAAGCGGGTTGGCCGGACGTCGACGCCGACTGGCTGTCGCTGTTGGCGGTCGCCGTCGAGGGCTGGACCGAGACGATGGGCTGGGCTGCAACCGCGGTTGACGAGGGCGTCGCTGCGGGCGTCGGCCGCGAATACGACGTCGAAGAAATTGCGCTCGCGCGTACGGCAACGACATGATTCGGCTGCTCTCTGTGAGTCCGGACATCGAGGCGACTCGCTGCGCGGTGAACAGCCATCCGACTGCCCGCGATACGACGGACCGTTTTCACGCCGAGCGCCAGCTTGGAGGCCAGCGTGTCGACGACATCGATTCCGCGGGGCGCGCGCGAGCCATGCTCGCCGGCATTGCCCAGAAGCCCCGCCACGACGACACCCGCGAGGCACACGACCGCGAGCAATGCAGCCGCTGCCGCGAGACCCGACCAGGCGATGGTGGGGCGTACTCGATGCTGCTGGACTGGTTCCTCGACAGAGGCGACCGCCGGCTCCTGCAGCACGGCTGACTCTTCACCCCAGAAGGCCGCCGCAGAGGGCGGAGACTCCTCGGCCGAGGACACCTGCGGGCTCGGTGCCCGCAGAGGGTCTGGCGGCCGAGTTGCGTCCGCGGCCGGGCCAAACGGGACAAGCTCTTCGCGCGGACCGAGCCAATCGCGCGGAAGGCGCACGACGTTGTCGTCCGACTGCGCCCCGTTCACGCCCTCTTCGATGTGCGGCCCTTCCGTCTCCACGCCCGTTTGCAGACCTTTTTCGTCAAGAACGGCGATGACGTCCTTCAGGCGCGGTAGTATACGCCTGAATTGGTTCCACTTTGCCTCAATTAGCAAAAAGAAAGCATGGAACCGGCTGATCTCGCACCTGACTCCTTCCTCACCGTCGCCGATGTTGCGGAGCTGCTCAAGCTCAACCAGCAGACCGTTCGCAACTGGATCGACCAGGGCTCGCTACCTGCCTTTCGCGTAGGACGACGGGTCCGGATCCGGCGCGTGGACTTGGAGCGCGTGCTGGAGGAGAGCTACACGGCTCGAGCTGCCGCCGGAGATGGTGGCGGTGCGCCGAGCGCCGAGGACTTCTGGGGCGGTACTCCTGTCGGCGTTCCAGACGCTACGCCGACTGCGGATGCCCCAGACGACACATGAGCTTCAGCGAGGATCTCGACCGGCAGCGCGAGCAGGTCATGGAGCAAGTCCGCCAGGCGAGTACCGCATGGGCGGACGCGATGCGCGCCCACAAACTCGCTCCGCCGGATCTCGGGTTCGCCGGTCGCCTTCGGATGCTCGCGGAGGCAGCTGCGAACGAGCAAGTCGCGTGGGTGCAGGCGCATGACGCCGGTTTGCAGTGGCGACCGGTCCCTGGCGCCGACAAAGCTGAGCCGCCCTACGAGTTGAGGGCGGGCACCGGTCGCCGCGGCCCCGAGCCGCTCTGGGATCAGTTTGACGCGGCGGTCGCAACCTTGAATCGGGCCATCACCGGGTCGAGTTCGCAGCGTGTCGCCGACGCGTTCGGTGAGGTCGCTGAGTCAGCGCGTGAGCTGGCAGCGGCGGTGGCGCGGGAAGACGAAGCTGCACTCGCATTCGCTCGTCGGGCCGCCGCCGGCGCCGCCTAGATCAGGCGTCGCAACCGCCGTAACGTGACACGAAAGCCGCGACCGCCGGATCGCGTCACGTTACGGCGGTGGTGCGGCCGGAACGTCACATGATGCGACCGTCAAGCGTTTGATGTCACGTTACGGCGGTTGCCCCGCGGCGGGGGCCGTTGCCCCGCGGCGTTACGGCGGTTGCCCCGCGGCGGGGGTCGGGTGCCCCGCGGCGGGGGCGGGTGCGGTCCGCCCCGCGGGGGGCGAGTCCGCCCGCTGCGGGGGCGGGTGCGGTCCGCCCCCGCCCCCCGGAGCGAACCCCCAAACAACCCCCCCACCGACCCACCCCCACCCTCCCGCTAGGCTCGCGGCCCCGTGCCCCCGGTTCCTCGCCGCTCGATACATCTCCCTGCACCCGGGACGAAGCGGGCCGTGGTCATCGGGGCGGGGTCGTTCGGGACGGCGGTCGCCGTGCTGCTCGCAAGAGGGGGCCTTAGGACCACGCTCCAGACGCGCACGCAGGAACAGGCCGAGCGGCTGGCGAACGACCGGGAGAACCGCGTGTATCTGGCCGGGGTCGAGCTGCCGCGCGAGCTGCGGATCGAGCCGCTCGAGGCCGGCGTCGCGCGCGCGGACTACGTCTTCCTGGGCGTGCCCTCGAACGGCCTGAGCAGCGTCATCAATGCCCTCGAGGGCAATGGCCTGCCGCAGAAGGCGGCCGTCGTCTCGTTGACCAAGGGGCTCCTGCCGCCCGACGGCACGGCTCCCACGACGATCCTGCGCAGCCGCTTCGGTGCCAGCCGGACTGCCTGCGTGGGCGGACCTGCTCACGCCCGAGAAATGGTGAGCGAGGGCGCCGGCCTGGTCGCCGCCTCATCGGAAGAGTCCCTCGCGACCGCGCTCGCCGGAGTCTTCATCCGCGCCGGCGTGGTGTGCGAGGAGTCCGACGACCCCGTCGGCGTCGAGCTCGCCGGCGTGGCCAAGAACGCCGCCGCCCTCGCGTCGGGCGCCACCGAGAGTCAGGGACTGAACGCCGCCGGCGCCGCCGCGGGCCACATCTTTGCCGAGGTATGGCGGTGGGCAGAGTCGCAGGGCGCCAAGCCCGAGTCGATGATCGGGCTCTCCGGCACCGGCGACCTCGTTGCCACGGCGCTCGCGCCTGAGAGCCGCAACCGGCGCGCCGGCGAGCTGCTCTCGCATGGAGTTTCCGCGCGCGAGATCCCGGCGCGGGTCGGGCAGGCGATCGAGTCACTCGAGACCGTGCCCCTCCTGGCCCGTGCTTTGAACACCGCCGGCATTGACGCGCCGGTCACGGGCGCGCTCGCGCGACTCATCGACGGCCAGCTTCCGCTGGAGGACTGGATCGCGATCGTGCGCACGACCGTGCCGCCGCCGCCGCGCTGGCGTCCGCCGGTCAAACGGGGCTTCTGGCGCCGTTTACGCGAGCGAATGCGCAGCTTCTTCTCCAAAGACGGCAGAAACGCTCACAAGATGTTTACGGACGATGAATCTGGAAATGCAACTCTCGACGCCGAACACGATCGGAAGGAGAGACACGATGCCCCAGATCATCGTGACGGCGGACCGGGCCGAGCGGGAAGAGGCCCCGGAGATGCTGCGTGAGCGCGTGAACGTCGCCGACTTCGAGAGCGATCACTTCGCGGCGCAGCTGGTGGAACGGCTCGGTTGGGCGGTCAGCGACGCCCACGAGGTCGAGCTGGTCGACGGCGAGCCGAAGTAGAGCTGCCGATGGTGGTGGGCGGGGAAGGATCCCCGCCTTTCATCGCGCCCCGGCGAGCGTCGTGACGACCGCCTCGTAGACGCCCGCCCCGTATCCCTCCGAGGCCAGGCGCAGCCCCGGCCGCCCATCCATCTCCGCGCCCAGCGTCGGGTCGCGGTCCAGAGCGTTGGCGACGAGCCAGAAGGTGTCGACCACGTCGGCTGCGTCCATGTCCTCGCGCGAGTCGCCGACCGCGATGCACTCTGCGCGCGAGTAGCCGCGCCGCTGCATGTGCCGTGCGACCGCCCGCGCCTTGGATGCCCCCGCCGGCACGAGGTGGTAGGCATGCACGACCGGCAGCCCCGGCATCTGCTCGGACGCGGCCCGCACGACACCGTTGTCGACCAGGCGGAGCCAGTCCAACCCCGCCTCGCCCAGCAGGGCCTCCACCGCGGGCAGGTCGACGTTGCCCCGGAACAGGTGCGAGACGTTGCGGTCCTGGGACCACGGGGTGTGGTACTCGAGGCGGCCGGCGAAGCGCTCGAGCAGCAGGGCGGGGCCGCCAGACGCCTCGATCTGGTCGTAGATCGTCCCGTGCTCCGGCGAAGGCAGGACCCCGTCAGTCAGCCACTCGAGCTCGTCGTCGATGAACAAGCCGCAACCGAGCTCGAAGATGTAGGCCGAGGAGCCGATCAGCCGGGCTCCCTCGAAGACGCTCGACTGCCGTCGCCCCGAGTACAGGACGACCTCGGCACCGGCCCGCCAGCAGGCTTCGAGCGCGCGGACTCCGGCCTTGGAGAACCGCCCGTCGGCCCCGTGCAGCAGCGAAGCGCCGGGGCCCAGCAGGGTCCCGTCGAGATCGACATACAGGCATCGCATGGCGCGGGCGACCATACTGGCCAAGGTGTCCGCGGTTCGAGAGACCGAGCCGTGGTCGGGCCTGCTGCAGCTTGGCCAGACCGATCAGCGGCTCGTCCACGAGGTGTCTTATGGGGCGCGCTCCGCGCGCCTGGTTTCGGTACCGCAGGACCTGAGCCCGCTCGTGCGCGGGGCGCTCGAGCGGGTCGGCATCAGCCATCTGTACGCGCATCAGGCGGAGGCGACGGAGAAAGCCTTTGCGGCTCCGACGATCGTCACGACCGGCACGGCGTCGGGCAAGTCGCTGTGCTTTCAGCTGCCGACGCTCGAGGTCCTGAGCACCGATCGCACCGCGCGTGCCCTTTACCTCTACCCCACCAAGGCGCTGGCCCAGGACCAGGCCCGGGCCCTGCACGCCTTCGGGTTGCAGAAGACGATCCGCCCCGCCATCTACGACGGCGACACGCCCCGTCACGAGCGCGCCGCGATACGCAAGCGGAGCAACCTCATCCTCACCAACCCGGACATGCTCCACGTGGGCATCCTGCCTCACCATCCGGCTTGGGGGGACGTGCTGGCCAACTTGGCTTTCGTCGTCGTCGACGAGGCTCACGTCTACCGGGGGGTGTTCGGCTCGCACGTCGCCAACGTTCTCAGGCGTCTTCGGCGCGCGGCGGCCATCCACGGCACGGAGCCGCGCTTCCTGCTGGCCAGCGCGACGATCGCCAACCCGCTCGAGCTGGCCGAGAAGCTGACGGGGCTCCAGGGTTTCGAGATGGTCGCTGACGACGCAGCACCCAAGGCGGCGCGCCAGACCGCCATGTGGAACCCGCCTCTTCTGGACGAGCAGCTAGGCATCCGGGGCTCGGCGCTGTACGAGGCGGCCGAGGTGTTCTCGGAGCTGATCAGCGCCGGGGCCCGCACGATCTGCTTCATGAAGTCGCGCAAGGGCGTCGAGCTGATCCTCCGCCACGCGATCGACCGGCTCGACCCCGAGCTCGGCGAGCGGATCGCTCCCTACCGCGCCGGTTACACGCCGGCCCAGCGCCAGGACATCCAGCGACGCCTGACTCAGGGCGAGCTGCTGGGAGTGGTCGCCACCGACGCGCTCGAGCTGGGGATCGACATCGGCGAGCTCGATGCGGCGATCTGCGTGACCTTTCCGGGAACGGTGGCGAGCCTTCGGCAGATGTGGGGACGCGCGGGCCGGCGCGGACGCGGACTGGCCGTCTACATCGCGGGCGAGGACGCGCTCGACCAGTTCTTCTGCCGCCATCCCGATGAGTTCCTCGAGCGCGCGGTCGAGGCCGCGATCCTCGACCCGCACAGCCCCGAGATCTACGGCGAGCACCTCCTCTGCGCCGCGCACGAGGCGCCGCTCAGCGACACCGACGCCAGCATCCTCGGCCCGGGTTGGCGCGAGCAGGCCGAGGCACTGGCCGATGACGGGCTGCTGCGCGAACGGGCGACGGGGTTCGTGCCGCGCCGCGCTGACGATTATCCGGCCGCGCGCGTGGCGCTTCGCTCGGCCTCGGCCGACAGCTTCGTCCTCATCGACGCGAGCTCGGGGGAGGTGCTGGGCATGATCGAGGCAGCGCGCGCCTACGGAACCGTGCACGAGGGCGCGATCTACCTCCATCTCGGCCGCTCCTACCTGGTCCGCGAGCTCGACCTCGCCTCGCGCCGGGCGCTCCTCGAGCCCTTCAGCGGCGACTACTTCACGCAGTCAAAGCGCGAGAGCATGGTCTACGTCGATCGCCTGCATGACCGCCGTGACGTGCTCGGCGTGCAGCTCTCCTTCGGCTCGGTCGTCTATTCGGAGACGGTGCTCGGCTATCAGCGCAAGGGCCTGCAGGACCACGAGGTCATCGATTTCCAGTCGCTCGATCTGCCCACGACCGAGTTCGCCACCCGGGCCCTCTGGTACGAGCTGGACGATCTGATCGGGCGGGAGTCATTCCCGGTCGACCTGCTGCTGGGCTCGCTGCACGCGCTCGAGCACGGGCAGATCGCAGTGCTGCCGCTGATCGCGATGTGCGACCGGTGGGACATCGGCGGCCTCTCGACCAACGCCCACCCGCAGACCGGCGGCCCGACCATCTTCATCTACGACGGGCATCCCGGCGGCGTCGGCCTGACGCGCCGTGGCTATGACCAGTTCGAGCGCCTCGTGCGCGACGCCCAGCGGCTGATCGGCGAGTGCCCGTGTCGCTCGGGCTGCCCCTCGTGCGTTCAGTCGCCCAAGTGCGGCAACCTCAACGAGCCGCTGTCCAAGCGCGGCGCGCTCGAGCTGCTGGCCCGGCTCACCGCACGGCGAGCGTAGCCGTGCCGGTCAATTCGGTCGTGCCGGCCGAGACCGACCCGGTGATATCGCCCAGGGAGCTCAGGATGGCTTGGGTGATCTGGGATGGAGCGTGGCGCAGCGCCACGTGTAGCAGCTGCGTGAGGGCGACCCTGAACACCACGCTGCCCTGGGTCCCGGACGTGGGCGCCGTCGGCGCCGCGGCAAAGGCACGCAGCTGTGCCGGCGTCGCCTTGCCGACGACGAGCTGGTTGCCCGCCATCCCGATGGTGATCAGCTGATGTGGCTCCTTGATCGCGTAGAACCCGCCCGGCAGGTGCCTGACGCTCTGTGCCCTGGCCGCGATCGCCCGCGGGTTGCTCATCAGCTTTGAGAGCGTCCTCTTCGCCGCAGCCGGATCGCTCACGGCAGCGCGGCCCACCGTCGTGTGGGTGTCGCTCTGGACGATCAGCTCGCCGGTCAGCAGCTTGAGGAGGCTGTTCAGATCGACCCCGGTCTTGGCCCGGAGCCCCGCCTGCCGCCTCAGGAAGCGGCCGTAGGCGGCTGGATCGGTGGCCTGCTCGGCGGCCTCCGCAAACGCGGCGATGTGGGCTGGGTTCGCCACGCCCGCATTGATCGGCTGGTTACCGGCCAGGGCGGGTGTCGGCGCTCCCGGAGCCAGCGGCACCTGCGAGGAGTTGAGGGTCGCGCCGGAGGTGTCGAGCCGGTACTGGAAGTTCAGACCCGAGGAACTGGCGTTGCCGGTCACCGCGTAGCCACGCAGGGCGGCGACCCACGGAACGCGCTTGGCCTTGGCCGCGCTGGGCTGGGAGAGGACGCTGGTGAGGTTGCCGAAGGCCTGGATCAACGAGCCTTGCGGCAGGCCCGTGAAGGCGTGGCTGAAAGCACTCGATGTGATCCCGCTGCCGTTGGCGTGGCGGTCTATGGCGGTCGTGACCTCTTCGGGCGAGTCCGCGGCGAGCACGGTTGCGCCGTCGACCGCGAGCGTGGCCGGGCCGAGGTCGTAGAGCGTCGCTCCGCCGTGCGTCTGAGCGCGTTGCAGGTGAAGCTTTGAGATCAGGCGCCCGAGTGCCGCCGAGTCCTTGGTCATCCAGACGAACAGCACACGCGTCTGCACGTTGGCGTTCGTCGTCGAGCCGCTGATCCCGACCATCACCGGGTTGCCGAGCAGCGGGCGGACATCGGTCTGGTAGTTGATCCCGACCTGCTGGAGCTTCGACGTGAGCGCGGACTCGCCGAAGCTGGCGAAGGGGAAGCGACTCGCGAGCCCCTCGGCATTCTTGATCGCCGAGGAGCCGGGGTCGGTGGCGACGCTCATCACGAACGGCGAGGACGCGGGGAAGTAGGAGGCCTCGGTTTGGGCTGGGTTGGGGGAGCTCGAGGATCTGGATGACCCGCAGCCGACCAGCGCCAGCCCGGCCAGGAGCAGGAGGAACACGCGACGCATCCCGCCAGAGACTAGCCAGCACTTTCAGATTCTTCACGCCAGACCGTGAGGCTGAACCTTCCGCGCGGGTCCACAGGGCATCCCACGAAAGGAGGCCTTCCGTATGAGGCTTCACCGTAAGACGCTCGCCGTTGCGGCGACGGTCATCTCCCTCGCCGGTGGCGGCGGGGTGGCCTGGGCCTGCACCGGCGGCGCTGCCGGCGGCCAGTACGGCAGCACCAGCACCGCTGGTAGCACCACATCGACCACCGGTGGCAGCACCACCACGACGGACGGCAGCACCACCACCACGACCGCCACGAGCGCGACCAAGCGCCACAGCCGGCGTCAGGCGCGTCGTCACGCCCGCCGGCACGCCAAGCGCGGCTGACGGCCCCCAGACCGGGCGGGGGCAAGCGCTCCCGCCCGGTCGCCCGGGCAACTCCGAGGCGGCGGACGCGAGTGAAATCCGCCACGCGCCACTCGGATCTCCGAGCCGTGGCCGATTTTGCTCGCATAAGACGCCTTATCCGCCAACCGACCCCGGCGAGCGCCTCCGCGTGGCGGATTTTCACCGTCAGCGACGCGGATCGGCGCCCCTGCCGCTCGACCCCACAGCCGCTAGCATCGCCCGCCGACGGCGAGATAGCTCAGCTGGTAGAGCACACGACTGAAAATCGTGGTGTCCCCGGTTCGAGTCCGGGTCTCGCCATTCAGGGCTGTGAGCCATCGGCCCGCCTCGCTACACCCAGGCGTGAGAAAGCCACCAGCGCGCGTGGTACAGGAGTCTCTCCGGCGGGAACCGCTCCGGGTCGGTCAGGACGAGCCGGGCATACTCGTCGGCGATCGCGGAGAGCAACCGCGCCGTCAGGTCCGCATCCGGCAACCCTCTCTCCCGCGCCAGCGCCGGGCGAACCGCCTCCGTGAGCCGCTCCAAGACCAGCGCCTTGCCCTGGGCGATGCTCTTGTGGAGCATGCGCGGCGCGCCGGCCGGGGGCATCAAGATCAAGCGCCAGGTGACGGGATGGTGCTGGACGGCATAGAGATACGCGCGCAGGCTCTCGAGCATCAACTCGACTGCGTCGCCCGTCGTCAGGTCTCTGAGTGTGGTCTCGGAGACCTGCGCCAGCGCGCGCGAGGCCTCACGCCGGATGACCTCCTCCAGCAGGGACTGCAGATCATCGAAATGCTGGTAGACGAGAGCCCGGGTGACGCCCGCCCCTTGCGCGACTGCCTCGATCGACGCCGCGTGAAAGCCGTCCCGGGCGACCAGCCGGGTGGTCACGTCCAGCAGCTGATCACGGCGGGCCGCAGCGCTCATCCGGCCTGGACTTCGGGCGCGCGCGCTCATCGACTCCGAGGAGGTTACGGTACCGTTAGTTACGGTAGTGTCAGCGGCGGCGAACGAAGGGCAAGAGTTAGTGAGCCGCATAATTCGCATCCAAGAGGCCGCCCGCACATGAAGGCCGTCGTCTGCCACGACGGGCGGCTCGAGCTGGCTGAAGCGCCGGCGCCTGCGCCGGAAAACGGACAGGTCGTCCTGCGGGTGCTGCGCTGCGGAATCTGCGGATCTGACCTCCACGCGCGGCACCACTGCGACGAGCTGGCCGATGTGCTGAGCGAGATCGGCTACCACGACTTCATGCGTTCCGATCAGCGCGTCGTGTTCGGCCACGAGTTCTGCGGGGAGGTGGCCGAGTACGGGCCGGGTTGCCGCCAGCGCGTTCCCGCTGGCTCGCACGTGGTGGCGCTTCCGATGATCAGGCGCGGGGGCAAGCCGCACGCGACCGGGCTCTCGGTGGCGGCGCCGGGCGGATACGCCGAGCAGGTGCTGGTCGAGGAGTCGATGATGCTGCCCGTGCCCAACGCCTTGCCGCCCGATCTCAGCGCGCTGACCGAGCCGATGGCGATCGGGTGGCATGCGGTCCGCCGCAGCGAGATCGGCAAGCGCGATGTGGCGATCGTCATCGGCTGCGGCCCGATCGGCCTGGCGGTGATCTGCCTGCTGAAGGCTCGCGGGGTGCGCACGATCGTGGCGAGCGACTTCTCCGCCGCGCGGCGCGAGCTCGCTTTACGCTGCGGCGCGCACGTCGTCGTCGATCCAGCGCATGAGTCCCCATACGCCGCTGGCGACCGCGGCCACCTGAACACGCTGCCGGAGGCGGTGGAGCTCGCGATCTCGACCACGGAGAAGCTCCGGCGCCTACCGGTCCCCTGGCACCACGTGTGGCATGCGATCGATGCGGCCGGCATCAAGCCCAGGCGCCCGGTGATCTTCGAGTGCGTGGGGCTGCCGGGCGTCCTCGATGGCGTGATCGGAGCCGCCCCTTTGTTCTCCCGGGTGATCGGCGTCGGCGTCTGCATGGGCGAAGACCGGATCCGCCCGTCGATGGCGATCAACAAGGAGATCGAGTTGCGCTTCGTGGTTGGCTACACGCCGCTCGAGTTCCGCGACACGCTGCAGATGCTCGCCGAGGGCAAGATCGACGCCGCTCCGCTGGTCACCGGAGTAGTGGGCCTGCCGGGAGTGGCGGCCGCGTTCGACGCCCTGGCCAGCCCCGAGGAGCACGCCAAGATCCTGATCGACCCGAGCAGCGCTGCCGCCGAGCCGGCAGCCCGAACCCGATAAAGGAGCAACCGATGGCACAGCTCGACGTCAAGCGGCTGGATATCGCCGAGACCAACAAGGCGGTACAGGATCTGATCGAGACCACCGAGAACCCCCGCCACCGCTACCTCCTGCAGGCTTACGATCGCCACCGCAACCTGGAGCACGCCGGCCGCTTCGAGGAGATCTTCGCGCCCGAGATGATGGTCGAGAACCCCGTCTACCGTTTCAACATGATCGGCACCCCGCCGATGCAGCTCGAGGGTCGCGAGCAGGTGGAGCAGCTCTACCGCTATTGGGCCGACACCAACCAGTCCGTCTTCTACATCGACAGCGAAACGGTGGCGGTGGGCGATTGGCTGGTGGTGAGCTCGACGCTCGGCTACCAGCAGGTGCTCGGCTCAGACCTGGCCGCGGCGGGACTCGAGGCTGACGCCGAGGCCATGTATCTCCTCAGGGGGCGGGTGGCGATGGTCTGGCCCTACGACGAGCGCGGTCGCCTGGTGGGCGAGAACGTGTGGGAGTACGACCAGGCTGAGCACGACCTGATCAAGCTCGATCCCGACGAGGTGCTGACCACCCAGCAAGCCGCCGAACGGCTCGAGGCGTACATCAAGCCGCTGCCACCATTCGACGACAGCATGCTGCCCCGGACTCCCCGCCCCGTCGGCACCCCCTGAGCGCCTGGACGATGTACGCACCGATTCAGTTCCGTGACCGTTCCCGCCCGGCCCAGGTGCTGCTCGGCGGAGTGCTGCCGGCGCTAATCGGGGCGCTGGCGGGTGTGCTGGTCGGCGTCTCGGCGGCGGCGTACTGGGTGGTCGCGCTACTCGCTGCAATAGGCGCCGTGCTCGGAGGCTTTGAGCACCGCGACGGCTGGGGAGGCGCCGACCGCGGTTTCTTCTCAGGTCTGATCTACGGCATCGCGCTACTTGTCGCACACGCCGTGGCCGGCACGCACGCCAAAGTGTCGCTGGGCAGCTTTCCTCCACTGCTGGCGGTGGTCACGGCGCTTGTCGGAATGCTGCTGTCCGCCGGCGCCGCAGCGTTCGCCCGCTGGCGTCGCGAACGAGCACGTGATGTCCGCTGAACTCCGCGCGGCGCCGTCTCAGCGGCGGCGGAACCGGGGTATCGACCACGCCAGTCCCGCACCGAGGACGGCGCAGATGATCATCACCCAGATCAGCGAGAGCGATACGTGAGCAAAGACGAACGACACCCTCACGGTCTCGGAGTTGGAGAGGATGAACGCGACCAGCCAAATGGCCGCGAGCGCGACGATTCCGAGCGCGACCATGCGCTTGCGGTCCGGGCCGGACACGCGACCGCCCTCGGGGCCGAGGGAACTGCCTGCCTGCGTTTTGGCCTGCGATCTCTCCATGGTGGCGGCGGACCTGTTCGAGCGTCGGCACAACGTTAGTCCTAATTCGCCGGGGGTGGCGATATGGATGCCCGCACCCCGGCCGGACTGGTGTCGGCCGCCACCCGGCCGCCCGAGGCGTTCTCAGGCGGAGCCGGCCCGCTCGGCCGAGCGCAGACCGCTCAGCGTCCAGATCAGGAACAACGCGATCAGGCCGGCCGCGCACGCGAAGGCAAGCCACGTGTGGTTGTGCACGCCTGAGATCAGTCCCCGCCCCGCGTTGAGAAAAGCGGTGGCCGGGTTGATCGAGGCCACGGCATGGATCCAGCCTTTCAGCAGGGGCAAGGGCACGTAGACCGGAGCCAGGAACAGGAGCAGGAAAACCGGGGTCTGCATCAGCGGGCCGGCCTGGATCGATCGGAAGCGGAACGCGATCCCGGCGGCCCATCCGTAGCCCACCAGGATGAGCAGCACCGCCAGCCCGTAGAGGCCGAACATGTCGATCCCGTTGCCCGTGATGCGCATCCCGGTGACCAGGGCCACGACCGTGACCAGCGTCAGGCTGACCGCCGCGCGGGAGATGCCCACGAGGGCGTACCCGAGTGCGATCCCGCGGCGGTTCTCGGCGGCCAGCATCAACCGCCTGGCGAAGCCCGACTCGAAGTCGAAGGCGAGGGAGAAGCCGGTGAACAGACCGGCGAACGTCGCCGATTGAAGCAGCACGAAAACGAACTGAAACGCCGTGTAGCCGGCCGGAAAGCTGAATCCGGGGACCGATCCGAGCGCGGAGAGCCCGCCCGCGAAACTGGCCAGGAAGATCAGAGGGAATACCAGCGAGGGAACGAACAGATCTGGTCGCCGCAGGTAGGTGTGGTTCGCTCGCCAGGCAATCGCGAGAGCCACTCGCCACATTCCACCGCGCGGGCTCACGTCCGCTGCAGCCTCGAGTTCAGGCCGCTGGCCACCAGCAAGAGGCCGATGACCAGCAGCGCCGCGGCGACGGCAAATCCCCGCCACAGTGCGGTCGAATCCCAGCCGAATATGAACAGGCTCCGGAATCCCTCGATCAGATACGAGAGCGGATTCCAGGTCGCCACCGTGTGGAACCAGCCGGTCTTCAAGAGCTGCCGCGGCAGGTTGCTGGACGACAGGAAGATGAACACGAAAAAGAGCGGGAACAGCCCCTGCACGGCCTCGCCCGACCCCGTCCGTAGCGCGACAAAGCATCCCAGGGCACCGAAGCCGAGCGCCGCGAACGCCCCGAGGGCGATCACGACAAGGGCCCCGCCGATGCCAGCCGCCAGGTGGGCGCCGGCGACCAGCCCGATCAGCACGTAGACGAGTGATTGCAGCGCTCCGAGCGCGCCGACCCCGAGCAGCAGACCTCCGATCAGCGCGACCCGGCGCATCGGCGTCAGCGACAACCGGTTGAAGAAGCCGCTCTCGACGTCCTCGGCGAGGTTGGTCCCGGTGTTCACGAGCGAGAACATCCCGCCCTGGATGAACGCCACCGCGATGGCGAACGAGATGTAGGAGTGGGTGGGGAAGCCCGGTAGCCGGGTGGCCGCCTTGAGGCCGCTGGCGTTGACGGCCAGCAGCATGACCGGAAAGAACACGATCGGAAAAAGCTGAAATGGCTGGCGCAGCGTCTTGAGCATCGAGCGCCGTGCCAGAACGCCGATCTGGATCGCGAGCGGGCTGTTCACCCCGATCCTCCACCGCCGTCACTCTGCGCCGCCTCGTCCTCGCTCCCCGCTCCGGCTCCCTCCAGCGATCGACCCGTCTTGGCCAGGAAGACGTCGTCCAGCCGCGGAGCGTGGAGGCGCAGGTCCGCCACGCTGAGGCTGTCCGAATCGAGCGCCCGGATGATCTCGGCGAGATCGGCGACCCCAGACTTCAGCCTCACTGCCACGGCGCCCGGGTCCGCCGGGACCTCTTCTCCGAACCGGTGAAGGATGCCCGCCAGCCGGTCGCGGCTGGCCGAGTCAACCGGGACCGCCTCGACGGTCGGGCGTCCCACCTCGGCTTTCAGCGCCGCGGGCGTTCCCTCGGCGACGATCTTCCCGCGGTCGATGATCCCGACCCGGTCGGCGAGCACGTCGGCCTCTTCGAGGTACTGGGTGGTCAGGAACACCGTCACCCCGTCGGCGGCCAGCCGCCGCACCTCGTCCCACAGCGCCGAGCGGCTCTGAACGTCGAGTCCGGTGGTCGGCTCGTCGAGGAACAGGAGGCGTGGACGGTGTACGAGCGCCAGAGCGAGATCCAGGCGGCGCTTCATGCCGCCCGAATATCCGGCCACCTTGCGATCGGCGGCTTCGGTGAGCCCCACCCGTTCCAGCAGCTCGGTGGCGCGTCTCTCGCGCTCGGCCTTTCCGAGACCGTGCAGAGCGCTCTGCAGGCGCATGTGCTCGCTGCCGCTCAGGTAGGGGTCGAGGGCCGACTCCTGCAGGGAGGCTCCGATCGCGCGTCGTACCTCGGCTCCATGCTTGACGACGTCCAGTCCACCGACCCGCGCTGTGCCCGACGTCGGCGGCAGGAGGGTGGTGAGCACCAGCACGGTGGTCGACTTGCCCGCGCCGTTTGGTCCGAGGAAGCCGTAGATCTCGCCGGGCGCCACCTCCAGGTCGATCCCGTCGACGGCGCGGACCCCGCCCTTGAAGTCCCGGACGAGTCCTTCGACCTTGATTCCGTGATCGGCAGCGCTCACAGACCTGAACTTAGCCAACGCCCCTGTCGTGCCGCCGTCCCGGCTGAGCTCAGGCGGGTAGCCACGAGCTCACATGGGTAAGGCCAGGCAATGACCAGATTCGGCTACACAATGATGTGCGAACAGTCGCGGCCCGACCGCCTGGTCCGCGACGTGCAGCTCGCCGAGCAGGCAGGCTTCGAGTTCTCCGTCATCAGCGACCACTTCCAGCCCTGGCTCTCAGAGCAGGGCCACTCCGGTTACGCGTGGTCGATCCTGGGCGCCGCGGCGCAGGCGACGGAGCGAATCGGGCTGATGAGCTTCGTCACGTGCCCGATCCTCCGCTACCACCCGGCGATCGTGGCGCAGAAAGCGGCGACCGTACAGATCCTGTCCGGCAATCGCTTCCGGCTCGGACTCGGGGCGGGCGAGAACCTGAACGAGCACGTGGTGGGGAAGGGCTGGCCGTCGGTGGGCGTGCGCCATCGCATGCTGAGCGAGGCGGTCGACCTCATTCGTGCCGTGCTGGATGCGGAGGGGGAGACGGCCAGCTATCGCGGGCAATACTTCAGCCTGGAGTCAGCGCGGCTCTGGGATCCGCCTGAGGAGCCCGTGCCCGTGGGCATCGCCGTCTCCGGCCAGGATTCGTGCCGGCTGGCGGGCGAGAAGGCCGACATCATGGTGGCTGTCGAGCCGAAGCCTGAGCTGTGCCAGATGTTCGAGGAGGCGGGCGGCCAGGGCAAGCCGAAGGTGGGACAGATCGCCCTCTCCTACGACACCGACCGCGATCGCGCGATCAGGCGGGCCCACGAGCAGTTCCGGTGGTTCGGCTTGGGATGGAAGGTGAATGCCGATCTGCCCAACCCTGACTCGTTCGACGCCGCCACGCAGTTCGTGACACCGGAGCAGGTGGCCGAGTCGCTGCCCTGTGGGCCGGATGTGGACGAGCACGTGAAGAAGATCAAGCCGTTCGTCGAGGCCGGGTTCGACGAGGTGGCGCTGGTGCAGATCGGCGAGGACCAGCAGGAGGGCTTCATAACGTGGGCCGAGCGCGAGTTGCTGCCCGCCCTCGCCTCGCTCTGAGCGCCCCGGGCGGTTCGGGGATTCGGCGCCTCCGCGGTTGCGGACTTTTCACCTGCGCGTAATTGGGTATCTGATTTTCGAGATGCAAGCTACGAGCGACGCGATCAACGAGACCTACGCCGCCGTCGCAGGCTCCGTGCCGGCTGCCCGCAATGCGCTGGCTGAGCTCGCCGGGGCCACCGGCGCGCCCGCGGAACGGGTGGAGGCGGTCCGCCTGGCGGCGTCGGAGGCGCTGACCAACGCCGTCGTCCATGCCTATCCGGAGAGCCCCGGCTCGGTGTACGTCACCGCGGCGGTCGCATCCGACGAGCTGTGGGTGCTGATCGCAGACGACGGCTGCGGGCTCCACAGTCGCCGCGACAGTCCCGGGCTCGGGTTCGGGCTCGTGCTGATCGCTCAGGTCAGCGACGACTTCTCGATCGTCACGCGCTCCTCGGGCGGCACGGAGGTGCGGATGCGCTTCAACCTCTCCCCGGCCAAGCTCGCCGGCCGGCGTCAGTCGCGCGGGTCAGACGCGGCCGCCGCCCGGCCGGCCTCGGACTGCTTCTCGACCACGACGTAGCCTCCGCGGCGGTCGACCACCTTCTCGATCTCTCCAGCCTCGTGGCCCGGGAGCACGAGGAACCAGCGGGGGTGCGCCCGGACCCGCTCGTACTCGTCGGCCGAGAGGGTGATGATCGCGTTGCACCCGATCTGGGCGCACTCGCAGCGGAAACCGACCGCAGCGCCTTCATCTCCCGGCCAGTGGCCCCGCTGGATCCCCTCGTTGACCTGGCGAAACAGGGACTCGTTGCGGGCCAGTCTCCGCTGGGTCTCCTCATCCATGGGCAGATCGTCGCATGTTGAGACGAGGCGCGAGAAGGAGGGCGATTAGACCTGCTGCTCGGCGAGTGCGGCGTCGAGTAGCGCCAGCTGCTCGTGCATGCCGGCAGCGCGTACGCGCTCGGCCACAGCGTCCCGCTGCTCTGGCTCGAGCGCGGCGGTGGCGCGGGCGATCCGCTGCTGGGTCTCCGGGGAGAGCTCTTGCAGCAACGGCAGGAGCTCGGACCAGAGCTCGTATTCGGCCGCCGCCCGGAGCAGAGCTTCGAGCTCGGCGTCATCGAGCGTCTCGGCGTGTCTGGCCAGCTCGCTTCGGCGCGCGGGCCCAAGGTTGGCAAACAGGTCGAGCAGCTCCGCCCACAGGCCCTCGCGGCCGACGGCCTCGACGATGCGCTGCAGGCGCTCCGGCGCCAGCAGGTTGACCAGCTGGTCCAGTCCGTCCTTTGACTCGAGCACGAACGCGACCTGTAGCAGCGTGGTTTCGTCCATCTGCTCGACCGCCGCCGTCACGGCCCGTTCGTCCAGGTGACCGACGAAGCGCCCCATCGTGACGTACTCGTGGCGGCGCACGAGCTCGCGGGTGATGGCCGCGATTCTCTCAGCGGGGATGCGGGTGATGACGGGCCCGGAGCGGCGGGGATCGAGCTCCACCGCCACGTCGGCGAGGAAGTCGATCGGCATCGTGTTTGCCATCTCCACTGCCCGGCCTGGATCGAGCAATCCTGAGATGCGCGCCGCGAGCACCGGGCCGAAGGCACGCTCCCCGATCGCCGCCACCACGCGAATGGGAAGGACCCGGCTTGCCGCCGCAAGGCGGGCGAACGCCTGGCTCTGCGCGCTCCACAGCACCTCGGTCACCTGCTCGCGCAGCTCACGAAGGTCGCCCGGCGCCACCTTGTCGAGGTACCCGAGCTGGTCCGGGTCGCGCCGGAGCACGCGCGCCAGCTTGAGGATCTCCGCCCGGGTCGCGAGTGTCTGCCTCACGAGCCCAGCACCTTCCGCACGGGTCCACGGAGAAGCTTGGGGATGTGCCCCAGTGACTTCTCGCCCGCGGCGGCCAATTCGGCGGCCTGCTGGCGACGCGCTCCGGCGACGGCGTCGGCGAGGTCCTGGAGATCCGCGGATCTGAGCTTGGCGATGCCCTTGGGTGGTGGCGCGCCGAGCTGCGCCCGCAGTGCCTTCAATCCGTTTCCGGCCATCGGTGCCTTCTCCCTAGCGCTGGACTCCCCGCTCCGCCCGCGAACGCTACCGGCGCACGCAGCGGAATGATCGCTAGCCGCGGTGGTGATGCCTGCGGTTGCGCTGGCGGCGGTGGTGGCGCGCGCGGTGAGCGCAGCCGTAGACGTGCTTGGTCACGCGGCCCGCCCGGCCACGCCGCGTGTACTCGTAGACGCGGATGGTGTGACGCCCCGTGCCGGGCAGACCGGGAACCCTCACCCACCGCAGGGAGCGCCCCTTCCGGGTCAGCACACGGTGGCCGTCGACGTAGACCTTAACCCGCGTGATCGCGCGCCCGTGCCGCCGCCTCAGCCGGATCCGGATCGACTGCTTCGCCGTGCATGCCGTCAGGCTGCTGGTCCCGCGAAGTGCGGAGCCCCCGCCGGTCACGCTGTCGGGCGTGGTGTCGATCTTCACGTAGGAGTAGTCACCTGGGTAGCCGTCGTTCGAGACCAGCCCCGGGCAGCCGTCGCGAAGGTTCTCGCAGTCGAAGATGCTCCCGTTCGCGAGGTGGAAGTCGAGCCGCGAGTAGTAGTAGAACGAGAACCCATTGCCGTCGTGGTTGGGGTCGATCCCCGCCTCGACGGGGTCATTGCGCCAGCGGGTGCTCAGCAGTCTCTGATCCGCCGAGGGATCGTGCTTGAGGTACTTGTCGAACCAGGCTGACGTGTACCAGTCGATGATGTCCGGACCCCGCAGCGATGCACCGAAGGCCTGGTTGGGAATCCAGCTGAAATCGAGATGCGAGCCGCCGCGGATGATGATCTCGCCGGTGTCGACGCCTGCCTTGGTGTAGTTGTGCGACCACAGCGACTTGGCGTTCGGATCGGGGAGCGAGGTGTTCGGCGTCGGCGGCAGGAAGTAGTCGGCCGACATCCCCAGGGCAGGCTTGGTTATCGGCACCGTGGTGCGGTCCGCCGGATGCGCGGGGCAGGAGCCTTCGCCGATCGCGGCTGAGGTCCCGCTCGGGCCTCCGGTGATCGTCGATTTGGGTGCCGGTCCGCCGAGGTTGTCCCAGGCGACGACCGCCTTCACGCGCGGGTCCCACTGGGCGATGTAGGAGACGCCTGCCGCGCCGTAGGAGTGGCCTGCGAGCCCGATCTCGCTGCGGTCGATCAGCGACCAGAAGGGGTCATAGGCGGCATCGAGGCCCGCCCGCACCCGGCGGTCCTGCTTCGCCGCGTGACTCGTGCCCGTGCTGCAGCTCGTCACCGGCTCATACGGATGCTGCGGCGTTGAGAGCAGGAAGTCGATCGCGTCCTCGGTGCCGTCGTAGAACGGGCGCCCGTCGCTCTGGGCCGGAACCCCCTCGTTTCGATCGGCCCCCTCGCCGTAGGTGTCGCTCTGACCCTGTCCCTGGGGATCGAAGGTCAGCACCACGTAGCCGTCCTTGGCCAGGGTCTGGGCGGCGTACCAATACAGCTGCTCGTCGGCCTGCACGGAACCGTTGGTGATGACGATCGCCGGCCGCTTGGCCGGACCGGCCACGGTCGCCCACACATGACCGGAGATCGTGGCGCCGTCGCGCGCCGTGAACAGGAAGGGGCGCACGAGGCCGTAGCCGTTGGTGGCCCAGTTGTCGAGCCTGATGTCGCCCGCGCAGCCGTTGCCCTGGTTCCAGCACACGTCGTCGGAGAAGTTGCGCTCGGGGTCTCCGGCCTGGATGGCGAGGGCGTTTGTGAAGTTCGCCAGGCTCACCGCGCTCAGCTGCTCCTGGTACTGCGGCGTGTCATAGATCGTCTGGCGCTGCTGGGTGATCGAGAAGTTCTGCGCCTCCACGGCGGGGTCGAACGTCTTCGGAGGCATCGCGGCGGCCGGGCTCGCCAGGATCGCGATCACGGCCGTGAGACCGAGGAGAAGCTTGAGCCACGCTCCGCGCAAGGTCGCGCATTGTTGCAACACACCGGGAAGCAGCGCAAGACGGCGGCGCAATCCGTGTTGCGGGTTGATTAGGAACCGCACGGCCGCAGTCCCGCGTGAATTAGATTTCGCGGGACCAGATACTCCGGAGGGAGGAGAACGCTGTGAGGAGACAGATCAGGTTGGCGGCGTGGGTAGCCGCTGCGGTCGCGACTACGTTCGTGCTTGCCGCGTGCGGCAGCTCGAGCAAGTCGTCATCGAGCACGAGCGCCAAAGGCGGCGGGACCGTGACCATCACGTTCGGCACCGCGCCGGACACATTCGATCCGGGTGGCTTCGAGACCACTCAAGCGGGTGAGGCGGCTCAGCCCGTGTACATCCCGCCCTACACCTATGCCGAGGCGAACGGTGTCGCCGGGACGAAGATCATCCCGGGCCTTGCCACCGCACTGCCGAAGATCTCGCCGGACGGCAAGACGTACACGTTCTTCTTCCGCAAGGGCCTGCGCTACTCCAACGGCCAGCTCATGCATGCGAGTGACTTCCTGACCGCGGTCGAGCGCTCGATCAAGATCCCGTGGCCGCTCGGTTCGGCCTTCCTCGTCCCCCTCATCCAGGGGGCCAAGGCCTACCAGTCGGGCAAGTCCAGCACGGTGTCCGGCATCACCACGAACGACGCGACCGGCAAGGTGACGATTCACCTCGTCAGCCCGTACGGCGCGTTCGAGAACGCGCTCGCCTTCCAGGCCTACAGCCCCGTGCCCAAGGGCACGCCGATGAAGAACCTGGCGAACAGCCCCCCGCCCGGCGTGGGGCCGTACAAGTTCGGCAAGATCGTTCCCAACGTTTCCTACACGGAGGTCAAGAACCCCTACTGGAAGCCGATTCCGGGGATCAGCTCCGGCTACGTGAACACGATCGTGGCCAAGATCTCCTCGAATACGACCGCCAACGCGCTGTCGGTGCTCAACAACCAGGCCGACGTGTTCGAC
The DNA here is from genome assembly GCA_963818815.1 of uncultured Solirubrobacterales bacterium. Classification (GTDB taxonomy): domain Bacteria; phylum Actinomycetota; class Thermoleophilia; order Solirubrobacterales; family Solirubrobacteraceae; genus Palsa-465. The sequence goes on from CAWFTL010000002.1 coordinate 866,600, forward strand.
TGGGCGGACACGATCCCGCCCAGCCTGCTCACGCAGATCACGGCGAAGGCGTCGGACCGCTACAAGAAGCTGCAACTGAATTCGACCTACTACTTCTTCCTGAACACGAAGACGAAGCCGTTCTCAAGCCTGCAGGCGCGGCAAGCGGTGATCACGGGGCTGAACCGGCCGGCGCTGGTACGGCTCGGGTCGGGCTTCTTCACCCCGGGATGCTTCTTCCTGCCGCCGCTCATGCTCGGCCATCCCACCGGCGCGTCGTGCCCGTATGGCGACCCGAACTCCACCGGTGACATCGCCAAGGCCAAGGCGCTGGTGAAGCAGTCCGGGATGGCGGGGACGCCGGTCACGGTGTGGGGTGAGGAGCGCTCGCCCCGGAGACAGTTCGTGGACTACTACACGAGCTTCCTCAACCAGATCGGCTTCAAGGCGACCGAGAAGATCATCGCCGACGCCACGTATTTCCCCACCACGGGCAACCTGAAGCTCAACGCCCAGACGGGATTTGACGACTACAACCAGGATTTCCCCAACCCGATTGACTTCTACGGGTTGCTGCTGGCCGGTGACGCCATCACGCCGACCGGGAACCTGAATCTGGGTCAGGTCAACGATCCGGTCATCAACGCGAAGGTCAATCAGCTGGGGAGCCTGTTCAAGGTTCCGACCACCAACCTCTCGTCGGTGGCCACGCAGTACAAGGCGCTTGACACGTACGTCGCTCAGAAGGCGTACGCGGCGGTGTTCGGCTACCTGCTGGCGCCGCAGTTCGTCTCCAGCCGGATCGATCAGAGCACGCTGGTCTTCCAGCCGATCAACGGCTACTGGTACAACACGTTCAAGGTGAAGTAGGTCTCTGATAGATGGCTGGAGCGGCCACATGCGGCCTCTCCAGCCATCTGTCATTTCGCCTCGCGCCGAGGAATAGACTCCGCCTCTAATGTCCATCGGCGGCACGACGGGCACCGGCACTGAGCTATCGCTCGAGCTTCCGACTGGGCCGAACGTCGATGGCCAGGAGGCGGCCGCCGGGATAGGGCCCTACCGCCTGGCCTGGCGACGGCTGTTACGCAACCGCGGGGCGCTCTTCTTCGGCGCGATCTTCCTGCTCATCGTGGTGCTGTGCCTGCTGGCGCCCGTCTACAGCAGCAGCATCGCGCACACCGGTCCCAACGACAACCACATCACCGAGACGATCAAGGTCGGTGGGAAGTCCGAGACCGTGGTCAACACGATCGGCCTGCCGATCGGCCCGACCTGGCACTCGAAGTTCCTGCTCGGCGCCGACCCTAACGGCCGCGATATCGCCGTCCGGCTCCTCTACGGCGGTCGCAACTCGCTCGAGGTCGGAGCCGTGGCGACGCTGATCACGATCGTCCTGGCCACCATCATCGGCGTCCTGGCCGGCTATTTCCGGGGCTGGGTCGACGGCTTGCTGACGCGTGCCCTCGATGTGATCTGGGCCTTCCCGGTCTACATCCTCGGCGTGGCCCTCGGCGTCTCACTCGCGATCAGCGGGATCGGCCCGCTGCATGGCAACTCGCTGATGGTGCCCGCCTTCGTGATCGGCGTCGTCTTCGTGCCCTACGTGGCGAAACCGATCCGCGGTCAGGTGCTCGGCCTGCGAGAGCGCGAGTTCATCGACGCTGCGCGAGTCCAGGGCCTGAGCCATCTGCGGGTCATGACCAGCGAGATCCTCCCCAACGTGGCCTCGACGATCATCGTGTTCATCCCGCTGATGCTGGCCAACTCGATCCTGCTCGAAGCCGGGCTTTCGTATCTCGGAGCCGGGGTCCAGCCGCCGAACCCGTCCTGGGGCACGATGATCTCCGACGGCGTTCGCAACATCCCGGCCGCCATCCACCTGGTCCTCGTCCCGGGCATCATGCTGGTCGTCGCCGTTCTCAGCATCAACGTGTTCGGCGACGGCGTACGCGACGCCCTCGATCCCCGTGCGAAGGTGCGGATCGCCCGCTGATGCTGCGGTTCGTGATTCGCCGCGCGATCGCCGCCGTCGGCGTGCTGTTCGTGATCTCGATCGTCACGTTCCTGATCTTCCAGGCGATCCCCAACGGCGACCCGGCGCAGCGCATCGGAGGGCGCACCGCGAACGCCGCGGAGCTCGCCCAGATCCGTCACGAGTGGGGCTTCGACAAGCCGATCTTCGTCCAGTATTTCAAGACGATGGGGAAGATCCTCGACGGCAGCGTCGTTTCCTACTCGCAGAACCTCAACGTGATCGACCAGATCCGCCAGGGGCTGCCCGCCACGCTCTCGCTGGCGATCGGGGCGGGGATCATCTGGCTGGGACTGGGGGTCCTGTTCGGGGTGATAACCGCGGTCAGCGCCGGGCGCTTCGCCGATCGGGCACTGACCGTGCTCGCGTTCATCGGTGTCTCCAGTCCGCCGTTCTTCCTCGGGGCGCTGGCGATCTACTACGCCGGATACAAGGCCAACATAATTCCCCTCGGCGGGTATGTCTCGTTGTCGCACCCCGGGAGCTGGTTCTCTCACCTGATCGCCCCCTGGCTCGTGCTCTCGGTGCTGTTCATCGGGATCTACTCACGGGTCCTGCGCTCGACGATCCTCGACACCATGCACGAGGACTACGTGCGGACGGCGCGCGCCAAGGGCCTGTCCGAGCGCCAGGTGCTGACCCGTCACATCCTGCGCAACTCGCTGATCCCGATCATCTCGCTGTGGGGGCTCGACTTCGCCCAGGTCATCGGCGGAGGGGCGATACTCACCGAGTCGGTGTTCAACCTCCACGGCGTGGGTCAGTTCGCGGCTGACTCGATCCAGCGCCTGGACGTCCCACCGGTGCTGGTGATCACGATGCTGACGGCGTTCTTCGTCGTGCTGCTCGGCGCCGTGGTCGACATCGTCTACGCCCTCCTCGACCCGCGGATCCGGCTGGGCGGCTGATGACCGGGGAGCGGCTGCTCGAGGTCGAGGACCTCCGGGTCTCGTTCGCCACCGAGGAGGGAGTGGTCCACGCGGTGGACGGGGTCTCCTTCTCGGTCGATCGCGGCGAGGTGCTCGCGATCGTGGGTGAGTCTGGCTCGGGCAAGTCGGTCTCGGTGATGACGCTCATGGGGCTGACGCGAGGTCCGAACGCGCGCTTCGAGGGTCGCGCCTCGTTCGAGGGAGGCGATCTCCTCACCGCCTCAGAGGAGGAGCTCCGGAAGGTCCGCGGGGCCCAGATCGCGATGATCTTCCAGGACCCCATGAGCTCGCTCGACCCGGTCTACCGCATCGGCGATCAGATCATCGAGCAGATCCGCGCGCACGAGCCGAGCGTGTCCAAGGCGCAGGCCCTCGACCGCGCCGCCGACCTGATGGAACGTGTCGGGATTCCGCGCGCGGGCGACCGGCTGCGCTCCTATCCGCATGAGTTCTCAGGCGGCATGCGGCAGCGGGTGATGATCGCCATGGCCCTGTCGTGCTCGCCGCAGCTGCTGATCGCCGATGAGCCGACGACGGCTCTCGACGTGACGATCCAGGCGCAGATCCTGGAGGAGCTCAAGAAGCTGCGGACCGAGACCAGAGCCGGGGTCATCCTCGTCACGCACGACCTCGGCGTGGTCGCGGACGTAGCCGATCGGGTGGTCGTGATGTACGCCGGGCGCGTGGTCGAGCAGGGGAGCTTGGAGGAGATCTTCTACGACCCGCAGCATCCCTACACGTGGGGGCTGCTCGGCTCGATCGCGCGGGTCGACCGTGACCGCACTCAGCGGCTTCCGACCATCCCCGGGCTGCCGCCGTCCCTGCTCAACCCGCCGCAGGGGTGCCACTTCCGGCCCCGCTGCCCACATGAGTTCGATCGCTGCTCCGAGGTCCCAGAGCTCGCGTCGAGGGTGCAGGAGGCGCCGGGTCACGTGGATCGCTGTTGGCTCTCACCGGAGCAGAAGCGCGAGCTGCGCCAGATGGGCGACCAGATCGGTTTGAGGACCGATGAGAAGGTGGCCTCGTGAGCGACGGCGGCGACGGTCGCGAAAACGGCTCCGGCCTGCTCGAGGTCGACCATCTCCAGGTCCACTTCCCGGTCAAGTCCGGGCTGCTGATCGACCGCACCGTCGGCCATGTCCACGCCGTGGACGACGTCACGTTCGCGCTGGCGCCCGGTGAGACGCTCGGCATCGTCGGGGAGTCGGGCTGCGGCAAGACGACGCTGATTCGCGCCCTCATCCGGCTCATCGATGCCACGAGTGGAGCGATTCGCTTCCGCGGCGAGGACATCACGCACGCGGGGCGGCGTGAGCTTCAGCCGATGCGCCGCCAGGTCCAGATGGTCTTCCAGGATCCGCAGGCGTCGCTGAACCCGCGCAAGCGCGTCGGCCAGATCCTGGCCACCCCGCTGCGGATCCGCGGGGTCGCGAAGGACCGGATCGAGGCGGAGACCCGCAACCTTCTAGGGCGCGTCGGGCTGAGCCCCGAGCACGTCAATCGCTTTCCCCATGAGTTCTCCGGTGGCCAGCGACAACGCATCGGTGTCGCCCGTGCGCTCGCCGTCGATCCCCAGCTGATCCTCCTCGACGAGCCGGTCTCCGCGCTCGACGTCTCGATCCAGGCCCAGGTGATCAACCTGCTGGATGAGCTGCAGGACGAGTTCCACCTCTCCTACCTGTTCGTGGCACACGACCTGAGCGTCGTACGCCACGTCTCCGATCGGATCGTCGTCATGTACCTGGGCAAGCTGATGGAGGTATCTCCGGCGGACGAGCTCTACACCAAGCCGATCCATCCCTACACCTCCGCGCTGCTGAGCGCGATTCCGATTCCGGACCCGCGCGAGAACCGAAGTCGCCAGCGCAACGTCGTCGGCGGCGAGCCGCCGAATCCGGTCCGTCCGCCGCCTGGCTGCCGCTTCCACACCCGCTGTCCGCGCGCGACCGAGATCTGCCGGAGCGTCGAGCCGCAGCTCACGGAGTACGGCCACGGTCACCTGGCTGCCTGCCACCATCCGCAGCACGTCACCCCGGAGGAGGTCCAGCGGGCGACGCGATCGCCGCTGAGCCCGCTGAGCGCAGGCGAAGAGCATCCTGATCACTCCGTGACGTAGGCTCGCGGGATGGTCCGCGCGCCGGCCGAATGGGAGCCTCACGAGCGCACGCTCATGGGGTGGCCGTGCCGGCGTGAGCTGTGGGGCGAGACGATCGACCAGGCGCGCAGCGACTACGCGGCCGTCGCCAACGCCATAGCTGCCTTCGAGCCGGTGACGATGATCGCCAACGCCGGAGCCGACGCCACCGACGCCCGGCGAATGTGCAGCGAGACGGTCGAGATCGTGGTGCTGCCGCTCGACGATTCGTGGCTGCGGGACTGCGGCCCGATCTACGTCTACGAAGACGGGCATCGCATCGCGGTCCACTTCCGCTTCAACGCCTGGGGGGAGAAGTTCACGCCCTACGGGCGCGACGCCGCGGTCGGCGAAGCGATCGCTCAGCATCTGGGCGACGAGGTGCGGAGCGCGCCGATCGTCCTCGAAGGAGGCTCGATCCTCACCGATGGTGCCGGCACTCTGCTCACGACCGAGCAGTGCCTGCTGAATCCCAATCGCAACCCCGCGCTCTCGCGGGAGGAGATCGAGCAGGCGCTGCGAGACCACCTCGGCGTTCGGGAGGTCGTGTGGCTCGCTCGCGGGCTGGTCGAGGACAGGGACACCGACGGCCACGTGGACCTGGTCGCGTCCTTCATCGAGCCCGGGCGAGTCCTGCTCCAGAGCGTGCAGCCGGAGAACGTCAACCACGAGCGCTGCCAGGAGAACCACACCAGGCTGAGCGCGGCGGGGATCGACGTCGTCGAGCTGCCCCACCTGCCCTACGTGGAGGTGGCCGGGGAGACGGTCGCCGCCGGCTATCTGAACTTCTACCTCTGCAACGGGGCCGTGATCGTCCCCGTCACCGGCGCGGCGAGTGACGAGGCGGTGCTGGAGACGATCGGGACCGCCTACCCTGGACGTGAAGCCGTTCCCGTGCCCGGCGCGGTCCTGGCCTACGGGGGCGGCGGCCCCCACTGCATAACCCAGCAGGTCCCGGTCCGAGATGCCTGACGAGCCGAAGCTTCTCCTGGCCGCCCCGGCGCCGCCGTCGCCCGCGCGCGTCTCGCCGCCGAACCGGCGTCCGGTGCGCGTCGGGTTGGTGCAGGAGAGCTGGCATCCCGATCCCGGCGAGCACGAGGCGGCGCTGGCCCGCGGCATCGCCATCGCCGCCGATCAGGGGGCGCGGGTCGTCTGCCTGCAGGAGCTCACCCTCTCGCCCTACTTCGCCGTCACCGCTGACGGGCCGGACATCGCGGGCGTCACGCCCGAGGACCTCGAGACGGGACGCACGGTCACCTTCGCCCGGCGCGTGGCCGCGCAGACCGGCGTCTACGTGCACGCCTCCCTCTACGAGCGCTCGGACGGGGAGCTCGGCTACAACACCGCGGTCGTCCTCGCGCCTGACGGGCGGCTCGTGACCCGCACGCGCAAGCTTCACATCCCGGTCACCGCCGGCTACTACGAGGATCGCTACTTCAAGCCCGGGCCGGCGGACGGAGACCCGTTCCCGCTCGCCGTGCTCGAGACCGAGGAGGGCGAGGTGCGGCTGGGCTGTCCGACCTGCTGGGATCAGTGGTTCCCCGAGCTCGCCCGCGCGTATTCGCTGAGCGGGGCCGAGGTGCTGATCTATCCGACGGCCATCGGCTCCGAGCCCGACCATCCCGATTTCGACACCGAGCCGCTGTGGCAGCAGGTGATCGTCGCCAACGGCATCGCCAACGGGACGTTCATGGTCGCGGTCAACCGGATCGGCCACGAGCCTCCGCTGACCTTCTACGGCTCGAGCTTCATCTCCGACCCCTACGGGCGAATCCTCGTCCAGGCCCCGCGCGACGAGCCGGCGGTCCTGGTGGCCGAGCTCGACCTCGACCAGCGCCGGGACTGGCTCGAGCTCTTCCCGTTCCTGCGCACGCGCCGCCCCGAGGTCTACGGCAAGCTGACCGAACGCTAGCTCTGCGAGGCGCGGGCGCGCGCCTCGAGGTCCTCGAGCCTCAGCAGGTGAGCCGGCGGGTGGTCGAGCAGCATCCGCGAATCGCACCGAAGCGCGGCGTCCACGTGGAGAAGCTCGCCCGGGTGCAGCGCTCGCCATCCAGGATCATCGTCCATCACCTCGCTGGCCACGATGACCGTGTCCTGTTCGGCGCCGCGGGCCGACTGCACCTTGGTGCCGTGGCTGGAGGTCTGCTCGAGCGGCTTGCCCGCTGGTCGCTCGAGGACGTGGAGCTCGTGAGTGTCCGGATAACGGAGCGCCCAGAGCTCGTGGCCGGTGATCAGGACGAAGTTCAGCGCGAGCACCGGGAGGTTTGCCGCAACCCAGCGGGTCGCCGCGGCGATCCCCGCCGCAAGGTCGCCGCCCGCACGCCCCGTCTCCGTGCTGATCAGCGCGAAGAAGCGCTCGGAGTCGGTGTCCCCGTGCACGAGCTGCATGCCGTCGCCGAGGTGCCGCTCCAACTCCGGAAGGCCCTGGATCACGCCGTTGTGCGCGAACAGCCTGCCCTCCTGCTCGAACGGGTGCGTGTTGCGCGGCACGAGCCCCCCGGTCGATGCGTAGCGGATGTGGGCGACGAAGCTCGAGGCATGCACCGTGCGGGCCTCGCGGGCGAACGCCTTGTCTTCGAACGCGGCCAGCGGCTGCTTTTCCACTCGCGGCGCTCCGTGGGCGTCGAAGTAGCCCAGGCCGGTGCCGTCGGGCTCGCGGTGGCTCTGGCGCCGCAGGGAGTCCGGCGCGTCGAGCAGCCAGAACGTCGCGGTGACGGGCTCACCTCCTGAGCACAGACCGAACAGCCGGCACATATACATAAGGTAGGTAAAAACCGGGCGTTGGGGTACCCTCATGTGGGTGTGGTGGACGGGTGTTGCTGATCGTCGTCGCCGTAGGCGTGCGCAGGCGCTGAGCCGCGCGATCTCCGAGCTGCCCGCGGTCACCCGCCGCGCCATGCTCGACGCCACGGAGAGCGATCAGCTGATCGTGGGCGCCTACACCGACCGCACCGGGCGTACGTGCCCGATGCTCGCCGCTCATCGGCGGGGCGCGCGCACGGGGGTCGGCGCGTTTCCGCGGGCTTGGGACGCCTTTGCCCGGGCCCGCCGCCCGCGTCCGGCCAGCGAGCGGGAGTTGCAGATTCTCAGGGCGCTGTTGCAGGAAAGCCTGGCCGAGCCGATGGCTGTGCCTGCCGCGCCAGAACCGGGGCACGGACGCTCGCCGGCGGCACCGCGCCAGTACGCACGGCTGCAGTAGCGGAGAGCGCCTTGGTGACAGCAGTTGCGATGGGGTGGGTGCTCGTGCTGGCGGTCGCTCCGTTCGTCATCTGGCACAGCATGCTGGGTGACATCCTCAGCTCCTTTCACTGGAGCCTCACCTACGTCCTCAGCGAGCTCAGCCCGTGGCTGCTGCTCCTGGTCGGGGTCGCCTTCCTCGTCCCGGTGGCGATCTCCGCCGGGCGCAATCCTGAGAGCCGGCTCTATCCCCGCGCCCGCCGCGCCTACATCGCCTGGGGCACCGTCGTCTACCTGATGGGGCTCGTCCTGGCGGTCGAAGTCGCCGCGGTCTGGCGCTACGCGCACTAGCGCGCGTCAGCCCCCGCTGCCCACCGGCAGGGCGTAGTAGACGGCCACCGCGGCGCAGATCGCGAGGGTCACATACGGCGAGACGAAGGCCATCCCGACGGCCAGGGCATAGGGAGCGATCCCACTCATCGTCCGCCTGAGGATCTCGCGCTGGCGCTCGGGAGTCACGGCCTCGCCGAGCAGGTGCTCGCGGTGCAGGATGTTGCGGTTGAGCGTCAGGAACAGGACCCCCATGACCAGGAACGCTCCGGCGTAGACCGCCGCCGCGAGATGCTCGCCCTGACTTCGCTTCAGGTAGGACGACATCAGAGATGTGGCGAAGGGCAGCACGCCGATGCTCATCAGCAGCAGCAGGTTGAGCGAGAGGATCGAGCGATCGGCGGCGCGCAGGCGCCCGAGCATCACGTGGTGGTTGATCCAGATGATCCCGATCGTGATGAACGAGATCACGTATGCGGCGTAGCTCGGCCACTCCCGCAGCAGGGCATGACCGAGACCCTGCTGCACATCCGGCACGCGAAGGTCGAGTACCAGGAGCGTGATCGCCACCGCGATCACGCCGTCCGAGAACGCTTCGAGGCGGGCGGTCGACATCCCGGAGGAATTCGCTGGTGGCCGCGCGCCTCCTCGTCAGTCGCCGGTCAGCGCCTGCTTGGTCAGACGCTCGCTGTAAGCGGCGCGAGCCTCGGGATCGACTGCGCTGAGCGCCGCGTCGTCGCCGATGAGCCGGCGGACGAGCCCCTCGAGCCGGCCCGGGATCAGCGGCCGCAGCACTGGATAGACGCCGATCCACCGAGGCACGGCGACCTCCTTCGGGCGCGCGGAGCAGCTGGCCACGATCGCGGCCGCGACATCCTCCGGCTCGACCCGAGCCAACCACCGGATCAGCGCCGGGATGTGAATCCCGCCCGAGAGCTCGGTGTTGACGATGCTCGGGAGGATGACCGTCAGCGTCACTCCGGTGCCCTGCAACTCGGGCCGCACGGCGGCGGTCAGTCCTACGACGGCGTGCTTGGATGCCACGTAGCTGGCCAACCCCGGCAGCTCGGTCTTGCCGAGCATCGAGGCGACGTTGACGACATGGCCGCGCCCGCGCGCGATCAGGCCCGGCAGGACCAGGCGCATGCCGTTGACCGCCCCGAGCAGGTTGACCGAGAACACGGTCTGGGTCGTCGACTCGGATTCCTCGAGAAAGCTGCCTACGGGCATCACACCGGCGTTGTTGACGAGTACGTCGATCGGGCCGACCGTCTCCTCGACGCTGCTGATGAGCGCGGCGAAGGACTCGCGCGAGCGCACGTCGACGTGGAATGCGTGGGCTCCGCGGCCGATCTCGGCGGCGGCTGAGGCCGCGGCTTCACCGTCGAGGTCGGCCAGGCACACCTGGGCGCCCCGTCGCGCGAACAACTCGCCCGACGCCCGTCCGATTCCGCGTGCACCGCCGGTGATGACGACAACGGCGCCGTCGAGTTCGATCGCGGGTACGTCCACGGCGCGGGAGCCTACTTCCCGCTCCACGCGCTCAGGAACGCGGCCGTCCGGTCCCGGAGTCCGGCGCCCAGGCTGGGATGTGAGAGAGCGTGCTCGATGAAGGCACCGCAGTACGTCTCGAGAGAGCCCACGTCGTGGCGCCGCTCGCCCTCGCCCAGCGCGACCGCGACCACGCGCTGCCCTGAGGCGATCATGCGCCCCAGCGCGTCCGGGAGCTGAACCTCGCCCGCCAGGCCGGGAGGCGTCTCGCGCAGGGCGGCGAAGGCCGCGGGCCCGAGGACGTAGCGGCCCATGATCGCCGTGCGGCTGCTCACCGATCCGGGATCCGGTTTCTCGACCACGGCTTCGACCTCGTGAACCTCGCCGGCGCTGCGCGAGACGCGGACGATGCCGGACCGCGACACTGCGTCGTCGGCCACCTCCTTGACTGCGAGCACGGCCGCCGCCTGCGTCTGTTCGTAGGCCGCGATCAGCCGCGGCACGATCGCGGACACGAGGGCGGGCGGCGTATCGATCACGGCGTCACCGTGCGCGACCACGATCCCGTCCTGGCCGGCGAAGCCGTCGGCGTAGCGCAGGGCGTCGCCCAGCCCGGCGGGCCGTGGCTGGCGCGTGTAGAGGATCTGGATACCGCCCATGGACCCGCACAGCGCCTCCGTTCCCAGCTCGGGATCGGCGTCGAAGTGGTCCTCGATCGCGCCCTTGCGCCTCCCGGTGACGAACAGGATGCGGGTGATTCCGGCTCGCGCAAGCTCCTCGACCACGTACTGCACGGCGGGCTTGTCGACGATCGGCAGCATCTCCTTGGGCTGCCCGCGGGTGAGGGGCAAGAGCCGCGTTCCCAGCCCGCCGACCGGGATCACCGCGTCGGTTATCGCCACGCCCGAGAAGCTACGCGGCCCTACGGTCGGACCGGCGCCGTTCAGGCCGCGGTCGCGACTCCGTAAGCTGAGCGCCGTGGGCAAGATCTACGACTGCATCGATGCGCGGCTGGCGGACTGGATCTCTTCTCAGCGGCTGTTCTTCGTGGGCACGGCCCCAAGCGGCGACGAGGGGCACGTCAACGTCTCGCCGAAGGGGCCGATCGAGACGCTGCGGGTCCTCGACGGTCACACGATCGCCTATCTCGACCTCGTCGGCAGCGGTGCCGAGACGATCGCCCATCTGCGTCAGAACGGCCGCATCGTCGTGATGCTTTGCGCGTTCGACGGCCCTCCGCGGATCGTGCGCCTGTACGGCCGCGGCGAGGTGCTGGATGGGAAGGCGCTCGAGTTTCCCGGCGTAGAGGTTCTGCCCCAGCAGCGCCGGACGGTCATCCGCGTCGAGGTCGACCGGATCGCCGACTCGTGCGGCTTCGGCGTGCCGCTCATGGACTACAGGGGCGAGCGGCCGAACTCCCGTCGCTGGGCCGAGGGCAAGCTCGCCAAGGGTGGCCCCGACGCCCTCGAGGCCTACAAGGCCCAGAAGAATGCGGTGAGCGTGGACGGCCTGCCGGCTCTGGACGGCGAGCCCGCGCCCGCCCGCTGACTCAGCCGGCGCCGCCCTTTCCCTCCCAGGCGTCCTCGAGCAGGTCGCCCAGAAGCTCCGCCTCGACGCCGGGGAGTGTCACGCGCACCGCCGCCAGGCGCTTGCCCCACCACACCTCCTGGCAAACCTGGGGGTGTGTCTCGACGGCCGTCCTGATCCCCGGTTCGTCGAGCATCACGTTCATGTGCTCCGGGTCCCAGAGTGTGGCGAAGATGCGTCCCTGGATGCGGAACGACGGCCGCCCATGGTGGTCCTGCTCGACCGCTTCCGGCAGCCTGAGGGCGAGGGCGCGAGCCTGCTCGGCGGTGACCATGACGCGTATCTAACAACCACCTCCGCGAGGAGGCCCCGGACGAGCTTCGCCACTCATCTTCCCGGGTAGTGCCAGCACAGACCCACGACCCGGAGGGAGGAACCATGGGTGACCGTACACAACGGGTGAAAGGCAAAGCCGAGGAGGTCAAGGGCCGCGCCAAGCGCGAGGCCGGAGCCGCTTCCGGCCGCCCCGGCACCGAGGCCCGCGGCGCGGGCGATGAGCTGAAAGGCAAAGCTCGCAACGCCGTTGGCAAAGCACGGAGCGCCGTCAAGAAGGGCACCCGCTGAGCACGTCCCGGCTCGCGACTTCGGTTCAAGAAGGCGCGCTGGAAGTCTCGAAGTCCCGCCCGTTCCACTGGATGGTGCGGGCGGGCTTCGTCTCGCGCGGGATCACGTATGGCGTGATCGGGGTCCTGTCCCTGGCGCTCGCCTTCCGCTGGGGCAGCGCGGGCGAGGCGCCCAACCAACAGGGCGCGCTGGCGATCGTCGCCGCCGCGCCGCTGGGACGGGTGGCCGTGGCGGTGATCGCAGCCGGCCTGATCGCCTACGCAGTGTGGAAGCTCTCGCAGGCCATCCGCGGCCGCGGGCCCGAGGGCGGCGGCGGCCCCACGGCGTTCGACCGCGTGGCCAACGGCGGTGGCGGAGTGGTCTATGTCGCCTTCTTCGCGGTCGCGCTCCGTGTCCTCCTCGGCAGCTCCGACAGTGATTCGAGCGCCCCGCGGCACGCGGCGGCCGGCGTGCTGGCGTGGCCTGGCGGGGTCGTGCTCGTCGGCGTCGGCGGCATCGCGCTCGTGGCGATCAGCCTGTACCAGGTCTACGACGCAGTCAGCGGCCACTTCGCCGACAACAGCAAGGTGGAGGAGATGGGCGACCACGGGCTCCGCGTGTTCCTCCTCCTGGGGATCGTCGGCCTGACCGCTCGCGCACTGATCTTCTCCCTGGTCGGCTACTTCCTCGTTCGCACCGCGATCGACTATCACGCCGGTAGCGCTGTCGGACTCGACGGCGCGCTGGCCCGCGTCAGAGAGCAGCCGTACGGATCCTGGCTGCTCGGCCTCGTGGCCGCGGGTCTGCTGATCTTCGCCGTCTTCTCGCTCGTCGAGGCCCGGCACCGGCGGCTGTAGGGGGCGTCGGGGGAGCCCGCGATGCCCCCCTCAGCTCGGCAGCGCCAACCCCACCAGATACGTCGCGCCGCCGACGATCACGCCGGCGAGCGTCATCTCGAGTCCGGCCGACCACCAGGTGCGGAGCGTGACCAGCGACTTGGCGGCGCCGACGAGGAAGTGGGCGATGAGCGAGACGATCGCGGCGGCGACGATGGCCGTGGTCCCGGTCGTGATCATGAACGGGATGACCGGCACGATCGCGCCCAGGCCGGTGGAGACCCCGGCCGCGAGCGCCGCTTGCGTCGGATCGCCGCCGCCGGACGTACCGCCCCCGAACTCCTCCGCGGAGAGCGCCTGCAGCATCGCGTCAGGGTGGTGGGACATCCGCTCAGCCAGCTCGTCAGCGGTCTTCTCGTCGATGCCCTTGAGCTGGTAGAAGAGCGAGAGCTCCTCCTTCTCTTCCTCGGGATGCTCGGCGATCTCCTGTCGCTCCCGCTCGACGTTGGCCGCCGCCACCTCGGCCTCCGAGCGCTCGGCCAGGAAGGCGCCCGTGGCCATCGACAGCGCCGAGGCGATCGCGCCCGCCAGACCGGCGGTCAGGACCGAGCTCGAGCCCCCGGTCGCACCCGAGACGCCCGCGACGATCCCGAACACCGCCGCCAGTCCGTCGTTGGCGCCGTAGATCGCGCCCGAGATCCAGCCTCCGCCCGTCCGGTGCCACTTCTCCCGCCCCAGGATCCGGTCGATCCGCGTCCGCGCCCCCGGGACGGCGAGCGGCTCCGGGCTCGGAGCCTGCGGACCGCCGGCCGGCACTCCGTCCGACGGGCCCGAGCGGATCTCCTGAACGGCCAGCGAGTGCGAGCGCTCCTCCTTGCGGATGTCCCGCAGCAGCTGATCGGTCTCGTGGTCGCCCGTCGAGCGCTTGTACAGGTCGTCGACCTCCTCGTCCTCGGCCGCCTCGCGCGCCGCGAGCAGCCGGTCGACTGGCGCGATCCGAGTCTGCAGCCGCAGCCACAGGGGGATGCGCACGCTGGCCGGATCCGGAACTTCGACCCCCAGCTCGCGCATGCGGGCCTCGAGCCGCTGGCGATGGCCGCTCTCGGCCGCGGCCATGCGGCCGAGGATCTCCGCCTCGCGCGGGGGCATCCTGCGGGCGATCAACTCGTAGGCCGCGCCCGCGACGATCTCCCCTTGCCACGCTTTCAGGAGCCGATCCCGCGCCTCGTCGGACATCTTGAAAGGAGCGTAACCAGCGCTCGTTAGCCTTGCCGCCCGGTGCGCAGGTCGTTCTCACAGACACTCCTGGCCGCCACGCTGCTGGCCCTCTCCGGCTGCGGCGGCAGCTCGAGCGGCGGCACGAGCAGCCATGGCGGTGCTCGAGCCACGACACACGCCAGGCACCCTGTCGCGCGTCGGGTCCCCGCGCTCATCCCGCCGCCGGGCGCCGCCCCGCGCACGGTCCGCGTCCCCGTGCTCACCTACCATCGGGTCGCCTCGCTGCCGGCTGTGGGCCAGCTCGACCTGATCGTCGATCCGGTCAACTTCGCCGCCGAGCTCGCGGCGCTCAGGCGCGGGGGCTATCACACGATCACCCAGGCGCAGCTGTTCGACGCGCTCTACAGGGGTGCGCCGCTGCCGCCAAAGCCGGTCCTGATCTCGGTCGATGACGGCTACATCGACGACGTCCGCACGATCCTGCCCGACCTCGAGCGCCAGCACATGGTCGCGACCTTCTTCGTCATCACCGGCCGGATGAACGAGCCCGGCTTCCTGGACGCCGCCGCTATCCGCCAGCTCGACCGCGCGGGCATGGACGTGGGCGACCACACCGCCCACCACGTCGACCTCCGTCTCCTCACGAGCACAGAGCTCCGCAGCGAAACCACGGGATCGCGGCAGGTTCTGCAACGGGTGCTCGGCCACCCCGTGTACTTCTTCGCCTATCCCTTCGGCGACTACAACGACTCGGTCCTGCAGGCGGTGCACACCGCGGGGTTCACGATGGCCTACACGACCCAGGCGGGGACGGCCGAGACCACGACGGCGCCGCTGACGATGCCGCGCATCCACGTCGGGCGCTCGGAGACGCCGGGTGGCCTGATCTCGCTCCTCGGCGGCGCGTGACCGGCGAGATCGAGTTTCGCGACGGGGCCGTGGATGCCGGGCCGGGTCAGACCCTGGCGCAGGCGATGCGCGACGAGATCGCGGTCATCTACGACGGGCTGGATCTCGACGGCGCGGACATGCCCCGGGCAGGGGCTGCCGAGCTCGGCCCACCTCACGGCGCGTTCATCGTCGGTTTCGAGAGCCAGGAGCCGGTCTGCTGCGGCGGGATCAAGCGGCTCGAGGAGGGCGTGTGCGAGATCAAGAAGATGTACGTCGTGCCCGCCGCACGTGGCCGTGGAGTCGCGCGAGTGCTCCTGCACGCCCTCGAGGACACCGCACGCCGCCTCGGCTACAGCGTCGCGCGCCTCGACACCGGGCCCAGGCAGCAGGGGGCGCGGCGACTGTACGAGTCCGAGGGGTACGCCGAGATCGGGAACTTCAACGGCAACCCGGTCGCGAACTTCTTCGGCGAGAAGCGGATCGCCCGGCCGTGAGCGACCCCCTCCAGCCGTGAGCGACCCCTCACAGATGCCGGTGCTCGCGTTTCGCATAATTGGGGGCGGCCGGTGCCTGCCGGCCGCTAGCCGGAGGTTCCCGTTGTGAGAAGACTGGCCGCATGGTGCTTCACCCACCGGCGCATCGTCGCGCTGGCCTGGGTGGCTGCCCTGGCGGGGATGACCGCGATCCATTCCGCGGCCGGCAGCGCCTACAGCGACAACTTCAGGCTCTCGGGGACGCAGAGCTTCGACGCCGTGAACCTGCTGGAGCGAAGCGCGCCGCGGAGCTCGGGCGATACCGACCAGATCGTGATCGCGGTGAAGCAGGGCCGGGTGACCGCGCCGGCCGTCCGCGCGCAGAGCGAGCGCATGCTCGCCGCGGTCGCCCGGCTGCCGCATGTCTCTGGGATCTCATCGCCGTACGGCCCCAGGGGAGCCGGACAGATCGCCCCGTCGGGCCGCGTGGCCTTCGCCAACGTCGTCTTCGACGTGCAGGCGAACAAGATCAAGGCGCCGGCGGCGCAGACCTTCGTCGACACGGCGCGCGCCGGGGCCGGCAACGGCGTCCAGGTGGAGGTCGGCGGCCAGGTTGCGCAAGCGGCGGCCAAGAACGGTCCGGGCGGCCTTCCCTTCGGCTTTTTGACCGCGGGCATCGTGTTGTTCCTCGTCTTCGGCTCGCTGCTGGCGATGGCGCTCCCGCTGGTGACCGCGGCGCTCTCGCTGGGGACCGGACTCGCGGTGATCGGGCTGCTCTCGCACGTGATCCGCATGGCGTCGTTCAGCGATCAGCTGTCGTTGTTGATCGGGCTCGGGGTGGGCGTCGACTACGCGCTGTTCATCCTCACCCGCTACCGGCAGGGCCTGCTCCGCGGCCTGAGCGGCGAGGACGCCGTCGTGGAGGCGGTCGACACCTCGGGCCGGGCGGTGCTGTTCGCCGGGATGATCGTCTGCATCGCGATGCTGGGGATGTTCGCCCTCGGGGTCAGCTTCCTCTACGGAGTCGCGGTCGCGGCTTCGATCGCGGTGGCCTTCACCGTGCTCGCGGCGCTCACGCTCCTGCCGGCTCTGCTCGGCTTCTTCGGGAAGCGGGTGCTTCGCCGCCGCGAGCGGCGCGCGCTGGGCGAAGGGAAGCTGCGCACGAGCGACGAGTCTGCGGGCTGGGCGCGGTGGGCCGGGTGGATGGAGAAGCGACCGGCGCTGTTCGCCACCGTCGCCGCGGGCGTGATGGTGCTGATCGCGATCCCGTTCCTCTCGATGCGCCTGGGCTCCTCGGACGCGGGCTCCGATCCGTCCGGATCGACTACCCGCAAGGCCTACGACCTGGTCGCCCAGGGCTTTGGCCCGGGCTACAACGGTCCCCTGCAGCTCGTCGCGCAGGTCTCTGGGCCCAGCCAGCGGGCCACCTTCATCCACGCCTACCGCGCCGTCGCCTCCACCCCCGGCGTGGCTGGGGCCGCGCTGCCCCATTTCCTCCCGCCCCGCGCGCCGGGCGAGCCCAGCGTTGCCCTCGCGGACGTGTATCCGAAGGGCTCACCGCAGGACGCCTCCACGGCCGACCTGCTGCACAAGGTCCGCGACAGCGTGATCCCGCAGGTGACGAAGGGGACGGGCGTGCACGTGCTGGTCGGTGGCCAGACGGCGATCTTCGACGACTTCAGCACGATCCTCTCGCGCAAGCTGCCGCTGTTCCTGGGCGTCGTCGTGGTCCTCAGCTTCCTGCTGCTGATGAGCGTGTTCCGCAGCGTCCTCGTCCCGCTGGTGGCGGCGCTGATGAACCTGCTCTCGGCCGCCGCCGCGTTCGGCGTCGTGACGGCGATCTTCCAGGACGGCGTGGGCAACAGCTTGCTCGGGATCGACAAGACCGGACCGATCGAGGCCTTCGTCCCGGTGATGATGTTCGCGATCCTGTTCGGCCTCTCGATGGACTACGAGGTCTTCCTCGTCACCCGGATCTATGAGGAGTGGCACCGCCGCGGCAACAACCGCGAGGCGGTGACGCACGGGCTCGCGGCCACCGGCCGCACGATCACGGCGGCGGCGGCGATCATGATCCTCGTCTTCGGCGCCTTCATCCTCGGGGGGCAGCGCATCATCGACCTGTTCGGAGTCGGTCTGGCCAGCGCGGTCCTGCTCGACGCGCTGATCGTGCGCTCGGTGCTGGTACCCGCGCTGATGCTGAAGTTCGGGGAGGCGAACTGGAAGCTCCCGGGATGGCTTGACCGAGCCCTCCCCCACCTGCGCGTGGAGGGAGAGGCGGCGCGTCGCCCGCCGGCCGCCCACGAGCCCCCCTTCGAGGCGCCGGTCCCCGAGCCGACGGCCAGCTGATCGGAGTCTGGTGAGGGGGCGCGCATGCGCGCCCCCTTCGGCCGGTGCATGCACCGGCCGGGCAGCCGTGCATGCACGGCTGCCTACAGGATGGCGATCTCTGAGTTGTCGCCGACGAGGAAGCGGTAGGCGCGCGGCTGGCGGTGATCGCGCCCGATCTTGACGTTTCGCCCCAGGAGCGAGGACTCCATGCGGCCGTCGAGGTCGTGGACCGCCGATCCGGCGAGGAGGATCGAATGCTCGACCTCGGCGTTCTCGATCACGCAGCCCTCGCCGATCGCGGTGTAGGGGCCGACGTAGCAGTTGCGCAGCTGGGCGCCGGCACCGATCACCGCGGGACCGCGGACGGCCGAGCCCTCGAGCCGGGCGCCGGGTTCGACGACCACGCGGCCGTCGACCTGGGAGTTCTGCAGCTCCCCTTCCACGCGCCCGGTGATCGTGTCGAGCACGAGTCGGTTGGCGGCCAGCATGTCCTCGAGCCGCCCGGTGTCCTTCCACCAGCCGCGCACGATGTGAGGCTCGACCCGATTGCCCACGTCGACGAGATGCTGGATCGCGTCGGTGATCTCGAGCTCGCCCCGGGCGGAGGGGTCGATGGCGCGCGCGGCGTCGTGGACGCACTGCGTGAACATGTAGACCCCGACGAGGGCCAGGTCCGTGCTGGGCTCAGCGGGCTTCTCGACCAGGCGCACGACCTTGCCGTCGCTCAGCTCGGCGACGCCGTAGTGCTGCGGGTCGGGGACGGGGGTGAGCAGGATCAACGCGTCGGGCTCGTGCTCGCGGAAGGCCGAGACGAGGTCCTCGATGCCGCCCTGGAGCAGGTTGTCGCCGAGGTACATGACGAACGGCGAGTCGCCCAGGAACGGCTCCGCAGTCAACACGGCGTGGGCGAGGCCGAGCGGCTCGTCTTGGACGATGTAGGTGAGCTCGACGCCGAACTGCGAGCCGTCTCCGGCGGCGGCGCGGATCTCCTCGCCGGTCTCGGGAGCGATGATGATCCCCACGGACTCGATGCCGGCCTGGGCCATCGCCTCGATGCCGTAGAACAGGACCGGCTTGTTGGCCACGGGCACGAGCTGCTTGGCGCTCGTGTGCGTGATTGGGCGGAGCCGCGTGCCCTTGCCGCCGGAGAGGATCAGCCCTTTTAGCGCTTGCATGTGCGGGCTAGTAAACCCCACCCAGCTTGCGGTGGTCCCAGCTGGCGATGCGAGAGGGCACGAACTGCAGCGCCACGCGCTTGGCCGCGCTCGCCCGCACGGCTTCCGTGGCCTCGTCGCTTCCCACCCCGCCGTAGCGCCCGAACAGCTCGAGCCCGAACTTCACGATGACCTCGGGATCACGGTGGATCACTGTGCCGGCCTCGATCATCGCGCCCCGGAGCTCGTCGTAGGCCTCGCCGTCCTCCAGCTGCAGCGTCGCCCGCTCGTCGCGCTCGAGGTTTCGGACCTTCTGCGACTTGGCATAGGTCCACACCCAGATTTCGCGCCCGCGCGGCACGTACCACAGCGGCATCAGGTGCGGCCATCCGCGGTGGCCGTTCGTTGCGCAGATGACGACGCGCTGCTGCTCCACGAAGGCGTCGAGCTCCGCGTCCTCCATCCGGATCTGCTCGCGCCGGCTCATCTCACGCCCGGCGCGGGTCTCAGTGCGCGACGGAGTGGGCGGCGGCGCCGATCGCCTCGGCGGCCGCGCGAACCGCCTCACGGGCATCCTCGGGCTCGAGTACGACGGCATCGCCGGCCTCCTTGAGCACCTCGCGCACGAGCCAGTCGACGCCGGCGAAGCCGAGCTCCACGACCACGGCTCCGTCCTCGAGCTCGGCCGTCACCGTGCGCTCCTCGCGGGACCAGCGCGCGCGCTCGGGGGAGATCCACAGCCGCGCGCGGCGCGAAGCCGGCACCTCGCCGGTTCGCGGCCAGCCGTCGACGTCGGCGGCCGGGTCCACGTCGGGACGGGGCTCGAAGCTCTCCGCCTCGACGCCTGCCGACTTGATCCGGTCCAGCCGGAAGTGCCGGACGCTGTCGCGCGAGGGGTCGAAGCTCGCCACGTACCAGCCCTCGCGCCCGTTGATGAGTGCGTAGGGCTCTACGACCCGGGTCGAGAACTCGTCCTCGTTCTCCTTGTAGTACTCGAACGAGAGCAACCTGTGCTGCGCGATCGCGCTGGAGACCACCGCGGAGATCTCGGCGTCGTCGCCGCCGGCCGAGGCGACCTGAAGCCCCTCGTGGACGGGGTCCTCGCCGAGCGCAGCCACGACCTTGCGCCGGACCGAAGCCAGAGAGCCCTCGGGAATGTGCTCGCCGATGAGGTCGATCGCCGCCACCAGCGCCTTGGCCTCGACGGGCAGCAGCCGGGCCGGCCGTGCGAAGGAGTCGCCGTACGGCTCGGGGTCGACCTCGATCATCCCGTCGTCACCCAGCTCGGCGTAGAGCACGTACGTCCCGGCCCCGAAATTGACCACGTTCAGAACCGCGATGTCCTCGCGCAGCTCCTGCTCTGAGACATTGAGCGTCTCGCGCAGGCGCCCCTCGTCCAGGCGCCGGCCGGCCCGGCCGGCGTCGATCAGGATGCTGGCCAGCGTCACCAGCCGGGCGAAGCGCTCGGGCCGGATCGTGGCCTCGGGATGATGGCCGTTGCCGTCGGCCTCGCCCCGCGGCGCCGAGGTGGGCTCGGGCGACCGCTCGGCGCCGGCCGGGGCCAGCTCGGGCTCGCCGGTGTGACGGTCGATCAGGAGGCGGACCCGGTCGTCGAGATCGTTCACCAAGCCGGGCGGGCTCGCGATGTGCGCGTTCTCGCCCAGGCCGAGCACCCACGCGATCAGCTGACGGGCATCCGCGTAGCTCGTGACGAACAGGCGATCACCGTCGCCGCTGTCGAGCTCGCGCATCTCGCCGTAGTGCCCGAAGTGGCGCTCGATCTGCCAGGCGATGCGTGAGCTGATCCAGATCTCCGCCGTCGCCTTGGGGTCGCCGAACTGCCAGTCGATCCTCCCCGCGTAGGCGCGGGGGTCGAAGCTGTCCGGACGCTGAAAGTCGTGCTCGGCCTTGGTCGCATAACCGACCTTGCCCCGGATTCGGGAGAGGCGGAACACCCGGATCGCGTCGCGTTCGTGCGAGCGGCCCACGAGATAGAACTGGCCGCCCTGGTAGAGCAGCTGGTAGGGATCCACCCGCCGCGCACCGACCTCGTCGCGGCCCATCGTGTAGTAGTCGAACACGATCGTCTTGCGGCGGAAGATCGCCGTCTCGATCTTGGCCAACCGGCTCGAGATCTCGTGCCCGCCGGCCGACCCGGTGATCCCCAGCGCCACCGTGTGCTGCTCGGGCGCGCGCAGCGGGCTCGGACGGCCCCAGGAGATCTGCTGCAGGGCAAGCCGCAGCGGCTCGGCATAGGCGAACTCCCCGTCGAGCAGCTGCAGAGCGGTGTGGAGGGCCGCGAGCTCCTCGTCGGTGAACTCGATGGGGGGGAGGTGGAAGTTCTCGGGCGGGAGCGAGTAGTTCTCCTGCTCGACCAGGCCGTCCACCGGCTTCTCGACCGAGAGCATGATGCCCAGCGACTCGAGCTCGGAGCGATCGGCATAGAAGCGCCGCGCGAACGCGTCCTCGTTCATGACGCTGTAACCCTCGACGTCACGCCTGATCTCCTGCGCCGTGACCGGGCGGCGCTCGGCCATCAGATAGGAGATCAGCGAAAGCTGCCTGATCAGCTTTTCGGTGTCCTTCGCCATCGCCGCCCGCAACTGTAGTCATGCGTTCGCGCGGCCAGCGACGCAGGCCCACATCGATCCGCTATTTGCGCAGATTCTGGGCGCCCGCGGTGCAGCGCGAGCGCGATCCGTTACGCGCCTTCCCGCTGCGTTACGCGGCTTCGCGCTGCGCCTCGGGGCGGGCGGCGAAGTAGGCGCCGCCGCCGATGCCCCGGTCAAAGCCCGACCACTGCTCGCCGGCCGGAAGCTCCTTCTCCAGCCGATCGAAGCTGCCCAGCCGACCGCCGAGGTTGTCGATCATGTGCACGAGCGTGGCCTCCCGGGTGCACGGGACGACCGGGCTGCCGTGTTCCAGCGAGCCGTGGTGGCTGAGGATGATGTGCAGGAGCGCTTGCTCGAGCTCCAGCGGGAATCCGTCGAGGTGCTCGATCGCGCGGCGCACGCGGTAGTAGCCGAGCGGGATCTCGCCGTAGAGGCGACCGTGGTCCGACATCGAGATCGCATCGCTGTCGAGGTCGTAGGCCTCGAGCTTGCCGATGTCGTGCAGCAGCGCTCCGGTCACCGCCACGTCGCGATCGATGCCGGGGAAGGTGGCGCTGATCGCGCCCACGGCCTGCGCCACGGTGAGCGAATGCTCGAGCAGCCCGTGGCGGTAGGCCTGGTGAAAGCGCTTGGCGGCGGGAGCGTCGCGGTAGCGCTGCCAGGTGGGGCTCGCCTCCCCGAACACGACCCCGAGCAGGCGCCGGAGGTGCGCGTTCTGCACCGTGGCGATGAGCTCGCGCAGATCGGCCTCCATCTGCTCGGGCGCCCGCGTCGGCCCGTCGATGAGCTCCTCGCGCGCGTATTCGTGGGGGGCGGCCGGCCGGCCCTGCTGGACGGCGAGCTGGGGACCGAAGCGCTGATGCACCGAGAAGCGGCCCGCGACCCAGACGACCTCGCCGGGCCGGAAGAGCTCGCGCGCATCGGCGACGCCTTCCCACACCATCGCACACAGGCTGCCGGTGCGATCGCCCAGCGTCACCTTCAGGTAGTCCTCGCCGTCGCGGCGCCGGCGCACCTCCACTTCACGCACCAGAAGTGCCTGCGCGATCTCCATTCCATCTGCAAATTCCCGAACTTTCACCGCGCGACGAAGATAGAGTGGAGCGCGGACGGCAGCCGATGGAACGCACCGCAATCGTCACCGGAGGGACCGGCGGGCTCGGCGCCGGCGTGACCGAACGACTGCTCGCCGACGGCTGGCGCGTCGTCGTCCCGTGGGTGGCCGAGCGTGAGCTCGAGCGCGTCGACCAGAACCGTGACGGGCTCGAGCTGGTGCGGGCCGACCTGTTCGATCCCGATGCTGTCCGGGCCGTCGTGGAGCGAGCGTCGGAGCGCAGCGAGGCGCCGCTGCGCGGCGTAGTGAACCTCGTGGGCGGGTTCGCCGCCGGCGGCAAGGTCCACGAGACGCCGATCGAGGAGTTCGAGCAGCAGTTCCGTCTCAACCTGAGACCCACCTACCTGATGATCCAGGCCGCGATCCGCGCACATGCTCTCGGCTGGGGGAGGCTCGATCGTGTGCGTCGGCACCCGCGCGGCGCTCCAGCCCTTCCCGGGTGCGGCGGGCTACATCTCCTCCAAGGCCGCCGTGATCGCCTTCGCGCAGGCGATCGCCGCCGAGTACAAGAACGACGAGATCCGCTGCAACGCGATCCTCCCGAGCGTGATCGACACGCCCGGCAACCGCGCGTCGATGCCCAACGCCGACCATTCGAAATGGGTGAAGCCGGCGGAGATCGCCGGCGTCGTCGCGCACCTGCTCTCGCCGGACTCGGCCCCCACGAGCGGGGCCGCGATTCCCGTGTACGGCCGGGCCTGAGGGTCTCCGCGCCGCAGCGGCTAGGATGGCGCCCTTATGGAACGTAAGTGGTGGACGCTCCTGGTCGTCTGCATCGGCACCTTCATGCTGCTGCTGGACATCACGATCGTCAACGTCGCACTGCCGAAGATCGCGACCGATCTGAAGGCGAACTTCTCCGACATCCAGTGGGTGATCGACGCCTATGCCCTCACGCTCGCCTCGGTGCTCCTGACCACCGGGGCCCTGGCGGACCTCTTCGGCCGCCGTCTCGTGTTCGCGATCGGGCTCTCTCTGTTCTCCGTGACCTCCCTGCTCTGCGCGCTGGCGCCGAGCGCGCTGTTCCTGATCCTTGCCCGGGCCGGACAGGGAATCGGCGGCGCGATCATGTTCTCGACCGCGCTGGCCCTCCTGGCCCAGGAGTTTCACGGGCGTGAGCGCGGGACCGCTTTCGGGATCTGGGGTGCGACGATCGCCGCCTCGGCCGCGGTCGGTCCGCTGCTCGGTGGCTTCTTGACCCAGGACTTCGGCTGGTCGTCGATCTTCTACATCAACGTCCCGATCGGGATCGCCTGCGCCGCGCTGACGCTGGTCAAGGTGGCCGAATCGCGAAACCCCGAGAACACGCGGGTCGACTGGATCGGCACGATCACCTTCACGGCCGCGCTGTTCCTGATCGTCTTCGCGGTCATCCGCGGGAACAGCGAGGGCTGGGGGAGCACGCTGATCGTCTCGTTGTTCGCCGGCGGCGCGGTGCTCCTGGTCGCCTTCCTCGTCTCCCAGTTCGCACAGGAGCAGGCGATGTTCGACGTCGCGCTGTTCCGCAACCCGACGTTCGACGGCGCCGCACTCGTGGCCTTCGCGATCTCCGCGGCGATGTTCTCGATGTTCCTCTACCTCGTGCTCTACCTCCAGACGATCCTTGGCTACTCGCCGCTGCAGACGGGCCTTCGGTTCCTGCCCTTCACCGTCATCTCGTTCTTCGTCGCCGCCGTGTCCGGGCATCTCTCGGCGCGCGTCCCGGTCCGCTTGTTGCTCAGCGGCGGCCTGCTGCTGACGGGCATCGGCCTCGTGCTCATGCGCGGCCTCACCGTGTCATCGCACTGGACGGCGCTGCTGGCGGGGTTCCTGCTGGCCGGCGCCGGCGTCGGTCTGGTGAATCCGGCGCTGGCCTCGACCGCGATCGGCGTCGTCCCACCGCACCGGAGCGGGATGGCCTCCGGGATCAACAACACGTTCCGACAGGTCGGCATCGCCACGGGGATCGCCGTGCTCGGCGCGATTTTCGAGAATTCGATCACGACCAAAGTCGGCCCGGCCCTCGCGGGCACGGCGGCCAGCGGAAAGGGCGCCCAGATCGCGCACGCCGTAGCGGCCGGCGGCGCGCCCCAGGTGGAGGCCTCGGTTCCGGCCGCGCACCGGGCACAGGCGGTGATGGCGATCCACAGCGCCTTTGTCGGGGCGATGAACGAGATCCTGCTGGTCGGCGCCATCGTCGCGTTTGCCGGCGCGCTGCTGGGGCTGGTGCTCGTCCGCGGAAGCGACTTCGCCACCTACGGAGCCGCGCAGCCCGCGCCATCGGCGGCCGGATGAGCAAGTGATCCAACCGCTCTTCGAGCACCGGATGGACTTCGCGGGCTGGGGCACCCGGGTCCTGGAGCTCGAGGGCGATGGTGTCCCGATCGCGCTCTTTCACGGCTACGCCGACAGCGCCGATACCTGGCGCCACGTGCTCGCGCGGCTGGCTCGCCGGGGACGCCGGGCGATCGCCGTCGACCTGCCCGGCTTCGGCGCCGCCGACCCGCTCGGGGACGGGGCGATCCTGCCCCAGCTCGGAGAGTTCGCGCACGCCGCGATCCGCTATGCCGGCGGCCGTCCGCGCCAGACTGTGCTCGCGGTGGGCAACTCCCTCGGCGGGTGCGTCGCACTCCGCCTGGCTGAGCGCCACAGCTCGCAGCTTGCCGGCGTCGTGGGCGTCGCTCCCGCCGGCCTGGAGATGACCCGGCTACTGCACCTGGTCCAGCGCGACCCGCTGCTGACCTCGCTGGTCGCGCTCCCGGCGCCCGTCCCCAGCATCGTCATCCGCGCCGCCGTCGCGCGGCTGTACGTGCGCCTGGCCTTCGCATCTCCGCGCACGATCGACCCGGCCGTCGTGGCGGCCTTCACGTGGCACCTGCGCACCCGCGCCAGCGTGGCCCGCACCCTGTCCGTGGCCCACCGCCTGATCCCGGAGCTCCGCCGCCCCTTCGAGCTGGAGCAGATCACCGCGCCGGTGCTGCTCGTATGGGGCGACCGTGATCGGCTCGTGTTCCATCGTGGCGCGCGCAAGGTGCTCGACGTGGTCGCGGGGTCGCGGCTCGAGCTGCTCCCGGGGATCGGGCACTGCCCGCAGATCGAGGCGCCCGACCGCCTGACGGACCTGCTGCTCGAGTTCGGGTCGCAGCCGAGCGCCGTCGCGGCTTAGCGGCTCGTCCGGGCCCGCCTCACAGCCCCGGCGGGTGCCGGGCGACGAAGCCGCCCAGGGACTCGGTGGCCGAGCGATTTGACCAGCGCGAGCCGGTCTCGGCCAGCGCGACGGTGTCGAAGCGCAGCCCGGCGACGTACATGAAGGTGTGGCCCGGAGCCGCGAACACGGTTATCCACCTGCCCGGTCCGGGCGCTCCCCAGCTCATCAGCTGCCCGGAGGTCACCGTGCTGCGCAGCAGCCCCGCCGCCGCGAACACGAAGCTGAGCGATCCCGAGCAGTCATACGCGTTGTCCTCGAAGGTCCCGTGGCCCCCGCCGAACCGGTAGGGCAGATGCGCGATCTGGTTGCCGGCGTCGATGACCTGCTGGACGGCGGCCGGCGCGTTGACCGGGGCGACAGCCAGTCCGTCTGGGGTCAGCGTGGCCTGGGTCGCGCTCGCGGACAGGCCGCTGGCCGCCAGCTCCTTGCGGATGACCGCGTCCGAGACCGGCTGCGCACCGCCCCCCGAGCTCGGGCCGACGCTCACGGAGGAGGGAGCGTTCGCCCCTGAGCTTGCCGAGGCACCACCTGATCCCGAGGCTCCGGCCACTGGCTCGATCGCCTGCGGGTGCGCCCGCGGCGTCGCGTTCTGGGCGGAGGTGCCCGGTGCACCAGAGGACTGCGGAGCGCCCTGCTGCTGCGCCGAGGAGCCACAGCCGGCCAGCGCCAGTGCGCCCAACAGCACGAGTCGACGCGCGGACGGGCCCATCACGCGCCGAGTATGCCGCGGAGTTGGGCGGCCGGCGTCAGTCCTCGAAGCGCCCTGCGTAGAGCGCGAACACGGCGCCCTGCGGGTCCTGCACCACCGCGACCTGGCCCACGCCGATGTCGGTGGCAGCCACCAGCTCGGTGCCTCCGAGCTCGGTGGCCTTGGCCATCGTGGCCTCGATGTCGTCGGCGCCGAAGTAGACGAGCCAGTGCGAAGGCGCCCCCTCAGGCATGACCGGACGGATCCCGCCGTTGCCATGTCCGTCGCGATTCTGGATCGTCATGTACGGCATCCCGGTGCCCTCGAACGGCTCGACCTTCCACTCGAACATCTCGCCGTAGAAACCGGCGGAGCCGTCCATGTCGCGCGTCGCCAGCTCGTTCCAGGACAGCGCACCGTGCGCGTTGACGATCCCGGCGCCGATGTTCTGCCTGGGCTCCCAGACCATGAAGTAGGCGCCTTGCGGGTCCTGAACGACACCCATTCGTCCGGCGTCGAAGACGTCGAAGGCGCCGGCGTGGACCGTCGCGCCGAGCTGCTCTGCTCGCTCCAGCGCGCGATCGGCGCTCTCCACGGTGATGTAGGAGTTCCACAGCGGCGGCGCCCCGGCGTCGCGCTGCTGCGGAGGCTGCGGGGAGATGGCGGCCACGCTCTTGCCGTCGAGGTGCATCATCGAGTAGGTCACGCCCTCCCCGGCCGGGACGTCGTTGGCCTGCCAGCCGAACAGCTCGGCGTAGTACTGCTTGGCCGCCTCCTGATCGGTCGTCGTCAGGTCGGTCCAGCTGAAGGTGCCCGGCGTGTATTTCGTGCGTTCGCCCATACGCCGACCCTACCACCGGCGCATACACTGCCTCGATGCCCGATTTCTCGATCAAGAACCTCAAGCAGCTCGACGACTCGGCCGCCGATCGTGGCGGTGACATCGAAGCCCGCTTTGCCCGCCAGCACCTCGGCTCGGAGCATCTGGGGGTCAGCTACTTCCGCTACGGACCCGGTTTCCACGCCCCGTTCGGCCATCGTCATCGCGAGCAGGAGGAGGCCTACGTCGTTGTCGGCGGCTCGGGCCGGGCCAAGCTCGACGACGAGGTCGTAGAGCTCCAGCAGTGGGACGTGGTGCGCGTCGCTCCCCCCGTCGTGCGGGCCTTCGAGGGGGGCCCGAACGGTCTCGAGCTGATCGCGATCGGCTCCGACCGTCCCGAGGGTGGGGACGGGGAGATGGTCAAGGACTTCTGGACTGACTGATCGGGTGTCCTCAGCCCCGGCGGCCGTCGATGAAAGCCCCGAACAGCCAGCTCGCCTGATCTGAGGCACGTCGAAAGTCGCGCTCGCGCCCATGCAGGAGGGCCCGCGCGTCGCGGTGCGGATCGTTGCTCGTCTGCACCCAGCCGCGAACGATCGCCGGCGTGACCTCGGGATGGAACTGAAGGCCCAGGTGCGGCCCGTAACGGTAGGCCTGGGTCCCGCAGGGGTTGTGGGCCAGCAGCTCGGCGCCGTCGGGCAGCAGCAGCGAGTCCTCGTGCCAGCTCAGCCAGGGCCCGGCGGCGACGAGGTCGGGCTCGGTGGTCGAGATCTCGATCCAGCCGCGTTCGGGCTGCTGCGCGCGCCGCACGCCGCCCCCGAGGGCTATCGCCAGCAGCTGCGCGCCGAAGCAGATCCCGAGGATGGGCGTGCCCACGCGGTCGGCGTGGCGCAGCCACTCGCGTTCGGTGGCGATCCATGCACGGCTGGGGTCATCGGCGGACGCCTCGGAGCCCAGGGTGATCGCGTGGGTCACGCTCGCCGGGTCGGGCAGCTCGTCGCCGGCGTCGAGCCGGACGACTTGCAAATCGACGCCGCGCGCGCCGAGCACCTCGAGCAGAAGCCCGGGCGGAGCGTCTTCTTGGTGCTGGAGGATCAGGGCTCGCGTCGCTTCACTCTTTACCCTTCAGCGGCGATGCGAGTCCTGATCACGGGCGCGGCCGGGATGCTGGCGCAGGACCTGAGCTCCGCCGCGCGCTCCGCGGGTGCCGACGTGGCCGCTCTGAGCCGGGCCGAGCTCGACATCACCGACCGGGCGGCCGTCGAGCGGGCGATGAGCGCCGCCGAACCCGATGTCGTCGTCAACTGCGCGGCCTATACGAACGTCGACGGCGCCGAGGAGCAGGCGGAGCTGGCGCTCGCCGTCAACGGGGAGGGTGCCGGCCACGTCGCCATGGCGGCGGCGGCACTCGGAGCGTGGGCGATCCACGTCTCGAGCGACTACGTGTTCGACGGGTCCAAGCGTGAGCCTTACCTCGAGTCAGATCGGACGGGTCCCCTGTCGGCCTATGGCCGCTCGAAGCTCGCCGGCGAGGAGGCCGTCGCGCGCGCCGCGCCCAAGCGGCACACGATCGTGCGCTCCTCGTGGCTGTTCGGATCCGGCGGCCCCTGCTTCCCGGCCACGATCATGCGCTTGGCGCGCGAGCGCGACGAGCTCTCAGTCGTGGATGACCAGGTCGGCTGCCCGACGTTCACCGGCCACCTGGGGCAGGCGCTGATCGAGATCGCCTCCTCACCGCGGCCGGGGATTCTGCACGTGGCCGCGGAGGGGATGTGCTCGTGGTACACGCTTGCCCGGGAGGTGGTGTCGGCGGCCGCGCTGAGCTGCGAGGTGCGACCGTGCAGCACGGAGCAGATGCCGCGAGCGGCGACACGCCCGGCGTACAGCGTCCTGCGCAGCGAGCTCGGCGCGCCCGCCCTCCCCGACTGGCGGCGCGGGCTTTCCGATTACATGGCCGCGATGGTGAGCGCGGCATGAGGTTGCTCGTCTGCGGCGGTGCCGGCTTCATCGGCTCGACGTTCGTGCGCCTCCGCGTGCGCGAGCACGGAGACGACGTGACCGTGCTGGACAAGCTGACCTACGCCGGCCGGCGCGAGAACCTGCACGACGTCATCGAGGAGATCCGCTTCGTGCACGGCGCGATCGAGGACCCGGCCGCGGTCCAGGACGCCGTCGCCGGGTGTGAGGCGATCGTCAACTTCGCCGCCGAGACGCACGTCGACCGCTCGATCTCCGGTCCCGAGGCCTTCATCATGACCAACATGCAGGGCACGCACGTCCTGCTCGAGGCGGCGCGCCAGCACAGCCTGCGCTACGTCCAGGTCTCCACCGACGAGGTGTACGGCTCGATCGAGGAGGGCTCCTTCACCGAGGAGTCACCACTCGACCCCTCCTCGCCCTACAGCGCGACCAAGACCGGGGCCGACCTGCTCGTCTCGAGCTACTTCCACACGTATGGCCTGCCCGCCTCGATCTGCCGGGGGTCGAACAACTACGGGCCCTACCAGTACCCCGAGAAGCTGATCCCGCTGATGATCCTCAACGCTCTGGCGGGCGACCGCCTGCCGGTCTACGGCGACGGGCGCAACGTGCGCAACTGGCTCTACGTGGAGGACTTCGGGCGCGGGATCGGTCACGTTCTGCAGCACGGCTCGCCGGGGCAGGCCTACAACTGCGGCGGCCCGGACGAATGCGAGAACGTCGACGTGGTCAAGCGCATCCTCGCGCTCGCAGGCGGCGATGAGTCGCTGATCGATTTCGTCCCCGACCGGCCCGGGCACGATCGCCGCTATTCGCTCTCATCGGAGAAGCTGCGCGGGCTCGGGTGGTCGGCACAGGTCCGCTTCGAAGAGGGGCTCGGGCGAACGGTGGGCTGGTACCGGGAGAACGCGTGGTGGTGGGAGCCGATCCGCTCGGGCAGCTACCGCGAGTACTACGAGCGCCACTACGGCCGCGCGCTGAAGGGGTGAGCGCCGGCCCGCAGGCGCTTGCCGCTCTGCAGCGCGAGGTCACGCACTGCCGCCGTTGCCCGCGGCTCGTGGCCTGGCGCGAGGAGGTGGCGCGGGTACGGCGCGCCGCGTTCGCAAACGAGAGCTACTGGGGCCGTCCCCTGCCCGGCTTCGGCGATCCTCACGCGCGCGTGCTCGTCCTCGGACTGGCCCCCGCGGCTCACGGCGGCAACCGCACCGGGCGGATCTTCACCGGCGACCGCTCGGGCGACTGGCTCTTCGCCGCGCTCTGGCGCGCGGGCTTCGCCAACCAGCCAACGTCCGTGAGCCGTGACGATGGCCTGGCGCTGAGCGACTGCTACGTCGCCGCCGCCGTCCGCTGCGCGCCGCCGGCCAACCGCCCGCTGCCGGTCGAACGCGACAACTGCCTGCCCTGGCTCGAGCGCGAGCTCACCCTGCTCCCACGCGCGCGCGTGATCGTGTGTCTCGGCGGCTTTGCCTGGGACGCGGCGCTGCGGGTGCTCAGAGACGCGGGCGCGGCGGTGCCTCGCCCGCGTCCTGTCTTCGGCCACGGCGCTTCGATTGCGATCGACGCCTACACCCTGCTCGGGTGCTACCACCCCAGCCAGCAGAACACGTTCACCGGAAGGCTCACCGAGCCGATGCTGGATGACGTCTTTGCACGGGCGCGGGGGCTCGCGGAGCAGTGAGCTCTGCGCCACAGCTGACCGGTCTGCACATCGCCGACGCGCCGGAGCGCTGGGAGGCGCTCGGGTTCGAGGTCCGGGAGTCGGTGGTTTCACTTGGGGGTGTTGCGCTGCGCCTGGGCGCCGAGGGGAGCGGGATCGTGGCCTGGACGATCGACGGCCTGCAGGGCGAGATCGACGGGCTGCGCTCGGCGCCGGGACCCGGGCGCACCGAGGCTTCGGAGCACCCCAACGGAGCCATCGGCATCGACCACGTCGTCGTCCTCACTCCCGACTTCGCCCGGACCGCGGCCGCCCTCGACAGCGCCGGGCTGTCGCTGCGGCGAGTCCGCGACGCGGGCGGCTTTCGCCAGGGCTTTCGCCGCCTGGGCCCCGCGATCCTGGAGCTGGTCGAAGGCCGCGGGCTTGCGGCCGACGCACCCGCGGTTTTTTGGGGGCTGGTCGTCGTGGTCGGCGATCTGGCCGGGCTCGCCGCTCGCCTCGGCCCCGAGCTCCTGAACGAGATCCATCCCGCAGTGCAGTCTGGACGTGAGATAGCGACGCTACGGGCGACCTCGGGCGTGAGCCCGAAGGTCGCCTTTATGACGCCTGAGTCCTAACCTGGGCTCAGTGGCGCTCGAGAACTTCAGTCCCACCACGCGCGAGTGGTTCATGGCTGCTTTCGCCGAGCCCACCCCGGCGCAGGCCCAGGCGTGGCCGGCGATCGCCTCGGGCGAGCACGTGCTCATCTCAGCTCCCACCGGGTCGGGCAAGACGCTCGCCGCCTTCCTGTGGGGGATCGACCGCCTGGCCAGCGAGCCCGCGGACGAGCAGCCGGGCATCCGCCTGGTCTACGTCTCACCGCTGAAGGCGCTCTCCTACGACATCGACCGCAACCTCCGCGCGCCGCTGCGCGGAATCGGCGCCGAGCTCAAGGTCGCCGTGCGCACCGGCGACACCCCGCAACGCGAGCGCCAGGCGATGCTCCGCGAGCCCCCCGACATCCTGATCACGACGCCGGAGTCGCTCTACCTGATGCTGACCGGGCGCGCGCAGCAACTGTTCGAGACGGTGCGCTGGTGCATCGTCGACGAGATCCACGCCGTGGCCTCGACCAAGCGGGGCGCGCACCTGGCGCTGACGCTCGAGCGCCTGGCGAGCAAGGCGCTTTCGGAGCCGCAGCGGATCGGCCTCTCGGCGACGCAGAACCCGCTCGAGGAGGTCGGCCGTTACATGGTCGGACCCGGGCGAACGTGCCGCATCGTCGACACCGGCGTGCGCAAGCCGCTCGATCTGAAGATCAACGTTCCCGTCGAGTCGATGGTGGAGCCCGACGCCACCCCGGCACCGGAGCTCGACCCCCTGGTGGGGGGCGGCGACTCGACGCGGCGCTCGATCTGGCCCGCGATCTACCCCGAGCTCCTCGAGCTGATCGATGCCCACAGCTCGACGATCGTGTTCGTCAACAACCGCCGCGCGGCCGAGCGGTTGGCTCTGCGCCTGAACGAAATGTCGGATCAGCGCGAGATCGCGCGCGCCCACCACGGCTCGCTGGCCCGCGAAGAGCGCCTCGTGGTCGAGGAGATGCTGAAGGCCGGAGAGCTCCCATGCCTGGTGGCGACCTCGAGCCTCGAGCTCGGGATCGACATGGGGGCCGTCGACCTGGTGATCCAGGTCGAGTCGCCGAAGTCGGTGGCGCGCGGCCTGCAGCGGATCGGGCGAGCCGGCCACAACGTCGGCGACGTGAGCCGCGGGCGGATCTTCCCCAAGTTCCGAGGCGACCTGCTCGAGTGCGCCGTGGTCGCGCGGCGGATGCGCGAGGGCGCGATCGAGAAGACTGTCGTACCGCGCAACGCACTCGACGTCCTCGCCCAGCAGCTCGTCGCGATCGCGGCGGCGGCACCTGAGGACGAGCCCATCTCGGTCGACGACCTGCATGCGCTCGTCACCCGCACCTACTCCTACGCGGAGCTCTCACGCGCCCAGCTCGAGGGCGTGCTCGACATGCTCGACGGCCGCTATCCCTCGAGTGCCTTCGCCGAGCTGCGGCCGCGAATCGTGTGGGATCGCGTCAAGGGGACGATCCGGGCCCGCCCCGGCGCACGCCAGCTGGCCGTAACCAACGCGGGCACGATCCCGGACCGCGGCCTCTATGCCGTAACCCTTCCTGACGGGCGCCGCGTCGGCGAGCTCGATGAGGAGATGGTCTACGAGGCGCGGCCCGGCCAGACGTTTCTGCTGGGCGCGAGCACATGGCGAATCGAGGAGATCGGCCGCGACCGGGTGATCGTCACGCCGGCCCCTGGCCTCCCCGGCGCCGTCCCGTTCTGGAAGGGCGACGGGCTCGGACGGCCCAAGGAGCTGGGCGAGGCGATCGGGGCGTTCGCCCGCTGGGCGGTCGAGCAGGCGCCCGAGGAGCTGGTGGCGGAGGGCTACGACCTCGACGATCGCGCCGCGACGAACCTGATCGACTTCCTGCGCGAGCAGCAAGCGGCAACGCGCGTCGTTCCCTCCGACCGCACGATCGTGCTCGAGCGCTTCCGCGACGAGATCGGGGACTGGCGGCTGTGCGTGCTCAGCCCGTACGGCGGGCGCGTCCACGCCGCCTGGGGCCTGGCCCTGAGCGCGCGCATCCGCGACGAGCTGGGTCTCGAATCAGACGCGATCTGGTCCGACGACGGGATCATCGTCCACCTGCCCGATGCCGACGAGCCGCCGGGCGCGGACCTCGTCCTGATCGAGCCCGACGAGGTCGAGGACCGAGTTGTGGCCGAGCTCTCGGCCAGCGCGCTGTTCGGGTCGCACTTCCGGGAGAACGCGGCCCGGGCTCTGCTCATCCCGCGGGCGCGGCCGGGAAAGCGCACGCCGCTCTGGCAGCAGCGGCTGAAGTCGCAGTCGCTGCTCGAGGTGGCGCGCGACTACGGCGACTTCCCGATCGTGCTCGAGACCTATCGCGAGTGCCTGCGTGACGTGCTCGACCTGCCCGGTCTGACCGAGCTCCTCACCGGGCTTCACCGGCGCGAGATCTCCCTGGTCGAGGTCGAGACGCCGACCGCGTCGCCGTTCGCCTCGAGCCTGCTGTTCGACTACGTCGCGACGTACATGTACGAGGGGGACACCCCGAACGCCGAGCGGCGGGCAGCGGCGCTCTCGCTCGACCGCGACCTGCTGCGCGAGCTCCTGGGCCAGGAAGAGCTGCGCGACCTGATCGATCCCGCGGCCCTGAGCGAGGTCGAGGAGGACCTGCAGTATCTGTCGTCGCGACGACGGGTCGCGGGGCGCGACGAGCTGCACGACGTTCTGCGCACGGTGGGTGACCTGACGGGCGACGAGGTCGCACTCCGTGTCGTCGAAGGCGTAGACGGTGCAGCTCTGCTGTCTCAGCTGGCGCGCGAGCGCCGCGCGGTCGAGGTGCGGATGGGGGGCGAGCGCCGCTGGATCGACGCCGCCGATGCCGGTCTCTACCGCGACGCATTGGGCGCCGCCCCCCCCGGCGGGCTGCCCGCGGCGTTCCTGGAAGACGTGCCCGACGCGCTGCTGCGCCTGCTCCGCCGCTACGCCGCCACACATGGTCCCTTCACCACCGGCGAGCTGCACATCCGCTACGGGATCGACTGCGGCCCGGCGCTGGGCGAGCTCGAACGTGCCGGCGAGCTCGTCCGCGGCGAGCTCCGCCCCGGCGGAAGCACCCGCGAGTGGTGCCATCCCGAGGTTCTGCGCCGGCTCCGCCGGGCCTCGCTCGCCGTGCTTCGCAAGGAGATCGAGCCCGCCGATCAGCGGGCGCTGGCGCGCTTCCTTCCCGCCTGGCAGAACGTCGACCGCCACCCCGCCTCGGGTGCGGGCGTCGATCGCTTGCGGGAGGCGCTGGTGCCGCTCCAGGGCCTCGCCCTGGGGGTCGAGGTGTGGGAGCGTGACGTCCTGCCGCGGCGCGTCGGCGCCTACTCGCCGGCCTGGCTGGACCAGTTGTGCGCCAGCGGTGAGCTCGTGTGGATCGGGGCCGGTGCCACCGGCCGCAGCTCGGGCAAGGTCGCGCTCTTCTTCCGCGAGGACCTGCCCGTCCTCGGTCCACCCTCGTTCAAGGGCGCGGTGCCCGAGTCCGCCTCGCACGCCGCGGTCCGCGAGCGGCTGGGAGCCGGGGCCTGCTTCTTCACCGACCTCCTGGTCGACGTCGACCTCGCACCAGAGGAGCTGCAGGAGGCGCTGTGGGATCTGGTGTGGGCGGGCGAGGTGACCAACGACGCGTTTGCGCCGCTGCGCGCGCCGCGGCTGACCCTGGCCCGCGCCCAGCGTGATCAGCTCCGGCGCGCCGGGCGCTCCGCGAGCCGGTTCGCCGGTCGCCGGCGGGCCGGGGCAGCAGCTCAGGTTCAAGGCCGCTGGTCGCTGACGGCGCCGCTGTTCCGCGCGCAGGTCGATCCTGTGGCCCGGCGCCGCGCGCTGGCCGAGTTGCTCCTCGAGCGCTACGGGATCCTCACGCGCGAGCAGGTGCTGGCCGAGGGGGTGCCGGGCGGGTTCTCAGGCGTCTACTCCGAGCTCTCGCAGCTCGAGACCCTCGGCATCGCCCGCCGGGGCTACTTCGTCGAGGGCCTCGGCGGAGCGCAGTTCGCGCTTCCCGGCGCGGTCGAGCGCCTGCGCTCGGCTCCCGCGGCAGCGGGGCGCGACGACCCTCCGATCGTCCTGGCCGTGGTCGACCCGGCCCAGCCCTACGGGGCCGCGCTCCCCTGGCCGCAACGAGCTTCGGAGGACGGGCGGCGGCCGATGCGCGTGGCGGGCGCCTACGTCGTGCTGATCGGCGGTGAGCCGATCCTGTACCTGGAGCGGGGCGGGCGCGGGCTGCTGACGCTGACCGGCCCCGGCGATCCGCGGCTGGACGTGGCCCTGGGCGCTCTGGTCGAGCAGGTGAGGCACGGGACGATCAAGCGGCTCGCGCTCGAGAAAGTCGACGGGGAGTCGGCCCTCGGGTCGGCGCTGGGCCCGCTGCTCGTCAGCCTCGGGTTCCAGGAGGGACCGCGGCGTCTCACCCTCAGCGCCTGAACGCGGGCCATGCCTGAGGGGGACACGATCGCCTGGGCCGCCAACCGGATCCGGCCGGTCCTGGAGGGCCAGGTTCCCGACGCGATCCTCACGCCCCATCCGCGCCACACCTTCGATCGGTGGCCCGAACGCCTCGGCGGACGAGTCGTCGAGCGCGTCGACACGCACGGCAAGCACCTGTTCCTGCGCTTCTCCGGCGGCCTGATGCTCCATTCGCATCTGGCCATGACCGGATCCTGGGGGGTGTACGGGCCGGGGCGCCGCTGGGGGCGCTCACGCTCGCGCGCATGGCTTGTCCTCATCCGCGGGGCCTACGAGGTCGTGCAGTTCGACGGCCCGCTGCTGGAGCTGATCACCGACGGGCGCCGGCGCTTCGACCAGCGGCTGGCGACGCTCGGGCCCGACGTGCTGGCCGAGCGCTTCGACGCCGCTTCGTTCCTGCGCCGGCTGCGCGAGGATGACCCGAGCCGGACGATCGGCGAGGCGCTGCTCGATCAGCACAACGTCGCGGGGATCGGCAACGTGTGGAAGGCGGAGGGCTGCTGGGAGGCCGGGCTCGACCCGTGGCGCACCGTGGCTTCGGTCTCAGAAGATGAGGCGGTCGCAGTGATCGACGCGGTGCGGCCCCGGATGCAGCTCTCCGCCGAGGATGGCCCGCGCAGCATCAAGCCTCGCGTTTACGGAAAGGTCGGCCAGCCCTGCCCCCGCTGCGGCGGGCGGATTCGCTCGCGCGGCCAGGGCGACGCCAACCGCACGACCTACTGGTGTCCGGGGTGCCAGACATGAGCGCGCCCCTACGGCGGGTCGGACACAAGGGGGCCGATCTGATCGCCCCCGGCAACACGTTTGCGAGCTTCGACGCCGCGGTGCAGGCGGGAGTCGACGTGATCGAGTTCGACGTGCTCCCCGAGCGGGAGTCGCGCCGGCTCGTTCTGGCCCACGATTATTCCGACTCTGCGCGGCGGGAGACGCACACGCTCGAGGAGGGGCTGGCGCACCTGACCTCAGAGCCGTTCCGTGACGTGGAGCTGATCGTCGACCTGAAGCTGCCCGGCTACGAGCGGGAGGTCCTCGACGCGCTTCGGGCCTACGGGCTGCTGGGGCGAGCGCTGATCTCGAGCCAGTACCGCTCGAGCCTGTCGCTGCTGCGCGAGGCGGCCGGCCCGGACGCGCGGCTCGGCTGGTCGGTGCCACGACTGCGCCGGGACCCGTTCCGGTCGCGGGCTCTGCTCGGGCCCGCAATCGCGGCCATGTACGTCGCGCGCCTCCTGCTGCCCTCGCGCGCCGCGGGCGCGATCCGCCGCAAGGAGTGCGACGCCCTGATGGTGCACTGGCGGCTGGTCACCGCGCGGCTGGTGCGGTCCGTCCGTCGGGCCGGCGGTGAGATCTACGTCTGGACGGTCGACGACCTGCCGGGACTGCGCCGCTTCGAGTCGCTCGGCGTCACCGGTGTGATCACGAACGACCCGCGGCTGTTCGGGCAGCTGGTGGCGTGACGAACCGGGGGCTCCGGCCGTGACGAACCCGGGGCTCCGGCCGTGACGAACGCCCTCTTCCTTCGTAGTACGGGTGTGATCGAGAGCGCGACCGCGCCGGGACCGCAGGTGGCCCCTTCATCGTGGGATCGCTTCGAGTCGCTCTACCGCTCCAGCCGCGACGACGTGTACGCCTACGTAGCCACCCTGCTCCGCGACCCGGCTGCCGCCGAGGACGTCACCGCGCTGGCCTTCGAGCGCGCCTACCGCCGCCGCAGGACGTTCGACCGCCGCCGCGGCGAGGAGCGCGCCTGGCTGTTCGGGATCGCGCGCAACGCCGCGCTCGATGAGCTGCGCCGGCGCCGCCGGGTCGCGACGCTCGTGACCGACCCCGAGGACGAGGCCGCCGCCACGGTGGAGGACCAAGCCGAGGTCACGCTCCGGCGCACGACGGTGCGGGAGGCGGTGGCCGGTCTGTCGGCGCGCGAGCGGGAGATCGTGGCCCTCAAGTTCCACGCTGGGTTGAGCAATGCCGAGCTCGCGCGCGTGCTCGGAGTGAACGAGTCAAACGCCGGCACGATCCTGCACCGCACGATGGACAAGCTGCGAAAGGCCTGTGATGCGATCAGCTGACGAGCTCCCTCTCGATCCCGACATCGCCGCCGAGCTCGACGCCATCGACGCTACGCTGGCCGGCGAGGCCGTGGACCCGCGGCACGCTGAGCTGGCCGAGCTGACGTTGCTGCTCGCCGCGAGCCGGCCTCGAGCCGATGCGAGCTTTGCCGCCGCTCAGGATGAGCGTGTTTCCCGGCGGTTCGAACAACGCACGCCGGGGGCTCGCCGGGTGGCATGGCATTCCTGGACCGCATCGCTCGGCGGCCTCGCTGCTGCCCTCGCCGCCGCCGTCGTGGTGGTGGCGGTGGTACTGAGCTCCCGCGGGACGACCGCGCGCCGTCCCACC
Organism: uncultured Solirubrobacterales bacterium; assembly: GCA_963818815.1. Classification (GTDB taxonomy): domain Bacteria; phylum Actinomycetota; class Thermoleophilia; order Solirubrobacterales; family Solirubrobacteraceae; genus Palsa-465. The sequence goes on from CAWFTL010000002.1 coordinate 905,230, forward strand.
GCGTCGCCCGCCGTCGCCGCGTACTCGGCGCGCGGCTCGGCCAGGACTCCCGAGCTCGTCGGCCCCCGCACGGCGACGACTGCCATGGGAGCTGCGCTCGCCGCCCGGTCCGCGACCGTGTCGGCGACGAGCGCTTCCTCAGCCTTGGATGTCCCCGCGCCCGGCTCCGGCCCGGTGCCCCAGCCCGGCGCCCGCAAGATCGTGCAATCCGCCGAGCTCGCGCTGAACACCCCGGCGAGCCGCATCGATACGGTCGCACAGGAGGTCTTCGGCGTCGTCGGACGCGAGAGCGGCGTCGTCTACAGCTCCAACGTGACCGCCGGGGCGAGCGGCTATGGGCAGTTCCATCTGGGGGTGCCGGCCGGGAACCTGGGGGCGACGATGTCAGCCCTGTCGCAGCTCCGTTACGCGACTGTCTCCTCTCGCACCGACACGACCGAGGACGTGAACGGCCAGTACGCCTCTGACCGGCGAAGGCTCGCGGACGACCGCGCTCTGCGGACCACCCTGCTGCGCCAGCTCGCCGGCGCCACCACGCCGGAGCAGGTCCGCAGCCTCAATGCCCAGATCCACGACGCTGAGGCCTCGATCAACAGCGACGCCGCCACGCTGCGCCAGCTGAACAACCGGATCAACTTCAGCCAGGTCTCGGTGACGCTCGGTCCCGCGGCCGCGGCGCCGGTGTCACACGGCTCGAGTGGCTTCACCTTCGGGCGTGCCTGGCACGACGCCGGGCGTGTGCTTTCGATCCTCGCCGGCGTGGCCCTGCTCGTGCTCGCCATCGTGCTGCCGCTGGGCATCGTCGTGGTGCTCGCGTGGTGGGCGACGATCGTGCTCAGACGGCGCCGGCGCGAGCAGGCGCTCGATCTGGCGTAGGGGCGCGGCCCGTCCGGCGACGCGACCCGGCGGGCGCCCCGCCCCCTTTGTGGTATTCCTGCCCCTGTGGCCGCGACCACCGAGGACACGATCGCCCTCCTGCACCGCGTTCCTGCGTTCTCGGCTCTCGGCGAGGAGGAGCTCGCGCACGTAGCGCAGGTGGCCGTGCCGCGTCAGTTCGGCGCCGGCGAGACGGTCTTCCGGGAGGGCGACGAGAGCGACACCTGCTACGTCGTTCGCTCCGGTCACGCCCGAGCGATCCGGGAGCATCCCGACGGACGCTCGCTCACCCTCGCGCACTTCGGGCCCGGCGACATCTTCGGCGAGCTGGCCATGTTCGACGCCGAGCGCCGCTCGGCCACGGTCGAGACTCTGGAGGACACTGAGGCCATCGCGATCCTCGGCGGTGACATGCGCCGCCTGCTGCGCAGCCATCCCGACATCGCGGTCAAGCTCCTCTCCGCCCTGGGCCGCCGGCTGCGGGAGAGCAACGAGCGGCTCGCTCGTCAGTCCTTCCAGACCGTGCAGAGTCGTGTGGCCGCTGTCCTCACCCAGCTCGTGACCGACGCCCAGGCCGAGGGTGCGGGCGAGCGCGACATCCTCATCACCTGCACCCAGGCCGACGTCGCCCAGCTCGCGGGCTCCTCGCGCGAGTCGGCCAGCCGCTTCCTCGCCGTCCTCGAGCGTGCAGGCATCGTCACCCAAAGGCGCGGCCGGCTGACCATTCACGAACCCGCCGCGCTGAAGCGGTATGTGTACTAGGCCAAGCGGTGCCCCAGCGACGCTCGGACCGCGAGTTCTCCGCCGGAGGCGTGGTCGTCCGCGGGGATGAGGTGGCCGTAATCGTCCCGGTCAGGCGCAGCGCCCGGGGCGAGAAGGTGCTCGCGCTGCCGAAGGGCCATGTGGACGGCGACGAGACCGCCGCGGAGGCCGCAGCCCGGGAGGTTCGCGAGGAGACCGGCATCGAGGCTGACCTGGCGGGCGAGCTGGGCGACGTCCACTACACCTACGAGCGGCGCGGCCGACGGATCCGGAAGACCGTGCGCTTTTTCCTCTTCGATTACCGGGCCGGAGACGTGGCCGATCACGACCACGAGATCGAGGACGCTCGTTGGATGCCGCTCGCCGAGGCGGCCCGTGCGTTGTCCTATGAGGGCGAGCGGGAGATGGTCTCGCGCGCCATGTCGCGAGCGGCGGCGGATCGGTAGGCTGCGCCGGTGCGCGTACTGAACTTCTACTCGTCGGTGTTCGCGGACCAGCTGCGCCGAGGCCGTAAGACCGCCACCATCCGCCTCGGGGACAAGTCGCACAAGTACCGCAAGAACGACTGCGTGCTCGTCACGATCGGCTACCAGCACTCGCCGCGGGAGAAGATCTTCTCCGCCGTGATCGACCAGGTCGAGGTCAAGCGCGTCCGCGACCTCTCACCCCGCGACATCGAGCACGACAATCCCGAGTTCCGGCGCCAGGACGAGATGGTCCACTTCCTCGAGCAGATCTACGGGCGCACGATCTCGATGGAGGACACCGTCACCGTCGTCCGCTTCTCGCAGATCATCGAGAACCCGCCCGAGCTGCGCGACCGCATCCACGGGCTGGGCGCGGCGCAGAACTAGGGGGTTTGGGAGCGGGGCTCCTGCGTCCCTCCGGCGACGCCGCTACCGCCGTAACGTCGCACGCGATAGTCCGCGGAGGTCGCGTGTCACGTTGCGGCGATGGGAGCGCCGTAACGTGACATGAAGCGCCCGAGCGCTCGATGATGTGACGTTGCGGCGGTTCGGGGCGAGCGGCTCGCGGGAACGCGGCCCGGACCCGCCTCCGCTCAAGCCCACCTCTCTTGGCACTCTCCACAAGAGAGTGCCAAATTTCCCCTTGATCGCCCGCTCCGACGAGCTATGATCTAACACGTTGGCACTCGGCCACCGTGAGTGCCAAGCACTCACATCCCTTTTTCACCGGAGGTTTCATAAATGAAGCTCAAGCCCCTTGGCGATCGGCTGATCGTGCGGGCAATCGAGGAGGAGGAGACCACGTCCAGTGGAATCGTCCTGCCCGATACCGCCAAGGAGAAGCCCCAGAAGGGCAAGGTCCTCGCAGTCGGCGACGGCAAGCTCCACGAGGACACCGGCAAGCGCGTCCCGCTTGACGTCGCCGAAGGCGACGAGGTCCTCTACAGCAAGTACGGCGGCACCGAGATCAAGGTGGACGGCGAGGAGCTCCTCGTCCTCCGCGAGTCCGACGTGCTGGCCAAGGTCCAGTAAGCCGTTTCCCTAGGAGAACAGAGAACACATGGCACACAAGGAACTGAAGTACGAGGCGGATGCCCGCAAGGCGCTCGAGCAGGGCGTCGACGCGGTCGCGAACGCCGTGAAGGTAACCCTCGGCCCCAAGGGCCGCTACGTCGTCCTCGACAAGAAGTTCGGCGCTCCGACGATCACCAACGACGGTGTGACGATCGCGCGCGAGATCGAGGTCGAGGACGTCTTCCAGAATCAGGGCGCACAGCTCGTGCGCGAGGTCGCCACCGCGACCAACGACGTCGCTGGTGACGGCACCACCACCGCCACCGTGCTCGCTCAGGCGATCGTCCGCCAGGGCCTGAAGAACGTCGCCGCCGGCGCCAACCCCCTCGCGCTCAAGCGCGGGATCGAGCACGCGGTCGACGACGTCGTCAAGCACATCGAGTCGCAGTCGGTCGAGATCTCCGGCAAGGAGCAGATCGCCCGTGTGGCCACCATCTCCGCCGGCGACGAGGAGATCGGCGACGTGATCGCCGACGCCATCGACAAGGTCGGCAAGGACGGTGTGGTCAACGTCGAAGAGGGCCAGACGTTCGGCATGGACCTCGAGTTCACCGAGGGCATGCAGTTCGACAAGGGCTACATCTCGCCCTACATGGTCACCGACCAGGACCGGATGGAGGCGACCCTCGAGGATCCCTACATCCTGATCGCCAACCAGAAGATCGGCTCCGTGCGCGACATCCTGCCCGTGCTCGAGCAGACGATTCAGTCCGGCAAGCCGCTGCTGATCATCGCCGAGGACGTCGAGGGCGAGTCGCTCGCGACACTCGTGGTCAACAAGCTCCGCGGCACCTTCACGGGCGTCGCGGTCAAGGCCCCGGGCTTTGGCGATCGCCGCAAGCGGATGCTCGAGGACATCGCGATCCTCACCGGCGGCGAGGTGATCACCGAGGAGATGGGCCTCAAGCTCGAGAACACCCAGCTCTCGCAGCTCGGGCGCGCTCGGCGTGTGGTCATCGCCAAGGACACCACCACGATCGTCGACGGCAACGGTGAGTCCGACGCGATCAAGGGCCGGATCAACCAGATCAAGACCGAGATCGAGAACACCGACTCGGACTTCGATCGCGAGAAGCTCCAGGAGCGCCTCGCGAAGCTGTCCGGCGGCGTTGCGGTGGTCAAGGTCGGCGCGGCCACCGAGACCGAGATGAAGGAGAAGAAGCATCGCGTCGAGGACGCGCTGCAGGCGACTCGCGCCGCACTGGAGGAAGGCATCGTCCCCGGCGGCGGCGTCGCGCTCCTCTCGGCTCAGGACTCGCTGAAGAGCGCTGAGGCGCTCGAGGATCCCGATGAGCGCACCGGCGCTGCCATCGTGCGCCGCGCGCTCGAGGAGCCGCTGCGCCAGATCGCCGATAACGCCGGCCTGGAGGGCTCGGTCGTGGTCAACGACGTCCGCAAAGCCAAGAAGGGCGAAGGCCTGAACGCGGCGGATGGCCAGATCGTCGATCTCGTCCAGGCGGGGATCATCGACCCGGCGATGGTGACGCGCTCTGCCCTGCAGAACGCGGCCTCGATCGCCAAGAACATCCTCACCACCGAGGCGATCGTCGCCGAGGTGCCTGAGAAGGAGCCCGCGGGCGGTGCCGGCGGCGGCATGCCCGACATGAGCGGGATGATGTAGGACGCAAAGCGTCCGGTTGAGGGCGACCGGAGGTCGCCCGAGGGCCTCGGATCGCGGGCCAGGATGGCCCGCGGAGGTACCCTCCTCCTAACAGGCGAGTGTTTATGGAGGGCCCGGCCTACGCCGGGCCCTCTGTGTTTCGGGGGCCGCGGGCCCGCCCCGCCCGCGAGCCCGCCACAACCGCCACCAACTCCCGGCGACTACCCCGCCCGCGCCGCCGTCCGCTCCGCCAGGGCCGCGTACAGCTCCCGCGTCCGGCGCGCCACTTCGCCCCAGTCGAACCGCAACACGTGGTCGCGGGCCTCGGCGACCATCTGCGACCGGGTCTCGTCGTCGGCCAGTGCGCGCTCGAGCACCTCTTCCAGGGCATCCGAGCTTCGTGAGGCGAAGCGCAGCCCGACCGTGCCGTCCCCCGGGACGACCTCGCGCAGGCCGCCGGTATCGGCCACGACGCACAGGCATCCGGACGCCATCGCCTCCAGCGCGACCAGCCCGAAGGGCTCGTAGATCGAGGGCACGATGCAGAGGTCCGACACGCGGTAGAGCGAATGCAGCATGTCGTCGCCGACCCAGCCCAGGAACGAGCCGTGGCCCGTCAGCCCCAGCTCGTGGGCCTGGCGCTTGAGCTCGGCTTCGGCGGTGCCGCTGCCCGCGACGACGAAGCGCACGTCGCGCAGGCGGCGGATCACCGGCGCCAGCGCGTCCAAGGCGAGGTGGAAGCCCTTCTCGTACACGAGGCGCCCCACCAGCAGGACGAGCCGCTCCGACGGGTCGGCAAACCGCGCTCGCAGCGCCGGCAGATCTTCGACGACCGGATCCAGATCCCGTGGGTCGATCGCGTTGGGCACGACGTCCACGCGCGCCGGCGCCACCCCGAACACGCCGCACACGTGCCCGCGCATGTACTGCGAGCAGGTGATCACGGCGTCGGCGTCGTGCACCATCGCGCGCTCGGCGGCGTGGATGTGGGACTGCGGGTGCTTGTCGACCCATCCTTGATGGCGGCCGTACTCGGTGGCGTGCACGGTCGTCAGCCAGGGAAGCCCGTAGCCGCGCGCCAGTGTCCGTGCCGCCCCGGCGACCAGCCAGTCGTGCGAATGGACGAGGTCGAAGTCGATCCCGTCGCACAGCTCGACGCCGAGCTCGTACATGTCGCCGTTCATCTCGTCCACCCAGCGCACGAACGCCGAGACGTCCTTGGGAAACGGCGGCTCCTGGACCCGATGCACGATCACCCCGTGGCGCTCCTCCTCAGCCGCGAGATGCCCGCCACCTCGGGTCAGGACGTGGACCTCGACCCGTTCCCGGACCAGATGCTCCGAGAGCTTGCGCACGTGGCGCGCCAGCCCGCCCTCGATCACCGGGGGGTACTCCCAGGAGACAAGCAGGACCCGCATCGCGGCTCGGCACCCTACCGATGCAGGGCCAAACGCAGCATCCCGAGCTCGATCCACGACCCCCCGCCCGCCCCGCCCACGCCGGAGATCGCGATCTCCACGAGTCCCGTCTCCTGCGCATCCTGCACGAAGCGCACGCCGGTCTGATCCGCTGGAGCGCCGAGCACGTGCTCCCATCGCGATGCCACCTCGGCCACGTCCCGTACGGCGATCGTGACGCCCGCGAGGCGTGCGTCCGCGGCGCGCGCCTCCCAGTCTGGCCCACCCCAGCGCCAGGCCGACGCCGGGCGAGGCTCGCTCAGCGAGACGATCGCTCCGCGGATGTCGGCGGGATGCAGGTGGACCTCCGAGATGTCATCGAGCGAGACCTCGAACACCTCCCGGATCCCCAGCGAGGCCGCCCGAGCCCGCGCACCAGCCAGGTCCTCGACCTGCACCATGACCATGTAGCCGCAGTCGCCGCCGCGCCGCGCGAGCTGGCGCGCCGCCGCGGTGTCCTCCCGCGCCGGCGACACCACCTCCAGAAACGTATTCCCCAGCGCGAACACCGCATTGCGCAACCCGAAGTAGCCCACCGCCTCGTCATGGAACGGCTCACGCAGCGCCAGCGCGCCGCGCAGCCGCTCGACCACCGCGTCGAGCTCGCGCGCCGCGATCACGGCCTGCCGCAGACGGGGCAGCGCGCTCATCCGCCCAGCCGCTCGAAGACGGCAAACGAATGCCTGTCCAGTACGCGATCCAGCGGCTCCGCCGAGGCGAACCGCCGCTCCTCGCCTCGCAGCACATCGCGCCAGCGCCCGCCGGGCCCCTCGAACGAGCCGGCGAGAGGCCCACCGCGCACGGCCACGAGCACCAGCACCTCACCACCGCGGACGTATCCGCACACGTCCGGCCCGGCCTGGACCGGCTCGTAGCTTCCGCTCACCAGCGGCTCGGGCCGGCGCGCCCTGAGCCCCAAAAGCCGCATGGTCAAAAACAGCTTCAGCGTCGGCCGGTCCGGCGGCGAGCCGCCCATGAGCCGTCGCAGCATGGCCTGGTGCCAGCTCCAGTCGACCGGCCGCGCCCTGCCAGCGCCCCCGACCGTCCGCAGCCACAGCTCGTCTCCCTGGTAGATCTCCGGGATTCCCGGCGCGGTCAGCTTCAGCACCAGCTGCGCGAGTGCCGCGCGCTCGCCCGCGGGGCGCACACCCGCCACGAACGACTCGAGCTCGTCCCGGAATGGCGGCTCCCCGAACAGCTCGATCTCGCCAAAGCCATCTCCGGGCTCGATCGGCCACGCGCCCACGAGAGTCTGGAACAGCATGTACAGCTCGGCGTCGTGCATCCCGTCGCCGTCCCGCGCCGGCCGGGCGGCGGCGAAGAACCGCTCGACCGCTCCGTGCCACTCCTCGGGCATCCACGACAGCGCCGCAATGCAGGCGCGTACGTCGCCGGAGCGCCTGGTGGCCTCGCCGTCGGTGGCGAGCAGACTCTGCGGAAACCGGGCAGCGCGCTCCGCGCTGCGCTCGTGGAAGCACTCCACGCTCAGCCCGAAGCGGCCCGCGTCGCCGCCGGCCTCGTTCAGGGCCAGCAACCGGCCGTAGGAACCCATGGCCTCCTCGACCGCGACGGCCATGACTGCCGCGCTGGTCTGCTGAAAGCGCGTCACGAACTCGGGCGAAGCACCGGCTTCGAGCAGGAGCAGCGGCTGCAGCGACCGGGGCAGAAGCTCGATCGCATCTCTGTCCGCTTCTGACACCGTGCCCGCTTCCGGATCCACGTAGGTTCGATACACGGGCAACGCGGCAAGCCCCTCCGCCACGGCCTCTGTGTCAACGCCCGGCGCCAGGCGCGCCAGCTCAGCGACCTCGCCCGCAAATCTCTCCTTGACGGCGGCGAACTTCGCCTCGCGCACGATCTGCTCAAACGACCGCGCATCGCCTGAAACCGAGCGCCAAAGCTCGTTCAGCGGCGCCTCCGCGGCCGGATCGACGAACAGCGCGCTCACCTCGGCGGAGAAGTCGTGGCCGGCGGTCCCGCACACCGGCCAGTCCCGCAGCCGCTCGCCAGGAGCCAGGAGCTTTTCCACCCACACGCGCGAGGCTCCCAGCCCCGCGATGTGATCAACCGGGTCGGCCAGAGCATCGACGTTTCCGACCTCGAGCCCGTCGACCAGTCCCCGCCCGGCCGGCGTCAAAGGCGAGCCGCCCTCCACGTCCACGAGCAAAGCCATGCCCGCGTCCCGAGAGGCGTTCGACAGCGCCTCAAACTCCCCATCATCGCCGCCACTCCCTGACAGGTGCAGGTGCGAGATCCCAAGGTCCCGCACATAGGGCACGAGCGAGCACGCGGCCGCGAAGCCGAAGTCAGGCGACAGCTGGAGGCGATAGCTCGCCCGAAGCTCGGCTCGCTCTGGCACGCGCGCGAGGCTACCCAGCGGCCGGCCCGAACACCGCCCGGATGAACGCCGCCTGCGCGCTCACCCCGGCGTGCCGGTAGCAATACCTGACGTCGTCGCGAAGCCGAGTCCACCGAGAGGTGTTGCGGCGGATCAATGCGCTCGGGTGCACGCGGGTCGGCAGTCCGTCGGCCGCGAGCACCGCCAGCGCCCGCTCGGCGATCGCGACCTGCCCCAGGGCGGTCGGGTGCACGTGGTCGGTCATGACATGGTTGCGCGCCCCGAAGTCGCTCAGGTCGACCACGAGCGCTCCGCACTCAGCGGCGGTTGACCGGACGATCTCGTTGCACTCGAGCACGCTTGAGCTCAGAGCCCGCGGCCGGCCGAGATCGAGAGGGGCCGTGACCGCGAGTGTCCGCTCGCAGCGCGAGCGCAGAAACCGGTGCGTTTCGCCCACATGAGCGGCGAAGGCCCGCGGTTCCCAGTCGAAGGCGCGCACGTCGTTGACCCCGATGTACAGGCAGCCGACTTCATAGCGCGTCCGTGGGATCGCCGTGAAGTGCTGAAAGCCGGGGATCTGCAGCGAGACGACATCGGCGGCGCGGGCGCCGCCGACAGCGCAGCCGGTGTACGGTAAGCCCAGCCCGCGCGCCAGCCACAGCGCCCAGGACTGCAGCGAAACGCCGTTCTGCGACTCGCCCCCGCCGTCCGTGATCGAGTCGCCGAAGGCGAGGACACCGTGGCCACCCGACATCAGCGCCGTGAGCGTATTGGATGCCCACTCACCGGGAAGGTTCAGGCCCTCCGCGGCGTCGTTAATCTGATGCGAGGACGTACCCGATGAAGTCCGAGATCAGCCAGGAGCAGCTTGCCGAGCTTTCGGCGCTCGCCGATGGAAGCCTCGATCCGGCGCGGCGTCCGAAGGTGGAGGGCGCCATCGCCGCCTCGCCGGAGCTCAGTGCGCTGTACGAGCGCGAGCGTCGTGCCGTCCAGACCCTGCACCGCGCGCGCGAGGAGGACCGCGCGCCCGCTGCGCTGCGGGCCAGGATCGAGGCGCAGCGTCCGGCTCCCCGCGTGCGCGCCCGCCGCCGGGCCGCCTACGGCGGCGCCTTCGCGACCGTCCTCGCGGGGGTCGTGATCGCGCTGGCGTTGATCCTCCCGGCCGGAACGCCGGGTGCTCCCTCGGTCAGCCAGGCGGCGGCACTGGCGTTGCGCGGCCCCGGCGCCCCCGCGCCCGGTCCCGACCCCCAGGATCCGGCGCGTCTGGGCCGGAACGTGCAGGACGTCTACTTCCCGGATTGGAGCGGCAAGGTCGGGGGATGGCGGGCGATCGGCCAGCGAACCGACAAGATCGGTGGCCACACCGCCGCGACGGTGTACTACGCCTGGCGCGGAAAGCAGATCGCCTACACCATCGTCAGCGCACCGGCGCTGACCCTGCCTACGGCGCAGACGACACAGCTGAACGGAACCGAGCTGCGCACGCTGACCCTAAGCGGCCGTGACGTCGTGACGTGGCGGCGAGCCAACAACACCTGTGTGCTGTCGGCGCAGGGCGTTCCGGTCTCGGTGCTGCTGCACCTCGCGGCCTGGAGGGTCCCGGGCGAGAGCGGCTAGCGCCCCGGCCTTCCGAACCCCCTCAGCGCTCGAGCTGCCCGGTTCCCTCCGCGCTCAGCGCCTTGGCCACCCGCTGGCGGGCGCGATGAAGCCGCGTGGTGATCGTCGCCTCGCGCACGCGCAGCGCGCGTGCCGCCTCCCGGTAGGAAAGCCCGACGACGTCGATCGCCACCAGCGCGTCGCGGAACTCGTCCGGTAGGGCCGAGATCGCGCTGTAGAGCTCCTCTGACTCGAGCCTCGCCTCGGGCCGGATCGCGCTGCGGTCCTCGACCAGGTCGAGGTCCTCGGGCAGCGCCGTCGTCTGCGGCCGCCGCGCGGCGGCGCGCCGCGAGGAGAAGAACGTGTTGCGCAGGACCCGCAGCAGGTAGCCGAGGTCATCCTCGGAGTGCAGGAAGCGGGGCTTGCGCAGGACTCGGGCGAAGGTCTCCTGGACCAGGTCCTCGGCCTCTTCGCGCGAGCCACACAGACCCCAGGCGGCGCGGTACAGCCGATCGATGTGGTCGCCGAGCGCCTCGGGGTCGAGCTGACGTTCGGGAGTCATGCCTCGCGGCCAGCATAAGCGCCCCGCCCACGCCCGGGGCCCTTATCCGAGCTGTCAGCTCTGTAGCTCGGACAACGGCCGTGGGCCCGGCCCGACGTACTTGGCCGTCGGACGGATCAGCCGCCCCTCGCGCTTCTGCTCCATGATGTGCGCCGACCAGCCGGCCGTGCGGGCGCAGGTGAACATCGGCGTGAACAGCTCCGGCGGCACCTCGGCGAAGTCCAGCACGACGGCCGACCAGAACTCGACGTTGGTCGCCAGCACGCGGTCGGGCTTGCGCGCGTGAAGCTCGGCCAGCGCCGCCGTCTCGAGCGCCTCGGCCACTTCGACCCGGGGCGACCCGAGTCGACGCGACGTCTCTCGCAGCACCTTCGCCCGCGGATCCTCGGCGCGATAGATCCGGTGCCCGAAGCCCATCAGCCGGTCGCCGCGGTCGAGCAGGTCCTTGACGTAGCGCTCGGCGTCGCCCATCTGCGCCACCTCATCGAGCATCTTCAGCACGCGGCTGGGCGCGCCGCCGTGCAGCGGCCCGCTCAGCGCCCCGACGGCCGCGCTCAGCGCGGCGGCGACGTCGGCGCCCGTGGACGCGACCACGCGCGCAGTGAACGTCGATGCGTTCATGCCGTGCTCGGCGGCCGAGATCCAGTAGGCGTCGATCGCGTCAACGTGGCGCGGGTCGGCCTCGCCCCGCCAGCGGATCAGGAAGCGCTCCGGGATCGACTTCGCCTTGTCGACCTCGTACTGCGAGACCGGCGGCTTACCGATCCCGCGCGCTGACTGGGCCACGAACGAGAGCGCCATCACCGAGGCATGGGCCAGGTCGTCGCGCGCCTCCTCGTCGGAGATGTCGATCAGCTGCTGGAAGCCCCACTGCGGCCCGAGCATGGCCAGCGCCGACTGAACGTCGACGCGCGGGTCGCCCGAGTGCACGCTCAGCGCGTGCGGCTGGGCCGGCGGCATCCCGGGCAGGAGCTCGCCGTCGACGAGCAGCCCCCAGACCTGCTCGAAGGGCACCTGTCCCACCAGCTCCTCGATGTTCACGCCGCGGTAGCGCAGGGCGCCGCCCTCGCGGTCGGGCTCGGCGATCTCGGTGGCGAAGGCGACTACTCCCTCGAGGCCCGACTGCACTTCGGTGGTGACGCTCATCTCATGCTCCTGCTTTCGAATTCGTGCCTTCAAGGCTAGCTTGGACGCCGCCGGCGCCCCCGGGCGCGCCTAACCCACGCCCAGCACGGCGCGCATCGGCTTGGGCTCGACGCCCAGCCGCTGCGCATCGCCCACGCCCCGCTGCGCCGTCAACGGGATCTGCAGCAGGTCCACCTCATCCCGAGTGGCGAACGCGGTCGGTCCCATCAACAGCTCGACCAGCGAGAGCCCCGCCGGACTACAGGCAGCGGCAGGCCCACGATCGGCCGCTCGCGGTGAATCGAGCGCAGCGCGATCTCGACGATCTCCCGGCAGCTGAGCGTCTCCGGTCCGGCCAGCTCGTACCGCGCGCCGTCGGCCTGGTCGGCCATCGGCCCCCCCGGCAACGCCGCGAGCACGCACTCGGCCACGTCCTCGGCCCACATGGGCTGAAACGCCGCCTGCGCCGCTCCCGGGGATCGGGACGGCCGGCAGCAGGGACATCCGCTCCACCAGCGTGAAGAACGGGTCGCTGGGGGAGTAGACCCAGCCGGGCGCGAACACCGTGTGGGTGAGCGAGGACTCGACGAGCGCCCGCTCGGCGATCGCCTTGGCCCGCAGCAGCCGCGCCCCGCTCCGGGTCGAGGCCCCGAGGGCGGAGAAGAACACGAAGCGCTTGACGCCGGCCCGCTCGGCCGCCCGGACCAGGCGCCAGGTGGCCACGCCCGCGAGCTCCTCGATCGAGCCCACCGGCTGGTCGCGGATCACCGAGGCCAGATGGATCACGGTGTCGATGCCGCGCAGCGCGTGGCGGAAGGACAGGTGATCGGAGAGGTCCCCCAGCGCGATCTGCACCCGTACCCGCTCGGGCCCGAGCCGCCTCGGGTCGCGGACGAGGCACCGCACCGGCGTCCCGGCCGCCGTCAGCCGCCTGAGCAGCGGCCGGCCGATTGTCCCGGTGGCGCCGGTCAGGAGCAGCACGCCGCGGCAGCCTACAATGAGCCGCTCTTAACCCCGAAGACACAGGAAAGACCACAGACATATGGCCTACGTCATCGCCGAGCCGTGCATCGGCACCAAGGACAACTCCTGCGTGGAGGTGTGCCCGGTCGATTGCATCCACCCGACGCCCGACGAGCCCGACTACGACCAGGTCGAGATGCTCTACATCGATCCCGAGGAGTGCATCGACTGTGACGCCTGTGTCGAGGCCTGCCCGGTGGATGCCTGCTTCGCCGAGGACCAGCTCCCCGACGAGTGGCAGAAGTTCACGCAGATAAACGTCGACTACTACTCGAACCGCTCGTAGGGGGCTCTGCGCCGCGGGCCGGACGCCCGCCGCGCTGTGTATCGCCGCCACCCGGTCGCGCTGACGCGCGACCGCCGGCCCGCTAGGCCATCGGCAGCGACATCCCGACCGGCTTGGGGGCCGCGGCCGGGGCGGGCTCCTGCATGACCGGGAGCTCCAGCGGGGTGAGCGCGATCAGGCCACGGGCGCCCTGGTAGAGCGCCTGCGAGGCGGGATCGTCGGGGTCTGAGAAGACGACCGGGACGCCCGAGTCCGACTGCTCTCGCAGCGCCGTCGTGAGCGGCACCTTGGCCAGCAGCGGGACCTCGAGCTCCTCGGCCAGGAGCTGGCCGCCGCCCTCGCCGAAGATCTGAAAGCGCTCGCCGCCCGGCGTCACGAAGCCGGACATGTTCTCGACCACGCCCGCGATCTCGAGCTTCAGCTTGGTCGCCATCTCGGCTGAGCGGCGGGCCACCTTCTGGGCCACCGGCTGGGGGGTGGTCACGAGCAGGAACTTGGCCTGCGGCAGCAGCTGGGCCAGGGTCATCGACACGTCGCCGGTGCCCGGAGGCAGATCGATCAGCAGGTAGTCGAGCTCGCCCCAGTCGACGTCCTCGAGGAACTGCTGAAGCGCCTTGTGGAGCATCGGGCCGCGCCACACCACGGCGGCGTCCTGCTCGACGAAGAATCCGATCGACATCACTTTGATGCCGTCGTGGGCGATCAGCGGGATGAGCTTGCGTTCCGCATTGACGCGCGGGCGCTCGCCACCCAACCCGAGCATGCGAGGCTGCGAATAACCCCACACGTCGGCATCCAGAACGCCCACCTGCTTGCCCTGGGCCGCGAGGGCGGCCGCCAGGTTGGCGGTGACGCTCGACTTGCCCACGCCGCCCTTGCCCGAGCCCACGCAGATCACGTTCTTGACCTGGGCCAGAGCGCCCTGCGGCAGTCCGCCGCGGCCCAGCTTGCGCTGCAGGCCCTGCTTCTCCTGATCGGAGAGGACGTCGAAGCTGACGTTGACGCCGGTGACTCCCTCGAGCTGGTGCACGGCCTGCGCCACGCCGGTCTGGAAGTGGCTGCGGATCGGGCAGCCGGCCGTGGTCAGCGAGACCATCACGTCGACGACGCCGTTCTCGTGCACCTCGACCGAGCGCACCATCTCGAGCTCGACGATGTCCCGCCGCAGCTCGGGGTCGATGACGACCCGCAGGGCGTCGATTACCTGTTCACGCGTACGGCATGTAGGTCCATTCTGGCAGACGCCCTCGAGCCGGCGGGCCCGGTGTCAGGAGATGAACCCACGATCAAAATCCGCCAACTGCCGCCCCCGCCGCTGCAGGTTGGCGGATAAGTCCCGCATAGCGATCACGATCCGCCACGGCAACGTTCGCGTGGCGGATTTTGTCGGGCGGCGGCAGGGCTATGCGGACCGAGCGGCCAGGCGCTCCGACGCCCCCGTTAAAGACCGACCGGGGCGCCACTTGCGTGACGCCCCGGCGGTTGAGGGAGGAGAGGGTACTTCGCTCGCCGGCGAGGTTATGAGGCCGGCGAACCTGGCCCGCTACCGGCGCTCTCCAGCTCGCCGGGCGGGGTAAGTGGGTCCTAGACCGCCGAGTTCAGCAGGTCCTGGGCGTTCGAGACCAGCTTCTCGAACCTGGCCCCAACCGTACCGGACTGGCGCTCGAGGTCACGGCGCACCGAACGCACCTCGCGCTCCAGGCGACGGCGGTTCTGCTTGACCGTGCGGTCGACGCGAGTACGCCGCTGGCGCAGCTCGCGCTCGAAGCGCGTGCGGGTCCGGCGGACGCGGCGCTCGACCCGGTTGCGGGCCGTCACGCCACGGCGCTCGTAGCGCTTGAGCTCACGGCCGAGGCTCGTCCGGGTGCGGTAGCGCGTGGCCAGGCCGCTGACGGTGGAGACGAGGTTGTCGCGCGCCAGCAGGCTGGCGCCGACCGGGACCAGCACCACGCGCTCGGCGATGTGCTGGGCCTGCGCGACCCGCGTCTTGGGCTGCGTAGAGGTGGTCGTGGAGGTGGCCCGCCGGCGCGCGGCAGTGCTCCTGCGGCGCGAGGCGGTGCTCTTGCGTGAGTTGGATCGGGACCCGGCTGACGCCCTGGTGCCCGATGTGCTGCTGCTTGTAGCCATTTGTTTCTCTCCCGTGAGGACTAAGAACAGATGATGCCCGCTGCCCGCGAACAACCGAACACATGTTTGTAAACCAGGCTCGCGCCTCGGTTACATTCCTGTAAGAAGATCGTGCCGAGGCCACGCACCCAGTACGCCCACAGCGGCGATGCCAGCATCGCCTACCAGGTGTTCGGCGGCGGCGAGGTCGACCTCGTCGTGGTCAACGGCCCCGCTTCGCACCTGGAGCTGATGTGGGAGGAACCGGCTACGGCCCGCAGCTTCGAGCGCCTCGGAAGCTTCGCCCGCGTGGTCATGTTCGACCGCCGCGGCACCGGGCTATCGGACCCGGTCTCGCGCCCGCCCACGCTCGAGCAGCAGATGGATGACCTGATCGCCGTCCTGGACGCCGTCGGGGTGCAGCGCACGGCGCTGTGGGGCGCGGGCGATCTCGGCCTCTCGGCTCTGTTCGCCGCCACCTACCCCGAGCGCGTCACCGCCCTCGTCCTCTCCTCGGTCTCGCCCCGCGGCGCGATCGCCATCCGCCCGGACCTCAAGGGCGCATTCCTCGACGCGATCGAGAACCACTGGGGCGAGGGAACTCTGATCTCGATCTACGCCCCGAGCCAGGTCGGCAACAAGGCCTTCGAGGAATGGTGGGGGCGCATGCAGCGCTCGGCCGCCAGTCCCGGTATGGCCCGGCGGCTGGTCGAGATGCTCGCGAGCACCGACATCGAGCCCGTCCTGCCCACGATCCGCGTCCCGACGCTCGTCACCCACCAGACCGGGGACCGCTACATCCCCGTCGAGATCGGCCGCGAGGTGGCGGAGATGATCCCCGGCGCCCGCTTCGTCGAGTACCCGGGCGAGGACACCTACGGCTGGGTCGAGGCTCCGGGGATCGAGGACGTGCAGGAGTTCCTCACCGGCCGCCGGCCCGACCGCGAGGCCGATCGCGTGCTGGCCACGGTCATGTTCACCGACATCGTCGGCTCCACCGAGCACGCCTCGCGACTCGGCGACATCGGATGGCGGGGGCTCCTCTCGGAGCACAACGAGGTCGTCCGCGCCGCCGTGGCCCGCTGGCGCGGCAGTGTGATCAAGTCAACCGGCGACGGCTTTCTCGCCACCTTCGACGGCCCTGCCCGCGCGGTGCGCTGTGCGTACGAGATCGTCCAGGCGGTGGCCGAGCTCGATCTCAGCCTCCGGGCCGGCCTGCACACCGGCGAGTGCGAGCTCGTGGGCTCCGACGTGGCCGGCATCGCCGTCCACATCGCGGCCCGCGTGATGGTTCAGGCGGAGGCCGGCGAGGTCCTCGTCTCGAGCACGGTCAAGGACCTCGTCGCCGGGTCCGGGCTGTCCTTCGCCGAGCGCGGCAGCCACGAGCTGCGCGGCGTTCCCGGCGCCTGGAGTCTCTACGCGCTCGAGTCCTCGAGCGCGGGCTTGGCGGCGGCCTCGGTCCGCTCGAGCCAGGCGGCGGGATTCTCGAGCTCCTCCAGGGTCGGCAGCGCGGCGGGGGCCGAGAACACGTGATGCAGGGCCTCGGGGCCGCGCGCGAGCACGACCTCGTCACAGAAGTACTTGCCCCGCTCGTACTGGCGGATCTTCAGGTCCATCCCCAGTAGCCGGCCCACGAGGCGGGAAAGGCCGGACTGGGAGCGTCGCCGCTGGTCCAGCGCCTCGCGGAGCTTGGGCAGCGAGGGCAGCAGGTCGGGGGCGACGGCGTCCATCACGTGCTCAGCGTGTCCCTCGATCACCGCCATCACCGCCTGCACGCGGTCGAGTGTCTCGCGCTCGGAGTCGCTGGTCACCACCGAGATCAGATCGCCGTGGCGAAGCGCGCCGGCGATCCGCCGCAGCTCATCGCCGCTCGGCACGCGGAAGCGGCGTGGGGCGTCGATGCGCACCTCGGCGCTGCGCAGGAGCTCCCGGATCAGCCCGGCCACGTGGCCGTGCAGCCACGGCACCCCGGCGAACTGGACGGCGTGCGTGACCTCGTGCAGGGCCACCCAGGTCATGAACTCCTTCTCCTCGGCCCCGAAGGCCTGGACGGCGGACCCCAGGTTGGGCAGCACGAAGAGCAGGCGCGGCGGCCGGTCCTCGACGGCCTCGTCGAGCAGCACCAGCTCGTACTGGCCGAGCACGCGCTGGGCCAGATAGCCCAGCACCACGCCCACCTCGGTCGTCAGGGTCACGCCCATCATCAGCTGCATGGCCGGCTTGAGCGGCCCGAGGCTCTTGCCCGTGCGCTCGAGCACGGGGTCGAGCAGGGCTCGCATCGAGCCGATGTTGCTGGACACCCACTCGCGCCGGCTGATTCCTTCGGGATCGGGCAGGGGCCGCGCCGGCGCGAGGCCCGTGTAGGCGGTGACGCGGGCCTCGGACTCCGCCGCCAGCGCCGCCAGGTCGGCATCGGGCAGGTGACCGTTGCCGGTCCCGGCCACGTAGCCGGCGATTCGCTCGGCCAGGACCCAGTCGATCACGCCGGGATCTCCGCCAGCTGGCGCAGCGTATCGGCCGAGCGCGCCGCGATCACCGGCGAGCGCGGTTCGGCGTCGAGCAGCGCGCCGAGCGGGTCGTCGCACTTGGGAAAGCTGATCACGCCGCCGCCTTCGCGGACGATGAGCTGACCGGCGGCCGCGTCGACTCCCCGGCAGCGTCGCAGCGAGACCATCCCGTCGAAGCGCGCCGCCGCAACCTGGCAGAGCGAGGCGGCGATCGTCCCGAGCGCCCGCAGGCGATAGGCGCTCTCGGTCAGCGAATCGATCGAGGCCGCGACCCAGCGCGGGTCCGCCGACTCGATGCCCAGGACCTCCAGACGCCCGTCGTGGCCCCGGCGCTCGCCCAGCTCGGGGTCGATCTGCTCGCCGTCGAGCCACGCTCCCTCGCCCCGCTTGGCCCACCATTCCTCCGAGGGACCGAAGTCGAAGACGTAGGCGAACACGACGTCGGCCATGGTCTCGCCCTCGGCCACGGCGACCGAGAGCGCGTGGTGCGAGATCCCGCGCTTGGCGTTGAGCGAGCCGTCGATCGGGTCGACGATCACGCGGATGCCGCCATCGCCATAGTCGATCTCGCCGCGTTCCTCGGAGATCGCAGTGAATCGGTGCCCCTCGTCCTTGAGCGCCTCCAGCTCGGCCAGCACGAGGTCCTCGGCCGACTGGTCGATGACCAGCGTGCGGTCGCCACCGCTGCCGCGCTCGCCCGTCTCCTCGGCGCGCTCATCGGTCGTGGGAGCGTCGGCCAGCACCCGCTCCAGTCCCGCCACCGCGCGCCGGCAGGCGGAGAGCCAGTCGGCATCAAGAGCGGAGGGGGTGGTTCTCATCGCAGACCTATGCTGTCAGAGTGGGCGTGTGGCCTCGTGAGGAGCTCCTTCCCGCTCAGCGGCGGGCTGTCACACATCGGGCCGGTCCGCTGCTCGTGCTGGGTGGAGCGGGGACCGGCAAGACGACCGTCCTGGCTCGTCGCTTCTGCTGGCTGGTGGAGGAGGGCTGCCCGCCCGAGCGCATCGCCTTCCTGATGCCCTCGGCGGCCCGCGCCGACGCGATGCGTGAGCGCCTGGAGAGCACGCTGCAGCGCGGCTATGAGCAGTTGTTCGTGCTCGAGGCGCCCGAGCTCGCGGCGCTCGTCCTGGGCGAGCGGGGTGCCGAGGCGCACGACGCGATGCTGGGCGCGGGTGATCGGCTGGCCATGCTGCTCGATCGCATCGACGAGCTCTCGCTCGAGCACCACGACTTCGGCGGGAGCGCCAACGCGCTGCTGGGGGGCTTCATCCGGCGCATCGACCGCCTGAAGTCTGAGCTCGTCACCGCCGACGCCTATTCGGCCTGGGCCGATTCGCTGAGCGACCCGGGAGCCGCCTCGCTGGAGCGCGAGTTCGCCGCCATCTACCGCACCCACGAGCGGATGCTGGCGGAGACCGGCGCCGTCGACGCCGGCGACCTCGTGGCGGGGGCCCTGCGTGCGCTGAGCGAGCGGCCCGGGGCGAGCCGGTTCGAGCACGTGCTCCTCGACGACGCCCAGGAGCTCGACCTGGCGGCCGCGCGGCTCGCGCGGGGCGTCGGCGGGCAAAACTGGAGCGTGGGCGCCGATCCCGCCGCCGCGCTTCGGTGCTTTCGCGGTGCCGGCCGGGCCCGCATGCGGCAGTTTCAGGCTGACGACGTCGAGGTCGTGCGGCTCGAGCGCAGCCTGCGCTGTCCTCAGAAAGTGCTCCAGGCCGCCTACGCGGCGCGCGCGGCGCCGCCCCCGGCGGCCGAGCCCGGCGGCGAGGTGGAGTTCTGGCGCGCCAGCAACGACCGCGCTCAGGCGCAGTCGATCGCCGCCGACATCGACCGCCTGACCGGGCGCGGGGCGGTCGGCTACGAGCAGATCGCCGTGCTCGTGCCGTCGATCACGCGCGAGGGGCAGGCGGTCGGCGTCGCCCTCGAGGAGCGCGCGATTCCGCACCGCCTGGTCGGCGAGGAGGCCTTCTTCCAGCGCGCCGAGATCCGTGACGTCCTGGCCTGGCTCAGGCTGCTCGCCGATCCGTCCGACGCTCCCGCCGTCGTGCGGGCGCTGGCCCGCCCACCGATCGAGTTGCGCTCGGTCGACATCGCGCGCTGCACGCAGATCGCGCGCCGGCGCAAGCTCGACATGGTCGCCGCGCTGGCCGCGGCCACCGAGTCTCCGCAGGTCCCGCCCGAGGCGCGCGAGCGCATCCGCGTGTTCCTGAAGCTCTACCGCTCGGGCGCCGCCGCGATCGACACGACGCGTCCGGACCTATACGTCCACCGGCTGATCGACCGCCTCGGCCTCCGCCGTCAGCAGCTGTTCGCCGCCCAGGCCGACGTCGTCGAGCGGCTGCGGGCGCTGGCCCGCTTCGGCGAGCTGGCCTCGTCGTTCGTGCGCCGCTCCCCGCAGGCCACGCCGCGCGAGTTCGCTCGCCAGGTGGCGGCCGTGGCCGACTTCGGCCTGCGCGAGCAGGAAGAGCCCGAGCTCACGGGCGGCGGCGCCGTGCAGGTGCTGACGCTCCAATCCGCGGGTGGCCTCGAGGCCGAGCACGTCTATCTGGCCGGGGTGCAGGCCGGCCTGGCCGCGCCGGCGCCCGAGCGCGTCCCCGACGCGCTCCTGCAGGAGCCGCTGCCCCCCGACGAGGAGGCCACCCGCCGAACCGCACTGCGCCAGGAGCTGTACACCGCCATCGGCCGCGCGAGCCGCCGGGCCGTCCTGAGCTACCCCGCCGCCGGCGACCGCGGCGCTCGCCTGGCGCCGGCGCCGCTGGTCGAGGAGATCCGCCGCGGCCTCGCCGCCGAATGGGAGGACCGGGAAGAGGAGCTGTTCGGGCCGGCCGAGACGCTGCACTCGACCTACCGCATGCTGCGCGACGAGCTGCTCGAGTCGACGATGCGAGCCGGCGGGCGTCTCGGCGAGCTCCGCTTCGACACCGACCTGGACATCTCCCACGCCGCCGTGCGCTACCTGGAACTGCTCAAGGTGGCGGCGCTACTCGCGCGGCCGGAGGGAATGAGCGTGGCCGAGTCGCTGCGCGACGTCAACGCGCGCATCCTGCAGGCCGTCACAGCCGAGCAGCGCGAGATCTACACCTCCTCGGTCCTAGACGAGTACCTGCTCGATGCCGACCAGGACGTGCGCCGTCGCGCCCAGACCGTGGCGGCGCGCGACGAGCCCTCGCTCGAGGCGTTCCTGCCGCGCCGCGGGGAGGGCGTGGTGCTCTCGGCCTCCGACATCGACACCTACCGCACGTGCCCGCTCAAGTACAAGTTCGCGCGCGTGTTCCGGATCCCGCAGGAGCCGACCGTGCACCAGCGCTTCGGGATCGTCCTTCACCACGTGCTCGAGCGCTTCCACGGGCGGGGGATGGAGGGGGCGTCGGGATCACTCGGGGAGCTGCTCGGCCTGCTCGACGCGGCCTGGCGCCGCGGCGGCTTCGGCGACTCCGAGGAGGAGCGCCAGCTGCGCGGCAAGGCCGCCGCCGCCCTCAGCCGCTACCACGAGCGCTTCCAGGACTCCGAGGCCGAGCCCGTGTGGTTCGAGCGCCAGTTCACGTTCAAGCTCGGTCCCCACCTGCTGCGGGGACGCGTCGACCGCGTCGACCGCCTCCCGGGGGGCGAGTATGAGCTGATCGACTACAAGACCGGGCGCCCGAAGTCCTCGGCGCAGCTGCTCGACGACGTGCAGCTGTCGCTGTACGCGGTCGGGGCGCGCGAGGCATGGAGCCTCGACGCCTCGCGTCAGGCCTACTACTACCTGCTCGACGACGCCAAGGTCTCGGTCCCCTCCGACGCCGGCACCCGGGCCGAATGGATCCGCGAGGTCGCCCTGGGGGTGGCCGAGGGCATCCTCTCCCAGGGCTTCGAGCCGACGCCGTCCTACGCCGCCTGCTCGATCTGCGACTACCGCCTCGTGTGCCCGGCGGCTGAGCGGTAGGGGGCCCGGCGATACACAGCGCGGCGTCCGCCGCCCCGCGACGCAGAGCCCCCTTACTGCCGAGCCTGGTCCGCGCCGACACCAGCAGCAACAGGGTGCGCGAGATCGCCGGCGCCAGCGGCGCCCAGTGGTCGCAGTCCATGACCGCCGGGGACATCTACACCACCGCCCGGCACCACCGGCAGCGGCAGCGCCGCCTCCGCCTTCACCCAGGAAGACGGCGGAGCCGGCCCTGGCCGCAGGGCTGTGGGCCCCCTACGGCATCGGCACCGACCCATACGGCGACCTGTTCGTCCTGCAGCAGGGCCTGGGCCACGTCGTGTCCCAGCTCCAGGAGATCGCCGCCACCGGCACGTCCTCCGTCCGCAGCCCGGCCAGGTCTCGTCGCTGTACCCGATCACCACCACCAGCGGCGGGATCACGATCACCCAGCCAGACGGCGCCCAGATCACCTTCGAGGCCCAGGCGCCCGGCGGCGGCTGCCCGCCCCCTTCGGCGTCCAGGCCGGGCAGTACTGCGCCCAGGAGGACTTCCCCGGTGTCACGCTCGCCGGCAACGGCCTCACCTGGACCTACAGCCCAAGCCCGGGCGCGGACACCTACACCTACTCGCAGACCCGCAACCCGGACGGCACCTACCCGCTGATCGGCGAGACCGACCCGGCGGGCAACCCCCTCACCATCACCTACCAGTCACCCGCGCCCGGCACCGGGCGCTGCCCGATGGCCGCCAGCAGCTGCGAGACCATTACCGCCGCCTCCGGCCGCACCCTGGTCATCGGGCTGAACGCCAGCGGCCGGATCACTTCGGTCACCGACCCGATGAGCCGGAACTGGACCTACGCCTACAGCGGCGGCGAGCTGACCTCGGGTAACCGACCCGACCGGCAACATCACCTGCTACGGTTACGGCGGCGGCAGTAGCGGGAACCCGCTGCTGGCCAACGACCTGACCACCATGACCGGGCCCAACGCCCAGCCCGGCGGCCTGGACGCGGGGACACCACCGTCAACGTCTACGACGCGGCCGGGCGGGTGACCATCCAGACCGACCCGATGGGCAAGCGGACCGGTTCGACTACAGCGTCAACGCCACCGCCGGCGACTGCATGGACCCGGCCACCGGCACCGGCTACGTCACCGTCACTGACCCCGACGGCAACATCGTGGTCGATGATTACGACCAGGGCGCTCTGGCTGCCGAAACCGATCTCACCGCGAGCGCGGTTACCAGTGAGCGTGACTACGATCCCATTACCTGGGCCGGTACAGCTGAAGGCGGCACCTTGTTCAACGCCGCGACCACCAATGGTGATGGCCAGACCACCAGCTACGCTTATGACCCTGCTGGCAATATCGTTTCGAGCAACTGACCGAGGAGGGGAATCAGACAACAAGCTGGCCGACGGCTCTCCGGGAACCGGCCCCTGCGCCGGCCCAGGCGATCACGGCGAACCCGTGCTCGCTGGGCCAGACCGGACCCGGCTCCGGTGGCGCCTGGCGG
>CAWFTL010000003.1:0-836705 GCA_963818815.1 uncultured Solirubrobacterales bacterium
TTTTTCCTTCGACCCCGTGACTGCAGCGCAGCGCGGGGTCGAGTCGTTTAACGGGGGCGTGGGTCAATGGCAGCGCAGTGGCCCGCGTCACACGACCGCGAGGCTTGGCCGGCGAAGGTGTTTAACTCCGTAGAGGCTACGATGCGGACGCAGACACGCCGGACGGGGACCAGCGGGCACGGGCGGATTTGGGCCCGCCGTTGGCTGGGGGCCGCCGTCGCGGCGTGCTTGCTGGCGCTCGGCGCGGCTGGGGCGCTGGCCGCCAGTACGCCCCGGTTCTCCGCGACTCCGCGCGCCGCCCCTCGCAGCACGGCCTTCCTCGTGCGAAAGCAGTACTCGGGACCGTTCGATCAGGTCTCCGTGCGCGATGGCCGGGTGCTCGGCGTAGCGGTTCGAACGCCTCCGGCCACCGCGGCAAACGTCAGCCTGCCGCACAGGGCCGCAGACGGTGCCCTCTGGCTGACGGCGAGCACAGGACCCCGGGATGCATCGCCTTTCACCGGCCCACACACCTGCCCAGCGGGAGGCTGCCCCACCAAACCCGACAGCTGCGGCGGGATCGTCGCTCGGGTGGACCCGGTGACGCACCGAACGCGGACCGAGTTCGTGCCGCCGCCGTCGGTGCTCGTCCGCGACGCGGTGCCCGATCGTGAGAGCCGCCGGATCGCCTACGTCGAGCGCAAGTGCGGAAACACATCCTTCAACGCGTACGTCTTGGTTCGCGACCTTGTCTCGAAACGCAAGTGGACGATCGGGGCGGGAGGCCGCTGCCACGGATTCGTCGGGCCGCCGTCATGGAGCGCGGATGGGTCGAAGATCCTCTTCACCTATCCGCCGCCGGGACGGCTACCCGCGGTCCCACTGCCTCAAGGCGCCTGCCAACAATGGCGGCCGGGGGAGATAGCGATCGTCCCTGCGCAGCGGACCGGCAGGATAAGCAGGAGCGAGCTGACGCCGGCGCGACGAGGATGTGGATACGACGCGGCGAGCTATGACCGCACAGGGGTCATAGCAATAGAAGTCTGCGGGCCGATCGATCCTTCACACGACACGGCTTCGCTGGTTCAGCTGAATCCGAAGCTGCGGCCGGTGTCGCGCACCTCGCTGCCTGCTGAGCCGAACGGGACGAGCGTCTCGGTGAACGCGCGAACGGGCAAGGTTCTCGTCTACGAGTTCCACGGCCACTTCTCCGCCGATGTGTGGATCTATGCAGATCACCACCTCCGGCGGGTTGTGGAAGACAGGGACGGAAGCGATCTGCAGGTCGGCTGGTAGGCGCGAGCAGGGCGGCAAGCGAGCCAGGAAACCGGTGCAGGGCGCCGGCGGCGATTCGTCAGACGAGCCGCTCGATCCGAAGCCGCCGCGTTCCTCGCGGTGCCTGCACCTCGACGAGGTCGCCCGGCGCCCGCCCAAGGAGCGCCTTGGCCACCGGCGATTCGGCCGACAGCTTTCCGGCCGCCAGGTCTGCCTCGGTGGGGCCGACGATCGTCCACGTCTGAGACGCTCCGGTCTCCTCGTCGATGACCTCGGCGGTTCGCCCGAACGAGAAGACGTCGTCGTCCCCCTGGGTCTCGACGACCACGGCATTGCGCAGACGCTGGCGCAGACGCTTGATCCGCGTCTCCAGGTGCGCCTGGTCTTCCTTGGCGGCGTGGTACTCCGCGTTCTCCTTCAGGTCTCCGTGCTCCCGGGCGGTGAGGATCCTGGCGGCGATCTCGCGGCGCGCGACCGTCTCGAGCTGGCCGAGCTCAGCCTTGAGCGCCGTCAGGCCCTGGGGCGTGATCGCCTCGCCATCGAAGTCGCTTTGGTCGGCCATGCCTCGATGCTGCCATGTGCCGGCCGCGTCTGCGGGCCGGCCGCCGTGAGACCATCTGGCCCAGTGCGAGAGCTCGTTGCCTTCTTCCGCGCCAACCCGCAGGTGTTCGTACTCGTGGTGATCTGCCTGGTGCTGGGGCTGGGGACGTTCCTGGCGGTGATCTTCGGGCTGATCGGCGCCGGACATCTGACGACCAGCGGCGAGCCGAGCGGATGGGTCACGCACGTACTGAGGAGGTTTGCGTGAACATCGAGTTCCTCTCGACGCTGGCGGTGATCGCGCCCGATCCGGCCGCCAGCCGCAGGCTGTACGTGGACGTGCTGGGGCTCCCTCTGGAGGGACAGGGCGAGTACCAGTACACCGATCGGGTCGACGGCTGCAAGCACTTCGGCATCTGGCCGCTGTCACAGGCTGCTGAGGCATGTTTCGGAACCCCTGAGTGGCCGCCGGAGCGCCCTGTGCCGCAGGTCAGCATCGAGTTCGACGTCGCAGACGCGGAGGCCGTGAGCGCAGCCGCGCAGGAGCTCCAGCAGGCCGGCCACGAGCTGCTGCACCCGGCGCGCGAGGAGCCGTGGGGGCAGACCGTGGCGAGGCTGCAATCGCCCGAGGGCGCGATCGTCGGGATCTCCTACGCCCCCGTCCTGCACGACGAGGGCTGAAGCGGCCGGCAGGGCCGCCTGGCGCTGGTTACGACCGGCCCGCCGTCTCGCGGCGCGAGCCTGCTGTCGCCGGCTGCGCGACCGAGTGATGCACCGGGGAGATGCAGTACTCGGGCCGGCGGGCCACGACACCAGGACGGCGGTCGCGCTCCCACCGCAGGGGGCGGCGGTGCGGGTGGTCAAGATAGTGATGTGAGTGGTCGCGCTCGTCGGCCAACGGGTCCGCGAGGAACTCCTCTGCCCGCTGCAGCCAGGTGCGAAAGCGCTCAGCTGATGACTGGAACATATGTTCGAAAGAGTAGGACGCGGGGCGGACGGAAACGAGCCCGACCGTTATGTACCCGGCGGGCCCCGATCCATGCGTGGAACCGGGATCGAAAGCGCCGGTTATGACGCGTGGAGGCCGGGCCCAGAGAGCGCCCTTCGGACCCGCTCCGCGACCGCGCCGGTGAACTCGGAGGTCCCGGCATGGCCTCCCAGATCCGGCGTCCTGACGCCCGCCGCCAGCGCGTCGAGGGCGGCCTCGTAGACGGCCCGGCTCGCCCGGGTCATTGCCTCTGGCCCCTGGGCCAATGCCTCTGACCCGGACCCGCGCGTGCGCTCCGCCGCGTGCCGCAGGAGCGCGCCGCAGGCCAGGATCATGGCCAGGGGATTGGCCACGTCCCTGCCTTGGAGCGCGGGCGCGGTCCCATGCGGCGCTTCCGCCATCGCGATGGTTGTGTCGTAGTCCGCGTCGAAGGCCAGCAGGACCGACTCGGCGCCGGCGATCGACCCGAACATCGGCAGGACGAGGTCGGACAGGCAGTCGCCGTCGCGGTTCAGCGCCGGGATCACCAGCGGCGCATCCGTGGCTCCTGAGAGCAGGCCGGCGTAGGTGGCGTCGATCAGGACGGGCTGGTACTCGACCTCCGGGTGGCGCTCAGAGGCGGCGTCGAGCTCCTCCTTGAGCATGCCCTCGTACACGGGCGAGACCGTCCACTTCGGGCCCCCGTAGACGCGGGCACCCCCATCCGCGGCGAACCGGAAGGCGTACTCGGCCACCGCACGGCACGTGGAGCGGGAGATGCGCTCGGTGCGATAGGCCACTTCATCCGCGGATCCGGCAGCGCCATCGCGTGACTCCTGTGCCCCGTAGGCGTCGTCCACGGCCATGCGCACGACCGAGATCGGGTGGTGGACCCCCGCCAGGGGCGCCACGCCCGGCAGCCGCCGCCCCGTACGCACGATCACCTTGCCGTCGACCCGCTCGCGCAGGAGCCGGTTGGGGGAGCCGACGTCGCCTGCGCCCTCAGGCGTGATCGTGGCCGCCTTGAGGCCGAGGCCGCAGACGCGCATGGCGCAAGCCGCGTCCTCGACGACCCCGTTGGACGTCGCGCGCCGGTTCTTGAGAGAGAGATCGAACCGCTCGAGCTCGAGGTCGAGCTGCAGGACCTTGGGGTCGAGGACACGCAGCGCCTGCTCGAGCAGCTCCTGACCGGTCTGATCGCCCTCCAGGACGACGATCCGGGTGGGCGGCACGAGGGAGGCGGCGCTCCTAGGCCGCTCCGGCGGCGGGCATCAGCTCTTCCCGCCGCTCGGCCAGCGCCGCGATCACCGTCTGCAGGTGCTCGTCGAAGTCGACGCCCAGCTCCTCGGCTCCTCGGCTCAGATCCTCGCGATCGACGGCGGCGGCGAAGCTAGGCTGCTTGAGCTTCTTCTTGACCGACTTGGGCGTCATCCCCACGAGGCCTTCGGGCCGCACGTAGGCGCAGGCGAGCACGAACCCCGAGAGCTCGTCGACGGCGTACAGGGTCTTCTCCATCGGCGTCTCGCGCGGGACGCCCATGAAGTCGGCGTGCGAGGCCACGGCCCGAACGAGCTCAGGCGGGTAGCCGCGCGCCTCGAGCTCGCGCAGGGCGTAGCGCGGATGCCCGTCCTCGAGGTTGGGGTAGCGCTCGTAATCGAGGTCGTGCAGCAGGCCGGTGACGCCCCACAGCTCGGCGTCGCCGTCGAAGCGCGGGGCGTAGGCGCGCATGGCCGTCTCGACGGCCAGCGCGTGGCGCCGGAGCGAGTCAGAAGAAGTCCATTCCGTAAGCAGGTTCCAGGCCTGTTCGCGCGAAATCTCCACCTGCATGGGCCTAACCCTAGCTAGTGCCATGGGCCGCGAGTACGGCCCTTCACCAGCTACGCTGGTGCCTCCCGAATCCCCGGCGACCGCGCTCAAAGCACCTATGGAGAAGTTCGTAATCGAAGGGGGAGTGCCGCTCTCAGGCACGATCGTCCCCGCCGGCAACAAGAACGGCGCCCTGCCGATCCTGGCCGCCTGCCTGCTCACCGACGACGAGGTGATCCTCCGCAACGTGCCGAGGATCCGCGACGTCGAGGCGATGGCGGCGCTGATCGAGGTGCTGGGGGCTAAGGTGAGCTGGCGCGGGCCGAGCGAGCTGTGCATCGACGCCTCGACCGTCGACCGTCACCAGGTGGACCGCGGCCTGGCTGAAGCGATTCGCGCCTCGTTCCTGCTGGCGGGGCCGCTGCTCGCGCGCTTTGGGCGGGCACACATGCCGCCGCCCGGGGGAGACGTCATCGGCCGCCGGCGTCTCGACCCGCACCTGGACGCCTTCCGGGCCCTCGGCGCGATGGTGGAGCACAAGGACACAGACGTGATCCTGACGGCGCCACCGCTCGGACTCAGCCCGTGTGACTTCCTGATGGACGAGCCGTCGGTGATGGCGACCGAGAACGCGCTCATGGCCGCGGCGCTCACACGCGGACCCACGGTGATCCGCAACGCGGCCTCGGAGCCCCACGTCCAGGATCTGGCCCGGATGCTGGTCGCGATGGGCGCACACATCGACGGGATCGGCTCGAACGTGATGACCGTGCACGGCACGGGGCGGCTGCGCGGGTGCACGCATACGATCGCCCCCGATCACATCGAGATCGGCTCGTTCATGGCCCTGGCGGGCGTGACCGGCGGCGAGCTCGTGGTCAAGGACACCGTGCCTGAGGACCTGCGCATGATCCGACTCGTCTTCGATCGGCTGGGCCTGCGCAGCGACGTGCGCGGCGCCGATGTGATCGTCCCGGGCAACCAGCACCTGGTGATCGACAACGACGAGGGCGACTACATGACCAAGGTCGAGGACGGCCCGTGGCCGGCCTTCCCGGCAGACCTCACGAGCATCGCGCTCGCGCTGGCGACCCAGGCAGAGGGCTCGGTGATCATCCACGAGAAGATGTTCGAGAACCGATTGTTCTTCACCGACAAGCTCGTGATTATGGGCGCGGCGATCACGATCTGCGACCCCCACCGAGCGATCGTCGTCGGGCCGCGCCGCCTGCGCGGCGAGCGTGTGGAGTCACCGGACATCCGCGCCGGGATGGCGATGCTGATCGCTGCCTTCTGTGCGGACGGCGAGACCCAGATCGGCAACATCCGGCAGATCGACCGCGGCTACGAGCGGATCGACGAACGGCTGCGCGAGCTCGGCGCCCGGATCACCCGGGTGGACGACGTGCCCGCCGGGGTTTGAGCGGCTCCGACCGCTCACGCGCATTCGGCACGCCGTCGGGATCCACCGAGCGCCAGAACGCCATGTTCGATCGCCTGCCAGACGGAACGCGCGATGTGCTGCCCGACGAGATGCGAGAGCTGCGTGCGATGACCGACCGGGTACGCAGCGTGTTCGAACAGGCCGGCTACGGCGAGGTCTACACGCCGGCGCTCGAGTACGAGCCCGCGTTCGCGCGGGCCGCCGCCGGGGAGGCAAGGCCCGCGTATCGCGTGTTCGACGATCACGGCAACGTGCTCGTGCTGCGCTCGGACATGACGATCCCGATTGCGCGGCTCGCAGCCACCCGCTACGCCCACACCGAGCCGCCGCTGCGCTTCTGCTACTTCGCACACGCCTACCGAGGCGTGCGCCCCCAGCGCGGTCAGGCGCGGGAGTTCCTGCAGGCAGGCGTGGAGCTGGTCGGCGCCGCGGCTCCGGAGGGCACGGCCGAGGTGCTGGGCGTCCTGTGCGCCGCGCTCGACGCCGCGGGGCTGAAGGACTATCGCGTGGGTCTGGGTGACGCCTCGCTCTACCCCACCCTGCTCGAGCGCTTCGACGTCGCGCCGGAAGCCGCCAGGCCGATCCTCAAAGAGCTCGTCGACGGCGACTTCGTCGGCGTCGAGCGCGAGGTCATGGCCCTGGGCCTGTCCGCGCCGGAGAGCCAGCTGCTGCTCCAGGTGCCCCGGACGCGGGGCGGATCCGAGGTCCTCGAGGGCCTCGCGCAACCGCTGGCCGACGCCGTGAACGGAATGCGGGAGGTGCACGCACTGCTCGCCCCCGACGCGGCTGCCAGGGTCATCTTCGACCTGGGGCTCGTGCGCAGCCTCGGCTATTACACGGGGGCGGTCTTCCAGGTCTATGACCCCGCCCACGGCGTCCCGATCGGAAGTGGCGGCCGCTACGACGAGCTGCTGGGCGCGTTCGGACGTCCGCTGCCCGCGGTCGGCTTCGGCCTCAACGTGGAACGGATGCACATCGCCCTCACGGGGGAAGAGGCGACGAGCGGAGCCTCATGAGCGATCTGCGCATCGCCGTCCCCCGAGGCGCCCTGTTCGAGGACACACTCGACCTGCTCGACCGGCTCGGACTCGACTCAGGGGAGGTGCGGGCCAACGACCGCAGGCTCTTGTTCGAGGAGGCCGGAATCGTGACCATGCGACCGAGCGACGTGCCGACGTACGTCGAGGCGGGGGCGGCGGATCTGGGGATCACCGGCAAGGACGTCCTGATGGAGCAGACCGAGCGCGAGGTATACGAGCTCGCCGACCTCGGCTACGGCCACTGCACGATGGTCCTGGCGACGGTGGCCGGCGAGGACCGCGCGAGCGAGGCGCTGAGGCGGCTCGGCGTGGTGCGGATCGCGACCAAGTACCCCAGGATCGCGGCTCGGCACTTCCTGCACAGCGGCCGGCAGGCGGAGATCGTCGAAGTCAAGGGATCCGTGGAGCTGGCGCCGCTGACCGGCCTCGTGGAGGGGATCGTGGACCTCACCGCCACCGGGGCCACGCTGCGCGAGAACGGGCTCGTGGTCCGCGAGGAGATCGCCCGCTGCAGCGCCCGCCTGATCGCGAACCCCGTGGCGCACAAGCTCAAGGCGGCCGCGATCGACCGCCTCCTGGAGCGCCTCGATGCCGCGTGAGCGGCTGAGGGGCCGCGCCGAGCCGCACGAGCGAGCCGCCGAGCTACGCGCGCTCGTGCCCGCGGGTGAGTCGGTCAGCGACGCCGTGGCCGAGATCGTGGCGGACGTTCGAAACCGCGGCGACGACGCCGTAACCGACTACACGCGGCGCCTCGATACCGGCGGCGAGGATCCACCGCCGCTCACGGTCTCCAAGGACGATCTCCAAGCCGCAGCCGACGCGCTGGCGCCCGACGTCCGCGAAGGCCTCCAGAGGGCGATCGAGAACGTCGAGCGGGTCGGGCAGGCAGGGCTGCATGAAGATCGGGAGGTCGACTTCGAAGCGCACCGGGTGACCCTGCGCAGCACGCCGCTCCGGAGCGCTGCCGTGTACGTCCCGGGCGGCCGAGCGCCCTACCCGAGCACGGTCGTGATGGGAGTCGTTACCGCCCGGATCGCCGGCGTCGACCGAGTTGTCGTCTGCGCTCCGCCCACGGGTGGAGACGTGGATCCGGTCGTGCTCGGCGCCTGCCAGCTGGCCGGGGCCGGCACGGTCTACCGGATGGGGGGCGCGCAGGCGATCGCCGCGCTGGCCTACGGAACCGCCACGGTCGAGCCCGTGGACATCATCGTCGGCCCGGGCAACCTCTATGTGCAGGAGGCCAAGCGCCAGGTCTTCGGTGCGGCGGGGATCGACGGCTTTGCAGGTCCCAGCGATCTCGTCGTGATCGCGACCGACGACGCCCCGCCGGCTCCGCTCGCGCTCGACCTGTTGGCTCAGGCCGAGCACGGCGCGGGGACACTCGTCATCGCCATCTCCGACTCGACCAGTCTCCTGAACGGGCTGGAAGCGCAGATGGGCGACGCCCTCGAGACCGAAGCCGTGATCCGGCTCGTCGAGGTCTCGTCGCTCGAGGAGGCGCTCGAGCTGGCCCAGGCCATCGCGCCCGAGCATCTGCAGCTCGCCGGCGCCCGCGCCGAGCAGCTGGCACCGCGGGTGACGCGGGCGGGGTGCGTGTTCGTGGGGGCCGGCTCGGGCACGGCGTTCGGGGACTACATAGCCGGGTCGAACCACGTCCTGCCCACGGGCGGAGCGGCCCGCTTCGCCTCTGCGCTCTCGGTGGGCACCTTTCGCCGCACCTTCACCGAGGTCCGAATCGCCGACGGCTCGGAGCTGGCACGGCTGGCGGCGCCGCTCGCGCGCACCGAGGGGTTCGGCCTTCACGCCCGCTCGATGGAGGCGCGCATCCGCGACAATGGCCGCACATGACGAGAATCGGTGAGATCGAGCGCCGCACGGCGGAGACCGAGATCCAGGCCAGCCTGGCTCTCGATGGGTCCGGAGCCGGAGAGCGCAACACGGGCGTCGGCTTTCTCGACCACATGCTCGACCTCCTGGCGCGCCACGGCCGTGTGGACCTGGACGTCCGCGCGAGCGGTGATCTGCAGACAGGCGCCCACCACACGGTCGAGGACGTGGGGATCTGCATCGGCCAGGCGCTCGATCGGGCGCTGGGCGACCGCGCGGGCATCGCGCGCTACGGGCAGGCGACGGTGCCGATGGACGAGGCTCGCGCATCGTGCGCGGTCGACATCTCGGGCCGGGGACTGTGCGTGTTCGAAGCGGAGCTGCCGCCCGGAGCGATCGGCAACTTCGACCACGAGCTGACCGAGGAGTTCCTCCGGGCACTCGCCGCCAACGCCAAGCTGACCATGCACGTGACGGTGGAGCGGGGCACCAACGCCCACCACGTGATCGAGGCGTGCTTCAAGGCGCTGGCCCGGGCACTGCGCGTGGCCGCCGCCCTCGATCCCACGGAGTCCGGCGTCCCGAGCACCAAGGGAACGCTGGTATGAGCGCCACGATCGGCCTCGTCGACTACGGGATGGGCAACCGCCGCTCCGTCCACAAGGCGCTCGAGCGCGTGGGGGCTCGCGTCGTGCAGAGCTCGGATCCGGCGACCCTGGCTGCGAGTGACGGCCTTGTCGTCCCGGGCGTGGGCGCGTTCCCGGCTGCCATGCAGAACCTCGACCGGCTGGGCCTGAGCGAGCTGGTCCGCGAACGGGCCTCCGCCGGTACGCCGGTGCTGGGGATCTGCCTGGGGATGCAGCTGCTGTTCGAGGGCTCGGAGGAAATCGAGCGCACGCAGGGTCTGGGGCTGGTGCCGGGCGAGGTGAGATGGCTGCGCGACACAGGGCTGCGGATCCCGCACATCGGGTGGAACGAGGTGTCCTTCCGGAGGGCGTCCCCGCTCACCTACGGCCTGCCGGAGCGCGGGTGCGCCTTCTATCACGTCCACTCGCTCGCGCCTCATCCAAGGGGTCCCGCCGACGTCGTCGCCACCGCCGAGTACGGCGAGGCATTCGCGACGATCGTGCAGCGAGGGTCGGTGTTCGGCGTGCAGTTTCACCCCGAGAAGTCCTCGGTCGACGGTCTGCGCCTGCTGGAGAACTTCGCGCGCCTGTGCACCGAGCGTGAGCTCGCGGTGGGCGGCGTCGCGGCCGGCGCATGATCCTGCTGCCGGCGATCGACATCCTGAATGGCAAGACCGTCCGGCTCACACAGGGGGACTTCGGCACCAGCAAGGAGTACGACTCGGATCCGGTGGATGCGGCGCGGCGTTGGGTGAAGGCCGGGGCGCACGCGCTGCACGTGGTCGACCTCGACGGCGCGCGCGCCGGCGCGCCGGCCAACCTGGAGCAGGTGCGGCGAATCGCGAACGACCTCGAGGTGCCGCTCCAGGTCGGAGGCGGACTGCGCACGATCGACGCCGTGGAAGATGCGGTCAAAGCGGGAGCCACCCGGGTGATCCTCGGGACCGCCGCGTACAACGACGTCGACCTGCTCGACGAGGCGCTCGGCCGCTTCGGCGACCGCGTGGTGGTCTCCGTGGATGCCCGCGACGGCCGCCTTGCCACCGCGGGCTGGACCGAGCAGACCGAGATCCCCGTCGAGTCGGTGGTCGAGCGCATGGGCCGCCGCGGCGTGCGGCGCTTCGTGTACTCGAGCATCGAGCGCGACGGCACGTTCGAGGGTCCCGACCTGGAGGGGGCGCGCCGGGTGGCGGACGCCGTGCGGGGAAGCTTCGTGTACTCGGGCGGGATCGGGGCGCTTGACGACCTGCGCGCGCTGGTCGACCTACGGCAGGTGAACATGGGCGGTGTGATCGTCGGCAAGGCCCTCTACGAGGAGAGGTTCACGGTCGGCGAGGCGCAGGCGGTGCTGGAGGGACGATCCACTACAAGCGGGTGATTCCCTGCCTGGACGTGGACGGCGGCCGCGTGGTCAAGGGCGTCGGTTTCGTCGACCTGCGCGACGCCGGCGATCCGGTCGAGATGGCGGCGCGCTACGACGCCGCGGGCGCGGACGAGCTCGTCTTCCTCGACATCACGGCGACCTCCGACAAGCGCGCGACCGTGGTCGACCTCGCCCGGCGCACGGCCGATGACGTGTTCGTGCCGTTCACGATCGGCGGGGGGATCCGTTCGGTCGCCGACGCCCAGGCCGTGCTCGACGCCGGCGCGGACAAGATCTCGGTCAACTCGGCCGCCCTGGAGCGCCCGGGGCTGATCGACGAGCTGGCCCGGACGTTCGGCGCCCAATGCGTCGTGCTGGCCATCGACGCCAAGGCGCGGAGAGAGGGCGGATGGGAGGCGTTCGTGGCCGGAGGCCGCACGCCGACAGGAAGCGATGCGATCGCGTGGGCCCGGGAGGGAGCCGAGCGGGGAGCAGGGGAGATCCTGCTCACGAGCATGGACCGCGACGGGACCAACGACGGGTATGACCTCGAGCTGACGGCCACGGCCGCCAATGCGGTGAGCGTGCCGGTGATCGCCTCCGGAGGCGCGGGCGAGGTCGAGCACCTGGCCCACGCGCTCGAGGCCGGCGCCGACGCCGTGCTGTGCGCCTCGATCTTCCATTACGGCCGTCACACGGTGCCCCAGGTCAAGTCCGAGCTGGCCGCCGCCGGCCACGCGATCCGCCCGCCCCGGACGGCCGCGGCCTGAGCAGCGCCTCAGTCCAGCTGGGCGTCGATCACCGGCGGGTGGGTGGGGGCGAGACTTCCGCCGGCGGGCTCGGGGGTGACCAGCACCTGGCTGACACCCCGGAGGTTGCCGGGCAGGCCGACGTCGCCGGCTCCGCGCGAGGTGACGCTGAACAGCGTGCGCGTGGGCGTGGGGGGCTGCCCGGCCCGCTTCAGCCACACCTCGTAGATGTGTCCCGGCGGCGGCGCCGGCATGCCGCGCACGATCAGCTCGGCGTGGCCGCCGCTCAGCCGGACCTCGGCTGTGCCCACCGACGTCGTCGCGGCGATGACGCGCGTGCTCCCGCCGCCGCTCGAACCGAGCTCGACTCCGGCCAGGACGGCGAGCGCGATCACCGCGGCCAGGCCGCCGGCCAGCGCGGGCCGGGGCAGGGAAATGCCCGGGAGGATCCGCCGCCAATCACGCCCCGGCGCGGCCGAGGCGCCGCGGGGCTGGGTCCGCACGGCGCGCAGCGTGCGCCGGCGCAACCCCCGCGGCACCTCGTATTGCTCGGCGGCCATCGGCAGCGCGTCGGCGACCCGCTGCAGCGTCGCCACCTCGTCGCGGCAGATCGCACACCCGGCGAGGTGGGCGCGGAAGACTTCGGCCTCCTCAGGGCTCAGCGCACCGAGCACGTAGGCGGCGGCGTCGCCGCTGCACTCGTGGCCCTGAGCTGATCGCTCGCCGCTGCTCATCGATCTCCCCTGGTCATAGCACGGCCTCGACCGGGTCCCCGAGCGCCACCCGCATCTTCGCCAGCCCAAGGCGCATGCGCCCCTTGACGGTCCCGGCAGGCAGACTCAGCATCTCGGCGATCTGAGCGTGGGTGAAGCCACCGAAGTAGGCGAGCTCGATGACGCGCCGCTGATCGGGCGGGAGGTCGTGCAGAGCCTCGCGGACCTGCCGCGCGTCGTCGCGGCGCTCGGCCTCGCTGTCGGTCAGCTCCCGGGCGGGAAGCCGCTCGGCGATCCCGTCGTCGCTCACGTCGCGGCGGTCCTTGACCGCCTCGCGCCGGAAGGCGTCGATGGCGCGGTTGTGCACCACGCTGAGGATCCAAGAGCGCACACTGCCCCGCGCCCGGTCATATCGGGCGCCCGCACGCCACAGCGACAGGAACGCGTCCTGGACGATGTCCTCGGCCGCCGGCCTGCGGCCGCACATCCGGTAGGCGAGCGAGAACGCGGCGCCTGCGTGGCGGTCGAAGATGACGTCGAAGGCGCGCACCTCGCCGTCGTGGACCAGCTGCATGAGGTCCTCGTCGGCCAGCGCGCGGAGGTCAAGCGACTGCGTTCGGCGAGGGGCTCGGAACACGTGTAAGGCGGATTCGATCAGGTCGGGGCGCGCAATGGGGCTGATTCCCTTTGTACGCGGAAGGAGCGCAGGTGGATCAGCCGGTGACCGGCGCGGGTCGCGGCATCGGCCACAATGGACCGGTGCCGCGACCGTTTCCGGACCTCGAGCATCCGATCGTCGGAGCGCCGTTGGCGGGCGGCCCCTCGACGCCCGAGCTGACCGCCGCGGTCTCGAACGCCGGCGGCCTCGGGTTCCTGGCCTTCGGATATCTGTCAGCCCCCGCGGCGCGCTCACAGCTCGAGCGGCTGCGCGCGCTGACCGCGCGCCCGTTCGGCGTAAACGTGTTCTGCCTGACGGAGGCCGAGGTCGATGCACAGGGCGTCTCGGACTACGCCGAGCGGCTGCGCCCCCTCGCCGCGGAGCTTGGGGCGTCTCTGGGCGAGCCACGCTTCGAGGACGACGAGCTCGAGGCCAAGCTCGACCTTCTGATCGAGGCGCGAGCGCCGGTCGTCTCGTTCACCTTTGGGTGCCCGTCGGCCGATGTGGTGGCGCGGCTTCACGACGCCGATGTCGCGGTGTGGGTCACGGTGACCGAGCCAGAAGAGGCGATGCAGGCCGAGCGGGTCGGCGCCGACGCGCTGGTCGTGCAGGGAGCCGAGGCCGGCGGCCACCGGGCGACGTTTGCGGACGCCGATGGCAGTGGCGAGCTGGGACTGCTCGCCCTGCTGGCGCTCGTGGCGCGCCACAGCACGCTGCCGATGGTCGGAGCCGGCGGTGTGGCCGACGGAGCTGCCGTCGCCGCCGTCCTGGCCGCGGGGGCGCAGGCCGCGCAGGTCGGCACTGCGTTCATGCGCTCGCCCGAGGCGGGCACGAGCCACCCCCATCGCGAGGCGCTGGCCCGCCCGGGGCGGACCTCGCTGACCAGAGCCTTCAGCGGCCGCCGCGCGCGCGGACTCATCAACGCCTTCATGGCCGAGCACGAGCCGTACGCTCCTGCCGCCTATCCGCAGGTGCACCACCTGACCTCGCCGCTGCGCAAGGCGGCGCGCGAGGCGGGCGACGCCGAGAGGCTCAACCTGTGGGCCGGACAGGCCCACGAGCTGGCCGCCGACGCACCGGCCGGCGAGCTGGTGCAGCGCTTCTCAGCCGAGGCTCGGGCGGCGCTGCAGGGTGCGCTGGAGCGCTTGTAGGCGCTCAGGGGAAGGCAGCGCTCAACAGACCGTGAAACCCCGGTCGCTCTGGCGACGACTGCAGTTTTCTGTTTGCCCGGCTGGTCAGCGGGCCGCGCTCAGGCGGCCTCTTCCACGTATCCGGCTGCGGCGCATGCATCGCAGTACGCGGCCGGCGGGACGCGGGGCTCGTAGCAGCCGGGACGGCAGCATGTAGACGACCGCTTGGGCCGGCCCCGCCCGATGCGAGCGGCGGCGGCATCCTTGAGCTCCTCGCGCATGCGATCAAGCTCAGCCGCGTGCTCGGCGCAGAACCGACGGCCCTTCAAGGCCGGCTGCTGACAATGACTTCCACTACGACAACGCATAGACGAGAAACGATATCAAGAAGCACGAACGCACGTTCCGTGAGATCACCCGTGGTGCTTGGCTTTCCGTCCCTGGTCGCGGGTGGCCTTGGCCTTTGCGGCGGCGTGCGGGTGCCCGTGCGACCGGGGCCGCGGCAGCAGCTGGTAGAGCTTCGAGTAGCCCGTCAGGTAGATCGCCCCGAAGTCGCACACGACCGGGTTGAACGCGCCGTCGGGGAACGAGAAGACCCGCCGACCGCTGCGCGCGTCGAGGCCGGTGGTCGTCTTTGACCCCAGATCCGACAGGTAGACGACGCCGTCGACGAGCGTGGCCGACCCGGAGATCCGCCCGCCGATCCGGTGCGACCACCGGATCGAGCCCGACTGGGCGTTGAAGGCGTAGAAGTTCCCGTCGTAGGAGCCGATGAAGACCGTCGGACCGAGTCCCGGGAGGTCCGCCACCGCGGGTGAGGCGTACACGTAGGCGCCGGTCGAGGTGGCCCAGGCCAGCTGCCCGGTCCGGGCCGCGAACGAGTACACACGGCCGTCGGTGTTGCCCATGTACACGCGCCCGAAGGCCACGGCCGGTGTCGAATAGAAGTTGCCCGACCCGAAGCCGAAGCGCGTCCCACTCGTGCTCACGGCCCACACCTGGCGCCCGGTGCGCGCGTTGACGGCGTAGGCGCGGCCGGCGTAGTCGCCGAAGTACAGGGTGTTGCCGGCCAGCGCCGGGCCGCCCTTGACCGCAGCGCTGGCGTGATAGGTCCAGAGCACGTGGCCGTCGCGGGCCCGCAGCGCATACACCGTGCCACTCTGGTCGCCGAAGTACACGGCCGAGCCGAAGGCGATGGGGGAGGACTCGGTGCCGGCCGGGATCGGACGCGACCACACGATCCGGCCGGTGCGCATCGAGAGCGCGACGATCTTGCCGTTTCCGGGGCTGCTCCCGTTGGTGGAGAGGATCGGGACGAACATCAGCTGCTGCTTGATCCCGAGCGCGGGCGAGGCGGCCGCCAGGTGACCGAGCTTGCGCTGCCAGAACAGATGGCCGGTGAGCTTGTTGATCTTCTTGGCCGAAGCGTCGTCGTCGATCAGGTAGAGCGAGTTCTGGTAGATGTCGGGCGGGAATTCGAGCAGCGCGTAATCCTCATAGCTCCAGCCTCTCCGGAAGGGCGGCGCCAGTCCCCGGGCGCCGGGGAAGAACCGCGTGCGGGTGGCGTCATAGCCGTAGCGCGGCCACGCGAAGGTGTTCACGACCTTGGGCTTCTTCGGCGGCGCCTTCGCGGCCGTCGTGGGGTTCGTGAACGAGAGGTTGGGGTGGGAGACGTTGCCGGGCGAGTGCAGCAGGATGAACGCCACCGTGCCCCCCAGCGCGACCAGCACGATCGCCACGGCGACGAGCGCCCGCCGCAGCCAGGGCCGCGAACCGGGACTCGGCATGGCCGGGATGCTAGCCAGCGGGTCAGCCGGCAATCGCCAGCGAGCGCGAGGGCACATGCCGGCCGCGCGGGGCGCGAAGATCCCCGCGTGGAGGTCCCTTCCCCGCAGGCCCTGATCGAGCGCATCCGGGCGCTTCCCGCCGCAGCACCGCTGCTCGCACACCTGGTCGAGCAGGACGGCGTGTACCTCGTGGGGGGCGCCGTTCGCGACCTCCTGCTCGGTGGCACGCCGATCGACCTCGACCTGGTCGTCGAAGGCGATGCGCCGGCGCTGGCGGCCAAGCTGGGTCCTTCACGCGTGCACGACCGCTTCGGGACCGCGGCCGTCGTGCTGGACGGCCACTCCTATGACCTCGCGAGCGCGCGCCGCGAGACCTACGCGTATCCGGGTGCTCTCCCGACCGTGGATCCGGCGGGGCTGGACGAGGACCTGCGGCGGCGAGACTTCAGGGTCAACGCGATTGCGATCGAGCTCGGCGGCGTGGGCGCGGGGAGGTTGCGCAGCGCGCCGGAAGCGCTCGAGGACCTCGAGGCGCACAGGCTCGCGGTTCTGCACGACGCGAGCTTTCACGATGACCCGACCCGGCTGCTCCGCCTGGCCCGGTATGCGAGCCGCCTGAACTTCGACGTCGAGCCGCGCACGGCCGATCTCGCCCGCGAGGCGATCGCCGCCGGCTCGCTGGGCACGGTCAGCGGGGAACGTGTCGCCGCCGAGCTGCGGCTCCTGGCTCGCGAGCCCGATCCGGCTGCCGCGCTCGCCGAACTGCGGCGGCTAGGCATCGCGACCGGGCTCGCGCCGGGGTTCGCCGGCGTCGACCGGCAGCTCATCGCCGACGCGCTCGCGCTGCTGCCGCCGGACGGCCGGCCCGAGCTCGTCGTCCTGGGGCTCGCGTTCGCGCGGGTTCCCGACGTCGAGCGCGAACGCCTGCTCGACCGTCTGGCCTTCGACGCCGTCGAGCGCGGCGTCATCGACGCGGCTGCGCGGGCGCAGGAGGTTTCGGCCGCCCTAGCCGGCACGCGCCGTCCGAGCGATGTCGCCATAGCGGCAGCCGGCGCCGTCCCCGAAACGGTGGCGATCGCCGGCGCGCTCGGTCCCCGCGAGCCGGCCCGGGACTGGCTCGAGCGGCTGCGTCACGTGAGGCTCGAGATCGACGGCCGCGATCTCCTGGCCGCCGGCGTCCCGCAGGGCGCCGCGGTCGGCAAAGGCCTGCGCGCCGCGCTGCACGCCAAGCTCGACGGACAGGCGGCCGGGCGCGAGGAGGAGCTGGAGCACGCCCTGCGCGCGGCGCGGGACAGCCAGTAGCCTGCGCTGCCGATGCTCAGGGGGCCGAACGCGCTGCAGTGGGACGGCCGCGCCGGGCACTACGAGGTCTACTACCTGACCGTCACCGAGCCGCGGACGGGGGTCGGCCTGTGGATCAGGTACACGATGCTGGCGCCGCTCCGGGGCGAGGCGTCGTGCTCGCTGTGGTTCCTGGCCATGGACCCCAGGGGCAGCGGCACGCCGTTGCGCGCCCGCAAGCTGACGCTTCCGGTGAGCGAGCTGCGGCCGCGCCAGGACCCGTTCGAGCTCGTGCTGGGGGAGGCCCGGCTCAGCGATCGTGGCATGGCCGGTGCATTCGAGGACGTGGCGTGGGAGCTGCGCTGGGAGCCGGCGGGGCGGCCCTACGAGCACGTGCACCCGCTGCTGCGCAGGGCGAAGGCCGCGCAGACGATCCTCGTCCTGCCCCACGCGGACCTTGCGATCGACGGCAAGGTCACCTTCGGGGGCGAGGATCTCGAGCTTTCCGGGGCTCGCGGCGGGCAGGCGCACCTGTGGGGGACCAAACACGCGCACCGCTGGGCCTGGGTGCACTGCAACGACTTCGCCACACCGAGCGGGGAGCCGGTGGGCGACGCGTTCGTGGACGGCGTATCGGTCGTCGTCAACCGGGGCGGAAGGCAGGTCGGGCCCAGCACTCCGGTCCTCGGGCGCTTCGAGGGCGAGGACTTTGCCTGCACCGAGCCGTGGAGGGTGGTCCGCAGCGAGAGCTCCTTCGCGCTCACCGGCTGGCGCTTCGAGGCCCTCGACGGCGCACGCAAGCTCGTGGCAGAGGTCGACGCGCGGCGAGATCAGCTCGCGGGAGTCACCTACCACGACCCAGACGGGCAACCTGCCTACTGCTACAACAGCGAAACGGCTTCGATGCGCCTGCATCTGTACGAGCGCGCCCGTCGTGTGGGCGGCTGGCTTCATCGCCGTACGCTCGTCGCTCCCGGCCGCGCGCACTTCGAGTACGGACAGCGCGTCCCCGTGGCCGACCTGCCCGTGCTGCTGTGATGCCGCTGCCCGCGCCCTTCGAAATGGCGGACGAGCACGTGGCGATCGCGCTGCCGGGCGCTCGCGCCGTGTTCACGACCCGGCACGGCGGGGTCTCACGCGGGCCGTTCGCCAGCCTCAACCTGGGGCGCTGGACCGAGGACGACCCAGGGTGCGTGGAGCAGAACCGCGACCTTCTAGCTCGTCGGCTGGGGGTCGACCTCGTGTATGGACGGCAGGTACATGGCGCATCGGTAGCCCGCGTCCGGACGCCGCCGGGTGACGAGCCCGTGGAGGCCGACGGCCAGGCGACACCCCTGCCGGGGCTCGGGGCCATGGTCCTGACCGCGGATTGCCTGCCGATCGCGATCGCCCGCCCCGGCGCAGTGGCGATGGTGCACGCGGGCTGGAGGGGCCTGGCGGCGGGAGTCGTGGCGGAGGGAGTGGCCGCCGTGCGCGAGCTGGCCGACAAGGGGCCGCTGAGCGCGGCGATCGGGCCGGGCGCGGGGG
The DNA here is from genome assembly GCA_963818815.1 of uncultured Solirubrobacterales bacterium. Lineage (GTDB taxonomy): Bacteria > Actinomycetota > Thermoleophilia > Solirubrobacterales > Solirubrobacteraceae > Palsa-465. The sequence continues at coordinate 18,713 of CAWFTL010000003.1, forward strand.
CGTGCTGCTACGAGGTGGGCGAGGAGGTACACGCGGCGTTCGCCGAGACCCACCCGCAGGGGCGCTCGGGCGCCAACCTCGACCTCAAGGCGATTGCGCGGGCCGAGCTCGAGCGGGCCGGGGTGGACGAGGTCCACGACTGCGAGCTGTGCACGATCTGCTCCGACCCAGAGCTCTTCTTCTCGCATCGCCGCGAGCGCGGGCTCACGGGACGCCAGGCCGGGATCGCGTGGCGGATCTGATCACAGGCATCAAGGCCGAGCACGTGCGTTCCAACCTCGAGCGCGTCCACGAGGAGATCGCGGCAGCCGGCCGCGACCCCTCCGAGGTGGAGGTGCTGGCGGCGGTCAAGTACGTCGCTCGAGACGAGCTGGGGGCGCTGGCCGAGGGCGGCCTGCGCGTGCTGGGCGAGAACCGGGCCCAGGACCTGGCGGCCAAGGCGGATGCCCATCCGGGACGCTTCATCTGGGACTTCATCGGCCAGCTGCAGAGCCGCAAAGTGCGCCAGATCGTCCCCTACGTCCGCTACATCCATTCGGTGGCGAGCGAATCGGCGCTGCGCCAGCTCGAGCGCCACGCCACCGAGCAGACGAAGGTGATGATCGAGGTCAACGTGGCGGGCGAGCAGAGCAAGAGCGGAATCGCGCCCGAGCAGCTCGAGCGCTACCTCGGGCTCTGCCCGGTCCCCGTCGTGGGTCTGATGACGATGCCACCGGCCGTGGCCTCGCCTGAGCAGAGCCGGCCGTACTTCGCCGCCCTGCGCGAGCTTGCGGAGCGGCACGGCCTGAGAGAGCTCTCGATGGGCACGAGCCAGGACTATCGGGTCGCGTTGCAGGAGGGCGCGACGATTGTGCGGCTCGGCACAAGCCTGTACGTCCCGCCGGGGGCCAGCGCGTCATAATCAGCAGGGAATCGCCCCACCGGGGCGAACCACTTGCACGACCATGGCCTTCCGTGACACCTGGCACCGGACGCTCGTCTACTTCGGCCTGGCCGAGGATGACTCCTACGAGGAGGAGATCGAGCCGCAATACGGCGAGCCCGAGGCGGAGATCCAGGACACCTACCGCGAGCGCCCCAACGTCCGGAGGCTGAGCGGCCGCAGGCGTCGCGACGAGATCGACGACATCTTCGCCGACGATCCCGGCCCCGAGCGGCGGACCGCGGCTCTGCGCCCGGTCGGCGGCCGCGGCAACGGGCGCACCGGCGACGTGCGCGTTCACTTCGTCGCGCCGAAGAGCTTCAACGACGTGCAGGACGTGGCCGACAAGTTCAAGGACTCGATCCCGGTGATCCTCAACCTGCAGGGCACCGAGAACGACCTCTCCAAGCGCCTCATCGACTTCTCCAGCGGCCTGACCTACGCGCTCGACGGCGGGATGCAGCGGATCGCCGACAAGGTGTTCCTGCTCACCCCCCGCAACGTCGAGGTCTCGGCCGAGGAGCGGGCGCGCCTGGTCGAGAAGGGCTTCTTCAACCAGAGCTGATCCTGGGCGCGGTCGGCTCCGGCCGCGTGAACTAGATTTCCCTGCATGCAAGTTGGCCTGATCGGCGCTGGCAACATGGCGCGTGCGCTGGCCCGGGGCTGGGGCGACCCGGTGCTGTGCTCGGATGCGGGCTCAGGCCGGGCGCGGCGGCTGGCCGAGGAGCTCGGCGGGCAGGCGGCCGATTCGAACCTCGCGGTCGCCGAGGCGGCGGACCTGGTCGTCCTCTGCCACAAGCCGGCACAGCTCTATTCCGTAGCGGCCGAGATCTCGGCACGGGCCAAGGCGGTGGCCTCGGTGCTCGGCGCGACCCCGATCTCCGAGCTCCAGCAGGCCTACCAGGACGTGCCGGTGTTCCGCCTGATGCCCAACACTCCGGTCGAGGTCAGGCGCGGGGTCGTCTGCTACGCGCCGGCGCACGGCGTCGACGGCCAGCTCGAGCAGCAGGTCGTGAGCCTGTTCGAGCGCGTGGGCACGGTCGTCCGCCTGCCCGAGAGCCAGCTCGAGGCGGCCACGGCGCTGACGGGTGTGGGGCCGGCTTACGACGCCCTGCTGGCCGAGGCGCAGGTCGACGCCGCCGTGCGCCACGGGTTGAGCGCCGCCGTGGCCGCGCGCCTGGCGGTGGAGACGATGGCCGGCACCGCCGCGCTGCTGCACGCGCGCGACTACGACACCTTGCAGGTCCGCCGCGAGGTCACCTCGCCCGGCGGCGCCACCGCTCGCGGACTCGCCGCGCTCGAGCGTGGCGGCATACGCGGCGCGTTTCAGGACGCGGTCGACGCGGTGCTCAGCTGGAGCCGGGGCTGATGGTGCTCCTGGCGCTGACGCGCATCGACGTGGCCAACTACGTCGACGCGCTGTTCACCGTCTACATCCTGCTGATCTTCCTCTACATCCTGATGAACCTGATGTTCTCGTTCGGCATGCGGCTGCCGTACTCGCGCTGGACCGACGCCGTGCTCGGGTTCCTGCGCGACGTGTGCGAGCCCTACCTGCGCATCTTCCGCCGCTTCATCCCGCCCGTGGGGATGTTCGACTTCAGCCCGATAGTGGCCATCATCGTCCTGTACTTCGTGCGCACGATCGTGGTCAACGCGATCGCCGGCTAGCGCCGGCACGCGATGGTGACCCACGCCGAGGCTCCTGCATCGCCCGGGCCCCGTGGCTCGGCGTACGCCCGCGCGGCGCTCGTGCTGGCGGTGGTGCTGGCGCTGGACCAGGTGACCAAGCACACGCTCGCCAAGGGCATCACCCCCGGGCAGCCGAAGCGCTTTCTGCCCGGCGTGCAGCTGGTACACGTGCGCAACTCGGGCGTGGCCTTCGGCTTCTTCTCGGGCGGAGGGGCGCTCGTGCTCGCGTTCACGCTGATCGCGCTCTGCGTGCTCCTCAGCTACTTCCTGGCCCGCCCGGGGCGGCCGGGGCTGTGGCTGGCCACCGGGTTGCTGATAGGGGGTGCGGTGGGAAACCTGATCGACCGCCTCGTGAGCGGCGCCGTCACCGACTTCATCAAGGTGCCGCTGTGGCCGGCCTTCAACGTCGCCGACATGGCGATCACCTTCGGGGTGCTGAGCCTGCTGTGGGTGCTCGAGGGCGGACGAACGGATGCCGAGTGAGCCGCTCGAGCTCGAGGTGCCGGCCGAGGCCGACGGCATGCGCCTCGACCGCTTTCTCGCCGGTCCCCTCGGGTCACGGGCCAAGGCGCAGAGCCTGATCGAGTCAGGGCTCGTCGCCGTCGACGGCACGCCGCGGCCCAAGCGGCACGTCGTCCGCGGCGGGGAGCGAGTGGTCGTCGAAGCGGAGGTCCCTGACCACGGCGCCGCCGAGGCGGAGCCGGCGCCGTTCGCGGTGGCCTACGAGGACGAGCACCTGGTGATCGTCGACAAGCCCGCGGGCGTCGTCGTGCACCCGGCCCGGGGGCATTGGAGCGGGACGCTCTCCCAGGCGCTGGCGGGACGCGCGGCCGGGGGAGGGGAGGCTTCGCGGGCCGGGATCGTGCACCGCCTGGACCGTGACACCTCGGGTCTCCTCGTCGTCGCCAAGTCCGAGGACGTGCACCGCGCGCTGAAGCGGCTTCTGGCGAAGCGGCGCCTTCGCCGCGAGTACCTCACGCTCGTCGACGGCCATCCCTCTGCGCGCGCGGGCACGATCGACGCGCCGGTGGGACGCGCCCGCCGCGACCGCCTGCTGATGTCGATCGACACCGACGACCCGCGCGAGGCCCGCACCCACTACACGATCGAGCGCCTGCTCCCCGACGCCACCCTCCTGCGCGTCGTGCTCGACACCGGTCGCACGCACCAGATCCGCGTCCACATGGCGGCGATCGGCCATCCCGTGAGCGGCGATCCCCAGTATGGCGTCGCCGGGCGCTTCGGGCTGCGGCGCCAGTTCCTGCACGCCGCGCGACTGGCCTTCGAGCACCCGGTCACCGGTGAGCCGGTGGATGTGAGCTCGCCGCTACCGGACGATCTGCGGGCGGCGCTGGACGCGGCGGAGCGGCCGTAGGTACGCGACGGGGCGGCCCGTCCACAGCCGCCCCGCCGCTGCTAGCGGAACCGAGCCACCGGAGGTAGGGGAAGGGAGGTTCGGCCCGCGAGGCGGATCGGCGCCGGAGGTAGGGGATGGGCGACGACCCGCTACACCGGAAAACGTACCGGGTTGGACAGACTTGCGTAAACTTTTTCGGACATTCCCGTCGTACGACCCCGTCCGCGCGGATCGCGCCCTGCCTTCGGATCTCCCGGAGGTTCGCGAACACCGGCGGACGGGCTGTAAGCAGATCCAACAAAGGGAGTAGCAACCGTGGCTCAAGTCGGAATCAGGGAGCTGCTGGAGGCCGGAGTTCACTTCGGCCACCAGACGCGCCGCTGGAACCCCAAGATGCGCCGCTTCATCCATGGTGAGCGGGACGGCATCTACATCATCGACCTCCTCCAGACCGAGGAGCTGCTCGAGAACGCGCGGCGCTTTGCCGCCGCGGTGTCCCGCCGAGGCGGGACGATCCTGTTCGTCGGCACCAAGAAGCAGGCCCGCGACGCCATCCAGGAGACGGCCGCGTCGGCCGACATGCCCTACGTCAACCACCGCTGGCTCGGCGGCCTGCTGACCAACTTCCAGACCATCTCGCTGCGCATCCGCCGTCTGCACGACCTCGAGCGCTATGAGACCGAGGGCCAGTTGCAGCTGCTTCCCACGCGCGAGCGCATGGCGGCCCAGGCGGACCTGGAGAAGCTCCGCGCCAACCTCGGGGGGGTCAAGAACATGCAGCGCGTCCCCGACGCGGTGTTCGTGATCGACCTCAAGACCGAGGCCATCGCCGTGCGAGAAGCGCAGAGGCTGCGCATCCCGATCATCGGGCTCGTCGACACCAACTGCGACCCCGACGGGATCGACTACGTGATCCCCGGCAACGACGACGCGATCCGCTCGTGCTCGGCCGTGACCAGGGCGATCGGCGACGTGGTGGCCGAGGGCCACGGCGCGTTCCGGGCCGAGGAGGAAGCGGCACGGCGCGAGGCCGAGGAGAAGGAGAGGCGTGAGGCCGAGGAGCGGGAGAGACGTGAGGCGGAGGAAAAGGAGCGGGCTGAGGCGGCTGAGCGGGAGGCTGCTGCGGCGGCCGCTGCGGCCGAGGGTGCGTCCGGGACGCCCTCGGAGCCCACGGCGTCCCGAGGGGGCTCCGAGGCCGCCCCGGCCCCGCCTGAAAGCGCCCCGGCCGCGCCTGAGGCCGCCCCGGCCGCGCCTGAAAGCGCCGCGCCCTCGCCCGAGCCCCAAGCTCCGTCGCCCCCCACGCAGGGGGAGCAAGCAGGGGAGGCGGGCGGCGCCGGTAGTCAGGAGGGTTCGTGATGGCGGAGATCAGCGCGCGGGATGTGAAGGCGCTGCGGGACCGGACGGGTGCCGGGGTGCTGGCGTGCCGGGAGGCGCTCTCCGAGGCGGATGGCGACGTCGAGAAGGCGATCGAGCTGCTGCGGGCGCGCGGCGCCGCGCAGGCGGCCAAGCGCGCGGGTGAGGAGGCCCGGGAGGGCGTCGTTCAGAGCTACATCCACGCCGGCAACAAGATCGGGGTGCTCGTCGAGGTCAACTGCCAGACCGACTTCGTGGCGCGCAACGAGAAGTTCGTCGAGTTCGCGCGCGACCTGGCCCTGCACATCGCCGCCGCGCCTCAGACTCTTGGCGTGAGCGAGGAGGACGTCTCCTCCGAGGACCGCGAGCGTGAGGAGCGCATCGCCACCGAGCAGGCGGCGGACCGGCCCGAGAACGTCCGGGAGCGGATCGTCACCGGCAAGCTCGACAAGTGGCTGGACGAAGTCGTGCTCCTGCGCCAGCGCCACGTCAACGAGGACAAGCACGCAGGAAAGACGATCGAGGACCTCCGGGCCGAGCTCGCCAACGAGACGCGCGAGAACATCGTGATCCGCAGGTTCGCGCGGTTCGCGGTCGGCGGCTGAGGCGGCTCGTGGTGGGCAACGGCGATCGCGCCCCCGCCTACCGGCGCATCCTGCTGAAGCTCTCAGGCGAGGCGCTCATGGGTGAGCTCGCCTACGGCACCGACCCGGCCCGCGTGCAGGCGATCGCCGCCGAGGTGGCGGCCGTGCACGCGCGAGGCGTGGAGGTGGCGATTGTGGTCGGTGGCGGCAACATCTACCGCGGCCTGGCCGCGGCAGCCAAGGGGATGGACCGTGCGACCGGCGACTACATGGGGATGCTGGCCACCGTGCTCAATGCGCTGGCACTCCAGGACGCGCTCGAGAAGGAGGACGTCCAGACGCGGGTGCAGTCGGCGATCACGATCTCGGAGGTCGCCGAGCCCTACATCCGCCGCCGCGCCATGCGCCACCTGGAGAAGGGCAGGGTCGTGATCTTCGCCGCGGGAACCGGCAACCCGTTCTTCACCACGGACACCGCGGCCGCTCTGCGGGCCGCCGAGCTGCACGCCGAAGTGGTGCTGATGGCCAAGAACGGCGTCGAGGGCGTCTACACGGCCGACCCGGCGCTCGACCCCAGCGCCAGCTTCATCCCCGAGATCACCCACAAGGACGCTTTGACCCGCGATCTGCAGGTCATGGACGCGACCGCGTTCGCCCTGTGCATGGACAACAACCTGCCGATCGTCGTCTTCAACATGGCCGACGGGCGCAACATCGACAAGATAGTGTCCGGCGAGAGAGTGGGGACGTTGGTCCGGACATGACTGAGCTGACCGACGAGCTGATCGGTGATGCGCGCGATCGCATGGCCAAGTCGGTCGAGTCGATCCGCCACGAGTTCGGCTCGGTCCGCACCGGCCGGGCGAGCCCGGCCCTGCTCGACCGGATCGCGGTCGACTACTACGGCACCTCGACGCCACTGAAGCAGCTGGCCACGATCAGCGCTCCCGAGCCGCGGCTGCTCACGGTGCAGCCGTATGACAAGAGCTCGATCAAGGCGATCGAGCGGGCGATCATGGAGTCCGACGTCGGCCTGACCCCTAACAACGACGGCAACCTGATCCGGCTCGGCGTACCCGAGCTCACCGAGGAGCGCCGCAAGCAGCTCGTGCGCGTCGTGCGCCACATCGCCGAGGAGGGGCGGGTCGCGATCCGCAACATCCGCCGCGACGTGATGCACGACCTGCGCGAGCTCAAGGAAGCCGGTGAGGCCGGGTCCGACGACGAGCATCGGGCCGAGGTCGAGCTGCAGAAGGTGACCGACACCCGGATCGCCGACCTCGACGAGCTGCTTCGCCAGAAGGAAGCCGAGATCCTGGAGGTCTAGTGCCGCTGCCGGGGAGCGCGACCGGCCCCGCAGGCGGTCGGGCCCGTTACGTCGCGATCATCACCGACGGCAACGGCCGCTGGGCGCAGTCTCGCGGGCTGCCGGTCGTGGCCGGCCACGAGGCCGGCGCGGACACGGTGAAGGCCCGGCTGCGTGACGCGGTAGAGCTGGGGGTGCAGGAGCTGACCGTGTACTCGTTCTCGACCGAGAACTGGAACCGCTCCGAGGCCGAGGTCTCCGCGCTGATGGCCATGTTCGGCCGCCGGATCGACATCGAGACCCCCGAGCTCGCCGCCGAGGGCGTGCGGATGAAGTTCATCGGCCGACGCAGCGCGCCGGTCTCCGACGAGCTGATCGAGCGGATGCGCTGGGCGGAGCGCTTCACCGCCGGCAACCGGCGAATCACCCTGTTCGTGGCCTTCAACTACGGCGGCAGGGCGGAACTCGTCGACGCAGCGCGAACTTTTACGGGTGGTGATGAGAGTGATTTCCGTGCCCACCTGTACGCGCCCGACATGCACGACCCCGACCTGATCATCCGCACGAGCGGCGAGCAGCGGATCTCGAACTACCTGCTCTGGCAGGGTGCCTACGCGGAGCTGGTGTTCCGCGAGGAGCTGTGGCCCGACTTCTCGCGACAGGCCTTCGAGGCGTGCCTGGAGGAGTTCGCCGCGCGCAAGCGCCGTTTCGGAGGTCGCTGAGGTGGCCACGGCGAGCCGTTCGCGTCCGCAGAAGCGGCAGCGCTCGGACCTGCTCGCGCGGGTCCTGGTCGCCGTTCCGGCCGCGATCGTGGCGATCCTCTTCGTCGACCTCGGCGGGCTGGCGTTCGCGTTGTTCATGGCCGCGATCGGGTGCGCGTGCCTCCACGAGCTCTACCGGCTGCTCGGCCGGTGGCGGCCGGTGGCTCTGGTCGGGTTCGCCTCACTGGTCGGGATGGTGCTGGCGGCCCGGTACGGAGGCCAGCGCGACGTCATGCTGGCGGCGATGGCCAGCGTGCCGGTGCTCGTGCTGTTCGTAATCGCCCGGGGCCATCACGCAGGGGCGACGGTGGCGGTGGCCGGGACGCTGCTGGGGATCTACTGGATCGGGCTGCCGTTCGCCCACGCGGTGCTCCTGCGCCAGCTCCCGCACGGAAACGGCGTGATCATCGACATACTCGTCGGCACCTTCCTGGGGGACACCGCCGCCTACGTCGGCGGCCGGCTGTTCGGGCGGCGGCCGCTGGCGCCCGAGATCTCCCCCAACAAGACGATCGAGGGCCTGTTCTGCGGCATGCTGATCTCGATCATCGCCGTGTTCTTCGCCGGGATCTACCAGACCTGGCTGACCCCCGGCGATGCGCTGCTGCTGGGCGTCGCAGTCGCCGTCCTGGCGCCGATCGGAGACCTGTTCGAGTCGCTGGTCAAGCGCGGCGCGGGGGCGAAGGACGCCGGCACGCTGTTCGGCGCCCACGGTGGCGCGCTCGACCGTCTCGACGCGGTCATCTTCACGATCGTGGCCGGCTACTACATCTGGGTCGCCGTGATGCACTGAGGCAGGGGGGCTGGCTCGCGCAGCAGTGGTTGGGAGATAACCGTGTCTATGACACTGAGATCTCCCAAGGGCGGGCGCGGGTGCGGTCGGCCGGGCCCCGGGCCCTGCCTACAATCGGCGCGTGCCGCGCAGGCTGGTGATCCTCGGTTCGACGGGGTCGATCGGCGTCCAGGCCCTCGACGTGGTCGCGCGCAGCGGCGGCGAGCTCGAGGTGGTGGGTCTGAGCGCCGCCACCGCGTATGAGCCGCTCCTGGAGCAGGCGGCCCGGTACGGCGTGGACAGGGTCGCTCTGGCCGACGCCGACGCCGCCGCCCGCGCGGCCGAGGCCTGGACCGAGGGGGAGGTTCTGACCGGCCCTGATGGCTTCGTGTCGCTGATCGCCGAGTGCGAGTGCGACATGGTGCTGAACGCGATCGTCGGCTCGGCCGGCCTCGTGCCCACGGTGGCCGCGCTGGGGGAGGGCATCGACCTGGCCCTCGCCAACAAGGAGTCACTCGTGGTAGGCGGCGAGCTCGTGACGACCCTGGCCGAGGCCACGGGGGCCGCGATCATCCCGGTCGACTCCGAGCACTCAGCACTTCACCAGCTGCTCTCGATGGAGCGCGCGGGAACGGTCGAGAGGCTGGTGCTGACCGCCTCGGGCGGCCCCTTCCGCGGGCGCACCGTGTCCGAGCTAGTGCAGGTGACGGTGCAGGAGGCGCTGGCCCATCCCACCTGGGAGATGGGAGGCAAGATCACGATCGACTCGGCGACGCTGATGAACAAGGGCCTCGAGCTGATCGAGGCCCACCATCTGTTCGGCACCCCGTATGACCAGATCGACGTCGTCGTGCACCCGCAGTCGATCGTCCACAGCCTGATCCAGCTCTGCGACGGCGCCACGCTCGCGCATCTCGGCTATCCCGACATGCGCGTGCCGATCTCCTACGCGCTCAATTATCCCGAGCGGGCCGACGTGCCGCTGCCGGCACTCGACCTGGTCGCGCTCGGGGCGCTGACGTTCGAGGCGGTGGACGAGGAGACCTTTGCCTGCCTGCGCCTGGCGCGGGAAGCCGCTCTGGCGGGCGGTACCGCCACCTGCACGCTGAACGCCGCCAACGAGGTCGCGGTTCACGCCTTCCTGCAGGGGCGGCTGCGGTTCCTCGAGATCGCCGCGGTGATCGAGGAGACGCTGGCCCGCCAGCCCGCTTCCCATGTGCACTCGTTCGAGTCGCTGGGCGACGCGGACGCCGAGGCGAGGCGGATCGCGGGCGAGCTGATCTCGGCTCGCGCCGCAGCGGCTTAGAGCGAACTCTTAGAAAGCGGGCTCGTCTCCTTGGCACACTGGGTGTGTGTCGTACGTGCTCGCATTCCTGGGTTTTGCGGCCCTGATCATGCTCCACGAGGGCGGTCACTTCGTGGCGGCCAAGGCCGTGGGGATGCGGGTCGAGCGCTTCTCGCTGTTCTTCGGGCCGATGCTGTGGAGCTTTCGCCGCGGCGAGACCGAGTACGGAATCGGGCCGATCCCGCTGGGCGGCTACGTCCGGATCACGGGGATGAACCCCAGGGAGGAGATCCCGGCGGAGGTGCGCCCGCGGGCCTATTACAACCAGCCCGTGTGGAAGCGGATCGTGGTGATCCTCGCGGGGCCCGCCGTCAACCTCGTGATCGCCTTCGTGATCGTGTGGGCGCTGTTCTTGGCCAACGGTGAGTCGGTCGCCTCCAAGCGGGTGGATGTGGTCGAGAAAGGCACGCCGGCGGCGACGAAGCTGCTGCCGGGGGACGTGCTGGTGTCGGTCGACGGAGCTCAGGGCAACGCCGACACGCTGCGAAACGCGATCGGCGCGCATCGCTGTGCGGGCGCTCAGGTCAACGGCTGCGAAGCCGCGACGCCCGCGCGGGTCGTGGTCGATCGCCAGGGGCACCTGCAGACCTTCGAGCTCCGGCCCCGTTACAGCGCCACCGATCAGCGCCCGCTGCTGGGCTTCGCCTTCGGCTCGAAGCAGAAGCCGGTTGATGCCGCTCAGGCAGCCTCGCTCACCACCACCGGCCTGTGGTCGGTGACCAAACAGACCGTTTCGGTGATCACGCGGATCTTCGAGCCGCAGGAGCGAAAGAAGCTCAACAGCGTCGTCGGGGGCTACACGATCACCCAGGAGTCGTTCGCGACGAGCACGACGCTCGCTTTGCAGGTCCTGGCGCTGATCTCGCTCTCCCTCGCCATCGTCAACCTGTTCCCGTTCCTGCCTCTTGACGGCGGCCACGTGTTCTGGGCCGTGGCCGAGAAGGTGCGTGGGCGGCGGATCCCGTTCGAGGTCATGGAGCGGGCCATGCTGATCGGGTTCGTGCTCATCCTGATGATCTTCGCCATCGGCCTGAGCAACGACATCTCGACGCTCACCGGCAAGGGCTTCAACGTGCGCTGAGGCCTGGCGGGGCTGCGATAGCGTTAGCGCTCGTCAGCCCAACCGACGCGGAGGAGACAATGGAGAGCAGCACGATCGAGGCGGGCCCACAGCGCTCGGTCGACGCGCCGACGGTGACCGAGGCCCTGCGGCGGACGGCCGCCGCGCATCCGGATCTCGTTGCCGTGAGGACTCCGGATGACAGCGTGTCGCTCACCTGGTCGGAGCTGCTCGGGCGCGTGGACGCGGTCGCCGGCGGCCTGTCCCGGCTGGGTGTTGGGCGAGGCGACACGGTCGCGATCATGCTGAGCAACCGCCCGGAGTTCCACGTCGTGGACCTCGCCGTGGCAATGGTGGGCGGCACGCCGTATTCGATCTACGTCACCTATCCGGCCGAAGAGATCCGGTATCTGATGACCGACGCGGCGACCAAGGTCGCGCTCGTCGAGCAGGCCTTCCTGCCCGTCGTGCTCGAGGCGCGCAAGGAGCTCCCAGACCTCGAGCACGTGATCGTCGTCGACGGCGATGCGGGGCCCGGGACGGTCTCACTCGCCGACGTCGAGGGGTCCGGTGGCGACTTCGATGCCGAGGCCGCGGCGGCCGATATCGGGCCTGATGACGTGCTCACGCTGATCTACACCTCGGGCACGACCGGGCCACCGAAGGGCGTCCAGCTCTCGCACCACAACATCATGGTCTCGGCCGCGGCGATCGAGCAGATCATCGCGCTCGAGGCGGGCAGCCGGCTCATCTCCTGGCTGCCGGCCGCGCACATCGCCGAGCGGATGGCGCACCACTACATCCCGGTGATCTACGCCTGCTCGATCACCACATGCCCGAACCCGCGTGAGGTCCTGTCATACCTGCCGCAGGTGCGCCCGACGTGGTTCTTCGCCGTGCCGAGGATCTGGGAGAAGCTCAAGGCGGGCCTCGAGACGATGCAGGCGGCCCAACCCGAAGAGCAGCGAAAGCCGGTGCAGGAGGCGCTGCAGGCAGCGGTCGAGCGGGTGCGGTGCAAGCAGCGAGGAGAGGCAGTCCCGGAGGAGCTCGAGGCCAAGGTGCGTCAGGCCGACGAGCAGATGTTCTCGAAGCTCCGCGAGATGCTCGGCCTCGACCAGGCGGTGGCGGTCAACGTGGGCGCCGCGCCCACCCCGGTCGACGTCCTCGAGTTCTTCCACGCCATCGGAATCGAGCTGGCCGAGATCTGGGGCATGTCGGAGACGTGCGGGTTCGGCACCTCGAACCGCCCGGGCGCGGTCAAGATAGGGACGGTCGGGCCGCCCTCGCCGGGGTGCGAGATCAAGCTCGCCGATGACGGCGAGGTGCTCGTCCGGGGCGAGTTCCTCATGCTCGGGTATCGCAACCAGCCTGAGAAGACGGCCGAAGCGCTCGACTCCGCGGGCTGGCTCCACACCGGAGACATCGGTGAGATCGACGCAGACGGCTACCTGAAGCTCGTCGACCGCAAGAAGGAGCTGATCATCAACGCCGCGGGCAAGAACATGTCTCCCGCGAACATCGAGGCGCACATCAAGACCGGCAGTCCGCTGATCGGCCAGGCCTGCTGCATCGGGGACGGCCGGCCCTACAACACCGCCCTGATCGTGCTCGACGCCGATTTCGCGCCGCAGTGGGCGGCGCAGCAGGGGATCGAGGCGAAGGAGCTCGAGGACCTGGCGCGCGAAGGCAAGGTGGTCGAGGCCGTGCAGGCGGGAATCGACGAGGCCAACCGCCATCTGGCGCGGGTGGAGCAGATCAAGAAGTTCACGATCGTGCCCGGGGACTGGCTGCCGGGCGGCGACGAGCTCACCCCGACGATGAAGCTCAAGCGCAAGCCGATCAGCGCCAAGTACGACGGCGAGATCGAGCAGATGTACGCGGGCTGAGTCAGTGGTAGGCGCCCGGACGGGGGCGCTCTACACTGGATTTGTGGCCTCAGAGCGCCAGATAAACGTGGGCGGGGTGCCGATTGGCGGCGGCGCGCCGGTAGCCGTCCAGACCATGACGAAGACCGAGACCGCCGATCTGCGGGCGACCATGGACCAGATCTCCCGCGTGGCCGACGCCGGCGCCGACCTGGTGCGGGTCGCGGTGCCGCGTGAGAAGGATGCCGAGGCCCTGCAGACGATCGTGCGCGACTCCCCGATCCCGGTCATCGCGGACATCCACTTCAACTACACGCTGGCCCTGAAGGCCCTCGAGGCCGGCGCGCACTGCGTCCGCCTGAACCCGGGCAACATCGGCGGTCCCGAGAAGGTGGCGCAGGTGATCGCCCGGGCGAAGGAGCTCGGGACGCCGCTGCGGGTGGGCGTGAACTCGGGCTCGCTGCCCGCGCACCTGCGCCAGCTCGAGTTCGACAACCCGGTGGAGGCGCTGGTCACAGCGGCCACCGAGACGGTCGAGTTGATGGAGCGCCTCGACTTCCAGAACTTCAAGGTCTCGATGAAGTCGACCTCGGTGCCCAACACGATCGCCTCCAACCGGCTCCTGGCCGAGCGGATTCCGTATCCCCTGCACCTCGGGGTGACGGAGGCGGGGACAAAATGGTCGGGGTCGTTGAAGTCCGCGGTCGGGCTGGGGACGCTCCTGGCCGACGGGATCGGGGACACGATCCGGATCTCCTTGTCGACCTTCCACGCCGAGGAGGAGGTGAAGGTCGCCTGGGAGATCCTCAAGGCGCTGAAGCTGCGCGAGCGCGGCCCGGTTCTGATCGCCTGCCCGACCTGTGGCCGGCTCCAGTTCGACATGGACAGCGTTGTGGCTGAGGTCGAGCGCCGCCTGGAGGCCTACGAGGACCCGATCGAGGTCTCGGTGCTGGGGTGCGCGGTCAACGGCATCGGCGAGGCGCGCCACGCCGACTTCGGGATCACCGGCGCCAAGGACATGGGCATGATCTACTCGCGCGGCGAGCCGCTGAAGAAGGTCCCGACCGAGCGCCTCGTGGACGAGCTGTTCGCCGAGATCGACCGCTACTACGCGGCCGGCAAGCGCGTCGTCCGCGACGAGGCCCGCGCGGCGGAGGCACGGGCATGGCTGGCCGAGAACGAGGACGAGACGGCGATGACCCCCGAGCGCATGGCGGCGATGGAGGCCGCGGCGGCGGCCGGCGGCGGTTCGGAGGATGCGGCCGCTCCGGGGTCGCCGGCGCCGGAGCCGGTGCGGCTCGACGAGGAGCTCTCGCCGGTCGCGGGGCGGCGGTTTACGCGGGCCTGAGGGGCGCGCGGGCCTAAGGGCCCCGCTGTCGCTGGGTCGAAATCGAGGCGGACGGTGAGTCGCCGACGCTCACCCGCTGACTTGGCGGCCCTTCCAGCCTAGACGTCCGCCTGCATCTCCATACCTGTATCGGCAGGTCGTGCGGGGACTTGACCCTGTTCTGGCACCGGGTTCGTCGCTCTGCGGTTCTCGGGAGCCGCCGCAGCGTTACATCATCCGGTGCGGGCACGTCCTTTGTCACGTTACGGCGCTCCGGGCGCCGTAACGTGACACGCGGCACTCGCGGCGGGGATCGTGTAACGCTGCGGCGGTTGGTTCCCATCAGGTCCGGCCGTGTCCCCGGGCACGTAGGTGATTCCCACGGAGCGCGCAGCGGGCGAATGGTCCGCGCGCAGCTCACCGGCGATCCGTCCGAGGTGATAGCCCCCGGCGCGATCGCGCGTCCAGACAAAGACGCCACACGGCAACGTGGCGAATCGATGAAGCGCCCCTGCCGCCTTCTCGCTGCGCTGCGCGCCGATCCCCACCACGCCATGGGCCAGGCCGTACTCGGCGCCGGCGCCGACCGGCAGGTCCAGATCCCGCGCTCGCATCGGTGCGCGGTAGATGGGGACGGCGTCGCTCACGCAGTTGAGGCGGTCGTCGGCTCAGTCCGACTTGCGAGCCTTCCAGACCTCTTCACAGGGCCACTGCTGCGCCCACTCCAGCGTGACGTGTGTGTAGTGGGTGGCGGATCCGTCGGGTGGCCTGATCTCGATCAGCTCCTCGACCTCGAAGCCACACCGGCGCAGGAGCTCGATCATCTCTCCATGGGGGAGATGGAACTCGACGGAGTCATCGTCGGTCCATTCGAAGCGATGCATGCCGAAGTAGGGGCGCAGCAGGCGCCCGCCGACGGGCTGGTTCTCGTCGTCGGGGGCGCAGAGCATCAGTAGCGTCGAGTTGACGAGGAAGATCAGCCTGCCCCCGGGACGCAGCAGGCGCGCGGCCTCCGGGATCCAGCGATGTGGGTCACACCAGATGCTCGCGCCGTACTCCGAGATAACGAGGTCGAAGCTCGCGTCGGGAACAGGCACTTCCTCGGCGTTGCCGTGCAGGAGCGGGAACTCGAGGCCGAACTCGCGCTGGAACCGCCTCGCTGTCGCCAGCTGGGCCTCCGAGTTGTCGATTCCGACGGGTCGCGCTCCGCGTCGCGCCAGCCACGCCGACACATATCCGGTGCCGCACCCGAGCTCGATCGCGTCGAGGCCGGCAAGCTCTGCCGGGAGCATCCCGACCTGGGCTTCCGGCACACCCCAGATCCCCCACCGAGGCTCGTCAGCGGCCCAGTTTCTACGGCCCGGCTCCTCGTACTCGACCGCCCACCGGTCCCACTGGGCGCGATTGCGTAAGACGTGATCCGGAAGCTCGGGCACCGGCTGGAGGCCTATCACACGGTTGGGGGCGTTCGCGGTGGGAGGGCCATGGTACGGTCGGCCGCGGGTGAGCGTGGTCGGCAGCGTCGCAGAGATCTGGCGGTACCCGGTCAAGTCCATGGGCGGAGAACGCCTCCCGCGGTCGAGCATCACGTCGCGCGGCCTGCACGCCGACCGGATGTGGGCGGTACGCGACGTGGAGCTCGACACGTTCACCACCGCCCGTCGCTGGCCGATCCTCCTGCAGTGCAGCGCCCGGTTCGTCGAGGATCCAGCGGACAAGCCGGCCGAGCCGGGGGACGTTCTCGACGTGCTCGTCACCTTCCCGGATGGAAGTGAGATGGCGAGTTGCGATCCGGGGATCCACGCCCGGCTGTCGGATTTGATCGGGAAGCCGGCACGACTGGAGTCGCTTCCAGCGCTCGCGGACAAGCGGCGCTACCGCACTCCGCAGGCCACCAAGGCCGACATCCGCCGCCAGTTCGCCATCCCCGACGGCGAGCCGCTCCCGGACTTCTCGATGTTCCCGGTGCGCAAGCTCGCGGAGCTCGCCCGGTACGCCACTCCCCTCGGCGCCCTGTACGACGCGTATCCGATTCACCTCCTCACCCGGGCGAGCCTCCGGGCGGTGGCCGAGAACTCGGCCGGGGCGCAGTTCGACGTCCGTCGTTTCAGGCCCAATGTCCTGATCGAACGCGACGGCTCAGGGCTCGAGGAGTTCGGCTGGTGCGGAGGGCGGCTCCGCGCGCCGGATGTGACCTTCGCCGTAGAGATCCCGGCCCTGCGCTGCTCGATCCCGACGCGTCAGCAGGGGGAGCTGCCAGCCGACCCAGACGTGCTGCGGACCATCAACCGTCATGCTGACCACTGCCTTGGCGTGTACGCCAACGTCGCCAAGGCGGGGGTGCTGGCCGAAGGCGAGCCGCTCGAGTTGGAGCCGGCCGGAGCGGCGCGGGCTCCGGCGGCGCTCTCGCGAGCCGGCACCACCGTGCTCAAACGCGGTGCGCTGCGCGTCGTCGACGCAGTCATGCCTCGCGGCGAGTGACCAGCCGAGCTTCAAGCCGCAGCTACGCTGTGGCGATGAGCGGGAACGTCCGCGTTGAGCGCGGCTGGATCTACATCGACGGCACCCGGCAGGACGACGGCTCGATCAAGCTCGGAACCGGGGGCGAGATGCGCTTCAGCCCGGTCGAGGCGATCTCACAGCGCCGGGACGCACAGATCACCTGGGGTCACATCCTGACGGCCTCGGTGCAGCGGCTGGCTTTCTGGCGCCGCTGAACGGTCGACCACCGCTGCGGACCCAGAGACGGCGGACGGTGCCCGCCCGCCGCCGGTGCAGGCCGATCAGCCCGAGACCTTCTCGAACCCCTCGGCCACCTTCTCCCAGTTGACCACGTTCCACCAGGCGTCGATGTAGTCGGGACGCTTGTTCTGGTACTTCAGGTAGTAGGCGTGCTCCCACACGTCGACGCCCAGGAGGGGCGTCTGGCCGCCCGAGATGGGGTTGTCCTGGTTGGCGGTGGATACGACGGCCAGGCCTGAGCCGTCGTGGACGAGCCACGACCAGCCGGAGCCGAACTGGTTGACGCCCGCGTCCTTGAACTTCGACTTGAAGTCGTCGAAGGAGCCAAACGCCGACTCGATCGCCGAGGCGAGGTCGCCTTCGGGCTCACCGCCGCCGTCGGGGGACATCCACTCCCAGAACAGCGAGTGGTTGTAGTGGCCGCCGCCGTTGTTGCGGACGGCGTTGCGCTTGTCATCAGGGATCTGATCGAGGTTCTGGAGCACCTCCTCGATCGGCTTGTCGGCCCACTCGGTCCCCTCCAGCGCACCGTTGACCTTGTCCACGTAGGCCTGGTGATGCTTGTCGTGGTGCAGATGCATCGTCTCCTCGTCGATGCTCTGGTCCAGCGCGTCGTAGTCGTACGGCAGATCCGGGACTGAGTAGGCCATTCGCAGCTCCTTGGCGTCGGTCTTTTGCTTCTTCTATCAGATGGCCGCCAGTAGGCTTGGCGGCCCCGATGACCCGGTTGTCCAGCTACTTCCTGCCCACCGAGAGGGAACCCCCGGGCGATGCGCAAGCGATTTCCCATCAGCTGATGGTGCGCGCCGGGCTGATCCGCCAGATCGGCTCAGGGCTTTGGTCGTGGCTGCCGGCGGGATGGCGCGTGCACCAGCGGACCGTGCAGATCGTGCGCGAGGAGATGAACGCGATCGGCGGTCAGGAGATGCTCATGCCGGTGCTCCATCCCGCCGAGCTGTGGCGGCGCACGGGCCGCTACGGCATCGACGAGCTGTTCAAGCTCAAGGACCGCCGCGGCGCGGACATGGTGCTCGCGATGACCCACGAGGAGGTCGTCACGATGCACGTGGCGGCGGCCGTTCGCTCCTACCGCGACCTCCCGCTGATCCTCTACCACTTCCAGGTCAAGGAGCGCGACGAGCCGCGGCCACGGGCGGGCGTGATGCGCACGCGGGAATTCGTGATGAAGGACTCCTACTCGTTCGACCGCGATCCCGAGCAGCTCGAGGTCAGCTACCAGAAGCACGTGGTCGCATACGACCGGATGATGGACCGCTGCGGCCTGGAGTGGTACCGCGTGGAGGCTGACGTGGGGATGATGGGCGGAACCGGCGCGCACGAATACATGGCGCCGTGCCCCGCGGGCGAGAACGAGGTGGCCATCGCCGACGGCTACGCGGCCAACGTGGAAGTGGCCATCGCCGACCCTCAGCCCGTCCAGCTACCTGAGAGCCGCGGGCAGACCGAGCTCGTGAACACGCCCGGCATGACCACGGTCGAGGCCGTCTCACGCACGCTCGAGGTCGCCCCCGGGGCGCTGCTCAAGGCCTACCCGGTGATCCTCGACGGCGACGAGTGGCGTCTGATCATGGTTCGCGGTGATCATCGCGTCAACGAGATCAAGCTCGCCAACACGCTGGGGGCGCAGTTTCGGCCGGCCCGGCCCGAGGAGGTCGCGGAGAAGCTCGGGCCACCGGGCTACATCGGGCCGGTTGGCGCCCAGATGCCGATTCTGCTCGACCGAGCGGTGGCGCCCGGCGCCTACGTCACGGGAGCCAACCAGCCCGACGCGCACCTGCGGGGTGTGGAGCCGGGCCGCGACTTCGAGTTCGAGGCGGTCGACGTGCGCTCGGTCGTCGCGGGCGACACCGTCAACGGCTCGCGGATCCGGATCGAGCCGGCGATCGAGGTGGGGAACATCTTCAAGCTCGGGACTCGGTACTCGGAGCCGCTCGGTGCCAAGTACCTGGACGAGCAGGGGCATGAGCAGCTGATCTTGATGGGCTCCTACGGGTTCGGGCCGGCGCGGGCGGCCGCGGCCGCCGTCGAGCAGTACGCCGACGAGCAGGGAATCTCCTGGCCCAGGGCGATCGCGCCCTTCGACATCGAGCTCGTGGCACTCGGGAAGGCGGAAAGCGAGGAGCGGGATGTGGCCGACGGCCTTTACGACGAGCTGCGCGGAGCCGGGCTCGAGGTTCTCTACGACGACCGCGACGCCGGACCGGGGGAGAAGTTCGCGGACGCCGAGCTGCTGGGATGTCCGCTGCGGGTCACGGTGGGACGGCGCACGCTGGCCGCCGGCGAGATCGAGGTGCAGCTACGGCGAGGCCGTGAGACGCGAACCGTCCCCGTCGACGGCGCGGCCGCGGCGATCGCCGATGTCTGGCGAGGCTTGCCCTGAGGGCACCGACCAAGCGGCGGCTCTTCGGGCTGGATCGTTCCGGGCCGCCGCCCGCCGAGACGCGCTCGGATCAGCCGCTGCACCCATGGACGCTGCCCAACGCGATCGGGTTCGTGCGGCTGGGGCTCATCCCGGTCTTCCTGATCGTCGCGCTCTCGAGCCATGGCGGGGAGGACGCGCTCGCTGTGGTGCTGTTCGCGGTGATCGGATGGGGCGACTACCTCGACGGCTTCGTGGCCCGGCTCACGGGCCAGTACAGCCGCTTGGGGGCCCTGTTGGACCCGGTCGTCGACCGCCTGCTGGTCATCTCGGGGATGGTCGTGACCTGGCACTTCAAGCTCCTGCCTCGATGGGCCATCGCGCTCGTGGTAGTGCGCGAGCTTCTGGTCCTGGCGCTCAGCCGCTACGCGCTGCGGCGCCGTTTCGAGCTGAAGATCAACTGGCCCGGACGACTCGCCGTGGCGCCCGCGCTGGGGGCGCCGTTCTTCGCGATGGCCGGGGTGCACTGGCTGGCCCTCGTTCTCCTGTACGTCGGGTTGGTGCTGGCATACCTGGCGCTGGCTTTGTACCTGCGAAGCGGCCGCCGGCAGCTCCACGGCCGCGAGGCCGGCCGCAAAGTCTCAAGCTCAGATTGACCCTCTGAGGAGCAGGGGTATACTCGCGCTTCGCCCGACACCACCCGTTCGGACCGGGAGGAGCCCATACATGGATACGTTCCCCGACCTCGGCTCGCTGACCGACCAGGAGCTCAAGGACCTCATCAAACAGCTGACCGAGGAGGAGATGGAGATCTCCTACAAGCGGCGGATCCTGCACGGCAAGATCGACATCCTCCGCGCCGAGCTCGTCAACCGGCTGCGCAAGAAGGACGAGAGCGGGGAGCTGGTCATCTCCGGCGCCGACGTCCAGCAGTTGACGGACATCCTGGCCGGCCGCGTCCCCGCCGCCGACGTCGAGTAGCGAAGGCGGCCGTGGCCCAGCACTGTCCCGAGTGCGGCTTCGCCAACACCGACGGCGCCAACTATTGCCAGCGGTGCGGCGCGTTCCTGGCCCAGTCCGATCCGCCGCCGGGGGCCACGACGGCCACCTACAAGGTCGGCGAGACGGGGGATATCGAGGAGGTCAAGCTCGACGAGGTCGTGGCCCGCGGTGCGGCGCTGGTGATCCGCTCCGGGGGCGGGCGGACGGGTGAGAGCTTCCCTTTGGAGAAGGACCGGATGACGATCGGGCGCCGGCCGGACAGTGACGTGTTCCTCGACGACGTCACCGTTTCGCGCGACCACGCGATCCTCGTGCGTCGCGGAAGCGACTACTTCCTCGACGACTGCGGATCGCTTAACGGGAGCTATGTGAACCGGCGGCGGATCGAGTCCCACAAGCTGACCGACGGAGACGAGTTGCAAATCGGCAAGTACAAGGTTGCCTTCCTGAGCCGCTGATGGCGATCACAGATACCGACAACCCTGAGCTGGAGCTGCCCGAGCCGCCCGAGGAGGCGGGCGTCAGGCGCAAGTCGGTGACGATCGGCTCCGTCTGCAAGGCACTGGTCCAGGAGTTCCCGGACATCTCGATCTCCAAGATCCGTTATCTGGAGGACCAGAAGCTGCTCACGCCCCGGCGCACCCAGGGCGGCTACCGGCTCTACACCCAGGCCGACATCCAGCGGCTGCGCACGATCCTGCGCCTGCAGCGCGACGAGTTCCTGCCCCTGCGGGTGATTCGCCAGGAGCTGGCCGGCGGGCGCACGGAGCGCGACGTCGCGGCTCCGGGAGACCCGCGGTCGCTGCGCCGAACACTGGTGACGGTGCGCGATCCGGGCGCGATGTTCTCGCTCGACGACGTCGTGGAGGAAACGAGCGCCGATCCCACGCTCATCCGCGAGCTCGTGGACTTCGGCGTGATCAAGGGGGAGACACGGGCCGGCGTGCGCTACTTCGACGAGACCGAGAGGGAGATCGTCCGGGCGGTCTCCGAGCTTGCCCGGTACGGGGTGGGAGGGCGAAACCTGCGCGTCTTTCGCAGCTCGGCGGACCGCGAGGCGCAGCTGCTGCAGTCCATCCTCGCTCCGGCACTTCGCTCGCGCAATCCCGAGCGTCGCAAGGAGGCCGTTGAGGCGCTCGAGAACCTGGCCTCGGTCACGACGCACCTCAAGCACCTGCTGCTGATCCGCGATCTGCGGCAGATCGCCACCTAGCCCAAGCCCGCCGGCGTGGTCGACCTGCGGGCGTTCATCCGCGAGATCCCCGACTTCCCCCGGCCGGGGGTCCTGTTCAGGGACATCACACCGCTGCTTCTCGACCCCGGAGCGCTCGACGCCGCGATCTCCGCGCTCGCGGGTCTGGCCGGGGATCTGGCGGTTGACTTCGTCGTGGCGGCCGAGGCGCGGGGATTCATCCTGGGAGCGGCGCTGGCGCGCGAGCTGGGGGCCGGTTTCGTGCCCGTGCGCAAGCCGGGAAAGCTTCCGCACGAGACGGTCAGCGCCGAATACGCGCTCGAGTACGGCATCGACGCTCTCGAAGTGCACGCCGATGCTCTGCCGGGCGGCGCCCGGGTGCTGATCCACGACGATCTTCTTGCCACGGGGGGCACCGCGGGGGCGCTGTGCGAGCTGGTCAGCGGCCTGGGCGCCGAGATCGCCGCCTGTGCCTTCCTGATCGAGCTCTCCGCGCTCGCCGGCCGGGCGCGGCTGGCCCCGTACGACGTCCATGCCGTGATCGCCTACGAGAGCTGACCGTGACGAGGACCCGCCGCAGCCGCACGATCGCCGCCCCGCCCGAGCGGATCTGGGAGGTGCTCGCGGACCCGCACCATTTCCCGCGCTGGTGGCCCGGAGTGACCCGGATGGAG
The DNA here is from genome assembly GCA_963818815.1 of uncultured Solirubrobacterales bacterium. Classification (GTDB taxonomy): domain Bacteria; phylum Actinomycetota; class Thermoleophilia; order Solirubrobacterales; family Solirubrobacteraceae; genus Palsa-465. Next base: position 41,047 of record CAWFTL010000003.1, read on the forward strand.
AGCGTCGAGGAGGACCGCTTCACCCAGGTGTTCAAGACCAAGAAGGGGCGGCCGGTCCGCATGGACTTCCAAGTGCTGGCCTCAGAGCCATCCGTGCAGCGCGCCTGGGCGCAGGAGGTCGAGGGGTCTCCCTTCGCGCGAGTCCTCTCCGAGGCGATCACCGAGGTCGTGCTCGAGCCTGAGGGAGACAGCACGCGCGTGACCATCGAGCAGCGCCAGAAGCTGCGTGGCTACTCGCGGACCGGAGGGTTCCTGCTGCGGCGGGCGACCCGGGCCAAGCTCGACGAGGCGCTCGATGGGCTCGAGCGCGTCTGCGCTTGAGCTAGGAGACGCCGGTCAGCTGCCCCTGGAGGACGACGCGCCCGGGCTGGCGGGGCTTTGACTGCGTCTCGCGCGTGACCAGAAGTTGCTTGAAGTGCCCCGCGTCGGTGGGTAGCGGCCCGGCCGTCGAGAGGCGCCCGTTGCTGCTCACGCCAGGGTTGACGAAGCCCAGGAAATGGGCATCCGAGGGTGCGTTGTAGAGCCATACGGCGTAGGCGTCGTGCTTGGTGTTGGGCGGCACGTTCTGCGCCCCGATCACGAGGCCATTCGTGGCTCCCTGCCGCAGAACCTGGGCGATACCGACGGTCTTGGCCGGGGCGGTGGGTGAGGTCAGGTTGATCTGCGCCACCACCTGGACCCCATTCTTTGAGGTCGTCGTGCCGGCCGACGTCGTCGGTGCGGTCGTTGCGGCCTGCTTGGACTTGTTCGAGGAACCGGCGCTGGCGATCAGCACAATCACGAGCACGACGATGGCCAGCCCCGCGAGCCCGAGCAGGAGCGCGCCGCCGCGGCGGGAGATCGGCGGCCCGCCCTCTCGCCCCGCACGCTTCGGCTCCTCGGCGGCGGTCACGGTCGCGGCGGGCGCGGGTGCCTCGACGGCAGCGGGGGCGGGGGAGGCCGCCACTGCGGCGGGCGCCGCCGACGGCTCCTCCTCATCTGCCTCGGCCTCGACCGGGATCTCTGGCAGCGGGTTGGAGGCCACGCGGCCGAGCTCGGAGGCTACGATTCGGGCCCAGGCTCGCTCGGTAGGGGACTCGGCAAGGTTGCGCCGGGCCTGCCGCGCGTCGTCCTCAGGCAGCTGTCCGAGGAGGTAATCGGTGATCAGGCCGCGACGCTCCGCGGGCACGGCCGTACCCGGTCCCAGCGCGTCCAATGCGCTGAGCGCGCGCTGCCGGACGCCGGCGCGATCGATGGCGAGCAGCGCCGCTATGTCGTCATAGCGGCGACCTTGCTGGAGGACGAGTTGGAGGACTGCGCGCTGGTCGGCGGGCAGGCTGTCGAGCGGAGCCATCGGCTTCACGTAGCGTAGATGAGGCGGCCACGGAATGGGCGCGATGCGGCGAGCTAATAAGGTGCCCGATGATGGAGCTGAAGCTCCCACTGCGCGCCAACTGGGGCTTCGATCAGCTCTACGGCCTCGAGATCACCGAGCTGACGGACGAGCTCGCTCGTGGCCGCGTGGGCGTCCGCGAGGAGATCAAGCAGCCAGCCGGCCTCGTCCACGGTGGCGTCTACGCGGCGATGGCCGAGAGCCTGGCCTCGCTGGCCACCGCCTTCGCCGTACGCGAGGACGGCATGGTCGCGATGGGACTCTCCAACCAGACCAGTTTCCTGCGGCCGATCATCGACGGGACCGTGCACGCCGAGGCACGGCGCCGGCACCGCGGGCGCAGCACCTGGGTCTGGGAGGTGGACATGCTCGACGACGACGGGCGGCTGTGCGGGATCACCCGGGTCACGGTCGCCGTCCGGGAACCGCCGCGGGCGGCCTAGAGCGAGCTCTCAGCCGCCGGGCGCACCCCGCCCGAGCCAGTACTGGGTGAACTGCGTGAGCAGCGGGTCATTGGTTGCGCTCACGTGGACCATGTGGGCCCAGGCGAGTCCGACCAACCCCACCGTCCCGGGCCGGCGGGCCAGGATCACCGCCTGGCCGGCGGCGGCGAGCGCCGGGCTGAAGGAGCCGGCGATCGAGCGGGCGAGCTGCTGCAGGCCGGCTGGCGGCACCGGCGTGCCGTAGACGATCACGACGTTCCCCAGCTCGAGTGCCTCCAGCAGCTGGTCGTCGCTCAGCTTGGTCGCGTCGCGGCGGACCGGGATGGGGACGTGGGCGCCGCTCGTGGGCGGATCCGAGTCATAGCGCGGGCGCGGCTGGCCAGGGCGCAGATGCGCATGCCCCTGGTCGGCGAACTGCGCGCCGACGGGCTCCTGGGAACCTGAGACTCCCGCTTGGTCGCGCCCGGCGAAGAAGCCTGACAGCAGTGCGATCAGGCCGATCGAGAGGGCCAGCGACGCGAGCACGATCGCCAGCCGCTCGAGCGCGGTCGAGAGTTTCACTCGGGCGCGGGCAGCGGCCTGGAGCCTGAGGAGCGCTCATGGGCCGACGTCAGCGCCGCGGTGCTCGCGGGAGCCGCGCCGGCTTCCGCGTCGATGCTCCCGGCACCCGCCGCGGCCGAGAGCTCCTCGATCGAGGACCGCAGCTCGTCGGCCAGGGTCTCGAGGTCGGCCAGGGCGTCGTAGTCGCCCACCAGCCCGAAGTTCAGCTGCCCGTTGTAGCTCATGATCGCCACCCCGAGCGCAGTGTTCTCGGCCAGCGGAACCATGGGGTAGATGGCGTCGAGCTCGCGGCCCAGCATGTACAGCGGGACCTGCGGGCCGGGGACGTTGGTGACGACGAGGTTGAACAGCCGCTGGCGTGCTTGAAGCCGCGCCGCCTGGGCCATGATCGTCGGCGGCGCGAAGCCGGAGAGCTCGGTGAGCATCTGCGCCCCGACAGCCTGGCCTGACTCCTTGACCTCTTCCATCGAGCGGCTGATCTCGAGCAGCCGCTGGACGGGGTCGGTAAGCGCGACGGGCAGGGGAGCCCACATCGCGGCGACGCGGTTGCCCAGCGCGCCACGCTCGACGTCCGCGCGGACCGAAACCGGCACCATCGCCCGCAGCGGGACGTCGGCTGCGTCGCCGTGCAGGCGCATGTAGCGGCCGAGCGCGCCGGTGACGACGGCCAGGACGACGTCGTTTACCGTGCCGCCGAGAGCGTTCTTGATGGCCTTGAACTCGGCCAGGTCGGCCTGGACCCACGTGAAGCGCCGGTGGGGGCCGATCTGGATGTTGAAGGGACTGGGGGGCGCGGCCTGCAGGCCTGCCCAGGCCATCGCGCCAACGCCCACGAGCGTCTCGCCGAGACGGCGCGCGACTTGCCGCGGCCGGCGGAGCGTCGCGCGTACGCCGCGGGCGATTTCGGTCGGCATCGTCGCCCGCTCGAGCACCGCGTCGGCCAGCAGTTGGGCGTCGGTGGGGAGCGGTCGGGGCACCCACTCGTGCTCGGGCGGAGCCACGGGCATGGGTTCGGGTGAGGTGTCGAAGAGCACCGTGGCGATGTCCACGCCGGAGATGCCGTCCACGAGCGCGTGATGGGTCTTCGAGAGCACGGCGAAACGGTCGTCGGCCAGGCCCTCCACCAGCCACAGCTCCCAGAGCGGCCGAGAGCGATCCAGGGCCTGAGAGAACACCCGGCCCGCCAGGCGCTTTAGCTGCGCCTCCCCGCCGGGGCGCGGCAGCGCGGTGTGGCGCACGTGATAGCTGATGTTGAAGTGGGGATCGTCGACCCACACCGGCCGACCTTGAGCGAGCGGTACGAAGGCCAGGCGCTGCCGGTAGCGAGGGACCAGGTGAAGCCGGGCGAGGATCTCGCGGCGCAGGTCGTCGTAGTCCGGCGCTCGGCCGTGGAAGACCATGCAGGCGGCGACGTGCATGTGCGCGGCGTCGCGCTCGAGGTGCAGGAAGGAGCTGTCGAGCCCGGTGAGCCGGTCGTGGTTCGGCACGGAGGGATTCTTGCAGGGTGAAGCCCGGAGGGACCGACGGGGCGCCCGTGAGGGCCGCCGCGCCGGACATCCCCCATATGTGTGATTCATGCCGCTGTGTGACTTCGGACACACATTAGGGCCCATTGGGCTGCCACTCTGCAGAGTCGTTCGACCTGCCGAGTCGCTCCTGCACGGTGCGGGGGCGAGCGGGGGACCCACTGCCGGGTACTGAATCTTCCCACCCGGCCGGGGCGAATCGACTGCCCGGACATCCTGCCGGCTCGCAGTCGTAGCGACCGGGCCGACGCGCGCAAGCGCTGAGGCCGGCCGCGAGCCCGTCAGCTCACCTCGTAGGCGCCCGGTCGAAGACATACAGGAGGTCCTCGGACATGAGGTCCACGCGCAGCATGCGCACTCTCCGGCCGGGCCATGTGGCGGCCGGAGCCTTGATGCTGGTAATCCCCAGCTCGGCGGTAGCGCTCGCCGCCGGGCAGGCAGACGCCCAGAGCGCTGTGACAGTCGACACCAGCCGCAGCCAGATCGGCTACGGCCAGAAGGACACGATCACGGGAACGGCTCCGGCCACCGACGCCGGACAGCCGGCGGCGCTTCAGTTCGCGCGTACCGGGTCGGGCTCGTGGCAGACGTTGAGCACGACGAGGATTGGCGCGGGTGGCCGTTTTCGGTTCCGGGCGCCGGTCCGCGAATCGGGCTCGCTTCGCGCGCTTGTGCCCGGCGCGTCGGATCCCCGCACCGCCGGAAGCGGTGGCGCGGCGCCGGCATCGGCGGGCACCGCGAGCACGCCCTGGACGATCCGGGTGGGTTCACGCCTGCAGGTCCCGGCGCGCACGGTCGCCGTACTCGGCGGCCAGTCGTTCACGGTCGGCGGGCGGCTACTCCCCGGCGTCCGGGGTCGCATCGTGCGGCTGCAGGGCCGCACTGGCAGCCACTGGCACGCCCTTGCCTCGAGCCGGACGGGCAACCGCGGCGGCTTCATGCTGCGGGCGCACGCCGGTAGCGGCGAGCGCCTGCGGGTCGTGTTCCGCGGTGACCGGGGCAACACGGGCTCCAACAGCCCCGCGGGCCGGGTCACCGTGTTCCATCAGAGCCTCGCCTCGTGGTACAACGACGCGGGGTCGACCGCGTGCGGCTTTCACGCCGGACTCGGCGTGGCCAACAAATCGCTGCCCTGCGGCACCAAGGTGACGTTCCAGTACGGCGGGCGGACGGTGACGGCGGTCGTGGACGACCGCGGGCCGTACGTCGGCGGTCGTGAGTGGGACCTCAACCAGAACACCGCCCACGCCCTCGGATTTGGCGGCGTGGGGGCGGTCTGGACCTCGCTCTAGACCGCTCAGCGGCATCTGAAGAGGCTGCGACAGGCGGCCGACCCGGCGGGCCACGACCCCGTCTGGTCGGTCGCCTAGCCTCAAATGCGTGTCCGAGCGTTGCGTCGCCCATCTCGACATGGACGCGTTCTACGTGTCGGTCGAGCTGCAGCGCCGTCCGGAGCTTCGCGGCAAGCCGGTCGTCGTTGCCGGCAGCGGGCCGCGCGCGGTGGTGACTACGGCCTCATATGAAGCGCGGCGCTTCGGCGTCGGGTCCGCCATCCCGGCCTCGCAAGCGCGCCGGCTTTGCCCCGAGGCGATCTTCCTGACGCCTGACTTTCCGTACTACCGGGCCGTCTCGGCTCAGGTCATGGCGATCGTGCGCGAGCACGTCGAGCGGGTGGAGGTCGTCGGCCTCGACGAGGCGTATCTGGAGCTGACGGGGCTACCCGCGCCCCACGCCGCCGTGCGCCGAATCGGGGCGCAGATCAGGGAGCAGACGGGGTTGGGCTGCTCGATCGGGATCGGTGAGAACAAGCTGATCGCGAAGGTGGCCTCGGACGCCGAGAAGCCGGGGGGGTTCGTGGTCCTGAGTGCCGGGGAGGCCCGGAGCAGGTTCGCGAGTGCTCGCTGCGGGCTGATTCCCGGCATCGGGCCCAAGACGGTCGAGCGGCTCGAGCGCTGCGGGATCCGCACTCTGGGCGAGCTCGCGGCCGTAGAGCCGGGGGCGCTGGCCGAGCGCTTCGGCCCGCGCACGGCTGCCGAGCTGCAGCGCCGGGCGCGATTCGAGGACGCAGCGCCGGTGACCCAGGAGCGCAAGGTCATCTCGGAGTCGCGTGAGACCACGTTCGACTTCGACATCTCCGATCCCCGCCGGCTCGAGGAGATCCTCGAGGCCCTCGTGCAGCGGCTGTGCGCAGCGTTGGCCGAGCAGCGACGGTGCGGCCGCACGGTTGGCATCAAGGTCAGGCTCGATGACTTCTCGACCCACACGCGGGCGAGGACCCTGAATGACCCCGTCAGCCAAGCGGAACAGGTGGGTCCGGTCGCGCAGGCGCTCCTCCGCCGCTTCGCTCCGGCCCGTCCCGTCCGGCTCCTGGGCGTGAGGGTCGCCGGGTTGCAGGCGGCCGAGGTGGCAGAGCAGCAGCTCTCGCTGGCGGTTCAGTAGAGCGCCGAGGCGAGGCGCCGCCGGGCGTTCCGGGCCAGCGGACTGTCCACGCCCAGCTCGTCGAGGACACCGACGATCACGCGCCGGATGTCGTCCCGGGCGCCGTCGGCGGTAGGCAACGCGGCGAGCAAGAGGTCGAGTGCCTGCTCCTGCTCACCTGCGTCCAGGGCGCTGAAGGCCGGGGAGAGGTCAGGTTCCGTGCCCGCCCGTTCGAGCTTGATCCGCGCCGCCAGGCCGTCGGCGCCGAAGTCGCCGGGCACATGTTCGAGCAGCTCGAGCGCCGAGTCGGTTTCGCCCCGGCCATGCAGGATCCGGGCCAGCGCGAGGGCGGCGTCGCCGCGCCGCGGCTCGAGCTCGAGGGCACGGCGCAGCGCCTCCTCGTCGCCGTGCTCGACCAGCGCATCCGCCTCTGAGGGCAGCAGCGCGTCGAGGAAGCGCTCAACAGCGGCCGGGGGCTGAGCCCCAAGGAACTCGGCTGCCACCTGGCCGTCCTGGAAGGCCTTGACGGCGGGGATGCTCTGGATGCGATAGGTCTGCGACAGCACCGGGTTGGCATCGACGTCGACTTTGGCCAGCTCGATCTTCGGGGAGCGCTCGGCCACGGCACGCTCGATCACCGGCCCCAGCTGCCGGCACGGGCCACACCACTCGGCCCAGAAATCGACCACCACGGGCACCGAGCGCGAGCGCTCGACGACCTGGGCCTGGAAGGTGCTGTCGCTGACGTCCATCTCGCTGTTGATGGTAGCCATCGCGATCGTCTAGAACCCGGGCATGGCGGAGCACGAGATCGAGAGAGCGGGGGTGCGGCTGGCGTCGGACGAAAGCGGTGAGGGGACCCCGGTGGTCCTGCTGCACGGACTGACGGCGACCCGCCGCTACGTGGTCATGGGCTCGACGGCGCTGCAGCGCGCAGGGCACCGCGTGATTGCCTACGACGCGCGGGGGCACGGAGGCTCGTCGGCGGCCGCTGAGCCGGGCGACTACGGCTACGACGCGCTCGGGGGCGACCTGATCGCTGTGATGGACGCGCTCGGGCTCGAGCGCGCGGTGCTCGCGGGCGCCTCGATGGGCGCCCACACGATCCTCTGGCTCGCCCTGCGGAGGCCGGAGCGGGTGGGGGGCCTGGTTGTCATAACGCCTGCGTACGAGCCGGAGACGAACGACGATCCGGACCGGCTGGGGCGGTGGGACGCGCTGGCCGAGGGGCTACGGCGCGGCGGGGTGGAGGGTTTCCTGGCCGCCTACGGAGAGCCGCGTGTGCCCGCGGCCTGGCGCGAGACGGTGCTCAAGGTGATTCGCCAGCGTCTGGCGCAGCACGAGCATCCTGAGGCGGTGGCCGACGCACTCGAGGCGGTGCCGCGCTCGCGACCGTTCGAGGGCCTGGACGAGCTGGCCGGAATCGAGGTCCCCGTGGCGGTGGTGGCGAGCGCAGACGAAGCCGATCCCGGCCATCCCCAGGCCGTGGGGGAGGCGTACGCAGACGCAATCCCTGGGGCACGGCTGGTGCTCGACGAGCCAGGCCGCTCGCCGGTCGCCTGGCAGGGAAGCCAGCTCTCGCGGGTCATCGCCGAGGTGGCGGGCCAGGGCGAGATGGGCTGAGATGGCGTCAGCGGGCTACTCGGGAACGCCGCTGCCGCGCAAGCTGGGCATCCGCCAGGGAGCGCGCGTGGCGCTGCTCGGAGCGCCGGAGGGCTTCGACTCGGTGCTGGGCGAGCTACCGCCCGAGGTCGCGGTGCGCCGCCGGGCCCAGGGACCACTGGACGTAGTCGTCGCCTTCTTCACCGAGCGGGCGCAGCTCGAGCGCCGGCTGCCGGCGCTGCGCGGTGCCCTCGCCAGCGATGGCGGCCTGTGGATCGCCTGGCCCAAGCGCGCGTCCGGCCGCGCTACGGACGTGACCGAGGGCGTCGTGCGCGAGCTCGGGCTGGCCGCAGGGCTCGTCGACAACAAGGTGTGCGCGATCGACGACGTCTGGTCGGGCCTGCGGCTGGTCTACCGGCTCCGGGACCGGCCGCAGGCTCGCTCCTAGCCCGCCGTGACGTGTCCGGGCCGGGCCGAGCTCGACGTCAGATAGCCGGAGCCCAGGTAGCGCACGAACACGCGCAGCCGCGCGTGATGGCGGCGGTGGCGCAGGACCGTCTGCGCCGAGAAGGTGCAGTCGGGCAGCACCGGCACGGCATGGTGCGCGAGGGCTCTGCGGCCGAGCGTGAAGCGGACGCTCACGCTGCCCTGGCAGGCGTACTGGCGCGGGACGAAACCCGTACCGGACAGCTTGCCGCTCGTGGTGAAGGAGAAGGGGGCGAAGCGATCGTGCTTGGGCCGGTTGCGGTAATGCACCCGCGGCACGGGACGGCGGCGGGGGTAGGTCATGAACGTGGCGTCGGCGCCGTACTCGGTGACGCCGCGGTTGACGGCCACGATCCGGTAGTGAAAGACGGTTCCCGACTGCAGTCCCTGGAGCGCCTGGGCCACGGGGACGGGGTTATTGCCGGCGGGCAGCGTCTGCGCGACCGTGCTGCTCGTGTACTCCGGGCTCAACCCGTACTGGAAGTGCCAGCTCGTCGTCACACCGCGCGGGTCGATGACGCCGGTCACCGTCGCACCGCTCGAGGTGAGCTGGGTGCTCGGACCGGTGGCGGCGTAGGGCGGCGGGTTACCCGTGGTCTTGAACGTCCGGTCGGCGCCCACGACTCCGCCGACCGAGTTCAGCGCGACGATCCGGTAGTGGTAGACGGTGCCCGGGAGCAGATTGCCGATGGTCAGCTGCACGGAGACCGGCTTCGTGCCGCTGCCCACGCTGTGCACCGGCCCGGTTGAGCCGTAGCCGCTCGTGAGACCCCATTCGAACCGGTAGCTGGTCTTAGCCCCGTTCGGGTTGACGGTGCCGTGCAAGACGGCGCTTCGGTCTTTGACCGAGCTCGGCGCGCCCGTCGAGACCGACGGCGAGGACGCCGCAGAGGCGACCGCTGCGAGCAGTCCGAACATGACCAGGACGCCGACCAGCAGCTTGAACGTGCGACTCATCCTTCCTCCTCAGCCGTTTCCGCGCGGGGCCACTGGTCGTAAACCGCATCGCAGCCCGAAGTTGCGCGGGCCGAGGGCCTCCGCGCGTCGCCTCCGCGGCCCGCCTGGTCAGCGTCGGAAGTTGGTCATGACCAGCCACGTGAGCGCGAGCACGCCGACCGTGGCCAGCGACCCGTAGGCGAAGTAGCGAACGTCGCCCCGCCTGCGGGCGAGGACGACGCCCGTCAGCGCCAACAAGGTCGGCAGGAACACCGTGAGGTAGGTGCGCAGCGTGATGAGAGCAGCCGGGAGGCCACTCGGCACGAAGTAGACGTCCGGCGGGAGGTGGCCGTGGAACACCTTCTCCCATTCGCTCTTTGGGCCGTAATAGCGGGTCCTGGCCCCAACCTGGGTCCAACCAGCCGCACACGGCGGCTGCGGGAGTGCCCAGGTTGACGTTCTCTGGGCCCGCATCTTGGGGTGTGCAGGTCAGCCCGACAGCGAAAGCCGTAACGCCGTTCAGGAGCGCCGCGACGATCAGCGCACCGACGGCGGCGGCGAGGCTGAGGCGGCGAGCGCGCCACGCGTTCGCGGTCAGCTGAGTCACGGGGGCTCCCATCGGCCGTTGTTGGTCGAGACTCAACGAGTTTGTGTGTCGCTGGCCTACACGGCTGTATGGCTTGCGGCGTCAATGCGGCCGAGGCGAATCTCGAGCTTGCGCGCGCGATCCTCCGGGCTTCAGAGTGTTGTAGTGAGTAGGGACTCGCAGCCGAGTTCCACGTCGAGCTGGAGGTGAGAAGCCTGTGTCGATCCGCAAGAACCCGATCGCGTATCTGGCGCTGTTCATCGCTCTGGGAGGGACGAGCTATGCGGCTTTGAAGCTGCCTACGGGAAGTGTTGGAACGCGCCAGCTCAGGAACGGAGCGGTCACCAACGCCAAGGTGAAGAAGCATTCGCTCCGGCGCACCGTGTTCGCGCACGGCGTAATTCCTGCCGCTGCCGGTCTAAAGACAACAGCCGTCGTCGGTCCTCTGCCTCCGTTTGGACCGGGTTGTCCCGCCGATGCTCCCGGCCCAGGCTGCGGAGAGCCATATCCCGCGGACTACAGCTTCACCAACTACGCCGACTGCCCGAGCGGCGATGTCGTGATTGGCGGCGGCTACACGATCCCTTCCGATTTCCAGGGATCCGTCGTGGCGAGCGCCAGTGAGCCTTCAGGAACGCAGGCATGGACGGTCACATTCACGACGATCAGTCAGGTGGACGGGACGCATGGCATCCCGGGAGGGTCGGCGGAGGCGGTATGTGCGGCGGCACACCCGTGACAGCGACGCCGAAGCCCGGAGCAGCCCTCCACTAATGCTCGATAATCGAGCCTCTTCAGCTGGCGGCAAGCAGGGTTGCGTCGGCAGGGAGGCTGAAGGCGAAGCCGGGGTCCTCGCGTTCTGCCAGGCGTTTGCCGTATTCGGAGACGAGCCAGCGGGCGAGGCGCTCGGGGCTTTCTTCGGTGGGGAAGGCTTCGCGGAAGCGTTGCCAGTCGCGTTGTGCGCTTCGCTCGGTCTGCTTCCAGTAGCGGGCGTATTCAGCTTGGGTGGGGAAGCCGTTCTCTGAGCGGGCGGCCGCGATCGCCAGGCAGCTGACGGTGGTCAGTGCTTCGGAGGCTTTCTTCATCGCCCGAATACGACCATGGCCCGCTGCTTGGAGGTTGCGGAAGGCGACTTCTCCGAGGGAAGGGGTGCGTGCTGCCATGAGAACGAGTCTAAGCCTCACGCCCGCCAGATTCGGCGCGTCAATGGCGGTCATCGCCGTGCCACCAGCATTGCGCGGAGTCGGTCTAGCAGCCGGTGTCGATTCGCGGCTTGGGCGAGCGTGTCGAGGTCTGTTTGGAGGCGTAGGGCGGCCTGGACGAGCTGGTGTCGTTCGGCGCGGCTCAGGGTCTCGAAGCACTGAAGCCCGAACCCCTCGCGGCGGCTGAGCCAGGAGTCCAGGGGTTGGCCGCAGCGCAGGCAGTACTCGAACTCAGGCACGCGCCCATTTGTCTGAGGTCAAAGCCTCGGCCAGCACCTCGCCGAGGTCGACGTCGAGCTCTTCCGGCTGATCGATGCCATCGAGCGCTTGCGCGAGTCCCAGCCTTCGGAGCTCTGCGCGGTGGTAGCGGCGGGTCCGGTTCGGTTGCCCGATGCCGACCGATTCACAGGCCAGGTAGCCGAGCAATGCCCGGGCTTGCCTGGGCGTGAGCTTGTCGCGGTCCACGTAGTCCCGCACCTGGGCGCGGAGTGTGTGCTCGCTGCAGACCCTGAGGCCATCGGCCGCTCTAGCCATCGCTCCGAAGCGCTGTTCGAACGTCTCTCGTGCGCGTTCCATCGTCCAATGCTGTGCTCCTGTTCTCGTGGCTTTGGGATGGCGTGTCTGCGCCTCCAATCGAATGCGTGTCCCGGGTTCGTCGCTCCCGAGCTGCAGGCCCTTGTCGTAGGCGCGCTCGCGCTTGCTGCCTGACTCCGTGAGCCAGTAGACGGTCTGCAACCTCGACGCCGTCTGATCGAGGTAGAGCGCTGGCTTGCGCCGGGGAACGTCCAGTCCTGCCAGCCCTCGCAACATTGCCCAGCCCTCGGCTGGCTGCTCGAGCGCCAGGGTCACGGTGACGTCGACGCGGGATAGACCTGCTGGGCGGGCGTCGGGGAAAAGATCCCGGACCCGCCCTAAGACGGCGCCATGGGCATCTCCGAGTGCTCCTGCGGGCAACAGCTGAGGCGTCCGGCCTCGGAGGGCTTGCACGGGTCGTCCCTCGACCCAAAGAAGCTCGTAATGCGGCTGGTAGCCGATGTGGAGTCCGAGGCCGCCATCGTGGTCGCTCACAAGCGCCTGGCTTGATTTGCCACACCATTCCTGGGCGGCCGCCTGCTGGCGCTCGTCGTGAAGCCGAAAGAGCATCCGAGTCGTGTCGATCCCGGCCTCGGCGATCATCCAGCACCGCCCGCATAGCGCACCCTTGCCAGCGCCTGCGCTCGTCCAGCACGACGCATAGCCCTCTTCGACGGGCGGCAACCTGTTGCCGTTTGTCGGCTGTTAGAAGCGCCGACAGCCCCAGCCCGCGGCTTTGACCGTCGCACCGGTCCCGCAGAAGGGGTCGAGAGAGGGGGAACCAGCATCCGCCAAATATGGCGGGAGCATCGGACGGCAACATAACGCCACTTTTGGCGGCTGTAGCGTCCGCTCCGATCCTGTCAAGGTCGGCCCTGCGGGCTGCCCTTCGGGCACCGCTGACGCGGCTCGCTTGACCGGCTCTGCGCTCCCGCTAGGGGGTGGTGAGGTCCGTTTTCAACGGACGGGGGAACACCGAGGCGTGGCGGCGGCAGACGCGGCGGCAGAGTGCGGCCATGGCGGGGCGCCGGCGGCGGGGCGGAAGCCCGCGCCAGCCGGCGGCGCTCCGAGCACGGCTCGCCCGCTGACTCCGAGGCTGACTCCGAGCACCAGCAGCGAATGCCCCGCTAGCTGCGGATTGTTCGCCGCTCGATGTCTCGCTTCAGATAGCGCAACCCGATGACCGCCCACGCGGTGAAGAGCGCGTTGAAGATGAAGAACACAGGCGAGATGCCGTGCGGCAGGAGCGCGCTCGCCAAGCCAACAATCAACCACGCCGTGATTCCCGACGCCAGCATTGCGAGTAAACACAGGCGATATCCGCGACGCGCCTGCTCCGGCGTAAGCGGTTTTCCTCCCTCTGACCTCACCAGCTAAATATCGGATCGCCTCACCGCAGGGTTGAACGAGAGGGGTCAGCTCCTAGCCGCGCTCCGGCTGGTAATGCTCGATAATCGAGCTTATGTACACCAGGGTGAGAAATAGGGTGTCGCGGGAGGCTCGCGGCCAGGCATCCTCATCCATACCGGGGATGGCGCCGATTAATCAGGCAGCCGATGTCCCGCGTGCACAACAGCTTTCCCAGATGGCTGGCGATGGCCGGCGCTGTCGTGACGCTGCTGGGCGGCGCGGCGACGGCCCGGGCAACTGGGCTCCCGCTGGTCAGCGGCGGAGCGGCGCTGAGCGCCCTGGCGCCCCATGCGACCTCGACGACGCAGCTTCCGGTACCCGGAAAGACGTCCCACGGGACGTGGATGTCCGGGGTCACGATCACCGAGTACTGGCCGGTACCTGAAAAGTGGTTCGTCGGGAAGGCCGTGACAGCGCCCGGACTGCCCGGCACGCACCGGATCGACTGGCTCTACTCGGCGACCGGCCTCTCCATGCAGGGCGAGGGCGTCGGCCTCGACGGCCGGATGTACCACATCAACGCGCTCGGAAATGAGGGCTGGGTCACCGCGGCCGGCCAGAGCACCTCGGCGGCGCTCGGATGGTCGGCGGGCTCGCCGTACTGGCGCGCCGGCGGCTACTGGCGCAACAGCAGCGGTGCCGTGACCTTCCCGTTGGCTGTCGGCGGCTGGTCGGCCGGAGCAGGCCGGAAGTACGTCCCGATTCCCGGTGTCACGTTCGCGTCCGGCGCCTCGCTGCCGCTGCACTACTACCAGTCGATCGCCGTCGATCCGCACAGGATTCCGCTCGGCAGCCGCGTGTACATACCGGCCTACCGCCACGACGGCCACGGCGGCTGGTTCGTCGCTCAGGACACCGGCGGCGCGATCAAGGGCCGGCACCTCGACGTCTTCCGCCCGCCACCGGCAAGCCCGTCCGTGGGCGGCCAGTACCTGGTGCACCAGCGCATCCTGGTCGTCAAGCCGAGCCGCTGATTCGCGCGCGCTTGACGGTCTGGATCGCGCGCGCTTGACGGTCTGCGGGCCGCACTAAACTGCATTGCGCGATGGCCAAGCAGCAGCGGACGATGCGGATCGAGCAACGCAGCCAGCTTGCTGCCATGCAGCAGCTCGAAAGCCGCTCCGACGAGGAGCTCGAGGCCGAGACCAGGTTCAAGGCTGCTGCGCAGGCGATTCTCGGCGCTCGCGCTGCCGAGCGTTATGACGCCAAGGCAGCCCGCGCCCACTTCCAGCGCGCGCTCGCCGCGGCCCGGCCACAGGAGCGGCTGCAGCTGCGGCGGATGGCCGAGGCGTCGCTGGCGCTGGCCGAGCGCCGGGCGGACGATCTGAAGCGTGCGACGGAGCGCCTCGGCGTCGAGGCGCCGAGCAACCGCCAATTGCGCGGTCTGAAGCTGATGGGGCTGCTGGCGCCGCCGGCCAGCGCCGGGATCCTCCTGCGGATGCGCGGGATCCTCCTCGTGATCCTGCTGATCGTGCTGATCCTGGCCGTCGGCTTCGGCATCGTCAACCTCGTCGCCCTGCCCTTCGGCGGGATCTCGCTCGACCTGGCGATCTTCTACGGGTTCGTGCTCGTGGCGATTGCGGTCGGTGTCCTTGTCTTCTTCGGGCGCCGCAGACAGAAACGAGCGCAGACCGAGCGAGCGGAGCAGATCGCCGCTCGCTCTCGCTGACGCGTGTGCGGCCGCTACACGCTGACGGCTGACCCAGCCCAGCTGCGAGGACGCTTTCCGGTCGGTGAGGCGGTCCCGGTCGTCCGGCGCTACAACGTGGCGCCCGGGGACGAAGTCCTCGCGGTGACGACGGATCGGGAGGGGAAGCCGCGCGGTGAGCTTCTGCGCTGGGGCCTCGTGCCGGCGTGGTCGCAGACGCCGCAGGCAGCCCTGAAGATGATCAACGCCCGCGCCGAGACGGTGGCGGAGAAACCGGCGTTTCGCGGCTCGCTGGAGCGGTTCCGGTGCCTGATCCTGGCCGACGGGTTCTACGAGTGGAGGCGGGCTGCCGATGGGCGCAAGCAGGCCTTCCACATCACCCGCGACGACAGCATGCCGTTTGCCTTCGCCGGTCTATGGGCGATCTGGCGCGGCGCGCAGGAGGACCAGCGGCGCTCCTGCACGATCCTCACAACGGCTGCCAACGATGCCGTCGCCGACCTGCACGACCGGATGCCGATCATCCTGGCGCCCGACGCGGAGCATGCATGGCTCGATCACGGCAGAGCATTCCACGAGCTGGAGCCGCTGCTCACGGGCCTCCCCCCTACCCGGACCTCGCTCCGAGCCGTCGGACCCGCCGTCAACGACGCGCGCTACGACGGTCCGGCGTGCCTCGAGGATCCGCTCGAGCACCAGCCGGCGCTGTTCTAGGGCCCTCCACGCGGGCGGGACGCCCGAGCGGCGCCCCGCGATAATCCTGGGCCGAAGCCTTGCGACCACCGGCCGGCGCCGTCCCGCCATGCCCCTCTCCCCTCTCCTAGCCGCCTACGACCACTTCGTGCTCGATCTGGACGGCTGCGTGTGGATCGGAGACGCCTGCACGCCCGGCGCCCCTGAGGCCGTCGCGGCGCTGCGCAGCGCGGGCAAGGCGCTCATCTTCCTGACCAACGATGCGCGCCGCTCTCCCGAGGAGTACGTGCGCAAGCTCTGGGCACTCGGGGTCCGGGCCTCGCTGGAAGAGGTCGTGACCGTCGGCGCGGCGCTCCAGCACCTGCTGGCAGAGCGAGAGCGGCCCGCAAGCGCCTTCGTCATCGGCTCCAACGCCATCTTCCGGCACGTGGCCGACTCCGGACAGCGAATCGTCAACGGCACGCCGCAGGCCAACGAGGCGGAGATCGTCGTCGTGGCCTCTCACGACGAGCTGAGCTTCGAGGAGCTGAAGATCGCCACTCAGGCTCTGGTCGAAGGCGCGGAGATGGTGGCCGCCGGCCGGGATCCCACGTTCCCCGCCGAGGACGGGCTCTGGCCGGGGACGGGGGCGGTCGTGGCCGCCCTGGAGTACGCGACCGGGTGCACGGCGACTGTGGTGGGCAAGCCCGAGCGCCAGATCTTCCTCACCGCACTTGACCGACTGGGCCCCGGGCGCACGCTCGTGATCGGCGATCGGCTCGACTCCGACCTCGAGGGTGCCGCGGCCAGCGGACTCGACGCCGCGATCGTGCTCACAGGTGTCACCTCCCACGCCGAGGCGACCGCAGCCACCGACCCCGCCCCGGTGGCGATCGCCGACGACCTCCACTCGCTGTTGTTGCCGGCGTGAAGCTGTCGCTGATCGTCAACCCGTCGGCGGGCGGAGGCAGGGCCGGGCGCGCGCTCCCGGGGGTCGAGCAGGAGCTGCGCAGGCTGGGGCTCGAGCATCGAGTGACCCTGACCCGGAGCCTCGCGCACGCCGGCGAGCTCGCGCTGGAGGCCGCGGCAGCGGGCGAGGCAGCAGTGGCCTTCGGCGGTGACGGGCTGATCGGCGCCGTAGCGGGTGCGCTCGTGGACTCCGAGGGCGTCCTCGGGATCCTGCCGGGGGGCCGCGGCAACGACTTCGCGCGCGTCCTGGGCATCCCCCTGGAGCCGGAGCCTGCGTGCGCGGTTCTTCTGCACGGCGCGCCACGGGCGCTCGATCTGGGGATCGTCAGCGGCCGGACCTTCATCGGCATCGCGAGTTGCGGCTTTGACTCCGACGCCAACCGGATCGCCAACGAAACACGCGTGGTGCGCGGCAACCTCGTCTACGCCTACGGGGCGGTCCGCGCTCTCATGGGATGGCGTCCGGCGACCTTCGAGGTCCGAATCGACGGAGCCGAGCCGACCCGGTTCACCGGCTACACGATCGCCGCCGCAAACTCCAAGGCGTACGGCGGCGGGATGATGCTCGCCCCCGACGCGTCGCTGCACGATGGGCTCCTCGACGTCGTCATGGTCCACCACGCACCCAAGCTCCGCTTCCTGCGCCTGCTGCCGACGGTGTTCACGGGCGCCCACACACAGCAGCCGAACGTCAGGGTCACGCGAGCCACAGAAGTGCAGATCAGCGCCGACCGGCCGTTCACGATGTACGCCGACGGCGACCCGATCGCCCAGCTGCCGGCCACGGTGCGAACGCTGCCGGAGGCCGTGAGCGTGATCGTACCCGCGGTCCGATGACCGCGCTCGCAGCCAAGATCGCCGCAGCCCGCGCCGTCGGCGAGCTCGCGAGGCGAGCCGGGCGAGGAGGAGGCACTTCCCTCCCCGGAAAGGTCCTGATCCGCTTGGAGCCGAGTGCCATCGGCGAGCTGGCTGGGCGGTTGCCGGGCGGGTCGACCGTGCTCTCGGCGACCAACGGCAAGACGACGACGGCGGCGATGATCGCGTCGGTCCTCGAACGCGCCGGCGTCACGCTCGTACACAATCGCGCAGGCGCCAACATGGCTGGCGGCGTGGCCTCGACGCTGCTGATGGCGGCGCGGGGACGGGACGCGATCGACGGGGATCTGGGGCTCTTCGAGGTCGATGAGTTCTGGCTCGATCGGCTGGTCCCGCAGCTGGACCCGCGGGCGATCCTGCTCGGCAACCTCTTCCGGGACCAGCTCGACCGCTACGGCGAGCTCGAGACGATCGCCGAGCGGTGGGCCGGGGTCGTCGCCGGCCCCGGCGCCAGTGCGGCGCTGGCGCTGAACGCCGACGATCCGCTCGTGGCCGACCTCGGCCGTGAGCGGCCGGATGTGAGCTACTTCGGCGTCGAGGACCCATCGATGGCCATGGCAGAGATGCAGCACGCCTCGGACTCGAAGCATTGCCGCCGCTGTGGAGCGCCGTACACCTACGAGGCGGTGTACCTGGGGCATCTGGGCGTCTACCGTTGCCCACGGTGCGGACGCGAGCGCCCGGCGCCCACGATCGCCGCCGAGCAGGTCGAGCTGCGTGGCACGCGCTCGGCTCGCTTCCGGCTCCGCACCCCGGCCGGCTCCGCCGACGTCGAGCTTCCACTGCCCGGTCTCTACAACGTCTACAACGCCCTCGGCGCGGCGGCGCTATGCCTGGTGCTCGGGATACCGCTCGAGCAGGTGGTGGACGGCCTGCGAAACGTGAGCGCCGCCTTCGGCAGGGCCGAGCGACTGCAGATCGCCGATACCGAGGTGTCGATCCTGTTGGTCAAGAACCCGGCCGGCGCCAATGAGGTGCTGCGCACGCTCGCCCTGGAGGAGGGAGAGCTCGAGCTCCTGGCTGTCCTCAACGATCGCACCGCCGACGGCAAGGACGTCTCTTGGGTCTGGGACGCCGACTTCGAGGTGTTGGCGCCGCGGCTTGCGCACGTGACCTGCGCCGGCACGCGCGCGGCCGAGCTCGCGCTGCGCTTCAAGTACGCCGGCCTCGACACAGCCCGGCTCCGAGTCATCCCGAACCTCCGTGAAGCACTCGACGAGGCGGTGCGCTCCAGTTCCGGCCGGCTGTTCGTGCTGCCCACGTACACCGCGCTGCTCGAGCTCCGAGACGAGCTCGCCGCGGCCGGGCATGCCCCGCAGTTCTGGGAGCCGGCCGTCAAGGAGCCCGCATGAGTGTGGTCTGGCACGACCTCGAATGCGGGAGCTACGCCGAGGATCTGGCTTTGTGGCGCTCGCTGGCTGCCGAGCACGCCGGCGCGATCCTCGACATCGGTGCGGGCACCGGGCGGACCACGCTCGATCTGGCCAGCCAGGGTCACCACGTGACGGCGCTCGACCGCGATGCCGACCTCCTCGACGAGCTGGCGCGGCGCGCCGCGGCTCTTGATGTGGACGTCGTCGTCGCCGACGCCCGGGCCTTCGAGCTCGAGCGCCGCTTCGCGCTGTGCATCGTCCCGATGCAGACGATCCAGCTGCTCGGGGGCCGCGAGGGCCGCAGGCGGTTTCTGCGCTGCGCCCGGGCCGTCCTCGATCCGGGCGGGATGCTTGCGGTCGCGATCAGTGCCCGCCTCGATCTCTTCGACCTCGCCTCCGGCAGCACCCCTCCCCTGCCCGACATCTGTGAGCGCGACGGCATCGTCTACTCCAGCCAGCCCACCGCGGTGCGGGCTGAGCAGACCGGCTTCGTGCTCGAGCGGCTGCGGGAGATCGTGAGCACGCAGGGCGAGCGCGAGGTGACTCACGACTCCGTGCGGCTCGACTCACTCTCCGTCGAGCAGCTTCAGCAGGAGGGGCGCGAGGCCGGGTTCGAGGTGGCGGGCAGGGCCGAGATCCCCGCCACCGCCGACTACGTCGGCAGCGAGGTCGTGATGCTGCGTGCCTGAGGCCGGCGCCACGCTGCGGGTATGCGCGCTCTACCCCGACCTGATGAACATCTATGCCGACCGCGGCAATCTCCTGCTGCTCGAGCGCCGCTGCCGCTGGCGAGGGATCGGCTTCAGCGCTCAGGCCGTCGGTCTGGGCGACGAGCTCGATCCCGACGCGGCCGACCTCTACTACATGGGCGGAGGCCAGGACCGCGACCAGAAGCTGTGTGCCCTCGACCTGGCCGAGCGAAAGCGAGATGCCCTGCACGCGGTCGCCCGCCGGGGCGCCGTCGTGCTCGCCGTGTGCGGCGGCTATCAGCTGCTCGGACACAGCTACGAGCTGGGGTCTGAGACGCTGCCCGGCGCCGGCCTCGTGGACCTCTACACCGCCCGCTTCGACGGGCCGAGGCTGATCGGCAACGTGGCCATCGAGGTCGAGCTCGAGCCGGGCGAGCGCCGCGTGCTGGCGGGCTTCGAGAATCACGGAGGGCGTACGCACCTCGGCGCCGACGCCCGGCCTCTCGGTCGGGTCTTGAAGGGATACGGCAACAACGGGCACGATCGGCAGGAGGGGGTTCGCCGCGGCAACGTGATCGGCACCTACCTGCATGGACCGCTGCTGCCCAAGAACGCCTGGTTCGCCGACTGGCTGATCGCCACGTCGCTCGGTTTCGCCGAACCGCTCGCGCCCCTGGAAGACGAGCTGGAGGCCGCGGCCCACGCGGATGCGCGTCGCGCTGCCGGAGTGCCCGTGGCATGAGGGTGCGGGCCGGCGCAGCGATCGTGGCCGCAGTCGCCGCCGTTGCGGTGGGTGCGTGTGGCTCGTCCACGAGCGCGACGAGCAGCACCACGGGCAACCCGCGCGGCGCCACGAAGCCCCTGCCGGGGACGGGAAAGCCTCCGGTCACCATCGGCGACAAGAACTTCACCGAGCAGTTCGTCCTCGGCGAGCTCTACGCCGAGGCGCTGAGCGCCCGGGGATACAGCGTGACGCTCAACCGCAACATCGGCCCGACCGAGGTCACGTTGCAGGCCCTGCGCAGCGGGCGCCTGGCCATGTATCCCGAGTACGTGGGCATCTGGAACGCCCAGATTGCGGGCATCCACCACACGTTTCGCGCCCCGCGGGCGGCGCTGTTGGCGGCCCGTCGCTACTCCGCCGTGCATGGCTTCGCGATGCTCGATCCGACGCCGTTCAGCGACACGAGCGGGATCGCGGTGACCGGGGCCTACGCGGTGGCCCACAAGCTGCGGACCCTCGGCGACCTTCGCAAGGTGGCACCGACGCTGACGATCGGGGCTCCCCCTCAGTTTCAGCAGACCGCGCCCGGGCTGAATGCCCTCGAGCAGTCCTACGGCCTCGTACCGGCGTCGTTCAAGCCGCTGGCGATCGGCGCGCAGTACCAGGCGCTCCAGCAGGGCGCCGTCCAGGCGGCGGTCATCAACACGACCGACGGCCAGCTCCAGGGCCGGGCGTACCGGCTCCTGGCCGACCCCCACCGCGTGTTCGGCTGGGGCCAGGCCGTGCCGGTCCTGCCGACGAGGGTGCTGGCCGCCGAGGGGCCCGCGTTCGCGGCGACGATCAACCGCGTGAGCAGGCTCCTGACCACGGCGGCGATCCGTCGCATGAACGCCGCCGTGGACGTCTACAACCAGGATCCTGCGACGGTGGCCCACGCCTTCCTGCGGGCGCACGGGATCGCGGTCGCCTCCGGCTCCTGAGCCGCTTCGCCGCGGCGTTCAGCTGCCGCTCGAGCCGAAGCCGCCTGCGCCGCGCGGCGAGTCGCCCAGACCCTGGACCTCGACGACCTCATGGTCGGGGACCGCAACGAGCATCAGCTGGGCGATTCGGTCGCCGGGTGCGACCTCGAAGCTCGCGGTGCGGTCGGTGTTGAGCAGCAGGACCTGGATCTCCCCGCGGTAGCCCGAATCGATCAGGCCGGGGGCGTTGACCAGCGCGATCCCGTGGCGCGCCGCCAAGCCCGAGCGCGGCAGCACGAGCCCCGCCTCGCCGTCGGCGATCTCGACCGCAATGCCGGTGCGGACCCTTGCTCGCTCTCCCGGGGCGATCGACGCAGGCTCGAGCGCGTGCAGGTCGAGTCCGGCGTCCCCCGGATGCGCCCGGGTGGGCATAACCGCACGCTCGTCGAGCCGCAGCACGCGCAGCGGCATCAGGCCCGGGGCTCGAGCGCATAGCGCGCGTAGCGGGCCGCGACGCTCGCCGGCAGCTGCGCGCTGACGCGCACACCCTCCGGCGTCTCCTCGCGTTCGAGGTCACCGGCTATCTCGTGCAGCTCGGCCACGCTGGCGCCATCCTCGTAGGGGATCAGAAGCTCGACCTCCTCCAGCGTGCGGGCGAACTCCTCCCCGATCCGCTCGACGAGAGCATCGAGCCCCTCCCCCGTCTTCGATGAGACGAGGACGCCGTCCGGGTGCCGGTGCGCGAGCTCCTCGCGTCGGCTCGCAGGCACCTGATCGGCCTTGGCCAGCACGAGCAATCGCGGCGCTTCGTCGGCGTCGATCTCGTGGAGCACATCATCGACGGCGGAAGTCATCTCCAGCAGCTCCTCCTCGCGGACGGACGCGTCGACGACGTGAAGGATCAAATCGGCCCGTCGCGTCTCCTCGAGCGTGGCGCCGAAGGCCTCGACCAGTTGGTGAGGAAGCTTGCGGATGAAGCCGACGGTGTCGGTGAGCAGGTAATCCCGCCCGCCAGCGCGCAGCACGCGCGTGGTGGGATCGAGCGTGTGAAACAGGCGGTCGCCGACCCCGACCGAGGCCCCGGTGAGCGCATTGAGCAGGGTCGACTTGCCGGCATTCGTGTAGCCGGCGAGGGCGACGAGCGGCAGGTGGGCGCGTTCGCGCTCCGCGCGCATGACCGAACGGCTCGATCGAACCTGGTCGAGCCGGCGCTTCAACGCGGCGATCCGGTCCCGGGCCAGCCGCCGGTCGGTCTCGATCTGGGTCTCGCCCGGGCCTCGCGTGCCGATGCCGCCGCCGAGCCGCTCGAGGTGAGACCACAGGCCTCGCATTCGCGCCAGGTTGTATTCGAGCTGGGCGAGCTCGACCTGGAGCTTGCCCTCGGCCGTGTGGGCGTGGGCGGCGAAGATGTCGAGGATGATGGCCGTGCGGTCGATCACCGGCAGCCCCAGAGCCGCCTCCAGGTTGCGTTCCTGGCGCGGCGAGAGCTCGTCATCGCACGCGATCAGGTTGGCGTCACTCCGGCTCAGCTCCGCCTTGAGCTCCTCGATCTTCCCGGCGCCGAGGTAGCTGTTCGGATGCGGGCGATCCCGCCGCTGGACGATCTCCCCCACACCGGCTACGCCGGCTGTGCGCAGCAGCTCGTGCAGCTCGGCCAGGTCGTCCGGCTGCCCATCTCGCAGCGCGGCGACCAGGTAGGCACGCTGGCGGGCTCGGCCCTGAGGGCGCTGCCCGTTGAGGGCGAGCGGAGTGGTTCCAGCGCGGCCGTGACGGCTTCTCGGCACTGCAGGGATGGTAGCCGCGGCCACGACCGCGAATGGACTCAGCCGAGCTCTCGGATCCGCCCCATCGCCTCCAGCAGCCGGTCATCCGGCGTGGTCAGCGAGATGCGGAAGAAGCCCTCCCCGTTGGGCCCGTAGGCGCCGCCGGGAGAGATCACCACCGCGGCCTCCTCGAGAACGTACTCGCAATACTCCGCGGCCGAGGCGAAGCCCGCAGGCACCGGGGCCCAGACGTAGATCGTTCCCTTGGGAGGCGTCACCTCGACGCCGGCCTGGCTGAGCGATTCGCACACGAGGTCGCGCCGGCGCCGGTAGACCTCGTTCATCGCCCGGACCTCGTCGTCGAGCTCTGGCGCCAGCGCCGCGGCGCCGGCGAGCTGAATGGCTTCGAACAGGCCCGAGTCGACGTTGGACTTCAGGCGCCAGTAGCTGGCGATCGCCTCGGCGTTGCCCACGATCGCCGCGCACCGCCAGCCCGTCATGTTGTAGCCCTTGGAAAGCGAGAAAACCTCGACGCCGACGTCCTTGGCCCCGGGCGTGGCCAGGAACGAAGGGGCTACGTAGCCGTCGTAGGTCGTCTCGCTGTAGGCGTTGTCGTGGACGATCAGGAAGCCGGCGCGGCGTGCGAGGTTCACCACCTCTTCGAACAGGCCCTCCGGGACCACGGCACCCGTCGGGTTGTTGGGGTAGTTGAGGAACAGCAGCCGGGCTCGCTCGAGGTCCGACCGGCTGATCGCCCCCAGGTCGGGGGCGAAGCCGCGCTCGGGCAGCAACGGCATCAGCACCGGGACGCCTCCGCTGAGCAGCGGCCCGCCCGTATAGACCGGATAGCCCGGGTCGGCGGCCAGCGCCACATCGCCGGGGTCCAGGAACGCCAAGTTGAGGTTGAAGATGCATTCCTTGGCCCCGATCGCCGGCATGACCTCCGTCTCCGGGTCGAGCTCGACGCCGAACCGGCGGGCGTAGAAGGCGGCCACGGCTTCGCGGAACTCGGCGCGGCCGCGGTTGGAGGGGTACGTGTGGGTGCTCGGATCGGCGACGGCCTGCTGCGCGGCGGTCACGATGGGTGCGTACGTGGGCGTGTCGGGGTCGCCGATCCCCAGGCTGATCACGTCCACACCGGCGGCGCGCTTGGCGGCGATCTTCCGCTCGAGCTCGGCGAACAGGTACGGCGGAATCTGCTCGAGACGCTTACTCGAGCGCATGCAGCTCTTCCACGAAATCCTCAGCCAGCGTTCCCCGGAAAACGGGCACCGCCCAACCGCTCAGATCGATGTGCATGTCCTCCGCGACCTCGACCTCGAGCTCTCCGCCGTCGAGCTCTGCCGTCACCGGCGAGTCCCCGCCGCCGAGCACGTAGGCGACCGCCGCGCCGGTGGCGCCAGTCCCACTCGCCGATGTCTCCCCCACGCCGCGCTCGAAGATACGCACCCGGATGCGGCCCGGCGCTCGCTCGGTGAACCACGAGACGTTGCTTCGGTTGGGAAACAGCTCGTGGTGCTCGATCTCAGGCCCGAGCTCCGGGAGATCGAGATCGGCCAGCTCCTGCTCTGAGCCGACGCGGATCGCGCACTGCGGGTTGCCGACTTGCACGTGCTGAAAGCGCCACGTGCGCCCGCCGGCCCTCAACTCTCCGCGACCGTCCTCGCCGCCGGAGGGGAAGTCGGCGCTTCGCACCCGTGCTCTGCCCATGTCGATCGTGCACGTCGTGCGCGAGGTGATCGTGGGACGCAGCTCGCCGGCCGCGGTGTGGATCGAGAACGTGTCCGTCTCCACCCAGCCGCTACGCCGCAGGTAGAGCACCGCCTCGCGGGCGCCGTTTCCGGAGACCTCCGCCTCCGAGCCGTCCGGGTTGAAGATGCGCAGGCTCGCCACGTAGCCGTCCTCCCCGGGCCGTGAGAGCAGCAGGATGCCGTCCGCGAAGACGCCGGTGTGCGGAGCGCAGATCCTGCGGATCCGCTCACCGGTGAGCGCGAAGGGGAGCGAGTCAGCCTCGACGATCAGGTAGTCGTTGCCAAGCGCGTGCCACTTCTCGAAGTCCACGCGCGGGCAGTCTAGGTCCCGTCGCCCGATCGTGGATGTACCCGCTCACATCCCCGCCGCGAGCCAGAGCTCCTCGATCTGGCGGCCCACGTCATCGGGGCGTCGCCCTGTGGTGTCGATCACCGTCACGCCCGCCAGCTTGCGCATCCAGGTCAGCTGGCGGCGTGCATAGTTACGAGTGCGGCGCTTCATGGCGTCGACGTCGCCGGCGAGCAGCTCCTCGAAGCCCACGGCCTTGCGGGCCGTGGCCGACGCCCCGGCGGCGTTGGCGCGGCGAACTTCCTCGGCGGCGCCCTGCGCCAGCATCTGCTCGACGCGCGCGTCGATCCTGGCGTACAGCTGCTCGCGCTCCATCACCAGGCCGATCAGCAGCGTGCTTCGCCTGGTCGCGTCGGTCCAGAGCTCAGACTCGGCCTCGGGCGGTTCGAGCTCCCCCGTCTCCAGCAACTCGAGCGCACGCACGACGCGCTGCCGATCGGCGGGATCGATCTCCGCCGCTGCCCAGGGGGCGCGCTGCGCGAGCTCGGCGTGGAGCACCTGCGGGCCATGGCGCTCGAGCTCGGCCAACCAGCGCTCTCGCACTCCCTGGGGGGGCGCTGGGCGCAAGCTGAGTTCGGTGAGGGCGGCGCGCAGGTAGAGCCCGGTTCCCCCTACGACGATCGGCCGCCGGCCTTGGCTCAGCAGCTCGTCGATCTCGGCGTGGGCCAGCTCGGCGTACTGACCGGCGCTGAAGGTGGCGTCGATGGGCAGAAAGGCCAGTAACCGGTGCTCGAGCTGGGCGCGCTCGGCCGCGCCGGCCGCGCCGGTCAGCGTGTGGAGGCCGTCGTAGACCTGCAGGGCATCGGCGGACACGGCGACTGGGCGCTGCCCGTGCCGGCGCAGACGTTGCGCGAGCGCGATGGCGACCGCGGTCTTCCCCACCCCGGTGGGGCCGAAGAGCGCGATCACCTCGGGCTTGGCCATGGGCGGAGTATCCCTGCGCGCGGGGGCTCCAGATCCATAGACTCTCGGCCCGATGAGTCTTCTCCAGGGCAAGGTCGTGGTGACTGGCGCCACGGGCGGGATCGGCACTGCGATCGCGCGGGCGCTGGCCGCGCGCGGCGCGACGCTCACGCTGACCGGCCGGCGCAGCGAGGTCCTCGATCCGCTGGCGGCTGAGCTCGCCGCTCGGGCCATCGTGTGCGACCTGGCCGACCGCGACCAGCTCGAGCGCCTGATCGGCGAGGTCGGAGATGCCGATGTCGTGGTCGCGAACGCCGCCCATCCCGCCTCAGGGCTGCTCTCCGAGCTCACGCAGGAGCAGATCGACCGCATCCTCGAAATCAATCTGCGGGCGCCGATCCGGATGGCCAGCGCGCTGTCGCCGGGGATGATCGAGCGCGGCCGCGGGCACCTCGTGTTCATCTCCTCCCTGGCCGGGAAGGCGGCATCGCCGGCCTCGGCGATGTACTCAGCGACCAAGTTCGGCCTGCGGGGCTTCGCGCTGGGCCTGCGGTCCGACCTTCAATCCCACGGGGTGGGCGTCTCGGTGATCCTCCCGGGCTTCATCCGCGACGCCGGGATGTTCGCCGACGCCAAGATCGATCTGCCCCGGGGAGTCGGGACCCGATCCCCCGATGACGTGGCCGGCGCGGTCGTCCGGGCCATCGAGCGAAACCGGGCCGAGATCGAAGTCGCGCCGCTGGGGCTGCGACTCGGGGCGGGCTTTGCCGCGGTGGCTCCGCAGCCGGCAGCTGCCGTCAGCAATCTGCTGGGAAGCCACCGGATCGCCCAGGATCTGGCGGCTGGTCAGCGCGACAAGCGCTGAGGCAGCTGTCTGATCAGCGCGGGCCGGTGTAGCGGGAGCCTGCCGGCTCGGGCTCGTTCACCACACGCTGGTGCTCTCCGGTCACGCTGGCCAGCGTGGCGATGATCTCGTCGGCCAGGCGCGCGCCGTCGTTTGCGTGCTCGGGCGTCGCCTCCACCCGGATGACCACGTCGTCGCCATCGATCTCCTCCAGATGGACGACCGCGGCGGCGCGGGTGGGCGTGTGGATCTGGTCGTCGAGCAGCGCCTGAACCTGGCTCGGGCGCACGCCCGAGCCGAGACGGACCTTGACATCCACCGCATTGGGCTCCCGGAGTGGGACGACCACGGCCGACAGCACGCCGTTGTTGGGAATCATGATCCGGTCCTCGCCGCGCGCCAGGGTCGTGTAGAGCAGGCCCAGCGAGCTGACCACACCCTCCAGCACGCCTCCGAGGGCGCCCGCCTGCAGGCGGATGCGCTCGCCCACGCGGAACGGGCGCGCGCTCAGGAGCACCATCCCAGCGAACAGGTTGCCCAGCGTCTGCTGGGCAGCCAGGCCCAGGACGACCGCGGTGAACGCGCTGCCGGCGATCAACGTCCCGGGGTGCACGCCGGCGACGCGCAGGGCGACGATCAGCGTGGCGGCGATCGTGCCCAGGCGGATGACAAAGCCGACCGTCCCTGCGGTGCCCGGATCCATGCGGCGGAAGAACGTGGGCGCCGCAGCGCGACCGACGTCGCGCGCCACCGCCCAGCCGAGGGCGAGCAGCGCGAGCACCGTGATGATGCGAATCGGCGTCTCCCAGGCGCCTCCCGGCTTGATTCCGAAGAGCTGCTTGCGGTAGCTGTAGGCGACGAGGACGGCGATCAGCAGCGGCAGCAGGATGGCGGCTTCCCGCCTGGCCCGCTTAACGGCGCGCTGGCTCACGTCGATGGCCAGGCCCACGCGCTCCCAGGCCTCGCTGCGGGTCTCGAACATGCGCTCGAGGTGAAGGTCCTTGCGGCTCTTGAATCGGTTTCGCATAGCTCGAGAGGAGAGTACGCCTACCTACCACCACCGGCGGACGGCGGTTTCACCTGGTGGCCTGGCTTTACGTCGCCCTGAACCGCCACCGGGGCGGGCGCTTTAGAACAGGCTCGGTTGCCGCTCCGGAGATTGCGGCTTTGACGGTGACCGCGGCGGAAACGTCGTCGTCCCGCGCATCCGCTCACTCGCGGGCAGGTCCGGGCCCTTGACGAGCTGCGCGAGCCGCCGCCGCTCCTCGGCGGGCGCGTACGCGCCACGGCGGTAGAGCCGCCGATAGAGCGGAACCAGATCGGGACGGTGCTCCTCCAGCCAGTTCAGGAAGAGCCCCCTGACGTCGCCGCGCAGGTGCAGCGCGATCCCGCTCACGAATGCCGCTCCCGACTCGGAGGCGAGCTCGACGATCTTCGCCACCTGCTCAGGCGAGTCGTTGATGCCGGGCATCAGCGGCGCCACCAGCACGCCGGTCTTGATCCCCGCGCGCGTGAGCTCTGCGATCGCCTCGAGGCGGGCGCGCGGATTCGGCGTGTGCGGCTCGGTAGCGCGCCAGGCCTTCTCGTCGATGGTGGGCACCGAGAGCGCGGCGCTGAACTCGGCGCGTGCCGCGATCTCCTTCATCAGCGGCAGGTCTCGCAACAACAGCGGCGATTTCGTCAAGATCGAGCAGGGGTTGGCCGCCTCCCGCATGGCCTCCCAGATCCCAGGCATCAGCTTGTAGCGGCCTTCAACCCATTGGTAGGGGTCCGTGTTCGTCCCCAGCGCGATGTGCTCGCCCTTCCAGGAGCGCCGCGCCAGCTCGGCGCGCAGCAGCTCCGGCGCGTTGACCTTGACCACGATCTCCTTCTCGAAGTCGCGCCCGGCGTTGAAGTCCAGGTATTTGTGGGTGGGGCGAGCAAAGCAGTAGGAACAGGCGTGGCTGCATCCGCGGTACGGGTTGATGGTCCAGCGGAACGGAACCGCCGACTGATCCGGTACGCGGTTGATGATCGACTTCGCCCGGATCTCGTAGAACCTGGTGTCGAGGGCCTCGGGTGCGTCGAAATGGCGCACCACCGCCTCCTCCCGGTAACCCGGCAGACGGGCCCTCTCCTCCGCCTCGATCTCAAGGTTGCTCCAGCGCACGAACACATGTTCGCAAATGGCGCGGATGGACCGGAGTGACGGGCGTTTGCGGGCTCCGACCCGGACGGATCCGGCCCCCGCTTATGGGGCGCTCAGGCGGCGCGCGGAACCAGCGACTGAAGCCCCGCGAGCGTCTGGCTGGTGGCGCTCGTGATCTCTACCTCGACGAGCTCACCGGGAGCCGCGGCGCCGGTGAAGTTCACGACCTTGTTGTGGCGCGAGCGCCCGCGCAGCCGGGTCGGATCCGTTCGCGAGGGCCCTTCGACGAGGACCTCGAGCGTGCGACCCAGGAACCGCTGGGAGCGTTCGGCCGCGCGGCGCTGGATGACCTCGACCAGGCGCTCAAGCCGCGCCACCTTGATCTGGTGCGGCACCTGCTCAGGCAGCGCGGCGGCCTCGGTCCCGCGCCGGGGCGAGTAGATGAACGTGAAGGCGCCGTCGTAGCCGATGGCCTCGGCCATCTCGAGCGTCTGCTCGAAATCCTCCTCGGTCTCCCCCGGGAACCCGACGATGATGTCGGTGCTCAGCGCGCAGTCGGGCACGTGCTCCCGGATCAGCGCCACGCGGTCGAGGTAGCGCTCCCGGGAGTAGGTGCGGCGCATCCGCTTGAGCACGGTGCTCGAGCCCGACTGCAGTGGGAGATGGATGTGCTCACACAGCGAGGGCAGCTCGGCGTGCGCGCGGATCACGTCCTCGCGCATGTCCTTGGGATGCGGGCTCGTGTAGCGGATCCGCTCTATCCCATCGACGGCGTCGAGCATCTCGAGCAGCTGGGCGAACGTGGTCCGCTCCTCGCGCGAGAGATCGCGGCCGTAGGAGTTGACGTTCTGCCCGAGCAGCGTCACCTCGCACACGCCGTCGGCGGCGACCCGCTGCACCTCGGACAGCAGCTCGGACGGTCGGCGGCTCACCTCGCGCCCGCGCGTGGAGGGCACGATGCAGTAGGAGCACGCGCAGTTGCAGCCGACGCTTATCTGCACCCAGGCCTGGAACTCGCGCTCGCGCTTGGCGGGCAGGTCGCCGGTGAAGCCCTCGAACTCGAAGAAGCCCTGGGCGCTCAGCGAGTCGCTGGTGAGGAACTCCGCCAGCTTGTGGACCTGCCCGGGGCCGAACGCCACGTCGACGAACGGGAAGCGAGCGAACACCTCCTCCTTGACCGATTGCGCCCAGCAGCCTCCGACGCCGACGATCCGCTGGGGATCCTCACGTTTCAGGCGCTTGGCCTCGCCCAGATGGGCGATGAAGCGCTCGTCGGCCTTCTCGCGGATCGAGCAGGTGTTGAACAGGATCAGGTCGGCCTGCGCTCGCTCGGCCGCTTCGGCATAGCCGAGCGACTCGAGCATCCCTTTCATCCTTTCGGAATCGTGTGCGTTCATCTGGCACCCGAACGTCGTGACGTGGTAGCGCTTCATCGCCGTCAAGGGTATCGGCGCTCAGCCGGACTCAAAGCCGGGCAGCACGAGCTCGATGCGGGCGCCATTGGGGCCCTGTGGCTCGACGGCGCGCACGCTCCCGCCGTGTGACTCCGCGATCGCCTTGACGATGGCCAATCCCAGGCCGGCGCCGCCGGCCGCGCGCGTGCGGCCAGGGTCGACGCGGTGAAAGCGCTCGAACACCCGCTCGCGATGGCCCGGGTCGATGCCGGGGCCGTCGTCGATGACCGAGAACCGGATCCCGGTCTGCCCCCTGCGCTGGACCTCGAGCCGGACGAGGCCCGTGTCCTCTTGTGTGTGATCGATCGCGTTACTGGCCAGGTTGCGCAGCGCCTGCGCCAGCCGGTCCGGATCGGCGCGCAGCGTGCCCGCGGGCACCTCACCCAGCTCGAACCGCCGCTCGGCGGTCAGGCTCACGCCGTCCCAGAGCTCGGAGACGTACGGGCGCAGGTCGATCGGCTCGGGTCGGAGGAAGTCGCGCTGCTCGGACTGGGCGAGCAGGAGGAGGTCGTCGACGAGCCGGCTGATCCGAGTGATCTCGGCCTGCACCAGACGCTCGACGCGACGGACCTCGTCGGGAGTGGGCTCGGACCGGGCGACCAGGACCTCGAGCTGCCCGCGTATGACGGTCAACGGTGTTCGCAGCTCGTGGGATGCGTCGGCGACGAACTCACGCTGGCCGGCGAACGCCTCGGACAGGCGATCGAGCATGTGGTTGAACGAATCAGACAGGACGCGTACCTCATCTCCGTCATCGGCCCGCACGGTCATCCTCGGGCCCATCTCGCCCGCATCCACCCTCGCCGCGACCGCGGCCATCCGGCGCAGGGGCGCCGTGAAACGTGCCCCGGCCAGGTAGGAGGCGAGCAGGGCAAGCGCGAGCACGAGCAGGCCCGCGAGCAGAAACGCGCGCGCGACCCCGTGCTGCGCGCTCTCGACGAGCTCGAGGGGCTCGCCTGCCCCGACGACGGCCGTGGTCCCCCCGAGCGAGACCGATCGCTCGAGCACGCGGATGCGGCCGACATCGGGGACCGAGCGCGTCGAGTAGCCCGGTGTCGGGACCCGAAGCTCCTGGGAGAGCTGGTTCTCGTGGACCTGCTCGGCGGAGGTCTCGTTGTCCTCGGGCAGGCGGGCGTTGAACAGCTCCGGGTGGTTGCTCGCCGTCGGCATCCCGGGAACGAGTACGAACAGCAGCGTGGAGTTGGCCTTATAGGGCTGATCCCGCAGGTAGCGGTTGACGCTGGCCAGGATCTGCTGCGGCGGACGCGAACTGAGCGGCCGCAGGAACTGGGAGAGCTGCGTCGTGTTACCGACGAGTCCGCGGTCGATCTGGCTCTGCAGGTGGTTTCCGGTGCTCACGTAGACCACGCCGAACACGCCGGCGGCGGCGATCAGCATCACGGCCGCGACCCACGCCGTCAGCCGCCAGCGGAGGCTCGTGGGCAGGGGCACGAGGAGCCCCGGTCTACGCCGACGCATCCAGGCGATAGCCGACCGAGCGGACCGTCGTGATCGGGACGGCGAAGCCGGGGCGGCGAAGCTTGCGGCGCAGATAGCCGACGTAGACGTCGACGACGTTGGTGCCGGGGTCGTAGTCGTAGCCCCACACGGCGCGGAGGATCTGCTCGCGTGTGAGCACCCGGCCGTGGTTGCGCAGCAGGTAGACGAGCAGTTCGAACTCGGTCGTGGAGAGGCGCACGAGCTCGCCGGCGCGAGAGACCTCGCGGGTGAGCAGGTTGACCTCGATCTCGCCGACTTTCAGCGTCGTGGCCGGGACGTGGGTAGCCACCCTCAGCTGGGCTCGGATCCGGGCCGCCAGCTCGCTCAGCGAGAACGGCTTGGTCAGATAGTCCACGGCTCCGGCGTCAAGTCCAGCCACTCGGTCCTCGATCTCTCCGCGGGCCGTGAGGGCGATCACGGGGAGCGTCGGCTTGAGCGCGCGCAAGGTCGCGAGTACCTCGAGTCCGCTGCGACCGGGAAGCATCATGTCGAGCACGACGAGCTCGATGCCGTCGTCGAGCGCCTTCTCCGTGCCGCTGACACCGTCCTGGGCCGCGGCGACATCGAAGCCATGCGACCGCAGGCCGCGCTGCAGGAAGTCGACGATGCCTGGCTCGTCCTCGATCACCAGGATCATGCGCCGATGATATGGCGGCAGCTGGCCTCCGGCGCCCGGGCGGGCACCGGAGGCGCGCCGCAGAGATCAGCTGCCGGGAGCGCTACAGCTGGTCGCCCAGGCGCAGGCGCCGAAGCCGTCGGCGTCGGAGTCCGGAGCCGAAGGCGTGCCGATGACCTTTCCGCTCGAGTCCGTGAGCTGCATCGCCTCCGAGGGGGACAGCTTCACCGGTGCGCCGTTGACCGTGCCGGTGTCGAAGGCGGGATCGGTGAGGTTGGGAAGCGAGGCGAAGCCCGCGTTCGTCCCGATCTCGAGCGGCGTCTCCTCGATCCATTCGGCCGTCCCGTGCGTGGACGGATACGGCAACGTGGTGGAGAACGACGTACCCCGCGTGACATCCGTGATCGTGATCTTCCACAGCTCGGAGTTCGCGACGACCTCGCCGATCGACGCGTGCATGTGGTCCCCGGGCGAGACCGCGATGCTGGAGATCGTCAGCGACGGCGCCGGCACAAGCTCGTACCAGGCGGAGTAGGACGGATGCCCTGAGCTGTCCACGTCCTGCTCGGTTCCGGTCTGGATCAGCGTCGGGTCGGTGACCGTGCATCCGGAGTCCACGCAGCCGCCGCCGATCCCGATCCAGTCCGAAGATGCCTCAGCCTGACCGGACGCGTGCTGGCTGACGGTCGGGACCGTCCAGTCGCCGCTGATCGAATGGAACAGCGTTGCGCCCTGCTCGAGGGCGCCCTGGTTGTAGCCGAACCAGTTGTTGCTCTGGTTGGTCTGCAGACTCAGATGCTTGGGCACCAGCGACAGCAGCTGACCGTGGGCGCGCAACGATTGAGCTTGGCCCTTGTACTGAGGCTTCTGTCGATGGTGGCGCTTCGCGTGGTGATGTTTCTTCGCATGTCGCCGCGCCGAGGCGGGAGAAGTGATCAGGGCCACGATGACAAGGCAGCCGAGCAGGCTGACGGCCAGACGCACGACGCTGCGTCGTCTCGGCGAAACGAGGTGAGAGCTCATCTGATCCTCCTCGGCGGCGCGCGGGCCAAACCGCCGATCTCCCGCATCAGGGCGCGCCCGCAGTGAAAACTTTACCCGAGTTGCTGAGGGGTCAATCGTCGAATCCGTGCCGTCACCTCGCGTACTCGATCGCGCGTGACTCCCTGATCACCGTCACCTTGATCTGCCCGGGGTACTCGAGCTCCTTCTCGATCTCGCGTGCGATCTCGTAGGAGAGCATGGTGGCGGCGTCGTCGTCGATCGCCCCCGGCGCCACCATGACCCGGATCTCCCGCCCGGCCTGCATTGCGTAGACCTTGTCGACACCCTTGTGCCGGGTGGCGATCTGCTCGAGGTCGCGCAGCCGCTTGACGTACTGCTCGAGCGACTCGCCGCGCGCGCCGGGCCGGGCGCCCGACAGCGCATCGGCGGCTTGGACGAGGACGGCCTCGATCGTCTGGGGCTCGACCTCGTTGTGGTGGGCCTCCATGGCGTGGGCCACGGCCTCGGATTCACCGTACTTGCGCGCCAGGTCGCCTCCGACGAGAGCATGCGGGCCCTCGATCTCGTGCGTCACCGCCTTGCCGATGTCGTGCAGCAGCGCCGCCCGCTGGGCCGTCTTGGCTCCGGCGCCGAGCTCCCCGGCCATCATGGCGGCCAGTCGCGAGACCTCGATCGAATGCGAGAGGACATTCTGGCCGTAGCTGGTGCGAAAGCGCAGTCGTCCGAGGAGCTTGACCAGCTCCGGGTGCACTCCCTGGATGCCGGCCTCGAAGACCCCCTCCTCCCCCAGCTCGACGATGTGCGACTCGAGCTCGGACTTCGCCTGGTAGTACATCTCCTCGATCCGCGCCGGGTGAATGCGTCCGTCCTGGAGCAGCTTTTCGAGAGTCAGGCGCGCGATCTCGCGGCGCACGCCGTCGAAGCCCGAGAGCACGACCGCCCCGGGCGTGTCGTCGATGATGAAGTCCACCCCGGTGAGGTTCTCCAGGGCGCGGATGTTCCGGCCCTCCCGGCCGATGATCCGGCCCTTCATGTCATCGGCGGCGAGATGCACCACGGAGACCGTGGTCTCCGCCGCGTGCCCGGCGGCGAGCCGCTGCATGCAGACCGAGAGGATGTTGCGCACGCGCCGGTCGGCCTCGCGCTTGGTCTCCTCCTCGATCTGGCGGATCCGCCGGGCGGCGTCGTGTCTGGCTTGGTCCTCGATCTCCTTGAGCAGGACCTGCTTGGCTCGCGAGGCCGACATGCCCGATGCCTGCTCGAGCGTGCGTTCGAGCTCCCGGCGAGTGTCGGCCAGGGCCACTCGTTCCTGTTCGAGTTCGGTCTCTCGCACCGCGAGCTCGTGCTGGCGGCGAGCCAGCGTGTCCGCGCCGTCGACCGCCGCTGCGTTCGGCGGCATGCCCACCGCGGCGCCCGGCTCGAGGACCGGCGCCCCGGCGTGATGAGCACGCGTGTAGACGACCGCGGCGAGCACCAGTCCCACTGCGAGCAGCGCTGCCGCGCCGATGATTTCCATGGTCGTTCCTCTCCTGACGGTCCCGGCAAGCCGGGCCCAGTCACTGCTATGGGTGCTGGAGCGACCGAGCGGCCCGTGCGCGGCGCACGAACAGATTCCCGATCAGGCTGTCTCGCCCTTCAGGCGGCGGCTGACCTACGGTGCCTCGGTTGTTCTACTTGTTTTCTGAGTGGGCGCGAACGCCCATCGTCGGATGCCGTCACGGCTGAATTCGGGTAATCCAAGATCTACGGTATTTGCTGGTGTTTTGCGGCCCGCGGGCCGTTCGTTCGCTACGCGGCATCGTAGTACCGCGGGCCACTCCGCGCAAACGCTGCATGGGCGTCGGCAAGGCGAGCGGAGGATGCGGGGAGCGGCTACTGCTCTCCGCGCGCGTAGGCGGCCAGTGCGTCGAGCGCCAGGTCGGCGTCGTAGCCCTTGCGCACCAGCATGCCGATCGCGCGGTCGCGCTCGCGGCGGTCGCTCGGCGGCGAGGAGAACCTTCGCTCGAGCAGCGCCAGCGCCCGCTGCAGCTCCCCCTCGGCCGGTTCGCCTGCGAGCGCCTCCGCGATCAGGTCGCGCTCGACGCCCCGCTCCACCAGCGTCCGCCTGATGCGTTCGCCGCCCCACTGGTCGAGCTCGCGTTTGTCCTGGGCGAACAGCCTCGCGTAGCGGGCATCGTCGACGTAGCCCTCTTCGCGCAGAAGCGCGAGCGCGTCATCGATCTCCTTCGGTTGGCAGCCGCGCCGAGCCAGGTGCTCGGCCACCTCGAGGGCGGTCCGCTCCCGCCGGTTCAGATAAGCGAAGGCGAGCTGCAGGGCCTGTGGCGGGGCGTTCGCCCGCGTGCCCGCAACGTCCGCCTCGGCCTCATGCGGCGCGCTCACCGACATCGGGGACCGCATCGATCGCGGCCACCGTGGACGCTCCGTCGCGCGGCTCGATCGACTTGACGAGATCCCGCTCGATCCCCAGCGCGGCGAAGATCTTGGCCTCGATCTCGCGTGCCATCTCCGGGTTCTCGTCCAGGTACGTCTTGGCGTTGCCGCGTCCCTGGCCCAGCCGCTCCTCGCCGTAGGAGAAGAACGAACCCGACTTGGTGATGATGTTGTGCTCGATCCCGTAGTCGATCAGGCAGCCGGAGGTCGAGATGCCCTTCCCGAACTCGATGTCGAACTCGGCCTGCTTGAACGGCGCGGCGACCTTGTTCTTGACGACCTTCACCCGGACGCGGTTGCCGACGGCCTCGGTTCCGTCCTTGAGGGTCTCGATCCGGCGGATGTCCAGGCGCTGCGAAGAATAGAACTTGAGCGCCCGCCCTCCCGGCTGCGTCTCCGGCGAGCCGAACATCACGCCGACCTTCTCGCGGATCTGGTTGGTGAACACGCACAGGGTCTGAGTGCGGTTTAGGTTGCCGGCCAGCTTGCGCATCGCCTGCGACATCATCCGCGCCTGCACGCCCACCGTCTGGTCGCCCATCTGGCCCTCGAGCTCGGCCCGCGGCGTGAGCGCGGCCACCGAGTCGACCGCGATCACATCGACCGCGCCGGACCGGATCAGCATGTCGACGATCTCGAGCGCCTGCTCGCCGTAGTCGGGCTGCGAGACGAGCAGCTCGTCGATGTCCACGCCGATCTGGCGTGCGTAGAGAGGATCCATGGCGTGCTCGGCGTCGACGAATGCGCACACGCCGCCAAGCTTCTGTGCCTCGGCCAGGACGTGGTAGACGAGCGTGGTCTTTCCGGAGGACTCCGGGCCGAAGATCTCCACGATCCGGCCCCGCGGGACCCCGCCGATCCCGAGGGCGACGTCGAGCGACAGCGCGCCGGTGGGAATCGCGTCGACCGCCACCCGAGCGCCCGGATCACCCATCCTCATGACCGTGCCCTTGCCGAACTGGCGCTCGATCTGCGTCAGCGCTCCCTGCAGGGCGGCCTGGCGCTTGGCGTCGGCCTTGGCCTCCAGCGTCGCGCCGCCGCGCCCGCCAGACTTCTCGCCGGCATTCTGTTGCTCGCTCATCTCAGCTTCGGCTCCTTCATCTCCATGCTTTGAACGCCCAACGGTACGGCTGGTGGCGGACGGAACGGTGCCGCTGACCGGGGGTGCGTGATGCGGAGACCGGGACGCTAGGCCCGGGCGCGTGACCGAACAAGACGCGCGTGTTGCAGAAGGGGAACCGGGTTGTGGCGATTGTGTGGAGACCGGCGGGCGGGCGGAGGTCGTGATTGCCCCGGTGCCGGGGTCGATGGCTCCGGAAGTGGCTGCTATAGGGCCGCTTTCGGAGCCATCGCCTGGGATCGCGGGCGCCCGGGAGCGCGGCGGGCGGGAAGCGCGGACCCGCCCCCCGCCCCGCCCCGCCCCGTTAAGCCCCCTACCCCACCTCCACCCGCCGCAGCGGCTCGTACCGCGCCCCGCCCGGG
The DNA here is from genome assembly GCA_963818815.1 of uncultured Solirubrobacterales bacterium. Classification (GTDB taxonomy): domain Bacteria; phylum Actinomycetota; class Thermoleophilia; order Solirubrobacterales; family Solirubrobacteraceae; genus Palsa-465. Next base: position 78,297 of record CAWFTL010000003.1, read on the forward strand.
CTCAGACGGGAGCGGTACAGGGTGACCCAGCCCCCGTGGAACTCGAGGCTCGACGGCGGCGACAGGTCGGCCGCTCGTATCCGGGCGTCCCGGCGCGCCCGCGCCACCGTCACGTGAGCCAGGAACGGGCGCTTCTCCGGCGTGTACCAGCCCCCGGCAGCGAGGACCTGAGACAGCCGCGACTGGACCGCCAAGAGCCCGCCCGACAGGTCTTCGAGGGCGACCGCGAGCAGGCGCGGGCGAGGTGGCGGTAGCCAGAGCGGCCCGGAAAGGCGAAGCCGGGGCGGTGGCTGGGAGAGAGACGCCTCGACGCAGGCATCGCCGATCGCCTCCACCTCCCCCCAAGAGCGCCACCCCAGGAAGCACAGCGTGACGTGAAGCGCCTCGGCCGCAACCGGCCGCAGGCCGCCGCCGCGCACCGGCGCTTCCCGCCAGCGCTCGAGCTCCGAGCGCACGATGACCGGCAACTCGAGGGCGACGAACAGCCGGACGCGCTCGTCGCTCAAGCGCTGCGCACGCGAGCGTCGGGCGCCGCAGGCGTGGGCTGGCCGTCGATCTCGCCGATCAGCAGCCGCCGCAGCAGGTGCATGGCGACCGTGGTCGCCCGGTCGCGGACGTCGGCGCGGCCGCCGGGTAACCGCACGCTGCGGGTGATGCGCCCCCCGTCCCGCGAGGCGACCGAGAAGCACACGAGGCCCACGGGTTTCTCCTCCGTCCCGCCCCCAGGCCCGGCGATGCCGGTGATGCCGACGCCGAAGTCGGCCTCGAAGCGGCGCACCGCGCCGTCGGCCAGCGCATCTGCGACCTGGGCCGACACGGCGCCGAAGCGCTCGATCAGCTCGCTGTCGACGCCCGCCAGCTCGACCTTCGCCTCGTTGGAGTAGACGACCAGCCCGCCGGCAAAGTAGGCCGAGGAACCGGCACGCTCGGTCAGCCGGGCCGCCAGCAGCCCTCCTGTGCAGGACTCGGCGGCCGCGACGGTGCGATCGCCCAGCAGCGAGGCGACCTGCTCGTCCACGGTCGAGCCGTCGGCTGAGAACAGGGTGTCGGCGTGTCGCGAGCCGATGAAGCGCACGAAAGCGTCGTAGGCGGCCTGCGAGGGCGGTTCGTAGCGTGTCGCCACCTCGATCTCACCGCGGCGCAGGCAGGTCGTGATCTCGAGCTCGTCGAGAGAGATGCCGTCCGCCTCGGCGGCTCGCAGCGTGTTGGCGATCTCGGACTCGGGAATGCCGAACAGGCGCACGATCTCGCGCCGGTAAGTCGTGGCGCCGGCCACGGCGGCGCGGAAGGCATCGGTGCTGCGCGCCATCTCCCACATGGGCTGAAGCTCGCGCGGCGGTCCGGGCAGGACGACGACGGTCGGGCCGCTCCCCTCGGCCGGAGGCACGACGACCCCCGGCGCCGTGCCGATCGGCTCGAGCACCGTCGCCCCCTCCGGGATCACCGCCTGCTTTCGGTTCGAGGCCCGGATGGCTTCGGGATCGAGTCCCGGCCAGCGCTTCATCATCGGGCGCAGAATCTCTGCGATTCGCTCCTCGAGGTCAGGGTCGAGGACCATCTCGCGTCCGCTGAAGCGCGCGACGATCTCGGTGGTCAGGTCGTCGGCCGTCGGCCCGAGGCCGCCGCTGGTCACGATCAGCGCCATCCCCTCCTCCGCCATGAACCGCAGGGCCGCGAGCAGGTCCTCGGGGCGGTCCCCCACGATCTGGATCATGGCCGCGTCGACGCCGATCTCGCGCAGGCGCTCGGACAGCCACGGTCCGTTGCGGTCGGTGATGATCCCGGTCAGGACCTCGGTGCCGGTGACGAGGATGCCGGCGCGCGGCGGCGTCTGGGCAGACTGGCCGGCGCCGGCGCTCACGGGCAGGTCGGCTTCATCGTGAGCGGGATGGGGTGTGTGCCCCCAGAGTCGATCAGCATGCGGATCGCGTTCGAGGATGCGGAGACCGGCACGGCGCGGCCGTTGACCTTGACGTCCACGGCGTTGTTGCCGAGCGTGAGCAGGAGCCTCGTACCGGACTGCGGGGGCACCGTCTGGCCCGGGCTGAGGGTCTGTTGGTTGATGAGCTTGTTCCCCGTGCCATCGACCAGGCACACGTACACCGTTCCCGTGGGTACGAGCTGGAGCTTTACTGACGTGGGCTTTGACGGGATGCGGATCGGGCGCCGGTGGCGCGGGCGGTGGTGGGTCTTGGCGGCGTGCGTGCTGGTCGAGGGGGACTTCTTGCTGCTGAGCGTGCCGACGACGAACAGGACCACGACGACGCCCAGCAGCACGAGGCCGATCAGGGCCCAGGACGGTAGGAGCGGACCGCGCGAGGAGCGCTCGCGCTCCTGGGTGAGGGTCGAGATCGGCCGCAGCTCGTGGTCGGAGGGATGCTCGTAGCGGCGGCGGAACTCGTCGAGCAGCATCCGGCTGTCGAGACCCAGGAAGTCGCCGTAGGTCCGCAGGAAGCTCTTGGCGTATACGGGTCCGGGCAGCAGGTCCCATTCCTCGTTCTCGATCGCCCGCAGGTACTTGGCGCGGATCTTCGTCCGGGTCTCGACCTCGCCGATGTCGATGCCCTGGCGCATTCGCGCCTCGCGCAGGGTGGCTCCAATCTCCGGCATCCGTCCGAAGGCTACGCCTGGAGCACTGTGGCTAGCCCTCTGCGTCGTCTCCGAGGGCCGGATCGGGGCCGCCGCCCAGCGGCGGATCCTCGACGGCCAGTGCCCGGCCTGCATCGGCCTCGGAGAGGTGCGCGAGGATGCGCGGCACGTCGGCCTCGGCGATCAGTACCTGTCTGGGCTTCGAGCCCTCATAGCCCGAGATGATCCCTCGGCGCTCGAGCATGTCGATCAGGCGCCCGGCGCGGGTGTAGCCCAGGCGCAGGCGCCGCTGGAGCATCGAGGTAGAGGCCGTCCCCATCTGGGCCACGAGGGCGATCGCCTCGTCCAGGAGCGGATCCTCGTCGGGGGAAAACTCGGAATCGCCCCCGCCGCCGTCGGAATCCGCCGATTCGACCTCCTCCAGGAGCTCCTCGTGGAACTCCGGCTCGCCCTGATGCCGCCACGAGTCGGTCAGCTCGGCGATCTGCTCCTCGTCGATGTAGGCGCCCTGGATGCGCTGGATCTTCGAGGAGCCCACGGGCGAGAACAGCATGTCCCCCTGGCCGAGCAGCGACTCGGCGCCGTTCTGGTCGAGGATCACGCGCGAGTCGGTCTGGGAGGACACGGCGAAGGCGATCCGCGAGGGAACGTTGGCCTTGATCATCCCCGTGATCACGTCCACCCGGGGCGACTGCGTGGCGAGCACGAGATGGATCCCCACCGCGCGCGCCTTCTGGGCCAGGCGGATGATCGCGTCCTCGACGTCGGCCGGCGCCACCATCATCAGGTCGGCCAGCTCGTCGATCACGCACAGCACGTAGGGCAGCGGCGGCTCGCCGCGCTTCTCGCGCACGCGATTGAGCTCGGGCAGGGAACGCGTGCGGGCCAGCGACATCGTGCCGTAGCGCTGCTCCATCTCCTTGACCAGGTTCTGCAGCGCGTTGGCGGCCATCCGCGGGGAGGTGATGACCGGCGTGAGCAGGTGCGGAATCGACTCGTAGTGGTTGAGCTCGACCTGCTTGGGGTCGACCAGCACGAGGCGCACCTGATGCGGGGTGGCCCGCAGGAGGATCGAGGAGAGCATCGCGTTCACGCAGGCCGACTTCCCGGCCCCGGTGGTGCCGGCTACGAGCAGGTGGGGCATCTTCGCCAGGTCGGCGCCGATCGCGCGACCGGCGATGTCCTTGCCCAGCCACACGGTGAGCGGCGACCAGTCCGCCGGCGGGTCCTGGAAGACGTCGCCGAGGTGCACGATCCGCCGCCGCGCGTTGGGCACCTCCACCCCGACCGCCTGCTTGCCGGGGATCGGAGCCAGGATCCGGATGTCGGTGGCCGCCAGCGCGTAAGCGAGGTCGTCCTTGAGCTGCGCCACCTTGCCAACCTTCGTGCCGGGGGCCAGGCGCAGCTCGTAGCGCGTGATGTGGGGCCCGGTAACGCGTCCGATCACGGTCGCCTCGATCCCGAAGTGGCCGAGCGTCTCGAGCAGGGTGCGCGCAACCTGCTCCTGTCCCGCCGTGTCAGGCTTCGCCGCCTCGCCGGTGGAGCGGGTCAAAAAGCGCGCCGAGGGGGTCCTCCACTCGAAGTTGGGGTCATCGGTGATCGACGCCCGGTAGCGGCCCTGAGGCGTCAGGTCGTCGGGAGCGGGTGGTTCGGCGACGATTGGCGCCGCCTCCTCGAGCTCCGCGGGCACGTCGGGTGCCTCCTGGATGTCCTCCCCGATCGGCGGAGCCTCGACGTGGGTGGCGCGGATCACGAGCTCGGCCGTGTCGGGCTCGGGCGGGAGCAGTGGCTCGTCGTCATCCAAAGCGAGGGAGGCGCGTGTGCGCCCGGCTGCGGTCGCCGGCCGGCGCATCGTCGAGGCCAGCTCCTCGGTCGAGTGCCGCAGCGCACGGCCCGTCTCGGTCACGCTCCAGCTCGTGGCCCGCAGGGCGCCCGCCACAGTGGCCCCGCTGACCAGGATCGCGCCGGCGACGAACAGGAAGATGGCCAGGATGTGCGCCCCGAGGATCGAGAGCAGGTGCAGGCAGAGCCACAGCTCGCCCTGCCCCAGGATGCCGCCGCGCGACTCGAAGGCCGACGCCCGCCAGAAGTGCCCCGCGTGCACCGGGCCCGGGCCCAGCCCCAGCGTGCCCGCCGCGAGCGCCAGGGTGATCGCGGCCGTCAGGCACAGGACGCCCGTGCGCATCGGTCGTGGCGGCACGCGGAGCTCGCGGGCCAGGACCAGGGCGCCGACCCCGACGAGCAGAGCCGGTACCGCGTAGCCGAGCGCGCCGAAGATGAAGCGCATCGCCTTCATGGCCCCTTCGCCGAGCGCTCCACCTGACCAGTGCAGGTAGGCGACCCCGCCCAGGAAGATCCCGGCGGCGATCAGGGCCAGCGCCAGGATGTCGATGTGATGAGGCTCCAGCGGCCGCTGTAGCGCCGCCGGCCGGTTCGCGAGCAGCGAGCGCTTGGCCCGCCTCGGCGGAGTCTTGCGGGCGGTTCTCTTGCGAGCGGCGGCAGGCATCCTCGTCCGACCAACTGGCTTCGACAGCGCCGCGCCGCCTCCTGCGCGTATGAACGCCCCGTAAAGATCGAAAAATCACGCAGATCTGCTCCGTACCATCTGCTGGAGCGATGGCCGAATACGACCGCCCCGCCAGAGTTCTCGTCGTCGAGGACGACGACGCGATCGCCCAGGTCCTCCAGCGCTCGCTGCGGCTCGAGGGCTATGACGTCAGGATCGCCGGCGACGGCATCAGCGCGCTCGACCTGGCGCACGCCTTCTTGCCCGACCTCGTGATCCTCGATCTCGGCCTGCCGCGGCTCGACGGCATCGAGGTGGCGAAGGTGCTCCGGCAATCCGATGACGTGCCCATCCTGGTGCTGACGGCGCGCGACGCCGTTGAAGCCCGGGTCGAGGGCCTGGACTCCGGTGCCGACGACTACCTGGTCAAGCCCTTCGAGCGCCAGGAGCTGCTGGCCAGGCTACGGGCACTGCTGCGCCGGCGCCCCCCGCGCGGCCAGGCCGCCCTGTCCGTCGGCGACCTCAGGCTGAACCCCGATACTCACGAGGTGATGCGCGGTAGCCGCCCGATCGACCTCACCCAGAGGGAGTTCGAGCTGCTCGAGTACCTGATGCGAAACGAGCGGCTGGTGATCTCCCGCCAGCGGCTGCTGGATGAGGTCTGGGGCTATGACCCCTTCTCGATGACGAACACGATCGAGGTGTTCGTCTCCAATCTCCGGAGGAAACTCGAAGCCGGTGGCGAGCCTAGGCTCCTACACACGATCCGCGGCGCAGGCTACGTTCTCCGCGTATAGGCGGCTGCCGATCCGCTGGCGGCTGGCCGGCGGCTCTGCCGTGCTCACGTTCGTGATCCTGGCCTCGTTCGCCGTGCTCGTCGGCGTGTTCACCAGCCGCCAGGTGCGCGGGCAGTTCAACGACGAGGTGCGCTCGGCGGCCGACCAGCTCCGCCAGGGGCTCAACCACCGCCTGCGCTTCGCCAACCGCGTGCTCGTCAACTGCAACCAGGACGTTCACCTGAGCGACTACGCCTCAGCTGAGCAAGCGCAGATCCGGATCTTCGATGCCGAGTCGGGCGATCTGTTGTGCACCCAGAAGTCGGTCAAGATCAGGGGCGCCAAGGCACCGCTGGCCACGCCGACGTTCAACAGCGAGCCCGGCGAGACAACGGGGACCTTCACGCAGTCGGGCTATCGCGTGGCCGTGCGCGAGCTGGGAGCTCAGCCCGCGGGCGAGCTGATCATGCTCTACGCGCGGCCCCTGTCGGACATCGATCACACGCTCGCCCGTGTCCGGCTGTTCCTGCTCCTCGGCGTCCTGGGGGGAACCGTCCTGGCGCTGCTGGCCGGACTGGCCACCGCCCAGAGGGCCATGCGTCCTGTGGTCGAGTTGAGCGACGCCGCGCGGGAGATCGAGCGCACACGCGATCCCAGCCGCCACATTCCGCATCCCGAGGCCGAGGACGAGGTGGCGGAGCTGGCGCGGACGCTCGAGGGGATGCTGGGGGCCCTCGACGCCGCGCGTTCCGACACCGAGGCGATGCTCGATCGCCAGCGGGAGTTCGTGGCCGATGCCTCGCATGAGCTGCGCACACCGCTGACCAGCGTGCTGGCCAACCTGGAGCTGCTGGCCGACGAGCTCGAGGGCGAGCAGGCCGAGACCGCGCATGCCGCGCTGCGTTCGACGGTCCGCATGCGCCGTCTCGTGGGCGACCTGCTGCTGCTGGCTCGCGCCGATGCGCGGCGGATCCAGCCGCGCCGACCGACCGATCTCGGCGACGTGCTCACGGAGGCGGCCTCGGAGCTGGGGCCGATGGCGGACGGTCACGAGCTCTCAGTCGAGCCCGGCCACGTGACCGTCGCCGCAGCCCGCGACGAGGTGCACCGACTGGTGTTGAACCTGATCGAGAACGCGCTCCGCCACACCCCGCCCGGGACGCGCGTGCTCGCAACGACGGCCGCCGACGGCGCCGCGGCGAGGCTCGTCGTGCAAGACGACGGACCCGGCATCCCCATCGACCTCGAGCAACGGGTGTTCGAGCGCTTCGTGCGGGGCGGGGGCGACGGCGGCCGTGGCTCGGGGCTGGGGCTGGCCATCGTCCGTGCCGTGGCCGAGTCCCACGGGGGGACGGTCTCCCTGGAGCATCCTGAAGGCGGCCTCGGGACGCGCTTCGTCGTGCGCCTCCCGCGGCTCCAGACGACTCTGGGGCCAGTGGACGGCGAGCCCGAGGACGCGCTCGCTCAGACTTCCACGACGACCGGCAGCACCATCGGCCGGCGTCGCAGTCGCTCGTAGACGAACGAGGCCAGATCGTCGTGGAGCACCTGCTGGAGCAGGTCGATCTGCCGCACGCCGCCGGTGGCGGCATCCGCGAGAGAGCGCTCCACCTCGGCGCGGATCTCCTCCACCACGCCGTCGGCCTGCTCGAGGAACGGCACGCCGCGAAAGATCACCTCGGGCGGCGCCACCGACTGTCCGCTCTGCTCGGACACAGTGGCCACGACGATGAAGATACCGTCGGCCGAGAGCATGCGCCGGTCGCGCAGGGCGGCGTCGGCGGGATCGCCGATGTCCACGCCATCGACGAAGATCATCCCCGACTGCTCGGGCTCGGCGAAGCGGGCCCCTCGCTCGTCGATTTCCAGCGGCAGGCCGTTCTCGCCGCTGAACACATCGTCGGGATCGATTCCCACGGCGTCGGCCAGCCGGGCATGCAGCTGGATCCGCTTGTAGTCGCCGTGGACCGGCAGCACGTAGCGCGGCTTGACGAGGTTGAGCATCAGCTTAATCTCCTCGGCGTAGCCGTGACCGGAGGCGTGGATCGGTGCGTCGCGCGGCGTGATCACCTCGCAGCCGATGTGGTAGAGGCGATCGACCGTCTCCCCCACCGCGCGCTCGTTGCCGGGCACCGGCGTGGCGGAGAACACGACTGTGTCGTCGCTGTGGAGGCTGATCGCCCGGTGGTCGTCCCAGGCCATCCTGCGCAGCGCCGAGAGCGGCTCGCCCTGCGAGCCGGTTGAGACCACGATGATCTTATGGTCAGGCCAGTCCTCGACCTCCTGGGGCTGGATCAGCATCCCGTCGGGGATCTCGATGTGCCCCAGCGACCTTCCGATGTTGACGTTCTTGCGCATCGAGCGACCAACGAGGGAAACCTTGCGGCCCAGCGCGGCCGCGGCGTCGATCACCTGCTGGACGCGATGGATGTTGGAGGCGAAGCTCGTGACGACGATCCGCCCGGGCGCCCTCGCGAAGACCTCCTCCAGGTGCGGGCCGACGTCACGCTCCGAGGGCGAGAAGCCGGGACGGTCAGCGTTGGTGGAGTCACCGCAGAGCAACAGCAGTCCCTCACGCCCGAGCTCGGCCAGCCTCGAGACGTCGGCCGGCGGCCCGTCCACGGGCGTCTGGTCGAACTTGTAGTCGCCGGTCACCAAGACCGTCCCCAGCGCGGTGCCGATCGCCACGGCACACGAATCGGGGATCGAGTGCGTCATGTGAATCAGCTCGATCCCGAACGGCCCGGCGTCGATCCGCTCGCCCGGTTCGGCGGTCTCGAGCTGGACGTCGCGCAGGTTGTGCTCGTCGAGCTTGGAGCGGGCCATGGCCATCGTCAGCCGTCCGCCGTAGACCACCGGCGCGTCGGCGCCGAGCTCGCGCATGAGCCAGGGCAGCGCCCCGAGGTGATCCTCGTGGCCGTGCGTGATCACGATCGCCTCGATGTCGTCCGCGCGCTCGCGCAGATAGCTGAAGTCCGGCAGGACGAGGTCGATGCCCAGCATCTCGGCCGTGGGGAAGCGCAGGCCGGTGTCGACCACGACGATCCGGCCGTCGTACTCGAACACGGTCATGTTCTTGCCGATCTCGCCCAGCCCGCCGAGCGGCAGGACGCGCAGGGGAGCGCTCACGCCGGGGGTCGGCTCATCCGGTGCCGGCCGTGGCCAGCAGCCCGTGGCGTTCGAGCATGCCGCGCACGACCGCGAGCTCCTGCTCGTCGAGCTCGACGTACGGGAGGCGCGGCGCTCCGACGGGCAGACCGATCAGGTTCAGCGCCGCCTTGATGCTGCTGGCCAGCGGCGCGACGCCCAGGTCGCGGTAGACGTCCTGCAACGAAGCGTCGATCTCGCGACGACGCTCGGGCTCGTCGACCATCCGGCGCATCTCCTCGCCGAAGAGATGGCTGGCCACCAGCACCCCGCCCGCGCCGTCCAGATCGAGCACGTCGGCCAGCATGTCGTCGTTGCCGGTGTAGAGCTCGAGCCCTTCGATCTTGGCCAGGTTCTCGGGGTTCGATTGCTTGACGCCGACGATGTTGTCGATCCGCGCCAGCTCGGCCAACAGGTCGTTGGGCATGTCCGACCCGGTGCGCTGGGGGATGTTGTAGAGCAGGATCGGCAGGTCGGTGGCCCGGGCCACCTCCTCGAAGTGCTTGATCACGCCCCGCCGGCTCGGCCGGTTGTAGTAGGGGTTGACCGACAGAAGCGCGTCCGGGCCGATCTCCGTGGCCCGCTCGGTCAGGTACACGGCGTGGCGGGTGTCGTTCGATCCCACGCCGGCCACGATCGTGCACCGTCCCCGCATCTCCTCTACCGCGAGCCGGATCATTCCCAGGTGCTCCTGGTCATCGAGCGTTGCGGCCTCGCCGGTCGTGCCGCAGATCACCAGCCCGTCCGAGCCGTGCTCGATTAGGTGGTTCATCAAGCGCACCGCCGCGTCTTCGTCGATCCGGCCGCGGGCATCGAAAGGGGTGACCATGGCGGTCAGGATCGCGCCGAGGCTCAGGGACATCGCGCGTGATTATCGCAGGGTGCAGGACGCCTGCGCGGGCGAGAAGCGGGCTACTCCTCCTGGCCGCGAGCCTGCTTGGGGGCGTCGCGGTGCCCGCCCCAGCCCAGCACCGAGAGCGGCCCCAGCCCGGCGGCCGGGTCGTGGTCGTGAGCCGGCCTGGGGCCGGCCTGGACCGGTGGCTTCCGGGGCTCGGAGACGACGTGCTGCACCGAGGCGCCGGTGAGCTTGCCAATGCGCTCCGGCATCCCCGCGTGCAGCCACTTGGAGACCCGCATCGGGAGGGTCGAGACGAGGATCTCGTCGAAGCGCTTCGGGTCCCACACGTCGGTGACCGCCACCACCGGATCGGGCGCGCCGACCACACCTTCAGCCTCGAGGCCGGCCTCGCGGAAGCGCTCGAGCGCGGTCTCGAGCATCTGGCCGGCGGCACTGCGTCCGCCCGCGAACGGGGTGGCCGGGACGATCAGCGTGAACAGTGACGGCTCTCGCTCGGTTCGGGCGCGTAGCGCCTCCAGCAGCTCAGGCGAGGTGGCCGTCACATTGGCGACGACGAGAACGCTTCGCTTCCAGGCCATCGGTGACCTCCGCAGCGGACGAGGACGGTGTGTGGACACAACATACCCCGCCCGCGGACGGCGTCCGCCAGCTTGTAACCGGCTCGAAACGTTTTGCGGCGCGCGCTACTGAGCGGCGGTCGCGGACGCGATCTTCTGCGCGTCCTCCTCGCCCTTGCCACGGATCAACGGTCCGTCGTATGCGCCGGGCTTTGGCCGCGGCTTGCCGCCGGGCAGGGCCAGACGCAGGATCGTCCGCTGAACCATCCCCAGCTGCTGAGAGAACGGGCCGGAGTTGTAGGGCAGTCCGTACTTGACGCAGATCTCCCGGACCCGGGGGGCGATCTCGCCGTACCGGGTGCTCGGCATGTCCGGGTACAGGTGGTGCTCGACCTGGTAGCCGAGGTTCCCGCTCATGACGTGGAACATCGGCCCCCCGTCGATGTTGGCTGCCCCGGTGAGCTGGCGCACGTACCACCCTCCGCGCGTCTCGTCCTCGACGTCCTCCTGGGTGAAGGTGTAGGTCTGGTCGGGGAAGTGACCGCAGAAGATGATCGCGTAGGACCAGAGGTTGCGGATGATGTTGGCGGCCACGTCCGCGGTCAGCGTCCGCCGGAACGGCTCGCGGAAGGAGCGACGCTCGACCAGCTGGCGGATCAGCTCACCGCGTTTGGCGCGCTTGCGGCGCACCCTGCGCACGGCACGCCGCGCCTGGACACGCGGGTCTCGCTTGTTGCCGTCGCTCCGCGCCTGGAGGGCGAAGATCCCGGCTTCGATCGCGGTCATCACAAGCCCGCTGATAAGCGGCCAGGCGATGTAGTCCTTCTGGATCTGCGTGCGCGCCTTGCCGGCGATGCCCTTGAGGTCCTTGCGAACCTGCTTTAGGTCCTTATCGCCCTTGCGGATGGCCTCGAAGTCCATGTCGTGCAACGCGACGCCCCACTCGAATCCCATCGCCAGCAGGACGTTGTAGAACGGCTGCAGCAGGTAGACCGGGTGCCAGCCCTGATGCGGATCGATCCGCATGATCTCGTAGCCGAGGTCCTTGTCCTTGCCGAGGATGTTCGTGTAGGTGTGGTGGACGTAGTTGTGGGAGTGGCGCCACGCCTCGGCCGTCGAGGCGGTGTCCCAGTCCCAGGCCCGCGAGTTGATCACCGGGTCGTTCATCCAGTCCCACTGCCCGTGCAGGACGTTGTGGCCGATCTCCATGTTCTCCAGGATCTTGGCCACCCCCAGCGTGGTGGCTCCCAGTGCCCACGGGATCCGCCAGCGGGAGGCGATCAGCTCCAGGCGCCCGAGCAGCGCGAGGCGCCGCTGCATGGCGATCATCGAGCGGATGTAGCGCGCGTCGCGGTCACCCAGGTCGTTGCGCACCTGCTCGTGCAGCTCGTCGAACTCGCGGCCGATCTCCTCGATCTGCTCCTTGCTCAAGCGGTGCAGCGGGTTCTCGGGCTCCTCCAGGGCTACGCGGCCGTTGGAGCTGTGACCGTTCTGGGTGGCGTCCGCCATGTGTGTCTCCTCGCGATTTCGTACTACAAGTCGATTTCGACCGCGCCCTCGGGGGCGCTGATGCAGGTCCGGATCATCTCGCCCTCCTGGCCGTAGACCTCGCCGTTGCGCAGGTCGCGGACGTGGCCCGAGCGGAGCTCGCCGACGCACGTGTGGCAGATGCCCTCCCGGCAGCCATACGGCAGGTCCAGGCCGGCCTCTTCGCCGGCGACCAGGATCGGCGTGTGGCCGTCGGACTCAGCCTCGCAGTCGGACTTCAGGAACTTGATCGGTCCGCCTTCGCCCTCCCCGGCCTGTCCGAGTCCCAGCTTCGGCTGGAAGCGCTCCATGTGCAGGCGATCACAGTCGCCGTTGCGGTCGTAGTGCTCGTTGAAGGCGTCGAGCATCTCGTTCGGGCCCGAGATGTATGTCTCGCGCTCGCGCCAGTCAGAGCACAGGCTCTCCAGGTCGGTCGGACCCATCCTCCCGTGCTCGCGCGTGAGCTGCTCGTGGAGCGTGAAGCCGTTGTGGCGTTCGGCCAGCTCGCGCAGCTCGGGCCCGAATATGACCTCGTCGGTTTCGCGCGCGGAGTGCAGCAGGACGGCGTCCTTCAGCTCGTCGTAGTGGTCGAGGTGGCGCAGCATGCTCATGATCGGCGTGATCCCGCTGCCGGCGCTGATGAACAGCAGCTTCTCGGGCGGGGGATCGGGCAGGACGAAGTTGCCCTCGATCTTGCTGAGCGAGACGATCGTTCCCGGCCTGGCCTCGCCGACCAGGTAGGGCGAGACCTTGCCCTCGTCCACCTTCTTCGGCGTGATGCTGATGAGCCCGTCCTCACGGTAGGGGTCGGAGGTCAGCGAGTAGGCGCGCCAGTGACGGACGCCGTCGATGTCGATGCCGATGCGGATGTACTGCCCTGGCTTGTGACCCGGCCAGCGGTAGCCGGGCTTGATCAGGATCGTGGCCGCGGCTTCCGTCTCGTTGCGCACCTTCTGGATCCGCCCGCGCAGCTCGCGCGTGGACCAGAGCGGGTTGATCAGCTCCAGGTAGTCGTCCGGCAGCAGCGGGCTGCTGAAGGCCCCGAGCGCGCGCAGGACTCGACGCTGGATCGGGTGGACGTTGGGGGGAGCACCTTTCTCTGGCATCTGCTGGCGGCGTATTGTGCCTTAATTCCTACTGCTGAGTAATATCCACGTGGGTACATTCCTAACGTGGGCTTACCGCAACCTCCCGCGAGGGGACCCGATCCTACTCGCGGGCGCGCCGAGGCGGCGCCGCAGCACCGTGCCGGCTCGGGTCGCGAGCCGCGCCGGGCCGGGACCCGCGGCGTCCCCCGCGAGGTGCGCGAGCAGCTGATCCTCGACGTCGCCGGGCAGGTCTTCGCCCAGCGCGGCTACCACCTCGCATCGATGGACGAGATCAGTGCCATGGCCGACGTCTCCAAGCCGATGCTCTACACCTACTTCGGCTCCAAGGAGGGTCTGTACGTCGCCTACATCGTCCGGACGGGCGGCGAGCTCGTGCACCGCCTGGTGGGCGCGGCCGATCGCGACGATCCGCCGGTGGCCGCGCTGCGGGCGCGGATCATCGAGTTCCTGGCCTTCGTCGAGGAGCACCGGGACGGGTGGACCGTGCTGTTCAACGAGGTCACCTCATCCCGTCCGCTGGCTCGGGAGGTGGCGGAGCTGCGGGGCCAGGTGGCCGCGGCGGTGAGGCGGATGGTCGAGGAGGCCGTGGCCGATCGCTCGGGTCTGCCCGAGCGGGCGTTCGACGGCATCGCTCACGCGATCGTCGGCGCCGGCGAGTCGCTGGCCAACTGGTGGCTGCAGCACCCCGACGTCCACCGCGAGGAAGTCGGCGACTGGTACGTCGGCGTCGTCCAGGCGGCGGTGGTGGCGGTCATCCGCAACCGGGCGTAGCCGCTCGCGCGACGAGCGGCCGCGGCCGCCGTGCCTTCAGAGCAGCTTCTCGAGCCCGACGGTGAGGGGCTCGCTCAGCGAGCCGACCTTGCGAATCGCCAGCAGCACGCCGGGCATGAACGACTCGCGATCGCTCGAGTCGTGGCGGATCGTGAGCGTCTGGCCGACGTCCCCGAGGATCACCTCCTGATGGGCCACGAGTCCGGGCAGGCGGACGGAATGAATCGGCACCGAGCCTCCCATCAGCTCGGCGGTCCGGGCTGCGGTCCCGCTCGGCCGGTCGACCTTTCGGTCGTGGTGCAGCTCGATGATCTCCGCCTTGGCCATGTGCCGGGCTGCCTCCGCGGCGAACTGCATCATGAGCACGGCCCCGATGGCGAAGTTGGGCGCTACGAAGACGTTGGCACCGCTCAGACCGCGAAGCTCGTCGAGCTCGAACCCGGTGGTCCCGATCACGACGTGCACGCCGGCCGTGACAGCAGCGCGAGCATTCGCCACCGCGGTGTCGGGAAGCGTGAAGTCGACGAGGACGTCAGGACCCTCGCCCAGCGCCTCCGCCAGTGAGATCCCCAGGGCGGGATCCGCGCGCGCGACGAGCTCGAGGTCCTCGGCGTGCTCCACCGCGGCGCAGACGGTCTGGCCCATGCGTCCCGCGGCCCCCGCGACCGCCACGCGGAGCGGGCTCACGTGACTCCGGCGACGGCGACGGCGCTGAGCGCCTCCTCGAACTGGCCCTCGTCGGGGCCGATGGCTGCGCTCGAGAGCCGCTCGGGCGCCCACAGATCGTGCACGAGCGCCGCCAGGTCGTCGATCGTCACGGCTTCGATGCGCTCCACGACCTCGTCGAGGGACAGCAGCGGCGTGCCGGTCAGCACCTCCGAGCCGAGACGGTTCATGCGGGCGCCGGTTGACTCCAGCGAGAGCACGACGCGCCCCTTCAGATTCTCCTTGGCCCGGCTGAGCTCCTCTGCGGTGGCCGGCTGCTCGTGCAGATGGGCCAGCTCGGTTCCGATCACGGACAGGGCCTCGCTCACGTTGTCAGGACGCGTCCCCACGTACAGGCCGACCTGCCCGGTGTCCTGGTAGGCGCTGATGAACGAGTACACCGCGTAGGCGAGGCCGCGGCGCTCGCGCACCTCCTGGAACAGCCGCGAGGACGACGTGCCGCCGAAGATCGTGTCCAGCACCCGCAGCGCGAAGCGCCGCTCGTCGTGGCGCGAGATGCCCGGGCCTCCCAGGCACATGTGGAACTGCTCGGTGTCCTTGCGCTCGAACCGCCGCCGGGCCTCGGCCAGCGCCGGCGCGGCGCCGTCGAAGCTGCTGGGCGCCGCCGCGGCGGGCACCCGCTCGGCGGCGAGCACGACGAGCCGTTCGTGGTCGACCGCCCCGGCGGCGGCGATGACCACGTTCTGAGGCGTGTAGCGCGCCCGGTGAAAGCTCGCGATCTGGTGCCCCGGCGTGCTGGCGATCACCTCGGCCCGGCCGATGATCGCCCGGCCCAGCGGGTGCTGACCGAAGACCGCCTCCCCCAGGACGTCGAAGACCTTTTCCTGGGGATCGTCCTCGTACATCGCGATCTCCTCCAGGATCACGGCCCGCTCGGCCTCGAAGTCCTCGAGCGTGGGACGGAAGACCATGTCGGCCATCACGTCGAAGGCATCGGCCAGGTGCTGGTCGATCACCCGCGCGTACACCGAGGTGGTCTCCTTGCCCGTGCCGGCGTTCAGCTCGGCCCCCATGGTGTCGAAGATCTGGTCGATCTCGAGTGAGCCGTACTTCGAGGAGCCCTTGAACAGCAGGTGCTCGAGCAGGTGGGAGAGCCCGGCCTCGGCGTCGCTCTCCTGGCGTGAGCCGGTGGCGATCCAGAACCCCAGCGAGACGGATCGGACGGAGGGCATAGCCTCCGTCACGATCCGGACGCCGGAATCGAGCGTCGTCAGCCGATGCTGTCTCGCCACCAGGCCCTGGCGCTAGGAGCGGGGGCGGTCGGGATCGCGGTCGCGCACGCGGCCCCGGTCACGATCCCGGTCACGATCTCGGTCACGGCCGCGGTCGCGGCCACGGCCGTCACGATCGCGCCGTCCGCCGCCTCCGTCGCCGGTACCGGTCCCGACGGCGGCGAGCTCCTCGACGCTCTTGCCCGCGACCTCTGGGTCGCTGGCCAGACGCAGGCCGATCCGGCCGCGTTCGCGATCGACCTCGACCACCCGGACCTCGAGCTCGTCGCCCTTGCCCAGCACCTCCTCGACCGTGGCGATTCGCCGCCCGGGCGCAATGTTGGAGATGTGCAGCAGGCCGTCGGTCCCCTTGGACAGCTCGACGAAGGCGCCGAACGTGGTCGTCTTGACCACCTTGCCGGTGAACTCGTCTCCGACCTCGACCTCCTTGGTCATGGCGCGGATGCGGTCCACGAGCGCGTCGCCGCGCTCGCCGTCGGCGGCATAGACGAGAACCTGCCCCTCGTCGTTGACGTCGATCTGGGACTCGAACTCCTCCTGCAGGGAGCGGATCGTCTCCCCGCCCTTGCCGATGAGCAGGCCGATCTTCTCGGGATCGATCTGGATCGTGGAGATCCGCGGGGCGTGCTTGGAGAGCTCGCTGCGCGGCTGGTCGATCACGTTCGCCATCTCGCCGAGGATGAAGTTGCGCGCCGTCTTGGCCTGCGCGAGCGCGTCGCGCATGATCTCGAACGTCACGCCGGTGATCTTGATGTCCATCTGCAGCGCGGTTATCCCGCGCTCGGTGCCGGCGACCTTGAAGTCCATGTCGCCCAGGTGGTCCTCGACGCCCGCGATGTCGGTGAGGATGATGTACTCGTCACCCTCCTTGATGAGGCCCATCGCGATGCCGGCCACCGGGCTCTTGACCGGCACGCCGGCGTCCATGAGCGACAGTGTCGAGCCGCATACGCTCGCCATCGAGGACGAGCCGTTTGACTCGAAGATGTCCGAGACCACTCGGATCGTGTACGGGAACTCCTCCTGGGTGGGGATCATCGGCACCAGGGCGCGCTCGGCCAGCGCACCGTGACCGATGTCGCGGCGCTTGGGCCCGCGCATGAACCCGGCCTCCCCGACCGAGAAGGGCGGGAAGTTGTAGTGGTGGAAGTAGCGCTTGGAGGTCTCGAGCCCGAGCGTGTCGAGCCGCATCTCCTCCCGGGTGGTGCCGAGCGCGACGACGCTGAAGGCCTGGGTTTGGCCGCGCGTGAACAGCGCCGACCCATGGGTGCGCGGCGCGATGCCCACCTCGACTGAGATCGGCCGGATCTCCTCCGAGCTGCGGCCGTCGGGGCGCTTCTTGTGGACCGCGATCCGCTCGCGGATCAGCGTCTTCTCGAGCTTGTCGAACGCCCGCTGCGCGCCGGCGCGCGACTCCGCGTAGCCCTCGGACTCGGGATCACCCGCGTACTGAGCCTGGATCTGCTCCTCGACCGCCTTGGTCGCGGCCTGGCGCTCGAGCTTGTCCTCGACTTGCGTGGCCTGGTCGAGGGCGTCGCCGTGTGAGGCCTTGACCTGCTCGTAGAGGTCGGGGTCGACACCGGGGATCTCCACCTCGATCTTCGGCTTGCCCGCCTTCTCGGCCAGCTCGCGCTGAGCCTGGCAGAGCTTCTTGATCGCTTCGTGGGCGATGTCGAGCGCGTCGAGGATCTCCGCCTCGGGGATCTCGTTGGCGCCCGCCTCGACCATGAGGATCGCGTCCTCGGTCCCGGCGACGATCAGGTCGAGATCGGTCGACTCGACGAGGGTCTCCTCGTCGGGATTGACGACGAAGTTGCCCTCGACCTTGCCGATCCGCACCGCGCCGACGGGCGCCGGGAACGGGATGTGGGAGACCATCAGCGCGGCGGAGGCGCCGTTCATGGCCAGCATGTCGTAGGGGTTGACGTGGTCGACCGACATGGGGATCGCCACCAGCTGGGTCTCATAGCGCCAGCCCTTGGGGAAGAGCGGCCGGATCGGCCGGTCGATCAGGCGCGCCGAAAGCGTCGCCTTCTCGCCCGCCCGGCCCTCGCGCTTGAAGAAAGAGCCGGGGATCTTCCCGGCCGCGTACATCCGCTCCTCGACGTCGACGGTGAGCGGAAGGAAGTCGACTTCGCGGATATTGCCCGCGGTGGCGGTACAGAGGACCATCGTGTCGCCCGCGCGGACGACGACGGCGCCGGAGGCCTGCTTGGCCAGCTTGCCGGTCTCGAACGAGATCTCCTTGCCCTCGATCTCGACGGACACGCGCGTGACGGCGTCAGACATATTCAGTTCCCTTCTCTCTCCGCCCTTCGGTCGGCGGAGCGCTTCGTAATCTCTATTGGTTCCGAACGTCGAGGATGGTAGCGGGGCGCGGCTGTACGACCTTTGTAAGTGAATTCATACGCCCTTACGAGGTTTGGCTTACAGGCGGTGGGCACTCTTACGTCCATGTCAACGCCAGCCATCATCATCATCAACGCAGTCTTCTGGTCCTTCGTGCTCGTCGCCATCGTCAGTGGATTGCTGAAGGCGATCCGCCTCGACCGCCGCGCACACGAGGGCGCCAGCGTCCCGCAGCCGGCCACGGCCGGACGCGAGCGCCGGCACCCGCAGCACCGTCCCGCGCCTCGGCCCGCTTACGGCGGCCGTCGCGTGGCCGCGGCTACCGGCACCCGCCGCTAGCGCACGATTGCAGGGGCACGCCTGCGCGTCGCGCCATCAGGCCGGCGCGCGGGCGAGCGTCCCGAGGTCTGCAGTCACGAACCGGGGCGCGAACGGGTACACGTAGGCCGAACGCTCGTAACCACGACGGTCGAGCAGGTAGATGGCCTCCGTGTGCACGATGTCGCCATCGCGCGGGGGCGCGACGAAGATGCGGTACGCCCTCCACGCCTGAGCGAGCGTTCCCGGGCTTCCGCGCAGCCAATGCCAGGGGGCGAGCTCGGCGAGGCCCCATTTTCTGACCGCTGCGCGCGAGCTGGCGGCGGTGTCCCTGGGGTTGACGCTCACGACCACCAGCACCGGGCGGCGAGCCGCCGGTATCGAGCGCTCTGCCGTGGCCAGTGCACGCCCCTCCAGCGGGCAGGCCTGATTGCAATGGGAGTCGAAGAAGGCCACGACGACCGTGTGTCCGCGTGTCGAGGCCAGCGAGAAGGGCCGGCCGCTCTGATCGCGCAACCCATGAATCGCCGGCGCGGGTGCCTTTCCCTGCGGCCAGGTCGCCTGCCCGTAGAGCTGCCCGCCTGACGCGGCGGCCGATCTCGAGACCGACGTCGTCGCGGCGGCGTGGATCGCCGCCCCGATGCCGGCACCGAGCAGAACCGCGAGGATCAGCGCGGCCCCGATATGCACCGGACGAACCCGCCTGGCGTGGCGATCCAGACCCGTCCGGGCGTCCATCAGGTGTCGCCGGCTGGCGGCCCAGGCTCAGAGCCGCCGCTCTCCGGCGCGCCGCCGGGCGCAATCGGGCGCCCCAAGGTCCCGGGGCCGCCAGGGGCGCCGGGCTTTCCGCGGACCCCGGGTCCATCCGCGCCTGCGGGATCAGGATTGACGACGCGGTCGATCTCCTCCACGATGTCGGTGACTCCGGTGCCCGACATCCGCAGCACCGTCAGGACGTACCAGATCGCGAAGGCTATGAGCAGTAGCACGGGCAGGACGAGCGAGAGGATGCTGCCGGCAATGAAGTTGTCCGCGAAGGGGATCGTCAGGATGGCTCTGTCCTCCTCATGTCGTTAGGGCCGGCCGGGGCGGGCCGGTCTCCGGTTCCAGCCAGCGATAGAAGCCGATGAATACCGCGATGCTGTAGGCCAGAGACCCGGGAACCCACATGACGCCGCCGGCCAGTTGCTGGTCGGTGTCGGCGCTTATCCCCCCCGGACGGTGCGCCAGGGCGGCGTAGTGCGAATACAGCGGCTGCGGATCCATGACGAGGACGACGGCCAGGATCCAGCTCACGATCATGGCGCTCACGACGTAGCCGATCCGCGAAGGCCAGATGAGCCGCGGTCGCAGTGGGCCGGGGTCGATCACGCGGGCCCAGAAGAGCAGGCCGCTGAAGAAGAAGATCGCGTGTTCGAGGTCGTGAATGACCGCCGATCGCAGGGTGGCGTCGTAGGCGGGCGGAATGTGCCAGGCCACGATCGCGCCGTTGAACAGCAGCCACGCGGGCAGGGGCCGGGCCAGCCCGCGCAGCGGCGCCGCGGCCGGCGAGCGCGCCACCGTCCGCCCGATGCTCGTGCGCCAGGACAGCGGCAGCCCGCGCCACATACGCGGCCAGGGGCGACCGAGCAGGATCAGCGGCGGGGCAACCGTCAGCAGGAGCACATGCTGGACCATGTGGGCCCAGAAGAGCTGGTCGGCGTCGGCGTCAAGCGGCGACTGGAGCGCGATCACGATCGTGGCCAGGCCGGCCACGAAGGAGACGGTGCGCAGGGGTTCGGCTCGCGCACGGAGACCCCGGCCGCCGAGCCAGTAGAGCAGACCGGCGAGCACGACATACGCGAGCGGCGGTGCGATCGACCACCCGGCCAGGCTCATCGTTACACCAGGTAGAGGATCACGAAAGCGATCACGCCGAGGACCACATAGAACGCCCAGAAGAACGAGCAGGCCTCGAGCCCGGCGGTCAGCAGCCGCGCGCCACCTACGCCCGGACCCTCACGCCGCGCTCTCCGGATCGTTGCCACCTGCGTCTCGATCCAGTACGCGCACATCAAGGCGAACACGCTGTAGGTCACCGTCCAGCCGATGAATACGCTCGCGTAGGCGCCGCTGGCAGGCCCAAAGCCGAGCGTCGTCCATTCGATGACCTGAAGCACGACGGCGAGCAGCGCGAGTACCAGCGCCGCGGCGGCGAGCGCGAAGCCACCGAGCGCTCGCGCCACGGCCAGCCGCAGCAGCACCGCGCTCAGCACGAGCGAGACCGCGATCGCGATCCCGAGGCCCAGCGAGGGGTTCACGATGCCGATCTTCCAGCCCCCGTTCACGTCGAGCGATTTCAAATAGAAGTAGGCGAAGACGAAGGAAACGAAGAAGAAGGCGGCGGCGCCACACAGGAGCCGTGCGCTCGCCCAGGTCGCACGCGGCTGCCAGTCCCGCGGCTCGGGCTCGACGTGCGGGCCGGTAGGGGTTGAGGCTTCCATCCGCTATGCCCCGGCGGCGGGCGCGAGCGCCGGGCCTCCGACCGGCTCCCCGTAGGGATATGGATCGGCGTCGAAGGTCGGAAAAGCGTCGAAGTCGTTCACCGGCACCGGGCTTGGCAGCTGCCATTCGATCGACTTCGAGTTCCATGGATTGACCTCTGCCGGCTCGCGGCGGAAGAGCAGCGACCAGATCGTGTTCACGAGAAAGATGAGCATCGAGATGCCGATGAAGTACGCCGAGATCGAGACCCAGATGTTGAGTCCCTGCAGGTGAGTCGGATAGGTCACCACGCGCCGCGGCTGCCCCAGTAGGCCGACGGCGAACAGCGGGCCGAACGTCGAGTTGAAGGCCAGGAACAGCATCCAGAAATGCACTTTCGCGAGGAACTCGTTGAAGCGGAAGCCCGTCATCTTCGGGACCCAGTAGTAGATCGCGGCGAACATCGTGAACACGAGGCCGCCCATGATCGTGTAGTGGAAGTGGGCCATCGAGAAGAAGCTCCCGTGCGTGGTCACGTCACTCGGGACGGCGGAGAGGAAGACGCCCGAGATGCCCCCGAACAGGAAGTTGAACGCCCACCCGAGGCAGAACAGCATCGGCACGCCGAAGCGTATTCGCCCTCGCCAGAGGGTTCCCATGACGCACAGGAAGATGAACCCCGTGGGGACGGAGATCAGCTCGGTCGAGAACATGTAGAACGGCCGCAGGTTCGCATCGATCCCGCTCACGAAGAGATGGTGCTGCCAAACGAAGAAGCTGAGCAGGCACACGCCCAGCATTCCGGCCACGCCGAGCCGGTACCCCCAAAGCGGTTTGCGCGTGAACACAGGGAGCAGCTCGAGGACGATCCCGAAGCCGGGGATGGCCACGATGTAGACCTCGGGATGGCCGAAGAACCAGAACAGGTTCTCGAACAGGTAGTTCGTGCCGCCGTTGCCCGCGGTGAAGAATGCCGTCTGCGCCGTACGGTCCAGCGCCGCCATCAACAGCGTCGCGATCAGCATCGGCGCGGCCAGCATCATCAGCGCGGACGTCCCGAGCACGCCCCAGACGAAGACTGGCAATCGCGACCATGTCATCCCCGGGGCTCGCATGGTCACGATCGTGGCCAAGAGGTTGAAGCCGAGCAGGGTCATCGACACCCCGACCAGCGCGAAGAAGCCGATATAGGCGTCGTAGCCGACCGTACCCTGGACGCCCAGCGCCGCATAGCCGGTCCACCCGGTCTGAAAGCCGCCATAGAACACCGTCGTCAGCAGGACGACGCCTGCGGCCATCAGGACCCAGAAGGTGAAGGACTCGATCCGCGGGAAGGCCATCCGCCGCGAGCCGATCATGAGGGGGACGAAGTAGTTGGCGAACGGCCCGAGGATCCCCGAGGTGATCATCCCCATCATCAGCGCGCCGTGCTCGCCCACCAGCGTCAGATACTGGTTGGGCCCGAAGATGTGGTGGCTCGGTGACAGCAGCTCGGTCCGGATAAGCATCGCGTTGAGGCCGCCGACGGCGAAGAAGAAGCCGATGCCGACGAGGTACTGCATGCCGACAACCTTGTGGTCGGTGCAGAGCCGGAAATAGCGCGCGACCCCCAACCCCTCGTCCTCGTGCTCGACGAGCGAGGGCGGGTGGCCCATCATCCTGCGAAGCGGGTAGTTGGCGAAGCCGAGCCCGATCAGGAAGCCGAAGACGCCGAACAGGTATCCGAGCAGGACCGAGATGTCGTTCTCGCCTGCCTGGTCGGTGTAGTAGCTGATGCTCTTGGCGTGAATCGTGCCGCCGACGACGTGTCCAAGCCAGTAACCGATGATCGCCAGCACGATTCCGGTCAGGAGGTTGAAGCCCAGCAACCTCCGCCACAGAGGCGGCCTGGCTTCGGTGCTCATCGCGATCGTGCTCATCCACCTCTCCTCGTGGGATCCGGGAAGTAGCTCCTCGAAAACGGCGGCAGCGACTTCTGCACCGGGGCGAAGCGCCGCTGTTGCTGGGCGATCCAGGTCGCGAACTGTGCCGATGGCACGACCTGGCCGGTATCGAACATGTAGCCGTGCCAGACGCCGCACAGCTCGGCGCAATGAATGTCGAAGTTGAGCGGGGACCGCGTCTTGACGTAGGCGATGTTGTCGAAGCCGGGATTGGCGTCGGCCTTGACCCCGAGCTGATAGGCCCAGAAGGAGTGGACGACGTCGAGTGAGGTGACGTGAAACTCGATGAGCCTGTCAGCCGGGAGCTCGAGACGCGAGGTCTCGACGTCTCCGTAGCCGGGATAGCGGTAGGTGAACTGCCACTGCTGGCCGATCACCTGCACCTGCAGCGGGGGCCCCGTGCTCGCGCTCACCGGAATCGAGGCCGGCGAGGGGCCCTGTCCCCCTCCGGCGCCGTCGACGAACATCCGGTAGGTCGCATAGCCGGCAAGGAAGAGCACGATGCCGGTGGTGATGAGCAGCCACCACAGCTGGACGGCGGCGTGGCCGCGAATCGCCGGCCCCTCGGCCGTCGCGGTGGCATCTGTCTCCCGGAAGACCACCAAGGAGTAGCCGATGAAGATCAGCACGGCGAGCGCGATCGGCGTCGAGAGCCCGAACAGGATCGTGTTGTCGAGCACCTGGCCCGAGGCCTGCACCGAGCCCTGGCCCGGAGGCACGGTGGGCGCGAACACGAAGACCATGAGCGGCGTCGCGATCACGCTCGCCACGAGCCAGATCAGGAGGAAGCGGCGAAAGTGGTTGACCTCGTTCATCGACGCCGATCGTTCATACGACCTTGATGAACCCGTCCATGTAGCCGACCGTCTGCATCGGACCGCCGAACCCGGCGATGTAGCCGGCCGCGCACGGCACGAAGCACTGCCAGCGGTACAGGCCGGGGCCCCGAGTGCGGAACGTGAACGAGGTCGTGGTGTGGTCGGTGCTCAGGCTGCAGGGAGCGTTCGAGCACGGGTTCTTGGCGCTATCGGCAATGCCCTCGAGCGGGACCGACACGTCCAGCTGCGGGATCGCGAACACGTGCGAGGCGGCGTCCGGGTCGATTGTCTGCACCGGCTTGCCGTTGAGCATGAAGCTGCCGCCCACGATCCCGCGAGCCTGCGAGATGAACGGATTGCGCAACCCGGTCTGGGAGTCGTAGGTCAGGATCGTCACGTGCACGAGCGTGTTCGCCGGCAACACGTACGTCGTGGCGTGGTGCCAGTTGCCGTCGGTGGAGTCCGTCGCGTAGTACGAGACCCAGGTCGGGTGTGGATCGTTGAGCGCGGCGGCCGGAACCGTGGCCAGGTACAGCTGCGGGCCAGCCGCGGTGCGAGCTGCGCTGACCGTCGCGTCGCCCGGAGAGGTGGTCAGGTACAGGCCGATGTAGAGACCGATGAGCACACCGGCCACGACCACACCAGTGATCACTCCCAGCAGGCGTCTTGCGTACGAGCTCAACCCGCGTCCTCTCCGGCGGGCATCTTATATGTGTCGAAGGAAGTTTGGCGCGGGCCGGTTAGGTCCGACTGCTGACACGTATCAGCCCAAAAGCTGGTCCATCAGAGCGGCGAACTCGAGCTCGCCGATCCGCCCGGCGATCATCCTGGAGCCGGCGAACAGCGTCGGCGTGGTCACGACCCCGGCGCGGACGCCGGCCCGGAAGTCGCGCTCGACCCGCTCGCGGGTGGCCTCGGCTCGCCGGTCACGCTCGAACCGCTCGACGTCGAGCCCGAGTCGCTCGGCGCGCTCCCACAGGTGCGGGTCCTCCAGCCGCGCCTGGTCGGCGAACAAGAGGTCGTGCATCTCCCAGAACCGGCCCTGTCGCCCGGCGGCCTCGGCCGCACAGGCCGCAGCCCAGGCCCGCGGGATGACTCGAGCGCACCGGGAAGTGGCGGAACACGCGTCGTACGTGTGCTTCGGCCAGGCGCACTTCCAGCGCCGCGCAGTACGGGCACTCGAAGTCGGCGTACTCGATCAGGACCGGAAGGCCGACGGCGCCGCGGACGTGGTCGTCGAACGCGGGCGGCGGCACCGGCGCCGAGCCCAGGTGCCTGGCGTCGCGCCGCGGACCGCCGGCGGCGACGTCCGGACGCAGCGGGCTCGTCAGGCCTCCTCGACGTGTGCCAAGCCGTCGAAGATCAGGTTCGCGCCCGGCAGTTCAGCCGGGGAGGGCGCCTCGTAGCTCCACCTGACGATGGCGTCGGGGCCGACGATGACCAGCGCACGCTGAGGAAAGCCCCGGGGGTGGTAGACGCCGAAAGCGCGGGAGGTCGCCCCCTTGGGCTCGAAGTCCGACAGCTGCCCGATCGTGATTCCGAGCTGCTGCCTGAACGCCTGCTGCGAGTACGTGGCGTCGCAGGAGACGCCATAGAGCGTGGCGCCGCGTTCGGTCCAGCTCGCCCAGCACCTCTTCGTAGAGGTTCAGCTGGTCGGTGCACACGGGGCTGAAGGCGAACGGATAGAAGACGAGGACGGTCGTCTTGCCGAGCAGGTCCTCGCGCGTGAATGGCGATCCGTCCTCGCGGCGCAGCGTGAATTCGGGGACCGGCGAGCCGGGCGCGATGACGCCGCCCGCCTCCTGGGCCGTGCTCACCGTCGCAGGCCGAGCTCGCGGATGAGGGAGCGGTAGCGCTCGAGATCCGAGCGCTGGAGGTAGTTGAGGAACCTGCGGCGCCGCCCTACGAGCATCAGCAGCCCGCGGCGTGAATGATGATCCTTGCGATGCGTGCGCAGGTGCTCGGTCAGCGCGTTGATCCGTTCGGTCAAGAGCGCGACCTGGACCTCGGCCTTGCCGGTGTCGGCAGTGCCGTCGCCAAACCGCTCGACCAGCTCCTGCTTGCGTTCCTTGGTCAGGGTCATGCGGCGGTCGAGGCTAGCAGAGCGCCTGAGGGCGGCCGGGAGCGAGCGCCCCGCGAGTCGCGGCACTATCCGGGAGCGAGCTCGGCGCAGTGCCGCCGCGTCTGCTCCACATCGCGCTCCATCTGCATGATGAGCGCCTCCACCGAGTCAAAGCGCCGCTCCCCCCGCAGGCGCCGGACGAACTCCACGCAGAGGTTCTGCCCGTAGAGGTCGACGTCGCGATCGAGCAGATAAGCCTCGACCAGCACGGCGCGCCCGGTACCGAACGTTGGGCGCACCCCCACGCTGACCGCGGCGCACACGCCGTTGGCCCGGGCCGCGTACACGCCGTGGCCGGGACACACGAGCGCCTCGTCGGGGACGAGGTTGGCGGTGGGGTAGCCCAGCTCGCGCCCGCGCCGGTCTCCCGGCACGACCTCACCGCGCATCTGAAACGGCGCCCCGAGTAGGCGCGCCGCGAGCTCGACTTCGCCGCTCAGGACCAGCGCCCGGATCCGGCTCGAGGACACGATCTCACCGTCGAGCTCGACCAGGGGGACGACGCGCGTCTCGAACCGCTCATCGGCGGCGAGCAACCCTGAGTCTCCGGCGGCACGATGCCCGAAGCGGAAGTTCTCGCCCACCGAGACGCGAGTCGCACCCAGGCGGTCGACGAGCACGTGGTCGATGAACTCCTGCGGCTGCTGGCGGGCGAAGCCTTCGTCGAACGGGACCACGACGAGCTCCTCGACGCCCAGGCCACCGATCAGCTCGGCCTTGACCTCGAGGCTCGTGAGCAGCTTCGGCGCCGCCTCTGGCCTTACCACACGCAGCGGATGCGGTTCGAAGGTGAGGACGGTGTCGTTGCCCACGATCACCTCCCGATGGCCGAGGTGAACGCCGTCGAACTCCCCCACCGCGATCCGCCGCGGCCGGCGCTCCGCCTCGCCTAGGTTCGTGACGCGCATGGGCGCGGAAGCCTAGAGGGAGGTGGGTTGAGCGGGGTGGGCGGGCCGCAGATCGGATCGGGAGCCGTTGAGCAGGTCGACGTGCATTTCGCGCCACGGGCCACCGCGCCCCCGGCTCCTTCACCCCCGGAGACCCACGACCGGCTTCAGCATCCCCTCCCCCGCCGGCTCGGCCAGCGCGATCAGCCCGTCGGTGTCGGTCAGGCGCACGATCGAGGCACCGCCGGAAGGACCGGGCACCGCGGCGCCGTGGCCGGCCCGGCGCGCGTGCTCGGCGCCGAGGCGCACCTCGGGCAGGAACGTGAGCGCTTCCGCGAGGGGAACGATCCGCTCGGCGTCGGCGGCAGCGTCGGCATCGCCGCCGGCCCCATCAACCTCGAAGCGCCCGATCCGGAGTCGGCGCAGCTCCTCGCAGTAGGCATCGCCCAGGTCGGCCACCAGAGAGCGCACGTAGGTCCCCGACGAGCACTCGATCAAAAAGCGCCGCCGCTCCCCGGCCCGCGAGAGCTCCTCGAAGCGATACACCTCGACCTCCCGCGGCGGCAGCTCGACGGGGGCGCCCGCCCGCGCCAGCCGGTAGGCGCGCTGGCCCGCGATCTTGCGGGCCGAGAACGCGGGAGGCCGCTGCATGAAGTTCCCCGTGGGGAGCACGAGCTCACCGTCCGGCACGACCCCGGTCTCGATGATCTCGCCGTCCCTGTCGCCAGTGCTCGAGACTGCGCCAAAGCGTGCCGTGACCTCGTAGGTCTTGGGCAGTGCCATGAGGAAGCGCTGGACCCGCGTGGCCCGCCCGACGAGAACGAGGAGCAGACCCGTGGCGAACGGGTCGAGGGTGCCGGCGTGACCGACCTTCACGCCCCGCCCCAGGACGCGGCGCACGCGCGCGACGACGTCGTGCGAGGTGATGCCCGCCGGCTTGTCGCAGAGCAGGACGCCGTCGGCCGGCTTCACGCAGTCGCAGCGAGCTGCTGGGCGACCTCCTCGCGCAGGAACGCGATCAGCTCATCCCAGTCCATCGCGGTGCTGAAGCCGGCGGCCTGGCGGTGGCCTCCTCCCCCCTGCATCCGCGCAATGTGCGACACGTCGACGCGGTCATCGCGCGAGCGCAGCGAGACCTTGCGAAGGCCGTCGGCCTCGGGTGTCCCGATCCGGTCGCGCACGAGCGCGGCCACGGCGGTGCCCTCGAGCGAGCGCAGGTGGTCGATCAGGCCCTCGGAGTAGCTCTCCTCGGCGCCGGCGTCGAAGAAGTCCCTGGCGCTCAGCCAGCTGACGGTCAGGCGGCCGTCGTCGTAGCGCTCGATGTTGGCCAGGCCACGCGCGAGCAGCGCCAGCTTGCCGTAGGGCACGTCCTCGTACACGCGGCGGTATATCTCGTGCACGTCGACCCCGATCTCGATCAGCTCCGCCGCCATCAGATGGGCACGCGGGCCGGTGTTCTCGTACATGAACCGCCCGGTGTCGGTGATCAGGCCCACGTACAGCGCCTCGGCGATCGTCTGGGTTGGCGTCACGCCGAGCCCGTGCATCAGATCCCACACGATCTCCGCCGTGCACGAGGCGTCGGAGTCGATCAGGTTGACCGTCCCGAACCCGGTGTTGTCGTGGTGATGGTCGATGTTGAGGATGTGCGCGCCCGGCCGCTGGAAGGCCTCGGCGGGGTTGCGCTCGAGGTTGCCGCAGTCCAAAAACACGATCGTGCAGTCGTCCAGATCCTCCGGCGGCTCTCTCACCAGCCCGTCGAGGGGGAAGAATCCGTACTCAGGCGGGAGCGGGAACTCGCTCGAGTCGATGAACATCGCGCTCTGCTTGCCCAGAGCCGCGAGGATCCCCTGCATGGCGATCAGCGAGCCGAGGGCGTCGCCGTCGGGGTTCTCGTGTGTGACGACGATCAGGCGGCTCGCGCGTTGAAGCTCCGCGAGCACCTGCTCGCGCGAGGATCGGTTGCCGTCCTCGCTCACGCCGCCGGATCCCGCCCCGGCGAGCCGCTGTCGTCGAGCAGGCGGCTGATGCGCATCCCCCGGTCCACCGACTCGTCGTATTCGAAGGTCAGCATCGGCGTGTGCTTGAGGGTCAACTGGGAAGCGATCGCGCCCTGCAGGAAGCCGTGCGCCGAGCGGAGCCCCTCGAGCGTCTCCGTCCGCGCGGGCTGGTCGCCGAGGACGCTCACGTAGACGCGGGCATGGCGCAGGTCTGGGCTTGTCTTGACTCCCGTCACGGTCACGAATCCGATCCGCGGGTCCTGGAGCTCCCGCGAGATTGCATCACTGAGGACGGCACGCACCGCCTCATCGACGCGTCGCATCCGACCCTGGGCCATCCTATCCCTCCCTGCCGGACACGGCGGCGACGTCCTGGAGGTCCTCCAGCGAGGCCAGGATTCGCTGCATACGCACGCCTTCCGGGCAGCGTGCGTAGAGCCACCGCTCGACGTTGTCGACCGCCGCTTCGAGCCGCGGCAGCGACCCGCCGGCGAGCGTCGCCACGAGAGTCGAGCGCTGCCAGAGATCCTGATGGCCGACCTCGGCCACGGCGGCTCCGAGGCGGCCGTGCAGCTGGGCCTTGATCGAGGAGAGCTCCTTACGCTTGGACTTCAGCGAGCCCGCCTCGGGAAAGTGCAGATGGATCACGAGCACGGCCACGAAGCCGCTCTCGGCCGACACCGGACTACGCCAGCTCGCGCTCGACTTGGCGGGTGGCGTAGGTCTCGAGCACGTCGCCCTCCTTGATGTCGGCAAAGTCGCGCAGGACGATGCCGCAGTCGAAGCCGGAGGCGACCTCGCGCACGTCGTCGTTGAAGCGGCGCAGGCTGCCGATCTCGCCGTCGTAGACGACCATCCCGTCGCGCACGAGCCGGACCTTCGAGCCGCGGGTGATCGTGCCGTCGATGACGTGGCAGCCGGCGATCGTGCCCACGCGCGAGGCGCGGAAGGTCTGGCGGACCTCGGCGGTCCCGAGTGCCTCCTCGACCTCCTCGGGGGCGAGCAGGCCCTGCATGGCGCCGCGGAGATCTTCGATCGCGCGGTAGATCACGGAGTAGTGCCGGATCTCGACGCCCTCGCGCTCGGCCGCGGCGCGGGCGTCGCCGACCGGACGGACGTTGAACGCGAGGATCACCGCGTCGGAGGCCGCGGCGAGCATCACGTCCGACTCGGTGACCCCCCCGACGGCGCTGCGGATGACGCCAACCGAGACTTCCTCCTGGGGCAGCTTGGCGATCTCGTCCTCGATCGCCTCGAGCGATCCGGCGACGTCGGCCTTGAGCACAAGGTTGAGCTCCTGCAGGCCGGCCTTGAAGATGTCCTCGAGCGAGACGCGCTTGCCGCTGCGCCGGGCCAGCGACTCGGCCTTCAGGCGCGTCGCGCGCTCGGCCGCGAGCTGGCGCGCGCGGCGCTCGTGCTCGACCACGCGTACGCGCTCGCCGGCCTGGGGCACCCCGTCGAAGCCGAGCACCTCGACCGGCTCGCCCGGAAGCGCCTGGCCCACACGGTTGCCCAGGAAGTCGTGCATGGCCCGCACGCGGCCCCAGTCGGCGCCGGCCACGAGCGCATCCCCCACCTCGAGCGTGCCGCGCCCGATCAGGATCGTCACCACCGGACCACGGCCGGGATCGAGCTTTGACTCGATCACGGTGCCTGAAGCCGGCGCGCTCGGATTCGCGCGCAGCTCCTCGACCTCGGACATGACGAGGATCGTCTCGAGCAGGTTGTCGAGGCCCTCCTTGGTCTTGGCCGAGACGTCGACGAACTCAGTGTCCCCACCCCACTCCACCGGTTGCAGCCCGATGCCCGCCATCTCCCCGCGCACGCGGTTGGGGTCGGCGCCTTCCTTGTCGATCTTGTTGATCGCGACGAGGATCGGGACGTCGGCCTCCTTGGCGTGGTCGACCGCCTCCTGGGTCTGCGGCTTCAGGCCGTCGTCGGCGGCGACCACGATGACGGCGATGTCGGTGGCCTTGGCGCCGCGGGCGCGCATGGCCGTGAACGCCTCGTGGCCGGGCGTGTCCAGGAACGTGATCGTCTTGCCGTCGTGGTGGACCTGGTAGGCGCCGATGTGCTGCGTGATGCCGCCCGCCTCGCCCGCGGCCACCTCGGTCTCGCGGACGGCGTCGAGCAGCGAGGTCTTGCCGTGGTCGACGTGACCCATGATCGTCACCACCGGCGGGCGCTCGGCGAGGTCCTCGTCGGCATCGTCGAACACGGGCTCGACGACCGTCTCGTCCTCGGAGTGAACGACCTCGATGTCCTTGCCCAGCTCGGTGGCCAGGACCTGCACGGCCTCGTCGGAGAGCGTCTGGGTGAGGGTCTTCATCTCGCCCAGCGCCATCAGCTTCTTCATCACCTCGGGGACGGGCACATGCAGGTACTCGGCCACGTCCTTGACCGTCGAGCCCGAGTTGATGCGGATCGCGTCCGGCTCGGCCAGCGCCATGCGCGAGGCGGCGGGACGCGACTCGGCTTCCTCGTCATAGACGCCGCGGCGGCGGCGTCCGCGCCGCTGCCGGCGCGGTGGCTGGTTGGCGGGCGGCGGGCCGCCGCTGGCGCGCCGCGAAGCCTGTGAGTCGATGACCACGCGCCGGCGGCCGCCGGCGGTGCCGGGCGCACGCTCGCCCTGCAGGGAGTCGCGCGTGGGACGCTCGCGCTTGCCGCGTTCGGGGGCAGGCGCCGGCGAGGTCCCGTCGCCCGACGGCGGGGCGGAACGCTGCTGGGCCGCGGGGGCGCTCGCCGCGGGTGGCGCCGGCTTCGCCGCGGGTGCCTTCGGCGCCTGGGCGCTCTTAGCCGGCGCCGCTGCTTTGGGCGCCGCTTGAGCCGGGGATTCGCCGTTTCCGAGCGCGCGCTGGGCGACGGCCTCGTCGACGCTCGAGGAGGCGGCCTTGACCTCGACGCCCGCGGCGCGCAGGCGCTCGAGGACTTCCTTGGTGGCCAGCCCTCGTTCCTTGGCGATCTCGTGGACGCGCTTGCTCATCGACCCCCAGTGTACGTCGCGCCTACGGCGCCGGGCTCTCGGTCGCCTGGCCGCCGTCGGTTGCATCCGCCGGGGCCGGCGCCTCAACGCTCACGTTCTCGGTGGGCACCTCGGCGGGCACCTCCTCGGCGGGGGAGCCGTCGTCGGCGACCGGCGGCTCCTCGCTCGCCGCGCCGTCGACCCGGTCGGTGTCCTGGCCGGCCAGCGCCTGGTGGGCCTCGATCCCGCAGTAGCGCGAGCCGGGCAGCGCGGCGTTCGGGCAGCGGCGGCCGTTGGAGAGGATCGCGGCGCAGCGACCCTGCGCCTCCTCCTCGTCATAGCCGTGCTCGGCCTCCTCGGCCGCGAACTCGGTCTCGGAGCGGATGTCGATGCGCCAGCCGGTGAGGCGCGCGGCCAGGCGCGCGTTCTGACCCTCGCGGCCGATGGCCAGCGAAAGCTGGTCGTCGGGGACGATCACCGTGGCCTGCTTGCCCGCGTCGTCCACCAGGACCTCGCGTACGCGCGCGGGTGACAGAGCCTTGGCCACGAACCGGGCCGGCTCGTCGTTGTAGGGGATGATGTCGATCTTCTCGCCGCGCAGCTCGGAGACGACCATGCGCACGCGCGAGCCACGCGGCCCGACGCAGGCGCCGACCGGATCCACGCCGTCGACGTGGGAGACCACGGCGATCTTCGAGCGGTAGCCGGGCTCGCGGGCCACGCCGGTGATCTCGACCAGGCCGTCGGCGATCTCCGGCACCTCGAGCTCGAACAGCGACTTGATCAGCTCAGGGTCGCGCCGGCTGACGATGATCGACGGTCCCTTGGTCGAGTTCGAGACGTCCTTGATCACGGCCTTGATCCGCTGCGAGTGGTCATAGCGCTCGCCGTCGACCTGCTCGGACTTCGGCAGCAGTGCCTCGACGCGCTCGCGCAGCTGGACCAGCGTGTAGCGCGAGTCGGACTGCTGGACGATCCCGGTGATGAGCTCCCCGACGCGGTCGCGGTACTCCTCGAACATCATGTCGCGCTCGGCCTCGCGGATCCGCTGCAGGATCACCTGCTTGGCCGTCTGCGCGGCAATCCGCCCAAAGTCGTGAGGCGTGACGTCCTCGGTCTCGATCTGGTCCTCGTACTCCTTGAGCTTCTCGAGGTCGATCTCGGGTTCCGGCGGTTCGCGCATCTCCCCCGTCTCGGGGTCGACGGTCGGCTGCTGATCGGTGGTCGCCTCGACCAGCAGCTGCTCCTCGAGCTCCGGCGGAATCTTCAGCTCCCAGACCTTGAAGTCGCCCGAGTCGCGGTCCATCTCGACCTTGGCGTACGGCGCCGAGCCCGGCGTCTTCTTGTAGGCGGACAGCAGCGCGTCCTCGAGCGCCTCCATGAGCTTCTCGTGCGAGATGTTCTTCTCAGCAGCGAGACCTCGTACCGCTTCTACGATCTCACGTGACATGGCTTCAGTCTCCGGGAACTAGGTTTGAGCGGGCGATCTGGTCGTAGGGGATCGTGACGACCCCGTCCTGGGCGGCGATCGTCACCTCCTGCTCGGAGGCCCCGACCAGCTCGCCGGTGAGGCTCTTGTGCCCGTCTCTGGCTTCGCGCAGCCGCACGCGCGCGTGCCTTCCAAGGAAGCGGGTGAAGTGCTGGGGCTTGGTCAGCGGGCGGTCCTGGCCGGGCGAGGAGACCTCGAGCGCGTAGCGCTCCCGGTAATCCGCCAGCAGGCGCGTGACGCGCTCGCACAGCGCCAGCGTCACGCCGTCGGGATGGTCGATGAACAGACGCAGGGTCGCGCCCGAGAGGACCTCGGCTAGCAGCACCTCGACCTCCGGTTCGGCTACCGCGAGCCGCTCCTCGATCTCTGTGTGCAGTGAGTTCACCTTCTCCTCCTCCATAAAAAAAGCGGGCCAGCGCCCACTTCCGGTACTACACCGGGAAGCGCCCGGCGCGCAAGCTGTGCCTGTCAGCGTAGCACCAGGGTGTAGGGGTCGGTGCATGCACCGACCCCCTCGGACGGGCGCATGCGCCCGTCCGGCCGCGGGTGCATGCACCCGCGGCTTAAGAGCGCGCGGCGGCGGCGCGAGCGCGGTCGCGATACTCGCGATAGTCGCGCCGTCCGGGCTGCAGGCACGCGGCCAGGGCCAGCGGCTTGCGCGCCTCGGCGTGGCGCCCGAGCATCTGCAGCGAGCGCCCGAGGCAGAACAGCGCGTAGTCGTTGGTGGGCGCGTGCTCGGCCACGGCCTCGAACTCCCTGGCCGCGAGCTCGTAGCGCTGGGCGTGGAACAGCGCCCGGCCGAGGGCCTCGCGGATCGATGCCTTGTCGGGCGCGAGGTCGCGGGCGCGCGAGAGCGGGATCGTGGCCTGGTGGTTGTGCCCGGCCTCGAGCAGCTCGGTGCCGCGCTTGAAGAGCTCGTAGACGTCGTCCATCACCTGGAGTGTATGCCCCGCGAAGCGGTGAACCTCACGTGCACGCGCGGCGGCAGCGCCCACAGCGACCGCGCTGCGCCGCGCGCCCCGAGCCCCCGGCGCAGCCAGGCGCGAAGCGCTCGGCGGCCGCTCGGCGGCGCGCTCATAGCCGCGCCCGCGTAGCGATGCAGGCGCAGGGTGCGCACGTAGTCCTGGGCTCCGGCGTCCGCGCGCAGAAGGTGCTCGAGGCCGGCCAGGGTCGTGCCCGGCCCGAGCGGCCGGCCCGCGCGCCGGAAGGCTCGCTCGAGCTCGTCGAGCTGCTGCTCGATCGCCGGCGGGTGAAAGCGCAGAACGGCGAGCGGCGCCAGAGCGAGCACGACGAGCAGGAAGCCCAGCAGGGGGACGGCGCCGCCGCCGTGACGAGCGGCCGGCGATCCGGGGGCCGAGCCGCGGGCGTCCGTGATGCGCCGTGGGGCGGGGGCCGATGAGGAGGCGCCTCCCACGGCGCGCCCTCCCGTCGGCAGCGGGGTCTTGCCTCCGCGAGCCGGGGCCGCGGCCGGCGTCGGATCGAAGCGCACCCAGCCGTAGTGCGGAAACCACGCCTCGACCCACGCGTGGGCGTCCAGGTCGCTCACCACCCATCGATGCGTGCCGGTGTCGAGGGTGCCCGGCGTGAATCCCGTGGCCACGCGCGCGGGCACGCCACCCATGCGCAGCAGCAGCGCCATCGCGCCGGCGAACTGCTGGCAGTACCCGCGGTGGCTCGAGAACAGAAAGGTGGCGAGCGGATAGCGGCTCACGGGAGGCGTCTCGTCGTAGACGAAGCCGTGGCCGAGGAAGCGCTGCACCCGAGTGGCGAACGCGTACGGGGTGGGCGCGGCGTTCGCCAGGCGCTGGGCCAACGCGTACGCGCGCGCGTACGGAGAGCGGGCGAGGGCGGGCGCGGCCGCGCCGCCGCCCCCGTGAAACGGCGCGAAGGTCACCGGCTGCGTGCCCGTCAGGCCATAGGCGCGCTCGGGAACGGTGAGGGAGAGATAGCCCTCCAGGACACCTAGCGGATAGGCGGTGCCCGCACGGCTCAGCTCCGCGGCGCTGGGGCGGGGGTCGTAGGCCGTGACCTCGTAGCTGTCGCCTGGCCCGAGCTCGGTGCTGCTCACCCACGTCCCCGGGCTCTGGTTGGGTGCGGCGGCTCCGGGCACATGGAGCGGTGGCGCCGAGGAACCGGCCGCGATCACCACGTTGGTCTTCATGGCCCGGATCGTCACCTGGAGCTGCTCAGACCAGCGGGCGACAGCACTGGGATCGATGCCCTGCTGCTGGGCGGGAGAGTCGGTGCTGCCGAGGACCCAGCCCCGGCCGTCGAAGGCGTCGAGGTTCTCGGACTTCCAGTAGTCGGGACGGGCGGCCTGGACCTCGAGCACATCGCGCCCGCGGCGGGGCCAGCGCAGCGGGCCGTAGCCCTGGGTCCAGTCGAAGCTCTCCAGGTGGGCCGGCGCGAGCTTGGCCGCCAGGGCCTCGTAGTTCAGCCACGGCGTGTGGCGCTCGATGCCGGGCGCCAGGATCATCCCGGCGATCGCCGCGGCGGTGCCGAGACCCACGGCGGCGAGCGCGCTGGGCCGCGGCACGGTGTCCACCCAGAGGAATGTGGCCACTAGCCCGAACAGCAGCGCGCCCTGCAGGTAGGGGAGCTGCGGGCGAACGAGCGTGGCCGGCACCACGGCGAGCGCGATCAGCGGCACCGCGACCACAAAGCGCCGGGGCTGGGTCAGCCGGTTCCACGAGGCGACCAGCATCAGCGCGGAGTCGAGCAGCAGGATGCCGGCGGCCAGCAGGATCACCAGGCGGACCCACGGGTCGAGGCCGAGGTAGGGAACCAGGATGCGCGGCAGGGCCGAGACCCCCTGCCCCAGTGCCTGCGCGCCGGCGGCCAGCCGCAGGTGGCGCAGCCACGCCGGCGGCAGTCCGCACAGGAGCACGACGAGGAGCGCCGCGCCGACCCCGAGCGCCGCGAAGGCGATCCGGCTGCGTGCGCTCAGCCGCGGTCCCAGCCACACGAGCGCGACGGCGATGGCGACCAGGCCCAGGAGCCGTGAGCTGGGTGCTGGGCTGATCAGCGTTCCCCAGCGGAGCGTCCCGTAGAGTGCCAGCGCAGCGAAGGCGGCCAGCCGCATGCCCGGGCGCTCCTGCGCCGCGACCGCGTGGGGGCGTGGCTGGGCGCGGCTGCCGGGTGCGAGCACGGCGACGTCGGAGCTGATGCGCACGCTGCCGGTGCTCATGAGGCCAGCGCCTCGATGATGCGGGTGTGATGGCGCAGGAGGTAGCCGCGGCACCCGGCCACCTCGAGGCACGGCACGCCGTGCGCCGGCGCCCCGAGCCCCGCCGGCAGCACCGCGAGGACGGGCTCGCGGCCGGGATGGGAGAGCACGGCGGGCATGCGGTCGATGCCGCGGGCGGCGACGAAGATCACCGCGCCGGTCCGCGCCGCGGCGTCGAGCAGCGGAGGCCGCGTGCCGGGTGCCCCCTGCACGAGCGCCAGCCGGGCGTGCACCGCCGGCCAGCTGATCAGGTCGCGCTCGACGGCCAGCGTTCGCCGGTCGCCCGGCAGGAGGATCCGGCAGCCGCCGGCCCGTGCCAGCTCCAAGGTCAACGACGCGGCAGCGCGTACGGCGGCGTCGAGGTGCTCCGGCGAGGCCGGAGCGCGGGCGTCGAGCACGACCAACGGTCGCGCCTCGCCGTCGGGTTGCAGGCGCCGCTCGAGCAGGCCGGCGCCCCGCGCCAAAGCCGGCCAGTGAATGCGCGAGGCCGGTGTGCCGGGCTGGTAGGGGCGCAGGCCGTCGACCTCGGTCGCCGCCGTCGGCTCCGCCGGCGAGCGCCCCTCGGCGCGCACCGCTCGGCCGGCGGACCGCCGGGTCCAATTGACGCGCCGGGTCAGCGGGAGCACGAGCAGCTCCTGGTGCGGTGCCGCGCCGGCCTTGGTGACACTGGACAAGCCGAGCGGATCGCGGATCGACAGACGCGGCTCGGGCAGGCGGTGCAACCCGCGGCGGGCAAACCGGGTCACGATCCGCACCCGCGCCGAGCGTCCGCCTTCGAGCAGGGACAGCGCTTGCGAGAGCGGCACGGGAGCATCCAGCAGCGGGTCGCGGAGCTCGGCGACGGGAAGGCTGAGCAGGCCCCGCCGCACCTCGATCGTGACTTCCACGGGCTCCTGCTCGATCACCCGGTCGGCCTGCAGCTCCCGCCGGATCTGGACCGGGCGCGCCGAGCTCCACACCCAGGCCGGGGCGGCAACTGCCAGGACCACGAAGGCGATGCCGGGGACGAACAGCGGCGAGGCGTCGAAGGCCAGCGCCAGGAGCGTCAGGACGACGCCGGCGGCCGCGATCCCCAGCGCCCGCCGCATTCTCAGCCCCGCGGCCTCACCGCGCCCGCACCGAGGCGACGGCGTCGGCGATCACCTCGGCGGCCGCGGAGCGCGGAAGCTCGGGGGCGAGGAGAAGCCGGTGCGCCAGCACGGGCTCGGCCAGCGCCTGGACGTCGTCGGGCAGGGCGTGGTCGCGTCCGCGCATCATCGCCTGGGCCTTTGCCGCGCGCAGCAGCATGAGCCCGGCCCGCGGGCTCGCCCCCAGCTCGACTCGGGGATCCTCTCGCGTGCGCCACAACAATCTGACCACGTAGTCGCGCAGCGCGTCGGAGGCATGGATCAGGGTGGCGGCGTCCTGAGCGGCGAGGACATCGGCGGCGCCCGCCACCGGCGACAGCTCGAGCACACGGTCGCCCGCCTCGTGATCGGCCAGCATCCCGGCCTCGGCCAGGCGGTCCGGATAGCCCAGGGAGATGCGGACCATGAAGCGATCGACCTGCGCTTCAGGGAGCGGGTACGTGCCCTCGTACTCGATCGGGTTCTGCGTGGCCAGGACCAGGAACGGCCGCGCCAGCTCGTGACTGTGGACGTCGACCGTGACTCGGCGCTCCTGCATGCACTCGAGCAACCCGGATTGCGTCTTGGGCGAGGCGCGGTTGATCTCGTCCACGAGCACGACGTTGGCGAACACCGGCCCGGGGCGGAACTCGAAGCGCTGCTCGCGCTGGTCGTAGACATTGACGCCCACGACGTCGGCCGGCAGTAGATCCGAGGTGCACTGGATCCTGGCGAACTGGCAGTCGATCGAGCGGGCCAGCGCGCGCGCCAGCGCGGTCTTGCCCACGCCGGGATAGTCCTCGACCAGGATGTGGCCCTCGGCCAGGAGCGCCACCAGCAGGTGCTCAAGAGTCTCGTGGCGCACCTGGATCGCGCGCGTGATGTTCTCCGCGATCCGCCGCGCTATCGCGACGGAGCTCTCAGACGCCCGCTGCGCGGCGGACGTCCGCTCGGCGCGCTCCATCCGTGTCCTCCCTGGCGCTCCGCAGCCGCTGCACCTCGTCGAGGACACAGCGAGCGACCTCCGCCTTGCTCGTGCGCTCCACGTGACGCTCGCCGCCGTCCGCGGCCACGATCGTGACTTCGTTCTCGGCGGCGTCGAACCCGATCTCCGGCTTCGAGATGTCGTTGACGACGACCGCGTCCAGTCGCTTGCGCTCGAGCTTGCCGCGGCCGTAGCGCACCGCATCCTCGCCGTGCTCGGCCGCAAAGCCGACGAGCACCTGACCCGGGCGCCGGCGCGCGGCCAGGCCGGTGAGGACGTCCTCGGTCGCCTCGAGCTCGATCGTGGGCGGGCCCTGGTCCTTCTTGATCTTCGTCTGCGCCGGACGCGCGGGGCGGAAGTCGGCCACCGCCGCGGCCATGAGCAGGACATCGCAGTCGTCGAAGTGCTCGGCGCAGGCCTCACCCAGCTCGGCCGCGGTCGCGACGGCGGCGACGCTGAGCCCTGGTCGCTCGCTCGCGTTCATGTTCGCGGCGATCAGCCGCACGTGCGCGCCGCGGCGCGCCGCCTCGACGGCCAAGGCCAGTCCCATGGCGCCTGAGGAGCGGTTGCCGATGTAGCGCACGGAATCGAGCGGCTCGCGGGTGCCGCCCGCGGTGACGAGCACGCGCACACCGGTCAGGGTCTGCGGGACGAGCAGCGCCTCGACCGCCTCCAGGAGCTGGCGCGGCTCGGCCATGCGGCCGATTCCGTGCTCGCCGCGGGAGGCCAGGGCGCCCTCGCCGGGCGGCACGATCCGCACCCCGCGGGCGGCCAGCTGCTCGACGTTGGCCCGCGTGGCCGGATGGCGATACATGCGGTCGTTCATGGCCGGCGCGACGGCGACCGGACAGTCGGCGGCCAGCGCACAGGTGCTCAGCAGGTTGTCGGCGTGTCCGTGCGCGAGCTTGGCCAGGGTGTTCGCGCTGGCCGGTGCGATCAGATAGGCGTCGGCCCGCTGCACGAGCGCGAGGTGGCTGATCGGCGCGTGCTCCGGGACGGGCTCGCCCGGATAGGCGCCGCGGGCAGAGTCGGGCTCGAACTCGTCGCTCAGGACCGGAGCGCCGGTGATCGCCTCGAACGAGGCGCGCCCGACGAAGTGCTCGCTCGCCGGCGTTTGGATGACGCGCACGGCGTGGCCGGCCCCGATCAGCAGCCGCGCGGTTTCGAGCGCCTTGTAGGCCGCGATCCCGCCGCTCACTCCGAGGAGTATTCGGGCCACGGGTTACGCCCTCGCCGGCGGGCCTACCGGTAGTGGTACTTCAGCTTGCCCTGAGCGACCTCCTCCAAGGCGATCGTCAGGTAGTTCTTGGAGCGGGTCTCGACCATCGGCGGCGGGAACTCGTCAAACGTCCCCTCGCCGAGGTTGTGGTAGTAGGAGTTGATCTGACGCGCGCGCTTGGCGGCGACGATCACGCTCGCATAGTCGGAGTCCACGTGCTCGAGCAGCTTGTCGATGCGGGGTGAGATCATCTCGGGTCAGTCCGTTTCCTCGGGGCCACCAAGGTTAGCGGCCCGTCTGCGCCGGACTCTCCGGTAGGGCTCGCTGCACGATCGCCACCAGCTCGTCGGTCGCCTGCTCGAGGCGGTCGTTGACGACGACGTGGCCGAACTCGGGCTGGGCCGCGAGCTCGCGCTCGGCCGTGCGCAGGCGCTCGTCGACCTGCTCGGGGCTGTCGGTGCCCCGCCCGACGAGGCGCGCGCGCAGCGCATCGATTGAGGGCGGCGCGATGAACACCGCGACCGCTTCCGGCATCGCCGCGCGCACCTGTCTGGCCCCCTGGACCTCGATCTCGAGCACGACCGGGACGCCGCCGGCCAGTCGCTTCTGGAGCTCCGAGCGCAACGTCCCGTAGCGGTTGCCGGAATAGGTCGCGTGCTCGAGAAAGTCACCCGCGCGGGCGCGCGAGTCGAATTCCGCCGCGTCCAGGAAGTGGTAGTCCCGGCCCCCGCTCTCCCCCGCTCGGGGCTCGCGGGTCGTGGCCGAGACCGAGAGCTCGAGCGCCGGGACGCGCTCGAGCAGCCCACGGATCAGCGTGCCCTTGCCGACGCCGGAGGGCCCCGTGATCACGAACACCTTGCTCTTGGCGGCCACGTGGTCCAGGGCCGTCGCTTCAGCGGGCGACGACAGTCCGCGGCCGCGCTAGCGGCGGCGCATGAACGCGACCAGCTCCCCGCGTTGACGTTCGGAGAGCCCGCCGATCGTCTTGCTGGGCGAGATCCGGCACTGCGTGAGAATCCTGTTGACCTTCACGCGCCCGTACTTCGGCACCGCGAGCAGGAGGTCGAAGACCTTGGCTGTCTCGAGATAATCGGGCGGCTGGAGCAGCAGCTCGTGGATCGGCTGGCGCCCTGCTTTCAAATCACGCTTGAGCTGGGCACGACGACTGCGGATGTCGTTGGCGCGCTGCAGGGCCTCCATCCGCTGAACAAGCGATCTTTCCGGCGCAGCGACAGGCTTCGGGGGCGATTCAGAGACCGGCGGCATGGGCGGCGACTATACATCTTGGTGCTGCCC
This sequence comes from uncultured Solirubrobacterales bacterium, assembly GCA_963818815.1. Classification (GTDB taxonomy): domain Bacteria; phylum Actinomycetota; class Thermoleophilia; order Solirubrobacterales; family Solirubrobacteraceae; genus Palsa-465. Next base: position 119,279 of record CAWFTL010000003.1, read on the forward strand.
GATCAAGGTCAATTGGCCGAATTCGATTAAGGCTCAGCTTGAGGTCGAGCATTGTCGAGCATAGTTGCGACAATACCCGTCGTTTGCAGGGGGTTTTCGTGCGATACGCCACTAGTCGCTCCAAAAACCCGCGGTTTGCGGGGAGCATGCGCCGGACTCACGGCACGCCGGTGTGCCGACCCGCGTGGATCTCCTGCAGGGCGATGACCGGAGCAGCGCCGCGGCGCCCGGCGGCGATCGCCCGCGCAGCGGCCATCCCGCCCGCCATCGTGGTGATGCACGGGATCCCGCGCGCCACCGCGGCGCTGCGGATCTCGTAGCCATCGGTCCGTGCGCCCGTGCCCACGGGCGTGTTGATGACGAGGTCGACCTCGCCGCGCTCGATCCAGTCGACGACGTGCGGCGAGCCCTCCCCGATCTTGTTGATCTCCTCGGCCGGGATGCCCATCTTGCGGATGGCCCGTGCCGTCCCGCGCGTGGCGACGATGCTGAAGCCGAGGTCGTGGAGCACGGTTGCCACCCCGGTGGCGGCGGCCTTGTCGCCGTCGGCCACCGTGATGAACGCGGTGCCCGACCCCGGCAGCTGGGCCCCGGCGGCCGCCTGCGCCTTGGCGAACGCGGTCGGGAAGTCGCGCGCGATCCCCATCACCTCGCCGGTCGAGCGCATTTCGGGCCCGAGCAGCGAGTCGCTGCCGGCGAAGCGATCGAACGGCAGCACGGCCTCCTTGACGCAGACGTGGCCGTTGGCGGTGTCGGCCGGCAGGTCGAGGTCGGCGATCCGCTCGCCGAGCAGGACGCGGCATGCGAGCTTGGCCACCGGCAGCCCGATCGCCTTGGAGACGAACGGCACCGTGCGCGAGGCGCGCGGGTTGGCCTCGATCACGTGCAGGCCTTCCTCGCCGTGGATCGCGAACTGGACGTTGAGCAGGCCGATGACGCCGAGGCCCCGGGCGATGCCTGCCGTCTGCTCGCGAATCTGCTCGAGCATCTCGCCGCCGATCGTGTGCGGGGGCAGCGCGCATGCGGAGTCGCCGGAGTGGATCCCCGCCTCCTCCACGTGCTGCATGATGCCCGCCACCCACACGTCCTCGCCGTCGCAGAGCGCGTCGACGTCGACCTCGATCGAGTCTTCGAGGAAGCGATCGAGGTAGATCGTGCGTCCCGGCTCGGCGGCCACCCGGTCGAGGTAGTCGCGTAGGCCGGCCACGCTGTAGACGATCTCCATCGCCCGCCCGCCGAGCACGTAGCTGGGGCGCACGAGGAGCGGGAAGCCGACGCCGGGCGCTTTGTCGAGCGCCTCCTCCGGCGATCCGGCCGTGGCGTACGCGGGCGCACGGTAGCCGAGGCGCTGGAGCAGGGCGCCGAAGCGGGCACGGTCCTCGGCCAGGTCGATCGCCTCGATGCTCGTGCCCAGGATCGGCACGCCCGCCGCCTGCAGGCCCGCGGCGAGCTTGAGCGGCGTCTGGCCGCCGAACTGCACCACCACGCCCTCGGGCGCTTCGACCTCGCAGACCCCGAGCACGTCCTCGAGCGTCAGCGGCTCGAAGTACAGGCGGTCCGAGGTGTCGTAGTCGGTGGAGACGGTCTCGGGGTTGCAGTTGACCATGACCGCGTCGCGCCCCGATTCGCGCACCGTCTGGGCGGCGTGCACGCAGCAGTAGTCGAACTCGATGCCCTGCCCGATCCGGTTCGGGCCCGACCCGAGGATCACCACGCTCGCCTGCTCGCCCCGCTGCACCTCGTGCTCGACCCGGCCCTCCCGCGCCCGCTCCCAGCCCGAGTAGTAGTAGGGCGTACGAGCCGGGAACTCGGCCGCGCAGGTGTCCACCGACTTGAACGTCCGCTCGCCGGCAAACGGCGCCTCGGGGTCGGCCACGAGCGCCGCCATCTCGCTCAGGAACCAGCGATTGATGCTCGTGAGACCGTGGAGCTCCTCGACGTCGACCCCGCGACGCAGCGCCTCCATCACGTGATCGAAGCGCTCGGCTCCGGCCTGCTGGGCGAGCGAGAGCAGCTCCTCGGTGCTCTGCGGCGAGCGCGCCGGGACGTCGAGCTCGCGCGAGCGCATGGCCTTGGCGAAGGCCTGGCGGAACGTGCGGCCGATCGACATCGCCTCCCCCACCGACTTCATGTGCGTGGTCAGCCCCGCCTCAGCCCCGGGGAACTTCTCGAACGCGAAGCGCGGCCACTTCACGACGCAGTAGTCGATCGCGGGCTCGAAGCTCGCCGGCGTGGCGCGGGTGATGTCGTTGGGGATCTCCTGCAGGGTGTAGCCGACCGCGAGCCGGGCGGCGATCTTGGCGATCGGGAACCCCGTGGCCTTGCTGGCCAGCGCGCTCGAACGCGACACCCGGGGGTTCATCTCGATGATCACGATCTCCTCGGTCTGGGCGTTGACGGCGAACTGCACGTTGGAGCCGCCGGTCTCGACGCCCACGGCCCGGATCACCTTGATCGCCTGGTCGCGCAGCTGCTGGTAGAGCTTGTCGGTCAGCGTCTGCTGCGGGGCCACGCACACGCTGTCCCCGGTGTGCACGCCCATGGGGTCGAGGTTCTCGATCGAGCACACGATCACGACGTTGTCCGAGGCGTCGCGCATCACCTCGAGCTCGAACTCGCCCCACCCCAGGACCGACTCCTCGAGGAGCACCTGCCCGATCGGCGAGGCCTGCAGCCCCCGGCCGACGACGCGCTCGATGTCGCCCTCGGTGTGCACGACGCCGCCGCCCGTGCCGCCCAGCGTGAAGGCCGGGCGCACGATGAACGGCAGCCCGATGCTCGGCAAGGCCGTCAGTGCGTCCTCCACCGTGTGGGCGATGGCGCTGCTCGGAACTCGCAGCCCGGCCTCGGTCATCGTCTCGCGGAAGCGCTCGCGGTCCTCGGCGCGGTCGATGGCCTCGTAGTCGGCGCCGATCAGCTCGACCCCGTGCTCGGCCAGGACGCCGCTCTCATACAGCGCCTTCGACAGGTTCAGCGCCGTCTGGCCGCCGAGGGTGGGCAGCAGCGCGTCGGGCTTCTCGCGCTCGATCACCTGCTCGACGGGGCCGGGGAGCAGGGGCTCGACGTAGGTCCGGGTGGCCAGCTCGGGGTCGGTCATGATCGTGGCCGGATTCGAGTTGACCAGGACGACCTCGTAGCCCTCCTCCATAAGCACCTTGCAGGCCTGCGTGCCCGAGTAGTCGAACTCCGCAGCCTGGCCGATGATGATCGGGCCCGAGCCGATCAGCAGGATCTTGTGGATGTCCTCGCGGCGGGGCACGGTCTGGCTATGCCGCCTGGGCGATCTCGTCGAGGAACCGGTCGAACAGGTACAGCGCGTCGTGGGGACCCGGGCCGGCCTCCGGGTGGTACTGCACGGTCGCGCCGGTGACGTCTTTCAGCTCGAGCCCCTCCACGGTGCGGTCGTAGAGGTTGATGTGGGTGAGCTCGGCGGCGCCGAAATCGGTCTCCCAGCGCACCGGCTCGTCGTCGTCGATCGTCTTGGCGCCGTTCGGCCCGAGCACGGCGAAGCCGTGGTTCTGGCTCGTTATCTCCGTGCGCCCGGTCGTCAGGTCCTTGACCGGATGGTTGGCGCCGTGGTGCCCGAAGGGCAGCTTGTAGGTCTCGAGGCCGACCGCGCGGCACAGGAGCTGATGCCCCAGGCAGATCCCGTACACCGGCTTGCGGCCGACGAGCGCCCGCACGGTCTGCACGACGTAGCCGAGCGCCGCCGGGTCGCCCGGGCCGTTGGCCAGGAACACCGCATCGGGATCGGCATCGAGGATCTGCTCGCTGCTCGCCGTGCACGGGTGAAGCTGCACGGTTGCGCCGCGCTCGCGCAGGTTGCGAACGATCGAGAGCTTCACGCCCGTGTCGAGCATGGCGATCCGCGGGCCGCCGCCGTCACCGAGGACGACCGTCTCGCGGGGCGTGACTTCGCACGCCAGGTCGCGGCCGCTCATCGACGGCTCGGCGTCTATGAGCTCGTGGGCACGCTCCTCGGGTGTGGCGGCGGTGAACAGCCCACCGCGCATTGCTCCGCGGTCGCGCAGGTGGCGAACGAGCGCGCGGGTGTCGAGGTCCGAGATGGCCGGAATCCCGCAGTCGCGCAGCCACGACAGCCAGCCCTGCTCGGCGCCGGGCGCGTCCTCGCGGTCGACCCCCTCGCGCATGATCGCCGCCCGCGCGTGCACCCGGTCTGACTCCATCGCCTCCTCGGAGACGCCGTAGTTGCCGATCATCGGATAGGTGAAGGCGATCAGCTGGCCGGCGTAGCTGGGGTCGCTCATCGCCTCCTGATAGCCGGCCATCGAGGTCGTGAACACGATCTCCCCCACGGCCTCGGCATCGGCGCCGCAGGCGAGGCCGTCGAAGCGGGTGCCGTCCTCGAGCAGGACGTAGGCCGTCGCTTCGCTCATCGGATGCTCAGCGCGCCGGTGGAGGAGAGCATGCGCTCGCGGAAGGCGATCGCCCCCGCGGCCAGCGTCATCAGCACCCGGCCGTGCACGGCGCGGCCGTGGAAGCAGCAGTTGCTCGAGCGGCTCGCGTAGCCGTGGGCGCCGACGTCGTAGACGGCCCCGAGGTCGACCAGGCAGAGGTTGGCCGGCTGCCCGGGGGCGATCTGCGGTGTCAGGAGGCCGTACAGCGATCCGCCGGCCGTGAGGCGCTCGATGAGGACGTCGAGCCCGAGCTCGCCGGCGAGGACGAGCTCGGTGTAGATCGCGGCGAAGGCGGTCTCGAGCCCGATCGTTCCCATCGGCGCCTGCTCGAAGGGGACCTCCTTCTCGTGGCTGGCGTGGGGGGCGTGGTCGGTGGCGATGCAGTCGATGGTTCCGGCGGCCAGCGCCGTCACCAGCGCCTTGCGATCGGTGCCGGAGCGCAGCGGCGGGTTCATCTTGAAGCGGCTGTCGAGCGTGCGGACGACGTCGTCGGTGAGCGTCAGGTGGTGCGGGGTGACCTCGGCGCTCACGGCAGCCCCGGCCTCTCTCGCGGTTTCCAGGGCCCGGATGGATTCGCGGCAGGAGAGGTGCTGGAAGTGAACCCGGGCGCCCTCGTAGGCGGCAAGCGCGCCGTCGCGGGCGACCATCGTCGACTCCGAGACCGAGGGGATCCCGGTCATCCCCAGCCGGGCCGAGACGGGGCCCTCGTGCATCACGCCGTCAGCCGAGAGCGCAGGGTCCTCCTCGTGCAGCGCGATCACGCCGCCGCACAGTCGCTGATACTGGAGCGCGCGGCGGAGCATCCCCGCGGAGACGACCGGCTTGCCGTCGTCGGTGAAGCCGAGGGCGCCGCGATCGCGCAGCTCGGCCATCTCGGTCAGCTCCTGTCCCTGCAGGCCGCGGGTGATCGAGGCCAGGAAGCCGACCGGGATCCGCGCCTGGAGGCTCGCGGCCTGCGTCAGCGAGCCGAGGATCGCGGCGTCGTCGAGCACGGGGTCGGTGTTCGGCATCGCGACCACGGCGCAGAACCCGCCAGCCGCGGCGGCGGCGGTGCCGGTCTCGAGATCCTCCTTGTACTCCTGGCCCGGGGTGCGCAGATGGACGTGGGGATCCACGAAGGCCGGGAACAGGTGCTTGCCCTCGGCCTCGAGCCGCTCGCCGTCGGGCGGCGCGGGCAGGCTGCCCGCCTCCCCCACCTCGGCGATGTGGCCGTCGCGGACGAGAACGTCGTGGGGGCCGTCGAGGCCGGCGCGCGGGTCGAGGACGTGCGCCCCGGCGAGCAGGATCTCGGCCGCGGCCGCGGGACGGTGAAAGAGGCGCTCGAGCTCGCTCATCACGCCACCGCCGCCAGCACCGGTGTACCCACCAGCAGCTCGTAGAGGACGGCCATCCGCACCGCCACCCCGGCCTTGACCTGGTCGCCGATCAGCGCCTGCGGCGAGTCGATCGCCTCGCCTGAGAGCTCGATGCCCCGGTTCACCGGACCGGGATGCATGAGCAGCTGGCCCTCTCGCAAGCGCGACGGGTTGACCTGGTAGCGGGTGGTGTACTCGCGCAGCGAAGGCAGGTAGGACTCGCGCATGCGCTCGTTCTGCATGCGCAGGACATAGACCACGTCCGCGTCCTGCAGGCCGTCGAGCGTGGGCGAGGACTCGCAGCCCAGCGCCTCGATCGCGCGCGGGATCAGCGTCGGCGGCCCGCACACGGTCACGCGCGCGCCCATGCGCGTGAAGGCGAGGATGTCCGAGCGCGCGACCCGGGAGTGCAGTACGTCGCCGACGATCCAGATCCGGGCCCCGTCGAGCGATCCGAGCCGGCGGCGCAGCGTGAAGACGTCGAGCAGCGCCTGGGTCGGGTGCTCGTGCTTGCCGTCGCCGGCGTTGATGACGCTCGCGGGGGTCCATCCGGCCACGAGCTGCGCCGCGCCGGCGTAGGGCGAGCGAATCACGATCGCGGCCGGGTCGTAAGCCGAGAGCGTCTGCACGGTGTCCTTGAGCGACTCGCCCTTGTCAACGCTCGAGCCGGCGGAGCGAACGCTCACGACGTCGGCGCTCAGCCGCTTGGCCGCGAGCTCGAAGCTCGAGCTCGTGCGCGTGCTGGCCTCGTAGAAGAGGTTGACGATCGTGCGGCCCCGCAGCGCGGGGACCTTCTTGATCTCCCGTCCCGACACCTCCGCGAAGGACTCGGCGCGGTCGAGGATGCGCTCGATCGCGGCGCGGTCGAGGTCGTCGATCGAGATCAGGTGCTTGCCCAGCCGTCCTTTCATGCTGCCTTCACCCTCGGCTCGTCGGCCGGGCCGATCGTCACCTCGTCGTAGCCGTCGATCTCCTGCACCCGGACGTTGACCCGCTGCTCCTGCGAGGTCGGGATGTTCTTGCCCACGTAGTCGGGCCGGATCGGGAGCTCGCGGTGGCCGCGGTCGACCAGCGTCGCCAGCTGGACGCGGGCGGGCCGGCCGTAGTCGAAGATCTCGTCGATGGCCGCCCGGACGGTGCGGCCCGTGTAGAGGACGTCGTCGACGATCACGATCGTCTTGTTCTCGACCGGGAAGTCGAGGTGCGTCGCGTGCACGATCGGCGCGCTGGGGCGGATGGCCAGATCGTCGCGGTAGAACGAGATGTCGACGGAGCCGAGCGGGACCTCCGGGGCCAGCAGCTCGCCGGTCAGCGTGTGGAGGCGCTGCGCAAGATGCGCGCCCCGGCGCTGGATGCCCACGAGTGCGACGTTGCCGTCTGGGTTCTTCTCGACGATCTCGTGGGCGATCCGCACGAGCGTGCGGCGCATGTCATCGCGGTCGAGAACGACCGTAGGGGCTGGCAACGTGCTCCTTCCTGGCCTCGCGGGACCGGGTTAAAGGGGCCGACTTGCGCAGCGTAGCAGCGGGGGCGGCGGGTCAGGCCGGGTCTTGGCCCGGATCAGGCCGGAGCGGGCTGGCGGTACAGCGCGTGCGGCAATCCCACGTGATCGATGTCGCGCTCGAACCGGAAGCCCGACTTCTCCATCACCCGCCGGGAGGCGATGTTCTCGGCGAGCGTCAGCGCGACCAGCTCGCGCAGGCCGAGCATCTCGAAGGCCGTCTGGACCGAAGCAGCCGCAAGCTCGGTCGCCAGTCCCTGGTTCCATCGGGCGGGCACGATCGCCCACGCGACCTCGATCGCATTCAGCCCGGGGACGTAGGTGTGCTGCAACCCGCCCCGTCCGACCATCTCACCGCTGTCGCGGTCGCGCAGCAGCCACAGGCCGAAGCCGAAGCGCTCCCAGTGGCGGAGCTTGGCCGCGAGGCCATCGATCACCTGGCGCTCGCTCGGCGGCTGACCGTCGGGCGAGATCCAGCGCGACACGCGCGGGTCGTGCAGGAGCGTCATCAGCTCCGGTGCGTGATCGGGGTGAAGGCGCTCGAGCGTGAGACTCTCGGTATGGACCAGGTCGAGCGCGCCGACGCTCATGGCGCCGCGACACTGGGGCTCTCGGGCACGGCTCCGGCTCCGGCGCGTCGAGCTCGCTCCACTTGAGAAGCCGGGGTGCGCCGCGCTCCGAGAACGGGATCTCGATCGTGTCGAAGTCGCGGGGCATGACGGCGGCCTCGAAGATCGCCCGCGCCTCGTCGCGCAGGACACCCACCGGATAGCGGGTGGAGAAGTGGGTCAGGGCCAGCATCGTGACCTCGGCCTCGCGGGCCAGCTCGGCCGCCTGCGCGGCCGTCGAGTGGCCGGTCTCCGCGGCGCGCTCGCTCTCCTCGCGGGCAAACGTCGCCTCGTGCACGAGCACGTCGGCGCCGTGGGCCGCGATCCTGAGCGCCTCGCAGGGCATCGTGTCGCCTGAGATGACGATCTTCCGGCCCGGCCGCGGCGGCCCGAGGACCTGCTCGGGCACGACACCCTTGACCGTCTCCCCGCGCTGCAGCCGGCCGAACTCCGGGCCCGGCGTCAGCCCGAGCCGCTCCGCGGCGTCGGGGTCGAAGGTCCCCGGACGCTCGTCCTCGAACAGGACGTAGCCGTAGGCGGGCCCGCGGTGAGCGACCTGAACCGGGACGATCTTGTAGCCGTCGTACTCGAGCACTTGGCTCGGCTCCAGCTCGACGAGCTGGAGCTCGAATCGCACTCGGCCGAAGGCGCGCAGGGCGAACACCAGCAGCTCGCGCAGTCCGGGCGGCCCGTGGATGGCCAGGGGCTGCTCGCGTCCCCTCAGGTCGAACGTCTTGAGCAGGCCCGGGAGCCCGAGCCAGTGGTCGGTGTGGAAATGGGTGAGGAAGATCGCGCCCAGGTCGGCCAGCCCCACCGAGCCCACGAGCTGGCGCTGGGTGCCCTCGCCGCAGTCGAAGAGGATCCGCTCGCCGCCGCGGCGGACGAGGATCGCCGGCATGCCGCGCCGGGCGGTCGGCACCGAGCCGGCGGTACCCGCAAAGAAGATCGAGAGGTCCACGGGCGCTCAGTCTGTCAGTCGAGGACGACCAGCTCGAAGGCGATCTTGCCGCCTTGCACCCGGGCGATGCCCATCGTCTTGTGGGGCGCGCGGCGGCGCTCGGTGGGGCTACCGGGATTGAAGATCTGAAAGCCGTCGGCATCGCGCTCGTGCAGGGGCAGGTGTGAGTGGCCGAAGATCACGGCGTCGGCGTTCGGGAAGCGGTCGCGGAGGCGGGCAACGCGGCCTTGTCTGGGACCAGCGTCGTGAACGACGGCCAGGCGGGTGTCCTCTATCTCCAGGTCGCGAGTCGCGGGGAGCGCGGCGCGCACCTCGGCATCGTCGACGTTGCCGTGAACCGCGATGACCGGGCCGTGTCGTTCGAGCTCGCGCAGGACCGAGAGGCGCATCAGATCGCCGGCATGGATGATGAGGTCGGCCTGCTGGAGCAGGTCGAGGCAGGGGGGCGGAAGCCGCCGCTCTCCGCGGGGCATGTGGGTGTCCGAGAGGATGGCGATCTGCACTAAGCTCCAGATGTTCCCGGCCCAGCGTTGCGGCTCGTTTGCAGGGCGTCGCGGCTCGCCGGGAGGGGACCCCGCGCCCGTAGCTCAGTGGATAGAGCGCCGCCCTCCGGAGGCGGAAGTCGCAGGTTCAAATCCTGCCGGGCGCGCTTTCGGGTGGCGTGAGGGCTGGAGTTTCGAGATTTCTGTCTCCATGGCACAGAAATCTCGAAATGGGCGCCGGATGGGAGATCACCGTGTCCATGGCACAGCGATCTCCGGCGGCCGCGGCCCCGGCGGCCGCGGCCCCGGCCCGGCGGCGGCTCGCCCCACCCCTCCCCTACCGCAGCCGCACCCGCACCTTCCACCCCGCGACGTGCTTGCGCCCCGCATGGGGGCTCTGGGCGACGACGAGAAGGACGTGGCCGCGCCGTACGCGCCGCGGCCGCAGGACCTTGCCCAGCGTGCAGTGCGCGTTCTGGAGGGCGAGCTTGGCCTGGGCCAGCGTCTTGTGGCGCAAGCGAGGCACGACGCAGTTGACGATCGGGTAGACGGCCAGGCTGGCGTCGCTTACGGCGACGGCGCTCGATCGCGGCGCCACGGGCACGCGGCGGCCGCGGCTGAAGGACCAGTACGTCCCGGATGGAAGGCCTTGGACGACGGTCCCGTCGAGCGGGTGCGCGTACAGATGCGATGCGGGGTCCGCCGGGTTCTGCACGTCGTAGGGATCGATCGTCACGTAGGGCTGCACCCCGCCGTAGATGCTCCAATCGCTCACCGGCAGCGCCGCACCGCCGGCTACGCGGTAGAAGGCGCCGGCCTCCGTGCCGAGGAAGGTCCCGTCCACGGGCACGGGCGGCAGCGTGTACAGCTGGGCCTCGGTGATCGAGGTCACGGGCTGGGGGCCGCCGACGGTGCTCCAGTCGGTGACCAGGAGCGGCGCGCCGCCGGCGATCCGGTAGACCTCGGGCTGGCCGGCGACCTGCACGAAGGTGCCGTCGGGGAACAGGGCGGTGTAGCCGGCGCCGGCGGTGGAGCCGTCGAGGTAGTTGCTGTCGATGCTGAGGGTGACCCCGCCGTAGGTGGCGCGGTGATCGCCCTGGTACTGGTGAAGCCGCCGGTGGGGACTCCACGCGCCGGCTGGCACCGCCGCGTCGCTCGTCGTCTGAGCCCCGTTCCAGTCGGCGATCCAGATGTCGTCGGGCTCGGCGAACGAGGTGCCGCGAGCGTCCACGAGATCGGCGATCCCTGAGTTCGTGCTGCTGTAGACGCCCGAGACGTAGCCGAGGGAGTGAAGGGTCGAGGTCCAAGCGGAGAGGAACTGCAGGACGAGCGAGGTGTTGGCCGACGTGTGGCTGTAGGCCTCCATGTCGTCGTAGATGGGGTTGCCGGCACCGATCCCCAGGGCTTGTGCCTGGGCCACGGCGTCCTGCGCCGCCGCGGCACCCTCGGCCGACGCGTGCCCGGCGAGGATCGAGGCGCATCCGCAGCCCGCACCAGGCGCCTGCAGGCCCACGTAGGTCGGGATCAGGCGCCAGCCGGCGGCGCTCTGCTGGTGGACCCAGGCCGTGGTGAGGTTCGGTTGCGAGCAGGCCCGGTTGGCGCCGCCGATGTAGATGCCTACGGCGCGGTAGGGCGAGCCGAGCCAGGCCGACATCGCCGAGCTGCTCGGCGCCGAGCAGACGTCGAAGCCCAGCCCGGTGAACACCGAGGCCGCGCGCCCGCTCCGCGCGGGGCGTACCCGTGGCCGAGCGGCGGAAGCGTGCGCCGCCGGCAGCGAGCGCGCACGCGGCAGAGCACGCAGGCCCAGCGCCCGGGCGATCAGCCGCGGATGGCGTGACCACGAGGCCGTGATGAGAAGCCGGTGGACCCGCATCGAGAACGAGGTCGGCGTGGTGCTTCGTGCCCCGGCCGCCGGCGCGGGCTCGATCAGGATCGCCTCGCTGGCCCCGATCGCGTGGGCGGGGCATTGCTGAGCTGCGCTCGGCGTCCCGAGATAGACGGCGTGGACGTCGAAGCGCACGCACCTCGACGGTTCCTTGGCCAGGTCATAGACGGGCCAGCCGGCCGGCACCGCGAGGCGATAGCCGTGGTAGCGCACGACCTTGCCCGCGGCCAGCGCGGGGAGGGCGAGCAGGATCACAACCAGGGCCAGGAGCCCGGCCATGGGGATCGCCGGCGAGCGCCTTCCCCCGCTCGCCTTCGGTGCCTCGAGGCCCAGCAACGTCGGAGCGATCCTAGCCCATCCGCTGACGCCCGAAGCGCAGCCGGCGGGCGATGTCAGTCTTCGAACTCGAAGGCTTCCGCGGTCTTGGTCAGCTCGAGCACACGCTGCACCTGACGCGAACCGCGTCGCAAAGTCAGGTGATGGCCCTGTGTTGCCGCGCGCTCGCGGGCGAGCAGCAAGGTGCGAAGCCCGGTGCTGTCCATGAACTCGACGCCTCTGAGATCGATGAGCAGCCGCTGCGGCGCGGCCTTCTCACATTCGATCAGCTCATGCTCGAACGACGGCGCCGAGGTGAGGTCGAGCTCGCCGCGCAGGGAGAGGACGACCCTGTCGTCCTCCGTGCGACTCTTCACCACAAGCTGCCCGGGCACCGGGACATCGGATACGCGCTCACCCACCGGTCCAATCTACCAACGGCCGCGGGCGGCCCTCTGCGCCGTCAACCCCTCAGCGGCAGCTCTGCCCAGACTCGGTGGCCGTTCGGGTGCTCGGAGCCCCAGCGGCGGGATATCTGCTCGACCAGTCGCAGACCGAAGCCGCCGCGGCTGGGGTCCTCCTCGAAGCGGACGGCGGCGGTGTCACCGCGAATGCCGGGATCGTCGACGGAGATGATCAGCCGGTCCGCGGCGAGCTCGGCACAGACCTCGATCAAGTCATGCTCCGCGCAGCCCGAGTGCAGGACGGCATTGGTGACCAGCTCCGTGGCCACGAGGCGGGCGTCGTCGCGGATCGATTCGATGCCGGATACCTGGTCCAGCGCCTCCCGCACGACGCAGGGCGCGTCGTGGGTGCACGGCACCTCCAAGCGGAGCACGTCTGATAGCGCTTCTCCCACCCCCCGGAGCAATACCCGGCCAGCTACATGAACAACCGCGGATCCGCCGTTGTGATGCCGTGTACGCCCAGGTCGCCGAGCCCTTCGATCAGGCTGCGGTCGTTCACCGTCCAGGCGTAGAGCCGGCCTCCGCGCTCGCTGACCTGCTCCAGCAGGGAGCTGCTGACGAGGCGATGCTGGGCCATGAGCGCATCCCAGCGGTGGGCCGCCAGGCCGGCCAGCACGCGCCGGCGCCAGTCTCCCCAGCGCCGGCTCGCGCGGGCCATGCACCCGCCGACCGAGATGCCGGTCCGGGCGTTCGGCTCGAGCGCGCGCACGCGGTCGAGGACGGCCGGGATCTGTGAGGAGATCAGGGTGCGCTCGAGCAGACCGCTGCTCTGCAGCGCCGAGAGCAGCACGGGCTCGCATCCGAGGTGCTTGAGGTCGACGTTCAGCTCGACTCCGGCGAATCGCGGTGCAGTCAGGTGGCGCAGCGCATCTTCGAGCCGGACATTGCCGGCTCTCCGCGCGTCGAGCAGGGTGTGTGCGAGGACGAGGCCACCGCGTCCGGCGCGAACGTCGAACTCGATCATGTCGATGCCCACGCCGAGCGCGGCGTCGAAGGACTCGATCGTGTTGGCGGGCGCCAGCGCGCTGGCCCCGCCGTGCCCGATCCGCTGGAAAGTACGCGAGCGCATGCCGCGGAAGATGTCAGCTCCTACGGCGGAATGTCGCAGTGAGCAGGGCGTTCGCGGACTGCCGCGCCTAGTGGATCGGAGTGTGCGCACGAGCGGGCACGTCGAGCTCGAAGAGCCAGAAGTCGCGCTCGATCACCGGTATCGAGACGTTGTAGACCGGCACCGCACCGATCGAGCCCTGGAAGGTGCCGCCATGCGCGTGGCCGTGAAGCACCAGGTCGGGCTCGTGCTCGGCGATCGGCGCAGCGAGCCGGTCGGTGCCGAGGAAGGCGAAGATGCCGGGTGCCTCACCCGCGATCGTCTCCTCGGTGGGCGCGTAGTGCAGCATCGCGATCCGGGTCGGGCAGAGTGCGATCTCACGCAGGCCATGGTCGAGCGCCGCCACTTCGCGCGAGGTCTCGCGGTAGACCTCGCGCAGGAGCGGCTCGCCGAAGTCGGGCAGGTGGGAGCCGGGAAAGCCGCCCACGAATCCCTTGACGCCGACGATCCCGACGTCCAGCCCACCGGCGTTGCAGGTTGCCCAGTCTCGCTCCAGGACTCTGATCCCGCCCTCGTTCAGCGCGGCCACGAGCTCGTCATGGCGGTTCGCGTGCCAGTCGTGATTGCCCAGCACGGCGAACACGGGAACCTCGAGCCCGCGGCAGGCGTCGGCGAGCACGGCGGCCTGTTCGGGCTCGCCGTGAGTGGTCAGGTCCCCGCACAGCAGGACCAGGTCGGCCACCCCGTGCAGCGCCGCTACCGACTTGCGGATCTGATCACGATGCTGCTCTGAGCAATGCAGATCGCCGGCGGCGGCGATGCGCAGGCAGCGTGTCGGGCTGTCGTGGTTGTGGCTCATCTCGGCGTCAACTACCCCTTCGCGGGTATCTCCATAGGATCGTGCAACCGGGGCAGGCCTTCCAATCGCTGGCGGACACGCTGAAGGTCGCAGTGGCGGCGTTGCGCGAAGCCGGCGTGGCCTTCGTGCTCGGGGGAAGCCTTGCCGCCTGGGCGCGTGGGGGCCCAGAGCCTCAGCACGACCTCGACCTGATGATTCGCCCGGCCGACGCCGAGGCGGCACTGGCAGCGCTCGTCGAGGCCGGTATGCGGCCCGAGCGCCCACCTGAGGAATGGCTGTTCAAGGCCTACAACGGGGACGTCCTGATCGATCTGATCTTCGAGCCCAGCGGCCTGGAGATGAACGACGAGGTGTTCGAACGCGCGGAGACGATCCCGGTCCTGGCGATCGCGACGCCGGTCATGTCACTCGAGGACGTGCTCACCACCAAGCTGCACGCCCTCGACGAGCACACGCTCGACTACACGACCCTGCTGGCCATCGCACGCGCGGTGCGCGAGCAGATCGACTGGAACCAGCTGCGCGCCAGGAACACCGGACTTCCCTACGCGCAGGCGTTCTTCACCTTGGTGCAGGAGCTGGGGATCGCGCCCGCGGTGCCCAGGGTGAAGCCGAGCGCGTCCAGCCGCGTGCGCGTGATCAACAGCTGAGCCGTGCGCGCCGGAGCGGGGGCTCAGATCGGGCGGGGGCTCGGGTCCGGTGGCAGCGGGTTGGGGTCAGGCGTGGGCGTCGGAGGCTGGGGGTCGGGTCCCGGGGCCGGCGGTTGCGGATCGGGCGGCGCGGGGCCGGGGACACCGGGCGGATTGACGGACTGGGCGGGAGCGTTCATCGTCAGTCCCGCTACCCGCGCTCGCGGTGTAGCAAGCGCGGGCCGGGGGTAGCCGCGGCCCGATGAGGCTCCTCGTGCTGACCAGCGAAGCGATCTCGGCGGAGCAGCTGCGCGGCGCACTCCCAGCCGACGTGCAGCCCGACGAGGCGGAGGTCATGGTCATCGCACCCGCCTACCAGCCGGGTCCTCTGAAGTTCTGGGTCTCGGACGCGGACGATGCGATCGCGCGCGCCGAGGAGGTGCGTGCCGCCAGCGTCGAGCAGCTCGGCCACGAGGGCATCTCGGCCAGCGGCGATACCGGCGAGAGCGATCCTCTGGACGCGATCCAGGATGCGCTGCAGACCTTCGACGCCGACCGGATCGTGCTGTTCACCCGGGCCGGCGAGGACGCCGGCTATCGCGAGGACCTCGATCAGCGCGAGGTTCGCGAGCGCTTCGGCCTGCCGGTCGACCGCGCGACGCTCTGAGGCTGAGCCAGCCGCTTGCGGATCTCGCGGGCGTTGGCGGGCGCGTAGCTGTTCCAGTCATTGTTGAAGTAGACGTAGACCTCCGTCTCCTCGCGCCAGGCATCGATCCGGCGTGCCCATTCGCCGAGCTCGGAGACCGAGTAGTTGCCCGCGCGTCCGCGGCTGCCGTAGTGAAAGCGGAGGAAGCGCCAGGAGGTCGTGGCCACGTAGGACTGAAACCGGCGGCTGGGGTGATCGCCGATCGTGAGGGCCACGCCCGCGGCGCGCAGCGCATCCATCACCTCGGGCACGAACCAGCTGGCGTGGCGGAACTCGATGGTGTGCTCGCCGGGCGGGAGGTCGTCGAGCCAGCCGTGAAGACGCTCGTCGTCGCGGTGGAAGTTCTCGGGAAGCTGCCAGAGCACTGGGCCGAGGCGACCGGCTTCGATGAGCGGCTCGATCGGTTCATAGAAGCGGCGGATGCCCTCGCCGATGTCCCGCAGCCGGCGGATGTGGGTCAGGTACCGACTCGCCTTGACCGCGAACAGGAACTCCGCCGGCGTCTGGGCGACCCAGCCGGCGACCGCCTCGCGACGGGCAAGCCGGTAGAACGTGGAGTTGACCTCGACGGTGTCGAACGTCTGGGCGTAGATCTCCAGCCAGCGGCGCTTGGGCTCACCCTCGGGATAGAGGCGCCCCCGCCAGCTGTCGTACATCCAACCCGAACACCCGATGCGTACGGGCTTCATCCCGGGGGTAAGCAATCGAGTGGATGCCCGCGACGATCGACGTAGTCAAGCATTTCCGCTACGAGGCTCGAGGTAGGCGCAGGATCCACCAGAAGCCGGATAGGCGGCGCAGTGGCTGAGCGCCAGGTAGTAGCCGTTACCGGCGCCTCGGGCGGGATCGGGCGGGCCATCGCCGCCGAGTTCGCGCGCCATGGCGCCGCCGTGGGACTGATCGCGCGCGGCCGGGCCGGACTCGAGGGGGCGGCCGACGAGGTCCGGCGGCTCGGAGGCACCCCGTGCATCGCCCCGGCGGACGTATCCGACTTCGGCGCCATGCAGTCCGCGGCCGCGGTGATCGAGGAGCAACTGGGCCCGATCGACGTGTGGGTCAACGACGCCATGACGACCGTCTTCGCCTTCTTCCAGGACGTGACCCCGGAGGAGTACGAGCGGGCCACGCGCGTCACCTACCTGGGGACGGTGTGGGGAACGAAGGTGGCACTCGAGAGGATGCTCCCCCGCGACCGCGGGACGATCGTGCTCGTGGGCTCGGCGCTCGCCTATCGCGGCATCCCGCTGCAGGCGCCCTACTGTGGCGCCAAGCATGCGATCAAGGGCTTCTTCGAGTCGCTGCGCTGCGAGCTCCGCTACAAGGGTTCCAAGGTGCACGTCTCGATGGTCCAGCTCCCGGGGCTCAACACGCCGCAGTTCGATCACTGCCTGAGCAAGATGCCGCGCCACCCGCAGCCAGTGCCGCCGATCTTCCAGCCCGAGGTCGCCGCGCGAGCCGTCTACTGGGCCGCCCAGCACCGGCGCCGAGAGATGTACGTCGGCTTTCCGACCGTCTACACGATTATCGGCAACAAGCTCGCGCCGTGGCTGGCCGAGCGTTACCTGGCCCGCACGGCGATCGATGGTCAGCAGACCGATCAGCCCTTCGACGGCGAGGCGAGCGCCAACCTGCTGGAGCCGGTCGACTCAGACCACGACGAGGGCGCCCACGGCATGTTCGATGCGGAGGCGAAGAGCCGCAGCGGCCAAGCCTGGCTCACTCGGCACCGGCGCGAGCTGGGTCTCTCTGCGGCCGCCGCGCTCGCCGGCGCTGCTGCGGCGCTGATGAGCCGGTCTGCTTGAGGTCCAGGCGCTCGGCCAGTCGGGTGGCCAGCGCCATGATCGTCAACGCCGGGTTGGCGGAGCCCTGCGTCGGCATCACGCTGCCGTCGGCGACGAACAGGTTCGGGACCGACCACACGCGGTGGTCGGAGTCCACGACGCTGCGTTCCGGGTCTGAGCCCATCCGGCAGCCCCCGACCAGGTGCGCGTAGCGGTCGATGGCCAAGGTGTCCTGGGCGCCCGCGGCCTCGAGGATGTGGCGAATCGTCTCCTTGGCCATGGCGACGTTCTTCTCGTCGTTCTCGCACTTGGAGTAGTCCATGCGGGCTACCGGGATGCCGTACTTGTCGGTCACATCGGACGCGACGGTGACACGGTTCTCCGGTAGCGGCAGAAGCTCCGAGAGCGCCCCCAGCGTGTACCAGTGGTTGTAGTCGCGCATGTACTCGCGCAGAGCCGGTCCCCAGTGGCCGTCGGCCAGCACGTGACGGGCCCAGTCGATCGGGAGGGGCCCCACGGTCTGGATCGAGAAGCCCCGCGCAAAGCCGCGCGACTCGTCGGTCTCGTAGAACTGCTCCGAGGTGATCTCGGGCGGGGGCGCCTTGTACATGCGCAGCTCATCGGGGAAGCGGCCGGCGATCTGCGGCGCGCCCTGGACCATCACGCAGCGGCCGACCTGGTCGTTGTCGTTACCGAGGCCGTGAGGAAAGCGCCGGCTGGTCGAGTTCAGCAGCAGCCGCGGGGTCTCGATCGAGTACCCGGCCACAGCGACGGCATCTGCCCGCTGGAAGCGCTCTTCGCCGTTGTGGAAGTAGCGCACGCCGGTGACGCGTCCTGAGCTCTCGTCGAGCTCGACCGACGCAGCCAGGCAGTCGGCACGGATCTCCGCCCCGTGCTCGATCGCGTCAGGGATGTGGGTGACCAGCGGGGAGGCTTTTGCGTTGACCTTGCAGCCCTGCAGGCAGAAACCGCGATAGATGCAGTGCGGCCGGTTGCCGAAGGTGCCGTTGGCGATGCCCACGGGCCCGACGCGGATCTCGATGCCGAGCTTGCGCGCGCCTTCCTTGGCCATCTCGGCGCCGCCGGCGATCGGGTGGGGGCTGTGCGGATAACCGTGCGGGTCTCCCCACGGCCAGTACTCGCCGGCGACGGGCAGCTCGAGCTCGACTCGCTCGTAGTGGTGCTTGATCTCGGCGTAGGAGATCGGCCAGTCCTCCCCCACTCCGTCGCGAGTCTTCACCTCGAAGTCCGAGGGGTGAAAGCGCGGGCAGTAGCCGGCGTAGTGGACCATCGACCCGCCGACGCCGTGGCCGGAGTTGTTCTTGCCGAGCTCGACGGGATCCTGGCCGCCGATCACGCGCTCCTGGGTCCAGTAGAGCTTGTGCGATCCGGCCTCGTCGGAGACCCAGTCCTTGTCGGGATCCCAGAACGGGCCGGCTTCGATCACGACCACCTTCCAGCCCCGGCGGGCGAGGCGCTGAGCCAGCGTCGCGCCACCTGCCCCCGCGCCGACGATGACCAGATCGACCGCGTAGTCGTCGTCGTAGTGCGCCATGTGCTCCTGCGGCACCGCGCGGCGGTGCACGTCGAGCAGGAACGCGGAGTCGTTCTCCCGGGGCCGGAGCGACCCCCGGAGAACCGTCTGAACGTGGTGGCGGGCCGACCAGCGCCGACTCATGTCCCCTTCACGTGGCGCTCGTGGGTGTCACTGACGGGATCGCGCTCGAACGCGGGGGCTCCCTCCCAGGCCTCGCGCTGGCCGACGCCCATCCGGGCGTAACCGCGCGGATAGGCCGGGCCGCCGAAGCCGATCTCATTCCAGGCCCAGGGGTGCGAGTAGAAGGCCGAGAGGATGTCGCGCATGACGACGCTCCAGGCATGGCTGCAGGGCAGCTCATCCCACACCTGCCCATGGAGCTTGCCGTCGGCGAACGCCTGGATCACCTGGTCCTGGACCTCGCCCGAGGCGGTGTGGAAGTCGCTGACCCCATGCTGGCGAGCGGCGGCATCCAGGCCTTCGGCCACGCGTCGCCACGTGACTGCGTCGTCGGGCATGTCGGCATAGCGGTAACCCTCGCGCTTTCCCGAGAAGATCTTGGCGTCGATCATGTTGAGCACCGCGATCTTCGGCTCGCGATCCTGGGCCATGACCCGGTCGCAGAACGCGCTCAGCACCACCACCTCGGGCGCGGTGAAGAAGCGGATCTCCGGCACGTGCTCCACCCGGTCGAGCACGACCTCACGTGTGGCCTCGTCCCAGTGGTCTACCTCATCGAGAACGTTGAAGTCCGGGTAGCGGCCGTGCATCTGCGGCGTGACGCCGTTGCGCTGCCGCGGCAGCTCGTCGGGATCGGCAGGCTGCCCGCCCTCACGGCGGTTGGGCAGGTGCTCGGCCTGCCGGAAATCGCGAGCTGCCATCAGCGCTCGCGCCCGAACACCGCGGCCGCGATCCCCATCCCGCCGACGAGGGCCAGCGAGCCTGGGGCCAAGAGCGGCGGCCCCATGACGATGTTGAACAGGGGCTCCTGGAAGCCGCCGGGCTTCCGGGCGATCCCGCGTACGTGCGTCACGACCCCGATCACGCCGTCCAGGCAGTACAGCGCCGAGATCGCGGGCAGCCAGGTCTTGGCGGCGCGCTCGGAGCGCACACCGGCCACGCCGGCAGCGGCCAGCGCCGGCGAGAGCGCGACCGGCGTCCACATCCACTTGTCGCCGAACGAGCCGCGGAAGTGCTCGACGTAGATCTCGAAGCCCAGTGGCAGCGCGCTGAACGCGGTCGCCCCGGCCAGCGTGCGCTGCATCCGGCCACCGCGCACGTTGCTCCACCAGCGGGCAACGCCTCGCTCGGGAGCCGTCCGGCGGCGCACCGGCAGCTTGGGGCTAGGCCGCATAGCGCTCCGCGTCCGCGCGCCGGAACTCGAGGCCCATGCCGACTCGGTCGAGGTTTGGGTGAAGCGCGCCCTCGCGCGGAGAGACGACGCCGTCGAAGAGCAGTTGCTCGATGCGCACGTGGTCGTGGAAGTACTCCAGGTGCACGAGGCGGTCCAGGGCGAGCCCTGGGTGCATGTGGATGGCGGGGCCGCAGTGCAGCGAGAGCGGGAGGTGCCAGGCACGGCACAGCCCGTCAACCCTCAGCAGCTCGGTGATGCCGCCGCAGCGCGTGATGTCGGCTTGGAGCACGTCGACCGCCTCCGCCTCGAGCATGCGCCGGAAGTACCCGGCGTCGTAGCCGTACTCGCCCGCCGCTACCGGCACGCCGGCCGGCGCGCGGTCGCGGATCAGGCGGAGCCCCTCGAGATCATCGGAGCTGACAGGCTCCTCCAGCCAGGTGATCTGCGCTTCCTCGCGGAAGCGCTCAGCCAGCTCCACCGCCTGCTTGCGCGCGTACGCGCCGTTGGCATCGACGAACAGCTCGACGTTTGGCCCGATCGCCTGCCGCGCGCAGCGCACCCGCTCGGGATCCTCCGCCGGAGAGGAGCCGACCTTCATCTTCACGCGCGGGATGCCGCGCGCAGCCCATCCGGCCAGCTGCTCCTGGAGGCGGTCCACGCTGTAGGCCGTGAAGCCGCCCGAGCCGTAGACGGGCACGCTCTCGTTCGCCATGCCGATGAGCTTGCACAGCGGCAGCCCGAGCAGCCTCGCCTTGAGGTCCCACAGGGCGACGTCGACCGCGGAGATGGCCATCGAGACGATTCCGGGGCGTCCCAGGTTGCGGATCGCTCCGACCATCTTGGCCCACGCCGCCTGCGGCGCCATCGCGTCGGCGCCCTTGACCACCCCGGCGAGCTTGGACTCCACGAGCTTCGCAGTGGAGACATCGGCGTACGTGTAGCCGAGCCCCCATTCGCCGCCGCCGTAGACGTGGACGACCACGATCGTGGTCGCGTCCCAGGACAGGGTCCCGTCGGCTTCGGGCGCGTCGGTGGGGATCGTGAACGCCCCCACCTCGACGTCCTCGACCGGGATCTGGGTTCTCGCCCGAGTGACGCTCATCGGCCGGGCAGGAACTCCTCGACCTTCTGCTTGAACGACTGCCGCACTATTCGACCGGCGTGGGGGTCCCCGGCGATAAGCGCAGAGCTCAGCGCCTTGGCCTGCTCGAGCGTGATGTGCGGAGGCAGCGGTGGCACCTCGGGATCGGTGAGCGCCTCGTAGATGACCGGCCGGTCGGAGCTCAGTGCCTCATCCCACGCCGGCCCGACCCGTTCGGGGTCATCGACGCGGATGCCCTTGAGCCCAAGCATCTCGGCGTAGGCGGCATAGGGGAAGTCCGGCAGGTCCTGCGAGCCCTCGAACTTGGGGTCACCCTCCATTGCTCGCTGCTCCCATGTCACCTGGTTGAGGTCCTGGTTGTTGAGCACCAGGATGATCAGCCGCTGGTCGGGCCACTTGTGCCGGTACTTGGCGATCGTGATCAGCTCGTTGATGCCGTTCATCTGCATCGCGCCGTCGCCGACGAGTGCGAACACGGGACGATCGGGATAAGCGAACTTCGCGGAGATCGCGTAGGGCACGCCCGGCCCCATCGTGGCCAGCGTGCCCGAGAGCGAGGCCATCATGCCGCGGCGCAGCTTGATGTCGCGCGCGTACCAGTTCGCCGACGAGCCCGAGTCCGAGCTGATGATCGCCCCGTCGGGCAGTCGCTTCGAGAGCTCGTGGAAGACGAGCTGGGGGTTGATGGGCTCGGCGGAGAGGTGCGCCCGGTCGTCCATCAGCTTCCACCACTCCTGGATCTCGCCCTCGATCTTCTCGCGCCAGCCGCGATCCTCCTTGCGAGTCAGGCGCGGCAGCAAGGCCCGTAGCGTCTCGGCGCTGTCCCCGACGAGGTTGACCTCCATCGGATAGCGGATCCCGAGCATCTTCCCGTCGATGTCGATCTGCACTCCGCGGGCATCCCCTTCCTCGGGCAGGAACTCCGAGTAGGGAAAGCTCGAGCCGACCATCAGCAGCGTGTCGCAGTCCATCATCAGATCCCAGCTCGGCTTGGTGCCGAGCAGGCCGATCGAGCCGGTCACGAAGGGAAGGTCGTCCGGCAGCACGGCCTTGCCCAGCAGCGCTTTGGCCACGCCCGCCCCGAGCGTGTCGGCGACCGCCTCGACCTCGGCGCCGGCGTGGAGGGCGCCCTGGCCGACGAGCATCGCGACCCGCGAACCCTCGTTGAGAACCGCGGCC
This sequence comes from uncultured Solirubrobacterales bacterium, assembly GCA_963818815.1. GTDB lineage: Bacteria > Actinomycetota > Thermoleophilia > Solirubrobacterales > Solirubrobacteraceae > Palsa-465. The sequence continues at coordinate 141,463 of CAWFTL010000003.1, forward strand.
GCCCGATCGAGGTCCTCGTCGGCCGGGACGACCCGTGGCGAGCGGTAGCCGGGACCCGAGTGGACCGTGCCGTGCTTGTGCGGTGGCTCCGGCACCGCCTCGGCGTCCTGCACGTCGTTGGGGATGATGATCGTCGTAACGGTACGTTCGGCGAGGGCGATCCGGAACGCACGATCGATCAGATGGCGGACCTGCGCGGGCTCCATCGCGACCTGCACGAACTCGTGGGCCACATCCTTGAACAGCGTGTTCAGGTCGATCTCCTGCTGATAGTTGCCGCCGATTCCCGCGCGGGCCTGCTGACCGACGATCGCAACCACGGGGTGGTGGTCGAGCTTGGCGTCGTAGAGCCCGTTCAGAAGGTGCACCGCTCCCGGACCGGAGGTCGCCATGCACACGCCGACCTCGCCGGTGAACTTCGCGTGAGCGCAGGCCATGAACGCCGCCATCTCCTCGTGGCGAACCTGGATGAACTCCGGGCGCTCCTCCGGGCTCGAGCGCGCAAACGCGCCCAGGATGCCGTTGATGCCATCGCCGGGATATCCGTAGATCCGCCTCACGCCCCACGTCGCGAGGCGCTGGAGTAGATAGTCGCCGACGGTCTGGCTCATGCGCTGTTCAATCCTTTCGTTGCCGCTCTAGCAATCCGAGCTACCCGGCAGGTAGGGGTGTAATCGCCTCGTCGTCCGCGCGACTACAACTCGCTCTGGGCGTGAGCCAGCACCACGGCGGCGTCGATGTGGGCGAGATGCGTCAGGCCCTGCGGGAAGTTCCCCAGCAGCTCACCCGTCTCGGGATCGACCTCCTCGGAGAACAGCCCCAGGTCGTTGGCACGTGCCAGCGCGCGGTCGAACACCGCTCGTGCCTCGGTGAGCTCGTTCTGCTGGGCCAGGCACTCAGCCAGCCAGAACGAACAGCACAAGAAAGCGCCCTCACGTCCCGCCAGGCCGTCGCGCCGGCGATAGCGGAAGAGCAGCCCCTCGCCGGCGTCGAGCTCCTCTCGGACGACCTGTGTTGTGCGGATCATCCGCTCGTCGTCGTAGTCGACGAACTCGACCGTGGGGAGCAGCAGCAGCGCCGCGTCCATGTCCTTGCGGTCGAACGCCTGAACGAAGACGCCGCGCTTGCGGTCATAGCCGCGGCGCTCGATCGTCGCCCGCAGCTCGTCGCGCACCTGCTTCCAGCGCCGGGTGGGCGCCCGGCGCATGCATTCGTCGGCGAGGCGGATGCCCCGGTCGAGCGCCGACCAGCAGAGGACCTTGGAGTGCACGAAATGATCGGGCTTGCCCGGCCACTCCCAGATCCCGCAGTCGGGCTCCATACAGTGCTCGGCCGCCAGATCGATGAGCGAGAGCAGAAAGCGCCAGTCGTCGTCCCCGGGCGAGTGGCCGCGGCGGTGCCAGCGCCAGGTCAGGTTCACCAGCTCGCCGTAGGCGTCGAGCTGCAGCTGGCCGCTGGCCGTGTTGCCCACGCGCACAGGTAGCGAGCTCCGGTAGCCGTCCAATCCGTCGAGCTCCTGCTCACCGAGGCGCCGCTCGCCTCCGACGCCGTAGAGGACCTGCAAGTCCTCGGCATGCCCGGCGGCGGAGCGCATGATGAAGGCGCGGAAAGCATCCGCTTCACGGTCGCATCCGAGCTCGGCAAAGGCCCGCGAGCTGAAGCTCGAATCCCGCACCCACGCGTAGCGGTAGTCCCAGTTCCTCGGTCCGCCGACGACCTCGGGCAACGATGTGGTCGGCGCCGCGACCACCGCGCCGGTCGGCTCGTGGGTCAGCGACTTGAGCACGAGCGCCGAACGCCGGGCGGCCGGCTCATCGCGTCCGGGGAGCCGCGGGGACTTGGCCCACTCGCCCCACCACTCCAGGGTGTCCTCGAGCAGCGCGTCGAGCCCGTCGGGCTCCGGCTCGGTGGGCGTCTGGGCGTCGATCTGCTCCGGGGGGCGGTAGCTCAGCCACAGCCGGGCCTTGTCCCCCGCTCCGAGCTTTACGGTGCCGACGAGCTCGTGCTGCGGATCCTCCTCGAGCTCGGCTTCGCACCACACGACGATGGCGTCGTTGCCGCCGATCGCACTGTGGAGGAGCTGGCCGTGGCGGCGGATCCAAGGCCGCACCTGGCCGTAGTCGAAGCGCGGCGCGATCCGGATCTCGAGCTCGACCGCGCCGCGCCGGCCCTCGATCACGCGCAGGATCTGGCGCGGAGCCTCCGGCGGCCCCTGAGCCATGAGAAAGCAGTCGGTGATCGCCGCCTCGCCGCCCGGACCGTGGAGCACGGTCTGAAGGACCATGGTGTCGCCGAGGTAGCGGCGCTCGTATTCCCATTCGCCGCCGTCGGTGGGCACAATCGAGCAATGGCCGCCGCGCTCGCGGTCGAGGATGCGCCCGAACGCGCTGCCGGCGTCAAAACGGGGCAGGCAGCACCACTCGATCGACGCCGTGCGCGAGACGAGGGCCACCGTGTGGCAGTCGCCGATGACGCCGTAATCACCGATCTCCGGGTCCTGCTGCTTGGCCACGAGGCGGGAACCTACCCGCAAACGATTCGCCGCCGCCGCGCAGGGGTAGCCATCAGGACCAGATGTGGCTCTACATCATCGTGGCTGCGCTCGTCCTCTTGGGGGCCGTGGGCGGCATCGCGTTCGGCGGCATCTTCACGATCATCCTGATCCCCCTGGCCGTCGTCGTGCTCGTCGGCGGACTTTTGACCGCCGCCTCCGGCCGCTCGGCCCAGCGCCAGGCCGGCGGGGAGGTCGATGCCGCCGGAACGCCCGACACCGCGCTTCCGCAGCACTTCGATCGCCCCAGCGGCCGAGCTCCGACCTCGCCGGAAGGCCTGGCGGACGCCCGCCGCGCCCAGCAGTAACGGCCTTCCCGGCACGCGCGTCGCCAGCGTTTTGCCCGCCTGTACCGGCGGGTAACTCTAGGGGAGCAAAGCGACCGAGAGGAGCCGAACATGGGTCTCACCGACAAGGTAACCGGGCGGATCAAGAAGGCCGCCGGCGACGTGACCGGCGATGCCTCGCTGCGCCGCGAGGGCAGCCAGGAGGAGCGCAAGGGCGACGCCAAGGAGGAGCTGGCCCAAAAGCAGGACCAGGCCGACGCCAAGGCCGACGAGGTCGCAAACCTCGAGCGCAAGACCAACTAGCTCACTTGGCCCGGGATCCTGACGCGCTGTCTTGCCGATGGCGCGTCGGGAGAGCCCGGCCATGAGCAGCACGAGCTGAAGACAGTTCTGAGCGCCGCGGCCAAGACCGCGGCGTTTTTCTGCACGCCGGTCGTCCCGCGCAAGGTTTACCCAGACGCCCGCGGGATCTACTGTGTGCGCCCGAACCGAGGCCGGTTTAGGGGTTGATCGCTTGGGTAGGCCGACGGCAGTCCGCCGCCCTCGTTAGCCAGCTCCCCTTGCCCGACTCACGCGATCGACGCCGCTCACGTTGCGGGCATCGCTTGATCGCATTCGCCGGCGTCGCGGTGGTGGTTGGGCTCACGGGCTGCGGACGGCAGTCGATCCTCTCGCCACGGAGCCCGCAGACACACGACATCTCGTTGTTGTGGTGGTGGATGCTGGGGGCGGCGACCATCGTGTTCCTCGGCGCCGTGGCGCTGCTCGGGATCGCGTGGTGGCGGCGCGACACGCCGGGTCTGCCGCTGCTGGGCGAGCGCGAAAACCTCTCGCAGGGGATGGTGCTCCTGTTCGGCATCGGGATCCCAATCGTGGTGTTGAGCGTTCTCTTCGGCATCGCAAACGTGTACGTGGTCGGGCACACCCAGGCGCCGAACCCGAAGACGACCTCGATGACGATCGACGTGATCGGCCATCAGTGGTGGTGGGAAGCCCGCTATCCAGGCACCCAGGCGGTAACCGCAAACGAGATCCACATTCCCACAGACACCCGCGTCAACCTGGTCGGCGAGTCCGCCGACGTGATCCACGACTTTTGGGTTCCGCAGATTGCCCGCAAGATCGACCTGATTCCCGGCAAGCAGAATCGGATCTTGCTCTACGCCCCGCAAGCGGGCAGCTATCGCGGCCAGTGCGCGGAGTTCTGCGGCTTTCAGCACGCGAACATGAGCTTCTACGTCATCGCGCAGCCGTCCTCGGCCTTCCGGGCCTGGCTGGCCAACGAGGCCGCACCTGCACGCAAGCCGAGTAGCCCCACGGCGGCGCTCGGCGAGCGCGAGTTCATGAGTGACCAGTGCGCCAGCTGCCACATGATCCGGGGTACCGCGGCGCAGGCCACGGTGGGTCCCGACCTCACCCACTTGGCCAGCCGCTCGAGCCTCGCCGCCGCCATGATCCCCAACACGCCCCACTACCTGTTCGACTGGATCTGGCACCCGCAGTCGATCAAGCCGGGAAGCCGGATGCCGGATCTGGGCCTGTCGCGGTCAGACGTGCAGGACATCGTCGCCTACCTGGACACCCTTCACTGATGGCCACCGTCGTCACCCCACGCGCACGCGAGCACGTCGAGCGGCTGGAGCGGATCTGGACTGAGCGCCCGGGACTCGTCGGCTGGCTCACCACCACGGATCACAAGAGGATCGGACTCCTCTACTTCTTCACCTCGCTCGCGTTCTTCGGGGCCGGCGGAGTCGAGGCGCTGCTGATCCGCACCCAGCTCATCGGTCCGAACCTGCACGTGCTCTCGCCTCAGGCCTACGACGAGGTGTTCACGATGCACGGGATCACGATGATCTTCCTGTTCGTGATCCCGATGACCACGGGGGCGTTCGGGAACTACCTGATCCCGTTGATGATCGGGGCGCGAGACATGGCCTTCCCGCGGATGAACGCGGTCAGCTACTGGATCTTCCTCGGGTCGGGCCTGTTCATGTACGCGGGCCTTGCCGGCGGTCATGCGCCCAATGCCGGCTGGTTCAACTACGTGCCCTTGGCCTCGAAGGCCTTCAGCCCGGGCAACAACATCGACTTCTACGGCTATGGGCTGATCTTCAACGGCATCTCGAGCACCGCTGCCGCGATCAACTTCATCGTAACCATCTTCAAGATGCGCGCGCCGGGGATGTCGCTGAACCGCATGCCCCTGTTCTGCTACGCGTTCCTCGCCGTTTCGTTCGCGCTGCTGTTCGCACTGCCGTGTCTGAGCGTGGCCACCATGTTCCTCGAGCTCGATCGCCAGCTCGGATTCCACTTCTACGACGTCGCAAAGGGGGGCGACCCGCTGCTCTGGCAGAACCTGTTCTGGATCTTCGGCCACCCGGAGGTCTACATCATCATCTTGCCCGCGTTCGGGATCGCGACCTCGATCATTCCCACCTTCGTGCACCGCAGGATGGTGTTCTTCCCGCTCGTTGCGCTGGCCGAGATCCTCGTCGCCTTCCTGGGCTTCGGGGTGTGGGTGCACCACATGTTCGCGGTCGGGCTGGCCACGGTGACCACGGTCTACTTCGCGGCGGCGAGCCTGATCATCGTGATTCCCTCGGCGATCCAGCTGTTCGCGTGGATCACCACGATCCTCACCGGTACGCCGGACTTCAAGACGCCGCTGCTGTGGATCATCGGCTTCATCATCTACTTCATCATCGGCGGCCTCTCGGGAATCATGGTCGCGGCGATCCCCTTCGACCAGCAGGTCACCGACAGCTACTTCATCGTCGCCCACTTCCACTTCGTGATCTTCGGCGCCGCGGTGTTCCCGATCCTCGGAGGCATGTACTACTGGTTCCCCAAGGTGACGGGCCGGATGTACCACGAGGGCGCCGGGAAGCTGAGCTTCTATCTGACGTTCATCGGGACGCTCGTGACGTTCTTCCCGATGCACATCCTCGGGCTGATGGGAATGCCGCGTCGCGTCTACACCTACCCCCCGGACTTCGGCTGGAGCTTCCTCAATGCGCTGCAGTCAGTCGGCTCATACGTGCTGGCGGCTGGGCTGCTGTTGATCGTCGCCAACCTCGTCATCAGCCTCCGCCGCGGCGAACGCGTCGGCAATGACCCCTGGGGCGGAGACACCCTGGAGTGGGCGACCACCTCCCCCCCGCCGTCCTACAACTATCCGATCATCCCCACGGTCTCGAGCCCGTACGCGATGTGGGACAGGGACGACAGGGAGCTCGACAACCGCCGCCTGGACCGCGGAGAGGGATTGCTCGAGCGCGGACACGAGACGCCCGGGACGACCGTGCAGGACGCAGACTGGGATGAGATCCTCGCCATGCCGCCCCACTCGGCGTGGCCTCCGGTTGTCGGGCTGACGCTGACGGGGACGTTCGCGATGCTGCTCCTTCACCACTACGAGATCGCCGCCGGCTTCCTGGTCGCGGGCGGACTCGCGCTCTGGCGCTGGCATGCCCCGGAGACGAGCGGATGAGCTCGGGTTCCGAGCCGATACCGACGCGGAGCATGGCGGCGCAGAGTGCGGGCGCCGCCGCCCGCGTCGCCGCCCAGCGGCGCTCCCAGCCGAACGGCTGGTGGGGAATGGTGCTGTTCCTGTGCGCCGAGGTGACGCTGTTCGGGACGCTGCTGGCGACTTACTTCTACCTCGACTTCAACTCACCGTCGTGGCCGCCGGCGGGAATCAAGGCCCCGTCGGTCGTGCTACCGCTGATCGCGACCGCGGGGTTGGTCGCCACCAGCATCCCGATGCTGCTCGCGGTCCGGGCGGGCAAGGCAGGAAACAGCAGAGCCGCAAGCGCGCTGGTCGGCTTGGCTTTCGTGGTCCAGTGCTGCTACCTCGCCGCCCAGGTCCTGCTCTTCAAGCACGACCTGAACCAGTTCAGTCCTCAGGACAGCGCGTATGGCTCGATCTACTTCACGATGCTCGGCGCCCACCACGCCCACGTTGTGCTCGGGCTCCTGCTCGACGTCTGGGTCCTGTCCCGAATCGCCTTCGGCAGGCTCAACAACTACCGCCTCATCGGGCTGCGCTCGGTCGCCCTGTACTGGCACGTCGTCAACGTTCTGGCCGTGCTCGTGGTCCTGACCCAGCTGTCCCCGTCGCTGTGAACATCCGCCGCCTCAGTGTCCTCGTGTGGTTCGGGATCCTCGGAGGACCTATGGCTTGGGCCCTGGTGCACGTGGCGGGATATGCCTTCGGATTGGCGCAGTGCGACGACCCCGCCAACCGGTGGCAGTTGCCGGTCCATGCCTGGGACGTGGCTTTCGCCGCCGTTGGAGTGCTGATCGCCCTGGCGGCCGAAGCGGTGTCTTTCTGGATCTTCCGCCAGACCAAGCAGGAGGGCAACGATCCTCCGGTCGGCCGCCTGCACTTCCTGTCTGTGATCGGCCTGACCGTGAATCCGCTGGCCATTGCGATCATGCTGATGACCGGTGTGAGCACCTCCGTGTTGCGGCTGTGCCATCAATCGTGAGTCGCCGCGGGCTGATCTTGCTCCTCTGCGGGCTGACGCTCGGAGTGACAGGACTGGCCCACGCTCAGCCACAGTCGGGAATCGTGCGGCCCACCGTCGAGCCCGCCGCGCCGTCCCCCCAGCTCGGCGCGCAGCTGTACGCCGGTAACTGCGCGACCTGTCACGGGATTGCCGGCGCTGGGATCAATTCGCCGCGCCCGGGCGCCGGCGGCGTGGTGGGCGCAGGTCCGCCGCTGAAAGGTGTAGGGGCCATGTCAGCCGACTTCTACTTGCGCACCGGCTACATGCCACTGTCAAGCGTTCGCGACCAGCCCGGACGCGACCGGGTGCTGTTCTCAGACAAGGAGATCCGCTCGCTCGTGGCCTACGTGGCCTCGCTGGGATCAGGGCCTTCGGTCCCGGCGCCGCAGCCTCAGCAGGGAAACACGGCCACCGGGTTTGCGCTGTTCACAGACCATTGCGCCGGCTGTCATCAGGCGGTGGCGCAGGGCGGCTTTGTCACGGGCGCCCGTGTGCCGCCCCTGCAGAGCGCTACGGCGACCCAGATCGCCGAAGCCGTGCGGATCGGGCCGTACTTGATGCCGCGCTTCACGTCCAGTCAGATCACCGACGCGCAACTGAACTCGATCATCGCCTACGTGATCAGCACGCGGCATCCCGACAACCGCGGCGGCTGGGGCATCGGCAACATCGGCCCGGTGCCTGAAGGGATCATCACCTGGCTGGTGGCCGCTGTGGCAATCGTGCTCCTGTGCATGATGCTTGGGGAGAGGCTGCGCACATGAGGCTCTGGCGGTGGCTGGTCGCGCTCGGGGCCCTTTTGTTTGGACGCGCCGCGCGCCGCCACGGTGGCGAGGAGACCGTCGAGCGGATCGTCCCCGAGGGTCGTCCCGAGCGTCGCGCGGAGAATCTGGTCGTCGTGCTGCTGGCCATCGCCACGCTGTTCGCGATCGGCTTCATCGTCACCTACGCGGAGTTCAGCCCGGATGGGATCCCGAACGAGTTGCTTGGCATCTGCCTGGGGATGTGCTTCGCGTTCATCGCCCTGGCGCTCGGTGTTCTCGCCAAGCGGCTGGTGGTGACCGAGGAGCTCGAAGAGGAATACCCGCCGGAGGGCAATCCCGAGGAGCAGGAGAAAGTCGCGACGATCATCCACCAGAGCGGGAGCCGGATCACGCGCAAGCGCCTGCTGCTCGGCGCCGGCGCGATGGCCGGCGGGGCTCTCGGTCTGGCCGCGCTCACGCCGGCCGTGTCGCTTGGTCCCCTGTGGGACACCGACCCGCTCTATCAGACGCCCTGGCGCCGGGGTACGCGCCTGATCGCCGACGACGGCCACCCCTACACCGCCGACGAGATCGAGCCGGAAACGTTCTACACGGCGTTTCCCGAAGGTCAGAACCCGGAGGAGATCGGCGCCCCGCTCGTGCTCGCGCGACTTGACCCCAGCGCCTTGCGCCTCCCGGCCGGGCGGGCCAGCTGGGCGCCGGACGGGATCGTCGCCTACTCGAAGATCTGTACGCACGCCGGCTGTGCGGTGGCCCTGTATCGCAAGCCGACGTTCCCGGTGGTGGAGCCGCGGCCCGCGTTCGTGTGTCCCTGCCACTACTCGACGTTCGATCCCGCCACCGGCGGCACGGTGATCTACGGCCCCGCGGGACGTCCGCTGCCGCAGCTGCCATTGATGGTCGACTCCACGAGGCACCTCCGAGCCGCAGGCAATTTCTCGGGCCCGGTGGGTCCGTCCTGGAGCGGCGTGCGCGACGGGAAGCCGACGGCATGAGCGATCCGGTTCGCGAGCCGCTGCGATTCATCGACGAGCGAACGTCGGCGGCGCCGGCCCTGCGCAAGATGCTGCGCTACGTGTTCCCGGATCACTGGTCGTTCCTGCTCGGCGAGGTCGCGCTGTACTCGTTCATCGCGCTGATCGCCACCGGGATCTACCTGACCCTGTTCTTCGACCCCAGCCTGGCCAAGACGCATTACACAGGCGCGTACGGCCCGCTGCGCGGCGCCGAGGTGAGCGAGGCCTACCGCTCGGTGCTCGACATCTCGTTCCGCTACAAGGCCGGTCTCCTCATCCGCCAGACCCACCACTGGGCGGCGGATGTCTTCGTGGCGTCGATCGTGCTTCACCTGATGCGCGTGTTCTTCACCGGCGCGTTTCGCAAGCCGCGGGAGCTGACGTGGCTGATTGGCCTGATCATGCTTTTCGTGGCCCTGCTCGAGGGCTACCTGGGGTACTCGCTGGTCGACGACCTGCTCTCGGGGATGGGCCTCGCGATCGGCTACTCGGTCGCGCTCTCGATGCCGCTCGTGGGCGGACCGCTGGGGCTGCTGCTCTGGGGGGCTCCGTTCCCCGGAACGCATCACTTCGAGTCGCGGATGTACATCGCACACGTCTTCCTGCTCCCGGTCCTGATCGGGACCCTGATCGCGATCCACCTGGCGCTCGTGGCCACCCGGCACCACACCCAGTTTCGAAAGACGCGTCGGCACACCGAACGCCGCCTCATCGGCGTCCCGCTGTTCCCGGGGCAGACCCCGCGGTCCCTGGCGCTCATGTTCGGCGTCTTCGCCCTGTTGTTCCTGCTCGGCGGCCTGGTCCAGATCAATCCGATCTGGCAGTGGGGTGGCTACGAGCCCTGGCTGGGCACGAACGGCGCCCAGCCCGATTGGTACTTGGGCTGGCTCATCGGAGCGCTGCGACTGATGCCGAGCTTCGACTTGACGATCGGCCACTTGACGCTGGTCCCGAACCCGTTCTGGGGCGGGGCACTGTTCCCGCTCATCGTGCTCGGGGTGCTGGCGGGATTTCCCTGGCTCGAGCGGCGGCTGACCGGCGACCGCGGCTTTCACAACCTGCTCGATCGCCCGCGCGATGCACCTAACCGCACAGCCTTCGGGGTGGCGTTCCTGACCTGGATCTTCCTGATCTTCGCCTTCGGCGCCGCCGATCGAATCTTCGTGCTGTTCGAGCTGAGCTACGACACGCAGCTCTACTTCTTCCGGATCGCGATCTGGGTCATCCCGGCGCTGCTGTTCTTCCTCGTGCGCCGGTTCTGCCTCGGGCTACAGGCCGCCGACGCCGTGGAGGCTATTCAGGACGAGGCCGAGGAAGAGGTCGAGCAGGAACGCACCGGCGTGCAGACGCAGGCGCAGCCGGCGGGCTGAGCGACTCAGTCGTCCTCACGCGGCGAAATCTCGACGAGCTCCTCCCGCCATGCCTGGGCGCGCTTTACGATCAGGTCCGACAGCATGACCGTGACCTTCTCGAGCGCTTCCTGCTCGCTGCGCAGGTTCGTGGCCAGCAAGGTCACGGTATCCCCGCGACCCACGGCACGACCGGTGACGATCAGGTTCTCGTAGACCGCGATCTCATGGCGCTCGGTCTCGACGGCTCCCTGGAGGATGACCACGTCGACGAGTGACTGGTCGGTCTTCTTGACGTTGGCCTTGCCCTCCTTCTGGATGCCCTGGATGGCGGGACACGGGGCGGTGTCGGCCTCGGACTTCAGAAGCGTGAACGCATTACCGAGGTTCTCGACATGCTCCCGCGTCTCGGCCAGGTGGCGCTCGAGCAACCTGGCCACCGCGTCGTCGTGCGCGTGCTCGATGTTCTCCTCCAGCATCTCGATCACGGTCTGCTCCATCTGCAGCGCCGCCCGCAACTTGTATTCGTAGAGCTCTCCCGGCGTATTCAGTCGCTCGAACATCCCTGCCCTCATACCCGCTCGGCGCGGGTCCGCACGCGCGTTTGCCGGTTAGGTCACGTCGCGGACACGAGCTGAGCGCCCATAGCGTGCCGCGCGCGCGGCGGCGCCGGCGTCGAGGTCGCGCTCCACCAGGCGCTGGCGGATCTCAAGCTCACGGGCCGCACGGACGAACAGCCAGGCGAAGGCCAGCAGCGTGACGATGCTCCCCTCGATGAACATGATCGCGCCGGCGATCTGCTGGTCGGTGAGGGGTGCGACCCCGGCGCGGATGTCACGCCCGACGTAGTAGGGGTAAAGCGGGTGCCCCGACCAGATGAACAGGTTGGCCAGGATCGCGCCCGCGGCACGGACGACGAGCGTGTAAAGCGCCTTGTAGCCGTTTCCGAACCAGACCGGACCCGGCAGCGGCTCGATCACCGCCGCCCACATCAGCGCCCCGAACGTGAAGAAGGAGAAGTGCTCTAGGGCGTGGATCCCGTCGTGATGGAGAGCGGCCTGGTAGAGCACCCGCGAGTGCCACACGTACAGGCTCACGATCCACAGGGGCAGGGCAACGAGAGGATGGGCAAGGAAACGCAGGCGGCGCACCCATCCGATCGCCAGGACCGGCCGCAGCACCGCTCCGGTCAGCCCCAGCACGACGAGCAGCGGCGCCAGGTCACCCAGCATCAGGTGCTGGACCATGTGCGCGTAGAGCAGGCGGTGCTCGCCCAGGTAGTCAACCGGCGAGATGAGCGCGAGCACCGCGACCGACAGGCCTGCGTAGAACGCGGCCTGTCGCGTAGCCGCGACCGGACGTCCTTTGGCCGCGAGCTCACGCGTGCGCATCAGGTACGCGGCGCCGAAGCACAGCGCGGGCACGAGCTGAAGGGGCGCGAGCTGCCAGTGACCGAAGGTCACGGCAGCACGGTAGCGGGCGAGCCCTCCTCCGGCCGCGGTTCGGCGATGCGCGTCTGGCTCCGCGCCCCGCCACGCCGCTTCCCGCTGGCGATTCCCTGGCGCTGGGGCGCGATCACGTACTTCGGATCGCGAACTGAGGCGAAGCCTGCCTCGTACACGCTTCGGCGGGTCGCGAGCACGCCGCCACACAGGAGCGCCCCGGAAGCGGCCGCCGCCAGGCGGGACGAGGCGCCGCGCCTGAAGAGAAGTGCGCTCCCGGCGATGGTGCAGCCGCGGCGGACGTTCGCAAACAGCCCGGGCCTCCCGTGCCGGTAGACCTTGCCGCATTCGCCGAGCCGCAGCGCGGTCAGCTCCATCAGCGGACCCTCCAGCATCGCCGCGCCCAGCGCCAGCCGCCGGGCGGCGCGGGCACGCGACGGCGGGGTCACGGCGACCGCTGCGGCTCCGGCGCTCAGTGCCGCGCCAGACCCGAACACGAACGGCAGCAATCGCCGGGACCCGTGCCACGCCGGGACTGCCGTGTTCGTCACGAGCGCGGCGGTGTATGTGGAGAGTGGAAGGCCGAGGAGGGCCGCCGAGGGCTTGGCGATTTTCGCCACCCGCGGGAACAGTCCGGTCCACGCGTTGGCCGCGGCGATCGAAGTGGCTGCACCGCTCGCGGTCAGGATCCACGACCCTACGCTCATCGGCGAGGTCACCTTGAACATCCTCAGCATGTTGATGAACCGGGCCGGTCTGCCGAGATCGGAGATCAAGAGCACGGGGCTGACGGCAATTCCAGCTAGTGCCACGGCCCAGGCTCGCTGGGCCAGTAGCTCCTCGCCGCGCAGCTCGGACAGGTAAGCCAGCCCCGCGGAGCCGCCCGCCAGACCGCCGGTGAAGAAGTACACGGGGATCTCCGCCGTCCACACCGGCTCTTTGATCACCGGCTGGCCGTGGTAGGAGCGTACGTCCGCCGCGCCGTCCGAGCCACTCATCGCCTGCCTCCAAAGACCGCGGCGAGAAGCCCTGCGCCGAGCGCCACGGCAGCTGCCCCGGCGCCCATCCAGACCGAGCCGATGTCGCGCACCGTGTCCACGGGATCGGGTGGCAGGCCGTACACCTCGGGCTCGTCGAGCAGCAGGAAGAACGCACCGGCGCCGCCGACCCCGTCCTGTTCGTCGGCAAGGTACAGCTGAGCCTTGTCCTGGCCGGCCTGCTGCAGCGCCGCCAGCCGATGCTCGGCCCGCTCACGGAGCTCGTCGAGCTCGCCGAACTGGATCGAGTTGGTCGGGCAGGCCTGCGCGCACGCCGGCTCCTTGTCGTCCTTCAGGCGGTCGTAGCAGAGCGTGCACTTCCACACCCGGCCGTCATCCTCGCGCTGGTCGAGCACGCCGAACGGGCAGGCCGGGACGCAGTAGCCGCAGCCGTTGCAGACGTCCTCCTGGACGACAACGGTCCCGAACTCGGTGCGGAACAGCGCGCCCGTGGGGCAAACCTCGAGGCACGCGGCGTGCGTGCAGTGCTTGCACACGTCGGAGGCCATCAGCCACCGGATCCCGTCTCCCTCCTGGTAGGTCTGCACTCCGGCGTCCATGGCCTGCTGGGCCTCGGCGATCTGCACCAGGTTGCCGTTCTCCCGCGCGTCGGCCGGGATCGACTGCTCGACGAAGGCCACGTGTCGCCAGGTGTCGGCGCCGAGGTCGATCGTGTTGTCGTAGGACTTTCCCGTGAAGCCCTGCATCGACATCGGGATCTGGTTCCACTCCTTGCAGGCCACCTCGCAGGCCTTGCAGCCGATGCAGACCGAGGTGTCGGTGAAGAACCCCATCCGCGGCTTTGCCTGCTCGCCGTAGGTCTGCGGCCAGGAATGCGTCTCGAGCTTCACTAGTCCTTGACCCCCGCGCGTTCGCGGTATTGCTGCACGAGCTCCAGGCGCGCCTTGCCGCGCGGGCGGCGGCCGGGGCGGATGTCGCAGGTGGCCGCCTTGTACTCGCTGATGTGCACGTTGTTGTCGAGGACGACCGGCAGCAACTCGTTCGCCGAGTCACCAGTGACGATCCCAACGCCTCCCCAGTGGTAGGGAGCGCCGACGAGGTGCATGGTCCGGCCTTGGATCTGCAGCGGCTTGATGCGCTCGGTCACCATCACGCGCGCCTCCACGGCCTGGCGGGCGGTGACGATTGTCGCCCAGCCGCTGTGCTCCAGACCGCGCTCGGCAGCCAGCTGGGGCGAGACCTCGCAGAAGAACTCGGGCTGGAGCTCGGCCAGGTACGGAACGGTGCGGGACATGCCGCCTGCCGTGTGGTGCTCGGTCAGGCGGTAGGTCGTGAGCACGAACGGGAACACCTCCGAGCCGTGCTCCGAGCCCGTGGGGTGATAAGGGTTCTCGGGCCGGCGGAAGACCTGCCGTGTGGGATTCTGCTGCTGGGCGTACAACCGGTTCTTGAACGGCGACTCATGAGGCTCGTAGTGCAGCGGCAGAGGTCCGTCGACCAGACCGGTCGGCACGTACAGCCAGCCGCGCCCGTCGGGGTGCAGGATGAACGGCTTGTCACCGGAGATCGCCTCCATCTTCTTGGCGCCCTGCTTGGGCTCGTAGTCCGGCGCCTTGGTAGGCGGGAAGTCCGGGGAGTCGCCCAGGCTCGTCCACTGCTCCTCCTCGCTGTCCCACCAGACATAGCGCTTGCGCTCCGACCAGGGCTTTCCGTCGGGATCGGCCGAGGCACGGTTGTAGATGATCCGGGTGTCCTTGGGCCACGCCCAACCCCACTCGTGGGCGATCCAGTTCTGCTCGGTGTGCGGCTTCCTGCGCGCGGGCTGGTTGACGCCGTCCTTGTAGATGCCGGCATGGATCCAGGAGCCGCACGTCGTTGAGCCGTCGTCCTCAAGGTCGTCGTAGCTGGGCAAGAAGGATCCGTCTGCCTTGCGACCGCCTATCTCCTGCAGCACGGCCTGCGCATCTGGCTCGCGACGTGGGCCCTGCAGGGGGTAATCCCAGGTCAGGTCGAGAATCGGCCGATCCTTCGGATCATGCGAGCCGGAGAGCTTTGAGCGGATCGCCTTGCCCAGGTGGTAGACCCAATGCAGCTCGGAGCGGCAGTCATCCGGAGGCTCGCACGCCTTGTGATGCCACTGCAGAAGGCGTTGAGTGTTGGTGAAGTTGCCGTCCTTCTCGGTGTGGGCGGCGGCGGGTAGGAAGAACACCTCGGTCTGGATGTCCTGCGCGCGGACCTCGCCGGACTCGTGCTCGGGCGAGTCCTGCCAGAAGGTCGCCGATTCGATGGGCTGGAAGTCCCGGACCACGAGCCAGTCGAGCTTGGCCAGGGCGAGGCGCATCAACTTGGAGTTGGCCGAGCCGACGGTGGGGTTCTGCCCGACGCAGAACATGCCCCGCACGCCCCCGTCGAGCATCTTCAGCATCATCGCGTAGTGCGAGTGATCGCCGTTGATCCTCGGCAGGTAGTCGAAGCAGAACTCGTTCTCCTCCGTAGCGGCGTCGCCCCACCACGCCTTGAGCAGGGAGACGATGTAGGGCCGCAGATCGCCCCAGGCGCCCGTGTCCGGCCCGTTCAGCTCGACGAACTTGTCAAGCGACGGGTGCGACTGAGGGTGGGGCATCGGGATGTACCCCGGGAGGATGTTGTAAAGCGTGGGGATGTCTGTCGATCCCTGGATGTTGGCGTGCCCACGCAAGGCCAGGATCCCCCCGCCGGGCCGGCCGATGTTTCCGAGCAGCAGCTGGATGATCGAGGCCGCACGGATGTTCTGGACGCCCACGGTGTGCTGCGTCCAGCCGACCGCGTAGGCGATCGCCGAGGTCCGCTCGCGCCCTGAGTTTTCGCACATCGCCCGGGCGACCTTGAGGAAGTCCTCCTGCGAGCAGCCGCAGATGTCCGCCACCACCTCCGGGGTGTAGCGCGCGAAGTGCCGGCGGACGATCTGCACCACGCAGCGCTCGTCCTCCATCGAGTTGTCGACGTCCGGGGGGTCGCCTTTGCGCAGCTCCATCCCGTGCGCGCCGTGCGCCTGCTCACCCGAGACGTCGGCCTGCTGCTCTGACTTCCCGGCCGTGGCCTCGCCGCTCGATTTGTTGTAGCCCCACGTATCGATCTCGTAGGCGCTGTCGCCGGGATTCCAGCCGGAGAAGAAGCCGCTGGCGTCCTCGGTGTCCTTGAAGTCGGGCTTGATGATCACCGGGCCGTTGGTGTAGTGCTGGACGTACTCCTTGAACCAGGCGTCGTGCTCGAAGATGTAGTTGACGATGCCGCCCAGGAAGGCGATGTCGCTGCCGGCGCGGATCGGGACGTGCAGGTCCGCCATCGCGCTCGTGCGCGTGAAGCGGGGATCGACGTGGATCACCTTGGCGCCGCGCTCCTTGGCCTCGATCACCCACTGGAAGCCGACGGGGTGCTGCTCGGCCATGTTCGAGCCCATGATCAGGATGCAGTCCGAGTTCTGCAGGTCCTGCTGGAATGTCGTGGCGCCGCCGCGGCCGAACGAGGTCCCCAGACCGGGGACCGTGGAGCTATGTCATATGCGGGCCTGGTTCTCGATCGAGACCGCGCCGGCGGCGGTGAAGAACTTCTTGATCAGGTAGTTCTCCTCGCTGTCGAGCGTCGCCCCGCCCAGGAAGTGCATGCCGAGCGTCCGCTTCAGCGGCTCTCCGTTCTCGGTCTCCTCCTCCCACGTCTCCGCGCGGGCCTTGATCACGCGCTCGGCGATCATGTCGGTCGCCTGCTCGAGGCTGAGGGACTCCCACTCCGTGCCGCCCGGCCGGCGGTACTTGACCTTGGTCTCGCGCATCGGGGAGTTGACGAGCTTCTCCGATGCGGCGCCCTTCGGGCAGAGCCGGCCGCGGGATATCGGTGAATCCGGATCGCCCTCGATCTGGACGACCTTCTCGTCCTTGACGTAGACCTTCTGGCCGCACCCGACGGCGCAGTACGGGCAGATCGACTGCACCACCTTGTCCGCCGTCTTCGTGCGCGGCATCAGCTGCTCGGAGCGCACCGACTGCGCCGACCGACCGAGCCCCAGCGGGTCGCCTGCGAGCTGGCGCAGGACCGGCGGCACGAGGCGGCGGGTGTCAGGCATCGACGGCCGCGATCTTACCCCTGCCGTGTTCGACCGCAAACCAGCCCAGTCAAGGGGGTCGGACCGTGGGTATTGGCCCTTACATGGCTACAGATGTCGAGATCGAGCCGAGCGGGGAGTACTAAGCGTCTTCGTCTTTGTCGTCGACCTGGTCCTTGGGCGGCCCAGTGGCCCCCTCCGAGGCCGTTTCGGCCTGCGAGGGCTCCGCGCCCTCGGGCGGGGCCTCGGGGCCCGGCGACTCCTGGGCCTCCTCGTCGTCTGAGCCCTCGGGCGGCGGAGCTCCGGGGACCGACTCGTCCGATCGCTTCTGCTCCCAATCCTGTCGCACCCCCTCGACGTCTCCGGCGAGCCGCTTGCTCTGGTCCTGGAGCTTGTCGGCTTCGCCTTCGAGGTGGTCGGCGAGCTGCCCCGGGTCGGTATCGGAGGTCTCGGACTCGCTCGGTGCGGCCGCGCCCGGATCGCTCTCGCTCATGGCGCCTGCCTACCCGGGGCCGCTAACGGGTAAAAGGCATCATCGTGGCTCTGGCCATCCTGGACATCGACGGCACGCTGGTCGACACCAATTACCACCACGCGGTGGCGTGGTTCCGCGCCTTTCGCCAGCACGAGATCGTGCTTCCGCTCTGGCAGATCCATCGCTACATCGGGATGGGGGGCGACCAGCTCGTGGGCGCCCTGACCGACGATCAGACGGACGAGGAGAAGGGCGACGACATCCGGCAGGCCGAGAAGACGCTGTACATGGAGCTGATCGACGAGGTGCAGCCGATGAAGGGCTCACGCGAGCTGATCGAGCAGCTCAAGCAGCGTGGCCACACCGTTGTGCTGGCCAGCTCGGCCAAGGAGGACGAGGTCGAGCACTACCTCGACCTGCTCGACGCGCGCGAGCTCGCCGACGCCTGGACGACCTCGGCCGACGTCGAGAACACCAAGCCCGAGCCCGACCTGGTGCGTGCGGCCCTCGATCGCGCCGGCGCGGACGCCGACGACGCGGTGATGGTCGGCGACACCCCGTGGGACATCGAGGCAGCCAAGAAGGCGGGCGTTCCCACGATCGCGGTGCGCACCGGCGGCTTCGGGACCGACGAGCTCCGAGACGCGGGCGCGGCGGCGCTGTTCGACTCGGTGGCCGAGCTGCTCGAGGCGCTCGATGAGACGGATCTGCGGTAAGGAGTTTCGCGGGGGGCGGGCGCGGGTCGTTGGCGTGGTGTTCTCCTTGACCCGGGTCGTTCCCCGGGGGCCGGTCACCGCCGCAACGTCACACGATCCATTCCGGCGCGGCTCGATGTCACGTTACGGCGGCACCATCGCCGCAACGTCACATGATGCATTCCGGCGCGGCTCGATGTCACGTTACGGCGGTAGCGGATCGGCAGCAGACTCACGGACCCGCCCAGCGCCCATCCCGCGCGCCGGCCCGCCCCTCTAGCGGTTGGTTTCGCGCTCGAGCCGGGCCACTTCGTCGGCCTTGGCGTCAGCGCGTCGCTGGGCTTCGGCCAGCTCTTCCTTCGCGTCGGCCTTGCGCTCGTCGCGGACGCCCTGCTGGCGCAGGTTCGCGTCGCCCGCCAGGTCGCCCGCGGCCTTCTTGGCTCGGCCGGTGATTCTGTCGATCAGACCACCCATGGCGGCCTAGGTTACCGGGCCGCCCGTGGCGCCGCGATCAGCGGGGCAGCCCGCTGTCCGGTCGCAAACCCCGCCGGCGCGGCCTCGTTTCGCCCCAATCGGGCCGGGTAGATGGTGCCAGCGATATGTCAGAGCGTCCACGTTCCGCTCTGGTGGCGCGCCGCGTCGTGGCCTGGTGCGTGGGCTGGCTGTTCGCGGGGGCGCTGTATCTGCTGCTGATCGACAACCCCGACCTCCCCGAGCTGCTGGTGGGCGCGGGCGCGGCGACGATCGCGGCCACGGGGATGGAGCTGGCGCGCGAGCAGAAAATCGTCGGTGAGAGCATCCGCCTCTCCTGGCTGGCCCGCGTCTACCGGCCGTTTCTCAAGGTGCCGGCGGACATCGCCGTGGTGGCCCTCGCCGCCCTCCGCCAGCTGTTCCGGCGCGAGCGCTGCGTGGGAACGTTCCGCGCCGTGCACTTCGAATGCGGCCCGGAGACCCAGCACGAGAGCGGGCGGCAGGCCATGGCCGAGGCCTTCGGGTCGCTCGCCCCGAACACCTTCATCGTCGGGATCGACGAGGAGCGAGAGTTGATCCTCGCGCACCAGCTCCGCCGCACCGGGAGCCGTGAGGCGCTCGACGTCCTGGAGCTCGGCGAGCCATGAACGAGTGGGAGATCGCCGCGACCGTCCTCGGCTTCGCGCTCATTCCGTGCATCCTCGTCTGCCTGCTGGCGCCGCCGCAGCACGGTCTGGTCGCGCTCGAGCTGACCGGCGTCCTCGTGACCACGATCCTCATGCTGCTCTCGGAAGGTTTCCACCGCCAGCCCTTCATCGATCTCGCCGTGGTCCTCGCACCGATGGCGCTGATCGGATCGCTGGCCTTCGCCCGCCTGATGGAGCGGCATCTGTGAGCCTGCGTCACGTGATCGCCACCGTCCTCCTGGTCACAGGAGGCGTGATCGAGATTCTGGCGGTGCTGGGGCTGGTGGTCATGCGCGACGTCTACGACCGTCTTCACTACGTGGGCCTGGCCGGTTTCGGCGCGCTCCTGATCGGCGTGTCGATCCTGTGCGAGGAATCGTTCTCGATGATCGGCGACAAAGCGCTGCTCGTGGGCGTCGTACTCGTTCTCAGCGGTCCGATCCTCGTACACACCACGATGCGCAGCATGCTCACGCGCGAGCACGGCGATTGGCGGACGCGCATCGAGCAGGCCGCGGAGGACGAGCCGTCGTGACGGTGCTGCAGGTTGCGGCCCTCGCCGCGGTCGCCGTGGGTGGCGGCGCCGTCGTCCTCTCCCCCGATCCCCTGCGCCAAGTGCTCGTGCTCGGGATCTACGGCCTGTCTCTGACGATGCTGTTCTTCGTCTTCCAGGACCCCGACGTCGCGCTGTCGGAGATCGTGGTCTCGACCGTGGGCCTGCCCGTGATGGTGCTTCTGGCACTGCGCAAGGTTCACCAGCAGGAGACAAAGCGTGAAGAGGAGGAGAAGCAGTGAGCCGTACGGCACGCCTCGCGCTGTTTGCCGTCGGCGGCGCCGGCTTCGCCGCCGTCCTCGTGGTCGGGATGACCGGTCTGCCGGACTTCGGCGCCTACCACGGCGTGTACGGCCAGGTGATCGACGGGATGGGTGTCGGGCTGCGCCACGCCACCGACCTGATCACGGCGCTGAACTTCGACATCCGCGGTTTCGACACGCTGGGTGAGGAGTTCATCTTGTTCGCGTCCGTGCTGGGGGTGGTCTTGATCCTTCGTGAACTGCGCGACGAGGAGGAGCGCCCGCGCGAGGAGGAGTCCGAGGAGCACCATTTCGCGGGGGCCAGCGCGGCGCTGCGGGCGCTGGCCCTGGGGCTCATCCCGAGCGTCCTCGCGGTCGGCGTGTACATCGTCGTGCACGGCCAGATCACCCCCGGCGGCGGCTTTCAGGGCGGTGTGATCCTGGCCGCGGCGCCGCTGTCGGTGTTCCTCGCCGGCCGCTACCTGCGGATGAAGAGGATCGCCCCCCATCTCGCGATTGAGCTCGCCGACGCACTCGGCGCCGCCGGGTACGCGCTGGTCGGTCTGAGCGGGCTGGTCTTGGCCGGCGTCTTCTTCAAGAACGCCCTTCCCCTCGGCATCACGGGTCACCTTCTCTCGGCCGGGCAGATGGACGTCGCCAGCGTGCTCGTCGGCCTCGAGGTCAGTGGAGCCTTCCTGATCGCCTGGACCCAGTTCTTCGATCAGGCCATGCTGGTCAAGGCCGGGGGCGGCTCGTGAGCTTTCTGCCCTTTGCCGTCGCCGTGTGGCTGTTCGTCGCGGGGCTCTACGGCGTCGTCTCCAGCGACAACCTCGTGCGCACGATCGTCTCGCTCACGGTCGTGCAGTCCTCAACCTACGTTCTGCTGCTCGGCATCGGCTATGTCCAGGGCGGCAAGGGCGCGATCTTCGCCGACATCCCGCAGGTCTCCAAGGCCGTCGACCCAGTCGTACAGGTGCTGGTGCTGACCGACGTCGTGATCGAGGCCACGGTCACGGGACTGCTCCTCGCACTCGCCGTGCAGGCCCACAAGCGCTTCGGCAGCCTCGATCCGCACGACCTCCGCGCGCTCCAAGATTGATGCACATATCGGCGCTGCCGGTGTTCATCCCCCTGTTCGCCTCCGCGCTCTTGGTGGCGGTGAGGTCATGGACCCCGCGCGTGGTGAACGACGCGATCGCGACCGGAGTCGGAATTGCCGTCGTGACGCTGTGCGCGCTACTCCTCGCCCACACAGCCAACGGCAGCCCATTCGCGTACTGGATGGGCGGCTGGCGCCCGAGCCACTCGGTGGCGATCGGCATCTCGTTCTCGATCGATGCGATCGGCGCCGGCCTCGCCACCTTCTCGGCCCTGCTCGTGACCGCGGCGATGATCTATTCCTGGCGCTACTTCGACGCTGCGGACGGGCTCTTCCACGCTCTGATGCTCGTGTTCATGGCCGCCATGGCCGGGTTCGCCCTCACCGGCGACCTGTTCAACATGGCGGTGTTCTTCGAGCTCATGGGCGCCGTTGCCTACGCGCTCACGGCCTACAAGGTCGAGGAGCAGGGACCGATCCAGGGCGCGATCAACTTCGCCATCTCCAACAGCATCGGGGCCTACGCGATCTTCACCGGGATCGCCCTCCTGTACGCGCGCACCGGCGCGCTCAACATGGCGCAGGTGGGCGCAGCCCTGAACGGACATCACGCCGATCCGCTCGTGCTCGTGGCGATGGCGCTGCTGTTCATCGGGTTCCTGACCAAGGCCGCGGCCGTGCCCGTGCACTTCTGGCTGGCCGACGCCCACGCCGTCGCACCGGCGCCCGTGTGCGTCCTCTTCTCGGGCGTGATGGTCGAGTTGGGGATCTATGCCGTGGCGCGGCTCTACTGGGTTGTCTTCGCGGGGCCTCTGGCTCCGCACGCCGAGGAGCTGCGCGCGATCCTGATCGCGTTCGGGACGCTGACCGCCCTGTGGGGGGCGGTCATGTGCTTCTCCCAGCGCCACCTCAAGCGGCTGCTCGCCTTCTCGACGATCAGCCACATGGGGATGTTCTTGTGCGGGATCGGCTTGCTCAGTGCCAAGGGTCTGGCCGCCGTCGCGGTCTACGTGCTCGGACACGGGCTGACGAAGGGGGCTCTGTTCATGCTCGTCGGCGTCCTCCTTCACCGCTTCGGGACCGTCGACGAGTTCGACCTTCACGGAAAGGGCAGGGCGGTGATCCAGGCCGGAGTCCTGTTCGGCGTAGGCGGACTCCTGCTCGCAGCCGTTCCGGTGAGCACCCTGTTCTTCGGCAAGTCGCTGCTCGATGGCGCCGCGCTCGACGGTGGCTACCCGTGGTTGCCGACGATCTTCGTGATCTCCTCGATGTTCACAGGCGGGGCGGTGTTACGGGTGGCCGGACGCGTGTTCCTCGGCTGGGGCGCGGCCCAGCATCCCGATGACCGCCAAGCGCGCCAAGCGCGTGAGGAGCAGGACGAGGAGCCCGGGGCGAAGGACCGCACCCCGCCCCTGATGGTTCTGGTGCCCGCGGTGCTGCTCGTGGGGGCGATCGTGATCGGCCTGATCCCTGGCGCCGTGCCGGGCATCGAGGTCGCGGCGTCTCACTTTCACGACCACCTCAGCTACATAGCGTGGGTCCTGCACGGGGGACCACCCCATTTCTCGCCCGCCGAGGCGAGCCACGTAGAGGGCTTCGACTACCTCTACGGTGCGGCCGCGGTGCTCGGGGCGGTGGCGCTGGCGGCCCTGGCTCTCTTCGGCGAGCCGCTGCGGCGCCGCCTGCCGAAGCTGGTCGTCCGCCCGGTGGCACTGGCCGTGGACGGTCTGCGCTCCCTGCACACCGGCCACATCGGCGACTACATCGCGTGGTGGACGGCCGGCGCGGCAACGCTGGGCGGAGCTTCGCTGATCCTCCTGCGATGAGGCGGACGCTCGGATCGATGACCGCGGTGATCGCGGCCATGGTGGTGGCCGGGTGTGGCGCCTCACCGCCCGCGGCCCCGCCGTTCTACGCGAAACGCTTGGACAGCGCGACGAGCAGCATCTCCGGAGCCTGCGGCGCGGCTTACCAGCTGGCGGCTTTCCCCGGCGCGACGCGCTCCGAATTCACGACCCTCGAGGTGACGGCGGCGGTGGGCGCCCGCCGTCTGGCCACCGTCTATCACCGCAATCCCGCCTGGGTCTACCAGGGCGAGACGATCGGGCAGATCGTTTCCGACAGCGACGCCATGCTCGGCTCGTGCGGCCTGGACCAAGCGCGGGCCGTGCTCCGGAGCGCGATTCGCTGACTCAGCGCACGCGCGGCAGGACGTGCTCGCGGTAGGCGGCGAAGAAGGCGTCCTGCTCGGGCCCGATCTGGTTCACGTAGAGCTCGTCGAACCCGGCTTCTTCGTAGGCCTTGATCGTCTCGACGTGACGCTCCACGTCAGGTCCGCAGGGGATCCCTTCGGTGGCGAGCTCCTCGGTGACGAGCTCGGCCGCCTGCTCGAAGTGCTCGGGAGTGGGCAGGACCTGGGCCAGCTCGCCGGGTAGGCCCTCGTTGGCCCACAGACGATGGACGGTCTGGCGGCCCCTGGCCTCGTCCTCGTCCCAGCACACCTTCAGGCCTCCCTGCACGATCGCGCCGGACTTCGCGCTCGAGCGGAACTGCTCCACCGAGTCGGCGTCCGGTCCCACCGTGCAATACCCGTCGCCGATGCGGGCCGCGAGCTCGATCGACTTGGGGCCGAACCCCGAGACGATGATCGGCGGCGGCTCCGGTGGGAGGTCATAGACGCGGCAGTGGTCCAGCCGGTAATGACGCCCACGATGGCTCTTGACGCCGCCCTCCCACAGCAGGCGGATGACCTCGACGGCCTCCTCGAGCATCTCAAGCCGCTCGTCCGCTCTCGGCCAGCGATCGCCGAAGATGTGCTCGTTGAGCGCTTCGCCGCTTCCCAATCCGAGGCAGAAGTTGCCATCGAGAAGGAGCGCAGAGGTCGCGGCCGCCTGCGCGATGATCCCGGGGTGGATGCGGACCGTGGGGCACGTCACCGCGGTGGTGAGCCGCATGCCGTCGGTTGCCTGCGCGATCGCCCCGATCGTCGACCACACGAACGGGCTGTGCCCCTGCTCGTTGTTCCACGGGTGGTAGTGGTCTGAGATCCACAGGGCGTCGAAACCGGCCTGCTGTGCCTTGACGGCCTGAGCGACCAAGTCCTTCGGCCCCCATTCCTCGCTCGAGAGGAAGTAGCCGATCCTCATCGTGCCTCCTTGTCGGGTGCAGCGGTCCTGCGCCGGTGCAGGCGCTAGCTGCCCCTGGGCAATTGGTTGTAATCAGCCCCCGCGGGGGTAGTCCCCCGGGAGCGGGAAAACTTGCGGAGGGAGAGATCGGTGGACGATCTGCAGATGAAGCGCGAGCGCCGAGCAAGCGACGGAGCACGCGGCCGGGACCGTCGCGCCCAGGCCCAGCGCCATGCCGAGCAGGCGCGCGAAAAGGTTGCGCAGCGGCGCGAGAAGCAGTCCGGGGCGGCGGCATGGGTGGCCGAGCGAGCCGGGCAGTGGACGCTCGATGGCCCCGACTGGCGGTTCATGGAGCTGCAGAAGTATCTGTGGAATCCGCTCATGGACTACTGGTTCCGGATGAACGTCGAGGGCTGGGAGAACATTCCCCCGGCGCCGGTGCTGCTGATCGGGATCCACTCGGGCGCGCCCTTCGTCTGGGATGCGTGGACGGTCGGCGCGCAGTGGTGGCGACACTTCGGCCAGTCGCGGCCGCTGCACGGCACGGCGCACGATGCTCTGATGGCGACCCCCGGCTTCGGCTGGTACTTCCGCCGAATGGGAGTGCTGCCGGCCGCGCCGGACAGCATCACCGCTGCCCTCGCCGCCGGCCACGACGTGGCGCTGTGGCCGGGTGGCGAGGTCGATTCCCTGCGTCCGTGGACCAAGCGCGACAAGGCGGTTCTCGCCGGCCGCATGGGTTTCATCCGCCTCGCGATCCGCAGCGGCGTGCCGATCGTCCCCATCGCCACCGTCGGCGGCCCGGACTCGATGCCGGTCCTGGCCAGCGGCCGCCGTCTGGCGAAGGCGCTGCGCCTCGAGCAGGTCGCGCGGCTGAAGATGTTCCCGATCGCGCTGCAGGTGCCCTGGGGCGTCTCGCCGGCGCTGCTGCCGGAGATCCCGCTGCCGACGAAGATCCGCACGGCCTTCCGCCCGCCGGTCGAGCTCGACAGCGACCCCGAGCGGGCCGACGACGAGAAGTACGTCAAAGACCGCTATGACGAAGTCCGCACCTCGATTCAGGAGGGCATGGACGCGCTGGCGCGACGCCGGCGCCTGCCGCTGTTCGGCTGAGCTCGCCCGGGCCCGGGGCGACCCGCGCTTACCTGCGCGGTCTACGGGCCGTGGGGCGGCCGCACCAGTCTGCACGGCCGCCCGTTGGCGCTCTAGGCGGCTTCGGTGGCGGCGCCGACGTTCTGCTCGTGCTTGCCCTCGCAGAACTCCTCGACGATCTTTGCGCAGAAGGCGGGAATGTCATCGGGGTTGCGGCTGGTCACCAGGCCCTTGTCGACCACGACCTCCTCGTCGACCCACTCCGCCCCGGCGTTGCGCAGGTCGGTCTGAAGGCTGGGCCACGAGGTCACCTTCCGGCCCCGGGCGACGTCGGCCTCGACGAGCAGCCACGGACCGTGGCAGATCAAGCCGGTCGGCTTGTCCTGCTCGAAGAACGCGCGCACGAAGCTCACCGCGTCCTTGTCGGCACGCAGCTGATCCGGATTGGCCACGCCGCCGGGAACCACGAGCGCGTCGTAGTCCGATGCGTCGACGTCGCTCGCGGCCTTCTCGGCCCCGATCGTGTCGCCCTTGTCCAGGTGATTGAACATCTGCACGTCGCCCTTCTCGAGCGAGATCAGGTCGACCTCCGCGCCGGCGTTGCGTACGGCCTCGAGCGGCTCGGTCAGCTCGACCTGCTCTACGCCCTCGGTAAAGAGGAAGGCAACGCGCTTCCCATCGAGTTCGTTTGCCATCTGATCAACTCCTTCAATCGCTTATTGCCGTCGCTGTTTGGCTACCCGACGGCTCCGGAAGCGAAAAACGTTCCTAGGCGCGGATCAGGGTGGGCGTCCCCAACGGGATGTGGGCGAGCAGCCAGCGCCCCTCGGCCAGCGTAAGCCGCAAACAGCCATGGCTCACGGGCTCGCCGATCGTGGCGGTCTCAGGGGTCGAGTGGATCGCGATCCGGTCCCCCCCGCTCCAGCCCTGGATCGCGTGCGGCGACCGCGCCGAGAGCGCGAGGATGCAGCACCCGTAGGGTCCGGCCGGATCGCCCGTGTTGAGGCGATCGGTGACCGCGAAGCGCCCGGTCGGGGTCGGCGCGCTGGGGCGGCCGATGGCCACTGTGTAGCGTGCGACCGCTCTGTTGTCCTCGAGCACGGTGAGCCTGCGCGCCGACAGCGACACGCGTATCTGCCAGGGCACCCGGCTCAGCGACGCCGTGCCCGCGGGGATCCACCCGACCTTGCCGTTGCCGACCAGCGGGCTGACGATCCCGAGCCAGCCGGCGCTGCGCTCGATCACCCACAGCGCCTCCGGAGAGCCGAATTCCGTGTGCGTACCCAAGCGCCCGATCGTGCTTCCGCCCGGTGTGGCGTGGATCGTCGTTCGATGCGTGACGAGCGCCACCAGCGAGCCACGGCCAGGAGGACCCGAGACGGTGAGCGCGGCCGGCTTGAACGACAGGCCCTGGGCGCGATCGACCGGGACGCTCCCGGCGGTGAGCACGATCCCGATGAGGATCGGGACCACGGGTATCAGGGCGGCCAGGCCTACGAGCCCGCGTCTGCGCGTCGTGGCGCTCACCCCGCACACGCTACCGCGCGATAGTCAGAGATCCGGCAGAAGGGGACCGCTCCGAGCGGCTACCCTTAGGTCATGTTCGGGTTCGGTCACAAGACCGCGATGGTCGAGGCCGACTCGGCGCTGCCCGGACGCCAGCAGGAGGTGGCGGTGCCGGCGCGTCACGCCGTGCTGGGCACCCCACTGCGGCCGCCGTTTCCCGACAGGCTCGAGCAGGCGATCGTCGGGATGGGGTGCTTCTGGGGCGCCGAGAGGGTGTTCTGGCAGGCGCCGGGCGTCTACACGACGGCGGTCGGCTACGCGGGTGGCTTCACCCCGAACCCCACCTACGAGGAGGTGTGCAGCGCGCGGACGGGCCACGCCGAGGTCGTGCTCGTGGTCTTCGATCCGGCCTCGACCTCCTACGAGGAGATCCTCAGGTTGTTCTGGGAGAACCACGACCCGACCCAGGGCATGCGCCAGGGCAACGATGTCGGCACCCAGTACCGCTCAGCGATCCTGTGGACGACCGAGCAGCAGCGCGCGATCGCCGAGGCCTCGCGCGCGGCGTTCGGGGAGCGGCTACGCGCCGCCGGCTATCCCGAGATCACGACGGAGGTCGCTCAGGCCGGCCCGTTCTACTACGCCGAGGACTACCACCAGCAGTACCTGCACAAGAACCCCTGGGGCTACTGCGGGCTCGGCGGCACCGGCGTGAGCTGCCCCGTCGGCGTCGCGGCGGCCCAGGACTGAGCGCCGATCAGCCGCCCGCCACGGCAGGCAGGATCGTCACCTCGTCGCCGTCGGAAACCTCGGTCTCGAGCCCGTCGAGGAAGCGGATGTCCTCGCCGCCGACGTACACGTTGACGAAACGCCGCAGCCCGCCGTCCTCGGCGATCCGGCTGCGCAGCTCGCCGTAGCGCTCGTACAGCGAATCGAGGACCTCCCCCACGGTCGATCCGTCGACCTCCGCCGTCGACTCGCCGTCGGTGGCGGCCCGCAGCTGGGTGGGGATCTTGACACTCACCGGCATTGCGCCCGGAGTCATATCAAGCGGGGATGCGGAATCGATCGCCCGCCGCTTCGAAGGACTCGAGGGTGGGTTCGATGTCCCAGGCCTCGAAGGTTCCGCGTGCGCAGTCGAGCGTCTTCAGGCCCTCGCCGGTGATGATCGCCACCACGCGCTCGGCTGGATCGATCTCGCCGCGCTCGGCCAGCTTGCGCAGGACGCCTACGGTCACGCCGCCGGCGGTCTCGGTGAAGATGCCGGTGGTCTGGGCCAGGAGCTTGACGCCCTCGCGGATCTCGTCATCGTCGACCGAGTCCACGCCGCCGCCGGTCCGCCGCGCCAGGTCCAGGGCATAAGGGCCGTCGGCCGGGTTGCCGATGGCCAGCGACTTGGCGATGGTGTCGGGCTTGACCGGGCGGCAGAAGTCCTGGCCGGCGCTGAACGCGCTGGCCACCGGCGAGCACCCCTGCGCCTGAGCGCCGTTGAACGTCGGCACCTCGCCGCTGATCAGGCCGAGCTCGAGCCACTCTTCGAAACCGCGCCCGATCTTCGTGAACAGCGACCCTGAGGCGATCGGGCACACGACGCGATCGGGGAGCTGCCATCCGAGCTGCTCGACGGTCTCGAAGGCCAGCGTCTTTGATCCCTCGGCGTAGTACGGCCGCATGTTGATGTTGACGAAGGCCCACTCGTGCTCGTCCGAGATCTCCGTGCACAGCCGGTTGACGTCGTCGTAGTTCCCGCGCACGGCGACCAGGTTGGTGCCGTAGACGCCGGTGGCGAGGATCTTCTGCTCCTCGAGATCTGCCGGGATGAACACATAGGACTCGAGCCCCGCGGCGGCGGCATGCGCGGCCACGGCATTGGCGAGGTTCCCGGTCGAGGCACAGGCGATGGTCTGAAACCCGAGCTCACGCGCCCGCGCCAGAGCGACCGAGACGACCCGGTCCTTGAACGAATGCGTCGGGTTGGCCGCATCGTTCTTGATCCACAGCTCACCCAGCCCGAGCTGCTCGGCCAGCCGGTCGGCCCTCAGCAGCGGCGTCCAGCCGGCGGGCAGTGTTCCGCGCGGCGGGGCGGCCACCGGCAGGAAGTCCGCGTAGCGCCACAGCGAGTGCGGACCGGCTTGAACACGACGCCGCAACTCGGCGGCGTCGGCCTGGGGCCGAGGCGCGTAGAGCACCTCGAGCGGACCGAAGCAGCGCTCGCAGACGTAGCGCGCCTCGAGCGGGTACGGGGTCTTACATTCCTTGCAGCGAAGAGACTCTGGCGGCATATGTGAAAAACCTCCGCCGGGGTCTGTGGTCGGAGGTCCTGAACCGCCCTTTCCACATCTCCCAGGCTAGTAGTTGGAGCCTGATGGACTTGGCACCGTTCCCTTGCGGGAGGTTGCCGGGGCTTCGCAGGGCCATTTCCCTCCACCCCTCTGGATGCGTACAGCTATGTGCGCGGCAGTATACCCACTGCGCCGGGTTCTGCCACACCTGTCTCCGGCTCGGCTGCCGAGGTAACCAGCAACCAATCGCGGTGTTCAGCTGAGGTAGGCATGGCCGCCACCTCGACCGATCCGCTCGCGCGCCTCCAGGCAACTCTCACGCTGGGCAAGGACGCGCCCACCAAGCGGATGTTGATCATCGTCAACCCGTATGCGACGACGGTGTCAGATCGCCTGAAGAACCTAGTCGTGTACGCGCTGCGCGGCAGCTACCAGGTCGACGCGATCGACACCGAGGCGCGCGACCACGCCACCGAGTTGTGCCGTGAGGCCGCCCGCGAGGGCTATGACGTGGTGGTGGCCTTCGGCGGGGACGGGACGGTGAACGAGGCTGCCAACGGCCTTGTGGGGACGGACACGCCGCTGAGCTGCCTGCCCGGCGGCCGCACGAACGTCTACTGCCGGATGCTGGGGATCCCCACCGACGTCGTCGACGCCACCGAGCACCTGCTGCGGATGGCCGACGACTGGCGGCCCCGACGGGCCGACGTCGGCGAGGTCAACGGCCGGTACTTCCTTTTCTCGGCCGGCGTCGGGCTCGACGCCAGCGTCGTCGAGCAGGTGGACGCGCATCCGCGCCTCAAGGCTCGCTTGGGCGAGTGGTACTACACGTGGACCGGGATCCGGACGTTCAACCGCCACTACCTGCTGCGGCCGTTGCGACTGGAGGCGGAGCTCGGCGCGGAGCGCGTACGTGGCGTCACGACGATCGTCCAGAACGCGGCGCCCTACACCTATTTCGGCGAGCGCCCGGTGCACATGGGCGAGAACGCCGCCCTCGACAGCGGTGACCTGGCGGGCGTCGTGTTGGAGCGCGCGAGCTTCATCGATGTGCCCACGATCATCTGGCGAGCGCTCTCCCGGCGCGCTCGTCTCAGCCGCCATCGCCGCGTGCATCCGTTCGCTCACCTGGACAGGCTGCGGGTCCGCTCGCTCGACGAACGGCCGCTGCCCCTGCAGGTGGACGGCGACTACATCGGCGAGGCGCCCGAGGCGGTGTTCGCCGTCAAGCCGGCCGGGATAACCGTCGTCTCCTGAGCCGGTCGACGTTCGTCCACGAGCTCGCGGCGAGGTGCCGGAGCGGCTTATGATCGCGCTGTGCGGCGCTGGACGCTCATCATCGCCTGCGGGGCTCTCGCGCTGATCCCGGCCTTCGGCACCGCGCATCCACTTCCGGCGGCGCGCAACTGCCCCGTCCTCCCGGCCAACAATCCGTGGAACCAGCGCGTTGACCGTCTTGCGGTGGCGGCGAACTCGGCCGCCCTGATCGCGACGATCGGGCTCGGCTCACCGGTGCATCCCGACTTCGGATCCGGGCTCTACGACGGGGAGCCGATTGGCATCCCCTACGCGGTCGTCTCGCGTCACACGCGGCGTGTCCCCGTCCAATTCCAATACGCGAGCGAGTCAGACAAGGGCCCCTATCCCCTGCCCCCGAATGCTCCGATCGAGGGGGGTCGCAGCTCCTCGGGCGACCGCCACGTGATCGTCGTCGACCGCAGCAACTGCAAGGACTACGAGCTGTTCGCCGCCTACCCCCACGCCGGTGGGCGGTCGTGGACGGCGGGCTCGGGGGCGATCTTCAACCTGCGCTCGAACCATCTGCGCCCGGCAGGCTGGACCTCGGCCGACGCGGCCGGGCTACCGATCCTGCCCGGCCTGGCGCGTTATGACGAGGTGGCGAGGGGATCGATCGATCATGCCCTGCGCTTCACAGCCCCGTGCACGGCCAAGGCCTACGTGTATCCCGCGCGCCATGAGGCCTCGACGTGCAGCGGCGCGAACCTCCCGCCGATGGGCCTGCGGGTCCGCCTGAAGGCAAGCGTGAGCCTGGCTGGACTTCCCCACCAGGCGCGGATCGTCGCCCAGGCGCTCAAGCGCTACGGCATGATCCTCGCCGACAACGGCTCCCCTTGGTACATCTCCGGGGCGCCCAATCGCCACTGGAACAACGACGACCTGCACCTGCTTGACCGACTGTCAGGTCGTGACTTCGAGGTCGTGGACACGCGCTCGCTGCCGCATCCCGGTCTGTGAGCGGCGAGCCGCGGGGGGCGAAGCACTAGCCCTAGCGGGCTCTGGGAGGTGGTGAGCCGCCCGGACGCCGAGTGCAAGCGCGCAACCACTGCCCTGACGGAGCGCGACCTCCAGGTGCTGGCCTTCGCGGCCGAGCACAGGCTGCTGCTGGCCGAGCACGTGCAGGGCCTCCTTGGCGTCTCCGAGGCGGCGGCCCGGGCCCGGCTTCGAAGGCTGACTCGGGACGGCTTTCTGGAGCGAAGGGCGATCTTCCATCGCCAGCCACCCTTCTACCAGGTCACGCGTCGCGGGCTGGCCGCGGGCGGCAGCCCGTACTCCCGCCCGAAGCTGGATCTGAGCTGCGCGCAGCACGACGTCGGGGTGGCCTGGCTGTGGCTGTTGGCGCGAGCGGGACGGTTCGGCGCCGTGGAGGAGGTGATCGGCGAGCGCGCGATGCGCTCGCAGGATGCGCAGCCCGACCGCGCTCACGACCCGGCGGGGGTTCGGCTCGGAGGCGTCGGTCCGGCGGGGCGCGAGCGAGTGCACTATCCCGACCTGGTGCTTGTGCTGCCCGGCGGCAGACGCGTGGCCGTCGAGCTCGAGCTGAGTGCCAAGGGGCGCGCACGGCGCGAGCGGATCCTCATGGGCTATGCGCTCGACCCGCGCGTCGACGCCGTGCTCTATCTCGTCGATCGAGCTGACGTGGCGCGGGCCATCAGATCCTCGGCCGCACGGGCGGGGATGGCCGGTCGCGTGCACGTGCAACCGGTCCGCTGGCCGAACGGCCGTCCGCAAGCGGTCATCGCCGGCCACGAGCGCAGCGCCGCGATCAAAGCCGCTCGCGAGCGATGATCTCGCGCGAGGAACCGAGCTCGCGCCGATACTGGCTGTTGCTGGTGTTCGCCACGCTGATGCTCCTCCCGGCGCCAATGGCCATCGCGGGCCTGGCGGCGGTGGCAATCGGCGCGATGGGCAGCGCGGCAGTAAGCCGAGTGCGCTCGGTGGGCGGCCGGCCGGTGGTCACTGCTCAGGACGCGACGCTCCTGGGGACCGACAGCGACGGCGCCACCGTCGTCTTGCGCGACAGCCAGCTCTCGGCCCACGGGCTGATCGTGGGCGCCAGCGGGGCCGGGAAGTCGACCACTTTGCTGGCGCTCCTGACCAACAACGTGCGCCGTGGGCTCCCGGTCGTGGCGATCGACATGAAGGGCTCCCCCGAGTTCGCGCGCCGGCTCGCGGCGGCGGCCGCCTCGGCGGGAACGCCATTCCGGATGTGGACGCCCGACGGCCCCAGCCAGTGGAACCCGCTGCGCCACGGCAACGCGACCGAGCTCAAGGACAAGCTCATCGCCACCGAGCGCTTCACCGAGCCGCACTACCAGCGGGCGGCCGAGCGCTACGCGCAGATCGCCCTGCAGGTGCTCGGGTGGGCGCGAGGGGACAGGGCGCCGACCTTGGCCGACGTGGTCGAGGCCATGGAGCCCGCTCGGCTGGCCTCGCTGTTGAGGGGCCTGCCGCGCGAGCGAACCGAGCGTGTGCACGACTACCTGGCCACGCTCACAGCGGATCAGCTGAGCGCGGTCCGGGGGCTGGGCACCAGGCTCGCGGTGCTGAGCGAGTCGCAGGCTGGGCGATTCCTCGGGGCTTCCGCGAGCGGTCCGGCCGCGGCGGGGCCCGCGATCGACCTTCGCGACGCGCTCGAGGGCCGCCAGGTCGTGCTCTTCAGCCTCAACTCGAGCACCTACGGGAGCGCGGCGGCTCAGCTGGGAACGCTCGCTGTCCAGGACCTCGTGGCCGCCACGGGGCACCGCTTGGCGCGGGAGCAGGGCGGCGCGCAGGCCATCGTCGGGATCGATGAGTTCTCAGCCTTGCGCTCGGAGAACGTCATCTCGCTCCTCGCCCGTGGCCGCGAGGCGGGCGTCAGCGTTTTCCTGGCCACGCAGGAGCTGGCGGACCTGGACCGGGCGGCACCGGGGCTGCGCGACCAGGTCCTCGGCAACACCGCGGTCAAGATCGCCCATCGCCAGGACGTTCCCGCCTCGGCTTCGACCGTGGCGCAGATGGCCGGGACGGTCAAGCGCTGGGAGGAGACGCGGCAGTACGGAGGGCGACTGCTCGGCCGGCGCGAGACGGGCCGTGGCACGAGGCGTGAGGTGGAGGAGTTCGTCGTCCACCCGAACGAGATCAAGGCACTGCGTACCGGCGAGGCGGTGATGATCGTCAAGCAGCCGCGAACGCGCGTGCGAACCGTGAGGGTGACCCGGCCGGAGCGCGACGGACCGGTACACGACTGAGGGCTCAGGGCGAGCTGCGGCCCGGCACCGGGGGGCTCTCCCCGCTCAGGGTCAGGCGGCCGCGGCGCGAGGACAGGGTGATCGTGATCGTCTCGTGACCCGCCTGGATGAAGCCAGTGCCTTGAACCGTGCCGGTGGCAGTGAAACGGCCCAGGGGCGCAACCGTGCCCCTGGCATCCAGGGCGTAGCTCCGGCCGACGTCAGGCGGTGCCTGGGCCGGCGTGAGGGTGCCGGTCAGCTTCCCGTCCAGCTTCGCGCACATGGGGGTGCAGAGCCTGCCGGCGACCGTGACGGTCACCTTCCTGGTTGCGGTGCTCGAGGACCCGGCCGGATGCAGATGGATCGAGATCTTCCCCTTGTGGCGGCGGTAGTCGCCCGTCCCGGAGACGGGGCGGGCGGCGAAGGTGTCGTTCGGAGGCGTGCTCGCCGACGCATGCCCGTTCGTGGTCGTCGAACCGGGCGCTGCCGCAGACGGCGTCGTGCTGGTGCTCGTGGCCGGCGCGGTCGTCGATGACCCCGGGGCGACGGCCGAGCTCGTCGTGTCGCCCGAGGCGCTACCGCAGGCGCCGACACCCATGAGCGCCGCGGCCGCGACGAGCGTCGCCAGCGCCTTCGAGGGGCGCCGGATGGGCGAGCTCGGCATGGATCAGGCCGCGCCGGGGGTTACCCGGAAGGCGTCGAACACGCCGTCGATGTTGCGCAGGCGGTTGATCGCCTGGTCGAGTGAGCGCGTGTCCCCCACCTCGACGACGAAGCGGTTGCGGACCATCGGGTGGTTGACGGTGCAGCGCGCCTCGAGGATGTTGATGCCGGCCTCGGCGAACGTCCGCGACATGTCCTCCAAGAGCCGATGGCGATCCCAGCCGTCGACTTCGAGCTCGACGCGGAACGAAGTCTCGGCGTCGCCGTCCCACGCCACCGGCGTGAACCGCTCGGGGTCGCGCTTGAGCACGGCCACGTTGGGACAGTCCTCGCGGTGGATCGTGATGCCGCGCCCGAGCGAGATGTAGCCCACGATCGGGTCGCCCGGGACCGGGCGGCAGCACTTGGCCAGCCTGAGCATCACCTCGTCGAGGCCGTCGACCGAGATGCCGAAGCGCGAGGATGAGGTCGTGGGCCGCGAGCGACGGCGGCGCGTCTGCAGCAGGTCCTCGGTGGCGGTGGGCTCGGATTCGGCCGCCTCGCCCTGCTTGAGGCGCTGCATGACCTTGTTGACGACGACCTTGCCGGAGACCTTGGCCCCGCCGAGAGCGATGTAGAAATCCTCGGCCTTGCGGAAGCCCATCTCGCGGATGACGTCGGCCAGCAGCGGCGAGCCGACGAGCTTCTGAGCGGGCAGACCCTGCTTCTTCAGGTGATCCTGAAGAAGCTCCCGGCCGGAGTGCTCGGTGTCCTTGCGCGATTCGGCCTTGAACCAGGCCTTGATCTTGTTGCGCGCCCGCGTCGTCTTGACCAGGGCCAGCCAGTCGCGCGAGGGGCCGCGCTCGCGCTTGGAGGTGAGAACCTCGACGATGTCGCCCGAGCGCAGCTGGTAGGACAGCGGGACGATCTTGCCGTTGACCTTGGCGCCCACGCACCGGTGGCCGACATCTGTGTGGATCTCATAGGCGAAGTCGAGCGGCGTGGCGCCGGCGGCCAGCGACTTGACCTCGCCCTTGGGCGTGAAGACGAACACCTCGTCCTCGAACAGGTCGACCTTGAGCGTCTCCATGAACTCGCGCGGGTCCGAGAGGTCCTGTTGCCAGTCGAGCAGCGAGCGCAGCCACTTGAGCTTGCCTTCGGAGTCGCGCACTCCGGGCGCCGCGGCGGCGCCGCCCTTGGCCGGGTCCTCCTTGTACATCCAGTGCGCCGCCACCCCGAACTCGGCCATGTCGTGCATCTCGCGCGTGCGGATCTGGATCTCCAGCGGCCGTCCCTCGGGCCCGATCACCGTCGTGTGCAGCGACTGGTACATGTTGAACTTCGGCATCGCGATGAAGTCCTTGAACCGGCCCGGCAGCGGCTTCCACAGCGAGTGGATGACGCCGACGGCGCCGTAGCAGTCCTTGACCGAGCCCACGATCACGCGCATCGCCGTGAGGTCGTAGATCTCGTTGAACTCGCGCCCCTTCTTGGTCATCTTCGAGTAGATCGAATAGAAGTGCTTGGCGCGGCCTGAGATCTCGGCCCCGATGCCGAGCTCGTCGAGCTCCTTGGCCAGGTAGGTGCCGGCCTGGGTCACGTAGCGTTC
Source organism: uncultured Solirubrobacterales bacterium (assembly GCA_963818815.1). Classification (GTDB taxonomy): domain Bacteria; phylum Actinomycetota; class Thermoleophilia; order Solirubrobacterales; family Solirubrobacteraceae; genus Palsa-465. Next base: position 177,447 of record CAWFTL010000003.1, read on the forward strand.
GCGCTCGGCGCGCTGCTGGGCCACGAGCCCCTTGATCTCCTTGTACTTGCGCGGATGGAGGGTCTGGAAGGCGAGGTCCTCGAGCTCCCACTTGATCGCGTGGATGCCGAGGCGGTGCGCGATGGGGGCGTAGATGTCGAGGGTCTCGCGTGCCTTGTCGAGCTGCTTCTGCTTGGGCATGGCGGCGATCGTGCGCATGTTGTGCAGGCGGTCGGCCAGCTTGATCAGGATGACCCGGATGTCCGTGGCCATCGCCACCATCATCTTGCGGTAGTTCTCGGCCTGGGCCTCGTCGCGCGACTGGAAGGTCAGCCCGGTCAGCTTGGTAACGCCGTCGACGAGGCCGGCGATCTCCTCGCCGAAGGCATCCCGGACCTCCTGGAGCGAGGCGCTCGTGTCCTCCACCGTGTCGTGGAGCAGCGCCGCGCACAGCGTCTCGGTGTCGAGGCGCATGCCGGCGCAGATCTTGGCCACGCCGACGGGATGGCTGATGAACTCCTCGCCCGACTTACGCCGCTGATCGGCGTGATGAGCGCACGCGTAGACGAAGGCCTCCTCGACCCGGTCGCGGTCGATCGCCGCCGCAGCATGCTCGGCGTGCTCCTCGACGATCGCGAACAGATCCGAGAGCAGGCGCTGCTGGGCCTCGGTCAGCTCGGCGCGCGCAACCTCGGCCTTGAGCGAACGCTGCACGCGATCGACCGGCGGGCGCGGGGCCACCAGCGTCGAGGCGCTGCGCTCCTGCGAGGCATCGCGTCCCTTGCGGCCGTTCGGGCGGCCGCCAGTGCCCGTCACCGCACGGCTCAGTCGCTTCGCCGGAGATTTGCGCTGCTCAGATATCGCCGTCCGTCCTCATATCTCGCCACATATGCCCGGTACGCCGGTGAGCGCTCGAGCAACGTGTGCGCGCCGCCCGCCACCGCCAGGGCCGGCAGATCCCGGTTGAGGCTGACGAGCTCCAGCTCCGCGAGAACTCTGATCAGCCGGGCCGCGAGCCGGGCCGGACGTCCATGAGCTCCTTCGCCGCGGAGCAGGTGCTCGAGCTCCTCACCGGCCACGCTGCCGAGGCTCCTGAGGCTCCGATACAGCGTGACGAGCGAAGCGCGGAGACCGTACTCCAGCTCGTGCATCTGCTGAGCAAAGCGTAGCTCAGGCTCGCCCCAGCACCAATGCACGAACCCCGGCCCGGCACACAGCCGCGTCTGGTCGGATGCGCACGCTGGAGGGTCGAGGACGACGAGGTGCTCGAATCCCGCGGCGAGCTCCGCCGCGCGCTCGAGCGCGTGGTGAGAGGTCAGGGCGAAGCCGCCGATCCGGCTGCAGAGTCCGCTCAGGCGACGGGGAACGTCCGCGCACACGGCCAGAACGGTGCCCTCGCCGCCGGCGAGCGCGTCCGCGAGGACGGCCAGCGGGCTCTCCCCCCGGCGGTCGAGCTCCGCGCGCTGCGCCGGCGGACCGGGCTCGGTCGGAGCCGGCGCGACCGGCGCCTCGAGCTCGTCCAGCACGGCAGCCATGTACTCGCCGGGTTCGCCCAGAACCTCGATCGGCGGCGGATCGCAGCGCCAGGCGTGGCGCAGGACGAGCCGTGGCTCGACGGCGCCGTTCCATACGTTTCGCTCCAGCTTGAACGTTGCGTCGGCCGGTTCGCCGAGCGCGACGTCGAGCGAGCCGTCACAGCCGAAGGCGACTCCGGCCGCGCGGGCGCCGCCCGAGCTGACCGAGAAGCGTGCGTGGCGCCCCTCCCCCATCGTGCGCAGATCGCCGAACCTGGCGCCGGGGACGAGCAGGCGAGGAGCGGGGTTGCCGCAGCCGCAGGGCTCCAGGCGTGTGAGCTCCTCGGCCAGGGCGAGCCCGAGCTCGGAACCTGAGACCACGGCGTCCACATTCTCCAACGGCTGTAGCTGATCCTCGGTCAGGGTCGCCTCGGCATGGGTCTCGATCGCCGCACGCAGCGAGTCGAGCCGGTCGCCGGCCACGGTCAGCCCCGCGGCGGCCCGATGGCCTCCGTAGCGTTCGAGCTCGCCGGCCACACCGTGCAGGGCGCCGAGCAGATCGAAACCGGGGATGCTCCGGCCCGACCCGTGACCGACTCCGTGCTCGTCCAGCGCGATGAGGATCGTCGGCCGGTGGTAGCGCTCGACGATCCGCGAGGCCACGATTCCGATCACGCCCTGATGCCAGTCCTCGGCCCAGAGCACGTAGGCCTTGCGCTCGCCGAGCTGCGCAACCTGCGCCTCGGCTTCCCAGACGATCCGCTGCTCGAACGCCCGCCGCTCCGCATTCAGCGCCTCGAGCTCGGCGGCGATCTCCCGAGCCCGCTGGGCGTCCGTGGTCAGCAGGAGCTCCACCCCCGCATCGGCGGAGCGGACGCGCCCGGCCGCGTTCAGCCGCGGGGCGAGCCTGAACGCGAGGACGTGGGCATCGACGGCGCTGGGGTCGACGCGCGCAGACTCCATCAGCGCGCGAAGCCCCGGGCGCGCTGTCCCGGACAGCACCGCCAAACCCTCGCGGACCAGCCGGCGGTTTTCGCCCAGCAACGGCATGACGTCGGCGACGGTGGCCAGTGCGACGAGCTCGAGGTCCTGCTCGGTTCCACCGGCGCCGAGAGCCTGTGCGACCTTGAAGGCCACGCCCGTTCCGCACAGGTTGGGGCACGGATAGCCGCATACGCGCGGGTGGACCACGGGGCAACCGGGCAGGGTGCCGTCCGCCCGCGGGGCGTGGTGGTCGGTGACGACCACATCCAGGCCGGCCGCGCGGGCCGCCGCGACCTCCTCCACCGCCCCGATGGCGCAGTCGACCGTGATCAGCAGATCGCTCCCGCGCGCCGCGAGCCGCAGGACCGTGTCGCGCGAGAGGCCGTAGCCGTCCTGCAGCCGGTCGGGGATGAACCAGCTGACCTCGGCCCCGAGGGAGCGCAGCGCGCGGACCATGATCGCGGTCGCGCACATCCCATCCACGTCGTAGTCGCCGTGCACCGTGATACGGCTGCCGGCCCGGACGTGGTGCTCGATCAGCGACGTCGCGTGCTCGATTCCCGCGAAGGCCTGAGGGTCATGCCCTTCGCAGGCGGCCAGGAAGTCGGCCGCCGAGGTGGGATCGCTCAGGCCGCGCCGAACCAGCAGCTGCGAGGTCACGTGGCTGACGCCGAGCGCCCGCTCGAGCGCCAGCGCCGCCCGTACGTCGTAGGGCGGGACCTCCAGCCGCGGCGACGGAGCACGCTGCGAGGCCTTCTCCGGCGAGCCCTCCAGCAGCCGAAGCGATGGCGCTCCGGCGGGAGATCGGTCGAGCGCAAGCGCCGCGGGCTGGGACATGCGGGGCAGCGTACGTTCGCCTCCCGACGGAACTGTGAGGCAACCGGCCGTCGGCACGAGCATTTTGCGCGGCGTTGCAAAGCCGCGACGAGTGGCGGCGGACCAGGGTCCGCCAGGCCGGTCCTAGCTCAGCCGGAGCTCCTAGCGCAGCCGCAGGCCGTGCTGGCCGGCGGCGCGCTCACGGCGGACACCCTCGAGGTAGACGAGCGCCATCCCCACGAGCGCACCGGGGATGGCGTCCAGCGCGGTCAGCAGGTGAGTGTCGTGGCGACCGGGGATGTGAAACCCGTTGATGATCAGCCCACAGAGCGCAGCGCCGATCAACGCCCCCGCGAAGGCGCCGACGATCCCGCCCCAGTAGCGGTCGGGAAGCCAGATCGTGAAATGCCACAGGGCGAGACCCATCATGACCCACGCGAGCATGCCCATCAGCGGCGCCTCCCGTGACGGCGGTTGCGAGAGCGAGACTTCGGCGGCGGCTTGGCCTTGGGCATGGGAGCCACGCCCTCGTTCTCGGGAATATCAGGCGCGGGCGCGGGGGGCGCGCCGTCGCCGGCCTCCGGAGCGCGCTCGCGTTCCCGCTCAGCCTCGGCCGCACGAGCACGGCCATCCCCGGGGCGAGCTTCCGAGCGCGGCCGCTTGGCCCGCGGCGTGGCCTGCGTCTCTGGCTCGTGGGCGAGCCTCTTGGTGAGGGTCGAGGTGCGACGGCGCGGAAGTTCGGGCTCGACTTCGAGCGAGCGCTTCATCTCCTCGAACTCGGCGGCAGAGACGGTCTCAGGCTCGGGCGTCGTCAGACGGCCGGCTCGCCGCGGGCGCTTGGCCACGGGGTCGACGTCGGCCGAGCGCTCGGCATAGGCGGGCACGTGGCCGACGTCCTCCTCGATCCGGGCCCGGCGCGCCCGGTAGCCCGCCTCGCGCTCCTTCCAATGCGTGAGCACCGGAGAGGCGATGAAGATCGACGAGTAGGCGCCCGAGGCGACGCCGATCAACAGCGCGAAGGCGAAGTCGCGCAGGGTGGAGCCGCCGAACAGCAGCAGCGCGATGATCGGCATCAGGGTGCACGAAGTAGTGGCCACCGACCGGGTCAGCACCTCGGACATCGAGCGGTTGACGATCTGGGAGAACGCCGCGCGCGGCATGCGAGGCACGTTCTCACGCACGCGGTCGAACACGATGATCGTGTCGTAGAGCGAATAGCCCAAGATGGTCAGCAGCGCGGCCACGGTCGCTGTTGTCACCTCCCGGCCGGTGAGCGAGTAGACGCCGCTCGTGATCAGCAGGTCGTGCATCAACGCGATCAGCACCGGAACGGCGAACTTCCACTCGAAGCGGAGCGCCACGTAGGCCGAGATCACGAGCAGTGAGGCGATGATCGCGACGACCGCGCTGTTGGCCACGGTCTGACCGAAAGTGGGCCCCACCGATGTCGAATCGAACGACTTGACGCCGTAGCTGCTCTGCAGGCTCCTCTGGACCTGCGTGACCTTGGCGGGCTGAAGCTGCTTGGAGGAGATCTGGAAGACGTAGCTGCCCAGGGCGTTGTTCGTGACCTTCTGGACCTCCGGGTTCGCCGCCCCGGCGGCGCTCACGACCGAGCGGACCTGCGCTTCTGTGGCGCCCTTCACCAGGCTCGTATCGATCCGGGTGCCCGACGTGAAGTCGATGCCGAGATTGAGCCCTCTGCCGCCGATGGCCAGGGCGCCGATCAGCAGGATCACGCCGGACACCGAGAAGAAGTAGCGCGAGGCGCCCATGAAGTCGAAGCGCCAGGCCCGGTGGCTACCCCCGGCGCCCAGAGCCGAAGGCCGCGAGATCGTGCGGGAGTCCCCCATGCTCATGAGGATCGCCTGCGTGGCCATGACCGCCGTGAACAGCGAGACGAACGTGCCGATCCCCAGCGTGAAGGCGAAGCCCTGAACCTCGGACGTCGCGAGCACGAAGAGGATGAAGGCCGTCATGATCGTGACGACGTTCGCGTCGATGATCGCCGTCAGCCCCTTCCGGTAACCCGTGACGATGCCCTGGCGGATCGACCGTCCGGCGCGGATCTCCTCCTTGACGCGCTCGAAGATCACGATGTTGGCGTCCGCGGCCACGCCGATGGTCAGGATCAAGCCGGCGATCCCGGGCAGGGTCAGCGTGATCGGGATCAGCTTGATCAGCGCGTAGAAGTAGACGGCGTAGACGATCAGCGCCGCCGTGGCGATCAGGCCCAGGACGCGGTAGTAGGCGATGAGGAAGATCGCCACCACGAGGAGCCCCGCCAGACCCGCGATGAGCCCCTGATTGAGCGCCTGCTTGCCCAGGGTGGCCGAGACCTGGGACTTCGAGATCAGCTTCAGGTTGATCGGCAGCGCGCCGAGGCGCAGCTGGGTGGCGAGGTCCTGGGCCGACTGGATCGTGAAACCGCCCGTGATGTCGGCGCCGCTGTCGCCCGGGATGCCGTCCGGATACTGCTTGAAGTCGATCGAGGGAACGGTGACGAGCCGGTTGTCCAGCGCGACCGCGAAGTGCTGTCTGAGCACCTGGCCGAGCCCGCTGACCAAATCGCCGCGGTGGGCGATCTGGCTGGTGACGCTCTGGAAGCGCGACGCCCCTCGCGAGGTGAAGCCGAACGAGACGTCAGGCGAGCCGCTCTGATCGGTCGTCTGCTGGGGGTTGGTGATGTCGTTGCCAAGCAGCGCAACGTGGTCTCGGAGGACGAAGAACTGAGCCGTGGGGCTGCCGAAAGCCGGCCAATTGGGGATCTGCGGCGGGACGGCCTGAACCACGGCCGTCCCCTGTGGCACGGTCAGCATCTGTCCTTGTGCCGCCGTGACTCCGGACGGGAGGCCGGAGAGCAGGTCCTGCCGGTTGTCGTCGGGACCTGAGAGCAGACAGTGCGCGCCGGGCGTGGGAGTTGTGCCCGCCGCCTTGGCCGCCGACGAGCAGGCGGCGCTGCCGGGCGCGCCGAACATGTAGTACTGGGTGCCGCTGCGCGAGTTGTCGCCTGACACCTGTGGCGGCTGCTTGGACGCGAGCTTGACCGCGGTGTACAGCGGCATGCTCCCTGCACCCGCAAAACCGGGGCCGCCACTGGGGCCCTGGCTGATCTGGATCGCGGTGGGGTCCTGGGTCTGGAGCTGGCTGGCCACCGTCTTGCCATTTGGCATGAGGACGTTGGCTTCCCAGTCGTAGAAGAAGAGCCTTGCGGTCGAGCCGACCAGCTTCTCGGCCCTGCCGGTGTCCTGGACGTTCGGCAGGCCGACCGTGATCTGGTTGCCGCCCGAGGTCTGGATCTGCGGCTCGGAGACGCCCAGCTGGTCGACACGCTGGCGCATCACGTCGACCGCCCGGCTGAGGGCGTCCTGGGTCACCACCGGTGTCTGCGGCGTGGGCTGGCCCTGGTAGACGAGCTGAACCCCGCCCTTGAGGTCGAGCCCCAGGCTCGTCTTGTTCACCGCGATGATGACCGCGGAGACCGCGATCAGCAGCAGGACGAGCAGGAGAACGAAGACGTGGCGCTGACGGTCGGACATCGACGGTGAAGGATGCTAGTGGCTCACCGGGCGGTCCCGATTAGCCCGCGGTTCAGGACGATTGGTGGTTGGTCGGAGTCAGTACGAGCAGCACGCCGCCGTCCTCGTCGTCGTAGGCGGGGAAGATGTCCGCCACCGCCCGTGCCGGCAGGTCGTGCTCGGCGTTGACCTCGACCGGCTTGCCCTGCACCCGCACCTCCCACTCGAGCGCTGTGCCCACATGATCGCCGCCGTCATCGAAGCGGAGCCCGAGCACCTCGGACACGGGTCGGCCGATGGCCTGCTCGGTCTTAAGGCCCGTGAGCTCGAACGAGCCGCGGCCGCAGTCGACGACGCGCCCCTCGCGATCGCAGGCGAAGAAGGCCGCGTTGGGTGCCGGGTAGTAGTCGTCGAGCAGCTCGAACAGGTACGCGAAGCCGCAGCTCTCGCACCCGCGCGTATCCCGGCGGAAGCCTTCGCTGCGCGAGGTCCCCATCGACCGGTTTCCGCAGTGCGGGCAGATGAAATAGTGCTCGTGGGACATGCTGGCGGCTGAGGATAGCCAGGGCGCCGATAGGGCCCCTGAGGCCTCCTAGAGCAGCCGCATCGCGCCGGGCTTGGCCAGACCGAGGTGCTCGTAGGCGCGCCCTGTGGCGGCGCGCCCGCGTGGGGTGCGCTCGATCAGCCCGCGCTGGAGCAGGTAGGGCTCATAGACGTCTTCGATCGTGTCCGCTTCCTCGCCCACGGCCACGGCCAGGGTCGAGAGCCCGACCGGCCCGCCGCCGAACTTCTCGCAGATGGCCCGGAGGATCTCCCGGTCGAGGCGATCCAGGCCCTCGTCGTCGACTCCCAGCAGGTCCAGCGCCTGGCCGGCCACACGCTCGGTGACGACGCCGCGGTCGCGCACCTCGGCGAAGTCGCGCACGCGCTTGAGCAAGCGGTTGGCCACGCGCGGGGTCCCGCGGCTGCGCCGCGCGATCGCGATCGCCCCGCCGTCCTCGATCGCCACCCCCAGGAGGGCCGCAGAGCGGCGGACGATGCGCGCCAGATCCTGAGGCTCGTAGTGCTCGAGGCGGTGCTGGATTCCGAATCGGTCGCGCAGCGGCGTCGTCAGCAGGCCCGCGCGTGTGGTGGCGCCGATCAGCGTGAACGGCGGCAGGTCGAGCGTCACCACCCGCGCGCCGGCGCCCTGCCCGACGGTGATGGGCAGGCAGCGATCCTCCATGGCGGGGTAGAAGGTCTCCTCGAGCGCGCGCGGGAGGCGGTGGATCTCGTCGACGAAGAACACAGCGCGTGGCTCCAGCGCGGTCAGGAAGGCGGCCACATCCCCCTTGCGTTCGAGCGCGGGACCGGCCGTCTGCACGAACGGGACGTCGAGCTCGGCGGCCACGATCTGCGCCAGCGAGGTCTTGCCGAGCCCGGGTGGCCCCGCAAGCAGGACGTGGTCCAGGGCCTCACCGCGAGCCGCGGCGGCGGCGATCGAGACCGAGAGCTGGTCCTTGATCGCCTCCTGCCCCACGAAGTCGACCAACCGCCTGGGCCGCAGGGAGCGCTCGAAGTCGTCCTCGGCCAGCGCCTCCGGCGTCTGCACGCGAGCCTCCGCAGAGCTCATCGCCGTGCCGTCCTCAGCGCCTGCGCGATCAGCTCCTCGGGCTGGTCGCCCGAGGTGCCGTCGAGCAGCTCATCGGCTTCCTGCGGGCTGTAGCCGAGCCCGATCAGCCCTTCCCGCGCGATCGCTCGCGGATCATCGGCGCGGGTCACGGTGATGGCCTGCTCGGGCAGCGCCGAGCCCACCTTCTCGCGCAGTTCGACGATGATCCGCTCGGCCGTGCGCTTGCCGATGCCGGGAACAGCCTGAAAGCGCGCGCTGTCGCCGGCGGCGAGGGCCGCGAGCAGCTCGCGCGGCGGGCCACCCGACAGGACGGCCAGGGCGACCTTGGGACCGACGGCCTGGACTCCCAGCAGCATGAGGAAGAGATCACGCTCCTCCTCGGTGGCAAAGCCGTAGAGCGCCAGGGCGTCGTCGCGGATGACCAGGTGACTGTGCAGAACGGCGTCGTTGCCGACGGCGGGGACCTGGCGGAGCGTCTCGGCGGAGATGGCGAGCCGGTAGCCGACGCCGCCGCAGTCGATGACGACGTGATCGGCGCGCCGCACCGCCACGGTTCCGGAGACGAGGGCGATCACGACGCCGCCAGCGCCCGTCCCAGCGGCGCGCGATTGATCTCGCAGATCGCCACAGCGAGCGCATCGGCGGCGTGATCGAAACTCGGTTCCTGCGCCAGGCCCAGCAGCCGCGTGACCATCCTGCCCACCTGGTCCTTGGTCGCCCGGCCGTGGCCGCACACCGCTCCCTTGACCTGCTGGGGCGTGTAGGAGCGGGAGGGAATGCCGTGCTGCCCCGCGGCCAGCAGCACGACGCCGCGGGCCTGGCCGACGGCGAACGCGGTGCGTGCGTTGGCCCCGAAGTAGAGCTCCTCCACCGCCACGGCGGCGGGCGCATGGCGCTCGAGCAGCTCCACCACACGGCAGTGGATGTCAGCCAGGCGGCGTTCCAGCGGCACCCCCGGGCGAGTCGCGATCACGCCCTCCTCCAGGGCCCGCAGGCGCGACCCGGAGGCTTCGATCACCCCGTATCCGGTGTTCGCGGTGCCGGGATCGATGCCCAGGACGATCATCTCTCTGGATTCTGCGTCGGACCCCGGACGCCTCTAGTCCACTACGAGAACTGCCGATATTCGCCCCTGCATGTTCAAGGGAAAACAGGACGAGCTCCTGCACGAGCTCACGTGGCTGCGCCAGCGCGTCTCGGAGCTCGAGCAGGAGCGTTCGCGCGGGCTCCGGCTCGACCCCGTGACGGGCCTGCTCAGCGCCCGTGCCTTCCGTGCGCGGCTGGCCGAGGAGTCTGAGCGGACGCGGCGCTACCAGCGCGACCTGGCGCTCGTGGTCATCTGCGTCGACGATTTCGCCGCCCTCGAGCTGCGCCACGGCTTCAAGGCCGGCGATGAGCTGCTGATCGCCGTGGCCAAGCGCTTGACCTCGAGCACCCGCTCGCACGACCTGGTGGGCCGCATCGGGCCGGCCGACTTCGGCCTGCTGCTCCCCGACACGCGCGGCGAGGACGCCGTGCCCGGGCTGGAGCGGCTCCTGGTGGAGCTCGAGGTCGTGGGCGATGGCGCGATCCGCGCGGCCGGTGCTTCGATGGGCGTCGCCGTGCTTCAGCGGGGAATGACTGCCGAGGGCCTGCTGGCCAACGCCCGCATGGCGTGCGAGCACGCCCAGCGAAGCGGCGGCGGGCGGGCGGTCCTGGCCGGTGAGTCGCCGGAGACCACCGAGGGACCGAACAGCGGTCCCCAGCGTGACGCGATCGAGGCACTTGCGGTGGCCCTCCTCGAGCGCGACCGCTACACGGGCGAGCACTCCGAGGCCGTGATCGAGATGTCGGGCGCCGTGGCCCGCAACCTGGGACTGAACGCCGTCGAGGTCGACCGCGTGCGCTCGGCCGCCCTGCTGCACGACATCGGCAAGGTGGCGATCCCCGACGACATCCTGCACAAGCCGGGGCCGCTCGACGACGACGAGTGGCGGCTCATGAAGGAGCACCCGGTCATCGGCGAGCGGATCCTGCGCGTCCTACCCGGCCTCGGCGCCGTGGCGCGCATCGTCCGCCACGAGCACGAGCGCTGGGACGGCGGCGGCTACCCGGACGGCCTCCGCGGCAACGACATCCCGCTCGGCAGCCGGATCATCATCGTCTCCGACACCTATCACGCGATCACCTCCGACCGTCCCTATCGCGCCGCGCGACCGCACAGCGACGCGGTGGAGGAGCTGACGCGCTGTGCCGGCACCCAGTTCGACCCCACGGTCACCGCGGCCCTGATCGGCCACCTCTACGGCCAGCGCCAGGCCGGGCTCGCCGCGTAGCGCGCTAGGGGGCGCTCAGCTCGGGGCGGGCAGAACGCCCCCGACGCAGGCCGTCGAGTGGCCCGCGCGCCACACGCGGTACATGCGCCAGGGCCCGACCTGGGTCACGAACTGCGTGCGGTTCAGCCCACGGCTGATCGGCGCCGGTCCGCCGTCGATCGAGTCGTGCGGCCCCACGAACAGAACTCCGGGGTGGCGCATCGACGTCCCGACGCGCTCGAGCGTGACGTGGAGCTTCCAGGCCAGCGCCGTCTGGACCCCGTGGTTGACCGCGGCGAAGCTAGTCTTGCAGGGATAGACGCCGGCGTGGCCGCCGACCGCCGCGACCGCCGCCGTCAGGGCATCCAGCCGCGTCACGGCGCTGTCCGCGATCGGCTTGGCCGCGCGCGCGTCGTCGATCCGGCTGATCGTGAACGGGATCGAGATCACGACGAGGACGGCCGCGGCGCCCAGTGCCGCCGGCGCAACCGAGATCCTCGGCCGGGCTCGCGCCAGGCCGTCGGCAGCCAGCCGCGCGAGCCAGACGAGGCCCACTCCGGCGAGCACGCAGATCACGCCCGCGGCCGGGAGAAAGAAGCGCTCGAGCCCGGGATAGCCGTCGAGCGTCATCCCCACCACCAGGACCCACCAGGCCAGCGCGCCCGCCCCCAGCCACAACACGAGGCGGTTGTGCTCCCGCCGCCAGGCCAGGACGACGGCGGCGAGGGCGAGCACCAGGGACGGAAGGACTTGGAGGTCGGCGCCCCGGCGCAGGACCTCGATGAACGGATCGGAGCCAAGGTGGCCGTTGTAGTCCTTGGCGTGTGAGGCGGCCAGGAACGGCTGGCCGGTGCCGATCCACGGCGGTACGAACCACAGGACCGGGATGGCGATCAGGCCCAGGAGGATCAGCACGCGCCGTGGGGTCGACGCGGGGCGGCCGAGCCAGAGCGCGTAGAGGATCACGAACGGCCAGGCCTCGGGCCGGATCAGCGACGCTCCGATGCCGAGGATGAGCGCCTGGCCGTGGCGGCCGCTCAGGTGACGGTCGATCGCCCACAGAGAGCACCCCACCAGCATCGGCTCCGAGGTGCCGCGAAACATGTAGTAGAACCACTCCTGGGTGAGGAGCACGCCGATCGCGGCGGCCACGCCGGCCGCCACGGTCCACCCGCGCTGATCGCGGCCGACGAGTCGGGCGGCAAGCCGGTAGGCAGCGACGAGGGCCATCGCCCCTCCCACGCGCGCGGTGATCACCCACAGCGTCGGCGCCGCGCCCCCGAACAGCCCGAACACTGCCGTGAACAGCACCGGGAGGGGCTTCCACGATGGTCCCCCGGCGACGGTGAAGCTCAGATGCGGATCGCTGGCCTCCCTACCCCACACGACCCATGACCAGGGGTCGTAGCTCGGGACCGTGGGAAGCAGGACCGCCGACAGCGCGGCCAGGGCCACGCAGGTGATCGCCGCGGTCAGGAAGGGCGAAGCGGACAGGTAGGCCGCCACGCGCCGGACCGGCCTGCGGCGCTGCACCGTGGTCGCCGTCGCCGCCATCCTCAGGCTTGCGAGAAGCGGCAGCGCAGCAGCGTGCCGAGAACGCGGAAACCGTCGACCGCGGTGAGCTTCTTTCCCTCCTCGGTGGAGCGTGCGCGGTAGTGCACCGGCACCTCGAAGATCCGCTCGCCGCGCTGCACGAGCCGGGCCGTGATCTCGGGCTCGATGGCGAAGCCGGGCGAGCGCAGCGGGAGGCTGCGGAAGATGTCGGTCCGGATCATCTTGTGGCAGGTCATGATGTCGTGCAGGTACACGTTGAAGAGGACGTTGCAGGCCAGCGTCACGCCCTTGTTCCCGAGCACGAACAGGAACGAGTGGCTCGTGTACCCGTCAAAGGCCCGGACCCCGAAGCAGGCGTTCGCGCGCCCGTCGAGCAGCGGCGGCATCAGCAGGCCGAGGTCAGCCGGGTCGTACTCGAGGTCGGCGTCGAAGATGGCGGCGTAGTCGCCCCTCGCCTGGTCCAGCGCCGTCTGCACGGCCGCGCCCTTACCGCGGTTGTGAGGATGCCTGAGCAGCCGGACCCGCTGATCCCACTCGCCGTCCTGCAGGATCTCCCGCGTGCCGTCGGTCGAGCCGTCGTCGACCACGATCAGCTCGAACTCGCTTGGCAGCTCGGTCGCCAGCACCTCGCCGATTGCCCGCTCGACGCGTTCGCGCTCGTTGTAGACGGGCATGAGGATCGAGAGCATGTGAGCTTGGTGCAAGTCGGCTGAGGCGGTGCCGGACCGGAGGGCAGCCGCGAGGCCCGGCGATGCTAGCGGACGGCGTTCCCATCAGAGAGGATGCGCAGGTGGACTTCGAGAAGGAAGGACTGCTGGACGGGCTGAAGGGCGAGGAGCGCGAGGCGCGCCGTCGCCTGCTGGAGGAGCTCCTCAGGCGTGGAGCCGAGCTCGCCGAGCTCAAGGAGGCGGTGGCCGAGGACCGCCTCGTCCTGCTCCCTGTCGAGCGCGTGGTCGGCGGGACCTACACGGCGCACGACATCGAAGAGAAGACGGGCGTCGACGCCGACGTGCTCGTGCGGATCCGGCGGATGCTCGGGCTTCCGCAGGCCGAGGCCGACGAACGACTCTTCGGCGAGGAGGACATCGAGGCCGCGAAGTCGATCAAGGTGTTCCTCGACTCAGGGTTTCGGGAAGACGCGGTCGCCCAGATCACGCGGGTCCTGGGCGAAGCGATGTCGCGCCTCGCCGTCACCGTCACGGGCGTGTTCGCCGACACATTCCTGAAGCCGGGCGACAACGAGGACGAGGTCGCGCTGCGATTCGCGAGCCTGGCCGAGGAGCTGACGCCCTCGCTGACCCCGATCCTCGTCGCGGCCTTCCGGGCCCACCTGCACGAGACCGTGAGCCGCGGAATGCTCGGACAGGCCGAGCGGAAGGCGGGCCAGGTCTCCGACGAGCAGGAGATCGGAGTCTGCTTCGCGGACCTGGTCGGCTTTACGCGCCTCGGAGGCGAGCTGGACGTCCAGGAGATCGGCACCATGGCCCGGCAGCTCGCTGACCTGGCCAACGAGGTGACCAAGCCCCCGGTGCGGCTGGTCAAGACGATCGGGGACGCGGCGATGTTCGTAAGCCGTGAGATCGGCCCGCTGGTCGACGTCGCCCTGGCGCTCGTCGAGGCGACCGAGGATGCCGGGATGCCGGCCCTGCGAGCCGGGATCGCGTGCGGCGCGGGGATCCAGCGGGCCGGCGACTTCTACGGCCCATCCGTGAACCTGGCCAGCCGGGTCACCGGACTGGCCCGGCCCGGCAGCGTGCTGTGCACCAGGGAGGTCCGGGAGGCTGCGGCCGACGAGTTCTCGTGGTCGGCCGCGGGACGCCATCGCGTGAAGGGTCTCGACAAGCCTGTGTCACTTCACCGCGCGCGGCGGCTCGGTTCGGGCGACGAGGGGACGGACGGCGCCGACGCCGAGAGCGACGGGGACGCCGAAGCTAGGACACGGACAGAAGATCGACGATGAAGACGAGCGGCGAGTTGGGCGGGATCGCCGGCGGGCTGCCGGCCTTCCCGTAGGCCAGGTTCGGCGGGATGATCAGCTCGCGCCGGCCGCCGACCTTCATCCCGGGGATGCCGCGGACCCAGCCCTCGATCACGCTGCCGGTGCTGAGCGCGGTGGTGAACGGCTGGTTGCGCTTCCACGAGGAGTCGAACTCCTTGCCTCCCTTGTAGAGCACGCCTACGTAGTTGACGGTCACCGTGCTGCCGGCGGAGGCGGTCTTACCGGAGCCGGTGATGAGGTCCTTGGTGACGAGCGTCTTCGGCGCCGCGCCGCTGGGGACCTTGACCACGGGCTTGCGTGAGAGCGGCGAGGGAGGCCTCGGAGTGGTGGCGGCGGTCGTGGTCGTGGTCGGGGACGTCGTGGTCGGCGTGCTCGTGGCGGCGGCCGCGGAGGTGCCCGTCGCTCCCGCCGGTGCGGTGAGGACGCCCGGCGCCTTCGAGCTCCCGCAGGCGGCCAGACCGCCGATCAGCGGGACGGCGAGGAGGGTTGCCAGTGTGCGCTTGGTCATCGGAGGCGAGAGGGTAGCGGGGGCGCGCCTGCGCCGAACGCTCGCCCGCGCGGCGAGCTCGTCCTCAGGAGGCGATCCGCTCCAGAACGGCAGCGTCGACGTCGAAGTTCGCGTCCACGGAGGACACGTCGTCGGACTCCTCCAGGGCGTCGATCAGCTTCATCAGCCGCGCCGCGTCGCCGTCCTCGACGGGAACCCGCGCCCGCGGCCGCTGCACGACGTCGGCGCTCTCGATCTCCACCCCGGCCTCAACCAGCGCCTCGCGCACGCGCGTGAGCGCGCCGGGCTCGCTGATCACCTCCAGCACGTCGTCGTCGAGCGAGAGGTCCTCCGCTCCCGCGTCGATCGCCGCCATCAGGTCGTCCTCGTCATAGCGCGTGGCGTCGACGACGATCACGCCCCGCTTGTCGAACAGGTAGGAGACCGAACCCGGCTCGCCAAGGTTGCCTCCGTGCTTGGAGAGGATGTGGCGGATGTCAGCTCCGGTGCGGTTGCGATTGTCGGTCAGGGCCTCGATCAGCAACGCCACCCCGCCAGGGCCGTAGCCCTCGTAGAGCACCGTCTCGATCTGGTCGGCATCCTGCCCCTCGCCGGTGCCCTTGGCGATCGCCCGCTCGATGTTGTCCTTGGGCATCGAGGCATCCCGAGCCTTCTGGATGGCCAAGGCGAGGGCCGGGTTGGCGGCCGGGTCCCCCCCGCCCTCGCGCGCGGCGACCGTGACCGCCCGGGCCAGCTTCGTGAACTGCTGGCCTCGCCGGGCGTCGACGACCGCCTTCTTGTGCTTGATCGAACTCCATTTCGAATGACCGGACACGAGGCTCAGTCTAGGCCCACGGTAGGCTCCCAGCCATGAGACGCCCATTCCTCCTCGCCCTCACGCTGCTCGTGCCGCTGCTGTGCGCGTGCGGCTCCAGCTCGAGCTCCTCGGGCACTTCCTCGGCACCGGCCGGCTCCTCGGCACCAGCCACGGGACCGACCACGACGAACACCCCGTCGTCAGGCTCGGCGATCCAGGTCTCGATGAAGAACCTGGCCTTCGACCCGAAGCTTGTCCACGCCAAGGTCGGCCAGACCGTCAAGTGGACCAACGACGACACCCCACCGCACAACGTCACCTACGTCAGCGGGCCGAAGTTCGCCTCCTCCTCGACTATGAACCCCGGGGCCACGTTCCAGCTCAAGCTGACCAAGCCCGGGACGATTCAGTACTTCTGCTCGATCCATCCCTTCATGAAGGCGTCGATCGTCGTCTCGCCCTGATGGCGCCGGTCGCCCACCCCGGGATATTCAAGGCCTATGACATCCGGGGTTTGCATCCCGAGGAGATCGATGCCGACACGGCGAGGGCGATCGGACGAGCCTTTGCGCAGGTGATCGCGGGGCTCGAGGACAAGCCGACGAGCGAGCTGCGTCTGGGGCTGGCGCACGACATGCGGCTGAGCGCGCCGGAGCTCGCGGCCAGCTACTGCGAGGGGATGAGCAGCGAAGGCGCCACGGTGCTCGACGCCGGCCAGGTGGCGACCGAGATGCTGTATTACCTGGTCGGCTCGCGCGACCTGGACGGCGGCCTGATGTGTACCGCCTCGCACAATCCCAAGGCCTACACGGGTGCGAAGCTGGTGCGGCGCGGCGCCATAGCCCTCTCAGGCGACGCCGGCATCGGCGAGGTGCGAGCGCGGCTCGAGCAGGGTCTCGGTGATCCGCCGGGTGGCGGCCGCGTCGAGGAGGTCGACGTCGCACGTGAGTTTCACCAGGCGGCGATCAAGCTCATCGACCCGCAGGTCATCCGGCCTCTGCGCGTCGTCGTGGACGGCGGCAACGGGATGGCCGGCCCGATGGTCGGTCCGCTCCTGCGTGAGCTCGGCCTGGATCTCGTCGAGGCCTACTGGGAGCCCGATGGCCACTTCCCCGACCACGAGCCGAACCCGCTACTGGAGGAGAACCGCGAGTTCATCATGGACGAGGTGGTCGAGCGCCAGGCGGATCTCGGCATCGCCTGGGACGGCGACGCCGACCGCTGCTTCTTCATCGACGATCGCGGCCGGTTCGTCGACGGGGACTTCCTGACCGCGCTCCTGGCCGAGTCCATGCTGTCCAAGCAGCCCGGGTCCACCGTCCTCTACGACGTCCGGGCCAGCCGTGCCGTCGCCGATGTGGTCCACGCCGCCGGCGGCCGCGCGCTCGTGAACCGGGTGGGTCATGCCTTCTTCAAGACCCGGATGCGCGAAGAGGACGCGATCTTCGGAGGCGAGGTCTCAGGGCATTACTACTTCCGCGACTTCTACTGCGCCGACTCGGGAACGATCCCCGCTCTGCTCATCCTCGAGCTCGTCTCCGTGCGGGGCGAGCCGATGTCCGAACTGCTCGAGGCCTACCGGTCGCGCTACTTCATCTCCGGCGAGATCAACTCCGAGGTCGGCGACCAGGGGGCAAAGCTCGAGGAGCTGGCATCCCGCTACTCCGACGGTCGCCAGACGCGGCTCGACGGCCTGTCCGTCGACTACGAGGACTGGCACTTCAATGTCCGTCCGTCCAACACCGAGCCGTTGCTTCGCCTGTGTCTCGAGTCGCTCGTCTCGCGCGAGGACATGGAGCGCCGGCGTGACGAGATCCTCGACGTGATCCGCTCGTGATCGGACCCCGGCCGGCGGCTGAGCCGGCGGAGGGTCTGTTGCAGGCGGCTGAGGCGGGGATCCACCGGCTGGCGATCCCCACGCCGTTCCTGGTCGGGCGCGTGAACTGCTATTTGATCGAGGACGACCCTCTGACGCTGCTCGACACCGGGCCGAATTCAGGCAAGTCGCTCGACGAGCTCGAGCAGGCGCTGGCGCGGCACAGGCGCACGATCGAGGACCTCGAGCTGATCGTGGTCACCCACCAGCACATGGACCATCTGGGCCTGCTGGAGATCCTGGCCCGGCGCTCGGGCGCCGAGGTCGCCGCGCTGCGCGCGCTGGCCCCGTACCTGAGGGACTTCGCCGCCAGCGCCACGGAAGACGACGCCTTCTCGCAGGCCGTCATGCGCCGGCACGGCGTGCCCGAGGACCTGGCCACGGCGCTGGGATCCGTAGGCGCGGCGTTCAGGGCTTTCGGCTCCAGCGGAACGGTCACGCGCGAGCTGGGCGACGGCGACACGCTGACCCTCTCGGGGCGCCGGCTGCTGGTTCTGCACCGCCCGGGTCACAGCCCGTCGGACACGGTCTTCTGGGACGAGGAGCGCCAGATCCTGCTCGGTGGGGATCACCTGCTGGCGCACATCTCGTCGAACCCCCTGGTCTCACGGCCGCTGGACGGCGATGCCTCGAGCCCGCGCCCGTCGGCCCTGCTCGACTACATCGACTCGATGCGCGCGACGCGCGAGCTTCCCGCGCGGCTCGTGCTGCCGGGGCACGGCGATCCCATCTCCGACCACGTGGAGGTGATCGACGAGCGTCTGCGGATGCACGACCGCCGCGCCCGCAAGGTGCTCGGGATCGTGGCCGAGAAGGGTCCGCTGAGCGCGTATGAGATCGCCGTGCAGATGTGGGGCAACGTGGCGGTGACCCAGGCGTACCTGACCTTGTCAGAGGTTCTCGGCCACCTCGATCTGCTCGCCACCCGGGGCCTGGTGGCGGAGGTCGAGCACGGCGGCGGCGCGCGCTTTCAGACTGGGCACTAAGCGCGCACGCCGACGGCGTACGGTCACCCCAAAACGGGGTGTCTGCCGGTGCGCCCAGAGGTTCCAGTTAGCCCAGGGGCCGGTCGATAAGAGCGTTGATGGCCGATTCGACGGCATCTTCGCGGACCCCATCCGGCCCGCAGATTCCGCCCCCCACCGGGGGCGAGGTCACTCCTGTCTACTCGCAGCTGCTCAGCCGCCTGCCGACGATCGTGTACGTCGCCGATCCAGGCCCGGACGGCAGGTGGCATTACGTGAGCCCGCAGATCCAGTCGATCCTCGGCTTCTCGCCCGAGGAATGGCGCGCGGATCCCGGGATGTGGGCGACCCGCATTCACCCCGAGGACCGCGAGCGCGTGATCCGAGACGAGGCAAGCCACGTCGAGGGCGAGGGCCAGGACGGCGCCTCGCAGTACCGGATGCTCCACCGCGACGGGCAGGTCGTGTGGATCCGCGACGACGCAGTGCTCGTCAGCGAGGCGGACGGCAGCCGGCGCTGGCACGGCGTGCTCTCCAACGTCACCGAACAGAAGAGCGTCGAGGCCGAACTGGCTCAGCGGGCTCGGCAGCAGGCCGCCGTCGCGCGGCTCGGAGAGCACGCACTCGAAGGCGCCAGCCCCTCGGAGCTCATGCAGGAGGTAGTCAGCTGCGCGGCCTCGATCCTCGACGTCGAGGTGGCGGGCGTGCTCGAGCTTCTGCGCGAGGAGAACTGCTTCGTGCTCCGCACCGGGATCGGCTTCCCAGAGGCGGCGCCCGGGTCACTGCGGGCGCCGATTGGCGAGTACTCGATGCCCGGCTACACGATCCTGAGCCGCGCGCCGGTCGTCGTCCCCGACTGGAGCACCGAGACGCGACTAACCCAGTCGGCGCTGATGCGGCCGATGGAGTTGCGCAGCGGCGCCTCGGTGGCGATCGAAGGTCGCGGCGGCCCGTTCGGGGTGCTGGGAGTCCAGTCGACGGACCTGCGGGACTTCAGCGGGGCCGACATCGACTTCCTCCAGGCGATCGCCAACGTGCTGGCCGACGCGATCGAGCGCCAGGCCATGGAGGACCGGATCCGCCACCGCTCGCTGCATGACCCGCTGACCGGCCTGCCGAACCGCGTCCTCTTCCACGACCGGCTCGAGCACGCGCTCTCGCGCCTTCACCGGACGAGCAACCACGTCGCGATCCTGTTCCTCGATCTCGACCGCTTCAAGCAGGTCAACGACACCCTCGGCCACCAGGCGGGTGATGAGCTGCTGGCGGCCATCGCTCCGCGGCTCAAGCAAGCCGTGCGAGCCAGCGACACCGTCGCGCGCTTCGGCGGAGACGAGTTCGGGATCCTGCTCGAGGACGTCTCCGACGAGCGCCGGCCGGTCGAGATGGCCGAGCGAATCGCCTCTCTGTTCACGAAGCCCTTCGTCGTGGCCGGCAGCGAGCAGTTCATCACCACGAGCATCGGCATCGCGATCGCACGCGGCGGCGAGCAGGCCGAGGACCTCCTCCGCAACGCCGACGCCGCGATGTACCGCGCCAAGGAGCGCGGCAGCGCGCGCTACGAGCTCTTCGACGAGGCGATGCGCGACCGCGCGATCGTGCGCCTTCGCATCGAGAACGACCTGCGGCGCGCGATCGACGCCGACGAGCTGCGGATCGACTACCAGCCGGTCGTCTCGCTGCGCGACGGCCGGATGGTGATGGTCGAGGCGCTCATCCGCTGGGAGCACCCCGAGCACGGACTGATGGCGGCCACCCAGTTCGTCTCGCTGGCCGAAGAGGGCGGAATGATCGAGCCGATCGGCCGCTGGGTCCTCGACCGTGCCTGCCGGGACGGCGCGAGCTGGCACCGGGGCCGGCCCGACGACCCACCCCTGGGCATCTCGGTGAACCTCTCTGCCGTGCAGTTCGCCAAGGGCGGCCTGCCCGAGCTGGTCGCCGAGGTCCTGGGCGCCACGAGCCTGGACCCGACCGCGCTCAACCTCGAGATCACCGAAAGCGTGATCCTGCGCGACGTCGAGGCGGTCAGCGGCACGCTGCGCGAGCTAAAGGCGCTCGGCGTCAGGCTCGTGCTCGACAACTTCGGCACGGGGTACTCGTCACTCGCGTACCTGACACGCCTGCCGCTGGACGTCCTCAAGGTGGACCGCTGCTTCGTCGACGGCCTCGGCGTGGAGCGACGCGACACCGCGATCGCCCGGGCCATCGTCGGCATCGCCCGGGCGCTCGAGGTGCAGACGATCGGCGAGGGAGTCGAGAACGAGCGCCAAGTCACCGAGCTGGCCCAGCTCGGGTGTGAGTTCGCCCAGGGCTACTACATCGGCCGCCCGATGTCGGCCTCCGATGTGACGCAGCTGCTGGAGCGCGGCGCGCTCCGGGGCCCCCTCACGGGAATGCCGACGTCCCCGGCATGAGCGGCGAAACCGTGGCCGTCCGGCACTGGTAGGCCCCGCCGGGGATCGAGATGCGCAGTGTCGCGGTGTCGTCCGGGGCGATCACCTGCAGGGCGTAGGCGGTCGAGCACGGCTCCCCGGGAACCACGCCGTGGGTGACGCCGAGCCGGAACGAGACGCTCGCGCCGGGAGCGACTGTCAGCGGCACCTCGCGCGTTGCTCCGAAGAAGTCGTGGGTCGTGCGACTCGACGACGTGGGGAGCGGACTTCCGTGGCGGTCGAGGAAGAGCACGCCGGGATAACCAAAGGTGCGGCAGCTGTGGGTCGTGGCGTTGCGCAGGCCGAATCCCAGCTCGCCGTGGCCGGTCGCGCCCTGCTGCCCGAGGAAGGAGCCCGTCAGGTCAGCGGCCACGCACCGAGGGGTGGCCGCCGTGGTCGTGCTCGCGGGCGTCGTGGTCGAAGACCCCGCGCCCGTCGAGGTCGCGGAGGTCGTCGGCGGGGCGCTCGTGCTCTGCGGTGGCGCCGCGCTCGGGTGCGATGCGCTGCTCGAGCCGCCGCAGCCGGCGAGGCCGATCGCCAGGACTGAGGCCGCGGCAAGCTTGACGCCCATGGCGTGATGTTCGCGCAGGGCGGCCTTCGATCCTGCCCCGATGCCACCATCTCGTGGAATGCACGGCGCGTCGAGCTCTCGTTACGAGGTGCGGGCCGGTGGGCATCGCGGCCGCCCTGGCACGGCACGACCCGTTTTGGGCGCCCCAGCTGGTGGTCGCAGCGGCGATCCTGCTCGGCCTCGCCCTACCGGACAAGCTCACGCTCGGGCCGAGCTGGCTGCTTCCGGCCGCTGAGGGCCTGCTGCTCCTGGGGCTGGTCGCCGCCTCGCCGCATCCACGGATGCGCCACTCGCCCGCCCGGCGCAGGCTCGCCCTTGGCCTGACCGCCCTGGTCAGCGCCGTCAACCTCGTCTCGCTCGGCCTGCTGGTCCATTTCCTGCTTCATCACACCCGTCCCGAGGAGGGCCGTCCGCTGATCATGGCCGGGGTCGCCCTCTGGGTCACCAACGTGCTCCTGTTCGGGCTCTGGTACTGGCAGCTGGATCGCGGCGGACCCCTCGCGAGGGCGACGCATTCCGATGTCGTGCCCGACTTCCTGTTCCCTCAGATGGGCGAGGCCCGGGAGCTTGCGCCTGGCTGGGAGCCATCGCTCGTCGACTACCTGTACGTGTCGTTCACGAACGCCTCGGCGTTCAGCCCCACCGACACGATGCCGCTCACGCCGATCGCCAAGGTGCTGATGTCCGCGCAGGCCCTGAGCGCGCTCGTGACCGTGGGCCTCGTCGTGGCCCGCGCGGTGAACATCCTCAGCTAGCGGGGTACGGTGGGGCAATGGAACGCCCGCCGGGTACGCACCACCCTCGCCCTCGGCGCAGGATCGACTGGGAGCTCGTGGTGTGCGGCTTTCGCGGGCACGTCCTCGTCGGCCTGGACGCAGCTCGGGTCCGGGCCGAAGACGCTCTCCTCGCCCGCGAGCAGCCCGATCTGCGCTGGCATCGCTGCCTGCGCTGTGACAGCTGGGTAGCCGTGCCGCCGCCCAGGGCGGCGAGCCGGGAGCACCCTCCAAGCCGCTCGGAGATCGAGCTGCCACTGCGGGGAAAGGCGCTGCGCGACAGGGTCGTGCTGCGCTTGATCGCGATCGACCGTGCCTTTCACTTCCTGATCCTGTCCCTGCTGGGGATCGGCGTGCTGGCCTTCGCCGGGGACGAAGCGAGCCTGCGCTCGGGGTACTACCGCATCCTCACCGCCCTGCAGGGCGGCGTGGCCGGCGGCCCGGTTCAGAGCTCGGGCCACGTGGGAATTCTGCACGAGCTCGACCGCCTGTTCACGCTGCGCTCGGGCACCCTGACGGGCGTCGGCCTTGCGCTGATCGCCTACGGCCTGCTCGAAGGCGTCGAGGCGGTGGGACTGTGGCTGGGCAAACGCTGGGCCGAGTACCTGACGTTCGTCGCCACGACGATCCTGCTGCCGCTCGAGATCTACGAGATCATCCACCGGCAGTCGGTGCTCAAGATCATCGGCTTCCTCATCAACGTCGCCGTGGTGATCTATCTGCTGTTCGCGAAGCGGCTGTTCGGGTTGCGCGGCGGCGGCTCGGCCGAGGAGGCCGAGCGCGCGTACGCCGTGAGCTGGGAGGCGGTAGAGCGCGCGACGCCGCCCGAGGCGGCGCTTCCGGCCACGAGCGGGAGCTGACGCGGCCGGCGCGCCCTCCGGGTTCCGAGTGACGGCCGCCGGCGACACCCTCGAAGCTGAGATCGGCCGAATCGGCGGCGAGCTGCATGCCGCGTTTCCGTCGAGCGCTCGGCACCCGCTGCGCGCCATCGATGCCCGGGCGATGGACCTCGCCGCCGCGGACCAGGAGCTGCGCGCGGCGCTGTTCCGGTTCGTGGACGTGGTCCCGGCCTGCCGCTCCCTCGACGACCTGGCCAGGCACCTGGCGTCGTTCCTGGCCGAGGTCCCGGACACTCCTCCGCCGATCTCGGCGGCGATGCGGCTCGGCCATACGAAGACGGGACGCCGGGCGCTGGGGATGGCGGCCGCGGGCGGGGTCAGGCACATGGCCCACCGGTTCATCGTGGGCGACTCGCCGCGAGGCGCGCTGGGCGCCCTGCGCGGGCTCTGGGAGCACGGCGCGGCGGTCTCGGTCGACCTCCTGGGCGAGGCCACCGTCACCGCAGAGGAGGCCGACCGCTACGCAGCGCGGTGCCTCGAGGCGCTCGAGCAGCTGGCCGAGGCGGCCCGGGCATGGCCCGCTCGCCCCGTGCTCGAACGCGACGGTGTGGGCCCGTTGCCGCGCGCCAACGTGTCGGTCAAGGTCTCGGCCCTGACCCCGCTGCTGCGCCCGGACGCCCCGGACCTCGGCCGGCGCGACGCCGCCGGCCGGCTGCGGCCCCTGCTGCGCCGCGCCCGAGAGCTGGACGCGCACATCCACATCGACATGGAGTCGCTCGACTCGCGCGAGGCGGTGCTCGAGCTCGTGCTCGAGCTGCTCTCCGAGGACGAGTTCTGCTCAGGCCCCTCGGCCGGGCTCGTCCTGCAGGCCTACCTGCGCGACTCGCCCGAGCAGCTCGAGCAGATCCTCACCTGGGCTCGGGCGTCGCCGCGCTTTCCACCGCTGCAGATCCGGCTGGTCAAGGGCGCCTACTGGGACCACGAGCTCGTCGAGGCCAGACAGCACGGATGGCCGACCCCGGTGTTCGAGGTCAAGGCCGACTGCGATCGCAACTTCGAGCGGCTCACGCGCACGATGCTGCCGTCAAGACCGGCCGTGCGCGTCGCCGTCGCGTCGCACAACCTGCGCTCGGTCGCGCACGCGATCGCGTTCAATCGGTTGAGCGGAGGCGACGACGCCGACCTCGAGCTGCAGGTCCTCCGGGGGCTGGGTGATGAGCTCCAGGACGCTCTGGCCGCGCGCGGCCACCGTGTCCGCACGTACTGCCCGATCGGGGACCTGGTCGCGGGCATGGCCTACCTGGTGCGGCGCCTGCTCGAGAACACCAGCAACGAGTCCTTCCTGCACGAGCAGGCACGCGGCGTCGCACTCGAGACGCTCCTGGCGGCGCCCTAGGAACCCGGCCGAAGCGGCACCGTGGCAGGCGTGCCAGTCCGCGCGGCTGCCCGGCTGGGGGCAGGAGTCTGACCCTCCGGGTTGCGCCGGGGGCTACCAGCCGGTATGTTCGCCCTCCCAATACTCCGGAAATGGATATAGGGCGGACCTTCGGAGATGACAGCGATTGGGCCCGCTTGAAAGGGAGGCTGGCTTGAGCAGGGACGAGCCAGTACGCGGCACGGTTTCGCACGCGCGCTGAGGCATGGCATTCGAGTCGACACCCAGTCGATTGAGTTCGGCACGGCCGGCGCTCCCCCCTGCGGTCACCCGGCAGGCGGCGCTCGATGCCGGCGAAGCATCGCTACCCGAGCCGATCGCTCCGCCCGCCCGCGACGCCGTCTTTCGCCGGTCCCTGGCCGTCGCCGACCTGGCGGCCGCCGCGATCGGTCTGGTCATGATCCGCTGGCTCCAAGGCGTCGCGATCGACCTGGTGGGACTGCTGGCGCTGCCTCTGGTCGTCGTTATCGCGAAGATCACCGGACGCTACGACTACGACGAGCTGCTGCTGCGAAAGTCAACCTTGGACGAGGTCCCCCGGCTCTTCTCGCTGGCGGCGTGGTTTGCCTTGACGTGGTCGGCGGTCGTCTACGTCACCGAGGACTCGCCGCATCTGCACGGCATCGCGGTCACGATTCTGTGGCTGTCGACGGGCATCGCGCTGATCGCGGCTCGCAGCGGGGCCCGGTTCGTGGGCCAGCTGGTGGCGCCGCCCGAGCGCGTACTGATCGCCGGCGACGCGGCCTCGCGGCATCGGCTGGCACGTGCCCTGCTGTGCGACCCGGGCGCGCGGATCGACGTGGTCGGATTCCTCCCACTGGAGGATGAGCGCCAGCAGCATGCCGACTGGGGCGAGCGTTCGCGTCGCAGGCGAACGCTGAGCATCGACGACATGGGCACCGTCGTCCGCGAGCTCCGGGCCGAGCGTGTGTTTCTCATCTCGCAGTCGGCTGACAGCGAAACGATGCTCGAGTGCATCAGCCGGACGACGGCGCTGGGGGTCAAAGTCTCGATCGTGCCGCGGCTGTTCGAGGTCGTGGGCTCGGCGGTCGAGTTCGACACGGTCGGCGGGGTCACCGTCCTCGGTGTCCGCCGCGCGGGCCTGACGCGGTCCTCCCGGGCGATCAAGCGCCTGGTCGACGTCGTCGTCTCGGCGATCGGGCTGGCCTTCCTCGCTCCGCTGTTCGCCGCCATCGCCGTGGCGATCAAGCTCGATTCCCCTGGTCTTGTGTTCTTCCGCCAGCGACGTGTCGGCAAGGCCGGCCGTGTCTTTTACATGATCAAGTTCCGAAGCATGGTCGACGGCGCCGAGGCTCAGCACGCGGCCCTGCAGGAGCTCAACGAGTCCGAGGGCGTCTTCAAGCTGCGCCGTGATCCGCGCGTGACGCGTGTGGGGCGCTGGCTGCGGCGCTCCTCCATCGACGAGCTACCCCAGCTCTTCAACGTGCTGCGCGGCGACATGAGCCTCGTCGGGCCACGGCCGCTCGTGCTCGACGAGGACTCGCTGATCGAAGGACGCCACCGCCGCCGACTGCACCTGGCCCCGGGCATGACGGGACCGTGGCAGGTCCTCGGGCCCACGCGGCCGCCGCTCAGCGAGATGGTGAAGGCCGACTACCTCTACGCGACCAACTGGTCGCTGTGGGCGGACATCAAGATCATCGTCCGCACCGTCGGGCACATGTTCAGCCTTCGCGGCGCGTAGCCCTCAGGCCCGGTAGCCCTCAGGCCCGGCGGCGACGAACGGCTCAGGGCCGCCGGCGGGCGATCACCGCCATCCGGTCGCGGAAGTCGGGCCCCCACAGCCGCCCTCCCCATCCCCCGGCCGAGGCAGCTCGCGCCAGCGCGTCGCCGATCGGCGGCGAGTAGCCGCGAATCCGGCTCAGGTAGTACTGCACGGTGAACACCTTGGGCGCCGTGCTCACCTCGAGCACGTCGAAGCCGCCGCGGGGCAGCAGGGTGGCGAGCGAGCCGCGCGTGAAGTAGTGGACGTGCGTGGGCAGGACCGACCACCACCGCCGGCCCAGCGCCCGCGCCAACCCGCTTCCCGCGTCGGGCAGGGCGAGCCACAGCACTCCGCCCGGGGCGAGCAGGGATCGGATGCGCTCGAGCGCGCCGAGCGGGTCGGGAAGGTGCTCGATCACGTCGCCCATCGTCACCGCGTCGAACCGGCCCGCGGGAAGCGGGCTCTCCAGCAGGTCGCCGGTTATCACCTCGAGCCCGAGCTGCTCGCGAGCGTAGGCCGAGGCGAAGCGGCTGGGCTCCACCCCGAGCACCCGCCAGCCGCGGTCCCGCGCTTCGGCCATGAGGAACCCGACCCAGCAGCCGAGGTCGAGCAGCATGCCTCGCTGCGGGGCGAAGCGCTCGATGCGCTCCAGCGCCCGGCGCGCCGTCTCGCGCTGGCCTGCCTCCTCCTCGACGTAGGCGTCGGACTCGGCCTCGCCGTAGGCGTGCTCGAGCAGCTCGCGGTCTGGCATCGGGTCGAGCTGCATGTGACCGCAGCGGGGGCAGCGGACGATGTCGGCGAGCGCGCTGCCGAACCGCTCGGTCGTCGGGATCAGATTCTCCGCCTGCCCGGGTTCCCGGATGCGGATCTTCGGGCGCAGCCCGTCGGCGCCGCACGCGGCACAGGTGGAGCTCGTAGGCACGGGGCGATGTTAAGGTGCGCGTCGCTTGCCGTCGCTGCCGCCATTCGCGAACGAGCCGGTCCTGGAGCTGCGCCGGGGACAGGTTCGCGCCCAGCTCGGCGAGGCGCTGTCACAGCTCGACCGGCTCCTTCCGCTCGAAGTTCCGGTGATGGTCGGCGAGGACGAGCGCGTGGGCGGACTGGATCTTCGCTCGTCCGACCCCGGCCGTCCGGATCGCGTCGTGGCGCTCTGCGCCCGAGCGGGTCCCGATGACGTGCGTGCGGCGATCGACGTCGCCCAGGAGGGCTTTGGGACCTGGCGCGCGGTCAGCGCCGCCGAGCGCGCTACCACGCTGGTCCGTGCCGCGGCCTGGCTGCGTGAGCGCCGCCTCGAGCTGGCCGCGCTGGAGGTGCGCGAATGCGCCAAGCCCTGGCCCGAAGCCGATGCGGATGTATGCGAGGCGATCGACTTCCTGGAGTACTACGCCCGGGCTGCGGTCGAGCTCGACGCCGGACGTCCCGTCCTCCAGGTATCCGGAGAGCGCAACGAGCTGCGCTATGTGGCCCGGGGCGTGGCGGCCGTGATCTCGCCCTGGAACTTCCCGATCGCCATCCCCTGCGGCATGACGGCGGCGGCGCTGGCGACGGGCAACGCCGTCGTGCTCAAGCCCGCCGAGCAGTCTCCCGGGTGTGCGCTCCGGCTCGTGCAGGCGCTCCGCGCGGGTGGCGTCCCGGCCGCCGCAATCGGGCTGGTGCCGGGCGAAGGCGACGCCGGGGGGGCGCTCGTGCGCGATCCCCGGGTCAGCACGATCGCCTTCACCGGCTCGCTTCCGGTCGGCCTCGAGATCGTGCGCTCCGCGGCGGAGGTCGTGCCCGGGCAGTTGCAGCTCAAGCGCGTCGTGGCCGAGCTCGGGGGCAAGAATTGCGTGATCGTCGACGCCGACGCTGACCTCGACGAGGCGGTGCCGGCGGTCGTGTCATCTGCGTTCGTCTACGCCGGTCAGAAGTGCTCGGCGGCGGCACGAGTCCTGGTCCACGAGGCCGTGGCCGAGCCGTTGATCGAGCGCGTCGCCGGGGCCACGCGGGTGCTGCGCGTCGGCCAGGCTGACGCGCTCGACACCGACGTGCCGCCCGTCATCGAGCGGGGCGCTCAGGAGCGAGTCGCCCGCTACGTTGAGATCGCGCGCGAGCAGGGTCGCGTCGTGGTGCAGGGCGACCCCGTGCCCGCTGAAGGGTGGTTCTGCCCGCCCACGGTCGCCGTCGATCTAGACCCGGGCTCGAAGGTCCTCTGCGAGGAGATCTTCGGTCCCCTCCTGGCCATCGAGCGCGTGAGCGACGTCCAGGCGGCGTGCGACATCGTGGACGAGTTGCCCTTCGCGCTCACCGGCGGGCTGTTCGCGCGGGATCCGGCGACCGTGCGTTATGTCCGCGAGCGTACTCCGGTGGGAAACCTGTACGTGAACCGGGGCATAACCGGGGCGATGGTCGGCCGCCAGCCCTTCGGCGGTAACCGGCTCTCCGGGACGGGCACCAAGGCCGGCGGGCCCGACTATCTGCTGCATTTCGTCGAGCCACGCGCCGTGACCGAGAACACCGTCCGTCACGGACTCGTGGTGTAGGCGCCCGGGGCATACGCGCTGTGCCCCCGCGGACGACGTCGGTCCGGAGGCCTTGATATTCGTGCGAAATGGGTCGATCATCGTATTGGGCGATGTTGGTGCAGCCGTCAGTCGCATGGAAGGTGGTCCTGGCTATCGCGCTCGCGGGAGCCATCTTCGTCAGCGTCTACGCCCGCGCGCCCGCCCGCGCCGTCCCGGGCTCCGAGCTGCGCCGGCTCGTGCTCTCGGCACTCGGGCTCTATGCGGTCGGCGGAGTGGCATCGATGAACCACCTCCCACTGCTGGCCGCGGTCCTGTACGCGGCCGGGATCGCCGTGTGCGCGCTGGCCGCCTGGCTCTCACGCGGAACCGACTCCGAGGACCCGCCGGGCGGCGAGGAACCGGTCGACGAGCAGCCGCCCCCGGAGCCCGACGGCGTTCCTGGGTTTGACTGGGCCGCCTTCGAGCGCGACTTCCGGGCCTATTCCGAGTCAGGGCCGGGCCACGAGTCCAGCGAGCGCGAGCCGGCTCAGGTCGACTGACCCTCGGCGACGGCAGCCAGCAGCAGCTCGTGTAGCCGGGTCTCCCCCGTCAGCTCGGGGTGAAAGGCCACGGCGATCACGTTGCCCTGCCTGACGGCGACCGGGTGTCCGTCGACACGGGCCAGGACCTCGACCTCGTCACCGTGCTCGGCCACCCACGGAGCGCGGATGAAAATGGCGTGCAGCGGCCCGCCCTCGATGCCGTCGAAATCCAGATCGGTCTCGAACGACCGCAGCTGGCGGCCGAACGCGTTGCGGCGAGCCTCGATGTCGAGCACACCGAGGTGCCCACGGTCGAGCATGATCATGCCGGCGCAGGTGCCGAGCACCGGCGTACCCCGCCGGACCAGGTTCCGAAGCGGATCCTCGAGGCGCTCGCGCTGCATGCCCAGCGCCATCACCGTCGACTCGCCGCCAGGGATGATCAGAGCATCGAGGCCCTCGAGGTCGGCCGGAACCCTCACTTCGACGGGATCGGCGCCGAGCGCGCGGACGAGCTTGGCGTGTGCCTCGAAGTCGCCCTGAAGTGCGAGGACGCCCACGCGCGGCGACCTGCCGGAACGGGCGGTCACGCGGCGCCGGCTACCAGCCGCGCGGCGCCAGGAGCTGCTCGGCCTCGAGCTTCGATGTCTCGAGGCTGGTCATCGGCTGTCCGAGTCCCGTGGAGGCGGCGGCCACACGGGCCGGATCGCCAAAGTGCGTGGTCGCCTCGACGATGGCACGGGCGCGCAGCTCGGGATCTTCGGACTTGAAGATGCCCGACCCCACGAACACGCCCTCGGCGCCCAGCTGCATGACGAGCGACGTATCGGCGGGCGTAGCGATCCCGCCGGCGCAGAACAGGACGACCGGCAGTCGCCCGTCGGCGGCGACCCGGCGCACGAGGTGAAGCGGCGCGCCGAGCTCCTTGGCCGCGGTGGCCAGCTCGGTCTCGTCCAGCGTCGTCAGGCGGCGGATCTCCGAGCGGATCCTCCGCAGGTGCCTCACGGCCTCGACGATGTCACCGGTCCCAGCCTCTCCCTTGGAGCGGATCATCGCCGCGCCCTCGCCGATCCGCCGCAGCGCCTCGCCGAGGTTCGTCGCGCCGCACACGAACGGGATCTTGAACGCCCACTTGTCGATGTGGTTGGCCTCGTCGGCCGGCGTGAGCACCTCGGACTCGTCGACGTAGTCCACCTCGAGCGCCTCGAGGACCTGCGCCTCGGCGAAGTGCCCGATCCGGGCCTTCGCCATGACGGGAATCGACACCGCCGCCTGGATGCCCTTGATCATCTCCGGGTCGCTCATCCGCGCCACGCCGCCATCGCGGCGGATGTCAGCGGGCACGCGCTCCAGCGCCATGACGGCGGCCGCCCCGGCGTCCTCGGCGATCTTGGCCTGCTCGGGCGTGACGACGTCCATGATCACGCCGCCCTTGAGCATCTCCGCCAAGCCCGACTTGACGGTGAAAGTGGCCTCGTCGCGGCGGTTTCCGTTCTCCGGGCTCACGAGGTCCAGTGTAGCCGGGCGATAGCGTGTGCCGCGATGTCCGCCGAGTCAGTATTTCAGCGCCGCGACGGCCGTTTCGTCGCCACCGAGCTGGCTCGCGGACCGTGGGATCCAGGCGCTCAGCATGGCGGCGCGCCAGCCGCTCTCCTGATGCGGGCCTTCGAGGCGCTGCCGGCGGCGGAAGGCCTGACGCTGGCGCGGGTCACCTACGAGTTCCTGCGGCCGGTGCCGCTCGAAGAGCTCTCAGTGGAGGCCACGATCGCGCGCGGCGGGCGCCGCGTCCAGCTGCTCGAAGCCTCGCTGCGGACCGTGGACGGGACCGAGGTGGTGCGCGCGCGGGCGCTTCAGGTCCAGCGCGCCGAAGCCTCGGCACCACGGGTCGAGCACGTTCTCTCGCTGCCGGGCCCGGACCAAGGACGCCCGAATAACATGACGCCGCCCCACAGGCCGATGTTCGCGCCCGACGCGATCGAGATCCGGTTCGTGGCCGGCACGTTCGGAGGCGGTCCCTCTGCCGCCTGGTTTCGCCTGCGCACGCCGATCGTTGCCGGCGAGACGCCCTCGCCGCTTCAGCGGCTCGCCGCGGCCGGTGACTTCGGCAACGGCATCAGCGCGACCCTCTCCTGGGACGAGTACGTGTTCATCAATCCCGACCTGACGCTGTACATCGAGCGCGAGCCGGTCGGCGAGTGGATCTGCCTGGACGCCGAAATGAGGGTCGCGCCCGACGGCATCGGCATCGCCGAAAGCGTCCTCTACGACGAGCGGGGGCGCGTGGGACGGGCCATGCAGGCGCTGCTCGTGGCCGGGCGGGGCTAGGTGCCGTCTTCGGGGCCGCCGTTGCCCCGGTCATCGCCTCGGCGGAGATAGGAGAGCAGGCCGCCCGCGATCAGGATCTCGCGCTCGTGCTCGGAGAAGTCGTGGCTGAGGGCCAGCTCCTCGCCGCCGTCCTCGATCCTCGCCGTGATCGTGTCCGCGCCGTCGCTGAGCTCTTGGCGGATCGATGGAAGCGTCCAGGTCTGCCCAACCTCAGCCCTGTCGTAGTCCGACTCGTCGGAGAAGATCAGCGCGAGGATCCCCTGGGCGATCAGGTTGCGCCGGTGGATGCGGGCGAAGGACTTGGCGATCACGGCCTTGACACCCAGGTGCAGCGGCGCCAGCGCAGCATGCTCGCGTGAGGATCCCTGTCCGTAGTTGTGCCCGGCGACGATGAAGCCGCTCCCCCACTCCTTCAGGCGCTTGCGGAACTCGGGGTCGCGGTGGCGGAAGGTGAACTCGGCGATCGCCGGGACGTTCGAGCGATACGCCATCACCTCGACGCCGTCGGGCGCCAGGTCGCCCGTGGAGATGTCATCCGGCTGGATCGTCGCCACCTTCGCCTCGATCGAGTCGCCGATCGGCTCGTGCTCAGGCGGGCGCTTGATGTTCGGTCCGCGCGGGATCTCGACCTTCTCCGCTTCCGTCTCGTCCGCGGGGGCGAAGATGTGGACGTCCTCGACGTAGGGCCGGAGGTCGGGCATGGGCAGGAGCTCCGGCGGGTCGCCGTACTCACGCGGGTCCTCGATCTTGCCGCTCAGCAGGCTGATTGCGGCCACGGCCGGAGAACACAGGAAGACGCTGTCTTCCGGAGTCCCCGAGCGGCCGGGGAAGTTCCGGTTGAACGTCCGCAGGCTGTTGGCGCCGCTGGGCGGCGCCTGGCCCATCCCCACGCACGGGCCGCAGACTGGCTCGAGCATGCGCACACCACCGTCGGAGAGCTGGCGGTAGACGCCGGACTCGGCGATCGCGGTGAGGATCTGCCGAGAGCCCGGTGTCGCCGTGGCGGCGATGCTGGGATGGACGATCTGCCCGTCGCGGTCGGCCAGTACCGCCCCGGGCAGCGCCAGGTCGTTGTAGCCCGAGTTGACCGAGGAGCCGATGCAGACCTGCGCGATCTCGGTGCCCGCGACCTCCTCGACCGGCACGACGTTGTCAGGGTTGTGCGGCTTGGCCACCAGCGGCCCCAGCTCGGCGAGGTCGATCTCGACGCGGTCGTCGTATTCGGCATCCTTGTCGGGTGTGAGCTCGGAGAAGTCATCGCTGCGGTCCTGGCGCTCGAGCCATTCCCGCGTCGTCTCGTCGGGGGGGAAGACGCCCGAGGTGCCTCCTAGGTCGGCGATCATGTTCGCGATCGTCGCGCGCTCGGGGATGCTCAGGTCGTGGGTGCCCTCCCCGGTGAACTCGAACACCTTGTTCTTGCCGCCGCTGGCGCTCAGCCGGCGCAGAAGCTCGAGGATGATGTCCTTGGCCTGCACCCAGGGGCGGTTCAGCTTCCCGTCCAGATGCACCTCGACCACCTCGGGGCAGGAGACCTCATACGGATGGCCGCCGAGCACGACCGCCACGTCGAGCCCGCCGGCTCCGATCGCGATCATCCCCAGGCACCCGGCCTGTGTCGTGTGCGAATCGGCCCCCACCATCGTCTGCCCGGGCTTGCCGAAGCGCTCCATGTGGATGTAGTGGCTGATCCCGTTTCCTGGGCGGGAGAAGTGCAGCCCGTACTTGCGAGCCAGCGCCTGCAGCATGCGGTGGTCGTCGGGGTTCTTGAAGTCCAGCTGGACCACGTTGTGGTCGACGTACTGGACCGCCCGCTCCACCTTGACGCGCGGGACGCCCAGCTCCTCGAACTGCATCAGCGCCATCGTTCCGGTGGCGTCCTGCAGCAGCGCCTGATCGATGCGCAGCGAGATCGGCGACCCGGGCTTGAGCTCCCCGTCCGCTAGGTGCTCCTTGAGGATCTGGCGGGTGAGGTTCTCGGCCACTGCCTTACAGGTTAACTCCGCGCGTAGGTGCCCCGAGCCCGTGCGACCTCGGTGTGCTCGGAGCGCGCCGACGCGGAGAGCGTCACGGTGTACGTGTCCTGCTCCTCGATCCGGGCCTCTACGTCGAGGAATGAGCCCACGGGCGCGCTGCCGATGTAGCCCACCGTGATCGCCTGCGCGCGTGCGTCCGGGCCGCAGGCGAGGGCCATCGTCTCCGCGAGCGCTGCCGCGACGATCCCCTCGTGGGCCTGGCCGCGCTCAGGTCCCTGATGGTCCTGCTTGATGAAGCAGCGCCCGGCCACCGAGCCATCGTCCACGCGCTCGAGCTCCAGCAGCAGACCGAACACGTTCGTCCGCCCGCACCCGAAGCACAACTCGTGGTGGCCGAGCGGCACCTATTTGAGGCGGAAGGCCTTGATCCGGACGTCGTACTGCTGCGCGTCGCGCGCGTAGACGCCATAGGCGAGCGCCTGGATCAGCGATAGCAGCGCCGTGTGCGAGCGCACGAAGGCGGGGGTGTTGGAGGAGTAGTACAGCCGCACTCGCGCGAGCCGCGCGACTTCGGAGAGAGTCGCGTCGGTGATCGCCATCGTCGGCGCCTTGCGGTGGCGCGCCAGCTTCATCGTGCGCGTGATCAGCGGATGCGGCCGGCCCGCCGTCAGCCCGATCACGAGCGTCTGCGCATCGATCCGGCTGAGCCGGCCGAGCGCCTCCTGTGACGGGCTGGCCACGATCTCCGCCCGCAGGTCGAGGAGCATCAGCAGGTGGCGCAGGTAGCTGGCGAAGAACGCCATCTGATCCGTGCCCGCGATCAGCACTTTCTCGGCCGAGACGATCATGTCGATCGCCGTCTCCACGTCCGAGCGCGAAAGCTTGTGCGCCGTGTCCTCGACGTTCACATGGTCGGCGGCCAGCGCGGCCTCGAACTCTGTGTGGTCGAGCGAGAACAGCGGAGCTGTCGCATTGGCGGCGTCTGTCTGGGCGCCCGGCGGGCGGCGGCGGTACTCGTCGCGGGCCGCCTGTTGAAGCTCGGGAAACCCTTCGAAGCCGAGCGCCTGCGAGAAGCGGACGACGGTGCTGGACGAGGTGCTGGCTCTGCGCGCCAGCTCCTCCGCCGTCTGGAAAGCGGCCTCATCCAGATGGTCGACGATGTACTGCGCCACGTCCTTCTGCGAGCGCGAGAAATCGTCAAAGCGGGCCTTGATGTAGGCCGACAGGGCCTGATGGCCGTGCGCCTTTGGCTTCTGCGGCGTGACGGTTGTCGAAGTAGACGGCTTCATTGCCAGGCGAGTCATTCGACGTCGTGGGCCGGGGATCCTTCCGGGGGAGCTGTGGGGGGCCGCGGTCGTGGGGGTGTCGGGGCCCGTTGGTCGGTCCTGGGCGGCGAGGCGGGGCGGCTGGTGAGGCGGGGTGGTCGGTCCTGTCCGACCACCCGGTGCGCGCCCGTCGCTGTCTCTCGGCGAGCCGCCGCAACGTGACACGCGATGGTTCGCGACCCGATCGAGTCACGTTACGGCGCTGTGATCGCCGTAACGTGACAAGGGAGCGGCCGCGCGCGTCGCGCGTAACGTTGCGGCGCCTGGCTTCGCGCCTCCCGTTTGGGGGCGATGGCCGTCCGAGCCGCCGGGGCGGCCCTACTCGGTGATGCGCTGGCGGCGCTCTTGGTTCTGCTGGCGCTCGCCCAAGACCTGCGCGACGACGTACACGATCAGCACGTTCACGATCACGCCGATGCCGAGGAAGGTGGCGAGCAGGGCGAGGGTTTGGCCGAGGGCGCTCGCGGTGATCAGCATCGCGCCCGGGAGCGTACCGGAGCCCCACGATGAGCGTGCTTCTCAGACCCCTTTCCCCGCGCGCATATTCAGCGATTCCGCGGCAGCCGGTGCTAGCGTCGCCCGCGACCCGGCCCGGTAGCTCAGTTGGTCAGAGCAGCGGACTCATAATCCGTCGCGCGCAGGTTCGAGTCCTGCCCGGGCCATCGGGAAAGACCTGCTAATCGACATATTCGGTCTATCGCCTCTTCTCGCACGACCCGAAATATGTCCCAAATATGTCCCCAACCATGTCCCCGGAAGGCGTAGAATCGGGGACATGAGCCCCGCGGCTCGCGCTCCCTCTGGCCACGTTTTCCGGGTCGAGCGCGCCCGCGGCCCGGCCTGGTACGCGAAGTACCGATTGCCCGATGGCAGGCAGGTTCAGAGGCGATTGGGGCCCGCCTGGACCGCCCGCGGCAGGCCCGCCGCCGGCTACTTCACGAAGCGCACCGCCGAGGACGCCTTGCGACGGATTCTGGACGAAGCCCGTAGAGGCACCCTTCCGGGCATGGTCCGCACCGGCGCGACCTTCGAGGACGCCGCTGCCGAGTGGCTCCGCTACCTGGAGGAGGACCGCGGGCGCCGGCACACGACCATCGCCGACTATCGATCGATCATCCGCGTCCACCTCCTCCCCGCGTTCGGCAAGGAGCGGATCGAGGACATCACCCCAGCCGTGATCTACGCCTTCCAGACCGAGCTCTCCCAGCGCGAATTCAACGGCCACCGGATCAGCCCCCGGACCCGGAACAAGATCCTCAACACGCTCAAGGGCATCTTCAAGCGCGCCAAGCGTGTGTGGAGCCTCCCCTACAACCCGGCCGCCGATCTCGAGCGCTATCCAGAGCAGATCAGCGGCGACATCGAGGTCTACTCGCCCGAAGAGGTCCACGCGCTACTGCGCACCGTCGACGAGCGCGACGCCGCGATCCTGGCCACGGCCGCCTTCGCCGGCCTGCGGATGGGCGAGCTGCGCGCGCTGCGCTGGCGCGACGTCGACTTCCCCCGGTCGGTCCTCCGCATCCGTGCCAGCTATGCCGAGGGCGAGCTCACCGCGCCCAAGTCAGGGAAGGTCCGCTCGGTCCCCATGGTCGACGAGGTGGCGCAGCGTCTGGCCCGGCTCGGCGACCGCGAGCTCTTCGTCGGAGACGACGACCTGGTCTTCTGCGAGGACGACGGAACCTGGATGCAGGACGACCGACTGCGTCGGCGCTACTTCGCCGCGCAGAGGCAGGCCGGCCTCCGCCGGCTTCGCTTCCACGATCTTCGCCACACGTTCGGGTCGCTCGCGATCACGCGCGCGGACATCGTCGAGGTCCAGGCCTGGATGGGGCACGCCGACATCCAGACCACGATGCGCTACCTGCACTACCGCGATCGCGGCCAGGCCGCCGAGCGGCTCGCGGATGCTTTCCGTGTTGACGTGCCGACGGCGCCTCGAGCGCCATCCCGGTAAACCCGCGGCCGGCGGCTTCCGCCGTCGTCCTTCGGTCCGCCCCCGTGATCTCCCCCGCCCTCGATCGCTTCGATCCGGATCCCATTGGCTCCCCGTCCCTCCTCCGCCCTTTGGTTGGTCTGCATCTCTCCGTTGCCCCTCGTTCACTTGCCCGGGTTTGCAGCTGACCCCGGTCGCGACGAAGTGCGGGCGGGGTCAGCGGCGAACCCGGGCACATGCAGCAACTTCCTGGACGGGTGTCTATAGGCCAGTCCACCCTCTGGGACGTTTTGCGCCCCCGAAGCGTCCGATTCGCGTCCCAAAACGTCCCTGGCTGGACCGCGTCCACAGTCTCCGCGCGCGCGGAACCGTCACAAAACACGGACGTGAGGTCATAGCTCCGTGGTCCGCGCGCGTGTGACTCGGCTGTTAGGCCGGCTCCCCAACTTGTCTCTTCGCGCGCTCCGGCCGGGCACGGACGCTCGGCACGTTCTCATGCGTGACGAACGGCCTGAACCACTGTGCCCGCTCCTTCACTGCCGACATCTGGACCACCGTCGCGAATCAGCTGTCAAGCGACGTCAGTCCGCCGCCGAGACGATCACAATGGGCAGAAGCTTCTGACACTTCGGAAGCGAGCCTACTCCGCGAATACGAGCGCCGGAGACGTCACGATACGAGAACCCGCGAAGCCCACCCGCCTATCGGCGGTCTGCTCCTCACGGTCCGTGACCCGCCCAGCTGGATCACTGACTCTCCTGGCGCCGAGCGTGCGCGCAAAACTCTCGGCGAACCCGTCCATCTTCTCGGCGCCGATCTGCAGGTCAGTCGCTGCGCCGGAGTGGTCGGGATCCCAAGTCGGGTTCGATATGCGTGGCGGGCTCAAGCGCGACGGGGTACTCCACCCCGCCAGCCGTATTCGACATTCCAGAGGTCAACCCGTCCACGTCCGTCCGCCCGCCCTCCAATGGCAGGTAGCCGAGCATGTGGTCGAACGAGCGGTTCTCCAGCATCAGTACGACGATGTGCTCGATTTGATCCGGTACGCCGTCCAACACCTCCTACCCCGTTCACCGCCGCCGCGCAGCGGCCGAATATGTCGCGCGATCATAAATGCGGGCATGTCTCACCTGGCTGAATCCGGCCGGCGTCTCCCCCAGGACGGCTCTGCGGGTTCCTAAAGAGCCGGCACGAGCTCGCTCCGAGGCGTCGCTGTGCAGCAGGACGATTTGCTAAGAGCGCGGCGACGCGAGCGCTTCGGCGACGACCTGATCGTTTCGACAGCCGGCGTTACGCCGTCGCGGTAGCCAGCTCGCCGAGAGCGCCGATCACGATGATCTGCAGCTCCCACATCACGCCGACGACCGCGTGGATCGACTTCGTGAGCGTGAACTCGTAGGCCGTGGGTGACCAGCGCTTGACGCGCTCGATCTTGTCCTTCTTGGCGTGGAACGGCCCGCTGTAGAGCCAGTCCTCGATGACCTGGCGGGCACGGATGACTTCCTTGGGCTCACCCACCGGGTCGTCGGCCCACACCCCTTTCATCATCACTTCGCGCGTCGCTTCCTTGTACCTGCCTCCGAGCGCGTCGAGGAGAACGACGACGTCAACTCCGCCACGAGCAGGCGAAGCATGGCTCCGGAGGAGGTCACGGATCGCCTCGAACCGAGTTGGCTCCTTGGTGTCCCAAAGCTGGCGGAACGACATCGTCATCGATCGCAGCGAGTCGTATCCGGCGTGGTGGAGGCGCTGGTAGCTCTCGTCGGCCGATGCCTTGAATGAGAACCGGAGCGGCTGCGAAAAGAACGAGGAGGTGCCTAGTTCGTGGGCGAGCTCGTTGTAGCGCTGGAGCTGCCAGAGCTGCTCGTCGTCAAAGGATTCGAACCGCTGATCCCAGTCAGTGGTCACAAGCGTGTCGAAGAAGTCAAGAGGTCCGATCTGCATTCGCTCAGCGTACGACTCGCGCGCGACGGAGGCCCAGTTGCCGACGCGGCTCCGGTTAGTGTCCGCACAATGAATTTGCGAGACCAAACGCTCACTTGCGCCCATTGCCGTCAGGAGACGATCCGGATGAAGGACTGGAGGAGGTCCGGCTGGTGCAGCTGCGTCGTACCGCCCGGGGAGCCGATCAGATACTTCTGCACGAAGGACGAATGCCAGAAAGAGTGTGCCGCAGCGAATACGCGGGGCATGCGCGGAGAGCGGTAGCACCTCCGGCTGGAACCGAGGCTCGGCGAACTGCCGCTTTGGGCTACCGCCGGTCGTCTGCTCAACGCGCGGAGCTTCCGCTGTGCGCCCGAATCCGGCAGTCCTCCGGACGATCGCATCCGCGAGTCCCGCGACCCGGCACCCTACGAGCGCATCGGCGACATTTCGTTCGTCTCAATCCGGAAGCCTTCGGGAGGGTCAGCCTTGAACGCCGGAGCCGCGGGCGTTAGGCACGGTTCACTTGGGGACGTGCTCCCGCCAATGGGTGACGGATCCATCCCGCTCTGTGCTAAAGCCCTATCTCGGCGCCTCCGGCCCGTACGGGCCCGGCAACCCTGGTGACCGGGGCTCATAACCGGACAGTTACGTCTACGGTCGCAGGTGTCGAACCGGGGAGCGCGGGAAACCGCTGAACCTAAAGCCGCTGCTCAGGAGCATTTCGACGCGGGAGTCCGTCGGGGGCCCGATCCGTCCGTCGGGGTGACGCTCGAATCATCGAGGAATATTCGCTCGCTGCTTAGGCGGTACCTGTGCGATCACAGCGAGCGCAGCGTCGCCACACGTCGCCGCTGCGATTAGCCCCGCTTGTTGCCCTGGCCGTCGGCGGTTCGAGCGCGCTACTTGCCGGAACTAGGGGCTGATCCGGACGCGTCTCCAGATGTGGATGGCGGGAAGCTCACCGCGGTCGATCTAGTTCCTCGGGTTTGCTGTTGACCCGCTCAAAGTCTATGAGCTCAAGGTTTTCGAGCCGTAGGTCGATCAGCAGTGCGCGGGCGGCCCCGGGGAAGCCTGACCCGGGCCGCCCGCTTGGTTCCGTGCCACGTCCGCGCTGTGGACGAGGCCAACTTCTGGTACGAGACCGGATGGTCGCCCTGTGTGCCCCATCTAGTCGTAGTGGCTGAGGAGCCAGTCGTGTACCTCGCCGATTCTCTCAATCACCAGCGTCAGGCCGGGGTTGAAAGGCGCTTCGTGATCCAGCTTTGGAGCTAGGCGGAGGCCTTGACCTCGACTAGCGTGCCATCCGCCGCACGGGAGTCGTACGAGTCCTACTCAGCAGCTGGTCCCGTCTGCTCATGCAGCTCGATCCGGTTTTTTAGGCGGTGTGTGGATAGAAAGCTGGGGTTTCGGACTCGTCGGTGAAAAGACTAGGGTTGTTCCCTAGGGCGAACTCTGATTCCGGGCGCTAGTTTCCGCATCTTCGTTCAGGGGCAGGGCGTGCGCGCGTGCT
This sequence comes from uncultured Solirubrobacterales bacterium, assembly GCA_963818815.1. GTDB lineage: Bacteria > Actinomycetota > Thermoleophilia > Solirubrobacterales > Solirubrobacteraceae > Palsa-465. The sequence continues at coordinate 217,652 of CAWFTL010000003.1, forward strand.
GCGCGAAACGCAAGATGCCGATTTAGATTGGGGCGTGGATGGTTGCGTGTGCGAGAGGGCAGGTGCGGCCGCGGGCGGTAGTGAGGTCCGCTGCCGTTGTTCTGATGGGCATGACCATGTCGGCTGGCGTGACGCTCGATGTGGCGCAAGCTGCCAGCCACGCCCGCGTGAAGGTTTGTCGGCGCCACCATGCGCGTCATTGCGTCCGTGCTCCGCGGGGAGCGGTCCGTCCACGGCATCACAAGGAGCAGGGAGGTCCAAACCACCTTCTTCCTGAGCCGACCACGGGCGGTTTGGGGGGCGCTGGGTTTGATCGTGGCGAGAGCGCGATCGCCTGGGCGCGTTCATGGCTTGGTTCGCGCGCGTACGCCTGGTGGTGCGAGCGCTTCGTTGAGAACGCGTTCAATACGAGCGGGCGCTATGCGACAGCTTGGACGGCGGCCCGCGCACTTGGGCTTCACTCTGGGTGGGCCCCGCGCGGCGCGCTTGTGTTCTTCAGAGCAGACGGAACGAACGATTACGACGGCCACGTCGGGATTTCGCTCGGCGGCACCTCCATGATCTCCGCGCTCGCGGTCGTCCAGACCACGGACATCGCCGCAAGCTCATATTGGCGGGCTTTGTATGCGGGATGGGCCTATCCGCCCGCTAGCTGGCCCGGCCGCGACATCATTCCTCAAGCGCCCCCGCCGCCTCAGTCCAGCGCCTCGCCGAGTGTCCAGCTGACCTCACCAGCAGCGAATTCGACGCTTTCGGGCACCGTGCAGCTCACTGCGCAGGCGGCGAACGCTTCAGGTGTCGAATTTGATGCGTACTACGCGACCGATCCAACAAATGCCGCAACCGCTGGTTGGCACGCCCTTGGACGCTCAACATCCGCTGGCGCGAACGGGTACAGCATCAGCTGGAACTCAGCGTCGATCCCGAACCAAGGCAACGCCGGATGGGGAACCGTGAACATCGTGGCGATCGCACTCGACGGTGCTGGCAACCTGACGTCCGCTCGCGATTACCACCGAGTCAACGTCAGCAATGCCGCCCCGAGCTCGACTCCCCCTCCGTCGTCCTACCCCGTCGTGACAACCGGAAGCGCCACGACACAAAACGTGTCCTCCACCGAGGATGCCGTGACGCTAACAGGAACTTTCCAGCCAAACGGCGTGTCCGGAACGGTTTGGATTGAGTATGGACCGACGACGGGCTACGGCTCTACGACGGGACCGCTATCGGTATCTGGAAGCGCGAATGGACTCCAGGAGTACTCATCCTCATTTGGCGGGCTGCCGCGTAACGCCACCTACCACTACCAGTTGGTCTACCACACCTCCGGCGGAACGTTCGCCTACGGCGGCGACCGCACGGTCACGACACCTTGACGGCCCCGACGCCCGCTGCGGCGTGAGCGGTAAGCGGGTCGTGGAGCCATTCTTGCCCCTCTCGCACCTTCAACAATGAGTCATTTCAGCTGGATGCATGTGATTCGCGACCATATCGTCGCCATGTTGGTGGTGGGGATAGCGCTTTGTCTCGGGCTTCCTGCTGTTGCAGCAGCCGATGTCACATTCGGTTCGGACCTGGCAGGGACGCCGATAGGAATTGATGCCGGATGCGGTAGCAACGGGCTAGCCAACGGATCTTCGTGCACCGTCGTTGCTGGCAGCTACCCGGCTAACAATGCCTTTCCCACGGCCGCGCCCATCTCGGGCGTCATTACACGAATCACGATCAAGACCACAACCGTTGACTCGTTCAGAGTGCGCCTGGTGCGCCCTGGGCCCGGAGGCTTGCCAGCCGTCACGGCTGTCGCGACTGGTCCTCTCCTCACTACTTCAGGCACGGGGGCCCCACAGAGCTTTGCGGTTCACCTCCCGGTCCAAGCTGGAGATCTTCTCGCTGCAGACGGCAGCCGGACGCGCGCCGTGGCATGTGACGGCGGGTCGGACCTAACCTATTCGCCGCCGCTGGCTGACGGAGCAACGCGCTCTCCAACCACGACCATTAGCCACTGTCACACGCTGGCCAACGCCACGATCAGCACCTCGTCGCCTGGCCCCATCACCGCGTCGCCTGGCTCCAGCACCGCGCCGCATGCCTCCTTCATATCGCGGCATCAGAAAGCGATCATGATTGCCGCTGATGCGGGTATGGCTGCCGGCGCAGTGATCTCCTGCGCAGCGACCGCCGCGGCAGGCCCAGAATCATTCGGCTTGGCGTTCACGCTAGCGAGCGTGTTCTGCGCCTACACGGAATCTGCGCTGGGCGGGCTTGCGGTCGCGATCGTCGATCCGCCAGACAGCACCTACGCGGTGGTCTATAAACCTCCGCACCTTCCACTACCAGCGATCCGGACCTCGTGCAAGCGTCTGTCGCTCACTGCGTGCGCGAACGGCAAGCAGCTACTCGTACGGTACGCGCGGGCAGTCGTCCGCGTGGCGTCTCTCGCTTTGGCTGTCGGCGTCACCGTTGACCGCCATAGCGGCGCTCTCGCCGGAGGCGATCAAGCGGCCGCAGACACCCAACGCCGCGCGTTGGCGCGATACCTGCCTGAGCTTGACGTGGCTTTCAGGGATCGTAAGGCAGCCGGCAGGTCCCTCGGGCGCTGGCTAATCCGATACCACCTGAACAAGCGCCTCTCCGCGGGCGCAGTCCGACAAGCGAAACACAGGACCACCGCCAACCTTCCGGGCAGCGTGATCCACCGCCTGGTGCAGCTCAAGCTAATCGCGAATCGCCGCGCTCTAGCCCAGCTAATCCAGAACGACCTGAGAAAAGCCGTGCCTCCCCGCAGCACCACGCTCGCTCAGCTCCTCGGACGCTAGCTGCGAACGGGACCGATCATCGCATACGCATGAATCAGAAATCATGCCCCAGCACAAACTCGAGATCGGCCTTGGCCTACAGCCCGAATTGACGTGCCCAACGAATTGTTTTGACGACGAGCCGCTGATGCGGAGCTTTCAATTGTTCACAGGGCTCTGTCACGCTGGTCGCCAGCAAAGCTTGAGCGGGCTCGGAGTGCTCAACGCATTGGTGGCGACCAGCGATAGACCGCCCGGATGATCGCCAAATATCGCGGCCGCGAGGTTTCGACGAACACTTCTCGTCAAGAGCGCCAAGTTCGGCATGGCCGAGATCGAAATCGGTTTCACTAGGAGGTTCCCCTTGCATAGTGGCCTTCGCTTACGCCGTTGGGGTCAGTTGCTGATCGCGTGTCTATCTGGTGTTGTGGTGGTCGGCGCCGCTCCCATTACGGCAAGCGCGCGGCTCCTCTCGGCGGCTTCGGCGATGGCCCCGGACCCCCACCCGACCTCTGCCGCGGCCGCAGTCAGAGAACTCAACGCACAGCGCGTCGCCAATGGAATCCCTGGCGATCTCACGCTCGACCCTCAACTTAGTCAGGGGTGTTGGAACCACACCAACCTCTACATCGCCAAACCGGGCCAATATCCGCACACTGAACTAAGTAGCCAACCAGGCTATACGCCACTCGGTGCCGAGGCTGCTGGCGCGTCGGACCTTGGGGGTGAGGCAAGCGAGTGGGGTTCGATGGCCAATCCCTGGTATGGGGCCCCGTATCACTTGGCCGCGCTGTTTGATCCAGCAGCTACGACCGGCTGGTACGGCGAGACTGCAGCTGGGCGCCATGACGGATCGTCAAGCCAGGGGGCATGCATGGGGACGGACGGGAGCCGAGCGTTCTCTGCCCCCACGTTCTATGCGGTCGTAGATACGACCCGTACAAAAGTCCGGCCCTACGAGGTCGTAGCGGAGAGCCCGATCACCCCTGAGACTGCCCTCGGTTTTCACCGTAGCGTCGTGACCGGACCAAATATTTTGCTGCTACCGGAAGATACGGATGCTTCGGTTAGCGACGCGACGCTAAATGGTCCTCACGGAGATGTTCCTGTTCGCGTTGTAAGGCCAAACACCCCGGCATCTTGCAACGATCCGAGCTTTGGCAGTAACTGCTCCACTCCAGGCGGCGTGACGGTGGTTGTGGCTCCCAAGCTGCGGCCGACATCGCCTTACACTCTGACTGCAACGTGGGTAAGCGGCAGCCATCCCTATACGCAGGTCGTTTCATTTAGAACCACGACCGATCACGCAGCCAGCGTAGCCGGAGGGCGTTTTGATTTACCAACTCCACGCGGTCTTGTGGGGTTCACGATCACAAGCGGACGCATGTACGTGACGCTACATCCGGCAGTAGGCCAAGTCGTGACCGTCAAAATTGGTCGTGAGATCAGTGCATGCGGCATCAGACGAACACCCTGTCCAAAGAACCAGGTCATCCATCTCCGTGGAAGCGCCTTGCGCACCTACCACATCAAAATGCACAGTTCCCGCTCTCGCGGCATCACATTGCCGGCGCCACCCCCCCCCGAATCAGGTTCCAAACGAGTTCGACAGAACAGGGATCTCCGCCTACGTTTATGTTCCCGGCTTCCACGCGCTCGGCTATTCATGGCCGTGGTCAAGCCTCGCAAGGCTCTTCCCGTAGCCCATAGTCTCGCTGTCGGCCACCTCCGACGAGCGGGCCCGCGTCAACGGGTTTCGCATTCGACGTAGGCTTCGGCGCGCAGCACTCTCCGGCCACAGAGACCGCAACCTCGGATGGGTTCTCCGGCCTCTTCCGCGGTCCCACGTGACGTTCAGCCGTCTGCGGTCCACCCCGCCCCCTATTCCGGACACTCTCGATCTCCGGAGCCCGCGTCGCGGGGTGTCGAATCGGTTGGCCCAGCCAGGACCACTGGAAGAAGTCGCTGCTCACAGCGGTTTCGACGCGGGAGTAGGTCGGCGGCCCGATACGTCCGCCGGAGTGACGCTCGAATCATCGAGGAGTATCGGCTAGCCGCCTGACTTGCCCCCGTGCTGCTGGCGCAACCGCTCGCGCCCGGTCTTGGGCCTATGCGACCGCGCTACGCCAGGCGCGGCTTGATCGGCACGATCGCAATGCCGCCAAAGCGCTGGCGCCGCTGCCCAACGCCTGTCCAAGGCCATCGCAGAACAGGCCGAGTTGACATGCGTTGTCTGGGGTATCAGACCGAGCATGCGCAGGAAGTGGCCACGTGCCCTATTAGCTCTGCTCGGAGCCACGATTGGGATCGGCGTGTGTGCTGCTGCGCTCGCTAATGCGGCGAGCAAGCGAACCCCGGTTCTGATCACGCATACCTGGACCGGCCGCCGTCCGGTGGACATCTACATCAGCGGCGACGGCGGGAATATTGTTACTCGCATTCGCTGGCCTGCCTGGAAGAACTCCTACGCCTACGGGATCGGCACGAGCAATATCCAAGGCTGCGTGCCGGATTGCGCGACGGGCTCTGAGACACCCGTGCGTACCACTATTACCCTCTCTCATCCCTTCTCGGGTCACTGGACCAAGCTAGTCGAGATTCGTAGGGGCCGCAGACTGACGGCCTACTACGGAAGAGTGTTCTGGCCCAACGGCGCGCGGTAAGCTCGCTTCTCTTCGGGTAAACGCGGGTCCCGATGGCAAGTGCTCCCGGCCCGGCGAACGGCAGATCGACACGTCGCCAGCGCGGGTCGCCGGCTCGAAGTCGCGTGACCATAGATGGGATTGTCCGCGAGCTTCGCGACTTACCGCGACGACTACAGCGACGCGGCAGGCGGATTCGAATCGGGACCAGCTTGGCTCGTATAGACCGTGCCAGACGCATCCTCTACGGCGATGCCTACGGGATCCGTGCTCGTCATAGCGAGTTGCGTCAGTCCGATCCACTCGGGCATCAGCGGAACCTCCACACTCTCCCCGTCGCTGAGCCGCGTTGGTAGGCCCGGCGTCGTCGGACCTTGCCAGACGACAGTGCCGCCTCGCATGACGAGGCCCGCCCTCGTCACCTGGACCGCCCGGTGAGCCGCGTTATAGGCCCGCACATGGAGAACCGGCTTCGCCGGATCAGGCCCGGGGCGGTATCGCCCGGTGACACAGATGTCGCGAACAAGTTCCTCCCGCTGCCGGCGGCGCTGGACCAGAACGTTGTAGGTCGAAAGCCCGCCACCGTACAGCGCGATCCCAAGAGCAATCCAAGTGGGAGCGTCCGCCATGCCTCTCGGTATAGCGACCGCTGATGACGGTCATCGCGTCGTCGCCGAAGGACTCGTCCAGTTGGGCGCTGAGCCGACGAGCGCTCTCGCGTGAAAGGAGCCGCGGGACGGGCAGCCGCGGCCGTCAGCGGGCCGTCGCAAACGAGTCGCGTCACCCAGGTGGGGCGGGTGGATGAAAGCGATTTCGTCGCGGCAGCCGCAAGCACCCTCAAGCAGTGAAGGCGCGCCTGCGGAGCGGGCGTAGCGCTCTAGACATCGAGGGCCTTATCGACTCCACGCTCCACCATCGCCGTGCCAGCTGCGCCGGAAACGGCCGCCCCGGCAAGGCTAATTCCGCCAGTCGCTGGCGTAGCGCCCGCGCCAATGAGAGCATCGGCGGTGACGATGAGTCCGCCGCCCATCGCTTCGAGTGCGCCCGTAAGACGTTGGATTACGAGATCGTGCTTGGCCTCGTCGCCCAGGATGTAGAGATCCTGTTCAAGAGCCGAAAGAAGTTGCTCGAGCCGCTCGACCACCACCTCCCCGGCATCTTGAGGGTTTAGCTCGACCAAAACGAGTTCAAGCGATCGGCGGACGCGCCTGAGCGCCTCTGGTTTCACTCCCATATCCTGCAGAAGGCGGCATTCGGACTCGACAAAAGCTCGAAGCAGCGCGGCGTCCTGGCGCATCGCCTCCGCGACCAGCCACGCGTTGTCGTCACGCAGTATCACGGGCTCCCTGGTCCATTGCTCTTCGATGAGGGCTTTAACGCCGCGGATTGAGGCTTGGGTCGCCATTTCTAGAAGTTGTCGCTTCCGGTCGCGTCCGCGAAACCGCCCGTGAATTGACTCGAACTCGTCAAGGACCCGGTTCACCTGGTTCATCTCATCTCGGACTTGAGCAAGGATCACCGTCCTTGATCATCAGGGATCGTGCAGGTGTCCGCAAGCAGACTGCTGAACTATTCCCGCGCTGTCGGCAACAACGGTCGGGCGGGAGCAGCGTTCCCGCCGCGCTCCACGCTACGACCCTCCCCGACACGAGCGTCATAGGTCGGCTTGCTGCACCGAAACAAGTTCCGCGATTCCACACGTGCGCGCTGCCTGCTGGCGTCCTTCTTCTCCATCCGCCCGCGCTTGCCCGCAGGGGTCGTGTCAGGTTTTTGGGCAGGTGCCTCGGATCTGGTCTCGCGATCACTTTTGTCGACTCGCCCGCGTTCGCGCGCACGACCGTCTTGGCGGCCTAGCCGCAGCGAGCGGGACCCATCGACGCGCGCGTCGCGCCCTCAAGAGGACGCTGAGAGCTTGGGCCGCGGGACGGGGCCAAGCTCGGGTCGAGGAAGCCCTCAGCTGGCCTCCAGCTTGAACGCACGGCGCAGGTTGACGCTCTTGTCGGCGAGGTAGGTGCGAAGGTTCGCGAGCTGCTCATTGCCCTCGGTCAACGTAAACAGCTGTTCCCACGCAGCCGCTCCCGCGAAGACGTGGCCGCCGGCGAGGTACTCGCTGGCCCAGCCTCTGACCGCCGGTAGGTAGACCTCCCGCACCAGGGCGACCACGGCCGCGTGCTCGCCGCCTGCGAGGCGGTGCGCGACTGCGACGTTGCGAAGGAGTTGTTCGGGGAACGTGGTTGGGTCCGCCGCAGCCAAAGCCGGCTGGTCGAACGCTTCTAGCTTCCCGTAGCGCTCTCTCCACGTGACGACTCGCTGTGGTCGCCTCTTGTAGGTCGAGGTAGGGCTCGCGAGCTTGGCCTCGACGAAGATCCATCCCCAGCCGGGCACGCGCAGAATCACATCGGGCTCGGTCTGCTGTCCTTTGTGCCCTCGATCTCATCGAGCACCGCCCTCAATTCATCAACCGCCGTCGCTGACGCCCGCCCGAGACGGTGACCCCAGACGATCAGGTCGGGCTCGTGTTCGCACTCGAGGCCGGTGAGCACACCGGCCGCCTGACGGAGCGCGCCAGCCTGTTGCAGCGACCGGAACACGTTGAACGACAGCGCATCTTCGCTGTTCTCGTTCCCCAGCCGCCGGGTCTCGGACTTCCCAGTGAGCTGAGAGATAAGTTCGCGTCCGGTAATGAAGTTGTCGAGGTGATGCTTTGAGGACGTACGTCGGGCTGACCCGGAAGCTGACCGGCGGGTCTACCGTGGTATTCGGTGCCGCGGGTGTAACCCCCCGTCGCCCATCGGAATCCGGTGGGCATGGCCAATGAACGGGCACGGCGCGTCCGGGGCATCCCGCGCGGCGCGTAGTTCGTTGACCGAGGCTGTATCGAACGCGGACCAACCGGGCGGAGCCATCGCGGAGAATCATGCCTCACTGCCCCGGACCTGCGCTGGGGGTTCCTCTTCTGCGGCTGCGTTTTCGATGAGCTGCCAGTGATAGGCGCCGGAGTACTGGGCTTTGCCGCTGGCTACGCGTGTCGCGATCCCCCAGTTTTCAAAGACGTGGTCGCTAGCGAAAGTCATCGTGTTTGAGTCAAGGACGTCAGACGCCGCAAGTTCGTCCTGCAGTTCTTTCACTCTCAGGTTTGCGTCGTAGGTCGTCGCCTCGGGGTTTAGGACTGGGTGTCGCCAACCGCTCCCAGCCAATACACGGAAGCGCTTGTCTGGTTCGTCGCCTTCGAAACGACCCCAACCTTCGACACCCGCCCCGACGTAAGCGTGGGTTGCGAGTGGCGGATCATCTGGGTCACGGCGCCGTGACTTCGCCGCTGGCCCTTTGTATTCCCGGGCAAGGGGCGTCATGCGGGCGATCGGGGCGTCCGTTGCCTCCGGACCCACCATCTCCGCGGGGGTAAAGATGTCACTGCCCAATAGAAGTTGAAGGCTGTCGCGGATCTTCTCGACCGCCGGGTCGACATGGACGTCGTCGGCGCCACGGTGTCGACTTTCGGTTGCGACGTTCGTGGCTATCACGTCCACCGCGCCGGCCTCGGTGACCTCCCCTATCAACTCTGCTTCGATCGCCGGGATTAGCAGAACGCTGCTGACCGGTACGGCGAATAGGACACCGAACCAGTTCTTGGCGGGATTGACGTGGTGGCTGCGAATCCGGCTCCGCATGTTCGTTGTACTCATTCCTATGTAGACCGTGAGTTTTCCCTCGCCGACAGCCCCGTACAGCAGATAGATACCGGGGTGCTCTGGGGTCTGCTGCCAGCGGGAACGATCAATCCGGTAGATCTCAAGGCTGTCGAACGGATCGACGCTACGCACGACCGCAACCCCCGGGGCAATGCGCGAGATGAGGAGATCCGCCACGGGTGCGGACGCTAACGAAACTGGGCTAGCGGACACAACGGTGTCCACCGCAACCGATTCGTGGAGCTTGGTTCACCCCTCCTTGCGCGTCCACAAGGAACGGAAGCACGAGGCACTGACGCGCTGCCTGGGATCGTGGCGACGAGCAGGTGCAGGAAGCCTCGCCGCCAGACGAGCGCTTTCAACCTTGCGATTACTCCGCGCATGCAAGCGCTTGGGCGACGTAACGGTCAGGGCGATCGGGGTGCCGCCAAGTCGTGGTAGCTCGGGCCGGCCGGTACTTCGGTGACTTCAAAGCTAGTCAGGTCCATGTGTTGGTGTATAGTTGCACCGACACATGGTTAGAGAACAGCAGGCTAGCGACGACGCATTGCGAGCGCTTGCCCGTGCTCTGGCTCCACATCTCCTCGACGAGGTTCGCGCGCTTCTGGCCGACGCCGACCGAGGACTCGATCCTGAATATGACGAGAGGACCTGCGAGGTGTTCGTCGAGGTGCTTGGTGACCAGGTGCTCGAGCGAGGCCTTGCGTTCTTTTCACTTCTAGCTCGCGCCGGCACCGTGGACTCGGTGACGCTCGCCCACGCGATCGGCGTCGCTCCTCGGGCGATCAGTGGCCACCTGACGACGCCGCTAAAGCGGCGCGCGAAGGCGTTGAAGCTGCCTCTGCCGTTCTTTGGCGGCGAGGGCTCGCGACCCGATAGCGGACTACCGGATCAGCCCTTCGACATCGACACGTCCCGGACTCACTGGCAGGACCACGACGGCATCGCCTCACGCATGCTGAGCACAATCCGGCGCGAACTCGCCACTCGCCGCCGCCGCGAAACGGAGGCGCAAGTGTTCGATGGCAGGCCGCTCCACACACCCAACGCAGCGCTCACACCGACTGGCACCGAGGCGGCGGCCGCGGCGAGCGACGACGAGATTTGGGTGTTCGCGAACAGCTTTCAGGGCTATTCGGTGTTCGGCCACGAGCGGCTCTATCAGCTCGCCCAGGACGCAATCCCGCGCTGGGAGGAACATCATCAGGTTCCGTCATCGCTGACCTTGTTGCGGGCGGTGCTGTTTGCCCTGGCCCGGATCGAGCGGACGACCGACTATGACGGAACAGCGTGGCGTGAGCACAAGTGGCTCATGCGCGTACTCGCTCGCAGAATCGCGGCTCATGTGAAAGCCGACGCGGTCGAGGACGAGTACCAAACTGCGGTTGTTTGGGCCGGATCGACGGCATCCGAGCGTGCGGAGCCGTGGGAGCATTTGTCTGCACGAGAGGCCCGGACTCAGCCGCCAACGCACCCGGGCGCGACATTCGTGTTCGTACCAAGCACGCTTCCCGAGAGTCAGGAACTCGCGTTGCTGATGAGAGCGACTGGGCAGAGGGGAGACGAAGACGATGGATGAATTCGAGCTCGCATACGAGTCGCAGGCCGGGGCCGCTGAGCTTTTGACCAAGCTAGGCGCACTCGAAGAGCTGCGCGACGCGGTGCTTCAGCACTGCCGGGAGACCGCGCCCGCGCCGCCGTACAAGCCTCAACGGATCAAACAGCTCCTGAAGCCTGCCGGGTGGATTCCAGAGGTCCGCGTACCCCCTCTCAGTAATGCCTACGACGCGCTTCCGGTCAACGATCGCTACGACCTCTGGAAGGTCTTCAAAGCAGACGGTTACAACGTCGCGGTCGGGCTCGAGATGGAGAAATGGGAGGTCTGGCACGACCTGCTCAAGTTCCGCCGAGGCTTCGACCGAGGGCAGCTAGTTGCCGGGATCATCCTCCACGACAACCCGGCGAACCTCCGCTACGTGTACGACCACCTCCGCCTCGTCGCGCACCGGCTGTTCGCTGACATCCCGATCCTGTTCGCGGCACCTAAGGGCGGGCATCTTCCGAACGCCGACGCGCGAGCCCAACGGAAGTACCGGTCTTACCCGATGCCAGACGATCAGCCTTAGCCCCGACGTGACGTGATATCGCCCACCGGGAGCGGCGCATCGCCCAGCGCGTTCGAGTGACGGGCGCACACCTGCGCTACTACCGTCGGTGATCGCTTCCGTTTTTCCACTGCACTCGATCCGCACGAGTGCAATGGCGACGGAAGGACTCTCGGTCCCGAGCCCCTCGACTAGGGGAGCAATCATGCGGTCGTCGAGCCGGCAGGCGAGCCACGACCGTCGGGCCGACGAGTGGATCCTCGCGGGCTCGGCGTCTCCGGCGCCAGGATCAACCTACTTCGGGAGCGTTGATGCGTATGTACGTAACGCGAGAAGCCGGGGCCCGAGCTGATGCCGTCACGCATCTTGATCGAGCATTGGCCGCTCATCCGGGGGGCGGTCCCCAGATAAGCGTCGCAGCGCGTCGAGCGCCCTATCGCTTCTCGAGAGATACTCCGTAATCACCTCGCGCGATTCCTGCCCGATGCGAGGCCTGAGGGCATCTTCCTTTCCCGACTGACGTAGAGCGTTGCACTTGCTTTGGACGGACCGCATCGCTTCAAACGCCCCCGCGATCGTCTGCCATTGCGCGGTGTCCGACACCTCCCTTGAAACGGTTTCGCGCTGCCGTTGCCAATCATCCAGCCGAAGGTCAAGCCGCGGCGCCCAAAACCGCTCATTCGCTTCGGCATTACTGCACCGGGTGCGCGCGAAGACGAGGTCCTCTTGCAGCAAACGCCCGGCGACGCGACGTTGAGCCCTTCGGTTGCGTCTGGCTGCAAGCTCCGTGGCCTCGAAAGTCAAAAGCCCGCCTACCAAGGTTCCTATGAATCCGAACAGCCCCACGCGTAAGTCGGTGCTCGTTGAGAGGACAGCGAGCACTATCGCCGCGATAATGGCTCCCACTGCCCCAAACTCCACCCAAGGCCGATCGCCCACGGCGGTCATCGTCTCCAAATCGGTAATGCCACGCAAGTCATGCCGGAACCCGGTAGGGATCCTTCGCGAAATGGTTAGTGCAGTACGAACGGCTAGGCCGGACACGCACCAATCGAGATCAGCCCGAGGGCTCGCCTGACGACTACTTTCCACGCGCCATGTCTCCCTCGCAGGCGATCGAATCGGCGACAAGACGCTGGCGAATGGGTAGACCTAGGCCGGTCAGCGGTGTCGTGGCGGGATCCCAGCCCTGTTTCGCAGTAGACGGGCCTTAGCGGTGATCTGCGGATGGGTATCGAAGAACCCAATGGCCGGGGGTCCTCGGCCACGACCTCGCAAACGGGGTAGCCGGCCGGGCCCCTGCGCCGTCAAGCGCAGGCGGCCACCTCACGGGCACTCGGGCCGTTTCTCGCGGCTAGCTTGATCGCGTGAGCTCCGGTCAGTCGCGTAGCGAGCTAAACCAGACTGTCCGTCGAGCCACCGAGGGATAATTTGGACCATGGACCCCCGGACCCAACTCAGCTTCGTCTCTACTCCGCGCGTGCTTCTGCGCTACCACCCAGTGATGCAACCGCCGGAGGCTACGGGGCCCTTTGAGGTCGGAACGTTTGCGGCGTCGCTGGCGGGCCGGCCGGATCTGCGCGGCTATGGTGAAGACGGCAGCGCGGCCATGCTTTCGCTCGCTCGCATCCTTCGCCACCGTGCTCTGGATGAGGAGGGATCTGCAGGATTGACGGCGCTCGGGCAGGTGCTTACGGCGGCGAGCCGACTGCCTGAAGATGCGCTGGTTAGCTACCTCCACGAGCGGATCGATGGGCCAGTCCTGGATCAGTCACTGCCTGCCTGGCCCTCAGCCTGATCACTCGACAGCTGGAGCGCCGTGATGAGATCGGTTGCGGCGACGCTGTGGCCGCGCAACGAACGCGAATTGCGGGCACGTTTCGAACAGTGCGAATTCGCATCCGAAGAGATCCCGAAGGGCTCTCAGGGCGGACTGCTACTGAAGCTTCTTGCGCTCTACGAGAGCAAAGGCCTCTCGCCTGCGACGAGTCCGCTGTGCGACTGTTGTGTCAACAACACGCGGTGCTGGCGCGCTGCGATGAAAGCGCGCCGCACGCCCACCAAGACACATCCGGAAAACGGCGGAATCATGCTTCCCTGGGTCGGATCCCGGTACCGGAGGGGCGGCGTCGCCGTGATCGCGATCAACCCAAACATTGGGACCAATGACCGTACCCATCTGCTCAGCGAGCACGAGATCAGTTGGGATCGGCACCACCGCGTGCTCGAGAATAATTTGAAGACGGACGAGGGATCCCCGTTTGCCTATCGCACGCTGCGCAGTACCGCCGCGATCCTTGACCGTTCGTGCGCGAATCCGATCCGAGACCGCGAGCAGCCGCAAGATCTCGTCGGTGCACTTCACCACACGGCGCGACTGCAAGCTGTGAAATGTGTTCCCAGGACCGCTCGCAGCAGGCCGACCGGCGCGATGGAGCACACCTGTCCCCGCTTCTTGCTGGAAGCCGAGCTTGGAATTCTCCGTCCGAGATTCATCCTCACGTTGGGCACGGTGCCCGACTGGGCGATTTCGCAACTCCCGGGCTACGAGTACCTCGACCACGCCAGCAGCGAGTATCTCTGGCGTCACAGGCTCCATTGCAAGTGGGGCTCGGCCGAGGTATTCGGCATCCCGCACCCCAGCGATCCCCGAGGCGGTTGGTTCCGAGGCCACCAGGCGTTGCTTCGCTCACTTCGGACCTGACGGCCAAACAACTCCAGTGGGCGGATCTCTGGAAGAGGTCCTCCGCCTACTCCTTGCTCCCTTTCGCGTCTGATCTCGACCGTGTCGCTGCGGCAGTCCGCACGATCGCTTAGCCGTTCCCACAGCTCGCGTCCGCGACCGCTCGGGCGATCGAGTCATCGTTGGCGACAAGCAGTATCTGCCATGTCCCCAACCGTGTCCCAACCTCGTCAAATCTGACGCCAGCCAGCCCCACTCAACCTCACCCAATCTCCCTGAACCACGCGCTTTTTCCCTGCAAATCCCACCCTCATAATCCGTCGCGCGCAGGTTCGAGTCCTGCCCGGGCCATTGCGTTGTTAGGCGGGATCTCCCATCAAGCCCAGTTGGGTGAGCAAACCGAGCTGGTCGTAGTAGGTGTGATAGGCGACGACCTTTCCGTCACGGACCCGAGAGATATCGGCAAATCGAATATCGACCGCCGCACCCGAGGGTTCTACGTCTCCGTCCTCGGTCGCAAGAGGACCCGTGTGGGTGCTATCCGATCCCCGGCAACTCCCTGCCGACGTGACTACGAGATCGCTCGGCCAAAGCGGTGCCGACACTTGCTGTTGTCTGGCTCACCCCTGAGGATTCGGTGCTTCGCATGCCAGCACGCTGGCCACAGGTACAACTCACCACCACCGATGAGTCCGGCCACCACCAGAGGTCATGTATTAGCGATCCGGATCCCAACATCCGCTGGAGGCAGACAATGGGCAAGTTCATCAGCATCGGTTACGGCGATCGCGAGGGCTACGACCACACCGACCCGGCTATCAGGGACACCGCCCACGAACACGACGCACGGCTACGCGACGACGGCGCGATCATGGGCGTCGCCGGCGCGCCCGTGCAGGTGCGCAACCACGATGCCGCGGCCGTCCAGACCGAAGACGGGCCATTTCTGTCAGCCGCGCTTCCGGTAGCCGGCTTCGCGCTGATCGAAGCGGCAAGCGTCGAGGAGGCAATCGAGATCGTCTCGCGAACCCCCTGTGCCGTCGCCCACGGCGTCGTTGAGGTCTGGCCGCTCGAGGAAACGCCGTAAGTGGTCGCGCTGTCGGACACGCCCCCTCCTGTCCGATTCCGGTTTCGCGGCCGGGATCTCCAGGACGGCGATCAGCACCGGCCGTACGATCGCTTGAGCCGCCCGCGACCGAGTGTCCTCGTCGTGCGGTCCGTCAATCACGGCGAAGCGCTACAGCGATGCTGATCTACTCGATGGGCGTGTCCGTGGACGGCTTCATCTCCGACCGCGCTGGCGCGTTCGGGTGGAGCGCGCCCAGCGAGGACCAGTTCCGCTTTCACATCGCGCAGGTGCGCGAGCTCGGCGGCTATCTGTGCGGCCGCAAGCTCTACGAGACGATGCTGGTGTGGGAGACGGATCCGTCGATGCGCGAGGACGAGCTCGGCGCTGCATTCGCCGACGTCTGGTGCGCTCTCCCGAAGGTGGTCTTCAGCCGAACGCGCGAGAGCGTCCAGGGCAACGCCCGGCTCGCCGAGGCTCCGGTGGCCGAGGAGATCGCTGCGGCGCTCGACGCGAGCGACCAGGACGTGTCGATCGGCGGCGCCGGCCTGGCTGCCGAGGCTGTCGAGCTCGGCCTCGTAGACGAGCTGCGGATGTTCCGCAATCCAGTCGTCGTCGGTGGCGGCACGCCCTTTCTGCCACCGGTCACCGAAGACATCCGTCTGGACCTGGTCGAGACCAGGACGTTCGGCTCGCGGGTCATCTACGAGCGCTACAGGCGCGTTCGCGGGGACATGGACTGAACGTGCCCGCCCGCTCCGCCGGGGTGTCTGGAGAGGGCGATGTGAAACGGGACGTCGCCGGCGCGGGCCGCGCGCCGGCTAATCCGGAGGACCTGCCCCTGGCAAAGCGTCGCCCGCCAACGGTCCAAGCCGGCATGGCGCGACCGGCAACCCATGCCGCTTCCAGGCCTCGAACCCGCCGATCACGTCTCCCGCCCGCCGAAAGCCGAGCTCGGCGAGGTTGCCGGCGGCGAGGATCGATGAGTAGCCGTGGTCGCAGACGAGGATCAACTGCTGGTCGTGATCCCCGAGGTGAGGGTTGCGCCAGGGGCTGTCCAGGGCGACGCGCCACTCGAGCACCGTGCGGGGAATGTGGACGCTTCCTGGGATGACGCCGTGAAGCGCGCGGGCGTCCTGAGAGCGGATGTCGACGATGAGTCCATCGGCTGCGGCAGAGAATGCCTCCGCCGGCTCGAATCGGGTGATCCGTGCTTCCGCCTCTCCGACAAGACGCCGAAGAGAAAGAGGTTCGCCGCACCCGTGGGATGACGTCGAGCCAGTCGGGATCAGCGCCCGGGGTTCTCCATCCGGCGAAGGGACGCTAGCCACGCAACGCCTAGCGCGTCCGTGGTGGCAGCACGACCCCGTCCCCGAGAGCCTTCGCCACTAGATGCGCCCGCGAATGGGCCCCGAGCTTGCTCATCGCGTTTCGCACGTGGGTGCGGACCGTGTCGTGCGAGACATGGAGCTCGGTGGCGATCTCCGGGCCGGTGAGACCGAGGGCAATCATCTCCACGATCTCGAGCTCCCGGGCGGTCAGCGACGAGTCCGACGCAGCGTCTCCCCGATGGGCAGCTCGGCTGCCCTGCGTCCGTCGCAGGACGACGATCAAAATCAGGCCTCTTCCCGTGACCGTTTCCCGGTGGCCCGCGAGGTCGACGCTGACGTGGTCCCCGTTCGAACGGCACAGCACACGGGTGGCGTAGAAGTCCGAGGCTTCCACCATCTCCCGCCAGGAGTCGTCCGACATCGGGGGCTTGACGGCGAAGTCGTGATACCTACGGCCGATCAGGTCCTGGCGCTTGTAGGCCATCAGCTGTGCGAAGGCATCGTTGACGTCCACGCACCGGCGGTCGTCATCGACGAGGATCATCCCGTTGCGACAGCGCTTGAAAGCCGCCCAGAACAGCCTGGGAAGGCCGGCCCTGGCATCGGCCGCTTCTGCCACGGGTCAAATTTACAGCGCCCCGTCGGGCGCGGCGGATTTAGGGGGGCTGTGCCGGAGCGCCGCGCGACAACGGGGCGGGCTGTCGCGTGGCGGCGCGGGAGAGAGACATCCGCGCGGCGGCGCTCCGGGCACGTTTGGGGGGCTGGTTATGCGGCCTTTTCGGCAGCCGTCTCGCGGGGGAGCGCCGCCAGCCGCCAGCTGGTGAAACCTGGCTCGACGGTCGTCGCGAAGTACGGCGGCGCGACGCCACGCCCGTAGATCGCGGTCACCATCGCGGGCCGGTCCTTCCACGCGCCGACGAGAATGACGTCACCGACCCTTACGTGGCGGGCCTGCTCTCGCGTCATGTGGTCTACGAACCCGTTGCGCGACATGCACTACTCCTTCGATCCTGCTGCCTTGGCAAAACGAACGGCGATAAGAACGCCGCGCACATGATGAAGTTGCGGCTCTCGCCTGCAAATACCGCAAACGGCTGAGTTGTGTGGCCGACGCCCCGAACGGGGCGAACAGCCCGCGGCTGACCCGGTTCGCCGCTGAGGAGTCGCGCTACGCCGGCGGGACCTGGTTGTTGACCTGCGGGCCGTGGTACAGGTGGTCGTGATCCTTGCAGGCGGCTGGGAACCTGAACTGGACGCTGTCGCTGCGCACCCCGTTGTAGCTCGCGAAGATCGTCACCCGCCCGATCGTGCCGATCTTGCATCGCGGGTCCGTGCTGCTCTTGACGCGGACGTTGATCTTCATGAGGTTGCCTGGCACGCCCCACATAACCGCGCCGTGCTTGTGGTAGACCAGGTGGCGCTCGACGGTCATGATGATCAGGTGGTCGGGCTGGTGGCGAACCCGGTCGACCTGACAGAGGATCCCGGAGACGGTGTTGGCGGCCAGGCTGATGTGACCATGGCCGCGCGCGTAGCTGCCCGTGGCCCCTGTGATCGGCTGACCGGTGTGAAATCCCCACGGCGGGATGCCGCCCACGATCGGAACCTGGGCGCAGTACTGCACCGGGTATGCAGCCGCCGAGCCACTCATGCCGATCACCGCCAGCAACGCTGTCAGCATCACAACCGGGAGTCCGATGCGCCTCATGGCGCGCCGTACGCTACTCCCGACACACGGCGTCACGATGATTGTCTGCGCAATACTCGCTTGATGCCGACGCTCATGCGACCGGGCTCGCTGGCCGGGCGTTACTCCGCCGCGGCGGCGATGGTGATCTTCGCCCTCGTCCCGTACCTGGCGCTGTCCGCGGCGCTTCAGCCGCTCACGCCGATCATCGCGAGCAGCCTCCACATGAGCCCGCAGACGATGAGCCTCGCGTCGGGCATGGCCAACGCCGGCTACGCCGTCGGCACGGTGCTCGCCGTGGCCCTGGCCCAGCATCTGCCCCAGCGGCGGATGATGGTCGTATACGCCGCACTGTTGGTGGTCGGATCCGTCCTGACCGCGGCGGCGCAGAACCCCGGGATGTTCATCGCTGGACACGTCCTCCAAGGCCTGTGCACGAGCCTCCTGCTGATCGCGGCCGTCCCACCGCTGGCTCTCGGCTTCGGCACGGCGAAGTTCCGCGAGACCGCGATGATCATGAACCTCTGCATCTTCGGCGCCGTCGCCCTGGGGCCCACAATGGGTGGCATCCAGGCCGACGCGCACGCATGGCGGCCGCTGTTCTGGATAGTCGCGGGGATCTCGGGCGCCGCGCTGGTCCTGGCGCTGCTGACGTTCGAGGACATCGAGCCCGCTGACCGCACGGCCCCATGGGACCCGGTTGCAATCGGGCTGGCGGCCACGGGCTCGGTGGCCGCGTTCTTCGGGGCCTCACAGCTGTTGACCCATCACTTTCTCGACGTCACCGCCGTCGTGCCCCTGTTCGGGGGGCTGGCCCTGATCGTCGTGCTGATCGTCTACCAGTTCCGCGCCCCGCGGGCACTCCTGACGATCCGCGGCCTGGCCAGCACCATGCCGGTTGCCGGAATCGTGGTCGCCCTGTTCGGAGCGGCAGCGTCGGTGGCGGCGACCGGCCTGACCGCGAGCCTGCTCCTGGCCCGCTACGGGCCCCTTCACGTAGGGCTTCTCTACCTCCCCGAGCTCGGCGGAGCCGTCCTCACCGCGGTGGCCCTCGGCGCACTGATCGACAAACGCCAGATCCACTATCTCCCCCTCGCCGGCATGGTGTTCCTGGCTGCCGGAATCGCGGCGTTCCGCATCACGCTGCCGCCGACTGAGGCGCTGACGTTGATCGGGTCCGGATTGACCGGGATCGGGCTCGGCGCGACCGTGGCACCGGCGCTGTTCGTCGCCGGCATGTCGCTGCCCTCGATGAACCTTCAGCGCGTGTTCGCGATCATCGAGCTGTTGCGCGCCGTGGCCGCATTCATGATCGCGCCCGTGTTCGCACACCTCGCCGCCACGGTCGGGGGCAATCTTCAGTCAGGGACGGGGATCGCGCTGTGGATTGGCATCGGCCTCGCGGCGGGCGGCGCCGTGCTCGCCGTGTTGCTCTACGCGCTCGGCGGAGCGCGCCCGCAGACTCCGAACCTGGAGCGGTTCATGGACGGCGGGGGTGGCGCCTGGCACTCGCCGCCCCTGCTGGCCGCGATCCGGGGACGGCCCGCGCGACCGGCGTTCGCCCAGGATCCGCCGTGAAAAGAATCGGGAGCGGAGCTCTTCAGGGCGCCGGCCGCCACGTCCATCCGATCACTCTCGTGGCCGGCCGCCGGACCGCCGCTGCTCCGCCTCCTGCTCGGGAGTGACGACCCCGGAGGCGAGTCGCCACTGTCGCTCGCGGCCGCTCGTCCTCATCTGGCCATACGCCGTGGGCGTCGAAGTAGCGCCTGGCTTCTTCCTCGCGCTCACGCTCGAGATCGCCCGAAACGCCAAACCGGAAGAGGACGTTGACCATCAGCACCGCGAGCCCGCCGCCGACCGCGGTCGCGAACCCGGCTACGCCCAGCTGCCCCGGGTCCACCGCGATCATCACACGCCGGCGATGAGGAGCGAGCCGCTGACGCGCAGACCGCGACGTTGCGGTCCGCAGCCGGGCTAACGTATGCGCGCGAGGAAGTGCACTCGCGCAAAGGTTCAACTTCGGCACGCATAGCGGCCGCGATCGTCGCGCTTGGGATCGCCGGGTGCGGCAGCAGTAGCTCGCAGGCGCCGTCGGGCGGCGGAGCCAACGGCTCGGCGGTCACCGTCCCGCACGCCCACCCGCAGGCGATCGAACCGATCGCCGGCGCCCAGGCACCGCCCTCCGACCCCGCGGCGACGGTCGACCCCGTGGGCAACGTGCACGCGCACGCTCCACCGCTCACCCAGGTTCGCCACCTCCTGAAGCTCGAGCTGGTCGCCGCGCCGCCCACCAACTCGAGCTACATCGACCCGCTGAAGTTCGTGACCGTCTGGGGCCGCACGGACCAGGGCGTGGACGCCACGATGCCCGTGGGAGCGCCGATTCTGGCCCCTGGCCGGGTCAAGATCCTCGCGATCATCCCGAACTGGTACGCGGGCCAGCCGCTCGTCTACTACGAGCTCCTGGACGGCCCCGATGCGGGCCGCGTGCAGTACGTGGCCGAGCAGATCACGGCCATCGCACCGGCCGGAAGCATTCTTCAGCAGGGGCAGCCGATCGCGCGCTTTGCCCCAAGCGGGACCGCGATCGAATTCGGGTGGTCGACGATCAACGGCGTGACCCTCGCTCGTGCCACGACGGGCTACGAAGAAGGACAGGTCACCCCCGCCGGTGCCTCGATCCGCGCTTGGCTGAATGCCCTGGGCGCCAACGCCGGCAAGGCCTGAGCCCGCCTGGGCCCGCGCCCTTCCGGGTAGACAGCGCACATGGACCAGAGCCGAGCGCCGCTCCTCGAAGGCCTAGCCGAATACCACGAGCTCGACCGCTACGGCTTTACACCGCCGGGACACCGCCAGGGGCGCGGAGCCGATCCCCGAGTGCGAGAGGTACTCGGTGTGGAGCCGTTTCGCGATGACCTGCTGGCGAGCGCCGGCCTCGATGACCGCTCGTCGTCGAACGGCTACCTGAAGGATGCAGAGGCGCTGATGGCCGATGCCGTCGGCGCCGAGCACGCGTTCTTCTCGACCTGTGGCAGCTCGCTCTCGGTGAAGTCGGCGATGCTGGCGGTGGCGGGACATGAGGGGGATCTCCTGCTCGGCCGCGACGCCCACAAGTCGGTGGTGGCTGGACTGATCTTCTCAGGCATGCAGCCCTGCTGGCTGCATCCCCGATACGACCGGGAGCTCCATCTCGCCCATCCGCCGTCGCCGGAGGAGGTGGAGGACGCCTGGGAGCGGCACCCCGACGCGCGAGGGGCACTGATCGTCAGCCCGACGCCGTACGGAACCTGCGCCGACATCAAGGCGATCGCCGACATCTGTCACAAACGGGGACGGCCGTTGATCGTGGACGAGGCGTGGGGAGCGCACCTGCCCTTCCATCCCGAGCTGCCCACCTGGGCGATGAATGCCGGGGCCGACGTGTGCGTGGTCAGCGTGCACAAGATGGGCGTCGGCTTCGAGCAGGGATCGGTGTTCCACGTGCAGGGGGACCGGGTCGACTTCGCCCACATCTCGGCCTGCGCCGATCTGCTCATGACCACGAGCCCGAACGTCCTGCTGTACTCGGCGATGGACGGCTGGCGGCGGCAGATGGCCGAGAACGGCGAGGAGCTGCTGGGGAGAACCCTGGAGCTCGTGCGCCGGATGCGAGATGAAATCGACGAGATCGACGGGCTCCACGTGCTCGAGGACGAGCTGATCCGTGAAGAGGCCTCGCACGACCTCGACCGCCTTCACGTCCTGATCGATCTCTCGGAGCTCGAAATCAGCGGCTATCAGGCCGCGGACTGGCTACGCGAGCACGAGCGGATCGACATGGGCCTGAGCGACCACCGCCGGATCGAGGCCACGGTGTCGATCGCCGACAGCGAGGACACTGCGAGCCGGCTGATTCGCGGGCTGGAGCACCTGGTAGGCGCCGCCGGCGAGCTACCGCGGCCGACGCCGGTTCAGATCCCCGCGCCCGAGGAGCTCGAGCTGGAGACCGTGACCCGTCCCCGGGACGCGTTCTTCGGAGCGGTCGAGCATGTGCCGGTCGCCGACGCCGTCGGCCGGGTCGCGGCCGAGCAGATCACGCCGTATCCCCCGGGAATCCCGGCGATCGTCCCCGGCGAGCGCATCAACCAGCCGGTCCTCGACTATCTGCGCAGCGGGCTGGAGGCAGGCATGGTGCTGCCCGACCCAGCCGATCCGAGCCTGAAGACCGTGCGTGTCAGCGCGGACGCCAGCGGCTAGCTGGAACGCCCGGCTACTCGCTCTTCTCCTCCGACTTCCCTTCCTCGTCGCCGGCCCGGCTCTTCTCATCGTCGCCGGCCTGGCTCTTTTCCTCGTCGCCTGCGTGGCTCTCCTCCTCACCCTCCGGCGACTTGCCTTCGCCGCCTGACTGCTTGCTGGCGTTCTCGTCGGCGATCGCACCGGCGTCGACATCCCGCATCTCGCTGCTGCCGGGATCGTGCAGCCGCTCCTTGGTCTCGTCGGTCCGCTTGTCTGCGTCCGGCGTCTCGACGCTGTCGGCGTCATCCACCAGCTCGGCCTTGCCCCCCTCCTCGGGAACGAGGGTGGCGTAGGACATGTTGTCCGCTCGCAGCTCCTGATCGGCGCGATCGATGCCGAAGTGGTCGCGCAACTTGCGGTCGCACTCTTCGCTGATGCCGTCCTGACCGTCGACCTCGGGCGTGTTCTGGATGTGGCCCTTGCTGTAGGGGACGCGAAGCTCGCCGTCCTCCTCCTTCAGCCGCGCCAGGGGGATGAAAATCGTGCGCTTGTCCCCCATCCCGAAGGAGGCCTCGACGGTCACCCACATGGGGTCCCCATCGCCCTCCATCGCGTAGATCTCCTTGACCTCGCCGATCGGGTTCTCTTCCTGGTCAGAGACCTTCTTGCCGGGGAGGCTGCTCACGTCTTCGATCGGAGCGGTCATCTCTCTCCTTCTCTCGTTAGCAGTCGAAGATCGAGCTACCCCGTCGGCCGCCTGCTCATGCCTCGGGGTCGCGCCCCGGGCCCGCCCGGCCTAATAACCTGGGTGGCGTGAGCGAGCTGATCGCCGGTGCCGCAACCGAGTACGCGCTTGCCCACACGGCACCGTTCGAGGGGCAGCTGTCGGAGATCGCAGCCTGGACGCGCGAGGAGACGCCTTCCCCCGGCATGATGAGCGGGGTGGCCGAGGCGCGGCTGCTGGAGGCACTGATCGTCGCCTCCGGTGCCCGACGTGTCCTCGAGGTCGGGACGTTCACCGCCTTCGGAACGCTCGCGATGGCTGCGGCGCTCCCACCCGGCGGGGTCGTGACGACGCTCGAGATCGACGAGCAGATGGCTGCGTCGGCGCGGAGGCACATCGACGCGAGCCCCCACCGCGACAGGATCGAGCTCATCGTCGGCGATGCGCTCCAGACGATCCCGCGACTCGACGGGCCGTTCGACCTCGTCTACATCGACGCGTGGAAGGCCGACTATCCGTCCTATTACGACGCCGTCCTGCCGAAGCTCGCCGCCCGGGGAGTGATCGTGGCCGACAACCTGCTTCGCGCCGGCAGCGCACTCGACCCTGCCGCCGACGACGACGGCACGGTCGGGATACGCGAGTTCGCGCGGCGGGTACAGGCCGACGAGCGGATGCACAACGTCCTGCTCACGGTCGGCGATGGGATGATGCTGGCGTGGCGAGCGCCGGGCTAGCGGTGCACTCGCGCCCCGAGTAAACGCGAAGGAGGAGGCAATCGTGGCGGACCAGACCAACCTGCTCACCCGTCCGGCGAGCGATCTCGCAGCTCTGGTCCGCGACGGGGAGGTCACCGCGCGCGAGCTCGCGGAGGCAGCGCTGCAGCGAATCGAGGCGCTGAATCCGCGTGTCACCGCGTTCACGGCACTCGACGCGGATCGAGCACTGGCGAGCGCGGATGAGATCGAGACGGGCGATCCACGTCCCTTTGCGGGCGTGCCCATTGCGATCAAGGATCTGTTCACGCCGATCGAGGGCTTTCGGCAGACCAACTGCTCAGAGCTGCTGGCCGCGGGCGCAGTCTCCAACTTCGACGACCACGTTGTGGCACGGATCCGCGATGCGGGCTTCGTCATCCTCGGCGTCACGAACTCACCGGAGTTCGGGATCCTGCCGGTGACCGAGCCCCGGCTGAACGGACCCACGCGTAATCCATGGGATCTCGAGCGCACGCCGGGTGGCTCTTCAGGGGGCGCCGCGGCCGCCGTCGCCTCGGGGATGGTGCCGATCGCCCACGGCTCTGACGGAGGGGGCTCGATCCGCATCCCCTCCGCATGCTGCGGGCTGTTCGGGCTCAAGCCGAGCCGCGGGCGCATCTCTCAGGCGCCGGTGTTGGGTGATCACTTCCTGAGCACCGACGGGGCTCTGACGCGAACGGTGGCCGACAGCGCCGCGATGCTCGACCTCCTGGCCGGCTACGTCGAGGGCGACTCGACCTGGGCCCCCCCTCCGGAAGAGCCGTTCGCTGCCGCCGCAGCCCGGGATCCCGGTCGTCTGCGGGTCGGCGTGGTCAAGACCTCACCGATCGGATCCGACGTCGACCCGCTTTCCGTGGGGGCGGTCGACGATGCGGCCGCGCTCCTCTCCTCGCTGGGGCATGACGTCTTCGATGCGCCGGCGATCGACATGCCCCAGCTGCTGCCGACGTTCACCGTCCTGTGGGCAGTCACCGTGGCGGGCTCGGTCGTCCTCACCGCGGCGCTTGCCGGACGCGAGCCAACGCAGGAGAGCGTCGAGCCCCTCAGCTGGGAGCTCTATCAGCAAGGGATGAACACCGGCGCGGTGCAGTTCGCCGGCGCGATGGTGGCGCTTCAGGCCGCCTCGCGGGAGATCGTCGCGCGCTTCGAGGAGTTCGACGTGCTGCTGACGCCCGCACTGGGCCAGCGGCCGGTCCCCATCGGGACGCTCGACGCCTGCTCGGATGACCCGATGGCCGACTTCGCGGAATCGGCCCGGTTCACGCCCTTCACCGCGCTGTGGAACGTGAGCGGGCAACCGGCGATGAGCGTGCCGCTCTACCAGGGCGAGGATGGGTTGCCCTTGGCCGTGCAGATCGTCGGCCGGCCCGTCGGGGAGTCCACGCTGCTCTCGCTGGCCGCCCAGCTCGAGGCGGCCGAGCCGTGGTCGGAGCGGCTCGCGCCGTTGGCGGTGGGGCAGGAGGCCGCGCCGCCCGTCGGATGAGCGGCGGTCCAAAGGCACCCGGTCTGGCGCTTTCGACCGCCGCGACGTTCGGTCTGCTGGTCCCGTTGGCGCTCCTGGACCGCCGCATGCAAGCGGCCGGAGGGCCCGGGATCATCCCCTTCGCCGGGTTGGGCGTCGGCTGGCTCTACGGCACGCTTGCCCGGACAGGTCGGCGCCGAGCCAACTCAACGCAGCGATCCGCGCACGCACGCATGTAGCCGGCCCAGAACGCGGCGACCATGGGCGTCAGGACCAGTGCCGGAACTCGCCCGGAGGGATAGAACGTGTAGGTCCAGCGAAAGGCCGACCCCTGGTCCGTGGCCGAGAACTCCCAGTCCCCGACGGCGTACTGCACGAAGTGCCCGAGCGGGCTGGTCAGGCGGTCCACCCGGTACGCGAAGCGGCTTGGCCGCTCCCATCGGAGCACCCGCTCCCGGGCGGTGCTGCCATCCGCGAGCAGCACGGTCCGCTCAGAGCCGGGAGTGTCCCACGGCCCGGTGAGGTCACGGGTGCCCGCTACGCCCGGCACCGGTCCCCAGCGGTGCAGAACCTTCGGCAGCACGTCCTCGGCCACGACGACGTCGAACGTGCGCTCGGCCGGGACCCCGTCGAGACGGCGTGAGACGGCATGGGAGACCGTGCGGATCGCCGCACTCTAGTTCGCCGAGCGACGCGGCAGTGGCCGGCGTGAGCCCGCCCGCGGATAGGCTTGCGCCATCGACTACCTCGACGTCGCCGATCGTCTCTGGCCGGTTCTCGGGCCCCTGATGCGTGGGCACGCCGCCGTCTACCGCGCGACCGGCGGACGGGTCGGTGGCCGGCTGCCGGGGCTGCCCTCCCTTCTCCTGCTCGACCACGTGGGTGCTAAGAGCCAGCAGCGCCGGACCACTCCGCTCGTGTACATGCCCGACGGCGAGAACATGCTGATCGTCGCCTCCAAGGGCGGTCATCCGCGCGATCCGGCCTGGCTTTACAACCTGCGCGCGCATCCGGATACCGAGGTGCAGATCGGCCGTGAGCGGATTGCCGTACGTGCCCGCGAAGCCACCGCCGAGGAGCGCGAGCGGCTGTGGCCACGGGCCGGCAGCTACAACCCGCACTGGGCGCGCTACCGGGAGCGCACGACGCGCGAGATCCCGTTCGTGCTGCTCGAACGCCGCTGAGCTCGCCAGGCGCCGGTCAGACCTCGACCGGCGCCGCCCGTGCCCGGCGCGAGGCGCCCACCGAAGCCACGATCACCAACCCGATCCCGATCAGGGCCCTGCCGCTCAGCGACTGCCCGAGCACGATCAGGCCGGCCGTGGCCGCCATCGCGGGCTCCAGGCTCATCAGGACGCCGAACACGTGCGCCGGAATACGCCGAAGTGCCTCCAGCTCGAGCGAGTACGGGATCGCGGACGAAAGCATGCCGACCGCGGCGCCGAGCGCGAGTGAGCGCGGCTGCAGCAGCGCCGAGCCGCCGGCGGCGATGCCCACCGGAAGAGCCGCGACAGCGGCGACCGACATCGCCAAGGCGAGCCCGGTCCCCCCGGCGAAGGCGCGGCCAACGCGCGCGTTGACGACGATGTAGGCCGCCCAGAAGCAGCCGGCCAGGAGCGCGAAGAAGACTCCCAGCGCACTCAGACCATGAGCGTTGCCGTGGGTCAGGGCGAGGATGCCGAGCGCCGCGAGAGCCACCCAGATCAGATCGGTTCGCCTCCGCGACCCGGTGACGGCGACGCCCAGCGGCCCGACGAACTCGATCGTCACCGCGATCCCCAGCGGGATCCGGTGAAGCGCCTCATAGAAGCTCAGGTTCATCCCGAGCAGCACGAGACCGAAGAGAGCACCGAGCATCACCTCCCCCCGCGGCCTTCCCCGCAGCCGTGGTCGCCGCAGTGCGATCAGGATCGCTGTCCCGAAGCTCAGGCGCAGCATCACGGCGCCCGCCGGCCCAATCGCGGCAAACAGAGTGGTGGCGATCGCCGAGCCGAACTGCACGGAAGCGATGGCCCCGATGACGAGCGCACTCGACGGTGCGCGGGCCAGCAGGTAGCGATCGTGCGTCGTGAGCTCGTGATCGACCACGACAGAGAGCCTAGGACGGCACCGGCTGAGCGCCGGGTCGGGCTCAGGAGGCCATCGCGAACGTGAACATCCGCTCCGCCGCGATCCGCGCGTAGACCGGGCCGGAGTCGAGGAACTCCGCCTCCCAGCTGGGGCCGTAGCGGGGGACGTAGATGTCCAGCAGGGCCTGGCGAAAACCTGAGCCGGCCGGATCCTGGATGTCGACCGGGATCGCCCGGCCGTGAACGGTGACGGCCAGTTCCTCGCCGGGCAGATGCACCGCGCTCACGTGCGGACGCGCGCGGAGGTGGCGAAAGCGGACCGAATCGGGCGAGGAGCCGAAGTGAAACGACCCGCGGTAGAAGATGCCGTCGACCGGCCCGGCGATCGGACGGCCGTCGCCCGTGACCGTCGCCAGCACGAGGAGGCGCATCCCGAGGAGCCATTCGCACACCTGCGCCGCGTTCAGCCGGCGCTCTGGCGTGTGGATGCTGCGCAAGTGGGGCCCCGCCCGCTCGTAGCTGCGGTCGATCAGCTCCTGCAGGGCGCGGAGATCAGCCTCTGTCTCGTGCATCGGGCGCCCTCACGGCTGCGCCACCGTCACCTGGTCATCGGGCGCCACGAGGATGGCGCCTTCTCCGGTCGTGTAGGCCTCCTCACCGTGCTGGACGACGTCCATGCCCAGTGCCTCCTCGCTGGGGCTCACCCGCAGTGGCATCACCAGCCCGATCAGCTTGAGGATCACGACGGTCCCCACGAACGCGTAGGTAGGGCCGGCGAGCACGGCCAGCGCCTGCCAGCCGAGCTGCCCCGGATGACCGTAGATCAGTCCGTTGGCGACACCGTTCCAGGAGCGCTGAGCGAAGAAACCGATGAACAGCACACCGGTCAGCCCGGCCAGGCCGTGCGCCGCGAGGACGTCGAGGGTCTCGTCCAGGCGGGTGCGGGGCCTGTAGACGATGAAGGCGTAGCTGGGAAGCGCGGCCAGCACCCCGAGCAGCATCGCCCACGTTGGGCTGATGAAGCCCGCGGCGGGCGTGATGCCCACACAGCCGACGATGATCGCGGTGGCGGCGCCGATCGCGGTCACCTTCCTGTCTCGGAGGAGGTCGAGCAGGAACCAGACGACGAGCGTGCAAGCGGGCGTGAGCAGCGTATTCGTGAAGGCCAACACGCCGGGATGGCCGGTCGAGTATCCGCTGCCGCCGTTGAAGCCGAACCAGCCGAACCACAGAAGCCCGGCGCCGAGAAGTGCGTACACGGCGTTGTGCGGAAGCAGGGCCTGGCGGCCGTAGTCCTTGCGCGGACCGACGGCGATGGCCGCGGCGAAGGCGGAGAACCCCGAAGCCATCTCCACCGGCACCCCGCCGGCGAAGTCGAGCATCCCGTGGCGCTGGAGCCATCCTCCACCCCACACCCAGTGCGCGAGTACGGCGTAGACGAAGATCGACCACAGGACGATGAAGGCGAGGAAGGCGCCGAAGCGCATCCGCTCGACCACGGCTCCGGAGACCAGTGCCGCGGTGATGATGCAGAACGTGGCCTCGAAGGCCCAGAAGAGCAGGTGCGGGATGGTCATGCCCGGCCGGGGGGTGAACGTGACGTCGTGCAGGAAGGCGAAGTGCAGCCCGCCGATGAAGCCGTTGCCATGATCGAAGGCCAGCGAGTAGCCCACGAGGGCCCAGGTGACGGTGACCACGCCTAGGGCGGCGATACTCATCATGAACGTGTTGAGCGTGTTCTTCGAGCGCACCAGGCCGGCGTAGAACAAGCCGAGCGCCGGCGTCATCATCAGGACAAGGGCCGTGGCCACCAGCATCCAGGCGGTGTCGCCGGCGCTGACCTGGCCTCCGAGCGGACCCGAGGCGATCATCAGGGCGTCACCGGAGTGACGGCCGAGCGGTCGGTCTCTCCCGTCCGGATGCGGACCGCCTGCTCCAGCGGCACCACGAAGATCTTGCCGTCGCCGACCGTGTCAGTCCGAGCGCCCTCGCACAGCGCCTCGATCGTCGGCTGCACGAACGAATCCGTGACGGCGATCTCGAAGCGCACCTTCTCCGCGAGCTCCATCTTCACCGTGGTGCCGCGGTAGGTCTCGACCCGGTCGAGCTCACCGCCGTGACCCTGTACCCGGCTCATCGAGAGCCCCCTGACATCGGCCCGGTAGAGCGCTTCCAGCACGTCATTGGCCTTCTCGGGACGCACGATCCCGATCACGAGTTTCATCCCGCTCTCCTTCCGGTTGCTCAGAACAGCTCAGCTCGCGCCGAGCACATCACGCAGCGCGGCTTCGATCTCCGTGTGGCGGAATTCGTACCCGAATCGCTGAAGACGCGCCGGCACGACTCGCTGGCCGGTGATCACGACCTGCGCCATCTCGCCGTAGAGGAGCTTGAGGCCAAAGGCCGGAACGGGCAGGATGGCCGGCCGCCGGAGCGCCTTTCCGAGCGCGCGCGAGAGCTCGGTGTTGGTCACCGGCCGGGGCGCCGTCAGGTTCACGGAGCCTTCAGCGCCGTTGCCCGCGAGGCAGTGCTCGATCGCACCGATCACGTCATCCAGGTGCACCCAGGGCACGTACTGGCGTCCGCCGGCTACCGGACCTCCGAGGCCCAGACGGAAGAACGGAAGCATCTGGGCGAGCGCTCCGCCCGAGGGCGCGACCACGACCCCCGTGCGCGTCAGTACCACTCGGATCCCCGGAGCCGCGGCCAGAGCCTCGCGTTCCCATTCGACCACCACCCCGGCCAGGAAGTCGTCGCCGGGAGGCGCATCCTCGTCCAGCGGCTCATCTCCGTGGGGGCCGTAATAGCCGGTGGCCGACTGCGAGATGAGGACGCTCGGCCGCTCGGCGTCGGGCAGCGCGGCCAGGCCTTCGACGAGCATCCGGGTGCCCTGCACCCGCGAGTCACGAATGCGCTTCTTGGTCTCCGGGCTCCACCGCTGGGCGATCGGCTCCCCCATGAGGTTGACGACCGCCTCGGCTCCACGCAGCGCCTCGAGGGGCGGCGGCGACTGGCCCGGGTCCGTCCAGGCACGGAGAGCTACCCCCTCGCCGAAGGTTCCGCGGGCGCGACTCTCGTCGCGCACTAGCGCCACGACCTCGTCGCCGCGCTGCCTCAGTGAGTTCACGAGAGCGCGGCCGATCAGTCCGGTGGCTCCCGTCACGGCGATCCGCATCGCAGGCTAGTCCAGGTACTCGTAGGCGGGCAGGGTCAGGAACTCGAGGAGCTGCTCGGAGAGCGCCACGCGCTCGAAGATCTCCCGGGTCTCGGCCGGCCGCCCGGCGCGCCACGTCTCCTCTCCCACCGCCTCCCTGATCTGGGCGGTCTCCTCGTCGAGGATCTGACGGACGAGCTCCGGGGTGACCGCCTGCCCGTCGTCGAGCTCCACGCGGTGGTGTACCCACTGCCAGATCTGCGTGCGGGAGATCTCCGCCGTCGCGGCGTCCTCCATCAACGAGTTGATCGCTGCCGCCCCGCGTCCGCTGAGCCAGAACGAGACGTACTGAAAGCCCACGCTCACGTTCGTGCGTAGGCCGGCCTCGGTTATCGACCCCGGGGTCGAGGCAAGGTCGAGCAGGTCACTCGCGCCGACCTGGACATCATCGCGCTGGCGCTCGAGCTGGTTGGCAGCCCCCTTCAGCCCGGTGGCGAACACCTCGCGAGCGACTGGCACGAGATCGGGGTGGGCGACCCACGTCCCGTCGTAGCCCTGGCCGACCTCGCGCTCCTTGTCGGCGCGGACGCCCGCGAGCGCCCGCTCGTTGGCCTCATCGTCGCGGCGGGAGGGGATCAGCGCCGCCATCCCGCCCATCGCATGCGCACCGCGACGGTGGCAGGTGGCGGCCAGAAGCTCGGCGTACGCAC
This sequence comes from uncultured Solirubrobacterales bacterium, assembly GCA_963818815.1. Lineage (GTDB taxonomy): Bacteria > Actinomycetota > Thermoleophilia > Solirubrobacterales > Solirubrobacteraceae > Palsa-465. Next base: position 248,748 of record CAWFTL010000003.1, read on the forward strand.
GCATGAAGGGGACGGTCATCGTGACCTCGCCGCGGTCGGGAAGCACCATCTCCCGGCGATCCGGGAAGCACTTGATGGCAGAGAAGATGTAGTCCCAGCGGCCGGCGTTCAGCCCGGCCGAGTGCTCGCGCAGCTCGTAGAGGATCTCGTCCATCTCGAAGGCCGCCGGCAGCGTCTCGATCAGAACCGTGGCTTTGATCGTGCCGCGCGGGATCCGGAAGGCGTCCTGGGCAAAGCAGAAAACCTCGTTCCACAGCCGCGCCTCCAGATGGGATTCCATCTTGGGCAGGTAGAAATACGGGCCGGAGCCTTTGGCCAGCAGCCGCGGCGCGCAGTGGAAGAAGAACAGGCCGAAGTCGAACAGCGAGCCTGAGATCGGCTCGCCGTCGACGATCAGATGGCGCTCGGGAAGGTGCCACCCGCGGGGGCGGACGAGCAAGGTCGCCGGGTCCTCGGCCAGCTCGTAATGCCTGTCGTCCGAGCCCTCGTAGGTGATGGTCCCGTCGATCGCGTCGCGCAGGTTGATGTGTCCCTCGACCATGTTGCGCCACGTCGGAGCATTGGCGTCCTCAAAGTCGGCCATGAACCCGTCGGCACCCGAGTTCAGCGCGTTGATGGTCAACTTGCGCTCGGTCGGCCCCGTGATCTCGACCCACCGCTGCTGCAGGTCTGCCGGCATGGCGGCGACACGCCAGTCGCCCTCGCGGATGTCCTGGGTCTGCGGCAGGAAGCCCAGCTGCTCGCCCGCGGCGAGCCGGGCCCGCCGCTCCTCGCGATGCTTCAGCAGCTCCTCACGGGTGGAGCCGAACTCGCGCTGGAGCTCGGCCACGAACTCGAGCGCCTCGGGGGTGAGCACCTCGTCGAAGCCCCGGCCGGTGCCTCCTCTGAGCTCGAGCTTGCCGTGGGTGGCCATCGATCAATCCTTTCAGCCCGCGGCTACCCCGCGCTCTGCGGGCGAAATCGCCGCGAGCGCTGCGTCCAGCTGCCGGCGCGCGCCACGCAGCGACTGACCGTGGCGGCGCATCCCCCGCCAGGGATCGCCGTCGTGCTCCAGACGCGCGAGGAGGTTGCGGACCGTCCAGCGATCGGGGCGGGTCGTACGTTCGGAGAGCTCCCCCAGATGAAGCGGCGCCGCCACGGGGGCGCCGGGAAGGGCACGCACGGAGTACGGCGCCACCGAGGTGTGACCGTATCCGTTGCGCAGGAAGTCGATCAGGATCTTGTCCTCGCGCTTTGCCTTGCGCTGCTCGATCGTGAACAGCCGCGGTTCTCGCGCGGTGGCCAGGGCGGCGAAGTCGCGCGCGAAGGCCCGGACGGCGCCGAAGTCGGCCTCGCGCCGCAGCGGCACCACGAGGTGATATCCGCGCGACCCCGAGGTCATCGCCCAAGGCCGCAGATCGAGCTCGCAGAGCATCGCGGCGATCACCCGGGCCGCGCGTCGTATCTCGGCCGGCGTCTGGGCCGCCGGGTCGAGGTCGAAGACGAGCTTGTCCGGCACGTTCAACTTGTCGGCCCGGCTGAGCCAGCTGTGCAGCGTGATGCACGCCTGGTTGGCCAGGTACACGAGCGTGTCGGCGCCCGACGCCATCACGTGCTCCACTGTGCCACCGGCCTTGGCCACTTCGACGGTCGGGATCCAGCTCGGGAAGTGAGAGCTGGCGTGCTGCTGGAAGATCTTGTGGCCCTCGATGCCGTCGGGGTAGCGTTCGAAGTTCAGCGGCCGCCCGGCCACGTGCGGCAGCATCGCCGGTGCCACGTCGAGGTAGTAGGACGCCAGCTGGGCCTTGCTCAAGCCGGGCGCGATCAGCTGCTTTTCCGGCCGCGAGATGGCGACGTTTCGCCGGCCGGCCCTGATCGTGTAGGCCACCGGAGGCGCTAGTTGAGCGCTTCGGCCGCCTGGCGGCGATCCTCGGCAGCGCCGAGATCGGCGGAGCGCACGAGTTCGAGCGAGCGCTCGAACTCGTCGTAGCGGCGCGTGATGCGCATCCACGCCCACCCGGGTCGCGACGCCAGCTCGCGGCTGCGGTCGGGATCGCCCGGCGCGGGCGCGGGCCGGCGCTCCGCCACCAATCGCCGGTGGTCGCGGATCGCCGCTGCGAACTCCCCCGGACCGGCCGGCGCCTCGAGGAGGCTCGCTTCCAGGTGCGCCTCGAGCACGCGCAGCTCGCGCTGCGTGGCCCGCCGCGCGGTGCGGCGACCGGTCCTGAAGGCGAAGCGGTCCCAGGCTCGCGCGAAAGAGATGCAGCTCGTGCGACCGCCGCCTCGGTGTGCCGCGAGCATCGGGCAGATGCCGTCCTCGCTGCTGTAGGCCCCGGCGATGATCGCCTGCGTGCGGATGCCCTCGAGCATCGCGATCCGGGTCGCGCGCGGCAGGCACTCGATCGCGAGCCGGAGGTCCTGGATCGTCGCCTGTTGCCGCGTTCGCATAGGGTTTGGGCCGCCTGGCCGGGGGCGGGCGGCCACTCTAACCGCGGCCCTCGCGCCTCACAACTGACGATGTCGGTGCGAAAGGAACCTTGCAGATGAAGCTCGGAGTGCACGTCGGCTACTGGGGCCTCGGCATGGGACCGCAGGACCAGCTGCAGGTGGTCAAGGAAGCCGAGCGCCTGGGCTACGACTCGGTCTGGGCCGCCGAGGCCTACGGATCCGACGCCGCCACCGTCCTGGCCTGGCTCGCCGCGGGCACGAGCACGATCAGGCTTGGCTCGGCGATCTTCCAGATGCCGGGTCGCAGCGCGGCCATGACCGCCATGACCGCGGCGACGCTGGATGAGCTCTCAGGCGGCCGCGTCCTGCTCGGAATCGGATCGTCGGGGCCGCAGGTGGCCGAGGGCTGGCACGGCCAGCGCTTCGCTCGCCAGCTGCAGCGGACACGTGAGTACGTGGCCGTGGTGCGCACGGCCCTCGCGCGTGAGCGCGTGGAGTACCACGGTGAGACGATCGAGCTGCCGCTGCCCGACGGGCCCGGCAAACCGCTGAAGCTGATGATCTCCCCCGTTCAGGAGCGGATTCCGATCTACCTGGCCGCTATCGGACCCAAGAACACGGCCCTGGCGGGCGAGATCGCCGACGGGTGGATCCCGACGTTCTTCTCGCCGGAGTACGTCTCGGAGTTCCGCAAGCTGCTCGAGGAGGGCGCCGGCCGCGCCGGGCGCTCGCTCGACGGCTTCGACATCGCACCCACCGTGAACGCCTACGTCAGCGACGACCGCGAGCAGGCGCGAAACCTGATGCGACCTGTCCTGGCGCTGTACATCGGCGGGATGGGCTCGCGGCAGCAGAACTTCTACAACAACCTCGTCCAGCGCTACGGCTTCGAGGACGCGGCCCAGGAGATCCAGGATCTGTATCTGGACGGCAAGAAGGAAGAAGCCGGTGCCGCCATCCCCGACGAGCTGATCGACATGGTCTCGCTGTGTGGTCCGGCTGACGTCGTGCGCGACCGGGTCGAGGCGTTTCGCGCCGCCGGCGTCGGGACGCTCATGATCACGCCCATGGCCTTCACCGCCGAGGAGCGGATCGCGCAGCTGCGCGCCATCTCCGAGCTCGCCGGGTAGCTGACGGACGCTTCCACGAGCCGGCCGCTGCGCATCTTCCTCGGCGCCTTCGGGGACCCCGGCCACGCTTTTCCGATGCTCGCCCTTGGCGCGCGCCTGGTCGAGCGCGGAGCCGAGGTGACCTTCGAGACCTGGAAGCGTTGGCAGGAGCCCGTCGAGGCCGCGGGCATGCGCTTCCTCGCGGCGCCGGAGTATCCGGTCTTCCCCACCCGCGAGCAGCCGGTGAAGCCCTACGAGGCGGTCGTGATGTCGGTGCAGGAGACTCGCCCCGCGGTGCGCGAGGCGCGGCCCGATGTGATCGTGCACGACATCCTCACGCTGGCGCCCGCTCTGGTCGGCGAGCTGGAGGAAGTGCCGGTGGCCACGCTCATCCCCCACTTCTACGTCGTCGGCGCGCCGGGGCTGCCTCCGTACGCGCTCGGGGCGCGGCTCCCGCGCACGCCGCTCGGCCGCGCGATGTGGCGCGGATTCGAGCGGCCGGTGCAAGCCGGGCTGAGACAGGGCCGGCGGGAGCTAAACGGCACGCGCAAGCGCCTCGGTCTGCCCCAGACGAGGCGGCTCTACGGCGGGCTGAGCACCGATCTCATCCTCGTCGGAACCTTCCCTCAGCTCGAGTATCCGCGACAGTGGCCGACCCACGTGCATGTCATCGGGCCGTTGATGTGGGAGCCGCCGTATCACGACGTCCCCGCCCCGCCCGGCGAAGAGCCGCTCGTGCTCGTCGCGCCCTCGACGGCCCAGGATCCTGAGCACGGCCTCCTTCGCGCCGCCCTGGTCGGGCTGCGCGGGGCTCCCGTCCGGCTGCTGGCCTCGACCAACGGCAAGCCGTTCTTCGATCCGGCGCCCGTTCCCGGGAACGGGCGGCTCGTCGATTGGATCTCCTACTCGCGCACGATGCCTCGCTGCGCGCTCGTCATCACCCACGGAGGCCACGGCACCGTGGTGCGGGCGCTCGCGAGCGGAGCACCCGTCCTCGTCGTTCCGCACAGCGGCGACATGTTCGAGAACGCCGCGCGCGTCGAATGGGCGGGGGCCGGGCTGCGAATGCCCTGGCGCCTGCTGTCCCCGCGAACGCTGCGCCTGGCCGTGCGCGCGGCGCTGGACCGGCCCGAGCTCAGCCAGCGCGCACGCGGACTGGCGGCCTGGGCAGGCGGGAACGATGCCGCGGAGCGCGGCGCGGAGCTGGTCGAGCAGCTTGCGCTCAGTCGGAGCGGTGCGAGCGCGCCAGCTGGATGAGCTCGGGCTCGTCTCCCTGCACGGTGTCGACCGCCTCGCCGTAACAAGTGCAGCAGCTCTATCACCGCGTGCTCGTCGGAGACCTCGAGCACGCGCCAGGTGGCGCCGTTGTCCTCCCACCGGCGCAGTTCCTCGGCACCTACGACGCGCACGGCAATAAGCCCCCGCCCGGTCAGGCGGTGTTCCGGACCCCGCCGGATTGGCCCGCGCCCAGTCGGCGATCTCCCTCGATCCCTGCACGACGGTGCCGTCGTCGGTGACGAGCGCCGGGACCCAGTGGTTGCCGGTGAGCCGCTTGACCTCCTGGCGCCCGGGCGTGCGGTTGAAGATGCTGGGCAGCGCACCGAGGCCGTAGGAGCGAACGACCTGAGGGTCATGGCCCGCGTCCTTCAGCGCGTGGTACGCCGTCCCGCACGGGTGCCCGCCGGGGCGGGGCGCCGGCTTCCAGGTTCCGTAGCAGACGTAGAGCTTCATGTCGCGGTGCGGAGCTCCGGGGGTGGGACTCGAACCCACAACCCTTCGGTTAACAGCCGAATGCTCTGCCTGATTGAGCTACCCCGGAATGTCACTGTGTGCTACGCCGGAGCTGACGCGATACCTGCCTCGACCTCGGCATGGCAGTTGGAGCATAGAAGAACGCACTTACTGGCCTCGTCGCGAGCCCGCTCGATAGACCGGGTCACCCCGTTCACGCTCACCGCGAAGCTCTTGGCGGCTGGGTCGCGATGATGAAAGTGGAGTGCGCCGAGGTAACGGTCATAGCCGCAGAGGACGCACGACCCACCGGCCTCGGCAACCAAGATCGCCTTCACCTTCCGCCGGCGGCGCGCCACGGCCTCGTGCCGGCACCTGACGCAGCGATAGGCGCCGCGGCCTTCGAGCCAGAAGTCGGTGACGCCGTGATGGCGACACCTCCGCTGAACCAGCACGTGGCCAGCCTCACGGGCAATCCTTGCCTGTCGACGCTGCGCCGTGGCGTGTGTCTCGAGGCCGTACTTCTTCAGCCAGTGCCGGACCGTTGCTGTACTGCGGCCCAGTGCGGCCGCGATCTTGCCGATAGAAGCTCCGGTCTCGATCAGCGACTCGAGCGCGGCTCGCTCGATTGCCCCTTTGGCTAGGTGTTTCTCGTGATGGACGGCCTCGAGCTCGAACTTCTTCATCCAGTAGGACACCGTGGACGCTTCCTTCCCGAAGCGCTTGCCAATCTGCTCGAGGCTCAGCCCCTGTGCCAGGAGGGTTTCGAGGGACTCGCGATCCACAGCGAACATATGTTCGCACGCTGCCCGGACGGAAACTACCTGCAATCAGAGGGAACTTCAGACCTCATGGTTCGAAAAAGCGGCCGCTATAGGGCCATATCCGCGACCATCGCCCCGCCCCTCACACCGCAGACTCCAGCCTCGCCACGACCTGCCGGATCTCGCTCAGCACGCTTTCGCGCTCGCGCCCCAGGTCGCTCGTGCCGCTCGACCCTTCGGTCCGGGCTCGGGCGATCGCGCGGTCGAGACGCGCCAGCTCGAGGAGGAGGCGGGCGTGCTCCAGGCGCTCCTCCCCCACGCGTCCCCCGCGGCCGGCGCGGGCGACGAGGTCGGCCACCGTGCGGGCAAGGTCCTCGTCGTCGGAGGGCAGGTCGGCCAAGGGCGACTCGGTGCGGGTCCGCAGGTGCTCGGCGGCGCGGCGGTAGAGGCCGCTCGTCAGCAGCTCGTCGGGATCGATCTCGTCCAGCAGGGCGGCGCCGCGGTCGGGCAACGCCACGCACAGCACGAGAAAGGTCCGCTCTCGCCGCAGCCCGGTATCGATCGATGGCCGCCCGGCCGCAGGGCGCCGGCGGCCTTCTGAGCCTCCGGCCGAGGACCCGGCGCCGCCCCCGTTCGTCCCGCCGCCGTCGGCGCCCAGCAGCGTCGTCAGCCTGACCTCGGTCAGCTCGAGCCGTCCGGCCACCTGGCGGACCAGCTCGTCTCGCAGCACGCTGGGCGGGAGGTCCACGAGGACAGGCCGCAGCTCCGCCAGCGCGCGGTCTCTGCCCTCCGCACTCCTCACGTCGGCCCGCTCCAGGATTCGCTCGACGTGGAAGACCACGAAGGGCACGGAGGCCTCAACGCGTGTCTTCAGCGCCTGCGCCCCGTCGCGCTCGACAAGCTCGGCCGGGTCGGTTCCCTCGGGCAGCGGCACGACTCGCAGCTCGAGCTTCCGGCCCGCGGCCAGCCGGGAGGCGCGGAGCATTGCCTCCTGGCCGGCGCGATCGGCGTCGAGGCAGAGCTCCAGCACCCGGACGATCCGCTCGAGCTCGGAGACCTGCTCCTCGGTCAGCGCCGTGCCCATGATGCCGACGGCGTTGGTCAGCCCGGCCTGGTGCAGCGCGAGGACGTCCGTGTAGCCCTCGACCAGGACGATCCTCCCCGCCTTCGCCGCCGAGGCGCGCGCCAGGTCAATCCCGAAGAGCTGGCTTCGCTTGTGGTAGAGCTCGCCGTCGGACGTGTTGAGGTACTTGGGACGCTGGTTCTCACGCATCGCGCGTGCGCCGAAGCCACGGACCCGTCCGCGGGCGTCGGCTGAAGGGAACATGATCCGCTCGCGGAAGCGGTCATAGAGCTGACCGGGTCGCGACTTCGAACGCTGGGCCAGGCCGGTGAGCAGGAGCTCCTCCTCGCTGAACCCGGTGGCCCGCGAGGCGCGGAGCATGCGGTCCCAGGCGCTGGGCGCGTAGCCCACGCGGAACTGCCGCAGCGTCTCCGGGGTCAGGCCGCGGCCCAGGAGGTACTCGCGCGCCTGCGCCGCCTCGGCCGACTCCCACAGGTAGCGCGCGTAGTAGGAGGCAGCACGGCCGAGCAGCGTGTAGAGCCGCTCGCGTCGCTGGCGCCTCGAGGCCGCTGCGGGATCCTCGTCCTCGGTCTCGAGCGTCACGCTGAAGCGATCGGCGAGCGTCTCCAGCGCGGACTTGAAATCCAGACCTTCGGTCTCCATCACGAACGTGAACGGGTTGCCCGAGGCCTGGCAGCCGAAGCAGTGGTAGAGCTTGTCGTCGGGGCTGACGTGGAAGGAGCCGGTCCGCTCCTCGTGGAACGGGCAGAGCCCGAAGTAGCTGTTGACGCCGGCCCGCCGCAGATCGGTTCTGGCCGACACCAACGAGACCATGTCGACGGCGTCGAGCACGCGGTCACGGGAGTCAGCCGTGTAGCGCGTCACAACCGAGGACGCTCCGTGCGCCCGGTCACTGCGCGAATGCCGTCGGCACGCTCAGCGCCTGAAAGCGGCTGATGCAGAAGCGGTCGGTCATGCCGGCCAGGTAATCGGTCACGCGCCGCGCCACGGTTCCCTCGGGGATGGAGGCCGGGATCTCGTCCGGGTGGGCGCAGTAGTGGTCGAACAGGGAGCGCACCACGAGCCCGATCTTCGCATGCTCGCGCGTGGCCTCGGGGCCCAGATACACGCGTCCGAACATGAACTCCCGCAGCTCGGTCATGGCGCGGCCTACACGCTCTCCCTGGACGATCTCACCAGCCTGGTCTGAGTGCTCGACCAGATCGTGAACCAGGGCGTCGATCCTTCGCGGCCCGCTGTCCCCCAGGATCCCTATCGGGCCCCGCGGAAGGTCCGACGGCTCGATCACGCCCGCGCGCAGGGCGTCGTCGATGTCGTGGTTGATGTAGGCGATCCGGTCCACCAGGCGGACGATCCGTCCTTCCAGCGTGGACGGCTCGGCCGCGCGGCCGGAGTGGCCGAGGATCCCGTTCCGCACGACGTCGGTGAGGTTGAGTCCCTGCCCTTCGCGCTCGAGCTCATCGACGACTCGCAGCGAGTGCTCGTGGTGTAGGAAGCGCAGACCAAAGCGATCGCTCAGGCACCGGTCGAGCGCCTCCTCCCCGATGTGCCCGAAGGGAGGATGTCCCAGGTCGTGGCCCACGCCGATCGCCTCCACCAGGTCCTCGTTCAGCGCCAGCGCCCGCGCGACGGTTCGCGAGACCTGGGTCACCTCGAGCGTATGGGTCAGCCGCGTTCGGTAGTGGTCCCCGGTGGGCGCCACGAAGACCTGGGTCTTGTGCTTGAGCCGGCGGAAGGCCTTGGAGTGCACGATCCGGTCGCGGTCACGCTGAAACGGGGTGCGCAGCCCGCAGTCGGGCTCGGGACGCTGTCGCCGCGCCGGGTAGGAGCGCGTGGCCCGCGGCGCGAGGTCTCGCTCCTCGCGGGCTCGGATGCGCTCGGCGAACGCCTCGGCCACGGGGCCGGAAGGATGTTCGGTTCGGGCGCCTAGGAGCTGATCGGCCACGGCCTGCGATTCTGACAGCGCCGCCGCCGTGCTCGTCTTGCTGTGGCGAAGTTGTGGCAGCGGCGTCTACGCCCGCAGGACCGGCCGGAGCCGGACATGCGCATGATGCTCGGCCGTCTCGACGATGGCACGCTCGGCCTGTCGAAGCGCGCGCTCCGAGGCGCTGGGCGCCTGCGCCAGCGGATGCCCCAGGGCGTCGACCAGGAACGTGTAGCTCTCCTGGTCGAGTGCGAATGCCGCCGCTTCGCAGGAATTGCAGACCACGCCACCTGCGGAGGCCGAGAACCCTTGCAGATGCTGGGTCTCGCCGCAGGCGGCACACGATCCGAGCTGGGGCACGATGCCTGCCGCGAGCAGGAGCTTGATCCGGAAGGCCAGGCCGTTGGCCGGCGCGGCGTGGACCGGGTCGGCGCTCAGAAGCGCGAGCTCGTTGGCCAGCAGCGTGAACACCTCGGGATGGGGATCGGGGGTCTCGAACATTCGCGCCACCGCATCGCACGCGCGCGCGGCGGCATCGAGCGTGGCAGCGCTGTCGCGCAGCGCGCCGTGGCTCGAGACCGTGTCCGCCGCGGTTACCGTGAACAGCTCGCTGCGGCCGTCGTGGAGAACCGCGCGGATGTGGAAGAACGGCTCGAGCCGGGCCCCGAAGCGGCTGCGGGCCCGCCGCACGCCCTTGGCGATCGCCGCCAGCCGCCCGTGGCCAGGCGTGTAGAGGTGAAGGATCCGATCGGCTTCGCCGTAGCGGATCGAGCGCAGGACGATGGCCTCGGTCTTCAGCGACCCCGACATCGGGTATCACCGTCCTGCTGGGCGCTCCCAGAGGGCGCGTCGGCGCTCCCAGAGGGCGCGTCGGCGCCGCCAGAGGGCGCGTCGGCGCCCCCAGAACGCGCCACCAGGCTTGCTATACTTTCTGAAGCTATGGCCCACATCACCTTGTATACGACCGATCGCTGCTCGCGATGCGTCAGCGCCAAGGCGCTGCTCAACCGCCGCGGGATCGACTATCGCGAGATCAATCTGGCAAAGGACCCGGACGGCCGTGCGGAGCTCGCCCGCCGGACGGGGATGATCACCTTCCCGCAGATCGTGATCGACGACGAGACGCTCGGCGGCTTCGACCAGCTGCTGGACGCGGACCGTCGCGGCACCCTGCAGGACCTGCTCGCGGCCTAGGGCGTGCGAGGCCTTGCCGTGCCCCGCAGCGGGCGGGGCCGCGGCTGACAGTGCTCGCAGACGTAGGTCCCGCGCCCGCCGACGACGATCTTGCGGATCGGCCGGCCGCAGTTGGGGCACGGCTCTCCTGCGCGCCGGTGAACCAAGAAGCGGTCCTGGAAGGAGCCGCGGGCGCCGTCGAGGTGACGAAAGTCGTCGATCGAGGCGCCCTTCGCCTCGATGCCCGCCTGCAGGGCTTCCTCGATGGCGTCGCGGAGCCGCTCGAGCTGGGGCCCGGTGAGCCCACCCACCGGCCGTAGCGGGTGAATCCTGGCGCGGAACAGCGCCTCGTCGGCGTAGATGTTCCCCACCCCGGCGATGCGCCTCTGGTCCAGCACCCACGCCTTGACCGGGGCCATACGGCCGCGCGCGCTGCGCCGCAGGTACTCGCCCGTGAAGGCCGGCGTGAACGGCTCGACCGCGATCCGTTCGGCCAGGTACGCGTCGCGCTCGGCCCGGCTGCCCAGCAGGTGGCCGGTGCCGAAGCGGCGCGGGTCGACGTACACGAGGCGCCCGCCGTCGTCGAGTTCGAACCGGACCCGAGTGTGAATCGGCTCGGACCGTGGGTCGAGCAGCAGCACACCGGTCATCCGGAGGTGCAGCAGCAGGTGCCGGTCGCCCGAAAGCTCCCAGGCCAGGTACTTCCCGAACCGCGCCAGTCTCTGCACCGCGGCGCCCCGCAGCGCCTCCTGGACGGGCTGCCAGGGATGGGGCCGGGTCCAGCGCGGGTCGAGGATCTCGGCAAGCTCGATCCGCCGCCCCTCCAGCCGCGGGGCCAGCTGGCGGCGGATCGTCTCGACTTCGGGCAGCTCGGGCACGGCGCGGCTCCAGGGCTAGAGGAAGGGGTGGCCGGGGAGCGCGCCGGCCTCGTCGCCGGCCAGCCACGCGAGCACGCTAGCGCCGACGTCCGCCAACGGGCCGTCGTGGTGCCGGGCGTCATGCCCGGCGAACGAGGCCAGCAGCGGCGCGTGCTCGCGCGTGTGATCGGTGTGCTCGGCCGTCACGTCGCAGCCGTGGTCAGCCGTCAGCACCAGCAGGTCCTCCCCCCCGAGCAGCTCGAGCCAGCGGCCCACCTCGGCGTCCACCTCCTGTAGGGCTCGGTGAAAGCCGTGCGCATCGTGGCGATGACCGTAGACCTGGTCGGTCTCGATCAGGTTCGTGAACACCATTCCGTGCTCGAGGGTCTCGAGCAGCCCGCGGGTGGACGCCAGCGCTTGCGCGTTGGTCGGGCCTGAATGCTCGCGATCGATCCCACGCCCCGCGAACAGCTGGCCCGCCTTCCCCACCGTGTGGACCGGGATGCCGCGCACCTGGAGCTCGTCCAGGTAGCTTCGCCCCGGCGGCGGCAGCGAGAAATCGCGGCGTCCGGGCGTGCGCGTGTAGGCGCCGTCCTGGCCCGCGAACGGCCGCGCGATCACCCGCCCGACGCCGTGCTCACCCTCGAGCTGAGCCCGCACGTCACCGCAGATGCGGTAGAGCTCGTCGGGCGGGACGACATCGACGTGCGCGGCGATCTGAAGCACGGAGTCCTGGCTCGTGTAGAGGATCAGCTTTCCCGTGGCCACGTGCTCGGCTCCGAAGTGCTCGATCGCCTCGATCCCGTTGTACGGGCGATTGCAGAGGAGCCCGCGGCCGCCGGCGCGCTCGACGAGGGACGTCACAGCGGGCGGGAAGCCCTGGGGAAAGGTCGGAAGCGGCTGGACGGTGACGACGCCCATCAGCTCCCAGTGGCCGCTGGTCGAGTCCTTGCCAGGACCCTGGGCGTGCAGCCGTCCGTGCGCGACCGGCCGGGTGGCGGGCGGCACGCCCTCGAGCGAGAGGATCGAGCCCAACCCCAACCGCTCGAGCGTCGGCAGCTCGAGTCCGCCCACCGCCTGCGCCAGGTGCCCGAGCGTGTTGGTGCCGGCGTCGCCGTACTGGTGCGCGTCTGGCAGCGCGCCGACGCCGCAGGCGTCGAGGACGACGACGAAGGCGCGCCTCACCTGCGTCAGGCGATCGCCCGGGAGGACGCGAACAGCGACTGCGCCACCGGCATGAAGACGGCGCGGCTCACCGCCGCGAACAGCTGCGGCGGCGCATACTCGTCGAGCACGAGCTCGGCCCGGGCGAGGAACAGGTGGGTCGAGAAGACACGGCGGGCCTGGCCGTGAACGTGGTCAAGGACATCGAGCTCGATCGCGGGCTTGCCGGCGATCGTGGTCGTCTTGGCGGTCAGGACCTCGAGCCCTGGGTCGCGTGCCCGCGCGGCGGCGATCAGCGCCTGCCGGGCGTGCTCCAGCGCGGTGCCGGACGGAGGCGGCAGGGTGCGGGGGTACCGCCACAGCGCGACGACCGCCAGGCCGGAGGTCATGACGGCCACGAGCGGAGCGTGACTCATCGTCACCGTCCAGCTCCGGGGCGCCCGCAGGGTGATTCCGGCGCTCGGGAGCGCCAGGACGCGGAAGCCTCCCGGCGATGCCGGGGCGAGGACGTTCGGAACCGGCGTGCGCGAGTTCCCGCAGCCGGCCAGGACCGTCGCCACCGACGCCGCGGCGAGTGCTGTTCGCAGGGCCGGGCTCAATCCTCACCGTCCCAGTACTCGAGGCGCTCCAGACGGCCGATCACGCCCACGCCACGAAAGGCGATCTTGTTCGAGCGCGGGTAGTAGCAGACGTCTCCCGGCTCACGAGTTCCATACGCGAGAAACGTGAGGCCCTGCTCGCCGGCGCAGAGCGTGTGGGCGACGCCCGTCGCCGCGGGACGCGCGATGACGTGACCCGGGCGCACCGGCACCTCCTCCTCTCCCAGGACGAGCATGCCGTCTCCCTCGAGGACGACGAAGATCTCCTCCTCCATCGAGTGGCAATGCGCGGGAGCGGCCGCCTTGCCCGGTGCAACCTCGATGTGCTTCAGCCCCGTGCGCCGCGAACCGGCACGGCGCCCGAGGTCCCGGCGGCGGGCCGCGACTCGGCGACGATCCCACAGCCGCGGCTCGACATCGCTGACGCTGACCACGCTCTCGGGCCTCGGCCCGGGTTGCTCGGCGAGGTCCGGCGCGCCGAGCTCGGCCTCGCGCAGCCACTGGATCGGGATGCCGTCCTGCGCGCCCGGCATCGTCTCGACGGCGCGGTCGCCCACGCGCGAGAGTCCCTGGCGGGGAAAGCGTGGGCTTTCGTCCTCGGCCCGCATCCCAAAGGCCAAGACGTCTAGCCCTTCGACCCCACACACCGTGTGCGCGCCCTCGCCGGGCAGGAACACGGCGCAGTCTCCCGCTCCCACTTCGAAGTCGTGCTCGCCGAACAGGCAGCGCCCGCGTCCCGCCAGGACGTAGAAGATCTCCTCCTCGCGGCCGTGCTCGTGCAGCGGAGTCGCCCACCCGCCGTCGCCGACCTGGATCCGGTTCACGCCGACCGTGACCGAGCCCGCCTCGTCCCCCAGATATGTCCACGCGCTCTGAAGGTGCCCGATCTCCGCCTGCTCGCGCTCGGCCTCCTCGAAGTGCGTGATGCCCACGCGCCGGACTTTAAGGCGCGCGTGCGATCTGTGCCCGGGGATGGGCGTCGAAGTACACGTCACGCAGCCGCTCGGCTGAGAGGTGGGTGTAGATCTGCGTGGTGCCGATGTCGGCGTGGCCGAGCATCTCCTGCAGCGAGCGCAGGTCGCAGCCGCCGTCGAGCAGGTGGGTGGCAAAGGTGTGGCGCAGCGTGTGCGGGCTCATCCGGTCCTCGAGCCCGGCCGTGCGCGCATGACGCTGGACGATCTTGTAGAGGCCCTGGCGAGTCAGTGGTCCGCCGCGCAGGTTCACGAACACCCGGGGCTCGTCCCGAAGGCCGACCAGGCGTGGCCGCGCGTCCTTCAAGTAGGACCGAAGGGTCGCCGTGGCTTTGCTCCCAATCGGGACGATCCGCTCCTTGGATCCCTTGCCGCGCGTGCGGACGATGCCGTCCTCCAGGTCGAGCTCGCTCAGCTCGAGCGAGATCGCCTCCGAGGCGCGCAGCCCGCACGCGTACATCGTCTCCAGCAGGGCGCGGTCACGCACCGCGCCGGTCGAGGAGCCACAGGGCTGGGCCAGAAGGCGCTTCACCTCGTCGCGACTGAGCACCTTGGGCAGCCGGGCCCGGGACCGCGGCGGCCGCAGCTCGGCCGTCGGGTCGCTGTCGAGCACCTGCTCGCGGCGTAGATGCCGGTAGAACGACCGCAGGCAGGCGATCTTTCGCTGCAGCGTCGCGGGCGCCACCGGTCTGCGCTCGTCGTGGCCGTCGGCGAGCTCGGACACGAAGTCGGCGAGATCGCGGCCCTGCACGGCCAGCGGATCGAGATCGCGGCGGTTCAGGAACTCACCGAACTGCTGGAGGTCCGAGCGATAGGCCTCGAGCGTGTTCCGCGAAAGGCCACGCTCGAGCTCCAGATAGGCCAGGAAGTCCAGGGTCAGATCGGTGAGCCGGCGTGCGGGTAGGCCGGGCGGGGCCTCGGTGATGGCCATGGCCATCTATTCGGGCCCGCCCGTGGTGCTCCTGCCCTACGTGCCGCCGTGGCGCCCGCGGGCCGCCAGCCAGAGCAATGCGATCAGCGACTTGGAGTCCTCGCACGCGGCGATCGCCTCCCCGAGTCGCTCGCGCGGCCACGGCACGATCTCGATGCGCTCGTTCTCGTCGGCCTCGCCGGGCTCGTCCGCATCGCGCAGATCGCGCGCCAGGTACAGCCATACGCGCTCGTCGGTGAAGCCAGGGCTCGTGTAGAAGCAGAAGATCTCCTCCCACTCCCCGGCCGTCTTGCCGATCTCTTCCCCCAGCTCCCGCTGCGCGGTGGCCAGCGGGCTCTCGCCTTCAACGTCGAGCTTGCCCGCAGGGATCTCCAGCGACGCGCGGGCGCCCACGGCCTCCCGCGGCTGGCGCGTCAGCCACACGTTGCTCTCGTCGACGGCGACGATCCCGACCGCTCCTGGATGCCACACCTTCTCGCGCGTGACCTCCTCGCCGTCAGCGTGGCGAAAGCGCTCATGGCCGACGCGGACGATCTTGCCCTCCCACAGCGTCTCGGAGCTCACACGCTCGAACTCGCTCACGTCAGCTGCCTCAGACCCGGATCCGCCTCCGGCTCGCGCGCAGCGCTCGCCCCGAGCTCCGGGTCGCTTCCCGCGACCTCCACGAGTGCCATCACCACTTCGAGCATCCCTTCGAGGGCGTCGATGCTCACGCGCTCGCCGGGCTCGTGGTTGCGCTCGGTGCCGTTGGCCAGGTTCACGCAGGGAAAGCCGGCCGCGATCAACGCGTTGGCGTCCGAGCCGCCCCCGGTCGCGATATGCCGCGGCTCATAGCCACAGGCGCGCAGGGCCCGCTCGGCCAAGCCCACCTCGGGCGCTCGGGCCTTGGTCCGGTAGCCGCGGAACATCCGCTCGACGGTGACATCGAGATCGCACTCGCCGGCGTTGGCCGCGTCCTGGAAGTGGTCGATCATCTGGGTCGTCGCCTGCTCGGCGCGCCGCTCGTCGATCGCCCGGACCTCGGCCTGCACCGTGCAGCGCTCGGGGACGACGTTGGTCGCGGTCCCTCCGGCGATCGTGCCGATGTTGGCCGTCGTCTCTTCGTCCAGTCGACCTATCGACATCGCGTCGATCGCCCTCGCCGCCACCACTATCGCGCTGCGACCGTCCTCGGGACGGATGCCGGCATGAGCGGCACGCCCGTGCACGTCCGCCACGATCCGGTTGTACGTCGGCGAGGCGAGGACGATCTCGCCGATCGCGGAGGCATGGTCCATCGCGTAGCCGAACGAGCTCCGCAGCCGGGCGACGTCGAAGGCCTTGGCGCCGCCCAGACCGTCCTCCTCGGAGACCGTGAACAGGAGCTCGACCCCGACGGCGGATGGCCCGGGCTGGGCCCGCAGCGCCCGGGCGAGCTCGATCAGCACGGCCACGGCGGCCTTGTTGTCGGCCCCCAGGATCCCGGCGTGGGCATTGGTCCAGCCGCCGTCCTTCACCACGGGTTCGATCGGCGCCGTCGGCGGCACCGTGTCCATGTGGGCGCAGAGGAGGATCGACGCCGAGCCGGCACCCGGGATCCGCGTCAGCAGATTGCCGGCGTCCGAGCCCGCGTAGCCGCGGTCCTCCTCCAGGTCGAGCCCCATGGCGCGCAGCTCCTCGCCGATCCACTCGGCGCACGCGCGCTCGTGCCCGGACGGGCTCTCGATCCGGCACAGCGTCGTGAACGTCTCGTGCAGCTGCCGGCGCTGCGCTTCCCCGGCGCGCCTCACGAATTGCCGGTGCGGCCCGCGCCCGCCTCGGCGAGCGGGCCAGATGCGGCCTGACCCGCGGCGTCCTCGAGGACCACCGGCTCGGCCGCCGGTGTGTCCGTCCTCGCGCGGGTCAGCGCCGCCCCCACGAACTCCCTGAACAGCGGCGCCGGCCGCTCGGGGCGCGACTTGAACTCGGGGTGGTACTGCGAGGCGACGAAGAACGGATGCCGGCCGTGCTGCAGCTCGATCGCCTCGACCAGCCGCTCGTCGGGTGAGGTGCCCGAGCACACGAGCCCGCTGGCCTCTAGCCGGCGCCGGAGGTGGTTGTTGACCTCATAGCGGTGCCGGTGGCGCTCGTAAACGACTGCTTCGCCGTAGAGCTCGCGCACGATCGTGCCCTCGTGCAGCTTCACCGGATCGGCGCCCAGGCGCATCGTCCCGCCCATGTCGGCGATCTCCTTCTGCTCTGGCAGCAGGTCGATGACCGGAAACGGCGTCTCGGGATCCATCTCGGTGGAGTTGGCTCCGTCCATGCCGGCCACGTGGCGCGCGAACTCGCTGACGGCGACCTGCATCCCCAGGCAGATGCCCAGGTACGGGACCCCGTGCTCGCGGGCGATCTGCGCGGCGCGGATCTTGCCCTCGAAGCCGCGACCGCCGAAGCCACCGGGGATCAGGATCCCGTCGGCGCCCTGCAGGCGTGCGCTCACCTCGGGCTCGCCCACGGACTCGGAGTCGATCCAATCGATCTCGACCCGGCAGCCGTGGTGCACGCCGGCGTGCTTGAGCGCCTCGACGACCGACAGGTAGGCATCCTCCAGCTGCACGTACTTGCCGACGAGTGCGATCCGCACGCGGCCACTGGCCTCTGCGGCCCGCCGCGTAATCGTCTCCCAGCCGCTCAGATCGGGCGCCGGGGCGTCAATCCCGAAGTGCTCGCGGAGAATGAAGTCGTCGACTCCCTCCTCTTGGAAGACGATCGGCACGCGATAGATGTCGGGCACGTCGTAGGCCGACACGACGGCTTCCTGGGAGAGGCTCGCGAACAGGGCGATCTTGCGGCGGATGTCGGTCGAGAGCATGGCCTCGGAGCGGCAGACGACCATGTCGGGCGCGATACCGATGCGCCGCAGCTCGTTGACGGAGTGCTGCGTGGGCTTGGTCTTGAGCTCGCCGGCGTGGCCGATATAGGGCACGAGCGTCAGATGGATGAACATGCACCGGCGCCGGCCGACATCGACGGGGAACTGGCGGATCGCCTCGAGGAAGGGCAACGACTCGATGTCGCCCACGGTCCCCCCGATCTCGGTGATCACGAAGTCCACGTCGCTGGACTCCGCCATCAGCTTGATCCGCTGCTTGATCTCGTCGGTGATGTGGGGAACGACCTGGACTGTCGCCCCGAGGTAGTCACCGCGACGCTCGCGGCGGATGACGCTGTTGTAGATCCCGCCCGCGGTGACGTTCGAGGCGCGGCTCGTGTTGGCGTCCGTGAAGCGCTCGTAGTGACCGAGGTCCAGGTCGGTCTCCGCTCCGTCCTCGGTCACGAAGACCTCGCCGTGCTGGTAGGGCGACATCGTCCCGGGATCGACGTTGATGTAGGGGTCGAACTTCTGCAGCTGCACGCTCAGGCCGCGCGCGACCAGCAGTCGCCCGATCGAAGCGCCCGCGATGCCCTTACCCAGCGAGGAGACGACCCCGCCCGTGATGAAGATGAAACGTGTCTCCCCGGTGGTGCTCGTCGCGGGGCGTCGCGGGTCTTGGGCCATCGATCGATCCTCAAGTGTAGTGGACCCCAGGAACGTAGCGCCGGGCGCGGACGGTCGTGAGGACGCCTGCGCCGGGGTGGCTCAGGCGGCGCGCAGCAGCTGGCGCGCGTGTTGGCTTGCGGCCCGATCGCCGTCTGCGGCGCCCAGCATCCGCACGAGCTCGCCCACGAGCGCGTCGCCCTGGACGTCCCGCACCGTGGTCCTGGCCGGCGTCGCGCTCGAGTCCTTCTCGATCGTGAAGTGCCGCGTGGCCATCGCGGCCACCTGCGGCAGGTGCGTGATGCACAGGATCTGCCGCCCCGCGGCGAGGCCCCGCAGCTGGTCGCCCACCGCACGTGCGGTGTGGCCGCCGATGCCGGCGTCGAT
This sequence comes from uncultured Solirubrobacterales bacterium, assembly GCA_963818815.1. Classification (GTDB taxonomy): domain Bacteria; phylum Actinomycetota; class Thermoleophilia; order Solirubrobacterales; family Solirubrobacteraceae; genus Palsa-465. Next base: position 267,368 of record CAWFTL010000003.1, read on the forward strand.
CTCGTCGAACACGAGCAGGGGCGTGTCGCTCTCGGCGGCGCGGCCGGTGGCGGCTCCGTCCTCCCCATCCAGTGCCCCCGCATGCGCGACGCCAAGGAGCGCCAGCATCACGCGCGAGAGCTCGCCGCCGGAGGCGATCTCCCGCAGCGGGCCCGCGGGCATCCCAGGGTTCGGGGCCAGCGAGAACTCAACCGTGTCGGCGCCGCGGGGGCCGCATCCGCTTTCGCGCCGGAGCAGGGCGACCTCGAAGCTGGCCTCGGGCATGGCCAGCTCCCCCAGCCGGCTGCGGACCGCCTCGGCCAGGACCGGCGCGGCGGCTTGCCGCCCCGCGGTGAGCTCGGATGCGAGACGGTCGAGCCGCGCGCGCGTCTGTGCGAGCTCCTCGTCAGCCGCCTGAAGTGAGACCTCGGCATCCTCCAGCTCGTCGCGACGCGCGCGGCAGCGCTCGGCGTGCGCAAGCACGTCGGCGACCGTGCCCCCGTGCTTGCGCTCGAGCCGCCCGAACAAGGCCAGGCGCTCTTCGACTTCCTCGAGCCGCCCCTCTCCCCCCGCTCGGCCGGCCCCCTCGTCGATGCCGACGCCGTCCGCCGAGCCATCCAGGCCGCCCAGGTAGCGGCGAAACTCGCCGCCCAGATCCTCCGCCTCGTAGCGCAGTGCCTCCAGGCGCTCGAGGAGGGAGGCGAGCCGGTCATCGATTCCCGCCACCGACTCCAGCTGGGCCGCCGCCTGCGCGAGCGAAGCGCCGACCCCTCCCCCGTCCTCGGGCGCGATCGCCTCGGCGCCGCAGAGCGCAGCCGCGCGCAGCGCCTCCACGTGGCGCAGCCGCTCCCGCTCGGCGGCGAGTGCCGTCGCTTCGGCCTCGCTCGGTCCCGCGGCCTCGATCTCATCCAGCTCGAAAGCGAGCAGATCGAGCTCGCGTTCGCGGGCACCGGCCAGCTCAGCCAGCTCAGCGCGGCGCTCCTCGAGCAGGCGCACCTGACGGTGGAGCTCGGCCACCTGCGCGCGCAGGGCGAGCTGCTCCGGGCCGCAGTAGCCGTCGAGGATCTCGAGCTGGGCGGCCGAGAGCATCAGCTTGCGGTGCTCGTGCTGGCCGTAGAAGGAGAGCAGGCGGGATCCGATCTCGCGCAGGTCGGCGACCGTCGCCGAGCGTCCGGACACGTAGGCCCTCGTCCGGCCATCGGGCCACACGCGGCGAGCGAGGACGAGCTCGTCGCAGTCATCGGGGATCCGGTCGGAGAGCTCCTCGGGCAGATCCGGCCGAGCGAAGATCCCCTCGACGTAGGCCTCGGACGCGCCTGTGCGCACGATCCCGCTGCGTGCCCGGCCGCCCAGCAGCAGGTCGAGCGCGTGCGCGAGCAGTGTCTTGCCGGCGCCGGTCTCGCCGGTGAGCACGTTGAGCCCCTCGGACAGGCGGATCTCGGCGTGCTCCATCAGCAACAGGTTCTCCACGCGCAGCTCGTGCAGCATCGTCCACGGTCTACCAACCGAGGCCGACGGATCGGCGACGCGGCGGGAGGCGTGAGGCCACGGATCGGCGGCGCGGCGGGGTCGGAAGGACCGGCCTCGACGGGAGGCTTCAGGGGGCGGTGGCCAGCCGGCCGAACTTGTCCCGCAGCCGCTCGTAGAACGTGGTTCCGGCCACCTGGGCCAGCGCGCCCTGCCCGTCGGCGAACCGGGCCTCGATCTCCTCCCCCGGCGGCAGGATGCACACCGGCCGCCCGTCCACCGTCACGTCGACCGACTCCTCGCGCGAGCGGTTGCGCACGATGAGGACGTCCTGCGGGGCGACGACCAGGGCGCGCGCGGTCAGCGAGTGCGGGGCGATGAACGAGACCACGAAGCCGGCCACCCCCCAGGCCATGACGGGGCCACCATTGGCCAGGTTGTAGCCCGTGCTGCCCGCAGGGGTGGCAACGACGAGCCCGTCGCAGCGCACGCGGCCGATCTCGTTCGCGCCGACCGCGTACTCGAGGTCGGCGACGCGCTTGCCGGGCTGGCGGTGCATCGAGATGTCGTTGACCGCCAGCCACGTACCGCGCGAGCCCGAGAGCGCGATTCCTGGCAGCGAAAGGACGTCGAACTCGCCGCCGAAGGCACGGCGGAAGCCCTCGTGGGACTGATCGCGATCCACGGTGGCGAGGAAGCCGATCTCGCCGAAGTTGACGCCGAACACCGGGATCCCGGTGCCGGCATACCTGCGCAGCGCGGTCAGGATCGTGCCGTCGCCGCCGAGCGCGAAGCAGATGTCGACGTCGGTGCCGTCTTCGACGTCGAGCTCGAGGCCCTCGCCAGGCTGAAGCTCGTGCTTGCGGGTCTCTTCGGGGTCCAGGCACAGCAGCGTGCCGGAGCTCCGGGCGATCTCGATCAGCTCTCTGAGCGCAGGGGCGGTCTCGGCCGGACGGCGGTGCGTGAACACCGACGCGCGGTTGATCTCTTTCATGGCTCGGCGCTCCGCGCCGCCTCCTCCAGGTCGCCGAGCCCGGTGCGCGACCCCTCGGCCAGCCACACGAACGTCTCCCGATTGCCCTTCGGCCCGGGCAGCCCGGAGCTCGCGTAGCCCTTCACGGCCGCCCCCAGCTGCACGGCGGCCTGCCCGACTTCGAGCAGCGCGCTGCGCCGTAGCTCCGCATCGCGGACGACGCCGCCCTTGCCCACGGCCTCGCGCCCCACCTCGAACTGGGGCTTGACCAGGGCAAGGCAGTCAAACCGGGGGGCGGCGCACTCGAGGATCGCAGGCAGCACCTTGACCAGGGAGATGAACGAGACGTCGACGACGATCAGCTCGGGCCGGTAGGGCAGCTCCTCGGGGACCAGCCGCCGCGCGTTTCGGCGCTCGACCACGGTCACCCGCGGATCGGAGCGAAGCCGCCAGTGAAGCTCGCCGTAGGCGACGTCGACGGCTACGACGCGACGCGCGCCGCGCTGCAGCAGGCAATCGCTGAAGCCGCCGGTCGAGGCGCCGACGTCCAGCGCGCACGCGCCGTCTACGTCCAGCGCGAATGCGTCGAGGGCGTTGGCCAGCTTCACGCCTCCCCGCGAGACGAATGGCGGCGCCGCGGTGACCTCCACCTCTACATCCGCCGTCACCATCTCGCCGGGTTTCTCGGCTCGCCGGCGGCCGGGCAGCAGGATCACATCCCCGGCCAGGACCGAGGCGGCCGCCTGCGAACGTGACTCGAACAGGCCGCGCTGCGAGAGCAGGCTGTCGAGGCGGACGCGGTCGCTGGCCATGGGCGGGAACGGTACGTGATCGACCTCACAGTTCACCGTCGAGGATGGGGAATCATCGGCGTAGCGATCAGACGCTGACTCATCTCTCCTCCCAGGAACGGCCCGCTTCGGCGGGTCGTTCTGCGTCCGGGGGCCGACCGCCCAGCTCGCCGAGAGCAACTACGGCGTGCGTTCGCCGGCCTGGCTGAGCCGCTCGCCCTCCGAGCGCCCGGGAGCGGCAACGTCCTCGTGCTGCTGGGCCACTGCGGCCTGCACACGCTCGGCGATCCGGGCGCCGGTGAAGCCGACCTCTTCGTGCAGCAGGGTCGGGGCACCGTGGGTGACGTAGCGGTCGGGCAGGCCGACGCGGAGGATCCGCGGCGCCAGGCCGGCGTCCGAGAGCGTCTCCCACACGGCGGAGCCGAAGCCGCCAGCCAGCACACCCTCCTCGACCGTCACAAGCAGGTCATGCTCGGCCGCGAGCTGGGCGGCCAGCCCGGCGTCGATCGGCTTGGCGAAGCGGGCATCGGCGACCGTGGCCGAGATCCCTCGCTCGCCCAGGATGGCCGCCGCCTCGAGCGCCTTGCCGACGCCGCTCCCGTATCCGAGGAGCGCCACGCGCGCGCTACCGGCGGGGCCGGAGCCCGCCTCGAGCAGGATCTCGCCTGTCCCGACGTCGATCTGCCGCGGCTGCTCGGGGAGCGGGACGCCGACCGCCTCGCCACGCGGGTAGCGCAGTGCGATCGGCCCCTCGTCGTAGCGGAGCGCGGTGTGGAGCATGTGGACCAGCATCGCCTCGTCGCGCGGCGCCATCAGGACGATGTTGGGCAGGCAGCGCAGGTAGGCGATGTCGAAGGCGCCGTGGTGGGTGGGACCGTCGTCGCCGACCAGACCTGCGCGATCCATTGCGAACGTCACGTTCAGCTTCTGCAGGCACACGTCGTGGACGATCTGGTCGTAGGCGCGCTGCAGGAACGTCGAATAGATCGCCGCCACCGGCTTGCAGCCCTGCAGTGCCAGCCCGGCCGCGAACAGCACCGCCTGCTGCTCGGCGATTCCCACGTCGTAATAGCGCTCGGGCAGCTCGCGCTGCAACAGGTTCAGCCCCGTGCCCGAGTTCATCGCCGCGGTGATGCCGATCACGCGATCATCGCGCCGGCATTCGCGCACGAGTGCCTCGCCGAAGACCTGGGTGTACTGCGGCGGCTTGCGCACCGCCCCGGGCTTGGGCGCCGGGCTGGCGGCGGGCGCGCCGTTGGCGATCGACTTGGGCTTGGCAGCGTGCCACTTCTCCATGCCCTCCAGACCACCCTCCTCGGCGGGCGCGAAGCCTTTGCCCTTGACCGTGGCGCAGTGGACGACGACGGGCCGCTCTGCCGTGAGCGCCTCACGCAGGGCGCGGCGCACCGCGCGCACGTCGTGGCCGTCGACCACGCCCATGTAGGCGAAGTCGAGCTCCTCCCACCACAGGCCCGGCGCCCAGAACGCCTTGAGCGACTCCTTGAAGTGCGGCCCGAGCCGCTCGAACGCGGCGCCGATCCCGGCCGGCAGCTTCGTCAGGCCGCCCTCGACGCCCTCGCGGGCATGCCAGAGCTTGGGGTTCAACCGCATGCGATTGAAGTAGCGCGAGAGCGCGCCGACGTTGGGCGCGATCGACATGCCGTTGTCGTTGAGCAGGACGACGATCGGCGTGCCGTTGCCGCCGGCCTGGTGGACGGCCTCGAAGGCCACCCCGCCGGTCATCGCGCCGTCGCCCACGACAGCCACGACGTGTCCGTCCTCGCCGTGCCCCCGGCGCATCGCCTCCTTGATCCCGACGGCGTAGCCGATCGACGTGGAGGCGTGGCCGGCGCCCATGATGTCGTGCTCTGACTCGGCCACCGCGCAGAACGGCGCCAGTCCGCCGTAGGAGCGGATCGTCGAGAGCGCGTCGCGGCGGCCGGTCAGCACCTTGTGCGGGTAGGCCTGATGCCCGACGTCCCAGAGGATCTTGTCGCGCGGGGAGTCGAGCACTGAGTGCAGCGCCACCGCGATCTCGCACGTCCCGAGATTGGCCCCGAAGTGGCCCCCGATCTCCCCCACGGTGTCGATGATGTGCTCTCGTACCTCCTGCGCGACGACTTGGAGCTGCTCGTCGCTCAGCTCGTGGAGGTCCTGGGGCCGGTCGATCCGGGGCAAGAGCTTGTCCATCAGTAAGTGCGGGTGGCGATGAAGTCGGTTATCTGCCGCAGCTGCTCGGCTCCGGCCGGTGCTGCCTGGGACAGCGCCTCGCGGGCGCGTTGATGGGACTCGCGAGCGAGGCGGCGGGCTCCGTCGAGTCCGAACTCGGTGACGTAGGTGCGTTTTCCCAGCCGCTCGTCGCTGCCCTGCAACTTGCCGAGCGTCTCCTCCGATCCAGTGACGTCGAGAATGTCGTCAACGATCTGAAAGAGCACGCCCAGCTCGCTCGCAAAGGTGCGGTATCGATTGATTGTGGCAGGTCCCGAGCCTCCCTCCAGCAGCAGCACGCACTCGATGCTGGCGGCGATCAGGCGGCCGGTCTTGAGCGCATGCAGCTGCCGTAGCCCCTCCGCCCCCGCCGTAGCCGTCCGGGCGACGTCGAGGTACTGACCGCCGACCATTCCGTCCACGCCCGTAGCGGCGGCCAGCCGTGCCGCCGCCGCCAGGACGGCGGGTGGATCCCCTTGCTGCTCGGTCAGCAGCAGCTTGAACGCCTCGGCGTACAGGCCGTCGCCGGAGAGGATCGCCACGTCCTCGCCGAACGCACGGTGAGCGGTCGGGCGCCCGCGGCGCAGCTCGTCATCGTCCATGGCCGGCAGGTCGTCGTGGATCAGCGAGTAGGTGTGGATCAGCTCGATCGCCGCGGCCAGCGGCAGCACCGAGCGGGGGTCGCGCCCGACGGCCTCCGCAGTGGCGAGCGCCAGCACGGGACGGATCCGCTTGCCGCCCGCCAGAAGCGAGTAGCGCATCGCCTCCTCGAGCCCCGCGGCCGCCGCGTCGGCCGCGAACCGCAGGCCGGCCAGGTACTGCTCGACCTCCGTGCGAAGATGCTCCGGGTAGGCGGGGTCCACGGCCGGGGAGCCCACGCCGGCGCTCGACATACGCGGCCTAGGCCGAAGGGAGCGGGAGCTGGCCCGGCAGGTCAGGCAGCGGCTCCAGCGCGGCTCGGCTCTGTTCGTCGACCAGCGCGCCGGCCTCCGCGGCCAGGCGCGCGCATTCCTCGATCGACGCGACGGCGGCTTCCGGCTCGAGCTCTCCGGAGCGCAGCCTCTGCGCGGTGTCCCGCAGCCGAGCGCTGAGCTCGATCAGGGCATCGGTCACGCCGCTCAGAGTAGCGCGAGCGGCGACGAGCGAGTGCCGCTCGTCGCCGCCAGATCCGACTTGCTCAGGCCGCCGTCGGCTGGCCGTCGGCAGGATGGTGCTCGGGCGCACCGGCCGTGCGGCGGCTGACCGCCCGTCCGCTCAGGACCGCGCCCGCCCCGCCGAGGACACCGACCACGAGGGCCCCGACGCCCCACAGCACGCCGTGCAGCGAGAGCCCCAGGGCGTGGTCGACCGACCACGAGCCGGCGCCGATCGCCGCCAGCGCGAAGGCGACGGACACCAGGACGAGGTTGTATTCATAGCCGCCGTCGGTGGCCCACAGGCCCTTCGGCAGATGCGCGGTGATCACCGCCGCGGTCATCACCGCGATCAGCCCGGCCGCCGCGAACGGTGTGACGAGGCCGAGTGCCAGGAGCAGACCTCCGCCGAACTCCAGCAGCCCTGCCGCGGTGGCATGCAGCCGGCCTGGCTTCAGGCCGATCGCGTCGAAAAATCCCGCCGTGCCCTCGAGGCCGTGGCCTCCGAGGACCCCGAACAGCTTCTGCGCGCCGTGGCCGGCGAACAGCAGCCCCACGATGACGCGGAGAACGAGTAGGCCCAGATTCATTGTGCGACCTCCATTGACAAGACAATTATTGTGTTCACAATCTTAGCACTAGTTGCGATCACAATCAAGTCTGCCCCGGTGGGCACGGGCTGAAACTCTCCGGGTTCTCGGTGAGGGCGTCCGGGGCGAGACGGAAGCGGCGGGTCGACGACCGCTGCAACGTGACTCGATCCTCTCCCCCGCGGCTTGATGTCACGTTACGGCGATGGGGGCGCCGTAACGTGACACGATCCGGCCGGGCGAGGTCGCGTGTAACGCTGCGGCGGTTGATGCGCCCCGGCGCCCCGCCCCGCCGGCGCCGCGTGCGCCCCGCCCCCCGCGGTCACCTTCCCTACGCGCGCCCGGGGCGGCTTCCCCAGACCTGGCCCACGGTCCGGACGGGTACGCCCCGGCCTTGCACGTGCGCGACGATCTGCTCGAAGTCTGCCTGGCTGATCGCGGTGGCCTCGTCGGCGACCGGCGGCGCCGAGGCGCCCCCCGGCGTCGTGACGTCGTGAAACGCGAGAATCAGCCAGCCCCCGAAAGCGGCGAGCTGGTCGATCCGCCACATGATGCTTCCGGCCAGATCCGGCGGGCCGATCGGTACGGTCGGGTCGTAGGACAGGCACCGCAAGCGATAGGGATCGGCGACCGGCAGCGTCTCGATGCTGTGGAAATCCGTCGTCCGGACGGTCGCGAAGTGGCCGTAGGTCCTCAGGACGTCGAGCACATCCGCGTCGAAGTACCCCTGCGGGAGGGCAATGTCGCGGGATCCCGTGAAGCCGGACGCCTGCAGCCATGCGACCTCGTCCTCGACGTCTGCGATCAGCTGGTTCCGGGGGACTCCGACAAATCCGAGATACGCATTGTGGTCGGCCACCAGATTCGCGTGCGCAGCGACCTCCCAGCCCGCGCGGGTGAGGGTGTGGAGGTCTGACATGGTCATGTAGCTGTCCTCGAACTGCGGCTGGATCAGATCCCTGATCACGTACGCCGTGCCCGGAAAGCTTCGGGCGGCGAGAACCGGAAACGCGTTTCGGTAGACACTCGCCAGGCCGTCGTCGAACGTGAAGCTGACCACGCCCGTGGGGTAGTGCCGGTCGCCCTCGATCAGTTCCATCCCGCCGAACGAGAGCCGGGCGCGGCTCCCGCGCACAGCCGAGACCCCGATGGCAAAGTCCTGCAACCGGAGGTAGTCAACCTCCGCCGCGGACGAGGACCCGACGAACGACGGCGGCCCGAGGGTCAACGGCACCCATTCGCCAGGCTTTATCGTCGAGCGCAGATAGGCCCGGGTCGCGCCGCTGGCGCCGCCCGGCGACAACACCTCCTCGTAGGCGAGCTGTGAGAACGGCCGGCGTCCCGACCCGGCCTTCACGACCACCGAGACGATGTCGGAGGCGGACTGCGCATCCACCTTGATCCACAGCCGGAGGATTCGGTTGCGCAGGCTGAAAGGGCGGGTGCGCTCGAGCACCAGCCGGGCCTCGTCGCCGTCGGCCGCGGTCCTCACCTCGGCCACGGACGAGCGAAGCGCCGCGTCATGGAACCTCGTCAACGACGCGCCCGGACTCGCGACGAGACGCCACTCGGCGGCCGGCCACGAACCGTGACGGCGGCGCCGCGCGAAGGCGGGCGGGACGTGCCCCATCTCCCAGCCAGCCATCGCGGCGGCAACGCCGCCGGCCCGCGCGAGAAACACCCGCCGCGTATGACGATCCGAGTCGAGCATCAAATTACCACTTACCGGTTATAGGCAGATAGAACCGGTTGGACTTCACGTTTGCGTAAAGCCAGCGCGGTGAAAACGCCCGGTCGGCGCCTCGCGCAGCGCTCAGCCGGCGCCGTCGAGCGCAGCGTTGACGAGCGCGTCGGCGCGGGCGTTCTGGGCCCGCGGCACGCTGCGGATGCTCCAGCGGTCGAACCCCCGCAAGGCACCCATCGTCTCGGCGTAGAGCGGCTTCATCGCCGGGTGCTTGACCTTGTAGGCCCCCGCGAGCTGACGCGCCACGAGCTCTGAGTCGTTGACGATCTCGATCTCTCGGGCGCCGAGCTCCGCCGCCCGGGCCAACCCGCGCAGCACGGCGCGGTACTCGGCCACGTTGTTGGTGGCCACGCCGATCGGCTCGGCGAGCTCGTCCACCACAGCCCCGTCAGGCTCGGACACAACGACCCCGATCGCCGCGGGTCCGGGGTTGCCGCGCGCACCCCCGTCGACGTGGAGCACGAGCCGGAAGGCGGTCTGCGGATTCAATCCCCGGCCAGGTCGGGGAGCTCCCCCGTCACGCGCGAGCGCCGGCGGTCCCGCAGCGAACGCTGGCCGCCGCCGCTCGAGCCGCGGTCGCGGCGCGAGGAGCGCCGCCGGTCGACGATCACCGTCACGTTGGGATCGTCGGCGTAGTACGCCGTGAGCTTGTCGAGCAGCTCGTCGGCGAGCGGCTCGGGGACGACGCAGTAGATCACGGGACGGATGCTATTGGTGGGCCAGGGCGAGCGCACCCTCGTCGTCTGCGAGGGCGTTGCCCCGCCGCTCCTCGGCGGCGAGCTCCGTGAGCTCGTAGCCCTGACCGACGACGCGTACGCTCGGAACCTCGTCGGAGAGGTCGACCTCGTAGCGGTACCAGCACAGCTCCCAGGAGACGACGAGGTTGACCAGGCTCGGACGTTGCGCTGACGGGTTGACCGCGACGATCGGCAGCCCGAGCGAGCGGGCCACGCCTGAGACGGTCCGGGTGTGACCCGAGGAGTTGAAGAGATCGATGGCCGAGACCATCTTCTGCTCGGCGCTCGTCGGAACGGCGCGCACGTGGCGCGGCTCGCGGGCGCCGTCGCGCGACCCGTCACGGCCGCGGGCGCCGTCGCGGTCGCGGCTGAGCAGCTCGCGGCGGCCCTCGCGCCGGCGGCGGATCTCGCGCGGCGGCGCCACGCTCGGCTCCTCCGCCCGCGCCGGCGGTGCGGAGGCGCCATCGAGGCGCGGCGCAGGCTCGGCTCGGGCGCCCGCCGCGGCCTCACGCCAGCCGCGAATCCGGCTCAGAATCGAGCGCGGACGCTCGGCGCTCGCACTCGCGGGGCCATAGGAGGGGACGGCCCCTTCCCGGATCCAGCCCTCGTGCAGGACCCGCGGCTTGCACAGCTCGCAAACCCACTGGCGCGCCCCACCGTGGAGATAGGCCTCGGCCCGCTCGCCGCGCAGCAGCGTGCGTCCGCAGACGTCGCAGACCGTGTGCGTGGTGGACGGACGGATGTCGCGCGTGGCCACGCGCCGAGCGTACCAACGGCGACCGCGACCGACATCGCGTCCCGCCCGGCCTACTACGCTTTTACAGCCTCTTTCTCGGCTCTCGCCTCGTCGACGATCCTGCCGGCCATGTGCCCGGGGACCTCCTCGTAGCGCTCGAACTCCATCGAGAACTCGCCCTGGCCCCCGGTGATCGAGCGCAGGTCGGGCGCGTAGGAGAGCATCTCGGCCATCGGGACCTCGGCCTTGACCTCGGTCATGCCGCCGCCCGCGGGCTCCATGCCCAGCGGCCGCCCGCGGCGCGAGTTCAGATCGCCGATCACGTCGCCCACGGCGTCCTCGGGCACGTTCACGGTCACGAGCATGATCGGCTCGAGCAGGACCGGCCCGGCGTCCGACATGGCCTGCCTCATGGCCAGCGAGCCGGCCACCTTGAACGCCATCTCCGATGAGTCGACGGTGTGGTAGGAGCCGTCGTAGAGCCGCACGCGCACGTCCTTGACCGGATAGCCGGCCACGACGCCCTCCTGCATGGCCTCGAGCACGCCCTTCTCGACCGCGGGAATGAACCCGGTGGGAATCACCCCGCCCTTGATCGCGTTGACGAACTCGAAGCCCTCCCCCGGCTCGCGCGGCTCGATCTCGATGTGGCAGTCGCCGAACTGACCGCGGCCGCCGGTCTGCTTCTTGTGGCGACCGTGCGCCTTGGCAGGCTTGCGGATCGTCTCCTGATAGGGAACGCGCGGCGGCTTCAGGTTGACCTCCGCCCCGAAGCGCGCCTTCAGACGCTCGACGATCACCTCGACGTGGACCTGCGAGAGCCCGGCCACGATCTGCTGGCCCGTCTGCGAGTCGCGGTGCAGATCGATCGTCGGGTCCTCCTCCTGCAGGCGGCGCAGGGCGGTGAACACCTTGTCCTCGTCGCCCTTGCTCTTGGGCTCGACCGCGAAGGCCATGACCGGCGCCGGCAGCTTGATCGAGGGCATCTGGATCGGCTCGTCGCGCGAGGCCAGCCAGTCGCCGGCCCGGGTCTCCTTGAGCTTGGCCACGGCCCCGATGTCGCCGGGGCCGAACTCGGTCGCATGCCCGGTCTGGCTGCCCTCGAAGGTCACGAGCTGCCCGACCCGTTCCTTGGAGTGCGTACGCGTGTTGAGCACCTGCGAATCGTGCCCCAGGACCCCCTGGTAGACGCGGAACATGTTGATCCGCCCCGCAAACGGGTCGGCCCGGGTCTTGAACACGTAGGCGAACATCTCCTTGTCCTCGACCGGCTCGAGCGTCACCTCGCCGACGTCGAGGCCGCCGTGCTTGACCGGCGAGGGGAGGTCCTCGACGATCGCGTCGAGCAGGCGGTTGGTGGCCAGGTTGCGCGTGGCGATCCCGCACGTGACCGGGAACAGCTGCCCGTGGTTCGTCCCGTCCTTGAGCGCGGTGACGATCTCCTCGTGCGAGATCTCCTCGCCCTCCAGGTAGCGCTCCATCAGGTGGTCAGAGGTCTCCGAGACCTCGTCCATCAGCTTCTCGCGGTACTCCTGGGCCTGGGGCTCGAGCTCGTCGGGGATCGGGATCTCCTTGCAGTTCTCGCGCTCTGAGCCCTCGTAGGCGAAGGCCCTCATGTCGACGAGGTCGATCACGCCGGAGACCTCGTGCTCGGTGCCGATCGGGATCTCGGTGGCCACGACGTGCTGGCCGAAGGCGCTCTTCAGCGAGTCCAGCGCCCGGAAGAAGTCGGCGCGCTCGCGATCGATCATGTTCACGAAAACCAGGCGGGCCAGGTCGAGCTCGGCCGCGCGCTGCCAGAGGCGGCTGGTGTGGACCTCGACGCCCATCACCGCGTTGACGACGAAGACCGCCGCTTCGCACACCCGCAGGGCGCCGAGCGCGTCGGCGATGAAGCTCGAGTCGCCGGGGGTGTCGATCAGGTTGACCTTGCGCTGCTGCCACTCGAAGGAGGAGAGCGCAGCGGAGATCGACATCTGGCGCGACTTCTCGTCGGGATCGGCGTCGGACACCGTGGTCCCGTCGACCACCGATCCCAGCCGGTTGACTACGCCGGCCTCAAACAGGAGCGCCTCGTGCAACGAGGTCTTGCCACTCCCGCGGTGGCCGACGAGCGCCACGTTGCGGATCCGGTCCGCGGGCTTGTGCATGCCTTCTCCTCTCCTCTGGGTGTCCGGGGGCGCGCATGCGCGCCCCCGCCGGCCGGTGCATGCACCGGCCGGGGCCGCGGCGCATGCGCCGCGGCCTCAGTCTAATTCGCCCTGGAGCTTGGAGCGCAACCGCAGAACGGCTTTGGTGTGCAGCTGCGAGACGCGCGACTCGGTGACCGAGAGGACCTCGCCGATCTCGCGCAGGGTCAGGTTCTCGTAGTAGTAGAGCGCGACGACGAGCTTCTCGCGCTCGGGCAGGGCGGCGATCGCGTCGGCGATCCGGTCGCGCAGCTCGGACTGGTCGACCATCTGCTGGGGGTCGGGCGCGCCACGGTCGGGCAGGGTGTCGAGCAGGGAGACCTGGTCGCCCGTCGAGTCCGAGACGCTCCAGAGCTCATCGAGGGCGACCACGGTGGAGTTGGAGATCTGCAGCAGCGACTCCTGGAACTCCTCGACCGTGATCTCGAGCTCGGCCGCCATCTCCTCGTCGGTCGGGGCACGCTGGAGCCGGGCCTCGAGCTTGGTGTTGGCTCGCTCGATGTCGCGGGCCCGCGCGCGGACCGAGCGGGGGACCCAGTCGAGCGTGCGCAGCTCGTCGATGATCGAGCCGCGGATGCGCGTGATGGCGTAGGTCTCGAACTTGATCTCCCTCGTGAGATCGAAACGCTCGATGGCGTTGATCAAGCCCGTGAGCCCGTAGGAGATGAGATCAGCGTCCTCCACGTGGGCCGGCAGCCCCGAGCTCATCCGCCCGGCCACGTACTTGACCAGGGGCGAGTAGGCGACCACGAGACGCTCGCGGGCGCGCTCATCCCCGTCGGTCTTGTAGCGCCGCCACAGGTCCTGCAGCTCGATCGCTTTGACGTTGGTTTCCAGCTGAAACCCCCCTGTCTGGTCTTCAGGCCCGCGGGTGCGCTCGTGTGTACGCGGACCTGAGCCGCGCCGACTCTACCCGAGTGTAGACCTGAGTGGTCGAGATGGTTGCGTGCCCAAGCAGTTCCTGAATCGCCCGTAGATCGGCGCCTCCGTCGAGCAGATGGGTGGCGAAGGAGTGGCGCAGAGCGTGTGGATGGGCCTTGGTGAGCGAGGGCGCCTGCACCGCCGCCAGACGCGCCCAGCTCCGCAGCCGTCGGCGGACGTCCGACGTGCTCAGGCGACGACCGGACTTGGACAGAAAGAGCGCTCTCCCGTCGCCGGGATCGAGCGCCGGGCGGCCCTTGGCCAGGTAGCGCTCGAGCGCACGCAGCGCGTGCTCGCCCGCGGGCACGAGGCGTGTCTTTTCGCCCTTGCCCTCGACCCGCACGACCTCGGCGTCGAACTGGACCGACTCGAGCTCGAGCGAGACGAGCTCCTCGGCCCGCAGGCCGGACGCGTAGGCGAGCTCGAACATCGCCCGGTCACGCAGCTCCAGCGGCGTCCCGGCGGGGATCCGGTCCAGCAGGGTGGCGACCTCGGCCGGCTTGAGCACGCGCGGCAGGCGCTGGCTGCGCTTGGGCGCGCTGAGCAGCTCGGCCGGGTTCTCGGCTCGTTCGCGGCGCTCGACCTGGACGCGGAACAGCGCGCGCAGCGCGGCCAGCTTGCGCGCGACCGTACTCGGGGCCTGTCCGGCCTCCGACAGCGCGGCGGCGTAACGCCGAAGCGCGCGGACGTCGATCGAGTTCGGGTGCAGCTCCCGGTCGCCGGCCCAGGCGGCGAGCTGGGCGGCGTCGATCAGGTACGCCTGGCGGGTCTTGGCTGCCACCGCCCGGCGGCGCAGGTCGCGCTCGAAGGCGGCCACGGCCGCCGTCCAGGCAGGGCTGATCGCGGCTTGGTCGGCCTCGAGGCTCATCTGTAGGAGCTATTCGGCGCGGGCTGCCCGCGCCCCTTCAGCGGGTTCTGCGCCTAGGCGACGTGAACCAGCGTGCCGATCGGCGTGTACGGCCACACCTGGCCGGCGGGTCCGAGCGCCATCTCGACGCATCCCAGGCTCTGCGGGAACCCGTACTGCGCGCGCGTGAACGCGTGCAGCGCGTCGCCGCCGTTGAAGTAGCTGATGAACTGGATGCCGGGATCGTTGTACTGGCTGCCGTCGGGGTTGGTGCCGCTCATCGTCCCGACACGGATGTGCTCGTACACCGGGAAGGTCCCCGGCGCCGTGGGGCGCGAGGAGATCCCGGTGTTCACCGCCGTCGTGACCACGGTGTGGCCGTTGTGCCAGAGGTTGAGCTGCTGGCCCGAGAGGCTGACGTTGACGAACGTGTAGCCGAAACCCGAGCCCTTGCCCGCGATCGCCGCCTGGATCAGGGAATGCCAGACCTGCGGCCCGGTGACGCCGTCGGGCGTCAGGCCGTGGTCGTTCTCGAACGCCATCAGGGCCCCCTGGGTCATCACGCCGGACGCGCCCGGCTGCCAGAACCCGTGAAGCGCCGAAGGCACGTTCGGGTAGCGCCACACGAACCTGCCCGCGGGCGGATGGATGGCCGCCTTCAGCTGCGCGCTCGGGCTGAGGCCGACGCCGGGACCGTCGTAGCGGAACCGGAGCGGCAGGTAGCCGAGCAGGGCGAGCAGCTGCTGCACGCGTGTGGGCGAGCCCTGGGACACCGCCCACGTCCCGCCGCCGGGCTGACCCGCGACGAGACGGACTCCGTTCGGCAGCCCGACCCCGACCTTGGCCCCCAGGCCATAGCCGTAGCCCTGCGGCCGGAACACGATCGTATGGCTGTTGACCGTGTGCCACGTCCCCGGCGTGGCTGGGGACACGGGGGGCCGCTGAGAGCCCAGCGCCTGCGTCACGGTCTTGTTGAAGGTCAGCGTGATGGGGGTCGTGGGCATGATCCGCGAGCCCGGCGCCGGCGAGGCCACGGCGGTGGCGGCGGCGCCGTTGGGGAACCAGCTCACGGTGGCGGGCACCGCGGTCTCCCAGGTGCGCGGCGCCGCGGCGACCGACAGAGAGCCCGCCTCGGCGGTCCGCCGCAGCGTGATCACGCTCCGGGGGGTAGCCAGCACGCGCCGCTGCAGATGGCCCGGCGCGCCGAAGGCGATGACCCGGATCGGCTGCCTGAACGCGAGCTTGAGCGGTGCGCCGGCGGCTAGGGTCAGATAGTGCGAGCGCAGCGATGCGCTCGGCGTGACCAGCTGCAGGTGGACGTGCTCGCTGCTGCCGGCCAGCCAGGAGATCCAGCCCGGACGCTTGACCGTGACGTCGATCGAGACCTGCTCGTGTGCCTTGATCAGCGACCGCGGCCAGATCGTCTGGCCGCGCAGCTGCACTGGGATCGGGCGGCTGTGGGGACCGCTGGTGACGCTGACGCTCTCGATCGTCCCGCCGCCGAACGGCATGCCCACGCGGGCGAGCCCATTCGCGTCCGCACTGAGGCTCGGGCTGGAGCTGAGCAACAGCACCACGAGGACGGCGACGGCGATCAGGCCGGCGCCTACGAGGGCCAGCGCCACGTAGCGCCCGCCCCGCCTGCCACCGCCCAGGGACTCAGCCCGCGGAGGAAGCGGCGCCCTTCGGCTGGTACGTCCCGAATCGCCCCCGGGACGAAGATATGAGATACGCGGCACGACGAATTTCCTCTACCCGTGGAAATGCTAACGCCAACGGCGGGCACCGCCGTAAAAACGGCGCCCGCCTGGCGTCGATCTGCAACCGGTCTTTCAGTGCTCCGGTTGCGACTCCTCCTACTTGTAGGTCCCCTTGACGTGGTAGACGAACGGCCCGGTCGCCGAGGCGCCGGTCCCGGTGAAGGTGCCGATTAAGCTGTGGCCGCGCTGGCCGCCGCTTCCGTGCGTCAGGTGCAGCGTCCCCTTCTGGGTGCTCGAGCCGCTCGCCCCGACCGTCTCGGTCCCACTCGAGCTCCCGCTCAGCGCCCCGGTCTTCGTGAACAGGGTCAGGTTGGCGGTGATCTTGATTGTGCCCGTGGTCGCCCCCGTCCCGACGTTGATCTTGTAGGCCACGGCACCCGAGCCGAGGACGTTGGTGCTCGTGTTTCCGGCCGCGTAATAGGTGTTGCCCACCTTGTGGGTGACCGCCACGTAGGCCACGCCGTGGGCCGCCCTGCCACCGCTGGCCGCGCCTCCGACTCCGGCGCTCACTGCCACCGTCACCACGGTTGCCAGGACGGCCGCGCCCGCAACGAGCGCTCGAATCCTCCTGCTCATGCCCTTCCTCCTTCCGCCGGCGCCCAGGCGGGCGCGATCGTCGTGAGCGGAGAACCTAACCGCCGTTTTGCGGAGAAATGGTTAAGCGTGTCAGCGGGTCACGGCGCCGGCCGACGCGCTCGAGACCAGCCGGGCGTACTTGTCAAGCGCCGCTCCCGGATAGGGACGCTCCGGTGGCTCGTAGGCGCGGCAGCGTTCGGCCAGCTCGGCCTCGGAGAGCGCGACATCGAGCCGGCGGTTGTCGACGTCGAGCGTGATCTCGTCGCCGTCCCGAACCGCCGCGATGGGACCGCCGCGGGCGGCCTCGGGAGCAACGTGCCCCGCCATCAGCCCGTGCGTGGCGCCGGAGAAGCGCCCATCGGTGATCAGCGCCACGTCCTCGCCCAGGCCCTCGCCCACGAGCGCGGCGGTGACGGCGAGCATCTCCCGCATGCCCGGGCCGCCGGCGGGGCCTTCGTTGCGGATCACGAGGATGTCGCCCTTGTTGATCGTCCCGTGCGTGACCGCCGCCATCGCCTGCTCCTCGCCGTCGAACACTCGGGCCGGGCCGGTCTGGTGGCGGCGCTCGTGGCCCGCGAGCTTGACCACGCACCCTTCGGGAGCGAGGTTGCCCTTCAGGATGGCCAGTCCGCCAGTGGACTTCAGCGGCTCCGCCAAGGGGCGGACCACCCTCTGGCCCGGCGTCTCGGCCGCGGCGTCAGCGATCTCGCCGATCGTCTGGCCGGTGACCGTCACCGCGTCGCGGTGCAGGAGCCCCGCCTCGTCCAGGCGCTTGACGACGAGCGGCACGCCGCCGGCCGCGTAGAGATCGGGGGCGACGAACTGGCCGCCGGGCTTGAGGTCACACAGCAGCGGCGTCCGCTCGCTGATGCGGTCGAAGTCATCGATCGTGAGCTCGACGCCGATCTCCTTGGCCACGGCGAGCAGGTGCAGCACGCCGTTGGTCGAGCCGCCGCTGCACGCGATGGCCGCGATCGCGTTCTCGAGGCTCTCGCGCGTGATGATGTCGCTGGGCTTCTGGCCGCGCTTCAGGACGTCGAGCACCAGCCGGCCGGCGTCGCCGGCCACGTCCGACTTGCGCGGGTCGGTGGCCGGCACCATGCTGAAGCCGGCGGGTGAGATTCCCAGCACCTCGAAGGCCATGGCCATCGTGTTGGCGGTGAACTGTCCGCCGCAGGCACCGGCGCCAGGCGAAGCGGCGGACTCGAGCTCGGCGAGGTCCTCGTCGCTCAGCTTGCCCGCGGCGTGCGCGCCGACGGCCTCGAACACCTCCTGGATCGTCACCTGCTCGCCGTGGAAATGACCGGGCAGGATCGAGCCGCCGTAGAGCATGACGCTGGGGACGTCGAGCCGGCACTGGGCCATGACCGTGGCCGGGATCGTCTTGTCACAGCCGCTGATGGCGATCACGGCGTCGAACAGGTGGGCGTCGCACACGAGCTCGATCGAGTCGGCGATCACCTCGCGGCTGACCAGGGAGGCGCGCATCCCCGCCGTGCCCATCGTGATGCCGTCGGAGATGGCGATCGTGTTCAGCTCCATCGGGGTGCCGCCCGCCTCCCGGATGCCCTCCTTGACCTTGGCCGCCAGCGCCCGCAGGTGGAAGTTGCACGGCATCGTCTCGATCCACGTGTTGGCCACCGCGACCAGCGGCTTTGACAGCGCCTCCTCGTCGTAGCCGATCCCCTTCAGGTAGGCGCGGGCGGGCGCTCTGGCCGGGCCTTCGGTGAGCGCACGGCTGCGGTGCTTGAGGTCGAACCCGTTGCTGGCGGCGGTCATCGGGGCCGGGACTGTAGCGGGAGGGGGCGGTTTGGCTGTGGGGGCCGGTTCGTCTGTGGGGGGCGGTTCGTCTGTGGGGGGCGGTTCGGGTCCGCGGGGGCGGTTCGTCTGTGGGGGGCGGTTCGGGTCCGCGGGGGCGCGGCGCGGGCCGGGATCGAGAGCCGGCGTGCGTTCGCGGCCACTCTCACCCCGATTCCCGAACCTTGACGGGTTGTGCATCGCATACGTGCATAAGCCGCCAAGGTTCACCTGGCAGGCAACCTTGACGGCCCTTATACGTCGATGCGCGGCCGTACTCGCCGCCCAGCCGGCGACCTGCTCAACTCCCCAGAACCCCAGCGCGCGACCGAGCCTTGGGGATTTGAGCATGGCCTATGTGCTCAATTCCCCAAGACTCCCCGTCGCGACCAACTTTGGGGAGTTGAGCACGTCGCCCCCGCGTCCGGCTGCGGGCGCCCGCGACGCTCAGCGCCCGGCGGGGGCGGCGCCCGAGGAGGCGGCCTTCATCCGCGCCCGCTCCCACTGGGAGAGCCGCCACAGGTCGCGCTTGACATGTGCCGGATCGAGCTGGCGGCCAGGAAGGTGCATGTTCGCGGTGGCGATGAGCCGGCGCTCGTCGCCGGTCAGCGCCATCCACTTGGCCAGCACGTCGTCGGAGTCGGGCAGGCGCGCGCTGCCGTACGGACGGGTGTGGTCCGGGAAGGCGACGCAGTACTCGTTGAGCAGACGGTGGGTCTGCACGAGGTAGGCCACGATCGGCCGGTGGGGATAGATCAGGTACGCGTAGTCAGCGCCGCCGCCCCGGCCACCCTCGGGACCGCCGGCCTGAGAACCCCACACGCGGATGAAGCCGAGGTCGCGGTACATGGCCCACTCCTCCTCCGCCACGCACGAGCGCAGAAGAGCCCGGGCACGCTGCTCGGCCCGCAGCTCGCGGCCCGGATCGAAGTCGAGCGACGGGGCGCGACGACGCCGCGCGCGGTGACGCTGCCAGAACTCCTCGAGGCGGGGAACGATCAGGTCCGAGAGCAGCGCGAGGGCGACGAGAGCCGTCGCTGCCAGCGCCAGCACCACGCTGGCGGCGGCCTACCGTCCGCCCGCCGCTCGCGGAAAGAAGATCACGCGATCGGCGTTACGGGGAATGTCCTCGAACGAGCGGACCATGCGCGCGTCGCGCTGCCCGGCCTCACCGCTGATCGGAACCGCCGCCCACAGGCCGGCGTCGAGTTGGCGGCGAAACTCCTCGACCAACCGTTGCTCGTCCTCGGCCAGCTCGACGTCGCCCTCCGCAATCAGCACCTCGCCGTGGCCTGGCTTCATTCGCAGAAAGCGCACGGGCGGATTATGTCAGAACCATTGAGGGGTCAAGCCGGCGTTTGACGAGCGGTGGGTGTCCGCTCAGCTGCGCGTCCGAAGGCCGAGAACGTCGACCGGACCGGCGCCGGATCCGATCTCGTCGAGACCGTTGGCCACGGCCGCTGCGGCCATCTCCTTGGCGGTCCGCGCCGCTTGCAGAGGCGAGTCTCCCCATGCGAGCCGGGCGGCGAGAACCGAGGAGTGCGTGCAGCCCGAGCCGTGCGCGGCGGCGCTCGGATACCGGGGCCCTGGGATCTCGACCAGCTGTTCACCGTCGAAGAACACGTCGACGGCCTGCTCGCGATGACCGCCCGTGACGACGACGGCCTCGGGGCCGAGCGCCGCGATGGCACGGACCAGCTCTTGAGGCTCGGCCTCCGCACCTGCTCGCGCGAGCACCCTGGCCTCCGGCAGGTTCGGAGTCGCGACCGTGGCGCGTGGCAGGAGCTGGTCGATCAGCGCGTCGCGGGCATCAGGCTCGAGCAGCTGCGCACCCGACTCGGCCACCATCACCGGGTCGAGCACGACCCGCGGCCCCGGCAGCTCGTCGATCGCCTGGGCGACGGCGGCGATCGTCTCCGCGGTTCCGAGCATCCCGACCTTGACCGCGTCGACTCCAATGTCCTGGGCGACGGCCCGGACCTGGGCAAGGATCGTCTCGGGCGGGACGGTGTGGATCGCGCTCACGCCGGTTGTGTTCTGCGCCGTGATTGCGGTGACGGCCGTCATGCCGTGCACCCCGCAGGCGGCGAACGCCTTGAGGTCCGCCTGGATCCCCGCCCCGCCACCAGAGTCTGAGCCGGCGATGGAGAGCACACGCGGAATGCGGGGTTCGGCGGGCACGGGTCGAGGTTAGTCCGGGACGCGCTCCGGGCTCAGGGCAGGACCGAATAGCGCCCGCCGGGCTCCCGGCGGATGTGTCCGCTGAGCTCGAGCGACGCCAGTGCCGCCAGACCGGTATCGCTGGAAAAGCCGGCGCGCAGGAGCGCGGCGGCCGTGTCATCGGCGCCGGCGATGGCGTCGAGCAGGCGGCGCAGGTCGGGACTGAGCGCAGGCCGGTGATCGCTCGCGGCGGTGCGGGTGCCGGCGCCGAAGAGGACATCGAGCACGTCCTGCGCCCCGCGCACGACGGCCGCGCCGTGCGCCAGCAGCTCGTTGGAGCCGTGGGCGAGCGGCGTCGTGATTCGCCCGGGTACCGCACCCACCGGGCGTCCCAGAGCCCGCGCGATCCGCGCCGTCACGAGCGCGCCCGAGCCTGGCCCGGCCTCGACCACGATCGTCATCGCCGCCAGGCCGGCGATGATCCGGTTGCGGGCGGGAAACATCCACCGCCACACATCGGTCCCGGGCGGCAGCTCGGAGACCGCGGCTCCGCCGGCGACGATCCGCCGGTGCAAGGTCCGCTTGGCCGCTGGGTAGGGGCGCTCGGCGCCGCCCGGCAACACGGCGATCGTGCTGCCTTGGATCGACAGCGCCCCCACATGGACGGCGGAGTCGATTCCGAGCGCCATCCCGCTCACGACAGCCAGTCCGGCCGCGGCCAGCTCGCGTCCGAGCGCGTGTGCGACGTCGAGGGCATAGCGCGAGGCGCGGCGAGCGCCGACGACCGCGACCGGATCCTCGGCAAGCGCAGTCGCGAGCCCGCCCGGGCTGCGGACGTGCAGGACGGCCGGTGGACTCTCGAGCTGCCGGAGGGCGGACGGGTACTCGGTCGCGCAGCGGCAGATCAGCTGAAGGCCGGCCGAGCCGGCGCGCCCACGCGCGGCGTCGGCGTCGAAATGCTCGAGCTCGTTGCGGACCATATCGGTGTGGCCGCCGCCGACGGCCGCGATCAGGTCGTCGTCCGGGAGGGCGAGCAGCGCCTCGATCCGGCTGCGCTCGCGTTCGAGGTGAGCCGCCAAGCGGACCAGCAGCCACGCCCGCGCCAGACACCTTTCGCACGCGGGCAAAGCTCACGCCGCCAAGTCGCGGACGGTCACACGGCCACCTCGGCCTGACTGCGCTGACGGAGGCTGAGCGCGGTGAGCAGATCGTCGGCCACGACGAGCCGGTGCGAGCGCAGGTCGGCGATCGTCCGGGCCACGCGCAGCACACGGTGACGTCCCCGCGCGCTCAGCGTTCCGGCTGCGTAGGCCTGGCCGAGGGCATGCTCTGCATCACCGTCGAGCTGCACGTGCCGGCGTACCAAGCGACCGTCCATCTCGCCGTTGCACGCCGCCGTGGTCCCGGTCAGGCGGTGGCGCTGGCGCTCGCGCGCCTCGGCGACCAGCGCACCGGCGCGCGCCGAGTCGATCGCCGGTGGCTCGTGCAGCTCCCGCTCGGATGGGCGCTGTACGTCCACGAGCAGGTCCATGCGGTCGAGCAGCGGACCGCTGAGCCGGCGCCGGTGCCGCCGGAGGTCCGTCTCGGCGCAGGCACAGCGGTCGCCGACGCCGGCGAAGCCACACGGGCACGGATTGGTGGCGGCCACGAGCATGAACCGGGTGGGGAAATGCAGCGCGCGTTGTCCGCGGACGATCGTGACGCTGCCGTCTTCGAGGGGCTGGCGCAGGGCGTCGAGGGTCGAGCGGGCGAACTCGGAGAGCTCGTCCAGGAAAAGGACGCCGTGATGCGCGAGCGTGGCCTCGCCGGGGCGTGGAGGCGCGCCTCCGCCGACCAGCCCCGCGGCGGAGATCGTGTGGTGAGGGGCCCGGAAAGGCCGCGCGGACAGCAGGCCGTCGGCGTGCAGGCCGGCCACGCTGTGGATCCTCGTCACCTCGATGGCCTCGGTCCTGGTCATCGCGGGCAGGATCGTCGGCATCCGGCGGGCGAGCATCGTCTTACCCGTCCCGGGCGCGCCTTCCAGCAGGAGGTTGTGCGAGCCGGCGGCGGCGATCTGGAGGGCGAGCAGCGCTGCGCGCTGCCCATGGACGTCGGCGAGGTCGGGTTGGCCGAAGGAGCTCGGCCCCGGCGGCGGAGCCGGCGGGGGTGGCGGCAGCTCGCTCGCGACGAGGGCCTCGGCGGCCGCGCGGAGGGTGGCGACGCCCGCCACCCCGACGCCCTCGACAAGAGCCGCCTCGCGAGCCCGCTCCCGCGGGACGATCAGGCGCGAGAGCCCGCGCACGCGGGCACCCTCGGCCACGGCCAGCGCACCGGGGGAGTCACGCAGCTCGCCGCCGAGCGAGAGCTCCCCGAACACCGCGCGGCCGCGCAGCGCGTCGGCCGGGATCTGGCCGCTGGCGGCCAGGACCCCCAGTGCGAGTGCGGTGTCGAAACCGGGTCCGACCTTGCGCAGGAACGCCGGTGCCAGGTTGGCGGTGATTCGTGCCTGCGGGAACGTGTAGCCCGAGTTGAGGATGGCGGCGCGGATCCGCTCACGGGACTCGCGCACCGCGATGTCGCCCAGTCCGACGATCGTGAACGCGGGCAGCCCCGGCCGGACATCCACCTCCACCCAGACCTGACGGGGATCGACCCCGTCGATCGTGAAGGTGGCCACGCGCGCGAGCACGCCTCGACGCTACGCGGGGCGGGGTTGCGGGTGGGTGACGGCACGTGCCGAAAGTGAACGACGGGGGCGGTCGCCGGCGCGGAGTTGGCACAGGGCGTCACCCATGCGCCAAATGGCCGGGCGTAGCGTCGCGCGGGTGCAGCCAGACCCTCGCCAGCGCCTCGGTCGCCTTGGCGAGCAGCTCGCCGGTGAGCACCTGACGCGGCTCGGCTTCCGGATCCTCGACCGCAACTACCGCACGCGCTGGGGCGAACTCGACATCGTCGCCTACGACGGCCGGACGCTGGCCTTCTGCGAGGTCAAGACGCGCCGGCTCGGGGCGGGTGCCGGCACGCCGTTCGACGCGGTGGGAGCCCGCAAGCGGGCCCAGGTCCGGCGCATGGCTCGCGGCTGGCTGGCCGAGCGCCGAGACCGGCCTTACGCCGAGCTCATTCGCTTCGACGCGATCGGCGTCACGCTCGGCAGCTCAGGCGAGCTCGTCGGCCTCGAGCACCTCGAAGGCGCCTTCTAGGCCGAGCTGCTGGTAGGCCGCCGATTGGAAGGAGAGGCGGTGAAGCGGCGAGACGCCAAGGCGCTCGATCGCCTCCCGGTGCTCGGGCGTGGCGTAGCCGACGTGCTGGGCGAAGTCCCACCCCGGGTGGGCCGAGTCAGCGCGTCGCATGTACCGGTCGCGCGTCTCCTTGGCGATGACCGAAGCCGCCGCGATGGCCGCGCTCTTGGCATCGCCGCCGATGACCGCCTGCTGCTCTTGCTCGAGACCGGACACGCGAAAGCCGTCGCTGAGGCAGACGCAGCCCGCGCACGCCACGCGAGCCAGCGCGTCGCGCAGTGCGGCCAGGTTGGTCACGTGCAGGCCGCGGTCGTCGATCCCAGGCGCGCAGCGCGTGATGACCGCGACCTTGGCGGCCGTGCGCAGGATAATCGGAAACAGCTCGGCCCGGGCGAGCGCCGTCTGCTGCTTGGAGTCGTTCAGCGCGGCGAGCGCTCTCACCTCGCGCGGGCCGACCCGGCCGAAGTCGAACAGCACGGCGGCGGCCACCAGCGGCCCGGCCAGGCAGCCGCGGCCGGCCTCATCCGCCCCGGCCACGAACCTGTACCCCAGCCCGCGGTCGAAGGCGAAGAGCTTTCGCGCCGCGCGGCCCGGACGGCGCCGGCGCGCGCCCCGCCTAGAGGACGCCGATCCGGTCCGGGGGCCAGTAGGTGAAGAAGGCGACCCCGATGATCCACTTGCCGGGGACAGGTCCCCAGAAACGGCTGTCGTCGGAGAAGCCACGGTTGTCGCCCATCATGAAGTAGTCGCCGGGCGGAATCACGATCGTTTTGGGGAAATTGCAGTCTGAATCGCTCTGGCAGGCGGCGATGTAGCCGTCCTTCTCACGCGTCCCGTTGCGGATGACGTGCCCGTTCACGATCGAGATCCGGTCACCGGGGCCGCCCACCACGCGCTTGATGAACGTCTGGCTGGATTGGCCGGGCAGGGGCGCCCCACAGGCCTGCGGGTGGCCGGTGCCCTCGTTGCGGTCACCGCAGACTCCGTCGCCGAGGTCGGCGCCGTGGGGCGGATGGAAGACGACGATGTCCCCGACGCTCGGGTCGGTCGTGAGCCGGTTGGTCAGGACCCGTTGCCCGATGTGCAACGTCGGCTCCATCGACCCGCTCGGGATGCGGTAGGGCTTGACCACGAAGGCCTGGATCAGCAGGGCGAGCCCGACGGCGACGGCGATCGTAAGCACCAGCTCGAGCGCAGACTTGAGCCGCGAGCGGTTCGTTGTCGTATCGGAGCCGGCCACCGTGCGCCCTTAGAGCAGCCCGATCCGGTCGGGTGGCCAGTAGGTCAGGAACGCCTGGCCGATGATCCAGCTCTTCGGGACGGGGCCCCAGAAGCGGCTGTCCTCGGAGTCCGGACGGTTGTCCCCCATCAGGTAGTACTCCCCGCGCGGGATCGTGATGGTCCCGGGGAAGTTGCACGAGCTGTCGCCGGAGCAGGGCACGATGTAGGAGTCATGTTCAGGGCGGCCGTCCCGGATGACGTGACCGTTCACGATCGAGATGCGGTCACCGGGCCCCCCGACGACGCGCTTGACGAACGTCTCAGAGGACGGCTTGGATTGCGGCACACCGCAGGGCCGGGCGCCGTGCTGGCCGCTCTCGTTCGCGCCCTCGGCGGGATCGGCACAGCCCGAGGCGTAGTTCTGCGGCGGGTGGAACACGATGATGTCCCCCACGTGGGGCGAGGAGAAATCGTTTCCGATGCGATCGACAAGGATGCGCTGGTCGATGTGAAGCGTCGGCAGCATGGAGCCGCTGGGGATCCGGTAGGGCTTGACGAGAAAGGCCTGGATGGCGAGCGCGAGTCCGAGCGCGACGGCGACGATCACCACGAGCTCCACCGCCGAGCTCGCGAGCGACTTCCTCGCGGCGGTCACACCTGCTCTTCGCCGGCCTCGGCCTCGGGCGTCTCCTGCGCGTCCGGAGCCGCCTCGGGTGCGGCCTCAGGCACAGCCTCGGGGTCCGCTCGCTCCGCGGGAGGCGGCTCGGGGGCGGCCGGGGGCTCGGGCGCAGTCTCGGCTTCGGGCTCCGGAGCCACCTCCGGGGCGGCCTCGGCCTCGGTCTCGGTCTCGGTCTGCGGCTCGGCGGCGGCCTCACTCGAGGGCTCCGGGGCGGCCTCGGGCTCCGGGGCGGCCTCGGGACCGTGCAGCAGCTCGCGCTCGATCACTTCCTCGGGGCCGGTGGACCGGCGCTCGCGGACGCGGGCGCGCTTGCCGACCCGTCCGCGGAGGTAGTAGAGCTTGGCCCGGCGGACGTCGCCGCGGGCGGCAACCTCGATCCGCTCGATCTTCGGTGAGTGCAGGGGGAAGGTGCGCTCGACGCCGACGCCGAAGGACTGCTTGCGGACCGTGAACGTCTCCCGGGCGCCGTGGCCCTGGCGCTTGATCACGACGCCTTCGAAGACCTGGGTGCGGCGGCGGGTGCCCTCGATGACCTGGAAGTGGACGCGCAGCCGGTCCCCGGCGTCGAAGGTCGGTACCCGTCGGAGCTGAGCGCGCTCCAAGCTGTCGATCACGGTGCTCATGACAAGAGAGGCGCCGGCTGCACCGGCGCGCTGCCGGTGGCTGGGGCCTGGCGCAAAGCGCGCGAGCCCGCCGCGCGAGGCGCCTATGGTAGCGGACCGGTTTCGTCGGGTCGGGGCCGCTCCGGGGCACGTGAGCGGCTCTGCTGCAGGCGCCAGCTGCGGACGCGCTCGTGGTGGCCTGAGAGCAGGACATCCGGCACCCGCCAGCCCCGGTACTCGGCCGGCCGGGTGTAGTGCGGGTATTCGGGTGCGCCACCCAGGGCCTGGCTGAAGGATTCCTCCAGCGCCGAGTCGGCATGGCCGAGCGCACCCGGCAGCTTGCGGATCACCGCGTCGCAGACGACCATCGCCGCCAGCTCGCCGCCGGCCAGGACGTAGCGCCCGATCGAGAGCCGATCCGAAGCCAGATGCTCGAGGACGCGTTCATCGAAGCCCTCGTATCGCCCGCAGAGGAGCGTGAGCTCGGGCTCGCGGGCCAGCTCCTCGGCCAGCTCGTCGTCGAGCATCCGGCCCCCGGGAGTGAGCGCCACGATGCGCCGCGAAGCACGGAGCTCGACCGGATCAGTGCCGTACTGGGCGCGCAGCGCCGCATCGACTACATCCACCCTCAGCACCATTCCGGCTCCGCCGCCAAAAGGCGTGTCGTCGACCTGGCCGGCGTTCAGAGGTGTGTGCTCGCGATAGTTGACGTAGCGCAGGCGCAGGCCGCCCGCCGCGGCGTTGGTGACGTGCCGCTGGCCTTCGAACCAGCTGAAGGCCTCGGGAAAGAGGGTGAACACGTCGATCTGCATCACGCTTCCCCGAGGAATCCCAGATCGACGTCGATCTCCCGCAGGTCGATGTCGACGCTGCGGACGGCGTCTTTGATCAGCGGGACGAGCAGATCTCCGGCGCCGGCGGGCCGCTCCACCTCGAGGACCTCGCACGAGGGCAGCGCGAGCAGGCGGCGCACCTTGCCCACTTCACGCCGGCCGTCTCGCACGCAGCAGCCCTCGAGCTCCTCGGCCCACCACTCGTCGGCTTCGAGCACAGGCGCCGCGTCGCGGGCCACCAGCAGCTCAGCCCCGCGCAGCCGCTCGGCCGCCGTGCGGTCGTCGAAGCCCTCGAGGCGCAGGATCGTGCGCTGCGCGGTTCCGGCTTTCCTGGTGATCCTGAGCTCGCGGTCGTCCACTACCACGGCCTCGACCTCGGCCAGCAGCTCGGGTCTGGGCTCGGAGACATGGAAGCTGCCATCGAGCCCGTGCGGGCTGCCGACGCGTCCGGCGCGCAGCCACGTGCGGCGCGGATCGCTGGCGGCCACGCCCGTCAGGCGTCGACGATGTCGACGAACACGCGCCGTTCGCTGCGAGCGGCGGCCGTCTTGATCACGGTGCGCAGTGCGGCGGCGGTCCGCCCGCCGCGCCCGATGATGCTCCCGTAGTCGTCCTCGCCGACCGAGAGCTCGAGCACCGTCGTGCCCTCATCCTCCTCGACGGCCGTCACGCGCACCGCGTCGGGCTGCTCAACCAAGCCGCGAGCGAGGTACTCGAGCAGCTCCTTCATCGACCCGCTGCTAGCGGATGCCCTGGATCTGCAGCAGTTTGCGTACGGTCTCGGTGGGCTGCGCGCCGCGAGCCAGCCAGTCCCGCACCCGCTCCTCGTCGAGGGTGATCGTCGAGGGATTGGTCTGCGCGTTGTAGTGGCCCACCGTCTCGATCACGCGGCCGTCGCGCTTGGAGCGCTGGTCGGCGACCACCACGCGCCAAACCGGGTTCTTGCGAGAGCCGATGCGAGTCAAGCGAAGTCTTACCGCCATGTCGTGGGCGAGGTTAGCGGTTCGCGGCCCGGTGAGCTCAGCGCGGGCGCCTTCTCACCGCGCCTGGCGCATGAGTGCCCCCAGGTCCGGCATCCGGCCCTGGGAGACCTGGCGCATGACCTTGCGCATCTGCTCGAACTGCTTGATGAGCTGCTTGACGGCCTGCACGTTGGTCCCCGACCCCCGGGCAATGCGCAGCCGGCGCGAGCCCTTGATCAGCTCGGGGTGCCGGCGCTCCTGCGGCGTCATCGAAAGGATGATGGCCTGGATGCGGTCGAATTCGCGCTCGTCGACCTTGACGCCGCGAAGTTCCTTGCCGACGCCCGGGATCATCCCCAGCAGCGATTGCAGCGGCCCGAGCCGGCGGACCTGGCGCAGCTGCTCGAGGAAGTCGTCGAGCCCGAACTCCTGCTTTCGCAGCTTGCGCTCGAGCTCCTCGGCCTGATCCTCGTCGTAGGCGTCCTGCGCCTTCTCGATCAGCGTCATCACGTCGCCCATGCCGAGGATGCGCTGCGCCATCCGGTCGGGGTGGAAACGCTCGAACTGATCGAGCTTCTCGCCGGTGGAGGCAAACAGGATCGGCTTGCCAGTGATCGCCTTGACCGACAGCGCCGCGCCGCCGCGTGCATCGCCGTCGAGCTTGGTCATGACGACGCCGTCGAATTGGACCACCTCGGAGAACTGCTGGGCGACGTTGACGGCGTCCTGACCGGTCATGGCGTCGACTACGAGAAGGATGTCGTGGGGCTTGATCGCCTTCTTGATGTCCGCGAGCTCGGCCATGAGTGCTTCGTCGACGTGCAGTCGGCCGCTGGTGTCGACGATCAGCACGTCCTTGCCCTCCGAGATGGCGCGCTCGCGCGCCCACGCCGCGATCTTCACCGGGTCGCTGTCGGTGCCCTGCTCGTAGACCTCGGCTCCCGCCTGGGCTCCGACCTTGACCAGCTGCTCGACGGCGGCGGGCCGGTAGACGTCGCAGGCGGCCAGGGCCACGGAGGATCCGTGCTGCTCGCTCAGGTAACGGGCGAGCTTGGCTGTCGCCGTCGTCTTACCCGAGCCCTGCAGGCCGGCCATCAGCACGACCGTCGGGGGGCGCGGCGAGAAGGACAGATCCCGAGCCGCCCCGCCCATCAGGTCGGTGAGCTCGTCGGAGACGATTTTGACCACCTGTTGGCCGGGGTTCAGCTGCCCGACGACATCCGCCCCCAGCGCGCGTTCGCGCACGGCGTCCGTGAAGCCCTTGACGACCTTGAAGTTGACGTCGGCTTCGAGCAGCGCCAGGCGGATCTCGCGCATCGCCGCCGCCACGTCGTCCTCGGTCAGCGTCCCGCGGCCGCGGACCTCCGCCAGCGTGGCCTGGAGCTTCTCAGCGAGCGAGTCGAACATCCCCGCAGCTGAGGCTACTGCGTGGAGATGGCGGGCGCCGGCGGGGGCATCGCGCCGCCGCCGGCGCCCGGCGCTAGGACACGTTCAGGGCCGTGTCGTCGATCACGAACGACGTCTCACGAGAGGAGTTCTCGGTGCCCGTGAACTTCAGCGTGATCTTCTTGCCCGCGTACTTCGAGAGGTCGAAGGAGTGCTGAACGTAGCCCGTGGCCGCGTTCAGGTTGCTGTAGCTGGCGAGCGTCGCCGTCGAGCCGCTTACCACCTGCACGTTGAGCTTGTCGACCGCGGTCGACCCGGGCTCAGCCGTGTCGATGTGCAGCCAGAAGCTGACCGTGTAGCTCGAGCATCCGCTCGGAAGCGTCACGGCCTGCGCGAGCGTGTCGGTGTGCGTCCTGCCGTAACCATCCAGCCAAGCCAGGTAGTTACCGCTGTGAGCGGGTTGGCCTGATGAGCTTGGCTGAATGACCCCGCTCGTGGCTGACCAGGGCGTTGCCCTGCCAGTCTCGAACCCGGGGTTCCCGAGCAGCTGCTTGGCCGTGCAGGTGCTGCCGGACTGCGACACCGACCACGAGAACGAAGTCGATCCCGAGGCGCCGGTGCCATCGGAAACCCTCACAGTGACGTTGTAGACCCCCGAGGTGGTGGGAGTACCCGAGATCAGACCGCTCGAGCTGTTGATCGACAGGCCAGTCGGCAGACCCGTGGCGCCGTAGGTCAGGCTCTGGCTCGAGTCAGAGTCGCTGGCCTGGATCTGCAGGTTCGCGGCGGTCCCGACCGTGCCGCTCTGATTCCCGGGAGCGGTGACGGTGATCGTGTTGGAGCCGGTGCTGCCATTCGTCACGATCGGGTGGCTGACCTCACAGCCGCCGCTGCCGCTGTTGTAGTCGTTCGCCCAGGTCGACTGGACGGCGAACGTGCCGGTGCTCAGGGTGATGTTCTGCGAAGCGCCCTGGCCTGAGGAGATCCAGGCGCATTTGTCGCCGTTCTCGTTGCCCGAGCTGTCGGTCCAGCCACCGGCTGGATACTGGTCGGTGATCGTCTCTGCGTACTCGTGCCCTTCGACGATCGTGACGCCGTCGAGCGTGCCGGCGGAGCCGCTATTGACGAAGTTCTGCCCGCAGGACGGCCCCATGTCGGTCACATAGGGCAGGTTGGTGAACGCGAGTAGTCCATCGGGCGAGCTCACGCTTCCTCCCGACAGCGTGCCGTCCCCCGTGTAGTCATGCCACGCGCAGAACTGACCGGTGATCGTGTTGAAGCCGTCGGGATGAGTCCCGCTGGGCGAGACGATCACGTACTGGGTGTTGCGGTTGGAGGCCTGGGTCGTGTTGCCGAAGTGTGTGGCCGCATTCACGGCTTCCTGACCGATTTGGTGCCCGGTGGCCTGCGACGGAGCGGTGGCCGACTCGTCGACCCATACCCCCGCGAGCGCGCCGCCCGTCGGATACCCAACGTGAGAGGCGCTGCTGGCGCACGTTTGGCTGCCAGCCGAGACACCTTCGCAGTACTGGGTCATGACGCCCGACCAGGTCTCGCTGCCGGTGCCGATGCCCTTGAAGAATTGCTGGAGGTCCGGGGCCATGCCGTTCGAGTCGCCCGCAAGCGTCACGTTGTTGTTGGCGTCCGTGGACTGTGCACCCCACTGCGAGCCCCAGAACACGAGATAGACCTTCGGCGCACCGGTCGTCACGCCGACGCCGCTGATGCTGCCCCCGTAGGACAGGTTGTTAGCGGAGGCGAGTCCCGCTGCCGCGTGCTGCTGCCCCTTGAGGGGGACTGCGCCGTGCCGGTATGCATGCCCCTGGGCGCTGGGGGGAATCGTGGTCGGCGGCTTTGCTGCGGCGAGCTGGGCGAACCCGCCGAGCGCGGCGAGCGTCGCGATGAGGACCGCCATTCGAGTGGCGAACCAGCCGCATCCGCACCTGCGCCCACGATCAGATGAAGTCATTCTTTCCCCTCTTCAGCGATGAAGTCGGACCTTCACGGTCCTGTCGGCAAAAAAGCTCGAACCCCTTAGCGTTTTCGCGTTAGCCCTCGGCGCTTCGACGCTCCATCGCACCATGTAGCGCATACCGCCGTTGCAACGAGCCTAGCAGCGAGAACGCACGGTTTGGGGCGTACCTACTGCACGACGAGCGCCGTGGCGCCACGGGCGTCGACGATCTCCACCTCCGTCCCCTGCTCGATCACGTGGTGCCCGTCGAACGCCCGCGCAGTCCAGACCTCGCGGCCGACACGGATGCAGCCGACGCCCTCGTCGTTGACGATCCGTTCGAGGACGAGCCCGTGCCTGCCGATGAGGGCTGCAGCACCGGTCCGGAGCTCCGCCTCGGCGCGCCGCCGTCGGCGGCGGACCGTCGTACGGCGCCCGATGGCGAGACCCGGCAGGGAGATGATCAGGAAGGCGATCCAGGACGCGAGCGCGCCGACGCCGATCACGCCGATGAGGGCTGCCAGGAGCGCGCCGGCGGCGAGCGGGGCCAGGAGGAGCCCTCTGGTGAGCATCTCGCCGACGGCGAAGGCGCACGCCGCCAAAACCCACAGGGTCCAGCCCGACATCTCGCGCGAGCTTATCCCGGCGCGCGGGCGGCGCCTAGCCGATCAGTGCCCGCGCGAACTCGCCGGGCTCGAACGGTCGCAGGTCCTCCAACTGCTCCCCCACTCCGATGAGCTTGACCGGGATGCCGAGCTCGTGCGCAATTGCCAGGGCGATGCCCCCCTTGGCCGTGCCATCGAGCTTCGTCAGCACGAGTCCGCTCACGTCGATCGCCTCGGAGAACAGCCGAGCCTGGCGGAGCCCGTTCTGACCCGTCGTGGCGTCGACCGTCAGCAGCGTCTCGTGCGGAGCGTCGGGAATCTGCTTGGCGATCACACGGCGTACCTTGGCCAGCTCGGCCATCAGGTCATCCTGGGTGTGCAGCCGGCCCGCCGTGTCGACGATGATCACGTCGGCTCCCGCACGCTGACCGGTGGCCACGGCGTCGTAAGCCACGGCTCCGGGATCGGCACCGGCGGGGCCGCGCACGAACTCGACACCCGCGCGCTGCGCCCACAGCTCCAGCTGCTCGACGCCGGCGGCGCGAAAAGTGTCGGCCGCGCCCAGGACGACAGACCGACCGAGCTCGTTGCGAAGGTGCCAGGCCAGCTTGCCGACCGTGGTCGTCTTTCCGGTGCCGTTGACGCCGGCGACGAGGATCACGGTGGGCGCCGGCCGCAGGTCGATGCGGTCGTCCCCGGTGCGCGCGATGTCGGCGAGCAGGCAGGTCAAGCGTTCGGTCAGAGCCTCGCCCCCGGTGATCTGGCCCTCGGTGGCCTCCCGCTCGAGCTGCTCGACCACCTGGGCCGTCGTGCGGGCGCCCACGTCGGCGTAGATCAGCGCTTCCTCGAGCCGCTCCCAGGTCTCGTCGCTCAGATCCTCGAACAGCGTCGCCTGGATCTCGCTGCGCAGCGCCTCCCGCGTCTTGCGCAGGTTCTCCCGCAGGCGCCGAAAGCGGCCGGCCCGCGGCTCTGAGGTCTCCCCGTCGCCCTCGGCGGCCGCGGCCGTCGAGCCGCCTACGATGAACAGGTCCCGCCACTCGCGCGCCATGAGGCGCGCGACGTTAGCGGGCTAAGCGGCTTCCGCGGCCGCCGGCAGGCGCCGCGAGATCACCTTGGAGATGCCGTCGGCGCCCATCGATACGCCGTACAGCGAGTCCGCGGCTTCCATCGTCCGCTTCTGATGAGTCACCACGATGAACTGGGCGCGCCGGGCGTACTGGCGCAACAGACCGAGGAAGCGGTCGATGTTGAGATCGTCGAGCGCCGCCTCGACCTCGTCGAGGATGTAGAAGGGACACGGCCGCGCGAGGAACACCGAGAACAAGAAAGCGAGCGCGGTCATCGACTTCTCACCGCCGGAGAGCAGCGAGAGCCGCTTCATGTCCTTGCCCGCGGGCGTGATCTCGATCTCGACGCCGTGCAGGTCCTCGCCCCCCTCGGCGCTCTCGGCCTCCTCGACGGCATCCTCGCCTTCCTGGGCCTCGCTGCCCCGTGCTGCCCCCAGCACGCGCGGCGCGCCCTCGGGCTCCGCCACGAGCCGCAGCCGGCCCCGTCCGCCGGGGAACAGCTGTGCCGCGACCTCCTCGAAGTTCCGCGCGGCGGCGGCGAAGGTGCGCTCGAATGTCTCCTGAATCTGGCGATCGGTGTCGGCGATCAGCTTGGTCAGCTCACGCAGCGCCGTCTCCAGATCGGCTCGCTGCCCCTCGAGCTCCTCCACGTGCGCCACCGCCTGCGCGTACTCGTCCTGGGCCAGCGGGTTGATCGGGCCGAGCTGCTGGCGCCGTCGGGCCAACCGTTCGACCCGGCCGGCGAGGGCCTCGCGCTCGCTCTCCGCGAGCGGTTCAGGCGCCGCCTCGGCGGGGAGCTGCAGGCACTCGGCAAGCTCACGGAGCTCGTGGTCGCCCTCCGTGGCCCGGTCGCGGACGCGCTGCAGACCCACCTCGGCTTCGGTCAACGCCTCGCTCTCGCGGTGCAGCTGTGCGTGCAGCGTGGCTTCCTGCTGGGCGCAGCGGCGCAGCTCGGCGGCCACGTGCTCGCCGGCCGCGCGATCGGCGGCCAGCTCAGCTTGGAAAGCGCTGCCCTGGGCCGAGATCGCCTCCTGCGCCACCTCCAGGCTCTGGGCGAGCCCGCGCAAGGGCTCGACGAGCGCCTCGTCGCGCGTGATCGCCCCGGTGAGCTGCTCGATCCGCGCCGCGCGCTCACGCTGCTCGCGCTCGGCTCGCTCCACCGATGCCCGCTCGGCGCGGAGCTCCGCGGCCAGCTGCGCGCGCCGCGCCGCGGCGGGCCCTTCGTCGGGGGCGCCGCGGCGCCGCTCGATCTGCGCCGCCAACCGCCGCTGCTGCTCGCTTGCCTCGTCGCGCTCGCGCACCGCCGTGCGATGGGCGGCGATCGCGGCCTCGGCCTGCGTCTCGGAGACGGCCAGCTCCTCGGTCGCCCGCGCCAGCCCCTCGCCTGCCCTGAGCTCGGCGCCGGCGGCGTCCTGCACTGCGCGGATCAGCTGTTCGCGCCGGTTGCGCTCGGCCAGGACCCGCTCCTCTCCTGCGCCCGGCGCCTGGCGCAGCTCGTGTCCGGGCACCGACCAGACCCGGCCTGCACGCGTCACCGCGACGCCGGCGAACGAGGCGGGCAGCTCCTGCAGCGAGGACACCACCCACGTCCCGGCGAGCAGGGTACGCGCCAGGGCGAGGGCCTCCTCGGGGCCGCGAACGTGGTCGGCCAGACGCTCGGCTCCGGCGATCGGCGGCGCGATCGGGGGCGGACCCGCCGCGGAGGCCGGGTGAGCTGCCCCGCCTGCGATCAGCGCGCGACCGCCGTCGGCTCCGGCGTGGTCGAGCAGGCTGTCGGCGGCGGCGCGATCCGAGACCACCGCCGCGCCCAGCCGTCCGTCGAGCACCGCCGCCACGGCGCGCTCGAACCCGGCGTCGACCTCGAGCTGATCGGCGAGTGAGGCGCCGGCGCCGGGCACGGCGCAGTGGCTGCGCAGGTACTGGTTGACGGCTGCGAGTTCTCCGCCCACCCGCGCCGCCTCGCGGCGCGCCGCCTCGACTGTGCGCTCGGCTTCGCGTACGCCCTCGCGCGCGCGCTCGCTGCTCTGCTCGGCATGCTCACGCTCGCCGCGCCGCTGCTCGAGCTCGCGCGCGCGGCGAGCACACGTCGCCTCGGCGTCGCGCAGCTGGCCTTCGAGGTCGGCGAGCTGACGGGCAAGCTCGGCCTCGCGATCGCGATCCAGCGCCGCGATCGCAGCCTCGAGCTCGCCGATCCTCGCCGCCGCCGAACTCTCGCCTGGATGCCGCGGGTGCTCGCGCAGCGATTCGAGCACGGCGCGTGCGCGGGTCAGACGCGCGCCGAGCGCGGCCTCGGCACCGGCGACGGTCTCAGCGCGGTAGCCGACGCGCTCGCCGGCGGACTGCGCCACGAAGCAGCGGCGCGAGAGCTCCTCGCGGTGGGCGCTGCGCTGGGCCAGCGCCTCCTCGGCTGACTCGCGCCGCCCCCCCACCGCCTCCAGCTCGGCTTCCACGCCTCGGCGGCGTTCGCGCGCCCGCGCGGCGGCGTCCTGCGCCGTGCGCACTGCCTCGGCCCGCGCACGAGCCTGGTCGCGAGCCAGCTCCCACCGCGCTTCGAGCATCTGGCGCTCGATGCGGGCGTGCAACTCGGCCGCCTCGGCCTGGCGCTTGAGCGGCCGCAGGCGCGAGCGCGCCTCCCGCTCGACATCGAGCGCGCGATCGAGGTTCTCCTGCGTGCGCGCCAGCTTGAGCTGCGCCCGCCGCCTTCGCTTGCGGTGCTTGCCGAGACCCGCGGCTTCCTCGATCAGCATCCGCCGCTCACGGGGCTTGGAGGTGACGAGCGACTCAACGCGCCCCTGCGAGATGACGGAATGCATCTCCTTGCCCAGACCGGTGTCCGAGAGCACCTCGATCACGTCGACCAGCCGGCAGCGGGCGCCCGCGAGCCTGTACTCCCCCTCGCCCGAGCGATCCAGGCGCCTGACGATGGAGACCTCGGGCACGCCCAGCCCGAGCGTGCCGTCGCTGTCGTCGAGCACGAGCTCGACCTCGGCGCTGCGGGCCGCCTGGTGGCCGGGCGAGCCGGCGAAGATGACGTCCTGCATCGACTGGCCGCGCACGGCCAGCGGCGACTGCTCGCCGAGGGCCCAGAGCACGGCGTCGGTCACGTTCGACTTCCCCGAGCCGTTCGGACCCACGATCACGCTGACGCCAGGACCGAACTCGAGCCGGGTGCGATCCGGAAACGACTTGAAGCCCTTCAGGGTGATCGACCTCAGGTACACAGCCTCACCCCTCGAGCGCGGCCAGCGCAGCCTGCGCTGCCTCCTGCTCGGCATCCTTCTTGCTTCGCCCCGTGCCTCGTCCGGCCTCTATGCCCTCGACCGTCGCGCTGACCTCGAAGGTCCGGTCGTGCGGCGGCCCCTGCTCCTCGACCACCAAATACGTGACGAGCTCGCCCCTGCGGGCCAGGCGTTCCTGCAGCGCCGACTTGTAGTCGACCGGGTGTTCCAGCGCCCGCTCGATCTCCGGCGCGAAGGCCTCCACCACCGCGGCGGCCGTGGGCTCGTAGCCGAAGGCGAGGTAGCAGGCGCCGATCACCGCCTCGATTACCGAGGCCAGCACCCGCTCGGTCGCGACCAGCGAGTCGACCGTCGAGGCCGCCGTCGCGGGTGCGGCGGCCCGCAGTCGCTCGGGCACGCCCAACCGCTCGGCGACCGCCCGGCAGGAGCGCCCCGATACGGCCTGGGCGCGGATCTTGGTCAGCTGACCGGCCCCGAAGCGCTCGGCCCGAAGGCGCGGGTACAGGTGGGCGGTCACAGCCAGTGCCAGGACGCTGTCCCCCAGGAAGGCCAGGCGCTCGTAGGACTCCGAGCGCTTGGCCGTCCACGAGGAGTGGGTGAGGACGTTGGTGGCGAGATCGCGAGGTAGCCGGTCGAGGAGGTCGGCCAGCGAAGCCGCGGAGCGGCGGGGACCCGCTCGCGTGCGTTCGGCGCTCACTCAGCGTCGGGACCTTGGCTCGCCGCAGCAGGTTGGACGCCGCTGCGCAGGACGAAGTCGACGGCCTGACCCACGGTCAGGATCTTGGCTGCCTGCTCGTCGGAGATCTTCACGCCGTAGCTGTCCTCCAGCTCCTGCACGAGCGTGTAGAGATCGAGCGAGTCCGCCTCCAGGTCCTCCTTGAAGCGTGTGGACTCGGTGATCCCGGACGGGTCGATCTCCAGCTCGTCGGCCAGATGCGCGCGGATCAGCTCGAAGACCTGCTCGCGGTTCATCGGCCGGACACCGTAGCCGCGGTATCGGACGAGGCTTCGGCCTCACCTTCGGCCCGGGATGACCGCAGCGCGCCCGCCTGCTCGAGTGCGGCGCGGGTGCGGCCGATGACGTCCTCCTGCACGCCGCGCGCGGCGACGCTGATGGCGCGGGAGAAGCCCCGGCGGGTGAACCGCCCGTGGGCGACGACGCCCAGCTGGCGCAGGCCGAGCATGTAGGCGCCGCCGGGCGCCTCAGGATCGATCTCGGCGCGCAGGGCGCGGATCGCCGGCGCCAGCAGCAGACCTCCGAGCTTGCCACGCAGCGAGCTCGTGGCGACGTCGCGGATGGCACGCATCGTGCGTCCGGAGACGCCTTCGATCAGCTTCAGGGTGATGTTGCCAGTGAAGCCGTCCATGACCACGACGTCGGCCAGCCCCTCGGTCACCTGCGTGCCCTCGATGTTGCCGACGAAGTTCAGCCCGCTGCCGCTCGCGCCGGCCAGCTGCTCGTGCACGGCGATCAGCTCAGGGGTTCCCTTGGCCGGCTCCTCACCGTTGGAGAGCAGCGCCACGCGCGGCTGGTCCGTGCCGAGTACCGCCTGGGCGAACGCCGAGCCCATGTGCGCGAACTGGACGAGGTGCTCCGGGCGGCAGGTGACGTTCGCCCCGACGTCCAGCAGCAGGACAGGCGACGCTCCGGGCATAGGCACCGGCAGCGCCAGTGCCGGGCGGTAGATGCCGCGGTCGCGGCGCAGGTTGAAGAGGCCGGCGGCGAGCGCGGAGCCGGTCGAGCCACCGGACACGAGTGCCTGCGCGCGTCCCTCGGCGACAGCTCGTGCCGCCTGCACGATCGAGGCCTCGGGCGTCGAGCGCACGGCGAAGGCAGGATCGGCCGCTTTGGCGATCGAGATCGGCGCGTCGATGACCTCGACCCCGGCCGGCGTCGGGCCGACCTCCTCGGCGGGCCCGAAGAGCAGCACGCCGATTCCGTCCGCCGCGGCCTGCGCTGCGCCCTCGGCGACCTCTCGGGGTCCGAGATCGGCCCCGCCCGCGTCCACCGCGACCGTGATCATCGTGGTCGCCTCAGGCGGACGGCTCGTCGCCGGGTGCGACGATGACTTCACGGCCTTTGTAGCTGCCGCAAACGGGGCAGACGCGGTGAGGCAGCCGCGGGCTGTGGCACTGCGGGCAGGCGTTGTAGGCCGGGGCGCTCACCTTGTGCTGAGCGCGTCGCTGGGCGGTGCGTGCGTGGGATTGCTTCTGCTTGGGGACGGCCATGAGCGAAGTGAGGTTACTCCAAGCGCAGCTCTGAGAGCTTGGCCCATCTGGGATCCGGCGAGCGGCCGTGCGTGTGATCCGGCCCCACCTCGTTCAGATCCGCGCCGCACACGGCGCACAGCCCGGCGCAGTCGGCCCGGCACAGGAGCGTGGCCGGCAGCGCCAGCGCGAGCGCGTCGCGCGCCCAGCCCTGAAGATCGAGGACGCCGTGATCGATGTAGGGAGAGCTCAGCTCGTCGGCGCCGTCGCGGCCGGTGCGGGTGACCCCGCGCTCCTGGGAGACCTCGCGGACGTCGACGCCGAACGCCGGCGCGGCATCCTGGAGGCAGCGCATGCACGGTCCGCTGAGCGTCGCCTCCAAGCGCATCCGCAGGACGTAGCCGTCTCCCGTCATGCGGGAGACATCGATGCGGACCGGGACGAGATCCGGTCGCACCTGGTAGCGCTGGCCTCCCATGTCGAAGGGGTCGATGTGCACGCCGAGCTCCAAGCGCCGGCCCTCCCCGGCGCTGAGGCGCAGCCCCCCGAGATCGAAGCTGTCCGTGCGTAGGGGCATGTTCGTCAGGTTAGCGTCGGCTTAGCAACGCGCTGGAGCCTTCCGGAGCCGCGATCATCTGTGCCAAGCATGTCCAACTGGTTTCGCAGCTACGCCTTTGCCGACGTCCTGGACGGGTTGCTGATCGGCGCCTATCCACTCGACGCCGATGACGTCGCGGTGCTCGAGCGCCTCGGTGTCCAGCGCGTCCTGAACCTGGCCGAGGACGGCGAGTACCGCTCAGGCGAGCACGACTCGGTGCAAGCCGCTTATGCCGCCGCAGGGATCGAGGAGCAGCGCCTCCCGCTCAAAGATTTCGCCAGCCTGCCCTCGAGCGCGCTCGAGCAGGGTGTGGAAACGGTGAGCGGCTGGCTCGACGAGGGCCGGCGGACATATCTGCACTGCCGGGCGGGATGGCAGCGGTCGGCCGCGATCGCGGCGGGGGTGATCGCTCTGCGCCAGGGAATCGGCGTCGACGAGGCGCTGGCCTACGTGCAACAGCGCAAGCCCTCGGCCGACCCGCTCGCCCACCAGCGAGAAGACCTTCGCCGCTGGTCGCTCGAGCGCGGCCGCGGATCGGCCGCGGTGGAGCGCTAGGCGATCGGCGCTACTCGGCCGCCCGCAGGCGGCGGGCGGTGATCTCGTCCCCGACCGAGGCCGCGTCGGCGTCGAGCTCGGAGATGTGCGGGTTGCGGGCGCTCAGCGAGACCTGCTCGAGCTGCGGCAGCTCCCTTCCTTCCGAGACCGCTCCATGCTCGGCGAACCGCCGGGCCCCCGGGATCACCCTCGCCTCGTAGGAGCCAACGGTCTCGTTGTAGGCGGCCACCGTGCTGTTCAGCCGCTTGCCGAGCGTCGACAGGAGCCCCGAGAGCTTCACGAGGCGGCCGTGCAGGTCACGCCCGAGCTCGGAGACGGCCTGTGCCGATTCGGCCACGCGCTCCTGCTGCCAGCCGTAGGCGACGGTGTGGAGCATGGCCAGGAGCGTCGTCGGTGTCGCGATGAGGACACGGCGCGCCATCGCGTCCTCGATCAGAGTCGGATCGGCCTCGAGCGCGGCGCCGAACAGGTGCTCGCCCGGCAGGAACATGACCACGAAGTCCGGTGCCGAGTCGAACCCTGTCCAATAGGCCTTGTCCGCCAGCGCCTTGACATGCTTTCGCAGCAGCCGCGCGTGGTCGCGCAGGTGCCGCTCGCGCTCTTCCTCGTCGCGCGCCTCGTAGGCGTCGAGAACGCCCTGCAGCGGCGCCTTGGCATCGACGACGACGTGCTTGGCGCCGGGCATGCGCACCACCAGGTCGGGGCGCAGGATCGACTCCTCGCCCACCACGGAGGTCTGCTCGACGAAGTCGCAGTGGCGGAGCATGCCCGCCAGCTCGACGACGTTGCGCAGCTGCATCTGGCCCCACCGCCCTCGAGCGTTGGGCTTGCGCAGCGCCGTTACCAGTGCGCCCGTCTCGGTGCGCAGCTTCTCCCCGGTTTCGGTCAGGTTGCGCAGCTGCGCCTCGAGCCGGCCGCGCGACTCGCGCCGCTCCTGGTCCAGCCGCAGCAGCTGGCTGTCGACGCGTCCCAGCTGATCGCGGATCGGCGCGACCAGCTGCTCCACCGCCTGCTGGCGCTTCTCGAGATCGCCGCTGGCCTGCGCCTGCGCAGTCTGCAGCTGTGCGCGCGCCATCTGTGTGAGCTGCGTCATGCTCGACTGCAGCGCCTCGGCGCTCAGGGCCTTGAACGTCTCGGACAGGCGAGCCTGCGCGTCTCCGAGCGTCCGCAGCCGCTCCTGCGCCAGGGTGCGCTCGTGCTCCAGGTCGGCGCGCGCCCTGATCAGCTCGCGCTCGGCCTCATCCGCACGCGCGGCGCGCTCGGATAGCGTCCGGACGCGCGGCCGCAGGGCCAGCACAGCGGCTCCGGCGCCCGCGACCAGCCCGATTAGCAGCCAAATTTCCTCCATGTCGATCCGAGGATGGCGCGCCCGCCGGACGGAACCGCGAGTGGGAAAATCCCCGCATGAGCGAGCGCATCGCCCGTCACCTCGTGGTCCACGGGCGCGTTCAGGGCGTGTTCTTTCGCGACTCGCTGCGCGAGCAGGCCGTGACACACGCCGTGAGCGGCTGGGCTCGGAACCGCTCAGACGGGACCGTCGAGGCGCTGCTGGAAGGATCGCTGGATGCGGTGGAGCGCGTGATCGCGTTCTGCCGCGAAGGTCCGCCCCGCGCTGACGTGGGTCAGGTCGAGGTGGGAGAACTGGAACCTGAGGGTCTCAGCGGGTTCGAAACCCGCTGAGGGCCAGTGGATGGTCCTCGTACCGGCGAGCCAGCCGGTAGAAGAGCCCGCCGTCGGTTTGAGCGCTCGTCGTACCGTCGGCGCCGCCTCCGAACAGCAGGCCGATCACCCCGGCGTTCCGCGTCCGCGCGAGGTGGGCTCTGCCGCCCGCCCCGAGCCACCACTGCACCCGGTTGTCGCGGTAGTGCTGCCAGGTGTCGTTCAAGAACGTGTTGCCGAGCGGCAGCTGCCAGAGCACCACTGGCCGGTGAACACGGCGCGTGAAGCCGGCGATGTAGACGTCGTGGCGCCTGAAGTCGGCCGGGCCCCAAGCGGTGCGGGGATTGCCTTCGACCACCCGGTAGAAGCCCGCGTCGCGGTCGGTGACGTCGTTGAAGACGAGATCGAAGCGGGCGTGCAGCGACTCATAGAAGGCGGCCGAACGCGCCGCCAGCGCGTCCATGTGCGCGAGCGAGGGCTTGGTGTAGGTCGGATCCTCGCCCGTCCCCCACGTGCTCAGGTGCCAGGCCAGCAGGACGTGGGGCGCCAGCCGGTTACGCAGCGCGGTCAGCTGATGCGCGAAGGCCCGGGCCAGAGACAGGGCGTGCGCCTGCTCGAGGTACCCCCACAGGTCGGGCTCGACGTGAACGATCACCAGGCGCCGCCCTGCGGCCTCTCGCACACGGCGCAGCAGCAACGAGAAATCCGACCAGTACGCCCTCATCGTGGCCGGATCGCGGAGGTTGGAGAGATCCCGCTGCTGCTCGTCGGCGCCGGTGGCGGGCGCTGACTGCAGCAGCTGGTAGTAGGTCAGCACCGGGATCGTGTGAGCCGTGAGTGACTCGCGTACGTACAGCGAGGCGAACGTCCCGTTCGGGTTCCATGTGGCCCATCCCGAGCCGGTGTTCACGCCTCCGGAGAGATACTGATAGCGCGCGTCGAGGTGCGCGCGATGCTCGAGCCGCGCGGCGTCGCCGGGCGAGTCGCTCAGCCCGAGCAGCAGGTGGTGCGGCCAGCCCACGGGCACGGTCAGGGCCGAGAGCAGCAGCGAGGCGAGCAGGCGGCGCACGGCGCAGCTAGCCGACGGCGCGCTCGAAGGCCTCGCGTGCCGCCGCGCCGCGGACGGCGAACACCACGCGGTGCAGTCCGCTCCCGTCCTGCAGGTGGCGGCGGACCTCCTCGACCTCGATGCGGGCAGCGTCATCGAGCGGGAAGCCGCCAACGCCGGTGCCAAAGGCGACCAGGGCGAGCGACTTCGCTCCGAGCTCCTCGGCGCACCGCAGCGTGGAGGCGGTGGCCCGCCGGATGATCTCCGCCGAGGTC
Organism: uncultured Solirubrobacterales bacterium; assembly: GCA_963818815.1. Taxonomy (GTDB): domain Bacteria; phylum Actinomycetota; class Thermoleophilia; order Solirubrobacterales; family Solirubrobacteraceae; genus Palsa-465. The sequence goes on from CAWFTL010000003.1 coordinate 310,085, forward strand.
GAGCCGCCCAGCTCCATCGTGGCCGCGTGGATCACCCAGCGGGACGGCATCGCGCCCCCGCTCGTGGCCACCGCTTCGCCCAGGGCGATCGGCGCGATCTCCCGGCTCTCGCGCTCCAACGCGTCGCCTCCGGCACGCGCGATCGCTGCCGCCACCCCTCCCCCATGGATCAGCCGCGTGTTCGCCGCGTTGGCGATCGCGTCGACATCGAGCGTCGTGATGTCGGTGTCGAGGACCTCTACGGAGACCGCGTCCGGCTCCGGGCCGGCGTTCGCTCCGCTCATCGGTTCCGAGAGACCGCTCCGCTCCGCCGGCAGTTACCACGGGCCAGCATCCGGCTGGCCCCTAGGTCACCTCGGCGGGCTCGTCCTTGCCGGCGAGGCGGTCGCGCCCGCGCTGCACGGCAGCGATGAACTTGGTCAGGTTGACCTCGAGCGTGTTCAGGATCTCGTCGGCGTAGTCCTCGGCGCCGAGCCGGATCTCACGCTCGCGTGCGCGCGCGTCCTCGATGATGTCCTCGGCCGCGCGCTCAGCCTGCTTGGTGATCTCCTCGTCGGAGATCAGGCGCTCCTGGCGCTCGCGCGCTTCCTTGACGATGCGCTCTGCCTCGCGCTTGGCCTCGGCCAGCATCTCCTGCCGCTCCTTGACGATCCACCGAGCCTGCTTGATCTCCTCCGGGATCGTGGCGCGCATCTGGTCGAGGATGTCGTAGATCTCCTCCTTGTCCACACGCACCTGGTCGGTGAGCGGAACCGGCTTGGCGTTGTGGACGAGATCGTCCAGCTTGTCGATCAGTACCAGGACATCCATCGCAAAACCTCTGTTTCGTCAGCGGCTGAGCCGTTCCTTCAACGCTGTGGCGACCTCCTCGGGGACCATGTCCTCGATGTGCCCGCCGAACGTGGCGAGCTCTTTCACGCCGCTCGATCGGATGAAACTGTACTTGGGCGAGGCCATCAGGTACACGGATTCCACATCTGGGGCCTGTCGGCGGTTGAGCTGATCCATCTCCAGCTCGTATTCGAAGTCCGAGATCGCGCGCAGGCCCTTGACGATTGCCTTGGCCCCGCGCTGGCGAGCGAACTCGACCACGAGGATGCTGAACGGCTCCACCTCGACGTTGGGAAGCTCACCGGTCGCGTTGCTGACGAAGGCCACCCGCTCCTCGGTGGTGAACAGCGTGCCGCCCTTCCGGAGCGGCAGGTTCACGACGGCGACGATGACCCGGTCGAACATCGCGGCCGCGCGCGTGATCACGTCGAGATGGCCGTAGGTCACCGGGTCGTAGGAGCCGGGACATATCGCGATGCGGTTGTCAGGAGCCATGGATGGTGATCAGGGTGTCGCCGTAACGTCGTTCGTCGAGGAGCGGCGGAGCCTCGAGGCGCAGAGGCGTTCGCCGGTCGCTCTCGGCTACCACCCGACCGCCTGGCGCCAAAACGGGTGCCAGCGCGTCCGAGAGCTCACGGCCGAGAGCGCTCGCGTGACGGTATGGGGGATCGAGGAAGACGAGATCGTATTGACGCTCGGCGCCTCGTGCGCGCTCGAGATGGACGAGCGCGGGCTGGCGAACGACCTCGGCGGTAGTGGCGAGCGCCGTCAGGTTCCTGCGGATGGCGGCGATCGCCGCGGCCGAGGTGTCCACCAGCGTCACCTGGGCGGCGCCACGCGACAGGGCCTCGATGCCGAGCGCGCCGGAGCCCGCGAACAGGTCAAGGACCCGAAAGTGCTCGACCGAGCCGAGGATGGAGAAGATCGCCTCGCGCACGCGGTCGGAGGTCGGCCTGGTGCTGCGGCCGCGCGGCGCGACGAGCGGGCGGCCGCGGAGCTGGCCCGCGATCACCCTCACGCGCGAATCGGGGCGTGCGCCTCGGCGCCGTAGATACGCGCCAGCGCTTCCCCGATGAGCGCGTGCTCGGGCTCAGCCATGCCGGGATCCTCGTCGATGATCCGCTCGGCGTGGATCCGCGCCCGCTCGAGCAGCTCGCCGTCGCGCGGCAGCTCGGCGACGCGGAACTGAGCCAGGCCGTGCTGGCGGGTGCCGATCAGCTCGCCCTCGCCGCGCAGCTGCAGGTCGACCTCGGCCAGCTCGAACCCGTCTCCGGTGGCTGCCAGCGCGCGCAGCCGCGGCGCCTCCTTGGCGCCGAAGAGCAGGCACAGCGAAGGGTGGGTCCCGCGGCCGGTGCGACCGCGCAGCTGGTGCAGCTGCGAGATGCCATAGCGCTCGGCGTCCTCGACCAACATCACGGTCGCGTTGGGAACGTCGATGCCGACCTCGATCACCGACGTGGCCACGAGCACGTGCGCTGCCCCCGACGCAAACGTAGCCATCGCCGCCTGTTTCTCCGCCGACCGCATCTGACCGTGCAGCAGGACGACCTCGAAGTCGCGCAGCTCGCTGCGCCGCAGGCGCTCGAACTCGGCGCTCGCCGCGCGGGCCTGCAGCGCCTCGGATTCCTCCACCAGCGGGCAGACGATGAAGGCCTGCCGGCCGGCGCGCAGCTCCTCGCGGATGCGGTCATAGGCGCGGGCTCGCTCGCGCTCGGTCGAGCACACGTGGGTCTGGATCGGCTGGCGCCCACGCGGCAGCTCGCGCAGCACGGTGACGTCGAGGTCGCCGTAGCCGGCCAGCGCGAGCGTCCGCGGAATCGGCGTGGCCGTCATGTGCAGAGTGTGCGGGCTGTGCTCGGCGAGCGCCTTGGCATCCAGAGCGGCGCGTTGACGCACGCCGAAGCGATGCTGCTCGTCGACCACGGCCACGGCGAGCCGGGAGAAGTGCACCGCTTTCTCGATCAGCGCATGGGTGCCGACGGCGATCGCCAGCTCGCCGCTGGAAAGCTTCGAAAGGAGGTCGGCGCGGCGGCGGGCCGGCGTGGACCCCGTGAGCAGGCCCACGGGAACCAGCTCGCCCGGCAGCAGCGCCTGGACGGTCGCGAAGTGCTGCTCGGCCAGCGTCTCGGTGGGAGCCATGAGTGCGGCTTGAAAGCCCTGTTCGACCGCGCGCAGCAACGCGTACAGCGCGACGACCGTCTTGCCGGAGCCGACCTCGCCCATCAAGAGGCGCTGCATCGGCCAGGGCTGGGACAGGTCCTCGTCGATCGCCGTCAGGGCCGCCTGCTGATCGCCCGTGAGTGGGAAGGGGAGCAGCTGCTGCAGCCAGCGCGCCGTCAGTTCACGCTCACCGTCCAGGACCGGTGCGCTGCTCTGCTCCCGCCGCAGGCGGCGGCGGCGCAGCAGCGCCAGCTGGGTCAGCAACAGCTCGTCGAAAGCGACCCGCCTGCGGGCGACATCCGGGTCGTCGTGCTCCTGCGGGAAGTGGGCCGCGGCCAGAGCCGCCGGCCGGTCCGGCAGCCGCTCTCTGCGCCGAAGCCCGCCGGGCAGCGGCTCGGCGACGTCGTGCAGCGAGTCAGCGTGTGCGCGCACGAGCGCGAGGATCTGGGTCGAGGAGAGTCCTTCCGCGGCCGGGTAATGGGCCACGGCGTCCGCGGCGGCGCCGCTCTCGTTCGTGTGCGCATGCCCCTGAACGCGAAACCGGTTGCGGGACTCGAACTTCCCGTGCAGGACCAGGCGCGTGCCGGGCGGATACCTCTGCACCAGCCATGGCTGATTGAAGAACGTGGCCTTCATCACGCCCGTCTCGTCGCCGACCGTGGCCTCGACCAGGGGCCGCATACCGCGACGCCTGACCGATCGCGAGGCGATGCTGCGGACCTCGACCACTACGGTCGCGCTGTCGCCCGCCACCAGCTGGGAGACCGCCCGAGCCTCCCGCCGGTCCCGCGGAAGGTGCTCGAGAAGCTCGCCCACCGTGCGCAGGCCGAGCGTCTCCGCCGCGTGGCGCGCCTTGGCGCCCTCGATGCTCAGCGAGGCCTCGAGCGCCGAGGGCCGCGGGTAGCGAATCGGCGCGTCCTGCAGCTCATCCACCTGCAGCGGACGGGAGGAGGCAAAGGCGGTGGCAGCCATCCGATCGCGCGGGATCATGACCCGCGTGGCGGGCGGAACGGCGAGCTCACTCAGCCGAGAGCAGCCACCAATAGCTCTGCTGACCGCCGTCGGAGAGCTCGAACTCGACCTCGCCGGCGGCCAGGGCCTGCACCGTGTCGTCGTCGAGCGGCGCCTCGGCGCCGCGCAGACAGGTGATCAGCTCGGCGTTCTCGGCCAGCTGCTCGAGCACGTCTCGGAGTGTTTCGCGTGGCTTTCCCCAGGCCACGATCCGCTCGTCGACGAAGCCGACGGCATCTCCCTCGCGGAACCGGCCCTGGGCATCGTCGCGGGCCGCGGGGGCAACCGCTCCGGTGCGCACGCGCTCGAGCGTGTGGGCCATGGCGGCTGCGTTCTCGCCGGCGCTGCGTGCGGGATCGAGGCTGACCGCGGCCGCCAGGCCTGCCTGCTGCGAGCGCGACCCGACGACGTGAACCGTCTTCTCCGAGAGCTCGGCGGCGCGCTCGGCGGCCATCACGACGTTCGCGCTGTTGGGAAGCACCACCACCTCCTCCGCGGCGATGGCATGGATCGCCGCCAGGATGTCGTAGGTGGAGGGATTCAGAGTGGGGCCGCCGTCGAGCGCGCGCACGCCGAGTCCCTCGAACAGGGAGCACATGCCGTCACCGCTGACCACGGCCAGCGCGCCGCAGACGTGCTCCCGCGCCGGGGCGAGCCTGTCGTCGCGGCGGCGCACCTGCTCGCGCATGTCGGCGACATCCAGGTGCGAGACGGTCCCGGCGTCGGCGAACACCGCGGTGGCTGCGTTGGGGTCATCGGTGTGGAGGTGAACCTTGAGCGTCGCCTGGTCGCCGACGACGAGGACGGAGTCCCCGAGCTGCTCGAGGTCGTCGACGAAGCGGCGGGCTTCGAGGCTCGTTCCGCTGACGGCGAAGTTCGTGCAGTAGCGATAAGTGCTCGACGAATGCTGTGGATGCGTGATCCGCGCCGCCGCGTGGTGCTCGAGGGGCGGCGGGGCACTCCCGCGCAGGGCGCCGACGATCCCGGCCAGCAGGACGGTGAGGGCGTACCCGCCGGCGTCGACCACGCCCGCCTCTCGGAGCACCGGGAGCAGCTCGGGGCCGCGCTTGACCGAGGTCTCGCCCGCCTCCAGCGCACGCTCGATCACCTCTGCGATGACCGCGTTCTGCGTGTCGTCGCCCGCGCCCTCGCCCAGGCGCGCGTCGGGCATGTGCGCCAGCTCGCTGGCGACGCGATGCGCCATCTCGCGGACGACAGTGAGGATCGTTCCCTCGGCCGGCTCGCGCACGGAGCCGTAGGCCTGGTCGGCCGCGCGCGCCAGGGCGGCGCCGATGAGCACGGGATCGACGAGCTCTCCCGGCCGGCTGGCCAACTCCTCCGCGGCTCCGCGGATCAACTGGGAGAGGATCACCCCGGAGTTCCCCCGGGCGCCCAGCAGAGCGGCCCGGGCGACGGAGCCGACGATCTCGTCGCGGCCGATGTCGTCGATGGTGCGCTCCTCGGACGCGCTGCTCAGCCGGTCGAGCTCCTGCAGCACGGCGCGCAGCGTGAGGACCATGTTGTCGCCCGTGTCGCCGTCGGCGACCGGGAAGACGTTGAGGTCGTTGACCTCCTCGCGGCGGGCCTCGAGGGCCGCCAATCCCGCTTCCACGACGGCGCGGAAGCGAACGATGCTGGGGTCGGACACCGGGTTAGCGGTGCGCCGCGGGCCCGCTCGTCGCCGCCCGGACCACTAGCGGGCTTTGACGACCTTTCCCGCCTTCAGGCACCGCGTGCACACGTAGACCCGGCGCGGCGTGCCGCGGTCATCGATGCGCACGCGCTGGAGGTTCGGCTCGAACCGCCGCTTGGTGGCGACCATCGAATGGCTGCGGCTGTGGCCGAACGACGGCCCCTTCGCGCAGACGTGGCAGACCTTGGGCATGGCGGGCGAGTATAGCCTCAGCGCCCTACACCGAACCGTGGGCTGAGCCGGCGCCCCGACGCCGATTGCTTCAGATCCCGCGGGGTGGGTAGGGAGTTCCTCGATGGCTAGGACCGCCGAGCGTGGCTCCCGCGTGCTCGGGAATGTGCGCCTACCGGAGCGCTATGAGGTCCTACGGCGGATCGCCAGCGGGGGCATGGCGTCGGTGTGGTGCGCGCAGGACCGCACGCTCGGCCGGCGGGTGGCGATCAAGGTTCTCTCCGACCCCTTCGCGCACGACCCGGTGGCCGTGCGCCGGTTCCAGCGCGAGGCGCGGACCGCGGCGCACCTCTCGAGCCACCCGCACGTCGTGACGATCTACGACGTGGGCGAGGCGGAAGGCGACGCTGACGCCCCGGGGCGCCCCTTCATCGTCATGGAGTGTCTGGCCGGCGGCACGGTGGCCGACGCTGTGAGGCTGCGCGCCGTCAGCCGGCGCCAGGCCACCCGCTGGCTGCAGCAGGCCGCGGCGGCGCTCGATCATGCACACGGGCGGGGCGTGATCCACCGCGACGTCAAGCCGCCGAATTTCCTTCTCGACCGTGATCGCGCCCTGTACGTGGGCGACTTCGGGATCGCCCGGCTGGGCGACGAGGAGACGATCACGGGGAGCGGCGAGATGCTCGGCACCGCGGCCTACCTTGCGCCGGAGCGTGTGCGGGGGTGCGCGGCCACGGAAGCCAGCGATCGTTATGCGCTGGCCGTCGTGGCCTACGAGCTCTTGGTTGGCCAGCGTCCCTTCGCGGCCGACCACTTCGCGGCCCAGGCGCGCGCCCACCTCGACCTCGAGCCGCCCCGTCCGAGCGTCCAGAACCCCAGCCTTCCGGGCGCCGTCGACGCCGTCCTCGCGCGCGGCATGGCCAAGGCGCCGGAGGAACGCTGGAGCAGCTGCTGCGAGCTGGCCACCCGACTCGAGCGCGCGCTCGTCGTCGGGGCGCCGCGGCGCCGCGGCCGACGGGCTGCCACGCCCGTGACGGCCGTGAAGCCGGCGTCCGCGGTCGCGGCCGGGTCGCTGGCGGCCCAGGTCCCGTCCGCGGCGGAGCCGCCCGCGGCGCAGGCAGCAGAACCGCCGCGCTTCCTGCCGCCCTACGCCCCGCCTCGGCGCCATCACCGCGTACCGCGCCGCGCGGCGCTGCTCGCCCTCGTGGCTGTGACGGCCGGCATCGCCGTCGCGCTGGCCTCGGCCGGGCACAGCCCGACCACGTCGCACCGGACCGCTGCGGCGAACGCCGCCAAGGCGGCGCGCGGCCGGCCCTCCGGGCCGCGGCACCAGGCCGCTCCGCACCCAGCCGCGATCTCGGGGAGCACGGACACGACCGGAGCGAGCCTCGCGCCCAGCACCGGCGCCGCCGCCGGACCCGCCGCGCTGCAGGCGCGCGGCCACGCGCTGCTGCTCGCCGGCGACTACCCGGCCGCGATCGTGGTTCTGCGCCAGGCCGTGAGCAGTGCTGCTCCCGGCAGCCTCACGTATGCCTACGCGCTGTTCGACCTCGGCCGCTCATTGCGCCTGGGCGGCGACCCCAAGGCCGCTATCCCCGTGCTCTGGCGCAGAATGCAGATTCCCAACCAGACCGGCGTGGTGCGCCAGGAGCTGGACGCTGCGCTGCGGGCCGCCGGGCAAGCTTCGCCCACTGCGGCCGGCGCAACCGCGCCTGCGCCCACGGCGCCGCAGCCTCCCGGGCACGCGTTCGGGAGGTTCAAGGACGCCTCGGGCAAGCCCAAGGGCGCGCACGGCGACTAGGTCGTTTCGCTCCCGGCAAGCGAGCGCTTGACGGCCAGCGAGGCCAGCGCCGCCTCTGCCGCGTGCTGCCCGGTGTCGCGCTTGGACCCCCCGCTGACGCGCTCGCACGCCTGCGCCATGTCATCCACTGTGAGCAGGCCGAAGCCGCAGGGCACGCCCGTCTCGAGCTGCACCTGCTGGATGCCTCGCGCCGCCTCGCCGCACACGTAGTCGTAGTGATCGGTCTCCCCGCGGATCACCGCTCCGAGGCACACGACGAGCGCGTAACGGCCTGAGAGCGCGGCATACTTGGCCACCAGCGGCAGCTCGAACGCGCCGGGCACCTCGAAGCGGTCGACGGCGGAGACGCCGGCCGCGGAGAGCGCCGTCCGGGCTCCGGTCTCGAGCTTGTCGGCCAGCTCCTCGTAGAACCGCGCGACGCAGAGCGCCGCCCGCGGCTCAGCGTCACCCATCGCCGGCGCGCCGCTGGTCCTGCAGGCTGACGTCTTCCGAGCGCCGGCCACGAGCCTCGTCGAGCTGCTCGGAGTGGATCATCTCCTCGTCGAGGGCAAGCCCCTGGTGATGCAGCGTGTGGCCGAGCTTCTCGCGCTTGGCGCGCAGATAGGCCTCGTTGTGGGGGTTGGGAACATGCTCGATCGGAATCTGGTCGGTGACCGACAGTCCATAGCCGGCCAAACCCGAGATCTTCTTCGGATTGTTCGTCAGCAGCTTGATCGAGCTGAGGCCGAGGTCGACCAGGATCTGCGCGCCGATCCCGTAGTCGCGCAGGTCGGCCGGCAGACCCAGGCGCAGGTTTGCGTCGACGGTGTCGAGCCCTTCCTCCTGGAGCCTGTAGGCCCGAAGCTTGTTGAGCAGGCCGATGCCGCGGCCCTCCTGGCTCAGGTACAGCAGGACCCCCCGGCCGGCCCGATCGATCATCGACAGCGCTGACTCGAGCTGCTCGCCGCAGTCGCAGCGCAGCGAGTGAAAGACGTCGCCGGTCAGGCACTCCGAGTGCACGCGCACGAGTACGTCCTCGACCCCCGCCACCTCGCCCTTGACCAGCGCCACATGGTGCTTGTTGTCGACGAGCGAGCGATAGCCGATCGCGACGAAGTCGCCGAACGCGGTCGGCAACCCGGTGGAGACGACGCGCTCGACGAGCTTCTCGGTTCGCCGCCGGTAAGCGATCAGATCGGCGATCGTGATCATCCGCAGCCCGTGCTTGAAGCAGTACACGGCGAGGTCCTCGCCGCGGGCCATCGAGCCGTCCTCGTTCTGGATCTCGCAGATCACACCCGCGGGATTCAGTCCGGCCAGCCGGGCCATGTCCACCGATGCCTCGGTGTGGCCAGTACGCTCGAGCACGCCTCCCGGCTTGGCCTTGAGCGGACGGACATGACCCGGCTTGACGATGTCGTCGGGCCCCTTGGTGGGATCGATCGCGACCTGCATCGTGTGGGCCTGGTCATGGACGCTGATCCCGGTCGTGACCCCCTCGCGTGCCTCGACCGTGACGGTGAACGGCGTCTGATGCGCGCTCTCGTTCTTGAGCGTCATCAGCTCCAGCCCCAGCTCGTCGCAGCGCTCGGAGGTCATAGCCAGGCAGATCCAGCCACCGGCCTGGCGCGTCATGAAGTTGATCGCGTCAGGGGTCACGAACTGCGCGGCCATCACGAGATCCCCCTCGTTCTCGCGGTCCTCGTCGTCGACGACGACAACCATCTTGCCCGCCGAGATGTCCTCCAGCGCCTCCTCGACGGTGGCGAACGACGCCTGGGTCGCGGTCATCGCGAGGTCAGCCTTTCCACGTACTTGGCGAGCACGTCAACCTCCAGGTTCACGGTTCGGCCCGGCTCGGCAGCCGCCAGATTGGTCCGCTCGAGCGTCTCGGGGATCAGGGACACGGTAAACGATGCGTCCCCGAGCTCAGCCACGGTGAGCGAGATGCCGTCGACTGCGATCGAGCCCTTCTCGACCACGTAGCGCAGCAGCTGGGGCGTGGCCTGGATCTCGAGGCGCCGCGAGAATCCGTCCGGACGGACGTCGATCACGGTGCCCAGGCCATCCACGTGTCCCTGCACGACGTGCCCGCCGAGTCGGTCGCTCGCACGCAACGGCAGCTCGAGGTTCACCGCCGTGCCGGGGGCGGCGGCGGCGAGCGAGGTGCGGGCCAGCGTCTCGTTCATCACATCGGCCGCGAACGCCTCCTGACCGACTTCGGTCGCGGTCAGGCAGACGCCGTTGACCGCGATCGAGTCGCCGGCCGTGAGCTCGCGGGCCAGCATCGTCTGCACCGAGAGCCGCACGCCGTCGCCCGATCGCGCCGCGTCAGCAACCCGTCCGACGTCCTGCACGAGGCCGGTGAACACTCACCATTCCTTCATCCGCGCGGAGACCAGCAGGTCCTCCCCCACGCGCTCGCATTTCAGGGTCAACGCCCGGGCGGCGTCGGCTATGACCTCCACTCCTTCTCCCTCCAGCGGGTCGCGCGCCGTGCGGCCGCCAAGGATGATCGGCGCGAGGAACAGCCGGACCTCGTCGACCTCGCCGGCATCGAGGAACGCTCCGGCCAGGTGCGGACCGCCTTCGAGGAGGATCGAGCCCACGTCGCCGTCACCCAGCTGCTCGAGAGCGGAGCGGACCCGCGCGGGCTCGTTCTCGCCCGTGGCCACGATCACCTGCACCCCGTGCGTCTCCAGGGCGTCGGTGGCGGTGCGTGGCGCCGCGCGCGAGACGACCACGGTCAGGGGCACGCGGGCGGCGTCACGGACGAGCTTCGACCCGAGGCCGAGCCGGGCCAGCGAATCGAACACGATCCGGCGCGGCTGGCGCTCGACGCCCTCCACACGCGCCGTGAGCTGCGGGTCATCGGCAAGGGCGGTGCCGATTCCGACCGCCACCCCGTCGCATTCGGCGCGCCAGCGGTGTGCCAGTCTCCGGCTCGCCTCGCACGAGATCCACTTCGAGTCCCCGCTGTGGGTCGCCACCTTGCCGTCGAGCGTCATGGCCGACTTGAACATCACCCACGGGCGCCCCGTCCGGGCGCGCTTGCGAAACGGCTGGTTCAGCAACCGCGCGCGAGCGGCGAGGTCGCCGCCGGCGACGATGACCTCGACGCCGTCGTCGCGCAGGATGCCCAGGCCGCGGCCGGCGGCGTGCTCGCTCGGATCATCCGAGGCCACCACGACCCGTCCGATCCCGGCGGCGCGGATCGCATCGGTGCACGGCGGCGTGCGCCCATGGTGCGCGCAGGGCTCCAGTGACACGTACAAGGTCGCGTCGGAGAGGTCGCGGTCGGCGGCCGCCCGGATCGCCTCCACCTCGGCGTGGGGCGAGCCCACGGCCCGATGGAAACCCTCCGCGATGACCTCACCATCACGGCCGATCACCGCACCTACGAGCGGGTTGGGGCTGACCCGCCCGCGTCCGCGTTCGGCGAGCTCGATCGCCCGCGCCAGGTGGCGCTGGTCGGCCTCTGTATCCAAGGGCATCTGAGGATCAAGGATAGGCGGACAGCTCGGACTGACCCCAGGTGCCGCAGCGTCCGCCGGACAGGCGGTAGACGCTCATCTCCGGTCCCGGCAGATGGAACTGCCGGGGGTAGTAGTCGATCGACCAGTCGAAGCTGAACGGCACCGGATGCGCTCCCGCCGAGAAGGGGCTCACGTGGTAGAGCAGCTGCGAGCGCTCGGCCAGCTGGGCGTAGTACTGCACCGCGGCGGGAGCCGCCCCAGGCTGGGCGAAGGCACGTCCGGCCTGCAGCGACCCGAGCACGATCCAGCAGTATCCGGCGGCGGTGTAGTCGTCGAGCAGCGCCGGGCGCAGCGTCCGCTCGTACTGATCGATGAGCACGTAGCGGCGCTCGCCAGCCGGCAGGGGGTTGCCGTTCTCGTCGAGGTTGGTGAGCCAGGTGGGGAAGCGCATCCAGCGCTCACCGGTCGGAGTTACCGGCAGCGGCCGCCCGACGTCGGCGGCCCAGTCGTCGGGCACCAGGGGCTCGATCACGATCTTGGCGCCGGCGGGAACGTGGCTCACCATCCAGGCGCGAGTGAGGCTGCGGGTGTCCGGGCGTGAGAGCACGGCATCGTTGTGCAGGACGCTGACCGCGCCCTGCGCCAGCAGCAGGACGGCGACGCCACCCCAGGCGACGAGCCCGGGAACGCCGGCTCGCCGCTGCGTCCAGCGCACGAGCTCGACTGCGGCGTAGGCGGCCAGGAGGGCGACGAGGGGGAAGATCGGAAGCAGCCACCGCCCGAAGAAGCGCTGCTGGTCTCCCATGAAGATGACGAAGGCGATCGGCGCGGGCACGAGCATGAGCACGAGCCCGGCCCGCCGGCGCATCACCGCCAGCAGCGCGCCGGCGATCGCCGCCAGCGCCGGCCCCCACCCCAGGCCCCACGTGAACGTCCAGAGGTAATAGGTGATGCCGCTGCCGGGCCGAGTCCCGAGCTTGACGGGATCCTGCCCGGCGGCCAGCGAAGCCTGCGAGGAGACCCCGGAGGCGAACGAGGAAGGATCGAGCAGCGAGTACGGGTTGGCGATGAGAAACGAGGCCAGGGCCAGACCGAGAGCGAGCGCGCACCTGCGCGCGGCCACAGGCAGAGCGCCCCCGGCGGCATCCGAGGCGACCGCGCCGAGCAGACACAGAAGCGTTATCCCGCCCGTGTACTTGGTGGCCGCTGCCAGGCCCAAGCCGATTCCGGCGATCGCATAGTCGCGCCGCCGGCCGCGCCGCATGACCCCGGCGCTTCCGTACAGCGACAGCGCGACGGGCGCCAGCGTGGGCACGTCGTTGAGCGCCAGATGGCTGTAGAAGACGGGCAGGAAGGCAACGCTCAGGATGGCCGCAGCCAAGAGCCCCGCGGCGGTGCCGAACAGCCGCGCTCCGGTCAGGTAGGTGAGCCACACCGCGATCGTCCCCAGCACCGCGGCCACGACGCGGGCCACCACGAAGACCGTGGTCGGGTCGGTGCTGTAGGTGCGGGTGACCGCGTCGGCGCTCCCGAACCACAGCTCGAACACGACGTGCAGCAGGTAGGAATAGGCAGGCGGGTTGAGGAAGTAGTGCGGATTGAGGTCGTGCGAGAAGAACGCCAGCGCCCGTGGGACGAAGTGCGTGGCCTCGTCGACGTTGTAGCTATAGGGAAGCCCCTGCTTGATCCCCCACAGCCGCAGCAGGAACGCCACCCCGAGCAGCCCGGCAAGGGCCACCCGGTGCAGCGGCACCGAGCTCAGCCACTGCCACCGCGAGGGCTCCGCCGCTTCGGGCGAGGGGGACGGCGCGGGAACGGGCCGGACTGCCGGTGGGGTGAGCGTGGCCGCCTGGATTCGCACCGCCCCCAGTATTGCGGCCCGGCAACGCGTGGCGCTCCTCGCCCGGAGCGACGGTCCCGATCGGCGTGCGGCCGGCCGCGGTACCGTTCGCCCTGGCGATTCAGGCGCCTCCGACGATGAAGCTGATCATTCAGATTCCCTGTTTCAACGAGGAAGGACAGCTGCCGCTGACGCTCAGCCGCCTGCCTCGCCAGGTACCCGGCTTCGAGACCGTCGAATGGCTGGTCATCGACGACGGCTCCACGGACCGGACCGTCGAGATCGCGCGCGAGCACGGGGTCGACCACGTCGTCCGGCTCACCAACAACAAGGGGCTCGCGGCCGCGTTCCAGACCGGCCTCGACGCCGGGCTCAAGCTCGGCGCCGACGTGATCGTGAACACCGATGCGGACAACCAGTACGACGGGGGCGACATCCCGAAGCTGGTCGAGCCAATCCTGCGCGGCGATGCCGACATGGTCGTGGGGGACCGGCAGGTGGACACAATCGCCCACTTCTCCCCCATGAAGAAGCTGCTGCAGCGGCTCGGCTCGTGGGTCGTGCGGCAGGCCTCCTCGACGAAGATCCCCGACACCACCTCGGGCTTTCGCGCCTATAACCGCGAAGCCGCGCTCCAGGTCCAGGCGGTCTCGCAGTTCACCTACACGCTGGAGACGATCATCCAGGCAGGCAAGCTACTGGTCGCGGTCGACCACGTCCCGATCCGCACCAACCCCAGGACGCGCGAGTCCCGGCTGTTCCCCTCGATGGGCGCGTACGTGCGGCGCAACGCGCTGTCCATCTTCCGAGTCTGGGCGCAATACGAGCCGCTCAAGCTGTTCTGGACGGGAGCCGTTGTGCTGGGGCTGCCGGCGCTTGCGCTGTTCATCCGCTTCCTGGTCCTGTTCATCGCCCATAGCGGCAAGGCGGGGCACATCCAGTCGCTGATCCTGGGCGCGGTGCTGTTCTTCGGCGCGATGCTGCTCGCATCGTTGGGGGTGATCGGCGACCTTCTCGACGCTCAGCGCACGATTTCCCAGCGGACCTTCGAGCGGGTGCGGCGAATCGAGCTCCAACTCGGCGTCGAGCCGTCGCACTACGAGCCTGGTGCTCCCCGCCCGCCGGCATCGGTCGATCCGGGGAGCCCGACTGCGCAGGGTGGGGATCGCGAGGCCCTGGAGGTATGACCGGCACGGCCGGCCCTCCGGGTACGTGCGAACCCGGCGTCCCAACCGGCAATACCTACGACAAATACGGGTCCACCAATCCCGTCGTGCGCCGGCTCATGGCGTCCTTCGAGACGGCGCTACGGGAGCTGTTCGACCGTGCGGCACCAGGATCCGTTCTCGACGTCGGCTGCGGGGAGGGGGTGCTGACCGAGCGCTGGGCCGAGCAGCTGCAGGACGGGCGGGTCGTCGGTCTCGACCTCGACGATCCGAAGCTGCGGAGCCAGTGGGCGGGACGGACGCGCGACAACCTCGAGTTTCGCGTGACGACCGCCGAAGAGCTTCCCTTTGCACGCGATGAGTTCGACCTGGCGGCGGCGATCGAGGTGCTCGAGCACGTACCCGAGCCCGAGCAGACCGTGGCCGAGATGGCCAGGGTGGCACGGCGCCACCTGCTGGTCTCGGTCCCGCGCGAGCCGCTCTGGCGCGCTCTCAACGTCGCCCGCGGGGCCTACGTCCCTGATCTGGGTAACACGCCGGGACATGTCAACCACTTCTCGAAGCGGGCCTTCGTGCGGCTGCTGGGGCGCTACGGCAAGGTGATCGAAGTCAGGTCGCCCTTCCCGTGGACGATGGTGCTGGTCGCCGTCGGCTGATGGCCCGCCCCATGCAGACGCTCCGCGGCCGCGTTCGCGCCGAGCCGCCTGGGTCTGGCGAGGGCGCGGGCAGGGCGCGGGGCGACGGCTCGTATGCCTCCGGTGCCCGCGTGCTCACGATCGGGATCGCCTCCACCGGGATCTTCACGTTCGCCTACCTGGCGACCGCCAGCCACGTACTGAGCAAGCAGGCCTACGGCCGCGTATCGCTGTGCTGGGCGGTGATGTTCGTGATCCTCTCGGTGATCTACCGGCCGATCGAGCAGCTGCTCTCGCGCACGATCGCCGACCGCCGGGCCCGCGGCCTGCACGGCCACGCGTTGCGGGTGCCTGCGGTCATCCAGCTGAGCTTCGCGCTGCTGTTCCTGGCCATGGCCCTGCTGTTGCGAGATCGAATCGAGCGCAGCCTGTTCGACGGTTCGAGCGAGCTGTACTGGATTCTGGTGATCGGTGTGATGGCCTACGCGGCCAGCTACTTCGCGCGCGGTTGGCTCGCCGGTCATCAGCGCTTCGCGCTGTACGGAGCTCTCGTGTTCCTCGAGTCGACCTCGCGCTTTCTGTTCGCGTTCGCCGTCGCCGTGGGAATCGCCTCGGGTCAGGGCGCCGTCGGGCTGGGCATGGCGGTCGCGCCGTTCGTCTCCCTGGCGGTGATTCCGTTCGCCTTCTCGCGCGTCAAGCACCCGGCTCCGGCCGCGGTCGAGGTGGCCGACGCCGCGCGCGAGGGGCCGGCCCACGCCGGCGTCGAGGAGGCCTCGCTCGATCTGTCGCTCAGCCACGGAACGCAGTTCGCGGTGGCCGTGGTCGGGATCATGCTCGCCGAGCAGACTCTTATGAACGCGGCCGTGCTGATCGTCAACGGCAGCCACGGCCACGCGCTGGCCGGGTTCGTGTTCAACGTGCTGCTGATCGTGCGGGCGCCGCTTCAGCTCTTCCAGGCCATCCAGACTTCGATCCTCCCCCACCTCGCCGGCCTCGAAGCCCGGGAGAGCAGCGTCGAGTTTCACCGCGCGATCCGCCTCACGATCCGCGTCATCGCCGCCTTCGCCGGCGCGGTCGCGATCGGGCTGCTGGCCGTCGGACCGTTCGTCATGACCGCCCTGCTCGGCAACAAGGGCTTCCACTATGGACGCCTCGGGCTGGCCGTCGTGGCCATCGGGATGGGCCTTCACCTCGCCTCCGGAACGCTCAACCAGGCCGCGCTGGCGCGGCGGCGCGCCGGGCTGGCCTCGATCGCGTGGTTGATGGCGGCGGCCCTGTTCGTGGTCTTCGTGGCCGCGCCGACGATCTCGGACCCGGTGGTCCGGGTCGAGGTCGGATACTGCGTTGCCGCGCTGATCCTGTTCGCGTTGCTGTGGGTCGTCTACCGGCTCGGCCCTGCCCCGGAGCGACCGGCTGCGCCGCCCCTCACGGCGGCCGGCTGATCAACCGCCGGCCAGCGCCTTGCAGCTGGGCTCGCTCGCGGCCGCCTTCTCGAGGGCCGGATTGCGCAGCCCGCTGAGACCCGACCCGATGCTGCTCATCGAGGTGCGCACGCTCGTGCCGAGCGCGTCGGCCGCTGTCTTGAACGCCTTCGGGCTGCTCGTGGGCAGCGAGCTTGCCTTGGTGGCGGCGTCCAAAAGCGCGCCCCTGAGCTGCGTGAAGGCGCTCACGATGCCGTTCTGGATCGCGTTGCCGTTGGTCACCTTCGGTGTTCCCGCCGCCTTGAGCTGCGAGATCGTCGTCTCGGTGTCGCCGGCTACGGCGGTGAGAAAGGTGTGCAGCGCCGTCTTTCCCTGCGCCGGATTCTTGATCGAAGAGAGGTTCAGAGCGCTGCTGCGCGATTGAACGGTCTTCTCGAAGGGCCCGATGGCCGAGCAGATCGACTTGACGTATGCCGCCGGCGTGACGCCGGAAGAACCCCCACAGCCGCTCAATGCGAGCACGGCGAGGGTGCAGCCCAGGACGAAGCGCCTCCTCATGCCCGGCACCTTATCCAAAACCTGGCGGGCCCGAATCGAGCTGCGGGATCACCTCACCGAGCGCCCGCGGCCTCCACGATTTCGCGGTACGCCGCCGCGGGATCGTCCGAGCCGAAGACCGCTGAGCCGGTGACCAGGAGGTTCGCCCCTGCGCGCGCGACGTTGCCCGCGGTGGCCTGGTGGATCCCCCCGTCGACCTCCAGAGCCACACGGTCGGGAAGGGCACCGCGCATCCGCTCGAGCTTGCCGATCGAGTTCGGGATGAACGCCTGGGCGCTCCAGCCCGGATCGACGCTCATGCACAGGGCGAGGTCGAGCGTCTCCTCGGCCACCTCGGCCAACCGGCCGGCGGGAGTGGCCGGACACAGCGCTGCGCCGGCGGTACAGCCCGCGTCGCGCACCGCCGCCAGGGCGTAGTGGAGATGTGGCGTGGCTTCGGCGTGGACGGTGATGTTGTCGGCGCCGGCGCGGGCGAACTCCTCCACGTGGCGCTCCGGGCGCTCGATCATCAGGTGCACATCGACGACTGCTCCTACGGCGTGAACGGTGTCGGCGATCGCCCCCACGACGATGGCACCGAAGGTGATGGGCGGAACGAAGTGCCCGTCCATCACGTCGACGTGGATCACGCGCGCGCCGGCGGCGAGCACCTCCTCCACCTGCGAGCCCAGCCGCGCGAAATCAGCCGACAGGATCGACGGTGCGACCCTGAGCTCGCTCAGAACGGCAGGCGCTTGGGGCTCCTCGGCCATGGGCCTAGACGGCCCTCAACATGCTGCCCTGGCAGTGGTTGCACGCCACGATCGCCGTGCTCGACATCCGCACGATGGTCGAGTGCTCGCCGCAGTTCGGGCACACGGAGACCAGCTCGTAGCGCTGCAGGCAGTAGACGCAGCGGTAGCGGCCCGCCACCGCCGTTGGACGCAGCCACGGCTCGCCGCATCCTGGACACTCGGGACCGAGCTTGATAGGGGGTTCCGTCACCTCGTCCGTAGGTTAACGGCCGCCTCCGACCCCAATCCTGGGCGGTTTTCAGCCGTCTCGGACCAGTCGGGCGATATAGAAGCCGTCCGTCCCGTCGCGATGGGGAAGCAGCTGACGCTCTTCGGCGAGCCGGAACTGCGGATGACCGGCCAGAAAGCGGCCGATCACTCCCGTGCCCTCGGGCTGAGAGATCGTGCAGACCGAGTACACGACGGTTCCGCCGCTGGCTGCGGCGGCGGCCGCGGCATCCAGGATCTCCCCCTGCAGGCCGGACAGCTCGTGCACCGACGCCGGACTGGCCCGCCAGCGGATGTCCGGCCGGGCCTGGAGCGTGCCGAGGCCGCTGCACGGCGGATCGACCAAGACCCGGTCGAATGGCTCCTCCACCTGCAGCGAGGCGGCGTCGGCGACGCTGACCTCGGCGATCGTGGCGCGCATGCGGGCACAGGTGTGCCGGAGCGCTTCGGCCCGGCCCGGATGGCGCTCGACGGCCACAAGCGTGCCCTCGTCTGCCATCAACGCGGCGAGATGCGTCGTCTTGGCTCCGGGAGCGGCGCACAGGTCGAGCACCCGCTCGCGGGCGCGCGGCGCCAGCATGCGGCCCACGAGCATGGACCCCCGCGACTGCGGCGTGATCGCCCCGGCCTCGAACAGCGCGGAGCCGTGCGCATCGAACGGGCCACCGAGAACAAGACCCTCAGGCAGACCCGGAGCGGCGTGGGACTCCACGGGCAGGCGCGAAATCACCTCGGCCGGGCTAGTGATGAGCTCGTTGACCCGCAGGGCGGCTTCGGCAGGCTCATTGCAGGCGCGCATCAGCGCCACGGCCTCGTCTGCGCCCAGCTCCGAGAACCAGCGCTCGGTCAGCCAGGTGGGCAGGGAATGCCGCAGCGCCGCGCCGCCAGGATCTCGCTCGTCGATCCCTTGGATGAGCGCCGAGCCCTCGCGCGCGGCACGCCGGAGCACGGCGTTGACGTAGCCCGACGCCGCGCGTCCGGCTTGTGCGGCCAGCTCCACGCTCTCGTTGACGGCCGCGTGCTCGGGCACGCCGTCGAGGAACAGGAGCTGGAACAGTCCGAGGCGCAGCGCCGCCAGCACCGGCGGATCGAGCCGCTCCGCGCGCCGCGAGCCCAGGATGCCGGCCACGTGATCGAGCGTGGCGCGCCGCTGGACGCTGCCGTACGCCAGCTGCATGGCCAGGGCGCGGTCGCGTGGGGTCAGGCCGGCCGCCTCAGCGCGCAGAGCCCGGTCGGCGTAGGCGCCCTCTTCGAACACGCGGCGAAGCACGACGAACGCAGCCTGGCGGGCCGGAGCAGCGCGCGAGGGCCCGCCGCGGCCGGGGCGACGAGCGCTGCGAGCTCTACCGGCGGTGCCCACGCAGGAAGTCCTCGCCGCTCATCGGACGGCCGCCGGCCGGTTGCACCATGAGGAGCTCGAGCGCACCGTTGGCGCACCCCAGCAGCGGCCGCGGGCCTCGGAGTGAGACGGCGCCGGGCGGGACGTCGGCCGCCTTCACAGCCCGGGCCCGCGAGACCCCCAGCCACGATCCGTCCTCGAGCCGCGTCCGCGCTCCGATGTGGGGTGTCAGGGCTCGCACGACCCGCTCGAGCTCGGCGGCGTCGCGGGCGCCGTCGAGCTCGCGGTCGGCGGGCGTGACCTTCTCGGCATAAGTCGCCTGCGCCTCGTCCTGCTCCACGAAGGCCGGCCGCTCGCCGAGTGCCTGCACGAGAAGCTCTCCCCCCGTCCGCTGCAGGCGCTCCGACAGCGTGCCGTAGCTGTCATCCGGTGCGATCGGCTCGTCGCGCTGCGCACAGACCGGCCCACTGTCCAGCCCGGCCGTGACCTGCATGATCGAGACGCCCGTGTGCGGGTCCCCGGCCATGATCGCCCGCTCGATCGGGGCCGCGCCGCGCCAGCGCGGCAGCAGCGACGGATGGACGTTCAAGATCAGGTGCTCGGCGAGAAGCGGCTCCCTGATCAAGGCGCCGAACGCGCACACGCACAGCGCGTCGGGACCGACGTCGGCGATCCGGCGGCGAGCCGCCGGATCGTTGACGGACTCTGGCTGGTCGAGGGCGATCGCCAGCTTCCTGGCGGCGTCGGCGACCGGCGGCGCCGACAGCCGGCGACCCCGGCCGCGCGGGCGGTCGGGCCGGGTGACGACGAGCTCCGGACGATGAGGTGAGTCCGCCAGGCGCTCGAGGATGAACGCGGCGAACTCGGAGGTGCCCAGGAAAACCGTCCGCACGCGCGGGTTGCGGCGCTAGGCCTCGAGCTGCGCTTCCCGCAGCGCCCGCATCGCGTCCTTGCGCTGCTCACGCGATGTCCGATCGAGGATCAGCACGCCGTCCAGATGATCCATCTCGTGCTGGATGACCCGTGCCTCGAGCCCGGATGCCTCGACCACAACGGGCTCGCCGCGCTCGTCCAGGGCGCGGACCCGCACGTGCACCGGCCGCTCCACGTCGACGAGCACCGCGGGCAGGCTGAGGCATCCCTCCTCGGCCGCCTCCTCTTCCTTGCCGCGCCACTCGATCTCAGGATTGATCAAGGCGTTGACGGGAGCTTGCTGCTGGACTCGATACACGAGCACGCGGTGCAGCACGCCGAGTTGGGTCGCCGCCAGGCCGACGCCGAGCGCGTCGTTCATCAGCTCGCCCATGCGCATGATCTCCGATCGGAGCGCGTCGTCGATCTGCCCCACCGGGCGAGCGCGGGTCCGGAGCACCGGATCACCGAACTTGCGCACATGAGCCAGGGCCGCCTCGCGCCGCGCGGCGACTTCGGGATCGAGAACCGGCTCGAACTCCTCCTCGTCTCCGTCCTCCGCCGCCTCGGGCTCGAGGTCGTCTGTCAGCTGCTCGGTCACGCTGCCAGTCTAGATGGGGCCCTCGCGGATCAGACCGTCATTGCGGGTCCACGTCGACGCTGACGCTCACGCCGCGGCGCGAGGCCTCGCGGGCGAACTCGTCGACGGCCTGCCCCACCGCGTGGATCGCAGCCCGGCGCTGCCGGGTCTTGATGAGGATCTGGACCCGCGCCCGTCCCCGCAGGCGAAACAGCGGCGCGGGCCCGAGCAGCGTCGTGTCGCGAGCCTGAACGCGCGCGCGGATCTGCTCGGCCACATCCTGCGCATGGGCGGCTTCAGGAGCGGCACAGACCAGGCGGATCAGCGAGGCGTAGGGCGGATAGGACAGCGCCTCGCGCCGCGCGAGCTCGTCGGCCAGGAAGCCGTCGGAGTCGTGATGGGAGGCGAACTGGATCGACCGTGCTTCGGGCGCGAGCGTCTGGACGAGCACCTTGCCAGAGGCACCTGCTCGGCCGGCTCGCCCGGCGAGCTGGGTCAAGAGGGCGAATGTCCGCTCTTCGGCGCGGAAGTCGGGGAAGCGAAGCGTCTGGTCGGCGTCGAGGACCACGGCAAGGCCGACGTCGGGAAAGTCGTGGCCCTTGGCGACCATTTGAGTCCCGACGAGCAGCCCGCCATCGGCTTCGCGAAAGGCCCCGAGGACGCGCGCCCGCGCCTCGAGGCCGGGGGCGTCGGCGTCGAGGCGCAGAACCGGGAAGTCGTCGTCTCCGAGCGCGTCCCGCAACTCGTGCTCCATCTGCTCGGTTCCGGCGCCGTGCCGGGCTACGGCCACCGATGCGCAGGCAGGGCAGCGGTTCGGGGTTCGCTCGGTATGCCCACAGTGGTGGCAGCTCGTCACACCGGCGGCACGGTGAAGCACGAGCGTCACCTCGCAGTTCGGGCACATCCACACATGCCCGCACGAGCGGCAGGAGAGGAAGTTCGACCATCCGCGACGGTTGACGAGGACGATCGCCTTGCCCCGGGCCCGCCTGAGATCGGCCAGAGCAAGACGCGTCTGTGGATGCAGCGGGTGATGCAGCCCGCGCATGTCGAGCACCTCGACTTGCGGGAGCGGGCCGCGGTCCACTCGGGTCCTTAGCCGCAGACGCGTCAGCGACAGGGCGCTCTCGGGACGCGGTGTGGCACTGCCGGCCAGCAGCAGCGCTCCGTGGTCACGCGCGCGCCGGAGGGCGACCGTGCGGGCGTCGTAGCGCGGGTCGCCCTCGTTCTTGTACGAGCTGTCGTGCTCCTCGTCGACGACGATCAGCCCGATGTCGGCCAGCGGTGCGAACACGGCCGAGCGAGGACCCACGCACACCCGCGCCTCGCCGCGCCGGCAGCGCAGCCACTCGTCGAAGCGCTCGCCCTGTCCCAGCGCCGAGTGCATCACCGCCACGGTCTCCCCGAAGCGCGCCTCGAAGCGCTCGATAGTCTGCGGGGTCAGCGCGATCTCCGGGACGAGCACGATCGCGCTGCGCCCGGCGGCGAGAGCCGCCTCGACGGCCCGGAGGTAGACCTCCGTCTTGCCGGATCCGGTGACTCCGTGGAGGAGGTATCGCCGCTCGCCTGCCGTCGAGCCCGGCTGCATCGCCACCAAGAGCTCCCGCAGAGCAGCATGCTGGTCGTCGGTCAGCGACGGCGGGACGCCCGCGGCGGCGCCGACTCGATGCGCGCGCGGACGCCGCCGGCACTCGCTCTTGCCCAGCGTCACGAGCCCGCGGGCCTCCAGCCGCCGGAGCCTCGAGGTCCCGAGCTCAGCCGCGGGGACCTCCCCCTCGCGAACCAGGCGCGAGAGCGCATCCCGCTGACCCTCGGTCAGACCCCGGCCTGCCGCTGACGCCGACCGACCGGCCTCGGTGACCGTCGCAGTCAGGACCTGCCTGCTGCGCACGCCGGCGGCGCTGCCCGGAGCCAGGAGCAGGCTGAGCGCGCGGGCCAGCGTCGAGCAGTAGTTCTCGGCCAGCCACGCGGCGAGAGAGACGAGGTCGGCCGGCAGAGCCGCCGGAAGCACGGCCAGCGGCTCGGCCAGCCGGTCCGGCTCGAGCTCGGAGGTCTCGCTGAGCTCGAGCACGACCCCCAGCGTCCGCCGATGGCCGAAGGGCACCTGGAGCAGAGACCCGACCCCGACCTCCGCCTGCGCCGGGCCAAGGCGGTAGTCGAACGGCCCGCGCACGGCCCGCGTCTGCGTCAGAGGCTCGACCCTTGCAATCACGGCTGCAGAGGGGGGCACACGGGCTCGATCATCGGCCCCAGCGAGGGTAGAGTGCCCTCAGGATGACCGCAGGAGGCGTTCCGGGGGAGCCGCCGCAGCGCGGTGCGCGGGATGCGCACGGGCGGCCCGAGCCGCGCTTGGAGGCCACGCTTGCCGCGTGCGATCGGGTCCTGGGCGAGGTCGGGCGCCGAGACCATCTCTTCTCGTGGCTGCGTTCACCGGGCTCGAGATGGGAGCAATGGCTGCCGGTCGACGCCTACTACCCGGCGAGCCGGCTGGTGGTCCTCGTGGACCGCGATCCGGAGGCGATCAAGACCCACCAGGAGCTGATCCCCGCCCACGGGATGCGCCTCCTTCAGCTTCGCTCGCCCGAGCTTCCGCGCGAGCCCGAGCGCCAGGCAGCCCGGATCGCCGGTCTCCTCGAGGAGCTCGGGGCCACCCGCAGGCCTGATCGGCCTCCCGCGGTCCCGGCGCCCGAGCGGCCACCTCGGTCGCGGCCGGTGTCCCGGGCCGTCTCGTCCGTGCTGGCACCGCCGGCCGCTCCGCCCCCGCGCCGGGTGACGAGCTCGCAGGCGGCCGCCGCGGCGCGGGCAGCCAGGCTGCTGGCAGCTCGCCGCGCCGTTCCGCGGCCGGGCGTGAGGGCTGCGACGCCTGTGACCCTGGCAGTCACGCCGGGACGCCCGCGGGCGCCGCGCGTGCCCGGCTCCGACATTGCCGGATCGAGGCCCCGTGGACGCCCGGAGCCGGAGTGGGCTGGGGCCGTTGCGCGCTCGCGCGCGCGACCCGACACGCCGACGCTGCAGCCGCCGAGCCTCCTCGTCGGAGCCGCCCTCGCCGCCGTCGTATCGATCGAGGTCTACCTGGGCGTGGCCAACGTCGCCCTGGCCGGCGGTCAGCTCCTGTTCGCCCTCGGCATCGTGCTCGACGGCTGCTCGCGCGCCCTGGGGACGCTCGCGGCGATCAAGGTCGGCCGCCTCGACTGGGGGTGGGTGTGCCTGCTGCTCGGAAGCCCGGCCGTGGCCGCCTTCACGCTGTTCAGGCATTCCGGTGCGGTCACCGTGGAACCCGGGCCGCTGGCGGGGCTGCTGTCGCTGCTTGCGCTCGCCCTCGTGGCACTCGCGCTGCTCGTCTCGCTGCTCGGAATCTGACCGGGTGGCGGGCGCGGGCGACGAGCACGTCATCTTCCGCGGCCATCCGTCCTGGCGCTCTCGCCCCTGGTTCTACGTCAGGGGGTTTCTGATCGCCGGCATCGCCGGCGTCTTGGCGGGGCTGGCCAGCGCGGTCATCGACGGAAAGGTGCAGGTGGAGTGGGTCGCCGTGATCGTCCTCGCCGTCTTCGCGGCCACGCTCGCCCGCGGACTGGCCGGTCTCAGGCGGACGAGCTACACGCTGACCACCCACCGCCTCCGTGTGACAAGCGGGCTGCTGGCCCGCGACACGCGCGAGATTCGCCTGGAGCACGTTCAGGGCGTGCGTGCGCGCCAGTCGCCGCTGGAGCGGGTCCTGCGCGTCGGCAGCGTCGAGCTCGACGCCGGTGAGCCCGGAGCGGGCTTCGCTCTACGCGGCGTCGAGGAGCCGCAGCGGCTCGCGCGGACCGTCGAGCAGGCGCGCCGCGAGCTCCGCGGCGGTTCCTACTAGGCCTCGACCGCCTCGCTCAGCCCAGCCGCCGCACGCAGCGCGTCGGCCTTGTCGGTGCGCTCCCAGGTGAAGTCGTGGTCCTCACGGCCGAAGTGGCCGTACGCCGCGGTCTTCTGGAAGATCGGCCGGTGCAATCGCAGGTACTGGCGAAACGCCCCGGGTCGAAGGTCGAAATGCTCGGAGATGAGCTGGAGGATCTGACTGCGGCCGATCCGCTCGGTACCGAAGGTCTCGACCATCACCGACACGGGGTGCGCGACGCCGATGGCGTAGGCGACCTGCACCTCGCAACGCTCGGCGAGGCCGGCCGCAACCACGTTCTTGGCGACGTACCGAGCCGCATAAGCGGCTGAGCGGTCGACCTTCGAGGGGTCCTTGCCTGAGAACGCGCCGCCGCCGTGGCGGGCCATGCCGCCGTAGGTGTCGACGATGATCTTCCGGCCGGTCAGCCCGGCGTCGCCCATCGGGCCCCCGATCACGAACCGGCCCGTCGGGTTGACCAGGAACTGCTTGTGGAGATTGCGCGCGTCGTACAGCTCGTCGGGGATGACGGGTTCGATCACGTGCTCCCAGAGGTCGTCCTTGATCAGCGACTCGGCGCCGTCCCGGTGCTGGGTCGAGATCAGCAGCTTCTCGACCTCGACCGGACGGCCATCGACGTAGCGGACCGTGACCTGCGTCTTTCCATCCGGGCGCAGGTAGGGAATGATCTCGGCCTTGCGCACGTCGGCCAAGCGCTTGGCCAGCTTGTGGGCAAGCGAGATCGGCAACGGCATCAGCTCGTCGGTCTCATTGGTGGCGTAGCCGAACATCATTCCCTGGTCGCCGGCTCCGGCGAGGTCGAGCTCGTCGTCGTCACCCGGGTCGGTTCTCGCCTCCCACGCGTGGTCGACTCCCTGCGCGATGTCTGCGGACTGCTTGTCGATCGCGTTGATCACCGCGCACGTGTGGTAGTCGAAGCCATATTCGGCGTTGGTGTATCCGATGCGCTTGATCGTCGAGCGCGCGATCTCCTGGATGTCGACATAGGTCTCGGTCGTGATCTCGCCCGAGACGACGACGAGCCCGGTGTTGACGAGCGTCTCGCAGGCCACCCGCCCGGCTGGGTCGTCCGCCATCACGGCATCGAGCACGCCGTCGGATATCTGGTCGGCGATCTTGTCGGGATGGCCCTCGGTGACGGACTCCGAGGTGAACAGGTACTCGTTGTCAGAACGCGTGCTCATGGGATCTGGAAGGACAGCTCCGATGTCGTGTCGGCCTCACCGCTCGTCGAGCTCAGACCCAGGGCCTGGATCCTCTGGAGATCCGGCAGCAGCGCGTGCACGCGCGAAGCCGCCGTCAAGCCCGTCTGCTCGCCGAGGCTGAGGAGCTGGCTGAAGTCGAGAAAGAGTAGCGATGTCACCCGGTCCGGGCTCTGGGCTCTGATGCTCCTGTACGCGGAGCTGTCGGCCAGCGATCCCTTGCGCGTGGCCAGCGCGGCGATGCCGTCACGACCCGTCGAGAGCACGACCAGACCATCGAACACGGCGTAGTCGAGCTGCAGGCCGGAGGTGAGCGACAGCTGATGCGCCGGGACCCCGTCGATCGTCACGTCGTTGAACACCGGCGCCTGACCGGGCCCCGTGGACGGCGCCGCGAACAGCTGCGCGAGCGGTTGCTCGAGCGCGCCCAGCTGTGCTATCGCCTTGGCCGGATGCGAGGTGCGCGTGACGAGGACCAGCGCCGGGGAGGCGGAGAGCCCGGGCGGCGTCACCCCGAGCGCCGTCTCCGAGCCGAACACCGACAGCACCGCGGGCACGTTGACCCCCTCCGCGGCGAGCGCGCCACCCAGCCGGTGCAGCAGCGGACCGACGCGGCCGGCGAACCCCGCGCTGGCCGCCGCCGCGAGGACCCGGGGGGCTACGCGGCTCAGGTTGGCAACGTCGAATAGCAGCGTCGAGCCGGTCGGCATGATGCTCGCCAGCGTCGGGTGAACCGACGTGGGCGTGACGGGGTGAAGCCGGGTCAAGGAGGTGTCGAGCGTGCTGTGGACGCGCATTCGAGCTCCGCTGCCCGTGGGGGACAGCGAGAAGGCGACGCCCTGCAGGGCCGGCTCGTAGAGCAAGGTTCCAAGGCCCCCGAGCAGACCGCCCCGCGGCAACAGCACACGGTTGACACCGGCCGCCGAGACGTATCCGTCGAGCACGCGATCTGCGGGCTCTCCGGCGGCGGTCCGCTGGAAGGCCTGGCTGTCGGCCAGCGCAGGTGCGGCGCCGGCCGAGACGTCTATCGCCTCCCGCACGCTGGCGTCCTGGCCCGCGAGCAGGAAATGCTTGACGAAGGCGAGCTCCGTCCCGCTCGAGTAGCTCTGAAGCGGCACGCCGCGATAGGTCCCGATCGTGCTGGCGCCATTGTGGCTGAGGAAGCTCTGCGCACGAGCGCGATTCTTGATGTCGAAGACCATGAGGGTCCCCGCGGTCGCGGACGTGGTGTTGAGCAGTCCCAGCGCCGCCTCGTTGCCGAGCCACGGGGCGACGTCGCGCGAGTAGTCGACCGCCGTGCCGCCGCCGAGGATGGCCGCGACCCGTCCCAGGATGCCGTCGCGGATGTGCGCGTAGTCGGGAAACCGCCTGGCCAGCGCAAGGCTCTTCTTCACCGCCGAGCGGCCGGCGTCGATCGACACGTTCACGTAGGCCAGGGCGTCAGCCGGGACGATCTTGGCGGCGCCGGTAGCCGGGCCGCCCGCGCCGCCGCCCACAAGCGCGATGCCGAGCGCCACCGCCGCCAGGATGCCGAGGAGCGCCACCGCCAGCAGCAGCGCCTGACGTACCCGTACCGCCCGCGAACGCCTCCGGACCGGGCTCGTCGTCATGCGCGGGGGTGCCGTTCCGGTTGACACCGGCCGCAGGTAATCACGCCGCCGCTCCCCGCGCGGCATGTGCGCGACGCTCGCCGCGCTCGGCGAAGTCGATGATCAGCGGGATCCCGTCCATCGCGAACCGGGCGCGCAGCCGGTTCTCGAGGTAGTACGCGTAGTCGCGAGTGACCCGGGCCCGGGAGTTGACCTGAATCGTGAACCTGGGGGGCCGCTCGCCCGTCTGGGCCATGTACAGCAGCTTGAGCCGGTGCCCGCGGGGGCCGCGAGCGCTTCCGGCCGGCGGCTGCCGCGCGGCCACGGCCTCAGAGAGGAAGCGGTTGAGCTGCGGGGTCGGGATCCGCCCGCGGCGGCGCTGAGCCAGGGCCACCGCTTCGTGCAGCAGACGCTCCACGTGCCGCCCGGTCTTGGCGCTGGCGGTCAGGACGCGAGGCCGCAGGCGCAGCTTTCGGTGCGCGTGGGCCCGCTCGGCGTCGAGGTCGACGTCGGCGGCCACGTCCCACTTGTTGAGCACGAGCGCCGTCGCGCACCCGCTGCGCATGGCCAGCTCGGCGACGCGGAGGTCCTGCGAGGTGATCCCGTCCTGAGCGTCGCAGACGACGAGCGCCACGTCCGCGCGCTCGGCGGCACGGCGTGAGCGCAGCGCCGTGTAGTACTCGAGCGACTCCCCCACCTTGGCCTGGCGGCGCAGGCCCGCGGTGTCGACCAGGACCAGGTCGTGCCCGTCGAAGCGGAGCGGGAGGTCGATCGCATCGCGCGTGGTGCCCGCGTGCTCGGAGACGATCACGCGCTCGGTGCCCAGGAAGCGGTTGACGAGTGAGGACTTGCCGACGTTCGGGCGTCCGATCACGGCGAGACGGATCACGTCTGAGCGCTCGCCCTCGGAGTCCTCGTCCGCGACGAGATCGGTGAGGCGGTCGAGCAGGTCGCCGGTGCCGAGCCCCTGCGCCGCCGAGACACCGATCGGATCGCCGAGTCCCAGAGCGTAGAACTCGGCCGCCAGCGGCAGCTCGGCCACCGTGTCGACCTTGTTGGCGGCCAGCACGACGGGGACCTCGGCGCGGCGGAGCAGATCAGCCAGGTCGAGATCCCCTGCCCGGACTCCGGCCCGGGCATCGACCACGAGTACGGCCGCATCGGCGTCCGCCAGCGCGGCTCGGGCCTGGTCCTGGACCTGGCGCGCCAGGTGGTCGCGTTCCTCCAGATCGATTCCCCCCGTGTCGATGAGGGTGATCGCCCTCCCGTTCCACTCCGTCTGCAGCTCCTTGCGATCCCGGGTCACACCGGGCTGGGGATGCACGACCGCCTCGCGCGACTCGGTGAGCCGGTTGACGAGCGAGGACTTGCCGACGTTCGGGTAGCCGACGATGGCGATCTTCATGGCCGCGTCGAGGCTAGCGGCCGCCCTCTGCGCAGCGGACGATCTCCACTACGCGGTCCACGACCTCAGGCAGCGTAAGTCCGCTGGTGTCGAGCATGGTGGCATCGGGTGCCGCTCGCAGCGGGGAGTGCTCGCGCGCCTGGTCACGCTCGTCGCGAATCGTCTGCTCGGCGAGCACCCGCCCGGGATCCAAGCCGAGCTCCTGGGCCCGCCGCCGGGCCCGCTCCTGCGGCGAGGCCGTCAGGAACAGCTTCACTTCCGCGTCGGGCGCGACGACAGTTCCGATGTCGCGCCCCTCGGCGACCCAGTCGCCATGGGCCATCAGGCGCCGCTGCTCGCTCACCATGGCCCCCCGCACCGCAGGGTCCGCCGCCGCCCGGGACGCGTCCTCGGAGACATCGGCCGAGCGGATCGCGTCAGTCACGTCGTGGCCGTCGAGCAGTACGCGCTCGCCCAGCTCGATCCGGACCGCCGGCGCGACCTCGGCCGCCGGCTGGCCGCGCTGGGCGGCGGCCAGCGCAACGCAGCGGTACATCGCGCCCGAGTCCAGATACGTGAAGGCGAGCCTCTCGGCCACCGCGCGCGCCACGGAGGACTTGCCCGCCCCGGCCGGCCCGTCGATCGCGACCACCATCAGCCCGAGGTGACCAGCGCGAGGTCGTCGACGAACCCGGGATAGGAAACCCCGGCGACGTCCATGCCCACGACTTCCACTCCCTCCTCCGACCCCAGTCCGGCCACCGCTCCGAGCAGCGCCAGACGGTGATCGCCGTGCGCCTGCAGGCGGCCGCCCCGCAGACCCCCGGTGCCTCGGACGCGGAATCCATCAGGTGCGGCCTCGATGTCCGCGCCCAGTCCGCGCAGCCCGTCGACGACCGTGGCGATGCGGTCGGATTCCTTGACTCGGAGCTCGGCCGCACCGCGCACGATCGTCTCCCCCTCGGCAAAGCAGCCGAGCAGGGCGACCAGGGGCAGCTCGTCGATGGCCAGTGGCACCTCGGCCGACTCCACGGTGGTCCCCTCGATCGGCGCACCGGTGACATCGAGATCGGCCGTCGGCTCCTGCGCGCTCGCGGCGCCCTCGGGCTCGAGCTCACCGAGCACGATCGCACCCATCCGCTCGAGGATGCGCAAGAAGCCGCTGCGGGTCCAGTTGACCCCGACGTCCTCGATCACGAGCCGCGAACCCGGCACGATCACGCCGGCGGCGATCATGAACGCGGCCGAGGAGAGGTCACCAGGGACGTCGATCCGCTCGAGCTCGAGCTCGTCGGCATTGCGCACCGTGACCCTGAAGCCACCGCCCGGCAGCGAGGTCCGCTGCACCGAGGCGCCGGCCGCTCGCAGCAGACGCTCTGTGTGGTCACGGCTGGGAACGGGCTCGAGGACCGTGGTGGCATCGGTGACGAGCCCGGCAAGCAGGACGCACGACTTGACCTGGGCGCTGGCAACCGGCAGCTCGTATTCGATCCCCCTGAGCTGGCTGCCGCGCACGGTGAAGGGCGGGAATCGCCCGTCGGTGGCCTCCACGCGCGCTCCCATCAGGCGTAGCGGGTCAGCGATCCGGTCGATCGGCCGCCTCCGGATCGATTCGTCTCCGTCGAGGGTGAAGCTGCTGTCGAGCTGAAAGGCCAGCCAGCCCGGCAGCAGCCGCATCAGCGTGCCTGCGTTGCCTACGTCGATGACCCCGGACGGGGTCTGGGCGTTGCGCAGGCCGCAGCCCCTGACTACGAGCTCGTCCCCTCGCTCCTCGACGATCACTCCCAGCTCCCTTATCGCGGCCAGGGTGCTGGTGGTGTCCTGGGCGCGCAGGTAGTTGCCGATCCGCACCGG
The DNA here is from genome assembly GCA_963818815.1 of uncultured Solirubrobacterales bacterium. Classification (GTDB taxonomy): domain Bacteria; phylum Actinomycetota; class Thermoleophilia; order Solirubrobacterales; family Solirubrobacteraceae; genus Palsa-465. Next base: position 340,580 of record CAWFTL010000003.1, read on the forward strand.
CTCTGCGGCCATTGCGCCGATCAAGGCCGCACGGTGCGAGACCGACTTGTCGGGCGGAGCCTTGAGTCGGCCGCGCAGCGGCGGGGAGGGATCGAAGCGCGCGTTCACGCCCGCGCCACCGGGAAGCCGAGCTCCGCCACCAGCTCCTCGGCGCGGCCGGCCTGGTCCTCCCCCGCGATCCACAGCGCGACGACTCCCTCGCTCATGTCGGCGGCGGGATACAGCGCCATGTCGGTGATGTTCACGCCCGCGCGCCCCAGTTCGAGCGCCAGCCGGGCGACCACTCCGGGGCGGTTGGGGACGGACGCCCGCAGCTCGCACAGCGCGCCGCCGGCCAGACCCGCTTCCAAGAGCCGCCGCCGGTGCTCGGCCGCCTTCTCGTTCCAGTCGGTGATGCGGGCGCGGTCGCCGCTGCACAGCGTGTCTCTCACCCCCGCCAGCTGGTCGATCGCCCGGTCGATCGCCGCGGCCAGAGCATCCCGGTTGGAGACGTAGATATCGGTCCAGATCTCGCTCGGCGCACCCGCCACCCGCGTGGCGTCGCGAAAGCTGGGGCCGGTTGCGGGCAGCCGCTCGCGCCCGTCGCCGAGCGCACCGGCCACCTGCGAAACGAGGACGTTGGCCAGCACGTGCGGCAGATGCGACACGGCGGCCAGGATCGCGTCGTGAGCTGCAGGTTCGATCGCCACCGGCTGGGCGCCCAAACCGTGCAGGAGGCGGTACAGGCGCTCATAGAGCACGCCCGAGGTGGTGCTGGTCGGGGTCAGGTACCAGGTCGCGCCGGCGAACAGGTCAGCGCGGGCGTGGCGCACCCCCGAGGTCTCGGCGCCGGCCAGAGGATGTCCCCCGACAAAGCGAGGATCCTCGCTCGCAGCCACCACTGCGCGCTTGGTCGAGCCCACGTCGCTGACCACGCAGTCCTCTGAAGCAGCGGCCAGCGCGGCCCTCACGGCCTCAGGAACGGCCCCCACCGGAACGGCCACGAACACGGCTTGCGCGTCGCGCACCGCTGCTTCGAGGCTCACCTCCGCCCGGTCCAGCACGCCGCGCTGCAGGGCGGCCTCGAGCACGTCGCTCGAGTGGTCGAACCCCACCACTGAGGCGGCTAGCCGCTCGCGCGCGGCGAGCGCGATCGAGCCGCCGATCAGTCCGACGCCGACGACCGCGACGTTCAAGTCGTTGCGGCGCCGGGGACGTTCACACGGCCACAGTGGCCAGCGCCTTGCCGGCGAGGGCCGCGGCGGCCTGGACACGCTCCACGTAGTCGGAGAACTCGTCTGCCACCAGCGCCTGCGGCCCATCGCAGATCGCCTCCGCCGGGCGCGGATGGACCTCGACGATGATGCCGTCGGCGCCGACGGCGGCAGCGGCAAGCGACAGCGGCTCCACCAGATCCCGCCGGCCGGCCGCGTGACTGGGGTCGACGATCACCGGCAGGTGGGTGAGCTCCTTGAGCACCGGAACCGCCATGAGGTCGAGCGTGAACCTGTAGGCCGTCTCGAACGTGCGGATCCCGCGCTCGCACAGCATCACGGCCTCGTTGCCCTCCTTGAGGATGTACTCGGCCGCCATCAACAGCTCCTCTAGCGTGCTCGAGAGGCCTCGCTTGAGCAGGGCCGGGCATCCCGAGCGGCCGATCTCCGCCAGCAGCGTGTAGTTCTGCATGTTGCGCGCCCCGATCTGGATGACGTCGGCGACCTCCAGGACGGGCTCCAGGTCTCGCACATCCATGACCTCGGTCACGATCGGCAGGCCCGTTTCGTCCTTGGCCTCGCGCAGCAGCCGCAGGCCCTCCTGACCGAGACCCTGGAAGGCGTAGGGCGAGGTTCGCGGCTTGTACGCGCCGCCACGGAACAGCGTGCCGCCGGCGTCCTTGACGATCCGCGCCGTCTCGAGCGTCTGCTCGCGCGACTCGACGGTGCACGGTCCGGCGATCAGGGCGAAGCTGTTGCCCCCCACCTTGCGACCGGCGATGTCGTGAACGCTGCGGACGCCGTCCTTGAACTGGTTGGAGGCGAGCTTGTACGGCTTGAGGATCGGTACGACCCGGTCGACTCCGGGCGAGCCCTCGAGCTCGAGCCTCGCGATGTGCTCGCGATCGCCGATGGCACCGATCACCGTGAGCTCCTCGCCGCGGCTGGGATGAGCGCGAGCGCCGACGCTCTCCACTCGGTCGATGACGGCCTGCACCTCCTGGTCGGTGGCCGTCGGTTTCATCACGATCATCAATTCTCTGGTCCTTTCTAAGCCTGAAGAGTACGAGGTGGGTCGCGGACGCATCGGCTGCACCGATGCTGCTTTGCGGCGCCCGGCCTGTGGGCGGGTGCCCGCGCTGGGCGGACGGGGGTGTCAGGCCGAGCGCCTAGCTAAATCGCCAGGCGTAGAAGCGCGCGCAGAAGAACCAGCCGAGAGCGGGGGTGTGGCGTGAATCGTTCATGCGCGTCGCGAGGGTTGTACCAGACAGGGCCGCGAATGCAAGCGGTGTCCGTCAGCTATCCCTATCGGCTCATCGCGCCGGTGCCTGGAGCAGTGATCCCAGGGCGGCCACGAAGCGTTCGTTCTCATCATCGGTCCCGACCGTCACCCTCAGCGCTCCGGGTCGCCCGAGCGAGCCGCCGGCGCGAACCAGGACCCGCCGCTCGCGCAGCCCCTTCACGACCTCGGCCTCTGCCTCCTCCTGGGGCAGGAGCAGCCAGATGAAGTTCGCGTCGGAGTGCGCCACCCAGATTCCGAGGCCGCGGACCTCCTCGACGAGGGCCTCCCGCGCGCCGATCGTCTGGGTCACGCGCCGCTCGACCTCGTCCTGATGGCGCAACGCCTCCACGGCGGCGGCCTGGGCGGCCACGTTCAGGTAGAACGGCTGGCGCACCTGGTCGACGGCGACGCGGAAGTCCGACCCGCCGCAGAGCGCGTAGCCGACGCGGAGCCCGGCCAGCCCGTAGACCTTCGAGAACGTCCGCAGCAACACGAGGTTCGGGAAGCGCCGCAACAGCTCGAGCGAGGCGTAGGGATCGCCGAGCGAGAGCGCGAACTCGCAGTAGGCCTCATCGAGAATCACGCACACGTGCGCCGGCACGCGCTCGAGGAACTCGGACACGGCGTCGAGCTCGAGGCAGGTCGAGGTGGGGTTGTTGGGATTGCAGACGAGGACCAGCCGAGTGGCGACGGTGACCTCGCCGGCCATCGCCGCCAGATCGTGGCGATGCTCCTCGTCGAGCGGGACCGCGATCGCGCGGGCCCCGGATGCCGCCGCCAGGTGCGGATAGACGCTGAACGCCGGCCAGGCGTAGACGACCTCGGCTCCGGGCTCCAGCAGGGCCTCCCCCGCCGCGAGCAGGATGTCGCACGAGCCGTTCCCGAGCGCGATGCGGCTCTCAGGCAGCTCGTAGCGGCCCGACAGTGCCCGGCGCAGCGGCGAGTAGGCAGGGTCGGGGTAGCGGTTCGTCCCCGCCAGCACACTCGCCGCCGCCTCGGCGACCTGGGGCAGCGGGGCGAACGCCGATTCGTTCGAGGCCAGCATGGCCACGTCGGACCCCAGGTCGTACCCCGATGCGACGGGGTAGACCGGGATCCGCCGGATGCGCTGTGCGAACTCGATCGGCATGGCTTGTGAGCTACCGGCTCATTGTGCCGAGTGGAGGTCCTCGCGCAGGGCTCGCGTCTCCCCCAGGTACACGTGCTGCGGCGTGTGGTCGTCGGGCGCGTAGTAGTGCACGAGCACGCGGATGACCCGCGGCATCGAGCCAGGAACCGGGACCTCGCGGGCACAGAGGAGCGGCACCTGGTCGAGGCCGAGCCGGCGGGCGGCGACGGCGGGGAACTCCGCGTCGAGATCGTCGGTGAGCGTGAAGATGCAGCTGACGATCGAGTCCGCGCTGAGCGAATTGCGCTCCATCAGCTCACGCATGAGCTCGTCGGTGACGGCGAGAATCGGATCCGCCTCATTGACCGTGACGCTGCCGGCGCCGCGAAGCCCGAAGAGCCGCATGACGCGTGAGTCTCTCAGAGCTTCGGCCGCACGGGCCAGGCCGGCGGCGGCGTCGGATCTACCTCGTAGACCCGGGCGCAGCCGAAGCGCTCGACGCTGCGGATCATCGGCGCCAGCGTGCTCGTCAGGTCGGCCGGCGATGCGCAGTCCGAGAGCACGAAGCGCGCGCCCGTCCGGCGGACGAAGCGCTGTGCCTGCTTGGGGCGCAGCGATCCCTCGATCAGGTACTGCGCGATGCGTGCCCGCTCGCCACATTTGGGCTGCGACCACATGCAGTGCCCGACGAACGTGCGACGCCCCGTGCGCTCAGGTATGACGGTGCCCAGATAGAAGCGGGTGAGCACCCCGCCGGGAGCGCGATTGTGGGCCAGGTAGTCGAGTGCCTCGTCCTCGTCGCGCGTGACGAAGTTCGGGTTGCCCTGGCTGGGCGCGACTATCGACCGGGCGCTGTTCAGCTCGTACGCGGTGGCGGGCACGGTGGCGAGGAGCACCGCGCCTGCCCACGCCACCTGCCGGGGCAGGCGCCAGCGCCAGCGCAGCGCGCACGCGGCCTCGACGGCGAGCACGGCGAGCGGGATCGTGATCCCGTCGAAGGCGTGCAGCGGGGTGGCGCTCAGCCCCGTCGCCGAGACGACGTAGATGGCGAATGCCGCCGGGGGCCAGATCCGCGTCACCGCGTCGAGATACGTGCGGGGCCGACGGCGCCACGCGAACGCGGCGGGAATCGCCAGGGGTGCGAGTGCCAGCGCGATCGTCCACAGCGCGAAGGAGTGCTTGCTGGCCTCGCGGGCGAGAGTCCACGAGACGTCCTCGCGTCCGAGCGCGGCGTAGTAGGCGAGCGGGATGACCGTCAGCGCGAGGGTCAGCCCCGGCTGCGTCCAGCGTCGGCGCAGCGGCTCGAGCCGCCAGCGTCCGGCCAGCACCTCGACGCCCAGGAGGATCAAGATCAACAGCTCGCCCTGCCACGGGTGCAGCGAGCTCGCCAGCGCCCCGAGCAGGCCCGGCACGAGGGCAACGCGGTCGCTCCCGCGCGCCCGGCCATAGCTCAGCAGGGCGGCGGGCACGGCGGCCACCGCGAGCAGCCCGAACGTGTATCCCCAGGAGAGGAACCCGGGGAACATGTCGCCGATGACGCCGAACTGTCCGTAGACGATCGTGAACGAGCCGAAGAACAGCGCCAGCACCAGCACGGCCCGCTGCGGCCAGGCGCCGGTCAGGCTGCGCCGCGCGTAGGCGCGGATGGCGAAGAAGCAGGCCAGCACGGCCACCGGCTTCCACAACAGCAGTGAGAGCCAGGGCGCCACTCCCAGGGCTGAGAGCGCGCCGGACACCGCGACCGCCGGCTGGAAGTAGTCGGCCGGGGTGTGGCGCAGCACGAACAGGTTCGAGGCCAGCAGATGGTGCGAGGCGCTGCGGATCCAGGCCAGGTACTGCATCTGGTCGACGACGTAGAAGCCGTCGGTGCCGGTCCACACCCGGTTGTGGACTACGACCTGCCAGAGGTCGAGCCCGAGTACCCAGACCGAGACGCCGGCGAAGGCGAGCAGCACCATCAGCTCGAAGCCATCGAGCCTCCGGCGCGCGGCAGCTCGCCCAGCCGCGACGGGGCCGGGCGCCGGTCTTGAGGTCCCGACCTCGACGCGCATCTACATCCGAACTTAACAGGCGGCGCGGGGCCGGAGGGAGTCCGGGCCCTTGTTCTAGGGAAATCTGTGGGTTGTGGGGGCTTGCGGCGGCTCGCCGGGCGGATGCTCGGGGGGGTCCGCAGCCGCCGCCGTAACGTGACATGCGAGGCGCGGCGCGCGGATCGCGTGACGTTACGGCGCTGGGAGCGCCGTAACGTGACACGAAGCGTCGGGGCCGTGGATCGTGTGACGTTGCGGCGGTGCGGCGCGGCCGAGGGCCGCCCGGCCCGGGGCCCGCCCGGCCCGCCCGGGCCGCCCCCCGCCCCTAGATCTCCAGCTTGCGCTGCAGCGACTGCGAGGCGTGGCCGGCGCCGGTGCCCATCAGGTCGATGCCGAGGGACGAGAGCAGCATGCCGGTGACGGGCACGAACCCGATCACCAGGTAGACGGTGAAGGCGACGGCCACCCGCCGCAGGCGCAGGCTGCTGCCCAGAGCGGCCAGCGGCAACAGCCAGATCACGTACCAGGGGACGAGCCAGGCGAGGCTCCCGATGAGGGCGAACGTCGACCACCCGGCGCCCGACAGCCATTCGTGACGACGGCGGAGGAGCAACGCGACGATGACCACGAGCGCGACGTTGGCCAACCGCAGCAGCCCGGGCGTCCCGCCCACGCCGAACAGCAGCCCGACCATGTTGGGGAAGCTCCAGGGGGTCAGGAGCGTGCTCTGGTCGACGAGGTTGGGCAGCGTCAGGCCGAACAGCGCGAGATCGAGTGCGATCAGGGGGACAGCCGCGGCGACGGCACCCACGAGCACGCGCCGGCGCCGAAACGCCGGACGCGCTGCCAGCAGCAGGAACGGGAGCAGCAGCACGGCGGTGAACTTGACCGCTACGGCCACCATCAGCATCGCGCCGGCGGCTCGGTCGCGTCGTGCCAGCAGCAGAGCCACGGCGGCAGTCGACGGGATGAGCATGAAGAAGTCGTTGTGAAACCCGCCCACCGCGTAGATCAGGAAGATCGGGTTCGTGGCCACGAACACCACGGCAAAGCGCGCGTCGCGGCCGAGGAGCCGGGCGCACTTCCACACCAGGGCCACGAAAGTGAGGCTGGCCAGCACGGTCGCCACCTTGATCGTCCAGTACGCCACGGCAAGCGGCAGCCACGAGACCAGATAGCTGCCGGCGGTGAAGAGCGGCCCGTAGGGGCTGCGCAAGTGGTGCCAGGTGGTAAAGCGGAAGATCGGGTCGTGCAGCTCGGCCTGAATCACGTGTGTGTAGGGATTGAGGTGGTGCAGGCCGCCGAGCCGCGCGTACCCCAGGTAGTTGAAGAGGTCGGTGAGGGGCAGCGGCGGCGTCATCAGGAGGATCACGTGGAGCGCCACCACGAGCACGGCGATCGACCGCATCGAGAACCGCCGCACGGACCCGAGCATCACGCCCCAGGCGACGGTCATCGCCACCACCACCACGCTCAGGCCGATGCTGAGCGCGGTGTCGTTGTTGGTGGGAAGCCAGTCCGAGAGCAGGTGCAGCGGCCCCGCCTCCCAACCGGGGAAGGTGACGGTCGAGCGCGGGACGAGGACTGACGGGCCCGCGCTCGAGAACGCGGCCACGGCCAGCGCTCCGAGGATCAGCGTGACGGCGGCGCTGGGGCCCGCCAGCGGATGCAGGGCAACCCGCCCGCGCGGAAGGGTCAGGCGAGCACCCCAGGAGGCAACCCGCGGCATGGCGACCGTGCCCTCGCCCTGGCCGATGCTCGCGACGGCCCTGGAGCCGCGCAGCATGGAGCTATCGGAAGCAGCCGGCTTCAGACGCATTACCTGGAAATACTGCCTTACCGGGACGGCTCGAACTCACGGGAGGCCATTGAGATCCGGTTAGGGCTGCCGGCGAATCGCGGCAGCCACGGGCGGCCGCGCGCCTAAGATCAGCCCGGTGAGCGTCGGCGCCGTCTCGCGGGAGCAGCAGGATCCTGCCGCACGCGCCAAGCGGTCCCTGACGGGGGCGGTCCCAACCCGTGCCGCGGTCGCCGTCGGCGCCCTGACCGTCCTCGCCGCGGTCCTGCGCTTCGTCGGCCTCGGCCACCAGGGCTTCTGGTTCGACGAGGGCAACACGGCTCTGCTCGTGCACTTCTCCCCCGGCAAGATGCTCGGGCTGATCCCTCAGAGCGAGTCCACGCCGCCTCTCTACTACTGCGTCCTCTGGGTGTGGGCCCGCGTCTTCGGCTACGGCGAAGCGGGACTGCGGTCACTCTCGGCGCTGGCCGGCGTGGCGACCGTCCCGGTCGCGTTTCTCGCCGCGCGCAAGCTTGTCTCGGCCCGGGTGGGGCTGGTCGCGGCGGCGATGACGGCCTGCGACCCGCTGCTGATCTGGTACTCGCAAGAGGCGCGGTCCTATGCCCTGCTCGTGCTGCTGACCGCGGTCTCGCTGCTCGCCCTGGCTCACGCCAAGGCGCGCCCCGAGCCGCGTGCTCTCTTGTGGTGGGTCGTCGCCTCGGCGCTCGCGCTCGCCACTCACTACTACGCGATCCTGGCCATCGTGCCCCAGGCGCTGTGGCTGCTGGCCGCGCACCGCCGCGCGCGGGTCGTGCAGCTCGCTGTGGGCATCGCGGGGCTGTGCGGAGCGGCCCTGATCCCGCTGGCTCTGAGTCAGAACGGCACCGGGAATGCCGGCTGGATAACCCACATCGCGCTCGGGCCGAGGCTTGGTCAGCTCTTTCCCCAGTTCGTGATCGGGACGGGGGCGCCGGCCTACGACGTGCTCGAGCCGCTGGGCGCCGTGACGGTGCTCGCGGGCCTGGCCCTCCTCGCGCTCCGCTCCGAGCGGTGGGAGCGCCGCGCAGCCCTGACGGTCGGCGCGCTCGGCCTGGCCGGGCTCCTTCTCAACCTGCTGCTGGTGGCGGTGGGAGTCGACGACCTGATCACGCGCAACGTAATCGCCGTGTGGCTTCCGCTCGCGATCATGGTCGCGGGCGGGTACGGCGCCTCGAGATCCGGACTACTCGGGGTCGCTGCGGCGGGCATTCTGTGCGCGACCGGGATCGCAACCGCGATCGGGGTGCAGGCGGATCGCAACCTGCAGCGGCCGGATTGGCGAGCGGTGGCCCGGGTGCTGGGGTCGCACCCGAGCGACGGAGAGAGAGTGATCCTCGTCCAGCACTACCGCGACCTGCTCCCCCTCTCGCTCTATCTCCCCCATCTTCGGTTCTGGCGCGGCGAGGCTTCCCAGCACGTGCGCGAGCTGGATGTGATCTCGATCAGCTCGCCACGGGAGCGGTTGTGCTGGTGGGGCGCGGCGTGCAACCTCACGCCCTCGCAGATGCAGAGCTCCTACGCGATCTCCGGCTTCCAGCCCTCCTCGCGCTCGAGGGCGCTGCAGTTCACGGTGCTCCGGTTGCTCGCACCACGCGCGACCACGATCACCCGCCAGGAGGTGGCGCGGGCGCTCACGACGACGACGCTGCGCCGCGACGAGCTCCTGGTTCAGTCGTAGCGCGGCGCAGCTCCTCGATCTCCTCCCGGGCCAGCTCGCGGTGGCGGCCCGGGCGCAGCGAACCGAGCTCGAGCGGCCCGAAGCGCACGCGCTGCAGTCGCAGGACGGGATGACCTACGTGCTCGCACATCCGCTTGACCTGCCGCTTGCGTCCCTCGTGGATCGTGAGCTCGAGCGTGCCGGCGTCCAGCCGCCTTGCACCGGCGGGCGCGGTGCGTCCATCGGGTAGGTCGACCCCGTGGCGCAGGGCGCGCAGCGCCCGCTCGCGGACCGGCGGGTTGGCCACGGCCGCCAGATAGGTCTTCTCCACCTCGAAGCGCGGATGCGTGAGCCGGTGGGCCAGCTCGCCGTCGTTGGTGAGCAGGATCAGCCCGGTCACGTCGATGTCCAGGCGGCCGACCGGATACAGCCGCAGCGGCGAGGGCACGAGCGAGACCACCGTGGGGCGGCCCTGGGGGTCGCGCGCCGTGGAGACCACGCCCGCCGGCTTGTTGAGGGCGTAGACGACGCTTTGCTTCGGGTCCCGGACCAGCTCGCCGTCGACCGCGACGAAGTCGCCTGGACCGACGTCAGTCGCGGGGTCGGCGACGGTGAGACCGCCGACCCGCACGCGTCCGGCACGAATGATCTCCTCGGCGGCACGGCGCGAGGCCACGCCCGCAGCAGCGAGGTACTTGGCCAGGCGCATCGGCTGCCACCATAGACAGCATGGATCTGACGCTGGTGCACGACAAGCTCCGCGAGCTACAGGAGCCGGCATACCGCCACGGCCAGGTCTGGCACTGGGCGGCTCAGGGCGCGGAGGGCTTCGGCGCCATGACGGATCTGCCTGTGCGGCTGCGCGAGGCACTCGCTGCCGAGGTGCCCTATTCCACGCTCGCCCTGCAGGACGAGCTGCACGCCCGCGACGGGACGATCAAGGCGCTCTTTCGCACCGGTGACGGGCGCCCCGTCGAAGCGGTTCTGATGCGATACCGCGACGGCCGCCACTCGGTTTGCCTGTCCTCGCAGTCGGGCTGTCCGCTGACCTGCACGTTCTGCGCCACCGGCCAGATGCGCTTCGGGCGCAATCTGACCGCCTGGGAGATCCTCGATCAGGCCCTGCACTTCCGGCGTGGCCGTCCGGCCGGGGCGCAAGCGGGTGGCAGCCCATCTCGGGTGGATCACGCCGTGTTCATGGGCATGGGCGAGCCGATGATGAATCTCGACAACGTGCTCGCGGCGTGCCGCCTACTGCCTGACATCGGCATCACGCATCGCCGAACGGCCATCTCGACCGTGGGCTGGATCCCGGGAATCGAGCGCCTGGCCGAGGACTCGATGCCGATCAGGCTCGCCCTGTCACTGCACGCTGCCGATCCGGCGCTGCGCTCCGAGCTCATGCCCGTCAACGAGCGCTATCCGCTGGACGAGGTGATCGAGGCGTGCCGGCGCTATTACGAGCGCAAGCGACGGCGCGTGTTCGTCGAATACGTGATGCTCGGCGGCGTCAACGATTCCCACGTCCAGGCGGTGCAGCTGGCCGCGGTGCTCGACCCGCGGGTGTTCAAGGTCAATCTCATTCCCTACAACCCCACGGGCAGCGCCTATCAGGGCTCGACGCCGAAGGCGATCGACGCGTTCCGCGCCGAGCTCGATCGCCGCGGGATCACCGCCACGGTGCGGCTCACGCGCGGTCGCGACATCGACGCCGCCTGCGGGCAGCTGGCGGCGCGGGATAAGGTCTCGGCGTGACCGAACCGGCACCCGACGCAGCCCAGCGCGATCGCGAGCAGCGAGAGTCATGGCGACGCGCCGCACAGGGGTGGAAGCGCCGGCAGGAGTCGTTGCGCGCGAAGTCGGCGCCGGTGGCCCAGTGGCTCGTCGACGCGCTGGACCCGCAGCCGGGCGAGCGGCTGCTCGAGCTGGCAGCAGGTCCCGGAGAGACCGGGTTCATGGCGGCGGCCAGGATCGGTGCCGAGGGTCTGCTGCTCAGCACAGATCAATCCCCGGAGATGATCGAGGTCGCGCGTCAGAGGGCCTCAGAGCTGGGTCTCGAGAACGTCGAGTTCAGAGTGCTGGACGCGCAGGAGCTCGAGCTCGAGCCGGCGAGCTTCGACGGCACGATCTGCCGCTGGGGATACATGCTGATGGGGCGCCCCGACGAGGCGCTGCAGCGGACCCGCGCGGCGCTCCGCGACGGTGGCCGTCTCGTACTCGCCACGTGGGACACGCCCGATCAGAACCTGTGGATGGTGACGCCCATGATCCAGCTCGTCTCGCGGGGGCTGGCACCGACGCCGAACCCCGCCGAGCCGGGGCCATTCGCACTGGCAGATCTCGCGGACCTCGAGCGTCGGCTGCTGGGTGCGGGCTTTCGTGAAGCGCGCGCCGAGAAGCTGTCGTTCACGCAGAGCTACCCGAGCTTCGAGGAGTACTGGAGCGAAACCATGGACCTCGCGGCGCCGGTTGCCGCCGCCATCGCCAAGCTCGACGAGCAGACGCTGAAAGACGTGCGCGAGGGCACGCGAGGGGCCCTGTCGCAGTTCGCCGCCGGCGATGGATCGCTGGCCGTGCCCGCGAGCGCAGTGGTCGCAGCCGCGCGGGCCTGAGCGCCGCTGACCGCTAGACCCGCGCCTCCCCCGCCTTCAGAAGCCGCTCCCGCAGCTCGCCCTCGAGCTCGGGCGAGGGGTCGAACTGTGAGATGTCGGGCAGCTCATCGAGCGAGCTCAGCCCGAACAGGCGCAGGAACAGGTCGGTCGTGCGGTAGAGCACCGCGCCGAACTGCGAGCGGCCGGCCTCCTCGATCATGCCCCGCTCGAGCAGGGTCGCGGCGGCGGACTCCGCCCCGACACCGCGGATCCGGGCGATCTCGGGACGCGACACGGGCTGGAGGTAGGCCACTATGGCCAGCGTCTCCGCCTGCGCGGGGGTGAGCGGCGGGGTGCGCGGGCGCGAAAGCAGCCGGCGCGCGGCGGGCTCGGCCTCAGGATGGCTCGAGAGAGCCCAACCTCCGCTCAGCTCGCGCAGGACCAGGCCGCGGCGCTCGAACTCGTAGTGCTCCCGCAGCCGCTCGAGCGCCGTGGCGACGTCGTGCAGCTCGGCATCGGTGGCATCGGCCAGCGCGATGGCCTCGACCGGCTCCGAGGAGAGGAAGAGCAGCGATTCAATCGTGCGTTCGAGCTCGGCGGTCATGCCGTCTGGCGCTCCAGTGCAGGCGCGACGGACCCGGCGGCCCGGTCGGTAGCCCCGATCGTCACCTCGCCGAAGGGCTCGTCCTGGACCCAGGTCAGCTCGCCCTGCTTGTAGAGCTCGAGCAATGCGAACAGCGTCACGGCAACGGTGACCCGGTCCTCCTGCGCGACGGCTTCGTCGAAGCTGAAGCTCCCGCGCTGCAGGAGCTTTCGAAGGTGAGCGAGGCGCTCGGCCACCGTCACCTTCGGCGAGGCGATGTGCCGGACGTCGACGGGCTCGGGGAGCCGCAGCAACTCGCCGACCGCCGCGGCCAGAGTCGCCGGGTAGTACACGGCGCGGGCTTCGCTCAGCGACGCCCGCCGGATCGCCGGAGGCAGCGGCGCGGAGCGAAAACGGAATCCCGCTTGGGCGGCGAGACGGCCGCGCAGGGCATCGGCGGCGCCGCGGTAGCGGTGGGCGGCGAGCAAGCGCGCGAGCAGCTCCTCGGCCGCCTCGCCGGGATCGAGCTCGATCTCCTCGATCTCCTCCCCCGGCAGCAGCAGCCGCGACTTCAGCTCGAGCAGGGCCGCGATCAGCACCAGAAACTCGGTCGCCGCCTCGAGTTCGAGCTCACCGCGGCGCTCCAGGTGGTCGACGTAGGAGATGACGATCGCCGCGAGGTCGACCTCGAGCAGATCGACCTCCTCGCGCAGGATCAGCGTAAGCAGCAGATCGAAGGGCCCGGCGAAGACGTCGAGGTCGAGCTCCAGGTCGATCAGCCGCATCGCAGGCGTGACGTTATCGCCGCCGGCGGACCGGGCCTATACCCATCGCCTCGCGCACGTCCTGGAGCGTGTCCGAGGCGATCGCCCGCGCCTTCTCGGCGCCGGCGTCGAAGATCCGCTCGAGCTCTGGCTCATCGTCCCGGAGCGCCTGGTAGCGCTCACGAACAGGGGCCAGGTATTCGACCACGGCGTCCGCTACCGCGGTCTTGAACGCACCGTACCCGGAGCCGTCGAACTCCCCCTCGACGTCCTCGGGCGCGACCGCGCGGACGGCGGCCAGGATCTCGATCAGGTTCGAGATCCCGGGCTTGTCCTGCGAGCGGACCACCTCGGCGCCCGAGTCGGTGACGGCCGAGCGGAGCTTCTTGGCCACCGCAGATGGCTCGTCGAGCACGTACACGGTGCCCTGCTCGCTGCCCCCGGTCGTCGACATCTTCCGGTCAGGGAACTGGAGGTCCATGATGCGGGCGCCGACCGTGGGAATCCGAGGCTCCGGGACCACGAGCGTCTCGCCGAACCGGCCGTTGAAGCGCTCGGCGACGTCGCGCATCAGCTCGACGTGCTGGCGCTGATCGTCCCCCACCGGGACCTCGCGCGCGCGGTAGGCGAGCACGTCGGCGGCCATGAGCACCGGGTAGAAGAACAGCCCGGCAGTGGCCAGCTCCCGCTGCGAGCCGGTCTTCTCCTTGAACTGATGCATCCGGTTCAGGTCCCCGAACGAGGTGACGCTCGATAGCAGCCACGTCAGCTCGGTGTGCTCGGCGACGTCGCTCTGGCGGAAGAAGATGCACCGCTCTGGGTCAAGCCCCGCCGCCAGCAGTGTCGCCGCGGTGTCCAGCACCCGCTCGCGCAGGCCGGCCGGGTCATAGGCCACGGTCAGCGCATGCAGATTGACCACACAGTAGATGGCCTCACCGCGCTCCTGGCCGGCGACGTACTGGCTGATCCCACCGATGTAGTTGCCCAGGTGCTTGCGCCCCGTGGGCTGGATGCCGGAGAAGATGCGCACGGCTGCGCAGGCTATCTCGCGCCCACGCGACCGACCTCGGCGCCGCCGGCCCTCCGCGGGCTCGAGCGGCGCGGCCCGGCCAGCAGCCACGCCGCGATGAGCCCGGCGATCGCGCCGCAGGCGTGCGCCTGCCACGAGATGCCGTAGTGGGGTACGAGGCTCGTGAGCAGTGCGCCGCCCCACACCGCCCCCACGAGGAGCCCTGTCAGCAGCTCCAGGACGCTGCGATCGAAGAAACCGCGGGTCAGGAGGTAGGACGCGTAGCCGAACACGAGGCCGCTGGCTCCGACGGTGATCGACCCCCCGGGCGCGATCAACCAGGTGCCCAGCCCGCCGAGGACGGCCACCACGGCCGTCACGAAGGCCAGGCGCGCCGCCCCCCGCAGCGCGACGATCAGGCCCATGAACACCAGGGGAATGGTGTTGGCGATCAGGTGGGCGAAGCTGACATGCAAGAACGGCGCGGTCAGAATTCCCCACAGGCGCCCGACGTTACGGGCGTAGATGCCGTCACGGTCAAGGGCGTCGTGATCGAGCGAGTTGACGATCTCGACCGCCCACATCAAGGCGACGATCGCGACCAGGAGCGTGATGCCCTCGCGCTGACGCTGTCCTCTGCCCGCGGCGGTGATCGCGCTCACACGGTCAAGGATCGCAGGTGGCAAGCGCCGCTTCGACCACTGCAAGCGCGACCTCGGCGCGCTCGCGCAGCGATCGCGAGAGCACGAATTCCTGCGGGGTGTGAGCCCCGCCTCCGCGCGGACCGAGCCCGTCCACGGTAAGCGGGATGGCGGTTGCGAAATGGCTGGCATCGCTGGCTCCGCCGCGACTCACGCCGACAATCGGACGACCGAGCCGGGCCGTGGCGCGCTCGAGCAGCCCGGCCGTGGTCGCGGCCGAATCCATGCCCGGCCATCTGCGGTCCATGTGCGCTTCGATCATCGTGCCGTCGACGGAGGGGGGAATCACATCGAGGACAGGCTGGAACGCATCGAGGCCGTCAGCCCGAAGGTCGAAGATGAGCTGTCCGGCCGGCGGAACCACGTTCAGTGCCTCGCCCGAGTGGATTCGCGTGGGCACGACGCTGAGATGCTCGGCGCCGGCGGGATCGTGGCGCTCGGCGACGATCAGCGCCATCCGTGCCAGGGCCAGCAGCGCATTGCGGCCCTTGTCCGGGGCGCTGCCCGAGTGCGCGGCCCGCCCGGTGGCCACGAGCCGCAGCGTGCCGGCCGCCTTGCGCCGGACGACGACGCCCTCGGCTCCATCCTCGGCGCGCTCGCCGGCCTCGAAGCAGAGGCAGGCGTCGTAGCCCTGAAACCGTCCGACGTGGGCGAAGTCGACCATCCGCCACTCCTCGTCGGTGACCAGCAGGACGCCCAGCTCGGCAAACCTCTCAGGGTGGGCCGAAAGGACGCGCGCGACCTCGAGCGCGAGCACGACGCCTCCCTTCATGTCGGCTGTGCCCGGGCCGTACAGGCGCTCGTCCTCCCGGCGCAGCGGCCCGTGGGCGGCATGACCGATCACCGTGTCGATGTGGCCCAGCAGGAGCACCCGGCCCGACCCCCGGCCGGGGATACGCGCGATCAGATCATCCGTGCTGTTCGGCGTCGAGCAGGGCACGCGTTCGATCCGGGCCTCTGAGGGCAGCAGCGCCGCGCACACCGCGATCGCCTCCTCGGCGCCGGCGACGTCGCCCGAAGGCGAGGAGATCGCCACCAGGGCTTCGAGCTCGCGCTCCGCGCGCTCGGCGATCGCGACTGCCTGCGCATCGATCGAGCTCATCGCCTGAGGGCCTAGAGCGGCTGGCGAACGACCGGCCGGCGGGCGGCGGCAGCCTCGTCGAGGCGGCGGACCGGCGTCGTGTACGGCGCGGCACGCGCCACCTCGGGATCCTCACGGGCCTCGTGCAGGATGGAGGCCACGACGTGCGCGAAGCGATCGAGAGTCTCCTTGGTCTCGGTCTCGGTCGGCTCGATCAGCAGCGCCTCGTCGACGATCAGCGGGAAGTACACGGTCGGCGGGTGTACGCCGAAGTCCAGCAGGCGCTTGGCCAGATCGAGCGTCTTGATCTGAAGCTCGCGCTTCATCGGAGACCCCGAGAGAACGAACTCGTGCATGCAGAGACGCTCGTAGGCAGCCGGCAGCAGGTCCAGGACCCCCTCATGGCGCAGCGCTGCCAGGAGGTAGTTGGCGTTCAGCACGGCGATCTCGGACACCTCGCGCAGACCGGCCGCCCCGAGCGAGCGGATGTAGGCGTAGGAGCGGACGAACACCCCGTAGTTGCCCTGGAAGCCGCGCAGCCGCCCGATCGATTTGGGACGGTCGTAGTCGAGGTCGAAGTGGGGCTCCGAACCGTTGCCGCTCGACTCGCGCCGCACGACCTGGGGGCGCGGCAGGTAAGGCTCGATCCGCGCCGAGACCGCGATCGGCCCGGCGCCCGGACCGCCGCCACCGTGCGGCTGGGTGAACGACTTGTGCAGGTTGAAATGGACGATGTCGAAGCCCATGTCGCCAGGGCGGCAGATCCCCATGATCGCGTTGAGGTTGGCTCCGTCGTAGTAGAGCGTGGCCCCCACGTCGTGCACGATGCGTGCGATCTCCTCGATCGCCGGCTCGAACAGCCCCAGCGTCGAGGGGTTGGTCAGCATCAGGCAGGCCACGTCCTCGGTGGCCTTGGCGCGGAGGTCGTCGAGGTCGACGTTGCCGTGTGCGTCGGTGCCGACCTTCACCACCTCGTAGCCGGCCATCGTCACGGTGGCCGGGTTGGTCCCGTGCGCGGTGTCCGGGGTGAGCACCTTGTGGCGCCGTTCGCCATGGTCCTCGTGGAAGGCGCGGGTGAGCAGGACCCCGGCCAGCTCGCCGTGGGAGCCTGCCGACGGCTGCAGCGAAACGTGGGGAAGCCCCGCGATCTCCGCCAGCGCGTGCTGCAGGCGCCACATGAGCTCGAGGGCGCCCTGCGCCTGCGCGGGGTCCTGCAGGGGGTGGATGTGAGCGTGGCCGGGGAGCGCGGCGATCCGCTCGTGCACCTTGGGGTTGTGCTTCATCGTGCAGGAGCCGAGCGGGTAGAAGCCCGAGTCGAGGTCGAAGTTGCGCTTGGAGAGGCGGTTGTAGTGGCGCACGATCTCAGGCTCTGAGACCTCCGGCAGGCGAGGCGGTTGCGAGCGTCTGAGCGACGGCGGCAGGAGCTCGTCCAGCGTCCGCTCGGGCACGTCCAGCGGGGGTGCCACGAAGGCTCGGCGACCCGGCTTGGAGCGCTCGAAGATCGTCAGCTCGTCACGAACCGAGACGCTCATGCGGGCACCTCGGCACCTCTGCGCTCTGCGGCCACTCCGGAGGAGATCGCCGCAACGAGGCGATCGATGTGCGCCCGGCTGCGCCGCTCGGTGATCGCCACCAGCAGGCCGTCGGAATGCTCCGGATGGTCGCGCGCGAGCGGGTAGCCCGGGTTGATCCCCTGCTCGCGGCACCGGGCGATGACACGGTCCACCGGAGCGTCGAGACGCACGGCGAACTCGCGCACCACGGGTTGCTCGTGCAGGAGCGCCACGCCGTCCAGCGCCTGGAGCCGCTCGCGCGCGTAAGCGGTGCGCTGGAGCATCAGCTCGGCCAGCTCGACGATCCCGCGCCGTCCGAGCCAGCTCAGGTAGATGACCCCGGCGAGGGCATTCAGGGCCTGGGCGGTGCAGATGTTCGAGGTCGCTTTCTCGCGCCGGATGTGCTGCTCGCGCGTCTGGAGCGTGAGCACGAAGCCGCGGCGACCGTCGACGTCGCGCGTCTCGCCGGCGATCCGCCCGGGGATGCGGCGCATCAGCTCCTCGGTGGTGGCGAACAGCCCGAACGACGGGCCGCCGAAGTCGAGCCGATTGCCGAGTGTCTGACCTTCGCCGACCGCGATGTCGACGCCGCACTCGCCGGGCGCCTTCAGCAGCGCCAGCGACAGGGGGTCGCAGGAGCAGATCGTCAGCGCGCCCGCTTCGCGCGCTGCGCCGGCGAGCGAGTCCAGATCCTCGACCGCGCCGAGGAAGTTCGGCTGCTGCACGATCACCGCGCTGACGCCGTCGTCGAGCGCGGGCAACGCCGTGATGCCTTCGCGCAGCGGCGCCTCCACGACCTCCATGCTCCAGGCCCGGGCCAGCGTGGCCAGCGACTCCCGGGCGTGAGGGTGCACGCCGCGGGAGACGACGAACCGCTCCCGGCCACGGGCGAGCTTGGCCAGATACCCCGCCGCCGCCACGGCGCTCGGCCCCTCGTACACCGAGGCGTTCGAGACCGGGAGCCCGGTGAGCTCGGAGATCGCCGTCTGAAATTCGAACATCGCCTGCAGCCCTCCTTGGGAGATCTCCGGCTGGTAGGGCGTGTAGGGCGTGAGGAACTCGGAGCGCAGGATGATGGCGTCGACCAGAGCCGGGATGTAGTGGTCGTACATGCCGGCGCCGAGGAAGGTCACCTCGTCCTCGGTCGAGGTGTTGCGCTGCGCCAGGGCGCGCAGCTCCTCGAACACCTCCTGCTCGGAGAGGCCGGGACCGAGATCGAGCGGCTCACGCAGTCGCAGCGACGATGGGACGTCGGCGAACAGGTCGTCGATGGAGGCGACGCCGATCGCCTCGAGCATCTCCCGCCGGTCGTCGTCGGTGGCGGAGGTGTAGCGACTCACGAGAGCGCGGCCTCGTAGGCGGCTGCGTCCATCAGCGACTCCGCCTCGCCGGGGTCTGAGAGCTTGACCTTGACCAGCCAGCCTTCGCCGTAGGGATCTTCGTTGATCGTCTCCGGCGTATCGGCCAGTGCGGCGTTGACCTCGACGATCTCTCCCGACAGGGGGGCGACGACGTCTGAGACTGCCTTCACGGATTCGACCTCGGTGTAGGGCTGGTCCTTGGAGACCCTGGTGCCCACCGCCGGAGCCTCGAAGAACACGACCTCCCCCAGCGCATCCTGGGCGTACCAGGTGATCCCGAAGGTCGCCTGCTCCCCATCCAGCCGAGCCCAGTCGTGCTCGGCGTGGTAGAGCAGGTCCTGGGGATAGCTCGGATCCGGCATCGTCACCCTCCCTTCTTGTACAGGGGCTTGCGCTCAACGACAGCAGAGCGCGTCCGGCCGCGCACGTCGATCTCGAGACGCGTGCCCGGCTCGGCTCTGTCGGCCGCTACGTAGGCCATGCCTATTCCCCGCTCCAGGCAGGGTGAAAAGGTGCCGCTGGTCACCTCGCCTCCGCCGATGACGGGATTGCCCTGCCGAGCGATGCCCGATCCCTCGATCACGAAGGCGACGAGCTTCTCGTCCACGCCGCCCTCGCGGGCTCGGCCGACCGCCTTCGCCCCCACGAAATCCGTGCGCTCCTGACAGCACCAGCCGAGCCCCGCCTCGATCGGACCCCGCCCCTCACTGAGATCGTTCCCATACAGGTGGAAGCACACCTCGAGCCGGAGCGTGTCTCGCGCCCCGAGCCCGGCCGGATGGGCGCCACCGGCCAACAGCGCGTCCCAGACCGCCCCGGCGTCGTCCTCGGTGAGCAGAAGCTCGACTCCGTCCTCGCCGGTGTAGCCGGTCCCGCACACGAGCGCAGCGGCCCCCGCGACCGTCCGCTCGCAACAGTGCAGGCGCGGCGGCAGGGCACCATCCGCCAGCCCGCCGACGAGGGCGCGGGCCCGCGGTCCCTGGATGGCGAGCATCGCGAAGTCCTGTGCCCGGTCGGTCACGTCGACGTCGAAAGGCTCCGTATGGGCCTGTATCCAGGCCAGGTCCTTTTCGTGGTTGGCGGCGTTGGTGACGGTAAGGAAGCTGCGCTCGGCGAGGCGATAGGTGAAGAGGTCGTCGAGCACGCCGCCGTCCTCACGACACATCAGGCTGTACTGGGCTCCCCCCTCCGGGATGCGCCGGACGTCATTGGTGAGGACTCGCTGCAGGAACTCGAGCGACTGCGGCCCTGAGGTCTGCACCTGACCCATGTGCGAGACGTCGAACACGCCCACGTCGCGCCGGACCGCCAGGTGCTCCTCCCTGATGCCCTCGTACTGCACCGGCATCTCCCAGCCGGCGAACGGCACCAGCTTCGCGCCTGCCGCCTTGTGGCGTTCGTAGAGGGCCGTACGGCGCAGTTTCGGTGCAGCGGTGAACGACACGATCCCAGGCTATACAAGGAACGGCCTGGCCAGCGCGGGCATGCCCGGCTGATGTCGCTAGCCGCGAGCGCCGATTTGACGCGTCGATCGATAGATCGATTGCACGATGGAGAACGCCGGCTTGGGGTTGCCCTGGCGGTCGACCAGACCCTTCTGCACCCACGGCGGGTCCCCCTGCGGATCGCCGCCGTCCCAGCCCGGACGGGCGGCGAAGTCCTGCAGCGGGAAGTAGATGGCGCCTGACAGCCATGGCTTGCTGGCGAAGACGCCCAGATGAAACGCGGTGGCGTTGGACTGGGAGGCGTAGGTGCCGCGCTCTTCGACCGGTCCGTTCCGGCTGCCTTCGAACCCGAACTCGCTGACGAACAGCGCCTGGTGGGGGTAGCACGCCCGCAGCGTGTCGAGGAACGGGCTCAGGGCATCGCGATCATCGGTGCTGCCGCCTCCGGCATCGAACCATCCGAAGTAGTCGTTGAAGCCGATCACGTCAAGCGGCCTGTAGGCCTTCTGGCAGGGCACTCCCGGCCAGGCGCTGATCGCAAGGCCCACCGGCCGTGTCGGGTCGACCCGGTGCGCGAACGCTGTGGTCTTGGCGATGTAGGCGGCTTCGGCCGGCGTCGACGGCGTCTGGAGCTCGTTGCCGATGCTCCAGAGCAGGACGGAGGGATGGTTCCCGTTGGTGAGGATGTCCTGGCGCAGGTACGCGTGCGCCCGTTGGAGCCAGCTTGGCTGGTCGAGGTAGTGCACGCTCGTGTGCCAGACCGGGATCTCAGCCCAGATCAGAATCCCCTCGCGGTCGGCCAGCTCCTGGATCTCCGGGTTGAGCGGGTAGTGCGAGCGGATGACCGTGGCCCCCAGGCTCTTGACCCATCCCATCAACCTGCCGATCTGAGCGGGGCTGAGCGCGGCGCCGTAGCCCACCGCCTGCTCGTGCAGGTTGACTCCGCGCAGGTTGAGCAGGCGCCCGTTGAGCTCGAGGCGCCCGTTGCGGGTCACGGTGATCCGGCGGATGCCGCTGTAGTCGAGGTAGCTGGCGATCCGTCTGCCATGCGCGGAGAGCGCGAGCTGCGCCCGGTAGAGCGAGGGGTGGCCCGGGGCCCACAGGCGGGGATGCACGATCCGCGCGGCGGCCAGGGCTGTCCAGGTGCCATGCGGCGGGATCGAGGTGGAACCGAAGCGCAGCGGGACGCTGCCGTAAGAACCCTGCAGCGAGACCGTCTGCGTGGTGGCGGTGACGTTGCGGATCGTGGCCCGGGCCTCGATGCGCGCGTCGCAGGAGGCACACGCCAGCAGCGGGCGGACCTGTACCTGCGAGATATCCGCGTCCTGCACGGCGCGCAGGTAGACCTCTCGCAGGATGCCCCCGTAGTTCCACCACCCCCCTCCGGGGCCGGGCGGGAGGTCGGTCGGTCCGCGGCGGTTGTCAACGCGGACGATCAGCCGGTTGACCCCGGGGCGGAGGTTCTTCATGTCGAGCTCGAAGGGCAGGAAGGCGCCGGCGTGGCTGCCGAGCTTGTGACCGTTGAGCCAGACCGTGGCCCGATAGTTGACCGACTCGAAGCGAATGATCCAGTGCCGACCGGCGCTCGGCGAGCCCGGCGCAAACGCGCCGGCCGGGAGCCGGAAGTCCCTGCGGTACCAGCCGACCCAGCCGTCCATGCTCTGGTTCGAGAGATCGTTCGCGTTGAACGAGCTGGGAACGCTCACCGGGGTCCAGCCCTCGGTGTCGGCCACCGGGCGCCACCAGCCCTGACTGGCTCCGACATCGGAGAGGTCCGGGCGGTAGAGCCAGGTACCGCCGAGCAAGTAACGGCCGCTCTGGCCGTCGCGGTACAGGGCCCCCTTCGTCGGCGCCTGCGCCGTGTAGGCCGGACCCTGGGCGCTCGTCTGTGCCGGGAGGCTCAGGGCCAGGAGCGCCAAGGGCAGGCCGCCGGCGACCAGGCGCCGAAGCCGCCGGCCGTGTAGGCGCTCAGTGATGCCCATGACGGTGCCTGCGACGGCTCGAGATCTTGATCTTCAACGTCACCCGAGTCTTGTTCCCCGCGCGGTCGCTCACGAGCACGACGATCTTGTACCGGCCGGCCTTCCCGTAGGCGTGGCCACTGCTCCCGTGCACGCCGGAAGACGACCCGTCGCCCCAGGCCACCTTGACCCGCTTGATGCCCGACGCGCCGGCGCGCCCGAGCGGGGAGGCGTCCACGGCATGGACGACCAGGCGAAGCTCGGCGCCGGCGACCCGCGCTCCGCGCAGGCGAACCTGCGCCTTCGGCGCGATCGTGTCAACGAAAACGGTGGCGGTGGCGGAGCTCCGACTCAGTCCCGCGGGGTTGGTCGCGGTGACCGCCCAGCTGTGTGCCCCCTGGCTCAGAGGTCCTGGCACGGTGATCGAGGTCGCCGGCGTGCGAGCCACCGGCTGACCGTCGACCGTCACGGTGTAACTGGCCGCCCCCCACGCCTGGCGCGCCGCGGACCAGCTGAGGGTCACGCTCGCGTGCCGCGCGTACTGGAAGCGCTGAAGCGGCCCGAACGAACCCGGTGGCTGGTAGAGCTGTGCGACGACAATCGCCAGTGCACCGGGGCTGCCCTGCACCCACGTCACCGCCGCGTCGGCGGCCCCGTCCCCGGCGGCGTCGAGGCCGTCGGCGGCGTCGGTCTGCCCGAGCGATGGCGCCGAGACCACCTGCTCGGCGTCGAAGCCGGCACCGGAGAAAAAGCGGGTGCGGATCTCGGGTGCGCCAAAGGCCCCGGGATCGTGCTGCCAGGCGACGAGCGCCGAGCGCAGGCCGGCGCTCGTGGGCACGGCGAAAGGCAGGGAGGCGTTGGGCTCGCTGCTGACCTGCTGAACCGCGCCGGGGGCCTCGTTTGACGCCATCTGCATCGCGTCCACGGCGTTCGAGTCCGTGTCGGCCGAGGTGACGAGTCCCTGTCCGTACTCGGTGGCTGCCACCTGCGGCTGGTCCGCGTTCCCCGAGCCCGGGGTCAGGCCGTCGGCGTTGCTCACGGGGTCGTACTGCGAGGCGACCAGCCGGCGCATCAGTACCCGCGATTGCGTACTCGACCCCTGCGAGAGAACCTCGTGAAAGGCCACTGCCGCATACGACGAGTCCCCGCCGGCGGAGATTGCCGGCTCGTCGGCAGCGGTCTCCGTCCATCCAGGAAGGGACGGAACGTCGGCCTGTTCGAACACCGTGCTCGGCGCGGTCTGCCAGACGCGGCGCGTATAGATGTGGCCGGCCTCGCCCCAGGCCACGATGCCCACCCCGTCTCCGGCCGCGGTCACGGCCGGCCGGCCCGAGCCGCTGCCCGCGTCGTCGGAGACCGAAGCGTCGAGCGCCCCGCCGGCAAGCGCCCAGGCGCCGTTCACGTAGTAGGCGCAGCGCACGTCGTGACCTCCGGCGCCGTCCTGGGTGAAGGCGAGATACGCCTTGCCCAGCGAGCTCATCGAGATCGCAGGATTGGCGGCGCCGCCGGCCAGGGGGCTGGGGCCGGCCTGCGCGCTGGCGGCGTTCAGCCAGCCGACCGTGTAGAGCTCTCCGCCGTTGACGAGCGCCACCTCGAGCAGACCATTGTTGGCGGCGGCGAGGACCGCCTGGGAGGTCCCGCCGGAAAGACCGGCGTCGATCTCCACAGGCGACTGGAAGGCTCCGCCCACGAGGCGGGAGACGAAGGCGTGCTGCACCCCGTCCACGGTCTTGAGGTAGACGAGGCCTCCGGTTCCATCGCGCGCCACCGCGAGCTGGGGGTGACCGACGATCGCGGCGCTCGGCCCGTCGATGACGTGGGGCGGTGCAGCTACGGGACCTTGCGCGAAGGTGCTCGCCGGTACGGCCAGCGGCGAGAGGGCGCCCAACAGCAGCGCCCGGAGAAGCCTTCGGCGCAGCAGGCAGCGGCTGCTAGCCGTCTCAGGCATCGGCAAGCTGCGTCCGGCGAGGCATGAAGCTATGTCGACCGTCGCGCTGACAGTCGTAGAACAGCTGAGTAGGGCAGGTGTTGCGGTCTGTCTCAGCGATCGCGCAGGAAAGACGGGATATCGATCTCGTCGTCGCCGATCTCCAGCGAGGAGCGCTGCCGATCGTCCATCGTGACGTCCCGGTCCCGGCGCGCCCGCCGGGCGGTCTCCCGGGCACTGGTGGGGCGCGGACCGCCGTGGTCGAATCCGGTGGCGATGACCGTCACCCGGACTTCGTCGCTGAGCGAGTCGTCGATCACCGCGCCGAAGATGATGTTGGAGTTCGCGTCGGCCGCACTCTGCACGATCTCCGCTGCCTCGTTGACCTCGAACAAGCCCAGGTCGTGGCCGCCGGTGATGTTCAGAAGGATGCCCATCGCGCCCTCGACGGATTCCTCCAGCAGCGGCGAGGAGATCGCCATCTTTGCTGCCTCAGCCGCGCGGTTCTCTCCGCCGGCGTTGCCGATCCCCATCAGAGCGGTACCGGCGTCGTGCATGATCGTCCGCACGTCGGCGAAGTCGAGGTTGATCAGACCGGGGATCGTGATCAGGTCGGTGATGCCCTGCACGCCCTGGCGCAGCACGTTGTCGGCCTCGCGAAAGGCATCGAGGATCGTCGTGCGCCGCTCCACGATGGCCAAGAGCTTCTCGTTCGGGATCACGATCAGCGTGTCCACGTGCTCCCGCAGCTTCTGGATGCCGTCCTGCGCCTGGCGCGCACGCGTCGAGCCCTCGAAGGAGAAGGGCCGCGTGACGACGCCCACAGTCAGGGCGCCGATCTCATTCTTCGCAATGTCGGCGATCACGGGCGCAGCGCCCGTGCCCGTCCCGCCGCCCTCACCCGCGGTGACGAAGACCATGTCGGCGCCCTTGAGCGCCTCTTTGATGTCGTCGCGGGACTCGGCTGCGGCGCCCTGACCGACGTCCGGGTTGGCGCCGGCACCGAGCCCCTTCGTGAGCTCATGGCCGATGTTGAGCTTGATGTCGGCGTCGCACATCGCCAGCGCCTGCGCATCGGTGTTGCACGCGATGAACTCGACGCCGCGCAGGCCGGCGTCGACCATGCGGTTGACCGCGTTGGTCCCGCCGCCGCCGACGCCGACGACTTTGATGACTGCCAGATAGCTGCCGCTTTCCATGGTTACCGCCCGACCCTCGAGTTGGCCTTGAGTGTTAAAGGCTCGGTTCGCTGCTCGCGGAGTTTCGCACGTTATGGCCTGAGGATGCGGCTCGTCAATCGTCTCGCGCCGCTCGCAAGCGTTGTTGCAGATCCCAAAAGTCTCGATCTGTCCTGAGAGTTCCGCACTAGATGCAGTAAACCTCGACTTTAGGTTCAGCCTTGTCCTGAGCCTGCGCCGGAGCCGGACGGCACCGCCGTCGCGGCGGCTGCCGAGGGCGCGGCCGCGCCGGCTGCGGCGGCGGAGGCGCTCGCTCCCGCTGCAGGTCGGCCGGGATCCGTGACGTCGATGTACTGGGCTCCGGCCGAGGTGCTGCTGGCCAGGACGGCCCCGGCTGCGATCCACTTGGCGCGCAGGCGCCCGGCGTCGCCGAAGTAGATGCTCGGTCCGTTGCGCAGCTGGGCCACCAGCCCGCGGCTCGAGTTCGTCGCCTCGGTCACCTGCGAGAGCATCTGATAGGGAGCGGCGGCCAGGAGGGCGACGATCTCGAGGTCCGAGCTGTCGCTCAGGCGTGGCCCCCCGGGGGCGGCGCGCAACGGAATCATCGGCAGCTGCCCGGTGGCGGGGGCGTCGCGCAGCAGGGTGCCGTCTCCGGCGACGGCCACCTTCCGCCCCGCGACCATGACCTCGCCGATCGGGTCCTCCGCGATCACGTTGATCCTCATGCCGTGCGGAAACTGCGTGCTCACCCGCAGCGCCTTGACCACGGGGTACGGCGCCACCGCCGTGTGGAGCGCGCCCGTGTCTACGTCCAGTGTGGTCATGTTCCGAGCCGCCGTCCTGAGCGCAGCCCGGATACGGGACGCATCAGGCCCAGTCACACCCGTCACCGTGACCTTGTCGACGGCCACCAGCGAGGAGTCGCGCAGCCACAGCCAGAGGCCGCCGAGCAGCGCTAGCACGACCACCAGCAGGGCGAGGACGCGCCGTCCCGGAAGCCAGATGCGGGCACTGGCCCGGGGCGCTCGCCGGGCTGTGCGGCGCGGCGCCCGGGCTCGCGTGATTCGCCCGAGCAGCCCCTGGGCGATCATCGCTCCTCCCAGTCGGCAGGGAACGAGACGGGCCCGAGCGCCTGGACCTCAGGCTCGAGCTCGACGCCGAAGCGCTCCCTCACTCGGCGTCGGCCCTCGGCCATGAGCGCGATCACCTCGGCGGTGGTGGCCTCGCCGGAGTTCTCGATGAAGTTCGCATGCTTGGGCGAGAAGGCAGCGCCCCCGATCGTCAGTCCCCGGCAGCCGGCGGCCTCGAGCAGCTGCCCTGCCGTCCTGCCCTCCGCGCGGGGGTCATCCGGGTTCTTGAACGTCGACCCGAATGTCTTGATGCCGGAGGGCTGCGCTGCCTTGCGGCGCTTGCGCATGTCCGCGAGGGTGGCTTTGACCTCTTCGCTCTGAGCCGGCTGCAGGGCGAACGAGGCCCGCGCCACGATCTCCCCCGCTCGCAGGTTCGAACGTCGGTAGGCAAACCCGAGCTCACCGGGGCGGCGTCGATCGGTGCCGCCCGCATGGACCACGTCGACCCACTCCAGCACCCGGGCCAGCTCGCCGCCATAGGCGTTGGCGTTCATGCGCACGGCCCCGCCGACGGTTCCGGGGATGTTGACGCCGAACTCGATGCCCGTCAGGCCCGCCCTCGCCGCCTGGGCGGATACCGAGGGTAGGCGCGCGCCGCCACCGCACACGATCCGGCTCCCGTCGACTTCGATCTTGCTCAGCTCCTTCTCCAGCTTGACCACCAGGCCGCGGACGCCGGCGTCCGCCACCAACAGGTTCGATCCGGATCCGACGACCCCTACCTCCACCCGGTCTTCGCCCGCCCACCGCAGCAGCTGCTGCAGTTCCTCGAGCGTCCCCGCGCGCGCGAAGAACTCCGCCCGGCCGCCGGTGCGGATCGTGGTGAGCCGGGCAAGCGGGTAGTCGCGTTGCAGGCCGGTGACGGCTGAGCGCATTGGCCGCAGAGTAGATGGCGCATCGGTTGCCGCCGGCGCCGTGACGGGCGCGGAACGCCGGTTCGGCGGGTGGTGGGGCCGGGATTTTCAGCTCACGAGGCTGCGGGCGAGTGCATCGATGTCACCTGCCCCCATCACCAGGCAGAGATCGCCCGCGCGGAGCTCGGAGCCCAGGAATCGCCGGGCATCGGCGAAGCTCGGCAGCCAGGCGACGGTCCGGCCCTCGGAGCGGTCGGCCGCCGCCGCGGCCACGATCCGCCCGTTCACCCCAGGGAAGTCCTCACCGCGCTCCCGCGCGGGATAGACGTCGAGCACTGAAATAAGGTCGGCCGTGGCGAGCGCAGCCCCGAATTCCCCCACGAGGGCTGCCGTGCGCGAGAACAGATGCGGCTGGAAGACGGCCACGAGCCGGCGGGGACGAAGGGTCCGCGCTGCGGCGATGGCGGCGGCGACCTCGGTCGGGTGGTGTGCATAGTCGTCGTAGACGTCGACCTGCTCGGGCGTGCGTCCGACGAGCTCAAAGCGGCGGCGCGCCCCGCGGAACCCGCGCAGTGACGCCGCCGCGGCCGCGGGATCGGCTCCGGCGAGCACGGCCGCGGTGAGCGCGCCCGCCGCGTTGATCGCGTTGTGGGCGCCGGGAACCGTCAGCACGACCTCGATGTCGCGCCAGCGAAACCTCGAGCCTTCCGGGTGAAGCTGAGGCTCAGGCGCGTCGTAGGCGCGGGCCCCCGGCGGGCAGAGCGCGCGCAGCTCGGGCCGGTCCCACACAACGGCTCGATCGCCGGCCCGGGCCATGAACGTCCTGAAGGTGTCCTCCAGCTCCAGGCGCGAGGCGTAGCTTGCGTGGTGGTCGAGCTCGGCGTTGGTGAGGACCGCTATCTCAGGCGTGAGCGCCAGCAGGGACCGATCCGATTCGTCGGCCTCGATCACGATCCACTCACCACTCCCCCATCCCGCGTTCCGGCCCGTTGAGCGCAGCTCCCCGCCGATCACGTAGCTGGGGTCGAGGCCGGCACCCTGCAGGGCTTGGACGACCATCGCCGAGGTCGTGGTCTTGCCGTGGGTTCCGGTCACCGCCACGCACCGGCGAATCGCGGCGAGCTGCGCCAGGAGCTCAGAGCGGTGGAGCTCTCGGCCCGCGGCGGCCCGCCGCTCTGGGTTCTCCGGCGGTATCGCGGTGGAGTAGACGACCTCTGCTCCGCCGGGCACGTTTGCCGCAGCGTGCCCGAGGGCCGGTGTGATGCCGGCCTCGACCAAATGCTCGGTGTAAGAGGAGGGCGCCCGGTCAGAGCCGGTCACCTGCGCCCCGAGCGCGTTGGCCACGAGCGCCAGCCCGCTCATGCCGGCCCCGCCGATCCCGACGAAGTGCAGCCGCCGGAATGACCAGTCGTCGTTCATCCAGGCATGAATTTACGTAGTGGCCCGGCCCCTCACCCCCGCCGGCCGCTTCCGCCGGCGGCGCCGCCGGGGGGTCACTCGCGTGATTAGCGGCCATGGAGGGTGTCGTCCTTAAACCTGAACAAACTCGACGCGGTCGGTCCGGTTTTCAGATCAATGGGCATACAGGGACACACGCCGCGGCCGTCATCGATGCGCCGCGGTGTTATGGATAATGCGCCGGGGGTTCCGCGCCCGGCGATGCTCGGCGACGTCGGCGACGATGGGTAACCGACTGGGGGTACGTGCAGTGAGACTTGCTCTGGCAGTTCCGATCCGCAAGCTGCTGGCCGCGACGCTCGTCGTCTGTGCGGGATGGGTCGCGCTCGGCCTCCTCGGCACGGCAAATTCCGCTACGGCCAAGGCGCCGTACTACTGCCCCCCGGCGCTGTCGAGCCACAGGGATCCGGCCAACCCGCTCGCCCTGCCGCGCTCACCGGGCGCCGACCCCCTGACCGGAGCCCACTTCTTCGTTCCCGGCCCTGCGCACGGCGACGCCGC
This sequence comes from uncultured Solirubrobacterales bacterium, assembly GCA_963818815.1. GTDB lineage: Bacteria > Actinomycetota > Thermoleophilia > Solirubrobacterales > Solirubrobacteraceae > Palsa-465. The sequence continues at coordinate 369,763 of CAWFTL010000003.1, forward strand.
CGGCGCGATCGCGACGCTCGTCGGCGTCAATCCTTCGAGCTATCCGGACGACTATTCATGGGCGCAGTTTCAGCAGGACCTCACATCGGGCCGGTTGAGCAGCCGGCTGGCCGCCGATCCCAAGCTCGCGTTCAAGGTCCACATGCTCGAAAAGGTCGCCTCGCAGCCGCAGGCGCAGCGCTTCAGCGCCTTTGCCCAGGGAGGGAGCCCGGCGGGGATCTACAGCCAGGCGATCAAGATCTACTGCCACAACATGACGGCCGATCCCGGATCGATCCCCATCATCAACACATACTTCCTGCACCCGGCGGCAGGCCACTGCCCGACCCCGTCTCAGCTGCGGGCTGCCGGTCCGCTCTTCCGGGCGCGGATCGATGCGGTGGCGCGCGCCACCAGCAGCCGGCCCGCCGTGTTCCTGTTGGAGGTCGATGCCATCGGCTCGTCCAAGTGCATCCAGAAGGTCGGATCGCTGGGGATCTGGGAGGCGGACCTTCGCTACGAGGTGAACGCGATCGGATCGCTCCCACACACTGTCGTCTACCTGGAGGCCGGTTACTCCGACGCCAACGGACCGCGATACACCGCGCGCGTCCTGCGCGCCTCGGGAGTGGGCAGGATCCGGGGGTTCTTCACCAATGACACCCACTTGAACTGGACGATCAACGAAGTCCGGTGGGGGGACCAGGTCTCGCGCATGACCCACGGCGCCCACTTCATCGTCAACACGGCGCAGAACGGAAACGGCCCCAAGAAGAACCCCCATCCGGTGACGCAGGGCAATGAGGACAACTGCAATCCGCCGGGACGCGCCCTGGGGCCACCGCCCAGCACGCAGACCGGTTTCCCCTACGTCGACGCGTGGTTGTGGACCTCGCCCCCCGGCAACAGCGGCGGCAGCTGCCGCGGCGGCCCGCCGTCGGGAACCTTCTGGGCGACCCGGGCGATCGACCTCGCTGCCCACGCGAACGCCCGGCTGGGACCGAAGTATCCGAGCCGGCCGTACTGATCGCGGGAAGGCGGGGCCGCCGGCGGCCCCGCCCCCGTCGCTCAGACGGGGCCGGCCGCGGCCAGCAGCTCGCGGGCCACGTCCCGCGCGGCGTCCGGGCGGGCCAGGGAAGCCGAGGTGTGGGCCATCGCGGCCAGGCGGATCGGGTCGGCCAGAAGCCGATGCACCTCGTCGGCGAGGCGGGTGGCGGTGAGCTCCGCGTCGGGGATCACGACGGCCGCGCCCGCGGCCTCCATGTAGCGGGCGTTGGCGGCCTGATGGCCGGCGGCGGCGTGCGGATACGGAACCAGGACGGCCGGCCTGGCGGCAGCGGCGATCTCGAAGATCGATCCTCCGGCCCGCGCGATGACCAGGTCACTCGCCAGCAGCGCCTCGTCGAAGGGCTCGATGTAGCTGCGCAGGTCGTAGTTCGGCCCGGGTGATCGCAGCCGTGCGAAGTCACGCTCCCCGGCCGCGTGCAGGACGCGAAAGCGCGTGCCGGCGAAGGCCTCTATCGCCGCTTCGTTGATCGACCGCGCGCCCTGGGAGCCGCCGAAAACGAGCACGCAGGTCTGATCGGGCGGGATCCCGAACCGCTCCCGCGCCGCCACGCGGTCCTGGGCCACAGCGCGGACGGGTCGCCCGGTCTGCCGGTAGCGCGCTCCCTGCCTGCCCGCGATCGGAAAGGCCAGGCACACGCGTCGGGCAAACGGAGCCAGCAGGCGGTTGGTCAGGCCAAGATGGCTATCGGCCTCCATCAGCACCAGCGGGACACGCAGCGACACGGCGGCCAGCCCGACCGGGCCGGCGACATATCCACCGGCGCCGAGCGCCGCCGCCGGCCGCACTTCGTGCAGCATCCGCCGGGCCGCGATGAGCGACGCGGCGTCGAGCGCCACCGCTCGCGCCGCTCGAGCCGGATCCCGCCGGTAGAGCGGCTGGACGCGGATCGTGCGCAGCGGATATCCGGCGGCCGGGACGAGGTTGCGCTCCGCCCGCTCGCCGCCGATGAACGAGACCTCGGCGCCCTCAGCGCGCAGCGCGTCGGCGACCGCCAGCGCTGGCACTACGTGGCCGGCTGTCCCGCCGGCGCCGATCACGATCCGCGGCGCCGTCATCGACCAGGCGCAGTCGCTGTGCGCCGGGACGGGCGATGTTGAGCAGGAGCCCAACGGCGGCCAACATCACCCATAGATTCGTCGGGGCGTAGGAGATGAAGGGCAGGGGCACACCCGTGAGCGGCGCCAGCCCGAGCACGACGAAGATGTTGAGGATGCCCTGGCACAGGATCAACGACGTCAGCCCCGTGGCGAGCAGCTTGGCATACCGCCCTGCCGCCCGCCGGGCTGTCCGCAGGCCGGCGTAGGCGATCATCCCGTACAGGAAGACCAGGCCGCAGATGCCCAGCACGCCCAGCTCCTCGCCCACCACGGCGAGAATGAAGTCGGTCTGCGCTTCGGGTAGGTAGAAGATCTTCTGCACCGAGCGCCCCAGCCCGACGCCCAGCAGACCACCGGACCCCAGCGCGATCTGCCCCTGCACCGCCTGGAAGCCCGCCGTCGACTTGGATGACCAGGGATGCAGGAACGAGGTCAACCGGGCCTGCTGGTAGGGCTGGACGAGAACGAGCAGGATGACCGCGGCGAGGGCCACCAGGGCCAGGAGCCCGAGGTGCCGGAAGGGGATGCCGGCCGCGACCAGCAGGGCCGTGACCGAAAAGGCGATCACCAGAGTCGTTCCCAGGTCGGGCTCCACGACGATCAACAGGCAGGAAGGTGCCGCTACCACCGCGATCGGGGCGAGCGCTCGCCGCAGGTCGTGCATGCGGCGCTCGTGCTCGGCCAGGTAGCGGGCCACGTACAGGATCAGTGCGAGCTTCATGAGCTCCGAGGGCTGGAACTGGATGGGCCCCGCGGCGAACCAGCGGCGCGCGCCGTTGACCTGGACGCCGAACCCGGGCACGAGCACCAGCAGCAACAGCGCGAAGGACCCCAGCAGAAGCAGGTTGACCAGCCGCCGCTCGAGCAGATTGATGCCGCGGCGGCCGAGCAGGTGCATTCCGGCGAGTCCGATGCCGGCGAAGATCAGGTAGCGCAGGAACTCGCCAGTCCCGTTGCCTTGGCCACCGAGGAGGTCACGCGGAGACGAGGCGCTGTAGACCATCACCGCGCCGAAGGCCAGCAGGCAGAGCGTCGCCGTCATGAGGATGCGGTGCTCCAGCGGCGGCGCCGGCCGACTGGTCGCTAGGCGACGGGTGCCCGCAGCGCGCTTCGGGGCCTTCCCCGCGGACCGCGCCATCAGGAGCCTCCCCTGTCCGGGCCCTTCACCAGCGCGCGGAAGTGCTCGCCCCGCGCCTCGAAGTCTCGGTACTGGTCATAGCTGGCGCATGCCGGTGAGAGCAGCACCACCTCGCCCGCCGCCGCGGCGGCACGCGCGGCGGCGACGGCGCGAGGAAGGTCATGCTCCTCGTGAATCGGGACGCCAGTGCCCGAGAGCAGGCCGGCGAGCTCGCCGGCGGCCTCCCCGATCAGGTACACGGCCTGGCAGCGCGCCGTCACGTGCTCGGCCAAGGGCGAGAAATCCTGGTCCTTCCCGCGGCCGCCGGCGATCAGGTGGACGCCTGCGTCATAGGCCTCGAGCGCGACGATCGTACTGGCCACGTTCGTCGCCTTGGAGTCGTTGACATAGGCGACGCCCTCGACCTCGGCAACGAGCTCCAGCCGGTGGGCTACCCCGCGAAACGTGCGCAGGCCGTGCGCCACCGCGTCGCGCGGCAGGCCGCGGGCCAGGCATGCCGCCGCGGCGGCCATCGCGTTCTGGCGGTTGTGGAGACCCGGAAGCGAGATCTCGCCCGTGGCGAGAAGCGGCTCCTCCCGCCACCAGAGATAACCCGCGCGATCGGCTAGTGCCGCCTCGGAGGCACCGCTGCCGAACAGGACTCGCCGCGCACAGCCGCCGAGGTCTTCGACCTCGAGGTCCACGGGCGCCACGGCCAGATCATCGTTGCCCTGGCCGGCGAAGATGCGCAGTTTGGCGGCCACGTAGTCCTCGTAGCTGGCATGGCGGTCGAGGTGATCGGGCGCCAGGTTCAGCAGGACGGCGGCCTCAGGGGCAAAGGCGATGCTGTCCTCGAGCTGGAAGGAGGATGCCTCGCAGACCACCGTGCTGCGCGGATCGATCGAGGCCACCAGTGAGCTCACCGGCGTGCCGACGTTTCCCGCCACCGCCACCGGGAGGGCCGCCTCGCGGTGGATGTGGCCGATCCACTCGGTCGTCGTGGTCTTCCCGTTGGTGCCGGTCACCGCCACGAACTCGTTCTCGAGCAGCCGCCACCCGAGCTCGAGCTCGCCCAGCACGGGGATGCCGCGCGCGCGGGCATCCCGCACGGCAGGGGCGTGCTGGGGTACGCCGGGACTCTTGATGAGCGTCCTGGCACGGGCGGCAAAGACGTCGCCTGACGCATCCAGGTGAACTTCGACGCCCGCCTGCGAAAGCCTCTCGGCGGTTTCCCGGAGCTGTTCGTCCTCGCCGGAGCCAGAGTCGCAGCCGATCACGTCTTCGCCCTTCGAGCGCAGCGCGAGCGCGGCGGCGGCGCCCGAGCGTGCCAGCCCGATAACCAGGTACGGGCCGCCGGGCAGCGGCGGACGCGCTGCGCTCACGCCACGTCGGCGGGAAGAGTCACGGGTGCGCTAGCCACGGATGCTGAGCTGGTAGACCGTGAAGCCGATCGCCCCGCAGGCGGCCGCGATGATCCAGAAGCGCAGGATGATCTTGGTCTCCGACCAGGCCTGCAGCTCGAAGTGGTGGTGCAGCGGCGCCATCAGGAAGACGCGCTTTCGGAAGGTCTGGAAGGTGAAGACCTGGATCACCACGGACAGGGCCTCGAGCACGAAGATCCCGCCGAGCAGGATGAGCAGGACCTCGGTCTTGGTCATCACCGCCATCCCGGCAATCGCGCCGCCGAGCCCCAGCGAGCCGGTGTCGCCCATGAAGATGCTGGCGGGGAAGCTGTTGAACCACAGAAAGCCGATGCACGCCCCCACCAGGCAGGCCGCGAGCATGGTCAGGTCGCGCTGGCCCGTGGTTATGAAGGTGATCCCGATGTAGGCCAGGAGCACGATCGCCGCGCACCCCGCCGCCAGCCCGTCCAGGCCGTCGGTCAGGTTCACGCCACTGGTCGTGCCGGCCACGACGATGTAGATGAACACCGGGTACAGCGGACCGAGGTCGATGTTGACGTCGACGAAGCGAAAGCGCACGGTCGGCGAGAGGTGCGCCTTCTGCGTGGCCACCCACCACAGGCCCAGCGAGATGGCGATCGTCACCACGAGCTTGGTCCTGGCCCGCAACCCCAGCGAGCGTCGCCTGATGATCTTGGTGTAGTCGTCGGCGAAGCCCAGCAGCGCGCATGCGACGGCACCTCCGAAGACACCCAGCGACTGCCAGTCGCGCGTGGACAGGATGAGAAACGGGACCGCGAAGGCCGCGAAGATGATGATTCCGCCCATCGTCGGCGTACCGGCCTTGGTCTGATGTCCTTGCGGCCCCTCCTCGCGGATGTTCTGGCCGAACTCCCGGCGGCGCAGGAACTCGATGAAGCGGGGGCTGAGGAACAGGCAGATGAGCAGGGACGCCGTGCCCGCGATCAGGATGCGGCCCGAGATCGATCCCATCACACGGCCGCCCCTACGCCGATGGCCGAGCACACGAGCTCGAGGCCGATCCCGCGCGAGGCCTTGACCAGCACGACATCGCCCGCGGCGAGCAGGTGGGCCGCGGCCCGCGCCGCCTCGCCGGCGTCAGCCGCACAGTGGACCTCGCCCGCGAAGGGCTCTGCGATCGACCGGGCCAGCGGCCCGACGGCGATCAACACGTCAACGCCCGTCCGGTTCGCGTAATCGCCGATCTCCCGGTGAAAGGCGTCCGCGTCCGGGCCGAGCTCCAGCATGTCCCCGAGGATCGCGACCTGCCGGGTCGCGCCCGTCGCGCCGGCCGTGGCCGCCAGGTCGTCGAGGGCAGCGCGCATCGAGAGCGGGTTGGCGTTGTAGCAGTCGTCGATCACGGTCACGCCTGACGGCAGCCGCACGCGCTGGCCACGGCCCGGCGAGAGGGCCATCTCGACTTGCCCGCCGGGCGTGACGCCGACGGCCTGCGCCGCCGCCACCGCCGCGAGCAGGTTCTTGCGCAGGTGCGCCTGCGTGAACGGCACCGAGAGTCTGATCGTCTCGCCGCATGTGGTGATCTCCACCCAGTCCTCGCCTTCGGCGCTCAGCCTCACATCGCCTTCCGTGCCGAAGGTCAGGGTCCTCAGGTCGCTGCGGATGTGCGGCTCGAGCAGGGGCTCGTCCGCCGGCACGATCGCCGTGCCGTCCGGGGGCAGGGCGGCCAGGAGCTCGGCCTTGGCCGCTGCGATGGCCTGGGTCGTCCCCAGCAGCTCCAGGTGAACCGGTCCGATGCTCACGATCACGCCGACCTCGGGCTCGGCGATCTGTGCCAGCTCGGCGATCTGGCCGGCGCCGCGCATCGCCATCTCCAGGACTAGGATCTCGGTCTCCTCGGGAGCGCCCAGGATCTCGAGCGGCAACCCGATCTCGGTGTTGAAGTTGTGCCGCGAGGCCACGGTCCGCCGATGCGGCGAGAGCACGGCGTGCAGCATGTCCTTGGTCGAGGTCTTCCCGGTCGACCCCGTCACGCCGATCACCTGCGCGGCCAGATGCCGCCGCCAGGCCGTGGCCAGGCGCTGGAGCGCCTGCAGCGGATCTTCGGCCGTGATCACCGCTCCCGCGCCCGCCGCGACGGCAGCCTCGCCGTGCCGAGTCGAGGTCAGCGTTCCCCAGGCTCCGGCCTCGAGCGCGCTGCGAGCGAACTGCCCACCGTCGAGGTTCTCGCCTGGCAGACCGACGAACAGAGAGCCCGGTCCGGTCCCCCGCGAGTCGATGACGACTCGCTCTGGACCCAGGCGAGTGGGCGGTGCTGTAAGGAGCCGCCCGCCGGCCGCGGCGGCGATCTGCTGCGGTGTCCAGCGCTTCAAAGGGGCGGGGAGCCGGCGTTCACTGGCACGCCCCTGAGGATCTCACGGGCGACGGTCACATCATCGAACGGGATCTTCCGCCCGTCGCGGAACTCCTGGCCCTGCTCATGTCCCTTGCCCGCGATCACGACGATGTCGCCAGGCTCGGCGGCCTCGATCGCGTGGCGGATGGCCTGGCGGCGATCTGCCTCGTGCGCCACGTCCTCGCCGGTGCCGGTGAGGATCTCCCCGATGATCGCCTCGGGGTCCTCGGAGCGCGGATTGTCAGAGGTCACGATCACCTCGTCGGCCAGCCGCGCCGCGATCTCTCCCATCAGCGGCCGCTTGCCCCGGTCCCGATCGCCGCCGGCGCCGAAGACGACGTAGAGCCGCCCGCGTGCGAGCCCGCGGGCCGTGCGCAGGACGTTCTCCAGCGAGTCTGGAGTGTGGGCGTAGTCGACGATGACGCCGAACGGCTGACCCTCGTCGACGTTCTCGAAGCGGCCCGGAACCTGACCCGCCTGCGCGAAGGCGGCGACCGCGGCGCTCGCGGGAACACCCAGGCTGCACGCGGTGGCGAAGGCGCCCAGCACGTTGTAGACGTTGAAACGTCCCCGCAACGGAGTCACCACCTCGATGGATCCCTCCGGACACTCGACGGTGAAACGCGATCCCGTGATGTCGGTGGCCACGTCCCCGGCCCTATATGTGGCATGGCGGCGCTCCAGCCCGAACGTGACGACATCCGGCAGCTCCTCTGCCAGGCGAGCCCCGTACGGGTCGTCGAGGTTGACCAGGGACACACCGGGATCGAGCTCAGTGAACAGTCGCCGCTTGGCCCGGAAGTACTCCTCCATCGTGGGATGGAAGTCGAGGTGGTCCTGGGTCAGGTTGGTGAACAGCGCCGCGGCGAAGTGGATTCCGTCGGCGCGGCGCAGCTCGAGAGCGTGTGAGGAAACCTCCATCACGCAGGCTTGGTCTCCGTGGTCACGCATCGCCCTGAACGTCCGCTGCAGGTCGATCGCCTCAGGCGTGGTTCGCACCACCTCGCGCTCAACGCCGCCGATCACGCTTTTCACCGTTCCGAGCAGGCCCGTGCGCCGGCTATTGGTCTCCAGCACGGCACGCACGAGAAACGCGGTAGTCGTCTTGCCATTGGTGCCGGTCACGCCCACCGTCTGCAGCGAGGAGGTGGGATCGCCGAAGAAACGGGCCGCGGCCGGACCCATCGCGGCGCGGACGCTCTGCACCCGGATCTCCGGGACGCCGAGGCCGAGCGGGCGCTCCACGACCAGGGCCGGCGCCCCCCGCGCGATCGCGTCAGGCGCGAAGTCGTGGCCGTCACGGCTGAACCCGGACACGCAGAAGAAGAGGCTCCCAGGCACCACCACTCGGTTGTCGTAGGCGAGATCGGTGATCTGGACATCCCGCGCGTGCTCAGGCGCGTCGGGCATCACCTGGTCCAGGCGCATCGCCGCCCAAGGGTACTTGCCGGTGCGGAGCCCTCGCGACGGCAAGGGCGGGCGGGTACGGCTCGGCGGGCGGGCCGAGCGCCGCGCCTATCTCCCGGGCGAGAGCCTCGCGAACGGCGCCGAACTGACCAGGTGGCGAAACGCGGCAAGTGACGCCGCGCTGGAATTGACGCGCCAGTCGGTCTCCTTGACGCGCTGAAACCAGACCACCAGGCGCACTCGCGGGAACTCTGACTCCAGCGCCGAGCCGATCTGGCTGATCCACTGCGCCTTGTCGCCGCCAAGCTCCGTCGATGCGGTCTCAGCGATCATCATCGGCTTGTCGCTCAAGCGCGTCAGGACCGCGTAGGAAGGCGCGAACAGCTGCTCGAAGCTGAGCCAGGCGTCGTGGTTGGCAGCGCCGTAGTTGTAGCCGTCCAAGGCCACCCAATCAACCCAACTGTCGCCCGGGTAGTACGCCACGAAGGGACATGCTCCGCCGCACTCGACGTTTGGTGAGAACACCCACCGGACGTTGATTGCGCCCCGCCGGCGGAAGATCGTCACGACGTGACGCCAGGCCGCGACGTAACTGGCTGGATCGTCGCCCGGGTGGCCCGTCCCGAAAGGTGATCCCTCGAGGTTCATCTCGTGCCCAAAGCGGATGTAGATGATCTTTTTGTACGCGCGCGCGTCTGCAGCGGCGCCGCGAACGATCGAGTCGAAGCGTCCGGCGGCAATCGCGGCCAGCGACAGGCCCCTGCCCTCGATGATGGGATCCCAGGTGATCAGTGGAGCGGCGCCCGTCCCGGCCAGTGCTCTGAGCTCGCTGGCTTCCAGCAGGCGCTCCCCCCAGCCGTGGTAGGACCCGATCACGGCGGGTCGAGCGCCGGCCAGGGCGACGAACCGGCGCACCGCGGAGAGCGTCGGACCGTCGGGAGCCACGCCCAGGGCCACCCCCGAGGCTCTGGCCAGGACGTCCCGCTGTCCGGCCCCGGGGCGCAGTCCCGCGTCGGTGGCGAAATCTGGACGGGAGGTCGTGCCCGCCGACGCGGCAATCCCGATGATGCAAACGAGGGCGAAGAGGAGGATGGCGCTGCGGGCAAGCGTTCTCCTCCCCCGGCGAGCCATCGCGAGCAGAGGCTATCTGCTCTCCTCCTCCGGTCCGGCCCCGGCTGCCGTTTCGGCGCCGGCGAGGCGCAGGCGTGTACGGCGGAGGACAACCGAGCCAACGAGGATCAGTGACACCACGCCGGCCAGCGGAGCCCACAGCACAGGATCGCTCAGGTTCGGCGAGCGCAGCTGCGTACCCAGGAACGTCACGAGCGCGAGCTCCGGCGTGATCCCGAGCGCCGTCGTCCAGAGGTAGCGCCCAGGCGGGACGCGCACCACGCCGCAGGCCATGCTCAGAGGGCTGAAAGGGACGACCGGAAAGATCCGCAGGGCAAGAAGCGTGCCGGCGCCCGCCCTTTGCACGAGCCGCTCGAGGGCCTGCATGCGTGCTTCGCCAGCCAGCCGGCGAGCGAGCCAGTGACCGGGCCCGGCACCGATCCAGTAGGCCAGGAGAGCCGACACGAGAAAGCTCACCAGCAGCACCGGCAGTGCGGCTGCGAACCCCAGCGCGAAGCCTCCGGCAGCGGCCAGGAGCTCTGCCGGGAAGGGCAGCACGGTGTGGGCCAGCACCAGCACGGAGAGTCCAAGAGCGGCCCGGGCTCCCAAAGCTTGCAGCTGGTCACGCAGCTGCGCCAGGTCGCCGTGCAGCAGCGTGACCACCAGCGTGTGGAGCTGTCCGGGGCCGGTGATCGCCAGGCCCGCGGCGACCAGCGCGACCGCGAGGAGCAGGGTGGTGGCGAACACGGTTCTCTGTCGCATGGCTCGAGCGTGATCGTCGCGCGTACGGCGGCGCACCGGAATCGTGGACAAATGTCCAGAACTTGCGCAGGGTCCTCCTAGACGCCGCCCCGCGCGACGACATGCCGGGCATGGGTCCGTGTCGGAAGATCGCCTGGACGGCCGCGCGCGGTGCGCTGGTCCTGGCCGCCGCGACGCTGTTCTCGGCGCCGGCTACCTCCGCCGCGTCTGCCTCGCCGATCGCGCTCGGCGTGAACATCGCGCAGGTTCCCGACCAGTCGCAGCCGCTGACCGACTACGACACCCTGGCGGGACGACCCCCGGCGATTCTCATGTGGTACCAGGAGTGGTCAGAACCGCTCTACTGGTCCGCCCAGAGCGCGAACATGGCGAACATCTCTGCGGTGCCCATGATCACTTGGGACCCGATGATGAACGGCGTAGGGATCCCGCTCTCGCAGATCACCAGCGGCGCGTATGACTCCGTGATCCGGGCTGCGGCGCAGGCAGCGGTCGCCTTCAAGCGCCTGATGTACATCCGCCTCGGCCACGAGATGAACTTGAGCGGCTCACCGTTCGGATCGGGAAGCAACGGAAACACCGCCGCGGGCTTCGTGGCCGCGTGGAAGCACGTGGTGACGATCTTCCGCCAGCAGGGAGCCACCAACGTCGAGTGGGTGTGGTCCCCCAATACCGACTGCGCCGGCAAATGCCCGTTCACCTCGTACTACCCCGGCGACGCCTGGGTCGACTGGGTGGCACTTGACGGTTACAACTACGGGCCGGTCGACAACGTGCCGTGGATGAGCTTCGATCAGATCTTCGGATCCTCGTACAAGACCATCACGGCGATGACACAGAAGCCGCTCATGATCGCGGAGACGGCCTCAACCGAGCTCGGTGGCAACAAGGCGCAGTGGATCACCCAGAGCTTCAACGCGTTGCCCAGCAAGTATCCGCGCGTCCGGGCAGTCGTCTGGTTCGACCGCAACAAGGAAACCGACTGGCGCGTGAACTCCTCCAGCGCTTCGCTCTCCGCGTGGCGGCAGGTCGTGAGCTCCTCGGCCTTTGGCGGAACTCCCGCGTGGCTGGCGGCGCTTGTCCCCACTGCGCGGGACGTCACAGCGCAGACGAGCGCGTCCGTGACGGTTCCCAGCCGCCGGGCGCGGCTCGCGCGCGCGCATCGCCACCGCCATCACCAGCGCCATCATCACCGCAGGCATCACCGCGGACGCCGCCACCAGCGTCGCCGATAGACGTATCGCGCCTCGATCACGGATGAGCCCGAAACAGCTCGGCTCGTAGCTCGGCGGTGGCGCGGGGAGCCAAGACTGTGGCGGCGCCGATGTAACACACGGCTCCGACGAGCACCTGGAGAATCAGGACTGGTACCGCAGAACCGCTGAGCACGCGGCCCACGCCCCACATCGCCGCCAGCATCACACCGGTAGCGGCCGCGAGCTGGGCAAAGCGGGTGAAGTAGAGGCGAATGTCCAGGCCGCGCCACCGGCTGACCTGGATCAGTCGGACCGGCCACGCGATCACCATGACGGCGCTCAGCGACGCGCCGACAGCCACGATGCCGAACGACACCGCTATGCCGAAACCGGCAAGCTGGGCCGCCACCAGACAGGCAAGCCAGAGCAACTGGTTGGAGATCCGCCCTACAGCGATGGCGTAGTTCCCGGTGAAGTTGACCTGCCCCTGCATGACGCCGGCGACGGTGAGGACCTGCAGAACCGGCGCGCTGGGTGCCCACTTCGCCCCGAACACGAACGTGATGAGCGTGTGGGCGAGCAACCCCAGGACCGCGAAGCAGGGGAGCGTGAGAAAGGCGGTCATCGTCGTCGAGCTGATGAAGGACGCATTGAGCGCCTCTGTGTCCCGTTGCAGTCGCGAGAAGGTCGTCAGTGCCACCCGGTTGACTGTCAAGACGAGGACTTCGGAGGCCACGGTGAACACTCGATAGGCGATCACGTAGTAGCCGAGGGCCACCGGGCCGAGGATCAGTGCAACCAAGAAGTTATCCGCGTTGGCCCCGAGGTTCACGAGCGTCTGCGTTCCGCAATATCGAAGCCCGAAGGCTGCCAGCTCGCGAAATGCCGCAGGGGAGAACCGGAGCTGGGGATGCCAGTCGGCCAGTGTCCACAGAACCAGCACCGTGACTCCTTCGAGGGTCAGCTGCTGAGCGACCAGCGCCCAGACACCCGCGCCGAGCACAGCGAGGGTGATCGCGATCGCGGTGCTCACCAGGCCCGCAACCAAGCGCCGAACCGCTTGAGCACGGAACTCCATCCGGCGCTCCAGAAGCGCGCTCTGAGTCCCGTCCAGCGACACGAAGATGAACACCACGCTCAATGCACGAACGATGTTCGTGAGCCGCGGCTGACCGAAGAGCGCTGCGACGAGGGGCGCCGCCGCTGTGAGTGACAGAGCGAAGGTCACCCCGAGGATGAGCGCTGTCCAAAATGCGGTGTCCACGTGCTCGGGTGTGAGCGTCTCGCGTTGCACGATCAGCCGGCTGAAGCCGGCGTCTACGAGCACCCGCAAGAACAGGATGACCACCGTTGCCGAGGCGATGAGTCCGAAGTCGCGGGGACTCAGGATCCGGCCCAGCACCACGAAGACGACCAGGCTCAGTACGTGCGAGCCGACCATCTGGACGCCCGTCCAGATCATTCCGCGGGTCGCCGCGCGCGAGACCAGAGCGCGCTCTGTCTCCGCGGACTCCGTCGCCCGCGGCGATTCGGAACGATCGGCGGTCACAGCTCGTCCCGAGGCAGCCCGCGGATGCGCCAGCGATATTGCTTCTCGAGCTCACGACCGGCCGGCGAGAATCTGATCTGAGCAAGCAGGCCGGACTTGCCGATGTCAGCCTGCTCCTCGTCGACCGTCGTGATGCCGAGTGCGATCCGCAGGAGCCGCGCGAGCAGATGGCGGCCCTCGAGAACCTCTTCAGCGCTCCACGTACCGCACCATGGTCCCATGACCTTGTGGAAGAGCATGACCGTGTACGGCCCTGGGGAGAGGACGCGCCGCGGGGAATCGAAACGCGACGTGAATCGTCTCCACTCCCACCACATCACCGGCGCGATCCGGTCGAGGGGCCACGCCGCGTAACCAAGCTCTTTGGCCAGCGGCTCAGTGATGTGCTGGGCAAGTGCCGGCCATCGAAGCTCTTCGCCATTCATCAGCCCATCGGCTACACGTGCCTGCTCCTCCAGCCATCGTGCAACGAACGGGCTGCCAGGTCGCGCTGCGCACAGACCGGCATAGAAGCGGCCACGGTTTTCCCTGCCCCAGCCGAGAATGTCCTCACGGGCAAGTGGCGCCACGAGCTCGCTGAGCGGGCGCATCGCGATCAGATCGAAGTCAAGCCAGATGCCGCCGTGGCGGTGCAGGAGGCGCGTACGTGCGTAGTCCGAACGGAAGTTGGGCCCCGGCAGGGCCTCCCAGATCGACCGGTCGAGATCCGGCAGGTATTCGAATATCGACTCAGGACCGGTGAGCATCAGATCGAGACCGTCGGCTTGTTTGCTCACGGTCTGAAAGCAGAGGTCGAGGTAGGGAGCACGCCGGCGTCCGGCGACGTCCTCCCAGTACATCCACGCGTAGTTCGGAACGGCCGTCTTGCTCACTGAATGCCGGTCCCGCGGCCCTCGCCATCTCGAGCTTCCTGCTCGTGCTGAGCGAGTCCCAGGGCGGGGACGATTTCGTCCTTCAGACACTGGTCGAATGCGTGGGTTGAGTAACGCGACATCAGCTTTTGCGCCCGCCCACGATAGTCAGCGCGCTCGGTGCCCGGCAGCGACAGCGCGTGGTCAATCGCGACGGCCAACGCTTCGGCGCTTACGCCTGACGCCACCATGCGACGGTCGAGCGCTGCGGCCAGATGCAGAGCCTCGAGCGGTCCCTGTGAAGGCACAGTTACGAGAAGCGCGCCATCCATCAGTGCCTCGAGCTGCGTAGTCGCGAACTCGTCCACCCGAGAGGAACCGACGTACAGCAGGACCCGTGCGCTGAGGCGCCGATACTCCGACTCGGAGAGATGACCCAGCCACTCGACGTTAGGCGGGGCGCTGATTCCTCTCTTCGCGAGGAACCGCCGGCCTACCGAAGCCGAGATCCCCGTCACGAACAACGGCGCCGATCTGCTGCCCGCAAGCGTCCAGGCCTGAACGGCCAGATCCAGGCCCTTCTTGTGAGGGTTGTTGGCGTAACAAAGGCCGCCGGTCAGCCGCTCGCTGGGCTGCGGCGGCCCTGCTCTGACCGGGCTAGGCCAAATGACCCAGATGGCCTGGGAGCCGGCGAGCGGAGCAGCGTCGTCACGAACCCGGTCGCTGTACGGGAGGATGACGCGCGCATTGCGCAGGCTTCGGCGCTCCAAGAGCCGCGCCGAGACATCGCGGCCCCGCACGCGACTGGCCGACGCGGTCCCGTCGATTCGAACCGCAGCGCTTTGCAGCAGCTGGGTGGACAACAAGCCACCGGCAACGCTGGTGGTGAGCATTACCGATCGTGGCGCACACCGGTTCATCGCACGTCGGACGGCGTTGCGGATGCCCGCGGCGACGATGAGATCGTCCGCCGGTGCGGCGAGATGGCGCAGGTGAGACAGCAGGCCGTAGTTCGACGTGGCGACCTCGACGGTCAGTCCCGTCCGGTGCAGCGCGTCGAGAAGGTCTCGAAGATCGCGCCGCAGGCCTGGCGTGGTATTGGCGGATACCACGAGTAGATCCACTCGCCTTCGGTTGTCCATGATCCTCCAGGGTGCCTGACGGGCGCGACATTGGTCGCCATACGGGGAAGGCTTCCGTCATCGAAAATAAGGACGTGATGACAGACTTGAATTCTCTCGACTCGGTGAACACCGCGCCTGCGGCATCGCACCCGGGGCGCGGGCGCGTGCCGACGTTCTTCATCGTGGGGGCACCGAAGTGCGGTACGTCATCGCTGCATCAAGCGTTGCGCCGTCACCCGGACGCGTGGCTTCCGGAACGAAAGGACGTGCCGTTCTTCGGCTCTGATCTCGTTCTGCGGATGCCGGAAGCGCCGCAGACGACAGATCAGTACCTGGCGCAATTCGAGCCTGCCGGCGCCGCACGCGCGATCGGAGAGTCGTGCACCGAATACATGCAGTCGCGACTGGCGGCCAAGGAAATCGCCAACGCCTACCCGGACGCGCGGATCATCATCAGCCTTCGGGATCCAGTCGACCTCGTGTACTCGCTCTACAACCACAACATCTGGATGACCGAAGAGGACATTCTCAGCTTCGAGGACGCTCTGGAAGCCGAGGACGAGCGCCGGGCCGGAACACGGATCCCCAGGGAGTGCCGGTTTGTGAACGGCCTCTTCTACCGAGACGCCGTCCAGCTTGCAGATCAGCTGACCCGCTACCTGGACGCCTTCCCGCAGGAGCAGGTTCATGTGGTCAACTTCGATCGATTCCGCGCGGACCCCGAGGGCGTCGTGCAAGATGTCCTGCAGTTCCTCGATCTCGACTACCGCAGCGGCCTGGCGCTGGAAACCGTCAACGCGCGGAAAGCGCCGCGCAGCAACCGGGTCCAGAAGCTGATCCAGCAGCCCCCGGAGGTGCTGGAACGGGCCTACCACGCACTCACCCCCAGGGCCTTTGACGGAAAGCTGGCCGCGCTCGCGACGCGGCTCAACAAGAGCTCGAAGCGTCCGCCCTCGGCGGACGGCGAGGTGTTGCGGCGTCTGGACGCCGAGCTAAGGCCTCAGGTCGACGAGCTCGAGCGACTGCTCGGCTGGGACCTGAGCAGCTGGTGCGACCACGGCCATGCCAGGACTTAGTCGTCGTCAGGCTGCGCCGAGGCAGGCGCTTCCCGCTGCCTGATGGGCCGGGCCGGATTGCCGGCGACGACCGAGTAAGGAGCCACGTCAGCAGCCACCACCGCGCCCGCGGCGACGATGCTGCCCGTACCGATGCGCCGTCCGGGGAGCACGGTCACATTGGCGCCGATCCACACGTCGTCCTCGATGACAGGTGCGCGAGCGGGCTGGAACCCCTGCTCGATCATCGGCACCGACGTGTCGCGGACGTCACGATTGATCGACAAGAAGGTGCAGTTCGGCCCCATGATCACGTCGCGCCCGATGATCAGCGGCCCGGAGATGAACGCGTCGAGACCGATCCCGGATCGGTCCCCGATCTCGATGTCGCTACCGCCGTTGATGAGTGCGCCGTGCTCGACGTTCACATCCCGCCCGCAGCTCTTGAACATGTGGCGGCAGATCTCGAAGCGAATTCGCCGGGCGCCGAACGCATACGGTCGAGGCGAATACGGCAGGTGGCGCGCAAGGAGGTAGTACAGGCCGTTGCAGACGAGGTACAGGATCGTCGCGCGCAGACCGGTGTCCCGCGGTTCCGCCAGGGTGAGCTGCCGGTTCCCCCCTCGCACGTCAGGCTTAGACTGCACCCCGCTGGCCATCCAGGAGCAAGCTACCAGCCGGCCTGATCTTCCCAGCTCAGCGGCGCTCGGAGCCGCAGCCGGCCACCACCTCTTCGAAGAAGGACTCGATCCGGGGCACCACCGCCTCGGCGTCGAAGTCGGCCGCCCTGATCCGGGCCGCCCGCCCCATCCGCTCGCACGCTGCGGGATCGTCGATCAGCCCCTGCAACGCTTTCTGGAGGGCGCCGGAGTCGCCTCTGGGAATCAGGATCCCAGTTCGCTCGTGCTCGATCATGTCGTCGTGGCCCCCCGGCGTCGTGCCGATCACCGCCTTGCCGCGGCTCATCCCCTCGTGCACCGTGTTCCCCAGTGCCTCTGAGACGACCGAGGGGCAGACGCCGAAGAGGCATCGATCCCAGACCGCCATGACCGTGGGGTGAGGAACGTCGATCAGTGGCGTCACGCCGGGGGGGAACTCCGGCAGCGGCTCCGCACTACGGGCGCCGATCATGACCAGCGGCGGTGGGTCCACCAAGCCCCGGTAGGCATCGAGCAAGATCTCGTCGCCCTTGATCCGCCGAAATGAGCCCACGAACAGGATGAACGGATCCTGGGGCAAGCGGGCGAGGATGGAAGGATCCGGCGCGTCTGGCTCCTCCTCGTCGCGGAAGTCCGGAAGGACGCGCGTGGGAACGTCACGGCCATCGAGCAGGAAGCGGTCGACCATCGCCTGGCAGTAGCGGCTGACGCTGTGTACGGCGTCGATGCGCCGTCGCAGGGCGCGCCGCTGACCCAGCACGGAGGCGACCGCCACGGCGCCTTTCGGCTGGCCATAGAAGCTCGCGGCGCAGTCCACGCACTTCGCCCAGGCCGGCCCCGCACACGGGCGCCCTCGGTCGCGGCCCTGACGGACGAGCGTGCGAATCGCGCACACGTTCGCGTACTCGCGAGCCGCCAGGACGAGCGGCGTGCCGGTCCCCGCCAGCGACGGAAGCAGCGAGTAGGTCAGCCAGCCGTACGAATGAACGACGTCCGGCTCGAAGCTACGCATGAGTCGGCGCAGGCGCCAAGCGAGCTCGGGATCGGGAAACGGCGGCGGCGTGTAGCGGACGGGATCGGCCGAGAGCGCCGGCACGCGGGAGACCACTCCGCGCAAGCGGTGCACGGACACGCCGTGATCGTCCTGGCGTGCCGGCAGCCCCCGTTGCCAGGCGGTGGCGACGGTCACCTCGTGGCCACGCTCGGTGAGGTGCCGGCCGAGCTGCTGCGCGGCCCGCGTGGCGCCCCCGAAGATCGGTGGGTAGGCGTCGCTGCCGAGGAGGATCCTCATCGGGAGGCGGCGCCCGGCGCGAGCAGCCGGTACCAGAGCGCCGGGGGCAGCAAGGCCCCGGGCGCCACGGTGACCGCGTCCGGAACCGGGACGGGCATCGATACCTCAGGCTCTGCCGTGTCGCCGGGCTCCGGGATGCCGACCACCTCCAAGCCGTTGCGATGAACGGTCTTGTAGAGGTCGATCTCAACCGGATGCGGATACTCGCCGGCCAGGACGAGCCGGCCACCGGGGCGAAGCGACGCCGCCGCCGGCGCCACCGCGTCAGGATCACCGCTCATCTCGACGATCGCTGCCGGCTGTTCCGGCTCAGCGCCGTTGGCCGCACGCAGTCCTGCCCGCACCAGATGGGCGAGGAGTCCCTGGCCGATCACGCGCACCGCGCGGGGATCGATGTCTGCGACGGCATGGGCAGCGCGGGCCGCGAGCTCGCCGATCAACGCCGCCGCACGCTCGCTGTCCACTCGCAACGCCCGGACCGGACCGGCACGGCGAACCCAGTCGCGGTCGATGAACGCCGTGATGTCGTCCTCGTCGGTCACGAGCGCAAGCTCGTGACCCTGCCCGCGAACCTCGATCATTTCGCGCTCATGGCCTCCTCGGCGGCCAGCGTCCGGGGGTCGATGATCGATGCCTCGGCGGCGGCGGAGCGATAGATGGCCTCGATCGTGGACTGGACTGCGATTCCGTCCTTCAGCGTCACGTCGGGGGAGCGGCCTTCGCTGAGCGCGGTGGCCAGACGGCTCAGGTAGATCGCGCGAATCGGCAGCGCGGGGAGCCTTCCGAAGCTGTGCCACCGCGTGGTCCGCAGGCCCGCGACCGAATGCAGCGTGTAGACACGGGGGCTCGGTTCGATGATCACGCGTCCTTCGCTCCCCCACAGCGAGAGCTCTTCCTCGGTGGAGCCCCGAACCGCCGCGGACCCCAGCAGGGACCCAAGCGCCCCGCCCTCGTAGCGCAGCGTGGCCACCACAGCGTCCTCGATTCCGCCGGCAGGCTCGGTGAAGGCAGAGACCGCGGCGACGCCGTGACCGCAGAGGTAGCCGACGAGGTCGAGATGATGGGACAGGTTCATGATCAGGACCCCCCCACCGGCGCGCTCCTTGGAGCGGCGCCAGTCGGATTGCGCCCGAGCGGAGAAACCGCCCAGCCAGTACGCCGGGCTCTTGTCCAGGAAGAGGCGGATGAGCGTTCCCGTGAGCGTCCCGATCGCGCCTTCGGCGATGAGGCGCCGCGCGATCTGCACGCTCGCCCCGTAGCGCTGCGGGAAGCACACCGACACCCACACACCGTGCTCGTGCGCGGCAGCCTGGATCCGCCCCGCCTCTGTCAGGTTGTTGGCCAGCGGCTTCTCGACCACCACGTGCTTTCCGGCGGCGCACGCGGCGATGGCAATGGACGCATGCAGATCGTGCGGGACGCACACCAGCACGGCGTCGACGTCGTCGCGCGAGAGCAGCTCGTCCTGACTGGAGGCCACGGCCGCTCCGTGGCGAGTGGCGAGATCCTCGGCCAGCCGCCTGGCCGGATCGAAGCAGGCGGTGATCTCGACGTTCGGGGCGGCGGCGGCGCCGGCGGCGTTGTGGACCGCGATGTCACCGCAGCCGATGACGCCCAGCCGGAGCCGCCCGGCCGCGCCGGCGAAGGGATCCTCGAGCTCGAAGACGCCGGGACGGCGTCGCCGCGGTCGCTCCGGCAGCTTCGCCTCCATGCCGCGCCCGCGCACGTTCGGCACCCCGGCCAGGTGGCTGCGGCGGAGGCGATCCGCGCCCAGCAAGCGCCAGTCGAAGTAGCCGCCGGCGGGCTCGGGTCCCTGGGCGAGCTCTCGGTAGAAAGCCGCCGCCCCACGCGGGTCCACCGGCTCTCCGAGCAAGTCGGACACCGCGAGCGAGCCCGAGGCCAGCAGGCCGAGGAAGCGCTCCCCGGCAGAACGGCGCTCGTCGCGGCCCGTTTGAGCGCTTTTCAGATCGAGCGTGTCCACATGGGCACCGATCAGCCGCAGACCCTTGGCCCGGATCTCCATCACGGGCAACGCTCGGGTCAGACCCCGCGAGGATCCGAGCAGGACCACGCGCGCGCCGGGCGCCGCGGCGGCGATCGCGGCGCCGATCGCGTCGGGGTTTCCGGTGGCCTCGATCACCACGTCCGCCCCGACCTCTGCGACCGCACCTTCCTCGTCCGCCAGTGAGATGAAGCGCGCCCCGGACGCGGCGGCCGCCGCGGCGTGGCGGGCGCTGGCGGCGATGACCGCCGCCGGCTCTGCTGTCTGGCAGGCAATCCGGAAGGCGAGTGCTCCGATCGGGCCGGCCCCCACCACAGCGACCCGCTGTTCGCTCCGCGCCGCCGCCAGCTCCGCGCCATGCAGGCAGATCGTGCCCAGCATCACCAGGGCGGCCTCCTCCAGGCGCACGCCGGGCGGAACGGCGAAGACCTGCCGAGCGGGCACGTTGATCACCGAAGCGTGCGCGGCGCCGGTCACGGCAACCAGGTCCCCGGGCTTGAAGCGGCGCGCGAAGGAACCACCCCCCGCGCCGATGACCGTCCCCGAGGCGGAGTATCCGGGTCGCCCCAGGACGCCCACCTGCGCGTTGGGAAGCTTCAGGTACTGCGCGCGTTCGGTTCCCCGGCTGACTGCGCTGCAGTCCACTTCGATCGTGACGTGATCGCGTCCGGCTCTCGGCACCTCGACGGGAACCAGCTCGGCATAGCCTGCGCTCGTCCAAGCGATGCCCCAGCCGCCGATCAGAGCCGGCCTGAGGTTCAGCGCCGCCTGGACGCGCGCGTAGGTCCACCACAGGACATCGCGCTGGGTCTCCTCGAGGCTCTTGGGGGTGTGACCGAGACGGTAGAGCTCGCTACTGAGCGCGTCTCGCGCCGCCCCGATGAGCTGCGCTCGGCGGTCTGACACCGCTCCACGCTAGCAATCCGCCCTCTGCCCACCTGGCCACCGCCGCAATACTGGAAGCAGTGAAACGTCTGGCGCAGCTCACGAGCCGGGGACGGGAACGGCTTCTGGGGCCGGTCCCGTCAACCGTCGCTGCGACCGCCGCCGGGCTCCTGGTCGCCGATGGCGCAAGTCAGCTGGCTGGAGGCTCGACGTTTCCGGGCGGGCCCCTCGACGAGGTGGCGCACCTCTTGACGGCATTGCTGATCGTCTGGGCCCTCCGGATCCCCGGGCGCTGCATGGGCTGGGTGCTGCTCGCCTCCGTGGCGATCGACGTCGACCACATCCCGGACCGTCTCGGCTGGCACGGCCTCACGGCAGGGACGCCGCGGCCCTATACCCACTCGTTGCTCACGATCGCGATCGTGCTGATCCTGGGAGTCCTCGGGCGGCGGCGGCGCGCGGTGTTCTTCGGCATGGCCGCGGGACTGGCAATTCACTTCCTGCGGGACATGGCCGAGCCGCGAAGTGGCGTCGCGCTGCTCTGGCCGTTCTCGCTTCACTCGTTCCGATTCCCGCATGGGGTCTACCTGGCGGCGATGGCCGCCCTCGCGGTGGTTGCGGGGTTCCGAGCGCGCGCCGGCCTGTCAGAACCCGGACCGTCCACGCGCCGCGTGGCGCAAAACACAACCTGAATCACACATCGTGAGCGGCTGCGTGGGTAACACCCGATGAATGGCAGATACCGAGTGCTTAGGAAAAAGCAGGTTTGATACGCATAGTTTCCGGTTAAACGGAAAGGTATGCCGGTTCGGAGAGCATGGATCAGCGACGGCGAGCCGTGACAGGGGCCTTGGAGCAGGCAGAGCGGATCCCTGAAATGCTGCGCGTAGCCGAGACGGCGCGCCCAGCGATGCTCGGAGAGCACCGGGTCAGCGTGCTCGTGCCTTGCCTGAACGAGGCCGAGAACCTCCCGTTCGTCCTTCCGGGAATTCCGCGCTGGGTGCACGAGGTCGTGATCATCGACGACCACTGCACCGACGACACGGTGAAGGTCGCGCGTGAGCTGCTGCCCGGTGCAGTCGTGGTCTCCAACGAGCGTGCCCCGGGCAAGGGGAACGCGCTGCGAAGCGGCATGGAGGCAGCGTCCGGCGACATCCTCGTGCAGCTGGATGCCGACGGGTCCGAAGATCCGTCCGAGATCAACGCGTTTGTGGGCGCGCTGCTCACGGGCGCCGATTACGCCAAGGGATCGCGGTTCGTCCAGGGCGGCGGCACGAGCGACATGCCGGCCTTGCGCAGGTGGGGCAACCATGCTCTGACCCGGCTCGCCCGCCTGCTCTTCCGCGGCACTCGGTACACAGACCTCTGCTACGGCTACAACGCCTATTGGGCCCGCGTGGCCCCGATCCTTCTCGACGCGGAGGGTTTCGAAATCGAGACGGTCATGAACCTTCGAGCGGTCCGCGCTGGGCTGCGCATCTCCGAAGTGCCGAGCTTCGAGGCGGAGCGCATCCACGGCGTGGGCAAGCTCGCGACCTTCCCGGACGGCTGGCGGGTGCTGAAGGCGATCATCCGCGAGCGCCGGGCATCGGAGCAGCTGAGCGTCACCCCTGCACGGCCGTTAGGGGTCTCGCCGGTCCAACTGGCGCGCTCAGCCGAACATCAACCGAGCGGGGGTGAGATCGGATGATCAAGGTCCTGACAATCCTCGGGACGCGTCCCGAGGCCATCAAGCTGGCACCGGTCCTACACGCGATGGAGCGCGAGCCCGACACGTTCGATTCGCGCGTGGTCGTCACCGGCCAGCACCGCGAGATGCTCGACCCGATGCTCGAGCTGTTCGACATCCACCCTGATCACGATCTGGCCATCATGAGCCCGCGCCAGACACTGACCGGGATAACGCTGGCCACGCTCGCGGGTCTGGAGCCGATCCTGGTCGAGGATAAGCCGCATTGGGTACTGGCCCAGGGCGACACGACCTCAGCGATGGCGGCGAGCATCGCAAGCTTCTACCAGCGCATCCCGACCGCTCACATCGAGGCGGGGCTGCGGACGTTCGACAAGTACTCGCCGTTTCCCGAGGAGATCAACCGGCGCGTCGCCGGCGTCCTCTCCGACCTGCACTTCGCGCCGACGCCGTGGGCCCGCGAGAACCTCCTGCGCGAGGGCGTCCCCCCCAGCCACATCCACCTCACGGGCAACACCGTCATCGACGCGCTGCACGACATCACCGAGCGCGATCTCGACGTCAAGTCCAGCCAGCTGGGCGACATCTCGCTCGACGGGCGCATCGTCGTCGTGACCACCCACCGCTACGAGAACTTCGGCGATCGGATGGAGTCGATCGCAATCGGGATCCGTGAGCTCGCCGCCCGTCACCGCGACGTCCAATTCGTCTATCCGCTGCACCTCAACCCCAGGGCACGCGAGGCCGCCACGCAGCACCTGGAGCACCTGCCGAACGTCGCCCTGCTCGCGCCGCTGCGCTATCAGGAGATGGTCTGGCTGCTGAACCGGGCCGAGCTCGTGATGACCGACTCGGGCGGCCTTCAGGAGGAGGCGGCGGCTGTGCGCACCCCGGTGCTCGTACTCCGCGAGACGACGGAGCGCCCCGAGGGGATCGAGGCAGGGATCGCCCGGCTCGTCGGCACCGAGCACACCGCGATCGTGGAGATCGGCGACCGACTGCTCCGTCACCGCGAGGAGTACCAGCAGATGGCGACGGCGCCCTGCCCCTACGGCGACGGACACGCGGCCTCGCGGATCGTCAACGCGCTCGCCGGCCGGCCTGAGAAGGCTCTCGACCTGGTCGACCACATCTACGAGCGGCCTTCGCCGGAGCATCCGCTCGACGCCCTGCTGCGGCATGCCACAGCCAATCTCCCGCGTCGCTATGCCGACGAGGTCCTAGCCCGCGCTCGGGACGCTTCAGAGCGAGTCGTCGCCGGGATTCATGGCTGAGGCCAGGGTCTCGTCTCACATCCGCCGGCACGCCACCGCACTCGCGGACCAGCTGCGTGCCTGGCTGAGCTCCTCCCGCATCCAGGCCAGCAGCGGCGCCTTCTGCGCGTGGCGCGACGCCGCCACGGACTCGCTCGCCTACGAGTACCCGGAGATCACTGGCTATGCCCTCACCTGGCTGACCGCGCACGACCCGCCGCGCGATCGCGAACGCGAGGCCGGCGCCGCCGCCGCTGCGTGGCTGGTGCGTCGGCTGGAGGCCGGCGACGTCTCGGCCCGAGAGTCCTGGGACGCGGGGACGCCCTACAACTTCGACCTCGGGATGATCGCGACCGGCCTGATGCGCTTTGGTGGCGTGACCGGCGAGGCCGCCTACTCCGAGGCCGGGCGGGGGCTCGCCGTGCGCTTGGCGCAGGAGGTCGATCGCGAGCGGGGAATGGCGCCCCTGCCGGCCGGGGCAAGCTCAAACCGCGGCGGAGCCTGGTCGACCGTCGGGCGGGTCCATCTGACCAAGTGCGCACAGGCGCTGTTGCTCGCCGAGCAGCGCTCCGCGGCCGAGGCGCTGGCCCACACCGCGATCGACAATCAACGCCCCGACGGCAGCTTCGTCACCGAGCCCGGCGCCGAGGAGGTGATGCTGCACCCACACTTCTACGCCGTCGAAGGCCTGTGGGCGTGGGCCGCCGCCACCGGCGACGAGCAGGCGCTCGCGTCCGCCCGCCGGGCGACCGAGTGGGCGTGGGGCCATCAGCTCTCCAGCGGCGGGTTTCCGCGCTGGGTCCGCAATGGCGATCGCGGCGACGAGCAGCTTGACGCGACCGCCCAGGCGGTCCGTGCCGCAGTGCTGCTGGACGTCGACGCCGAAGGCCTGGATGCGGCCGTCGGCCGGCTGATCGGGTGCGCCAAGAGCGACGGATCCGGCCGCGCCGCGGTCATCTATTCGCCGGCGTCGTCGGCTGAGCACCTCAATGCCTGGGTCACGATGTTCTCCGCCCAGGCACTGGCCGCAGCCGCCGAGGGTCCGCGGGCGATCAGCTGGAATACGCTCGTCTGAACATGGTGGCCGGAGACTCAGCCACCGCAGCGGCGCTGCTCGCGTCGGGGGAGCCCGGCGGCTCTCACGCGCAGCACTCTCCACCGCCAGGGCGGCCGGAGAACCGGAGTGTCTGCGTGGTGGGCGGCGGACCGCGATTCCTCAGCGGAATCAGCTATTACACGAACCGCCTGATCAACGCGCTGGGCGAGCAGCATCGGGTCTGCGCGATCTTGATCCGGCAGATGATGCCGACGAGGCTCTACCCGGGGCGAGAACGGGTCGGCAAGGCGCTCACCTCCTTCAGCTACCCGGACGACAGCCGCGTACTCGACGGCATCGATTGGTACTGGGGCGCCAGCATCGTCCGCGCCATCGCGATGCTTCGGCAGGAGCGTCCCGCCGTCGTCGTCATGCAGTGGTGGACCGGCACCGTGCTGCACAGCTATCTCGTGCTGGCACTCATCGCGCGGCTGCTGGGCGCGCGACTGATCGTGGAGTTCCATGAAGTCCTGGACACGGCCGAGTGGAACATGCGCGCGGTTCGCTGGTACGTGCGCGCGCTCTCTCCGCTCCTGATACGCCTGGCCCAAGGGTTCATCGTCCACAACGAGTTCGACCACCGGGCCTTGATGGAGCACTATCCGATCCATGGACGACCCGTCAGGGTGGTTCCGCACGGTCCCTACAACCAGTACGTCCTGGAGGCCGAGCACACCCGACGCGAAGATGACGTCTGCCGCCTGCTCTACTTCGGCGTGATCCGTCCGTTCAAGGGCGTCGAGGACATCGTCAGCGCGCTGGAGCTGATGGCTCCCGAGGAGCTGAGCCGGTTCGAGCTCACGGTCGTGGGTGAGACCTGGGAGGGCTGGACGCTGCCCGCCGAGAGGATCGCCGACAGCAGCGTCAAAGATCGGATCACGTTTGTGAATCGATACGTATCCGACGAGGAAGTAGCGCGGTTCTTCGCGGACGCCGACGTGGTCGTCCTGCCCTATCACCGCTCCTCGGCAAGCGGTCCGCTTCACGTGGCGATGGCCTCCGGGCTTCCCGTGGTGGTCACGGGAGTCGGCGGCCTGGTCGAGGCGTCCGAAGGTTACGAGGGCGCGATCCGGATACCGCCGCAGGACCCCGCGGCCCTGCGAGCTGCTCTGAACCAGGCTTACGACCTGCACGGGACGACGTTCGCTGACGTCCACTCTTGGGAGCGCACGGTCGCGGGGTATGAGGATCTGTTCACCGCGCTCGGCGCATTCGGCCCCGAGGGGCGATAGCACCATGTCGACTTCCGCCAGTGACGCCCGAGAGGCGTTCTCGCCGGTCCGCATCCTCGAGGTCGAGCTCTCGCACGCGTTGCCCGCAGTGCCCCCGCCCGGCGGGAAGGATGAACACCGCCGGCTGCTCGTCTTCGCTCGTCTGCACGACGCCCCCCTTGGCGCGCTCGAATCCACGGTGCCGCCTCAGGGAATCAGCGCAGAGGAGCTCGGGACCCTGCTCACCGATGCGCTGGGCGCCCAGCTCGCCGGCCATCTCGCGGCCGACGGGCTGGAGGCCGCGAGCCGGGTTGCGGCCGACGGCATCCCGGCCGGCGACGAACCGCCGCGCTGTCAGCGCGAGCGTGACGAGTTTCTTGCCCGGGCGCCCGAGATGACGGTCCTGATCCCGTCACGCGAGCGCCCTGAGCGGCTGCGCCGGTGCGTCGAGTCGATCCTCTCCTGCAGCTACCCGGCCGAACGGTTCGAGGTGCTCGTCGTGGACAACGCACCGGAGACCGACCGGACCGAGACCGCCGTCGCCGAGCTCGCGCGCCAGGCCGACGGCCGGGTCAGATACGCGCGCGAGGATGCACCAGGCAGCGCGAGCGCGCGCAACCGCGGCCTGGCGCAGGTCGGCTCGCCTCTCGTCGCGATGACCGACGACGACGTGATCGTCGACCGCCACTGGCTGACGGAGGTCGCCCGCGCCTTCGACGACCACCCGGCCGCCGGGGCCGTCTCAGGACTGCTGCTGCCCGCCGAGCTCGAAACCGAGGCGCAGCTGTGGTTCGAGCAGTACGGCGGATTCGGCCGAGGGTTCGACCGCAAGGTCTTCGACCTGCGGGACAACCGCCCCTCCGACGAGCCGCTCTACCCCTGGAATGCCGGGATGTTCGGAACCGGCAACAACTTCTCCTTCCGCACGGAGGCCCTGCGGGACATCGGCGGCTTTGATCCGGCGCTGGGCAACGGGACCCCGGCGCTGGGAGGCGTCGATTCCGAGGTCCTGCTCAGGACGATCCTCAGCGGGTACCAGATCGTCTATGAGCCCCGGGCGATTGCGCATCATGCGCACCGGCCGGACTACGAGGGGCTTCGGCGGCAGGTCTATGCGTACGGTACGGGGCTCGTCGCCTACTACCTGAAGACGATCCTGGCCGAGCCGCGCTTCGCGGCCGACTTCGCCCGCAAGCTGCCGGCTGGGATCAAGTGGATGCTGATGCCTGACTCGCACATAAACCGGCATAAGCTCGACGACTATCCCCAGGCGCTGACCTGGACCGAGCGTCTGGGCATGCTCTACGGGCCGCTCGCCTACGTCCGCAGCCGCCGCAAGTACGGGCCACATCACGTGTACAGCCACCGGGCGCGAGACCCGGAAGCGCCGTGAGCGCCGTGGCGACCGAGCGGCGGGTTCCGCCCGAAGAGCGCTCATCGCAACAGGTCTGGGACCCGTTGCCGTTGTCGGCGTTGTTCGTCACGTCCACGATGGGGCTCGGGGCGGTGGCCGGAGCGATGGCCGCGGCAAGGGCAAATCATGGATGGGCGACGCCGCTGTTGTGGGTCGGCCTGCTGGTCATCGTGCTGCCGCCGACGATCCCGCTGATCGGAAACCGCGCATCGCGCGGGGAGCGCATGGCGATCGTGCTGATGCTCGGCCTCGCGCTCTACGCGGTGCAGGTGCTCGAGGCTCCGAACGCTTTCGCGCTGCATGACGAACTCGGCCACTACCGAAGCGTCGCGGACATTCTGCGCCACGGGACCCTCTATGTGCCCAACCCGTTGGTGCCGGCCTATGCCTACTACCCGGGCATCCTGACCCTCACTGCGGCCTTCGCCCGGTTGAGCGGGCTCGGGATCGTCGTCTCGGGGCTCATCGTCGTCGCGCTGGCCCGCATCCTGCTGATCGGCGGCCTGTTCCTGCTGATCGAGCGGGTTGCGCGCTCACCTCGGGTCGCCGCGCTGGCGATCGTCATCTACGTGGGCAACCCCAACTTCGTCTACTTCGATTCCCAGTTCGCCTACGAGTCCTTGGCGCTGGGGCTCGCCGCCATGACGCTCTGGATCGCCGCACGCTCGGCCGGCGCACTGCGGCGCTGGGGGGACGTCCTCATCGCGGCGTTGCTCGACAGCGCGCTGGTCCTTACGCATCACCTGACGAGCTATGCCGTGACCATCGTCCTCGTCCTCTGGTTCGTCGTCGAGCTCGCTCGAAGGGCCCCGGGGCGGAGGTGGCTGAGGGTCGGCCTCCTCGCTGCCTTCAGCCTGGCGGTCACCGGCGCCTATGCCGTCTATGCCTACCACGCGACCGCCAGCGACATCGGGGGGTCGATCACGAAGTCCCTCCATGGGTTCTACACCGTGGTCAGCGGATCCACCACCGGGCGACATCCCTTCAGCGGAGCCTCGGGTTATTCCAACCCCCCGCTCGAGCGGGTGGTCGGGGTGGCATCGGTGGCCTTGTTGCTCGTCGGGTTGCCGTGGGGTGTCTATGCCGTGATTCGCCGACGCCCGTTCGAACCGGCGATGCTGATCCTCGCCTTCGCCGCGCTTCTATATCCCGTCTCGCTGGGATTGCGCCTGACCGCCGCCGGAGCAGAGACCTCGAACCGCACGTCAGAGTTCCTGTTTGCCGGTCTGGGCGGGGTGATCGCCCTGGCCTATTTCACGAGATTGAAGCTCCGAGCCAGCCCGCGCCGGCCGGTGCGGGGGTTGGTCAAGACCATCGCCGTGGTCTACGCCGGAATCGTGTTCGCAGGCGGGATAGTTGTCGGGAGTCCCCCCTACCAGCGGCTACCTGGCACGTTCGCGCCCTCAGCGGGACCGCGCTCGATCGATTCCGAGGGGACCACCGCCGCCTTGTGGGCAGCCAGCCGGCTTCCACCCGGCACGAACTTCCTGGCCGACGACAACGACACCTCGCTCTGGACCGCTCACACCCCGCTCGTGCCCCAGAAAGGAACCGTGGGCGGGGTGGGTATCGGAGCCGTGTTCGAGGATCCCCGCTTCGGACGTGAAGAGCGAACCATGGTGCGCACGGACAAGCTCCGCTTCCTCGTCGTCGACAAGCGCGACAGCAGCCAGCTCCCCCGCGCAGGTCACTATTTCGACTCGGCTGACCCGGTCAGCGGGTACTCGGCGCCGATACCGAGAAGCTCGCTGCGAAAGCTCGACTCGGTCGCCTGTCTGGACCGGGTGTTCTCCAGCGGCCATCTCGTGGTCTACGACGCGCGACGGGTGCTAGAGGGGTGCCAATGAAACAGCGGCTGATGCGCTTCGCGCTCTCGGCGCTCCTGATCCCGGGGTGTGCCGCCGTGATCCTCAAGACGCCTGGCAGCTCGGTCGAACGGGTCATCGCCGCCGCGCTGCTGATCTTCGTGCTCCCGGGCCTTGCGGCGACGAGTGCTTTCTCGCCCGGTCTGGCCGGCGTGGGCTGGTTGCTGCTCGTTCCTGCGCTGAGCATCGCCATCGCCATTCTCGACTCCGGCGCGCTGTACCTGGCCAAGGTGACGCTCGACCTGCACTCCTGGACGTATTCGATCGCCGCCGTGGGGCTCGTGCTCACGCTGATCGGCCTGCTGCGACCCACGATCACCGAGCCGCGTCTGCCCAGGCGGCGCGTGGGCAACGTGGTGCCGCTCCTGATCGGGGTCGTGCTCGCCTGCGGCCTGCTCGCCGCCACGACCTACGCGACGATGAAGAGCGTCTCCGACCAGGAGCATGCCGACCACTACACCCAACTGTGGGCGCTGCCGGCCGGCCGCGGGCACACGGCGACGATCGGCGTCTACAACCATGAGGACGCGCCGCGCAGCTACACGTTGACGATCACCGACGGCGTGCGATCGCGGCAGACGCTCACTCTGTCGCTGCCGGCAGGCGGGCGCTGGGTGACCAGGCAGCCGTACGCCGCCTCCGCCCGGTACCTACGTGCCACCCTCACGATGTACGGGAATCCCCTCCGGACCTACCGCTGGGTGCAGTTGAACTTCCGCTCCACGCGATCGTCTCATCCGCGGCCGAAGCCGCGCGCCTCGCGCGGCAGATCCCGGCGCTCGATCACCCGGTCCACCAGACCGTAGGCCAGCGCCTCCTCGCCGGTGAAGTAGCGGTCACGCTCCATATCGGCGTGCACGCGCTCGATGGACTGGTTGGTGTGCTTGGCGTAGATCTCGTCGATCCGCGCACGCAGCGCCAGAACCTCCCGGGCGTGGATCTCGATGTCGCTCGAGGCGCCTTCGAATCCCCCTGAGGGCTGGTGGATGAGGATCCGGCTGTTGGGCAGAGCCATGCGCTTGCCGGGCGTGCCGCCCGCCAGGAGCAGCGAGCCCATCGACATGGCGATCCCGTAACAGATGGTCTGCACGTCGGGACGGATGAACTGCATGGTGTCGTAGATGGCCAGGCCGGCGTAGATCGACCCACCGGGCGAGTTGATGTACAGGTGGATGTCCTTGTCAGGATCATCGGACTCCAGGTGCACGAGCTGAGCCACGATCAGGTTCGCGCTCTCCTCCTCCACCTGACCACCCAGGAAGACGACCCGGTCGTTGAGCAGGCGCGAATAGATGTCGAACGAGCGCTCTCCTCGCGCGGTCTGCTCGACGACCATCGGTACTACTGGCACGGAGACCTCCTTTGCTGCTAACGTGCAACTGACGGGTTGCGCAGCGAATGTAGCAGATACGCAACTGGTCGGTTGCACATCGAATGCGGAGGTGGGAGGCATGACGAGCGACGGCGACGGCTACACCCCCAACGGCGGCGAGGAGCACACCCCCAACCGGATCGAGCGCGAGCTGCTGCTCTCCGCGTCGCCGGCCATGATCTGGGACGCCGTCGTCTCCGACGGCTGGCTTGCCGACGAGGTCGAGCTCGAGCTCGAGCCCGGCGGCGAGGCCTGGTTCCGCACCGGTTCGACGGTCAGGACCGGGTGGGTCGAGGAGGTCATGGCCGCCCAGCGGCTGGCCTTCTGGTGGGCGGCGGACGGCGAGCCGGCCACCCGCGTCGAGCTGACGCTCGATCGGCGGGGCGACGCCGCCACACGGTTGCGCGTGGTGGAAACCCGCCCGCTCGACGTGCTCGACCTCGTCGGGATGCCGCTGCCCGGGCCCTCGGGCCCCAACTTCGGGCCTGCGTTGGTCGCCGCTTGACGATGAGCGCGGATCGAGCCGGCGCGGTGTTCGGGGCCCTGTCAGATCCGACGCGGCGCGCACTGCTGGCGGCGATTGCGCAGCAGCCTGCCGCCACCGCGACCGAGCTGGCAGCCGAGCTGCCGATCTCACGCCAGGCGGTTCTCAAGCACCTGACCGCGCTGGCCGACGCCGGCCTCCTGGGCCGGGAGCGCAGTGGCCGCGAGGTCCGCTACCGCCTCACGCCGGAACCGCTGTCAGACGCTGTCTCGTGGATGGCGGACGTCGGCTCGCAGTGGGACGAGCGGCTCGCCTCCCTGCAGCGCCAGCTCGGCTGAAACCCGCGCTACTGGGGCGAGAAGCCGAAGTACGGCACGGCCCAGCCGACGATCTTCTGGAAAGCCGGCGCCGCCACCGAGCCACCACTCACCGTTCCCTGCGGCCGGTCGACCATGACCGCGACCAGGAGCTTTGGATGGGTGGCGGGGACAAAGCCGATGAACGAGGCGTCGTACGCCGTGCTCGAGTAGACCCCGTTGACGACCTCGTTGGCAGTTCCGGTCTTGCCGGCCAGGTCGTAGCCGGGGATCGCCGCGCCGGACGCCGTGCCGCCGTCGGCGAACACTCCGCGGAGCATCATCCGGAGCTCCAGCGCGGTGCTGGGCGAGATGATGCGGTGACCCGCCGGCGGCGCCAGCGGTTTTCCTCCGATCGCCTGCACGATGTGCGGGGGACGCAGGATTCCGCCGTTGGCGATCGCGGAGTACGCAGCGGCCATCTGGATCGGGGTGACGGACTCACCCTGCCCGATCGGGAGGTTGCCCATGGAGGAACCCGAGTACTGCCACGAATGGAGCACGATGCCCTGCTCCTCGCCCGGCAGGTCGACCCCGGTACGCGCACCGAAGCCGAACCGGTGCACCCAGTAATCGAAGCGGCTGCCCCCCAGCCTCATCCCGATCTCGTCGGCGCCGATGTTGCTCGACACGCGCAGGATGTCGGAGACCGAGAGGGTCTCGTAGCCGTGGTTCTCGGAGTCGTGGATTCGCCGGTCGGCGACCTGCAGCACCGGAGGGACGCTGAACGGCGTGTTCGGGTTGACCAGGCCGTCCTGGAGGGCGCCGGCCACCGTGATCGCCTTGAACGTCGATCCGGGCTCGTAGTTGAACGTCACGGCGCGGTCGTCGGTCGCGTACGAAGGGGCGCCCGAGACGTCGTTGGCGTTGACCCTGGGCCAGTTGGCCAGCGCGTAGATGGCGCCGCTGTTGGGGTTCATGACGATCGCCGTCGCGCCGCGCGGCGAGTACTGGGCGCCGACTCCGGCCAGCACCTGCTCGACCTCGTCCTGCAGGGCCGAGTCGAGCGTCAGCTGGACGGGCTTACCGGCCTTGGCGGGATGGATGTCGTCGATCGAGATCGCCTGGCCGATCGCGTCGTTGACGATCCTTCGGAGGCCGTCGCGGCCGCGTAGGACGTTGTCGTAGCGATACTCGATGCCGCTGTAGCCGACGCCGTCTGCGTGGACGTTTCCGAGCACCTGCGAAGCGGCCCAGGAGCGCGGATACACGCGCGTCATGCGCGGGACCATCGTCAGGCCGTTGATGTGCAGCTTCTCGATCTCGGCCGCGCGGGGCGAGGGCAGCAGATGGGCCAGGTACACGAACCCCGTGTGCGGCTTGGAGACCTCCGTGAGGACGGTCGTCACGGGCTTGCCCAGCAGAGGAGCGAGCTTCTGTGCCGTCGCGGCGGGGTTCTTGACCAGATAGGGGTCGATGGCGACGTCCTCGGCCGACTCGCTGATCGCCAGCTCGTCCCCGTTGCGATCGAGGATCGCCCCCCGCTCGGCCGGGACCGGAACCATCGTCACCTGCTGGGTCGCTGCCGCGTGGCGCAGCGTCGAAGCCTTGATACCGCCCAGGTAGGTGGCCCGCATGACCGCGATCCCGAGCAGCGCGATGAAGGCCAGAAACAGGATCCCGATCCGGCGGTCGAGCGAGGCCAAGGGCCGTCAGCCTCCGCTCGGGGCTGCGCCGCTGGAGGACGGCGCGGAGGTGCTCGAGGAAGCAGAGGTGCTCGAGGCGGAGGTGCTGCTCGAGGTCTGAATAGGCACCGCTGCGGTCACCGCCGACGTCGCGGCACTTCCCGTGCCCGCCGAGACCGTCGTGCCGGCGCCCGAGGCCGTGCTGTCGGCTGGAGTGGCGGGGCCGCTCGTCGTGCCGGAATTGGCGACGGCGTCGGATGCCGCCAACAGCGAGGAGAGCCCGGACAAGAAGGAAGCGGGATCAGGGGCGTGGATCGAGGCGGCGGCCTGCTGCGGGCTCTGCCCTTTCGCGCTCAGGAACCCGACCGTCGCCGGCCCGGGCATCATCATCCCCATTCCGGACGCCAGGCGCTCGATACGCCTGTCGTCACCCAGCGAAGCGACGTTCACGCGCAGCAGCTCGTTGCGATTCTGCAGCGCGGTGCTGCGTTCGATCGAGCGCCCGATGCTGGCCCCCAGCTTGAGCACCTCGACCTGCATCGTGACGATCGCGGCGAGCATCACGCCGAGGATCGGGATCCATGCCCGGCCACGGATCAGACGGTCCAGTAGCCGGTGCTCCGGCAGCGAGCGGGCAAAGGCCGCGACGCGCTGAAGGGGGGCCGGCGCGCGACGCACCTGAGTTCTGGCGGGCCGGCGCGGGACCGAGGGCCGAGGGCGGCCAGGAACCGCGCGGGCGGTGGAGCCGGCCGCCGGACGTCCTGCGACTGGACCGGACGTGCGCCGGGGTGGCGTCCCGCCCTTCGGCAGCGGGCGGCGCTGATGAGGGCTGCGAGCCGTCGACCCGCCGCGACCTGCGGCGCCGCTCCGGCCGGAGGAGGCCTTCCGGCCGGAAGTCGTCGCTGCGGGCGTCATGTCGTCAAGACCTCCAACTTGCGCGCGGCACGCAGATGCGCCGCTTTTGACCGGGGATTCGCCGCCACCTCGCCCGCCGTCGGGGCGATCGCGCGGCGCGTCAGAAGCTCAGCCTCGGGCTCGCGGCCGCACACGCACACCGGGATCTCCGGCGGGCAGATGCAGCCGCGTGCGCGGTCGACCAGGAAACGCTTGACGCGGCGGTCCTCGAGCGAGTGGAACGAGATCGCCGTCAACCGGCCTCCTGAGCGCAGCAGCTTCCAGGCGGCGGGAAGCGCCGCGTCGAGCTGCGCCAGCTCGTCGTTTACGGCGATCCGCAGAGCCTGGAAGGTCCTGCGCGCGGGATGACCGCCGGCGAACTGAGCCGGCGTGGGCACGGCAGCCTTGATCACGTCGACCAGCTGCTGCGTGGAGACGAGCTCCTCGCTGCGCCGCAGGCGCGAGATTCCACGGGCAATCTGGCTCGCATACCGCTCCTCTCCGTACTCGCGCAGGAGGCGCGAGAGCCGCCGCTCGTCCCACGTGTTGACGATTTCCCGCGCTGTCAGGTCCTGCTCGGGGTCCATGCGCATGTCGAGCGGGGCGTCGTAGGCATAGGAGAAGCCACGCGCCCAGGTGTCGACCTGCATCGAGGACATCCCCAGGTCGAGGTAGACGATGTCTGCCTCGACGCCCTCGGCCCGCAGCTGCGCGAGGCCCGACACGAAGTCCGCGCGGATGAACCTGGTGTGGCAGACGACCTCGGCTGAGAGCTCGGCGAAGCGCTCCTCGGCTACGGGGTCGCGGTCGATCGCAATCAGCGTGCCCGCCGGACCGATGCGGTCCGCGATCAGGCGGGCATGGCCACCGCCTCCGAAGGTGCAGTCGACCGCCACCTCGCCCGGCCGCGGGTCGACGAGGTCGATCAGCTCGCCCGCGAGGACCGGCGTATGCGTCTGTGTCATGTCAAGCAGTGTCGCCAAGGCTCGCTGCAATGTCGGGGGCACGGAGAAGAACGTCCTCGCTGTAGCTCTCGTACCTGGCCCGGTCGAACACCTCCAGGCACTCGCCCGAGCCGACGACGAGCACGTCCTTGTCGAGGCCGGCGTACTCCATGAGCTTCGGCGGGATCATCACGCGGTTCGCGGAGTCGAGCTCGGCGTCATGGGAGAAGTTGAAGAAGAAGCGCTTGAGGTCCCGCGCCTTCGGCGACAACGGGTTGACGCCTGCCAAAGCCTGACTTGTGTACCGGTCGTAACCCGCGCTGGTCCAGATGGCGAGAGAGCGCGGTCCGTCGGACGTGGTCTCCGGCGAGGCCGCCAGCACGGCGCCGCCGGCCAGGGCCGGGCGGAACTTCGCGGGGACCGTCAGCCGGTGCTTCGCGTCGAGCGCGTGTTCGAAGGTGCCGCGGAAGATCAAGGGTTCTCATTCGGCTGACCGAAATTCAGAACCCGGGTGGCTGGGTGGGAGGAGCCCTGCCACCCGGGTTCCTGCATGCATCCCCACTTTATCCCACTCTCCCCCACAATGCAACCCTTCTTTCATCATCCGCCCCACTCAGCCCTTCTTTTGTGGGCCGAGGGGTTCCTTTTGCCGCGCTGGCGGGGCTTGGAATGCCGCTGTCGCGTCCTGCCGGCTGGCGCCGGCTGACGCCGGTCGCTGCACGATCTCCTGCAGGCGCTCGACTTGGGCGCGCAGTTGCAGCGTGAGGTCGATTCCGTCCGGAGGCTGTGCGTAATGGGGCCGGGATGGCTGCGTCGCCCGCCCGGGGCGGGCGTGATGCCCCGGATTGGGAGGGGGCGCGCCGGTCGGGCGCGCCGGGGCGCGCCGGAGCGCGCCTACTACTAGGTGCCGGTACGCCGGGGGCGGGCCGAGGCGGCGGGCAGCTCGAGGACGAGCCGGGCGCCACGGTCCGAGGGCGCGGCCGATAGACGGCCCCCGTGCAACGCCGCGGCCGATCGAGCGATCGCCAGCCCCCGGCCGCGGGCGCTGCGCCGCCGGGGAGCCTTGCGTGCCAACTGGTCGAGCGGCAAGGACAAGCCGGCGCCACCATCGATGACGTCGATGCGGATCATTCCCGCCCGGCAGCTGCCGCGGACCTCGATCCTCCCTCCCCCATGCTCGATCGCATTGGCGATCAGGTTGCCGGTGGCCTGGGCCACGCGGAGCCGGTCGCCGCGCACGCACCCAGGCGCGCCGATCCAGCTGAACTCGAGCGCCGCACCCCTCGCCTGTGCCGTGCCGCGCCACGCCTCGACCGAGTCCTGCACGAGCTGCCGCACATCGAAGTCGCGTTGGGCGAGAGCTGCGGGGCGCGGTTGGCGAAGTCCCGGCGCGGCCGCGAGATCATCCAGCGCCAGAGCTGCGCGCTCGAGCTCCAGATCGATCGCCCGCAGCCGCTTGCTCGAGAGCTCACCTGCACGGGTCTCCAGCTCCAGACCCAGACGCGCCGCCGTGAGCGGTCCGCGCAATTCGTGACAGGCCCGTACGACGGCCTCGGCCCTCACGGCCAGCAGGTGATGGACCGCGAGCGCCGCAGCCGCCCCCAGGCTCACCAGCGTCCCGGCGAGGATCGCCGTCGTCAATCGACCGCTCCGTCCAGAAGCCGGTAGCCGACGCCCCACACGTTGACGACGAAGGCGTCCCCGTGCACGCGCAGCTTCTGCCGCAGACGGCAGGCGTGCGAATCGAGGGTCCGCGTAGCGCCCAGGGAGCGGAATCCCCATACACCCCGCAACAGCTCTTCGCGCGTGTACACGCGGACGGGATCGGCGGCCAGAGCCCGCAGCAGGCTGAACTCCTTCTTCGACAGGCGCACCGGTTCGCTGTGCAGCCACACTTGGCGGGTCACGGTGTCCAGCTCGAGTGGCCCGACGCGGATGCGGCCCGATCCCGGCCGACGCTGGCTCCGACGCAAGAGCGCCCACACGCGGGCTCGTAGATCCGGGTAACTGAAGGGCTTCGTGATGTAGTCGTCGCAGCCCCGATCGAATCCGCGCAGGCGGTCGAGCTCTCCGGCCCGGCCCGAGAGGACCAGGAGCGGAAGGTCAGGATCGAGGTGGCCGGCCAGGCGGTCGGCCTCTCGGACCTGGCGGATCAGCTCGAGCCCGTCGCGATCCGGGAGACCGAGGTCGACGATGGCCAGGTCCGGAAACTTCGTCTCCATCAGCCGGCGGGCCTCGCGGACGGTCTCGGCCTCGAGCAGGTCGAACCCGTCGGCGGCCAGGTTGTCGGCGAGGAACGTGCGCGTGGGCCGGTGATCCTCGACCACGAGCACCGTGCCTGATCCTGGGGCCATGGCGTCCAGAGCCTCCGGAGACGGTGTATCTCCCCCCTTCCGTAACCCCGGTGCGGTCCTCCGGGGCCCGATCGCTGCAACATCGCTCTCAGGCGCTGCGGGCGGGGAGGAATCCAACATATGATCACGACGCTTCCATGTACCGGCGCGGGAACTACAGCTCGGGCGAAGACTTCGTGCTCGAATACGGCGAGCTGCGGTTTACGTTCAATGAAAGAGACTTCCGCGAGCGCTGCGAGCAGGCGGCGCGCAAGCTCGGCTTCCTGGAGGGCACGGTCGAGGAGGACGAGGCCGAGGACCTGATCAACCTCGTCGTCAACGGCGAGGTCCTTGAGCCGGCCTCGCGGCTGGGCGAGCACGTCAACGATTGCTGGCCTGAGCTCGTCGGCCCCTCTGACCGCTCACTCGTGCATTGGCTGCGCCGCCTCATCTTCCGCAGCGCCTGGCTCGACCAGCGCGTCAAGGAGGGCGAGCTCGACGTCGCCTACGACCAGGACACGAGCGCCTTCGTCTACATCCAGCCCGACCGCGGCGGCGAGCCGATCGAGCTCGCGCCTGAGCCGAGCTGGAACCGCGTCGCGTACGTGCGGCGCTGAAAGCCCCCTCGCCGAGGCGGGAGCGCGACACCACCGCTGGCGCGCAACCGCCGCAACGTTACGCGATGCGCTGGGGCGCGGGATGTCGTCACGTTACGGCGCTCCCAGCGCCGCAACGTGACGCGATGCGCGCGGGTCGCGTCTGATGTAACGCTGCGGCGGTTGGGAGCCCCCCGCCCCGCCACCAGACCCCTATCCCCCGGCGCCGACCACCGCGGAGATGTTCTGATCGGCTGACGGCGGGTTGTCGAGCAGGAGCCGCGGGACGGTGACCAGCTGGTAGCCCTTGGCTCGGAGCTCGCGGATGATCGTCGGCAGCGCCGCCACCGTCTCGGAGCGGTCGCCGCCGGCGTCATGGAGGAGGATGATGGCGCCGGGCCGGGCACCGGATACAGCGGACTGGACGATGGCCTGCACGCCGGGCCGGCGGAAGTCACCCGTGTCCACCGTCCACAGCACCATGAGCATCCGGTAGCTGTGCAGCAGCTTCAGCGTGGCGTCGTTCCAGGATCCGTACGGCGGCCGGAACATGCGGGGGAAGGGCGCGCCGTAGACCCCGAGGGCGGATATCTGCTGGAGCAGCTGGGCGCGCTGCTGTGCCGGTGTGAGCATGCCCATGGCGGCGTGGGCTTCGGTGTGATCGCCGATGGGGTAGCCGCGGGCGAGGATCGCGGAGGTCGAGGCGTGGAAATAGGTCTCGAGCACTCCGACCTCGAAGAACGTCGCGGGGACGTTCTCGCGCTCGAGGACCGAGAGCACCTGCGGCGTGTACGGGCCCGGGCCGTCGTCGAAGGTCAGCGCGATCTCCCGGTGCTGGGACCCGGCCACGCGCACGTACGGCGTCACCGCAAGCGTGCGGTTGATGGCCGCGTTCTCGGCTGCCCGCTCGGTGGCCGCGAAGGATCCGGGGCCTTGGCCGGCGAGGACCTTGAGGCGCTCGAGGTAGGCCCCGGGGCTCGGCGTGTGATGGCCGACCGCGGTTCCGTGATGCGCCCCGGCCGACAACCCCAGGGTCATCGCCGCGGCGGCCACGACAGCGAGCGCGATCGCGCGCCGCCTACGGTGATGGGGCTGCACCCCGCCCGAGGCGGGTCGCAGCGCCCGTACCGGAACAGGCGGCTCGGCCCGCTCTCCTATCGCCGTCGCTCGCTCGTCCATCTGACGCTCGCCTGGGGCCGATGATGCTCGGTAGTGGATCCGCTGCGGCCGCGCCCGGCCGACGTGCGGTGAGCTGAAGCTACCACTACGCTCCTGCAGCCATGCCGAAGCCCCTCTGGGTCATCATCCCCACCTACAACGAGGCGGCGAACGTCGAGCGGATCGTGCACGCCACGCTGGCAGAGCTGGAGCGGCTGCGGCCGGGCGGGTTCCGCGTTCTGGTCGTTGATGACAACTCGCCGGACGGGACCGGCGCGATCGCGGACGCCGTGGCCGCGGGTACCGATACCGTCGAGGTCCTGCACCGGCCCGGCAAGGACGGCCTCGGGCACGCGTATCTGGCCGGGTTTGACCGGGCGCTGTCGTCCGGGGCCGCGATGGTGGTCGAGATGGATGCCGACTTCTCCCACGATCCACGCTATCTGGGGGACCTGCTCGAAGCCGCGGAGAGCGCTGATTTGGTCCTGGGCTCGCGCTACGTGCGGGGCGGCAGGGTCACCGACTGGGGTCTGCTGCGGCGGATCGTCAGCCGCGGCGGAGGCCTGTACGCGCGCACGATCCTCCGTGTCGACGTGCAGGACCTGACCGGCGGCTTCAAGTGCATCCGGCGGGAGGTGCTGGAGGCGATCGACCTGGGGTCGGTTCGGGCCGAGGGGTACGTTTTCCAGATCGAGGTCACATATCGTGCCCTCCTGGCAGGATTCACCGTACGTGAGATCCCGATCGTCTTCCCCGACCGCGTCGCCGGTACGAGCAAGATGTCTGCGCGGATCGCAATCGAGGCGATGTGGCTGGTCCCGCGCCTGCGTCGAAGTGCCCGGAGCGCGATCGCGGCTTCGGCGCGGCGATCGACTGGACTGCAGGCGCAGCGCTCCTAACCGAATCGCAACACCGTTCAAACCCCGGCAGCCCTTCCCGGGGCCATCCTCTGGGCGATGAGCACGATCCGCGGTCCGCTCGGCGCCACCCCGGACAGCGGAGGCTTCGAGCTTCGCCCGCGCGAACTGAGACGGCGCGACGCGGAGTTCGCCGGCGGCTCCCTGGAGTTCTG
The DNA here is from genome assembly GCA_963818815.1 of uncultured Solirubrobacterales bacterium. Lineage (GTDB taxonomy): Bacteria > Actinomycetota > Thermoleophilia > Solirubrobacterales > Solirubrobacteraceae > Palsa-465. The sequence goes on from CAWFTL010000003.1 coordinate 410,056, forward strand.
GGGGCAGGTCGGCCTGGTCGTCCTGCTCGTGAGCGGGCTGGTGGTCTCGCTCGCGGCGGCAAACACGGATTCGCTGCTGCCGGAGTCGGTGCGGCCGATTCCCGCGTGGCTGGCCGGCCCGTTCGGCGGCTCGGGTCTGGGGCTCGGCGTCGGCCCGCTGATCGCCGTCCTGACCGCGATGTTCGCCTCCTACGCTCTCGTCGCCCGCTGCGCGGAGCGGCTTTCCGGGCGCACCGTGCTGATGGCGATCGCCGCCCTGCACGCGCTTGTGCTCCTAGCGCCGCCGCTGCTCTCGACCGACGTGTTCAGCTATCAGGCCTACGCGCGACTGGGCGCGCTATACGGCGGCAATCCATACCTCCAGGGGCCACACGCGATCGCCCTCGACCCCGTATACCCGTTCATCGGGGCCAAGTGGGTGACGATGCCGACCGCCTACGGCCCGGTGTTCACGGTCATCAGCTACGTCCTGGCGCCACTGTCGATTGCCGCCAGCGTGATGGCCTACAAGGCGATCGCCGCTGTGGCCAGCCTCGCCCTCGTAGCCTGCGTGTGGAACGCGGCGCGCCTGCGCGGGCTTGACCCCGTAAAGGCGGCGGCGCTGGTCGGGCTGAACCCGCTGATCGTCCTCTATGGCGTTGGGGGCGGGCACAACGACCTGCTCATGCTGGCCGTGCTGGGAGCGGGTATCTACCTGCTCGTCGCGCATCGGGAACGCGCCGGCGGTGCCGCGATCATGGCCGCCGCGGGGATCAAGCTCACCGCCGGGCTGCTTCTGCCGTTCGCGCTGGCCGACAGCGCCAGCCGGCGTGGCCGCGACCGGCGCCCTGAGCTCCTGTGGGGAGCCGCCGCGGCACTCGGCCTCCTGGCTGCGCTCGGCTTCGCCCTGTTCGGCAGCGGTCCGTTGCACATGTTCTCCACGCTGCAAAAGGGCCAGAGCGAGGGCGACTGGCACAGCATCCCGGGATTCATCTCCACGCGACTCGGGCTCGTCACCCTGGGGCACGTAACGGGCGCCTGCCTCGCCGTCCTGTTCGTGCTCGCCTACGCGTGGCTGCTGCGGCGCGTCTGGCGTGGCAGGCTCGACTGGATCGCAGGCGCCGGGTGGGCCGCGGCGGTCCTGCTTCTGACCGCGAGCGCCCTGCTTCCCTGGTACGTCGCTTGGCTGATCCCGCTCGCGGCTCTCGCCGGCGACGTCCGCCTGTGGCGCACGGCCATCGTGATGACGGGTCTGGTTCAGGCCATCCAGGTTCTGGGGTACATACCCCATGGATAACGACTGTTCGGGTTCTGGAAGGTCGGTCCGAGCAGGCACTCTGCCCCTACCATGACCGACGTGACCGGCACCCAGGGCACTGGAGGGGAGCGTCAGCTCGATCTCCTGAGCGTCGTCGCCCCGGTCTACAACGAAGAGGACCTGATCGACGAGTTCTACGCGCGCGTCTGCCGTGCGCTGGACGGGCTTCGGTTCGAGCTCGTGCTGGTCGACGACGGGTCCAGCGACGGTACCTCGCGGGCGCTCGAGCGCCTCGCGGGCTCCGACCCCCGCGTCCGGGTCGTCTTCCTATCACGGAACTTCGGTCATCAGACGGCGCTGACGGCCGGCCTCGACCACGCTCACGGGGATGCCGTCGTGATGCTCGACGCCGACCTGCAGGATCCGCCCGAGCTGATCGCCAGGATGCTCGATCACTGGCGCGCGGGCTGCGACGTGGTCTACGCGGTGCGCGAGGAGCGCGAAGGCGAGTCCCGGTTCAAGCTCGCCACGGCCCGGTGGTTCTACTCCCTCTTCGACAAGCTCGCACAGGTGGAGCTCCAGCACAACTCGGGTGACTTCCGGCTGCTCGACCGCCGCGCTCTGGACGCGCTTCTCTCGATGCGCGAGCGCAACCGGTTCCTGCGCGGTATGACGGTGTGGGTGGGCTACCGGCAGGCTGCCGTCCCGTACCGGCGCGATCCGCGACATGCCGGCGAGACCAAGTACACGCTGGCGAAGATGCTGAAGTTCTCGCTCGACGCCATCTCCTCGTTCTCGCACCGGCCGCTGCAGCTGGCGACGCTGCTCGGCTTCCTGATCTCGGGGCTGGCCTTCATCGCCATCCCCGTGGTCATCGCGCTGCGAATCGCCGGCTCCTACCTGCCGGGCTTCAGCTCGATCACGATCGCCATCCTGTTGCTGGGAGGAATCCAGCTGATCGCCATCGGGATCATCGGCGAGTACGTCGGCCGGATCTATGACGAGGTCAAGGGCCGGCCGCTGTACCTGGTCCGGGCCCGGCGGAACTTCGCCGAAGCGGAACCCACGTCCTCTCCGCTGGCGCTCGATTCCGAGACCGAGCCGCTCGAGAGCCCCGGCACCCTGCCCTGAGCGTCAGCCGCCAGCCGGATCGGGACCCATCGCCCGGTTCGGAGCCTGATCCAGGCCGGCCTGGCCGCGAGGCCCGGAGTCCCGAGCGTCCGCCGCGCGCAGAGGCCGCACCTCGGCACCCTGGTCGTCGCGCGGCGCCGCGAGCGTCTGCTCCAGCGCCCCGATCCGGGCCGCCAGTCCCTTGATGGCGTCGGCGATCGGGTCGGGAAGATGGACCCAGTCGGCGTCGGGTCCTTCCGGACGGCGTCCCTCCACGCGCACGGGATGACCGGGATTGCCGACCACGGTCGAGTTCGGAGGCACGTCGTGGATGACCACGCTCCCAGCGCCGATCTTCGAGCCGTGCCCCACCGTGATCGGGCCGAGCAGGTTGGCGCCGGCGCCGATCGTGACGTTGTCCTCGACGGTCGGGTGACGCTTGCCGGCGGCGAAGCCCGTCCCGCCCAGGGTGACGCCCTGGTAGAGGGTGACGTCGTTGCCGATCTCCGCCGTCTCCCCCACCACCACGCCCATGCCGTGGTCGATGAAGAAGCCGTCACCGATGCGAGCCGCAGGATGGATCTCGATTCCCGTCGCGGTGCGCGCCGCGGTCGCGATGGCGCGCGGCAAGACCGGGACTCCGGCCTGCTGCAGCGCGTGCGCGACCCGGTGAGCCAGCAATGCGTGGACGCCCGGCCAGGTGGCGACGATCTCCACCGATCCGACGCCCCGGGCGGCCGGATCGCGGCTGTGCGCGGCGGCGACATCACGGCGGATCTCCGCCGCCGTGCGTGCGATCAGGCCCAAGCCCAACATCGCTAAAGCGTAGCTGCCGCGGGTGCATGCACCCGCGGCCCGCTCCAGCGCGGCCCGCTCCGCATCCGGCTCCGCTCGTCAGGGCCGCGCTGGAGTCATCCAGCTGCATGCGCCGCCGGCGAGGCCGCGCATGCGCGGCCTCGTCATGGGGCGAAGAACGGGGTGCTGACGTAGCGCTCGCCTGAATCCGGCAGGATCGTGAGCACCCGGGCATCGCGGTGCTCCGATCGCCGGGTCAGCTCCATCGCCGCCCACAGGGCCGCGCCGCCCGAGATCCCGGCGAGGACTCCCTCGCGCCGAGCGAGCTCACGCGCCGTCGCGATCGCGTCCTCGTCGTCCACGGGGACGACCTCGTCGACGATGTCGCGGTCGAGGACGGGCGGTATGAAGCCCGCGCCGATGCCCTGGATCTTGTGCGGGCCCGGGGCTCCGCCTGAGAGGACGGCTGAGGCGCGAGGCTCGACCGCCACCACGCGGCAGCGCGGGTTTCGCTCCTTGAGGAAGCCTCCGGCCCCGGTGATCGTGCCCCCGGTGCCCACGCCGGACACGAACACGTCGAGCTGACCGTCGAGTGCCTCCCAGATCTCAGGGCCGGTGGTGCGCCGGTGGATGTCCGGGTTGGCCGGATTGGAGAACTGATCTGGCAGGTAGACCTCAGCGCTCGTGGCCATGGCGCGCGCCGCGTCCACCGCCTCGTTCATCCCCCCGAGCGACTCCGTGACCTCGACGCTGGCGCCGTAGAGCCGGAGCAGGCCTTCGCGCTCACGGCTCATGCCCTGGGGCATGGTCAGAACCAGTTGGTAGCCCTTGGCGGCACAGACGAAAGCGAGCGCGATTCCGGTGTTGCCGCTCGTCGCTTCGACGATCGTCGAGACGCCGGGTTCGATCAGCCCCTCGCGCTCGGCGGCTTCGATCATCGCGACGCCGATCCGGTCCTTCACGCTACCGCCGGGGTTGAACGACTCGAGCTTCGCGAACAGCTGGCCCTCGAAGGCCGGAACCATCCGCGTCAGCTGCACCACCGGGGTGCGGCCGACGTGCTCGGCGATGTTGGTGGGGATCCGCCGCACCGAGGCGAACCCTAGAGAACGGACACGCCCGCGAACGAGGCGATCAGCGGGCGCTGGCGCAGGAGGTGGCGACCGAGCCCTTCTGCCGGCAGGACTCGAGCGACAGGGCCGCGGTGCGAAACGCGTTGTAGGCCGGCTTGACGATGAACTGGCCGTGACTGAAGCGGAACAGCCCGGCGAAGTCGAAAGCCAGGCCGCCCCGGACCTCGGCGCCGGCCCACGTGTAGTAGTAGAAGCTGAGCAACCCGAGCGACCGGCGGTCACGCGCCAGCATGGGCAGCATCGCCGCGATGTTCTTTGCCTGGCCCGAAGGAGTGGTCGCGAAGTCGAAGCCCTCGGTGTGACGCGTCTGGCCGAGCGAGGATGGCCAGCTGATCTCGTCGGCGATGATCGACTTCCGGCCGTCGCCGGCGTGGTTCATCACCGCGCGGACCTTGCGGAGGATCGTGATCACGCCCTGAGGCTGCTTTGTGTACGGGTGCACTGCCACGACGTCGAACAGCCCGCGCGAACCCGCGACCTTGTAGATCCGCTGAAGGCTGATCCACGACGCGTTCGGCATGCCGGCCAGGACCACCTTGGCACCGGGATCGGCGCGCTTGATCGCGTTGTGGGCGGCACGCAGCAGCGCCACGTAGCTGGGCGCAAAGGGCTGGGTGGGCCAGAAGACCTTGATGTTCGGCTCGTTCCAGATCTGCCACAGCCGAACCGGGACGATCGGCGAGGTCGTCTGCCAAAAGGTTCCGTTTGGGCCATAGCGCTTGACGAGCGCGGACATGAAGTTGGCGTACGCGGCGTCCGAGGACGGCCGGCCGTAGGTCGAGGACGGGTGCGGGGCAGAGGCCCACCCCGGGGCGTAGAGGACGGTGGGGAGAATCGTCATCCGCCGCTGCGCCGCCAGACGCACGATCTCGTCCATCTGGTCGAACCGGGTCGGTATTCCGCCGACGTCGGTGAAGTCGCTCGCGTCCGCGGCCGGCACTTGGGCCCAGGTCTTGTACGGCTGTGCGTAGGACCAGTTGAAGACCACGCGCAGGCTCTCGACGCCGGCGCTGACCATCTTGTCCAGTTGGCCGCCGACGTTTACTCGCTGGTCTGTGCTCGGGAACACCGGGCCGCCCAGGACCATCCCGACAAAGCCTGAGGGCACGTGCGCAACTGCGCCCGCGGGCGTGGCGAGACACAGGGCTACGACGAGCGCCGGCAGCAGCCGACCGGGCACGCGGGGACGGTCGCGAGTCACGCCATCCAGTGTGGCATGCCCGGCGCCGGGCGGACACCGGTCAGAGCGTCGGAGTCAGATCGTGTAGATGCGCCCGTTCGGAGCGCAACTACGGGGACAGACGACGGTTACGAACCGGTTCGTCCGATCGTTCCCGCCGCGCGCGTCCGCGCCGGTGCCCTGCCCGGGCTCTCCTCGATCCGGCCCCGCCGCCGCACCTCACCCGCCGGGCGCTCCACGGGCGCGCGCCGCTGCTCGAGGAGCAGGTCGTAGAGCGCGAGCGTGGCCTGCAGGTTCGCCTCGAGCAGCCGCATCTCGTCACGGCGGCTGGACGCGAACAGCTGCTGCGAGCGCTCGAGCGTCCTCCGGGCCTCCACAACCAGCTCCTCGTGCGTGTGCTCGGAGCTCTCCGAAGCTAGGTTCGACATGCAGAATCCTTCCGGTTGGTGGTTCCCCTACAGGGCTTATAACAAGTTGCCCGTCTCGGCGGCGCAGGCAACTGCGTTTCCGGTCAGATGTGGTACATCGGTGCGCCGGCCGCCCGTGCTTCGGCCTCGGCTACGTCGGCCACCGAGACTTGGCCCAGCACGTCCCGCGCCGCGCGCGCGGCCTCGGCGAACACGCCCTCGGCCTCCTGCCCCACCGGTCCGTCGAGCAGCTCGACGATCTCCAGCACCCTCACCTCCGCTGCTGGTCGCGCCAGCAGGTAGCCGCCCTTGACGCCGCGCTGAGAGCGCAACAGCCCCGCGCGCCGGAGCGTGGCGAAGAGCTGCTCGAGGAACTGCATCGGGATGTCGCCGCGGCGCGCCAGTTCGGCGATCGGCACGGGCGCGTGGTCACCCTGCCGGTAGAGCTCGGTGAGGGCGCGTAGTGCGTAGGGGGACTTCGATGTGATCGAGATCATGGCTCAGGGCGCCCAGCGCCAGAGCCAGGCTACCCCGGCCGATCAGATCCAGCCGCGCTCGGTGGCGATCAGCACCGCCTGTGCGCGGTCCATCGCACCGAGCTTGCCGTACACGTTGTGCAAGTGCGTCCGCACCGTGCTCGTCGAAAGACCGAGTTCGCCGGCGATCTGCTTGTAGACCATCCCGCGCGCCAAGCGCCGCAGCACCTCGACCTCGCGGGCCGACATCGGGCACGGATCGACCTGGCGCGGGCGCCCCGTCTCGCTGGGGAGCGGGAGGTCGTACATGACCGTGCGCAGCTGCGCCGGGGAGACCCCGACGGTGCGCGCGACCGCGAGCAGCTCCGAGGGCGAGACGGCGCCACCGAAGACGTAGTGCGCGAGCATGTCGGCGAGCCGGACGAGCGACGCCTCGCCTTCGGCGTCATCGGCGTGGTGGCGCTCGATCACGCTGGCAATCGACTTCGGCAGCCCCCAGCGCCGGGCGAGCACCCCGCCGACGAGCGCGTGGTCTACGCCAAGCTCGCGTCGCTCGCGCTGCAGCCGCTCCTCGGGCGTGCGGGCATCGCTGTGAATCTGGCGCGGATAGCCCGGATAGGCGTGGACGAGCACGAGCTTGCCGATGTCGTGCAGCAGCGCCGTCACCATCAGGCGGTCACGCGCGTCGTATGAGATCTCGCGGGCGAGCCGGTCGGCGGCCCGCTGAGTCGCCACGGCGTGTAGCCGGAACCGCTCGGGGACCCCCTGCCACAGCGCCGTGCGCTCGAAGAAGTCGAACGTCCGGGCGCGGCTGGCGATGGAGTAGACGGTCCGCGGCGAGAGGACGTCGATCGCACCGACCGCGCTCTCGATGCGCCCGCGTGTGCGACCCTCGACTTGGTTGGCCACGCGGAGCACCGCCACAGCCAGGGCCACATCCGCCTCGACCGCCGCCACGACCTCTGCCGTGGCTGGGTCGCCACCCTCGAACAGCCGCATCACGCGGTTGCGCGACTCCGCCAGCACCGGGAAGGCCTCCAGAGCCTCGAAGGCACTCGTCAGACGGCGTCCATGTCCTTCGTTGTGATGGCGCTGGCGCGCCGCATATGGATCTGTGGGACCAGATCTCTCCACCGCGAGTGATGCCACTGCCTCGTTCATCCTCAGTCGTCTAATTACACAGCGCGGGTCCAGGCCGCGCGCCGGTCGTCACCTGCCCGTAGGTCCTTATCGGCCCGCGGGCGGGCCGGGTTTAGGGGCTCGCTTGCGCGGACTCGGAGCCGGTGCGGGCCGGGGCAGCCGCTCGCTTCAGCGCTCGGTCGATTCTGGTCATCGTCTCCGATCGGCCGAGGAGCGCCACGCTCTCGAAGATTCCGGGCGAGACGGTGGTTCCGGCGATCGCCACGCGGACGGGCTGGAAGACCTTCGCCGGCTTGCAGCTCTGTGCTTCGGCGACTCCTCGCAGGGCCGACTCGACGCCCTCGACCGTGAAGGGCTCGACGCCCGCGAGCGCTTCGCGCGCGGCGCGCAGTGCCTCGACGCCGCCGTCGGCGCCGATCGTCTTCTCGAAGGCACGCGGGTCATCGACCGGACCGTCGAACAGGAACGAGACCAGCGGCCAGAACTCGGCCAGGGTCTGGATCTTCTCCGCCGCGATCGTCACCGCGGGGCGCAGTTCGCCGTGCCCGGTGAACTCCTGCAGGCGCTCGGTGAGCTCGTCCACGCCGAGCTCTCGGAGCCAGCGCCCGTTCATGTGCCGGAGCTTTCGCTCGTCGAAGACGGCCGGGTTCTTCGATACGCGCTCCAGGCGGAAGCGATCGGCAAGCTCCTGCAGGGAGAAGTGCTCCTCATCGGCGGCGAATCCGGCACCGAGCAGCGCGATGTAGTTGTCGACGGCCTCGGGGAGGTAGCCGGCCGTGCGTAGCTCCTGCACCGAAGCCGCGCCGTGCCGCTTTGACAGCTTGCGCCCGTCGGGGCCGAGCAGGAGTGGGAGATGCGCGTAGCGCGGGGGCGCCACGCCGAGAGCATCGAAGACCAGGAGCTGCTTGGGCGTGTTTGAGAGATGGTCCTCCCCCCGCACGACGTGGGTCACGCGGGCATCGAGGTCGTCGACGGCAACCGCGAAGTTGTAGAGCGCTGAGCCGTCCGCGCGCGCTATCACGGGGTCATCCATGCTCGCGTTGGGAAACCGTGTCTCGCCGCGGATCACATCGTCGACCACGGTCTCGCCCTCGTCGGGCACACGCAGGCGAACCGCGCCCTCGGCCGACTCCTCACCGCGAAAACCGCGGTCCGAGCCAAACCGCTCCTTGTAGGCGCGCACGTCCTCGGCGGTGGCCGAGGACCGGTAGGCGTGGCCGCTGCTGAGCAGCGCGGTGAGGACTTCGCCGTGCCGAGGCGCGTTCTGCGTCTGGAAGATCGGCCCCTCGTCCCAGTCGAGCGCCAGCCATCGCAGTGCGTCGAGGATCTGCTCGACGTTCTCCGGGGTTGAGCGTTCGCGGTCGGTATCTTCGATGCGCAGCAAGAGGGCTCCACCCTGGCCGCGTGCCAGCAGCCAGTTGTAGAGCGCCGTGCGAGCGCCGCCGATGTGCAGCGCCCCGGTAGGGGATGGAGCGAAGCGAACGCGCATAGAGGTCCTGTTTCCATGCTAATCGGCGCCCACGTCTCCCAGGCCGGCGGCCTCGCCAAGGCCGTGGAACGCGGGACCGAGCGAAGCTGTGCGGCGATCCAGATCTTCAACCAGTCGCCACGGATGTGGAGGCCGACGGCCTACGGCGAGGACGACTTCGCCCAGTTCCTGGACGCACTCCGGGCCAGCGAGATCGACGCCGTGCTCATACACGCCGTCTACCTGCTCAACTGCGCCTCCGAGGACGAAGAGATCCGCGAGAAGTCGCTGAGGTCCCTGATCCAATCGCTGAGAGTCGGACTCGGGATCGGCGCCGCAGGCGTCGTGCTGCACGCCGGATCGGCCAAGCAAGGCGACGTCGGCCAGGCGATCGGGCGGGCGGGGGACCTGATCCGTGAGGCCCTGACGGAAACCGAGGGCTGCCCGCTTCACATCGAGAACACAGCGGGCGCCGGTGGGACCCTCGGACGCTCGTTCGACGAGCTGGCGGCCCTGCTGGAAGCCGCCGGGGGCGAGGAGCGCCTCGGCGTCTGCCTGGATTCGTGCCACCTGCTGGCCTCGGGGTACGACATCCGGACCGAGCGTGGCTTGAGCGACGCGCTGGAGGCGTTCGACCGCGCCGTCGGGCTGGAGCGCCTGCGCTCGCTGCACGTCAACGACTCGATGGTGGCGCTGGGGTCCAACCGCGACCGTCACGCGCTGCTCGGCGAGGGCGAGCTGGGTGAGAAGGGCTGTGCCACCTTCCTTTCCGAGCCGCGCTTCGAGGCGCTCCCGTGCGTGCTGGAGACCGGGCGGGACGGCGGAGCGCCCGCCAGCGCCGACGTCGCGCTGGCCAAGAAGCTGCGCTCGCGCGGGCGCGCGGCGCGGCGCCGCCCGACCGCCGGCGCGGGACGGCGCCCGGCCAGATAGGTTCTGAGCGCCATGAGCACCGACGCCGCCGACGCGCTGGTCGTATTCGGGATCACGGGCGACCTGGCTCGCAAGATGACCTTCGAGTCGCTCTACCGGCTTGCCCGCCGAGGGCTGCTCGACCTTCCCGTGATCGGCGTGGCCGTGGAGGACTGGAGCGCCGCGCAGCTGGTGCAGCGGGCTCGCGAGTCGGTCGCCGCTTCCGACGAGCCGCTCGACGAGCAGACGTTCCGCCGCTTCGCGGACCAGCTGCGCTACGTCAGCGGAGACTTCGGCGACCAGGCCACATACGGGCGCGTCGCGGATGCCCTGGGGGAGTGCCGCAATCCGGTGTTCTACCTCGAGACGCCGCCGTTCCTCTTCGCCCGCGTCGTCGAAGGGCTCGCCCATGCGCATCTGCTCGACCACGGGCAGCGAGTGGTGGTCGAAAAGCCGTTTGGCCACGACCTCCAGTCCGCACGCCAGCTCGCGGCCGACCTGCACCGGTATCTGACGGAGTCACAGCTGTACCGGATCGATCACTTCCTCGGAAAGATGGGGCTCGAGGAGATCCTCTATCTGCGCTTCGCCAACATGCTGCTCGAGCCCGTCTGGAACCGCAACTACCTGACGGCCGTTCAAATCACCATGGCCGAGAGCTTCGGCGTCGAGGACCGGGGGCATTTCTACGACCCCGTCGGCGCGCTGCGCGATGTTGTTGTGAACCACCTTTTTCAGCTGCTGTCCATCGCCGCGATGGAACCGCCGTCGGGGGGGGATCCGGACACGCTCGACGACGCGAAGCTCGCGGTGTTCAGGGCGATCGCGGATGCACAGCCCGCGCACTACGTCCGCGGCCAGTACGACGGCTACCGTGCCATCGAAGGCGTGGCGCCGGGCTCCACCACCGAGACCTACGCGGCGCTGCGCCTGGAAATCGACAACTGGCGCTGGGCAGGCGTCCCGTTCCTGATCCGCACGGGCAAGCAGCTCCCGGCGACTCAGACCGAGCTGCGCCTGGTGTTCCGCCGGCCGCCGCACTTGCACTTCGTCAGCGGGGGCCACCGGCCACCCCCGCCAAACCAGATCGTGGTCAAGATCGACCCCAGCACCGGCGTCCGGATGATCCTCGACGCCCACCGCGCCGACGCCCCCCGGCCGGCGGAGATCACACTCGACATGGAGTTCGCGCAGGAGGGCGGCGAGGGCGCCACCCCCTACGAGGTTCTCCTCCACGCCGCTCTGATCGGCGACAGCACCCACTTCACCCGCCAGGACAGCGTCGAGGAGACCTGGCGGATCGTGCAACCCCTGCTGGACTCGCCGCCGGACGTGGCGGAATACGCCAAGGGCTCATGGGGCCCGTCAGAGGCCGACCGGCTCGTGCGCGGGTTCGGCGCCTGGCACGAGCCCTGGCTGCCAGGCTGAGGCGCAATTCAACGCCCGCTCAGCCACGGCGCACTCGTCGGGGCTTGTGGGTACGATGCGGCGCTATGCGAAAGCTCCTCCTCCTCGCCATCCCTGCTGGACTACTCCCGGCCGATGCGGCCGTCAACGCCGGCACAGCAGCGGCGTCGGCGCCAAAGGCAGGCTCCGCTCACCCCACGGCCTCGATGGCGGCGAAGTGCAAGTGCAAACGCGGATCGCGCGGACCCCGCGGCCTGCGAGGAGCTGCTGGTCCGGCCGGTCCCCCGGGGCCTGCTGGACCTCCGGGCCCGACGGTGTCGGGTAACGGCGTGCTCGAGAACAACTTCAACGCCGACATCGGACCGGGTCAGAGCAAGACGCTCACGATCGGAGTGTTCACCTTCCAGGAGTACAACTCCGGCAGCGGGTGCACGGACCCCACCATCAGCGCGCAGACCCAGCCGAGCGACTGGTTCGTTGCCACGAACAACGGTTCCTTTCACCAGGAGCACAACAATCAAGTCGCATACCTGTCTTCGTCATCAGGCAAGCTCGGTGACTTTTCAGCCGTGACAGCAACCGGCGCCAGCACGATCTGGGGAATCGGCGGGGATATAACCTCGGGCACCAACTGCTTGACGAGCGGCGGCGCTGTCGGAGACTGAGGGGCGCTACCGCGGTAGCGCGCGACTGGAGGCAGGCGGGAACAGCGGGCTCACTCCTGCCATTCCAACCGTATGGCCCGAGATGGCTGAGCGAGGTACGCCTCGTACAGTTCCACGCACGTCACTCCTTGCCAGTTTGACTGCGCGAACTCGATGGAAAACTCTTCCATCCCGAAGTCGACGATCAGGAAAGTCAGCACCTCAGCCAAGGCAAAAGAATCGAGACGCAGATCCTCGATCAGCCTCGCCTGAGGATGCACATCTTCCGCGGGCAAGCTTCCGATCTCCGCCACGGCTGCGGCGAAATCACCCCACTCCATCGAGGTTTGCTCACTGGCCTCCGTCATGTCCCCGTCGGCAGCGAGACCTTTGCGGAGCGCTCCGGCCTGGGCAGCGCCGCTGCCAACCAACGTGGCGCGTGACGCTTCCATTCGCGGCGGTAGAGGGCGAAGATCAGCACGTCCCAGAAGCGTTCGCTGTAATAGATATGCTCCCGCAGTCGTCCCTCCTCGGTCAACAGAGATCGAGTCGCCCCTTGGAATTGCTTGAGGTTGTACTCAGGTAGCTCCATGTACAGCTTCCGCAGCGGCCAGCATTTGAAGGTGTAGTCGATCAGGAGCGCCGTACCCGCCAGGAGCAACGGCGAGCGACCGGACGGGTCAAACGAGGCGGCTGCGAGATACGCAAACTGGTCCCGCAGGTTGTAGTTGTAGACCATGGTCACCCCGATCGGCTTATGGTCACGGGAGCGCACGACCAGAAAATGGACAAGCATCGAACTTGTGTCGCGCACCCACTGATCGGGGCTTGGCGTGGCGCCTCGAAACCGCCACCGCACTCCTAGCGCTTCGGTCAGCTCCATCATGCGAAGGAAGCTGTAGTCCTCGGGCGTGACCGGCCTCAGGTATACGAACCGGCCGATGAGATGAGGCGGGGTGAAATGGGCCGTTGATTGCGACCCATCCACAGTGGTGTCGCTTCCGGCGGACGCGCGAGCGTCGGGGAGATGGTCGGTTGCTCGCGAATCGGCCACGCTCCGGCAGCGTAGCGCAGCGACTTGTCCGCGCTCGCCGGCTCTACGCGGCGCCGAGCGCCTCGGCCTGAGGCACCTGTGCGGAGTCGGCGAGCATCGCCTCCCCCAGGAGCGAGTCGAGCTCGGCATGCAGACCGGCACTACGGCTGACCCGATACTCCTGGCCGAGCCGCAGGCGCCGAGCGCCGACGGAAGTGCTGAGCTCGATGACCACGTCCACCTCGCCGGGAAAGCCCGCGAGCAGCTCCTTCAAATCCCCCAGCACGGTCGCCGGCAGCACGGTGGCATCAACGCGCAGGCGGAGTGCCTCGGGCTTGCGGGATGCCCGCGACTCGATCTCGTGTGCCGCGGCAACCTCCTCCGCCGAAGGGTCGAAGCGCTCGACCTGCTGGGCTACGAGGCAAGTCTTCTCACGATCCTTGTGGTCGACCCGGCCCCGCACGGTGACGATCGCGTCCGTGACCAGCGCGCTCTCGTTCTCGGCCAGTGCCTTACCGAAGACGAGGACCTCGACCGCGCACTCCAGATCGTCGAGCGTGACGAACATCATCGGGTCGCCCTTCTTGGTGCGAATGCGCTTGGTCTGGGTGATCATGCCCCCGACCGTCACCCAGTCGCCGTCGCGCTTTCCCGCCAGCGCGCTCAGCGGACAGTCGACGCCGGCGCGCAGCGCGGCGCCGACCTCCTTGAGCGGATGGGCGGAGATGAACAGCCCGATCGCCTCCTTCTCGGCCGCCAGCAGCTCGGCGCGGTCGAACTCTCCGGCCGGGATGGGTGCGTGGCTGGGGGTCGAGAAGGGGCTGGCGGCGGGCTCCGAGGGTCCGAGGTCGAAGATCGAGCCCTGCCCGATCTGCGCGTCCTGCTGTGCCTTCTGACCGGCGCCCTGCGCCTGCTCCAACACCGCCAGCATGCCCTTGCGCGACGCTCCGGTCGAGCCGAAGGCGCCGCACTTGATCAGCGCCTCGATCGACTTCTTGTTGACCGTGCGGCAGTCGACCCGGGCACAGAAGTCCCACAGGTCGCGGAACGGGCCCCCTTCCTCCCGGGCCCGCTTGATCGCCTCGACGGCGGCATATCCGACGCCCTTCACGGCGTCGAGCCCGAAGCGGATGTTGCAGTCGACGACGACGAACTCGTGATCGGAGAGGTTGACGTCGGGCGGCAGGATGGCGATCCCCATCTGCTCCGCCTGCGCGGCGAAGAACGGGACCTTGTCCTTGGTGTCCATGACGGATGAGATCAGCGCCGCCATGTACTCGGCCGGATAGTTGGCCTTCAGCCAGGCCGTGCGGTATGCGATCAGCGCGTAGCAGGCCGAATGCGACTTGTTGAACGAGTAGTCGGCTGAGCGCTCGTTGGTCGTCCACAGCTGCTCGATCACCGGCTCGGCCGTCCCTGTCGCGCGGCAGCCCTGGAAGAACTCCGGCTTGAGCTTCGCCATCGCCTCGCGGTTCTTCTTGCCGATCGCCTTGCGGAGGTTGTCGGCCTTGGCGCCGCTGAAGCCCGCGATCTCCTTGGCGATCTGCATCGCCTGCTCCTGGTAGACGACACAGCCGTTGGTCGGCTCGAGGAGGGATCGCAGTCGCTCGTCTGCGTAGGTCACGCTCTCGGGGTTGTGCTTGCCGCGCGTGTAGGCAGGGATCTGCTCCATCGGGCCGGGCCGGTAGAGGGCGTTCAGGGCGATCAGGTGCTCGAACTCAGACGGCTTGACGCGCCTCAGCGTCTCCCGCATGCCGTCGGACTCGAACTGGAACACGCCGATCGAGTCGCCCCGGGCCATCATCTCGTAGGTCTTGGCGTCGTCGAGCGGGAGCGCCGCCATATCCGGTCGCTCGCCCGTGGAGCGCTCGATGATGTCGAGCGCGTCCTCGATCACGTCGAGGTTGCGCAGGCCCAGGAAGTCCATCTTGAGGAGGCCGATCTCCTCGATCGGCTTCATCGTGAACTGGGTGACCGTGCGGAACGCCTTCTCGCCGTTCTGGTCGGTGCCGGCATCTGCGATCTGCAGCGGCACGATGTCGGTCAGCGGCCGGTCGGCGATGACGACTGCCGCAGCGTGAATCGACGAGTTGCGCACGATCCCCTCGAGGCCCTGAGCGACCTCGACGATCTGCTTGGCCGTCCCGTCACGGTCGACCTCGGCCCGCAGCGGCTGCCCCGGCTTCAGGCAGTCCTCGAAGCTCGGCGGTCGCCCCATGATCGGATCGGGGATCAGCTTGGCCAGCCGGTCGCCGGCGCCGTAGTCGTGCCCCAGCACGCGGGCCGCGTCGCGCGTCGCCGCCCGCGGGAACATCTTGCCGAAGGTCACGATCTGGGCGACCGAATCCGTCCCGTACTTCTCGGTCACGTAGCGAATCACGCGCTCGCGCCCGCGCACGGAGAAGTCGATGTCGATATCCGGCATCGACACCCGCTCGGGATTGAGGAACCGCTCGAACAGCAGGTCGTAGCGCAGGGGATCGACGTCGGTGATCTGCAGCGCGTAGGCGACCAGCGATCCCGCCGCCGAGCCACGGCCCGGACCGACGGCGATGCCCGTGTCCTTTGCGTACTTGACGAAGTCCCACACGATCAGGAAATAGCCGCTGAATCCCATCCGCTCGATCACCCCGAGCTCGTATCGAGCGCGCTCGATCGCCTCGGCCGGCGGCGGATCGCCGTAGCGCAGCCGTAGTCCCTCCTCGACGAGCTCACGCAGGTGCTCGGCCTCCGAGGTGCCCGCCGGCGTGGGATAGCGCGGAATCAGCTGGCGCTCGAGCTCCAGCTCGACATCGCAGCGCTCGGCTATCTCCAGCGTCGAAGCCAGGGCCTCGGGCCACTCCGAGAACGCCTGCGCCATCTCCTGGTTCGAGCGCAGATAGAACTCGTTGGTCTCGAAGCTGATCTTGGGCTGGCTGAGCGTCGACTTCGTCTGCACGCACAGGAGGGCCGCGTGATGGTGGTAGTCCTCCCGCCGCAGGTAGTGCACGTCGCCCGTGCCGACGAGCGGGCGACCCACCTCCTGCGCGATGCGCACGATCCCGGCATTGGCCTTCTCCTGCGCGACGAGTCCGTTCTTCTGGACCTCGAAGTACACGTTCTCAGGCCCGAAGGCCCCGAGAAGCTCGTCGGCGTGGGCCCGGGCCAGCTGGTCCTGGTCAGCCAGCAGGTGCTGGCAGAAGCGCGACTGCAGGCATCCGGTGAGCGCGATCACGCCGTCGGCATGCGCGGCGATCTGGGTCATGTCGACCGACGGCTTTCCGCGCTGGTAGCCCTCCAGATATCCGGCCGAGGAGAGCTTGACGAGGTTGCGATAGCCGTCGTCGTTGGCGGCCAGGAGCGTGAGGTGATGGCGCTCGAGCCGTCCCGGACCGCGCTTGGCGTGGTCGTCGACGACGTAGACCTCACATCCGAGGATGGGCTTGACGTCGTGCTTGCGGCAGGCCGTGAACAGCTCCACGGCGCCGTTCATCACCCCGTGGTCGGTGAGGCCCAGCGCGGGCTGCTCGAACTCCGCCGCGCGAGCCGCCAGCTTGTCGATCTTGCACGCGCCATCGAGCAGCGAGTACTCGGAGTGAACGTGCAGATGCGCGCAGGCGGAACTCATCCGGCGTGCGTCAGGACGGCCGGTCGACGCCGCGCGAAACCACTCTGCTGTGCCGTGAAGAGCACCACTTCGAGCATAGGCTCAGCCGCGGACACTTTGCCTCCTCCGTCCCCCCGGTGCCGAGGATTTCAGCCGCTCTGTGCGCGCTCGAGCCATTTGCGCATGAGCTCCAGCGCGTGCGCGTCGCCGCGCAGCTGCACGCCCTCGACCTCGCCCCCGGCGAGCACGCCGAGCAGCGAGCCGGCCGGGCAGGCGATCGTCAGCGCCGGCGATTGCCGCCGGGCCTCGGGGCGTGCTCGCGGCCGGCGCTGGCTGCGAATCTGAAGGTGCGGCTTGGACTCGCCGCTTGGGTGCGCCCACGCGATCGTGAACCGGTGCCCCATCGTCCAGCGCGATTCGATCAGCGTGGCGGCGAGAACGAACGCCGCCAGCGGGTCGGTCTCGACCTTGGACAGCGGTGGTGGATGGCTCACGAGCTCCTCGAGCGCGCGGAGCTTCGGTTCGCCCCCGCCCTTGATCAGCGCGCGCCGACGGCGCCTTCGCCGCAAGCCGCGGCCACTGAGGAGCGCTGCGGCTGACTGGGGATCCTCGATCACCAGGTCCTCGAATGACGCGCCGCCGCTGCCCGCGGCACGGACGACGGCGACGAGCACCTGGCCGGCACTGCGGCGGTCGCGGCGTACGAGGTCGTGCAGAGCGCGCCACAGCCACCCCGCCGCCTGCCGCTGCGCTCCGGCTTCGCCCTCGGCTGGAGCCTCGCCCTCGACAGGTAGCGGCTCGTCCTCGGGCGGGGCCGCCTCGCGCAGCCGCGACAGTGCCGCCTCGAGCCTTCCGGGATCGACGGCGGCCTCCGGGGCCTCAGCGGCCTTCGGGGCCTCAGCGGCCTCCCGCGCCTCTGTGGCCCCCGGGGCCTCTGTGGGCTCCGGGGCCTCGGCGGCCTCCGGGGCCGGCGTCCCGCCGATCCGCAGGGCGGCGAGCTCGTGGCGGAGCTGCTCAAGCGCCTCGAAGGCGCGTGCGGAGCGCTCCTGCTGCTCTTGCAACTGGCGGCGCAGGGCGACGGTCGCGGCCTCGGCCTGGGCGCGCGCGGTGCTCTCGCGCTGGACGGCGCGTCGCAGCTCGTCGAGCTCGACGCGGAGCTGGGCCAGCGTGGCGCCGAGGACCTCCTCGCGGGCGCCGGTGCGAGTCTCCCGGAGGGTGGCCAAGAGCGCCCGCAGCCGCGCCTCCGAGCGCGCACGCTCCTCGAGCTCCGCCCGCAGGACGGCGATCGTACGTTCCGCGGCGTGCACCTCGACCATGGCGTGCTCGCGGTCGACGAGCTGCGCGTCCATCCGAGCCGGCTGAAGCGTCTTGACGACAGCACCGACGGGCGTCGCGCGCCGGGCTCGGGCGAGCTCGGCTTGGATCGCCGCCGCCTCGAACCCCGGGGCCGCGCCCGCCTTTTCCCGACGTTGCTCGGGCGGCGCGGCTCGGGCAGCAGTGGACGGCTCCTCGCGTAAGGCAGGGGTCTCCGGGGGCGCCGGCGCCTCCGGGACCTGCATGGGAAGCGGCAGAGGGACCACAACCGCCCCGCCGAGCTGTAGCCAGGCGCGTGCCCCCGGCCGCTCCGGCAACTTGGCGGGTACCGAGAAGCTCATCTGCCAGGTTCCCGGTGCCGCACCGGTCGGGCTCGGCGGCTCGGGCATGGCGGGGAAGCGGTGGCGACGGCCCTCGGCCTCGACCACCAGCAACGGCTGCCCGCTCCACGTCGGCCTACCGCGTCGCCACCGGCCCCTGACCCTGACGGTCAGGTTCTCACCACCGCCCGGGAGCCACTGCACCGCCTCGATCCCGAGGGCAGACGGCATTCCCGGCGGCTCGTTCATCGGCGCGACGGTAAGCCGCGGGGCGGACGGACCGGCCCCCGCCGCTGTGAGCGCCGAGCCCGGCTGGAGCTATGTGGCCTCGGCGTGCTCGCCGAGCTTGGTGCGTAGGTCGCGCGCCTCGTCAAGCAGCGCCTGCGCCTCGCTGACGCTGGGATCCCGCCCGACGAGTTGCTCCCGCGCCTCGGCCAGCTCAGCTCCGAGCCGCTCGACCTCGGAGCGCAGCGCCGCGGCTTCGCTGGTCGCAGCCTCACGCGAAACCTCGCCTGAGGTGAGCTCGCCCCGCAGGCGCGTCGCCTCGGCCCGCAATTGCCCGACCTGCGTCTGCAGCTCGCTGGTTTGCTCCTCCAACTCGGCCTGCCGGGAGGCGTGGCGCTCGATCAGGCCGCGAAGCTGCTCCTGCTGCTCGCGCAGCTCGCGGTAGGTCGACTGGAGCTGCCCGATCGTGGCGGCTCGGGTTCGCAGCTCGGCCTCGGCATCGGCGAGCTGGCCACGCAGCTTCGCCTCGGAGCTCGTCCGCTCCTCGAGCTCGGAGCGGAGAGCTCCGATCGTCTGCTGCTCCTCGGACGCGAGCGTCGGCTCGGCGTCGTGCTCAGCCGGCTGCTCGTCTTCGACGGCTGTCGTCTCGGTGTCCTGCTCGCTCACGGTCTCGCTCCCCTCGCTGGTCTGTGATTCGCCGTCTCGATCGTCCGTGTCCGCGGCCGGCTCGCTTGGCGGTGCGTCGACGTCCTCCCCAGGCTCCCCCGCGGCGCTTGCCTCTTCAGCGTCGTCGCGCTGTGGGGATGCCGGCCCCGGCGCCCTCACCGACTGGGCGTCCGGAAGCGGGACCTTGATCCGTCCCAGGTTCAGCGTCGTGTTGCCGTCGAGCTGGGCCGCGAGCCACGTGGGTACCGAGAACGTGCCCGTCCACATCCCAGGGCGGGCAAGGCGCGAGCGGCGCGATTGCGGGATCGGAAAGAACCGGTGAACCTCTCCGCCGACTTCGACGACGAGCACGACCCGCTCTGACTCGACCCGCTGACGCCCTCGCCATCGGCCGCGGATGCGCACGACGGTCTTGCCGCCGAGCGACGATCGCTCGACCTTCTCGATCTCCAGCGGATGCTGCACTTTTGTCGCGTCTCTCATCGCTGGCACCACACATTATCGGCGGCTTGCGCCAATGCCAAGAAAAGAAGGAAATTGGGACGCGGGATCCACCCCGCCTCCGCAAACGTAGACGACAGCGTGTGCTGGGGCGCCGCTTCCGCGGCTGTGTCAGCTCGAGCCCTGCTGGCGGACGACGGCCACCGCACCCACCGCGGCCAGCCCGGCCGCGCCGGCGATGGCCGCCTTGCGCGCGCTGCCGCGCATACGGCGGCGGACGTACCACTTTCCACCTTGCCATACGGCGAAGCCAAGGATCTTGTAACCCATGACTTTTCCTTACCCGTCTGCGCGGTTCCTGACGCGCCAGGCCATCCGTGATTGCAGCGACCAGAGCTCGATGAACCCGGGTGACGCGGCCTGGGAGAAGAGGCCGCCGGACTCGGCGAATCCCGCCAGCTCCGGGTCGTAGACGGCATTCGGCGAGGAACGGGTGACGACGCGCGCCGAGCCCTTGTAGAGCTTGATCCCGATCTTGCCGGTGACGGTCTCGTTGGCCGCGTCCATGTAGGTGTCGAGGTCGGTGCGCAGCGGCTCCCACCACAGCCCCGCATACACGAGATAGGCCCATTTCTGGTCGAGCGCGGGCTTGAACTGGTTCTGATGGATCGTGCCCACCAGCCGCTCGAGCTCCCGATGGGCGAGCAGGACGATCGCCGCCGCCGGCACCTCGTAGATGTCACGGACCTTCAGCCCGACGATGCGGTCCTCGATGTGGTCGACGATGCCGACGCCGTGGCGCTGTCCGCGGACGGCCACCCGCTCGAGGAGCTCGACCAGCCCCAGCCGCTCTCCATCGACCGCGACCGGGACGCCGCGCTCGAACTCCAGCTCGAGCACCTCCGCTTCGTCGGGCGCCTCCTCGGGCCGGGTCACGAGCTGGAAGACGTCGTCCTCGGGAGCGTGCGAGAGCTGCTCGATCCAGCGCCCCTCGCTGGACCGTCCCCACAGGTTGTCATCGATCGAGTACGGCGCCAGCTCAGTGCCGCCCTTGACCGGGATCCCGTGCTGGCGGGCATAGCTGATCTCCTCCTCGCGTCCCATCCGCCAGGAGCGGACCGGCGCGATGACCTTGAGCTCCGGCGCCAGCGTCGCGATCGTCGCCTCGATCCTGACCTGATCGTTGCCCTTGCCGGTGCAGCCGTGCGCGATCGTGTCGCAGCCGGTCTCGCGCGCGTGCGCGACCGCGAGCTTGGCGATCAGAGGGCGGCCCAGGGCCGTGAACAGCGGGTAGCCGAGGCCATAGATGGCATTGGCTTTGATCGCCCGGAGAACGTAGTCGTGAGCGAACTCCTCGCGGGCGTCGATCACGTGGTACTCGCTGGCGCCGAGCTGCAGCGCCTTGCCGCGAATCACCTCGTAGTCCTCCCCGGGCTGGCCCAGGTTCACCGTCAGTGCCACCACCTCGGCCTCGTACTCGTCCTGGATCCACTTGAGCATCACGCTCGTGTCCAGCCCGCCGCTGTAGAGCAGCAGGACGCGGCGGACGTCCTGCGGATCGGCTTCGTAGGAGGTGGTGCGGGTGCTCATGCCGGGCGCAGCCTACGAGAACGTCGATGCGTTGTCCGCGTCGGCCCGCTCACGCCAGCGCCGCCAACCGGGCCAGCGCCTGGTCGATCTCATCCTCGTCCACGACCAGCGGCGGCTCGAGCCGGATCGTCGCCGGACCGGTCGCATTGACGATCAGCTGCTGCTCGAGCAGGGCGCGGCGAGCGAGCTCCGGCGCGTCGCGCTCGTGGTGCAGGTCGACGGCGAGCATCAGACCCCGGCCGCGTACGGCCTCGACATAGTCCAGGCTCGCCAACCCGCGGGCCAGACGATCGCCGAGCCTGCCCACGCGTTCGAGCAGCTGGACGTCCGAGCAGATCTCGAGCGCGACCAAGGCAGCTGCACAGACCACGGGGCCGCCCGCGAACGTGGAGCCGTGGTCGCCGGCCTGCAGGACGTCGCCGAGCTGCGGCGCAGTGACCAGCGCGCCGATCGGAAGCCCTCCGCCGAGCGCCTTCGCCGTCGTCATGGCGTCCGGGCTGACACCGGTGCGCTCGTACGCCCACAGGGTCCCGGTCCGTCCCATCCCAGTCTGGATCTCGTCGAAGATCAACGCCGCCCCGGTGCGATCGCAGGCGGCCCGAGCCGCCTCGAGGAGCTCGTCCGAGAGCACGTGGATGCCCGACTCGCCCTGGATCGGCTCGAGCAGAACGGCCGCGGTGCGCTCGTCGACCGCGGCATCCAGCGCCACTGGATCGCGTGGCACGACGGCGAAGCCAGGCACGAGGGGCGCGAACGGCGCCTGCTTGGTCTCCTGGGGGGTGGCGGACAGGGCGCCGTAGGTCCGGCCGTGAAACGCGCCCTCGAGCACGACGATCGAGCCCTGCGGGCGCGCGCGCCGCGCCAGCTTGATCGCCGCCTCGTTCGCCTCTGCCCCCGAGTTGGTCAGGAACACCTTGCCGCCCAGCGAGCTCTCAGCGAGCGCCGCGCTCAGCCGCAGTGCCGGCTCGGTGTAATAGAGGTTGGTGGCGTGCGTCAGCCGGCCGGCCTGCTCACGAATCGCCTCGACGACGCGAGGATGGCAATGGCCCACGTTGAGCACCGAGATGCCGGCCAGGAAGTCGAGGTACTCGACGCCGGCGTCGTCCCACAGCCGGCAGCCGGCTCCCCGCACGAACTCCACCGGGTTGCGCACGTAGGTCGCGATCGCGTACTCGCGCTCGAGCCCCTGCAGCTCGGCCAAGCTCATGCCGGCGCGGTGCCGTCGGTGCCGTTCGCGGGCCCGATCTTCGTTCCCTGGCCGGCGTCTGTGAACAGCTCGAGCAGCAGCGAGTGGGGCACGCGGCCGTCGACGATATGGGCGTGACAGACGCCCCCCTCGATTGCCTCCACGCAAGCCGCGAGCTTCGGCCGCATCCCGCCGAGGACGGTGGCCAGCGCCTGCTTCACCTCACGCGTGTCGGTCTCCGAGATGAGGCTCTGAGCATCAGCAGGGTCGCGCAGCCAACCGGCCACGTCGGTCAGGAACAGGACCTTGTAGGCGTGCAGCGCGCGAGCCACGACGCCGGCTGCCTCGTCGGCGTTGATGTTGTACGAGTTGCCGTCGCGATCGGCAGCGATGCTGGCCACCACCGGGATGTAGTCCTGTGCGATCCGCTTGAGGACATCGACGTCCACGCGCTCGATTCGCCCCACGTAGCCGATGTCGCGTCCGCTCGGAGCCGCCTGTCGTGCCGCCTGGAACAGCAGGCCGTCGTCGCCACAGAGCCCGACCGCGGGCTGCCCGTGGCGGCCGAGCCGAAGCACGATGTCCTTGTTGACCTTGCCGACAAGGACCATCTTGGCCACCTCCACGGTGGCCTCGTCTGAGACGCGCAGGCCCTCGACGAAGGTCACGGGGAGGTCCAGCCGCTCCATGTAGGTGGTGATCTCCGGACCGCCGCCGTGGACCACCACCGGGTTCATGCCCACGTACTTGAGCAGCACGACGTCGCGCGCGAAGTCCTCGCGCAGCTGGCTGTCGAGCATGGCCGCGCCGCCGTACTTGATCACGACCGTCTTGCCGTGGAACTCCCGGATGTACGGGAGCGCCTCCATGAGGGTGCGGACGTCCCTCACGTGGTGTACTCCGCGTTGAGCGACACGTATTCGTGGCCCAGGTCTGAGAAGAAGAGCTCGATCTCAGTCCCCTCGCCCGGCAGGCCCACCTCGTACTCGACCTCCTCGCGCTGGACCGCGGCCCGGAGGGCTTCCGTGTCGTGGGGCGCATATGCACCCCGCGCGCATACCTGGACGCCCTCGATCGCGATGTCCAGCGGAAGCGGGCCCATTCCGGCCGTGGCAGCTCCCGCCGCCTGCGCGATCCGACCCCAGTTGGGATCGCCGCCGTAGAGCGCCGTCTTCACCAGCGGGGAGTCTGCGACCGCACGCGCCACGGCCTGAACCGTGTCCTGGTGGCCGCCTCGTACGACGACGCGCCCCGCCCGCCGTGCGCCCTCCCCGTCCCGCACGATCTCGAGCGCCAGCTGGCGCATGACCGCGTCGAGCGCCTCGCCGAAGCGAAGCTCGTCCTCGGTCTCGGGATCGACCTGTACACCCGAGGCACCGCTGCATTGCAGGATCACGGTGTCGCTGGTGGAGAGCTGCCCGTCGACGCTGATGCGCTCGAACGAGCGCTTGACGGTGACCCCCAGTAGGAGGTCGCAAGTCGCCGCCGACACCGAGACGTCGCTCTGCACGAAGGCCAGCAGCGTGGCGAAGCCCGGCGAGATCATGCCGGCCCCCTTGGCCTGCGCGGTCAGGCGTACGGTCCCCTGCGAGAGCGCCACGTCGAGCGCGCAACGCTTGGAGCGCACGTCGGTCGTGCGGATCGCCTCTGCGAAGGCCCCGTCGCCGTCTCCGGCCAGCAGCGAGGCCGCGTCGCGCACGCCACGTGTGACGGAGTCGATCGGGAGCGGTACCCCGATCACACCGGTGGAGGCGACCGCGACCCGTTCCGGCGCGACTCCTGCGGCCTGCCCCCCCGCTTGCCGCATGGTCGCGGCATGTTCCAGGCCGGCCGTGCCGGTGGCGGCGTTGGCATTACCGGAATTGACGACCACCCCGCGCAGGCTCTCGACGCTGGAGCTCTCCATCGTCAGCAGCACCGGCGCCGCCGGCATGCCCGAGCGGGTGAACCGCGCCGCGCTGACCGTCTGCTCGGAGTCACTCACGAGCAGCCCCAGGTCGGTGGCGCCGCTCGGCTTTATCCCGCAGGCCACCCCGGCGGCGCGAAAGCCGGCGGGAAGGCCGCCGGAGAGCTCGGTGACGTTCTCCGGCGCATCGATCCACCGAGAGCGAAAGAACCCCTGGGCCACGCTCACGCTATCCCCTCCCCCTCCGGGCGGCCGAACATCAGGTTGAGGTTCTGGACCGCCTGGGACGCGGCGCCCTTCCAAAGGTTGTCGATGGCGCCGAAGACGATCGCCCGGCCCGTTCGCTCGTCGCGATGGATCGAGATCCGGCACACGTTCGTCTCGCGCACATCCCTGACGCCGGGAGGCGAGTCGGCCAGCTCGACGAACGGCTCGTCTGCGTAGGCGTCCGCGTACAGGGCGGTGAGGTCGACGTCACCGGCGCCGTCGGTCAGGGTCACGTAGCAGGAGACGAGCTCACCCTGGTCGAGCGGCAGCAGGTGGGCGGTGAAGGTGACGCGCACCGGCGCGCCCAGCTCGGCCAGCTCCTGCTCGATCTCAGGCGTGTGGCGGTGAAGCGGCACTCCGTAGGCGCTCACGTTCTCGTCCACGGCGACGAAATGGGTCTTGTCGGTCGGCGCCCGCCCCGCGCCGGACACCCCGGACTTGGCGTCGATCACGACAGCGCCGACCAGCCGCTCCCGGGCCAGCGGGGCCAGCGCGAGGAGCGCGGCCGTCGGATAGCACCCGGGGTTGGCGACCAGCCCGGCGCTTGCAACCGCCTCGCGGTACCCGAGCTCTGGCAGCCCGTAGACCGCGTCGGGCAGCAGCTCGGGGGCGCGATGCTCGGTGTACCACCGCCCGTAGGTGGCTGGATCCCTGAGGCGGAAGTCGGCGCTCAGATCGACGACCCTGACCCCGCGCCGGCGCAGCTCGGCTACCAGCGGCGCCGCCGAGCCGTGGGGATAGGCGACGACGGCGGCGTCGACGGCGGCGTGGCGGTCGAGGTCGAGCTCCTCGAGCTCGAGCGGCACGCGGTGATGCGGATAGAGATGATCGAGCCGCCGCCCGACCTCGGAGCGCGCCGTGACGGCCGCCAGCTCGAAGGCCGGATGGCGGTGCAGGAGCCGCGCCGCGAGCGCGCCGGTGAACCCCGCGGCGCCGAGAACGGAGACGCTAGGCGGCACGGACCGTCCCTCCGAGCTCCGAGGCCAGCGCGTCGCCGATCGCCCGCCGCTTCCCTGCGACCTCCTCGTCTGTGAGCGTCCGGTCAAGGGCGCGGTAGGACAGCCGCAGTGCCAGCGACACATTGCCCTCGCCGAGCCGCTCGGCGTCGCGGTAGACGTCGAAGACGCCGGCGGCGTGGAGCAGCGGGGCGCCGACCCTGCGGACGACGTCCAGGACCCGCGCGGCGCTCACGCCTTCGGCGACGATCACCGCCAGGTCCTCGCGTACCTCCGGGAAGCTCGTGACGTCCTCGTAGAGCGGCGTCGTCACGGCGTGGGCCGCGACTGCGTCGAGGTCGAGCTCGAACCCTGCCACCGTCGCTTCGATCTCCCATTCGGCCGTCACCTGCGGATGAATCTCCCCCAGCCAGCCCACCGGGCTTCCGGCGACCAGGATGTCCGCAGCACGGCCTGGGTGCAGGAATGGCTGCCGGCCGCTGATCGCCTGCCAGGACGCTCGGACGGAGTCGAGCAATCCGGCGAGCACGCCCTTCGCCGCGAAGAAGTCCGCCGGGCGCGGATCCGGGTCGCGCCACGTCGGCGGGCGGCTCGCGCCGGCGACGAGTGCCGCCAGGTGGAAGGGCTCGTTCGGCTGTGGGCCCTTGGGTTGGGGTAGATACACGGCTCCGGTCTCGAACAGCCGCAGCGTCCCCGATCCGTGCGCGACGTTGTGACGCGCCACGTCCAGGAGCGAAACGAGCAGCGTCGTGCGCAGCCGCGACTGCTCGACCGACATGGCGTTGTCGATCTGGACGGCACGCTGGTCGGGCAGGTTGAGGGCTCCGCCGACGTCCGGGCCGGTGAAGCTCCATCCCACCACCTCGTGCAGGCCCTGCGCAACGAGAGCGTCGGCCGCGAACCGGCGGAGCCTCTGGCGCTCGCTCAGGCGACCGGACGCCCCCCGGCGCGAGGGCAGCGTCGCCGGCAGCTTCTGGAGACCATCGAGCCGCGCGACCTCCTCGATGAGGTCGACCTCACGCGTGACGTCGCCGCGCCGGAACGCGGGGACCGTCACGTCCAGGCCATCAGCGGCTTCGGTGGTGTCGAACTCCAGCGCTCGCAGCAGCTCGGCACAGCGCTGCCGGGCAATCGGGGCGCCCAGCAGTCGCTCGATGCGAGCGTCGCGCAGGCGGAGCGGCTGCGGCTCTGCGCCCGGACCACCGACGTCGATCGTTCCGGGCACGAGACGCGCGCCGCACACATCGATCATCAGGCGGGCGGCAACCGCCTGCGCCTGGATCGCCTGCTCAGGCTGAAGCTGCTTCTCGAAGCGCAGCGACGCCTCGCTCTGCAACCCGAGCGTCCACGATGTGTGGTGGATCATCGGCCCGTCCCACGTCGCCACCTCCATCAGCACCCGGGTCGTGTCCTCGGCGACCTCGGAGCGCGCACCGCCCATCACCCCGGCGATCGAGGTCGGACCCTCCTCGTCCGCGATCAACACCATGTCCTGATCCAGCGTGCGAGTGTGACCGTCGAGGGTCTGCACCTGCTCGCCCGGAGTCGCTCGCCGTACGGTGAGCCGCGACCCGGCGACGTGGTCGAGGTCGAATGCGTGCAGTGGCTGCCCCGTGAGCAGCATCACGTAGTTTGTGATGTCGACGACGTTCGAGATCGGGCGCTGACCGGCCGCCATCAGCCGCGCCTTCAACCACGGCGGGCTGGGCCCGATCTGGACGTCCTCGAAGACCCGCGCGGTGAACCGCGGGCAGAGGTCGGGACAGTCGACCGTGACCTGCGCCGGGCCGGGGTCTCCCGCGGACCCGGGGTCGTCGGCCCAGGGCGGCGGTGCCAGCTCGGCGCCGGTGACCGCGTGCGCCTCGCGAGCGATCCCGTAGACGCCCAGGCAGTCCGGGCGGTTCGAGGTGATCTCGAACTCGAGGACTTCGGTCGCGATCGGGAGCACGTCCTGCAGCGGCGTGCCGGGCGCCAGATGATCGCCCGCGAGCACCAGGATGCCGGCATGCTCGGTCCCGATCGCGAGCTCGTCCTCGGCCAGGATCATCCCGTGAGACTCCATGCCGCGGAGCTTGGCCGTGCCGAGCGTCCTGCCATCGGGCATGATCGCGCCCGGCTTGGCAACCGCAACCGTCTGGCCGGCCGCGACGTTCGGCGCGCCGCACACGATCTGCGAGGGCTCTCCGTCACCGACGTCGACCGCGCACACGCTGAGCCGGTCGGCGTCAGGGTGGCGCTGGGCCTCGAGCACCTTGCCGACCACGAACTGCTCGAGCGCGCCGACGCCGTGCCGGTGGATCGCCTCCACCTTGGTCCCGGTCATCGTCAGCCGCTCGGCCAGCGCATCGGTTCCGAGCGGCGGCCGGCAGTACTGATGGAGCCATTCGAGGGGTACTCGCATCAGTGGTCGTCCTCGCAAGTACGGGGTACTCGCATCAGAACTGCTCCAGGAACCGCACGTCGTTTTCGAAGAACAGGCGGAGGTCAGGGACGCCGTACTTGAGCATCGCGATCCGCTCGATCCCCATGCCGAAGGCGAAGCCCTGGATCTTCTCGGGGTCGTAGCCGTTCGCACAGACAAAGCCGAACACGTTGGGGTCGACCATCCCCGCACCGAGGACCTCGAGCCACGCGGTTCCCTTGCAGATCGAACAACGCTCGCCCTCGGCGGTCACCCCGCCGGTGCAGTTGAAGCAGGAGACATCAACCTCGACGCTCGGCTCGGTGAACGGGAAGAAGTCGGGCCGCAGGCGGATCTCGCGCTGCTCGCCGAAGGTGGCGCGTGCGAACGCCTGCAGAATTCCCTTGAGGTCGCCCAGCGTGATGTCGGTGTCGACGGCCAGGCCCTCGATCTGGTGGAACTGCGGCGTGTGGGTGGCATCGGAGTCAGGTCGGTAGACCCGGCCCGGAATCACGATGTACAGCGGCGGCGGGTGGCGCTCCATGGCACGGATCTGCACCGGGCTCGTGTGGGTCCGCAGGAGGACCTCGTCGGTCACGTAGAAGGTGTCCGTCCTCGCGCGGGCCGGGTGGGTGACCGTGTGGTTCAGGGCGTCGAAGTTGTAGTAGACGGTTTCGACCTCGGGGCCCTCGGCGACGTTGAAGCCCAGCCCGATGAACACGTCCTCGATCTCCCGGCGCGTCTGCGTGATCAGGTGCAGATGCCCGATCGCCGGCATCGGGTCCCCGGGCAGCGTCACGTCGACGCGGTCCTCGGCCAGACGACGCTCGAGCTCGGCCGCGGCCAGCTCGCGCTGGCGGCGCTCGATCGCCTGCTCGAGCGAGCGGCGTACCTCGTTGGCCGCCTGTCCGGCGGCAGCGCGCTCCTCCGCGGGCAGCTGCGCGACGCCACGCAACAGGTTGGGCAGCTCCGCCTTGCGTCCCAGGAAGCTCACACGGGCCTCTTCCAGCGCCTGCGTGTCGAGCGCGGCGGCGATCGCGTCCTGCGCCTCCTGGCTGATCTGCTCGAGCCGCTCGTTCATGATGCGGGCGCCATCCTAGTCAGCTCATAGAGGCCAATCGTGGCCGCCATGGCCACGTTCAGCGAGTGGGTGGCGATCGGGATGTGGGCGACGTGATCGGCGGCTTCGACGATGGCTTGCGGAAGGCCGTCGCGCTCGGCTCCCACGACCAGAGTCCGACCGTTGGCGTTCTGCGTCAACCGCTCTGACGCGATTCGCCAAAGCTCGACTCCAGCATCGGGAACCAGGGCGATCGTGACGCCTGGGAGCTCGGCTATGCCCTCGGCCCGCGCCACGGGCACCGCGAACAGCGAGCCCATGCTCGCGCGCACGGCCTTGGGCCCGAACGGGTCGGCGCTGCCCGGGCCGATCGCCACGCACGAGGCCCCGAAGGCATGCGCGCTGCGCAGCACCGCCCCGACGTTGCCCGGGTCGTGAACCCCGTGCAGATAGACGCATAGCGGACCGGCGGCCCGTCGCGCCCAGCGCTCGTCGTAAACCGCGAGTGTCCGGGTGCCGGAGCCCAGGCCGGACGCGCTCGCCAACAGCTTCGCGTCGACCTCGACCCCCACCAGGCCGCTACCGGCGGCGCAGTAGCGCTGAACCGGCTGCCACCCGGCGGCGTCGGCGGCGGCCAGCAGGTCCTCGCCCTCGGCCACGAACCGCCCCGCGCGCTCGCGCTCGCGCCTGCGCATGCCGAGCTTTCGGATCTCTTTGAGCTGTTGATTGTGGGTGCTGGTGATCAAAACAAAAAAAGGCGCCCTCTAGAGGGCGCCCGTTCAAATCGGTGCTGGTGCCTTTGAGCTGGTGCTCAGCCGGCCGCCAGCGCCTCACGGGCGCGGTCGGCAAAGCGTCGGAAGGTGTCTGCGTCGCGCACGGCCATATCGGCCAGGATCTTGCGGTCGAGCTCCACGCCGGCCAGCTGCAGGCCGTGCATGAACTGCGAGTAGGACATGTCGTTCTGGCGCGCCGCGGCGTTGATGCGCGTGATCCACAGACGACGGAAATCCCGCTTGCGATTGCGGCGGTCGCGGTAGCGGTACTGGTCGGCCTTCAGCACCGCTTCCTTGGCCGTGCGGTAGTGGCGGCTGGCGTCGCCGCGGTAGCCCTTGGCCAGCGCCAGCGTCGCGCGGCGCTTCTTGCGGGCGTGGACCGAGCGCTTCACGCGCGTCATGAGCGCTTCGCCCCCAAAAGCTGCTTGACCTGCGCCTCGTCGTGCTTGGAGATGACCGCCGGCCGGCCGAGCCGGCGCTTGCGCTTGGGCGACTTCTTCTCGAGGATGTGACTCGAGAACGCGCTGCGGCCGCGCACCTTTCCGGTGGCGGTCAGCCGGAAGCGCTTCTTGGCGCCGGAATGGGTCTTGACCTTGGGCATGCCGGGGGCAAGTAAAGCAGACCCCCGGGGCCTCGCCGCGGCGAGCCGGTCAGGCGGCGGCGTCGCCCGAGGCCGCAGGCGCGGGGCTCTCGTGCGCGGCGGAACTCGGCTCGCCGGCGTCGTCGGCGGCATCGTCGCCGGCGCCGTCGCCATCGGCCGCTTTGTCCTGGCCCGAGGCCAGGATCGCCTTTGACGGCGCGAGCATCATCGTCATGTTGCGGCCGTCCTGCAGAGGCGCCTGCTCGACGACCGCAACGTCGGTGAGCTCACCGGCCAGGCGCTCGAGCAGCGCCATCCCGCGCTCCGGGTGCGTCACCTCGCGACCGCGGAACATGATCGTGATCTTCACGCGGTCGCGACCGGTGAGGAAGCGGCGAACGTGACCCTTCTTCGTGTCGTAGTCGTTCTGCGCGATCTTGGGCCGAAACTTGATCTCCCGGACCGTGATCTGCTGCTGGTGCTTGCGTGCCGCCTTCTGCTTCTGGGCCTGCTCGTACTTGTACTTGGAGTAGTCCAGGACGCGGCACACCGGCGGCCGGGCGTCGGGTGCGACCTCCACGAGATCGAGATCACGCTCCTGCGCGTAGGCGAGCGCATCGGGGGTCTTGATGACTCCGATTTGCTTTCCGTCCTCGCCCACGAGCCGCACTTCGGGCACGCGAATGCGGTCGTTGATCCGGGTCTGGTCGCGCTCTGGCGGGCGCCGGTCGAACCTGCGGGGGACCGGCACTAGTGGCGGTGGCGGCGTGAGGTCAAGCGCCGTGCTGGTGATGCAGTTTGATCAACGGGCGCGAGTATAGCGGCGCATCTAGACCGCAACGCGCGTGTGCACTTCGGATTGCAGGCGTTCCACGAACGCTTCCAACGGTTCTGATCCGGCGTCGCCGTCGCGGTGGGCGCGGACCGAAACCTCGCCGCTCTCCTGCTCGCGATCGCCGACCACGAGCATGTAGGGGACCTTCCGCAGCTCGGCATCGCGAATCTTGCGGGCGATCGATTCCGTGCGCGTGTCCTGGGCCGAGCGCAGCCCGGCCGCTTCGAGCCGTTCCGCCACCTCGCCGGCATAGGCAACGTGGCGGTCGGCGATCGGCAGCACGATCGCCTGCACCGGCGCCAGCCACACGGGCAGCTCGCCGGCGAGGTGCTCGAGGAGAATCCCGATGAACCGCTCGTAGGAGCCCATCAGCGCCCGGTGGATCATCACCGGTCGGTGCTCGGCGTTGTCGGCTCCGGTGTAGGTGAGGTCGAAGCGCTCCGGGAAGTTGTAGTCGAGCTGCACCGTCCCCAGCTGCCAGGAGCGGCCGAGCGAATCGGTCATGTGCATGTCGATCTTGGGGCCGTAGAAGGCGCCGTCACCCTCGGCCAGCTCGTAGTCGAGGCCCTGGTTCTCGAGCGCCTGACGAAGCGCCGCCTCGCTGCGATCCCACAGCTCGTCTGAGCCGATGCGCTGCTCGGGACGGGTGGAGAGCTCGAGCCGGACATCGAGATCGAAGATCCGATAGGTGGCGAAGGCGAACTCGAGCACGGCCACCACCTCGTCCTGGATCTGCTCCTCGGTGCAGAAGATGTGCGAGTCGTCCTGGGCGAAGTGCCGGACACGCAGGAGTCCGTGCAAGGTCCCGCTCGGCTCGTTGCGGTGGAGCAAGCCGGGCTCCCAGTAACGCACCGGCAGGTCACGGTAGGAGTGCTGCTGCAGGGAGTAGAGCTTGCAGTGGCCGGGACAGTTCATCGGCTTGATCGCCATCGCGCGGTCCTCGGATTCGGTGACGAACATGTTCTCGCGGTACTTGTCCCAGTGCCCGGAGGTCTTCCACAGCGAGCTGTCGTAGAGCTGCGGAGTCTTCACCTCCGTGTAGCCCCGCTGTCGTCCCATCCGGCGGCTTAGCGCCACCAGCGAGTTGAACACCTCGGTGCCGGCCGGCAGCCAGAAGGCCGACCCCGGCGCCACCTCCGAGAACGTGAAGAGGCCGAGCTGCGGGCCCAGGCGGCGATGATCGTTGGCCCGCGCGCGCTCGAGCCGCTCCAGATGAGCTTCGAGCTCCTGTTTGGAGAAGAAGGCGGTTCCATAGACGCGCGTGAGCATTGTGTTGCCGGCGTCCCCGCGCCAATAGGCGCCGGCCACCGATTGCAGCTTGAAGGCGCCGATGCGCTTCGTGCTCGGCGCATGCGGCCCGCGGCAGAGGTCGGTGAACGGCCCGTTGGTGTAGAGCGAGACCGTCTGCACGCCCTGGTCTCGCACCAGGTCCTCGATCAGCTCCACCTTGTATGGCTGATCCTCGGCGCGGAAGCGCTCGAGCGCCTCCGCCGGGCTGCGTTCCTCGCGCACGAAAGGCTCGTCGGCCGCGATGTGCTCGCGCATCCTGGCCTCGATGCCTTCGAAATCGCCCTCGCTGATCGCGGTTCCGGACGGGAACTCGAAGTCGTAATAGAAGCCGTTCTCGATCGGCGGCCCGATCGAGATCTTCACCCCGGGGTGGAGATCCATGACCGCAGCCGCGAGCACGTGCGCGCAGTCGTGGCGGATGAGCTCGAGCGCCTCCTCCCCGCTGCGCGCGGTGAGGATCTCCAACCTGCCCGGACCGCCGTCCGGCAACTCGCGCGCCAGATCGCGTATCTCACCGTCCACCTTGATCGCCAGCGCCGCCCGGGCCAGACCGGGCCCGATCGCGGCTGCAGCGTCGGCGCCGGTAGCGCCGGCGGGCAGCGCCAGCTTCTGGCCGTCGGGAAGCTCGAACTCGCTCACGCGCGGGATGCTAGTGACGCGCGCCCCACCCGCCTTGAGCCGCCGCGCGAGCCGGTTTGCGCACGGTAAACGTGAACCTCCCCACGCGCGAAACCAGGACGACGAACGCCGGGCACACGACACCGCTCTGGCACGCCGGCTGCTCGATCTCGTCGATCTGACCGCGGAACCGGCCCAGGCACCACCGCCCTCCGGCGTGGCGTGGGTCGAGGTGGACAGGCACGCGGTGCCCGGCATTCGCGCGCGTGATCGCCACCGTCATCTGGCTGGCGCAGCCATGTGCGGACGTGCTCGCCGCCACTGAGACCTCGTAACGCCGCTGCAGGGACCCCGACGAGCCGGCCGAGCTCGGAGCTCTGAATGTCACCGTGAACGTCGTCCGCGGGCCTCCTGACGATGGCCTCACTCGGAGCGTCTTCGGCGCCGGTTCGGCGGCACCGAGCGCCGCGGCGGCGGGCAGTGCAGCGATGGCAACCCAAGCCAGGCCGAGCCTTCTGGACATCGCGGCGAGTCTAACCCGGGGCGTCTGAGGCCCCGCCTCTTGACCCGACGCCGCTCGCTACATTTACCCCTCCCGGGCGATTAGCTCAGCTGGGAGAGCGCCGTCTCGACAAGGCGGAGGTCGCTGGTTCGAGCCCAGCATCGCCCATAGGCCGAGGTCGAGGGCCGATCGCCGGAGAGCCCTAGCCCGTCAGCATGGGTGACCGGGGAATGCGGGTCCGCCCGTGGACGTCGGAGATGAGCATCCCGACCTCATCCACATAGCACCAGCTCCACTCTTCGCCGGGCTCGAGCGACCGGATCAGTGGATGCCCGCTCGAGTGATGGTGGGCGGTGGCGTGCCGGCTGGGCGAGTCATCGCAGCAGCCGACGTGCCCGCACTCCAGACAGATCCGTAGGTGAAGCCAGACTCCACCCTCGCGCAGGCACTCTTCGCAACCCCGGACACTCTCCGGCAGTTGCAGGACCCTGACGGTGTCTAAGTGGCCGCAGCTCGCCGTAGCCGCAGACCATACCTCCGTTCACCGCGCCGTTGCTTTCGGGTCTCGATCCGGCAGCGCAGGTTCAAGAAAGGCTTGACAACGCCAGGTCCGGTGGGACGATCCGGTGGGATTGGTGGCGCCCCCAACCGAGGAGACTCGCACGTCGGCCCCGGCCGAGAAATCAGGCGTCACGCTGGCCCAACGCGTCACCGCCCCGGGCCGGCTCAGCGAGGAGCGGGGCGCGGACCGATCTCGGCGACCGGAGCAGGCGGTCGAGAAGCCTCCCTCGTGACCCCCGACTATGACGTAATCGTCCTGGGCGGCGGGGCGCCCGGAGAGCACTGCGCTGCCGCGCTCGCGGAGGGCGGTCTGCGCGTGGCCATCGTCGAGCGCGAGCTGGTCGGTGGCCTGTGCACGTACTGGGCGTGCATCCCATCCAAGTCGCTGCTGCGCCCGGGGGAGGCGGTGCACGGCGCACGCGAGGCCGGGGCCAGCGCCGAGGTGGATGTGCGGGCGGCGCTTGACTGGCGCGACTTCATGGTCTCCAACTACGCGGATACCCGCGCTGCGCAATGGCTGGCGGACCGAGAAATCGCCCTGCTGCGCGGTCACGGTCGGCTCGCTGGAACAGGGGTGGTCGAGGTCGATGGGGTTCGTTACACGGCCGACCATGTCGTCCTTGCCAACGGTGCCGATGCGGTCGTTCCGCCGGTTCCCGGGCTGCGCGAGCTCGACGGCGTCTGGGGCACGAACGAGGCGACCGGGATGAAAGCCGTGCCGAGACGATTGGTCGTGCTCGGAGGTGGGGCAGCCGGTGTAGAGCTCGCCCAGGTTGTGCGCCGCCTGGGTGGTGAGGTGGCGCTCGTCGAGGCGGCCGAGCGCGTGCTCGCGCGTGAGCCGGAGCCGCTGGGCGACGCGTTGGGCGCGGTGCTGCGTCGCGACGGAATCGAGCTGGTGCTCGGGGTGGAGGCGATCGCGGCGTCTCGCGATGGGGAGGAATTCGTCCTGCGACTGGCGGATGGACGGGAGCTGCGCGGGGATCATCTTCTCGTGGCAACCGGACGACGACCGCGCCTCGCGGGGATCGGTCTCGAGACCGTCGGCATCAATCCTGACGCCCGCGGAATCCCGGTCGATTCGCACATGCGCGCGGGCGAGCGGCTGTGGGCGGTCGGCGACGTCACAGGCATCTGGCAACTGACCCACGTCGGCGAGTACCACGGCGAGGTAGTGGCCTCGAACATCCTCGGCGAGCCACGCGAGACTCACTACGAAGCGGTCCCGCGCGTCACCTACACCGACCCCCAGGCCGCGGCGGTGGGCGCCACCAAAGCCGAGTTCAGCGCAACGGCGTGGCTGTCGGAGGTCGCCAGGACCGCTACTTACACGCACGAGTACGCGGAGTCGAATGGGTTCCTGACGCTCTTGAGTGACGGCGAGCACCTGACCGGTGCCTACGCGCTTGGTCCCGAAGCCGGGGAGTGGTTACAGCAGTCGACGCTCGCGATCCGCGCCCGCATCCCACTCGAGGTGCTACGCGACACCATCCAACCATTCCCGAGTTTTTCGGAGATCCACGCCGCTGCGGTGAAGGCGCTCCGGCAGAAGATCGCGGCGCCACGAAGCACGGTTGAGAGCTGACGGCCCACGACCAATAGGCCGGAGGCAGCCGGCTAGAAGACGATCAGGACCTGACGTATTGCATGAAGTCGTCGCTTCCTGATCCGCGGCGCCGGTAAACCCGTCGTGCGCGTGGGTCTTGGCCTGTGTCCTCGCGGTGACCAACGGGGCCGCCGACGCGGTTCGTGCCCCGGGATCCCGAGAAGAACCTGGGTGTGCAACCCGTGCAAGAAAAATGGACGCCCGCCGCCCCCGACACGAGAAACGCCGCCGCGGTCGACGTCGCGCGCCTGGCTCGTCTGTGCCGGGGCACGCTTGCAGCCAACTGGTGCGAGGGCCGGCGCAGCGGGATCGGCTACGCCTACACCTCCCCCAGTCCCGGCCGCTATCCATGGCAGTGGTACTGGGACTCGTGCTTTGCGGCTATCGCCTGGCGCCGGTTCGACCGAGCCCGGGCAAGAGCCGAGCTTCAAAGCCTCCTTGCGGCGCAGGACGAGCGCGGCTTCATCGGTCACACGATCTTCTGGGGGGAGCAGGTCGACCCGGTGCGCTCGCTGTTCTACAACGTGCGCCGTCGGTCGGACTTCATGACCCGCACGATCCAGCCGCCGCTGCTGGCGTGGGCTTGGAGGGTGGCGGTCGGGGATCCGCGTGAGGTACCAGAGATCGCCCGTCACCAGGACCATGTCGAGAGCGAGCGCGATCTCGACGGTGACGGGCTGATCTGGATCCTGCAACCGGACGAGTCCGGCCTGGATGCCTCGCCAAAGTTCGATTCGGCGTGGGGCTGGCAGGCCGATGGGCTGCCAGGCTTTCCCCTGCTGGTGCGTCGAAACCGCCGCCTCGGCTTTGACATCCGCAAAGTGACGGCGGCCGGCAATCCCGTCGTGTGCGGGACGGCGACCAACGTCCTTCACAACCTCTCGCGCCAGGCACTCGGGCTGCCCTCGATCACGCCCGTGCTGGTCGAGCGCCTCTACGACGAGCGCCGCGGACTGTTTCATCAGCTCATCCGCCACGGCCGACGCCGGCAGGGCGATCGTGCTCATCCGGTCGTCACCTGGGCCGCGCTCTCGCCCCTCGCCCTCCCCGACCTACCGGAGGAGATCGGACGTCGCCTCGTCGAGGAGCACCTGCTCGACCCGCGGAAGTTCTGGCTTCCTGTCCCGCCGCCCTCGGTCTCGGCCGGCGAATCTACGTTCTCACGCCGCGACCGCTGGCTCTTCCTGCGGCGCTACTGGCGAGGCCCGACCTGGATCAACGCCGCATGGCTTCTCTGGATCGGCCTGGTGCGACTTGGATATGAGGCCGAGGCGGCTGACATGGCGGGGCGGGTCGCCCGGGCGGTGCTCACGCACGGACTGCGCGAGTACTACGACCCCATCACCGGCGAAGGCATGGGCGCGTGCGATTTCGCCTGGTCGGCGCTGGCGCTCGAGCTCGCCGATCCAGATCCGGCCGCCGTACGCAGCCACCTCTGAGGAGCCTGAGCGGCCTGATGCCAGGGACAGCTGAGCAGACCAGCCGGAGAAAAGAGCGGACTGGCTCCTCATCCCCGGGGCATGGCCGCCCACTTCGATCCGAGGAGAAGACCCGCCTGGGCATCTTGGCGC
The DNA here is from genome assembly GCA_963818815.1 of uncultured Solirubrobacterales bacterium. Taxonomy (GTDB): domain Bacteria; phylum Actinomycetota; class Thermoleophilia; order Solirubrobacterales; family Solirubrobacteraceae; genus Palsa-465. The sequence continues at coordinate 447,246 of CAWFTL010000003.1, forward strand.
TGCCCACCACAGCGCTCGCACTGGCCATCACCGTCGTCTCGACCTACCTGTCAGAGGTCACACGGCGCTACACGCAATCGACTGCCCTCATCGGGCTCATCATCGGCAGCGAGGGGATCATGGCCCTGTGGGTGCCGCTGATCGCCGGCACGTGGTCCGATCAGCTGCAGACGAGGATCGGGGGGCGCCTGCCCTTCGTTCTCGCCGGCGGGATACCGGCCGCCGCCGCTCTCGTCCTGATCGGCTTCCTGCGCTCGCTGGGTGCCGTGGCTGCCGCCGCGGCCATCTTCTTCGCCTTCTACTTCGTGGCCTACGAGCCCTACAGGGCGCTGTACCCGGACCTGGTCGACGAAGAGGAGGTGGCGGGGCGAGCGCAGAGCACGCAGGCCGTGGCCCGCGGGATCGGGACCGGTCTCGCCCTGCTCGGCGGCGGCCTGCTGCTCAGCGTCGGGCGAGCGCTGCCCTTCATCGCCGCCGCGGTCATCCTGGTGAGCGCGATCGCGGCGTTCCTGGTCCTGCTCCTTCGCAGCGGGCTCCCAAGACAGCACAGCGCCGGCGAGGGCATCCCCGCGCGGGTGCGCCAGGTGGCGGGACTGATCGCAGGCAGCGCGACCCTTCGTGCCTACCTGGTCGCGAACGCGCTGTGGGAGGTCGCGCTTTCCGCGCTCAAAGCATTCGTGATCCTGTATCTGACCATCGGCCTGCACTACAAGCTGCCGACCGCTTCGCTGCTGGTCGGCGGCGTGGCGCTCGTGATCCTGCTCGGGGCCATCGCAGCGGGTAAGGCGGGTGATCGATTCGGCCGCCTGCGCGTCCTGAACTACGCGCTCGTCGCCTACGGCGGCGGCTATCTCATCCTCATTCTGACCACGAGCCGGCCCGTCCTCGGGGTCGCGATTCCTCTGGTCGCGCTCGGAGGCGGCACGGTGATGACACTCGCCTACGCGGTTTTGATGCCGCTGATGCCCGTGGACGAGCATGGTGCGCTGACGGGCTTCTACAGCGTCTCCCGAGGGATCGGAATCGTCGTGGGGCCGATTCTGGCCGGGTTGTTGATCGAGCTCACCAAGCACGGCGCCTTCTCGAGCACGCAGGGGTTCCAAGCCATGTGGATCGTGTGCGCGGCGGCAGCCTTCGCAAGCCTGCCCTTCGTGCGGCGTATGCGCCGCGAGCAGGAGCTACGCGAGCGCGAAGCGAACCGCTAGCGCTCCACGAACTCGCGCAGGGCGTCCTTGCCGCCGGTCACGATCGGGCGGCCGTGGGCGAGCAGGAGCGCCTCGAAATCGAGCTCGAGCAGCCGGCGATACGCCGAGCGCAGCTTCTCCTTGGTCTGCTCGGGCTCGTCCATCAGATCGTCGGGTACGAAGCCCAGGTCGCCGTCGGGTCTCATCCGCACGACGCCGTCGGCGCAGGCCAGGGCGCCGTGAGAGGGCAGGTGCAGCGCCGTGTCGTCGGGGCAGATCGCCCCGACTTCGTGCACCACGATCCGGCCCGGCAGCTCCTGCCCGAACTCGAAGGGCTCGACCGGTCCGCGGCCCTCGAGCTCGTGCATCCCGTTGCGGACGCAGTGGACGGTGGCGCCAAAGGCCTCGCGCACTCGCCACGCGTCCCGGTCGTGGTGGCGGTTGGTCAGGACGATGTGCTCGGGCACCGCCGTCTGCTCGAACCACTCGAGTCCCTGGGTTGGAATCATCGGGTCGAGCAGGACGCGCGGCCCGACGAGGTAGTAGGAGCTGACATCGGCGCCGATGCGATCGTGGCGCGCCATCCAGTGCCAGAGCCCCGGCGCAATCTCCTCCATCGCGCCAGCCTATCCGGGACGGTGCGGTTGACTCGTCAACTATACTTGGGGTCATGAGCATCACCACATTCACGCCCCTCGAAGGCGCCGCCCTCGACGCCTGGCGCTGCTACCTGCAGAGCCACGCCTCGATTCTCCGGCTCCTCGACGCCGAGCTGCTGGCCGAGGAGGGAATGACGACGCGGGACTACGAGGTGCTCCTGTATCTCGCGCAGGCCGCGGACCGCCGGCTGCCGATGTCGGCGCTGGCCGAGAGCACGATGCTCACGCGATCGGGGATCACGCGGCTCGTGGACGGCCTCGTCGCGGGTGGCCTGATCGAGCGCGTCTCCTGCCCGAGCGACGCTCGCGTGTCCTACGCCCAGCTCACCGACGCCGGGTACGAGAAGCTTCGCCGGGCCGGTTGCACGCACGTGGCGAGCATCCGACGGCTGTTCCTCGAGCACTTCACCGAGGTCGAGATCGAGCAGCTGGCAGCCCTGCTCAGCCGGCTTCCCGGCGCGCGGCCCGAGGGCTCCTGCACGGTCGAGTAGCGACATGTCCATCTCAGCGCAGCCAGCCGGCCGGATCTCGATCGACCCGCGCAGCACCGTCGGAACCGTGCGGCTGACGGTGGGCGACCTCGAACGCTCGCGCGCGTTCTACGAACGGGCCCTGGGGCTGGTGGCCAGCGAGTCCGACGACGGTGCGCTCGCACTCGGGCCCGATCAGCAGAACGCGCTGATCGAGCTTCTCGGCGACAGCTCCGCGCCCGCGCTCGACCGGCGCGCCACCGGCCTTTTCCACGTGGCGATCCTGATGCCGAACCGCCGCGAGCTGGCGTTTGCGCTGGCTCGCCTGGCCAATGCCCGGTGGCCGCTCGACGGCGCCTCCGATCACCTGGTCAGCGAAGCGCTGTACCTCTCAGACCCCGACGGCAACGGCATCGAGATCTATCGTGACCGCCCGCGCGAGCAGTGGCCACGGTCGGGCGAGCAGCTGGAGATGGCGACGCTCCCGCTCGACCTCGACGACATCGCGGCCGAGCTCGCCGGCGCCGGCGAGGTTCCACCCCGGGCACCGGCGGGCACACGCGTAGGCCACGTCCACCTGCAGGTCTCCGAGCTCGAGGAGACCGAGCGCTTCTACAGCGACATCCTCGGCTTCGACGTGACCGTCCGCGGCTATCCGGGAGCGCTGTTCGTCTCAGCCGGCGGCTATCACCATCACATAGGGCTGAACACCTGGCACAGCGCCGGTGCGCCGCCGCCGGACCCCGGGTCGATCGGGCTGCGGTCCTACGACGTGGTGCTGCCGGATGAGGCCGAGCGGGGGCGCGTGACCGAGCGCGCGCGGGCCGCCGGCATCGAGGTCCATGACACAGGCCTCGGGCCGATGGTCAGGGACCCGTCGGCAAACGCGGTCGTCCTGCGCACGAGCGGCTGACCAGACTGCGCTCGCTACGCTTCGCACTCGCCGGCGACGTGGCGGAGTGGCTACGCAGCGGCCTGCAAAGCCGTCTACACCGGTTCGATTCCGGTCGTCGCCTCTAGGGCTGTTTTGAGGGTTTCTGCGACCCCTAGAACGTTCGTTCGCTTCGAGGTTCTGAATGACAACGGGGCAACTGCAGACGCAAGCTCGTCAAAAAGCGGCTTCGAGAGGTAGATCTGGGTGGTCCCGATGTCGGCATGGCCGAGGAGGTGCTGGGCCGTGTGGGTATCGACACCCTTGGCAATGTGGTCGGCAAACGCGTAGCGAAGCGTGTGCGCGGTGACGCGACCTGTGATCCCCGCCCGCGGCAGCGATGTCGGCAATCAGCCTGCCGATAGCTTGCGGAGACGCAGGCTTTCGCGTCAGATCTCGCTTCAACCGATTCCGGCCGGGATCGCGCCACCGCTGAGCCGGCAGCACGTACTGATCGCTCGCAACCGTTCGCCGTATCTCGTCCACGACCGGGCACGAGCTCCCGCAACGCCGGGACCTCGCGTTCACGATGCCCTTTGCCGATGGCGGTTGATACCCAGAGCCGGCCGGGATCGTTCGAAATGCTCGCCTCGCAGGGCTCGCGAGCTCGGCAAGCCGGAGGCCCGCGCACATGAGCAGCGAAACCGCCCAAACCTCGCGCCTGCCCTCGGCCGCGTCGAGCATTGCGACCGCTTCGTCGCGGGTAAGCCGACGCCGCGGTTCCGGCCGCCGCCTCGAAGGACGCGTGGCTTCGGCGGGATTATCTTTCCGCTTGCCTTCCTGAACCAGCCATCGGTAAAACGCGACGAGGTGCGACCGGTTGACACTTCGTGTGCTCGGGTTGGGCCACCGCGCGAGCGTGCGCTGAACGTCCTGCCGCCCCACATAGCGAGGATCCCGGTTTGTCACGTCGGCAGCGTGAAGATTGAGCGTCCTGCGGTACGACGAGACCGTGGGCGGCGAGGTGAACTTGCCCTCGACTTGCATGTCCTCCAAGTACTTGTCGATCGCGTCGTAGAACTTCACGACAGGAGACTGTAGGACGATTGTCCTACGTTGTCAAGTCCGAGGGTTCGCCCAGTGGCCCTTGGGAAATGGGCGACCGACCTGCTTCGCGTACTCCGCGACATCGACTAGCGGGATGTATGACCACCGTGGGCCGGACTTGACAACACGGTCGTCTTCGGGACCATGGAAAACGCGCAGCTTGCCGCGGTCGCCCAGGGTGTAGACAGTCTTGCGCGAGATGCCGAGCAGATTGGCAGCCCCACCGGGAGAGACCAGCTGTCCGTTGAACTGCTCAAACAGCTTGCGCAGTTCCGGATCCCCCTCCCCTCGGTCCGGCTTTGGCATCTTGTAAGACTATAGTCCGACCGGCCGGAAGTCATACCGCCGCCGCCCGCCACCGTTAGGTTTGTTTTGTGACGCGGCGGGACTGGATCGTGGGCATCGTACTCGCGGTGGTTTCTTCGGCGGCCCTGGTGTTCTGGGGCGAGACCGCTAATTGGGATACAGGCACCGCGCTCGGCGTCAGCGGCCTCGCGGTCTCGGTCTGGGGCTTTGCCATCGCAATCACCGAAGTCCGGAAAACCGCAACCCTTACGCGCGCCACTGCGGAGGCGGTGCGACGAACACTGAAGGCGGTCGCCGCCAGCCGCCTAGCAGTTGCGATCACTCAGCTTCGCCAGATCGTTCTTGAGCTGGAAGAGTCGGCCGCCGACAACGACAGCCTGGGTGCCCGGCGAGCCGTGAATAACTGGCGGTGGATTGCCTCCGAGGCCGACGGCCTTCTGAGGCGCCGATTCGGGGACCAGCTTCCTAGTTTGGGCACGATTCAGAGCTCGCTTGAGCTCGCGCGGAGCATCAAACCTGCCCTGTTTGAAGAGGGAAGCTCAGTACGCGATGTCACCGCCGAGTGTCTGGCGGCGATGGAGAAGGCCGCCGACCAGCTCGCGCCCCTGATAGAGCAACTATTGCCTACGATTGACGAGGACTAGCGGAATGAACGGCTCTTACCCAGAATCGGATCGTCTTTGGCGAATTGTTGAACGGCTTGTAGATCCAAGCACAAGTCGGTCGATCTCATGGCAACCAGGCAGCAATCGAACGTCATACATCAGCGATCTTGGCTCTGTTCGAGTGAGCATACGAAGCAGAGACCAAGACGACCAAGCTCCGTTCATCTTCGAGCTCCTCAGTCCTGAAGGCGATCCGATCGAAACCATCGAAACGACCTATAGCCAAGGTCCCGAAACCGATCAGGAACGTTCGCTCCGGGTCGACCGGAACCGGTCTCTCCGGATGCTGTTCACCGCGGCGCGACGGGACGCCCTCGGGATCGACGACCTGATCTCCGAGGCGGAAAAAGCTTTAGGCATTGAATAGCGCCGCCCATCTGTGATCGCGGGACCATGTGCCCGGCCTAGCCCTCCAACTGGTTCCTCCATCACGGCCTGCTCATGTTGCGTGCGCTGTGTGCTTCACAAGACCAAGACGGCCCCACGAGGGGGCCTAAGACTGGCGGTGAAGGGAAGAGCCCTGCGGGGCGTTGGGCGTGCGGCCCAGGGTTCGGAAGTACGCGGTCTGAGCCTGCGGGGCGCCCGGCCGACGGCCTGCGGCCGGCGGGCCGGGCATCAGCGCCGGATCGGTCCGAGGCCTATCCGGTGTCAGGAGGCGGTCGACCAATCTCCGAGAGACTGGCCTTTCCGCAGGCCGGTCTGCGCCCAACTCTGCTGAGACTGCCGCTGCTCGATCATTGCGACACACTCGGAGCATGGCCACGTGGCGCGACATCGCCGCTCAGCTGAAGCCCGCTGAGGACCAGCTCATCGAGCGGTACCGGTTCGGGCAGTTCAAGGGTGATAGCGCGGCCCCAGGTCGGGGCTATCGCGTCGTCGAGACGCCTTGGGGAGTAGTGGGCAGGCGCGGCTATCCCGGCTTCGCCTTTACGGCGGTCAGCCGACGGAGCGCATGGCCGGAGACTCAAGCGGTGTTCGAGATTTACTGGGAGGAGATCCCGGATCGGCGGTTCGTCGTGATGCAGTCGATCTGGCGGCCGGGTCATTGGTATGACGATGGGCCACCGTACGACGAGTTCTACGACACTCACATTGCAGTGAATATCTCGAAACAAGGCGTGCGCTGGATGCGATCCCAGCCGGGCCCCGTCGTCCACATGAAGTGGGGAGATCAAGCCGATCTCGACCATCCTCCTGCCGATGGCGAGCCACCCGAGGAGTTGCTTCTGGCTCGGCGTGAGTGGGAGGCCATCAGGAATACCTGGACGAGCAGGGGCTGAGCCAGCAGCCTTCTGCTGCGGGCTAGTTCGGCGCTGTCGATGCTCGATCAGAGCGGAAGCTGTGGCGCGGCAGGCTGAGCCGCTAGCTTTGAGCCCGGCGATGGCTGAGACACCGCACGACTACTTCGCTGCGCGAGGGTTCGAACTTGTCTTCACCCGACGCACGCCAGAGGAAATCGCCGCCAAGTATGAGGAGTCCCTGGTTGGGCTTCCGGAGAAGTTGCAGCGGGAAACACGTGGCAAACTCGCTCGCGGCGATTTTGGGCCAGTGTTCGCAGGCCTGCGCGGGCCTAATGGTGATGTCCTCGATTGGTACGGCTACGGCAGCGACGAGGAGTCAGCCGGGGTTGCTGCGCTCCGACGATGGAAAGTCGAACAGGGCGACTGACAGCCAAGTTCCGCTTTGGGCTAAATGCGGGAGCCTCCAGAAGCGAAGCGGTCTTCGTCGGAGACAAACTCTCGCGGCCTGTCAACCGCTGAAGTCGGCGCCGATCCAGCGACGCTCCAGCACGACGCGACCGTCCACAACGGGGCCCGGCCGAAATAGCCACCGGTCAGCCTCGTGGTAGTTCGCGTTCAACCACCGGCAAGCTCGTAGCGCCGTGGCCTTGGAGCGGTAGCGTTGGCTGCCCGGATCCCGGTGCCAATGCAGCTGGTCCCAGCCGCCAGGAGGCGTGTCCCCGTCCACTAGAAGGGCATCTCCTCAGGAGGCGGGATCGCATTGACCGGCGCGTATGCCTCGAGCTCGCCGCCGAGGATCTGCACCAGGCGGTAGACCGCGAGTAGCTCGACCCGGGGAAGCTCGACTCGGCCCCACCTGACGTAGGCGTACCTGGCCCAGCGAAGGAATCTCATGGTGACGCCGGACTTCTTCGTGAGCCTTGGATTGACGTAGACGGGCCGGACCTGCTCCTTTGGACGTCTCGTCTCGGGATCTCGCTCAACTATTTGCTCGATCTTGAGCAGCGCCGGCACAAACGATCCTTTGGCGCCGTCGGGCCGCAGGTACTTGCTGGTGTAGGCGCCCGCATGAGGCCCGCTGTACATCCCAGGGACCCCGCGGTTGAATCCCCCCGAACGACTCGTTCCGAAGCCGTAGTCACCCCGGAGTTCATCGAGGGCATCCAGGAACAGGTCGAGCCCTTCGCGGCTATAGCCGTAATACCCGATGACCACGTGTGCGTGGAAGACGCCACGCTTCAGTTCGAGCACTGTCGCGAGCACTTCGGGCCGCGCGACCCGAGCGCGGCGGACCCGCTCCCTTGCGGTGTGGATCAGCCGTGAGAGCCGCTTAGTCGCGGTCTTATTCCAGAACGCGGCCGCCCACGGATCGACCTGGCACCCGTTAGGGCCCGAGTGCTTGTGCGGACTCTCCAGCCTGCACAGCCGGGGATCCCAGGGGAGCACGTCCTCCCCAGGCGCCGTCAAAGTGGCGATGGTTGTCTCGCCGTCCCATTCCGCGAGGGCCGCCTTCAGCCGCTCGGCCTGATCGCGGAGGTAGACCGGTGCGTAGCCGGGGCACGTCCGCCGCTTGCACGAGCGCCCCTGCCAGAGGTCGTGGTAGCAGTGAGGGCACCAGCCCCGTTCGCCGGAAGCTAGATCGCCGACATGGGCGGCAGCCACGGCGACTCCAAAACGTGGAGTCGCAAAAACCCTGTATTAGCTCGAATCGGCGACAGCACCGGTTCGATTCCGGTCGTCGCCTCTAGGGCTGTTGGTCGCATGCCCCGCTGCGGCGGGCTCGCGCGGGGCGTTTGAAGGGGGGCGCCGGGTTATACTCGTCACGCTCGCGGCTGTAGCTCAGTTGGCTAGAGCGTCTGCTTGCCATGCAGAAGGTCGAGGGTTCGAGCCCCTTCAGCCGCTCCTCCGAAAGCCTCCGCCTAGCGGGGGTTTTCCCCGTTGATAGCAACGGGTTCCGCTTCCGCGCGATCCTCGCGCGCTGCTCGTTGGCCCATATCGCCAATTCGACGCCTTCTACTAGCGCACGCAGCTGCTCGCGGCTCGCAGCATCGCGGCGGATCGCCTGGGCGTAGATGCGAAGCGCAAGCCCCTCGTTCGTGTGGCCCATCTCAGCCATCACCGTCCGCGGATCGGTCCCCGTCGCGTAAAGCAACGAGGCGAAGGTCCGCCGCAGTCCGTGGGGCGTGAGGCCGTCGGGGAGCGGCGCAACGCCGGCCGCCACGAGCGCCGCGTTTGCCCGCTCGACGGCGGGCGCGAGGACACGCTGTCTCACGTTGCTCTCGGACTGGCGTCCGCCGCGCGCCGTGCCGAACACGTAGCTGTCAGGCTCGACGCCGAGGCGATCAGCCTTCAACCGCGTGAGCACGTCGCGTAGAGCGGGCAGAAGCGTCACGTCGCGGTGACCAGCATCGGTCTTTGCCGTCTCCCCCACGGTCTGCTTGATCCTGAGCCGGCCGCTCGCGAGATCGACATCACGCCACCGAAGATCGAGTAATTCACCGATGCGCAACCCCGCGAAGATGAGCGTCGCGAGGATCGCTCGGCGCGCCACCAGCCGCTTTTCGATCTGCGGGTGCGATTGGGCGACGGCATCCAGCTCGGCCGCAGCGTCCAAGAGCGCGCCGATCTGGTCTGCCGAGTCCAGGTACGACCGATGCGGCTTTGTCGCCTTCAAGCGCCGCCTGCGCCCCCGTGCGGGGTTCCGAGCGATCAGCTCGCGCTCTTCCGCGACTTCAAGGATCGTGCTCAGCAGATCTAGCGTCTTGTTGATCGTGCCCGGCGACAGCGGCGGCGCGGCGTGCCGTTTTCCTTCAGCACGCGCTCACCTCGCGCGATCCGGCTCCGGAGCCGATCTGCTTCCGCGAGCTTGAAGCCCTTGTACCGATTCACGTCGGCAACAGTGATCCGGTCGAGAGACATTTCGCCGAAGAACGGAAGCAAATGAGCCTCGAGTCGCCACTTGTAGTCGGTGCGCGTCGCAGGCCGGATTTCCCGCTCGCGTTCAACCCACCAAAGCTCGGCGAATTCGTGGAGCGTCGGCATCCCGGCCGGTTGGGGGGCCGGAGGTTCCGGTTCCTTCCACTGGCCGCGCTCAATGTCCGCGAGGACGCCTCGCAGCTCACGTTCCGCCTCTTGCCGAGCCACCGGTCCGAGCGGCATCCGCCGTCGCTTGCCGTGTGCGGTGAACCGTAATGAGCGATACGTCAGGCCGTCCTTGCCGACGTGCTCGATGATCGTCCTGTCGCTTTGCGTGCCATTAGACGTCGTCTCCTTCTCGAAACGCACGGTCAAGATCCGCGATTGGGCCCTCAAGCCCGTCGGCGCGGAAGTAGCGGTACCGAATCTTGTTGCGGAAGGATTCGGGTTCACGGTCGAGCTGGCCGGCGCGCATCATCCGCGAGGTCAGATAGCGAATGTCGCCCTCCCACACCACGCGAGAGCCCCTCTCGCCGGATAGGCCCAACAGCACATTGATGCGTGAGGTCAGCTCTCGGATGATGAGCCGCTCGTCGCCCAGGACTTGGAGCACCATGCGCTCGCGTTCCTCGGCTGACGTCCGCCGCCACCGACGCTTGACCTCATCGCGTGCCTCCCGCCAGGTCCGCTCCCGTTGCTCGCGGCCTACAACCTCATGGCGAGTGCGCTCGGGAGGTTGTGGGCTTTCGCCCTCGTCTGGCGCGCGACGAGGTAGCGACTCGGCGAACTGCCTCAGCAGCAACGACCATGCCTCGTCCTCGACCTCTGCCGCGCGCAGCAGGGCGCGTCGTGCCACCTCCACTGGATGCGTCGTGAAGGCTTGTGACGCGTCCTCCTGGATCAGCGTCAAGCTCGGCGGGCGGTCACTGCTCGCCATATCGGCCCCCTTCTGGTTTGCGGCAGCAAGAGGGTCCAGCGATACGAAGCGGCGCTTCGCTTTGACTGCATGTAGCTTGCGCCGTGCATCGAGGGCCTCTCTCGGTGCCATGCCCCCCGGGCCGTTAGCGCGGTCGCGGGGGGCGCTTTGCAGGAAGGACGACCCTACTCGCCGGCCGGAGCTACTTCAAGAGCCAGACGGGACAAGTTCTGACTGATTTCGACGAGGCAAAGCCAGGGGGCTGTTCCGATGCCCTTCTTCGCCGCGTAAACGCTGCGCCTGCCAGCCACCAGCGGGGAAACCCTAGGGTCGCCCCCTGGGGCGAACATCGATTCATCCTGCGACCGTTGCGCCTGGGATTGGTGCAACGAGGGGACGGAGGTTTAGCTATGAAGAGATGTTTTGTGGTTGCGGCGGCTGCAGTCGTTGCGCTCGCCTGCGCGTCGGAAGCAGCGGCGGTCTTTCACCCACCATCGAAGTTGATCGTGCTTGGGAAGTCGGTCGGTGGAGTCGCGCTCGGCGACTCGCGAGCCAAGGCGATAGGGACCTGGGGAGCACCTGACCGCTGCCAGAGCGGCGGGGGAGGCTTCAATTGCGAATACAACCAGGACGAGATTTCCTTCGCAGGCGGAAAGCAAGGCATCTCGTCCATCGACGTCTTGGCGGCCAACCTTGGATTCCACACCTCGAAGGGGATTCACATTGGATCGACCGTGCAGCAACTCAAGCAGGCGTATCCCGGCCTGAGGCGGCAGCCCAAGTTCGACCGGCCCTACTACATGGTCAACGAAAAGACGAGCGCCGTGACGTTTTTCCTGGTAGGGCAAAAGCAGGCCCCAAGCTCGAGCCCGAACCCCCCGCCCCCCACGGGCCCGCCGATAGTGACATCAATTCAGATCAGTCACGCAACGCGCAAGCACTGATCCCGCCGAAGCGGTAAGAACTCGGTAGGACTCGCGTAGGGCCGCCAGCGGGAAGGCGGCCCTACTGCTTTCTCGGAATCGCTCGGCCGATCCCGGCGCCAGCGCCTCGTAGGGCCCGTGGTCTCGGGCCAACCGATTGGGGTACGCTTGTTGACAGCTATGCGAACGTGTGTTCGTGCCGTTATACAGCTTCACGGTCACCGAGCACGACCCCGACCGGCCGTGGATCGTCATCCGCCAGCAGCGTCGAACCGCCGAGCTCGAGCCCGGCGTCGCGTTCGCGCGGTGGGCGCGAGAACAATGGCCCGAGGATCGCTTTACGGTCCAGCTAGATCCTTGGCAGGAGTCCGAGCGTTTAGCTGGGCGTCCGGATTAGCCGCCCGGCCCGTCATTCCGGCCGCGCGGTAGCTCCTCGCACGCCAGCCAGACCCGGAAGATCCGGGCCGGCTCCCGCTCGGAGCTCAGCACCATGAGCGAGCCTGAGTCTGTTTCAACGACCTTGCTACCTGCGACCTCGATGATCTCGCCATCGGCCAGCGTTACGCGCCACCGGCGCGTTTCGTCTGTGTGCATGATGTGACATGTCCTCCCCGCCCCGACTCAGGGGACGGTTGAGGTGTGACGCGGCATCGCCCCGCGTCGGGCGGCGAACGGCGTCAGGCCGAACGCGTCTCGAGCCGCAAACGGCTCAGAAGGAAAGCTGGGGGAACAACTCGGCCGGCTCGCGAGCAAGCGCCGCCGCAATAGCGCGGGCGTCCTCCGTGGAGGGCGTGACCCGACCCCTGACGATCATCGACAAGCGGCTGGGCGTGATGTCAGCCTCGGCTGCAGCGCAATACGCCGGTGTCCCTAGAGCGCGAGCTTCGGACAAGGGCCACCGCTAGTTGTTCGTTCAACCGGGCGCGACGCGCGGCTGGAATGACGGCAGACAACCGAACCGACCTCCTGTAGAACGGCATTGTTGTTTCGGCCGAGCGCCAAAACAAAGCCCGGCGCATAGCCGGGCGGGAACGTTCTCGCTGCGCGGAGAAATGGACTTGCGAGCTGTTTCTCCGGTAGAGCTTGCACAGTGACCTACACGTCGCGCAAGCCTAATCACAGTGAGCCACAGAGTATACACACTCGCGGATCGACAGATCGCCTCCTAAACGGACGCTCGGAAGCCGGAGGGTGGCTGCGTTGAGTCCTCGCGCAACCTGATCACGATGACACAGTGAGAGTATCCACCACGGCAGACGGATCGACCTCATAGGTCGATCCTCCCGCAGCCTAATCACGGTGAGAATATCAACCACGGCTGACAGGCCGACACATGAAGGCTGGGGCGGCTGGTTCACACCGTTGTAACTCGGTGCCCATCGCCCGAGTTAGAAAGCGGTGTTTAACGTCCGGACCTGGAGACGCACCACTCCCCCAAAGTGAACACACCTTATGAAACACATCGGACAGAACACTCACAACGGGACAGCGCGCGAAGCCAGCGCATCGGCTAGGTCTGACCCGAGGTCCAAACCCGCGATCTGACGCGGCCAGGTAACTGCTGAACCTCGACGAGCAAAAGGCCAACGACAATCTCGTTGGCCGAAATCCCCGGGAAACCCCTGCAAACAAATGACACTCAGCTGTACCCGGCTTGTGCGTTTATGCTGCAAACCGCCCGTTTTGAGGCGGAAGCCTGTCTGCTTGCCATGCAGAAGGTCGAGGGTTCGAGCCCCTTCAGCCGCTCCTCCGAAGGCCCCGCGACGGCGGGGTTTGTTCGTTGCGCACCTACGTCGGGGCCGGCACGATGAGGTAGGCGATCGACGTCCAGGTCGTGGTCAGCGCCTGAGCGGTGACCGGCCGATAGCCGAAGCGCGCGAGGAGGGGACGGGCGGTCCGCATGAAGGCCCCCGGCGAGGTGTGTCGCGCGACGGTTTCGGTGATGATCCAGATCCGCTCGCGGCGCCGGAGCGCGGCGAGGAGGCGGCTGCGGTCGCCGGGCTCGATATAGCGAGGAGGCGGGTGAAGCAACTGCCGGCCGTAGAGCTCGTAGGGCCACTGCACACCCCCGTGGGCAACGATCGCCACGAGGTCCCCCGGCCGCCGGTGCGCGGCGATGAAGGCCATCGTCTGACGCGAGGGCGGATAGAAGCCGGCGCGGCTGTGGCTGACGACGAGCCCCCAGCCTGAGGCAAACGCCGCCGCGATGGCGAGCCCAGCAGCGGGGAGGCGAGGCAACGTCGACAGGCCCGCCGCGATGATGACCAAGAACAGAGGCGCCGCGACGGCGGTGTAGCGGGTGCTGACCACGTCCTTGCCGAGGAGCCCGAGCAATAGCACGACTGCCACCGGGACCAGCGCCAGCGCGCACAACAGCCGGGGCTCGTGGATTCGTGCGTCCCGCCTGGTCCAGACGACCCATGCAGACACGGCGACGACGAGAAGGGCGAGGATGCGCACCGGCGTGAGCCCGCTCACGAAGCGCCCATCGAACGGCGTCCCTCCCACCGTGACCACGTTGGTGAGCGTGAAGTTGGCAATCCCCGCCAGCCCGCCTGAGTTGCGGTACTGCTCGATGAACAGCGGGATCATGAGCACTTCGCCCACGGCGCACACACCGACGAAGGCCCACCGCTGGAGCTTGGTCAACGACGCCTGACGGGCAAGCCAGACGCACAGCGGGCCGACCACGAGAATCGCCGCGTAGTGCAGCCACAGCGCGGCGACCGAGGCCACCGCGGCCAGGAGGAGGAGGCGAGTCGCCGCGCGGCCGGCGCGTGGCGCGCGGACCACGAGTGCCACGGCGAGTGCCAGCGCCAGCATGACGAAGACATAGACCCGAACCTCCTGCGCGTACTGGAGCACGAGCGGGCTCAGCGCGGCCAGGGCCGCCGCGACGAGCGCCGGCGTCCGGGGCAGAAACGCGCGCGCGAGCCAGAACACGGCCGTCACGAGCGCTATCCCGGCCACCGCTGAGGGCAGCCGCGTGACCCATTCCCGCTCGGAGCCCGTGCGGCCGAGCCACTCGTGCAGCGCCAGGAAGTATGTCCACGGATTGCTCTCGGTCTGATTGACCAGATGGACAACCGAGCCGATCGAGGGCAGGGCGTTATCGATGCTGAGCGCCTCATCCACGTAGTAGCTCGAGGCGCCCAGCTGCCAGAAGAAGTTGGCCGTGGCGAGGAGCAGGATCGCCACGAATGCCCAGGGCCCGTACCGAGCCCCCGCAGCGAGGCCGGCCCGGTTCCGGCTTTGCGCGCGGGCCGGCTCAGTGCCGGGAAGCGCGCTCACGACCGCGACGGGGCATCGGTCACGGCCGCGATGGTAGGGCGCGTGCGGCGCCGCGGTCGAGGCTTGTCAGGCCGCGGATTCCTCAGCCGGCTCCATCTGCCGCCACCGGGCGACTGTGCGCCTGAGCCGAAGATAGGCGATGCCTCCGGGCACCGTCGGCAGCCAGAAGGAGATGACCCGATAGGCCAGGACGCCGAGGATGGCGAGGCTGCCCTGCGCCCCGAACGCGATGAGGGCGCCGATCATGCCGCCTTCGACGCCGCCCACTCCGCCGGGGATCGGGATCACGTTGGCGAGCTGTCCGACGAAGTAAGCGATGATGACCGGCGCCAGCGGCGGCGGGGTTCCGAACGCGTGCATCGACGCCCACAGCGCGCCGATGTCGAAGCCCCAGTACGCGAGAGCGCCGAGCACGCCCAGGTTGCGGGCCCGCGTGAGCTCGAGCGCGACGCTCGTGGCAGCGCGCACGGTGCGCGGCGCCGTCGCCAGCCGCGAGAGCACGCGCTTGAGCCGGCCCGACGAGCCGCGCCCGGCGATGACCACGCGCTCCATCGTGGCCGGGAAGGCCTGCATGGCGAGGACAAGCATGATCGCGACGGCCGCGATGAAAGCCGGCACCATCGTCAGGGTCCACGGCGCCTGGCCGGGAAAGACCCCGCTGCGCAGCCCGACCCCGACGATCAGCAGCGCGCCCGCGAACACCGAGTAGAGCAGCAGCTCGAAGGTCACCATCCGGCGCGCGATCGCCGAGGGCTTAAGCCCCGCGGCGCGCAGCGCCCACACCGTCAGGGCTACGCCTCCCGCGCCCGCCGTCGCCAGGAGCTTGCTGGCCACGGTGCCGGCAAGCGTGATCTGAGTGCTCTCCCGCCAGTCGATCCGCACACCGTGGCAGGAGAACACCGTGCGAAACAGCACCACGTAGCCGCCCAGCGAAAGCGCCTCGAACGCGACGGCGAGCGCGATCCACCATGGCTGGGCGTCGCGCAGGCGCCTCAGCGTCCCGGACAGACCGCTTATCTGCGGCAGTACGAAGTAGATGAACCCGACGACCAGGACGACGAACAGGCCGAACGCGATCGCGTGCCGGTACCGGCGCAGGAAGCTGGCCCTACCTGGGCCTGGATCGCCGAGCGACCCCTCTCTCGCCGATGTCGGCGGCACGGCTACGCCGTCCGGCCAGGCGCCGGAGAAACTCTGGCCAGCGCGTGTGAAGACGGGCAGCCGCCCACTGCGGCGAAGCATAGAGGGCGGCTGCCGTCCACAGAAAATCGGGGTGTGCCGGCGGGCGGGCGTAACCAGGCGAGGCTGCCCACTCGGGGAACTCGCCAGCACCCCCACGTTCAGACTCGCCCGGGACGGGTGCCCTCGCAAGCATTGCGCAGGAAATAGGACGCTTAAGAAGCCTAAGGCTGCACCAAATAACCTCCGCCGCCGTGATCCCCCGGCCCCGCATCCTCGCCGTGGCCGGTGCGCTGCTCCTGGCGCTCGCGCTTGCCGGCTGTGGCAGCAGCGACCCCGCCTCGCAGCAACCCGTCCAGACCACGCGCTCGCCGGTGACCCACGGCCGCGGAACAACTTCTCACATCGCCGTGATCCTGATGGAGAACGAGGAGTACAGCTCGATCGTCGGCTCCGGCGCGACGCCCTACATCAACTCTCTGGCCAAGCGCTACGCCCTGGCGACGTCCGCCTACGCGATCACCCACCCCTCGTTGCCGAACTACCTCGCCCTGACCGGTGGCTCGACCTTCGGCATCGATTACGACTGCTCCGGCTGCATCGTGCGCGGGGGCGGCCTCGCGGGGCAGCTCGCCGGGCGCGGTATCAGCTGGAAGGCCTACATGGAGGATCTCCCCCACCCCTGCTTCACCGGTGCGGGCGCAGGCAACTACGCCGAGAAGCACGACCCGTTCGTCTATTACCACGACGTCGTCCATGACGCGGCACAGTGCGCGAACGTCGTGCCGCTGAGCCGGCTCGGCGCCGACGAACGGACGCACAAGCTGCCGCGCTTCGTGTGGATCACGCCCAACCTGTGCCACGACATGCACGATTGCGCTCCGGCCACGGGCGACCGCTTTCTGCGCACGCTGGTGCCGCCGCTGCTGAGCGCGCTCGGCCCACACGGGCTGCTGATCCTGACCTGGGACGAGGGGGCGAGCGATGCCGGCTGCTGCCGCCTCGCCTCGGGCGGCCACATCGTCACGATCCTGGCCGGCGGCCAGGCCCGCCCGCAGGCACGCGAGCGCACAGCCGTCGACCATTACTCAGTTCTGCAGCTGATCGACGACCTGCTGGGACTCAGGCGGCTGGGGGCCGCGGCCTGCGCCTGCACGCCCTCGCTTGCGCCCCTCATCCGCACGCGGTAGTGGCGCGGCCCGCTTGACCCGGCCCGTAGGCTTACGCACCGGGATGGAGAGCAACAGGCTCCGCGCGGCGAGGCTGACCCCGATCCGCGGTTTCGAGATTTCTGTGTCCATGAGACAGATATCTCGAAAGCGCGCCGCGGTCCGCCGCCTGCTTGCCCTCCTCGCGGCCGTCGCCCTCTTCACGGCCGGCGCCTCCACGGCCACCGCGGCCACCGACCCGGCCCCCTACGGCGCCAACGACGCCGGCGGCTTTCTGAACGTCCTGCCTCCGGGTGAGGCCGGGGTCGACAACGCCGTCCAGCTGGGGGCTTTCGAAGCCGCCGGGACGATCCCGCCCCATTTCGACGACCAGCTGCCGCTGTACCAGAACCTCGTATACGCCGACCCGACGCTGACCGACTCGCAGGTGCCCAGCTACTTCAAGGACGCCACCTTCGGGGTCAAGCCCGGAGACGTGGGCACGGTCGAGTCGCCCGAGCCGGGGTTGACGATCGTCCGCGACAAGTCCTACGACGTACCGCACATCTACGGCGCCACGCGGGCCGAGGTCATGTTCGGCGCCGGCTACGCGGGAGCCGAGGACCGTCTGTTCCTGATGGACGTGCTTCGGCACACCGCGCGAGCGCAGCTGGCGGCGTTCGCCGGCGGCTCACCCTCCAATCGCCAGATGGACGAGACGCAGTGGGCGATCGCGCCGTACACCGAACAGGACCTGCAGTCCCAGATCGATGCCGCTCCCAAGCTCTACGGCACGGCCGGCACGCAGGTGATCGCCGACGCCCAGGCCTACGTCGACGGCATCAACGCCTACATCAAGGCGGCGATGCTGAACCCACTGCTGCTCCCCTCCGAATATCTGGCCTCGGGCAACACGCCCCAGCCCTGGAAGCTCACCGACGTGATCGCCGAGGCTTCCCTGATTGGGGGCATCTTCGGCAAGGGCGGCGGCAACGAGGTGAACGCCGCCCTCACGCTGCAGGCGCTGGAGCGCCGGTTCGGCGCCAAGTCGGGACGAAAGGCGTGGAGCGACTTCCGCGAGGCCAACGACCCGGAGGCGCCGACCACGATCCTCCACCACCGCTTCCCGTACGAGACCACGAGCGCCTTTGCCAAGCGCGGCCTGGCTCTCCCGGACCCCGGGTCGGTCACCTTCCCGCCGGTCGGGAGCCCGTCGGCAGGCGCCTCCGTGCCCACGGCGGCGTCCCGCGGGTCGCTGGCCGATCTGGGGAGCAAGCTGCGCACCGCCCTGAGCCACCCCGGCCACGCGTCCAACTGGGAGCTCGTGGCGGCCCGGCACTCGGCCAACGGGCATCCCCTCGCGGTGATGGGACCCCAGGTCGGCTACTACGTTCCGGAGATCCTGATGGAGGAGGACCTGCACGGGCCGGGCATCGACGCCCGGGGGGCAGCCTTCCCCGGGGTCAACCAGTACGTGGAGCTGGGCCACGGGCGCGATTACGCCTGGAGCGCGACCACGTCCACCTCGGACAACGTCGACACGTTCGCCGAGGTCCTGTGCGGCGGCGACGCGTTCCACTACCTCTACCGCGGGCAGTGCCTGCCGATGGAGAAGCTCCAGGAGACCGACAGCTGGCACCCCAGCGTGGCTGATTCCACACCCGCGGGATCGGAGACCCTGACCGCGTACCGCACCGTCCACGGCATCGTCTACGCCCGCGGCCGTGTCCACGGCAAGCCGGTGGCGTTCGCGCACGCGCGCTCCACGTACTTCCACGAGGCCGACTCGGCGCTCGGTTTCTCAGAGCTGAACGACCCCGGCTACGTCCACGACCCGAGCTCCTTCCAGCAGGCCGCCTCGCACATCAACTTCCTCTTCAACTGGTCCTACGTCGACGCCGACCACATCTCCTACTACATGTCGGGCTGGATGCCCCAGCGGGCACCCGGCACCTCGCCCAGCTTCCCCATCCTCGGCACCGGCAAGTACGACTGGAAGGGGTATGACCCCGCGACCCACACCGCCGACTGGCTCCCGTTCGCCAAGCACCCGCACATCACCGACCCGGACTACCTGGTCTCCTGGAACAACAAGCAGGCCCCCGGGTGGGCCGCGGCCGACGACCACTGGGCCTACGGCCCCATCTACCGAAACCAGCTGATCCAGGACCGCGTCAAGGCCGACATCGCCCACGGCCGCAAGATGACGATCGCCCAGCTCGTGCAGGCGATGGACGAGCCCGCGACCGAGGACATCCGGGCGGTCAAGCTCCTGCCGATCATGCTGCGTGCCGTCGGGCATCCGCGCTCGGGGGCGCTCAGGGCGGCGATCTCCGAGTTGCGCGCCTGGGAGGCGGCCGGCGGGCACCGGCGCGACTTGAACCGCGACGGCCACGACGAGTTCACGCCCGCCATCGAGCTCATGGACGCGTGGTGGCCGAAGCTCCTGCAGGCCGAGTTCAAGCCGATCCTCGGTCCGCGGGCCTTCGGCGCGGTCGAGAACATGACCATCTTCGGCGATACGAGCTTCTCCGACGGCTGGTACGGCTACGTGTCCAAGGACCTGCGCCGGCTGTTCGGTCGTCACGAGCGCGGGCGCTACAGCCGCGTCTACTGCGGAGCCTCGCGGCGCGGGCACCCGTCGATGCGAAAGCTCCGCCGGCGCTGTCGCCTGGCCCTTCAGCGCTCGCTGCGCGCCGCCATGTCAGTGCCCGCCTCGCAGCTCTACGGCGGCTCCTGCGCCAAGGATCCAGAGCCCGCGTGTGCCGACAAGAACACCTTCACCTACGCGTCGGCCATCACGATCCCGGCCTTCCCGTACCAGAACCGCCCCACCTTCCAGCAGGTCGTGACGCTCACCCAGCGGTTGCCGCGCTGAGCCGTCTGAACCCCAGACGCTCGCTCACGCTCGCGTGTGTTTCGGCGCTGGCAGGTCTGCTGCTCTGCGCCGGCGCCGGGGCGGCGCCGCTGTCGCACAGCGGCCGCTGGATCACCGACGTCCGCGGCCGTGTCGTGATCGTGCACGGGACCAACGTGGTCTACAAGCTCGCGCCCTACTACCCGTCGGCGACCGGCTTCGGCGCCGACGACGCCGCGTTTCTGGCCCGCCTGGGCTTCAACGCCGTGCGCCTCGGCGTGATCTGGAAGGCGGTCGAGCCCCAGCCGGGCGTCTACGACGACGCCTACCTGAACCGGGTCGCCGAGACCGTTCGCACGCTCTCGCGGCACGGCATCTACTCGCTGCTCGACTTCCACCAGGACATGTACAACGAGCGCTTCCAGGGCGAGGGCGCTCCCGACTGGGCGGTGCAGGACGGGGGCCTGCCCAATCCCAAGCTCGGCTTTCCGGGCAACTACCTGCTCAACCCGGCGCTCGAGCACGCTCTCGATCAGTTCTTCGACAACGCCAGCGGGCCTTCGGGCGTGGGCTTGCAGGATCGGTTCGCGGCGGCGTGGGCCCACGTCGCGGCGCGGTTTCGTACTACGCGCGGGGTGCTCGGCTACGAGCTGCTAAACGAGCCGTTTCCGGGCACGCTGTGGCAGACGTGCGTCAACACCAGCGGCTGCCCGTTCGACGCCAAGCTGACCGCTCTGTACCGCCGCGCCGACGCGGCGATCCGGCGCGCCGACGCCCGGACGCTCGTGTTCTTCGAGCCGAACGTGCTCTTCAACAACGGAGCCGGAACCACGGTCGTGCCCCCGCCCGATCCTCGGGTCGGCTTCGCCTTTCACGACTACTGCCAGACCGAGCCGCAGACCGGCTCGCCCACCGGATGCGCGACGTTCGATGACCTGGTGTTCTCGAACGCGCTCAACTACGCGGCGCGCTACCGCACCGCCCTGCTGGAGACCGAGTTCGGCTCGACCACCGACGTCCCCTACCTCCAGGACTCGCTTCAGCGCGCCGACCGCGACATGGTGCCGTGGCTGGAATGGGCCTACTGCGGCTGCGGCTCGCCGACGGACACGGGCAACGCGGGGATCGTGGTAGATCCGTCCAGGCCGCCGCGCGGGGCCAACCTCGTGGCTGGGACGCTGCGAGCGCTGGTCGAGCCATATCCGCAGCTCGTTTCCGGAACGCCCACCGCCTGGGGATTCGACCGCCCGAGCCGGACGTTCAGCCTGCGCTTCACGACGAACCGGGCGAGCGGACACGGCAGGTTCGCGCCCGGGGCGATCACCATGGTCGCTACGCCGGGGCTCGTCTACGGTCGCCGCTACGCCGTCGCGGTGAAGGGCGGCGCCATCGTCTCGCGCCGCGCCGGAGTCCTGCGGATCGCGGGGTGCCGCCGTGCGCACACGATCACCGTCACGGTGCGGCCGTCCGGCGCCAGCCGCGAGAGCTGCCGGCTGCGGCGGATCAGGAGGCGCTGAGCGTCTCGGACGGCGCGGCGGCCTCGAGTGGCAGCCGCGGTCCGAACCCAACCCGCAGGAGCGCGCCGCCACCCGGCGCGTTCGAGGCCTCGACGAAACCCCCGTGCGCCTCGGCCGCCTGCCGGACGATCGCCAGCCCCAGGCCGGAGCCCGGCTTTGCGCGGGCGTCCTGGGCACGATGGAAGCGATCGAAGACGTGCGGCAGGTCCTGCTCGTGAAAGCCGGGGCCATGGTCGCGGACGGTGAATGTGCCGTCGTGCAGCCGAACCTCGACCAGGCCGCCGGGCGGGCTCCACTTCGCCGCGTTGTCGAGCAGGTTGGAGACCGCGCGGGCGACGCGCTCGCCCTCTCCGCGCACGAGCGTCGGCTCGAGGGTGGAGTCGAATCTCAGCGCCGGCGCACGACGGCGGGCGCGGTCGACTGCCTCGGCGATCACGGCGTCGAGCCGGACGTCACCCGGCTCGCCGCCGGCCTTGGTGCCGCGGGCGAGCTCGACCACGTCGGCGACCAGGCCCGTGAGCTCGTCGAGCTCCTCGATCATGTCGTCCCGCAGCGCCGCGCGATCCTCGGCCGAGAGCAGCGCCTCGTCGCGCAGGAGCTGCAGGTTGGCGCGCAGCGACGCGATCGGCGTGCGCAGCTCATGCGAGGCGTCAGCGACGAGATTGCGCTGGGCCTGCACCGAGCGCTCCAGAGCGTCGAGCGTGCCGTTGAAGGTGCGCGCCAGGCGCGCCAGCTCGTCGTCGCCGTGCACCTCGAGCCGTTCGCGCTCGAGCCGGGCCGAGTCGGTGGCGATCGACTCCGTCCTGCGGGTGAACCGCGCGATTGGCGCCAGGGCGGTGCGCGCGACCAGGATCCCCAGGAGGGCGGCGAGGGCGATGCCGCCGGCCGCGATCACGGCCAGCAGCACGATCTGGCTTCGCAGCGTCCGGTCGACGTCGGTGAGCGGAAGCGCGACCTGGAGCGCGCCGCGGCCCGGCAACCCCACCACCAGCTGCCTCAGGTGGTGACCGGCGACGTCCACGTCGCTGAAGTGGCTGCCTGAGGTCTTGGCCGCGATGGCCCGGGTGCTGGCATCGACCGGCAGCCGCGTCCCGCCGCCGATCTGGCAGCCCCGGCCGCCGCGCGAGATGAACTGCCGCAGCCCCGCGGCGCCGCCGAAGCCAGGGCCGCCGGTGACGTCGAGCCCCAGGCCCAGGTCGCAGTCGGTGGGGATCACCGGCCTGGCGCCTCTGGCTGCCTCGGCGCCGGTGTCGCCGCGATCCCCGCCCGTCGACTGGCCCTGCGGCGGCGGGCCGCCTTCACCCTGCGGCGGCGGCCCCTCACCGCGCTCGGCGATCGGGGCGGCCAGGTTGCGCAGCGAATGGTCGACCTGCCCCCGCAGCTCGCTGCGCGTGCCGGCGTACGCAGTGATCGCCACGGCCAGCACGGCCAGCGCCACGGCGGCGCCGGCGGCGAGTCCCATACGGGCGCGAAGGCTCACCCCGCGCCCTCCGGTTCTCGCAGGGCGTACCCGACGCCGCGCACGGTGTGGATCACCGACGTGGCGCCCGCGCTCTCGAGCTTGCGGCGCAGATAGCCGATGTAGACCCGCAGGGCGTTGGAGGTCGGCCCGAAGTCGTAGCCCCAGACGCGGTCGTAGATGAGGCTGTGGGGCAGGACGCGGCGCGGATTGAGCATCAACAGCTCGAGCAGCTGATACTCGGTGCGGGTCAGCTCGACGAACTGCTCGTTCACCGTGACGCCGTGGCGAGAGGGATCGAGCCCCAGCTCGGCGAAGGACAGCCCCCCGTCGACCTCGGGCTCGCTCCCGGCCCGCCGCAGCAGCGCGCGCAGCCGCGCTTTGAGCTCGTCGATGTCGAACGGCTTGACGAGGTAGTCGTCAGCTCCGGCGTCGAGCCCGTCGATCCGGTCAGCCACCGCGTCGCGGGCGGTCAGCATCAGCACCGGAACGCGGTTGCCCTCGCGCCGGAGCAATCGGCAGACCTCGAGGCCGTCGATGTCAGGCAGACCGATATCGAGCACGACGGCGTCGGGGACCGTGCTCGAGACGTCGGCCAGCGCGCCGGCCCCTGTCTCGCTCAGCGAGACGTCGTAGCCGGCGAGGCCAAGCGCCCGCCGAAGGACGTCCCGCAGCGCCCGGTCGTCGTCCACCACCAGCAGTCTCACGCCTTCATTCTGGTCGCTGCCGCGGTCGCAGGCGAGCGGTTCCTACGCTCGTCTTACGTGTCGGGGGCGCCCGAGTGCTGTTCGGCCGGAAGCCCGTCCCGCAGGACGGCGGCCAGGATCCCGTTGACGAACGCGGGCGCGTCGGCACCGCAGAACCGCTTGGCCGTCTCCACAGCCTCGTCGATCGCGCCCTGGGGCGGGATCGCACGCTCGCCGGAAACCTCGTCGGGATGGAGCAGCTCAGCCAGGCCGACGCGCAGGATCGACCGCTCCAACGGGGCGATGCGCTGCAGCGACCAGCCACGGGCATAACGCGTGATGAGCTCGTCGAGCTCGTCCTGGTGGGTGCGCACGAGTCCAGCCAGCTCCCGTGTGAAGCGGTGGGGATCGAGGGGAAAGGTCTCCTCGAGCGGCCGGCCGAGCAGATCGCTCTGGTAGAGCGCCCAGACGGCGGCGCGCCGTTGCTCGGTCCTACGCACGCGACACGTACTCACCCGTGCGCGTGTCCACGCGCACGACCTCGCCCGTATCGATGAAGAGCGGGACCTGGATGCGGGCCCCGGTCTCCAGCACGGCGGGCTTGGTGGACCCACCGGACGCCGTGTCACCGCGCACGCCCGGATCGGTCTCGGCGATCTTCAACTCGAGCGCGCTCGGAAGCTGGACGTCTGACGGCTCACCGTCGATGTAGAGGACGTCGACCTCGTCGGATTCCCTCATCCAACGCAGCGCCTCGGCAATGGCGCTCTCTGGGATGACCAGCTGCTCGTAGGTCTCGGTGTCCATGAAGTGGGCGTCGGCGCCGTCCCGGTAGAGGAACTGCATCTTGCGCACCTCGGTGCGGACCGGGCGAAACTTCTCGCCGGCGCGAAACGTGCGGTCGATCACCGCGCCGTCGCTGGCTCGTCGGAGCCGCGTGCGAACGAAGGCGCCGCCCTTCCCGGGCTTGACGTGCTGGAACTCGAGGATCTTGAAGATCGTTCCGTCGACGTCGATGTGACTGCCGTTGCGAAATTGATTTGTGCTGATCACCGGCCGGTGAGTGTAGAAGGCTCTCAGTCGGTGACCGTGAGCTCCTTGCTCAGGCCGGTGAGAATCTCGCAGCCGTCCTGCGCGACCACGACGAGGTCCTCGATCCGGATGCCGAACCGTCCCGCGAGGTAGACCCCGGGTTCGACCGTGACCACGTTGCCGTTCTGCAGCTCGTCCTCGGACCGCTGTGAGAGGCGGGGGCGCTCGTGGATGTCCAACCCCACGCCGTGGCCCAGGCCGTGGCCGAAGTTCTCGCCCTGCCCGGCGGCATCGATGACCGCACGCGCCGCGCCGTCGACCTCGCGGCCGCCGGCGCCGGCGCGCACGGCATCCAGTCCGGTCAGCTGCGCATGGCGCACGAGCTCGTAGACCTCGGCCGCGGCATCCTCGGGCTGCCCGGCGGCGAGCGTGCGCGTGCAGTCCGAGCAGTATCCGTCGAGCTCTGCGCCCCAGTCGATCACGACCAGATCACCGCGCCGTATCTGCACGTTGCGTCGCTGCGCGTGCGGCAGGGCGCCATGCGCCCCGGCGGCGACGATCGTCTCGAAGCTCGGGCCGCGGGCTCCGCGCTCGAGCATCTCGAGCTCGAGCGCCTGCGCGACGTCGCGCTCGGTTCGGCCAACGAGTCCGGCCTTGACCACACTCTGAAAGGCGTCGTCGGCCAACCGGGCGGCGGCCCTGATCCTCTCGATCTCCTCGGGCTCCTTGACCGCGCGCAGCTCCTCGACGAGCGAACCGGCGGCCACCAGCTCGACACGCGCCGGCACGAGCTCACGCAGCCGAGCGTGCCCGCGGACGGTGAGGTGCTCGTCCTCGAAGCCCAGCCGGAGCTCGGTGTCCGGGAGCACCGAGGTCACGGCGTCGAACAGCTCGAGCGGCGCCTGACGGCGCTGGAAGGTGCTGTCGACCTCTTCCGCCGCCTGCTCGACGTAGCGGAAGTCGGTGATGAACGAGCGGGTATCCGGGCCGACGACGGCCACTCCGTTGCTGCCGGTGTATCCGGTCAGGTAGCGAACGTTCACGAGCTCGGTCACGAGCAGGGCGTCGATCTGCTCACGCTCGAGCAGATCGAGCAGGTGGTCCGAGCGCTCCTTCATCGGCTCAGCTCCGCCTGCAGGCGCGCGAGCGCGTCGCGGTAGCCCTCGGGCCCCTTGCCCCAGATCCGCCCCACGCACAGTTCCGCGATCACCGACTCGCGGCGCCACGGCTCCCGCGCCTCGATGTTGGAGAGATGGACCTCGACCGCGGGGAGCCCTGTGAACTCGAGCGCGTCGCGGATCGCGTAGGAGTAGTGCGTCCAGGCGCCGGGATTGAGCACGATCCCGTCGGCCAGACCTTCGAGGCGATGCAGGTGTTCGACAAACTCACCCTCGTGGTTGGTGTGGAAGAAGCGAGGCTCCAGATCGAGCTCAGCCGCCAGCCCGGAGATGTGCCGCTCGAGCTCATCGAAGCTGAGGGCGCCGTAGTGCTGCGGGTCGCGCCGCCCGATCTGGTCGAGGTTCACTCCGTGCATGACCTCGATCCGGTTGCGCGCCTGCTGGGCCATCAAATCAACTCTCGCACGGCGCCGATCAGATCGCGAGCGGGCACCTCACACCCGGGCCGGGCGCGTCCGGGGCCGTCCAGAAGCACGAAGGGCACGCTGCTCTCGCCCCGGCGCTTCTTGTCCTTCCCGGTCGCCAT
Organism: uncultured Solirubrobacterales bacterium; assembly: GCA_963818815.1. Classification (GTDB taxonomy): domain Bacteria; phylum Actinomycetota; class Thermoleophilia; order Solirubrobacterales; family Solirubrobacteraceae; genus Palsa-465. The sequence goes on from CAWFTL010000003.1 coordinate 473,377, forward strand.
CACCACCGCCGTCGGGTCCACGCCGTCGAGCGTCGTGGGCAGCCCGCGCGCAGCGAGCAGCTCGCGTACCTGCGCGCGCAGCTGATCCTGACCGGAGAGCCGAAGTGCGGCCAGCAAGCCGAGGCCGACCGCTTCTCCGTGGCGATAGCGGGCATAGCCGGTGGCGGTCTCGATTGCGTGCCCGACCGTGTGACCGAGGTTGAGGACCTGGCGCAGGCCGGCGTCCCGCTCGTCCGCGGCGACCACGCGGAGCTTGGTCAGCGCACAGGCCAGCACGATGGGCAGGCCGGCCGGGTCCTCGCCCGCACTGACGCGCTCCCACAGCGGGCCTCCGGCGATCAATGCCGTCTTCACCACCTCGGCATAGCCCGCCGCCAGCTCGGCCGGCGGCAGCGTGGCCAGCGTCTGGACGTCGGCGATCACGGCCACCGGATGGTGATAGGCGCCCACGTAGTTCTTGGCCTCGGCGAGATCCACGCCTGTCTTGCCGCCGTAGGCGGAGTCGACCTGCGCAACCAGGCTGGTCGGCAGCTGCACGTAGCGCACCCCACGCTGATAGGTCGCCGCACAGAAACCCGCCAGATCTCCCACCACGCCACCCCCGAGCGCGACCACGAGGTCGTCGCGCGTCATCCCGGCCCGCGCCAGCTCGGTCCAGACGATCTCGGCGTGAGCGATCGTCTTGGATTGCTCGCCGGGCATGATCGCGACCCGCGCGGCCAGCGGCTCGACCCGATCCCCGTAGAGGCGTCCGACGCTGCCGTCGGTGACCAGGAACCTGCGACCGCTCGCGATCTGCGGCCAGAAGGCGCCGGCGCCGAGAAGTCCCTCACCCAAGTACGCCGGATACTGCGAGTTGCCGCCCGCGGCCCATAGCAGGCGCGCGCCCGCCGGCATGTCTGCAAGGGCCGCGCCGAGCGGCCGCGTGACATCCGCCCCCGCCGGCACGACCACGTCGGCCAGCTCGAGGTAGACGGGCTCTCGCTGCTCGTAGAGCCGCTCGAACTGCGCCCGGTCGCGGCTCAGGGGCCGGCCGCTGGTTTCGCATCGCGACCATGCCGTGGAGACATCGACGTCCACCCACACCACGAGGTGCTCGCGCAGCGCCTCTCGCACGGAGGCCGAGCCGGTTGCGCCTCCACCCAGGGCGAGCACGAGCTCCTCTCCCGAGCGCAGCAACCCGAGCGTGATCTCCTCCTCGAGCGCTCGGAACCTCGCCTCGCCTTCCTCGGCGAAGACGCGCTCGATCGGCTTGCCGCAGCGCTCCTCGATCACGCTGTCGACATCCACCGCGCGCCGGCCGAGCATGGCCGAGGCCTCACGGGCGGCTGTCGACTTGCCCGCGCCCATGAAGCCGATGAACACGATGCTGCGGCGCTCGGCCCGGCGCGATCCCGTCACCGAGAGGTTCAGCCCCCGCTCCATCCGATGCGTTCCCGGTAGGCGGCCAGTGCGGCGCGTACGTCGTCGATGTGATCGCCGCCGAACTTGCGGCGATAGGCGTCGGCGAGGACGAACGCGACCATCGACTCCCCCACCACCCCCGCCGCCGGCACCGTGCAAGAGTCGGTGCGCTCACGCAGGGCCTCCGCGGGCTCGTGGGTCGCGATATCCACCGATCGAAGCGGCTTGGTCAGGGTCGGCAGGGGCTTCATCGAACCGCGCACCACCACGGGTGCACCCGTGGTCATCCCGCCTTCGAGCCCGCCCGCCCGGTTGGTATGGCGGTAGTAGCCGTGTTCGTCGTCGTAGAAGATCTCGTCGTGGGCCTGCGAGCCGGGGACGCCCGCGACCTCGAATCCGTCGCCGATCGAGACAGCCTTGATCGCCTGGATCGAGAGGGTTGCCTGTCCCAGCCGCGCGTCCAGGCGCTCCTCCCAGGAGACGTGCGAGCCAAGTCCCGGCACCAGGCCGAAGGCCCGGACCTCGAACACACCGCCGAGCGACTCGTTGGCTTTCCGCAGACGGTCGATCTCGGCCACCATCGCCCGGCCGGCCTCGGGGTCCAGACACCTCACGGGTGATTCGTCCACCTGGGCGAAGTCCGCGGGACGCAGGTCGTCGCGCCGAGGGGCCGAGACGGAGGCGATCTGGATGACGTGGGAGTGCACGCTCACGCCGAGCGCAGCCAGAAACGCCCTCGCCAGCGCGCCCCCGGCGACCCGCGCCGCGGTCTCGCGGGCGCTCGCGCGCTCCAGAACGTCGCGCACGTCGGTCAGACCGTACTTCTGAGTGCCCACGAGATCGGCGTGCCCGGGCCGCGGGAGATGGACCTCGGCCACCTCCCCTTCCACCGGCCACGGGTTCATGCGCTCCTCCCAATTGGCGAAGTCCCGGTTGGCCACCTGCAAGGCGATGGGACCGCCCAGTGTGCGGCCGTGCCTGATCCCGCCGGTCACCTCGACGCGGTCGCGCTCGATCTTCATCCGACCCCCCCGGCCATGGCCGAGCTGACGCCGGATCAGGTCCCGGTCCAAGGCTTCGCGTTCCACGCGCAGGCCGGCCGGCAGCCCCTCGAGGATGCAGGTCAGGCCAGGCCCGTGCGACTCGCCCGCGGTTGTCAGGTGCAGCGCCATCGGCGCTGTAGGTTACGGGCGAGCGACGATCTCGCCCGCTGCGCAGGAATCAGTAGCGCCCGGCGGCGTCGACGGCCACGTGGGCCCCACCGGCGGCGAACAGCGAGATGCGGACGGTGATCGTGACGTGGTGAAGGCGCCGGAGCTTCCGCGTGAGCTTGTGCGGAAGGCGGAGGTGGAGAGTCGTTATGCCCGCCTTCAGGCCCGAGATCGTGCCCCGGCCGACGACGTGCGTGGCCGCCCGGCTGCGGGTGACATGCGCGCGCCGGGCCGAGGCGCCGGGGATGGCGACCGTGGCCAGCGCGTCGGCCGCCTGGTTCGAGGTCAGGCGCAGCGTGATGCCCCCGTGGAGCATCGCGCGCAGGCTCTCGGGCAGGAGCTGGATCTGGGCCGCGAAACCGGGCTTGGTGACCACGAGGTTCGTCGGGGCGCTGCTGCCGGCGGCGACCTGGATCGTCTGCGTCGTGCTCTGGCTGTTGCCGCCCCGGTCGGTGACGGTCAGCTTGACGGTGTAGTTGCCGCCGCTCTTGTAGCTGTGAGTGGCCGTCGGGCCGGTGGCGCTGGTTCCGTCACCGAAGTCCCAGACGTAGCCCGCCTTGGGCACGAGCAGCGTCGAAGTGGATTGCGAGCCGTCGAATTGCACGACGTCCCCCTGGTTGACGCTCGACGGCACGGTGAAGGCCGGCTTCAGCACAACACTCGTGGCGCACGTCGGCGTCGAGCCGCCGGGGGCGATCGCGCCGCCGTTGTTGAACTCGCCCTGCAGGAAGTATGGGTTCTGGCCACCCTGCGCCAGTGACACGCTGTCCTTGCCCTGACCCTGCGGCACGCAGGTGTTGTCGTTGATCTCGGAGCCGTCGAGGCCGAACCACGCGTTCAAGCCCGGATTGACGATCGCAGCGATGTGCGACTGGCTGAGCGGGCTGACGAGCCTGGCTCCCACGTCGGTGGCCATGGTCTGCACACCGGGGTTCCCGCTCGGCAGGCTCGGCGCGTCGGGCTCGTCGCACCCGGTATTCACCGTCCACGGCTGCACGACGTACTCGTACACGGTGCCGCCGAGGTTCACCTGCGAGTGATAGCTGCAGAACTGGGCCGGCGTCTGCGCGCCGTCGCTGTTGGCGGAACAGAGCTTCCCCCCCGCGTCCAAGCAGGTCTCTACACCGGGCGGGGTCAGGAGCACGAGCACGGGCGAATCGCCGGGCTGGATCCGGCTGGCCAGACCCTTCTGGGTGACCATCGTCCCGAGCTCGGTCCTGATCTGAGCGTCGGTCAGGCAGACCGTGTTCGTCTGATCGGCGAACCCGCCGGCCGACGACGCCTCGTGGCTCGAGCCGCTGGGCACGCAGCCACCGGGAGCGGGCAGCGGGGTACTCGCGTCCTCGTAACCGCCGCCGAACACCGAGCTGTTGCCGGCGCGACCGGTTGCGTCGGTGTACTGCGTCGTCACCGCGTAGGGCGAGGCAAGCGTGTTGCTGGCGCTCGCCACGTCCTTGAGGTATTGCTCCACGTAGGAGGCCGCGTAGTCGAGATTCGCCGCCGAATCCCAGACCAGCGCAAAGGTCTGGTTGGTGTGCAGGACGGTTCCGCCGTGGGAGCAGAGCCCGGTGGAGGCAAGCGTCATATCGGATGGCAGCTTCGGATCCGAGCAGGGTCCGCTCGAGGTCACCGTCGGGATCTGAGCCGCCTTCAGACTGGCGCGCGTGCCGGGCACGAGCGCGACGCCGAAGTAGCCGCTTTGGTCGCTTGCGTTATAGGGGACCGTCGTCTGACCTGTCGCGCTCATGTCGACCACGACCGCCTGCGCAGCCGGAACGCCGAGGGCGAGTGAGGCCGCCGCGGCCAGTCCCATCGTCAGGGTGAGCAGCCGGCGAGGCATCAGCTGATCCCCACCGTGAGGTCGCGTAGATCGACGAGTGCGCCCAGACTGGGCTTGTACTCGAACAGTGACAGGGCACTGGGCTTGTCGGCTGCGAGGAGCTGGCGGCCGGCGCTCGACTCTGCCAGCCGGGCCTGGTTGGCCGCAGCGACCGAAGAGTGCTTCTGCACGCTGATCGAGGTCACGGCGAACTGGGCCACGGGGACCGTCGCGCCACTCGAGGACTGCATCGCCAGAGCCCTCCGTCTGGCCCTCGCCCAGGGACAGGATCTCGCAGTCGACCGGTCCCGGTGTGCAGCTGCCGGGGCCGCTCAGGACCGCGCCCCGCTCCACGACGAAGAGCACGCGATGGCCTCCCTTGAGCACGCCGAGCTCCACGAGCAGCGGCTGCCCTGCATTCGGAAGCACGCTCAGGCGCTCGAGCGGATCGATCGTGTCAAAGCCTCCGCTGCCGTTGGTGATGCCAAGGGCGACGTCGAAGGACTCGGTGTCCGTGAGCGTGACTGTGTGGGAGCTCGGATGCGAGCCATGACCGCCGGTGCCGGGAAGGCCCGGCGACGGGACCGGCGCCTGGGAGACGACCTTGGGCGCCGGCGCCGAGGAGGAGCCGATGGCGCCGCTGCCGGCCGTGCTCGTAGCGCTCGTGCTGCCCGCGGCGGCGGAGCCCGCCGTCGCCGTCGTGGACGAACTCGTCCCCGCCACGGCCGAGCTGACCGTGCCCGTCACCGAGGTGGCGAGGCCCTGGGCCTGCTGGGCGAACGGGTTATGGCTGGGGCCAGTGAGCTTGGCTTTCGCCTCCGAGCTCGTGACGTTGACGGCGGGAAGGGCGGTATCCGCCGACGGTGGCGCCGAGCTCTGAGCAGCCGCGACCGGAACGGGCTTGGCCGAGCTCGAAAGCAGGACCGGGACCGCGACGAGCGCCAGCAGCAGGCCGAGGGCGAGAGGCCACAGGCGCCGCTGGCGAAGGTCCTTGACGATGTCGGCGAAGAAGCTCATCTCAGGGGTGGGTGACCGCAGCGGCCGGGGCCGGGGTGGACGAAGTCGTCGTGCTCGTGCTCGACACGGGCTGGGTGCTCGACGCAGCCGGACCGGAGACAGTGGCTCCGCCCGTGAGGCCTTGCGACTGCGGAACCAGGAATGTGGTCGCCGAGATCGAGGCCGAGATCTGCGGGAAGCCCTGCTGCCCCGCGCCCAGCGAGATGGAGTCCAGCGTCATCAGCCGCCCGCTCACCGAGACGCTCTTGTTCGTGGCCACCACGAACCTCTGGAGACGGTGGAAGAAGTCGGCGAGATGGAAGAAGTTGCCCTGGAAGGAGAAAGTGAAGGGCTCAATCGGCAGGCCGGCGGGCCCGACGGTCGCCCCCGGAGGTAGCGTCGAGGCGCCTGCCTGGGTGGCCGACGCCGAGCTGGCTCCCGACGGTCCGCCACCGCTGGCCAGCTGCAGGCCGCGGAAGTCGACTCCCGAGCGGTTGGCCGCGTCCTGCAGCTGATAGATCAGCGAGGGCACGTTGTCATCGGTGGGTACGGCCTCGCCCAAGCGCACGAGCTCGGCGTAGGCGGTGGCGTAGCTCGCTCGTGCCGACTGCCCCTGGGCGAGCTGGCCGCGGATGCTGTTCAGCTGTGACTGGGCCGAGTTGACCTGGCTCGCGAGCTTCGCAGCCTGATCGCGACGTGGCGAAACCGCGAGCAGCCATGCGCCCCCGAGCAGGATCAACGCGCCCAGCACCATGACGATCATGCGGTCGCGCGCGCTCATCCTCCACCTCCCGTGCTGACCGGAGTCGAAGCGCTGGCAGCCGGTGTCGTGGCGCCGGGAGTGGTCGTCGTGCTCGCAGCGGGGCTGGCCGTGCTCGCAGCTCCCGCGGGAGTCGAGGCCGGCGCCTTGCCGCCGGCGGCGGTCGTCGCCCCGGGGGCCCCCGTGCTCGTGGTCGAAGCACCCGGCAGCGGCGTGAAGAACACGACCAGGTCGAAGCTGGGGGCCTTCGAGCCGCAGCCCGCCGGCTGTCCGCTCGAGGAGCTGCTCACCGAAGCGCCGCCCTGCGCGCCGCCCTGCTTCTGCGAGTCACCCAGCGTGACGCGCGTGACGCCGTTGATCAACCGCAGGCGTGACATCAGCCGGGCGACGTCGTCCTGGGTCTTGGTGCATCCGGTCAGCTCGAAGGCCGGGGCCGAGATGTCGCTGCGCAGCGCGGTGCTCGACCCGCCGCCACCGCCGCTGGCAGCACCCGAGGAACTGCCGGGCGAGACGCTCGCGTACAGGGACTGGAGAGACGTGTTGGCCGGGATCACCTTGGAGAGATCGGACAACGCGCCGTACCAGTCAAATCGCGTGGAGGCGATCTGCTTGACGGTTTGGATACGAGCCTGCTCGAGCTTGGCGAACTGCTGGTACTTGACCAGCGTCTTGGCTTGGGACTGAGCCTGTGCGACCTGCGCATCGAGGCTCGTCAGTTGCGACTGGCTCTGCGAGATGTTGTTGCCGGCGAGCACGTACAGAGCGGCCAGGACCACGCCGAGCGCGAGCGTGCCGAGCACGACATACGTCGGCACGACGGCCATGCCCCGCGCGCTCCCGCCGCGCCGCGCCTCGGCGGGGATCAGGTTGACGGCTCTCATGCCGCCACCTGCTCGACGGCCAGCCCGGCGGCGATCGCCAGGTGACCGGCGTCGATGCCCCCGAAGCCTCCGACTCGGCCCTCACGCACGACCCCGGCCTCGAGCTCGAGGCCCAGGTGGCGGCTCAGTTCTTCGCAGAACCCGCCCACGGCGACGGCCGGCCCGCTGACCACGCCGCGCTCGACGATGGCAGCGCCGTCCTGCATGGCGTAGAAGTCGATCGAGGTCCGGATCTCGTCGGCGATCCTGCGCACGCCCTCGCCCAGCACGTTGCGGGCCTCGGCCACGATGTCCGGCTCGCCGTCGACCTCGTCGAGCGCTGTCAGCAGCCCGACGTGCCTAAGCCAGCCGTGCGAGTGCTCGAGCGTGAGCCCGCGGCGCTCTGCCAGCTCGCCCGCCATGGCCTCGAGCCCGTGCCCGAGAACGCGCGTGAAGGCGCAGTCCGTGCCGATCGCCACGGCGAGGTTGGTGATCCCGCCGATGTTGACGTACAGCGTGGGCTGGGTCGAACCCGGCCGGTGCAGCGCGCGGATCATCGCGAAGGCGGAGAGGTCGATCCCCTGCGGACGGAGCCCCGCCCGGCGGGCCGCCTGCAGCAGGCGGTCGATCATGTCGCGGCGGGCGGCGACGAGCACGACCCTGGTCCGGGGGCCGTCAGGCGTGTCCACGGTGCCAAGCGACTGGTGCTCGAGCACTGCCTGGTCCAGCGGCATCGGGATGTGCTCGGCGGCCTGGAAGCGGACCGCCGAGGCCACCTCCTTGTCGCTGTGAAGAGTTGGAAGGTCGATCGTGCGCATGACGATCCGCTGGTTGGCGACGCCAAGCCGCACGCGGCGCGGGAGCTTGTTCTCGGCGAAGAGCTTGCGCAGCACTTCGGCCAGCGTGTCGATGTCGACGACCTCGCCGTCACGCACCACGCCCGGAGCCAGCGGCTCGGTCGCCGCGCGTTCGACCGCGACGTCGCCCGCACGCGCCTCCACAGCCGCTACGTACCCAGGCTCGATGTCAAGCCCGACGATGCTCTTCTGCCCAAATCCCATGGCCTGCGACTCTGATCGGCGAAAACGGCTTGGGAGTTGAGGGGTAGCCCAAAGACCGGTGGACAGCGGGTGGCCTTCAGGCCACAAACGTCCAGCGGGAGAACTCGGCCGCGAAGATGATCAACGGCACGCAGCCGGCCAGCACGAGCTTGGTCGCCACGCGGCGCTCGACGGCCCAGGCGCCCGCAGCCATGTACAACGGAAAGACGACGCTTGCGTAGCGATCAAAGGAGACAAGACCCGTCTGCAACGCGTTCGTCGAGACCGCGATGAGCAGCGTCGCGGCACTGTAGACGCCGTAGGCGAGCGGGAGACGCTTGATTGTCGCCACGAGCGCCGCGCCGGCCAGTCCGAGGGCCGCCAGCTGGGCCAGACCCTGCGACTCGTACCCGCTCGCTGTCCCGCGCAACTGGTCGAACGCCGCGCGGAGCCCTTCGCCGATTCCCGAGGTCGGGCCGATGAGATGCCTCCCCCAGAAGATCTCCTCGGCGTGCAGCGAGATCGAGGGGCCGAAGCCCTGGGTCGCGAGGTAGGTGATGAACGCGGCCGTGGCTGCCGGAATCAGGAGGAGCCACAGGATCGAGACGTCGAGGCGGTATCGCGGGTGCCACCGCGAGGATCGGGAGCGTGGCATACGGTCCTCGGTCGGCCCATACAGGTAAAGGATCGCCAAGGGCACAGCGAGCACGATCCCCGTCGAGTGCGTCGCCGCCGCCAGCCCACCGAGCGCTCCTGCCCACGCCCAGCGTGAGCGCCGCGCCGCGTAGAACGCGCCGGCGGACAAAGCGAGAAACAGCGACTCTGTGTAGACGGCGGAGAAGAACACGGCCATCGGGGCGAAGGCCAGCAGCGTCGTGGCGGCGCCGGCCGCCTCCGAGCCGAGCTCGAGGGCGGTGAGGCGGTGAATGATCGCCAGGGCGGCCAACAGCGCCGCCAGGGAGATGAGGATCGCGGCCACGATGTATGAGCCGGTGAGGAGCGACAGAGTCCGGATGAGCATCGGGTACAGCGGGAAGAACGCCGTGTTGGCAGCCGCGTGGTAGCCCTCATGGGCGATCCGCAGGTACCAGATGCCGTCCCAGCGCACTGCCGGTGCCGCGAGCAGGCTGCCCACGCTCCCCAGGTGAGCCGTGATTCCAGTCGGATCGGCGACGTAAGCCCGGCGGCCGAAGATGAGGATGCCAAGGACCCCGGCCATCCACACGAGCAGCCGTGAACGCCATAGACATGTCCACGCGCAGCGTAGGTCCGTGTGCCCGCCATGCACCCGCGTCGCCGGCCGCCGCGCGCGGAAGTACGCAGCGCGCCACGCGGGCCGGCCGGCCGGCGCCGGCGTGGAGCTCGTCGCCGAGCCATCCGGCGCGAGCGCGCTCACCCGGACGCTCCGACGGCCACCACCGCAACCTGGCTCGCGGACTCATCGCTCTCGTTCCCCTGCGGCCCCTCCGGGCCGACCGGCGCCAGCACCGAGAGGGCCAGGAAAGGAAACGCCCAGACCAGGTACATGAAGGTCCAGTAGTTGCCGGAGATCTGAACGCCGAGCACGATCGCCCCCGCGAGCGCCGCGAACCTGTTGCGGTCCCGGGCGATGGCAGGCTCGCGCCGGAGGCGGACGGTCGCCGCAACGATCAGCGCCAGCGTCGCGGCTTGCGTCAGCTGCTGCAGCGGGACACTGCCGACCACGGTCCACAGGGTGTGCGCCGACTGGCGCGTGAGCTGAAACTCCATCGCCCTGAGCATCCTCGGGAGCGCGCCCGCGCCGCCCAGGGCGGTCAGGCTGGCGAGCATCGCCACCGTCACGCCGGCGCATGCCAGGAGCGCTCGGACCAGATCGCGGCCGCGCAGCCGGGCCAGCCACAGCGGAAACAGGGCGACGGGGATGGCCTTGAACCATGCCGCCGCCGAGAGGACGGCCGCGCCCGCGGCGGGCCGGCGCCACAGCACCAGCGCCCCGACCAGCATCGCGGCCAGAGCCGGGTCGGTCGTCCCGGTCGAGACCGTGAGCAGCAGGGGCGGAAACGTCATCCAGGCGATCGCCGCGCGGAGTCCCGCCATCTCGCGGATCGAGTCGATTGCTCCGCCGCCGGCACGAAGGACCAGCCGGCGCAGCGCCCAGGCGGCGAACATCGCCGCCGCCACCGCGACCAAAAGCGTGAAGTCTGCGTCGTCCCACTGGTTGTGCACCGGGGACAAGGCTGCGAACGGGGCGTAGAGCAGGTAGGACCCGATCGGATAGGTGTCGCCATGGAGCACGTCCGGCACGTGGCCGTAGGGCAACAGGCCGTGGGTGATCGCCGTGGCACCCTCCATCACGGCGTAGCCGACATCGATCACGTGCAGCGAACTGAGGCCAACCAGGGCCAGGATGAGCGCGGCGGCGATTGCCGCCAAGCGCAGGATTCGAACCTGCTGAACCGGCGTCCAGCCAGAGGTCAAGCGCTCGAACAATGGGGTCGCCGCCCGCGTAGGCGACGCGCCGGCGAGCCCGCGCCACGCGCAGCGAAGCGCCAGGTAGATGAGCCCCGGATAGCTCACGAGGACCATGCGGTCGAGCGTCCAGCGGTTGAACAGCACGATCGAGAGCGCCGAGCTGGCGGCGACGAGAGCATCGAGGTTGCGGACGCGCCAGAGCGGCCACACGCCGGTCATCAGCAGGAAGACGACCGACAGCATCGCGAGCACGACCACGTTGTTCGCGATGTTGCTGCCGTAGGCGTACTTCTCGTGCGTCAGGTTCGTCTTGTCGAGGACGACGACGTGGCCGTTGAATCCGACGCCCACTGTCGCGAGGAGCTTGGGGCCGCGGTAGAACCCGAGCAGCTCGTACTTGTGGTCGACCACAGTGACGTCTGAGCGTGTCCAGGCGAGCCGGCTGAGCATCTGTCCGGCGGCGCGATCGGCCAGCACATGCGCAAGCGCCACAGGCTTCGCGACCGGAGGCCGCGGCTGACGGTGTACGGCCACGAGCGCTGCGGCGGCGAGGACCAACGTGGCCGCCCCGGCGAGCAAGGCCGGGTGACGCAGGCCGGTGAGCCGACGTGCCGGCCGGCGCAGCCGGGCTCTCGGCGCCAGCGTGATCGAGGTGGACGACATCAGGGACGTGCTGCGCCGAGGCGCGTCAGACCAGGGTGTGCAGGTACCAGTGGACGATGGCCGGACCGGTCAGCAATGCGACGACCCCGCCGAAGGCGAGAAACGGCCCGAAGGGCACTGCGGTCTTGCGCCCGGCCTGAACGCCCACGCGTGCCATGACGAGCGCCCCGACCAGGGCCCCGGCCAGCGTGCCGACCAGGAGCGCTACAGCGACGTAACGGCCGAGGAACAACCCCAGGACGGCAGCGAGCTTCACGTCGCCCATCCCCATGCCGCGCGGGTAGGCGAGCGCGAAGAACAGCAGGAAGGCCCCGGCGCCGGCGCCCGCGAACAGCTGCTCAGGCACACCGGAGGGATCGAGCACCAGTCCGATCACCAGGGCCAGCACCCCCGCCGGCAGCGTGATCTTGTTCGGGATCAGCCGTGTGTCGAGGTCGATCAGCGCCACCGGGACCAGCACGAAGATCAGGGTCAGCCCGAGCGCGAGATCACGCGGAGAGTGCTTGGCCAGCACGGTAGCCACCGCCAGCGCCGCGGTCGCCGCCTCCACCAGCGGGTAGCGCGCCGAGATCGCCTCCCGGCACGCGCGACAGCGGCCCCGCAGCAGCAGCCAGCCGAGGACGGGGATGTTGTCGTAGGGCTTTATCGCCGTGCCGCATCCGGGGCAGTGCGAGGCCGGGACGACGAGCGACTCGCCGAGCGGCAGCCGATAGGCGACGACGTTGAGGAAGGAGCCGAAGACGAGGCCGGTGAGGCCGGTGAGCACGATCAGCATGAGACCCTTATCGGTCGGCAGTGCGGATGAATTGAGGGGCTTGTCGGTCCCAGAACGCAGACGGGGCGGACCCGTGGGCCCGCCCCGTCTGATCGCGCTTGAGCTACTCGACTACCAGGTGCTGTTGGTGCAGCCGCCGGGGTTGCCACCGCCGGTGCCCACGACACAGGTCCGGCTGACGACGCCGGCCGCGTTCGTAATGGAGAAGATGTCTCCAGTGGTCGACGCGGTCGAGGAGACGGTGTAACCCGTCGCGGTCTGGCCGGTCGGCTCGTTGAGCGTTGCGCCGCTCGTGTCGGCGAGCGTCGGCTCGATGGCCACGAGAGCGGCCTTGTTGGCGCCTACGTACGTACCGTTATGGTCGGTCGCGTAGGTCTCCATCGCGGTCTGAGCGGTCCGCACCTGCGACTTCGCCGATGCGTCATACGCCTTGCCACGCTGGTTGAGGAACGCCGGGATCGCGATCGCGGCCAGGATGCCGATGATCAGGATCACGACGAGGAGCTCGATCAGGGTGAAACCCTTCTCGTCCTCCGCGCGACTACGGAACTTGTTGAGCATTGATCCTCCTGGGATCGGTTGATTGGGTCTGCCAGATCCCTGGGTTCCGCCAGCCGCAGCTAAGACAGCTCAAGCCTTGGTGGCAGCCCGGCTCCCTCCGCTAACGGAGGTCCGTGGCTTTGCGTCCCGCCCTCACAGACGGTTTGCCTTTGGCACCTGTTGGCTCTGGCACGGCACGTATCGGCACCTCACCGAGAGCCTTTACAGGTGGTGGACGTTTCTCTTACGGCTGCTGCGCCTGCTCGGCGGGCTGCGCCTGCGCGTCCCTACCGGCTGCGTATCCGCCGGTGCCGCCGCACCAGGGACACGTGACCTCGTGCTGTTCGCCGCCGAGGCCGGAGATCACCTGCCCGCTGCCGCGACACGGGTGGCAGCGCTGGCCACCACCGGGCGCCTTCGAAACGCTCCCTTCCATCGCTCGCGAGCGTAGCGGGAGCGAGGCTCAGGAGAGCGCGGCAGGCTGCGGACGGGAGGGCCGCAGAAGCTGCTTGAGATCGCGCAGATAGTCCGCGGCGAAGACCTTCAGCCCGAGGTAGGCGGCGGTCGGCAGCGACCAGATCAGATAGGCGGCGTGGAGCGTGTCGCCTCCGTGGTGCGCGGCGACGATCGCGTTCAAGATCCAGAGGGCGGCTGCGGACACGATCGCCGCGTAGGGCAGCCGGCCGGATCCGACTGCTCCGGCGGCGCTCAGCGCGATCAGGAAAGGGGCGTGGTAGTAGCTGTAGTCGTTGGGGTCGAACATGCACCGCACCAGCAGCACCAGCGCCACGAGATGAAGGGCGGTGGACAGGTCGCCGGCGCTCATGGTCAGGCCGTGGCGAGACCCGGCGAGGCTGCGCCTGCTCCGCCAATAGCCGCCCGCCAACAGGACGCCGAGGCCCAAGACCAGCGGCCGTGCGACGGCCCACACCCAGGCGGGAACCGTGAACATCGTGCCCTCGCCGTGGGGCGTGATCAGGATGCCGGCCTCACGCCCGTACTGCCACCAGATGTCCGGAGGCGTGACCGTGTTGCTGGCAATCCCGTCGGCCTGCGCCATGTGCCAGAACCGCGACGGATCCCCGACCAGCATGGGGCCGAGCAGGATCGCCGCCGTCGCCGCTGCGACCAGCACCAGTCGCAGCCGGCGTTCCTGGGCAACCGCGAGCACAACGAGCACTACGAGCAGAGCCCACGGGCGGGTGGCCAGGGACAGCCCCAGCACCACGCCGGCCGCGGTGCTTCGGCGCTGCCACGCCAGCAGCACCGCCAGAACGCACAACGCGCCCGCCAGCAGCTCCTCGGGGTGCCCCCAGCTCAAGCTCTTGAAGGTCATCGGACCGGCTACGCACAGCGCGGCCACGACGAGCTGGGAGAAGAGGCCCTTCCCTTGCCGCTCCATGACCCCGGTCAACGCCCATGCGAGCAGACCGAGCACGAGCAGACAGGCCAGCGCCCCGAGCCGATACTCGGAGCGCAACGTGTGCCCCGCCAGATACGACGCTGCCGCAAACGGCGCACGCAACAGGAGCGAGAAGCTGCCCATCATGGGCTGGGTATGGAAGAACGTCCCCACATGACCGTGCACCAGGGCTTCGATCGGCGGCCCGGCGTAGTCGCAGGTCGCGCACGGAGGGCCGGGATAATCGGCGCCGACGGGTGCGGTCAGCGTGATCGCCACCACCGCGCCGAGGAGCACCAGCCCGACTGTCAACTTTCGCGCCACTTGCCCTCTATCGGCGGGCGTGCCCGACCGCTTGAGGGCCTCGGTCAGGCGGCGGAAGCGGCTCGCCCGCCGCCGAGCGTCAGTTGCGCGATCCGCGGCCGCAATCCCAACACCGGGTCCGCGAGCACGAGGGCGGATCCGGCTACAGCGCAGAGATAGAACGCGAACTGGCCGCCGGTCCCCAGGTTCACGTTGAAGGCGACCCAGATCGCCGCCAGCGCTGCCGGTGCCAACCGCGGGACCGAGTGCGTGCGCGCCTCCCAGGCGACGATGGCGATCACGAGCGGGAGGTGGTAATAGACGTGGTTCGACGGGTCCAGCAGGCAGCGAACCAGGAACAGCATCGCCAGGAGCGCCAGGCAGTCGGACTCGCGGCGCTCGGACCGGCGCATCAGTGGCAGCGACAGCGGGACCGCGAGCAGCACGGCGAACTCACGCGAGTGGTCGGCGAGAAACGGTGGAAGGAAGTACGCCGGCGTAACCCCGGGGACGGCTCGCAGGTGGGCCAGCGGCCACCAGAGCTCTTGCGGGTGGGCCACCACCGACAGTGCGCTGAGCGACTGCGCGAAGGCGCTCGGTGCGGCGAAATAGGCAGCGGCAAACCAGCCACCCGCCATCGCGAGCGCGGCCGCAAGCAGTCGCCTACGTCCCGGTTCGGCGGCGAGCAGGCACGGGACGAGCGCGAGCACGCCCCAGGGCTTGTTGATGACGGCTAGGCCGACGGCGAGACCCGCCAGAGCGGGACGTCCGGACGCTGCGAGGAGGACGCCCGCGACGCACAACGCCGCCCCGAGTGCCTCCTCCGGATGGCCGAACAGAACCACGTCGAGCGCCGCGGGTGAGAGCACGCAGAGCCCGATCACCAGCCAGCGCCCGGTCTGCGTAGTCGCTGCGCCCCGGCCACGCGTCAGGACGATCCCGACGATGCCGAGCGCGAGCACGCACTCCAGGGTCCCGAAGCGGAACGTCGAGAGCTGGCCGCCCCCCAGCAACTTGCCGACGGCCGCCCCCGGCGCCCGCAGCAGGATCGAGCCCCCGGCGCCGTCGTCCGGCAGCGTCCTGAAGAACTCGCCGAGGTGGCCGGCCAAAAGCGCGTTCATGGCTGGTGCGAACGTGCTCGCGTAGTCGCCCGTCGTCTCCAGGCGGAAGCCGAGCCAGGCCACGTACACGGCACCGAGCGCCACCAGGCACAGGGGCCCTGCCGCCTTCAACGGTCGAGCAGCTCGCATCGCCAGCCGCGGGGAAGCCCGCCTACTTGATCTGGCTGTAGACGTTGAAGAGCGGCAGGTACATCGAGACCACGATCACGCCGACGATGCCGCCGACGAGGATGATCATCGCCGGCTCGAGGATGGAGGTCAGCGCCTTGACGGCCGCATCGACCTCATCCTCATAGAAGTCCGCCACCTTGGAGAGCATCGCGTCGAGCGCGCCCGTTTCCTCTCCCACGCCGACCATGTGACCGACCATCGGCGGGAACACCCTGGCGGACCGCAAAGGCTCGGAGATGGTCCCCCCTCCCTTGACGGAGGTGATCACGTCGACCATCGCAGCTTCGAGCACGGCGTTGCCGGCCGTTTTGCCGGTGATGTCGAGGGCTTGCATGATCGGCACCCCGGCCGAGGTCAGGGAGGAGAGCGTGCGCGACCAGCGCGCGATCGCCACCTTCTGCACCACGTCGCCGATCTTCATCGGGATGCGCAGCTTGAACGCGTCCCAGCGTGGCCGCCCCCACTTCGAGCGCTTGAAGCGCAGGAACGAGAAGATCAGGCCGACCACCACGCTGATCAGGACGTACCAATCGTTGTTGACCGCATGCGACATGCCCACCATGAACTGGGTCAGCGTCGGCAGGTGGCCGCCGAACTGCTTGAACACGTTCTCGAACACCGGGATCAGGAACGCGACCAGGGCGAGCATCACGATCAGCGCAAACGTGATGACCAGCGAGGGATAGATCGTGGCCGAGCGCACCTGGCGCCGCAGCGACGCGTCCTTTTCGAGCTGGTCGGCGGTCCGAAGCAGCGATTCCTCGAGGACGCCGCCGCTCTCTCCCGCGCGGACCATGGCCACGTAAAGGGGCGAGAACACCTTGGGGTGACGCTCGAGCGCGTCCGAGAGCAGCAGGCCCGCCTCCACGTCGTGGCGCGCGGCAGCCAGTGTCTCCTTGAGCAGATTCGAATCGGTCTGCTGCTCGAGCACATGCAGCGCGCGCAGGATCGTCATGCCCGAGGAGACCATCGTCGAGAGCTGGCGCGTGGCGATCGCGAGGTCGTTCGGCTTGACGCGCGCGAACAACTCGACGTTCAGCTCCTTGGACTTGTACTTGCTGCCGATCTCGATGACGATCAGCCCGCGTTCCTTGAGCTGGTCGGCGACGGCCTGCTTGGAGACGGCTTCGACCTCGCCGCGGGCCGGTACGCCCGCCAGGTCCATCGCCTTGAAGACGTAGGTGGACATCGTCAGGCGGCGAGCTTCGTCTCGCCCATCGAGCCGCCGAGCAACCGCCGGAGCTCCTCCACCGAATGGGCCCGGGACTCGGCGAGCTGACGGGTGATCTTTCCGGCGCGGACGAGCTGCGCCAGCGCGGCATCCATCGTCTGCATGCCGTGGGCACCGCCGGTCTGCAGCACGGAGTAGATCTGGTGGCTCTTGGCCTCCCGGATCAGGTTGCGGACGGCCGGGGTCGGGACGAGCACCTCGGCTGCCGCGCAGCGGCCGGCACCATCCGCCGTGGGCAGCAGGGTCTGAGTCATGATCCCCTGCAGGGCCACCGATAGCTGAGCACGGATCTGGCCCTGCTGAGCCGAGGGGAAGACGTCGATGATGCGGTCGATCGTCTGCGGGGTGTCCTGCGTGTGCAGGGTCGCGAACACGAGGTGGCCGGTCTCGGCCGCGGTGATCGCCGTGCCGATCGTCTCGACATCGCGCATCTCGCCCACGAGGATGACGTCGGGGTCCTGGCGCAGGGCCGCCTTCAGGGCGTCGGCGAAGCTCATGGCGTCGGCGCCCAGCTCGCGCTGGTTGACGATGCACTTCTTGTGCTGGTGCAGGAACTCGATCGGGTCCTCGATCGTCATGATGTGCTCTTCGCGGTTCTCGTTGATCACGTCGATCAGCGACGCGAGCGTGGTCGACTTGCCCGATCCCGTCGGGCCGGTGACGAGCACCAGTCCGCGCGGCTTGTTCGCGAACTCGGCCACCGCGGGCGGCAGCCCGAGCGTTTCCAGCGGCGTGATCTCGAACGGGATGAGCCGGAAGGCGGCGCCGAGCGCGGCGCGCTGGAAGTAAGCATTGACGCGGAACCGCGCGGCACCCGGAATCTGGTAGGCGAAGTCCAGCTGCCAGTTGTTCTCGAGCTTCTGCCGCTGCGCGTTGGACAGGATCGAGTAGACGATCTCCCGCGTGTCGGTCGGGGTCAATGCGGGATAGCCCTCCATCGGGGTCAGGCGACCGCGCACCCGGACCATCGGCGGGGCGCCCGCCGTGAGGTGGAGGTCCGAGGCTCGGCGGTCGACGACCTCGAGCAGAATCTCAGCGAAATCAAGCTCCATGGGCAGGTTCTCTAGTTCCGGGTCGAGCCGGTAGTCATCGATTGCCGTATCGGCAGCTCAGCCGGTTCCCGTTACGCGCGCTACTTCGGCCATGGACGTGACGCCCGACTTCACCTTTTCGAGGCCGTCCTCGCGCAGGCGGCGCATGCCCTCGCGCACTGCCACCTCGGCGATCTGGCTGGCAGCGCTCCGCTGCAGTGTCAGCGAGCGGATCTCCTCCGACATGACCATTACCTCGTAGAGGCCGATACGGCCCCGATAGCCCATGTCGCCGCAGCGCACGCACCCCACCGGCTCGTAGGCCTCGATGTCGAATTGCGCCGAGAACCCGTGATCGCGCAGTACCTCGGCCGAGATGATCGTGCGCTTCTTGCAGTGTGCACACAGCGTCCGGGCCAGCCGCTGAGCCACGACGCAATCGACCGCGGAGGCGACCAGGAACGGCTCGATGCCCATCTCGATCAGCCGGGTGATCGCCGAGGGCGCGTCGTTGGTGTGCAGGGTCGAGAGCACCATGTGGCCTGTCAGTGCGCCCTCCACCCCGATCTGCGCCGTCTCGCGGTCGCGGATCTCGCCCACCATCAGGATGTCGGGGTCGGCGCGCATGAGCGAGCGCAGGCCGCCGGCGAACGTGAGGCCGGCCTTGTTGTTGACCTGTACCTGGGTGACGCCTGAGAGCTGATACTCGACCGGATCCTCGATCGTGATGATGTTCTTCTCCGGCGTGTTGAGCTCGAGCAGCGCGCCGTACAGGGTGGTCGACTTACCCGAGCCCGTGGGCCCCGTGACCAGCACCGCTCCGTAGCTGCGCCGGAAGGACTTGCGGAAGCGCTCGAGCTCGTGTTGCTGCATGCCGAGGGTCTCGAGCTCGAGCGTCACATTGTCCTTGTCGAGGATGCGCAGGACGACCGACTCGCCGTGCACGCTGGGCACGGTGACGACGCGGACATCGATGTGCCGCCCGTCGACCCTGAGCCCGACGCGTCCGTCCTGGGGAACCCGCCGCTCGGAGATGTCGAGATCGCTCATGATCTTGATGCGGGAGATCACGCCGCCCACCATCCGCTTCGGCACCGTCGCCTCATCGGTCAGCACGCCGTCGATGCGCATTCGCACCCGCATCTCGACGCCCGAGCGCCCGTCGTCGGCAGGCTGCGGCTCAAAGTGGATGTCCGAGGCGCCGCGCTCGGCCGCCTCGGCGATGATGGATTGCACGAGCTTGATGACCGGCGCGTCGTCGGCCGACTCGCGTAGGTCGACGATCTCGAGCGGTGCCGCCTCGTCCTCGCCCTCCTCGACGGCCTCCTGCACGGCGGTGTCGAAACGGTTCATGCGCTGAATCAGGTCGCCGATGTCCTGCGCCGAGGCGACGGCCGGCTTGACCTCGCAGCGGGTGAGCATCGCGATGTCGTCGATCGCGAGCACGTTGGCCGGATCGGACATGGCAAGGAGCAGCGTGCGCTCGTCGACGTACGCCACGGGCACGGCGGCGTAGCGCTTGGCCGCGGCCACGCTCAGGAGGTTCGCGGCGGCCATGTCGATTTTGAACGACGCGAGATCCAGGTGGTCGAGCCCGTAGCGCTCGGCGATCGCGCGCGAAAGCTGCTCGGAGCTGACCGAACGGTCCTCGAGAAGGATCTTCTCCGGTGTGACGCCGCGTTCCCGGGCCTCCTCGACCGCCCGCTCGGCGCGCTCCGGGCTCGTGTAGCCGAGCTCGACGAGGACGTCGGTCAAGAAGCGCCCCGATCCGCCGCGGCGGCGGGGCGGGGTTATCCCGTTCGAGGCGGCGCCGGACTCCTCCGGCTCGGCCGCTTCCTCGACTGCATGCAGGTGGGTTACTCGGTCGCTCATCGTCCCCGTACGGCGTCGCGCATCAGCTCGACCGGCGCGGCACGGCCGGTGAAGCGCTCGAAGCTCAGGGCTCCCTGGCGGACCAGCAGCTCAAGGCCGTCGACGGCAGCAATCGAACGCGCTCGCGCTGCCTCCACGAGCGTTGTCTCGCCTTGGCTGTACACGAGATCAACCACGCACCGGTACCTGGTCAATTGATCGGCCTCCAGCGGCAGCGCCTTGAAGATCGAGGCGGTGCCGTCCAGTCCGATGGACGTGCAGTGAACGAGCAGATCCGCGGGCTCGAGCACACTGACCGGAGTCCCGCCCAGCTGCCGGCAGAGCTCCTGCGCGCGCGCCTCGGTCCGGTTCCACACCCTGACCTCGCGGGCCCCCGCGTCGAGCAGCGCCCAAACCGCGGCGCGGGCGCTGCCACCGGCGCCCAGGACGAGCGCCGTCTTGCCGGCCGGAGGCTCCGGAAGGGCTGCGACGAGCGCCGGCGCGTCGGTGTTATCGGCCTCCACTGTGCCGCCATCGGCGAACACGAGCGTGTTGGCAGCGCCGATTGCCCGTGCCCGGGGCGAGACGGAGTCGCTGAAGCGCAGCACGGCCTCCTTGTGGGGGATCGTGACGTTGGCGCCGCGAAAGCCCGCCCCGGCCAAGGCCCGGATGGTGTCGCCGAGCAACTGGGGCGGGACCGGGAGCAGCTGGTAGCGCCAGTCGCCCAGCCCCACGGCGTGCAGCGCTGCGTTCTGCATGGCCGGCGAGCGGCTGTGGGCGACGGGCCACCCGAGCACCCCGAGCCGGTTGCGTCTCATCACGCGCCGGCTCTCAGCAGTGCGTCGGCGAGCGACCGCCGCGGGCCGCCCGCGCGCTCTGGTACTGCTGGGCCGCGTGCAGAAACTGCGCGTAGCTGGAGGCAAAGACCTCGGCCCCGTTGCCGCACGGCTTCACGACGAAGTACAGGTAGTTGCTGCGCGCCGGGTGCGCAGCGGCCTGGAGGGCGGCGAGGCCGGGACTGTCGATCGGGCCCGGCGGCAACCCGGGATGCACGCGTGTGTTGTAGGGCGAGCGCGAGTTCAGCTGCGAGACGGTCAGCGGGCCGGAGAAGTTGCCCGTGGCGTAGCGCGTCGTGGCGTCGATCTGCAGCGGCATGCCGGCAGCCAGGCGGTTGTAGATCACCGAAGCCACGAGTGCGAGGTCGCGCGGGGTCTGGGCCTCCCCCTGGACCATCGAGGCGATCGTGAGCACGTCATAAGGGGTCAGGTGGTGGCGCCGGGCATAGGAGAGGTCGACCTGCGAGAACTTCTGCTTGAACGTCTGGAGCTGATCGGCCACCAACGCGTTCACGCTGATCGGATCGCGCAGCTGATAGGTGGAGGGGAACAGGAATCCCTCCAGCGAGGACATGCCACGCGGAGCGCCGTAGGCCGCCGGGTTGATCAACCGCGAGCGGCGGGTCGCCGCGAGGTAGCTGCCACGCACACCCTGGGCGTGCAGGAGCGCGGCGATCTCGGACCGGCGGCGGCCTTCGATGATGGTCAGCTCTGAGACCTTGGCCGGCTTCGGTGGCGTGGTGAGCCGGCTGAGCACCGCGCCGTAGCTCATGCTGAGCTGCAGGTGGTAGGTCCCCGCGCGCAGATTTCCGCGGTCGCCGGAGAGCGCGGCGCGGACGCCGAAGAAGAAGCTCGAGTCGATCACCCCGTCGCGCTCGAGCAGGTCGCCGATCTGACCGGCGCTCGAGTGCGCGGGGATCGTCACGGTGACGTTGCCGTGGCCCGAGCCGTGGAAGGGCTGAAACAGCTCGATGCAGAACCAGATGAGGACGGCGGCCAGGACCAGCGCCAGGAGCGCGAGCCCCCGGCGCAACCGGGAACGTGGTCTGGGAGCGCGCCTATGTGGCGCCGGGCTGCGCGGACGCCGCGGAGCCTCAGACCGGGGCCGCGGCGGGCGGCGGGCGCCGTCCACCGCTACGCGCGGAACGCGCTTGGTCCCCGCCGGGCGCTCGAGATCCTGCTCGAGTCCGGCGCGACGATGCTCGCGGGCCACCCGCGCAGCCTCACGCTCCCCCGCCGTGCGTTCCTGCTCGGTCACGCGCGGCTCCTGGCCAGCCAGCTCTCGAGCAGGTGGGCGGCGGCGCGTGAGTCCTCGTTCGCCTGCCCACCCATACGCTCCGCGAGCCGCGTCGTGAAGCGCTCGTCGTGCAGCTCGACGGGCACCCGGACCTCGCGGCCGAGGAGCCGGGCGAACTCGCGCGTCTCCGCCGTCTGGGCACTGTCGCGGCCCGACAGCGAGAGCGGAAGACCGACCACGACGCGTTCGGCGCCGAGCTCCTCCACCAACGTCCGCAGACGGGCCAGCCCGCGGCGGGACCGCGGCGCCGTCACCGGCTCGATCGGGGTCGCCAGCACGCCGGTGGGATCGCTCACCGCACAACCGCACCGTGCGCTGCCGTAGTCGAGCGCCAGCACCCGCATGACCTTAATGGCTTCTCCGGCGCGTGGCGTCCCGGGGCGCGCCATGTCGACGCCGGGCGGTCACTGGCTAGCCAGCGCCGCCTCGATCGCCCGCCGGGCCGCCTCGATCGCGTCGGGGAGGCGCTGGGGGTCGCGGCCGCCGGCCCGGGCCAGCGTGTCTCTGCCTCCCCCACCGCCCCCCACCTCGGCGGCCGCCACCTTCACAATCTCCCCCGCGCGCACGCCTCGCGGCACGAGCCCGGGCGCAACGCTGGCCACGAGCTCCACGCGACCCTCGCCGGCGGTGCCCAGCACGATGGCGGCCTCCCCGAGCTTCGCCTTCAGCCGGTCGGCGAGCTGGAGCAGCGTCTTGCCGTCGACGCCCGACACCGTCGTGGCCAGGATCCGCGCGCCGTCGAGCTCGGCGGCGGCGGCGGCCAGCTGCTCTACGTCGACGGTCGCTGCCTTCTGGCCGGGCTGGCTGCCGCGCTCGAGCTCGCGTACGCGGCCCCGGAGCTCGGCGGCCGCCTCCGGGACCCGCTCGGGCGGGACCCGCAGCAGACGTCCCGCCTCGCTCAATGCCCGGTCGTGTGCGCGCACGAGGTCGATCGCAGCCGGACCGGTCAGCGCCTCGATGCGGCGCACGTTGGCCGCACTCGAGCTCTCGCTGGAGAGCTTGAAGAGCCCGATCTCGGACGTGGCGCGGACGTGCGTGCCACCGCACAGCTCGCGTGAGAACGAGCCGTCGCCGACCTCGACCATGCGCACCACGTCGCCGTACTTCTCCCCGAACAGCGCCATCGCCCCCAGGCGCTTGGCCTCGTCCAGTGTGGTGGTCAAGGCACGCACGGCCTGGTTGGCCACGATCCATTCGTTGACCTGCTCCTCGATCGCGTGCAGCTCCGGCTCGGACAGCGCGCTGCCGTGCGTGAAGTCGAAGCGCAGCTTGTCCGGGCCGACATACGACCCGGCCTGGTGAACGTGGCTGCCCAGCGTGGCCCGAAGCGCCGCGTGCAGGAGATGCGTCGCCGTGTGGTTGCAAGCCGTGGCGTGACGGGCGGCCGGGTCGACATGCGCCCGGACGCGCTCGCCGGACCGAAGCTCGCCCCGCTCGGGCGCCAGCGCCACGACCTGATCGTCGCCAAGGCGCAGCACGTCCTCGACGCGCGCGCGGCAGTCGCCGTCAGCGCATTCCACGTAGCCGACGTCGGCCACCTGACCCCCGCCGGTGGCGTAGAACGGCGACTCGACGAGCTTCACCAACACGCGGCCTTCATCGGCCTCCAGGGCGCCGACGGTCGTATCGCGCTCCGTGGCCTCGTATCCGACGAAGTCGGTCTGAAAGCCCGCGCCGGCGGCGAGCGCCTGCGCCCTCTCACGCAGCGCCTCGCGGCCGCGGTCGCGACCCGAGCGGGCGCGCGCTCGCTCGCGCTGCTCGTTCATGTTGGCCTCGAACCCTTCCTCGTCGACGCCGAGGTCGTGCTCGGCGACGATCTCGCGCGTCAGATCGATCGGGAACCCATAGGTGTCGTGCAGGCGAAACGCGTCCTCACCGCTGATCCCCTCCGCGCCTTGCTCGCGGGCGCGGGCGATCAGGTCGTCGAGAAGCCGCGTGCCCTGCTCGAGCGTTCGCCCGAAGCCCTCCTCCTCGGCGCCCAGCCACTTGCGGACGTCGTCCTGACGCTGGGCCAGCTCGGGATACTCAGAGCCCATCACGT
Source organism: uncultured Solirubrobacterales bacterium (assembly GCA_963818815.1). Lineage (GTDB taxonomy): Bacteria > Actinomycetota > Thermoleophilia > Solirubrobacterales > Solirubrobacteraceae > Palsa-465. The sequence goes on from CAWFTL010000003.1 coordinate 497,180, forward strand.
CGGTCACGACGGCTGCGTAGCGGCCCAGGAAGCCGGAGTCCAGCCCGAGGGTGCGGCCCTCGCGGATGGCGCGGCGCATGATCCGCCGCAGCACGTAGCCGCGATCCTCGTTTGAGGGCACGACCCCGTCGGCGAGCAGGAACGTCATAGAGCGGCCGTGGTCGGCCAGGATCCGCAGGGCCCGGTCGGCGTCGAAGTCCTGGCCGTAACGGCGGCCCGAGAGCTCCTCTCCCAGCGCGATCAGCGGGGCGAACTGGTCGGTCTCGAACACCGAGGGCTGCTGCTGGAGGACGACCGCCAGCCGGTTGAGGCCGAGTCCGGTGTCGATGTTCTTGGCCGGCAGCGGCGTCAGCGTCCCGGGCGGGTCCTGGTCGAACTGCATGAACACGAGGTTCCAGTACTCGAGGAAGCGCTCGTTCTCCTGGCCGGGGAGGTCGTCCGGGGCACCGTGCTCTAGGCCGCGGTCGAGGTAGAGCTCCGAGCAGGGGCCACAGGGGCCCACCGGGCCGACCTGCCAGAAGTTCTCGGACCGCGGGCACTCGACGATCCGCTCGCGCGGGACGCCGACCTCTAGCCAGGCATCGATCGCCTCCTCGTCGGGCCCCAGGCCCAGCTCCTCGTCGCCGCCGAACACCGTGATCCAGATCTCCTCCTCGGCGAAGCCGAAGCCCTCCGTGGAAAGCTCCCAGGCGTACCGCGCGGCTTCTTGCTTGAAGTAGTCACCGAACGAGAAGTTCCCCAGCATCTCGAAGAACGTGAGGTGACGGGTGGTGGTGCCAATGATCTCGATGTCGGCGGTGCGGAACGTCTTCTGGCACGTCGTCACCCGCGGGTGAGGCGGGCGCTCGGTTCCGGCGAAGTAGGGCTTCAGCGGGTGCATTCCCGCGACCGTGAACAGCGCCGACGGGTCGTGCTCGGCCGGGATGAGCGAAGCGGAGGGCAGGCGGCGGTGGTCGCGCTGCTCGAAGAACTCGAGGAAGGTCCGCCGGATCTCGTCGGAGGTCATCTAGGGCCGCAGTGTAGGCGCGGGCTGCCGCGGTTCACCGCGCGTAGGCGATCGACGTCCGGTACTTCTTGTAGCCCCGATACGGCCCGTGCAGCCAGAGCAATCCCATCGGGCCGCCGTCGCTGCCGCGCGGGACGATCGGGCGGACGTCATCCGCACCGGGGGTCCGCACGACGGTCGAGTACTGCCATGAGTAGCCGCCGTCCCGCGTGTGCCAGCGCTCGATCTCGAACCACCTGCCAACTTTGCGCGAGAGGTAGACGACGGAGGGGTCGGAGTGGTCGAGCGCAATCCCGGCCGAGTACTCCTGCTCGATCGTGCGCGGGCTGATCGAGGGTCCGGCTTCGGTCAGCCGGTGCGAGATCCACCGGTGACCGTCCCAGGCCGCGTACCAGTACACGTGGTGGCGCAGGGTCGGGAACGTGGCGTACACGATCACGGGCCGTCCTTGCCGATCGAGCGCGACGTCCCAGACCCAGGCGCGGATGCCCGTGCGCCGGGCGTCGTAGACGACGTCGGCCTGACTGGGCGAGATCGGGACGCCATCGGTGGCCGCGATCCTGCGGCCACCCGCTCCCCAAAGCACCCCGTGCCGGTAGGCGGCGTAGTAGACGCTCGTCACCACCCCTCGTGGGTGCCCGTCAGTGAAGGCCAGCGCGATCGTCGCGCGGCCGTCCGAGGCGACCTTCACGTACGGCCGCTGACCGGTCACCGAGATGAGCCTGTGCGCCGGACCCCACCGCCCTCGGCTGCTGCGGACGGCGAAATCCTGGCTCCAGTCCGAGCCACGCCAGAACAGGTACACGCTCTCGTGCTCGGCCTCCAGCAGGACGGGGTTGGGATACGTGAAGCCCTTGGGGCCCCTCAGCTGCGAGTGCACGCGGTGCAGCGGCCCCCAGGCCGAGATGTCGCCCGCTCGCCGCGTCGTCCGGTAGTTCATCGTCGGGCCGCCGTGGCCTGACCAGAACACGGTCAGGCGGCCGCTGGGCTCGACGAGGATCGAGGGACTGCCGTGATCATCGACGGCCAGCCGGCCGATCACGTGACTGCGGATGGACCCGGTACGCGGGTCGTAGCGGGCAACCGTGATCTGGCCGTGCCACCCGATCCAGCCCATGAACGTCGGCCCGCCGCGGCCGCCGACATGCACCGCGCGGGGGTCGCCGAACCAGCACCAGGAGCCGTGGGCGACGAGAACGACGCCTCGGCCGCCGTGCGCCGGGTCGCCGCCGCCGGCGATGCGCTTGACCAGGGTGTTGGTGAGGATCTCGGGGGTTGCGGCTTCCGCCGACCCGTGGCTCCCGCCCTGGACCGCGACCAGAATCCCGGTGGCGAGGAGAAGCAGCAGCACGCCGCCCGCGCCGATGAGGCCGCCCCGCGTGCTCATGCTCGCGCGAGTCTAATCTCGCCCTTTGGCCGCCGCCCGGTCGATCGTGCCCCATCCGACGACGAGCTCGCCGTCCATCAGACAGGCCAGCTGGCCGGGGGCGGCCCCGTCGACGGAATCATCGAGGTCGATCGAGAGCGTCGAATGCCGGCCCGCGGGCGGATCGCCGGGGAGGCTCGCGCTCAGAGCGCGGGAGCGGTAGCGGAGCTTGACCCGGTTCACACGCGCGCCCTCGCGATGAAGCTGGGCCGAGCGGATTCGCACCCGATCCGTACTCAGCGCCTCGCGCGAGCCGACGGTCACCCGCCCGCTGGCGTGGTCCTTGTCGAGCACGTAGAGGGGCGCCGCAGACCCGATCCCGAGCCCGCGTCGCTGACCGACGGTGAAGCGATGGTGCCCGTCGTGACGGCCGAGCACGTTGCCGGCCTCGTCGACGATCGTCCCGGGAGCGCGCCGAAGGTCTCCGTGGCGCGCGAGGAAGCGCTCGCGCGTCGTCCCGGCCAGGAAGCACAGGTCCTGTGAGTCGGCCTTGCTCGCGACGGGGAGGTTGGCGCGTCGCGCGATCTCCCTGACCTTCGGCTTGGTCAGCTCGCCGAGCGGAAAGCGCATGCGGGCGAGCGACTCCGGCGCGAGCGCGGCCAGCATGTATGTCTGATCCTTGGCCGCGTCGGCGGCGGCCCGCAAGAGCGGACCGCGTTCGTGACCGAGCTCGGCGACCCGGGCGTAATGGCCCGTGGCCAGGCCCTCGCACCCCAGCCGCTCGGCCAGCTGGAGCATCGCGTCGAGGCGAACGTGGCCGTTGCAGCCGACGCACGGGTTCGGGGTCTCGCCCGCCGCGTAGCCGGCGATGAACGGTTCGACAACTCCGGCGCGAAACTCGTCGCGCAGGTCGACCGTGAAGTGCGGGAGCCCCATCGAATGAGCCAGGGCTCGGGCCTGCGCAACGGCCGACGCCGAGCAGCAGCTGCGCTGGCCGTCGTTCTCGGGGTCGGCCCACAGCTCGAGCGTCACCGCCACGGTCTCGCCCGCTTCGGCGCAGCGAAGCGCGGCAACGGCACTGTCGACGCCGCCGCTCATGGCGACGAGGACGCGGCCGCCGGCCGGTGCGCTCAGCGTGCCCCCGCGGCGCGCCGCGGCGCCGAGCGACCGCGCGAGCGCATCAGCCGCGAGTTCAGCGGCGTGGAGCTTCGCCGCACTGAGGCCGCCGAGCTCGGCCGAGATCTGCAGGGGCCCGACGCGTGCGGCCTCGAGCAGCGGCCGGCCACGGACCAGGGTCACCGCCGCACTGGCCGCCGCCGTGGCGGCGCCGCAGCCCCACGCCTCGAAGCCGGCCTCGCGGACACGGTCACAGTCGACGCTGACCGCGAAGCGGATCCGGTCGCAGCACGTTCCGCCGCCCGCCTCGACGGCGTAGCCGTCGGCCGGGAGCCGCTGCAGGCCCTGCGGCGAGGTCAGATGATGCTCGAAGGCGAGTGCGTCCACGGGCCGAGGATACGGCCCAGCCCGTTTCAGCCCCGCATCTTCGGGAGCTGGAAAGACCTCACGGCCAGCGCCTGGTCGACCCTCTCGGCGATCTCGAAGCTGTCGGCGAAGCCAACGATCGTCCCCGCCTGCTTGCGGGCGTCGATCAGCACGAGCGTCGGCGATAGGTTGACCGGCACCTGGGTCGTGACCACGGGGTAGCGGCCGACCTCACTGAGCGGCACCGCGAGCTTGACGACTCGGCCACGGCGCGCCGGGATGGCTGAGAGCTCGTGCTTGACCGCGCGGTCGTCGGCCGCAGCCGGGTTGTAGAACAGCAGCGCCACGACCTTGTGCCGGCTGAGAGCCCGGCTGACCACGTCCATGCGCTGGCGGGTCGCCGCCGGGGAATGGGATGCCGACGCGCTCTGAGCGCCCGACACAGTCGCGGTCGTCGTGGCCGATGACTGTGCGCCGGCCGTGCTTGTGCTCGCCGCCGAAGTCTGTGCCGTGGAGCCGGTGGAGCCGGGGATGACGCCCTGAGCCGGTGCGGTCGTGCTCGACTGGGCCACGGTCTGGCGCGCCTTGGCGATCGCCGCCTGGTAGGAGGAGCTGCCCTTGGAGCCGGAGCCGCCGCTGGAGGACCCGCCCGGCTTGAGCGCCAGGAGCCACAGCGCGAACACCGCCACGGTTGCCAGGAGCACGGCGATGAGCGGTCGTGAGACGTTGTCCATCACCGCCATATTCGGCAGCGGCGGCAGATCACATAAGCGGGCAGGTCAGCTTTTAGACCAGCCGAAGGCCCAACTCACGCAGCTGTGCGGGCTCGACTGCGGCCGGCGCCCCGGTCAGCGGGTCGGCGCCGCTGGTCGACTTGGGGAAGGCGATCACCTCCCGGATGTTGTCCCGTCCCCCGATCAGGGCCACGATCCGGTCGATGCCCATCGCGATCCCGCCGTGCGGGGGCGCCCCGTAGCGCAGCGCATCGAGGAGGAAGCCAAACCGCGCATTGGCCTCCTGCTCGTCCATCCCGATCAGCTCGAAGACCCGCTCCTGGACGTCCCTGCGGTGGCTACGGATCGAGCCCCCGCCGATCTCGTTTCCGTCCAGAACGAGGTCGTAGGAGCGGGAGAGCAGATGCGCGGGGTCGTTCAAATCACCGCTCGGGGCGGTGAACGGATGGTGCTCGGCCTCCCAACGCTGTTCTTCCTCCTGCCAGAGGAACATCGGGAACTCGACCACCCACAGGATGTCGTGGCGACCCGCGGGAACGAGGTCGAAGCGGCGAGCCAGCTCCAGGCGCAACGCGCCCAGAGCCTGGCCGGCCGTCGCGGCGCGGTCGGCGACGAGCAGCAGCAGATCTCCGGGCGAGGCCTCGAGGTGCCGGTTCACGGCCTCGATCTCACCCTCGCTCAGGAACTTGGCGATCGGGGAGCGCCACCCGTCGTCCTGGACGTAGGCCCACACGAGCCCGCCCGCGCCATGCTGCTTGGCCAGCTCGGTCAGCGTGTCGAGCTCGGAGCGGGCAAGCTCGCGGGCGCCGGCATTGATGCCGCGCACGACGCCGCCGTCGTTCAGCGCGGTCGAGAAGACCTTGAACTCCGAGCCGAAGACCGCCTCACCGAGATCCTTGAGCTCGAGACCGAAGCGCGTGTCGGGGCGATCGGACCCAAACCGGCCAACCGCCTCGGCGAACGTCATCCGCGGCCACGGCGGCGGGGCGACGTCGAAGCTCTCGCGCTCGAACACGGCGCCCATCACCGCCTCCATGCAGTCGATCACGTCCTCCTCCTCGACGAAGGACATCTCCAGGTCGAGCTGGGTGAACTCGGGCAGGCGATCAGCCCGGGAATCCTCGTCACGGAAGCAGCGGACGATCTGGAAGTAGCGCTCAAGGCCGCCGACCATCAGCAGCTGCTTGAACAGCTGCGGTGATTGGGGCAGTGCGTAGAACGAGCCCGGCTGGGTCCGTGCGGGAACGAGGAAGTCACGCGCCCCCTCCGGCGTGGAGCGCGTGAGGAACGGCGTCTCCACCTCGAGGAAGTCGCGGTCGTCGAGGACCTCGCGAATCGTCGCGATAACTCGATGGCGCAGCGCCAGCGCCTCCTGCATCGGGGCGCGCCGCAGGTCGAGCGCGCGGTGCTTCAGTCGTAGGTTCTCATCAACCGGGACGTCCTCGTCGAGCGGGAACGGTGGCGTCTGCGCGTCGGCCAGGATCCGGAGCTCCTGGACCGAGAGCTCGATCTCCCCCGTGGCCAGCGTCGGGTTGACGTTCTCCGGTGCGCGACGTGCGATCGGGCCCGCGACGGCGATCACGTCCTCGGAGCGCAGCCCGTGCGCCTGCCGGTGGGCCTCGGGCGCGGACTCGGGATGGAAGACGAGCTGCACGATCCCCGAGCGGTCGCGCAGGTCGATGAAGATCAGCCCCCCGTGGTCGCGGCGCCGGTGCACCCATCCCGCGACGCGGGCTTCGGTCCCTGACCGCTCGGGCCCGAGCTGCCCGCACCAGGCATCGCGATAGCTGTTCGGCCGCGGCGCCCTCATGCCAGCCGGCTGCCGCGCAGGATCGTCGGGATCACGTTCTGGAGCTCGAGCTGGCGCTGCTCGCCTGACTGCATGTCCTTGAGACTGGCATGGGTGGCCGAATCGACGATCGCGACGTAGCGCGCCTCGAGCCGGTCGGCGTGGCGGAGCTGGCCCTTGAGCGAGCGGTCCGTCAGCTCGGCCTGCGCCTGCAGGCCGGCGCGCCGCGCGTCGTGGGCTAAACGCCAGGCCCGCTCGCGCATGTGGCCGCTGCCTACGGCCACGAACAGGTCGACGAGTTCGGGCGCGACCGGAAGGTCGGGCGCGGCGAGAAGCATGCGCTCCACGCCGGCTGCCCACCCGCTGGCCGGGGTCGGCGGGCCGTCGAGCTGCTCGATCAGACGGTCGTAGCGTCCTCCGCCGGCGACGCCCGACTGGGCGCCGAGAGCCGCGCTCGAGAACTCGAACAGCGTCCGCGTGTAGTAGTCGAGCCCGCGCACCAGCGTCGGGTCGAGCTCGTAGCGCAGCCCGGCGTCGTCCAGAAGGCTCCGCACCGCGGTGAAGTGCGCTTCGTCCTCCGGGGCGAGGCGGTCGAGCAGCTTAGGGGCGCCGGCCATGACCTCGCGGGTCCGCGGGTCGCCGGCGTCGAAGGCGCGCATCGGGTTGATCTCGATCCGGCTGCGCGCTTCGGGCGCCAGCTCGGCCTCGTGCACGCGGAGGTAGGCCTTCAGCTCCTCGCGGTAGTCCGACCGCGTCTCCGGGGAGCCGAGGCTCGAGAGCTTGAGCGTGACCTCGCGCACGCCGAGCCCCTCGAGCAGATCGGCCAGGAGCACGATCAGCTCGGCGTCGGTCTCCGGCGCTTCGGACCCGATCACCTCGGCACCGACCTGCCAGAACTGGCGATAGCGGCCGCGCTGAGGCGCCTCGCTGCGGAAGAAACTCGACAGGTACCAGAGCTTCACCGGCTGAGGCAGCTTGTGCATCCCGTGCTCGATGTAGGCGCGGCAGACCGGGGCGGTTCCCTCCGGGCGGAGCGTCAGCGACCGCCCGCCCCCGTCGTCGAACGTGTACATCTCCTTTTGCACGATGTCGGTGGCCTCCCCCACCCCGCGCGCGAACACCTCGGTCGACTCCATCGCCGGCGTCTCGATGCGCCGGAAGCCGGCCGCTCCGAGGACCTTCTTGACCTGCGACTCCAGGACCTCGCGGCGCGCAGCGTCGTCGGGCAGCACGTCGAACGTGCCCTTGGGCGCCTGGATCACAGGTTCGGCGAAGGCGACGGCGAAGGCTCTGCCGCGAGCTCGCGCAGGAACGGGTTCGTGGCCCGCTCGCGCCCGAGCGTCGTGATCCCCATGTGGCCGGGATAGACCGTCGCCTCGGGGGCGAAGCGGTCGACCAGCGACTCGATCGAGCGCAGCAGCGTCGGCCAGTCCCCGCCCGGCAGGTCGACCCGGCCCACGGAGCCCTGGAACAGGACGTCACCGGAGAAGAGCGCGTTCTCGCCCTGGATGGCGTAGGTCAGATGCCCGGGGCTGTGGCCCGGAGTGAAGATCACCTCGAGGGTGAGCCCGGCGAGCTCCAGCGTCTCGCCGCCGGCCAGGGTCTGGTCGGCTTCGTAGCTCTCGAACGGACCGAAGCCCGGCCAGGGCACGTAATCCATGATGTTGGCCAGGACCTGCGTCTCGCGCTCCGGGCAGTACACGGGCGCGCCGGTGGACCTGGCCACCGGAGCCACAGCGCCGATGTGATCGAAGTGGGTGTGCGTGAGCAGGATCGCCTCGACCTTCTCGATCTCCAGCGCTTGCACCGCGGCGAGGATCCGATCGGCTTCGTCGCCCGGATCGACGATCACCGCCCGGTCGGAATCCTTCGCCCGCACGATGAAGCAGTTCTCCTGCACCGGCCCGACGGTGAACATGCGGACGTCGATCATCAGCCGCGCCTCATCTGCCCGGCCGCGTCTGGGCGGCCGCCCGCTTCTTCTGCCGGCGGCGGAACAGGATCAGCTCCAGGTAGTAGCCGGCGGGCACGTAGAGCGCGAGCGCGACAACGGCGAAGATCGCCGCGGCGGCCACGTTGTGACCCTTGGTCGTGAGGGCCAGGAAGACGAACATGATCCCCGCCGCGAACCCGGCGCGGGTCATCGAGCTGCGCCAGGTCGGCGGCGTGTTCAATCGCCGTTCCCGAGCATCCATGCGCGACTGCTTCTTGCGCTCCTCTGCCGTCGGCGGGCGCCCGGTGCGACCCCGGGACTCGATCGTTCCGGCCGCGGTTCCCCGGTGCTTGGTGCGGCGCTTTCGCTTGGTCTGTGCCATCCGGGGAGAGACTTTAGACGCCTACTGAGAGGGTTCGCGGGTCGCGCCCGCGAGTGCGTCCTCGAGCAGTTTCCGGTTGCGCACGCGGATCCCTTCCGGGAACCCGTCGAAGGCTTTTCGCGGAGCTAGTCCCACGAGCTCGGCCTCCGCAATCGGTTGGCGCCGTTGGATTGCCGAAACGACCTCGGCGAGCCGTCCCGGACCCGGATCCTCGACGTTCATCGATACCTGCGCCAGCCCGCTCTGCTCGAGCCGCAAGCCGATTGCCCGCACACCGACCAGACCATCCGAGCCGCCCTCGCGGATCGCAATCGCGATCTGCCGCGCCTCATCGGCACCGGCCGGCGGCTCCAGCTCGACGTTGAACGCCACCAGCGGCGGCCGGGCGGCGACGAGGACGGCACCGCCGCGGGGGTGAAGGCGGACCGGTCCGAAATCCGGCCGCAGCTCACCTGACTGAAGTCGTCGCCCGAGCTCCTCTGCGCCACCGCGTCTCAGCTCGGCCCTGCTCCGGCCCCCGGCCAGCTCTCCGTACAGGAACACGGGCAACCCCAGCTCGGCCCCGAGCCGGTCGCCCAGCACCAGCGCCTCCGCACACGCGGCTCCCCGCATTGTCTCGTCGACGTAGACGATCGGAGCCACGTCGAGCGCCCCAACTCGGGGATGCAGTCCGGCGTGTGTGCTCAGGTCGATCCGCTCGAGCGCGGCCTGCGCCCCGGCCAGCACGGCGTTTGCCAGCTCACCGGGCGCTCCGGCGAGCGTGTACACGCTGCGGTTGTGGTCGGGGTCGGAATGGACGTCGAGCATCCGTGCATCGAAGGCCGCTGCGATGGCGTCGATCGCGGTTCGATCCCGTCCCTCCGAGACGTTCGGGACCGCCAGCAGCGTGCTCACGCGGCAGCGAGCGGCGAGATGCCGCTGTCCAGCACCCATGTGCCGGCGTCGAGCACGACGCGGCCGTCGATCTCGAGGCTCGCGTCGGTCACGACCACGTCCAAGTGGATGGGAACCGAGACGGTGCCGCCGATCCCGGCGCTGGCTCCGAAGGCGACGTGGACCGTGCCAAGGATTTTCTCGTCCTCCAGGACGTTGCCGGTCAGCGTCGCCCGGTCATTGGTGCCTACGCCGAGCTCCGCCAGATTCGTGGCCAGCTCGCCCTCGCCGCGGAGCAGCTCGATGTACTGCGGGCCGAGGCCGCTCTCGGCGTCCACGATCCGTCCCCCCTTCACCGTGAGGATTGCCGGCTCCGAGCTGATCCCGAGCGGACCGAGGCTGCTGGCCACGAGCCGGCCCTCGCCGCCCAGCGGCGAGATGAAGCCCTCGCCGCAGGGCAGGTTGCCGAACGCGCCGCGCTCCGTGAGGTCGCCGTCGTCGGAGATGCCCTGCCGGCCGCTCAGATCGAGCGACAGATCCGACCCGTGCGGGCACGTGACACGCGCGGCGGCGCCATCATCGAGCAGCTTCGCGACGGCCTGGGAGCGGGCCCGCATCGTGTCGAAGTCGACGGCCATGACCCGCGCGAGCATGTCGTCGGTGACGCCCGGCATCGTCGCGCCGCGCACGCCTGCCTCGGACGCCCGCTTGCGCGCCGTCGTGTGGCTGAGCGACTTCGACGTGGGCGCGATAAGCACGTCGCAGGCGGCCATCGCTGCGGCTAGCGTCCGCGGCGGCTCGCTGCCGTCGTTCTGACGCGGGTCCATGATTGCCAGCACAGCATCGGCGCCGACGCTCCCCGCTTCGTCACGGAGCGCCTCGCCGATGGGCCGCGTCCCCGGGTCGACGATCACCAGCACCTCCTCGCCCTGTGCGACGCCCAGGCACCTGCGAATCACGGTGCTCACGGCGGGCTGAAGGTCCGGCATGGGGTGGTGATGATATGCCGGGGATTGGGTTTGGGGGTGTGGTGCGGGGGTGGTCGTCCTTCGGCGGGGGGCGGGCGGCCGGGGGGCGGCGGGGCGGCCGGGGGGCGGGCGGCCGGGGCGGCCGGGTCGGCCGGGGCAGTCGGGGGGCGGTGGCCGGGGGCGGTCGGCCGGGGGGCGGTCGGCCGGGGGGCGGTCGGCCGGGGCGGCCGTGGGGGGTGGCGGCCGTGGGGGCGGTCGGCCGGGGCGGCCGTGGGGGCGGTCGGCCGGGCGAGGGGCGCGGGCGAGCATGCTCGATCTCCCAACGTTCACTTCTCAGTCGAGCCTTGGGGGATTGAGCACACATGGAATGCTCAAGTCCCCAAGGCCCGGCATCCGGACGTGCTTTGGGGCGTTGAGCATGCATCCTGCGCGCTCGCCCACGCTCGCGCTTCCGGCGACGTGGATGACGCGCACGGCCATGCCCGCAACCTGACCTTGACGGGTTCTGCACGTATGGCATGCACAACCCGTCAAGACTCGAATTTCAGGCGGCGGATGCGCCCCAAATGCATGCTCGGCGGCCGGGTCGCGCGTGTGCAGCGCTCTCTACACTGGCGGTCCCTCGCCGGAGTAGCTCAGTCGGTTAGAGCAGCGGAATCATAATCCGCGTGTCGGGGGTTCGAGTCCCTCCTCCGGCATGGCTCGCATCGTCGCGACAGACGACGCAACGGCCAGTCAGGACGGGACATTCGCCAGGCGCGGCGAGGGCAGAGCGCGACTTGGCGCGACCCGAGTAGACGGACGATTTCGAGGCATCGACTTGCGTTTCGGAGCCATGACGGAGCCGCAGCCGCCCAGTTTGGGAGCCAAGGCGGCGATGGAGAGGCGGGCGCGTGAGGCCGCCGCGCGACTTCAAGCCGGCGTTGGAGCCACCTGCGGAGCCAACACTGGATGAGCTGCTCGAACTGGCAGACCGAGAGCGAAAGAAGCGTGCGGAGCGGCAACGGGAACAGGAGTGGAAGTGGGTACGCGAGGGAGCGCGACGGGAAACGTCGGGACAGCTTGTCGGACGTAACGGTGGGACGGAGCTGCCGGGGTACCTGCGCGATCCCGAATGCATGGGTCCGCGCGCGATCGCACATCTGCGGACTCTCGCGAAAACAGGACGTGTGGTTCAAGCCGGGGTCGACACCTGGTCGCCCGCTTGGTACGGGCCGCCCGGATCTTCCCTAGAGAAAGCGATGTCACGGTTGGCGGTCGCTGGCGGGAGCAGGGTGAAGCTCGTTCCGGGCACGTCATGGATCATCGCGTGGGCTGGTTCCCTGACTCCGGTCTCGTCTTTGCCGAGGGCCACCCTGGTGGTTCGCGGCTCGGATCACCCGATGCACTCCCAGGAGTGCTTGAACGGTTGGAGGAGCGGCTCCAAGAGTTCGGAATCCCTGTCGCCCGCTCCTCCCGAGCCGGAGTGCGACGTGTTGATGCCAGCGTCGATCTGGTTACAGATTCGCCTACAGAGGGCCTCGCGATCCTCTCCGGCGTCGCCGCGCTATCCCTGCCGCGGGGAAAGCTGATGACTTATCGAGCGAAGCGGGCCATCGAGAGCGTCCTGATGAAGTCGAGCGCTGGAAGAACGGTCGCTCGGGTCTATGACAAAGGCATCGAGGCCGGGCTCGCGCCTCGAGGACGGCTGATCCGTCCAGAGGACCAACGGCGGTTCTCGAAACCCACGCGGAGGGACGCCTCGGAGCTGACGACGACGTACATTCGCGAGCAGTACCGACAGCGGTTCATGCCGCTCTACGAATCTGCAAGAGGAGTGAAAGTGGCCGGAGCGCCCGTCCTGGCAGAACGTTTGCGTGAACCGATCGAAGCCGGCGTCATCGATTCATCTAGAGCGCGATCGCTGGCCGGCTACCTGATGCTCCAGGCCGTCGACGCACCGCAAGGCTCGCGCAGCACTCGATATGCGCTGGAGAAGGACTGCCGCGAGCTTGGTCTCGTCGTTGGTGACGGCGCGCTACAAGAGGTCGAAGTCGACTTGGGGGCAATCCTGGAGGAGTGCCTAGAGGCGGACGCCTGGACCCGGTCGAGCTAACGTGAGCGGACGCTCGATTATCGAGCGTTACCAGTGCGAAATCGGAAACCCTGGACAGCGCCGCCCCCCGGACGCGCCTGGGACAGCTAGCGCACCGAGGCGCAGACGGCGTAGACGGTGCCAGCTCCAAAGTTCATCGTTGCCGGCTGAGTAAGCATCGCCGTGACGGCCCAGCCGTTTCCAGTTGAAATTGGGTAGCTCGCGGTCGCTACCTCGTTGGATCCAACGTCGTAGCCGCCGCCAACCACTCGATCCTCCTGAGGGCAGACCGCTGGCGGAAGATCGAAAGACGTGCCCGCAGGGAACGTTTCAGAGGGGCACCCCTGACCACCACAGGACGGAGGATTCTTAGGGCCTAGAACGATCTCCGCGCGCAGTGAGGAACGACTCGGGATGACGCCAGGCGCGAGCGCCCTTGCCGTCAGCGAATGCTGGTGGACCTTCGCGCTCGTGACAGCCCCATTCTTCAGCTGCCTAGTCCCCACGCTGTCGGCTGGCAGCTTGATCGCCGCCGCATAGCTCGTCCCTCCAAGCGCGATGAACAGCGCCAGATACGCCACCGGATTCCGTCGAACAGACAGCCTTCCTCCTCGAGGCCCCGATCGGCTAACGCGCACAGACGGCATACACGCCACTGGCATAAGGTGGTCCGGGACTAGTTGGCTGAGTGGTCGTGAACGTAACCTGCCAGCCACCCGCAGGACCGACGCTCTGACTCGAATCCGTAGGAGGAAGCAGATCTCCTTGCCTAAGCGGGAAGCTGGCCGTCGCCACCTCAGCACCCTGCTGCTCCGGGTCGAGGATCTGATAGCCACCGCCCACGACGTGGGTGCCAGCGGGACATGCGGCCGCCCAGGCCGCAGACTTTCCAGCCGGTGCCGTTGGACATCCTTGTGAGGGGCATGGTGGTCCGGCAGGCGCGAAATTCATCACGATCTGCGTCTTGAGCTTCGTCGGCGTCGGAATGGTCCCTGACGCGAACGCACCGACCGTGAGCGAGCGCCGCCGCACCTTCGTATCCGTTACCGCCCCACTCCTCAGCTGCCGGGTGCCCACGCTGTTTGCCGGCAGCCTGATCGCCGCATAGGCCGTACCGCCGAGGGCGATGAACAACGCCAGATACGCGATCGGGTTCTTACGCATCGACATGTGCTTCCTCACCTCCAGCTACGCGGGCTCCGTGGCCACTACCTACGACAACACGCCGGACTCCGGAAGATCGCGCTGTGCGCTCGATTATCGAGCATTACTTCAGGAGCGAGCGCATACCGCCTCCACGGGTCCCCCGGGAATGCCATGCATCCCGTCCACCTGGGCGATGGTCGTAAATGTGACTGCCCACGTCCGCGATCCTGAAGGCCAACTGGCACTCGCAACGACGGACCCCTGGAACTGAGACGGCATCGTGTAGCCGCCGCCAAGGACCACGTCGCTGCTCGGGCAGACGGCATAGTTGGTGAAGCTGTAGCCCGCCGGGTATGCACCCCCGCACCCGGGGCCAGGAGCATCGGCAGGACAACCCGGGGCAAGCGGCGGCGCTGGACCCACGACCGTAGTCGTCTTCATACCGGCAGCGCCGGGGATCACTCCGGGCGCGAACGCGGTTCGCCGCAGCGAGTGTTTGCGCACCTTGGCCCCGGTCACCGCTCCGTTCCGGAGCTGGCGGGTCCCAACGCTGTGCGCGGGCAGGCTGATCGCCGCGTAGCTCGTCCCACCAAGAGCGATGAACAGCGCCAGATACGCGATCAGGTTCTTACGGATCGACACAGCTTCCTCACCTCCAGCTCGACGGGCCGCTCCGTTGCGATCCACTACCTACGACAACACTTTGAAGCCCGGAGAATCGCGCCTGAAGAACCACGGGCTTCGCTTGATCTGCATGAGGGAATTTCAGGAGCGCGACTAGCGTCGCCTCCCGGCGCTGCTCGGAGCCCGCCTCGGAGACAGTGAGCGCCGTGCCCCGGAGCGCCGCCGGCTGGCGCGGGCATCGCCCCGCCGCCGGCGCACCGCCACGCCGCACTCTGCCGCCGCGCCTGCCGCTGACCACCGCCCAACCCGGGCTGCCCACCGCCCAACCCGGGCTGTTCCCCCGGTTCGCTGAAAGCGGACCTCGCTGCTCCCTAGCGGGAGCGGAGAGCCGGTCAAGTGAGCCGCGTCAGCGGTGCCCGCAGGGCAGCCCGCAGGGCCGATCTTGACGGGATCGAAGCGGACGCTATAGCCGCCAGAAGTGGCGTGACGTTGCCGTACGAGGGTGCCGCCATATTTGGCGGATGCCGGTCTCCCCTGTCTCGACCCCTTCGCAGGGACCGGTCCCACGGTCGAGATGCCGGGCTGAGGGTGTCGGCGCTTCTAACAGCCGATCTAGTCCATATATCTGGACTACTTAGCAAAAAGCGAGCGTCCTTTACCAGCGGCAGCTCGGTTGGCTTGGAGTTGGCTTGGTCATGGCGGAGGCACGTCGAGATCAGACCGCCCGACCGGTGCCGTAACACCATGTCGGAGGGAAACGGCTTTGACTAGGTCGACGAACCAATCCTGAGCTTGTGGAGCTACAACCACAGCTTCGATGAAGACCCCAGGATCGATTCCGATTTCGTACCCGGGAGGCGCGATGTCGGGCAGCGCCTCCCACCATTCGCGCGGGTTGATCGAGCTAGCTGCGTTGATCAATCGCCGGGGCCAAACAACCACACGAACTTCATGTTCAAACTCGTAGGCAGTGCGCTTGTGGAGCAGTGGCCAGAACTTATTGTCCGGCGGTATGTCCGCTGTCTGATGGTCGACGTATTGGACTCTGCCCACATATAGCTCGTCCGGTGAAGGACCCTGCGGCAGCAACTCGAGTCCCTTGACCATCGTCGCGACTGACGACCGGATGGCGACCCCCTGAGACTGCGATGTGTACATGCTCCAGAGGGCGACGCTTTCGTGCGCCTCTTCATTCCAACAGCTGACGTAGCTGGCCAGGTTCCAGAGTCGCGCCTGTCGGACTTGCTCCCCACCTTCCGCCTGCAGCTCAGCGAGCAGCTTGAGGCTAAGGGCGCCCTCATATGGGTCGGGGAAATTGCGGATCGACGAAAAGAAAAGGGCGCGCCGCTCTAGGAGCGCCACGAAACGCGCGAAGTCCAAGTAGCGCCAGAGCGACGCATCACGCTCCGGGGATTGAAACACCGGATGCTCCGTGTAAGCCGCCTCGTGAAGCCGCTCGATCATTGGATCGCGCCCTGGCGGGAAGGCGTCATGTAGCTGTGCCGCGAGTGCACGCGAGGGGCCTTGCCATGAAACGCGCGCTGGATGGTATTCCGTCCGGCACGTCTGCCACTTTCTGGCAGACGATGACTCGGGCGCCGCGAACACTTGGAGAGATCGCTGCTTACAACCTGTGGCAAGCAGAGGGCGGCGGCCGGATGGCCCAAGTCAAGGCCACCGTAAAGGGGGCCCATGCCGTGAGCTTCCTGTGGACCTGGGCTTATACGATGCGGAAGCTGGGGCGACCGCCGACGCGCGCTGAACGGGCGGCGGAGTGGAAGCAGAGCGAGCGAGAGGTCTACCGGGACCTGGCGCTGTTCCGTAAGGCCTTTCCTGGCGAGGAGAGCCCGGACCGGCTCGCGGCGTGGATGAACGACCAAAGCGACGAGCTCGTGAAGCGAGCGGCCGATGCACTGCGGCTGATCGCCCCCTCCTTCCTCGCTGGTTCCTCGAGGGCGCTGGGGAGCGCGCATGCGGGAGCCGCCTGATCCGCCGGCCTACCGGTCGAACGTTGTCCCGTTTCGGGCGCGAGGCGGGCATGAGCCGTGGGTGACGAAGGCGCAGCTTGCAGAGCACCTTCAGGTGTCAGTCAAGACGGTCGAGCGCTGGATCGCCGAGGGGATGCCTTGCGTCCGGAGGAAGCGCTTCCTGCGCTTTCAGATTTCACGGTGCGAAGCCTGGTTGGAGGGCAAAGGATGAGGATTCAGAAGCGTGGGCGTCGGTGGCGTGTCGAGGTTTACGACGCGGGCAAACGGCGATGCGTCGGGACGTTCGACACTGAGCGCGAGGCGAAAGCGGCCGGCACGAGAGTCGAGCTTGAAGTTCGGACTGGCCGCGGACGACGAACCCAGGAAACAGTTCGTAGCTGGTCAGAGCGATGGCTGCTCCTCCGGCCCCGCCAGAAGGAGTCCACGAACGCCGGCTATCGCGAGCAGACCAAGGCATTTGTGCGCCAGTACGGGGAACTCCGCCTGGAGGACGTTGGCGTCGAGCTTGCGCTCGAGTGGGTCCGTGATCACCAGTGGACACACGGCGGGCTACGCGCGATGTTCTCGGATGCACGGCGCGCAGGACTCCTAGATCGAAACCCTTTCACCGACCTGCGGCTGAGACGGTCGCAAGGCCGCAAAAACCTCGTTGTGCTTCAACGCGCGCAGGTCGAGGAACTCGCCAGGTGCGCGACGGAAGTGTGGGACGGAGAGACCGGGTTGACGATCAAGGCGCTGGTTACGTGTGCTGCATACCTGGGCATGCGGCCAGCCGAGCTGTACGGCTTGCGGTGGTCTGACCTCGACTTTCGAAACGACGAGGTACGGGTTGAGCGCCAGTACTCGCCCTAAGAGCCGTTCATTGGAACTCCCAAAGAACGGCCAGGACCGGGTCGTTGTACTCACCGCGCCTGCCAAGGCCGCGCTGCTGGAGATGCCGCGGCCGCTAGATCAAGAGCAGCTCATGTTCCGCGGCCGGCGTGGCGGGGCGCTAACTGGCCGAACGCAGCATTACTACTGGCACCCCGTCCGGTGTCGGTTCGGGCGGCCGTCTATGGATCTCTACGACCTTCGCCACTTCTGCGGTTCCTGGCTCTTGAACGATTTAGAGCTTCCGCCCCAAGACGTCGCGCACCAGCTGGGCCACACCGACGGCGGCGCGCTGGTCATGAAGCTGTACGGGCATCCGTCAGAACGACTCGCGCGCGAGCGAATCAAGCGGGCAGCCGGAGCCAAAGCGCTCTCCGTCGCGAGCATCTCGGAGCCAATCCGGAGCCAGGAGTCGCGATGACTGCCACGCACGACGGGCTACGCACGCGTTTCGTAACACATCTCCGGCATGGCTGTGACGAGTCCCGGCGCGCGCCTGAAGCGCGCAGCCCGCGCCCTCCGGCGGCCGCCTCGACGCCGCGCTCCTACTCCCGCCGATAAACCGCCAGCACCACTCCGGTGCTGCTCACCGTGCTCTCGATGAGCCGCAGCCTCGCCACCTGTTCCGCGTGCTCGAACAGGCGCTGACCCGAGCCGAGGATGAGCGGGTGGATCATCAGGAAGAACTCGTCGATCAGTCCGCCGGGCAGCAGCGAGCGGATCAGCTGGCCGCTTCCCATGATCACCAGGTTGCCCTCGACGCTTTGCTTGAGCCCCGCCACGGCGGCGGGCACATCTCCGGCCACAAGATGCGAATTCGGCCACGCGAGCTTCGCCTCGGTGCTGCTGGAGGCGACGTACTTGGGCGTCGCCATCAGCGAGTCCTTGTAGGGGCCACCACGAGCGTTCCAGGTGGCCAGGATTTCGTCGTAGGTGCGCAGGCCGAACAGAAAGGCCCGGTTCTCGCCGATCCGCTCGCCCATCTTCGCGGCCATCAGCTCATCGTTGCCGGGGACAGCCCACCCACCGTGAGCGAAGCCGCCGCGCACATCCTCATCAGGCCGCGCAGGCGACTGCATCACGCCGTCGAGGGTCACCTGGTTGATCACGACTACGTTCGCCACGTTGCACGCTGCTCCGTACGGCGGGCGGCAGGGTCGCCGCCCGCCGCGACCCTAGCGCGCCTCGCCAGGAGGACCGCGCCCGCAGGCTCCGAGCCGCTACGCCGCCGCCGCGCTCGCGACCGAGCGGTCAGGGGCGACGACGGTCGTCACCGGGACGCCGAGCGCGCGGACCTTGCGCTGCAGATCCAGGTGAAACCAGCGGGAGACCCGGACCGGAAGCATCGAGATGATGACCTCGTCGAAGCCGAGGAGGTTGAGTGCGTCCTGGATCGCGGCCAGTGGCTCATGGGTGCCGACCACCCCGGTAATCGGGTGCCCGGCCGCCTCGGAGACCGCGGGGATCGCGGCAGCAAGTCGAGTCTCCGCCTCCCGGATGCCGTGATCCTCGGGGTCGACGACGCGATGAAGGCCGCGAACCTGGGCGGGGACGAGCAACGTGAACCTGCATGGCCCCTTGGTCGCGCGGCGAGCGACGGCTTCGATCAGGCCCGGGCTGCCGGCGGTTTGGTGGGCAACTACGAGAACACGAGTGGGGTGAGGGGCTTGCATCGCGACTTCCTTTGCGAGTTTTCGTCGATGTCCTCAAGGACGCCGCGGCGAGCGTTTGCTTCCCATGAAGAGCGCAAGCCGCGACGCCGTCCGCCCCATAGACGAACATACGTTCGTGCCCGCCAAGCGTCCTCAGGCCGCGATCCTCCACGCCGACCTCGACAGCTTCTACGCGTCGGTGGAGCAGCGAGACAACCCGCTGCTGCGTGGACGGCCTGTGATCGTCGGCGGCGGCGTCGTCCTGGCTGCCAGCTATGAGGCCAAGGCATGCGGAGTCCGGACCGCGATGGGCGGGCGGCAGGCGCGCCGGCTGTGCCCGGACGCTGTGGTGGTGCCGCCTCGGATGACCTCGTACAGCGAGGCGAGCCGGGCGGTGTTCGAGGTCTTCGAGGACACCGCACCGGTCGTGGAGGCGCTGTCGA
The DNA here is from genome assembly GCA_963818815.1 of uncultured Solirubrobacterales bacterium. Classification (GTDB taxonomy): domain Bacteria; phylum Actinomycetota; class Thermoleophilia; order Solirubrobacterales; family Solirubrobacteraceae; genus Palsa-465. The sequence goes on from CAWFTL010000003.1 coordinate 516,510, forward strand.
TCGACGAGGCGTTTCTCGACGTCCGCGGACTCGAGCACATATCGGGCCAGGCGGCCGAGATCGCCAGGGCGCTGCGGCACGAGGTCCGGGCCCGGGTGGGCCTGCCGATCACGGTCGGCGTTGCCCGCACGAAGTTCCTCGCCAAGGTGGCCAGCGCTTGCGCGAAGCCCGATGGCCTGCTGCTGGTCGCGCCCGGTGCCGAGGACGCCTTCCTGCATCCGTTGCCGGTCGAGCGTCTGTGGGGAGTCGGCGCGGTCACGGCGGCCAAGCTCCGTGCCCGTGGGCTCGAAACGGTGGGCCAGGTGGCGCAGCTGGGGGAGCCGACCTTGGTGGCGATGCTCGGACGGGCCTCGGGCCGTCACCTGCACGCGCTGGCGCACAATCGAGACCCGCGCACGGTTCAGCGCCGCCGCCGCCGGCGCTCGATCGGAGCGCAGAGGGCGCTGGGGCGACGGCCGAAGGCGGGCGAGGACATCACCGCCGCCCTGTTCGGGCTCGCCGATCGGGTGAGCCGGCGGCTGCGCAAAGCGGAGCGCCTGTGCCGGACGGTCGTGATCCGGATGCGCTTCGACGACTTCTCCCGCGCGACACGCTCGCACACGCTGCTCGAGCCCACGAACCGCACGCGGACGATCGCCACCGCCGCCGCCCGGCTCCTCGCTGCCTCGATGCCGATGATCGAGCGCCGGGGGCTCACACTCGTGGGGCTCACGCTGACGAACCTGATCGACGAGCGGATGGCCCAGCTGGCCCTCCCCTTCGATCACGCGCGCGAGCTCGACGCCACCGTCGACAGCGTGCGCGAGCGTTTCGGCTCGAGCGCGATCACGCGAGGCGTGCTCGTCGGTCGCGACCCGGGAGTGTCGGTGCCACTGCTCCCCGACTGAGCCCTCACCACCCGCGCCGCCGCCTCGCACCCCGGCGGGGACAATCACCGGCGTGCCGCCACTGCACGCGCTCGCCATCTTCGCCGCCGGAATCGTCGCGGGCACGATCAACACCGTCGTCGGCAGTGGCACGCTGTTCACCTTCCCGGTGCTGCTCGCCTTCGGCTACGCCCCGGTCGTCGCCAACGTCTCGAACACCGTCGGGCTCGTTCCCGGGTCGTTCGCGGGGGCGGTCGGCTACCGCCGTGAGCTGAGCGGGCAGTCGCGACGGACGCTCCCGCTCGCTGCGGCGTCGATCGCCGGCGGGATCACCGGCGCGGTGCTGCTGCTCGTCCTGCCCGCCTCGGCCTTCAAGTCGATCGTTCCCGCGTTCATCGCCATCGCGCTCGTGCTGATCCTCGTCCAGTCGCGCCTCGCCCGTGCCCTGGAGCGCCGCCGCCCACCCTCGCGCGGGCGTGCGGGGCCTGCGGCCACCGCGGCGGTCTTCGGCAGCGGCGTGTACGGCGGCTACTTCGGCGCCGCCCAGGGGATCCTGCTGCTGGCCATCCTGGGCTTGGCCATCGACGACCATCTGCAGCGGATCAACGCGCTCAAGGTCGTCCTGGCGGGGCTCGTCAACCTGATCGCGGGCATCGTCTTCGTCCTCGTCGCGCACGTGGCCTGGCTGGCCGCGCTGCTCATCGCGGTCGGCTCCACCCTCGGTGGCTGGATCGGAGCGCGGGCCGGCCGCAGGCTGCCCGAATCGGCGCTCCGAGCGGTGATCGTCGTGGTCGGCGTCGTGGCCATTGTCCGGCTGCTGTCGTGATCGTCCACTTCCAGTGGCCATCGTCCGGCTGCTGTCGTGATCAGTCACGGTCCAGCCGGCGCGCCATGATCAGGGCGCTGTGCAGCGTGCCGTCCCGGCGCAGGTAGTGGTCACGGCGCAGCCCCTCGACCTCGAAGCCGGCCGACGCGTACAGCGAGATCGCGCGGGCGTTGTCCGTGAAGACCTCCAGCTCGAGCTTGTGCGCGCCGCAGGCTCGGCCGTGCGCGATTGCCGCGTCGAGCAAAGAGCGACCGAGCCCCCGGCCCCGATGCTCGGGCAGGACCGCCATGCCCAGATGCAGCACCCCGGCGGGGCCTTGCTGAACGCCGGCATAGCCCACAACGTGGCCATCGTCGTCTCCAACCCACAGCGCGCCGGGAGGACCCGCAGTGATCGTCTCGCGATAGCGCTCGGCCCGCGCCTGCACGTCCACCGGCGGCTCGGGGGCGATGAGGCCCTCCGGCGCGACGATCGCCGTCACCTCCGCCATGGCATCGGCATCCTCGAGCTCCGCGGGCCTGACGCGCACGATCACAAGGCTCGCAAAATGACCCGCGCGCAGCGACTAGGATCGCTGAAGTGTTCGCGACCGGCCGCGCGTGATGCAGCTCTGCCTGATGATCGAAGGCCAGGAGGACGTGAGCTGGGCGCAGTGGCAGGCGCTGGCCCGAGCGTGCGAGGAGCACGGGATCCCGGCGCTGTTTCGCTCCGATCACTACATGAACCTCGACGGCCGCGAGCCCGGCCGGGCGGCGCTCGACGCTTGGGCCGTGATCAGCGCGCTGGCGGCGACGACGTCGACCCTGCGGCTCGGGACGCTCGTCTCGCCCGCCACGTTCCGGCACCCCTCCACGCTGGCGAAGATGGTCGTGACCGCCGACCACGTGTCCGACGGCCGCATCGAGCTTGGTCTCGGCGCCGGCTGGCACGAGCGCGAGCACGCCGCCTACGGGTTTCAGTTTCCGCCGGTCAAGACGCGCATGGACGTCCTCGAGGAACAGCTTCAGGTCGTCCTCGGCTGCTGGGAGCGCAGCGACTTCTCATTCGACGGCGCGCACTATCACCTGAGCGACCTCGACGCACAGCCGAAGCCCGCCCAGCACCCGCACCCACCGCTGATCATGGGCGGCAACGCGGGCCCGCGTAGCGCCCGGCTCGCCGCGCGCTACGCCGACGAGTACAACACCGCCTTCCCGGCGCTCGAGCAGATTCGCGAGCGCAAGGCCCGGGTCGACGAGGCGTGCGAGCAAGCAGGCCGGCGTCCGATCCCGTTCAGCGTCATGACCGCTGTGCTCTGCGGTGGCGACGAGGGCGAGCTCCGCACACGCGCCGAGCGCCTCGCGCAGAAAACCGGCGGAGACGCCCGGGGCTTCCTCGCCGATCCGCCACCGGGCTGGATTGTGGGCACGGTGGAGCAGGCCTCCGCTCAGCTGAGCGAGCTGCGCGACGCGGGCGTCCATCGCGTGATGTGCCAGCAGCTCCTGCACGACGATCTCGACGCCGTCGAATTGCTCGGGCGTCGGCTGGCCCCCGCCGTCGGCTGAACAGCTCACACAATGGCCAGCCCCGCCCTTCCTCTCACCGGCGGCTGCAACTGCGGTGCCGTGCGCTTCGAGGTCACGGCGCCGCTGAGAGGAGCCAGCTACTGCCACTGCCGGCGCTGCCAGCGGCGCACGGGGGCGGGCGCGTCCGCGAATGCCCGTACCGAGCCCGGGTCCTTCCGCGTCGTGCAGGGCGAGGAGCAGCTTCGTGCCTGGAAGCCGCCGGACGGCGCCGAGAAGTGGTTCTGCGGCGAGTGCGGCTCGGCTCTGTTCAGCCTCGCCTCCGGCGAGCCACCCAAGGTCGGGGTGCGCCTAGGCGCGTTCGACGCCGACCCGGGAGTGCGACCGGCCTATCGCCAGTTCGTCGCCTACGCGTCGCCTTGGGAACCGATTCCCGACGACGGGTTGCCTCGCTACGACGAGGCAGCGCCGCCCCGGCCCTGAGCGCGCAGGCGTGGGGCTTGTCCGGTCTCGGCCAGGCGGATCTCTCTGAGCACGGTCTGAAACCCCTGTCGAAACCCGCGCAGGTAGTCGTTCTCGTCGGCCTCGTCGAGCAGCCGCGGCCGCAAGGCCTCGAGGCAGTAGCGCCGCAGGTCGTCGACCGAGCGATGCACATGCGCCGCGTGCTGCTGGGCGCGCCACAGGGCCGCTCGCTGACCGCCCGCCAGCGGATCGCGTCCGTGACGCTCGAGCTCGGTCAGCCGGGCGCGGATCGCCGGGATCAGATCCATTGCCAGCATCGCCTTGCAGCGATGATGATAGGAACGGGCGCCGGCCCTAGACTGCGGCTGCGTGGCGATCACGAAACCCGCCAGCACGTCCGACGCTCCCTCGCGCGCCCGCGGCGATGCCACTGGCGCAGCGATCGCCTCGGTGGCGATGCGTGTGCCCGAGCAGCGCGTCTCGAACGCCGAGATCGCCGCCCGGATCGGCGTCGAGGAGACGTGGATCGCCAAACGAACCGGTACCTCGGAGCGGCCTTGGGCGAAACCGGGCGAGCGCCTGACCGACTTTGCCGCCGCGGCGGCCCGGGAGGCCCTCGGGCGCGCCGGCGTCGGACCCGAGCAGCTCGACCTCGTGATCGTCGCCACCTCGACGGCCGATGAGATCACGCCCAACGCCGCGCCCGTCGTCGCCGGCATGCTCGGGGCGGTACATGCGGGGGCGTTCGACGTCGGCTCGGCCTGCACGGGCTGGCTGGCTGGGATCGCGGTGGCGTGCGGGCAGATCGAGGCCGGCCGCACGCGGCACGCGCTCGTCATCGGCGCAGACCTGCTCTCGCAATTCCTGGATTACTCCGATCGGGATACGGCGCCGCTGTTCGCCGACGGCGCCGGCGCCGCCGTCGTGTCCGCGACCGGGTCCGCGCCCGGCCGGATCGGCCCGGTCCTCCTGCGTGCGGATCACGCGGGCTCCGAGCTGATCCGGCTCGACCGCGGCGGCCGGATTCGCATGCAGGGTCAGGAGACCTTCCGGGCCGCCGTGTCGAGGCTGTCGGAGGTCACCGAGCAGGCGCTCGAGGCGGCGGCGATGAGGCTCGAGGACATCGATCTGTTCGTCTATCACCAAGCCAACTCGCGGATCATCAGCGCCGTCGGAAGGCGGCTGGGAATCGCTCAGGAGCGCGTCGTCGACTACGTCGACCGCTTCGCCAACGCGTCGACGGCGACGCTGCCGATCGCGCTCTCGGTGGCTGAGGCCGAGGGCCGGCTGCGGGCGGGAGACCGCGTCCTGATGTCGGCGTTCGGCGGTGGCTTCACGTGGGGAGCGACGGTCCTCGAGTGGGGTTCGCCGCACTAGCGGCGAACGGCGTCAGCTCAGCGACGGCTTGGTGTCCGCCCACGGGCGGGCGCTCTCGATCTGCCCGGCGAGCGAGTACAGGGTGTCCTCAGAGCCCGGGCGACCGACGAGCTGGATGCTCATGGGCAGCCCGTTAGGGCTGATCCCGGCCGGAATCGTCAACGCCGGCTGGCCGGTCAGGTTGAAGATCGGCGTGAACGGAGTGAACCGGCCAGCGATGTCGATGGCCAGCGGAGCCGGCTTGCCGAAGCCACCTTCGGCGGCGATCGCCGTCTTCGCAACGGCCGGCGTGATCAGCACATCGACCTCGTCCCACAGCGACAGGATCCTCGCGGTCGTCTGGGTACGCCGGGCCAGGAGACTGTCTCGCCGGCGGGCGGAAACCAGGCGTCGCCCGGCCGCGGCCATCTGCCTGGTGAGCGGCTCGAGCTGCTCTGAATCGGGGACCTTGAGCGAGTCCTCGTAGATGCCGCGCAGCCACGTCTGCAAGAACTCGAGCTGGGCGAAGCCGTAGCGCGGGTCGCGCTGAACCACGTCATGACCGAGCTCTTCCAGGAGCCGCCCCGTCTTCTCCCAGGCCTCACGTTGGTCCGTGGCCACGCGCGCCAGCAGTCCCGGCGGGACCTTGCGCGATACGGCAATCCGCAAACGGCCCGGTGGGCGCCCTGCGGCCTCCTCGTAGGAGCCAGGCGACGGCGGAGCGCCGTCCCCGTCGCCGGCCACGGGGCCATGCACGACGTCCAGGAGCAGCGCGCTGTCGCGTACCGTCCGGGCCAGCATCCCGTACACGGTGAGGCCGAGCCAGCCCGATGACAGTGGCGCCAGCGAGACCCTTCCGCGCGTCGGCTTCATTCCCACCAGCCCGCAGGCGGCGGCCGGGATCCGGATCGAGCCGCCGCCGTCGGCCGCCGTCGCCGCGGGCACCATCCCGGCGGCCACCGCCGCCGCGGAGCCGCCGGAGGATCCCCCCGGCGTGCGCGTGCGGTCCCACGGGTTGCGGGTGACGCCGCCTGCCTGGCTCACCGTCCAGGGCCAGATCGTCAGCTCCGGCACCTTGGTGACGCCGACGGGGATCGCACCCGCGGCGCGAAGTCTCCGGACGATCTCGAAGTCCGCCGCCTCAGGGCCGGCGTAGGAGCGCGAGCCGCGGGTGATCGACTGGCCGGCAAGCGCCATCTCGTCCTTGACCGCGAACGGGACGCCCGCCAGCGGCCCATCCGTGCTCACCGCGTCCGCGGCGGCCAGCGCCTCCTCGGCGACCGTCACCCGGAAGGCGTTCAGGGACGGGTCCAGCGCCTCGATGCGGCGCAGACACCGCTCCACGAGCTCGCGCGGCTTGACCTGACCCTCGCGCACGAGCGCCGCCAGCTCGCCTGGGCCGGTGAACGCGAGCTCTTCGTCGGCCGTGGCGGTCACGCGGCCAACGCTAACACCAGCTCTTTGACGGCAAGCGGGTAGCGATGGCCGATTCCGCTGTGCCCACCGTCGAAGAGCTCGAGCGAGTGGGCCACCCCGAGCCGCTCGAGCTCGGCCGCGAACGCCTGGGTTCCCAGATCGAGGTAGTACTCGTCGCGCCGCCCGGCATCGAGGTAGATGCGGCGCATGCTGCGCAGGGCCTCCGCGCACCGCGGCGCCATCCTGACCGGGTCGCGCTCGAGCCAGATCGCCCACACCTCATCGATCAGCCGTCCCGTCGTGGCCTCGAACGGGAGCAGCACGCGTCCTGGACGGTCGGGGTCGGGCGAGTAGGCGGCGGCGTAGGCGTAGATCGAGAGCGGTGTCCCGAACCGGCTCCAGTCGAACGGGTCGGCCTCGCGCAGCCGCTGCAGCATCACCTCGTAGGAGGACTCGAAGTGGTCGCGGAGCGTGCGTGCGGCGTCTGGAAAGTCACGTACATAGCAGCACTCGAACAACGCATCGCCGGCGTGCGAGGCAAAGGCGCCGAACACCTCGGGACGGAGCATCGACAGGACCGCCGCGCCGTAGCCCCCCGACGAGTGTCCCGCCGCACCGCGCTGCTCGCGATCGCCGCGCGTCGAATACCGGCCGTCCACGAAGGGGACCACCTCGTCGCAGACGTAGTCCATGTAGCGGCCGGTGGCGCTCGAGTTCAGAAACTGCGATCCGCCCAGCGCGGTCCAGGCGTCGACGAATGTGACGACGGCATCCGGACAGCCGCCCGCGGCGAACATCGCGTCGAGCCGCTCGATGAACGTGGGCTCGAAGGGCTTGCGTGCCAGCCAGCCGTCGAGCTGGCCGCCGTAGCCCTGGAGCACGTAGACCGACGGCACCTCCTGCGCGGCGCCGCGGGCGACGCCGGGTGAGCTGTACACGTACAGCGGCCGTCGCGCCGGATCCCCGAGCGGGTTGTCTGCCAGCAGCTCTGACTCCACCACCAACCGCTCGAGGCGGCCCTCGAGCGGCCTGGCCCAGGGCGGCCCGGCCGAGCCGTCGACCTCATGCAGAGCCACGGCTTGGACCGTATATGAAAGCGCCCGCCGGGCCGCTCCACAGGCGGGTTTATATTCACGTCGACATGAGCGATCCGGCTCAGACGATCAATGCCAACGGCGCCGGATCCGACCTCGACGCGGTCGAGACCAGCGAGTGGCTCGAGGCGATCGATGCCGTGATGGCGCACGACGGGCCCGACCGGGCCCGCCAGATCCTCACGCGCGTGGTGGAGCGCGCGCAGCACGCCGGGACCGGCCCGATCGCCAGCCTCAACACCCCCTATGTGAACACGATCCCGCCTGAGCGCGAGGCGCAGCTGCCGGGCGACGCGGCGGTCGAGCGCCGCCTGCGCTCGATCATCCGCTGGAACGCGATGGCCATGGTGCTGCGTGCCAACCAGGAGTCCTCGGAGCTCGGCGGCCACATCGCCACCTACCAGTCGCTGGCAACGCTCTACGAAGTCGGCTTCAACCACTTCTGGCGCGCTCCGAGCGATGACTTCGCCGGCGACCTCGTGTACTTCCAGGGACACTCCTCGCCCGGCAACTACGCGCGCGCGTACCTGGAGGGACGGCTGACCGAGGAGCAGCTCGACGGCTTCCGCCAGGAGGTCTCGAGGCCGGGCGGCTTGAGCTCCTACCCCCACCCCTGGCTGATGCCCGATTTCTGGCAGTTCCCGACCGTATCGCTGGGCATCGGCGCCATCACCTCGATCTACCAGGCCCGGTTCATGCGCTATCTCGATGCCCGGGGCATCGCGGACGCCGCCGACCGCAAGGTATGGGCCTTCATCGGCGACGGCGAAGTCGACGAACCCGAGACCATGGGGTCGATCGGGCTGGCGGGGCGCGAGCGGCTCGACAACCTGATCTGGGTCGTGAACTGCAACCTGCAGCGCCTCGACGGCCCGGTCCGCGGCAACGGCAAGATCATCCAGGAGCTCGAGTCCGACTTCCGCGGTGCCGGCTGGAACGTGATCAAGGTGATCTGGGGGTCGAAGTGGGACCCGTTGCTCGCGCAGGACACCGACGACCGGCTGCTGAAGGTCATGGAGGAGTGCGTCGATGGCGAGTACCAGACCTTCAAGTCGCGCGACGGCGCCTACGTGCGCGAGAACTTCTTCGGCCGCGATCCCGTCCTGCTCGAGCGCGTTTCGCACATGTCAGACCAGGACATCTGGCTCCTGAACCGGGGCGGGCTCGATCAGCAGAAGGTCTATGCGGCCTACCACGAGGCGGTCGGTCACCGCGGTCAGCCGACGGTGATCTTGGCCAAGACGATCAAGGGCTACGGGATGGGTGCCTCCGGCGAGGGGCAGATGATCACCCACCAGGCCAAGAAGATGAACGAGGCGGCGCTGCTCGCCTTCCGTGACCGCTTCGAGCTTCCGCTCTCCGACGAACAGGTCCGGGCCGCCGAGTACTACAAGCCCTCCGATGACTCCCCGGAGATGAAGTACCTGCACGAGTGCCGGAGCGCCCTCGGGGGCGGCATCCCGGCACGCCGGCGCCGAGCCGAGGCGCTCCCGGTGCCCGAGCTGGAGCTGTTCGAGTCACAGCTCCAGGGCACTGACGACCGCGAGATCTCGACCACGATGGCGTTCGTGCGCATCCTCGCCGCGCTCCTGCGCGACAAGCAGATCGCGCGCCACATCGTTCCGATCGTCCCCGACGAGTCCCGGACCTTCGGGATGGAGGGGATGTTCCGCCAGGTCGGGATCTACTCCCCCTTCGGGCAGCTCTACCAGCCGCAGGACTCAGAGCAGCTCATGTTCTACAAGGAGGACCAGCACGGGCAGATCCTCGAGGAAGGGATCACCGAGGCCGGCTCGATCTCCTCGTTCATCGCCGCCGGCACGTCCTACAGCGCCCACGCCGTGCAGATGGTGCCCTTCTACATCTACTACTCGATGTTCGGCTATCAGCGGGTGGGCGACCTGGTGTGGGCGGCGGGAGACTCACGGACGCGCGGCTTCATGCTCGGCGGGACGGCCGGACGCACGACGCTCAACGGTGAGGGGTTGCAGCACGCCGATGGGCACAGCCACGCCCTGTTCCCGGTCGTGCCCAACTGCCGCTCCTACGACCCGGCCTTCGCCTACGAGCTGGCGGTGATCATCCAGGAAGGGCTGCGCCGGATGGCGGGCGAGCAGGAGGACGTCTTCTACTACCTGACGCTGATGAACGAGAACTACCCGCATCCGCCCATGCCCGAGGGCTCGCGGGAGGGCATCCTCCGTGGCATGTACCGCCTCCAGGAGGCGACGGGCGACGGACCGCACGTGGCCCTGCTGGGGTCGGGCACGATTCTGCGCGAGGTGATGGCCGCCGCCGAGCTCCTGCGGTCGGACTTCGGGGTCGCCCCCGAGGTGTGGAGCGTGACCTCGTTCACTGAGCTGCGGCGGGACGGAATGCAGGCTGAGCGGTGGAACATGCTGCACCCGGACGCCGAGGAGCCGCGCCGCGCCTACGTCACCAAATGTCTGGGCGGGCGCCCGAGTCCGGTGGTCGCCTCCACCGACTACATCCGTGCCGTCCCGGATCAGATCCGGCAGTGGGTGCCCGGCCGCTACCGCGTGCTCGGCACCGACGGCTACGGCCGCAGCGACTTCCGCCAGGCGCTCCGGCGGTTCTTCGAGATCGATCGCCATTACGTCGCGGTCGCCGCGCTCAAGGAGCTGGCCGACGAGGGCTCGATCTCCGCCTCGCGCGTAGCCGAGGCCATCGAGCGCTACGAGATCGATCCCGAGGCGCCGATGCCGAGCACCGTATGAGCACCGAGACCGTCGCCGTCGAGGTGCCGGACATCGGGGACTTCGAGGACGTCCCCGTCATCGAGATCCTGGTCTCCCCCGGCGATGAGGTCGCCGAGGACGATCCGCTCCTGACGCTCGAGTCGGACAAAGCCACGATGGACGTGCCGGCGCCCTTCGCCGGCGTGGTGCGCGAGCTGAAGGTCGAGGTCGGCGATCGCGTGTCGCAGGGCAAGGTGCTTTTGACGATGGAGCGGGCCGACGGCGCCGAGGAGGGATCCAAGGCGGCGCAGGCGGCCTCGGATGGAGCGCCGAGCGAGGCGGACGCCCCTGAGGCGGTGAAGAGCGCCTCCGAGGCCGAACCGGCGGCGGAGGAGCCGGCGCCGCCATCGGGCAACGGAACCGACCCCGCGCGTGAAGGACCCGTCTACGCCAGCCCCTCGGTCCGCCGCCTGGCCCGCGAGCTCGGCGTCGATCTCTCGCGGCTGAGCGGCACCGGGCGCAAGGGCCGGATCACGCGCGAGGACGTCGAGGGGTCTGCTTCAGGGGGCCCGGCTGCGGCTGCGCCGGCCGGGCCTGGTTTGGGCCTCGGCCTTCCGCCGTGGCCCAGGATCGATTTCGAGAAGCAGGGTCCCGTCGAACGCGTGGAGCGTTCGCGCATCCAGCGCATCTCGGCCCCGAACCTGGCGCGCAACTGGGTGATGATCCCCCATGTCACCCACAACGAAGAGGCGGACGTGACCGACCTCGAGGACTGGCGCAAGCGCCTCAACGAGGAGCACGAGGGCGAAGGGGTCAAGGTCACGATGGTCTCCTTCCTCGTGCTGGCCTGCGTCGCGGCGCTGAAGGAGTTTCCGGATTTCAACTCCTCGCTCGACGGCGAGGAGCTGGTGCTCAAGCGCTACTACAACATCGGCTTTGCCGCGGACACCCCCGCGGGGCTGGTCGTCCCCGTGATCAAGCAAGCGGACGAGAAGGGACTGCTCGAGATCGCCCGCGAGCTGGGGGCGCTGTCCGCCAAGGCACGAGAGGGCAAGCTCTCGCCCGGGGAGATGCAGGGCTCGACCTTCACGATCTCCTCGCTCGGAGGGATCGGGGGCACGTCGTTCACGCCGATCATCAATGCGCCGGAGGTGGCGATCCTGGGGGTCACGCGCGCCGCGACGAGACCGGTCTGGGACGGCGGCCAGTTCGTGCCGCGCCTGATGCTCCCCCTCTCCCTCTCCTACGACCACCGTGTGATCGACGGCGCCGCCGCCGCCCGGTTCACCGCACACCTCGCGAGCGTGCTGAGCGACCTGCGCAGGGCCCTGCTGTGAGCGTCGCCGAAGTCCGCGTCCCGGACATCGGTGACTTCACCGACGTCCCGGTGATCGAGATCCACGTCTCCAGCGGCGATGAGGTGGCGGCCGAGGATCCTCTGGTCACGCTGGAGTCCGACAAGGCCACAATGGACGTCCCGGCGCCTGAGGCGGGGACGGTCAAGCAGCTCAGCGTCAAGATCGGCGACCGGGTCTCGGAGGGAAGCGTGCTGCTGACGCTGGAGACGTCGAACGACGTCGCCGCGCCCAAGGAGGAGCCGAAGTCCGCGCCCGGAGGAGGAGGAGGAGGAGGAGGAGGAGGAGGAGGAGGAGGAACCCCGCCCGCGAACCGATCGCTCCTCGCCCGGAGCGCGTCCCGACTCAGGCGGCCACGATGCCCAGGTGGTGGTGATCGGGTCAGGGCCGGGTGGCTACACCGCGGCTTTCCGCGCGGCGGATCTGGGACTCCGGACGGTTCTGATCGAGCGCCACGAGACGCTCGGCGGCGTCTGCCTGAACGTCGGCTGCATCCCGTCCAAGGCGCTCCTGCACGCGGCGCGGGTGATCGCCGAGACCGAGGAGATGAGCGAGCGCGGAATCTCCTTCGGCCGTCCGAGCGTGGACGTCGAGGCGCTGATGTCCTGGAAGCGCTCGGTGGTCGAGAAGATGACCGGAGGGCTGGCGGGACTGGCGCGCGGGCGAAAGGTCGAGGTCGTGCGGGGGACGGCGGCGTTCGAGAGCTCCAACAGCGTCCGCGTCGAAGACCGCACGATCACGTTCGAGCACTGCGTCATCGCCGCCGGCTCGCGGGCCGTCAGGCTGCCCGACCTGCCTGAGGACCCCCGGATCATCGACTCGACGGGCGCCCTCTCGCCCTCGGACATCCCCAAGCGGCTCCTCGTCGTCGGCGCTGGGATCATCGGCTTGGAGATGGCTGCGGTGTACGACGCCTTGGGCGCGCGCGTGACCGTGGTCGAGATGCTCGATCAGCTGATTCCGGGATGCGACGCAGATCTTGTGGCGCCGCTCCAGGACCGGATCGCCAGCCGCTATGAGGCGATCCACTTCGGCACGCGAGTCGAATCCGTGGAGGCGCAGAAGAGCGGATTGAAGGTCACGCTCTCGAGCGGCGACTCGGGCCGCTTCGACCAGGTTCTCATCGCCGTCGGCCGGGCTCCGAACGGCGACCGGCTGAACGCGGCCGCCGCGGGCCTCGAGGTGGACGGACGCGGCTTCATCGACGTCGACGAGCAGATGCGCACCAACGTTCCGCACATCTACGCCATCGGCGACGTCGTCGGGGGGCCGATGCTCGCCCACAAGGCCTCGCATGAGGGGAAGGTGGCGGCCGAGGTGATCGCAGGCCAGGACGTGCGCTTCGACGTGCGAACGATCCCCGCCGTTGCCTACACCGATCCCGAGGTCGCATGGATGGGCCTGACAGAGGGCGAGGCAGGCGAGCGCGATATCGAGGTCGAGCGGGTGGCATTTCCGTGGAGCGCCTCCGGCCGCGCCCTGTCGATCGCCCGCGGTGACGGGATGACCAAGCTGCTCTTCGATCCGGGCAGCCGCCGCCTGCTCGGGGCCGGCATCGTCGGGCCGAACGCCGGCGAGCTGATCGCCGAAACCGTCCACGCGCTCGAGATGGGTGCGGACGCCGAGGACCTGGCGCTGACCGTGCATCCGCACCCCACGCTGAGCGAGACGGTCGGGTTCGCGGCCGAGATGGCGGCGGGGACGATCACGGACCTCATGCCCGCGCGGGCGCGCCGCTAGACGCCTCCTGGGGGGTCGCGGCTCAGGGCCGGCGCAGGAACCGCAGCACGAGAAGGCCGAGCGCCGCGGCGGCGGCCAGCTGGCGCCCGCGCCCCTCGGCGTGACGCGCTAGACCTCCTTCATCCCCGAGACGAGGCGCGGGCATCGGAAACTCCTCGGCCGCCAGCACGTCGTGCGGCTCGATGATCCCGGTGGGGTCCTCGGGCAGGACGACCGGGCCATGATGGAGCTCTGGATCCGCGGCCGGCATCGCAAACGCCTCGGCCGCGAGCACGTCGTGGGCGGCGTCACCGGTCTTGCCTTGTGGCTGGGACACGCGCGGATCATCCCAGATGCTGCTCCGGGAGCGCGTAATCCCCTAATCGGCTGCCCACTCCGCGGATGCCTAGATCTCAGCCTCCTCGACTAAGATCCGCGTTTCTCGCCTGCTAGCCTAGTTACTTATCCCTGATAAGCAGCTAATGAAAGTGAAGACACGCTGATGAGTCGCCTTCTCTTGGTCCCTCTCGACGATGCGGTCGTCTTCCCCGGCATGTCCGTCACGCTGACGGTCGACGTCGGTGAGGAGGAGCGCGTCCTCCTCGTCCCACGCCACGAGCAGGAGTTTGCGGCGGTTGGCACCGTGGCTGACGTCGTCGAGCGCGTCCGTCTGCCCGGAGGCGCACGCGCCGTCGCGCTGCAGGGCCTGCACCGCGGCGTCGCGGGCGCTGCCCACACGATGCCCGACGGCCGCCTGTACGTAGAGGTCGAAGAGCGCCCCGACGGGGTTCCCGTCGACGGGCGGACCCGCAACCTCGAGCGTGAATACCGCGCCGTCGTGGAGGAGATCCTCGAGCTGCGCGGCGACGACGGCCGCGTGGCCGCGTTCGTGCGCAGCATCACCGAGCCGGGGTCGCTGGCCGACACCAGCGGCTACTCGCCCGACCTGACCTACGAGCAGAAGGTCAACCTGCTCCAGACGGTCGACGTGACCGAGCGCCTCGAGCTTGGGCTCTCCTACCAGCGCGAGCGCCTGGCCGAGCTGCAGGTCCGCAAGCGCATCCGCGAGGATGTCGAGTCCGGCGCCGAGCAGCAGCAGCGTGAGTACTTCCTGCGCAAGCAGATGGAGTCGATCCGCAAGGAGCTCGGCGACGACGACGCCTCGGTGCTCGAGGAATACCGGACGAAGATCGATGAAGCCGGCATGCCCGAGGCGGTCCGCGAGCAGGCCGACAAGGAGCTCGGGCGCCTGGAGCGGCTCGGTGAGCAGAGCGCCGAGTCCAGCGTGATCCGCACCTATCTTGACTGGCTGATCGCCGTGCCGTGGGGCGAGCACTCGGAGGAGCGGCTGGATCCCCAGCACGCCCGAGAGGTGCTCGACCGCGACCATGCGGGCCTGGAGGACGTAAAGGACCGGATCGTCGAGTACATCGCGGTGAAGAAGCTCCGCACCGAGCGCGGGATCCAGGAGGACCGGCGGTCGGGTGCGATCCTCACACTGATCGGGCCTCCGGGCACCGGCAAGACGAGCATCGGCGAGTCGATCGCCCGGGCGACGGGCCGCGAGTTCGTGCGCATGTCGCTGGGAGGTGTACGTGACGAGGCCGAGATCCGCGGTCACCGCCGGACGTACATCGGCGCCCTGCCCGGCCGGCTCGTGCGCGCGCTGCGCGATGCCAAGACGATGAACCCGGTGATCATGCTCGACGAGGTGGACAAGGTCGGCGCCGATTGGCGTGGCGACCCCAGTGCCGCCCTGCTCGAGGTGCTCGATCCGGCTCAGAACCACAGCTTCCGCGACCACTACCTGGACGTCGAGCTGGACCTCAGCGGCGTCCTGTTCATCGCCACCGCCAACGTGGCCGACACGATCCCCGGGCCTCTGCTCGACCGCATGGAGGTGATCCGCTTCGACGGCTATACGACCTCGGAGAAGGTCGCGATCGCCCGCGGGTATCTGTGGCCCCGACAGCTGGAGCGAAACGGTCTGCGGCCCGAGGAGGTCGAGATCTCAGACGAGATGCTGCAGACGATCGCCACCGAGTACACGCGCGAGGCGGGGGTGCGCCAGCTCGAGCGCGACCTCGGCACGGTGCTGCGAAAGACGGCGACGAAGATCGCCTCGGGCGCGGCCGCCACGCCGGTCCGCGTCGACCTCGAGGCGGCGCGTGACGCGCTGGGCCGCCAGCGCCACTTCCAGGAGTCGGCGATCCGAACGGCGGTCCCCGGCGTGGCCACGGGCCTCGCGGTGACGGGCGCCGGCGGCGATGTCCTGTTCGTGGAGGCCACGGCGATGGACGGCAAGCCTGGGCTGACACTCACCGGGCAGCTCGGCGAAGTGATGAAGGAGTCCGCGCAGATCGCCCTGTCCTACGTGAGAGGTCACGCCGAGAAGCTCGGGGTCGCCCCCGCGGCCTTCGAGGAGCGCTCGTTCCACGTGCACGTGCCGGCAGGCGCGATCCCCAAGGACGGTCCCAGCGCCGGGATCACTATGGTCACGGCGCTGGCCTCGCTGCTGAGCGGCCGACCGGTTCGCCACACCGTGGGGATGACCGGTGAGGTCACGCTGCAGGGTCGCGTGCTCCCGATCGGGGGCGTCAAGCAGAAGGTGCTCGCCGCCCACGCGGCCGGGCTGACGCACTTAGTGCTGCCCGAGCGAAACCGTGGCGATCTCGACGACGTCCCGCAGGAGATCCGCGACGCGATGCAGTTCCACTTCGCGATGACCGTGGACGAGGTGCTGGACGCCGCGCTCGAGCCGGCGCCGGTGTCACCCGCTGCCACCACCTGATCCCCTCAGCGGGGACGGCCGCGCCGCGGGCCGTCCCCGAGGGGTGCTCAGACCGTGACGGACGGGGATTGGGCGCGATCAGCCGGTGGTAGGTTCCAATAATGAGCACGATCACCGCCTCCGAAGAGCAACGCGTAGTCGACCAGGTACCCAAGCAGCTCTTCATCGGCGGTGAGTGGCGCGACGGATCCAAGGGCTCGCTGGGGGTCGAAGACCCGGCCACCGAGGAATCGCTGTGCGAGGTCGCCGACGCCTCCACCGACGATGCCAAGGCCGCGCTCGACGCTGCCGTGCAGGCGGGGCCGGAGTTCGCCAGCCATCCCCCGCGCGAGCGCGGCGAGATCCTTCGTCGCGCATTCGAGGCCATCACCGAACGCGCCGACGAGCTCGCGCTGCTGATGACGCTCGAGATGGGTAAGCCGCTCGCCGAGTCCAAGGCCGAGATCTCCTACGGCGCCGAGTTCCTGCGCTGGTTCGCCGAGCAGGCGGTCCGCATCGACGGTCGCTACGCCGTGGCTCCCAACGGCCAAGGTCGGCTGCTGACGATGAAGCAGCCGGTCGGGCCGTGCCTGCTGATCACGCCGTGGAACTTCCCGCTCGCCATGGGGACGCGGAAGATCGGGCCGGCGATCGCCGCCGGCTGCACGATGGTGGTCAAGCCCGCTCAGCAGACCCCGCTCTCGATGCTCATGCTGACCAAGATCCTGGAGGAGGCGGGTCTGCCGGCCGGAGTGCTCAACTTGATCACTGCGTCCTCCTCGGGCGAGACGATGGGGCCGCTGATCGCCGATCCACGGCTGCGCAAGCTGTCTTTCACCGGGTCCACCGAGGTGGGGCGAAAGCTGATGGAGCAGGCCTCCGAGAACCTGCTGCGGCTATCCATGGAGCTGGGCGGCAACGCGCCGTTCATCATCTTCGAGGACGCCGACGTCGACGCCGCTGTGCAGGGCGCGATGATCGCGAAGATGCGCAACGTCGGGGAGGCCTGCACGGCCGCCAACCGCTTTCACGTCGCGGGCTCGGTGGCATCGGAGTTCGCCGAGAAGCTGGCCCAGAAGATGGGCGCGATGAAGGTGGGCCGCGGAACCGAGGACGATGTGGAGGTCGGGCCGCTGATCGACGCCGATCAGCGCAGCAAGGTCGCCGACCTGGTCGAGGACGCAGTGGGCCGTGGGGCGAAGGCCCTCGTCGGCGGCCACTCACGTGATGGCGCCGGCTACTTCTATGACCCGACGGTCCTGGCCGACATCCCGGATGACGCGAACCTCCTCAAGGAGGAGATCTTTGGCCCGGTCGCGCCGGTCAAGGGATTCGAGGACGAGGACGAGGCGGTGGCGGCCGCCAACGACACCGAGTTCGGGCTCGTCGCCTACCTCTACACGAGCGACCTGAAGCGCGCGCTCCGCGTGGTCGAGAAGCTCGAGACCGGCATGGTCGGCCTCAACCAGGGAATGGTCTCCAACCCCGCCGCTCCGTTCGGCGGCATCAAGCAATCTGGCTTCGGGCGCGAGGGCGGCCCCGAGGGGATCGAGGAGTACCTCGAGACGAAGTACGTGGCGGTGAACCTGTCCTAGCGCGGATCGTGAGGTGGCGCCTGCTCATGGCGCTCGCCGCGCTCACCGTGGCCTGGTGTGTGACGGCCGCGCTGGGATCGGCGGCGACCGCCGGCTGGCGGACGTGTCCAAGGCTCCGCGGCGCTCTGCTGGCGCGGGCGGAGGTCCAGCACACGTCGTGCCCGACGGCGCGAAAGGTCTGGCGTCACTACGGCTCCTCGCGCATGCCCGCACTGCCGCGCGGCTGGCATTGCCGGACCGAGCCCGCGAGCGGGAACACAGGGAACATCGTCTGCCGCCACGCCGGCGGCGAGAGGATTCACTTCTTCGAGCGCCTCGCGATCTGAGACGCCGAGACATCTCGGGGATGGCTGTGCGAACGCTGACTTTTGCGCCCGCTCGCACGCGATTATCTTCCGCGCCTGGTGTTATGTACCAGTAGATGGCGCGTTGGCTGCGAAAGCTGCCTTGGGAAGTGGGCTATTCACGGATGGCGCTGGGGGTCAACCGCACGGGGGGTCCCAGTGGGAGAGAGCTGACGGCAGCTGCCGCGGCGTCTCTCCTGCTGGGCGTGCCTAGTTTTCGCCCTTCCTCGCGATCATCTCGCGGCGCGCGTGTTAATCACCTGTAGAGATCGATCATCGGCGGCAGCTGCTCGAGGGATCGAGCGATCGCACGGCTGCGAACAGGGCTGTCGCTTTGGGGATCCCCGGGGGGAGGGGCGCCGGCAGGATGCCGGTGTCCCTCTTCTTCCCCTGCGGCCGCGCCGGTCCGGACGGCCCATCCTCGTGGGTTTCGCAGCGTCCGCGGGTAGTTCACACCAGTGACTGAGGCGGCCAACCTAGCGCGCTATCGCCATATCACCACGCTCGGCTCGGGCGGGATGGCCACCGTCACGCTGGCCGAGGACACTCTGCTCGGCCGCCGCGTGGCGCTCAAGCGCCTCCACGCCACCTCGGACCCACGGGGTCTGTCACGCCTCCGGCGCGAGGCTCTCCTGGGTGCTTCGGTGAGCCACGTGAACCTCGTTTCGATCTATGACGTGGTCAGCTCCGAGGACGGCGACCTCGTGATCGTCATGGAGTACGTCCGGGGCGAGACGATGCGCGAGGCCCTGGCGCGTGAGGGCAAGCTTCCGGTGGCCGAGACGCTGCGGATCCTCACTGGCGTCGCCGCCGGTCTCGACACCATCCACAAGCGCGGGATCGTGCACCGGGACGTCAAGCCGCCGAACATCCTGCTCGGGACCGACGGCAGCGTGAAGCTGGCCGACCTGGGCATCGCGTCGGTTCCGGATCGCACCCGGATCACGTCCTCAGGGGCAGTGCTCGGGTCCTTTCGCTACATGGCGCCGGAGCAGCTCGCCGATGCACCCGCAACGCCTGCGATCGACGTCTACGCACTGTCAGCCGTGGCGTTCGAGGCGCTGTCCGGCCAGAAGGCGCGGCGCGAGCCGAATCCGATGGCCCTCGCCCACGCGATCTCGACCCAGCCACCGCCCGACCTTCGGGAGGCGTGGCCAGAGGCCCCGTCCGCAGCGTCGGAGCTCTTGACCCGCGGCATGGCGCGCGACCCGAACCAGCGCCCGCGCTCGGCGGCCGAGCTGGTCGCGCGTCTGCGGGCGGCCCTGGCGCCCGAACGCACGTCGCGCGTGGCCAGCCCGGACCGCAGCCCCCGCCCCACGCAGACCGCCGTGACCGCGCCGATGCCGCCTCTCGCCGAGCGCAGGACGGCCGCCGCACCGGCCCGAGCGGCCGCCGGCGCCGCCGTCGCCTCCGGGGCCGCGGCGGTCGTGGCGCGAGAGCGGCCGGCGGACGGCGCTGCCGCGCCGAAACAGGCTCTCGGCGCTTCCGCCACCAGGCGCGAGCCACCGCCCAGGGGCGGGGGGCCGCGCGCCACCCCCCCGGCGCCCGCGAGCGCCCGGGAATCAAGAGGCCGGCGCTGGCTGCCTCTCGCCGGGCTGTTGGCCGCCGCAACCGCGGTCGTGGTCCTGGCCGCGATCCTCGGTTCAGGCGGCGGGTCGAATCCTCAGCGCCAGTCACGTAGCGCGGCCTCGCACCATCACCCGGCGGCCACGCCAACCGGTGGCGGCGGCGCCACAGCTTCCACCCCGTCCAGCGCCGGTCAGAGCTCGAGCGGTAGCGGCTCCTCTTCCGCCGGGTCCGGCGCATCGGCGACCCAGACCACAGCGCCGGCCGGGAACCAGACGCCCGTGGCCGCGGTCGAGACCTTCTACACGCTGGCTGCCTCACACCAGTATGCGCAGGCTTGGGCCCTGGCCGATCCCGCGTTCCAAGCTCAGCTCGGGGGCTATCCGAGCTTTCAGGGCGGCCAGGCCGAGGATCGCTCGATCACATTCAATTCCGCGAGCGTCCTGACCCAGTCCAGCGGCGCAGCCACCGTGTCGATCAGGACCACTTCGGTGCGCAGCACCGGCATCCAGCACTGCTCGGGCACGGTCGACCTCCGCACGAGCGCCGGCACATCCGGCTGGCTGCTGCACCTGATCCACATCAGCTGCGCCTAGCGACTCGCTTCCGATTGGGAGATTCTTTGTCCTGGGCAAAGTGATCTCCATCCCAGCCCCGTTGCCCAGCTACGCCGGTTGCAGGGGTTTGCATCGCCTCCGGGCAGGGGATGCCTGCCGGGGGGATCAGCTCTTCTCGGCGAACTGGAGGTTCACCATGTCAATCGGAGCTTCACTGTTCCTGATCGCGATCGGCGCGATCCTTCGCTTTGCCGTGCACGTGAGCGCGCGCGGCTTCAACATCCACACGATCGGAGACATCCTGCTGGTGGTGGGAATCATCGGTCTGGTGCTTTCCGTCCTGGCCATGTTCTTCTGGGGTCGGCGGCGCGACCGCGTGGCCGTCGTCGACGACCGCTACCCGCCTCCTGCGCCGTAGGCCGGTCGGGGTCACCGAGCGCCGAACCGACGCCATCTACTGGAAGCTCGTGCCGAGCACCGATTCGAGGTTGTTGATGTACCCGTCGCCCCCGGTCAGGGTGGGTTGTGGCTGGCCGTCGATCGAAAATTCGACTCCGCCGCAACCACCTGAGCTGGTATCGGACGCGGCTATGGCGTTCCCGTTCGAATCACTGAACGTGACTTGCACGTTCTCGTCGCCGCCGGCCGGGCATCCGCTCAACCCTGGCTGCGCTGCTGGCAGCGTGTCCGTGATGTAGACGATCTTGTCGATCTTCGCGGGATCGCCGACGACGTAGGACGAAGACTCGCCCGAGGCCGTGTTCTCCACGTCGATCGTGACTGAAGCGGTGCCGTTCGGCACGACCTCGGATGCCGGCCTCGGGACGAGGTAGATGACCGAAGAGTCGACTCGCAGAGCGGTTTCCCGGCTCGATAGCTGGACCCCGGAGACGGTCAGCGACCGAGACTGCGAGATGCCCGGCTGGCCCACGAAATCGGTCTGCACGAACCCGCTCCCGACGGCGCCTCCGAGCGTTGCTGGCGCCACTGGATGGTCGTAGACCCACCGCATCACAGTCTGTAGATCCCCGGATGCCTTCCAGAAGTCGTGATATCCGACCTGGGCTGGGGTGGCGACGCACAGAGGGGGACCACCTAACTTTGATCCCGTCGGATCAGTCTGGGCTGGCTTGGTTCCCGGCGGAAGCTTGATGGTTTGCACGAGCGCGAAGGCATCCCGGCGTGCCGCGGCGACGATGCTCGGAACAGGCGGTGCAGTCCCCGGCCACGACGGAGGAAAGCCGTTCAAGCACGAGCCCGATTCAAAAATCGCAAGCCGGTGCGATGCCCGCCGGTGCCGTCGTTGGTGTCTACCTCGCCGATGGTGCTTGCGACCCGCCGCCGCACGGCGGGCCGCCGACTGCCTCTTCGGTGGGGCGGCCTGCGCAACTCCTGCGAGCATCGCGCTCGCCAGCATGAGCACTGCAAACCTGCGCACCATCTCTATCCCTGATTAACACTCCGGCGTCCGGATGATCGCGGTGCTCAGCGTTCCCTGGGCCCGCGCCCAAAGCCGCCGAACTCCTCTCCCAGCTCGGCCACCAAGAGCTTTCCCGAAAGACGCCCGAGGCCCCGGGCCACCGGCGAGACGTTCCCGGCCTGCGCCGGCGCCACTATCCGGGCCTTGTGGAGCGCGCGCGTACGACCGGCGCGGACCACCCGCGCCTCCCCGGCGAGCACGTTCTGCACCCAGTCCGAGCCCTCCCCGTACAGGATCACGGCGGCCAGCGTGTTGCCTCGCCGGTAGGCCTGCACCGGCGTTCGGTAGAGGCGCCCCGAGCGGCGCCCGCGGTGGCAGATGACGGCCCATGGCGGCAGCAGCCAGGCATAGCTGCCCTGGAGGGGGTTCGTGACCGCCCGGTTCAGGCGCGCCAGGCGCCGTGGAAGCTCGACCTGCACCGAAAGTCAAGTTTCGCAGGCCAGGACCCGACCCCTGTACCCTCAAGCCGAGCATGGCGTATGCCGAGCACAATGCGGGGGTGAGGGGTCCGATCAACGAGCACGCATCGGCGCTTGCCTATGAGTGGCGGAGGCTCACGCGGGCGGCCACGGCCGTCGCGCTGCTGACCGCGCCGGCGTTCTTCCTCGTCCTCTACGACTCCAACCACGTGAGCCTGATCGGCTCGCTGATCATCACCGCGCTGGCAGTGCTCCTGTTCCGGGGGCTGGTCGAGGTCGTCGTGCGCAGGTTCATCCCGTGGCCGAGCCTGTTCGGCGCGGCCGACGAGCTCAAGGAAGACGACCTCGTCGGGCGCCGGCGCTACTGGTACTGGCGCACCAGGTTCCGCCGGCTCGCGGGGCTCATCGTGTTCCTCCTGCTGCTGCTGGCGATCTGCCAGCTGCTGTTCGCCTTCGCCGGCGTCCACGGCTCCTTCTTCAATCCGTTTCCGGCTCTGCGCCAGCTCTACCCCCCCGACCAGCTGCCCCAGCTGGCTCTGATCCTCGTCCAGCTGCCGCTGCTGTTCTTCATCAACTTCGGGATTTTCTTTGGGCCGTTCCTGTTCTTCGCTATTCGCCAGATCCGGAGCTACGAGCCCGGCGACGCCAGCTGGGGCGTGAAGATCAACGACGTACGCGGCCAGGCCGAGGCCAAGGAGGAGATCACGCGCGTGATCACACTCTGGCAGTCAGGCGAGGATTTCGAGAAGGCGGGCGGCAAGCGCGAGCGCGGGCTGTTGTTCCTGGGCGCGCCCGGTACCGGCAAGACGATGATCTCGAAGGCGATCGCGACGAACTTCAACTGCCCGTTCGTGACCATCCCCGGCTCCGGCTTTGCCGGGATGTTCATCGGGATGGACGCCCTCACGGTGCAGTTCCTGGCCCGCAAGGCGCGCAAGCTCGCCGCCAAGTGGGGCGGACAATGCATCGTTTTCATCGACGAAATCGACGCCGTGGGCATGCGCCGGCAGGCGCTCGGCGGCGCCATGGGGGCCGGGGCCGAGCCACAGTCGGTCCACGACGTCTGCTTCTACGGGCCCAACGGCGCGCTGACCTCGAGCGGGGATCTGGTCATCGAGTCGCGGGCCTGGCGCGAGCGGCTGTTCGCGGAGCGCGCGGAGCCCCACACGACGGGATATTCGACCTTCATTGAGCGTGTCGCACAGCGGGTCCAGCGCTTCTATCCCGGGATGGGAATGATGAACGGCGGCGGCCAGGCACTCAACCAGCTGCTCGTCGTGATGGACGGCATCGACGAGCCGCCGGTGTTCAAGAAGTTCTTCACCAACCGCATCAACACGTTCCTCGACGCGCTGTTCGTGATCCCGCGCAAGGTCGGCCCGGCTTCGCTGCGTCTCCGGCCGCCGGGCCCGCGCCCGGAGCAGATCTACTTCATCGGGGCCTGCAACGTCCCGATCAACGTGCTCGACCCGGCGCTGATCCGTCCGGGGCGGATGGGACGCCACATCTGGTTCCGCACCCCGACCAAGGACGACCGGCTGGACATCTTCGACCTCTACCTCTCGAAGGTCGCCCACGAGCCCGACCTCGACACCGAGCGACGCCGCGACGAGCTGGCCCGGATCACCAACGGATATTCGCCGTCGATGATCGAGCAGTGCACGTCGATGGCGCTGACGATCGCGCACTCCGAGGGCCGCCGCGAGTTCAGCTGGTTCGACATCGTCGAGGCGATGACGACGGTGGAGACCGGAACGGCGCAGAACATCGACTACATCCCTGAGGAGTCCAGGGCCACCGCGATTCACGAGGCGGGTCACGCGGCCGCGAGCCACGTCTTCCAGGAGAAGGACGTGCTCTCCACGCGCCTGTCGATCCGCAAGCGCGGCTCCTCCTTCGGCCACTACCAGGGGATGGAGAAGGACGAGCGCTTCATCGACTTCCGCGGGCGGCTGATGAGCGCGCTAATCGTGGCGCTCGGAGCGATGGCCTGCGAGCAGGTGTTCTACGGCGAGAACTCGCAGGGCGTGGGCGGCGACGTCGACAGCGCCACCCGCCTCGCGGCAACGATGGTCGGCGTGTGGGGCATGGGCCCCATGCCCGTTCACCTCTACGCGGCCGAGGAGGACGAGCAGCTCGAGCGCGTCTGGAAGCGCCTGGAGCGGATCGGCGCGACGATCATGAACCGCACGAGTGGCCAGGGGCCGTTCAGCGAAAATCCCATCGCCTCCGTGCTCGGCGACCAGGGCAAGCGCCGCTCCGCGGCCCAGATCCTGGGGCAGGCCTACGTGACTGCGTTCGCGCTGATGGCAGCCAACCGCGAGCCGATCGAGCGGATCGCCGACACGCTGGTCGAGCGCAAGGAGATCTACGGCGACGAGGTTGTGGACCTACTCAACAGCGTCGGGCTGCACCGGCCCACGCTCGACCTGATGGACGAGAGCACGTGGCCGAAGGTATGAGCGAGCACGGGCTCGTTCGTGCCAGCGACGAGCACGCGGCCAACCCGCCGCTTCCGCGCGCTGCAGGTGTCTCGCGGCGGGGCAGCGCCCGGCACCGCGAGCCCTCTCCCCACTCGCACAAGTTCCTGCTCGCGACCGCGGTCCTGTTCGCGATCGGCGTCGCTGCGCTCACGGTCTCGATCGTGCTTCTGCTCGGCCCGCACAACCGCAGCTCGAGCGCTCCCTGGTCGAGCTGGACACCGCCGGACGGAGGGCTCGCCGGCGAGCGCGACATCGCCGATGAGGTTTCGCCGCTCTACCGTGCCGCCCCGGCGGATCAGCTCGCGGTGGTGACCGTGCGCAACATCTCCGACACGAGCGCGAGCACGCAGCTGGCGCTGCGCGACCCGAACAGCGGCAATCTGGCGGCGATCTCCGGCAACACGGCGGTGTACACGCTGTGCGGCCTGGGCCCCAACTGCTCGATCGCCACCGGCACCCCGTCGACGGCGCGCCTGCTCCTGCTCCGCCGTGAGGCGCTCGAGCTGGCGCTGTACACGTTCAAGTACATCGGCGGCGTGGACAACGTGGTGGCAATGCTGCCGCCCGGCCGCACGGAGTCCACTGCGCGCCTCACGAGCAAGCCCCCATCGCCGGGCAAGACGGCGACGAGCTCGAAGGTCGATCTGGCGGTCGTCTTCCAGCGCGACAGCCTCAAGCACTTCCTCTCCCAGCCGCTGCGCGACACGCTGCCCGAGCCGCTGCCGCCGAGCGTCACCCAGATGCCCAGCGCGCCCGAGGCCGAGCTCGTCAGCGTGATCACCGGACAGGCGCTGTTCACCCAGCAGATGATCCAGTCTCAGGACGGGAGCAGCGTGCTCGTGCTGAACCCGGTGCCGCCGCAGTAGTCAGTCCGGACGGCGCTCGTATCCTGCGCACCGGACGACGGGAAGCCGCGGGTAGCGCGGAAACCGCTCGGGCTCCTCACGGGAGCGGCGGCAGAGCGAGAACTGCGAGCCGCGCGTCGTGCGCACGATCTGCTGATGGCGGCAGGAGTCGCACAGACCGACCGGCGGCCGCGCGGTCATCTCACGCGGCGCGGAAGTCCGCGCGCAGGGCCCGGCCTCGGGCGCCGGTGACGCCGACCCAGCGCGCGCCGCGGAGCCTGACCCGTACCAGCCTCGCCTTGGGAACCCGCCCCGGGCGGTAGCCCGGGGCGTTGGTCAGCACCATCGCCACGCGGCCATGCCGGTTGAACACGACCGATAGCTGGTGTCCTGTGCGCACGCAGTAGCGATACGAGCGTCCCGGCCGCGACAGCGGCTGGCCCGCCGCATAGAGCACGCGCTTGAACGACTGCCCGAGATGGATCGGGCCGACCCCCTGCGAGGTCACCCGCCCTGAGGGTGCCAGACAGCTCTGCGCACGCACGCCATACGCGCGCTCCCACATCTCGAGGTAGGCCTCGGCGCCCTGGAACATGTCCTTGGTGATCGCCGGACCGGCATCCTGCTGCACGGCGTGGAGCCAGTCGGCGTACAGGCCGTAGTTGGCGACGCCGTCGGTGTTGAGGTTGAACACCCGCTGCCCCCAGCGCTCCTGCGTGAAGGAGACCCTTCCGTCGAAGGACTTGAACGGATAGCTGATCGGGCTGCCAACGAGCGGCCCCGGTTGGTCCGAGAGGCCGTTCATGTCCGACCCGTAGCCGAAGCCGAAGGCATAGGCCGGGCTGCGCTCTGAGCGGTCCGTCTGGTAGACCGAGCTGAAGGCGGCGGGCTGATCCTTCTGCGGGTTCACGAATCCCCCGAGACGGTAGATCCGTGGATTGAGCTGATAGGAGCCACAGCAATGGGCGGAGACCACACCCGGGTAGTGGTGGGACTCGGCGACTGCCAGCGCGGCGCTGGCCGTCTTTGAGTCCATGTGGTCGAGCTGGACGATGATGTGCTGCTTGGCCATCTGCCCGATCAGGTAGGTGCCGAGGCTCGTCAGGCCGCGCGTGTTGCACTGCGGCCCGGCACCGTAGACGGGCGCCGGATTTCCACCCAGCAGCGATGACAGCGGACCGTTGAGGAGGCTGGCCAGGGTTCCCGCCGGCGGCGAGGTGAGCTGCTCTGCGTCCTGGTCCTGCGCCGAGCATGGCTGCATCGTCATGTAGCTGCCGGTCTCGAGCCGGTTGCCGGCGTTGACGATCTCGCCCTGCTCGCCCGAGATCCCCTTGGTGCCTCCGAACGCATTGTCGAACTCGTGGACGGGGAAGAACGTGCGGACGCCGAGATGCTCGACTTCGCGCAGGCCCGCGTCGACCTGTGCCTGGTCGCACTGAGGCACGTTGTCGCGCTCCCCGCAGCCGAACAGCCTCGAGACCTCGATCCCCTCGATCACGGCGAGCTTGCCCTGGTTGATCACCTTTCGCGCCTGGAACGGATCGGTGACGACCCTGAAGAACCCCTTCCCCGGTCCGCCGGACTGGGCATCGATGTAGTTCTGCAGCGCGAAGAGATCGCGGCTTTGGAGGTGGACCGACACCATGTCGTTGCAGGCGTGCTGGTGGGTGCTCATGATCGAGCAGAGCGCTTCGTTGTCGACGAGGTTTGTCACCATCAGCCGCAGCCCCGCCTTCCATGCCCGCTCGATGCCCGTGTAGTAGTCGCCCTCTTCGGCGATCGCGGTCGGGCTCGGCCAATCCACGAACGTCGGCCAGCCGTGCATGTCGCTCGGTCGCGTCGGACCGCCGAAGTCCAGGAACGCCTCGACCTCGCCGTTCGTACCCTGCTCGTCGGCGGCACAGCTGGCGGGCAGCGCGTCCGGCGCCCCGTACGGGCTCCACGGGCGGCCGCAGTGCCAGTCGCCGCCGAACAGCTCGAACGCGGTCACGTGGGCATGGCCCTCGACCGTCCCCAGGACCCCCGCGGCCGGGCTCGAGCCCCTGGACGGCGTGCCCGTGGCATCCACTTGCGCCTCCGGATAGACGAGGCAGCCGCTCGCGCGGGCAAACGAGACTTGCGTCCGCTGCCCGCTGGCCGAATTGGTCATCGTAAGCCGCCGCCCGTGACCGGTGATGGCCCAGACAGTCGAGGGGCCCGGGCTCGAGGTCATCTGCAGCCCGGATCCAAGGTAGCTCTGCGCCGCGCCGTAGAGCAGGTACTGGCCGAGGGCGGCCGCCTGCATCCGGAACGGGCCGAGTCGCGGCCCCCTGCGGACCTGCACGTAGTAGCAGCCGTGCACGAGCGCGTAGCGGTTCTTGACCTTGACGAAGCGCGGCGAGACCGAGCGTCCGCTGGCCGGCAGCGCGCTGAGCACCGCGACCGCGACAGCGGCCGTCAGCGCCACGCCAAGCGCGATCCGCCTCATCCTCTCGTGAGCTCCTCCAGCGAGAGCACGAACGAAGCGTACGGGCGGCCCGTGATGCTCTGCAAGGCCGCCTCGCACGTCCGGTTGCTGGACAGGTAGGCGTCGAAGTCCTCCCCGTCGAGCTCGCTGGCGACGTCGCGTAGCGCGGAGGCCGGCAGCTCGGGATGAATCCAGCCCCGGTCACCCGCCATCCCGCAGCAGCTGCTGGCGGCCGGAACCACGACGTCGTCGGCCATGCGAGCGGCGATCGCGGCCAGCTTGCCGGAGAGTCCGAGATGCTGCGAGGCACACGTTGGGTGCACTGCGAGCCGCGAGAGCCTGCGAGGGACCTCGAGGCGGTCCAGAAGGCGGTCGTGCACCCAGGCGATCGAGTCGAGGACCTCGACCCCATCCGGCGTGACCTCCGTGATCAGGCCATGTGTGCAGGAGCTGGCGTCGAGGACGACCGGGAGCCGCCCCCCGTCGCTCCAGCGTCGCAGCGCTTCGCCGACCCGCGCCGCCATCAGCTCGTGTCCCTGCTCGAAGCCCTTCGAGGTCCACGGGGTCCCACAGCAGTGACCCTCGACGTCGTCGGGAATCCAGACCGGGAGCCCGGCGCGGGCGGACAGCGCCACCAGCGCCTCAGGGACGGTCGGATGCGCGGCGGCCCCCGGGGCGTTGCCGAAGATCCGGTTTATGCAGGCGGGCATGTAGACCGCGACGGCTCCTTCGCGGACCGTGTACGGCAGCTGCGTCGGGCGCGCCTGCGGCACCGACCCGCGCACTGCGCGCACCGCGGGGCCACCGGCTCGCAGCCCCGCCCGTGCCGCCCGCTCGATCGTGCCGTAGCGCCGAGCGGCTTCGGCGCCCAGACGCTCGCTCCGCTTGCCGTGCTCCGCCCGGCGCAGCTGCTTGATCAGCTTGCCGGTGTCGATCCCCACCGGGCAGGCGCGCATGCACGAGCCGTCGACCGCGCAGGTCTGCACACCGTCGTACTCGTACTGCTCGAGCAGGGCGCGGCGCACGGGTGAGCCTTCGGGCTGCCGGGCGATCTCGCGCCGGATGACGATCCGCTGGCGTGGCGTGGTGGTGACGTTCCGCGACGGGCAGACGGGCTCGCAGAAGCCGCACTCGATGCATTTCGTGACCACCTCCTCGACCTCCGGGGTCCCCTTCAGGTTGCGCAGATGCAGGCGCGGATCGCGGTTGAGCTGCACCCCGGGCGCCAGCACGCGGTCAGGATCGGCCAGCTCCTTGACTCGCCACATCAGCTCGGTCGCCCGCGGTCCCCATTCGCGCTCCACGAACGGCGCCATGTTCAGGCCCGTGCCGTGCTCCGCCTTGAGCGACCCGTCATATTTCGAGACCACCAGCTCGACGAGCTCCTGCATGAAGGCGTCGTACCGGTCGAGATCAGCCTCCTCGCCGAAGTTCGGTGTGAGCAGGAAGTGGAGGTTGCCGGCGGAGGCGTGCCCCGCCATCCCGGGCAGGAACCCGTGCTTGCCCAGCAGCGCCTGGAGATCCTTGGCGCCCTCGGCGATGCGCTCGGGGGGAAAGCACACGTCTTCGATGATCAGCTGTACGCCCGGCGCTCGCACCGCCGCCAGCAGGCCCTGCATCCCCTCGCGAACGCGCCAGACCATTTCGATCTCCTCGGCGTCGCGGGTGAAGCGTGGGGGCTCAACGAGCGCCCGCCCCTCCAGGATCTGCAGGGCCTCGGCCTCGAGCGAGTCGAGCCCCTCCGGCCGATCGGCGCGGAACTCGATCAGGAGCGCGGCCGAGGTGGGCGGCAGCTCCTTCCAGCGCTCCGGCGTGCCGGGCATGCTGTAGGCCGCGGCGATCAGGGTCGGCGCCACCATCAGCTCGGTCGCCGTCGCCCCCTCCGCCACCAGTGGACCGACGGCGTCGGCAGCGGCGTCGATGTCGTCGAAGAACACGAGCGCGATCGATGCCCGCGGGACGAGGGGCACGGTGTCGAACACCGCCTCGGCCAGGAACGCCAGCGTCCCCTCCGATCCGATGATCAGGCGCCTGAAGATCTCGAGCGGGGTGTCGGCGTCGAGGAAGGCACAGAGCCGATACCCGGTGGTGTTCTTGATCTGGAACTTGCGCCTGATGCGATCGGCGAGCTTCTCGTCGGCGCGAATCTCGTCGCGGATCTCGAGCAGGCCGGCGGCGAGGTCCGGGGCCGCCTCTGCGAACTGGCGCTCGGCATCGGGCGCCGCGGTGTCGATCACCGCTCCGGACGCGAGCACGAATGTCATGGCGCTCACCGTGCTGTAGGAGTCGGCGTGCACGCCGCAGCGCATCCCGCCGGAGTTGTTGGCGATGACGCCTCCGACACAGGCGATGTCCGTGCTGGCGGGATCGGGGCCGAGCTTGCGTCCGTGACGGGCGAGGAGGCGGTTGACGTGACCGAGAACCATCCCGGGGCCGACACGCGCCCGGGCACCGCCGTCCTCGACCCGGGCCCACTGCCAGTGTCGGCGGACATCGGCCAGGATGGAATCCGACTGTGCCTGCCCGTTGAGCGAGGTCCCGCCGGCGCGGAAGACGACCGGCGCATGGTGCTCGCGGGCAAAGCGCAGCAGCCTGACCACGTCCGGCACGTCCCTGGGCATCACGACGGCCTTCGGGATCAACCGGTAGGGGCTGGCGTCGGAGGCGTAGCGGATCAGGTCGAGCGCCCGCGGCAGGACGCGATCGTCGCCCAGCGCGGCGACCAGCTCACCCCGCAGCGGTTCCGGTGTTCCGGCCGCAACCCAGTCCGGCGCCCGATCTACGGCCGCGGGCACTACTCGAGCCACATCCCCGAGGCGACCCGCACCTGGATCAGGCGCGGGCCGTCGTCGGCGGCGATCTCTTCGCGCAGGGCCTCGGCGAGCTCATCGCGCCCGCTGACCTCCCGCGCCTGCATCCCGTACCCACGTGCGACAGCGGCCACGTCGAGGCCCGGCAGCTCGAGCCCCGGGGCTGCGTCGACCTGCTCCATCGAGGCGAACCACTTCAGGATCATGTACTCCTCGTTACGCAGGACGAGGAAAGTGACCGGGACCTTGTAGGCGACCGCGGTCCACAGCGCGGTGATCCCGTACTGGGCCGAGCCCTCCCCCAGGACGCAGACCACAGGACGCCCGGACTGGGCCAGCTGGACGCCGACGGCGGCCGAGATCCCGAAGCCGAGGCCGCCGCTGGCGCCGAAGTAGTAGCTGCCGGGCTCGCCGAGCCGGAGGCGGTTGCGAAGGGCAATGGTGGATGACGGCGTCTCGACCACCGCGATGCCCTCACGCGGCCAGACGTCGGCGAGCGCGGCCATCGCCTCGGATCCACTCATCGGATCGGCCTGCGGCGGATCGCCCGGCTCGGGCCGCGGCTCGGGGGCCTGGCGCTCGGAGTCGCCGACCAGCTCCACGAGCCGCTGGAGGCCGAGCGCGACGTCGCCGAGAATCGCATCGCCCATGGGGGCGCGAGCCGCCTCCCCGGGGTCGTTTGTCAGCGCGATGAGCTCGGCGCCTTCCGGCAACAGCGGCCCGGGGATGTACGGGTAGTACGGGAAGACCGAGGATCCGACGACGAGCACGAGATCGTGGCCCTTGAGCGTCTCCGAGACGGCCCCGATGGCGGGGGGCAGGATGCCGGCGAAGTTGGGGTGGTTCTCAGGGAACCCGAGGCGGCCCCCGCCCGGCGCCGGCGTGGCCCAGACCGGCAGCCGCTGTCGCTCGGCGAGAGCCACCGCGTGATGCCATCCGCCCGAGGCATCGACATCGGGCCCGGCGACCATCACCGGGTTGCGCGCTGACTCGAGCGTGCTTGCCAGCTGGGCCAGCGCAGCCGGGTCGGGCGCGGCGAGCGGGTTGACGACGCGGCGGATGGCGTTGCGGCTGCGGTCCTCATCCGCCTCGGCGTTCCAGTCGTCCATGGGGATCGAGACGAACGCCGGCCCTCGCGGCGGCAACGTGGCGTGGTGGATGGCACGGGCGATCGCGCCGGGAACGTCCTGGGCCCGAGGGGGCTCGTGACTCCACTTGACGTAGGGCTGCGGCCCGACGGTGGCGTCGCGGTTGGTCAGGTTGGCTTCGATCGTGACCTGGGCGCGCACCTGCTGCCCGGCAGTGATGACCAGCGGGGACTTGTTGGCCTGCGCATTGAAGATCCCGCCGACGGCGTTGCCCACTCCCGGGGCGGTGTGGAGGTTGACGTGGGTCGGCTTGCCGGTGGCCTGCGCGTATCCGTCTGCCATCCCCACGACGACCAGCTCCTGGAGGCCCAGGACGTAGTTGAAGTCCTGCGGAAAGTCCGCCAGCATCGGCAGCTCGGTCGAGCCGGGATTTCCGAACATGGTCGTCATCCCGTGAGCCCGGAACAGCTCGAAGGTTGCTTCGCGGACGCTCGGCATCAGTCGGTCAGGCCCCCTCTTTTCGTTCTACTCGCGCGGGATCGCGGCCGGAGCAGCCTATCCGTCCACCGTGGCCCGTGCTCTCCGTGGGCGAGGCGGGGGCTCGAGCGCGAATTCCTCACAGCGCGGCCAGGACCTCGCTCGCCGCGCGCTCCCCGGAGCGCACAGCGCCGTCCATGTATCCGTTCCACCGGGTCGCGGTTTCGGTGCCCGCCCAGTGGATCCGGCCTACGGGGCCACGCAGTGCGGGGCCGTACTCAGTCATCACCCCCGGCGGCATCACGCCCACCGGGCATCCGCCCGTGTACACCTCGCGGTCCCATACGTGATCGAGGTAAGCGCGCGGCCTGGCTGCGCGGGCCCCGAAGTAGCGCTCGTAGGAGGCGAGCGCGGCCCGGCGCCTGACCGCGAATGACCGGTCCGATAGCGCGCGCGCATCATCGCCGTCGATGAAGCCCATGAGCACTCCGGGCCGTCCGCTCTGGGGCGAGGCGTCGAAGGTCGCCTGAACCGGCCCCTTGACGCTGGTGACCTGCCCGTTGAGCCCCTCGGCGCGCCAGAACGGGCGCTCGTAGACCGCGATCGTCTTGATCAGGGAACCAACCGGCATCCGCTGCATCAGCTGGTTGCGGCGCGCGGGCAGCGCCGGCTCGTAGACGATGCGCGCCCCCAGGTTGGGCGGTATGGCCACGATCACCCGGCGGCAGCGGACGGCCTCGCCCCCCGCTCGCACGACCACGTCGCGGCCTGCGTGCTCGATGCCCTGGACGGGGCGGCCGAGCTGCACGCGGTCTCCGAGGTGCCTGGCCAGCGTGATCGCGATCCGCTGGGTTCCCCCGGAGACGCGATAGTCCTGCGCACCGCCGGCTCCCGCGTTCGCGACCAGCGCGTTGATCGACCCTGCGGCGTGCACGTAGAAGAGGAAGTAGAGAAGCGAGACGTCCCGAGGCTCGACGGACAGCACCGCTTCGACCGAGAGCGCGAAGATCGCTCGCGCCTTCGCCGAGGAGATGTTCTGCTCAGCCCAGGTCTCGAGCGTGATCGAGTCCCACTCCTCGGCGTGCTGCGCCTTCCACGGCGCGTCGAGCGGGACGCCGCGCGCCATGCCGTCGATATCCGGGAGCACGACGGTGCCGATCTGGATCACCGCCTGCGGATCGCTCGAGGGCGGAATCAGTCCCCTGTAGGGCTTCGCCTTTCCGTCCTCGTACCAGACGAGGTCGCCCTTGGCGTAGGTCGGGAACCGATGGATGCCGAGCTCTGACATGAGCGCCTGCACGCGCGTCTGCGTCGGGCCCACGAACGTCGCGCCCATGTTGGCGACGTCGTCGGCGCCGGCCCCGATCGGGCGGCTGAAGCACCGCCCCCCGACACGGCCGCGCGCCTCCAGCACGATCACCGAGCGCCCCGCGCGATGCACTCGCCGCGCGGCCGTGAGCCCGGCCAGGCCCGCTCCCACGACGACGACGTCGGCGTACCGGCCGGCCCCCGGGCCGCGGGCCGCAGCCGGGCCGGCCAGCGCGGCCGCGCCGGCGGCGAGCGAGCCGCCCAGAAGGCCACGGCGAGTGAGCCCGCGGGTCGTGCTCAAAGGGCCGCCAGGACCTCGCTGGCGGCTCGCTCTCCCGAGCGCACGGCGCCGTCCATGTAACCGTTCCAGTAGTTGGAGGTCTCCGTGCCGGCCCAGTGGATCCGCCCAACCGGTTCGCGGATGCGCGATCCGTAGGCGATCAGCGCTCCCAAGCTGGGGATCCCAACCGGGCACCCCCGTGACCACTGCTCGCTCGACCAGCTGGTCTCGAAGAAGTCCGTCGCGTTCTGCGCCTGCGGTCCGAAGAACGTGGCGAACTGATTGAGAACCGCAGCTCGTCGCGAGGCCGGGGACATGGCGTTGTAGGTGCGCGCGTTGTCGCCGCCGACGAACCCGAACACCACCCCGGGGCTGCCTCCTGGAGGCGAGTCGTCGAAGGTCGCGCTGACCGGGCCGCCGGTGTCGACCGCGGTCCCGTTCAGGCCGGCATCGCGCCAGAACGGCTTGTCGTACACCGCTGCGACCTTGGTCAGCGTGCCGGCCCCGTAGCGCTGGGTCAGCTGGTCGCGCTCGAACGGAAGCAGCGGGTGGTACTCGATCCGCCCCGCGAGTGTGGGCGGAACCGCCACGATCACCTCCTTGGCCTTGACCGTGACCCGATCGGAGTGCACGGTCACGCCGCCGCGGGTCTGGACGATCCGGCGCACGGGCGAATTCAGCACCACCCGCCGCCCCAGCTGCTTGGCGATCTTCAGGGCGATCAGCTGCGATCCGCCTACGAGCCGGTTCTGCTGTGCCCCGCCGCGCGTGTCGAAGTTACGCTCGAACGTGCCGGGGTTCTGCTCGTTGCCCGAGGAAGCGATGTAGAACAGCACGAACAGCAGGGAGAGCTCACGCGGCTCGGCCCCGAAGATGGGGCGCGTGGCGAGCGGGACGAGATCGCGAAAGCGCTGGCTGAACGAGTTCTGGTTGATATACGTCTGGAGCGTCTCGCTATCCCACTGCGTGGCGTTCTTCGCCGTCCACGGAGCGTCGACCGGCACCGTCGTCGACATCTGATCGAGCTGGGAGACGACCAACGTCAGCTCGGGCAGCACGAGCGGGTCGGGCGGCGCGGTCCCCGTGGGGCCGGTATCGCTGTAGGTCATCCGCGATCCGCCGGCCACGTACACGTCGTCGCCGGTGTCATAGGTGGGAAAGGTTGCGACGCCGAGCTGATTGGCGAGCGCCGCGACGTGGTCCTGCGTCGGACCGATGAACGTGCCGCCGCGCTCGGAGACGTGCCCTCCACCCAGGTCGTGGTTCCAGACACGGCCGCCCACGCGGTCGCGCGCCTCGAGCACGATCACGGACTTCTTCGCCTTATGGAGCTGGCGGGCCGCCGTGAGGCCGGCGAAGCCGCCGCCCACGACCACGACCTCCGCGCTGCGCGCTCGGGAGCGGTGGTGGCGGTGATGCTTGTGCTTGTGCTTCTGGTGCTTTGCCTCGGCGGCCCCGGGCACGGCTGCAGCCGCGCCCGTGGCGATGGTTCCGGCGACGAAACGCCGGCGGGTGATGCGATTCTCCTCGGCGCTCATCGGGCGGCCGCCTCCTGTGGTTGGTGATCGCGGGTGGGAGTGCTCGCCGCGAAGCGCTCCGCGGCGGCGAGATCGAAGTCCCCATGGTCAGAGCCGAGGCCCTGGGCGACGAGCGCGGCGACGGCGCAGCCGAGTACGGCGGCCTCGCGGCGGTCGCGGCCAAGCCCGATGCCCCGCAGGAACCCGGCCGAGAAGGCGTCGCCGCAGCCGGTGGTGTCGACCACGTCGACCGCGAAGGCGTCGACCTGGTGCGCCTCGGAGCCGTCGGCCACCAGTGCGCCGTCCGCGCCGCACGTGGCCGCCACGCAGCCCACGCCTCGCTCGAGCAGGGACCGGCACCCGGCGGCCACGTCGCCGGCGCCCGTCAAGCCGAGCACCTGCTCGTCGTTGGGAAGGAAGTAATCGAGATGCGGGAAGAGCGGGGCGATCCAGTCCAGGATCGCCTGCGCCTGCTCGCCTGGAGCAAGCAGGTCCGCCGAGGTGACGGTGCCGTGCTCGCGGGCGAACGAGAGGATCTTGGCCGCTTCCTCTCCGCCCATGAACTCCGGAGCCCCGAGGTGCAGGTGGGTGGCCGCTTCGATGGCCTCCCAGGGCGCGTCGGCGGAGCTGTAGGTCGCGTTGGCCCCGACGACGTGAAACGCCGGACGCGAGCCGTCAGGTCGGATCGGCAGCACGCTGGCCGATGTCTGGGCCTCCTCGCGCCGCACGAGCAGTGATGTGTCGACCCCGGGGCGTCCGAGCAGCTCGATCAGGACGTCGCCGAGTGCGTCGGTCCCGATGGCGCCGGCGCTCGAGACCTCGGCCCCGAGCTTGGCCAGCGTGACCGCGGTCCCCCCGGCCGTGCCGGCTGCCGTGATCCGGATCTCCTCCACGAGCGCTCCGCCCTGGCCGGCTGGGATCTCCTCCACGGGCCGCACCAGGGTGTCGACGACATGCACGCCCAGGGCAACGGCATGCATCCGGTCGCTCATCCGTCGATCCTATGGGTAGCGCCGTAGCCGCGCGCCACTGCCGCGTCGAGGACGGCCGTCTGCTGCGAGCAGTCGAGCGTCTGCGGACTCCCGAGCTGCGCCGCACGCCAGTAGGTCGCGCACGCCCACTCCAGCAGCAGCGACTGCTCGACCGCGGCGGCGGCGTCCTGCGCGTAGACGATGGCGCCGTGGTTCGCCATCAGCGCCGCGGTTCGCTCGTTCAGCGCCTGGAGCGTGACCTCGGCCAGTTCCGCCGACCCGAAGGTCGCGTACGGCGCGACCCGTATCGCCCCGCCGAGTGCCAGCATCTGGTAGTGGATCACGGGCAGCTCGTCCAGCACGCACGACAGCGCCGTGGCCATCGGCGCGTGCGTGTGCACGACGGCTCCGGCGGCGTAGCGCTCGTAGACACCGAGGTGCAGCTGCAGCTCCGAGGTGGGCTCGAGCTCGCCATCCACCGGCTCCCCGGCGAGGTCGACCACCGTCACCTCCGCGGCTGAGAGATCCGCCAGCCTCGCTCCGGTCGGCGTAACGGCGACCATGTCGCCGCAGCGTTCCGAGACGTTCCCTGCGGTCCCGAGAACCAGCTCCTCGCTCGCCAGACGCCGCGCCGCCGCGGCGACCCGCTCACGCTGCGTCTGGAGCAATTCCACGCACCCTCGACGTTGACGGTAACATGAACGAAAGCTCACTTTCAAGCTGGCGTCCGCCTGACTCCCGAGCAATCCGACTTCCGCAGCAAGCTCCGCAACGTGCCCACGCAGGCACGTAGCCGGGAGCGACTGCGCCGGGTCCTGGACGCCGCCGAGGAGCTCCTCGCCACCGACGGCGCCGCAGCGTTCACCACCACTCGCATCGCCGCGGTGGCCGGCGTGCCGGTCGGGTCTGTCTACCGGTACTTCCCTGACAAGGAGACGATCGTAGAAGCGCTGGCGCTGCGCTTCTGGAGCGACTTCGAGGACCTGGTTGCCGCGGCCGCCGAGTTGGGCGAGCTCGACCCCCTCGAGGATCCGGCGGCGATCGTCATCGACGCGCTCGCGGCCGGCTTCCGCGCGCGTCCCGGTTTCCTCGAGCTCTGGTACGGGGGCCTGCGCACCGAGCAGGTACGCGAGGTCACGCGCGGCACGCGGGAGGCGATCGCTCGATCCGCCGAGCGCATGCTCGAGAAGCGCTGGCCGAACGCCTCACCGCGCGAGCGTAAGACGGCGGCGCGGATGGTCGTCCTGGCGGGCGACGCCCTCCTGCGCGAAGCCTTCCGCCAGGACCGCAGCGGCGACGAGCGGCTGTTGACAGAGTGCAAGGCGATGACCGCCGCCTACCTGAGTGCCAAGCTCGGCGACCCGGAACGACGATGAAGGCGGTCAGGCGAATCACGCTCGCCATTGCCGTCGCGCTGCTCCTCGCGCCGGCGACAGCCACGGCAGCCTCCCGCGGCACCGTGCGGGTGTTCGCGCCGGTGGGCTCACCCGGCTTCCCCGCTCTTCCCCATGTTCTGGGCGGCGACGTGTTCGAGGGCACCTACGACGACCCGTACGGCTCGAGCAGTCCGTCGCGCGTCTTCGAATACAGCTCCGCCGGCCAGCAGTTGAAGTCCTGGACCGTGGAGGGACAGGACGTCAGCAAGCCGCACGGTGTCCAAGTCGCGGCCAACGACGCGCGGGGTCGCCTGCTCCTCCTGGACAAGGACTCAGGACGGATCGTCCGGCTCGATCCGCGCACCGGGGAGCAGACGCTGTACGCGCGCGTGCCGGACCTGCCCACATGCGCCGCCGCCGCAGCCGGCCAGGCGTGCTCGCCCGCCGTCGCCGACCTCGCCCCCATGCCCGACTATGCGGCCTGGGGCCCCGACGGCAGCCTCTACGTCACCGACTATCAGCAGGCGGTGATCTGGCGGGTGCCGCCGGGCGGGGGTACGCCGCGGGTGTGGCTGGCCGACCGGCGCCTGGACGGGGGGCCGTTCGGCACCGCCTGCCTGCTCCTGATGCCAGACCATCACACGCTCATGTTCGACCAGGCCTCGAACGGCGGCCTGGGAGGCGCAAACCCCACCAACGGCAAGCTCTACACGGTGCCGATCGAGCCGGGTGGCGGCCCGGGGACGCTGCACCAGGTGTGGGAGAGCGGGCCCGCCGATGCGCCGGACGGTTGCGCTCTGTCCAGCAGCGGCGACGTCTACATCGCCCTGGTCGGGTTCGCCAACCAGGTGGTCGAGCTCGACCCGGCGGGCCACGAGGTCGCGAGGTTCGGGCAGGCGTACACGGGTGCCGACGGCTCTTCGGTGCCTTTCGATTCGCCCTCGGGGGTGGCCTTCCTCGGCACCGAGCTCCTGATCGCCAACCAGTCCTACTTCGCGGACAACCCCGCCAACCAGGTCCTCCTCGCCCTCGAGACAGGCGAGCCGGGCGCCTCCGTGTTCGTCCCCGCGAACGCCGGACTCCCTCCCGCCCCGGGCTCGTCGCATCGCAGGCACCACGCCCGCCACCGCCACAACCTCCGCAGGCACCACCGGCGACACCGCCACCGCCACGCGCACCGGCGAACTGCCGACGCGCGCTGACCTGGGCCCTACCGCTTCGGCAGCGGCGCCCGCGTGACGTGCGGGAAGTAGCTGGTGAGGATTCCGCCGCCCCAATGAAACGGCGGCTGAACCCGGCAGGGGACGTTCTTGCCGCCCGGAACCTGAGCCGGGTTGCCCGCGTTGGCGCAACTGCCTGAGAGCAGGCCGCCCCGCCCCACATCGGCCATCTCGCCCGGCGAGAAGTTCGCGTTCTCGCGGTTGGTGGGCTCGCGCACGCTCTGCCCGTAGAGCGACTCGTTGCTGATCATGGAGATGGCCCGGATGTAGTGAGCGACGCCGGCACTGGTGGCCGCCGGCGCCGTCGCCTCGAGGTCTGCCCCGAGGTTTGCCATCGCCGAGACCAGCTCGCGGTTGTACATCCCGACGAAGCTGATGATCGGCGCCAGCTCACGGGCCGCCGGCAGGATCGCGTCGAGCGCCGGCTTGAAGGCGCGGCTGAAGCGCGTGATGGCCGGAAGTGCCTTCTCCGAGGCATCGAGCAGCGACGGCGCCTGGTGAAGGAGCTTCACCGCCGGTCCTGAGAGCGCCATCAGCTCGCTCAGCGCTGGGGTGAGCAGCGGCGCCACCGGCTTCAGCGCAGTGAGCGTCGGGCCGGCAAGGCCAAGGCTGGTGTTGAGCGTGCCGAGGCTGCTTCGCAGCACGGTCAGGAACGGCGGCAGGGCATTGACCGTGGCCCTCAGCTCGGCGTTGCGGGCCGCGGTCGTGGAGAGGACCTGATCGCCGGCGCGGATCAGGCTCTGCAGGTCGGCCGAACGGCTCCCAAGCGTGCTCAACACGGTGGCCGAGTTGCCGATCAGCCGCCGCAGATCGCCCTGCTGCTGGTTGAGCACGCCGACCACGGCGGCCATCGTGGTGAAAGTCGGATCGAGGTTCCCGATCGCGTTGTTGAGATCCTGGCCACGCCCGGCCAGCGACGTGTACGTCCCGTTCAGGACCGCCTGCAGGTCCTTCTGGGTCGGCCGGTCGAAGGATCCGAGCACCTGATCCAGCTGCTGGGTGGCCTGGACGTGGTTGCTCGGGATCGTCCCGCCGTCGGGGAACTTCGGACCCGAGCCGGTTCCGCTCGAGAGCTGCACGTAGGCCTCGCCGAGCAGCGTCTTCTGGCGCAGGATCGCGCGCGTGTCGACCGGCAGCGGCGCGTACTGGGGCTGGACGTCCATCGTCACAAACGAGTTCACGCCCCGCGCCTGCACACTCGCGACCTTGCCGATGTTGACCCCGGCGATGCGGACGTCGGCGTTGGGGACGAGCAGCCCGGTCTCCTTGAACAGTGCGTTGATGCGGTAGCCCTGCGGACCGAATTCGATCGTCCCGCCGAATTGGGTCCAGACGAAGATGATCAGCCCCACGCAGGAGAGCGCGAAGGCCACAGCGGCGAACACCGCCGAGCGCTTGGGGGCCTGCGTTACCACGGCGCCGTCACTGACATCCGAACGTCGTCCCCAGCACTGTCTCCACCAGTGGCCCGAACGAGAAGCTCTTGAGGCTCGTGCAGCTGGAGAGCAAGAGCGAGCGCCAGACGGGGCCGTTGGCGTCGGAGTTCGAGATGAACGAGTCCGAGTTGTGGGCGAACCAGGCCAGCCAGTAGAGGAACCCCGGGTTCTTGCCGCCCGGGTTGTAGGTGACCTCGTTGGTCACGTAGGCCAGCACCTTGAACGACTTCACGAGCGCGGGGACTGCCTGTTTGAGGTCGGTGGCCAGCGGCGGCAGCTGCTTGGCCAGCGGCACGACCGCCTTCACGAAGGGTGGGATCTCCTTCAGGGGCAGCAGCGCCGCCCCCTGAAACAGGGTCCGTGCGTCACGCAGCGTCGTCGGCAGCCGGCGCGCCGTGGGAACGAGCGCCGTCGCCGTAGGTCCGAGCACATTGGCGAGAGTCGTCACGTGCGAGAGCGTCGTACGCGCGGTGGCCAGCGTGCCGGGCAGACGTGTGATCGCCTGGCGCAGCGCCACGTTCTGGCTCCCGAGCGCGTTGATGGTGGCGCTACCCGCCTGAACCGCCGTCTGCAGCTGCGCGTCCTTGACGCTCGTGGCCCTGGAGAGGACGCCCAGGTTGTGGACGATCTGCGCCAGCGCCTGGCGCCGGGCGGCGAGCAGGTCACCGACTTGGCGGAGCTGGGCCGACGTCGGGCCGAGGTTCGTGAGCAGTCGCTTGAGGTCCTGGCCCCGGCCCGAGGTCCCGTCGTTCAGCTCCGTGACCAGGCTCGTGAACCACGAGCGAGTGTCGGCGTCGAGCGAGTCGAGCACTTCGTCGGAATCGACCGGGACCGTGGTCTGCCCCACGGGGATGGTGCCGCCGTTGGGGAGCGCGCCGGCGCGAGCGCTGCCCGGGAAGATGTTGACCTGCATGTCCTTCAGCGGCGTGTTCGGAACCAAATCGGCCTCGGCGTCGCGATAGACCTGCTTCATCTTCGAGGGATCGATCTCCATGTGGATCACGCCGCGGCCGTTGCGCAGCGAGGTGCCGGTGATCTCCCCCACGTGCACGCCCGCGACGTTCACGGGCTCGCCCAGCCCGGGCACCACCGCGGTGGCGCTCGAGAACTCCGCGTTGACCTGGTAGAAGCTCTGGAAGGGGTTGGGCAGTCGCTGCTGGAGCAGGATGTAGAAGCCGGCCGCGGTTCCGATGACCACCAGGGCCAAGAGGATCAGGAAGGAGCGGCCGTAGCGGCGGATCTGGAGTCCCGTCCGGCCCTTCATCGACCGCCTCCGTTGCGCTGGGTACCGCGGCCGATCACGGCCCGGGCCTTGGCCACCGTGGCCGGTGACGGCGCCGCGGAGCGGGTGGCGCGCAGGTCGGCGGCCGCGGTCGGCGCGCTCAGGCTGGGCAGCGGCTGACTCGCGCAGGGCGCGTCGGGGCGGAAGTCCGAAGGCGTCAGGTCGCCGACCCAGCTCGGCCGGGCCCCGAGGACTGAGGCGCCGCCGGGCGGTGCCGTCCCCACCAGCTGGCCGATGATCGGCAGCGAGCCCAGCGTCCCCGCCTGCAGCGTGTTGGTCCCGGCCGCCGCCAGGACCCGGGTGTAGTGACCGTTGGCGTCGAAGCTGCCGGTGGCTCCGGCCACGCCGGGGAGGAAGTGGACGAAGTCCTGCCACACCGGGCGGCCGGTCGACAGCGACCCATCGGGAACCTGCTCGTTCAGAAGGGGGATGACGTGGGTCTGCAGGCAGTCTGTGACCTGCTTGGTGATCGGGAAGGCGACAGCGAGCTGGGTGAGGATCGAGGGGAACTGCTGGAAGGTCGCCTTCAGCGACTTCAGCAGCGCCGTGCGCTCGGCCGGCGCGACGACGGCGGCCAGCTCCCGCACGGATGTGATCAAGCTGTCGAGGATCGGCGGGGAGACGCGCAGTGAGGGGTCGAGCGCGACGGCCAGGTTTGCCAGTGGCGGCAGGGCGTGGTCCACCGCGCTCAGCGCGCCCGGCGCCACTCGCAGCGTCTGATCGAGCCCCGAGATCGAAGCGCCGAGCGCCCCGTCGCTGGCGGCCAGCGCACTCGAGGTCCGGTTCAGACCGGTGACCAGATCGACGAGCTGGCGCGAGTTGCGAGCCAGCGTCGAGGTCACCTGCGAGGCGGAGCTGAGGAAGGTCTCGACGTCGCCCTGGTGGGTTCCGTGCAGCGCCCGTGTCACCCACGCGACGTCCTTCAGGGTCGGCGTGAGCTGTGGAACGGCCATCTTGAAGCCGCCGGCTCCGCTGCTCGACAGCGGCTGGCCGTTGTGGGCGCCGAAGCCCTGGTCCAGGGTCTCGAGCGTGTGCTTGAGGCTCGCCCGAGTCGCCTCGTTGAAGGTCGAGAGCACGTTGTAGAACTGCACCGGCGTCGCCGTCTGCGACTCGGGGATCGTGTCCCCGTCGCGCAACAGCGGCGCCGAGGGGCTGCCCGGATCGAGCTCGAGGTAGTAGCCACCTTCGAGGAAGAGGCGATCGCGGATCCGGATCGTCGCGTCCCTGTGGATCGGCAGGCCGTTGTCGCTGACCGTGAAGGCGATCTTCGAGGCCCGCCCCGCCGGGGAGACGCCCTCGACCTGGCCCACGTCGATTCCGGCGATCCGCACCGGTGAGTCCGCCCGCACGTTGACGCTGTTGTTGACCATCGCGTAGAGCGTGAAGCGATGCACGAACGGCAGGCCGCCGTTGAACGCGTAATACGTGACGAACACGATGGCGAAGATCACGATGCCTGAGATCACGAGGGGGTGCAGGCGGCGCTTCTGGGCCCGGCGAGAAGACGATCGTCCGCGCGGCGTCATGGGACCAGACCCGCCTTTTTGCCCTCCTGGAGAACACCGGGCGGGGGCGTCGTGTTGTCGACGGTCTTCGAGGTCTGCGGCGGGTTGCCGATCAGCTGAGCGCCGGTGTAGACCTCGTTCCCGGCCTGACACTGGGTGGAGTTCTCGATCGGATAGGGATTGATGTGAAGATCGGGCGACGGCGTGCTCTGCTCGGCCGTCTGGCTGTTCGGCCCGCCGTTGAAGTCCATGACCGGGGAGAAGCGCAGCCACGCGGCGGTGCTGTCGCCCTCGGTGAGGGCATTGGCGAAGTTGCGCACCCAGATCCCGGTCACGTTGCAGGCGAACTGCTCGGGGGCGACCGCCCGCAGGATTGCCCCCAGTCCGACGAAGGCCGAGGACCCGAACGTCGCCAGGTCACTGGATCCCAAGACCTTGAAGACCTGGGTCGAGGCGGGATCGTGCGCGAGCGCGT
This sequence comes from uncultured Solirubrobacterales bacterium, assembly GCA_963818815.1. GTDB lineage: Bacteria > Actinomycetota > Thermoleophilia > Solirubrobacterales > Solirubrobacteraceae > Palsa-465. The sequence goes on from CAWFTL010000003.1 coordinate 560,055, forward strand.
TGACGGCCTTCAGCGCTTGCTGGAGCTTGGACGCCAGGGCGGGGACACGCCGGAACACCGGCGTGGCGCCGGTGACGATCAAATCGAGCCGTTGCGAGGCTCGCGGCAGCAGCGCGGCGCTCGGCTTCAGGCTCTGGACGATCTCGGCGGCGTCGGTGAGGACCGGCCTCGCGTTGGTCAGCACCGTCGTGCCGGTCGACTCCGTCCCGGGAAGCTGGTCGATCGTCGAGCCCAGTGCCGGCGTGTCCAGGGCCTCGAAGGTCGTGGCGCTGTCGGCCATGAGCGCGCTGATCGTCGGAGCCACCGGAGCCAGGGCGCCTGTCGTGGCCGCCAGCCCGCTGACGAACTGCGAGAGCTTGGTCTGCGGGTCGGCGAACACCCTGAGGATGTTTTGAAGCGGTCCCATCAACCCGTGCAGGGCTGAGATCGAGTCGTTGAACTGCACGCCTCGTCCCGCCACGGCGTCGCCGATCTCGGCCACCGCGTGGCGGAAGCCGGCGCGCGTCTTGGGCCCGAAGGTGGCAAACGCGGTGTCGAGGTCCACAAACGGGATGCTGTGGCTCAGGCGCGGATTGGTGTTGAGCGTGAACGTGCCCCCGTCCGGCAGACCCGGCCCCTTGCTCGTCCCGGGAACGAGCTCGACGTACTTGCCTCCCAGGACGGAGGCCAGGCGGATTTGGTAGTGGGTGTCGAGCGGCAGTGGCTCCAGGCTCTTCTGGAGGGCAAGGCTGAGCCGGGCGAATGGGTGGGGCCACTGCTTGGTTGCCGGCTCGGGGCTTATCTTGAGGACCTGGCCCACCCGGGCGCCGCCGACCCGGACGTCGGCGTTCTTGACCAGCTCGGCCCCGTTCTGCACGTCGACGTTGATGTTGTAGGTGGGCACGAAGGGCAGGCCGTTCTCCGCGATATAGGAGAGATAGACGGCCACGATCACGACGAGGAGCGTGATCGTCCCGACCAGGATCGGGTTGTCGAACACCTCCCGGGCTGTACGGATCGCCTGTCTCATTTGAGCAGGTACTGGGTCAGGCTCTGCAGGGTCTGCTCCGTCTGCTGGACGGGGGCGGTGGCGCTGGTCGCCGGCGCGGCTGGCCCGGGCACCTGGGGCCTTGCCGCAGGCGTCGGTCCGCTGTGCGTGGTCGGCGAACCAGCCGCCGGCGCGTGCGCGCTCGGCGCCTGAGTACGCCGCGCCACCGCGGCCGTCCTCGTCGCGTTGCGGGCCTTGGAAGCGCTGGAGCTCTGGTAGGAGGGCTGGGAGCCGTAGTGCGCCTGGCAGCCCGCCACCGGCTTCGTCGCGTAGTTGCCGCAGGTCCCGTTCCCGGGCCCCACGAGGAGGATCGAGAGCATGTGGGAGATCGAGTCGAACCGGGCCAGCGACGCCGCGATGTAATAGGTGACCGAGAGGAAGTTCTCGGCGAAGCCGTGCTGTTGGAGGTTCGAAGCCAGGCGCGCGAACAGCTTCGTGCCGGGCAGCGAGCGCCGCGTGTACGCCAGCAGGGTCCTGACCATCGGGGTGGTGTTGCGGATCGCCGGAATGGCCTGCCGCAGCGCGACCGTCATCTTCGCCAGCGCGGGCTTGGCCGCGCTCACGAACGGCCCCAGGTCGGATGAGACGCGGTTGAGCGACGGGACAGCGACGTGGATCTGGCTGAGTAGCGGCGTGCCGTCCACCGCGACGGTGTCGAGCTGGCGCAGCGCCGGCTCCGCCGCCGCCAGCAGCGCCGGCAAGCGGGCGACGGTCTGGGAGAGCGGATCGCGGTGCGCCGCTGTCAGGGACGTGAGCGAGGACACACGCTCGAGGAAGCGCTGCAGGTCGGCCGTGTGCGTGGCGCCCTGGGCCGCGATCGTGTTCGTGGCGTCCACGATCGTGGCCAGCTGGTTCTTCTGCCGGGCCAGGATCGAGATCGCCTGGCGGGCCAGCGCGAGGGTCGGATTCGCGCGCCGCAGGATGTCGTTGAAGTCGCTACCGCGGCCCGCCGTGCCGATCCCGAGCTCGTTGACGATCGCCTGGAAGCGATCGCGGGTCGGCATGTCGAACATGTTGAAGAGGTCGAGCAGGCCGACCGGCTCGGTCGTGTTCGTCACCGGGACCGTCGGCGGGTGGCTGCCTGAGGCCTTCAGCGGCGGACTGGGGGCCGTTCCCGGATCGCAGTCCACGTAGTTCTCGGCGATCAAGCCCTCGGGCCGGATCGTGCAGGTCGCGTTCTGGCGGAAGGGCATGAAGCGGCTGTCCACCTCGCCCTCGACGCGGGCCTTGAAGTCCGGAGTCACGACGACGTTCTGGATCGTCCCGGCGCGAGCACCGGCGATCTTCACCACCTGGCCACCGACCAGGCCGCGCGCGTCGTCGAAGATCACGTCGAAGCGCGCACTCGAGCTGCCTTGGGCGCTGGCGCCGGCCAACAGGGTCGCCCCGGTCCCGGCGGCGGCGAGCGCGAGCACGATCAGCGCCAGCCGTCTCATCGCTGGTCGTCCGCCGGGTTGCAGAGCGCCCCGGTAGCCGGCAGCACGTCCGGGGAGGTCCACGGGTTGCTGGCGTCCGGCGCGGGCGGATTGCCGCCCCCGGGACACGGGGCCAGAAGCCGGTTCCGTCCCCCGTTCAACGGCCCGAGCGCGTTCGTGGCCTGACCGAGCACACTGAGCACACCACTCAGCGAGCTGCCCCCGCCCTGAACGGTCAGCAGCGACTTCAGGTAGTGCCCGTTGGCGTCATACGTGCCGCCGGACGCGCCTCCCACCCCGTTGAAGAACCCGGCCACGACGTCAGGCGAATATGGGCGCAGCCCGGCCAGGATCGGGGTGATCTTCGTCAGCGAAGCGGTGAGCGACCGAACGGCCGGAGTCGCTTTGCGCTCGACCGGCGGGAGGCCGAGCAGCGCGGCCTTGGCACTCGGGACGAGGGCCTCGACGCCCTTGATCGTCGGCACCGCGTTGCGGGCGGCGGGAATGACCGCAGTCAGGAGGCGGGCCAGTCGCGGAGCCACGGGACGCAGATCGACCAGCACCGGATCGACCACCCGCAGCGTGTAGTCGACGTCGCGCAGGACCCCGGTGCTCTGCGCGAGCACGGCCGGCGTCCGCGAGATCGAGTCGGCCAGCGCGGCGCGCTCGGTGGCGATCTCACGAAGCGTGGCGGCGGTGCTGCTCACTGCGCCCCCCAGGTCTCCGTTGCGAGCGGCAAGCGCGGTCACGACCTGCGCGCTCGAGGACACCAGGCGCTGCAGGGCGAACTTGTCCGCCACCAGCTCGGAGCCGAGCGCAGCGGTCTGGCTCAGCGCCGGGTTCAGGTACCGCGTCATCTGATTGAACTGCGACGCAGTCGGCTGATGGACGAAGTACGCCCCGGTCTTGAGCAGCTGCTGGATCGAGGCTCGGACCTTGGGCGTGAGCGAGTCGAGCAGCGTGTCGAGGTCGACGATCCCGCGGGTCTGGGTGACCGGCAACGTGCCGCCGTTGGGGATCGCACGTCCGGCGCTGGAGAGGTTCAGGCCGACGAAGCGGTTGGCCACCCCGGTCAGGCTGAGCTGGCCGATCGTCGCGAGCGTCCCGGCATGAACCGGGGCCACGCCGCCGCCGGAGATGTCGAGCTCTACGTCAGCCAGGCCGTTGGGCGTGAGCTTGATCGAGCCCACCGACCCCACCTGGTGTCCCGCGACGGTCACCAGGTCGCCGTGGACGAGCTGGCCGGCATCGGCGAAGTCGGCGTGCAGGACGTAGGACGAGCCGCTCGAGAGCAGGACGAACACGACGGCCAGGGCAGCGATCGCCATCGCCCCGAGGGCGGCGATCCGAGCCACCTGTTCGCGCGCCACCGCTCAGCCTCCGATCGGGGCTCGTGCGTTGCCGCCCCAGAAGAGCTGGGTGCCGACCATGCCGATCAGATGGATGCCGAGGATGTTCGCCACCATCGACTGGGCCGTGGCTTTCCCGACTCCGACCGGGCCACCCGTGACGTGGTAGCCGTAGTAGATGCAGACGAGCACGATGAACGTCGCCATGGCCATGCACTTGATGCCGGAGAACAGGAAGTCCTGGGGCGATTGGAACTGCCAGAAGAGCTGCAGGTAGCCGCCTTTGGAGACCTGCCCGAGCTGCACGACCGTCGAGAGGTAGGAGGAGAAGAACCCGACGGCGACCGAGATCATGTACAGGAAGGGCAGCACCAGCCAGGTGCCGAGCAGGCGGGTCGACCCCAGGTAGAGGATCGAGTCGAAGCCCATCACCTCGAGGGCGTCGATCTCGTCCGAGATGCGCATCGAGCCGATCTCGGCCACGAACCCGGTCCCCACCTTGGCCGCCATCATGTAGCCGAACGCGTAGGGAATGACCTCCCGCAGGTCGCACAACGCCGTTATCGCGCCCGTGGACGAGGTGGCGCCGACGGTGCGCGCCGCGTACGCGCCCTCGATCCCGCACTGCAGGCCGAGGATGAAGACCAGGCCGAGCACGATCACGGCCGATCCCGTGATCAGGATCCCGGCCTGCCGGAGCGTCTCGCCGATGAACCTGAAGACGCGGAAGTTGAAGACCTTCCAGGCGATCTGGCCGCAGAAACGGCTGGCCTCGCCGAGGGCCGTGAGCGCCGCCAGCGGTCGGGTGAGGATGTTCATGTCCCCGGCCGTGCGTTCATCGGGGCGTGTTGAGCACGGGGTGCGTCGCGAGCAGGGTCTGGGTGAACGTGTAGTCGATCGCCCCGATGCCCAGGAAGGCGATGACGACGGCCTGGTTGACAGCCCGCCCGACTCCCTCCGCCCCGCCTGAGGCCGTCAGGCCCTTGTAACAGCAGACGATCGCGATCATCGCGCCGAACAGGGACGACTTGACGAGCATGGCCTCGAACTCCGCCGTGGTCGCCTGCGCGAAGAAGGTCGCGAAGAAGGGCCCGATCTGGGCGCCGTTCGAGATCGTGACCAGAATGCCGCCGAGCGTCCCGAACAGCAGCGCGTAGACGCTGAACAGCGGCGTCAGCAGCATCAGCGAGAGGAAGCGGGGGACGACGAGGCTCTTGATCGGATCGACGCCGAGGACCATCAGCGCGTCCAGCTCCTCGCGGATCTTGCGGGCCCCCAGGTCGGCGGTCATGGCGGTGCCCGCCACCCCGGCCATCACGATCGCGCACACCAGAGGCGCGAACTCGCGCATCACGATGATCACGAACAGGCCGCCGAGACGGTCCAGCGCGCCGAGCAGATTCAGGAAGTCCCCGACCTCGATGCCTGCCGGCCCGTAAGTGAAGGCCAGAGAGGCCAGGATCATCGGGAACCAGCCCAGCCGCAGCGCGAAGAGGAACTGGTCCACCAGCTCCGGGCCGTAGTTGAAGGGCGGCCGCACCGCCGCGATCAGCGTCCGCCGCAGCAGCAGGATCATCGCCCCGATCGTCACGATGAACCCACGCACGGGCTCGTAAGCAAACCTCAGAACGACGTCCATCTGCTGCCGCCCGTTCCTCCTCTACGGCCTGCCTCTCCGACCCGAACGCGGTTCATCGTATCCCGGGGCTTGCAACAACCGCAACCAGCAACCGCACCGTATCTACGCCGGTGTGACAACTGCGGCAGGCGCGGCGGCGGGCGCGGCGGCGCGGTGGCCGGCGACTTACTACACTTTATGAAGTATGGCGACATTCAGGCGATTGATCGGCTTCCTGCGCCCCTACCGGCGGCCCGTCGCCTGGTCTTTCGCGTTCGCGTTCGGCGCGATGGGGATGACCGTCCTGATCCCCTACGTCACCGGTGTGGCCATCGACTCGATCCGCTCGCACCGTCGCCACGACCTCCTGCTCTGGGGGATCGTGATCGTCGTGGCCGGCCTGGCCCGGCTGGCGCTCAGCGTGACGCGACGGCTCGTGGCCGGGAAGGTCTCCCTGGGCGTGGAGCTGGATCTCCGCAACCGCCTCTACGGACACCTCCAGCAGCTCGAGCTCTCGTTCTTCGATCGCCAGCAGACGGGACAGCTGATGTCCCGGGCCACCGTCGACCTGCAGGCCGTGCGCTTCTTCCTCGGCTACGGCCTGATCTTCATCGGGCAGTCGCTGTTCTCGATCCTGCTCGCCGCCGCGGCGATGTTCGCGCTCCAGCCGTTGCTGGCGGCGCTGTCGCTGGCGCCGGTGCCGTTCGTCGTGCTCATCGCGCAGCGCTACGGCAAACGGTCCCGTCCCGCGATCCAGGAGGCGCAGCAGCGGATCGCCGAGCTCACGGCCGAGGCCGAGGAGAACGTATCCGGGGTGCGCGTGGTGAAGGCGTTCGCGCAGGAGAAGCGCCAGCTCGGACTATTCGGTCGTGTCGTCCAGCGCGTCTTCGACCAGCAGATGGTCGCCACCCGGATCCAGGCCTTCTACGGGCCGATGATCAGCTTCCTGCCCAATCTTGGGCTGGCCGTCATCCTGCTCATCGGCGGCCGGCAGGTGATCGACGGGACGCTGACCGTGGGGCAGTTCACCGCCTTCTACGCCTACCTGCTGATGCTCATCTCGCCGATGCGCACGCTGGGCTACATGCTGGGCGCCGCACAGCGTGCCACCGCATCGGGCGCGCGCATCTTCGAGATCCTCGACCGTGAGCCGCAGCTGACCGCGCCCGCCGACGCGCCGCCGCTTCCGGACGGTCCCGGCGACGTCACGCTCGAGGGCGTGACCCTCACCTACGAGGGTTCGCCGCGACCGGCACTTCGCGAGGTCGACCTGGAGGTGCCGGGCGGCGCGACCGTCGCGCTCGTCGGCGCGATGGGGTCGGGCAAGACCGCGCTCGTCTCGCTGCTGCCACGGCTCTACGACGTGAGCGGCGGCTCGGTGCTGATCGACGGCGCCGACGTCCGCCGCGTGGACCTGGTGAGTCTCCGGCGCGAGATCGCCACCGTCAACGACGACCCCTTCCTGTTCTCGGCTTCGGTGCACGAGAACATTGCCTACGGGCGACCCGAGGCGACGCGGGAGGAGGTCGAGCGGGCGGCGCGCGCCGCGCAGGCCGACGGCTTCATCCGCGAGCTGCCGCAGGGCTACGAGACGTTGATAGGCGAGCGGGGCTTGACGCTCTCAGGCGGCCAGCGGCAGCGAATCTCGATCGCACGCGCGATCGTGGCCCAGCCGCGGATCCTCATCCTCGACGACGCCACCTCGTCGGTGGATGCCTCGACCGAGCAGGAGATCAAGCGAGCCTTGCGCGAGCTGATGCAGGGCCGGACCACATTCGTGATCGCACACCGCCTCTCGACGATTGCCCTGGCCGACGACATCGTGGTGCTCGAGGACGGCCGGATCGCCGCCCACGGCAGCCACGACGAGCTGCTCGAGCAGTCCGGGCTGTATCGCGAGATCGTGGAGAAGGGCATGCCGGATCAGGTCTTCATGACCCGCAAGCCACTCGAGGCCGAGGTGGCGGGGCTGTGAGGCGCTCGGAGCGCATGACCGAGCTGCGTCGCCGGCTGCGCGCCACCGGGGGGCGCGGTCGCAAGATCCGCGGGCTGATCGAGTTGCTGGCGCCCTACCGCTGGCGCGTGCTGGGGATGTTCGTCTCGCTGGTCGTCGCCACCGCTGCCGCGCTGGCGCCCGCACCGCTCGCCAAGCTCGCCATCGACGACGGGATAAAGCATCACGATCTGACCGCGCTCGATTGGATCGTCGGGGCCTTCCTGCTCTCCGCCGTCCTCTACGCCCTCGCCTCGTATGTGCAGACCTACCTCGTCGGCTGGGTCGGCCAGCGCGCGCTGCAGGACCTTCGCCTCCAGCTCTTCTCACACCTGCAGCGGCTTTCGATCGGCTTCTACTCGCGCAACCGGGCCGGCGTGATCATCTCGCGCCTGACCAACGACGTCGAGGCACTCGACCAGCTGGTCGAGGACGGGATGGCGACGCTGTTCCAATCCGGCCTGATGCTCCTGGGGGTCGTGGTGATCCTGATCGTCATGGACCCGCACCTGGCGCTGCTGACCTTCCTCGCCCTTCCCCTGCTCGCCGCCGGCGCCCTGGCCTTCCGGATCGCCTCCGCCGATGCCTACCGCCTCACGCGCGAGAAGATCGCCGTCATCACCGGGTATCTCCAGGAGACGCTGTCGGGGATTCGCGTCGTCCGGGCCTTTGGCCAGGAGCCGCGTCACATCGAGCGCTTCGCGGAGCTGAACGACGAGAACCGGGCGGCGAACATGACGACCGTCCGCCTGAACGCGGCCTACTTCCCCGCCGTCGAGCTGCTCTCGGCGCTCGTGACGGTGGAGATCCTCCTCATCGGCGGCCTCGAAGCCATCAACGGGCACACCTCGACCGGCGTCGTGTTCGCGTTCATCGCGGCGCTGAACAACTTCTTCGACCCGATCCAGCAGCTCTCCCAGCTCTACACCACCTATCAGTCCGGGATGGCCGCGCTCGACAAGATCTTCGAGCTGCTCGACGAGGAGCCGGAGCTCGTGGACGCGCCCGGCGCGGCGGAGCTCTCGCGGATTCACGGCGAGCTGCGCTTCGACGGGGTCTCGTTCCGCTACGGCGCCGGTGAGGACGCGGCCTGGGCCCTGCGCGACGTCGATCTCACGATCCCGCCCGGGCAGACGGTGGCCCTGGTCGGGGCGACCGGCGCGGGCAAGTCGACGTTCGCGAAGCTCGTGGCGCGCTTCTATGACCCGACCGAGGGTGCCGTTCTGGTCGACGGGCACGACCTGCGCACCGTGACCGCTCACTCACTGCGCTCGCAGATGGGGATCGTGCCCCAGGAGGGCTTTCTCTTCAGCGGCACCGTGCGCGACAACATCGCCTTCGGCCGGCCGGGAGCGACGCAGGACGAGATCGAGAGCGCGGCCCGGGCAGTCGGCGCCGATACGTTCATCGCTGCCCTCGAGCACGGCTACGACACCCAGGTCGGTGAGCGCGGCGTCCAGCTTTCGGCCGGCCAGCGCCAGCTGCTGGCCTTCGCCCGCGCGCTCGTCGCCGACCCGCGGATACTCGTCCTCGACGAGGCCACCTCGAACGTCGACGTGCACACCGAGAGCCTTATCGAGCATGGGCTGAGGCGTCTGGTGGCAGGACGCACGGCGATCGTGATCGCCCACCGGCTCTCGACCATCCGCTACGCCGGCCGCATCATCGTGCTGGAGCACGGCCGCATCGTCGAGCAGGGCACGCACGACGAGCTGCTCGAGGCCCGCGGTCGATACTGGCAGCTGTACCGGGACTGGGCGGAGCAGGCCGCGGCTTGATCTCCATCACCGCCCTCTCCACCACTCCGGTCAAGGGCACGCGACTTCATCGGGTCGGCGAGGTGGATCTGAGATCGGACGGCGCGAGCGGGGACCGGCGGTTCTTCGTGATCGATGCTCGCGGCCGCATGGTCAACGCCAAGCGGCTGGGCGCGCTGCAGCAGGTGCTCGCCGACTCGGTCGACGGGGAGCTGCGCCTGAAGTTTCCCTCCGGGCAGGTCGCCGAAGCCGAGGTGGACCTGGGGGAGCCCCTAACGGTCCAGTTCTATTCGCGACAGCGCGAGGCGCGGCTGGTGAGAGGCCCGTTCGCCGATGCGCTCTCCGAGCACGTCGGCGAGCCGCTTCGCCTCGTGGCGCCGTCGACAGGGGCGGTGGATCGGGGTCGTTCCGGCGGGGTGTCGCTGATCTCGCAGGCTTCGCTTTCTGCGCTGGCCGCCGCCGCGGCGAAGGATGCGGTCGACGCGCGGCGGTTCCGCATGCTGCTCGAGATCGACGGCGTGGACGCGCACGGAGAGGACCGCTGGGTCGGCCGGCGTGCGCGCGTCGGCGAGACCTTGGTTCGCTTCAGGGGCCACGTGGGGCGGTGCCTCATCACCAGTCGCGACCCAGACACCGGGGTCGTCGACCTGCCGACGCTCGACATTCTGCGCGACTACCGCGGCGAGGTCGAGACGACCGAGCCGCTGCCGTTCGGGATCTATGGCGAGGTCGTGGAGGAAGGTGTCGTCCGGGTCGGCGACGTGCTCGAGATCGTGGATTAGGCTTGCGTGAGATGAGCTCGGAGCGCGTCCGCATCGAGGTGGCCGACCACGTGGCCACGGTCACCCTCACACGCGGGGAGAAGCACAACGCCCTCGACCTCGCGATGTTCGAGGGCCTCATCGGCGCCGCGCAAGAGCTCTCAGGCCAGCCCCAGGTGCGGGCGGTCGTGCTCCACGGCGAAGGTCCCAGCTTCTGCTCCGGGCTCGACGTGATGGGCGTGATGGCCGAGGGAAACGGACTCGACGGCCTGACCGATCCGCTGCGGGGCGAGGGTCCCAACTGGTTCCAGCGCGCCGCGTACGACTGGGTCCGCCTGCCGGTTCCGGTCATCGCCGCCATTCACGGCAATTGCCTGGGCGGCGGGCTGCAGATCGCGCTGGGCGCCGATGTCCGCATCGCCGCGCCCGGCGCTCGGCTTTCGGTGATGGAGATCAAGTGGGGTCTGATCCCAGACATGTCGATAACCCGCACGCTGCCCCGCCTGGTGGGGATCGACGTGGCCAAGGAGCTCACGTACACCGGCCGCGTCTTCGGCGCTGAGGAGGCGCTGGCGCTCGGCGTGGTCACTCGGATCGCCGAGGACCCGCTCACGGCCGCGACGGAGCTGGCGGCCGAGATCGCATCGCGCTCGCCGGATGCCGTACGCGCCGCCAAGCGCCTGTTCGACGAGGCCTGGACGGCGAGCGCACGCCAGTCGCTGGCTCTGGAGGCCCAGCTGCAGCTGTCGCTGATCGGCTCGCCGAATCAGCTCGAGGCGGTCAGGGCGGGGATGACCAAGGAGCCGGCGGAATTCGCGGACCCGGGCGCCGGTCCGGCGTCCGGTCAGGATCCGGTGGGCGCTGCGGACCCGGTGCCCGGTCCGGATCCGGCGGTCAGCGCCGGAACTCCTCCACCGGCTTGAACTCGGCGTCCTTGCCGCCCGTCTCGTTGGCGTACCAGGTGTTGCGCCGCCAGCGCTGAACCCGGTCGGCGGCTACGTCGAGCGGCGGCAGAACGCGCCGCAGCGTCTCCAGGCCGAAGACGAACGGGAACTGGACTACCGGGTGCAGCGCCCAGGGCCACGGTTTGGGCATCTCGTGGCGGCCGTAGGTCGCCGGCAACATCCAGAAGCGGGTATAGCCGATCTGGGCGCGGTAGTTCAGCTCGTCCCTGATCCGCTTGCGTAGCGGCGTGCCCGGCTTGGGCGCGAACGCCGGCAGATAGGACTCGACCAGCTCCTCCCCGTCGCTGCCGGCCCGGTAGGCCCGCTTGACGAAGGCGGCATACATGAGCTGGACGGCCTGCCGGAAGTCCCGCGGGTACCAGTCCGGCTGCACTCCCAGCAGGTGCCCGACGTAGCGCCAGTAGTGCAACAGCGCCTCGATCTCGCGGATCGTCGTCTGATGCCCCACGCTCCACAGCGCCAGGCCGGGGACGACACTGCCGCCCATCAACGTCAAGGTGGCGTCGGCGATCGAGATCGGGACCCCCCAGGCGTCGAGGTCCCACTCGGGGTGGTCGAGCAGCCGGCGGCGGATGAAGACGTGCATGACACGCACGCGCATCGCCGTCGTGCGGCCCCGGGCTCCGAGGTCCAGGCCACCCGGCTCGCTCACGTCGATCCAGAAGCGGACCGTCTCCAGCTGGCGCTTGTGCGCCGCCTCGCCGGCGTAACCCCCGGACAGCGAGAGCGGCTTGGCGATCGAGCTCTCGGAGTACATCTCCAGCGTGCTCGTGGTGGCGAAGCTGAACACCGAGGTGCCGTAGCGGCGGAACACCCGGGCGCCGAGCTCGACCTCGCGCCGATCGAGCCACTCCGGCGGGCACTCGAACTCCTCGAACAGCCGGCGCATCGACTCCGGCGCGTCGGGTATCGAGTCGATTCCGTCCGCGAGCGCCTGGTCGAGCAGGCGCCGGCCCTCGTTGGCTCCGCGGGTCATGTAGACCTCGTCGACGAACGCCTCGGCGACCGGGTCGGCGGCGAAGTAGTCGTTGGCGAACCTGCGTACGAACTCGTCGCCCGGCTGCGGATCGAACCCCCACACCGTTTTCCACGCTTGCCGCACCAGCTGCACGCGCCGATCCCCCACCCGCTCCCAGTAGCGAAATTCGGTGGGAATGCGGTCGGTGAGGGGCTCGGTCGTGGTCATGCGCGGAGGAGGCAGCCTACGGGGCGCGGTTCACCCGCGTGAGACGTGTGGACCGGGCGACTGTGGTCGCGGGCCGCGAGTTGTGCCTACGCCGCTGTGCGCATCTTGTTGCGACCTCCCCAGGTATCGGTCTGGCTGTGGCAGTTTCGGGCATAGGACCAGCAGGTTCTCCAAGCGGTTGTCCCGGCCGTTCCCGTTGATGTGATGGAGCTCGAGCGGGAGTTTTCGGCCACGCCATTCCGCGAGCCCGCACACTTCGCAGTGCTGCGGCTTCAACCCGGCCAGGAGGAGCCTCGCTTTGACGTGCGTCCGAGATCGGGGCCGGTCAGGGGCGAGCACCGACTCGATCGGCTCGAGGCGTGGACGAGGCTCGATGACCCCTCGTGCGACTGCTGCTGCCCAAGCGCTGCGGGTGAGGTCAAACCGTCGCCAGCACTCGAGCACGCTGTGTCCCGCTGTGTAGTACTCGCGGATCGGCTCCCAGTCGAACCGGCGAGCGAATTCCGCTCGCGCGGGAACCCCGAGCTTTCTCAGGTGAAAGCACACAGTGGGCTTGGCGATTCCGAGGCGCCGCGCGACCTCGGCCTGCGACAGCCCCTCGGAGATCAGGCGCTCGACGGCCTCACGGGTCTGGTTTCGCGGCTTGTTTCGCGTCTCGCGCAGAACGATCCTCCCGCACTTGATGGCGTAGTCCCACGCCCCGTTCGAAAACCCAAAACGCCGTTTGCAATCCGAGGGCGACCATCCCTCCTCGTAGAACCGTCTGATCGCGTCCCAATCGTATTTTCGGCGTCCGGACGGCACGAACACATGTTCGCATTTGCCCCGGACGTTATCAATTTGAGGCACCTATACTCGACCACCGCCGACGCGGGCCGCCGTGCCGGCGGGATGGCTCTGCGGGGTAGTCCAATGGCAGTGACGCCCGGCTCTGGACCGGGAGATCGGGGTTCGAATCCCTGCCCCGCAGTTCGAATCCCTGGCGCGTCTCCTGAGCTAACGTCCCCCACGTGCGCGTCCTGGGCCTCCCCATCGAGACACCACCCGCGCTCGTCAATCGAGGGCTCTCGGACCTGGCCGCCATCGCGCGGCTGGCGCGCCGGGCACCGGCACAGTTCGACCGGCTGCTGGGACTCGGGGAGGAGATCGTCACGATCGAGTCACCGCGTGCTGGAGATCGCTGAGCGGCTGGACGGGCGGGCGGAGGCGATCATGGCGCTCGGGGAGCGGCTCGATGCCCGCGCGGCGGCGATCATGGACATGGGCCAGGACCTCGACCAGCGGGCGGAGGCGATACTGGAGACTGGGGGGCGGCTCGACACCCAGGCCACCGAGCTGATCGAGATGGGCGCAGCAATGCGCGAGGCGGGCGGCCGGATCGACGCTCGGGGTGCGGAGATCGTGAGCACGGCCAACAAGGTCGTGGAGACCGGCGGGGAGCTGATCGCCGTCATGCCGACATTCGAGCGCGCGCTCGAGATGGCCACGCCGCTCGAGGGCGCGATCGATCGCTTCGGCCGGCTCGTAGACCGGCTCCCGGGGGGCGCGACACGGCGCCGGGGCGACCCGTCGCCGGACGTGGCGACGGACGAGCCGCGTCCGTCCTAGAGCGCGCTCAGGTCGCTGGAGAGGTCCGCCAGCTTCTCGGCCCCATCGCCCAGGTCACCTCCGGCCGCGATCAGGCGCCGCGCGTGTTCCAGATCCTCCGAGCGCCCGACCGAGAGCGCGGCGGCGAGACGGCCCGCGTCGATGTAGAAGACGCTGAACTCGCCCTTGTCGATCGACCCGCGCACGACCTCACGGTCCCAGCTTGAGGCCGGCCCGACGTACTCGAGCGACGCCCAGTCCGAGAGGTCGGAGAAGAAGTAGGGCACGACGTCGTGGGGCTGGTCGCGGCCGAGCATGTTCAGCGCCGCGGTCTTTCCCTGGTTGAACGCCACGTCCCAGTGCTCGATCCGGATCGGGCGGCCGTGCACGACGCTGTCGTACTCGGCCATGTCGCCGGCGGCGTAGATCCCGGGCGCCGACGTTTCCAGGCGCGCGTCCACGCGCACCCCACCGCTCTCCCCCAGCTCGAGCCCAGCGCTGCGGGCGAGTGTCACGTCGGGCACTGCGCCGGTACCCATGACGACGCTGTCGGCCTCGATCCTGCGGCCGCCCTTGGTGACCACGTGGGTCACGCGGCCGTCCGCCCCCTCGAAGCAATCGAGCTCCTCGTCGCCGTAGACCGTGATGCCGTGCTCCTCGAGGCGATCCTGAAAGAAGCGCCCGGCCTGCTCGCCGAAGCCCCGGCTGAGAACGACGGACTCGAGCATCACGAGCGTGCAGGTGCTTCCGAGCTCGGTCAGCGACGCGGCCACCTCGCTGGCGATGTACGAACCGCCGATCAGCACCACGCGCTTTCCGGCGGCATCCTCGCGGATGGCCTCGCTGTTGCCGAGCGTGCGCAGGTAGTGGATGCCGTGCAGCTCAGAGCCCGGGACGTTCAACCGGCGAACGCCCGCGCCGGTGGCGACGAGTGCCTTGTCGAAGCCGACGTCCTCCTTGCTCGAGAGCTTGGCGGTGCGCGCCTGAAGGTCGAGCTTCAGCACCGAGGTACGCGTCAGCGCCTCGATTTGCTGCTCCTCGAAGAAATCGCGCGTCCGAAACAGCGTCTCCTCGCGAGATTCCGTGCCGCGAAGGAAGCCCTTCGAGCACGGTGGGCGGTTGTACGGAAGGTCGCTCTCGCGCCCGACAAGCATGATCGAGCCCTCGGCGCCCGACTCGCGCAGCCACCGCGCGCAGTTGCCCGCCGCCAGCCCGCCGCCGATCAGGAGAAAATCGACTTGCCGCTCAGACATCGCCGCCGACGGCGGCTCGCTGCGGCGCGAACTGCGGCGTGATCTCGGACTCGAGTCCCGGATCTAGGATCAGCAGCACCTGGTCTCCGGGCTCGATCACGGAATCCGCCTTGGGCACGAACCCGGTCCCTCCGCGCAGAACCGAGATGACGAGAGAGCCGTCGGGCAGGACGACATCCTGGACCTTGCGGCCGGCCGCGGCGGATCCCTCGCCGACCTCCAGCTCGATGATCTCCAGATGCTCCTCCTCGAGGGCGAGGAGCTGTACGAGCCCGTACTCGGGCACCTCGTGCTCGATCAGGCGCAGGATCAGGTCGGTGGCCGAGACCGCGGGCTGAATGTCCAGCAGCTTGAAGTGCTGGAGGTTGCGAGGGTTGTTGACCCGGGCCACGATGCGCTGGCAGCCGTACTTCTCCTTGGCCACCTGGCAGATCAGCATGTTGTCCTCGTCGTCGCCGGTAACGGCGATCACGAGGTCGGCGCGGCGGATACCGGCCCGCTCGAGCACCCACAGCTCGGTGGCGTCGCCGTACTGGACGGCGTGCTCGAGCTCCTCCTCCACGACGCGGTAGCGGTCGTGGTCGGACTCGATCAGCGTCACTTCGCGATCCTTGGCGATCAGCTCGCGGGCGAGGTTCCACCCGACCTTGCCGGCCCCGGCGATGATCACGTACATCGGCTAGCGGCTCCCGTCCGTGGCCAGGGCCAGACTCGAGGCCTGGTCGATCGCCTCCTGGGTCGGGCAGATGGTGTGCAGGCCCTGCTCGGCGTACCACGCGGCGCGCGCCGGGTCGGCCACGCGCACGACGACCCGCGGGACCTGGAACCGGCGCTGGGCGATCTGGGCGATCACGAGGTTCGTATTGTCCCCGCGCGTCGCAGCCAGGAAAACGTCCGCATCGGCAATCCCCGCCTCGATCAGACCGTCGATCTCGAGCGCCGTCCCGACGGTGAACTGACCGCCGGAATCCTCCCACGTGGTCGACTGGTCCTTGTCGAGCCGCTCGTGCGAGAGCGGGTCGCTGTCGAGGACCGACACCCGGTGTCCTGCGTCGAGCGCCCGCTTGGCCACCGCTGACCCCACCCGGCCGCAGCCCACGATCAGAATGAACACGGGCTGGACTCTAAACGGCGGGCCAGCGCAGCGGCGCCAGCGCTAGGTGATGATCGGAATGATCAGGAGCGCCACGATGTTGGCGACCTTGATCATCGGGTTGATGGCAGGGCCCGCGGTGTCCTTGAAGGGGTCGCCGACCGTATCTCCCGTCACCGCGGCGGCATGAGCCTCGGAGCCCTTGCCGCCGTAGGCGCCGTCCTCGATCAGTTTCTTGGCGTTGTCCCAGGCGCCGCCGCCTGAGGTCATCGAGATGGCCGCGAACAGACCCACCACGATCACCCCCATCAGCAGGCCGCCGAGGGCCTCGACGCTGATCAGCCCGACCACGAGCGGCACGACGATCGGAATCAGGGAGGGAAGGATCATCTCGCGCTGGGCCGACCGGGTCACAAGCGCCACCGCAGGCCCGTATTCGGGCTGCTCGGTTCCGTCCATGATCCCCGGCTTCTCGCGAAACTGCCGGCGAACCTCCTCCACCACCGCGCCGCCGGCGCGGCCCACGGCCTGCATGGCGAGCGACGCGAACAGGTAGACCATCAGGCCGCCGATGAGCAGCCCGATGAGCACGGGCGGACTGCCGATCTGGAAGTCGTAGGCGTGGGGCAACTCGGTCTGGAACGCGTTGAAGAGCACCAGCGCAGCCAGGGCGGCCGAGCCGATCGCGTATCCCTTGGTCACGGCCTTGGTCGTGTTGCCCACGGCGTCGAGCGGATCGGTGACATTGCGAACTTCCTCCGGGAGCTCGGCCATCTCGGCGATCCCACCGGCGTTGTCGGTGATCGGGCCGAAGGCGTCCAGCGCCACGATCAGCCCGGTCAGCGACAGCTGCGCCATGACCGCGATGCCGATGCCGTAGATGCCCTGAGTGCCCCCGCCGGCCAGCTTCCAGGCGCCCAGGATGCCGAGCGCGATCACGAGCGCGGGCGGCGCCGTGGACTGATAGCCCTGAGCGAGGCCCTGGATGATGTTCGTCGCGTGTCCGGTCTGCGAAGCGCGAGCTGTGCTCTTGACCGGAGCGAACCGCGTCGAAGTGAAGTAGTCGGTGATCACGAACAGGCACGCGGTCACGCCGATCCCGATCAGCGCGCAGAGGTAGAACTTCCACCAATGGGGCGCCGTGTGCGTTCCGTGTACGAAGGTGAGGCTCTTCATCATCCAGTAGGTCACCGGGATGAACGCCAGCGCCGCCAGCCCGCCCGAGACGATCAGCCCCTGGTAGAGAGCACGCTCGACGTTTCCGGCCCGCGAACGAACCGCGAAGGTCCCGATGATCGAGGCCACGATCGAGATCGCACCGAGCACGAGCGGGTAGAGGGCGACGGCCGATTTCTCGCTGAACAGGAGCACTCCCAGCAGCATCACGGCAACCGCGGTCACGGCGTAGGTCTCGAACAGGTCCGCCGCCATGCCGGCGCAGTCGCCGACGTTGTCGCCCACGTTGTCGGCGATCACGGCCGGGTTACGCGGGTCGTCCTCAGGAATCCCCGCTTCGATCTTGCCCACGAGGTCGGCGCCGACGTCGGCGGCCTTGGTGAAGATCCCGCCGCCCAGACGGGCGAAGACCGAGATCAGGGAACCCCCGAAGCCGAGGCCGATGAGTGCATCCACCGCGTGTCTCTGGCTCTCCCCCGCGATCCAGGTCAGGATGCCGTAGTAGGCCGCGATGCCAAGCAGCGCCAGGCCCACGACGAGCATGCCCGTTACCGCGCCACCCCGGAAGGCAACCGCGAGGGCCGGCGAGACGCCGCCCCGGGCCGACTCGGCGACGCGGGAGTTTGCCCGGACGGACATGTTCATCCCGATGTAGCCGGCCGCCGCTGAGAGCGCACCGCCGATCGCGAAGCCGATCGCCACCCGGATGTTCTGCAGCGGGATCAAGAGGATGAACACGACGACCCCGACGCCGGCGATGATCGTGTACTGGCGGTTCAGGTAAGCGCGCGCGCCTTCCTGCACCGCCGCCGAGATGCTCTGCATCCGCTCGTTGCCGGGCGAAAGTGCAAGCAGCGCACGTGAGGTGACGGCGCCGTAGACGATGGCGGCCGCAGCGCAGACGAGCGCGACCAGGACGCCGTGATGCGTCAGGAAGCTAGTCAAGAAGGTCCTCCGGAAGCTCTCAGTTCGGATGCGGCGCGCGGTTAGAAGACGCCGCCAACAACTACAAAGGGCCACCACCCGTAACGTGGGCGGAGGCCCGGAAAAGCGGGCGGGAGTCTAGCGTGTGCGCGGAGCGAACGTCCGCCGGGCGGACTACTGCCCGGGGACCCAGAGCCGGCCGCTGCTCTGCGCGGGGCCGGGCCCTTCGGCCTTTGGCGGGTCCTCGGAGGGCGGCGCCTGACCAGGCTCCTCGCCCGCAGCGGGCCCGGCCTCGCCCGCAGCGGGCCCGGCCTCGCCCCCATCCGCCTCCGGCTGGCCGCCGATACGCACGTAGGCCAGCTGCAGCTGGGAGAGCGCGTCGCGGATAGGCTTGGACTGGCCTGGCGCCACCTGTTCCACGAGCGGGAGGAGCGCACGCACGGACTCAACCGCGAGCCGGACCTGGGTCGGGTCGCGCTCGCTTTCCGTTCCGGGCGCCAAACCGGTGCGTCGCATGCCCAGGTTGATCGTCGTCACGACGTGCTCGAGCAGCACCTGCTCGACCCGGATCTTCTTGATCTCCTCCTCGTAGGCGGCGCGCAGCTCCTCCTCAGTGGGCTGGCCGCCGCGCGGATCTGTGCTCATCGCGTCACCTCCGCCCCAGCATACGTCTCCCGCGTCTGCGCCACCGTCGCCGCGAAGACCTCCCGCAGGCTCATCCCCGACGCGAGCAGATGCCGCTGGCGCTGCGCGCCATTCAGCGGGGGCAGGGCGATGTCGAGCTCCAGCTCAGCTCGGGCGGGCGCCGTCCACTCCAGCAGGCGTTCCGACGCCTCCGAGGCGGCAAACGCCTCGCCACGGTGGACGTCCAGCAGCTCGCCGTCGAGCCCGTGGCGAATCGCGCGCCAGACGTTCTCCTCGATCATGCGCCCGGGCAGATGCTCGAACGGCGTCCCGGCGTCGATGTCGCGGGCGGCCTGGGCGACGCAGGCGACGATCAGCGCGGCGAGGGCCTCGGACTCGGCGGCCGTGCACTGAGCGTCGCAGATCCGGACCTCGACGGTCCCAAAGGAGAGATGGGGCCGCACCGACCACCACACCTGCGTGTACTCGACGATCGAGCGGGTCCGGGCGAGGAAGTCGATGTACTGCGCGAACGCCTCCCAGCTTCCGAAGGCGTCGGGAACACCGCAGCGCGGAAAGCTCTTGGTGAAGATCTGGCTGCGGGCGCTGTGCAGTCCGGAATCCCGGCCGTCGAGGAATGGTGAGTCGGCTGAGATGGCCAGCAGAAGCGGCAGCACAGGCCGCAGGCGGTCGCACACGCCGACTGCTCTGTCTGCCCCCTGGATGCCGACGTGCACATGGAGCGAGAATGTGTTGTTCCTCCAGGCCACGTACTTGAGGCCCTCCTCCACGCGGCGATAGTGCTCGGTGTCGATGATGTGTTGCCGGCGGTAGTCAGAGAACGGGTGCGTGCCAGTGGCGCCGAGCGCCACACCCTGCTCGGCGGCCAGCGCGAACAACCGGCGGCGGCAGTCACGCTGAGCGCTGACGGCAGCTGCGAAGTCGGCGCCCCGGCCTGAGCGGATCTCGATCTCGGAGGAGATGAGCTCGCCGGCGATCGAGGAGGCCAGCATCTCGTCCGTCGCGGCCGCCTGGCGCAGGAGCTCGAACTGGGGCACCAGCTCCAGCCCGGATGGGTCGAGCAGCGCGAACTCCTCCTCGAGTCCGACCGTGAAGTCAGACGAGGCTTCGAAAGCCGCGTGCGCGGTGTCAAGGTCGAAGCTCAACCGCTGAGCCTGCTCTCAGGTCAGGTAGAAGTAGAGCGCGTAGAGCAGGTCGACGGCGGGGCTCGAGGTGTGAACGGTGACCTCGGGAGGCACCTGCAGGAGGGCGTCGGAGTAGTTGAAGATGATCTTCACGCCCGCCTCCACGAGATCGTCGGCTACGGCCTGAGCCGCCGCGGCGGGGACGGCCAGCACAGCAACGACGATCTCCTCATCGTGGATGACCGGCGACATCTCCGAGTTGTGGCGCACCGTGAGATGCCCGATCCCCGTGCCCACCTTGGCCTCGTCGCTGTCGAACACGGCCACGACACGGAAGCCGTGGTCGGCGAAGATGTCCGAGGTGGCGATCGCCGTGCCCAGATGGCCGGCGCCGAACAACGCGATGTTGTGCTGCCCCGAGGTCCGCAGGATCTTGCGGATCTGAGTGACCAGCGATTCGACGTTGTAGCCGACGCCCCGCTTGCCGAACTTGCCGAACCCCGACAGATCGCGACGGATCTGCGTCGAATTGACGTGCGTGTAGTCGGCGAGCTCCTGAGAGGAGATCGTCTCCTTGCCCATCTTGCGCGCCTGGGTGAGGACCTGGAGGTAACGCGACAGTCGCGCGGCCACGCCGAGCGAGAGCTTCTCCCCCGGCCTCTCGACGCCCGGCTGGGCGAAAGGCTGCTCACGCCCGACCGTGTAACTCATCTGGCGCCCACTCTACTAGCGGCCGTTTGGCCGGCGGGATTGACTCAACCGCCGTTCGAGCTCGCCGGCATCGACGAACAGCTCGAACTCCTCTACCCCGTCGATCACGATCACCGGAATCCGCTCCAGGTAGGCGCGCTGAAGCGCGTCGTCCTCGTCGATGTTGCGCTCCTCGAGCACAAAGGGCCGGCGCTGGCGCACTTCCAGGAGGACCTCCCGCGCCTCGTCGCACAGGCAGCACCCGGGGCGCCCGAAGAGGACGACCGTCCGCATCAGGCAGCGAGCGGCCGCTCGCCGGTGGCATAAACGTCGAGCGTGAGGTAAGCCGGGTAGGGCGTCGGCTCGACGAAGCGGGCGGCGCTGGCGATCATCGCGGCGTTGTCCGTGCACAGCGCCATCGGCGGGATGTCGATCTCGACGTCGAGCTCGGAAAGCCGCCGGCGTAGCAGCGCGTTGGCGGCGACACCGCCGCCGACGGCCAGGCGACGTAGCCCCGTCTGTGACAGAGCCCGGCGCACGCGGAGGATCAGGGACTCCACGATCGCGCGCTGGTAGGACGCGGCCAGGTCGGCACGGCGGCGCTCGAGCTCTGATTCGTCGAGCTCCCGGACGCGGTACAGCAGCGCGGTCTTGAGCCCGGCGAACGAGAAGTCGAGGCCCGGCAACTTTGCCGAGGTCGGGAACTCGAAGGCGTGATCATCGCCCTGGCGGGCAAGCCGCTCCAGCGCGGGGCCGCCCGGGTAACCGAGGCCGAGCAGGCGCGCGCCCTTGTCGAAGGCTTCTCCCGCGGCGTCATCCAGCGTCTGCCCGATCACCTCGAAGCCCGGCCCGGGGTCGGTCACGGGAGCGAGCAGCGTGTGCCCGCCGCTCGCGACGAGGGCGAGAAAGGGCGGCTCGAACGGATCGGGCGCGAGCAGGCTCGCGGCGACATGACCATGAAGGTGGTCGACGGCGGCCAGCGGCAGGCGATGCGCGGCGGCCAGCGCCTTGGCCGTGCTCAGCCCGACGAGGAGCGCCCCTACGAGTCCCGGGCCTCGGGTCACCGCCACCAGGTCCAGATCGCGGAGTTCGACGCCTGCGGTTCCGAGTGCGTCCTGCACGACCGCCCCGATCAGCTCGAGGTGATGCCGGGAGGCGACCTCCGGCACCACCCCGCCGTAGCGATCGTGAACCCCCTGTGACGAGATCACGTTGGCGCGGATATCTCCCGCCGGCGTGATCACGGCGGCGCAGGTGTCGTCGCAGCTGGTCTCGAGCGCGAGTATCACCGCGGGGCGTTGGTGCTCGATGGCTCCGCCGCGGTCCGCCACATGATCAGGGCGTCCTCTCCCGTGTCGTGGTAATAGCGGCGGCGAGTCCCGGCGGGTCGAAAGCCGAAGCGCTCGTACAGTCTTATGGCGGGGCCGTTGCTGGTTCGCACCTCGAGCGTGAAGGCCTGCTCGCGGCCGGCGCGCTCGAGCATCTCGGAGAGCAGCGCAGTGGCGATTCCGCCGCGCCTGGACACAGGATCCACCGCGATGTTCATCAGATGCCAGACGTCGGCGTACCGCGAGCAGACCAGGTAGCCGGCGACCCGCTCGCCGGACACCGCGGCCAGGCAGACGCCCGAGGGCTTCGAGAGCTCGAGCACGAACATCGCCAGCGACCAGGGCGTAGGAAACGACCGTCGCTCGATTGCGATCACCTGAGGGAGATCGGCGTAGGTGAGAGAACGAATCTGACGGAGTTCTGCGTTCATCGCTTGCGCGCAGCGCGGCGGCTGATCTCAGCGTCCGGGAGCCTCAGGTACTCGGGCCGGATGGCCTCGGGCGGCCTCGGACGCCGCCCTTCGGCAAGGCGGCAGTGATTCAGGGCGGTGACTTTATGAAGCTCCGAATCGTCCTCTGGGATCCGCGCTCCCGATCGCGTCAGAGCCAGGCGAAATTCTACTGCGCCATCACCGACGGCCAGGGTCCTCTGATCGCGGCCGGCCAGCTCCGCGGCCAGGGCTTCCGGCCTCACTGCTCGCGGGGCAACGATCGGCTCCCCGGCGGGACTCGCGGCGCCACCGGACGTCCAGGCTGCCGCGAAGACCTCGCCTCGTCGGGCGTCGAGGACGGCCAGGACCACATCCGCAGCCTCGGTCTGAGGCGTGCCACGCAGCATGGCCAGGGACTGCAGCGTCGAGACGGCGACCAGCGGAATCCCCGTGGCCTGGCCCAGCGCGCGGGCCGTGGCGATGCCGATCCGCAGGCCGGTGAACGTCCCTGGTCCGACCCCCACGGCGATCCGCTCGATATCCGGCCAGTCGGCCTTCGCTTCTGAGAGCAGCTCGGCGATCAGTGGCATGAGCCGCGCCGCATGGCGCGGGCGAGCGCCGCGTGGCGGATCGTCGCGAGCCTCGCGGGCAAGCCCGCCGTCCGCGTCCCACAGCGCGACGGCGGTCGCTCGGGTGGCCGTGTCAAACCCCAGGATCATCGGCAAGCTCGATCCGCAGCAGACGCTCGTCCCCGCCGCCATGCTCGATCGTCACACGCGCGGCCACTCGAGCGAAGGCCACGATCTCGTGCTCCTCGCCCTGCGGCCACTCGACGAAAGTCACCATGTCCGGGCCGAGATAGTCCGCCAGGAGGTCGGGGTCCTCATCGGCCAGGCTGCCCAGCCTGAACAGATCGAGGTGGGAGACGACCACCGGACCTGGATAGCGTTGGCCGATGGTGAACGTGGGGCTCGTGACGAGCGCCTCGGCGCCCAGCGCGCGAGCTGCGCCGCGCACGAAGGTCGTCTTCCCGGCTCCCAAGTCCCCCTGCACGAGCACGACGTCGCCGGGCCCGAGGGTGGCCGCCAGGGCCGCCCCCGCGGCCTCGGTCTCGGCGGCGCTGCTTGTGTGCTCCTCGCGCCGCACCTTCACACCGGCTGGACACTGTAAAGAAGGCCTCAGTTCCCGCGCTGGGCGGCAGATCCCGTTGCTACCGTCAACGCCTTCATGAGCTCGCCGCAACCGGAACGCTCTCCCGGGCGCGCGGCCGCGATGCGCGCCCGCTACGACCTGAGGCTGGCCCAGCTGAGGGACTCCGATACCGCCAAGGCGGCGGGACTGGCCGGGGCGATGATCATCAACAACGTCATCGCGCTCGGCTCGACGATCGTCTTCGCGCGCCTGCTCTCGGACTATGGCTCGCTGGCGGCGCTGATCAGCTACTTCCTGATCCTCTCGGTGGTAGGGCAGGCGATGCAGGTGGCCACGGCGCGCGAAGGGGTTCTCGGCCACCTTGGCGTAGGCCCTGGACTGATCGCCACGCTCAAGCGATGGGCCGTGGCGATGCTGTGGTTCACGCTCGTTCTCACGGTCGTCTCGATCCTGCTGCGTCACCCGATCGCGCAGGCGGTGGGCGTGAAGCAGCAATGGGCCGCGGCGATCGGTCTTCCGGCGGGGTGTCTCTGGCTCGGACTCTCGATTCTCCGCGGCGCGCTGCAGGGAGTCGGCGACTACAGGAGCGTGGCCATCAGCCTCGTCGGCGAGCAGAGCTGCCGGCTTGTCATCGGCTCCGCGCTGGCGGCGACCGGCCTGGGCGTGACCGGCGCCTACCTGGGGACGCCGCTGTCGTTCATCGCCATGGGCGTGTATTGCTCGGTCCAGCTGCGGCGCTACGAGCAGCGGACGCTCGGCCTGCCGGAGACCGATCCTCTCTCCAAGGCGGCGCTCGAGCTGTGGACGCATGTGCGGCAAGCCTGGGCCCCGATCGCCGGCCTGATCGTCATCGCCGTCCTGCAGAACATCGACATCATCGCCGCCAAGCACCGCTTCACCGCCACGAAGGATCTCGCGAGCTCGTACGCCGCCACGGCGGTGGCGGCGAAGGTGCTGATCTGGGTGGCGATCGGAGCCGGGTTCTACCTCGTGCCCGAGGTCTCCCGGCGGCGGGCCGAGGGCAAGGACACGCGTCCCGTCCTGGCGGCGGCGCTGGGGATCATCCTCGTGTGCGCCGTCCCGGTACTTGCAATCTTCGCGGTCGCCGCTAAGCCGCTGCTGCGCATCGCGTTTGGCCCGCACCGCCTCGAGGCGTCGGACTCGCTGCTCGTGCTCGGCGTCGCGTTCACCGTGCTGTCGGCCACCTACCTGGCGATCCAGTACATGCTGGCGCTCAAGCGCACCTGGTTCCTCGTGTTCGTCGGCGCGGTCGCGATCGCGGAGCCCATAATCCTGCTGCTCCATGCTCCCCGTAACCCCGCCGGCTTCGCTGTCGTCGTGCTCGCGGTCCAAGCGGTCGGGGCGCTGCTCGCCTTCGCCGCGGCTCTGAAACGGGACAACGCGCCACCGGCCACGGCGGCCAGCCCAGAGCCGGCCTGAGGCCTCAGAACAGGCCGAGCTGAGGCGCCGGCTCGAGCTCGCGCATGTCCGCCTCCGGCTCGGAGGCGAGCGGCTCGGGCTCGAAGACCGGCACCGGCTCGGGAAGCGGAGGCTGTTCGGGACTCCCCAAGGCCAGGAGATCCGGGATCCGTTGGAAGTCGGCCCTCAGCGTCTCCAGCGTCGAAGGTGTGTACAGCGCAGCCGCTGGGTGATAGAGCGGATACAGCCGGACCGCGCGCGAACCGATTACGCGCACCTCTTCGCGTCCGTGCAGGTGCGAGATCCCGGTCCGGTCGTCGCGCAGCAGCTTGGTGGCGAAGTTTCCCAGCGTGCAGATCACGGTCGGCTCGATCAGGTCGACCTGGCGGCGCAGGTAGTCCTGGCAGGACTCGATCTCGTTCGGATGCGGATCCCGGTTCTGGGGCGGCCGGCACTTCAGTGTGTTGGCGATGAAGACGTCCTTGCGCTCGAGATCGATCTCGCCCAGGAGCTTCTCGAGCAGCTTCCCGGCCTGCCCCACGAACGGCAGCCCGAGCCGATCCTCGTTGGCACCAGGTGCCTCGCCCACGAACATCAGCTCGGCATCGGCATTGCCGGCGCCGAAGACCACCGTCGTGCGGCTCTGGTGAAGCGGGCAGCGCACGCATCCCTGTGCCTCTTCGTAGACGGCCTTCAGCCGCTCCCGGCGCTCGGCGGCACTGCTCATCAGGGCGGATGGTAGAGCCGGGCGGTGACGGGTCCCGCGCTGATCGGAGCGCTGGTTTCCGCAACGAGCGGTGTCCGCAGGGCGTCGAACGGGCCGCGTCAGGAACGTGACGCTTCGCACGCAGCCCCCGCGATGCTCGGCGCCGCGCAGCGGGTACCATTGACAGCGGGACCGTCACCGCTCTGGGACGGATCCGCAAACCAATAGCTCGCTTCAAGCCGACCGGTATCTCACATGCGGGAACTGGAACGGGATCACTGCACTGACACCCCTGCCTGTCAACGCTTGGCCGTAGTCGGCCGTGGCAGGCTCGGAACCGCCCTCGCCGCGGCGTTCACCGACGCGGGGCTCCCCGTAGAGGGTCCCCTTGGCCGGGGTGCCGACGGACGAGGCGCCGATGTGGTCCTGCTCTGTGTGCCCGACGGCGAGATAGCCGCGGCCGCCGCACAGGTCGCGCCCGGGCCGCTGGTCGGCCACTGCTCGGGTGCCACCGGCCTGGACGTGCTCGCGCCCCACGAAGCGTTCTCGCTTCATCCGTTGATGACCGTCACCTCGGCGCGGCCTCGGCTGGAGGGCGCCGGCGCCGCGGTCGCGGGCAGCTCGCCGCGCGCGCGGGCTACCGCGGCAAGCCTCGCGCGCGTGCTGGGCATGAGGCCGGCGGAGATCGCCGAGGCGGATCGCGTTGCCTACCACGCCGCCGCCTCGATCGCTTCGAACTTCCTGGTCACCCTGGAGGCCGCCGCCGAGCGGCTCGCGGAGACCGCCGGCCTCGATCGCGAGCTTCTCGTGCCCCTCGTCCGAGCCAGCGTCGAGAACTGGGCTGTCCTGGGTCCTGAGCGCGCACTGACCGGTCCGGTCGCCCGTGGCGATGAGCAGACCGTGGCGCACCAGCGGGAGGCGATTGCGGTGCGGGCTCCAGACCTGCTGGCGCTGTTCGACGAGCTGGTGTCAGCGACTCGCGCGCTGGCTGAAGCCGCCCCGGCCGTAGACCGTCGCGAAGCGGTGCTCACATGAAGACCGTGCGCACGATCGCGGAGCTGCGCACGGCGCTGCGTCCGCCGCGCCAAACCGGAATGCGGATCGGGCTCGTGCCGACGATGGGCGCCTTCCACGCCGGGCACGAGGCGCTCATGCGCGCGGCTCGCGGGCAGTGCGAGGTGGTCGTCGTGTCGCTGTTCGTCAACCCCGCCCAGTTCAACGAGGCTCGGGACCTCGAGGTGTACCCCCGCGACGAGCAGCGCGACGCGCGCATCGCCGCCGAGCACGGGGTGGACTACCTGTTCGCTCCGCCGCCGGAGGAGATCTACCCACCGGGATTTGCCACGACGGTGTCCGTGAGCGGGCTTACCGAGACCCTGGAGGGCGCCGCCCGCGGCCGAGCCCATTTCGACGGCGTCACGACTGTGGTGACCAAGCTTCTGAACATCGTCTCGCCGGACGTCGCCTACTTCGGCCAGAAGGACGCCCAGCAGGCGATCGTGATCAAGCGCCTCGTGCGCGACCTCGATCTGCCGGTCGAGATCGAGGTCTGTCCCACGATCCGCGAGCGGGACGGCCTGGCGCTGTCGAGCCGGAACGTCCTCCTCTCATCCGACGAGCGGCAGCGCGCCGCCGCCCTGCACCGGGCGCTGAGCGCGATCGAAGCCGCGGTCGCGGGTGGCGAACGCGACGCCGCGGCGGCGAGCGCCCAGGGACGCGCCGAGCTTCGCCGCGCGGAGCTCGAGCCCGACTATCTCGAGCTCGTCTCCCCCGACACGCTGGCTCCGCTTCGCCGCCTCGAGGGCGACGCCCTGGCGGTGGTGGCGGCCCCCATCGGAGCCGCGCGCCTCATCGACAACCACGCAATCACGGTCCCGCCCGCGGGAGTTCGCCGGGCGGAACATGACAGAAACGGGAGACCCTGACATGCAGCGCACGATGCTGAAGTCAAAGATCCATCGGGCGACGGTGACCGACTGCGATCTGCACTACGTCGGCTCGATCACGATCGATGCGGAGCTGCTGGAGGCCGCGGACATGCGCGAGTTCGAGCAGGTCGCGGTCGTCGACGTCGACAACGGTGCACGGTTTGAGACCTACACGATCGCGGGCCCCCCTGGCTCGGGCGAGATGAAGGTCAACGGCGCGGCAGCCCGCCTGGTCCACCGCGGCGACAGGATCATCGTCATCTCCTACGCCGGCTATGACCCGGACGAGCTCGAGCACTACAACCCGCGCGTGGTCCATGTCGATGCGCGCAACCAGATCATCAACGTCGACCGCGAGGTGGCCAAGCTCCTGACCGAGGCAGATCGTCAGGCAGCCGACGCCGCCATCGCGTGAGAGCGAGGCCACGATGTCCGCAACGCCCCACACCCCCGTGCCCCAGCGCCTCGACGAGCCATTGCCGATGACGCTCCCGCGCCTGGCCGAGAAGAAGCGTCTCGGCGAGGCCATCGTCATGGTCACCGCCTACGACTATCCGTCCGCCCAGGTCGCGCAGGAGGCGGGCGTGGACGTCGTCCTGGTCGGAGACTCGGGCGCGATGACCGTGCTCGGGTATCCGTCCACGGTCCCTGTCTCGACCGACGAGATGCTGATGCTGGCCGCCGCGGTCCGGCGCGGGCTGCGCACCCCGCTGCTGGTTGGCGACCTTCCTTTCGGCTCCTATGAGGCCTCGGACGAGCAGGCCGTGCGAACCGCGCAGCGTTTCGTCAAAGAGGCGGGGTGCGACGCGGTGAAGCTCGAGCGCGGCGGCAGCAGCGTGCAGCGAGCCCGCGCGATCGTCGAGTCCGGCATCCCGGTCATGGGTCACGTCGGCTTGACGCCTCAGACCGCAACCGCGCTCGGCGGCTACCGGGCCCAGGGCCGAACCGCGCACCGGGCCTTGGCCGTCGCCCGTGACGCGCTCGCGCTGCAGGAAGCGGGCTGCTTCTCGATCGTGTTCGAGGCCATCCCGGCCGCTGTCGCCGAGGCCGTCGTGGCGCACCTGCAGATCCCGGTGATCGGCATCGGCGCCGGCGCGGCCACCGACGGACAGGTGCTCGTCTTCCACGATCTACTCGGCATCTATGACGGCCACGCGCCGCGGTTTGCCAAGCGCTACGCGGAGATCAAGGCCCAGATGGTGGCGGGGCTGGCGGAGTACGCCGCCGAGGTCCGCTCCCGGGCCTTCCCCGCCGCTGAGCACACATATTCGATCGACGACGACGAGCTCGAACAGCTGCGCGAGTCGCTGGCCGAGATCGCCTAGCCGGACGGGATACATCCCCGGGCTGCCCCGCGCCGGACCGGGGGCTAGGATGCCCGGGCGATGCCACGCCTGGCCAACGTATTCAGCCCCCGCGACCACGTCTACTTCGAGCTCTTCGAGGAGGCCGGCCAGAACATCCTGACCGCGGGTGACCTGCTCGACCGCATGCTCTCGGACTATCCCGAGAGCAAGCACCTGGCCCGCGACATCCGGGACTGCGAGCACGAGGGCGACCGCATCACTCACGACATCATCGATCGGCTCAATCACACCTTCGTAACGCCGATCGACCGGGAGGACATCCTGGCCCTGGCCTCGGCCCTCGACGACATCGTGGACTACACCGAGGAGGTCGCGGACTACCTCGGGCTTTACAAGATCGAGGCCCCGAACGAACAGGCGATGAAACTGGCCCGCGTGCTCCGGACCGCCGCCAAGCAGATCGCCGACTCGATCCCGCGGCTCCGGAACTTCCGCGACATCTCCCACTACACCGTCGAGATCAACCGCCTCGAGAACGAAGGCGACCGGATCACGCGCGAGGCCGTGGCCGCCCTGTTCGACGGGGGCATCGACCCGATGGTCGTAATCCGCTGGAAGGACGTCTACGAGCGGCTGGAGGCGGCGATCGACGCCACCGAGCGGGTGGCGAACATCATGGAAGGGATCACCATCAAAAATTCGTGATGGGGTCAGCACCCGCCCCAGCGGCACTACGGCGACCCGAGTGCCGTGGGCCGGGCGCCCGACCCCCTCTCCGCAGCCCTCAGTACTCGATCTGCTTCAGCACTTTGGCGGGGACGCCGGCGGCGATCGAGAACGGCGGAATGTCCTCGGTGACGACGGAATTGGCGCCGATCACGCAGCGCTCGCCGATCGTCACTCCGCTCGTGACCACGACGTGGGCCCCGCACCACACGTTGTCGCCGATCCGGGTTGCCCCTTTGCTCGTGAAGCCCTGCCAGGGCACCGGCTTCTCGGGATCGTCGAAGCGATGGCTTCCGTCGGTCACGAAGCAGCCGTTGGCGAACATGCAGTGCTCGCCGATCTCCACCCGCTCGGCTGACGCGACCATCACGCCCAGGTTCAGGAACGAACCGCGCCCGATCCGGATCCGCGCCTGGTCAGGCGCTGTGAGCCAAACGCCGGGCTCGAGCAGGACTCCCTGGCCAACCTCGAGGCGCCCCTCGCGCAAGGCCTCGAGCACGTTGCCGTGAACAGGCCAGCGCACGAAGGCGCCGCGGCGCATGAACTCCCAATGGATCCGGGCGCGATTCCAAGGCAGCGCGCTGCGCTCGTACCAACGCCACTTCTGCGCCCATGACCGCAGCTGTGCCGCGCTTGCGGGTGGCGGAGGCTCCGGCGGGGAGAGCTGCAGCTGCCCGGGCGCGTCGGGCGACGGCGGCTCAGGTGCTTCGGAGGCGGCGCTCCCCGCCTCCATCAGGCCGCCGCCGTGGCGCGCCGCCGGGGCGCGCGCCGGCGAGCACGGACAGGCAGGATCTCCGACAGGAACCGGCCGGTGTAGGAGCGCTGTACAGCGGCCACCTGCTCAGGCGTTCCCGTGGCGATCACCTTGCCGCCCTCCTCCCCACCCTCGGGACCGAGATCGATGATCTGGTCGGCCACCTTGATGACGTCGAGGTTGTGTTCGATCACCACCACCGAGTTGCCGGCGTCGACCAGGCGCGCCAGCACCTCGAGCAGTCGCTGGATGTCGGCGAAGTGCAGTCCGGTGGTGGGCTCGTCCAGGATGTAGATCGTGCGTCCGGTCGCCACCTTGCACAGCTCGGCGGCGAGCTTCACGCGCTGGGCCTCCCCACCCGAAAGCGTGGTCGCCGGCTGTCCCAGCCGCATGTAGCCGAGCCCGACGTCGTTCAGCGTCTC
Organism: uncultured Solirubrobacterales bacterium; assembly: GCA_963818815.1. Lineage (GTDB taxonomy): Bacteria > Actinomycetota > Thermoleophilia > Solirubrobacterales > Solirubrobacteraceae > Palsa-465. The sequence goes on from CAWFTL010000003.1 coordinate 590,791, forward strand.
GATCCGGCGCCGGATCTTCGGGATGTGGGCGAAGAACTCGAGCGCCTCCTCGATCGGCATCTCCAGGACGTCGGCGATCGTCTTGCCCTTGAAACGCACCTCGAGCGTCTCGCGGTTGTATCGCTTGCCGTGGCACTGCTCGCATGGGACGTAGACATCGGGCAGGAAGTGCATCTCGATCTTGATCTGGCCGTCGCCTCGGCAAACCTCGCAGCGGCCGCCTTTCACGTTGAACGAGAACCGGCCGGGCTTGTAGCCGCGTGCGCGCGCCTCCTGCGTCTTGGAGAACAGCTCGCGGATCTGGTCGAACAACCCGATGTAGGTGGCCGGATTCGAGCGTGGCGTACGCCCGATCGGCGACTGGTCGACCGAGATGATCTTGTCGATCTGGTCGAGCCCGCTGATCCGGCGGTGCACCCCCGCGCGCTGGCGCGTCCGATGCAACCGGTTGGCCACAGCCTTGTATAGGACCTCGTTGACGAGCGTCGACTTGCCCGACCCCGAGACGCCGGTCACGCAGCACAGGACCCCGAGCGGGACCTTCACGTTGATCCGCTTCAGGTTGTGCTGCGAGGCTTCCTCGATTGCCACGTAGCCGGCCGGGCGCCGACGGCGGCGCGGCGTCTCGATCGTCCGGATCCCGGCCAGGAACTGGCCCGTCAGCGAGTCGGGGACGTGCGAGACCTCCTCCGCCGTGCCCTGCGCGACCACATGGCCGCCATGCTCGCCGGCGCCGGGACCCATGTCGATCAAGTGGTCGGCGGCCCGCATGGTGCCCTCGTCGTGCTCCACGACCAGGACCGTGTTGCCCAGGTCCCGCAGCCGCTCGAGCGTTCCGATCAGCTTTTCGTTGTCGCGCTGGTGCAGCCCGATCGAGGGCTCGTCGAGGATGTAGAGGACGCCCACGAGCGAGGACCCGATCTGGGTGGCGAGCCGGATCCGCTGCGCCTCCCCCCCGGACAGGGTCGCCGCGGCGCGCTCCATCGAGAGATAGCCGACGCCGACGTTTTCCAGGAACTGAAGGCGCTCCTCGATCTCGCGCAGGATCAGCCGCGCGATCCGCCGGTCGTGCTCGGTGAGCTCGAGCGACCGAACCCACTCCAGGGCGCGGCGCGCGGAGAGCGCCACGAATTCGTGAATGGGGGTACCCGCCACCAGGACCGCGCGCGACTCGGGGCGCAGCCGGGCGCCTTTGCACTCCGGGCATGGCCGGAGCGTCATGTACTCCTCGATCTTCTCTCGCGAGAAGTCCGACTCGGTCTCGCGGTAGCGCCGCTCGAGGTTGGGCACGATGCCCTCGAACTGCGTCGCGTAGGACCGGCGGCGTCCGAACCGGTTGCGATAGGAGACCTGGACGCGGTCGCCGTTGGTGCCGTAGAGGAAGAACTCCTGCGACTCGACCGGCAGCTCATCCCACGCCGTCTCCAGATCCACGTCGTAGCGCTCGGCGATCGCCTGGGTCAGCTGGTCGTAGTAGTCCGAGGCGCTCACGGCCCACGGCGCGATCGCTCCCTCGCCGATCGAGAGCGTCGGGTCGGGCACCACCAGCTCGGGGTCGATCTCCATCTGCGATCCCAGGCCGGTGCACCGGGGACAGGCGCCGTGTGGGGAGTTGAAGCTGAAGATCCGTGGCTCGAGCTCGACCAGGCTCGGCCCGTGAACCGGGCAGCTGAACTTCTCGGAGAACGTCCGTACCTCATCAATGTCGACCAGCTCGACCTCGACCAGCCCGTCGGCCAGCACCACGGCGGTCTCGATCGAGTCGGCCAGCCGTTTGCGCAGCTCGCCCTTCATCACCAGCCGGTCCACCACCACCGCGATGTCGTGCTTGAACTTCTTGTCCAGCACGATCTCCTCGTCCAGGCGCCGGAGCTCACCGTCCACCTTCACCCGCGTGAAGCCCTCGGCCCGAAGCTCGTCGAACTGCTTGCCGTACTCCCCCTTGCGCCCGCGCACGATCGGGGCCAGGACCATGAAGCGCGATCCCTCCGGCAGCTCCATGACCTGATCGATGATCTGCTCGGCGGACTGCCCACTGATCGGCCGCCCGCAGATATGACAGTGCGGATGCCCGATCCGCGCCCACAACAGACGCAGGTAGTCGTAGATCTCGGTCACCGTCCCCACCGTCGAGCGCGGATTGCGGGACGTCGTCTTCTGGTCGATCGAGATCGCGGGCGAGAGCCCCTCGATCGAGTCCACGTCGGGCTTGTCCATCTGCCCCAGGAACTGCCGCGCGTACGCCGACAGCGACTCCACGTACCGCCGCTGGCCCTCGGCATAGATCGTGTCGAAGGCCAGCGAGGACTTGCCCGACCCGGAGAGGCCGGTGATCACCGACAACGACCCTCGCGGTATCGCGACGGTGACGTCCTTCAGGTTGTGCTCGCGGGCACCCGAAACGACCAGCTGATCCACGCAGGTCAGTCTAGTTGCCCGAACAGACGTTCCCCCCTGCCTTTCCCGCCCTGCGCGGGAATATCAGCTGTCGACGCTGGTGTAGACCTCGTCGAGAAGGGCGCCGCGATCGCTGAGCTCGAAGTTCTCGGCCAGGTAGCGGTCGGTCTCCTCGCGCGGCGTTCCGTTGAGGGCCATGTTCAACGCGATCAGGCGGGCGCCCTCCGCGTCATCGGCTCCTTCGCCCCGAAGGCCCGCGTCGTGCTCCTCTGAGCCGGCCGCTGGACCCAAGTCCTCCTCGTCGCCGTGCAGGTGCTCCTCGATCCCGTCGGGACCCTCGAGCTCCGCCGAGGCCCCGTGATCGATGCCCCGCTGGTCGTCCTCGCGCTCGAACGTCGCGGGCGAGACGACGTCGCGGACGTCGCCGAACTCGTGCTCCAGCGCGCTCAGATCGTCACTCAGGCGACCTGCGCCGGTGCGCAGGGATTCGATCAGCGCCGTCATCTCGTTCTCCATCGAGTCGATGCGCTCGAGCATCCCCGAGGTCGATTCCGAGACCTTGCTGACGTAGTCGCGAGCCTGCGCGTTGGCCTGGTCGCGCGTGGACTGCGCCTCGCTGCTGGCCTGGCCGCGGATGTCCCGGGCCTCGTCCTCGGCCTGCTGCTGGATCTGGGCGGCGCTCGTCTCGGCCGCCTCGATGATGGTCCGGACCCGGTCGCTCGCGCTGGAGGCGAGTGTCTCGGTCCGGCGGCGCGAAGAGCGCTTGAGCTCGTCCACCTCGTCGGCGAGTCCCCGTAGGTGGTTGTCGACGGCATCCGGGTCGTAGCCGCGCCGTCCGATAGGGAAGTCCTTCTTCTCGATGCTCTGTCGTTCCAGGGCCATACGAACCGCCTTTACCTAGATCGGAAGGTGTGACTCGAAGCAGGCGCAGCGTATCCCACCGAGCCGGCCGCGGGGCAGCAAGTCGCCACGTTTGTCGCCGCGGGGACGCTCGGGGCGCCGGGAGGGGTCAGCCGGCTGCCACCGCCTGGTCGAGCTGGCGCTTGAGGTCGCGAATCTCGTCGCGCAGCTTGGCGGCGTACTCGAAGCGGAGCTCCTCGGCCGCAGCCAGCATCTCCTCCTCGAGCTCGACGATCGTCTTCTCGATCTCGGCCGGGGACAGCCCGGCGGCATCGCGCGTCCGGCGCCGGCGCGAGCGCGGGACCTTGGACTCCGATTGGAGGAACTCGGCGATGTCGGAGATGCCCTTGACGATCGTCTCCGGCGTGATCCCGTGCTCTTCGTTGTACTCGCGCTGGATCGCGCGGCGGCGATCGGTCTCCTCGATCGCCGCCTGCATGGCGGCCGTCTCCTTGTCGGCGTACATGAGGACCTTGCCCTCTACGTTTCGAGCCGCGCGGCCGATCGTCTGGATCAGCGAGGTCTCTCCGCGCAGGAAGCCCTCCTTGTCGGCGTCGAGGATCGCCACGAGCGAGACCTCGGGCAGGTCGAGACCCTCTCGGAGCAGGTTGACGCCGACCAAGATGTCGAATTCCCCCAGTCGCAGCTCCCGGATGATCTGGATCCGCTCCAGCGTGTCGACCTCGGAGTGCAGGTAACGGACGCGGAAGCCCATCTCGAGCAGGTAGTCGGTCAGGTCCTCGGCCATCTTCTTGGTCAGCGTGGTCACCAGCGTGCGCTCCTCGCGATCCACGCGCGCCCGGATCTCGTTCATCAGGTCGTCGATCTGGTTGCGCGTCTCGCGCACCTCCACCTCCGGGTCGACGATGCCCGTGGGCCGGACTATCTGCTCGACGACGTTGCTCGACTGGCGCCGTTCGTACTCGCCCGGGGTGGCTGAGACGAACACGAGCTGGGGTGTGATCGAGAGGAACTCCTGGAAGGTCTGCGGCCGGTTGTCGAGGGCGCTCGGCAGGCGGAAGCCGTAGTCGACCAGGGTCTGCTTGCGCGAGCGGTCGCCCTCGTACATGCCGCCGATCTGGGGCACGGTCTGGTGCGACTCGTCGATGAAGCAGATGAAGTCGTCGGGGAAGTAGTCGATCAGGCAGTACGGGCGGTCCCCCGGCCGGCGGCCGTCCAGGATCCGCGAGTAGTTCTCGATCCCCGAGCAGAATCCGAGCTCGCGCAGCATCTCCATGTCGTACTGGGTGCGCTGCCGGAGGCGGTGGCTCTCCAGCAGCTTGCCCTGCTCCTCGAGCTCGGCGCAGCGCTCGTTCAGCTCGCGGCCGATCTCCGCCACCGCATCCTCGATGTAGCCCTCGCGGACGTTGTAGTGCGAGGCGGGCCAGATCCCCACGTGCTCGAGGTCGTCCTCGAGCACCTCGCCCGTGAGCGGATCGAAGTGCTGCAGATGTTCGACCTCATCGCCGAAAAGCACGATCCGGTAGGCGGTCTCGGCGTAGGCGGGAAATATCTCGAGCGTCTCGCCGCGGACGCGGAACGTTCCGCGCGCGAGGGCGGTGTCGTTGCGCGTGTACTGGATCGAGACGAGCTTTCGCAGCAGCTTCTCGCGATCGATCATCTCGCCCTTGCGCAGCGTCTGAAGGTTCTCGTCGTAGGTCTGCGGCGAGCCCAGGCCGTAGATGCACGAGACACTGGCGACGATCAGCACGTCGCGCCGGGCGAACAGCGCCGCCGTGGCCGAATGGCGCAGGCGATCGATCTCCTGGTTGATGGCCGAATCCTTCTCGATGTAGAGGTCCTTGCTGGGGACGTAGGCCTCCGGCTGGTAGTAGTCGTAGTAGGAGACGAAGTACTCGACCGCGTTGCGCGGGAAGTAGGTGCGGAACTCGTTACACAGCTGCGCCGCCAGCGTCTTGTTGTGGGCGATGACCAGCGCGGGCTTCTGCACCCGCTCGACCACCCCGGCCATCGTCATCGTCTTTCCGGTGCCGGTTGCGCCGAGGAGGGTCGTGAACCGTTCACCCTCGAGCACGCCCTCGGCGATCCCGTCGATCGCCGCGGGCTGGTCCGCGGTGGGGCTGTAGGCGGCGTCGAGCTCGAACTTCGGCATGGCCTTCAGTCCAGCGTAGCGGGAGGTTCGGGCACGCTATTGATCGGCGGGGTCAGCTCTGTTCCAATAGCCCAAACGGACAGGAGGGAGTCTGATGTCAGTGATCGTGACGCTCTGGGCCAAGGGCGATCCGCGCAAGCTCGAGCAGCATGCCTCCGAGAACCGCGACGCGATGCGGTCGATCATTCAGAGCGCCGAAGAGCACGGCGTGATCGCTCATCGCTTCTACGGGAACGAGGGCCAGATCATGGTGATCGACGAGTGGCCGGACGCGCAGAGCTTCCAGACCTTCTTCGAGCAGACTCGGGATCGGATCGGGCCGCTGATGCAGGCCGCGGGCATCCAGGATGAGCCCAGCATCAGCGTCTGGGAGAAGCTGGACACCGGCGACGATTACGGCTGGGGCGCCTGAGCTCGGCGCGGAGCGCGCGGGCCGGCTCTAGGTGTAGCCGAGCTCGGTCGGATACGTGCGCCGGTAGCGCCGCTGGGTCGCCAGCACCTTCAGCACATAGGCCCGGGTCTCCGGAAACGGAATCTGCCTGATCGTGAGCGCGCGGCCGCGGGTGCGTGCCTGCGCGACCCAGTTGTCGACATTGGCCTCGCCGCCGTTGTACGCCGCCAGGGCCAGCCACGTCCTGCCGTCGTAGCGGTCGAGCAGGTAGCGCAGGTAGTAGCTGCCGTAGGCGATGTTGACCTCGGGGGTGGCCAGGTCGGAGGTCCTGAACGTGATCGCGCCCGAGCGCCGCGCCAGGAACTGCGCCGTCTCGGGAAGGATCTGCATCAGCCCCTCCGCGCCCGCGGCGGAGGTTCGCGGGTCGAACTTCGTCTCGGCGTAGATCACCGCCGCGATCAGAGCAGGATCGAGGTGCTTGTCGGCAGCCTGCTCGCGAATCACGCTCGAGTAGGAGAGCGGGAGCCCGAACTCGTTGACCGCCTTGCGGAACAGCGGCATGGCGGCGACGACTGCGAGCACGGTCAGGAGTGCTGCCGCCAGGGCGAGGAGCGCCCGGCGGCGGCGCATGGCAGAGCGCCTGCGCGCGCTCGCCGCGCGGGGCTGGCTACGGCCGTGCGGACTGGCACTGATGGTGGACGGGCTCATGTGTGCAGCTTGCCAAGGATCTCCGACAACTTGTGTTCGAGCTCATCGACGCTGCCGTCGTTGACCACCACATATGTCGCACGATGGGCCTTTTCCTGCTGTGAGAGCTGGCGCGCCGAGCGCTGCTCGAGCGCCTGATGGCCGCGCTCTCCCGCCCTCTGCGCCCTGACGTCCTCCTCCGCGATCACCGCGATCGTGGCATCGAAGCCGGCCTGCATCCCCGCTTCGAACAGGAGCGGCACCTCGACGACAGCCGCTTTCGGCGGATGTCGGACGCCGTCCAGCTCCTCTCGCCAGGTGGCGATCCGGCTTCCCACACGCGGCCAGATCAGCCGCTCCAGCCAGTCGCGATCCTCGTCGGCGGCGAACGCCAAATCGGCGAGCGCCGCCCGGTCGATCGCACCGTCCCGAGCAACCGTTTCCCCGAAGCGCTCCACGACGGCATCCCTGACCTCGTCAGACTCGTAGAGCTCGTGCACGACTCGATCCGTCGAGAGCGTCGCGGCGCCGAGGCGATCGAGCACCTCGAGCGCCGTCGACTTACCGGCGCCGATGCCGCCGGTCAGGCCGACGAACGGGACCTTCAGGCCGGCTCGCCCTCCGGCGGGGAAGCCTCAGCCGCTTCCGGTGACTCGACCTCCGCCTGTGGCGCGGCCTCCTCGTCTGGCGCGACCTCCGCCTGTGGCGCGGCCTCCTCCTCTGGGGCTACCGCTTCCGCTGACGCGCCCTCTTCCGCTGACGCGCCCTCTTCCGGTGACGCGCCCTCGTCCGGTGATTCACTTTCGGCCTCGGCCAGCGCGGCCGGCTCCGAGTCACCCTCGGCGCTCGCGAACACGTCCTCGGAAAGGCCGAGCTCCGGCACGTGGTCGAGGTCGCCCGCATCCGTCTCGCCGCCGGACTCGATGGACCGGGCCGGCAGCACCTGGCCCTCGACGCGCTTGATGGACAGCGAGAGCCGCCGGCGCTCGGAGTCGATCTCCAGGATCTTCACGCGCACGGTGTCGCCCGGCTGGATGATCTCGCGCGGGTTCTCGACGTGGTGCTGCGCCAGCTCGGAGATGTGGACGAGGCCCTCGACGCCGTCGAGGATCTCGACGAACGCTCCGAACGTGACGACCTTCGTGACCACGCCCTCCAGCTCGTCGCCGACGCTGTAGGTGTCCACGACGCGCTGCCACGGATCCTCCTGGGTCTGCTTGAGGCCCAGGGAGATGCGCTGGCGATCGCGGTCGATGTCGAGGACCTTGACGCTGACGGTGTCGCCGATGTTGAGGATCTCACTCGGGTGGTTCACGTGTGACCACGAAAGCTCAGAGATGTGGATCAGGCCGTCGATGCCCTCGAGGTCGACGAAAGCGCCGAAGTCGACGATGTTCGAGATCGTGCCTTCCACGACCTGACCGGGCTGGAGGCGATCCAGGATCCGCTCGCGATCCTCCTTGCGCTGCTCCTCCAGGACGGCGCGACGTGAGAGGACGACGTTGTTGCGTGAGCGGTTGAGCTCGATGACCTTGCACTCGATGCCCTGGCCCATGTACTCGTCGAGGTTCGGGACCCGGCGGATGTCGACGAGCGAGGCGGGAAGGAAGCCGCGCACGCCGAGATCGATGATCAGACCGCCCTTGACGACCTCGATCACCGTCCCCTCGACGGGCTCTCCGGACTCGGCCGCCGTCTCGATGCGCCGCCAAGCCTTCTCGAATCGCGCGCGCTTCTTGGACAGAATCAGGCGGCCGTCCTGGTCTTCCTTGGTCAGGACAAGCGCGTCAACCTCCTCGCCGAGCGAGACCTCATCGCCGGGATCCACCGACTTGCGGATCGAGAGCTCACTCGCCGGGATGACGCCTTCGGACTTGTAGCCGATGTCGACCAGCACCTCGTCGTTGTCGATGCGGACGACGTGCCCGGTGACCACGTCCCCCTCTTGGAAGGGATGCAGCGTGGCGTCGTAGTTGGGGACGATCCTGCCGTCTATCTCCAGCAGGAGGCCGTTCGATCCTTCGACGACCTTGGCGTTGGCCTGATCGGTCTCGGGAGTGAGCGTCGAGGTTGTGGACATGGACTTGCCCGGAGGATAGCCGCAGGTGGTTATCGCCGTGGCTTCGATGCGCTTCGAACGCGGGCGAGGTCCACCTATCATCAGGGCGCGTATGCCCAAGCGCGCGACCAAGCGAGGCGAGGAGCGCACCGCGCTCCAGCGCGATTGCGATGTGCTGATCTGCGGGGCGAGCTTTGCCGGGCTGGCCGTCGCGCGTGAACTGGCGGACACCGGCGCGGACGTCCTCGTGGTCGACCGCTACGAGATCGGCGAGCGGCAGACCTCGGCCTGCGGGATCCCGACTGCATGGCTGACAGCGCTCGACCTCGAGGAGTCGCGCCAGCAGACGTTTGCTGAGTTGGTCGTCCACTCGCCCCACGCCACGGCGCGCTACCGGCTGCCTTACACCTTCTCCACCTTCGACTACCGCACGCTCTGCGGCCTGCTCGCCGACCAGGGGCGTTTTCAGTTCGAGACCGCGAAGGTCGACGGGCGCACGGGCGACACGGTCCACACCGATCGCGGGGATCTGAGTGCGCCGCTGATCGTCGACGCGCTGGGCTGGCGCCGCGTGCTGGGAGCCGGCGCCAACATCCAGCCGCCCGACGCGCTGCTGTCCCGAGGGCTCGAGGTCCATCCGTTCGGCTCCGGCGAAAACCTGGAGGTCTGGATCGACCGCAGCTACGTCCCTGCCGGCTATGGCTGGAGCTTCCCCGCTGACGGTGAGCTGCGAATCGGCGTCGGGTCGTTCGATCCGCGCTTTCACGTGCGCGAGCCCACGGTCCGGCTCGCCCGTGACCTGCACGCCGAGACCGTCCGCTACCAGGGAAACTGGATCCCGCACGCACTGCGCGACGCCACCGACGACGGTGTGTTCTTCGCCGGCGACGCGGCCGGGCATTGCCTCCCTCTGACCGCCGAGGGGATCAGGACGGCCCTCTACTTCGGGCTGGCGTGCGGCCGCGAGCTGGCCGGGGTCATCACTGGCGCGCAGAGCCGCGAGGAGGCGCTGGCCCGTTATCACGCCTTCTCCGCCTCCCACGCGATGCCGTTCCGGTGGATGCTGCGCGTCCAGCGGCTCGTGCCGCGCGTGGCGCCTCGTCTGCTGGGCTCCGGGCTTCGCGCTATGGAGTCAAAGCGGTTTGTCGACTGGGCCTTCGTCCACTATCTGAACATCGCCCATCCGGACTTCGTGCGCACCGCAGGCTCGCCTCGCAGCGCGGCCGCTGCGGCCGCAGCCGCCTGACCCGGGCGCGCGTCGCGTTCAGCGCCCGTTGGCTGCGCCGGGCGCCGTCGTGATCCTCAGCGTCCGCCCGTAGAACGCCCAGTTGCCGGCCCGGTCGGTCACCCGGAGCACGACCCGGAAGGCACCTCCGCGGCGGAATACGTGCCACGTCCGCCGGCCCCGGCCGGCGCGGTGGTCACCGAACGACCAGTCGTAGGCAGCGATCGACCCGTCGGGATCGATCGCGTGGGCGGCGAAGCCCGTCCGGGTCCCGCCCTTGCTCCGCACCACCGTGCTCCGAAACCAGACCGGGTCGCTCTCGTCGCGCGCCTGGCAGGAGCCGTCCTCGTTGCTCCACTCCTCCTGCAGGTAATAGTGGTGTCCGGCCAGGACCTCGTTGTACGCCGTGGGTCCGGATCCGCCGAGCGCCGGGCCGAAGCTCGTCAGGCAGAGGTCGCCGTCCTCGTCGAAGGAGGTATCGATCCAGCCGTTCCCGAGTGGGTCCGTGATCATCTCGTTGTGCTCATGGCTGACGGTTGAGATCGCCGGGTCGGCCGGGCTCGAGTTCGGACGCGGCTTGTCGGACTGGCAGTGCCCAGGTAGCGCGTTGTACGGGATCACGGCGTACGGCAGTCCGGCCGGCGTGGCGGAGTGATATCCGCAGTAGCCACCCGACGCGGTGCCGCCCAGGGCACAGTCGGTGGGACCGCTGAACTCGCAGTTGCCAAAGCCGTAGGGCAGCACGAGCAGATACACGTCGCGGGTCGTCTCGGGCAGCCGGTTCGAATCCACGACATGGGTGATCTCGGCTTGCATCTGCTCGTCGTCGAGGCAGTCGTGCCACCCCGGTCCGTCGCCGGCGGGCGGCCCGATCGGCTCGATGCAGCCGTTGGCGGGCAGCGGGTCGTCCGCCACGATTGCGCCGCCGTAGCTGGAGTCGTACACGGCCGGCCCATGCGTATCGGTGTACTGGCCGGTGAGTCCGTAGACGTTCGTCGGACGGTGGCTGTCAGCGGAGACGTCGCCCAGGAACGTCTCGATCAGCGACTCGTAGCCGGGGTCGAAGCTCAGGCCGGAACCTTGCGGCTGCCAGAAGATCAGGTGCGTGCGGTTGGCGTGCAGCACCGGGCCGCCCTCGTAGGGCAGGTCAGCGGCGCGGGCGTTCGGAAAGCCGATGGCGCCGGCTGCCGCCGTGCCATCGGGCACGACGCCCCCGAAGAACTTCCTGGCCTGGGCGGCCGGGGCCAGCACCGTCGCGACGAGCGTCGCCGCGACGGCGATGGTCCGCGTCACTTGGCCACCAGCCAGTCGGTTCCGATCCCGGCATCGACGGCTAGAGGCGGGTCCATGGCGAACGCAGCGGACATCTGCTCGCAGGCGATCTGCTTGACCTGCTCAGCTTCGCTCTCGGGGCCCTCGAACAGCAGCTCGTCGTGGATCTGGAGCACGAGCCGGGTCTCCAGGCCGGCCTCGCCGAGCGCCTGGTCTGAGCGCACCATCGCCACCTTCATGATGTCGGCCGCTGTCCCCTGGATGACCATGTTGACCGCGAAGCGCTCCCCCTGCTTTCGCAGCTCCCAGCGGCGGGCCCGAAGCTCGGGCACCTGACGCCGGCGCCCGAACAGCGTCGAAACGTAGCCATGCTCGGTCCCCTGAGCGATCGTCTCCTCGATGAACCGCTTGACCGCCGGGAAGCCCTCCAGATAGCGCTGGATGAACTCGTCGGCCTCCGACTGCGGGATGTCGAGGCGATCGGCCATGCCGTAGGCCGAGAGGCCGTAGACGATCCCGTAGTTGATCATCTTCGCCTTCGAGCGCATACCGGGGTCGATCTGCTCCGGCGTTACGCTGAACACCCGGCACGCTGTGGCGGTGTGCACGTCCTCGCCCCGTCGGAAGATCTCCTTGAGCACATCCTCGCCTGCGATGTGGGCCAGCAGCCGCAGCTCGACCTGCGAGTAGTCGGCGCTCACGAGCAGGTTCCCGGGCTCGGCGACGAAGCAGGCACGGATCTCGCGCCCCAGCTCGGTCCGGATCGGCACGTTCTGGAGGTTGGGGTTGTTCGACGAGAGCCGCCCCGTGGTGGCGGTCGTCTGGCTGAAGGTCGTGTGCAGGCGGCCGTCGGCGCCGATGTAGTCCGGAAGTGCGTCGAGGTAGGTTTGGGCGAGCTTGGTCAGCTCGCGCCAGCGCTCGACCTTGGGGATCACCGGGTGCTCGTGGCGGATTGCCTGAAGCACGCGAGCGTCGGTCGAATAGCCGGTCTTGCCGCGGCGCTTGCGGCTCAGCCCCAGCTTGCCGAACAGCACCTCTTCGAGCTGCTTGGGCGAGCCGATCGTGAACTCCTCCCCGCAGAGGTCGAAGATCTCGCGCTCGAGCGCGTCGGCCTCGGCCTTGACCCGGGTGGAGATCCGCGCCAGGCGTTCGGTGTCCAGCTTCAGCCCCGCGAGCTCCATTTTGCGCAGCACACGCACGAGCGGCAGCTCGACCTCGCTCAGCAGATCGGTGAGGCCGCGGCCGCGGATCTCCTCACGCTGCCAGCGGGCGAGCGCATCGACCAGGATCGCCGCGCTCGCAGCGGGGTCTTCGACGTCGGCGGCCAGGCCGCGCTCCTCGCAGAGCTCGCGGAACGGGTAGCCGCGCCGGGCGGGCTCCAGCAGGTAGGCGGCCACCTCGGTGTCGTGCGCGAGGTTCTCCGGGACGCGGCCCAGAGACTTGGCGTCGTGGGCCAGCACCGGGCGAGCGCCGATTGCCTCGACGAGCGCCTCAGGCGCATCGACCTCGCCCGTGAGCACCCGGTCGTTGCCCTGGTAGAGGCCAAAGCGCCAGCTGGGATCGGGCGCGAACAGCGCGTCCTCCGGTGTGTCAGGTGCGACCAGCGCCAGCGCCGTCTCGGCCGACGGCAGCCCTATCACCTCGGCGGTCGAGATCTCCTGCAGGCGCGCGCTCAGCTTGCGCTCAGCCACCGGCGCGGGCGCCGCCTCGTCGGCCGACCCGAGTGCCTCCTCCAGCCGGCGCAGCGGCTCGCGCAGCTCGAACTGACGGAAGGTCTCCCGCAGCTGGGAGCGATCGGGAGCGGCGGAGACGAACTCGCCTAGGTCGAGATCGAGCGGGATGTCGCGCTTGGCCGTGGCCAGCTGCTTCGAGATGCGCGCGTCCTCCGCGTGCTCGATCAGGTTCTGCTTGCGCTTGGCGCCGCTGATCTCCTCGATGTGGTCGAGCACCTGCTCGAGCGAGCCGAACCTCTGGAGCAGGTCGGCTGCGGTCTTGTCGCCGATCCCCGGGACGCCCGGGATGTTGTCGCTGGTGTCGCCCTTCAGCCCGATGAAGTCGGGGATCAACTCCGGAGGGATTCCGTAGCGGTCGATCACCCCGTCGCGGTCGTAGACGCGCGTGTCGGTGATGCCACGACTCGTAGTCATGATCCTCACCAGGCCGTCGTCCACGAGCTGGTAGGCGTCGCGGTCACCGGTGACCACCATCACCGGGATTTCCTCCCCCTTCGCCCGCTCGACGATCGAGGCGATCACGTCGTCGGCTTCGTACCCGTCGACCCTGAGGTTGCGATAGCCGAAGGCGTCGACCAGCGGCTCCAGGTGCGGCCACTGCTCCTTGAGCAGATCCGGGCGACTGCTGCGCTGGGCCTTGTACTCCTCGTAGATCTCCTTGCGGCCGGTGTAGCCCGCGTCCCACACCACGACCGTGGCCCGTGGGCCGTAGTCGGTGAGGATCTTCACCAGCATCGACGCGAACCCGAAGATGGCGTTCGTCGGCACGCCAGTCGAGGTCGCGATCGACTCCGGGAGGGCGAAGAACGCGCGGTAGGCGAGGCTGTTGCCGTCGATCAGGAAGAGCTCATCGGCCATCGTCAGCAGGACGCGCGGGAAGGCATCTATGTCAGGCTATCCAGAGTCATGGCGGCGACTCCCAGCGCTCAGTACAGCCTCACTCTCCGGGTCGAAATCGACCACCGTCCCGGGATGCTCGGCAAGGTCGCGAGCGCGATCGGCGAAGCCGGAGGGACGATCGGCGCCGTCGACCTGGTGCAGGTCGAGTCGGGCCACACGATCCGCGACATCACGGTGGAGACGGGCGATTCGTCGGACTGGCCACGGCTGCGTGACGCGGTCGACGCGGTCGCAGGAGCCCGCGTTCTCGACGCCACCGACCGCACGTTCATGCTGCACGTGGGGGGCAAGATCGAGCTCCAGAACAAGAGTCCGCTGAAGACGCGCGAGGACCTCTCGATGGCTTACACCCCCGGCGTGGCGCGCGTGTGCGGAGCCATCTTCGACGACCCGGACAAGGCCTTCCAGTACACGATCAAACGCAACACCGTGGCCGTCGTCTCGGACGGCACGGCCGTGCTCGGCCTGGGCGACATCGGGCCGCGCGCGGCCATGCCGGTGATGGAGGGCAAGGCCATGCTGTTCAAGGAGTTCGCGGGGGTGGATGCCTTCCCGATCTGCCTCGACACTCGCGACACCGACGAGATCGTGGCCGCGGTGCGGGCCATCGCCCCCGGCTTCGGCGGCATCAACCTGGAGGACATCTCAGCCCCACGCTGCTTTGAGATCGAGGACCGGCTCAAGGCATCGCTTGACATCCCGGTGTTCCACGACGATCAGCACGGCACCGCGGTGGTCGTGCTCGCCGCGCTCTTGAACGCGCTGACGCTCACCGCCCAGCGAATCGACGATGTCCGGATCGTGATCGTCGGGCTGGGCGCGGCCGGCGTCGCCGTGACCAAGATCCTGCTCGCGGCGGGGGCGCGACACATCATCGGCTGCGACTCGCGCGGCGCATTGCACGCGGGGCGCGAAGACTTCCTCGACGAGACGATGCACCCGGTCAAGCGCGAGCTGGCCCTGTTGACCAACCTCGAGCAGCGGGTGGGCGGCCCTGCCGAGGTGCTGGAGGGGGCTGACCTGTTCATCGGCCTCTCGGGCGCCCGCGTGCTGCCCGCGTCGGCTCTGGCGGCCATGAACCCAAACCCGATCGTGTTCGCAATGGCCAACCCCGACCCCGAGGTCTCGCCCGAGGATGCCGCGGCCTACGCCCGCGTGGTTGCGACGGGCCGCTCGGATTACCCGAACCAGATCAACAACGTGCTGTGCTTCCCGGGCGTGTTCAGGGGGGCTCTGGACGTCCGCGCCACCGCGATCACCGAGGAGATGAAGATGGTCGCCGCGCGGGCGATCGCCGACATCGTCTCCCCCGATGAGCTGCGCGAGGACTACATCATCCCGTCGGTCTTCAACCGCGAGGTCGTCGGTGCAGTCGCCTCCGCCGTGGCCGACGAGGCGCGCAAGACCGGGACCGCCGAGGCCGGCGCCGAGATGGGGTTCGCGGCGACCGAGGAGTTCCGGGTTTAGCCGGGGCGATCGGAGCGCCGGGTTGCACTTTGTGGCGCGATCGCAACATCTTCGTTTGAAAAGGCGGTGAAGGAGGGAGGCCGGGCTGGCGCGGTGGGAAGCTGGCCGGCGTGGGCGATCGAGGGGGCGAAATCCGCCCCGGGTCCGGTTGCGGCGAAATGGTTGGCGGAAATCGCTCGCATAGCGATCAAAATCCGCCACAGGACGTCGAATTGGTCGGCGCGAGGCGGATTTTGCGCGTCTCAGGCTCGCGCGACGAGCGGGTAGGAGCACTCGCGGACGCACAGCGCGGCCGCGTCTCGAGGCGCCAGCTGATCGCGGCCGGGCTCACCGCCGCGCAGATCGGACGCCTCATCGAACGCGCCCAGCTGCGACCCCTTCATCACGGTGTTTACGCCGTCGGGCATCTGGCACCGATCGAGCTAGCCGACGAGACAGCAGCCCTGCTCGCGGGTGGCCGAACCGCGGTGCTGAGCCACCACACCGCCGCCGCCATGTGGAATCTCAGGCCGCCGCAACCCGGACCGGTTCATGTGACCGTGACGGTGCGCATCGCAAGGCCCAACCTCACCATCCACCGCACCCGCCGCCTCGAACCGGCCGACGTCCGTATCCGCCGGGGTCTCTCCCTCACCTCTCCCGCCCGCACCTTGCTCGACCTCGCCGACCACCTGACCCCGCGCGAGCTGGAGCGGGCGGCGGATGAAGCTCGGATCCAGCGCCTCACGAGCCCCAAGGAGCTCGAAGCCGCGATCGCCCGCGGCCCCCATCGCAATCGCATCCACCTCCTCACACAGCTCCTCGACCCGGACCGCCCTACCTCCCTCACCGTCTCGCATCCCGAGGAGTGCTTCCTCGCCCTCGTCCGGGCGGCCCGCCTCCCGCCTCCGCAGTGCAACGTCCACCTGCACGGCTTCAGTGTCGACTTCTACTGGCCGGAAAGCCGCGTCGCGGTCGAGATCGACGGCTACCGCTACCACTCGAGCCGCGCAGCTTTCGAGCGCGACCACCGCAAGACGTCAACGCTTAAGCGGGCGGGCATCGATGTCGAGCGCTATACCGCGATCCAGATCGAGGACGAGCCGACCGCCGTCGTGGCCAATGTCGCGCAGGCTCTCGCAAGAGCAGCCTGACTCAAGCCCCTACCGACGCCGCCGCCGCCTCGGCAGCGGACCCTCGAGCTTCCACGCCGAGCCCGGACGGCCCGGCAGCACGAGCAGCACCGCCAGCCCGATGACCGAGAGCAGCAGGCCGAACGTCAGTCCCATGCGCTCGCCGTAACCCTTGCGCTCGGCCAGCCAGGCGGCGCCCGCGGCCGAGATCAGCCAGATGAAGAGCAGGTAGAGCGCCTTGGACCCGATGAGGGCGTAGATCGCGATCATGCTCCGAGGTACGCCTTCTGCACTTCGGGGTCGTCACGCAGCTGGGAGGAGGCTCCGCTCAGCGCCACGCGACCCGTTTCGAGCACGTATCCGCGCCGCGAGATGTCTAGCGCGTAGTTGGCGTTCTGCTCCACCAGCAGGATCGCCACGCCGGAGCGGTTGATCTCGCCGATCGTCTCGTAGATCCGCTGCACCAGGATCGGGGCAATGCCCATCGATGGCTCGTCGAGCATCAACAACCGAGGGCGGGCCATCAGAGCGCGGCCGATCGCGAGCATCTGCTGCTCGCCGCCGGACATCGTGCCGGCCTTCTGGCGCTCTCGCTCCTGCAGCCGCGGGAAGAGCTCGAAGACGCGCTCGAGGTCCTCGCTCACCTCCGGCCCGCGCCGGCGGAAGGCACCTAGGTCTAGGTTCTCACGCACGCTCATGCGCGCGAAGCAGTGGCGCCCTTCCGGGGACAGTGCGATCCCGCGCTCGACCACCTCGTGTGCGGGCACGCGCGTGATCTCCTCGCCGGCGAATGTGACCCGGCCGGAGCTGGCCGGGGTCAGTCCTGAGATCGAGCGAAGCGTGGTCGACTTCCCGGCGCCGTTGGACCCGATCAGGGTCACGACCTCGCCCTCGTCCACGGTCAGCGAGACACCCTTCAACGCCTCGATCGACCCGTAGTGGGTGTGGATCTCCTCCACGTCCAGGAGCGCCATCAGTGGATCTCCTCCGCCATCACTCCTGCTTTCCGAGGTAGGCCTCGATCACGCGCGCGTTCCCGCGCACCTCGGCCGGCGCGCCCTCCGCGATCTTCTCGCCGTGGTCGAGCACGGTGACCCGCTCGGAGACGCCCATCACGACCTTCATGTCGTGCTCGATCAGGAGGATCGTCAACTTCAGCTCGTCGCGGAGCTTGCGCATGAACTCGGTCAGCCGCGCCGACTCCTGGGGGTTCATGCCCGCTGTCGGCTCGTCGAGGAGCAGGAGCTTTGGCTCGGAGGCGAGCGCGCGGGCGATCTCCACCCGCCGCTGATCGCCATAGGAGAGATGGGAGGCCAGCTGGTCGAAGGCCCGGGGCGCGAGCCCCACGTACTCGAGCAGCTCGGCGGCCTTGCTCCGGGCGTCGCGCTCCTCGCGCCGCACCCGGGGCACGCGGAGGATCGATCCGAACAGCCCGGCCTTCATGCGGGCGTGGCGCCCGATCATCACGTTCTCGAGGGCCGTCATAGCGCTGAAGAGCCGGATGTTCTGGAAGGTCCGAGCCACCCCCAGGCCGGTGATCTTGTCGGGTCGCGAATGCGTGATGTTGCGTCCGTCGAACGAGATCCGACCGCTGGTCGGCTTGTAGAGCCCGGTCAGCATGTTGAAGAACGTCGTCTTGCCGGCCCCGTTGGGCCCGATGATCGACACGATCGACAGCGGCTCGATCGCGAATGTGACATCGCTGACGGCCACGAGGCCGCCGAACTCCTTCGATACCCGGTCGGCACGGAGCAGCCCGCGCGAACGGGTATCCGCTTCGGCGCCGGCAGGCTGCTGGGCGCCGACGCTCACAGGCCTCTTCCCTCGAGCTCGGTCTCGCCGATCCCGCGCGAGAGCTCCATCCTGCGTCTTCGCTCGGGCAGCAGCCCCTGGGGCCGCAGCACCATCACGAGCACGAGCAGGAACCCGTAGATCCCGAGGCCGATGTCGGTGAGGCTGAAGTTCAGCCCCAGAGAGCCGGGAATGCCGTTGAGCACGTCGGGGATCAGGTACTGGTTGATGTAGGAGAGCAGCATCGCCCCCAGCATCACCCCCCAGATCGAGCCCAGACCGCCGACGATGATCATCGAGAGGATGAAGATCGAGAACGAGAACCGGAACTGGTCGCTGCTCACATCCGGGACGAATGTGGCCAGGAACACGCCGGACATGCCGCCGAAGGCGGCGCCGATCGCGTAGGCCAGGAGCTTCGTGCGCACGAGCGGGATGCCCATCGAGACGGCGGCGACCTCGTCCTCGCGCAGCGCGATCCAGGCGCGGCCCAGGCGCGAATCGCGCAGGCGCACGTTGACGAAGAGCACCAACATCAGGATCGCGAAGATCACCCAGTACCACGGCCGGAGGTGGAGCTCGTCGAAGGTTCCGAGGCCGGGGAAGTAGATCGGGTCGATCGAGCTGATCCCGACGCTGCCTCCGGTCAGCGTCATCCCGCCGCCCACGTGCACGCTCTGGCCGTTGATCGCGACGCGGTCGATGATCTCGCCGAAGGCCAGGGTGACGATCGCGATGTAGTCGCCCCGCAGCCGAAGGGTGGGCAAGCCGATGATGACCCCGAACGCGGCGGTGATCAACACGGCGACGACGAGGATCAGGATGAAGTTCAGATGCACGCCGATCAGCGTCCGGGCGATAGGTGAGGCCAGGACGTGCACGTGGGCCTTGAAGAAGAACTCCGAGCCGAACCAGCCCGCCGAGTACGCGCCGAGCGCGTAGAAGGCGACGTAGCCGAGGTCGAGCAGACCCGCGAAGCCCACCACGACGTTGAGCCCGAGGGCCATCACGGCGTAGGCCAGCGCCGTGATCGTGGCGCCGATGAACCCGCTGCCCTGCGTGAAGAAGAACGGGAAGATGATCCCGAAGACGATCAGGGCGCCGGCCAGCGCCCGGTGCCACCACCGAGGCAGCCGGGCTTCGAGCGCGGCGCGGCGCGCTCCGAATGCCTGACGCCACTCGCGCAGCTGGGCGATCAGCTCCTCCACGGGCTCACCCGGCCTCTCGCGTCTCTTCTCCGAGCAGCCCTCGCGGCCGCAGGACCATGATCATGATCAGGTAGCCGAACACGACCACCGGCGTCCACTGCGGCCCGAAACGAGCGTCGGAGAGCTGCTGGATGCAGCCGATGATGAATCCCCCCAGCACCGCCCCACGCACGTTGCCGATCCCGCCCATGACCGCCGCCGTGAAGGCGATCAGCCCGGCCTCAAAGCCCTGGAAGTACCAGATCGTCGTCTCATAGAGCGCGTAGATCAGCCCCGCTGCGCCGGCGAGCATGCCGCCGAGCAGGAAGGTCAGCGAGATCGTGCTGTTGACGTTGATGCCCATCAGCCGGGCCGCCTCGGGGTCCTGCGCCGTGGCGCGCATGGCCCGGCCGGCCCGCGTGCGAGAGATGAACCACGCCAGCCCGACAACCAGCGGCACGGTCACCGCAACCGCGAGGATGTCGGCGCGGCGGATGGCAACGCCCGAGATGCTGAACACCGTCGTGTTCTCCCGGATCAGGTCGTCGACGCCGGCCGGCGAGCCGCCTAGCCACAGCAAGCCCACGTTCTGCAGGATGAAGGAGAACCCGACCGCGGTGATGAGCGGGGCCAGCTTGGGTGCGTTGCGCAGGGGGCGATAGGCGACCCGCTCGATCAGGACGTTCAGGGAGCCAGAAACAATCATCGCCACGATCAGCGTGACCAGCAGCCCGCCCACCAGACCGATCGGCCCGGTCGTCAGGCCGAGCCCGATCGAGCTCCAGAAGCCCGCGGCAGTGAACGAGCCGATCATGAACACGTCGCCGTGGGCGAAGTTGATCAGCTCGACGATGCCGTAGACGAGCGTATAGCCGATCGCGATCAGAGCCCAGATCGCGCCGTTCGATATCCCCTGGACGAGGTTCGTGCCCAGATACGTGAGGTCGTGGTGGGTGACGGCGCGGCCGGCGGTGTAGCCGGGATAGCCCGCGGTCAGATCGTGCACGGCGTAGACCGCCGGCAGCACGAACAGAGCGAGTGGCAGCCCCCACCGTCCCACGTGGCGCCGAACCGCGGCGAGGCGCGCGGCCGCGGAGGACGGGAGTGGTGGCGCGAGGGAGTTGGCTTCCACCTCTGGCCCGGAACCCTATCCGGGAGCTTCCAGACGGGCTAGGGGGAACCCGCGGAGACGGGCAAGAGGAGCGGAGCGGGGCGGCTCACGCCGCCCCGCTCCCAATTGCCTCAGGTGACGGACGGGGTGACCGTCCGCTCGAACTGCGGGTTGCCGTCGTGCCCGACCTTGTAGAGGCCGTAGGACTTCAGCGTCGTGTCGCCGTTCTTGTCGAACCCGTAGGTGCCAAGGACGGAGTGCCGGCTCCTGATCGCAAACAGAGCGCTCAGGACGGCGGCCTTGTCGTTGCCCTTGGGCCCGAGCTTGGCGATCGTCTGCAGGCCGAGCTGCATCACCTCGAAGCCGTAGATCGCATACGGATCCGGGCTCGAGGTCCCGTACTTGGCCCTGTAGGACGTCAGGAACGACCGGCCACCGGGATACGCGGGCAGGTCCTGCGTCGCGACGGTGCACTGAACCTGCGGCCCGATGCTGGCCGGGATCCCGTGCTGGGCCGGGTTGGTGTAGGAGCCCGTGCAGATGCCGTCGCCGCCGTAGATCTTCACCTTCGGGATCGACGCAGCGACGTCCTTGGTGATCTGCACTGCGCCGTTGGACACGATCCCGGCGAAGTAGAAGCAGTCCGCGCCCTGCGCCTTGATCGTCTGCGCGTAGGAGCGGAAGTTCGGGGCCGTGGGATCGATACCGGTGTTGCTGACGATGTTCATGCCGTACTTGCCCTTCTCGAGCTCGAGCAGGGCGGCCAGGCCGGCGCCGTAGGCCTCCTTGTCGTTGGCCACGGCAACCTTCGTACAGCCGTCGTGCTTCATCGTCTCCAGGCCGGCGGCGGCCTGGATCGTGTCGCGGGGAACGATCCGCAAGTAGGTGCGCTTACCGGTCGGGTAGTACTTCTGCGGCTCGCCGGGGGCGCTGCCGGGCTCGTTCGTGGTCAGACCCACGTACGTGTTGGCCGGGCTGACCTGCGGGATCCCTGCCTGGTTCAGGATCGGGATCGAGATCTCGCTGGCGCCTGAGTTGAACTCCCCGATGTAGAAGACGGCCTTCGGATCCTCCGCAGCCTTGCGCGCGTTGGCGGCTGTCTGGGTCGGGTCCCACTTCCCGGCCGTGGCCGTCGAGTCGTCGAGGACCTGGTAGTTCACGGTGAACTTGCCTGCCTTGCCGTGCGCCTGTGCCAGCGCCAGCTTGATCCCGTTGACCATCGGGACCGTCTGCGCGCTCGAGGATCCCTGCATCGGCAGGCTCGAGTAGATGTCGATCGTGTTGGCCCCTCCGCTGCTGCCGGAGCCGCTGCTGCTGCTCTTGCTGCTGCTGCCGCACGCGGCGAGTACGACCACCGTGCCGACCAGCATGCAGCCGGCCAAGATTCTGCCGATCAAGCGCATGCTCCCTCCTCTCGTCTCGATGCCGGTTTCCCGGTGTGGAGCAGGCAGACTAATGCGGGCCACGGACCTCGGCAAGACGCGACAAGCGCGGCTCGGCTCCGCTAACGGAATCGCAACCGGAGGCGCGCCGCGAGCCAATGGCCGAAGGACCCGGAGCCCTCAACCCTCGACGGCCTGCCAGTAGCGCGGCTGGCCGGCCACGATCTTGTAGACCCCGTAGCGCCGGATCGTCGTATCGCCGCTGGGGGTCATGCTGTAGGTGCCGATCACGCTCTGGCGGTCGTGGGTGGCAAACAGAGCCGTCAGGACCTTCGAGCGCCGAACCGGCTGCTTGCCGCCGCCGCTCGACTGATCGATCGCGGCCAACAGGAGGCTCATCGCCTCATATCCGTAGATCGCATAGGGCTGCGCAGGCCCGTAGCGCCGCTCGTAGGCGTCGTAGAACGCCCGGCCGGCCGTCGGCTCGGCGTCCGGCCCGAGCGTGGGGGTCGTCAGCAGGACGCGCCGGTCGAGGTCTGAGGGGATCCCTCCGAGGCCGGGATCGGTGAAAGTGCTCTCGGCCACGCCCGCCGCCGCGAAGATCCGCGCGCGCGGCATTGCGGCGGCGATCTGCTTGGTCACGAGCGCCGCGCCCGACTCGGTGATCGCGCTGATGAGGACGCAGTCGGCGCCGCTCTGAGCCACGCCGGCAGCGAGCGCGGTGTAGTCGAGGGCGCGGGGCTGGAAGGCCTGCACGCCCACGACATCGAGGCCGGTCGAGCGCGCCACCAGGGCGAAGCTGTCGGCCATGTCCTCTCCGTCCACCTCACCGTCGTGGACGACGTAGGTCCTGTGGCATCCGAGGCGCTGCTGCAGCTTGACCTGCACGGCCGACTGGACGGCGTCGTCGGGGACTACGCGCAGGTAGGTCCGGATCCCCGTCGGGTAGTACTTCTGCGGCTCACCCGGTGCCGCTCCGGCGGCGGCCGAGGTCAGCCCCACGGCGGCGCTGGCGGGGCTGATCTGCGGGATGCCGGCGCGATTCAGCACCGGAATCGAGACCGCGCTCGCGCCCGAGTTGAACTCGCCGATGTAGCCGATCGCGGTCGGATCCTGAGCGGCCAGGCGTGCATTGAGCGCGGTCTGCCCGGGGTCCCAGCTCTGGCGTTGCACGGTCGAGTCGTCGAGTGGCCGGAAGGCGATGCGGTAGCGACCCACCCTCGCGCCCACGCGCGCGAGCGCGAGCCGGGCGCCGTTGATCACGCTCTCGGCGTTGAGGCGCGAGGCGCCGTGCATGGGCACGCTGGCGTAGATGGTCAGCGTGGTGCCACGGATCGGCTGAGAACCGGTGTCGCCGTGGCTGCCGCAGCCGGCCAGCGCCGCGGCCAAGGCGGCCACGGGGACCGCTGCCAGAGCGCGCCGGATCACCCCTGCGCTGGAATGGAGCGCAGCGGCACGAGCTTCCCGGCGTGCAGGCGGCTGACGATGAAGGGAGCGACGCTGATGTCGCCGCCCGAGTCGATCGAATATGTGCCAAGGGGCGAGCTGCGGTTGCGGATGCCGAAGAAGTCGCGGACCACGGTCGCACGCTGGTTGGCGGACGAGCCGGCCTCGCGGAGCACGTCCAGCACGGCCTTGACGGCCTCGTAGGCGAAGATCGCGCCGGCGGCGGGCGCGTGTCCGTAGGCCGCCCGGAACTGCGAGACGAAGGTGTGGCCGAGCGGCGGCAGGCTCCTGGTCACGAAGCCCGGGCTCGTGACGTACACGGTGCGGGCGCTCGTCGACAGTCCCGCGGCGGCGCCGGAGGGGGCAAAGAGCTTGATGGCCGGATCGCTTGCCGACAGCGCGTCGAACCGCCGTCCGGCAGCGGCGCCCGAGCCGGCGCCGTAGAACGCGCCATCGGCACCCGCCGGGGCGGGGACGACGGTCACCCCATGTTTGGCAGCCGCCTGGCGGACGGCCAGCGCGATCGCGGCGCCGTAAGTGCTCCCGTCGCTGGACACGTACAGCCGCTTGACCCCAAGCGAGGACATGAGCGAGACCTGGGCATTCGCCTCCGCGGTGCCGCTCGGGACCACGCGCGCGAACGTGCGCCCATATGTCTTCTGGTCCTCGTAATAGGTGTCCGGCGCCCCCGGCACTGTGGCGGTGCTCTGCGTGAGCTCGATCGCCGTATCGCCCGGGCTGACCTGGAGCACGTCCTCTGCGTTGGTGATGCCCATCGAATCAGCCGAGTTGCCCGGATGGAGCTCGCCGATGTAGGCGACGGTGCTCTGGTCGCTGATGGCCTGACGGGCATTGTCCGAAGGCTTCGTCCCGGAGAGGGTGATGAGTCTGATCGCGAAGGTCCCGATCCGCGAGCCTCCCTGCTGCAGGGCGAGCTTCTCGGCCGCGGTCGTGTCGGCCGCGCCGGGGCTGCCGACCGGAACGCTGGCGTAGAGGCTCAGCGTCTTGCCGGTCGCGTTGACGTTCGAAGACCCGCTCGCGCCACAACTGCCGGCGCCGGCGCTCAGTCCCGCGAACGCAGCGACACAGGCGACCCGCAAGCCCATGCGCGCCCCGCCGCACCGGAGCAGTACTCGGCGCACGGCTCTGAAGGCTATCCCCGCCGGCCGGGCAGGAATGGCAGCAGGTTTCGGACCCCGAGCGCGACCAGGACCATGACGATCGCGATCAGGATGGCGTCAAAGCCGCTGATGTTCAGCGACCACAGGAGGATCCACAGACAGAGTCCGGCCGCGGCGGTGAGAATCACGCCCATCGCTGCGGATGCTAACCGAGTGCCGGCGCCAGCAGCGCGCCGGAGAACTGCTCGACGAGCCGGCGGACCGCCGCGGCCGGGTCCTCCGCCTCGCCGGCGGCACGGACGAGCCGGCTGCCGATGATGACGCCCTGGGCGCCGGCCTCGGCCGCGGCCGCGGCGTGCTCGGGAGTGCCGATTCCAAACCCCACCGCAACCGGAACCGCGGTATGGGCCGCGGCACGAGCGACGAGCTCGGCCAGCCCTTGCGAAAGCTCCCCCCGCTCGCCCGTCGTCCCCGTCAGTCCCACCGTGTAGAGAAAACCGCGCGCCTGGGCCCCGATCTTCGCCAGCCGGTTCTCGGAGGTCGTCGGCGCCGCGAGGGGGACGAGGGCCAGCCCGCGCTCGTCGCACGCCGCCAGCACCTGGGGCGATTCCTCGAGCGGCAGGTCGGGCACGATGAGCCCGGCCGCGCCGACCCGTACGAGCGCGTCGGCGAAGCGCTCGAGGCCGTGCATGAGGATCAGGTTCGCGTAGCACATGACGATGACCGGCACGGCGTCCGCGACCGAGCCACCGATCTCGAGCACGTCGTGAAGGGTGGTGCCGGCCTGCAGCGCCCTCGCCCCCGCGGCGTGGATCACCGGGCCGTCGGCCAGGGGATCGGAGAACGGGACGCCCAGCTCGATCAGGTCGGCACCAGCCTCGACGTAGGCGCCCGCGATCGACCGCGAGCGTGCGACATCGGGGAACCCCCCCATCAGGTAGGGCATGAGCGCGGCGCTGCGCCCGTTGGCCTGCGCTGACTCGAACGCCTCGGCGATGCGCTCGGCACCCGTCACGGCGAGCTGGGAACGCCGCCCTCGAGGTGCTCGAGCGCCTCCGCCAGGTCCTTGTCGCCGCGACCCGAGAGACAGATCAGATCGAGCTCGCTCGGCTCGGCGGCCAGCGTCCAGGCCACCGCGTGAGCGCTCTCCAGGGCGGGGATGATGCCCTCCAGACGCGCGAGCTGGGCGAAGGCGTCGAGTGCCTCGCGGTCTGTGATGGCGACGTAACGCGCCCGGCCGCTGTCCCGCAGCCAAGCGTGCTCCGGGCCACTGCCGGGATAGTCGAGGCCGGCCGAGATCGAGTGGGCCTCCATGATCTGACCCTGCTCGTCCTGCATGATGGCCGAATAGGCGCCGTGGAGTACCCCGGGAAGCCCGGCTGCGGTCAACGGCGCGCCGTGGCGCCCGGTCTCGATTCCTTCGCCCGCCGCCTCGACGCCGACGAGCTCGACCGACGGCGTCGTCTACGAACGGCACGAACATCCCAATCGAGTTGGAGCCGCCGCCCACGCACGCGATAACGCGCTGCGGCAGCCGGCCTTCACGCTCGAGCAGCTGGCTGCGCGCCTCGTCGCCGATCACGCGCTGCAGGTCGCGGACAAGCGCCGGATAGGGCGCCGGACCCACGCAGGAGCCGATGATGTAGTGGGTCGTGGCTACGTTGGTCACCCAGTCACGGATCGCCGCCGAGACGGCCTCCTTGAGCGTCCTGGCCCCGACCTCGACCGGCTCGACGCGAGCGCCGAGCAGGCCCATGCGCTCGACGTTGGGCTTCTGCCGGCGCATGTCCTCGGTGCCCATGTAGACGACGCAATCCAAATCGAGCAGCGCGCAGGCCGTGGCGGTCGCCACGCCGTGCTGCCCGGCGCCGGTCTCGGCGATGATCCGCTGCTTGCCCATCCGCTTGGCCAGCAGCGCCTGCCCGATCGCATTGTTGATCTTGTGCGCGCCGGTGTGGTTCAGATCCTCGCGTTTGAGGTAGATCGGCCAGCCGGCCCGTGCGCTCAGGCGCTCGGCCCGATAGAGCGGGCTGGGGCGTCCCACGTAGTCGCGCAGCAGCCGGTCGAGCTCGGCTCCGAAGGCCGGATCCTCGCGCGCGGAGCACCACGCCCCCTCCAGCTCGGCCAGTGCGGGCATCAGCGTCTCGGGCACGTACTGGCCGCCGTAGGGCCCGAAGCGGTGCTCGATCGCGCTCATCCGCGGCTCGCGGTGGCCGCCGCGGACGACGTCGGCGCCGGCGCGTGGATGCTGGCCGCGACGGCGGCCGCGAACGCCTCGAGCTTCGCGGGGTCCTTCCGTCCCGGCGCCGCTTCGACCCCGCTGGCCACGTCGACCGCGAACGGCCGCACGGATGCGATCCCTTCCTGGACGTTCTCGGGCCGCAGACCACCCGAGAGGATCACCGGCACCGACCCGCGGTGCGCCCGCGCGAGCTCCCAGGAGAACGTCTCCCCCGTGCCCCCCGGCTGCGAGGGGTGGTAGCTGTCGAGCAGGTGATAGTCGGTGCTGAACGGCGTCAGCGCCTGAATGTCCGCGCCGCTTCGGACCGGCATCGCCTTGATCACCTTGCATCCCGTGCGGCGGCTGACTTCGGCGCAGAAAGCCGGACCCTCGCGGCCGTGAAGCTGAACCATCGTGAGCTCGGCGCCCTCCGCCAGGCTCGTGACCTCCTCCAGCGTCGGGTTCACGAACACCCCGGCCACTTCGACCCGCCGGCGTAGAGCGGGCCCGATCTCAGCCGCCGCCTCGGGTTCGCAGCGGCGCACCGAGCCCTCCCAGAAGATCAGCCCGATCGCCCACGCTCCCGCGGCGACGGCCCGCTCGCCGTCGCCGAGCGAGGTGATGCCGCAGAACTTGATCTTGGGCGGATCCTCGGCCATGCCCACATCGTAGGGGGGCGCAGGCGGATTTCTAAAAGCGGCCGGCGTGCGCGGCGCGCGTCTTGCCGTCCCGCTGGGAGGCGGGCAGCACGCTCCGCGCGGTGTTGATCGGCACCGCGAAGGCGATCGCGACAGGGTCGCGCGCAGTGGAGGAACCTGTCGCGATCTGGGAGTTGATCCCGATCACATGGCCGGTGGCGTCGAGCAGGGGTCCGCCCGAGTTGGCCGGGTTCAGTGGTGCGTCGGTCTGGATCACGTTGTCGATGCTGAACCCGCTCTGGGCCTGGATCTGCCGCTGCATGGCCGAGACGATGCCGCTGGTCAGGGTGCGGTCGAGCCCGAACGGGTTGCCGATGGTCAGCGTGGGGTCACCGACGTGCACGCTCGCCGAGTCGCCCAGGGGGAGCGGCTGAACCGTCGGAACACCCGTCATGTCGACCTTGAGCATGGCCAGGTCGTCGTCAGGATCCTGGGCCACGACCGCGGCGTGGCGGCTGACGTCCTCCTGGAACTGAACCGTGATCCCACCGGTCCGATCGGCGCCGGCGACGAGGTGGAAGTTCGTGAGCAGGTGGCCTTGCCGGTCGATGAGAAAGCCGGACCCGGTCGAGCTGCTGCCGGCTTGGCGCGGGCTCAGGTCGAACGGGTTCTGGGCCGCCTCGGAGGACAGCTGTGCTCGCACGAGGACGACCCCGGGCGCGTCGCGCACGTAAATCTCGTGCGGAGTCAGTCCCGATGCGCCGGATGCCGACGGCGTCGCCACCGGCGCCTCCTGCACGACCGTTTCCTTGGAGCGCTGGCCGGTGATCCCCAGTGCCAGGAACAAGACCGCCACCACCAGACCCCCCAGCAGCGCGGCCACGAACGGCGATCGGATCAGCGCTCTCATCGATTCAGTGTTCCCGCACCGCTGAACTGCAACTAAAGAGGCTGGCGCGCGCGAGCCGTCAGCTCACGGCACGCCGCTTCGACATCCTCCGAGCGCATCAGCGACTCTCCGATCAGCACCGCGTCGATGCCGGCCGCGGCGAGCGGCTCGATCTCCTCCCTCCGGCGAAAGCCCGATTCGGCCACGCTCACCACACCGTCGGGCAGCGCCGGAACGATCTCGAGCGTCCGGCCGATATCGACCGAAAGCGTGCGCAGGTCACGGTTGTTGACGCCGATCAGCTGGGCTCCGGCGGCGAGCGCGACCGCGACCTCGTCCTGATCATGGACCTCGACCAGTGCCGCCAGGCCGAGGTCGGAGGCCAGCGTGTGCAGCCTCCGTAGGTCACCTTCGCTCAGCGCGGCCACGATCAGAAGGACGGCATCGGCCCCGGCCGCCAGCGACTCGTGCACCTGGTAATCGTCGACCAGGAAGTCCTTGCGCAGAATCGGCAGCCCGCTGGCGGCGCGCGCGGCCCGCAGGTCGGCCAGCGAGCCGCCGAAGCTCGGCCCCTCCGTGAGGACCGAGAGCGCGGCGGCGCCCGCACGCTCGTAAGCGCCGACGACGTCCTCGAGGCGCAGGTCCTCGCGGATCACGCCCGCCGAGGGCGAGCGGCGCTTGTGCTCGGCGATCACCGAGATCCCCGGGGCCCGCAGCGCGCCGGGGAACGGGCGGATGTCTCCGGCGGCTTGCCGCTGCGCCCCCGCGCGCTCGAGCTCGGGCAGCGGGATGGCCTGGCGCCGGCGTTCGACCTCCTCGCGGGTGGCAGCGAGGATCGGCTCGAGGCGGTTGGAGGCCTCGTTCAAGGCGCCAGCTCCTGCGTCCGGCGCACGAAGCGCTCGAGCGCCTCTGCAGCCGCGCCTGAGTCGATCGTCGCCTCCGCCGCGCGCACACCGCCCGCCAGCGAGTCGGCACCTCCGCCGGCATAGATCGCGGCGCCCGCGTTGAGCACCGCCAGCGCGCGTGGCGCGCCGGGCTCGCCGGCGAAGATGCGGCTGGCGATCTCGGCGTTTTGCCGCGGATCGCCGCCGGGCACGGCCTCCGCCGGGGCGCGCCGGAGCCCAACCTCTTCGGGAGTGATCGTGTACCGGCGCAGCTGCCCGCCGATCACCTCCACCACCACCGTCGGGGCCGAGATGCTGAGCTCGTCGACCCCGTCCTCGCCGCTGACCAGCAGCGCGTGCTCGGTGCCCAGACGGGCCAGGGCGCCTGCCATCGTCTCCAGGTAGGACGAATCCGAGACGCCGACAACCTGACGCGTCGCGCCGGCCGGATTGGTCAGTGGACCGAGGAAGTTGAAGATCGTCCGGACCCCCAGCTCGCGCCGCACCGGGACCACGTACCTCGTGGCCTGGTGATGCGCGGGAGCGAACATGAAGCCGAAGCCCACCTGCTCGATGCAGGCCGCGACCGCGTCCGGGGCCAGGTCGATGCGCGCGCCCAGCGCCTCGAGCACATCGGCGGACCCTGAGAGACCCGTGGCCGACCGGTTTCCATGCTTGGCCACGGTGCACCCTGCGCCGGCGGCGATCAGGGCGGCCGTCGTGGACACGTTGAACGTGCGCCGCCCGCCGCCCGTGCCCGCGGTGTCGAGCAGCCCGTCGCGCCCGACCTCGACGCGTGCCGCCAGCGCGCGCATCGTCCGCGCCAGCCCCGCCAGCTCGTCAACCGTCTCGCCCTTGGTCCGCAGAGCGATCAGGAAGGCCGCGATCTGGATCTCCGAGGCGTTCCCGGCCATGATCTCCGACAGCACCGCGGAGCTGTCCTCGAGGCTGAGGTCGCGCCCGGAGGCCACGGCGTCGATCGCCCGCGTGAGCAGCTCCGAGTCCGCCGTCGTCATCGCGTGCGGCCCAGGAAGTTGCCGAGCATCTCGCGGCCCTGCTCGGTGAGCACCGACTCGGGGTGGAACTGCACGCCCTCCGCAGGCAGCTCCCGGTGGCGCACCGCCATCACGACCGAGTCGGCGTGCGCGCTCTGCTCGAGCACCTCGGGCAGCGCGGGGTCGGCGACGAGCGAGTGGTAGCGGCCGACCTCGAGCGGCTCGTGCAGGCCGCGGAAGATCGTCCGCCCATCGTGGGTGACCTTCGTGGTCTTGCCGTGAACCGGCTCGTGCTGCACGACCTTGCCGCCCCAGGCCTGCACGAGAGCCTGGTGGCCGAGACACACACCGAGGGTGGGTATCCGAGCCTGCGGAAACCGCCGCACCGCGTCGAGCGAGATGCCGGCCTGGACCGGAGTGCAGGGCCCCGGCGAGACGATCACCCGGTCATAGCCGCGGACGAGCAGGTCGTCGACCGTCGCCCGGTCGTTGCGAACGACCTCGAGCTCGGCCCCGAGCTCGCCCAGATACTGCACCAGGTTGTAGGTGAAGCTGTCGTAGTTGTCGATCACCAGCACGCGCACGCCGCCAACGGTAACGCGCCACCTACCGCCGGCGCGGGCGTCAGAGCCCGGGCAGGCACACGCTCAGCGGCTCCAGGCAGACGGGCGGCGGGGCCGGCTCCGAGGGCGGGGACGGCGGGCTCGGCGGCTGTCCGGGCGTCGGCGGGAGGGGCGGGCGTGCAGGCGGCCGCGGCGCGGGCACACGTCGCGGATGGGCGTACTCGGGCGCGTAGGCGAGAAAGCGCCGCGCGCGCAGCTGCCGCCGCAGCTCGGCCCGGCTGCGCGGATAGTGCGCGAGGCTGGCCGGGCTCGAGTGCGTGAACCCCTGGTAGTAGTTGAGCATCCGGACCCGCGGGTGAGAGCGCACCCAGTGAAACAGGGCCCGCACGAATCCCGGGTCGTCGGCTCCGTACAAGGCCCACTCGGAGAGCACGAACGGCTTGCCGCGAAACTGGGAGTAGAAGCCGTTCAGCAGCCCGAAGTTCGGATACGAGGCGTAGAAGTCCGTGCCCACCCAGTCGACGTAGGCCGCGCCGGGCCAGAACATGGCGGGCGCGTTGCCGGGAATGTCGGGACTCCCCGCGTCCTGGGGCACCCACAGGAAGGCCACGCGGGGCCGCGGGAGGACGGCGGTGTGGCTGCGCAGCGACGGGAGTCCAAGCCGCCGCAGGCGCCGGCTGATAGCGCCCACCGCGCCACCGCGGAGGATCAGGACCGTCCGCCTCCAGGCCGCCACATACGCTTGCGGCGAGTTCTGCGGGCCACGAGAGGAACCGTCGGCGGCGAACGCGGCGTAGGCGTTCCAGTAGCCGTTCATCTCGCCCATCAGGCGCACGTAGACGATCCGCTGGGACTGCGCCAGATGGCGGCAGAGCGCGACGAGGAAGGCGTCGCTGGCGCCGAGCGAGATCGCTCGCGGCGTGATCACGCCCGGACGGCCGTACCCGGTCGAGGTCGAGATGTGCACCGCAAGGCGAGAGCGAAACGGGCTGTCGCGACCGGCCAGCCAACCCGTCGGCGTGTTCCAGGTCATGAAGGTCTCGAACACGGGCGGATGCTTTCCCACCATCCGCTCCCAGGGGACGATCGTGGTTCCTCCCGTGAGCCCGGCGAAGACGCCGTGATGCGGCGGGACGTACGGTTTGGCCGGCGCCGTGGCGGCGCAGCCGAGCCATGCCGCAACACCCGCGGCCAGAGCCCGGCTGCCGATGGCTCGCACCGTCCGCGACGCTAACCGCGGCCGGTGGCCGAGGTCAAGGCCAGTCGGGTTGCCCGGCTGCCAGCTCCACCGCCTGCAGCACGGCGCGAGCCTTGGCCTCGGACTCGCGGTATTCGTAGTCGGGCTTGGCGTCGGCCACCGTGCCCCCGCCGGCCTGGACGTGCGCAACCCCGTCCTTGATCACGACGGTCCGGATGTGGATGCAGGTGTCGAGATCGCCGGCGTAGCTCACGTAGCCGATCGCCCCGCCGTAGCCGCCGCGCTTGACCGGCTCGAGCTCGTCGATGATCTGCATCGCGCGGACCTTGGGGGCGCCCGACAGTGTCCCGGCCGGAAGCACCGCACGCAGCGCGTCGAGCGCGCCGACGCTCTCGCGCAACGTCCCGGTGACGCTCGAGACGATGTGCATGACGTGGCTGTAATCCTCGATGGCCATGAAGTCCTCCACCTGCACGCTGCCGTATTCACATACTCGGCCGAGGTCGTTGCGCCCCAGGTCGACGAGCATCACGTGCTCGGCTCGCTCCTTGGGGTCGGCCAGCAGCTCTTCCGCCATCCGCCGGTCCTCCTCGGCGGTCGCCCCCCGCGGGCGGGTGCCGGCGATCGGCCGCGTCGACACGTGCTTGCCGGCGACCGTGATGAGCGGCTCGGGACTGGCCCCCGCGACCTCGAAGTCCCCGAAGTCGAGGAAGTACATGTACGGGCTGGGGTTGACGGCGCGTAGTCCCCGGTAGATCGAGAACGCCTCGACCGGCACCCGCGCCGACCAGCGCTGCGAGGGGACGACCTGGTAGGCGTCGCCGGCGTAGATGTACTCGATGATCCGCGCGACCATCCCCTCGAACTGCGAGCGGGGCATGTTGGATTCGAAGGGCGGGACCTCGCGGTCCCGCTGTGGGGGCCGGCTCGGGCGGGGCACCGGACCGCGCAGCCGCCAGCGGATCTCGGCGATCGTGTCCAGCGCCCGCTCGTAGGACACGTCGAGATCACCCTCGGCGTAGACATTCGCGAGCACCGTGATGGTGTGCTTGAGGTGGTCGAAGACGACCAGCGCGTCGGTGAGCATCAACGCCAGGTCCGGCACTCCGAGCGGATCTGGATTGGGCTCGCCCAGCGGCTCCACCGTCCGTACGAGGTCATAGGCGAACAGTCCGACCGCACCGCCCGCGAAGGGGGGCAGCCCGGCCACTGGCGCCGCGTCGAAGCGACCCAGCTCGCTCGCCGCTAGCGCATAGGGATCACCGGCGTCGCCGAGCGACCAGCGCAAAACGTTGCGCGGGCGAAAGCCGATGAAGGAATAGCGCCCGACACGGCCCTGCTCAGCCGACTCGAGCAGGAAGGACGGGCTCGCTGCCACGGAGCTTCAGGAATGCGGACACCGGCGTCTCGCAGTCGTCGATGAACGTCTCGCAGAGCGGAATCAGGTTGTGCGAGCGTGCCAGCTCGCGCGCCTGCTCCAGCGACGGCGTGGCGCCGCCGGCACGCTCAGGGCTGGCGACGCTCATCGAGCACCCGCTCGGCGTCGGCGAGGGACAGGCCACGGCCGGCGAGCAGCACCGCGAGGTGGTAGAGCAGGTCGGCGGCCTCCTCGCGCACGCGCTCATCACCCTCCTCGCGCGCGGCGCGAGCCACCTCCTCGGCCTCCTCCTGCACCTTCTCCCCGTCAGGCTCGCGGTCGTCGAGCAAGGTGACGGTGTAGGAGCCCGCGGGCCGCTCCTGGGCGCGGCCGTGCGATCGTTCGCTCCAGCTGGGGCAGTGCCTCGTGGGGCGCTCCCGGATCGAGCTCCCCGCGGTGAAAGCAGGTCCGCTCGCCGGTGTGACATGCGGGACCCGCGGGCTCGACCAGAGCGAGCAGCGCGTCCGCGTCGCAGTCGTAGCGGATCGCCTTGACGGCCTGAGTGTTGCCCGATGTGGCGCCCTTGTGCCACAGCTCCTGGCGCGAGCGGCTGAAGAAGTGCATCTGCCCGGTGCTCCGCGTGAGCCTGAGCGCCTCGGCGTTCATGTAGGCGAGCATCAGCACCTCGCCCGTCGCCCAGTCCTGGACCACGCAGGGCACCAAGCCGCGCGCATCGAAGGTCACCTCGATCTCGCTCACGCCCGCGGATTCTAGGCTCGCGGGGCCCGGCGGCCCGGCGGCGGGGCGGCGCTCTACTCCGCCGGTGCCCGGCTCGGCGCCGTCCGGTCGGCGGCGGCGACGCCCGCCTCCGGGGACCATCCGGTGAGCAGCACCTCGGCGTCCTCGCGCGGCATCGGCGCCGCGAACAGGTACCCCTGGCCGTACTCGCAGCCGAGCCTGCGCAAGCGCCGCAGCGCCACGGCGTCCTCGATCCCCTCGGCGATGACGTGAAGATCGAGGCTGTGTGCCAGCGCGATCGTCGAGCGGACGACAGCCTCGTCGCCGTCGGCGCCATCACCCATGGCGCCGATCAGGCTGCGATCGATCTTGAGCGCCTCCACCGGAAACTCGCGCAGCGCGGCCAATGACGAGTAACCCGTCCCGAAGTCGTCCACGTGCAGCGCAGTGCCGCTCGAGCACAGCTCCGCGATCACCTCGCCGACCCGCTGCGGCTCGCGCGTCAGCGTGGCCTCGGTGACCTCCAGACGGAGCGCGCTGCCGGGCAGTCCCGCGGCGGCCATCGCGGCCCGCACGTGACCGCACACGGCCGGGTCGTCGAGTTGGCGTGCCGAGACGTTGACGCTCACCGGCACGTCGGCTGCCACGAGGCCGCGGGCGCGCCAGTCGGCCAGCGCGTCCAGCGAGGTGCGAAGGACGTGGAGCCCGAGCTCGCCGATCAGCTTCGACTCCTCGGCGATCAAGATCAGGTCGCGCACGGCCAGCTGCGGCGGCGACCCGGGCCAGCGGGCCAGCGCCTCCAAAGCAGTGATCCTGCCGGTGGCCAAGTCGACGATCGGCTGGAAGTACACCTCGACGCGCGACTGCTCGACCGCCTCGCGCACCTCCGCCTCGCCGTCGGTTCGCTCGATCCGCCGCGCCGACATCACCTCCTCGAACACCGAGGAGCGGGCCCGGCCCCGCCGCTTGGCGTCGTACATGGCCACCTCGGCATTGCGCATCAGCGTCGCGGCGTCGGCATCGGGTGCGGTCACGGCGACGCCGATGCTCGCCGTGACGCTCAGCTTGCGCCCATCGATGCTGAACGGCCGGGCCAGCGACTGCTGGAGCCGGTCGGCCACGACGCCGGCGGCCTTCACGTCGGAGACGTCGTCGAGCAGGATGGCAAACTCATCGCCGCCCATCCGGGCCACGGTGTCCGTCGGCCGCAGGACGCCCACCAGCCGGCCGGCCAGGGTCATCAAGAGCCGGTCGCCGACGGCGTGGCTGACGTCCTGGTTGACGTCGTTCAGCCCGTCGACGTCGAGCCACAAGAGCGCACATGAGGCGTCGGGATTTCGCAGCCCGCGCCCCAGCAGCCGCTCGAGGCGGTCGACCAGGAGCGCGCGGTTGGGCAAGCCGGTGAGCGCATCGTGAATGGCGTCGTGCTGCAGGCGATCCTCGGTCGTGCGACGTCCGTGCACGTCGGCCACCGACCCGATCAGCCGCCGCGGGTCTGCCCTCGTCATCACGCAGGGCGAGGCCGCGCATCAGGACCCAGCGCCAGCTCTCGTCCCGCTGACGCATCCGGCACTCGATCTCGAGCTGCTCGGTCTGCCCGTTCAGGTGCGCGTCGATCGCGGCCCGCAGCCGCAGCACATCGCCCGCGTGGATCATGTCGAGCCACCCCGCGGCGTCGCGTTCGCCCGGGCGTTCCTGCGCGCAGCCCTCGGACAGGTAGATGCGGTCGCTGGAGAGGTCCCAATCCCAGACGCCTCCGCCCGTCACGCGCAGCACGAGCGCGTAGCGCTCGCTCTCGGTCAGGCCGCCCAGCAGCCCCTCATGCCCGTCGCTTGCCTGGGTCACTGCACACAATGTCGGCTCGCGCCGCGGGCAGGTTGAGCCGCGAGCTTGCAGCTAGACGCGGCTATTCGATGCCGAGGCGGTCCAGGAGACGCTCGTCGGCGCGCCAGTGGCGGCGCACGCGCACCGCGAGCTCGAGATGCACCTGGGTGGCGAGCTCGCGCTCGAGCGCCTTACGGGCGGCGGTTCCGACCGCCTTGATCATCCGCCCACCGGCCCCCACGACGATCCCCTTCTGGGACTCCGTCTCGACCAGGACCACGGCCTCCACCCGCACCAACCCGTCCCGGGGGCGCGTCACCGATTGGACCTCTACCTCCACCGCGTGCGGAACCTCCTGCCGCGTCCGCGCCAGCACCTGCTCGCGCACGAGCTCGGCCATCTGCACCTGGGGCGGCTGATCGGAGCGCTGGTCGGGCTCGAAGTAGAAGGGTCCGGGCGGCAGCAGCGTCACGAGATGCGCGACGAGGCGCGGCACCCCGGAGCCCGTCTTCCCTGACAGCGGGAAGATCTCCTCGGCCACGCCCAGCTCCTCGGCCTGCTGCAGGGTCGCGGTCAGCTTGGCCCGGTCGCAGCGGTCCGCCTTGTTGACGGCCACGATCACGGGGACCGGGGAGCCCTCCAGCAGCCGCGCGATGAACCGGTCGCCCGGGCCGATCCCCTGCTCGGCGTTGACGACGAAAAGGCACCCGTCGGCATCCCCCAGCTCGCTCTCCACCCGCCGCTGCATGCGCGCAGTCAGCGCGTCCCGGGGCCGCTGCACGCCTGGAAGGTCGACGAGCACGAGCTGCCATCCCGGTCCTGTGGCCACGCCGCGTACGGCCCGCCGCGTCGTCTGCGGCTTGTCCGAGACGATCGCCACCTTGGTGCCGACGATCGCGTTCGCCAGCGTCGACTTACCGACATTTGGGCGGCCGGCCAGCGCGACGAAGCCCGAGCGCGTCTGCGCCGCGTTCATGTGACCCAGCGCATGAGCTCGGCCTGCAGAGCCAGCATCTCGCCCTGATCGCTCTCGTGGTCCATGCCGGTCAGGTGCAGCGTCCCGTGGATGACCGCCTCCCGCAGGTCCTCGGTCTGGCCGGGGCAGATGACCACGTCGCCGAGCTCTCGCGGACCGGCACTGGTGCCGTCCTCATCCACGCCGAAGGCGAGGACGTCGGTGGCGGCGTCGATGGCGCGAAACTCGCGATTGAGCTCGCGAATCCGCTCCTCGTCGGCGAACTCGACGGCGAGATGACCCGTGTCGATCCCTGCCGAGGACAGAGCGAGCGCGCACAGCTCCTCCACCTCGACCGCCGTCGGACCCTCGACCGGCAGCTCCTCGAGCCCGATCACCTCGATCTCGAGCATGGCCGGAGGCTAGGCGCGCTTCCTGGGCCGCAGCTCGGGCGCCAGCCGCTGCGCGTGCTCGTTGTAGGCGGCGACGATCCGTCGCACGAGCTTGTGCCGAACCACGTCTTCCTCCCCGAAGCGCACGAACTCGACGTCCTCCAGACCGCCCAGGATCTCGGAGACGACGACGAGGCCCGAGTCGTGCTCGCGCGGAAGGTCGATCTGCGTGATGTCTCCCGTCACGACCATCTTCGAGTTGAAGCCGAGCCGGGTGAGGAACATCTTCATCTGCTCGGGACTCGTGTTCTGCGCCTCGTCGAGGATGATGAAGCTGTCGTTCAGCGTCCTCCCGCGCATGAACGCCAGCGGTGCGACCTCGATCACGCCGCGCTCCAGATGCTGGCTCACGCGCTCGGCTTCGAGCATGTCGTGCAGGGCGTCGAACAGCGGCCGTAGGTAGGGATCGACCTTGGCCATGAGGTCGCCCGGCAGGAAGCCCAGCCGCTCGCCGGCCTCGACCGCGGGCCGGGTGAGGATGATCCGGTTGACCTCGCGGCGGCTGAGCGCGGCCGCGGCGAGCGCCACGGCGAGAAAGGTCTTTCCCGTCCCCGCAGGGCCGATCCCGAAGGTGACCGTGTTGTGGCGGATCGAGTCGACGTAGCGCTTCTGGTTGACGGTCTTGGGTGCCACCTTCGTC
Source organism: uncultured Solirubrobacterales bacterium (assembly GCA_963818815.1). Taxonomy (GTDB): domain Bacteria; phylum Actinomycetota; class Thermoleophilia; order Solirubrobacterales; family Solirubrobacteraceae; genus Palsa-465. Next base: position 628,439 of record CAWFTL010000003.1, read on the forward strand.
GTGCGGTGGCGCCACACGACGTCCTCGAGGATCTGGGCCGGAGACTCGTGGGCGTCGAGCGCTCGCGTCACCGCTTCGATCGTCCCCGGTGCGATTTCGTGACCTTGCGCGATCAGCTCGGAGAGCTCGCGGACCACTCCGACCGCCGCGTCCACGGCGGGGTCAGCACCATCGAGGGTGAGTACGTTGCCGCGCAGGTAGATCTCGCAATCGAGATGAGCCTCGAGCGTCCTCAGCACCGCGTCCTTGCTGCCGGCAAGCTCCGCCGCGACTGCGTTGTCTAGCTCGAGCTGTCTACGCACCCTCAAGCACCCAGCGCCGCGCGCACGCGCGCGGAGGCACGCTTGCCGTCGGCGCGACCGCCGGCGCGGGCCATGACGAGCTTCATCACCTGGCCCATGTCCTTGGCGCTGCCGGCGCCGGTTTCGGCGATCGCCTCGGTGACGATCGCGTCGAGCGCGGCGTCGTCGAGCTCGGCCGGAAGGTAGCCCTGGATGATCTCGGCCTCGCTCTCCTCGCTCTCGGCCAGCTCGGGACGTCCGCCCTGGCGAAACTGCTCGGCGGCGTCGAGCCTGCGCTTGCGCTCGCGGCGCAGGACCGCCAGCTCGTCGCCCTCTCCGTCCTTGGCCGCCTTCTGAAGCTCGGAAAGGACCAGGCGCAGCGCCCCGACGCGCTCCTTCTGCCCAGCCTTCATCGCGCTGGTCATGTCCGTACGGACCTGATCGATAACCGTCACCTTCGCTCAGGATAGCCCGGCACCCGAGGGAAGCGAGCAGCTGATGCCGTCCGCGTGCAGCTCGCGGCAGACCACCTCCACGAGCTCCCCGGCGCGGGCGCGGCCCGGCGGGAGGTAGCAGCGGGTGTAGTCGGTGGTATAGCCGGGGCGCGCGAGCTGCGCGTCTACTCTCCGTCGAGCGGCCCGGGATGCCCGAGCTGGCCCAGCTCCGCCGTGTCGCGGCTGAACCAGAAATCCACCGTCCAGTCGGCGATCAGGCGAACCTTGCGCCGGAAACCGGGCATCCACGCGAGGTGGTAGAAGCGGGCGATCGCCCAAGCCGGGAAGCCCCGCACGCGGGCGCCCATCAGGTCCGCCACCGCGTTGTGGCGGCCGAGGTCGGCAAAGGCCCCCAGTGTCTTGAACCGGAACGGTTTGACCTCGCCGCCATGACCGAGTGCCGCCGCCAGGTTGTGCGCCATCAGTTTCCCTTGGCGTATCGCGTGCTGCGCAGTCGGAGGGCACGGAAGGCCTGGACGCGCAGGATCGGGAATCGCCGCGATGTCTCCGATCGCCCACACGTTGTCGTATCCGCGGACCCGCATCTCCTCCGTGCACGCGATGCGGTCGTGGTCGAGCGGCAATCCCAGGCGCGCGGCGACCGGGCTCGGCTTGACGCCGGCCGTCCAGCACACCGTTCGGCACTGCAGCTTTTCGCCCGTCGACAGCGTCACCGAGGTGTCGGTCACCTCGGTCAGCTGCGTCTGCACCATGATCTCGATGCCCCTCCCGCGCAGGAGCTTCTGCGTGAACTCGGCCAGCTGCGGGTGGATTTCGCGCATGATCCGCGGGGCCGCCTCGATCAGGATCCAGCGCATGCCAGCCTCGCGGCAGCGCGGGTAGCGGGCGAGCGCGTCGAGCGCGAAGTCGTGCAGCTCGGCCACCCCTTCGAGCCCGGCATAGCCCCCACCGACGAACACGAAGTTCAGGTAGCCCCGGCGCTCCTCGATGTCGTCGGTCTCCTCCGCCACCTCCAGGAAGCGCACCACGCGATTACGGAGCGTGATCGCCTCGGCGATCGTCTTGAAGCCGATCGCGTGGTCGGTCAGGCCGGGGATGGGGAAGGTCCGCGAGACCGAGCCGAGCGCCACCACGAGCTCGTCGTACTCGAAGCTGACCGAGCTGCCGCTCAGCAGGTCGACGTACAGCAGGTTCTTGGCCGGGTCGCCTCCGGTCACTCGGCCGAGGCGCAACTCGGTCCGGCGCAGGCGCTCGCGCAGCGGGACGACCACGTGCCGCGGCTCGAGCGTTCCCGCCGCCGCGCCCGGAAGCAGCGGCGTGTAGAGCATGAAGTTGACCTCGCTGACGAGCGTGATGCGAACGTCGGCGGGCAGCGCCCGCTCGGCCGTCTTCGCCGTGTAATAGCCGCCGAACCCACCCCCGGCGATCACGACATGCTGGCTCACCGCCGGGAGGCTATCCCCGCTCCAGGAGCAGCGCCGCCCACTCGCCGCGGACGCGCTGCTGCGAAGGGGCGAAACCCCGGCGGCCGAAGGCGGCTGCGACGACCTCGGCCTCGGTCGCGAGCAGCCCGCCGGCGATGAGCCTGTGCGGCGCCTGTAGCGGATCGCCGATCTGACGAGCCAGGTCCAGCAGCAGGGGTCCCAGCAGGTTGGCCGCCGCCGTCGCTGCCGCCGGCAGGCCGCCGTGGCGGACGTCGCCGTGGCGGACGTCGACCTCCACGCCGTTGCGGTCGGCGTTGGCGGCAGCGATCGCCACGGCCCGGCGGTCGTTGTCGACGGCCCGGACGGGATGGCAACCCAGCTTTGCCGCCACGATGGCCAGGACTCCCGACCCGCAGCCGATGTCGAGGAAGGCACCCGAGGGAGGCGCCTCGAGCATCAGCTCCAGGCACAGCCGGGTCGTCGCGTGCGCGCCGGTGCCGAACGCCTGGCCCGGGTCGATCACGACGTCGATCGCGCTGTGGCTCGGCGGCTCCCACGGGGGACGGACCGTGAGCCTGTCTCCGAGCACCAGCGGCCGGTGAAACTGCCGCCATCGCTCGGCCCAGTCGTCAGCTACCTCGGTCGTCGCGATCTCGACGAGCGCGCCGGCGGCGGCGGCGCGAAGGTCGGGCAGCTCCGGCAGCTCACCCGGCGGCCCGTAGACGGCGTACTCGACGATGCCGCCGGGCAGGCCGACCTCCTCCACCCCTCCCGGCGCCAGCTCGAGCAGCTCTGCGAGCACGAGCTCGGCGTCCGCGGCGCGGACGCGGATCGCCAGGCGCAGCACGAGCGGGCCTGGGGTGCCTAGCCGCCGAAGGCGCGCTTGAGCTTGCCGAACACTCCCTCGCCGGTGCGGAGGTTGTGTTCGGTCATCGTCTCGGCCAGGCGCTCGTAGAGCTCGCGCTGCTCACGCCCCAGATGACGTGGCACCACGACGTTGACGACGACCCGCAGGTCGCCGGTACGGTGGCCCCGCAGCGCAGGCATGCCCTCGCCGCGGACGATCAGCGTCTCGTGCGGCTGTGTGCCGGCCGGGATGTCGAGCTCGACCGCGCCGCCGACCGTCGGTACCTCCACCGTCGTGCCCAGCGCGGCGAGCGGCGCCGCGACATCGACCGCCGTCACGAGGTCGTCGCCGTCGCGCAGGAAGCGCGAGTCCTCCCGCACGCGGACGAGCACGTAAAGGTCGCCGGGCGGCCCACCGCGTTCGCCGGCATGACCGCGCCCCGAGATCCGAATCCGCTGCCCGTCCGCGATCCCCGCGGGCACGTCGACCGCCACCTTGGCCCGCTCGACACGTCGGCCCCGGCCATGGCACTTCTTGCAGGGCTCCCGCGCCACCTTGCCGTCGCCGCCGCAGACGTCGCAGGCGGCACTGCGGACGACCTGGCCGAAGGGGGTCCGCGAGACAGCGCGCAGCTGGCCGGTGCCCTCGCAGCGCGGGCAGGTCTCGATCGGGGTCCCGGGCTCGGCGCCGTTGCCGCGGCAGTTCTCGCACAGCGAAATCGCCTCGTAGCCCACCTCGACCGAGGTGCCGTGAGCCGCCGCCGCCAGGTCGATCTCGGCCGTCACCGCCACGTCGCCGCCCTGCATCGCGCCACCCGCCCGGCCGCCGAATGCGCTCCCGAAGGCACCGCCGCCGCCGAAGAAGGCCTCGAAGATGTCCGCGACTGACCCGAAACCCTCGAACGGCGCGTAGCCACCGCTGCGCAGCCCCTCGTGGCCATAGCGGTCGTATGTGGCGCGGCGGTCGGCGTCGGAGAGGACCTCGTAGGCCTCGGCGGCCTCCTTGAACTTCTCTTCGGCCTGGGGGTCACTGCTGTTCACGTCGGGGTGCAGCTCTCGCGCCAGCCGCCGGAATGCCTTCTTGATGTCCCCCTCGCCGGCGTCCCGCGAGACGCCCAGGACCTCGTAGTAGTCGCGCGGCATCGGCTCAGCGGGTCAGCCGCGGCGTGCGCTCCCACCGCTCGTCATAGACGTCCGCGATGTAGCTCGAGAGCTGCAGCGCGGCCTCGCGCACGGACCGTATCGCCCGGCCGTAATCCATCCGCACGGGCCCGATCACCGAAACCGCCCCCAGGCTGCGCTGCGGCAGGCCGTAGCTGGCCGCCACCAGCGCCAGCGACTGCAGGCCGGGTGCGTCGTTCTCGGTTCCGATCCGGACGAGCACGTCGCGCTCGGACAGCGCCTCGCGCAGCACGCCGAGCAGCGTGACGCGCCCCTCGAGCATCTCCATCAGCGCGTTGAGCTCCGAGATGTCGGCCACTCGCTCGGCGCTCAGCAGGCGAGCGGTTCCCTCGACGTAGAGGGTGTCGTGAGCGGATTCCTCGAGCTCGGTGAACACGGGCGAGAGCGCATCCAGGAACTGCGACTCGGTCGCGCTCAGTGACGGGTCGTGCAGCCGCTGATGGAGCATCCTCGCCCCCAGCCCGAACCCGACCAGGCGCTCGTTGAAATAGCTCGCCGCCCACTCGGCGAGGCCGGGATCCACCGGCCTCGCGAAGGTGAACAGCCGCTTGGTCACGCCCCCGGTCGACGTGATCACGACCACCATCACGAGTTGCGGCTGGAGCACCAGCACCTCGACGTGGCGGATCGTCGACGTCTCGATCGGCGGAGCGGTGACGATCGCCAGGAGGTTCGTCACCTGTGAGAGCGTCTCGCCGGTCATGCGCATGGCCTCGTCGACCTCGCGGCGGACGAGCGACAGCGAGAGGCGCGGAGGACCCTGCTCCTGGGGCAGCAGCCGGTCGACGAAGTAGCGGTACCCGGCTTCCGTCGGTATCCGTCCCGCCGAGGTATGCGGGTGGGCCAGGAGTCCGAGCTCCTCGAGGATCGCCAGCTCGTGGCGGATCGTCGACGGGCCCCACTCGAATGTCGCGGCCAGCGCCTTGGAGCCCACCGGCGATCCGGCCGCCAGGTGCTCCTCCACGACCCGCCGCAGGACCAGCTCTTGTCGCTCGGTCAGCACGGCTTTGATTCTAGGTCGGGCTCCGGGAACGACTCCGCGGCCCGGGCCTGCGGTCTAGTCGCGCAGCTCGGCTTCGGCGTTGCGAATGATCCGCTGCCCGGCCTGCTCGGCCTCGGATTCGACGATCGCCGTGTCGCCGTTTCGCTCCCGCACGGTCCCGCTGACCACGATCTCCTCGCCCAGCTGGCCCATGCCGCGGAACTGGACCGAAAGGCGGCTGAGCTTCTCGGGGCCGCCGGCGGCCTCGGTGTGGGCGCGGGCCACCTGCGCCATCGTCCACAGGCCATGGAGGATCCGTCCAGGGAGTCCTACCTGGCGGGCGAACTGCTCGTCGATGTGAATCGGGTTGAAGTCTCCCGAGGCGCCCGCGTAGCGGACGGTCACGAACGGATCCGGCGTGACCCGCAGCTCGATCTTCTCGCCCTCCTGCAAGCTCATCCTCCGCCCCGCACGATGTTGGTCCAGGTGCCGGTGCAGACGGTCTCCTCACGCTCATTCTTCGACACCGACTCGAACACGAAGAAGCTCATTGCGCCCCGCTCGGAGATGTCCTTGACGGTCGTGGTCGTCGTGATCTCGTCGCCGGCCACGACCAGCGGTCCCCAGCGGAACTCCTGTCCGCCGTGGACCATCATCGCGAAGTTCATCCCGACCTCGGGATCGAAGATGGCCGGCGCGACGGACGGCGCCGAGTAGACGACCGCGAACATGGGTGGCGCGACGACGTCGGCGAACCCGGCGGCGCGGGCGGCCTCGACGTCGAGGTGCAGTGCGTTGGTCTCGCCCACCGCGGCCGCATACTCGCGAATCTTCTCCCGCCCCACGGCGTACGTGACGGGGTCATAGCTCTTGCCGATCGCCTGCGTGCTGGGCGCCATCGGGCGGGCAGTCTATGCGCTGGCGCTCTCAGATGATCACGGGCACGCTGCCGCCGTCGACCGACCAGGCCGCGCCGGCCACGTTCGACGCCGCCTCGGAGCACAGGAACGCGATCACAGAGGCTATTTCGTGCTCTGAGCCGAAGCGCCCGACCGGAATCCGCCCCGCGGTGGCGCTCAGCACCTCCTCGCGCGTCTTTCCCTGTGCCTCGGCGGCCTGGTCGGCCATTCCGTGCGGCGCCGTCCACAGCTCGCTGGCCACCGGACCCGGCGCCACCGCGTTCACGAGCACTCCCCTGTCCGCGTACAGATCGGCGAACGAGCGCGAGAGCGAGAGCTGGGCTGCCTTGGTCACCGAGTAGGCCATGTTCGTGCTCGAGGGCCGCTTGCCCGACGAGGAGCAGACGTTCACGATCCGGCCCCACCCGCGATCGGCCATGACCGGCGCCAGCGTTCGCATCAGCCGCATCGGCGCCATCACGTGCAGCTCCCACTGCGCCTGCCAGTCGGCGTCGGTCAGATCCTCCAGTTTTCGCACCGCGCTCGTGCCCGCATTGTTGACCAGGGCGTCGACCCGGCCCCAGAGTTCCAGCGAGCGTTCGAGTACGTGCTCGCCCGCTGCCAGATCGGTCACGTCGAGCGCCAGCGGCTCGGCCTCGCCGCCCGACTCTTCGCACGCGGCGGCGATCGCGCGCAGCGGCTCGTCGCGGCGGCCCACCAGCAGCACACGGCCCCCGTCACGGGCGAGCATCAGGGCCGTCGCCGCACCGATCCCGCGGGACGCGCCGGTAACGACACATGCCCGTTCCCGCAGACCCAGATCCATGGCCTGATTCTCACACCCGAGCAACGGGGGGTGTACCTTGCCTCGCATGAGCACGGTCGCGCGCGCCGGAGCAGCCCGCGACGTTCGCGCGGTACCGGCCCGGATCGGGCTCCTTCTGGTGGCTGCTGCCCAGGCGGAGATCGCGATCTGGGGGCTGGTCGCCCCGCGCTCGCTGTTCACGGGCTTCCCCGGGGTCGGACATCACTGGATCTCCGCTCTCGGCCCCTACGATGAGCACCTGGTGCGCGACTTCGCCGCCGCCGAGCTCGGTCTGGCCGTGCTGCTCGTCGGCGCCGCGATCTGGTTCGAGCGCCGCGTGGTGATGCTGGCGGGAGCCGCCTTCCTGGCCGCCACGATTCCGCACTTCGTCTACCACCTGACGACGACCGGCAGCTTCTCGACCGCCGACAACCTCGCCAGCCTGGGGTCCTTCGTGCTCGAGCTGGTGCTGGTGGGCTGGGCGATGCTCGTGGCCAGGCCGGATAGGCGCTCCTGATGGCGCGCGTTCCGGTTGCCAAGCCTCGCGGCGTCGACCCGGTGCGCAGGCTCACCTACTGGTTCGCCAAGCGGATGTACGGACGGCCGCTCGAGCCGACCGGCGTCGTGGCCCATCACCGGCCGCTGCTCGCCGGCTTCAGCGCCATCGCGCTGGCCAACGATCGCTTCTCCCGTTCGGTGCCGGAGCGGCTCAAGCACCTGGCCATGCTGCGCGCCTCGCAGCTCATCGGGTGCGAATGGTGCCTGGACTTCGGCTCGCGCCTGGCTGCCGACGGCGGCGTCCCCGAGGCCGACCTGCGCGAGCTCGCGGTATGGCGGCAGTCCGAGCGCTTCGACGCGCTCGACCGCCTCGTGCTCGAGTACGCGGAGACGATGACCAGCACCCCCGTCGAGGTCCCGGATGCCCTGTTCGCACGCCTGCGCGAGCAGTTCGACTCCCGGCAACTCGTCGAGCTGACGATGAGCATCGCGATGGAGAACCTCTACTCGCGCTTCAACTGGGCGATGGGGATCGAGAGCGAGGGCTTCTCCGAGGGCATGTACTGCGTCATTCCGCAGGCCGCGGAGCTTGAGCGGGGCTCCGCCTCGCGCTAGCCTCTGACCGTGGCCAGGTGGGCGACTCTGAAGGCATCCGACTCCGACCGGGAGCGGATCGTCGAGCGCCTGCGACAGGCCACCGCCGAAGGCCGTCTGCTCGCCGAGGAGCTCGAGGAGCGGTTGGGGCGCGCACTCTCCGCTCGCACCTACGGTGAGCTGCAGGATCTCGTCGTCGACCTTCCCAGCGAGCATCGGCGGCGCAGCCTTCCGCGGACCGCCATCGCGGTCGCGGTCACGCTGGCGCTGGTCATCGTGGCGCTGGCGGTCGTCGTGCTCGTCGTCACCGGCCTCGGGATCGTGTTCCTGTGGGGCGCCGTCGGCTGGTGGATGCTGACCCGCGGGCGCTGCGGTGCTCGCCGCCGCCGAAACAGGCGCGGAGCCCTTTACGGGCGAAGCGCCCTCTAAAGGGCTACGCGCTCACTCCCCCAACTCCAGCACGGCCAGGAAGGCCTCCTGGGGCACCTCGATGCGCCCCACCTGCTTCATCCGCTGCTTGCCCTTCTTCTGCTGCTCGAGCAGCTTGCGCTTGCGCGAGATGTCGCCGCCGTAGCACTTCGCCGTCACGTCCTTGCGGTAGGCCTTGATCGTCTCGCGTGCGACGATGCGCGAGCCGATCGCCGCCTGGATCGGGACGTCGTACTGCTGGCGGGGGATCTTCTGGCGCAGCTTCTCGGCCAGGGTGCGCCCGGCGTCGTAGGCCTTGGAGCGATGCACGAGCATCGAGAGCGCGTCGATCGGATCGCCGCCGAGCAGGATGTCGAGCTTGACGAGGTCTGACTCGCGCAGTCCGATCAGCTCGTAGTCGAGCGAGGCATAGCCGCGCGTGCGCGACTTGAGCTGGTCGAAGAAGTCGAGCACGATCTCGGCCAGCGGCAGGTCGTAGGTCAGCTGGACGCGCTCTTCACTGAGAAAGTGCATGCCTCCGACGGATCCCCGTCGTTCCTGGCAGAGCTCCATGATCTGCCCCACGAACTCCTTCGGCGTGAGGATCGAGGCCCGGATGTAGGGCTCGCGTATCTGCGCCACGTGGGCTGGATCGGGCATGTCGTTGGGGCTGTGGACCGGGATCACGCTCCCGTCGGTCAGCGTGACCTCGTACTCCACCCCCGGCATCGTGGCCAGCAGCTCGAGGTCGTACTCGCGCTCGAGCCGCTCGCGCACGATGTCCATGTGCAGCAGCCCGAGGAAGCCGCAGCGAAACCCGAAGCCGAGCGCGTCGGAGGTTTCGGGCTCCCAGCTGAGCGCAGCGTCGTTGAGTGTCAGCTTCTCCAGCGCGTCGCGCAGATCGGGGTAGTCATCGGAGTCGATCGGGAACAGGCCGCAGAACACCATCGGCTTGACTTCCCGGTAGCCGGGCAGCGGCTCGCTCGCGGGGTTGGCCCGGGTCGTCAGGGTGTCGCCGACGCGCAGGCGAGTGACGTCCTTGACGCCTGTGATCAGGTAGCCGACCTCCCCCGGGTGCAGGGCCTTGGCCGAGGTCATCTGCGGCGTGAAGAACCCGATGTCGTCTATCTCCGCCTCGGTCCCTGCCTGCATGGCGTGGATCGCCTCGCCCTTGGTGAAGGTGCCGTCGACGACCCGGATGTAGGCGATCACGCCCCGGTACTGGTCGAACTCGGAGTCGAAGATGAGCGCCCGGGGCGGGCCGTCCGGGTCTCCCTGAGGCGGCGGTACCCGCGCGATCAGCTCGTCGAGGACGTCGGTCACGCCCTCCCCGGTCTTGGCGCTGATGCGCTTCACCTGCTCGGGCGGCTCCCCGATCAGGTCGGCGATCTCCCCCGCCACTCGCTCCGGCTCGGCGCCCGGGAGGTCGACCTTGTTCAGGCACGGGATCAGCTCCAGCCCCGACTCGATGGCGAGGTAGGTGTTGGCCACCGTCTGAGCCTCCACTCCCTGACTCGCGTCGACGACCAGGAGCGCGCCCTCGCAGGCGGCCAGCGACCGCGACACCTCGTAGGTGAAGTCGACGTGGCCCGGGGTGTCGATCAGGTGCAGCTGGTAGGTCTGGCCGTCATGCGCAGACTCGTAGAAGACCCGCACGGCTTGCGCCTTGATCGTGATCCCACGCTCGCGTTCGAGCTCCATCGAGTCGAGCACCTGCGCGCGCATGGCCCGCGGATCGACGGTATGGGTGAGCTCGAGGATGCGATCGGCCAGCGTCGACTTGCCGTGGTCGATGTGGGCGATGATCGAGAAGTTGCGGATGTGGCTGGTATCCACCGTCCTGAGGGTATTGGGCCGGCTCGCGCCGGCATCCCTGGGACCGTGCGACCCCGTCCAGACAGCCTCGGCGCCTAGACGAACCGCTCGAGCGCCTTGGGCAGCAGTCCCAGCTCCTTGAGGGCTCCGCGGCCGGCGAAGCTCATCGTGAGCAGCCCGGCGAAGATCGCCACGGCGTCGATCGACTTGCGGCCCCGCTGGTTCCAGTAGTCGTCCTCGAGGTCGAGCCAGAGGGCGAACTCGTCGAGCGTCAGGGCGGAGGCGATGCCGTACCCCGACGCACTGAAGCGCGACTGCCATCGCCGCTCCTCCGGGTTGCCGATCCCCTGCCGGTAGGTCCATACGTAGCCGACGCCGAGCAGCCCGAAGATCCCGAACGTGGAGTGGTGGATGTGGGTGCCGCCGGCACTGATGTTGCGAAACGGGCCTACGTTGCTCCTGATCGCGTGCGTGATCGCCCGTGCGGTGGCGAACGTCGTGGTGAACGCGACGGCGCTCAGGAAGCCACGCTCGCGCCGGGGGTCCGCGAGATGGCGGCGGTAGAGGTCTCCGAGCTCCATGCTCGCCAACGCTAGCGGCGGCGGAGGCGACCGCGGACGAGCGCCTCGATCTGGCGCGCCTCTGGGATGCGCATGGTGAGCACGGCCTTGGCGTAGACGAAGATCGCCGCCCCGATCGCGGCGCCCACGGCGATCAGCTGCGCGGGCAGCGAGCGCCCGAGTGCTGCGTCGAGCCCCTTCCACAGCCCCCACGCCACCGCTCCCAGCAGCGCCGAGGCGACGAGGATGCGCACCGTGATCATCAGGGTCTGGCCGCCTTCGATCCGGTCGTTGAAGCCGGCTCGCAGCCGTCGCAGCTGCAGCGCGGTCATCACGGCGTTTGCGCTGGCGGTACCGATGACCAGGCCGGCGATGCCCAGCGGCTTGTACAGAGCGACGCTCACGATGACGTCGACGATCATGTTCAGCGCCGCCAGCCCGGTCGGTATCCAAGGTCGCTGCACGGCGAAGAACGTGCGCGTGAGCAGCAGGTTGATGCCCCCGAAGGGGAGGCTGAAGGCAAACCAGAAGAGCGCGATCGAGACCAGGTGCGTGGAGCTCGCGGTGAAGGCGCCGCGCTGGTAGACCAGGCGCGTTATCGGCGTTGCCAGCACGATCATCAACGCCGCGGCGGGGATCAGGAGCAGGTTGATCTGGCGCATGCCGTTGCCGACCGCCCGGCGCATCCCGGCCACGTCGCGGCGCGCCGCCTGGCGGCTGAGGGTCGGGAACAGGACCGTGGCCACGGCCACGCTGAACACACCCTGGGGAAGCATGTAGATCCGGAACGCGTTGTCGATCGCGCGCGGAGCCTCGCTGTTGACGAGCGTCCCGAACACCGAGTTCAGCAGCTGGTCGAGGTTGACGATTCCGAGCCCGATCGTCACCGGCAGCATGAGCACGAATACCTGCTTGACCCGCGGGTCGCGCCAGTCGATCGAGAACTGCAGGCGGAAGTCGATCCGCCGCAGCGCCGAGGCGACCATGAGGAATTGCACGATCGTGGCCACCAGCCAGGCGATCGCGTACGCGTAGAGCTGCTTGCCGTCTCGGAAGTGGCCCCGCAGCGCGACGAGCAGGACCAGGATCACGACGTTCCACACAGCCGGCGCGATCGCCGGGATCGAGAACTCGTCGTAGGACTGGAGGATTCCGACGAGGAGTCCGGTCAGGCCGAGCACGAGCACGACCGGGAACAGGACCTGCGCCAGGCCCGCGGTGAGATGGTTCAGCGCAGCGTCGAACGTGCTGCCGGTGAACAGCGGCATGATCACGCCGGCGAGCAGGATCCCCAGCGCGGTCAGCGCGCCCAACGCGATCAGGATGATCCAGAACAGCGTCGAGGCGAGCCTGAACGCCTCGCGCTTTCGCCCCTGCTGCAGCAGGTCGGTGAAGACCGGCACGAACGCCGCCGAGAGCGCCGCCTGCGCGAACAGGTTCGACATCAGGTTCGGGATCTGGGAGGCGATCGTGAACGCCGACGCCGAGCCGCTCGTGCCGAAGAAACTGGCCGCCACGATCTCGCGCACGAGGCCGGCGACGCGCGAAAGACCGGTGGCGATGGCGAAAATCGCGGTGTTGACGCTGAGCCGCCGTCGCTGCGGTATGGCGTCCGCGCCGGTGCTCTGGTCAGCCACGCGTGGTCCTGGTCGCGGACGCGCTCGTCGCATGCGGCGAGGCGAGCGCAAGCGAGCCTGGGACGCGGGCCAGCACGCCGCTATAGTAAGCGCGCGCCGCGGCGGACTGACCGCGGCTTCTGTCTGACATGGCCAACATCCACTCGCAGAAGAAGCGGATCGAACGCGCAGCGCGTGAGCGCTCCGAGAACCGCCGCTACACGTCGCGGATCAGGACGTATTTCCACCGGCTCGAGTCGGCGGTAGACGGCGGTGACGATACGGCCGCCGACGCCGAGCATCGCGTGCTAGTGCAGACGATCGACAAGGCGGTCAAGCGCGGCGCGATCCACCGCAACACGGGCGCTCGCAAGAAGTCGCGAGCCGCGCGCGTGCGTCGCGGCGCCTAGGCCGCGATCAGTTCCGGATCGCGCGCCCGCGCGGGAGCGGCCTCGAACACGAGCCCGGCGTCGTCGATCGGGCTGTGCCTGAACAGCCGGATGTCCAGCGCGTAGTTCTGGTGGAGTCGCCACGGCGCCTTGTCGACCTGCTTGGGCAATGACGCGATCGAACGCAGCACATAGCCGGACTTGAGGTCGAGAGCCGGCGAGCGCGGCACGTCAGCCGGGGGCTCGACGGGCGTGCACTTCGTGTACCCGTGCTCGTCCATGTACTTGAGCAGGCGGCAGACGTAGTCGCTCACCAGGTCGGCTTTGAGCGTCCACGAGGCGTTGGTGTAGCCGAGCGCCATGGCCATGTTGGGGACGCCGCTGGCCATCGCGCCCTTGTAGACGACGGTCTCGGCCGGGTCGACGTCCTTGCCGTCGACCTCGACCGACATGCCCCCCAGGAGCTGGAGGTTCAGGCCGGTGGCCGTGATGATCACGTCGGCCTCGAGCTCCTGGCCCGACTCCAGCAGGATGCCGTTCTCGGTGAACCTTTGAATCCGGTCGGTGACGATCGAGGCAGAGCCGTCCCGGAGCACCTCGAACAGGTCGCCGTCGGGCACGAGGCACAAGCGCTGGTCCCAGGGCTGGTAGCTCGGCTTGAAGTGGGTGTCGATGTCGTAGCCGGGCGGCAGGCTCCCGCTGATGCCGCGACGCAGGATGGCCTTCATCAGCTGTGGCCGGCGGCGGCTCAGCTGGTAGCTCAGCATCTGCAGAAGGACGTTCTTCCAGCGCACGATCGCGTAGGAGACGCGGTCCGGAAGCCGGCCGCGCAGCACGTCGGCCAGCGGATCGCGGCCGGGCAGCGAGACGATGTAGGTAGGAGAGCGCTGGAGCATCGTCACGTGGGCCGCCCGGTCGGCCATGGCCGGGACGAGCGTCACGGCGGTGGCCCCGCTGCCGATCACGACGACGCGTTTGCCCGTGTAATCGAGATCCTCGGGCCAGTGCTGGGGATGCACGATGTGACCCTGGAAGCGCTCTATCCCCTCGAACTGCGGGCAGTAGCCCTCGTCATAGCGGTAGTAGCCGCTGCACATGTAGAGGAAGTCGCAGGTGAGGCGGACCGTCTCCCCGGTGGAGGTCTGCTGAGCCTCGACCGTCCAGCCCGAGCGCTCGGTTGACCAGCTGACGCGCGCGACGCGATGACCGAAGCGGATCTCCTTCTCGATGTCGTACTCGCGGGCGGTCTCACGGATGTAGGCCCGGATCGACTCGCCGTCCGCGATCGCCTGGCCGTCGGTCCACGGCTTGAAGTCGTAGCCGAGCGTGAACATGTCGGAGTCCGATCGGATCCCCGGGTAGCGGAAGAGATCCCATGTGCCTCCGATGGCATCGCGGGACTCGAGGATCGTGAAGGTCTTCTCGGGGTAGCGCTGGCGCAGCCGGGACGCGGCGCCGATCCCCGACAGCCCGGCCCCGACGATCAGGACGTCGAAGTGCTCTGAGTTCATGGAGCGGAACGTATCAACGTAGTGTCGAGTTTGTCAACAGGTAGTTGACAATCCTCGACGGCGTGTAAAATAGGTCTCGTGGAGCAATCGGTCGAACAGATCCCGGTGGTGCCGGTCCAGCTGCCGGTCCGAGGGCGACGTGAGCGCCGCGCCCGGGGCGATGACCGCGAGCGCGGGATCCTCGAGTCCGCCGAGCGCCTGCTCGAGAGCCGTCCGTTTCACGAGATCTCGATCGACGACCTGGCGCGTGGAGCGGGCATCTCCCGGCCCACCTTCTACTTCTACTTCCCGTCCAAGGAAGCCGTGCTCCTCACGCTGCTCGACCGCGTCATCAGCGAGGCCAACGTGGCGCGCGACGCCGCCGTGCAGCGCTTCACCGAGGATCCAGCCGGCGGCTGCCGCGAGGCGATCACCGCCTTCTTCGACGCCTTCGGCCGCCACCGCGCGGTGACGCTGGCCGGTGCCGAGGCACGCGCCACCAACCCTGAGGTTCGCGTGCTCTGGGGTCAGGTGATGGAGGAATGGGTCCGCTATACGGCGACGATGATCGACCTCGAGCGCGAGCGCGGTGCCGCGCCCGCGGGGACGCCGGCACGCGAGCTCGCGATCGCGCTCATCCACATGAACGAGCGCGTGATGTACACCGCCCTGGCCGGCGACCCGCCCGCCGTCGCGCCCGACGAGGTGATCGACGTCCTGCTGACGATCTGGCTGAAGACGGTTTACGGCAGCGTGCCCCAGGCGATCAGCGGCGCTGACGGCGGGTAGGGCGCGCCGCGAGCCGCGGTCGCCCGCCGCGATCGCTCTGCGCGGGGGTCGGCCGCCGCGATCGCTCTACGCCGCGATCCGGTGAATCGCCAGGAGCGCCGCCGTGTCCTCACCGGCTCCGCCCGGCCCCCCGCCCCGGGACGCCAGCTCCAGATCGGCGACCTCCTCGAGCGCCCGGCGCAGCCGGTCGGCACCGGTGCCGCGCGCGTCCTCGATCAGGGCGTCGGCGGCGCGTGAGGGCATCCGCAGCCGGCGCTTGATCTGCGCCGCGGGCTCGCCGGCGTCGAGCGCCTGCGCTATCTCGTGGGCGGTCCGGATGCGCTGCGCCATCCAGTACATGAGGCCCGGGACGCGCTCGCCCTGGGCCCGAAGCGCGAGGTACAGCCGGATCGCCGCCGCGACCTCACCGGCGACCAACGCGTCGGCGAGCGACCACGCACGTCGCTCCGAGGAGGGAGCCGTCAGCTCTTCGACGGCGGCCACGTCGAGGATCGTCCCGGGCTCGACGCACAACGCGAGCTTCTCGAGCTCGCGCAGCAACCGCTGCTGGCGGTCGCCCACGTGACGCACCAGCGCCCGCGCTGCGTCGCCTTCGAGCTCCACTCCGCGCTCGCGGGCCCGCGCGATCACCCATTTCGGAAGCTCCCACGGCTTGACGCTCTCCTCGGCGCTGATGTCACCGCCGGCCTTCTTCACCGCCCCTTGCAGACGCGTCGGCACCTTGGCGCGACTGTCCTCCCGCGCGAAGAAGGCAATCGTCGTCTCAGGCGGCATGTCCGACAGCGCCGCTTCGAGGTCATCGAGCTCCTTGTCCTTCCAGCGCTCGACGCCATCGACGACGATGAACCGGCGCCCGAACGCGAACGTCATGGCACGCAGCGCGGCGGCCACGGAATCCGGCGTGCCGGTCTCACCTTCGAGGATCTCGAGGCCCTGCGCGCCGCTCTGGGCCTCGGCCAGCGAGCGCAGGCGGCTGCGGCGCTCGCTTATGCGCCCGTGATCATCGCCGTGGATCAGATAGGCGGGCTTGAACGCCGACACCGGACGCAGTCTAGGTTCGCCGCCCGACTGCAGCCGACTGCGCCGCGAGCTCGAGGCTGCGAGCGACCGCGCTCTCAGGATCAGGCGCTGCCTCTATGCCGTCGAGCGCCCACGTCTGAAGCCCCAAGACTGGGACGCCCGTCTTCAGCGCCAGCGCGATCTCGGACAGCGTGCCGTGTGACCCGCCCACCGCGACGACGACGTCGGCGGCACGCACGATGAGGCCGTTGCGAAGCTCGCCGAGCCCGGTGGGGATGGCTACGAGGACCCAGCGGTTTGCGCTTCGGCGGTCGAGACCCGGCAGCAGCCCGATCGTCACGCCCTCCGCACTCCGTGCGCCGCGACAAGCAGCTTCCATCACGCCGCCCAGCCCACCACAGATCACCGTGGCGCCGCCGGCGGCCAGGCCCCGGCCGATCCGCTCGGCTGCCGCGAGCTCGTCACCCGCAGCCTCGCCGGGACCGACGACAGCCACGTACGGCGTCCCGGACGCCACCGCTAGCGGACGACGAAGTTGACCAGCTTGTCGGGCACGACGACCACGTTGGCGATCTCGTGCCCGTCCAGGTGCGCTTGGACCCCACGCGTCTGCCGGCAGAGCTCCTGGAGTTCCTCGCCCGCGGCGCCGGTCGGCGCGGTCACGCGGTCGCGGACCTTGCCGTTGACCTGGCAGACGAGCTCGAAGGTGTCGGTCTGGAGCATCGCCGGATCGGCGTCGGGCCAGGGCTCCTCCCACACCCGCCGGCCGGTCAGGCGCTCGTAGACCTCGGCCCCCACGTGCGGGGCGAACGGGAACACGAGTGAGGCTGCCGTGGCGGTGGCAAACCGCCGTGTCTCGAGGCTCGCGCCGGGATGACGATAGATCTCGTTGACCAGCTCCATGATCGCGGCGATCGCGGTGTTGAAGGCGAACCGGCCGCTCATGTCGCCGGTCACCTTGTCGATGGCCCAATTGGCCTTGCGGACGAGAGTCAGGTCGTCGCCGGCGGCCTCGAGCGGCGCCTCCAGCGCTTCAGCCTCGCCGCTGGCCAGCTCGTCGCCCAGCCGCCACAGCCGGGCCAGGAAACGGTGGACACCTTCCAGCGAGGTCTCAGACCAAGCCGCGTCCTGGTCTGGTGGACCGATGAACAGGATGTAGACGCGTGCCGCGTCGGCGCCGAACCGCTCGACGATCGGCGTCGGGCTGATCACGTTGCCGCGCGACTTCGACATCTTCTGGCCGTCGGGCCCCAGGATCATCCCCTGGGTGAACAGCGCCTGGAAGGGCTCCTGGACGTCGAGCAGCTCCATGTCCGCAAGCGCCTTGACGAAGAAGCGCGCGTACATCAGGTGCAGGATCGCGTGCTCCACCCCGCCGATGTACTGGTCGACCGGCATCCAGGCTCGCAGCACCTGCCGGTCCCACGCCGCGTAGTCGTTACGCGCATCGCAGTAGCGCAGGAAGTACCAGCTCGAGTCGACGAAGGTGTCCATCGTGTCGGTCTCGCGGCGGGCCTCTCCGTTGCAGCTGGGACATCTCGTCCGGACCCAGTCCTCGGCCGCCGCGAGTGGCGAGCGGCCCTTGGGCTGGTAGTCCTCGATGTCAGGAAGCTCGACGGGAAGCTGGTCCTCGGCGACCGGCACCATCCCGCAGCGCTCGCAGTACACGATGGGGATCGGGCAGCCCCAGTAGCGCTGACGGGAGACCAGCCAGTCGCGCAGCTTGTAGTTGACCGAGGGATGTCCCTTGCCCTCCCGGTCTAGCCAGTCGACGATTGCCTGATAGGCCTCCCGGTTGCCCATGCCGTCGAACTCAGGACCCGATTGGGTCATCGGCCCGTCACCCGTGTACGGCAGCTCGTCGTCGCCGGGAGCCTCGATCACGCGCCGGATCGGCAGGTCATACGCGCGCGCGAACGCGAAGTCGCGCTCGTCATGGGCGGGGACCGCCATGATCGCCCCGGTCCCGTACTCCATCAGGACGTAGTCAGCGACGAACATCGGCAACTCCTCGCCGTTGACGGGATTGGTGACGGTGCGGCCCAGCGGCACGCCGGTCTTCGGCTTCTCGGCCGCACCGCGCTCCTCGGCCGACTCCGTCAGCGCGCGGTTGACGTACTCGTGCACCTCCCGCTCGTGGGCAGTCCCCTCGACCAGGCGGAAGACATCGGGATGCTCGGGCGCCATGACGAAGAACGTCGCCCCGAACAACGTGTCGGGGCGGGTAGTGAAGACCGGGTAGTCGATGCCCAGCTCCTGGCAGCGGAAGGTGACCTCCGCGCCTTCGCTGCGGCCGATCCAGTTGCGCTGCATCGCCTTCACGTGCTCGGGCCAATCGATTGCGTCGAGGTGGTCGAGCAGGCGATCGGCGTAGTCGGTGATGCGGAAGAACCACTGCTCGAGCTGGCGCAGCTCCACCTCTGCGCCGCAGCGCTCGCAGTGACCGTCCACTACCTGCTCGTTGGCCAGCACAGTGGCGTCGTTGGGGCACCACTTGACCGCGGCCTCCTTGCGGTAGGCCAGGCCGCGTTCGAACAACTGCAGGAAGATCCACTGTGTCCAGCGGTAATAGTCCGGCTCATGGGTCGCGACCTCGCGTGACCAGTCGATCGAGATCCCCCACGAGCGAAACGCGGCCTGGAACGCGGCGATCGACTCGTCGACGGAGCGACGGGGGGGCACCCCGGTCTTGATTGCGTAGTTCTCCGCCGGCAGCCCGAACGCGTCGTAGCCCATTGGGTGCAGCACGCGGCGGCCGATCCGCCTGTGGAAATGTGCGATCGCATCCCCGAGCGCGTAGTTCCTCAGGTGCCCGATGTGCGGCTCGCCGCTCGGGTAGGGCAGCATCTCCAAGACGTAGGACTTCTCCGCGCCGTCTGCTTCCTGAACGTCGTTCGAGACCTCCCAGGTCCGTTCTCGCGCCCAGACGTCCTGCCACTTCGGCTCGATCTGGGCCGGGTCGTAACGCCGCTCTGACATCCGCGTGCAGGTTACTTGGAGATCGGCGGGGTCCCTGACGGGGGCACGCACCCCGTCGATCTCTCCGCATTCCGGTGCGTTTCTTGCGTTTGCTGCGGCGAGCCGCTTTACCATCCGTCCGTGGCTGACAGTTCGGCACAGACGCCTGCGAGCCCATCGGCTCGTTCCGCCACGACGGCGGCGGACCGCGTGGCGACGATCGTCGGAGCCGCGGAGCAGTCCGCTCAGCGGATGCTCGAGCAGACGGAGGAGCGCGTCCGCGACCGCATTGCCGAGGGCGAGCGCGCGGCGGAGAACCGTGTGCGCGCCGGCGAAGAGGAAGCGGCCGAGATCCTCGGTCAGGCCCGCGCCGAGGCCGAGAGGGCGGTGAGCGAGGCAACGAGCGAGGCGCTGGCCATCGTCGCCCGCGCGCATGAGAACGCGGACAGTGTGACCAAGGCGGCGAACGAGGCCGCCGAGGCCGCACGTGAGGAGGCGCGCACGAAGTCCGAGGATTTCCTGCGCGAAGCCCGGTCGACGGCCAACGACGTACGTACCGAGGGCCTCGAGGTGGCCGGCGACCTCCGTGAGATGGGCGAGGTGCTGCGCGCAAACGCGGAACGCCTGATCCGTGATGTGCGGACCATCCACACCGATCTCATCAAAC
Organism: uncultured Solirubrobacterales bacterium; assembly: GCA_963818815.1. GTDB lineage: Bacteria > Actinomycetota > Thermoleophilia > Solirubrobacterales > Solirubrobacteraceae > Palsa-465. Next base: position 648,117 of record CAWFTL010000003.1, read on the forward strand.
GGCTGGAGCGACTCGAGAGAGAGGTCGCCCCCACGCGCGGCGCTCCCTCCACGTCAGGCGACGATCGCTCGACAGAGCCCGCTTCGCGGCGGCGGCGCGGTCGACCTGAGCCGGCCGGCGACGACGGAGACGGTGCCCTCGACGTGCCGGAGTTCATTCCGCCCGGGTAGGGCTTCGCCACCGTCACCTGCGCTCGCTGCCGCGCGTAACCGGCAGTTGGCATGTACTACGCTTGCTGACGACTTCGACGGGGCTGTAGCTCAGTTGGCCAGAGCGCCGCGCTGGCAGCGCGGAGGTCAGGGGTTCGAGTCCCCTCAGCTCCACTCGCTCACAGCCGCCCCGTGAGTGTCCGGGCGAACGCCCCTACCCCTCTCCCCGCTTTGCCGCCTCGAGTGCAGCCGGAGGATCGAGGGCACGGTTGTCCTGCGTCAGCCCCAGCGCGCGGTCGGCAAGCTCGGCCGCCTCGGCGCCTCCGAGCGACTGGTCACGCAGCGCGAGTGCCAGGAGGACCTGACGCGTCAGCTCGGGGTTCGCGGTGTCCGGTGGTGGGCCCGCGGGGGGCAGGCCTCGGGCGGCGGAGACGAGCCGGGAGGCGCCGGCCCCGCCGCTGAACAGGCGGCCCGGGTGCTTCTCGGGGATCGTGAGGACGACTGCACCGGTCGCCGGGTTGACGAGCGAGATCTTGCTGCGCAGGCCCGCGCGCTCGAGCGCCAGGCGATAACCGGATAGGCGCATGTATCCAAGCTCGGCGGCAAGCTGGGTGAAAGCGGAGACCTCGGCCTCATCGCGCACGCGGGACTGGTGCAGGGAGATCTGCGTTCCCAGATCCGGAAGCCCTGGATCCGGGTCGGCAGCCACGAGCAGGAAGGCCTGCGGGCCCAGGCGACCGGCGCCCACCCCCGCCACCTCGGCCAGCAGCTGGTAGCCGCCGAGGCCCAGCGAGCCGACGATCCCCGGCGGCAGCGGGTGCTGGCTCAGATGCCCAGGTGCGAAGGCCACGGGGGCCTCAGTTACCGAGAAGATCGCCGACGATGCCGCCGATCATGTCGCGCCCGCCTCGCTGCGAGTTACCTCCGGCGCCCTCGGCGACCGGCGGGTGGTAGTACGCGCTCTGCAGACCGACACGACCGGGCCCGGTGAAGCGGTTGAACACGAGGTTGCCGGCACCACCCAGGAACCCGGTCTTGAAGCCGTAGATCTCCTGGGACATCTGGACCGAGTGGTCGCGGTAGACCCACCCCCCGGGTTCGATGTCGATCGTTTCGCCCGGATCGAGCTGCTTCTCGAACACGTTGCCGTAGCCGTGCACCCATACGACGCCCTCCTGGTCGCCGGCGAAGAACTCGTCGACCCAGAACCCGCCGCCGTACATCATGTTCGCGAAGCCCTTGATCCGGCTGTAGTCGTACTGCACGTTCGCGGTGGCGGCGAGGAACTGGTGCTCGCGGACCACGATCCCCTGCCCCGCCTGTAGGTGGAGGGCCGCGATGTGGCCGGGCGCGTCGCGGCTGAACGCCAGCTCGCCTGCCGACTGGGCCTCGAGCAGCAGCAGCGGCATACCGCCGAACACCCGCCGCTTCAGACCCTTCTTCAGCGGGTGCAGGCCGATCTGGAGGCTCGGGTACTTCCACAGCAGCACGTGGTGCTCGAAGTACACGGGCACCTGCCCGTCGAGCGTCATGTGCAGGACCGGGACGAGCTCCCCCTCGAGGCGATAGTTCAGCCCGGGCGCGGCGCCCTCGGCGATCTGGGTGGGAAGGATCTGTGGTGCCGCCGGCATGGTGCCCTCTCCGTTCGTCGGTGTCGTGCGAGCCGCCGGCGCCCGGCGGCGCTCTAAGCGCGCACGCTAGCGCGCGTCTGCGGGCTCTGCTCGCGACTTCGGATCACCATTGGCAGCCCCCCTTCGGGGCTCAGGGTCGGAAGCTTGCCCACAGTCAGTCGGTAGCCGGCTTGCAGCTCGCACGAGAATTGCTGAAGCAGCGTCGTCGCCACGGCTTTGACCATGAGCTGGCCGAAGCGCTTGCCGATGCACACCCGCTGCCCGCCGCCGAACGGGATGTACGCACCCGGCGCAAGCTCGCGCCGCGCCTCAGGCGAGAAGCGTTCGGGGATGAACGCCTCCGGGTTGGGGAACACCTCTGCCAGCCGGTGGCTGACCCATGAGGAGTGGATCACGTGAACTCCAGCAGGCACGTGGTAGCCGCCGAAGTCGAACGGCTTGACGCTCAGGCGCGGGCCGAACCAGACGGGCGGATACAGGCGAAGCGTCTCGTCCGTCACCATCGAGAGGTACGGCAGCCCGGTCATCAGGTCCTCCACCGTCGGCGCGCTGCCACCCAGCACCCGGTCCTGCTCCTCGACCACGCGCTCCAGCACCTCCGGATGGCGGCTCAATTCGTACATCAGGAACGACAGCGTCGACGACGTCGTGTCGTGTCCGCCGAACAGCAGGTGCATCAGCTGGTCGCGCAGCTCCACGGCCGTGAAGCCGTTGCCCTCCTCGTCGCGCGCCTCGAGCAGCATCGTCAGCACGTCCTCCCCCACGCCGGCGCGCGAAGCGTCCGACTCGTCAGTTCGGCGGCCGGCCTCGCCCCGGCGGCGCTCGATCTCGGCGTAGATGATCCGATCGAGGGAACGCCGGGTCGAGTGCAATCGCGCCCAGGGCGTGCCGGGGCCGCGCAGGAGCATCATCCAGCTCTCCGTGTCGTAGAAGCGGAGCGCTCGTTCGAACAGCGCCGCCGCTTCGTGGCCGACGCCGCCTCGCGCGGGGTCGAGCCCCATCAGCGCCCGCATCGCGATGCTCATGGCGAGGTCGCGCACCCACTCGTAGACGTCGACCACGTCTCCCTCCCGCCAGGCCGCCAGCGCGCGCGTGCTCTCGCTGACCATCACCTCGACGGCCGCGTTCAGCCGCCGGCGATGGAAGGCGGGCATCATGATCCGGCGTGCGCGATCGTGGTAGGCCCAGTCGGTGGTGATCAGCCCATCGCCGATCAACGGCGTCAGCTGCTCACCGAACATCCCCTTGCGCCAGCTGAGGTTCTCCGCTCCGCTCACCGTGACGAAGTGGTTGGCCTCCGGCCCGATCATGGCCACGATCCGGCGGTGCAGCGAGCGGAAGCTGAAGATCGGCCCGTAGCGGTCGTAGTAGGCCAGCAGTGCCTGCAGCGTGTCCCGCTGGAAGCGGTGCGTGCGGATCAGGCTGAAGCTGAGCTCGCCGGGCGGAAGGGGTTCGCGGATCCGGCGCTCGGCGCGCAGATCGGCGAGCACCCGGGCGAGATTGGGCGGCCGCTCAGGCCCGGGAGCGTCGGCCGAACGCGATGAGGGACCTCCGCGCTGCAGGCTCGACAGGCTCACGGGCCGCAACGATAATCGGGTCGGTGGCACCTATCTACGTCACGGGTCACCGCAACCCTGACACCGACTCGGTCGCATCGGCCATCGGCTACGCCGAGCTGAAGCGGAGGATCGATCCGCACGAGGACTACGTCCCGGTTCGCCTGGGCGAGCTCTCGGCCCAGACCAGGTGGGTGCTGGAGCGTAGCGGCGCGCCCGAACCGGACCTCCTCCCCCACGTGATGCTGCGGGTGTGCGATGTCATGCGCACGAGCTTTCCGCTCATCGGTCATCACGAGCCGATTCGCGCGGCCGGGTTGACGATGGCCAGAGCGCAGCTCGAGCTCGTGCCGATCGTCGACGATGCCGGCGGTCTCGTGGGCGTCGTCACCGAGCGTGCGCTGGCCCGCCGCTACGTGCGCGAGAGCCGCCAGACATCGACGTTGCGCGACGCCCCGACCAGCATCCGCGCCATCGCGGCCGTGCTGGAGGGCGAGCTCGTGTGCGGTGATGAAGCCGAGCTCGACGGCCGCGTGTGGGTGCAGTCGATGGACGTCGGCTCGCCCAGCGGGATCGTCGAGGGAGATGTCGTCGTGGTCGGCGACCGCACGGACGCCCAGCGGATGGCGATCGAGCGCGGCGCCGCGCTGCTGGTGCTCTCCAACGACGCCAAGCCCTCCGAAGAGCTGCTCGAGCTCGCCGCGCGACACCGCGCCGCTGTCGTCGTCTCACCGCTCGATTCCTACGTATCCGGCCGGATGATCACGCTGGCGGCGCCCTGCGGCGCGTTCATGGAGAAGGACCCGCTGACCGTGACGACCGAATACCTGGTGGCCGACGTTGCCGAGCAGGTCAAGGAGATCCACTACGGCGCCGCCATCGTGGTCGACGCGCAGCGCCGGCCGGTTGGCCTGCTCACCCGCTCTGACCTCGTGGCCCCGGCGCGGCGGCGGGTGGTGCTGGTGGACCACGCCGAGGCGGGGCAGAGCGTGCCCGGCGTCGAGCAGGCCGAGATCCTCGAGATCCTCGACCACCACCACATCGGCTCGATCGAGACCCGGGTGCCGGTCAGGGCCACGTTCGATCCCGTGGGATCGACCGCGACGCTGGTGGTCGAGCGATTTCGCCAGAACGGGTTGGAGCCGAGCCGGCCGACGGCGGGCGCCCTCCTGGGGGCGGTCCTCTCCGACACCGTCATCCTCAACTCGCCCACCACGACCGAGCGCGATCACGCGGTCGTCCATTACCTGGAGCGTGTCCTGGCGGTCGATGCCACGGCGCTCGGGCGTGAGATGTTCGAGTCGACCGCGGATGTCTCGGATCTGAGCGCTCAGGAGATCGTCACCCGGGACGCGAAGAGCTACGAGGTGACGGGCGGGCAGACGATCTGCATCGCGCAGGTCGAGGTCGTGGGCGGCGGCCTGCTCGACCGCAAGGCCGAGCTGCTGGAGGCGATGCGCGAGGCGCGCGAGCGCGGCGGCTATCAGCTCTACGCGCTGATGATCACCGACGTGCTGGAGAAGGGCACCGAGCTGCTGGTGGCCGGCGACGCCGCGCCCGTGGCACGCACCTTCGGCCAAACGCCTGCGGACAGCGTGATCGAGCTGCCGGGGGTGATGAGCCGCAAGAAGGAAGTCGCCCCGAAGCTGCTCTCCGTGCTCTAGCCGCTCAGCCCGACGCGGCGGCGAACGAGCGCGTCGGTGCCTCGCCCCAGAGCTGCTCGAGGCGGTAGTACTCGCGTGTCTCGGGCGTGAACACGTGCACGATCACGTCCAGGTAGTCCATCAGGATCCAGCGAGCCTGCGAGACGCCCTCGACGCGCCTTGGCAGCACGCCGTGCTCGGACTTCATCCCCTGATGGATTGCGTCGTGGATCGCCTTGGTCTGGCGGTCCGTCCGGCCCGTGCAGATCACGAAGTAGTCCGTGTAGCCGATCATTGCGCGCAGGTCGAGCACGACCACGTCGATCGCCTTGCGGTCTGCGGCGTACTCGGCCGCCAGGCCGGCGATCTTCTCAGGCGTCATCTGAGCTTGCGTCTCGGTAGAGCCCATGCTCCTCAATGTAGGACGCCACGCGATCCGGGACCAGATACCTGATCGGCTCCCGGGTCCGGACCCGCCGGCGAACCACCGTCGAGGAGATATCGATCGTCGGCATCGCGAAGAACGCGGCCCGCTCGCCGCCGCGCACCTGCCGGAGTCCATCCTGCACCGCCTGGCGCGAGGTTCCGGGCCGCTCGGCGACCGCGACCTTGGCCAGGTCGAGCACCGTCTCCGGTTGGCGCCACCGCGCCAGGCCCGCAGCGATGTCAGCGCCGAGGATCAGGTGGAGCTGGTGGTCTGGTGCATCACGCGTCAGCTCCTGGAGGGTATCGACCGTGTACGACGGGCCGTCGCGTACGACCTCGATGTCGGAGACCTCGAAGCGGTCGTCTCCGGCGACGGCCAGCCGGCAGAGCTCGACCCGGTGCCCGACACCCGGTTCATCGTCCACCGGCTTGTGCGGGGGTATCCGGGCCGGAATCAGCATGACGCGGTCAAGTCCGAGCTGAACGTACGCCTCCTGGCCGCAGACGAGGTGACCGAGATGTGGCGGGTTGAACGTCCCCCCGAGGATGCCGATGCGCACCGCTGGCTCAGGAGCGAATGTGGCCTGCGCCCTCGACCAGGTACTTGAACGTGCACAGCTCGCGCAGGCCGATCGGGCCCCGCGCGTGGAGCTTCTGCGTCGAGTTGCCGATCTCGGCTCCCATCCCGAACTCGTATCCGTCGGTGAAGCGGGTCGAGGCGTTGACGTACACGCAGGCCGCGTCGACCCCGCGCTGGAACATCATGGCCGAGTCGGTGTCGCGGGTGACGATCGCCTCGGAGTGACTGCTGCCGTGCGCGTTGATGTGGGCAATCGCCTCGTCGGTGCCCTCGACGACCCCGACCGCGAGCTCGAGCGCCAGGTACTCGGTGTCCCAGTCGCGTTCGGTGGCGGCATCCATGGCCACGTCCGGAGCCGTGGCACGCGCGCGCTCGTCGCCGTGCAGGACGACGCCCGCGTCGCTCAGTGCGCTCAGTGCCGCCGGAAGGAAAACGTCGGCCACCGCGCGGTGCACGAGCAGTGTCTCGGCTGCGTTGCACACACCGGGCCGCTGGAGCTTGGCGTTCAGGACGATCGCCTGCGCAGCCTCGAGGTCAGCCGTCTCGTCCACGTACACGTGGCAGTTGCCGGACGCGGCGTAGATCACGGGGACCGTGGCCACGCCCTTCAGTGCAGCCTTCAGCCCCTCGCCGCCACGCGGCACGATCAGGTCGATCAGCCCATTCTGCGTGGCCAGCTCGGCCAGCTCCTCGCGGCCACCGCCCGCAACCAGCGACAGCGCGCCCTCGGGCACGCCCACGCTCGTCGCGGCCTGCGCTGCCACCGTCGCGAGCACGGCGTTCGAGTGGGCGGCCGTGCTCGAGCCGCGCAGCACGATTGCGTTTCCGGACTTCAGACACAGCGCCGCGGCATCGATCGTGACGTTCGGCCGCGCCTCGTAGACCACCGCCACGACCCCCAGCGGCACGCGTACCTTGCGCAGCTCGAGCCCGTTCTCGAGCCGCGAGCCGCCGATCACCTCACCGACGGGATCGGGAAGCGAGGCGATCTTGCGCAAGCCGGCAGCCATCTGCTCCACCCGCGACTCATCCAGTGCCAGGCGGTCGAGCAGCGCGTCGGACAGGCCGCCTTCGCGTCCGGCCTGGAGGTCCCTCGCGTTGGCCTCTATGACCTCCTGCGCGCGCTCCACCAAAGCGTCGGCAATCGCCGCCAGCGCAGCGTCCTTGGTCGCCGAGTCGAGCGTGGCGAGAATCCGCGATGCGCGCTTGGCTGCGAGGCAGATCTCCCCGACCGAAGCCGTGGTGGTGGCCATCGCTAAAGCTTACGCGAGCACGAAGTAGTCCCTGTGGACTGCTTCCTCGCTGGCCCGGGGCATGAGGTCGCGGACCGCTGGCGATTTGAGCCCCCGCACGCGACGCAGCTCAGTCGCCGAGTAGTTGCAGATTCCCTTGCCCACCGTCCGGCCGTCATGCGCGACCTCGACCGCATCGCCGGCCTCGAATTCACCTGCAACGTCGACGATGCCGACGGGCAGCAGGCTCGTCCCGCCCTCTCGTAGCGCTCTGGCCGCGCCCGCGTCCACCAGGATCCGCCCCCGCGACGGCTTGGCGTACTTCAGCCACAGCTTGAAGCTCGAGTAGCGGCCTTCGCGAGCGGCAAAGCGCGTGCCCACCGGATCACCCGCCGCCGCGGCCAGCACGGTTCCCGGCAGCAGGCCGCTGGCGATCACCGTCGGGATGCCGGCCGCGGTGGCCATCTCGGCCGCGACGACCTTCGAACGCATACCGCCCGAGCCCAGCGGCGAGGTGGCGTGGCCGATGTCGAGCCCCTCGAGCGCCTCGAACTCCTCGACGCTGTCCACGAGCTGCGCGTCCGGACGCAATCGCGGGTCAGCCGTGAACACGCCCTCGGCATCGGTGAGCAGGACCAGCATCTGGGCGCCGAGCAGGATCGCCACCTGCGCAGCCAGAAAGTCGTTGTTGCCGAAAGAGATCTCATCGGTGGTCGTTGTGTCGTTCTCGTTGATGACGGGCACGATCCGCCACTCGAGCAGCTTGCGCAGCGTCTGCCGTGCATTCAGGTAGTGGGTGCGCGCGCTCATGTCGAAGAAGGTCAGCAGCACCTGGGCGCTCTCCATCCCGCGCTGCGCCAGCAGCTCGTCGTAGACCCGGTAGAGCTTTCCCTGGCCGACTGCGCTCGCGGCCTGCAGCTCGTCGATCGCCCGTGGTCGCAGCGGGATGCGCATGGCCGCCATGCCCCGCGCGATGGCTCCGCTGGTCACGACGACCGGGGAGCGCCCCGCGCGATGCAGCTCGGCGAGCTGGTCGCACAACGAGGTCAGGACGTCGAGGCGGACCCTCCCGCCCTCATCGGCGACGATGCTCGACCCGAGCTTGACGACCAGGCAGCTCACGGTCGTCAGAGCTTAGGAGGGGCCTGCCGCTCAGTACTTGTGACGGCGCCGGTGGTGATGCCGGTGACGGCGGTTGTGCTTCTTGTGCTTCTTGGCCTTGTGTGCCGGGCACCACGGGTTGTGCGGAACGCCGGCGCACGGGTTGGGCATGCTCTGCAGGCCGGCAGGGAGCGGGTGTATGACGGTCTGTGTCCGGCGCGGGTAGTGGTCATTGGGCGCACACGGGACCTTGCCGGCCAGCGGGAGGTACAGGGTCGAATCGCAGCCCACCTCGCTGAGGAACTGCAGCGACTGTGGGTTGGTGTCGCTCGGAGGCACGGTCTGCCCGTTACAGGTCGGGTAGGTCGACTGTACGTTCGACGGAGTAGTGGTGAGCGTGCCCGAGGTGTCGGTGTTGCCGCTGAAGCAATTGGTAGGCCCCGGCTCGGTGTTGGTCAGCGCGATGTCGCCGTTGGTCGGGTTGCCGTAGAACCCGTTGCCGCTGTACGAGTTGCCGATCACGGCGTCGCCCCACTCGTCATAGACGCAAGCCTGGCCGCCGGTGTTCGTTCCGCCGGTACAGGGCGGGCCGCTGTCCGGGAACGGAACGAGGATGGTGCCCCAGGCGCCGTTGTGGACGAAGCGGTTGTTCATGATCGTGTCGTCGCGCGCGCCGGACAACGAGATTCCCGTCCCCACGGGTCCCGCGGCGGCGAGACCGGCCGAGGGGATGTTGGGGTTGTTGTTGTCGTGGACGTAGTTGTCCATGAACACCCAGCACGAGTGGGTGTGCGTGATCGGGCTGACGGCGTTGCCCGGGCAGGCGCCATCCTGCGGAGGCGGGTTGTCCCCGTTCTGGCTGTTGGTGTCGAAGCCGTCCTCGTTGTTGTCGAACTCGGAGTTCTCCACCACGAGCTGACCGCCGGAGTTGGAGCCCGAGTACCCGAGCGCGTTGTACTCGGCCCAGATGTGGTTCACCGTCTGGTTGCACTCCTGCTGGCAGGCCCCGATGTAGAAGCCGGAGTCGTCGAAGTTGCTGGCGTAGGCGTGATCCCAGGTGCCGCCGTTCCAGTTGCTGGAGAAGATCCCGTACGCGGCCGCCGTCGAGGAATCGTTCGGATCGAAATACGTGCTCGTGGCGGTCAGGTAGGTGCCGTAGTACTTCGAGCCCCCGACCTTGCCGCTGCCGTCGCCGCCGTTCCACCAGATGCCGTTGCCGGCGTCGCCGTTACCGCTCAGGAAGTTGCAGGTGGTGATGTTCTGGACCCAGACGTCGGTCGCCTTCCAGACCATCACGCCGTTGAGGCCGTCGGGCCCGCTGTCGCCCTTCGGCCCGAAGTTCTGATCGGCCTTGCTGTTACTGCACTTCGCGCTGCCCGGCTTGGTGCCGTCGACGACGACGCTGTTGCGATTCATCCCGCGCAGGCGCAGCCCCGGCGTCGTGATGAGAACGGCGGCGGGAGAGTCCTTGGCGTCCGCCGGTGCGAGGCTCGAGGCGGTCTTGTAGTCGCCGGGGCCGATCAGGATCCAGTCGCCGGGGTGGGCGGCGTTGACCGCCGCCTGGATCGAGCGGTACTGGCCGCGGCGATGCTTGTAGGTGCCGACCCGCAGCACGCGGCCGCTGGCCGGCGCCGCCAGCACCAGAACTGCCATTCCCATCACCATGCCCGCGACCAGCCGACGCATCCGCTCTCCTCTCGATCGGGCGGCGATCCTACAGGGCGCTCGGCCCGAGAGCGTCGTAGACGCCTCGGAAGCTAGCCCTTGCCGTGGCTGTCCACGTCCCCGTCGTGGTCGGGGTCACGACTGGCGCGGCGGTGAACACGCCGCTTGTGCTTGTGCTTGTGCTTCGCACTGGTGTGGGCGGGACACCAGGGATTGGCGGGCACCCCGGCGCAGGGGTGGGGCATCGTCGGCTGCGGCCGGGGCATGCTGAGCACGACGTGCGTCGGCTTGGGGTAGTTCACCGCCGACGCGTTCGGACAGCTGCCGAACAGGCCGCTGTCGCAAGCTACTTGGGCGAGCAGGGCCGGGTCGTTTGCCGGCGGATAGGTGTGGCCGCAGTTCCGGTAGCTGTCGATGTTCGCCGGATCACTGCTCAGCGCTCCGGTGGTGTCCACGTTGTCGTGGAAGCAGTTGCTGTCCGGGTTGTAGTTGGGACCTGCTTGCGAGATCTCGGCGATGTCGCCGTTGGTCGAGTTTCCGAAGAAGCCGTTGTGCGTGAGGGTGTTGGCGGCGAACTCGCTGCCCCAGTTGTCGTAGTAACAGAGCGGCGAGGCCGGCGTGCTCAGATCAGTGCCACCGGTGCAGTGCGCCACCGGCGGCGGCTGCTCGGTATCCGGGAAGGGGACGAACAGGATCCCCCAGGCTCCGTTGTTCACGATGCGGTTGTTCGTGAACACGTCGTGGCGCCCGCCGTAGATCGTGATGCCGGTCCCGACCGGAGCTGCCCCGGCGATCCCCTGGCTTGGCACGTTCGGGTTGTTGTTGTCGTGCACGTAGTTGTTGATGAAGACCCAGCACACGTGGGTCCGCTGGATGCCCTTCGGGGCGTCGGGATTGACCGCGTCGCCCGGGCACGTGCCGTCCTGCGGACCCGGAGCGTCGTCGTTGTTCAGATCGCCGGTGGCGAACCCTGTCTCGTTGTTGTCGAACTCCGAGTTCTCGATCAGCACGTGCCCGCCGGAGTTCGTGCCCGAATACCCCTGCGGCGCGTTCTCACCGTGGACATCGTCGAGCGTGACGTTGCAGTCCGGGCAGGCGCCGACGTAGTAGGCCGAGTCGTTCATGTTGGACGCAAAGTCGTGCGCGAACTCCCCCATGCCCGGGCCTTTGGTGTTCGACGAGTAGATGCCGTAACCCGCTGACGGAGAGCTGTCGTCCTTGAAGTAGGACGAGGTCGCGGTCAGGTAGTTGCCCCACCATCGCCCCATGTTGCTCTGGGTGCCGCTGGAAGCCCCGCCGTCCCACCAGACCGCGTTGCCTCCCCCGTGGTCGCCATTGACGAAGTTGCACACGGACAGGTTCTCGACGATCACGCCAGGGGCTTTGTAGATCAGGATGCCGTTGCGCCCCCCCGGCTGGTTGGCGGAATCCAGCGGGCCGAAGTCCTGATCGGCGGCGGCAGAGCTGCAACGGCGGGAGCCGGGCTTCGTCCCGTCGATCCACACCTGGTTGCGGTTCATGCCCCGCAGCCAGAGCCCCGGCGTCCGGATCAGAACACCGGCACCGGCACGGTCATCGCCCTGCGCGCCGACTGGGATCGTCGTTGTGCGCTCGTGGTAGTCGCCCGGCGCGATCAGGATCCAGTCGCCGGGCTTCGCAGCGTTCACCGCCGCCTGCACGTCGCGAAATTGACCGCGGATGTGCTTGTAGGTGCCCACCCGCAGGACCCGCGGGGCCGAATGGCGTCCACGCGAGTGATGGCGATGGTGATGGTGATGCGCGGCCATCGCCGCGCCCGCGGGCACGCTCGCCATCAGCGCCGCTGCGGCCACCCACCGAACGATCCGAGCTCTGATCCCCATCTCGTTCTCCCGAACTCCTGTGCAACGTTACACCTCTGGATCGAGGTCGAATGCGATTCCTGCGATCTCCACGTCGTCCCCCGCCTCGAACCCCTCGGCCTCGAGCGCCGCTATCACGCCGATCCCGCGCAGCCGGCGCTCGAGATGCGCCATGGCGTCCTCGTTGTCGAGGTCGTAGCGCGCGACTAGCCGCTCGATCCCGCGGCCGCTGACCCGGTAGCTGCCCTCCCCCACCCGCTGCACCCGATACGAGCGCCCCGCCGCGGGCCGGAACACGCGGTGCTCCGCCAGCTCTTCCAATGGGGGCGGGGCGTGGCCCCGCCCTGGCTCGTCCGGCTCCGGCGGGGCGGGTGCGATGGGCGGGACCCGGTGAAGCAGCGTCCGCGCCAATTCGTCCAGGCCGCTCCTCGTCACCGCCGACGTGACGATCACCGGCGTATCCGCGCCCAGACGCATCCGCCAGGATCCGGCTTCGCGCGCGGTTCGCTCCGGCTCCACCAGGTCGGCCTTGGAAAGGGCGAGCACGCGCGGCAAGGCGGCCAGGCGCGGGTCGTGGGCCTGCAGCTCGCGCTCGACCGTCTCGTAGTTGGCGCCCGGATCGCTGCCGTCGAGTGGGCTCAGGTCCAGGACGTGGACGAGCAGGCGGGTCCGCTCGACATGGGCCAGGAACTCGTGGCCCAGCCCGACACCTTCGCTCGCACCCTCGATCAGGCCCGGGATGTCGGCGATGACGAGCTCGCGCTCGTCGCCCTGCAGGGTGCCCAGCACGGGCTCGAGCGTGGTGAAGGGGTAATCGGCCACCTTCGGATGAGCGCGCGTGAGACGGGCCAGCAAAGAGGACTTCCCGGCATTCGGGAGCCCGACCAAGCCGACATCGGCCAGCAGCTTGAGCTTCAGCGTGACCCAGGTCTCCTCGCCCGCGAGGCCGCGCTCGGCAAACCGTGGCGTCTGGTGCGTTGGCCCGGCGAAGCGCTTGTTGCCCCGGCCGCCGGAGCCACCGCGCGCGATCAGCGCCCGCTGGCCGGGACGGACCAGGTCGTAACGGGTGCCATCGCGGTCGATCGCGGCCTCGGTTCCAGGCGGCACGCCGATCTCGAGCGTCCGCCCGTCGGCGCCGTGCCGAAGGGCGCCCTGGCCGTGCCCGCCGCGCTGGGCCTTGAAGTGTGCCTTGCGGCGAAAGCTCTGCAGGTCGCGCAGGGAGTCCTCGCAGACCAGCACGACATCCCCGCCGCGACCGCCGTCACCGCCGTCGGGACCGCCCTTGGGCACATGCGCTTCACGGCGGAAGCTCAGGCAGCCATCGCCGCCGCCGCCGGCCTGAACGTGGATCCGAGCTCGATCCTGCATGCTTACAGGCTGGCATGCCGGATCCCGTCTTCCTGATCACGGGCGCCTCGAGCGGAATCGGGGCCGCCACCGCGCGCCACGCGGCGCAGGCCGGCTATCGCCTGGTGCTGGCCGCCCGCAGCGAGGATCGCCTGCGCTCGCTCGCGGACGAGCTCGGCGGCGAGGAGCGGGCGCTCGTGGTCCGCTGCGACGTCACGGAGTGGTCCGATCAGGAGTCGATGGTGGCGGAAGCCCTGGAGCGCTTCGGCCGCCTCGACGTGGCCTTCGCCAACGCCGGATTCGGCGCCGCGCGCGGTTTCCTGGAGGAGTCGCCCGAGCACTGGCGCTCGATGGTCCTGACCAACGTCTATGGCGCCGCGCTGACGATCCGGGCCGCCCTGCCCGCCGTCCGCGAGGCGCGGGGGCACTTTCTGCTGACCGGCTCGGTGGCTGGACGCCGCGCCCTGCCGGGGTCGCTCTATTCGGCCACCAAGTGGGCGGTGACCGCGATGGGCGAGTCGCTGCGCCAGGAGCTGAACGAGTCAGGCGTCCGCGTCACGCTCATCGAGCCGGGCATGGTCGACACGCCGTTCTTCTCCAATCGCCCGAGCGACGCCCTCGAACCCGACGACATCGCCCGCGCCGTCATGTTCGCGGTCTCGCAGCCACCGCATGTGGACGTCAACGAGATCCTCGTACGTCCCACGGCCCAGCCGAACTGAGCGCGGTTTCTAGCTCGGCGGCCACGGCGCCAGGGTGCTCGGTCACCTGGCGCCAGGTGTAGCGGAGCACGACGAATCCCGCGGCACGCAGCTTCAGGTCGCGCTCGTGATCGCGTTCGAGCTGGGCCGGGGTTCGGTGAGCCCGGAGTCCGTCGAGCTCCACGACGAGGCGCTGATCTGACCAGAGGGCGTCGACGAGCCAGCCCTCGACGTGGACGTTGAGCTCCGGCAGCGGGATCGCGTGGCGCTCGCACAGAGCCACGAAGGCGCGCTCCAGCTCGCTGCGCGTGCGGGCGAGGCGGGGCTGGTGACGCTGCAAGGCGTCGCGCAGTCTGCCCGCCCCCCGCCGGCCCTCGATCGGCACCGCCGCGAGGTCCAGGAGCCCCCGGTAGTCGGCGTTGGCTAGCGCGAATCGAAGACGGTCCGGGGCGGCGGTGAGGGCGAAGTCGAGCAGGGCCTGCGAGACGGTCGTGGCCGGGAGCTCCCGGTGCCAGATTCGCTCGAGCTCACGGCGGCCGTGGACGATCACTCCCGGGAGCGAGTTGCAGCGCCGCGGGGTGCTGAGGTGGTGCGTATGCGGCGGGCGGTCGAGCAGCCCGAGCCACCAGACCGCGGTGACGTGGCTGAGCATCGCGCCCGGCCCGGCGTAGAGGACGGCCTCGGCGAGCTCAGCCTCGACGCTCGAGCCGGCGTGGCCCACGGCGTAGACGCCCGGGAGGCGGCGGTGGAGGTAGGAGGTGGCGGTCCAGTTGTGGATCGTGCCGTTCGAGACGCCGAGCAGCTCCAGTTGGCGTCGGCTCACCCGTCCGAACTGGCGCTGAGCGAGCCTACTCAGGCGACGTTTGGCGTTTTCCGTCAGCCCCTCTGACGCATTTCGCCATTCGTCGCCCACGCCCCGGGACGATCCCCCGCGACGCGTTACGCAACAAGACGCGCGTGTTACGAAACGTCGTCGCCCGGCAGGACGGAGATCACCCGTCCGCGCCGGCCGCGCGTGAACTGCACGATCCCCGCCCCCCGGGCGTAGATCGTGTCGTCCTTCCCGATTCCGGCACCGTCGCCGGGCTTGAAGCGGGTCCCGCGCTGGCGCACGATGATCTCGCCGCCGGTCACCGTCTGGCCCGCGAAGACCTTGACGCCCAGGCGCTTGGCGTTCGAGTCGCGCCCGTTGCGGGAGGAGCCGAGCCCCTTCTTATGAGCCATCGGTGGCCTCCTCGGCCCCGGCCCCGGACCCGGACCCGGACCCGGACCCCTCCTCGGCCTTCTTCTTCGACCCAGACGACGAACGCCGCCGGCCCGCCCCCAGCTTGAGCTCGGTGACCTCGATCCGGGTCAGCTCCTGGCGGTGACCGTTGCGGCGCTTGTAGCCGCGCTTGGGCTTGAACTTGACCACCCGCAGCTTCGGTCCGCGCTCATGCCCCACGACCCGCGCCCCCACGGTCACCCGGGACAGCCCGTCGCCATCCACGACCTCCGACCCGTCGACGAAGAGCAGCGGCTCGAGGGCCACCGAATCACCGTCGCCGCCGGGCAGGCGTTCGACGAGCAGGGTCTGACCCTGCTCGACGCGGTACTGCTTGCCGCCTGTCTTGACGATCGCGTAGGACATCGCATTCACTCCGAAGCCGAGGAACCGGCCTTTGCGCCGGAACGGCGCCGTCCGCCTCTGCGGCCGCGGCGCCGAGGCTTTGATTCTAGGACATCGCCGGAATCGGCCCCGTCCGCGCGGGCGAGGCCGTCGGGCGCGGGGCCGGGCTCGGCGTCGATCAGCGACGCGCGGGCCGACGTGCGTCCCGCCTCCTCGATCCGCACCAGGTGCTTCTCGCCCACGTAGGGGGTTCCCCCGGTGACCGAGATGATGTAGCCGTCGATCTTGGCCACGGCGTCTCCGGGGCTGTACATGTGGGGCTCGACGATCTCCACGTGGACCTCTTCGCCTTCCCGGAACGGGAGCGCGCGCTCCAGCACCTCCGAGCGATCGCCCTCGAGCAGCACGGAGAAGTGGTCGAGCGGCAGGCCCTCGGAGCCCTCGAACACGAACCACTTGCCGGTCTGCTCCTCCACTGCGTGCAGGACGCGCCCGTCGTTGGCGGTGAACTCGGCGCTCACGCGCGGGTTCATCTGGATCAGGATCGCCTCCGACTTGCTACGCGACGCCACCTCGCGCATTCGGCGCTCGAGCTCGATGGCGATCGTCTCCTCGGACTTGATCACGCCCTCGCCGTCGCAGGTGGGGCAGGGCCGGGTCATGATCTCGCGCACGCCCTCGGTGACGTTCTGGCGGGTCATCTCGACCAGCCCGAGGGGCGAGATCTCGACCACGAAGGTCTTCGTGCGGTCCTCGTCGAGCGCCTTGCGCAGCGTGCGCAGGACGGCGTCGCGGTTGCGCGCGCGAGCCATGTCGATGAAGTCGATGACGATGATCCCCCCGATGTCGCGCAGCCGCAGCTGGCGCACGACCTCGTCGGCCGCCTCCAGGTTGGTCTTGGTGATCGTGTCCTCCAGCCGGGCCCCGCGGCCGCGGCCGATGAACGACCCCGAGTTGACGTCGATCACGGTCAGCGCCTCGGCGTAGTCGATCATCAGGTAGCCGCCGCTGGGCAGGTCGACCCGGCGCGACAGCGTCGAGGCGAGCACGTCCTCCACCCCGAAGGCCTCGAACAGCGGCGTCTCCTCCTCCCACAGCTCCACGTGCTCGACCAGCTCGGGCGCGGTGCGGGAGAAGAACGAGACCAGCCGGTGGTGCTGCTTGGGGTCGTCGACGACGGCGCGCTCGAACACGTCGGAGTAGATGTCGCGCACGACGCGCACCGAGAGGTCGGCCTCCTGGAAGACGAGCGAGGGGGCGCGGCTCTCCTCCACGCGCTTCTGGAGGACCTCGCTGAGCTTGAACAGGTAGAGGAGCTCCCGCTCCAGGTCGGCGCGCTTGGCGCCGTGGGCGGCGGTGCGAATGATCCCCCCGGCCCCGCGCAGGTCGAGCTTGGCCGCCTCCTTGCGCAGGCGCTCGCGTTCCTTGTCGTCGAGACGACGCGATACGCCGACGCCCTCGCCGAACGGGGCATAGACCATGTAGCGCCCGGCGATCGTCAGGTCCATGGAGAGACGCGCGCCCTTGGTCTTCAGGGGGTCTTTGACCACCTGGACGACGATCTCCTGGCCGGGCTTCAGCATGTCGGTGATCTGGCGGCCCTCGCGCGTCTGGCCGCGACCGCGCCGCGGCGCCTCGACGCCCGGCAGCACGATCTCGTCGACGTGCAGGAAGCCGTTCTTCTCCAGGCCGATGTCGACGAACGCGGCCTCCAGGCCGGCGAGGACGTTGTCGACGCGGCCCTTGTAGATGTTGCCGACGATCGAGCGGGCGCCGCGGCGCTCGAGGTAGAGCTCCGCGACCGAGTAGCCGGCGCTCGGCGTGATCTTGCTACGGCGCCGGCCGCGTCCTCTGGACGCGCCGGGCTTGCGCTGGGCGACGCTTCCGGTCGCCTCCAGCAGCGCGACGCGGGTCTCTCCCCGGTCGACGCTCACTAGTACTTGCTTCTTCAATGTCTTGATTCCTTTGTGTGAGGTGCGTCCGGCGCCGCAACGGCCGCTCGGACGCAAGATGTGAGCCCGCGGGCGCGTGGATGCGCCGCGGCGGGCCGAGATGAGTGGGGCTCCTCATGAGACCAGCGCCCTGGCTTTTCCGGTCGCAGCCAGCCGCGCCTGAACGTGGATCGACTGCAGGAGCCCGAGCGCGATGAAGGTGATGAGCACGGAGGAGCCGCCGTAGCTCATCAACGGCAGTGGTACGCCTGTGATCGGCATGATGCCGATCGTCATCCCAACGTTGACGAAGACCTGGAACATGATCATGGCCAGGACCCCGCCCACGATCAGCGCTCCAAAGAGGTTCTTGGCCATGGTCAAGATCCGTAAAGCGCGCCAGATGAGGAGCGCGTAGAGCGAGAGTACGAGGGCAGCACCCACGAAACCGTAGGTCTCGCCGACGACGGAGAAGATGAAGTCGGTCTGGTTCTCGGGCAGGAAGTGCAGGCTCGTCTGCGTCGCGTGAGCGACGCCCCGCCCGGTCTTCTGACCGGAGCCGATCGCGATCAGCGATTCGGTGATGTTGTATGTCTGGTTGCGAGGATCGTGCGAGGGGTTGAGAAAGCCGGTCAGCCGCTGCACCTGGTAGGGCTTTAGCACGTGCACGCCGACGGCAGGGGCGATCGCGAGCACGAAGGTGACCGACACGGCGAACATCGCCGCCAGCGCCGTCAGCTGCTTCCACGACGTGCCGGCCACGAACAGGATCGCGAACGCGACCGCGACGTAGACCAGACCGGTCCCCAGGTCCGGCTGCGGAATCACGATCAGAGCCGGGATCAGGGCCAGCAGCATGATCTGCGCCGTCGTGCGCCGCTCGTGCAGCCGGCGCGCCCGGTGGACCGCGAAGGCGGCGAGCGAAACGATCAGCAACACCTTGCCGAACTCCGATGACTGCACCTGGAAGAAGGGCAGCGGGATCCAGCGGTGCGCGCCGCGCACGACCGGCATCCCGAACACGATCACGTTGAGGACGATCAGCAGGCCGTACATGCCGTAGCGGTACTCGCGCAGGCGCGAGTAGTCGATCCGGGTCAGCATCGCCGCGATCATCAGCCCCACCGCGGCGTAGATGGCCTGCCGCTCGACGTAGTAGAGCGGCTGCCCCGGCATCGCATTGCGCGTGGCGCCCTTCAGCGTCACCAGCGAGCAGGCGAGAAGCCCCAAGGCGGCCACGACGAGCAGCGGGTCGATCAGGAACGGGACGCGCATCCGCGGCCCGGTCGACTCCTCGGCCGTCCGGATCGGGGTTGCGGTGTGGATCGGAGTGGCGCTCACGGTGTCAGCTGCGAATCGCTCTCACGCTCATAGTGTCTTCGACGCTCCCGCCACGAATCGGCCACGCTGGCCGAAGAACCATTGCGAGAGGATCTGGCGGGCAGCCGGGGCCGCGGCCTGGGCGCCGAAGCCACCCTGCTCGACGGTGACCACGACGAGGATCGGCTTGCCTGTCGCCCATGACGGCACAAAGCAGACATACCACGACTGGTCGGCCTGACCTGCGTGCTGGGCGGTTCCGGTCTTGCCATAGACCTGCTCCGGGAAGCCGGTGAAGACGTCGGCGGAGGTTCCTCCGGGCTGGGAGGCCGCCTCATGCAGCCCCAGGCGGATGGCGTCGAGGTACTGGGGGTCGTAGTGGATGTGGCGCGCCGGCGGCGGGCTGATTCGCTGAAGCAGCGTGCCGTCGGCGGCGTCGACCTCGAGCCCCACGTGCGGCCGCACGACCGTGCCGCCGTTGGCGATCGAGGAGTAGGCCACGGCGAGCTGCAGGGGCGTCGCCTCCAGGTCGCCCTGGCCCACGGCCAGGTTCTCGTTGTCGCCCACCGACCAGGGCCGGCCGTCGGCGATCCCGCAGCTGGGGATGTGGCGCTGGTGCTCGCACTCCACCTCGATCTTGTCTCGGTGGGCCCGCCACTCGGGCGAGGGGAGGATGCCCGGGTTCTCGCCGCCGAGGTCGATGCCGGTCGGGCGCCCGATCCCGTAGGCGCGGGCCCACTGCTGCAACGCTCCGCCCCGCGGCGCGCTGCTGTTCATGAGCCGCCCCAGGTTGTAGAAGAAGTCGTCCGAGGAGACCTTGATGGCCTGGGTGATGTCGAGCGCGCCGTAGGAGGCATGCCCGGCGTTGTGGCGGACGTCGCCCGGCCCGTTTGAGTACACGCCGGTGTCGTCGTAGACGTCGCCGAGGGTCCAGGCCCCGCTCTGAAGCGCCGCCGTGGCGGTGATCCCCTTGAACGTGGACCCCGTGGGATAGGAGCTCTGGATCGCGCGGTTGAAGAGCGGATAGCCGCTGGAGGCGTTGTTGAGCCGGTCGTAGATCGATTTCGAGACCGGCTTGGCGAACACGTTGGGGTCGAAGGTCGGCGATGAGCCCATCGCGTAGACCTCGCCGTTCTGGGGATTGAGCGCCACGAAGGCCCCGGCGGTGGCGGGCGGGTTGGCGGCGATGGCCTCGGAAAGCGCGCTCTGGCCGGCCCGCTGGAGCCCCAGGTCGAGCGAGAGCTTGAGCGTGTGACCGGGCACCGGCTTGCGCTGCGAGAGGTCACTGGTGAAGTGGCCGAGCGCGTTGACCTGCACCCGGTCGGCGCCGTCCTGCCCGCGCAGGTAGCGGTCGTAGTACCACTCCAGGCCCGACTGGCCGACGACGTCGTTCTGCGAGACCCCGCGGAAGCGCTGCTCGTGCGTCTCGGCGGCGGTGAGGCGCCCGACGGTCCCAAACAGCTGGGCGGCCACGGTGTGCAGGGGGTAATTACGCAGCCACACCTGCTGGACCTCGACGCCCGGGAAGTCGCTCTGACGCTCGGAGAGGTACCACAGGACCTGCTTGGGCACGTCGGTCTTGACGGTCACGTTCGCGTAGGGCAGCTGGGCCTGTTCCTGAGCCACGGCGCAGGGGATCGGGGCCAGGCGCAGGACGCCGCGGCCGTCGACCGGGCACTTGGAGCGCTTGGTGGGGACTCCCAGCACGAAGGCCAGCCGGTGGTAGAGCGCGGCCCGGGCGGCAGGTCGCCTGGGGAGGTCGGGCGGGGAGAGCTGGACTGCCGTCGCCGGGGTGCTCGTCACGAGCAGGCTGCCGTTGCGGTCGAGGATGTCGCCTCGAGGCGCGGGAATGGCGAGGTTGCGAACCCGGTTGACGCTCGCCTGAGCCAGGTACTGATCGCCCGAGAGGACCTGCAGGAACCACAGGCGGAAGAAGATGATCGCGAACATGGCCAGCGCGAAGCTCCCAAGGATGGCCACGCGCAGGGCAAGCTGCGGGGTCAGCGGCGGCCGGCGATCTTCGGGGGTCTGGATCATCGCGCGCGCACCGAGGACCGGGGTAGCTGTCCGAGCCGCTGCGAGGGACTCTGCAGCGGGCTGAGACCGCCGGTGGTGTAGGCGCGGCGCCGGCGGCGCCTCGGATCCTGGGGCAGGACGGGCTGGATGATCCTGCGCACGAGCGCGTACACCGGCAACGCGATCAGGGTGTTGACGAGCACCGAGATCAGGAGCTGCTGGAGCAGCAGCACGCTGACCGGCGCGTCGACCCCGAGCAGGAACTGGATGATGGCCATCCCCAGGCCGGCAAAGGCGGTCGCGGCTGCCCCGAGGGCGAGCGGCACGAGGCCATGGGCCGGGTCGCGGAGCTCACGCAGCCGCCCCGACCAGTATCCGATCGCGATGTAGAGCAGGGCGGTGACGCCCAGGGTCTGGACGAGCGCCAGGTCGACGAACACCCCCACGCCGAAGCCGGTGATCGCGCCGGGCAGCGACCCGGTGAGGAGCCCTACCGACATGACCACCAGCGGCGTGACATCGGCGCTCACGCCGAAGACCGAGATCTGCGAGATCGCCGCCTGCTGGATGACGACGGTGGCGAAGGCCAGCAGCACGAGCCGCAGGGGCAGCTGGAAGGACTCGTCCCGGACGTTCACGGCAGCTGCGCCCGCTGGTTCCCGGCCTGGGGGCTGGTCAGGATCTGCACGACGTCGAGGTGGCGCAGGTCCGCAGCGGGGTTGACCTGGACCTGGCCGTTCGACAGCAGCGTGTCCTGATTGGCGTTCGAGACCTGCCCGATCGGAATCGAGGCCGGGAAGAGCGAGTCGAGCGCGCCCGACTTGAAGCCCGCGGTCACGACCTGCTGGCCGGCCTGGATCGGCGCGCGGCGCGGCAGGTACTGGAGGATCAGCTGGTTGGGGTTGCCGATCGCGGGGACGAGCACGCCGGTGTCGCCGGCGCCGTCCTGCACCTGAGCGGTGACGGCGAAGGAGTGATCGGTGATGAGCGTGACGACCGAGACGTTGGGAGCGACCGTCGTGACCTTGCCGACCAGCGCGCCGCCGCCGATCACTGGATCGTTGACGCGGACGCCGTCCTGGGAGCCCTTGTCGACCTCGATCGTGGCGAACCAGAGCGTGGGATCACGGCTGATCAGCCGGGCCGCCACCGGCCGGTAGGAGTTGATGCTCCCCGACTGGTCGAGTCCGACCTCCTTGGCCAGCTGCGCATTCTGGGCCTCGGCCGACTGCGCCTGGGCCAGCTGGACGCGCAACGTCTGCACCTCCTTGCGCAGCTGGTCGCGCTCGGACTTGGCGTGAAAGGTGTCCGAGAACCAGCCCGCGATGTCGCGCACGGGCTTCAGGGCCTTGCTCGCGCCCTCCTGGATCGGGGAGAGCACCTCGACGATCCCGCGCTGCACCGTGTGCAGCGGGCTGCTCGGCGACTCGCCGAAGTATGCCGTCAGCAGGATCAGGGAAATGCCGACCAGCAGCGCGAGCACGGCGCGCCGCCGGCGGACTTGCTTGTCATGCACGAGATCGCTCTCTCCAAACTTCTAAGCGTCGCCGTCCGCCACATGAACTTAGTAGCGACGGCGTCGGTTACGTGAATTCTTGCTCGACCGGTGGATCGCTTCGAACTCCTCCAGCGAACGCCCCGAGCCGACGGCGACGCAGGTCAACGGCGACTCGGCCAGGTGCGCGGGCATCTGCGTTTCGTGGCGCAGACGCTCCTCGAGTCCCTGGAGCAGCGAACCCCCTCCCGCCAGCATGATGCCACGGTCCATGATGTCCGAGGCCAGCTCGGGCGGGGTGCGGTCGAGCGTCTCCTTGACCGCATCGATGATCTGCGAGACGGGCTCCTCGAGCGCGCCGCGGATCTCCTCGCTCGTCAGCACCACGGTCTTGGGCAGGCCCGAGACCATGTCACGGCCGCGGATCTCGGCCTGGACCTCCTCGCTCATCGGGAAGGCCGACCCGATCTCGAGCTTGACCTCCTCGGCCGTCTGCTGGCCGATCAGCAGCTTGTACTCCCGCTTGACGTAGTTGATGATCGCCTCGTCGAGCTCGTCGCCTCCCACCCGGATCGACTGCGAGACGACGATCCCCCCGAGTGAGATCACCGCCACCTCGCTCGTCCCCCCGCCGATGTCGACGACCATCGATCCGGTGGGCTCGCCGACCGGAAGCCCAGCGCCGATCGCCGCGGCCATCGGCTCCTCGATCAGGTAGGCCTGGCGCGCGCCGGCCGACAGGCAGGCCTCCTCCACCGCACGCTTCTCGACGCCGGTCACCCCGCTGGGGACGCAGACCACGACGCGCGGATGGGCCCACCGGTTCTGGTGAACCTTCTGGATGAAGTGCCGGAGCATCTCCTCGGTGACCTCGAAGTCGGCGATCACCCCGTCCTTGAGCGGGCGGATGGCCGAGATCGTGCCCGGGGTCCGGCCGAGCATGCGCTTGGCCTCGATTCCCACGGCGTGCACCTCACCGGTGCGGGAGTCGACCGCCACGACGCTCGGCTCGGAGAGCACGATGCCGCGCCCCCGCACGTAGACGAGCGTGTTGGCGGTCCCCAGGTCCACGGCCATGTCGCGGCCGCCGAAGCCGGTCAGGTACGTGAAGAAGCCCATGGTGAAGAGACGAACCGATTGGTAGGGGAAGCGGCGGGCGGGCCAATGAGAAGGGCCGCGCCCAGGCTGCCCGCACCGTCCGCGGACGAGTGTACCGAAGCGTCGGCGGCCGTCCGTTCTCGTCCGGACCAGCGCGACCACGGGAAATCGCTGGAAAACCGCGGACGGGCGAGCGTGGCTCCGACCGCTGACCTCAGCTCCCCGGCAGCAGGCCGGGAACCATCTCCAGCAGCGCGTTCACGGGCAGCCCCACGACGCCCAAATAGTCGCCCTCGATCCGGGACACGAGCGCCGCCCCCCGGCCCTGAATCGCATAGCCGCCGGCCCGCTCGCGCCATTCCCCACTGGCCAGGTACCAGTCCAGCAGCGCCGGCTCGAAGGCCCGGAACTGCACCCCGGTGCGGGCCGACGCCGTCTTGGACCGGCCCTCCTGCACCACGCAGATCCCGCTGATCACCTCGTGGCGGCGGGCGCGGAGGGCGAGCAGCGTCTCCCGCGCCTGCTCCTCGTCGGCCGGCTTGCCGTAGATCCGGGAGTCCAGGCAGACGATCGTGTCCACGCCGAGGACGAGTGCGTCCGCGGCAACCGATCCGGCGGCCGCGACGGCCTTGCGGCGAGCGTTCTCCGCCGCCACCTCGTGCGGAGGCCCAAACTGCACCTCCTCCACGTCTGGCACGTGGACCTCGAACTCGATGCCCAGCTGCTCGAGGATCGCCCGCCGCTGCGGCGAGCGGGAGGCGAGGACGAGGCGGATCAGCCGAGGTCCGGGAAGAACAGCCCGACCTCTCGCTGCGCCGACTCCGCCGAATCCGAGCCGTGGACCATGTTCTGCCCCACGGAGATGGCGTAGTCGCCGCGGATCGAGCCGGTCGTTGCCTCGAGGGGGTTGGTGGCGCCGATGACCTGGCGAGCGGCGCCGACGGCCTGCTCGCCCTCGAGGACCATGGCCACCAGCGGCCCCGAGGTGATGAAGCTCACGAGCTCCTCGTAGAACGGCTTGCCCTCGTGCTCAGCGTAGTGCTCGGAGGCGAGCTCACGCGTCATCGTCATCAGCTTGAGCGCGATCAGGCGAAGCCCCTTGCGCTCGAAGCGGGCGATGATCTCGCCGCTGAGGTTGCGCGCGAAAGCGTCGGGCTTGACGAGGATGAGCGTGCGCTCCATGCAGGAGTCCTCCCTTGATCAGTTGGCGGATTTGCGATGCCGTCAGGGAGCGGACGTGGTGCCGCGCTCCGAGGGGCTGGCGGGGCTCGGCCGCTCCGTCAGAGCGGCGGTGCCCGCCACCGGCTGCTCCGAGCCGGCGCTGGCCCGGCGCCGCGTGCGGCGCGGTGTGCTCACGCCGCTGACATCTGCCTCGCAGAACGGGCAGATCTTCCACATCGGATCCAGCGGCTTGCCGCACGTCTTGCACGGGTCCCTGAGCTTGCGCAGACAGTTCGGGCAGCGCAGGAAGTCCTTCTCGACCTCGTAGTCGCAGTGCGGGCACAGGTGGTAGCCGAGCTCGGCCAGCCGCGCCTCGGCCGCCTGCATCTCGAGCTCGCGCTCGCGCACGTCCTCGAGGTACTCGGGCGGGCGGACGATCATGTAGACGATCGTCCCCACGAACGGGAACAGCGAGGCGGCGGTGGCGCACCCGATCAGCATCGGATCGGTGATCCGCCTGCGCGCATCGGCGTAGGTCCAGTAGACCAGCGCCAGCCACATCACGACGAGGAACAGGATCAGCAGGTCGACGACGAGATTGACCGTGCCGTTCTTGATCCCGAAGACGCCGATCAAGAGCATTGACAGGCGAGTGTAGTGGTCGCAGAGGTCATGTCGCCCCGTTGTATCGGCGCGAAACGTCTACAGGAACAGTCGCCCGAAGACGTAGCCGATCCCGAAGAAGACCAGGATCACGACGGCGACGATCAGGGCCACGAGCCCGATCATGGTCAGGAATCCGGGCTGGTGATCGTGCTCGTTCACAGCATCGAGGCGCGGCGGGCGCCGGGCAGGGCGAGCAGATCCGCCACCAGGTAGATCGAGCCGGTGGCGAGCACGACGCCGTCGGGTCCTGCCAGCTCACGCGCGCGCGTCAGCGCGGCGTGCGGAGCGCCCACGATCTCCGAGGAGGGGCCGTGGAGCTGACCGGCGAGCGATTGCAACGTTGGCGGCGGCAACGCGCGCGGATTCTGACTGCTCGTGAGGACGAGCGCGTCGCAGCCCGGCAGCAGGGCGCGCAGCATCCCGGCGGCGTCCTTGTCGTCGAGGATCGAGACCACGGCAACGACGCGCCCCTTGCCCGTCTGCGACTTCACGACGATCTCGGGCAGCGACTCGGCCAGCGCCGCCATCCCGTCCGGGTTGTGGGCGCCGTCGAGCAGCGTGAGCGGCCGCTCGGCCACGACCTGCAATCGCCCGGGCACGTGGACCTCGGCCGCCGCCGCAACGACGGCGTGAGGATCGAGCTCTCCGAGATAGGCCTCGGCCGCCGTGCGGGCGAGCGCGAAGTTCCGCCGCTGGAAGGCACCGAGCGCCGCTACCGGGGCGCCGGGATCGCGGCCCGCGCGGACGATCCGCGCGCCGCGCGCCGCCGCCACCGCCTCCGCCTCTCTCTCGGCATCCGGGTGCAGATCCGGCCCCAGTACGAGTGTCGCGCCCGGCTGGACCACGTCGAGCTTCTCACGCGCGATGTCGGTCACGGTCGGGCCGAGCCAGCGCGTGTGCTCGAGGCCGACGCTGGTCAGCACCTGCACGCGGGAGGGGATCACGTTGGTAGCGTCGTAACGGCCCCCCAGGCCGGCCTCGATCACGGCAACCTCGACGTCGCAATCGGCCAGCTCCCAGTAGGCCGCGGCAGTCAGGGCCTCGAACTGGGTCACGCGATCGCCGGCCTCGAGCGAGCGATCGACCAGCTCCGCGGCGTGCGCGGCGCGCTGCATGGCCGCCGCGAAGGCCTCGGCAGGCAGGTCTTCGTCGTCGATCCGGATGCGCTCGGCGAACGAGAGCAGGTGCGGAGACAAGTAGGCGCCCGTTCGCAGGCCGTGGCGGGACAGGATCGCCGCGATCATCCTCACGGTCGAGGACTTGCCGTTGGTCCCGACGACGTGAATCGACTGAAAGCGACGCTCGGGGTGGCCGAGCGCCGTCATCAGCCGGCGCATGCGGTCCAAGCCGAAGCGCATGCCGAACAGCTCCAGCGAGAGCAGGTAGCGCTCGGCGTCGCGCAATGACCAGCTCACAGCGCCTCCAGCTCGGCCCGCGCCCGCGCGAGCTTGTCGCGTTCGGCCTGCACGACGGCGGAGGGCGCCTTCGCGACGAAGCCCTCGTTCGCCAGCTTCTTCTCAGAGTGCTCGATCTCCGTCTGAAGCCGCGCCCGCTGGGCGTCGCGCTTGCGTTGCGCCGCCTCCTGGTCGAGCTCTTCACTGGCGAGGATCTCCACGGCGCCGCCGGGCACGGGAACCGAGGCCACGGGATCGCCGCCGTCGCTCGAGAACGACACCCGCGCCAGCCGCGCGACGTGCTCGGACGTGGCCGCGTAGCCGTCAGCCACGAGCCGGGCGGGCAGCGTGGCGCCGGCCTTCACGCCGGCCTCATCACGCCACCCCCGCAGCGCGCGGACGGCGTCGATGACCTGGGCCACCGACACCTCGGCCGACTCGTCGACGACGCCGCTCTCGACGTCTGAGAGCCCGCCGGCGAGCAGGCCGGAGGTGCCCGGGATGTGCGCGAAGATCTCCTCGGTGACGAACGGGATGAGCGGGTGCGCGAGGGCGACGGTCTGCCTCAGGACATGCAGCAGCGTCTGGGCCGCATGCTCGTCGCCTTCGTACAGGCGCGGCTTGACGAGCTCGAGATACCAGTCGCACAGCTCGCCGTAGACGAAGTCGTAGAGCTCGAGCGCGGCGTGCGAGAAGTCGTAGCTCTCGATCCTCCTGCGCACCGAGTCCTCGACGCGTGCCAGCCGCGAGAGGATCCAGCGGTCTTCGACGGTGCCGGGATTGATCGCCGGGCGTACGGACTCGTCGATCCGCAGCAGGATCAGCCGTGAGGCGTTCCACAGCTTGTTCGTGAGCTGCTGCCCCTGCGCGACCTTGTCCTCGGAGAAGCGCACGTCCTGGCTCGAGGCCATCGCCAAGAGGCCCCAGCGCAGGCCATCGGCCCCGTAGCCCTCGATCAGATCCAGCGGGTCGATCCCGGTCCCGAGCGACTTGGACATCCGGCGGCCGTCGGGAGCCTGGATGACGGCGTGGATGTGCACGTCCTCGAACGGGATGTCGCCCGTGAACTCGAGACCCATCATGATCATCCGGGCCACCCACAGGAAGATGATGTCCCGGGCGGTGACGAGCGCGTCGGTGGGATAGAAGGCGCGCAGCGCCGGCGTCTGCTCGGGCCAGCCGAGCGTCACGAACGGCCACAGCGCGCTCGAGAACCAGGTGTCGAGCACGTCGGGGTCGCGCTCCCATCCCTCGCCGTCCGGCGCCTCGAGGCCGCAGTAGACCTCCTCGCCGCGGTACCAGACGGGGATCTGGTGCCCCCACCACAGCTGGCGCGAGATCGTCCAGGGACGGATGTTCTCCATCCAGTCCATGTACACGCGCGACCAGCGCTGGGGGTGAAAGCGGACGCGACCGCTGCGGACGACGTCGATCGCCGGAGCGGCCAGCTCGTCCATGCGCATGAACCACTGCAGGGAGATCAGCGGCTCGATCCGCTCACCCGAGCGGTGCGAGAACGGGACCGTGTGCGTGTAGGGCTCGGTGCGCGCGATGTGACCCTGCTCGCGCAGCTCGGCCACCACGGCCTCCTGGGCCTCGGCGGTGCTCATCCCGACGAACCGCTCGGGCGCCGGCTCGGTGATCCGGCCGTCCTCCCCGATCACGCTGATCTCCTGCAGGCCATGGCGCCGGCCGATCTCGAAGTCGTTGGGGTCGTGGCCCGGGGTGATCTTCAGCGCGCCGGTGCCGAACTCCGGCTTGACGTACTCGTCGGCGATGATCCGAAGCCGGCGGCCGACGAGGGGCAGCACTGCGGACTCCCCCACGAGCCTGCGGTAGCGCTCGTCCTCGGGGTGCACGGCGATCGCCGTGTCGGCCAGCATCGTCTCGGGGCGGACCGTGGCCACCGTGATCGCCCCCGAGCCAGCGGCCAGCGGGTAGTCGACGTAGTAGAGGGTGTCGGTCACCTCGCGGTCCTCGACCTCGAGGTCCGAGATGGCCGAGCGCGTCCCCGGATCCCAGTTGACCATGTAGCGGTCGCGGTAGATGTAGCCCTTCTCGTACAGGGCGACGAACACCCGGAGCACGGCGTCCGCATAGGACTCATCGAGCGTGAAGCGCTCGTCGTCGTAGTCGCAGGAGGCGCCGAGGCGCTTGAGCTGGGAGATGATCTGCCCGCCGTAGTCCTCGCGCCACTGCCACACCCGGCGCTCGAACTCCTCGCGCCCGAGCTCCTGGCGGCTGGTCCCCTCGCTGGCCAGCAGGTTCTCGACCTGGGTCTGGGTGGCAATCCCGGCGTGGTCGGTTCCCAGGATCCACTTCGTGCGCCGGCCCTGCATCCGGTGATAGCGGATCAGGGCGTCCATGATCGAGTCCTGGAACGCGTGGCCCATGTGCAGCGAGCCGGTCACGTTCGGCGGGGGGATGGCGATCGAGTAGTTCTCACTCGGGTCGCCCTCGGGCGCGACGTGGAAGATCCCCGAATCGAGCCACCGCTGCGCGATCCGCGGCTCGACCTCGGCCGGGTCGTAGCGGGTCTTGGCCTGCAGCTCGCTCACCGCAACCAGTCTATGTAGGCCGGGCCGCATGCGGCCCGGCCCCGGTCGGCGCATGCGCCGACCGGCGGGGGCGCGCATGCGCGCCCCCGAACGGCGCCATTCAGGCCGCCTCTTCCTCCGGCGTGGCCATGGTGACCAGCGTGGGCGGCGTGGCCTTCTCGATCGTCTCCCGCGTGACCACGCACTTCTGCACGTCGCGGCGCGACGGAAGCTCGAACTGGACCTCGAGCAGGACCTCCTCGATGATCGAGCGCAGGCCGCGCGCGCCGGTTTCGCGCTCGAGCGCCTTGTCGGCGACCGATGTGAGGGCGTCGTCGGCGAACACCAACTCGATCCCGTCGAACTGGAAGAAGCGCTGGAACTGCTTGACGAGCGCGTTACGGGGCTCGGTCAGGATCTGCATCAGCTCGTCGCGCGAGAGCTGGTGGATCGCCGACATCACGGGCAGGCGCCCGATGAACTCGGGGATCAGCCCGTACATGATCAGGTCCTCGGGCAGGCAGTGCTCGAAGATCTCGCCGGTGTCGCGCTGCTCCTTGGACTGGATCACCGAGCCGAAGCCGACGCCCTGGTGGCCGATCCGCCGCTCGATCACCTTGTCGAGGTTGGCGAAAGCGCCGCCGCAGATGAACAGGACGTTCGTGGTGTCGATCGAGAGGAACTCCTGGTGGGGGTGCTTGCGGCCGCCCTGGGGCGGAACGCTGGCCGTCGTGCCCTCGAGGATCTTCAGCAGCGCCTGCTGGACGCCCTCGCCCGAGACGTCGCGCGTGATCGAGGGGTTGTCGGCCTTGCGGGCGATCTTGTCCACCTCGTCGATGTAGATGATCCCCGTCTCGGCCTTCTTGACGTCGTAGTCGGCGGCCTGGATCAGCTTGAGCAGGATGTTCTCCACGTCCTCGCCCACGTAGCCGGCCTCGGTGAGCGCGGTGGCGTCGGCGATGGCGAAGGGGACGTTGAGGATCTTGGCCAGGGTCTGGGCGAGCAGCGTCTTGCCGCAACCGGTCGGCCCGAGCAGCAGGATGTTCGACTTCTGCAGCTCGATGTCGTTCTCCTCGGACTGCATCATCTGCACGCGCTTGTAGTGGTTGTAGACCGCCACGCTCAGCGAGCGCTTGGCCTGCTCCTGGCCCACCACGTATTCGTTGAGGACGTCATAGATCTCCCGCGGCTTGGGGAGGTTCTCGATGTCGAAACTCGGGGGAGCGGTGAGCTCCTCGTCGATGATCTCGTTACAGAGATCGATGCACTCGTCGCAGATGTAGACGCCCGGGCCGGCGATCAGCTTCTTGACCTGGCGCTGGGACTTTCCGCAGAAGCTGCAGAGAAGCTGCTCGTTGGAGTCGGTCGGACGGGCCATGCGATTCCTGTTCTGCGGAACTACGGCGCTCGCGCGAGCGCAGCCTAAGGGTAGACCCTCAGTGCTGCGAGATCACGCGATCGATGATTCCGTATTCCTTTGCCTCCTCCGAGCTCATGAAGTAGTCACGTTCGGTGTCGGCGCGGACCTTCTCGAGGTCCTGCCCCGTGTGCTTGGCGATGATCTCATCGAGTCGTCGGCGCACATCGATGATCTCTTTAGCGTGGATCTCGATATCGGTCGCTTGGCCCTGGAAAGCTGAGGAAACCTGGTGAATCAGGATCTTGGCGTTGGGCAGGGCCATGCGCTTTCCCGACGCGCCACCGGCCAGCAGCAGAGCCCCCATCGACATGGCGATCCCGACGCAGATCGTCTGCACGTCGGGCTTGATGAACTGCATCGTGTCGTAGATCGCGAGCCCCGCGTAGACGGAGCCCCCTGGCGAGTTGACGTAGATCGAGATGTCCTTGTCCGGATCCTCGGACTCCAGGTGCAGCAGCTGGGCGACGATCAGGTTGGCGATCTGGTCGTCCACGGGGGTGCCGAGGAAGATGATCCGCTCGTTCAGCAGGCGGCTGTAGATGTCGAACGCGCGCTCCCCGCGGGAGGTTTGCTCGACGACCATCGGTACGAGTGGGCTCATGGTCCTCGCTTCTTTTGCTTGCACGCCCGGATTCCTGCCGAATGTAGCAATAGGTCTGGGGCGTCCGACCCCGTATGAAGCGGGGTTTGAACGCTCAGCTTCCGGGCGTCCAGAGCTGGCCTGAGCCGGCCTCACCGGCCTCCTTGCCAGGCGTCCAGAGCTTCTTGCGCGCCTTCGCCTGCTCGACGTCGATCGCCTTGCTCTCCGCCACGAGGAGCTCGATTGCCATCCGCGCGGCCACGTCCTCGCGCAGGCGCTCGAGCCGGCCGCCCGAGTCCAGGCGCTCGAGCAGCTTCGTCGCCGTGGTGCCGGCGTTCTCGGCCGACGGCTCGAGCTCGGAGAGCAGTCGCTCCTGGTCGGGCTCGAGCTGCTCGGCCTCGACAACCGCGGCCAGAACCGCCTCCCGCCGCAGGGCGTCGGCGGCATCGGGTTCGGCTTCGTGGGCGATCGTCTCCTCGTCCTTGCCGGCGATCCGCAGATACGCCTCCTTGGAGATCCCCTGGCGCGCGAGCGCGGCAAGCGTCTGCTCGAGCAGCTCGTGGGCCCGCGCGTGGACGAGCTTGTCGGGGATCTCGATCTGCGCCTCGGCTACTGCCGCCTCGACCACCGCCTCCTCGTACTCGCGCTCGATCGCGCGCTCGTCGGCTTCGCGCAGGCGCTCAAGGATGTCCTCGCGGAGCTCGGCCAGGCTGTCGAAGCCCGCCGCCTCCGAGGCGAACTCGTCGTCGAGCTCGGGCAGCCGCTTGGCCTTGACCTCCGTGACCGTGACCTCGAAGGCGGCGGCCTTGCCGCCCAGGCCGCCGGGGTACTCGTCGGGAAAGCTCACCTCGACCGTTCGCTGCTCGCCCGCGGCGGCACCGGCTAGCTGTTCCTCGAAGCCGGGAATCAGCCGGCCCGAACCGAGCTCGAGCAGCTGGTCGCGGCCTTCGCCTCCCTCAAACGGTTCGCCGTCCACGCGGCCCAGGTAGTCGATCACGAGATGATCGCCCTCCTGCGCGGCGCGCTGCACCGTCTCGAGCGTGGCGAAGCGCTCGCGCAGGCGCTCGAGCTCCTCGTCGACCGCCGCGTCGCTCGCCTCAGGCTCGCGACGCCCGATCTCAAGGCCCTTGTACTCCCCGAGCTGGGCGCGCGGCCTGACCCCGATCTCGATCGAGAAGGCCAGCGGCTCACCCGCGGCGGGAAGCTCTCCCACGTCCAGGTCCGGCTCGCCGACCGGGGCGATGCCGGCGCCGTCGATGGCGTCGGCGTACCAGCCCCCCAGCGAGCTGCGCAGCGCCTCGTCGAGCACCGCCTCGCGGCCGAGACGGCGGATCACGACCGGCGGCGGCACCTTTCCCTTGCGAAAGCCGGGAATCCGCATCTGGCGCCCGAGCTGCTTGGCCGCCTGCTCGATGCGCCGCTCCACCTCCTCGGAGGCGACCTCGGCCTGCACGCGCACGCGCGACTCCGGGAGCTCGGTGACGGTGGTCTTCACTGCGACGGCCATGGCGGGCTCAGACTGTAGCTTCCGGGCGTGCGCGGAAGGCTGGAAAACGTTGGGGTGCGGATCGCGGTCCGGGTCCTCACCGGTCCGCTGGCCTTCCTGGTCGCGGGACTCGTCGATCTGGCCGCCTACCGGCGCTCCGTGCGCCGGCAGCGGGCCGGTCGAGAGCCCGTTTCTCGCTAGACGCGGCACTCGCGCCGGCGGATTGCGCAGCGACCGAATCGAATGGCGGGGAGCGGTGTTCGTGGTCTCTACCATGTCTCGCTCGATGCCTCTCCGGTCCACGTCCATCCGGGCGGCGCTCGCCGCCTGCATGCTCGTCTGCGCGCTTTGCGCTCTCCCCGCGCGGGCTCTGGCCTCTGGCAACGAGCAGTCACTGCTGATGGACGACAAGCAGCTGATCTACTCGAGCCCCTCGCATGTCGTGAGCACGATGGAGCAGCTCAAAGCGCTCGGGATCGACCGGGTCAAGGCATCGATCGTGTGGACGCTCGTCGCTCCGCACGCGAGCTCGAAGAGCGTCCCGCACTTCGACGCCACCAACCCGGCCGCGTATCCGCCGGGCGCCTGGGCGCGATGGGACCTGCTCGTGATCGCGGCCAAGGACCTCGGCATGAGCGTGTACTTCCAGATCACGCCGCCGGCACCGGCGTGGGCCGTGGCGCGGGGCAAGCCGACGCAGGGCTATCCCTGGTCCCAGAAGCCCTCGGCCGCCCAGTTCGAGAAGTTCGTGCAGGCCATCGGCCGCCGCTACAGCGGCAGCTACGTGCCGCCGGGCGCCAGCGCGCCCCTGCCCCGGGTCAGCTACTGGGGGATCTGGAACGAGCCCAACGAGGGCGCCTGGCTGAACCCGCAATGGAAGAGCGTGCCCGGCCATGGCCAGGTCTACACCGCGCCCGCGATGTACCGCCAGCTCGTCGACGCCGCCTGGCACGGCTTCCAGCTCACCGGCCACACCCACGACGCCTTCCTGGTTGGGGAGATCGCCTCCCACGGCTGGATCTATCCGATCCCGTTCGTCGACGCCCTGTACTGCGTGAACGGAGGCCAGCGCCCGCTGACCGGCACCAGCGCGACCCTGGTGGGCTGTCCCGCCTCGGGTAGCCGAAGCGCCTTCGCCCGTGCCCACCCGGGTCTGTTCGCCACGGGATTTGCGCACCACCCGTACTCGTTCGACACGCCCCCCAACAAGGTGATGTCGAACCGGAGCCTGATCACGCTGGCCAACCTGGGCCGCCTGCAGACCGCGCTGAACCGAGCCTTCGGCGTCTACGGCCGGCCGAAGGGCGGCGGCGTCCCCATGTACCTGACCGAATTCGCCTACAAGACCAATCCGCCGAACCCGTTCGTGCACACCTCGCTCTCCCAGCAGGCGACGTGGCTGAACCAGGCCGAGTACATCACCTGGAAGGACCGCTCGGTGCGGGCGCTGGCCCAGTTCCTGCTCGTCGATGACCACCCCCGGGCAGGCGCGCGGCCGGGGAGTCGCTCCTACTGGAGCACCTTCCAGAGCGGCCTCGAGTTCGTGAGCGGCCAGCACAAGCCCTCCTACGACGCCTACCGGCTGCCGATCTGGCTGCCCAGCTCAGGCCACGGCCACGTCAGCGTCTGGGGTCAGCTGCGCCCGGCCGACCACAGCGCCACCCAGACGGCTGAGCTCCAGTATCAGCGCGGCGGCAGCGGCGCCTGGTCGAACGTCGGGCTGGTCCAGACCAGCAGCTCGGAGGGGTTCTTCACCACGAGCCTCACGGTGCCGGCGGCCGGGAACCTGCGGGTGGCCTGGAAGGCGCCCGACGGCACCGTCGACTACAGCCGCTCGGCCGCCGTCAGCTGAGCTCGCCGCGCCGGCTCGTTTCGGCGGCCTCTCCCACACCGGCGCGGATCAGGTTCCGGACCTCGCGCAGGGCCACCGGCAGCGTGGTGGTGTCGTAGGTGCGCGAGGCCTTGATGTCGCCGAGGATGCCCCGGCAGCGCTCGAGCGGTGCCGCGTGGCGCTCCTCCCAGGCCTCGATCGCGTCCTCGCAGTCGCCACCCGCCTCGCCGCCCTCGACCACCTCCTGGGTCAACGCACGGTGCAGGCTGTAGAGGTCGTCGCGCAGCGCGGCGCGTGCCAGGGCCTGCCAGCGGTTCTCGCGCGGCAATTCGATGATCCGCGCGCGCAGCCAGTTGAGATCGAGCCGCGCGCCCAGCCGGAAGTAGGTGGTCATGACCTCTTCGGCCTCGCGGTCGGTGGCCGACGCCACCTCGACGATGTCAAACACCGAGAGCAGGGCAGGCATCGCGGCCACGCGCTCGGCCAGCCCGGACGGAGCGCCGGCCTCGCGCAGCTCAGCGAGCCGCGCCTCATACCCCTCCCGATCCTCGCCGCACAGGACGTCAGGCAGGGCGCCCGCGAGCATCTTCGCGCCTGCCGCATAGCGGTCGATCGTCTTCTCGATCTCGATTTCCCCTCCGCAGGCGCGGACCAGCCACCGCGTGGCCCGCTCGACCAGGCGCCGGGCCTCGATCAGCATCTTCAGCTGCGTGGAGGCCTCCACCTCGTTGTCCAGGTCCTCGACGTCCGACCACAGCGATCGCATCTGGAACACCTCGCGCGCAGCGGCGTAGCCGCGGGCGAGCAGCGATACCGGGGCGCCGGTCTCCTCGCCCAGGCGGAACGCGAAGGTGCTCCCGGCGCGGTCGACGAGCTGGTTGGCCACCACCGTGGCGATGATCTCCCGGCGCAGCCGGTGGCTTCGCATCTGCTCGGCGTAGCGCTCGGGCAGCGGCTGGGGGAAGTAGCGCTCGAGGTCGTGTCCGAGGTACTCGTCCTCGGGCAGGTCGGATTCGAGCAGCTGTCCGTAGAGATGGATCTTGCCGTAGGCCATGAGCACCGCCAGCTCGGGCGCCGCCAGGCCCTGGTGGTTGCCCTTGCGATCGCTCAGGACCTCCTCGCTGGGCAGGAACTCGATCGCGCGGTCGAGGCCCGCGACTTGCTCGAGATGGCGGATCACGCGATCGTGAACGTCGATCATCGGCGCCGCCTGGGCGAGCGCGAGGCTCACGGCCTGAGTCTGCGTGTAGCTGCCGTAGCGCACCTGCTCGGCGACGGCGTCGGTCATCTCGACCAGCAGCTCGTTTCGCTGCTCCTCGCTGAGCTCGCCGTCGGCCACGAGCGAGTCGAGGAGGATCTTGATGTTGACCTCGTGGTCTGAGCAGTTGACGCCGGCGACGTTGTCGATCGCGTCGGTGTTGATGCGCCCGCCGCCCAGGGCGTACTCGATGCGTCCCCGCTGGGTGAAGCCCAGGTTGCCGCCCTCGCCCACCACGCGGCAGCGCAACTCGCAACCGTTGACCCGGACTATGTCGTTTGACTTGTCGCCGGCGTCGGCGTGGCTCTCGTCGGAAGCCTTCACGTAGGTCCCGATGCCGCCGTTGAAGAGCAGATCGACGGGCGCTTTGAGGATCTCCCGGATCAGCTCGGGCGGAGAGAGCTCCTCGGCTTCGATGCCGATCGCCTCCCGGGCCTGCTCGGAGATGCGGATCGACTTGGTGTTGCGCGAGTAGACGCCGCCGCCTTCTGAGATCGCCGACTCGTCGTAGTCCTCCCACGAGGAGCGCCCCAACTCGAACAGGCGCTTTCGCTCCTCGAAGCTCTTCCGCGGGTCGGGGTCGGGGTCGATGAACACATGCGCGTGGTTGAACGCCGCCACGAGCCTGGTGTGCGGCGAGAGCAGCATGCCGTTGCCGAACACGTCGCCGGACATGTCCCCGATCCCCACGGCGGTGAACTCGGTGCTCTGGATGTCGGCGCCCAGCTCGCGGAAGTGGCGCTTGACCGACTCCCAGGCGCCGCGCGCCGTGATCCCCATCTCCTTGTGGTCGTAGCCGTGCGAGCCGCCTGAGGCGAACGCGTCGCCCAGCCAAAACCCGTAGCGCTCGGAGATCTCGTTGGCGATGTCCGAGAACGAGGCCGTCCCCTTGTCCGCCGCGACGACGAGATAGGGGTCCTCCTCGTCGTAGCGGATCACGCCGTCAGGCGTGACCACCTCGCCGTCGACGATGTTGTCGGTGATGTCGAGCAGCCCGCACAGGAACGTGCGGTAGCAGGCGATCGCCTCCTCCTGCAGCGCCTCGCGGCCGCCCTCGGCCGGCGGGTTCTTGACCACGAAGCCACCCTTGGAGCCGACCGGGACGATCAGGGCGTTCTTGACCATCTGTGCCTTCATCAGGCCGAGCACCTCGGTGCGATAGTCCTCGCGCCGGTCCGACCACCGCAGCCCGCCGCGCGCGACCTTGCCGCCGCGCAGGTGCACGCCCTCCACTCGAGGTGAGTAGACGAAGATCTCGAAGCGCGGCCGGGGCAGGGGCAGGAACGGCAGTGTCGTGGGATCGATCTTGAGCGCGACGCACGCCGTGGCGCCCTGGGGTTCGTCGCGCGAACGGAAGAAGTTCGTGCGCAGCAGCGCCCGGACCACGTTCAGAAAGCTGCGCAGGATCCGGTCCTCGTCGAGGCTCTCGACCTCGTCGATCGCCTGCTCGATCTCCCTGCCGAGGCGCTCCGCGGCCTCCTCGTCGTGCTGCTCGGGGTCGAACCGGGCAGCGAAGAGCTTGACCAGCATCGTGGCGATCGCGGGATGCGCCAGCAGGGTTCGCTCGACATAGGCGTCCGAGAATGCGATGCCGCCCTGGCGCAGGTACTTGGCGACGGCGCGGACGACCGTCACCTCGCGGCCGGTGAGCGCCGCAGCCAGCACGAGGCCGTTGAGCCCGTCGTCCTCGAGCTCTCGGCGCCAGACCCCCAGGAACGCCTCCTGGAAGATGCCGCGCACCCGCTCGACGTGTTCGGCCGGCGCCCGCAACCCGAAGTCGTAGACCCACACCGGATCGCGCTCGGCGGGTGAGACCTCGTATGGCCGCTCGTCGACGACCTTGGCCCCCATGTGCTCGAACTTGGGCAGAACGTCGGAGAGCGAGACCCCGCCGGAGCTGAAGAGCTTGCAGCGAACGACCCCACCCTCGCCGTCGGTCTGGCCCTCGGTCTCGCCCTCGCTCTCGCTCTCCTGCGAGCGGTAGAGCATCAGGATCGGGTCCTCGCGAGCGGCGAGCTGCTCGATCTGTCCGATGTCCTGCACCGCCTGGCCGGGCCGCCAGTCGGAGCGGTAGCCGGGCGGGAAAGCGTGCTCGTATCGCTTGAAGAGACGGGCCGCCTCCTCCTCGTCATGCTGAACATTCAGCGCATCGCGTAGGTCGTCGCTCCACGCGCGCGTGGCGGCGACGAGGCGCTCCTCGAGCTCGGAGACGTCGTAGTCGGCGGGCACACCATCCGGGCAGCGGACGATGTAGTGCACGCGCGCGAGCAGTGACTCCGAGAGCTGCAGGCTCCAATCCAGGTGACTGGCGCCGAACGCCTCGACCAGGATCCGTCCCACGCGCTCGCGGTTCTCGGTGTTGAAGCGGTCGCGCGGGATGCAGACGAGGCATTCGGCAAAGCGGCCGAGCTGGTCGCGGCGGACGAACAGCCGCAGCCGCTGTCGCTCACCGAGCCCGAGGATGCCCACCGCCACGTCGAACAGCTCGTCGGGGTCCATCTGGAAGAGGGAGTCGCGCGGATAGGACTCGATCACCTCGATCAGCGCCTTGGCGTCGTGGCTGTCAGCCGAGAACTGCGCCCGCTCGAGCACACGGGAGACCTTGCCCCTCAGCATCGGGATCTCGCCCGCGCTGGTCCGGTACGCGGCCGTCGTGTACAGGCCGAGGAAACGGCACTCCCCCACGACCTCGCCTTGGTCGTCGAAGCGCTTGACCCCGATGTAGTCCAGATACGCCGGCCGGTGCACCGTGGCGCGCGAGTTCGCCTTGGTCAGGACCAGCGGATGCGCTGATGTCGCGATCGCTGTGGCGCGTTCGCCGAGCCGCGTGTAGGGCGTCTTCGGCTTGCCGCGCAGGATGCCCAAGCCGGAATCGGCGAGCGCTTTCAGCCCCAGCTCGTCGCCGTCGCGGACCAGCTCGTATTCCCGGTAGCCGAGGAAGGTGAAGCTGCCCTCGGCCACCCAGCGCAGGAAGGCGCGCCCCTCCTCGAGCTCGTCCGGCTCCAGGTTCGGCGGCGCCTGTCCCAGCTCCTCGACGAGCGCCTTCGCCCGCTCGCGCATGGCCTGCCAGTCCTCGACGGCCACGCGGACCTGCTCAAGGACTCGCTCGACGCTTTGGCCGAGGCGCTCGAGGCTCGCGCCGTCGGCTTGGCGTGCCACCTCGATGTGCATGATCGACTCGGCCACCGCTTCGGGGTCGGCGCATCCGGGCTCGAGCACGTCCGTCACCTGCCCGTCGCCGTCGCGGCGGACCCAGATCACCGGATGGATCACCAGATCGATCGCGCAGCCCTGCCGGGCGAGATCCATCGTCACCGAGTCGACGATGAACGGCATGTCGTCGCTGACGACCTCGAGCACCGTGTGGGGCGAGCTCCACCCGTCCTTGCCGGCTCCCGGGTTGTAGGCCCGCACCTTGGCCTCGCCCGGCGCCCGCTGCTGGGCCAGCTGCCAGTGCGCATATGCGGCGCCGTAGAGGTCGTCGGGGCTGCGCTCGGCGAGGTCCTCCGCCGGGACCCATCGGTAGTACTGGCGCGCGAAGGCCTCACAGCGGTCCGCATCCCCACGGGCGAGCCGCTCGTGGATGCGCGAGCAGACCGACCCGATCACCTCCGCGTCGAGCTCCGCCGGCTTCACAGCCATCTCCCTACGCCTCTCTCCCTCCTCCTGGCGCTCGCGCCGGGCAGGCGTCGCCTCACCGGGTCCGATCCGCCGTTCAGCCTACCCCGATGCGGGTCGGTGCGACCCGGGTTCGGCCCGCTGGGCGGCCCCGCAGCGCCGTCGACCGGGGCCTTGAGCGGCAGTACGATGACGGCGTGGACCGGCCTGCGGATCACCTGACGGCACCGGCCGATTCGATCCCTCGCCGAGACCCCGGAAAGCTCACGCTCGGCGACTGCTGGCGTTCGTTCCTTCGGCGCCCGACGCCCCCGCTGCTGGCGGCCGCGATGCTCGCGGCCCTGGCCCTCCGGCTCGCTCTGGGCAGCTATGGCTGGCGCGACGCCGTCGTGGTGGCGGGCGTGATCGGAGCCACGCCCGTGGTCGAATGGATGATCCACGTCTATCTGCTGCACGCCAAGCCGATCCGCATCGCCGGGCGCCGCCACGACCTGCTCGCGGCCCGCGAGCACCGGGCGCATCACCAGGCGCCGGCGGTGCTGGACGGGGTGCTGATCCCGGTCTACGCCGTGCTCATCTTCATCCCCCTGATCGCGCTGACGGTGTGGGGGATGTCGTTCCCGATCCACGTCGTGCTCGGCGGCGACCGGATCGCGCACGCCGCGACCGGCCTGCTCGTCAGCTACGCGATCCTCGCCTCCTACGAGTGGTGTCACTTCCTGATCCACACTCCATACCGCCCGCGGGGGCGCTACTACCGCTCGATCTGGCGAGGCCATCGGCTGCACCACTACAAGAACGAGCGCTACTGGTTCGGCGTCACCTCGACGGTCGGAGACCACCTCCTCCGAACCGCACCCGACCAGGCGTCAGTGCCCAAGTCAGGCACGGCGCGAACGCTCGGCGTCGACGTCTGACTTCGTCCGAACCGCGGGATTTCGTCCGAACCGTAGGCGAACATATGTTCGGTGACGAGCGACGGGACTCCGTACGCGCGCTTCAGGCGCGCGCTCGAGACGGGCAACGAAGCGCTGGTCACCGCCGCCGCACTCGAGCTTCCGCGAATCGCCCTCGACGACGCGCTGCGGATCTGCCTGGTCCTGCGGGGCGGAGACCCCCAGCGCTATGACCGCGCCGCTGTCCGGTGGCTCGGCCGCTTCGCCCTCGAGGCGTCGGGGGTGACGATCGACGAGCTTCGCCTGGCTGCTGACGCCCTTGCCGCGTTGCCCGACCGGGCCGGCGAGGCCATGGAGCGTCTGCAGCGTCTGTGCGTCGCTCACGGCGTGGGCTGAACGATCCGGTGCAAAAGCCCCATCCCGGGCCTTAATACGTAGGATTCTCTCCTTCCTTGGGCGCCGTCGGCGCGAACAAAAAGGGGGATTCGTCGATGAGAAGGTCGATTCTTCTGCTCGCCACCTCAGGATTGCTCGCGGGCTGCCTGAGCGTAGGAGCCACCGCTGCATCCGCACACACGACGGCGCAGGCGCCGACGAAGTGCAAGTGCAAGCACGGTCGCCATGGGCCGCGTGGCTTCAAGGGCGCACGGGCCCCGCGGGACCGCCCGGCCCAGCCGGCCCTGCGGGCCCGACGCACTCGGGAACGGCGTACTCACCAACAACTTCAACGGAGACGTGCGCCCGGGTGAGACCAAGACGGTCACAATCGGCGCATTCACCATTCAGGAGTACAACAGCGGCAGCAGCAGTAGCGGTGAGTGCGGCGACGAGACGGATTCCCAAGTGATCTCGTGCGGGCCGTGCAGCCCGATCACGCTGGACGCGCATACTCAGTCGTCGGGCTACTTCTTTGGTTCCGATGAGACCTCGTCCAACTCACTGGGCGGTCCGTACGTCAACTCCGCGTTCAGCACCATCGCTTATCCGTTCTACTTCTCGGATTTCACGGCTGTGCTGAGCACCGCGTCCAGCAGCGTCTGGGGAATCGTCGGCGTGGTTCCGTCCGGGACTGACTGCCTGACCTCAGGTGGCTTGACGGGCGACTAGCCGCGGGCGAAGCGGGCTCGACAGATTCTGCGGGGCCGGCCGGAAGGCCGGCCCCGCTGTGCCCGGCGGAGACCTGCGGCTCCGGCCCTCAGGGGTGAGCGATGGGACTCGAACCCACGACCGCCTGGTGGAGGGAGAATCGACGCCGTCGTGAGCGGCTCAGAGACAAAGAGAGCGGCGGTGAGCGGCGTCGAACGCTCGCGCAGGTGGCCGAGCCGCTGATCGCCGCCAAGCGCGCAGCCGGCCGCAAGCCGTCGACGATGGAGGCGTACTCGTATTGGCTGCGGATCCACATAGTCGACTTCTTCGGACCACTGGCGGTGGGTGAGATCAGCCGATGAGGACGTCCGCGGGACACTTTGCTCTTGAGATGGGAGGGTCCACGTTCGCCGTCGAGTGATCCCGTCACAGAGTGTCGGAAATAGCCCTTAGCAGCAGTACTGGCGTGGTTTTGGCCCCGGTGATCCTCTCGCGCTACGTGTGGCGTGTGCGTCTGCGGTGACGATGTTTGGCAGGGGAGGGTGCGCGCTTGCAGGGCGAGTGCGATTCGATGGACTGAGTGACGCCGTCGCTGTAGGTGAAGTCGGCTGTGAAGGTCCAGTACCCACCCGACGGGCAGCTCGGAGGGGTGAGGTGGTAGGCACGACCGTCACGGCTGTAGGGCGGGAAGTAGAGCCGCAGCGTCTTCAGCGCTGTGTAATCGTCGGGTGGCGGCGAACCAGGGGACATCGGGAAGTGTGACGTAGAAGTCGTGCCTTGAAAGGTCGTGTGGTCCACAGACCTGATTCCAGGCGGATCGTTGTCCCGATCGAATCCAATCTCGCCGCCTTGGGTGTTGAAGTCGGTGACCGTGACGTGCTGGTAGCGGGGAAACGGCCCGCTATTGCTTCCGGTGTCGCTGACTGCTGTCCCACCGCCAATCTGGCTGTCGGCCGGGCACGATGAGGGACCCTCGATCAGGAGCTCGGCATCAAGCACATCGCATTGAGGCGGAACGCTGGTGTCAATCACTGAGCCCCGAGGACCATGAATCACCATCGTTGTCGCCGCGTACGGCTTCTCGGTCGCGTTTGTCGGATTCTGAAACCGAACGCTGATCGAAAAGCCGGTGCTCGTCCTCGGCGCGGTCGTCGTGAACCTGAGGCTGCCGACCTGACGAGGCGTAGCAGCTGACGCTTCGCCGCTCGCGGCGAGAGCAGCGCCAGCGCGATCAAGCACGCCGCCAATCTTTCTGTCCGTCGGCGCAACACGAATACCTCTCGTCCCGCTCTGAGGCCACAACGATCCTACCCCGTGACGTCTCCGCGGGAAACGCGAAGGCACCGGTTGCACGTTTCCGGGAGAACGCGCACTAGGACGCGAACGCTTCTCGATCGAAGCCGAACCGCTTCTCGATCGAAGCGGCAGCACCGCCTACCGCGACGCGGGAGACACTGCGTCATCCCGCCCGTCAGCTAGCGGACGCGATCGCCCGTCAAGCTTGCTGCTCCCCCCTCGTTCTTCGCACGGTAACGCGCCTCCGAAGCTATGCCACGGCTCCTTCAGGTAGTAGCCGCCGACGAGGAGTTTCGCGGTCGTGAGCTGCGTTTTTGCAGCGACAACGACGCCACCCACCCCCACGGCAATCGCGGCAACGCCGAGTCCCACGCGGCTGCTCGATGTCTTGCTGGCGTCCCGCTTATCCATCCGGGCCCCTCGACGGGAGTCTATTCGCGCGAGTCCTACCCGGGCTGCTGCCAGCCGTCGCTCACCAAGCTCGCGCATGCCGCCTGTGCGTCGCTATCACCAACGGCCGAGGACAGCTGATACACGACGACGCCAGAGTGCGTCGAGGGCTCAGTCAAAGCACATTCGATCGACGCATCGCGCGGAAAGGCCGAAGGGTCGGGGTTAGTCGGAGCCCAGTACGTGCCGTTCTGCGCACTCGTCAGTTCCCACTGATGGCATAGCGGGTTCACGTTGTAGTCCTTCGATGAGAAGAGCACGGCGGCGTAGCCGTGCTCTTCAGCGCACTGCGTTGAGCTGCTTGAAGGCGGAAGGCTGACGCTGTTGGTTGGCGTGGTCGAAGCCGCGGTCGAGGTCTGGGCAGGGGGTGCGCTCGACGGCGCCGTCACCGTCGTTGTCGTGCCCGATCCACCGCAACCGACGAGAAGCGCACACGCTGCGGCGCTTGTGGCGGTCCTGAGCACAGCGCAACAAAATAAGTGATGCCGCGCGGGTGTTGCCACCTTGGTTGCCACCCCACCGAAATCGCCGATGACCAGCCTCTCCCGCCCGAACGAAAGGCCCTGCTTTCCAGGGCCTTTCGAAGGGTGAGCGATGGGACTCGAACCCACGACCGCCTGGACCACAACCAGGAGCTCTACCAGCTGAGCTACGCCCACCGTGGAGCTGCTGAATCTAGCAACGGAAGCTCGGCCCGTGAGGCCGCTTGACCCGATCGACCGCCACCCACGAGGATGTAGCTTCGCGTCTTTCTGAACCGCCAAGCCCGACGATCGGAGCCCTGCATGAGCCTGCCCCCACCCTCGCCCGAGTCGATCGCGCTGGTCACCGGTGCCTCATCCGGCATCGGCGAGCAGTTCGCCCGCCAGCTCGGCGAGCGTGGGCACCGCGTCGCCCTGGTGGCACGGCGCGAGGATCAGCTCAGGCAGCTCGCCGAAGAGCTCGGCGGGGCCGAGAAGGCAGTCCCGATCGCCGCCGACCTGGCCGTGCCCGAGGATCGCGACCGCCTGGCCTCTGCACTCGAGGAGCTCGGCGCCGAGGTCGAGATCCTCGTCAACAACGCCGGCTTCGGGGTTTACGAAGCCTTCGCTGAATCAGGGCGGGAGCGCGAGCTCCAACAGGTTCGTCTGCTGGTCGAAGCCGTCGTCGACCTGATGGGCCGCTACCTGCCTGGCATGGTCCAGCGGCGACGCGGCGCGATCATCAACATGTCCTCCACAGCGGGATTCCAGCCACTCCCCTACAACGCCGGATACGCCGCGGCCAAGGGGCACATCCTGCTGCTCTCAGAAGGAGTCCACGCCGAGGTCGAGGAACACGGCGTCACGGTCACCGCAGTTGCTCCGGGCCCTGTCCGGACAGGCTTCCAGGAGGCCAGCGACGCCCATTACTTCGCCGAACGGCTGCCCG
Source organism: uncultured Solirubrobacterales bacterium (assembly GCA_963818815.1). Classification (GTDB taxonomy): domain Bacteria; phylum Actinomycetota; class Thermoleophilia; order Solirubrobacterales; family Solirubrobacteraceae; genus Palsa-465. Next base: position 692,547 of record CAWFTL010000003.1, read on the forward strand.
GCTTCACGTTCGTCTCGCCCGAACGGGTGGCGCGCGACGCCCTCGAAGCCGCCGACCGAGGGAAGATCGCCACCATTCCGGGAGGGCCCCATGTACGGGCAGCCTTCGCGCCCAACCGCAGGATGCCCAGGTGGCTGGCGCTCCCGGTGAGCAAGCGCATGATGGCCCGCCGCCAAGCCCATTGACGTCCCCCGCGCCGGGCGCGCTTTGAAGATGAGAACGTGCGTTTGGGGGCGCGCGAGGCTGGGGTAAACCAACTCTGGCACGCTGACCGCAGGTCGCGTGCTCCGGTCTCGACTTCGAGCCGGTTCCGGTGGCGGGCGCCTCACTCGAGGCGCCGGTAGGCGCCGACAGCGACTGAAGCGGCGCGGCTCCCCGCGGGAGACCGCGTGCCTGACGCCGCGGGCGGCTCCCGGGAAAAGCGATCGACGGCAAAGGAGCAGTGAGGAAATTGTCCGAACAAGAACGTACGACCGGCGGGCTCGTCGGCAAGGTGGCCGGCAGAGCCAAGGAGGCGGCCGGGGCGCTGACTGACAACGACGACCTCGCGCGCGAGGGCCGGCTTCAGCAGGCTCAGGCGGACGCACAGGAAGAGGCGGCCGAGCGGGCGCGGGAAGCCAAGCAGCAGCAGCAGGAGGCCAACCTGGAAGAGGCCCAGACCGAGGCCGAGATCGAGCGCCGCCGGCTGCAGAACGAGGTCGCCGCGCAGGAGCGCGAGCAGCGGATCGAGCAGGAGCGAGTTGAGCGGGAACAGCAGGCTCGTGCCCAGGTGGCGCGCGAGGACGCCGCGGCGGAGAACCAGCGTCAAGCCGAACAGGTACAGGCGCGAGAGGTCGAGGAGCAGGCTGAGCAGGAGCGCCTCGACGCAGCCAGGCAGGCCATCCGGCTCGAGCAGCAGGCGCAGCAGGCCGAGGCGACCGCCGACAAGATCGACCCAGAGGAGAACCGATGAACGTCCGTGCCATCCCCCGTACCGCGATCGACAGCTACCTCAGGCTGGTTCGCCTGCCGCTCGACGGCGCGATCAACCTGCTGCCGGGCAATGGCACCGGCGCCGGACCGACCGCGCGCCTGGCCCTGGATCGGATCGACGCCCGCGTCCGTGGCGTGGTGGCCTCGCTCCTCGGCGACGAACAGCTGCACGAGGACGCCTCGCGCCGCCGCACCGCGGCAGAGAAGCGCGAAGAGGCGGTCCGCCTCCGCGGCCGTGCGCAGCGGACCTCACGCGAGGCCGATGTCCGTCATGAGCAGCGCCAGAAGCGCGCGACGCGCCAGCGCGACCAGGCAAACCAGCGCGCCAATACGCGCCGCCGCCAGGCCGCGCGAAAGCGCGATGAGCAGGTCCAGCGTGCTGTCCAGGCCGAGAGCAAGCGCCTCGACACCAGTCGCCGGGCGAACGCCCAGACCGAAGAGGCAATCGAGGCCAGGGCCAGGGAAGAGCGCCTCGAGACCGTCGAGCAGCGCGCCGAGGCGCTCGAGCAGCAGCAGGACGCGTTTACGGCCACCGACGAGGCACAGCGCCTCAAGGAGGCCGCCGAACGCGCCAAGGCGGAGCGCAAGAGCGACTGAGCTCGGGGCGCAACTTCAAGCCCCCCGCGCGGGTTAGCGGGATATCCGCGCGGGGCGGCGAGCCGCGCATGGACGGACGCCGTACCCGGACGCATATCCGCGCGATTCGATGCGAAAACCGCCACCATAGGCCGAGTCTCATGCTTGAAAGGAGCCGGAACATGACGAGCCCTACGTCCAGGTCCCAGTCACCGAAGCCATTGCGCGGCAGGTCGGGCGCGACGCATCGGGCACTCCGCCTCGGCCTCGGCACTGCTGCCGCGGGCCTGGCCATGCCCGCCGCCGCCTTGGCGGCGGCGTTCGCCGGCGCCAGCGTGCCCTCTCAGACCGACAAGGCGTCAGGCAGCGGCGTAGTCCCGATCAGCGTCAGCTGCCCCACCGGCACGAGTGGCAGTTGCGGCGGCACCCTCTCGCTGCGCACCGCAAAGAAGGTCAGCGGCAAGATTCAGTCCCTCGGGTCAGCCAGCTTCACGATCACCTCGGGCTCCTCGGCGAAGGTCAGGGTGAAGCTCAACGCCGAGGGCCGCAAGCTCCTGAAGCATGGAAAGATCACCCCGGTCGCCACCGCGTCCAGCCACGACGGCGCCGGCCACACGGCGAAGCAGTCCCGCAAGATCACCGTCAAGAAGGCGGGCTCTGGGCCCACCTCGCCCGGCGGCTTCTATTGACATCCGGCTGACTTGAGGATGGGCTGGAGGGGCGCAGCTACCGGCTGCGCCCCTCTGGGGTTGGCGCACGGGAGCCTCGGACGCGGAAGCCGACGCCTGGAGCCGCTTAGACCGACGCCTAGGCCGCCGCGGCGGCGTCGGCGAAACGCTGCAGGTTCCATCCCTCGGGTGAGCCAACCGCGTCGCGCATCCGCTCCCACCCCTCGCCGTGGCGGTCGATGTTCCGATGCTCGAGCTCGACGCGCGTGCGGTCGGGCCCCTGGGGGGTGAACCGGACCTCGACCTCGCTCGTCTTTTCCGGGTCGGTCTCGAGCTGCCACCGGAGGTTGATGTCCCAGCTGAAGACGACGCGGTGCGGCGGGTCGAACGCGAGGACGCGAGCCCACCGACACTCGCGCCCATCGACGGTGCGGTCGTAGACATGGCCGCCGACCCGGGGCTCGAACACCATCTCCGCCAGCTCGCCCTCGATGAGATGGTGCTCGGGCGGCCACCAGGTCGCCATGCCGTCGGTGAACACGCTGAACGCGCGCTCGATCGGCGCCTGCACCGTAATCGCGGTGCGGACGGAAGTCTCCGCTGTCTGCGTGGTCATCTGACCTCCTCGTCTCGTTGCTCGGCGGCGTGCTTGAACGCCACCAAAGACCGGTTCCAGAACTGATCGAGATAGGCGCGCATCGCCCCGACCCCTGTGGGGTCGAGCTGATAGATGCGTCGCGTCCCGACGGCGTGATCTGACACGAGCTCCGCCGCCTTGAGCACCTTGAGGTGCTGCGAGACGGCCGGACGGCTGACTGGCAGATCGTTCGCGAGCTCGCCCACAGGACACGGCCGCTCAGCCAGCCGCTCGAAGATCGCCCTCCGCGTCGGATCCGCCAGCGCTGCAAATGCCTCGGACTGGTAAGCCATTGCTTACCGTAAGCATAGGCTTACGGATGGTAGGTTGTCAAGCGGCCGGCTTGCCGGCGAGGCTGCAGCGACGTCGGTTGAGGCGCCCGCGTCGTCGCTGCGCCCGAACGTGCTGGATGGCGACCCGCCACCCATGCCCCCGGCAGGACTCGAACCTGCGACCATCGGATTAGAAGTCCGGCGCTCTGTCCAGCTGAGCTACGGGGGCCTGGGGAGACTGTAGAGATGTCGAGGGGCGGAATCTGGAGAGCGTTCGGCGTGCCGGTGGCGGCTGCCCTTGCCCTCTCGCCGACCGCGATGGGGACCGGCGGTCAGGCGCGCGCCTCACGCGTTTGCCTGCTTCCACGCGGGCGCCCGCTCGGCGCGGTCTGGCATCCGCACATGCGGGCGGCGATCGAGTACGCACACCACCGGTCCGGCGATATCGCCTTCGCGGTCCGGACCCAGCATGCGTTCTATGGCTACCGGCCCGACCACGTCGAATGGTCGGCCAGCGTCGTCAAGGCGATGCTGATGGTCGCCTACCTCGATCAACGGTCGGTGGCAGGACGAGCGCTCGAGCACGGCGACACCTCACTGCTCTATCCGATGATCACGCGCTCCGACAACACCGCCGCCACCGAGGTCCGAAACATCGTGGGTGACGGCGCGCTGTGGGCCCTGGCTCATCGCGTCGGGATGACCCACTTCGCGCCCGAACCGATCTGGGGCGAGACCCACATCACCGCCCGCGACCAGACCAAGTTCTTCCTGCACATCAACAGATACGTGGCGCGCCGGCACCGGGGCTACGCGATGCGACTCCTCTCGTCCATCACCCCCTCGCAGCGCTGGGGAGTCGGCGAGGTCGCCCCGCGCGGCTGGCGCCTCTACTTCAAGGGCGGGTGGGGCTACGGCACGGGCTTGCTCGACCACCAGGTGGCACTGCTCACGCGCGGTTGCACTCGTCTCTCGATCGCCGTACTGACGATGTACGACGGCTCGCACGCGTATGGAAAGGCGACCCTGCGCGGGCTGTTCGCCAGGCTGCTTCGCGGGCTGCCGCAGCCGCGCTGAGGGCGGGGCTGAGGGCCGCCTCGCGGGATGGCTTCGATCGGGGCGCCCGGATTTGAACCGGGGACCTCCTGCTCCCAAAGCAGGCGCGCTACCAGGCTGCGCCACGCCCCGCGTGACGGGGGCGAGTCTAGAGGCCGCGGTGGGCGCGGGGCAGGGGTGGGCGCTCGGTAGCGGAGCATGAGCGTCCCGCGGGAACCGCCGTAACGTGACATCAAACGCCGGCGGTCAGCTTCTTGTCACGTTACGGCTCTCCCAGCGCCGCAACGTTACGCGATGGCGACGCGCGCGCTGGCGCGTAACGTTGCGGCGCCTGGTACGCGGGACCGCCCGGATCGTCCGAGCGCTCGGACCCGGATCGCCCGCGCCCCTCCGATCGCCCCGAGCTCCCCGCCGCCTCCTCGACGACGCCCGGCCAGCTCACCGGGTAGCCTCCGCCGCCGCCCATGGCCGAGATCCAACCGCTGCGCGCCCTCCACTACGACCTCGAGAGGACCGGCGGTCTGAAGGACGTGGCCGCGCCGCCGTATGACGTGATCGACGAGGGCCAGCGGCAGGAGCTCACGGCACGCTCGCCGTACAACGTGGTGCGGGTCGACCTGCCGCATGGCGACGGGGATCCCTATGCCGAGGCGGCTGCCGAATTCGCCCGCTGGCGGCAGGAAGGCGCCGTGGTGCAGGACGACTCGCCGGCACTGTGGCCGCTGGAGCAGGACTACATCGGCCCGGACGGCCAGAGCCGCACCCGCCGAGGTTTTCTCGCGCGCGTGCGTGTGACCGAATACGGCGCGGGGCAAATCCGGCCGCACGAGCGCACGCATCCCGGTCCCAAGGAGGATCGCCTCAGGCTGACGCGCGCCACCCACGCCAACCTCTCCCCCATCTTCTCGCTGTTCTCCGATCCACAAGGACTGGCCTGGGAGGCCCTGAGGCCGCATCTCGACGATCGTCCGTGGGCGGAGCTAGATGACGAGGACGGCACGGTGAACCGGCTGTGGCGCGTCGAGGATCAGGACGCGCTTGCCCAGGTGCAGGCTGCCCTGGCCGACGCTGAGCTCCTCATCGCCGACGGCCACCACCGCTATGAGACCGCGCGGGTTTACGCCGATGAGATCGGCGGCGAGGGGCCGCATCGGTACGTCCTCATGTGCCTGGTCTCGCTGCAGGACCCCGGTCTCACGGTCTTCCCCACCCATCGTCTCGTTCGCGGACTGCGCCCCGACCAGCACGAGACCCTGGCGGAGGCGCTTCGTGCCAGCTTTGACATCGAGCCGCTCACCGAGACGGCCTCGCTGGCCCCGGCCGAAGGCTCGGATGTCCGCGTGGGCTACATCGACTCCCACTTCCAGAAGCCCTTCATGCTCACGCTCAAGGACCCGGGCATCGCCGACGCGGCCCTGGCCGGGCACGCCGAGCCCTACCGGCGCCTGGACACGGCGGTGCTCGAGGCCCTGATCCTCAAAGGCGCGCTGGGCATGAGCGACGAGGACATCGACCACCTGGCCGGGCTCGGTTACGCCCGCGACGCCGGTGAGGCGCTGCAGCTCGTCCTCTCAGGCGAATACGACGCCGCTTTCTTCATGGCTCCGACGCCGGTGGCGCGAGTCCAGGAGGTCGCAGCGGCAGGCGAGAGCATGCCCCCGAAGTCGACCTATTTCTTCCCCAAGGTGCCAACCGGGTTGCTCTTCAGCTCACTCGCCGAATAGCCCGCAAACCGGCGCTACGATGTCCTCGACCTCTCCTTCGACTGCAAGGGACCGCATATGAAGGCAACAGCTCGTCGTTCTTCGCACAACTCGTTCAGCCATCAGCTAGAGATTCGCCAGCACCAGCTGGTTGCCGACGAGCCGAGCGACCAGGGCGGCGACGATGAGGGCCCCAGCCCGCAGGAGCTGCTGGCGGCGAGCCTCGCCTCGTGCACGGCGATCACGATCGAGATGTATGCCCGTCGCAAGGGGTGGGACCTGGGGCCGGTAGAGGTTCAATGCGAGTACACGCCGGCGGAGCGTGGCTGCCCGACCAAGTTCCGCATCGACTTCCGCCTGCCGAACGACTGCACCGAGGAGCAGATCGAGCGTCTCCAGGTCATCGCGGCGAAGTGTCCGGTGCACCGGACACTCGACGGTGAGGTCAGCTTCGAGGACCACATTCACCTGGTCGAGCCCGCAGCGACGGGTCGCTGACGGAGTCGAGCCCGCGGGCACAGGTCGCGGGCACAGGTCGCGGGCGCCTCTACGCCCGCGAATATAGTCATGCGATGGCGCTCGCCGGGGGATCGATCCGGGCCGATGTGAGCCGGGTGCTGCTCTCAGCCGAGGAGGCCGTCCAACTCGAGGTCAGGGGGCGAACCGACGCCGCCGTGCTCGTTCCGCTCTACCTCCAGGGCGACCAGATGCACGCCGTGTTCACCAAGCGCCGGGACGACCTGCGCCGCCACCCAGGTGAGATCTCGTTTCCCGGCGGCCGTTACGACGAAGGCGAGCCTGACCTGATTGCCACCGCCCTGCGGGAGGCTGAGGAGGAGATCGGGCTACCCCAGGACGCCGTCGAGATACTCGGCGCGCTGCAGCCCACGCCCACGATCGCCACGGGCTACGCGGTCTACCCCTTCGTCGGGATGATCGAGCCCGGACGGACATGGACGCCGAGCGCCCACGAGGTCGCCGACGTGCTCGAGCTCTCGCTGGCCGACCTGCTCGCCGGATACGGGCGCAGACGCCTGATCCGTCGTGGCCTGCCGATCCGGACCGACACCTACGTCGTCGGCGACCACCTCATCTGGGGGGCGACGGCGCGCATCCTCGCCGACTTGTTCGACCGGATCGGCCCGTTCCTATGAGCACGAGCGACATGAGCCCGCCGGCGGATGCGCAGTTCGAGCAGATCACAACCGAGCTCCGCGAGGGAATCCTCACGATCACGCTGAACCGGCCCGACCGGCTGAACGCCTGGACGGCGACGATGTGCCACGAGCTGATCGCGGCGTTCGACCGTGCCGACGCCGACGATGACGTCCGGGTCGTGATCGTCACCGGAGCCGGCCGTGGCTTCTGCGCCGGGGCCGACCTGGCCGCCGGAGCGGCGACCTTCGACTGGCGCCGGCGGGAAGCCGAGGGCGCCGTCCCGCGGGACAACGGCGGGCAGTTCACGCTGCGCGTGTTCGACTGCACCAAGCCGGTGATCGCGGCCATCAACGGTCCCGCGGTTGGGGTCGGGGCGACGATGACCCTGCCCATGGACATCCGCCTCGCCGCCGAGGACGCGCGGATCGGCTTCGTCTTCGCCCGCCGCGGCATCGTGCCCGAAGCCTGTTCCAGCTGGTTCCTGCCCCGGCTCGTTGGCATCAGCCAGGCGATGGAGTGGGTCGCCACCGGCCGGGTGTTCCCGGCCCGCGACGCGCTGGCGGCGGGACTCGTCCGGAGCCTGCATCCGCGCGAGGAGCTGCTGGAGGCGGCCCGAAGCCTCGCGCGCGAGATCGCGGAGAACAACGCGCCGGTGTCGGTCGCCCTCGCGCGCCGGTTGCTGTGGCGGATGCTCGGCGCCGAACATCCGATGGCCGCTCATCGCGCGGACTCGCGCGCGATGTTCGCGCGCGGGCAGTCGGCGGACGCCGCCGAAGGCGTGACGTCGTTTCTGGAGAAGCGGCCGCCGCGGTTCACCGACTGCGTGAGCGCGGGGCTGCCGGAGATCATCCCCGGCTGGGAGCCTCCACGCTTCGAGTGACCTGGCTGCGTGCCGCGCTAATCGCGCGCGCCGAGCAGCCCGCCCACCCCGGCCTTCGCCGCCTCGAGCCACCCTCCGTGGTCGGGCGCACCCTCGAGCAGGACGTACGGGATGCGCGAGTCCTCGCAGGCTCGACGTACCCGCGCTGCGCCGCCTGCGAGCACGGTGGACTCGACGCTCCCGGAGGCCTCGTAGAGAACGCCGCGCACCGTCGTGTCGACGATCCGGCTGAGCAGCATCTCCAATCGGGTTCCGTGCAGAGCCTCGAGCCGAGCGGGCGTTCCGCCGGCGGACCCGAGCAGGATGCAGACGACGCTGACGTGCTCGAGGGCCGGGTTCAGCGTCGCGACTCGGTCGGGATCGCCGACGTGCGGCTCGATGCCGGCCTCTTCGAGCACACGCGCACGAGCTGGATCCCGCGTGGTCCCGCGCACGGCGTGCCCTTCGCCCACGAGCGATCGCCCGAGCGTGACCCCACGGCAGCCACAGCCGATGATCAGGCAGCGCGCCAAGGCGGCCGGATGCGGCTCAGTTCCCGGGGGGCGCTGGTCGCTGCGACTGCGCGGGGGGCGCCGGTCGCTCCGGCTGAGCGGGGGGCGCCGGTCGCTCCGGGCGGGCGGCGGGCGCCGGCGGGCTCGAGGTGCCGCCGAACTCGCGGCGGACGTCCTCACGTGAGCGCTCCGGCTCGCCGCGGGCCCGTCGACGGGCGTTGGTTGCCTCGAGCAGCTGGTCGAGCTCGCGGTCGGCGAGGTAGGCATCGCGGCGGCGGCGCTGCTCGCGGGCGTCGTCCATGACGCGCTGCTCCAGGTCGGCGACGGTCACTTCAGCCTCCCCGCGCCGACGACGGCGTGCGTTATGGGCCGCCAGCATCTGGTCAAGATCCTCGGCATCGAGCGCCTCGCGGTTCTCCGTGATCTGCCGCGCAGACTTCAGGCCGAGCTGCTCGAGCCCTGAGCCCGGGTAGAACTTCCCCAGCAGCCAGATCCACAGGATCAGCGCCGCCAGGCCACCGAGCAGCACAAGGGCGAACGGGTCCACCGCGGCCAGTGTACCCGCCTTCAGAGCACGGACTGGACCCAGTGCACCCGGGCCGCGAGTTGTCAGTCGGTCAACCCGACAGGTGCTCGTCACATGCGACGCGCAACTTTCTCCACCGACCAGGTGTTGATGCAGGCGTACACAGCCACCGCCCGGGTGGGAGCCGGGATCCGGCGGAGGTACACCTACGTAGCTGGGAAAGGAGGGCGTTACATGCGCCTACGCCTTGCCATGCTCGGGTCGCTGCTAGCCGCGTTCGCGGTTGCGGCTAGCCCGGGGGTAGTCAGTGCTGCGCCGCATCACAACCGCGGGTTGACGATCAATGCCACGCCGGACCCCATCATTGCCGGGGAGGGCGTGCTGATCTACGGTCAGCTCCAGGGCGGCAGCGTCGCGGGGCAGACGATCTCGCTGTATCACCGTGTGAATCCGTCGCGTGGATTCACGCTGATAGGTAAGACCACTACCAACGCTTTCGGGTTCTACGAGTTCACCCGCGAGGAAGGACTTGTGTACACGAATCGCAGTTGGTTCGTTCGCGGCCCGGGCAACACGCACAGCCGCACCGTGCACGAGCGCGTTGCCGCGTTGGTCAGCCTGCATGCCAGCCGGGCGTCTGCTGACACCAGGCAGCCGATCCTGTTCTACGGTCACGTGACACCCGACCACGCCTTCGAGAGGGTCTTCCTCCAGGTGCAGAGGGGATCGTCGGACGACTGGCGCACCATCGACTCCGGCCGTCTGGGACCGGGCTCGAACTACGCGATCGTGCACCGCTTCCGGATTCCCGGAGAGCGGACCGTTCGCGTCCTGTTGCGGGCTGACAGCCGCAACATCCGCAGCGCGTCCGATCCGGTGAACGTGACGATCGAGCAGGCACAGGTGCCCGACTTCACGATCAACAGCTCGGATCCGGTGGTCCAGTACGGACAGTCGGCGACGATCTCGGGCACGCTGTACAAGGCGGGCACGAAGGATCCGGAGCCGAACACAGCCGTGACGCTGTGTCACAGGCCGGCGGGCCAACCGCAGTTCACCTGTGACGCAGCTGGCATGACCGGTGGTGACGGTGGCTACAGCTTCACCGTCAGCCCCGTGCAGAACACGGTGTACGTCGTCACGACGACGCTGGCTCCGCATCGCCACACAGCGGCGCTGTTCGAAGGGGTCCAGGACGTGGTGACGCTGACCGCGAGCTCGTCGACGGCGACGGCAAGCCAGCAGGTCACCTTCACCGGCACGGTGACGCCGAACAAGGCGGGTGACGTCGTGTACCTGCAGCGCCTCGGAGCCGACGGTGACTATCACACGGTCGGCGTCGGGACGGTGCGTCCTGACTCGACGTTCCAGTTCGTACGGGTATTCGGGAACGCGGGAACCAAGACGTTCCGCGCCCGCGTGCCGGGCGACCCGGAGAACGTTGGCGGCGCCTCGGCGCCGGTCACCGTGACGGTGACACTGCCGCCCGTTTCGTCGCTTCCGCCGGCACACTAGGACGGATGAAAACCGCCCCCGTCGCCGAGGCGGCGGGGGCGGTTCTCTGCGCAGGGCCGGCGGCAGATCAGCTCGCCACCGCCCAGAGCCGCCAGCGACCGGGGACGCCCCGCAGCTCGCGCTCGCCGCGGTCCTCGAACAGGATTCCCGACCCCACGACGAGATCCTTGACCGTGCTCGAGACGAGCACCTCGCCTGGCTCCGCGCACGCTTCCACGCGTGCACCGATATGGACGGCGATGCCACCGACGTCGTCGCGCATCAGCTCGATCTCGCCGGTGTGAAGGCCCGTGCGGATCTCCAGCCCGAACTGCGCGCGGGCGGCCTCGCGGATCGCGGTGGCGCAGCGGATGGCGCGAGCCGGGCCGTCGAAGGTGGCAAGCATCCCGTCTCCCATCGTCTTGACAGCGCGACCCCGGAAGCGGCTGAGCTCACGTCCCACGGCCGTCTCCACGGTCTCCATCAGGTCGCGCCAGCGGCGGTCGCCGAGTTCGGCCGCGCGGCGAGTGGACTCGGCGATGTCCGAGAACATCACTGTGGCGAGGATCCGCTCGGAGTCCTCGGAGTGGCGGGCTCCGGTCAGGAACTCCTCGATCTCATCGAGCAGCGGCTCGGTCTCGATCCCGAAGGTGATGGCCTCCTCGCCCGGAAGCTCCACGTACCGGGCGCCGGGAATGTGCTCGGCTAGATAGCGCGAGTGACGGATGTCGATGTGGCGATCATCGGCCCGGTGCAGCACGAGGGTGGGGACGCTGATCGACGGCAGCACGGCCCGGACATCGACCTCGGCGTTCATCATCATGAGCTTCGCGGCCGTGCCCGGGCTCGCGGCCAGCCGCTCGAGGCGGGCGAACCACTCCAGGTAGCGCGGGTTGGCGGCCGACTTCGGCGCCAGGGCCCGCAGCCGCGAGCCGTCGCCCCACTGGTCGATGAGATGCGCTGCCCGCTCCTCGCGGCGCAGCGCCCAGTCGTAATCGGGCGCCCAGGCCATCCGCGGCATCGCCTCGTACAGGATCAGCGCCCCCGTACGCTCGGGATGGGTGGCCGCGAACAGGGCCGCCATCGGGCCGCCATCGAGCTGTGCGTAAACCGCGGCCCGCTGGGAACCGGCGGCGTCCATGACGGCCACCACATCGTCCATCTGCTCCTCGAGCGTGGCCGCTCGCAGGGTCGGGTCAGAGAGCCCGGTGCCGCGCCGGTCGAAGAGGATCAGGCGCGAGAACGACGCGATCCGCTCGAAGTACCGCGCGATCGACGGTTCCTCCCAGTAGTGCTCGACCTGGGAGATCCAGGTCGGCACGTAGACGAGGTCGAAGGGACCATCCCCGACGACCTGATAGGCGATGTGCAGGTCGCCGCTGCGCGCGTAGCGGGTCTCCGGGGGCATGACGATTCGCAGGCTACAAGCGTCCTGTAGCGTGGCGATACATGGACTTCGAACTCACCGACGAGCAGCGCCTGGTCCGCGAGACGGCGCGGAACTTCACGGACAACGAGATCATCGAGCGCGCTCGCGAGAACGATCGCAACGAGCATTTCGACCTCGAGCTGGTAGGCAAGATCGCCGATCAGGGCTACCTCGGGGCGATCGTGCCGCGGGAGTACGGCGGCGCCGGGCTGGACTATCTGACCTACGGTCTGATCGTCGAGGAGATCGGCCGCGGCGACTCGGCCATGCGAACCGTGGTCTCGGTGCAGACCTCGCTGGTGTGCTCGGGCATTGCGCGCTGGGGCACCGAGGAGCAGAAGCAGAAGTATCTGCCGAAGCTGTGCTCGGGCGAGTGGCTCGGGTGCTTCGGGCTGACCGAGCCCGATACCGGCTCCGACGCCGCGAATCAGCGCACGCGCGCACGCAAGACGGACGGTGGCTGGGTACTAAACGGCGCCAAGATGTGGATCTCGATGGCCAACCACGCCAAGGTGGCGCTGATCTTCGCCCAGACCGATCCGGAGAAAGGCCATCGGGGCCTGGCCTGTTTCCTGGTCGACACCGACCAGCCGGGCTTTCAGCCCCAGCCGATCCACCACAAGCTGGGCCTCCGGGGGTCCGACACGGCTGCCATCTCGCTCGACGACGTGGAGGTCACCGACGACCAGCTGCTCGGGGAGGTCGGCGACGGCTTCAAGGTCGCGATGAGCAACCTCGACTCCGGGCGCTACAGCGTCGCCGCCGGGTGTGTCGGCATCTGCCAGGGTTGCGTCGACGCCTCGGTGGACTATGCCAAGGAGCGGATGCAGTTCGGCCGCCCCATCGCCTCCTTCCAGATGGTCCAGGGCATGCTGGCCGAGATGAAGGTCGAGACCGACGCCGCTCGGATGCTCGTCTGGCGGGCGGGCTACCTGAAGGACGCCGGCCGGCCGAACACGACAGAGACCTCGATCGCCAAGCTCTACGCCACCGAGGCCGCAAACCGCTGCGCCACCACGGCCATCCAGGTGCATGGCGGGTCGGGATACGTCGACGACCATCCCGTCGAGCGGTACTTCCGCGACGTCCGCGTGACGACGCTGTACGAGGGGACCTCGCAGATCCAGAAGCTGATCATCGGGCGCGCGCTCACCGGGATCAACGCGCTGGTCCCCAGCTGATCCAGGATGACAGCACGGCCAGAGGTGATCGGCGTCGCCGGCGCCGGCACGATGGGTGCGGGCATCGCGCAGCTGGCCTGCATCTCAGGAGCCAGGACGCTCGTGCACGACCCCGTCCCCGAGGCGCTCGAGCGGGGCGTCGAGGGGATCCGGCGGCGGCTGGAGCGAGCGGCGGAGCGGGGACGGATGGCGGCGGAGCAGGCCGCGGAGGCGTCGGCGCGCTTGCAGCCCGTCCACGACCTCGAGGGCTTCGCTGCGTGCGAGCTGGTGATCGAAGCCGCACCGGAGCGGCTCGAGATAAAGCGGGAGCTGTTCGGCCGCCTGGCGGAGGAGGTGGTCTCGGCGGAGTGCGTCCTGGCCACCAACACCTCGTCGCTGCTGGTGACCGCGGTCGCGACGCCCGTGAAAGCACCCGAGCGTGTCGTGGGGATGCACTTCTTCAACCCGGCGCCGGTGATGCGCCTGCTCGAGGTGGTGGCCGGTGAGGAGTCCTCGCCACGCGCCCTGTCGGTGGCGCGCGCGGCGGGCGAGGCGATGGGAAAGCACGTGATCGATGCGGTGGACGGCCCGGGCTTTCTCGTAAATCGCTGCAACCGGCCTTTCGGCCTCGAGGGCCTGAAGCTCCTGCAGGAGAGGATGGCGTCGATCGAGGCGATCGACCGCGTATGCCGGATGGGCGGCGGGTTTCTCATGGGCCCGTTCGAGCTCATGGACCTCGTCGGAGTCGACACGGGCCTCGACGTCTCCCGCTCGTTCTACGAGCAGAGCTTCGGAGAGCCGCGCTGGCGGCCCTCTCCGATCACCGTCAAGGCCGTCGCCGCCGGCCGGCTGGGCCGGAAGGCCGGGCGTGGCTACTACGACTACCGTCGGGGCACCGACGCCTACCGCCCCGAGGACCCGGAACCTCCCTCGCCCGGAGGCGGCGAGGGCATGATCGTCGTCGCCGGAGAATCGCCGTTGGCGGAGGAGATCGCCGCGCTGGCCTCGGACGCGGGCTGGGCGGTCAGCACGCCGGCCGAGGCGCAGGGCAAACAGCCGCCGTTCTTGATCCTCGACCTGACCGACGGCGCCGAGCCCGAAGCGCCTCTGCAGGGCGGACCGCAGGCGATCTGCTGCGCGGCGGGCTCGCTGACCGCGCTCGACCCGTCGGGGGTCGCGGCGGGATTCCACGTCCTGCCACCGCTGCAGGAGGCGCGCCTGGTCGAGCTGACACGAGGGCCCGACACGGCCCAGGCGGCCGCCGACGCGGCCGAGCGCTTCTTCGGCACGCTCGGAAAGCACGCTTTGTGGGTCGCCGATGCGCCCGGCCTCGTGCTCGGACGCCTGGTCTGCCAGGTGATCAACGAGGCTGCCTTCGCACTCGAAGAGGGAGTCGGCACTGCGGAGGACATCGACGCGGGGATGGTCTACGGGCTCAACTATCCCCGCGGTCCGCTCGCCTGGGCCGATCAGATCGGCCTGGACCACGTGCTGGCCGTGCTCGAGGCCCTCCACGCCGAGCGCGGGGAGGACCGTTACCGGCCGGCGCCGCTGCTTCGGCGCCTCGCGCTCTCTGGCCGGCTGGGAGAGCAGACCGGCGCGGGCTTCTTCTCCTACGAGGCAAACCCGGCATGATCCGGAGTGCACGATGAAGGCGGTCACCTTTCAAGCTCCCCATGAGGTCAGGATCGACGAGCGGCCGGAGCCGGAGATCACGCACCCCGATGAGGCTGTGGTGTCGGTGCAGGCCAGCGGCATCTGTGGCTCGGACCTGCACATCTACCACGGGCGGGTCGAGATCGAGCCTGGCTTCACGATCGGCCACGAGTACGTGGGCACCGTGGTGGCGGCGGGCCGTGACGTGACGCGTGTGGCGGCCGGAGACCGCGTTCTCGGATGCTTTCACAGTGCCTGCGGCACGTGCTTCTTCTGCCTGCGCGGCGCCTACCACAAGTGTGACCGGATGCGGGTGTTCGGCCATGGCGCGACCCTGGGGTCGCTGCAGGGCACGCAGGCCGAGCAGGCGGTCGTGCCGATGGCCAACATGACGCTGCGCAAGGTGCCCGACGGGGTCTCGGACGAGGTGGCGCTGTTCGCGGGCGACGTGATGGGCACCGGCTACCACGCCGTGGTCGAATCCGGGATCAAGCCCGGCGACAGCATCGCCGTCCTGGGACTGGGCCCGGTGGGGCTCTGCGCCGTGCAGGTCGCGCTGGCCGCCGGCGCAGGGCCGGTGTTCGCCATCGACAGCGTGCCGGACCGCCTGGAGGTCGCTGCCGCCCTCGGGGCTCAGAGCGTTCATCTCACCGAGCAGAGCCCGCGCGATGAGATCAAACGGGGAACCGAGCGGCGGGGGGTCGACGCCACGGTGGATGCCGTCGGGCATCCCGATGCGCTCGACACCGCCATTCGCCTGACCCGCAATGGGGGAACGGTCGTGGCCATCGGCGTGTACGCAGAACGGGCGCAGGTCCACATGGGCCTCGTGTGGATCAAGGCGCTGACCCTCAAGGCCGGGCACGCCAACGTGATCGGCCACGTCGACCGAGTGCTCGGGATGCTTGCGAATGGGTCGCTGGACCCGACGCCGCTCGTCACCCACCACATGCGGCTCGACGATGCCGCCGAGGCCTACGAGATCTACGATCGCCGCGAGGCGCTGAAGATCGTCCTGACCCCGTAGCACGCACCGCCTAGACGAACGGACGACCCGCGCGGCGTGAGGCTCGGGCCGCCCCGGGTGTCGCTCCGATAAAAGAGAGATGCCGCCCGACCCTCCGATCACGCAGACTTCGCGCGCGGCCCGCGCCCGGTGCATGCTGCCCTCTGCCTGCTGCTGGGGGCGTTCGCAGCGCCACCGCTCGCCGCTCCGGCGCTCGCCCGGGGCCGCCACCATCGGGCCCACCACCGCCATCGCCACCACGTCCGGCCCAAGGCGACGCAGCCCGGCACCACGCAGCCCAGCCCTGATCCGGCACCCGCAGCGGCCGGCTGCGCTGCCGCCGACACCCCGGCGGTGAGCGCCTCCGTGAGCGCGATGCGCGCGGCGGTCGTCTGCCTGATCGACCAGGAGCGCACATCGCGCGGCCTGCCGGCCCTACGGGAGGACTCGCGACTCGACCGCTCCGCCCAGGGTTGGACCGACACGATGGTGGCCCAGCAGATCTTCACTCACGGTGCCGACTTCTCCGCCCGGATCACCGATGCCGGGCTCACGTGGGAGTCCGCGGGCGAGAACATCGCCACCGGCTTCGCCACGCCCCGGACCGTGGTGAGCGCATGGATGGCCAGCACCGACCACTGCCAGAACATCCTCGACCCGGTCTACCGCGAGGTTGGAACCGGCGTCCAGCCGGCCCCTATCGCCGGATTCTCCTCGGCCGGAGCCACCTGGACTCAGGACTTCGCCCTGGCGGCCGGCGAGGCCGCGGCCTCGCACGACAGCGGGCCGGCCAACGGGTGCCCGTACTGAAAACCAAACGTCCGTCCACCCCTCCGCGCAACATGTGGAGCGGCCGAAGAAATTCGAAATCTCTGTTTCGAAGTCACGGCCGGTGGATATCGCCATGAGCTTGTCGAAGCTGGTTGCCGCCCCAGCCGAGAGAAGCGTGATCGAAGCCTGCAAGCACCGCCTGTACGGGGTGCTGCTGGTCTTCGTAGCCGTCGCCTGCGCGCTGCCGGCGACCGCGGCGGCGCGCCACCACGGCGAGCGCCGCCACCACCGTCGCGCTCACCCGAGCCGCGCCTGCCCGGATGCCGACGCCCCCGTCGGGAGGGTCTCGCGCCAGGCGACCAAGGGCGCCGTCGTGTGTCTGCTGAACGAGCAGCGCAGGCAGCGCCGCCTCCCGCCGCTTCACGAGAGCAGCCGGCTCGACCGATCGGCCCAGGGGTGGACCGACGTCATGGTGGCGACGGGATCGTTCAGCCACGGCAGCGACTTCGCGCAGCGCATCTCCGCAGTGGGATTCGCGTGGAAGACGGCGGGCGAGAACATCGCCACCGGCTACCGGACCCCGCGGGCAGTGGTGGCGGCCTGGATGGGCAGCACCGGCCACTGTCAGAACATCCTCAATCCCACCTACCTCGACGTCGGGATCGGCGTCGTGCAGCACGTCGTCGGAGGCGGCGGCCTCGGTGCGACCTGGACGCAGGACTTCGCGCTTCCCGCCCGCGCTCGGGCTCCCTCGGGCCGGTGGGGGGCCGCCCGCGGCTGTCCTTACTAGCTGGGGGCGCCGGCTACGCCCTCGGCGGACGCGCCTACGCCCTCGGGGCCTTCCAGCGGAAAGGGTGTGTCACGGAGGTACCACTCGGCATCGAGCGCCGCCTGACATCCGGATCCGGCGGCCGTAATCGCCTGCCGGTAGGTGTGGTCAACGAGGTCGCCGGCAGCGAACACTCCCGGGAGGTTGGTCAAGGTCGAGCGGCCCTGGGTGATCACGTAGCCGCTCCCGTCGATGTCGACCTGTCCGTCCACGAGCTGTGACTGGGGCTCGTGGCCGATCGCGATGAAGGCGCCGGCGATCTCGAGGTCCCGCGTCGACCCGTCCGCGGTGTTGCGCAGACGAGCCACGCGCAGCGACCCGTCATCACCCGCGGCGAACTCGTCGATCGTGTACGGCGTCATCCACTCGATGTTCGGAATCGCCCGAGCCCGCTCGAGCATGATCTTCGAGGCGCGGAACTCATCGCGCCGGTGCACGACTATGACCCGGGAGGCGAACTTGGCCAGGAACATCGCCTCCTCCATGGCCGAGTCCCCGCCACCGACGATGATCGTCGGGACGTCGCGGAAGAAGGCCGCGTCGCAGGTGGCGCAGTAGCTGACACCACGGCCGCCGAGCTCCTCCTCGCCGGGCACGCCGAGCTTGCGGTGCTGGGCGCCCATGGCCAGGATCACGGTTCGCGCCAGGTGAACATCGCCGCCGACCATCACGCGGTGGAGGCCCCCCTCGTGCGAGAGCTCGAGGCCGGTGACGTCATCGGTCTCGAGCCGCGCGCCAAAGCGCTCGGCCTGATCACGAAAGCGCTGCATCATCTCCGGGCCCATGATCCCCTCGGGAAAGCCCGGGTAGTTCTCGACGTCGGTCGTCTGCTGGAGCAGGCCGCCCCAGGCAAAACCCTCGATCACGAGGGGCTCGAGGTTGGCCCGCGCGGTGTAGAGAGCGGCCGTGTACCCGGCCGGCCCGCTGCCGACGATGACGACGTTTTCAATCCGCTGATCGCTCATTTCCCCTGAGTTCTCGGTCACTTCATTAAGTATAGCTTGGAGCCTCGGTGGTTCGCCACCGGTTCACGGTCCGACGCAGCTGCAGATAGGCGACGGCGCCGGGCACGGTCGGCAGCCAGAACGCAATGGCACGATAGGCCAGGACGGCGACGATCGAGACGTCGACCGAGACGCCAAACGCCGTGAAGGCGCCGATCATGCCGCCGTCGACGCCCCCGATGCCGCCGGGAAGCGGCAGCGTGTTGGCGATCATGCCGACGAAGTAGGCCATGACGATCACCGCCTGAGGAGGCGCTGAGCCGAAGGCGTGAAAGCACGCCCACAGGACGGCGATGTCGAACCCCCACCAGGCCACCGCTCCCAGCAGGTGGACGTCCCGGGAGCGCACGAGAGCGATGGCTGTGCGCACGCCGGTGGCCACCGCGGCCGGCGCTGTGGCGATCCTCCGCAGCACCGCTGCAAACCGGCCGCCACCCTCGTGAGCGCGCACCACCAGCCGCTCGAAGTCGCGCGGCAGGAGCGAGACCCCCAGGAAGACCGCGATCACGGCGGCGCCGAAGATGGCCGGAACGACGGTGATGGCGAACGGAGCCGGACCGGGGAACAGGCCCACATAGAGCCCCAGTCCGCAGATCACGAGCGTCGCCATGTACACGCCGTAGAGGAGTGCCATGAAGGCGATCATCCGGCACGCCACCGTTCGCGCCGCCATACCCGAGCGCCGCAGCGCCCAAGCCGTGAGCGCCACTCCCCCAGCGCCGGCGGCCGCGAACAGCCGGGTCGCCGCCAAGCCGGCCATCGTGATCTGGTAGCTCTCGCGCCAGTCGATTCGCGAGCGCCCCCGCACGAACACCGCCCGGAAGAGGGCCACGTAGCCCAAGAAGGAGCAGATCTCCAGCGCCGCCCCCAAACCCAGCCACCAGACGTTCCCACGCTCGAGCCGGTTCCAGGTCTCCTTCAGGCCGACGAGCTTCGGCAGCACGAAATACAGGAAGGCCACGGCCGAGAGCCCGAACACGACCGACACCACGAGCTGGTTGCGCGTGAAGCGGACGCGCGGCATCTCCTCCTCGCCGCCGGCTGCGTTCACTGGCGCAGCGCGGGGCCTTTGCTGGTCGATGGAGGAACCCTCGGCCATGAACCGCGCTAGGCCGCGGCCGCCGAGGCCTGCAGCACCGCCAGCCGAGCCGAGACTCGCCGCGCCAGCGGCTCCAGGCGCGGCGCTCCCCGGCGGACGGCCTCGGTCAGGGCAGCGCCCGCGAGCAGATCGACGGCGTAGTGCTCGCCCAGGTAGACGAGCGCCAGCCCGAGCAGCGAGGCATAGGCCCATCCGAGCACGCCGGCCACCGGGTCGACCTCGGCGAGCAGATGGGCGCCCATCAGCGACGTGGCGAAGTGCAGCGACGGCATGGCAGCAAGGGGATTTCCTCCTAGGACATCGTAAAGGGCGACCCAGCGCTCGCCCCAGAACTCCTCGCCGTACTCGATCATCATCCGCCTGACCTGGACCGGCTCGCTCCCCTCGAGGCTGCCGCTGCCAGCGGCCCACCAGGGCGGCGCGGTGGGGAACGCCCAGTAGAAGACGGCTCCCAGATCGAACACGCCGTACATGCGGGCCGCAGCCCTGGGAAACCGCTCGGGGCGGCGCACGAGCACATAGCCGACTGAGGCGTGGGGAACGAAGAACCACATCCAGTGGCACCACACGAGCACGCGCTCGAACCGGCCCACCTCTCCGGGCCGGGAGAAAGCCCGCTGCAGGCGCACACTCGGAGTCGTCCCGAGGCCGAGCCACCTGTCGATCGCGATCGGGTAGGCGACGCGCACCCGGGCCGCGAGCCGCTCGGGGTCGTCGTGCGGCATCTCGTAGGCGGCGATGTACGCCCACATGTTGAGCGCACACACGGCGGCGTGGCGGGCCCGGCTGCGCGGGAGGGCCACGCACAGGGCCACGGGCGCCAGGCCGGCCGTCCCCAGCACCGCGGCCGGTGACAAGCGGACGCGGCGGCGCAGCAGGGGCGCCGCGATGCCGGCCGCGACCACGAGCCAAGCCGCGCTTCGGATGCCCCTCGCACCACGCAAAAGAGCGGCCAGTATACGTTCGGGCTCCCCTGCGCCGAAGGGGCGCAGCCGCGTGCCTGCGCAGGCCGAGATCCGCCCGCGCGACCGAGCCCAAGGGCACCCGGGGAGGCGCTGGCCCGCTCGGCCAAGGGTTAGAATCCCGCGGCCTTGCGTCCCCACGCCCCCGCCGCCAAGCCCCGCCGCCGCCGCCGGCTGGGCGTCGTCATAGCCCTTGCCGCGACCGTTTCGCTGATCCTCGCCCCAGCAGCGATGGCCAACCTGCTGACGCTGAAGTCAGGCGGATCTCCCAACGCCGACAACATCGCGAGTCTCTACAAGATCCTGCTCTACATCGCGGCCGTGGTCTTCGTAGTGGTGGAAGGGGCGCTCGTGTACTCGGTGTACCGGTTCCGGGCCAAGCGCAACCCGGTCGCCGCCCAGATCCACGGGAACACCCGCCTGGAGATCGGCTGGACGGTCGCTGCGGCCCTGATCCTGGTGGTGATCACCGCGGTCACGTTCATCAAGGTCCCGGGGATCATCAACCCGCCGAACACCAGCGCCAACGGCTTCTTGGCCGCTTCCCTGGGCGAGCCCACTCCCCCCAACGGAAAGTCCCTGCGGATCTGCGTCACCGGGCGGCAGTTCATCTGGCGCTACACCTACGGTGCCCACTGCAACAACGGCGCCTACGCGGGCAAGCTCCCCTACTCCTACACGGAGATGGTGGTCCCGGCGCAGACGACCGTGGTTCTCGTGCTCCAGTCCACCGACGTCATCCACTCTTGGTGGGTGCCCTCGCTGGGCGGCAAGAAGGACGCGGTTCCGGGATACACGACCTACACGTGGTTCAAGGCGCCGCACGCCGGCTCCGTCTACCACGGCCAGTGCGCGCAGCTGTGCGGCCGCCAGCACGCGTTCATGATCGCTCGCGTGAAGGTCGTGACCCCCGACCAGTACCAAGCCTGGCTTTCGGAGCAGTCGAAGCTGATCTCGAGTGCCAACACTCAGGTGACGCAGCTGCGCCAGATCCTGACCAAGAGCGGAAACCTCTAGGAGAGCATGTCGACCATCGCCCCCGCCGTCCGCCCCGTTCCCCAGGTCGCCGTGCACGAGGTGACGCGCCCGCGTCAGTCCAAGCGCTGGCTCGACTGGGTGCTAACGACCGACCACAAGCGGATCGGGATCATGTACCTCGTCACGACGTTCGTCTTCTTCCTGATGGGCGGCGTGGAGGCGCTGATGATGCGCCTCCAGCTCGGAGTCCCGAACAACACGCTGATCACCTCCGAGCACTACAACGAGCTGCTGACCCTGCACGGCACGACGATGGTCTTCCTGTTCGTGGTGCCGATCATGGCGGGCTTCGCGAACTACTTCCTGCCGCTGATGATCGGGGCGAGGGACATGGCCTTTCCCCGGCTCAACGCCCTCTCCTACTGGCTTCTGCTGTTCGGCGGCATCGTCTTCTACGCCACCCTGTTCTTCCACCCGCCCGAAGCCGGCTGGTGGAGCTACCCGCCGCTCTCGAGCACTCAGTTCTCGCCCAGCGGCGGCCAGGACGCGTGGATCTTCCTGATCCACATCACCGGCATCTCCTCGCTGGTGGGCGCGATCAACTTCTACGCCACGATCGTCAACATGCGCGCGCCGGGGATGAGCTGGGGCCGTCTGCCCCTGTTCGTGTGGACGGTCCTCGTGTACGCGATCCTGCTCATCATCGCGCTGCCTGCGGTCGCCGCCGCGGTCACGATGCTCCTGACCGACCGGCACTTCGGAACCCACTTCTATGACCCCTTCGCCCACGGGTCTCCGGTGCTCTACCAGCACCTGTTCTGGTTCTTCGGGCATCCCGAGGTCTACATCATGATCCTGCCCGGCTTCGGGATCATCTCGGAGGTCATCCCGGTGTTCTCGCGCAAGCCGATCTTCGGCTACAAGGCCGTCGCCGCGTCGACCGTCGTCATCGCCTTCCTGGCCACGACCGTGTGGGCGCACCACATGTTCGTCTCGCCGGTGCCGCTCGTGGTGCTCGGCTTCTTCGGGCTGAGCTCGTTCTTGATCGCGGTTCCCACCGGGGTGAAGATCTTCAACTGGATCGCCACCCTGTGGCGAGGATCAATCGTCATGACCGCGTCGCTGTACTTCGCCGTCGGGTTCATCGCCATCTTCATCCTCGGCGGCATCACGGGGATCTTCCTGGCCACCTTCCCCGTCGACTGGCAGCTCAACGACACCTACTTCGTCGTCGCCCACTTCCACTACGTGCTGATGGGTGGCGCGGTGTTCTCGATCTTCTCGGGCATCTACTACTGGTTCCCGAAGATCACCGGCCGGCTCTTGAACGAGCGCCTGGGCAAGATCTCCTTCTGGGTCATGTTCATCGGCTTCAACACGACGTTCTTCGTCCAGCACGCGCTCGGCTTGTCGGGCATGCCCCGCCGGGTCTACACCTACCAGCCGGACATGGGCTGGTCGACGTACAACCTGATCTCGACCATCGGCGCCTTCATCCTCGGCGCCGGCATCCTGCTGACGATCATCAACGTGATGCGCAGCCTCAAGGTCGGACGGGTGGCCGGTCCCGATCCCTGGAAGGGGAACACGCTGGAGTGGTTCGTGCCCTCACCGCCTCCGGCCAACAACTTCGACGTGATCCCGAGGGTGCGCTCGGTGGAGCCCATGCGCGACATTCGCCGGCAGATCGAGCGCGAGACCGGCGTGACCCAGAAGACGGGCGGTAGCGAGCGGTTTGCCCGGGCCGGGGGATGAGGCACTCGTGAGCAGCCCCGCCGTAGGCGCGCTGCGCGCCGGATCGGCGGTCTCCTCGGCGCGCCAGCTCGTGGCCGACTACATCGAGCTGACCAAGCCCAAGGTCCAGACGCTGCTGTTGTTCACGACGATCACCACGATGGAGCTCGCCGGCAGCCCCTCGGTCTCCCGGGTCGCCATCACCTGCGCGGGCGGCTATCTGTCGGCGGGAGGCGCGGGTGCCGTCAACCACTACTGGGACCGCGACATCGACGCCCGCATGGCCCGGACGGCCTCCCGGCCGATCCCGGCGGGGCGCGTGTCGCCGCGCGCCGCCCTGATCTACGGCCTCGTCCTGGCCGGGCTGTCGTTCGCTCTGCTCTCGCTCACCGTCGGGCTGCTGCCGGCCTCGCTGGCCCTGAGCGGCTTCGTCGGCTACGTCGGGGTGTACACGATCTGGCTCAAGCGCCGGACGCCGCAGAACATCGTCATCGGCGGCGCCGCCGGCGCCGTCCCGCCGCTCGTGGGCTGGGCCGCGGTCCGCGGCTCTGTGTCCTGGACTGCGGTCTACCTGTTCGCGATCGTCTTCTACTGGACCCCGCCCCACTTCTGGGCCCTCAGCCTGCTGATGAAGGACGAGTACGCGAAGGTCGGCGTCCCGATGATGCCGGTGGTCCGCGGCGAGCACGAGACCCGGCGCCAGATCCTGCTCTACACGCTGCTGCTCTATGCGATCTCGCAGCTGCCCTTCTGCGCCGGCGCTTTCGGCGTCGCCTACCTGATCGCCTCGATGCTGCTGGGCGGCGTCTTCATCGCCGGAGCCGTCCGGCTCTACCGGCGCGCCGACCGCCGTAGCGCGCTTCGGCTCTATCTGTTCTCGCTTCTGTACCTCGCGCTGCTGTTCGGCGCGATGGTGCTCGACGTCAAGCTCTAGTCCACGCCGCTGTGCGGAGGATTGCGTGGACTGCCGCGACGCTCATGGCCGCCGCCGCGCTCGCGCCGCCGGCGCGAGCCGACGATCTCAGCTTCACGATCGCGCCGGCGCGCGCACCGCGGCTCGGATCGAGCCGCCCGGCACCGCCGGTGCCACCCGGCTTCGTCGGCGCCTCGATCGATTACTGCTCGATCGACCGCTACGTCGCCGGCCCGGCGGCGGCTTCGGTCCTCGCGCATCTCCTCGGCGCGCTGGCGCCGCAGGGTCCCATCCTGCGCATCGGCGGCGAAGGTCCGCTCGAGCCCTGTCCCGGTGGCGTGCAACACCCGCTGCACCGGACGGAGGGGGCAATCCGCACGATCACGGCGGCCACCGGCGCGCGTCTCATCCTCGGCATCAACTTCGCCGCGGGCCGGCCGCTGTGGGCGCGCTGGGACATGTCCACGCTCCTGCGCGGGATCGAACCCGTCACGGGCGCCCGGGACCGTCCAGCGCCACAGCCGGGCCCCATCGCGGCGTTCGAGATCGGCAACGAACCCGATCTCTACCCGCGCTATGGCTCCTCCGCCACCGCGCCAGCGCAGCTGACGCTCGAGTTCCGCTCCTACCTGAGCGATTTCCTGCGCTGGAGCCGGCTCGTGCGGCGCCTGGGCCACGCCCGCGGCGTCGGCACCGCCGGGCCGAGCCTGGGGCGTTACGGCACGCCGTGGATCGCCGGGCCCGACCTGGCCAACTTCGAAGCCCTGGTGGACGGCCCCGCCCGGCCGCGCTACGTCACCTTCCACAGCTATCCGCTGATCGGCCAGTGGCCCTGCCCGGCGATCCAGTGCCCGCAGCTCGCCAACCTCCTGGCCGACAGCTCGAGCCACGGCATCGCCGAGGCGGTCGCGCCCTACGTAGCCCTCCTGCCCCCCGGGACCCTGCTCCGCGTGGACGAGATGAACTCGGTATCGGGCGGAGGGCGGCGCGGGATAAGCGACACCTTCGGCTCGGCCCTGTGGGCGCTCGATGCGATGTTCGAGCTGGCGTCGGCTGGGGTCAACGGCGTCAACGTCCACACGTTCCCAGGCGCGCCCTACGAGCTCTTCAGCCACCCCGGGGCCGGACCCTGGTTCGTGCGCCCGGAGTACTACGGGCTCCTCGCCTTCGCGCGTGCCGCTCCCGCGGGCTCCGTCCTGCTGCGGACCGCGCCGGCGCTCGCGGCCGGGGTGAAGGTGTGGGCCACGCGCGGGCCCGACGGCGTCATCCGCGTCACGATCATCAACAAGGATGCGGTCACCCACGACGTCACGCTCTCCGGACGCGCGCTGAGAGGGGCGGCCCGGGCGCATCTGCAGTGGCTGGACGCTCCCGCCGTGCCCACCGCGCCCGCCGCCGGCGCCTGCCCGGCCGCGTTCGCCGCCACCGACCTCTGTGCCACGGGCGGCGTGTCACTGGGAGGCATGAGCTTCGGTCACGAGGGCTCCCACGGGGCGGATGCCACCAGCACGGGCCTCCTGCCCGCTCGCGCGTGTCCGCGAGGCGACGCCGCACACCCCTGCACGCTCGCGATCGGCCCCGGCGGCACCTCGCTCGCCATGCCTCCCGGCGGCGCGGTCCTGATGACGCTTGCGGGCCCGCGGCGCAAACCGAGCATCCGCCCGTCGCCTCCCAAGCGTTAGCATCTGCGCCTCGATGGACCGCAAGCTTGCGCGCAAGAACATCCGCTCAGGGCTCATCGCCGGCGCCGTCTGCCTGTTCCTGTTCGGCATCACGTTCCTGGCTGCGGCGATCTACGTGCACGCATGAGCGTCGGCGACGCCCCGCGTGAGGCCCCGCAGTCCGGCGAGGAGATTCACCTCCCGGGCCCGAGCCTGATCCCGTTCGTCAGCGCGATCGGGATCACCCTGATCGTGATCGGAACCACGATCAACCTGATCTTCTCGATCGTCGGGATCGTGATCGTCGTTCTGACGACGATCCGCTGGGTCCGCGACACCCGCCGGGACATCGAGGCGCTCCCCGAGGAGCACCACTAGCGCACCGCTGCCGCCCCCGCCTTCGGGGACGGCCGCAAGCGCTGCTCAGGCCCGCGAGGCCCCGGCCGGAACCTCGCTGGTGGCGCCGTCCTGCGTCCAGCAGCGGACGATGTCGCGCATCGAGAGGATGCCCACCAGCGCGCCTCCCTCGACCACCACGAGATGGCGAAAGTTCCCCTTCACCATCGCCGCGGCAGCCTGCTCGAGCGACCACTCGGGGGCCGCAAAGGTGAGCTTCGAGGTCAGGTGGTCGGCGACCAGCTCCCTATCGGGATCCTGGCCCTCGGCGATCGAGTGCAGGATGTCGCGCTCGGTGATGACGCCGGGCCCGTGAGCCTCGGGGTCGACGACGACCGCGGCGCCGACCTTGCGGCGGGTCATGGCGGCGGCGACGTCGCGCAGGGAGTGGCCGGGGCCGATGGTGAGCACGACGTCCGACATCCCTTCGCGTACCTGCATGCCGCCTCCTCGAGTGCTTGCAACGATTGGCGCAATCATACCCCCGGCCTGCGGGTTCACCCAGGGCAATCGCCGGTGCCTGCCGGGGGTCTCACGCGACGCCGTTCGTCGCGCAGAAGGCATAGGATGCGGCGTCGAAGTGATGCTCGTGCGACTAGGTGACAGGCGTGCGTAACCGGCCCCTGCTGCAGATGATCGTGATCGGGGCGATCGCCACCGCGATCGGGATCCCGGTCGCGCTGATCATCCCCTGGTTCCCCAGCGAGGCCTCAAAGCAGGCCGGCAACGTGCACACGGTCTACGACGTGCTGCTGATCGCCTCGGTGCCGATCTTCGTCCTCGTCGAGACCGTCGTGCTGTTCGCGGTCTGGAAGTTCCGGATGAAGCCCGGAGAGGAGATGAAGGACGGGCCGCCGATCCACGGCCACACGCGGCTCGAGGTGGTCTGGACGGCGTTTCCGGCGCTGCTCCTGATCTCGCTGTGCACCTTCGCCTACACGCAGCTGCGCGCCAACGAGGACAAGCAGAAGAACGAGATGACGATCAACGTCACCGAGCGCCAGTTCGCCTTCGAGTTCTCCTACGCGCGACCGGGCGGGGGCACCGTCGTCTCGCCGGCGCTGTACGTGCCCCAGGGCCAGCCGATCGTGTTCAGGCTCCGCTCCGTGGACGTGATCCACAGCTTCTTCGTGCCGAACTTCTCAGAGAAGCTCGACGCCGTGCCGGGGATCACGACGACTCTGCGGGTCACGCCGACGCGCCTGGGCAGCTACCCGGTCGAGTGCACCGAGCTGTGCGGCGCGGGGCATTCGCTGATGCGCGCATCGGCCTACGTGGTCACGCCGAGCGCCTTTCAGGCGTGGCTGAGTGCGCAGAAGACGAACGCCGCTCCCCCGATCGGCACGCCACCGCCGAATGCCGGCCTGGCGGGCGAGCCCGGGGCGGCGCCGGGCGCGCCGGCCGGCGGGCACAGCGAAGGCGCCGGCGGGGCGTCGGCCGGCTCAGGCGGGGCGGCGCCGGGGGCCCAGAGCTCCGGCGGCACCGCGGGCGGCGCCTCGACCACCTCGCCGGCCGCGGGCAAGGCCATCTTCATCGGGTCCTCAGGGTGCAGCTCGTGCCACACGCTGGCCGCGGCCGGCGCCACCGGGACCGTGGGCCCGAACCTCGGCGTCAAGGTCGTGCCCGACGCCAAGACGCGCGGGCTGCCGCTGAAGAAGTTCATCTTCGAGTCGATCACCAAGCCCAACGCCTTCATCTCGCCGGGCTTCAGGCCGAACATCATGCCCCCGAACTTCGCCCAGACGCTGAACTCGACCCAGATTCAGGCCCTGGTCAACTTCATCGCGAGCGTGACGAAGTGAGGCGCGGTCAGCAAACTGACGCCGCGCCTCGGCGCCCGGTGCGCAACGGCGTCCCCCCGATCGGCAAAATGCAGAGCAGCGTGATCGTGCCAGGCGAAGAGAAGGAGACTCGCTGATGTCAACGGCGACCGCAGTACACGAGCAGACGGTTGCGCCTCGCCGCACGCGTGTCCCCCTGCCGCCGAAGCTCCGCGCCGCCGGGTGGTACCGCGCGGCCCTGTTCAGCGTCATCGGCTTTGGCTTCGCGTTCGGGCTGACCGTCCTGATCCGCTCTCTCATGCACCAGCACCCGGTGATCGAGGGCCAGGCGATCACGATCGTCGCCCTCCTCGCCGTCCCGCTCTTCTTCCTCGTCGGGATCGGAACCTGCGACTACTGGCTCTACTGGGCGGCCGGCCGTCCCACACGGCCCGAGGACCACTCCCAGCACGGGGCCTACAGCTGGCGCGACTACTTCCGCGTGAACACCGACCACAAGGTGATCGGGATCCAGTACACGGTCACCTCGTTCTTCTTCCTGTTCGTCGGCGGGCTGCTGGCGATGCTGATCCGGGCCCAGCTGGCCAAGCCCGGGATGCAGTTCCTCACCCCCGAGCAGTACAACGGCGTCTTCTCGGTCCACGCCACCGTCCTCATCTTCCTTTTCGTCATCCCGGTGTTCGCGGGGCTGGCGAACTTCGTCATCCCGCTGATGATCGGGGCGCCCGACATGGCGTTCCCGCGCCTGAACGCCCTCTCCTACTGGCTGCTGCCCCTCGGCGGGGTCATGATGCTGATGAGCTTCCTGGCTCCCGGAGGCTCGTTCGCCAGCGGCTGGACCGCCTACGCGCCGCTCTCGACCACGATGCCGGTCGGGCAGCTGTTCTTCTCGATCGGGGTGCAGCTGGCCGGGTTCTCGTCGATCTTCACGGCACTGAACTTCCTGGTCACGATCATCACCATGCGGGCGCCGGGCATGAGCTTCTTCCGCATGCCGCTGCTCGTGTGGGCGAACTTCTCGACCTCCCTGCTGGTCGTGATCGCCACGCCGTTCATCGCCGTCCTCGCAGTTCTTCGTCCTGCTCGACAAGGCGCTGCACTTCCACTTCTTCGACGCCTTCGTAGGAGCTCAGAAGAACGGCAACGTGCTCATGTACCAGCACGTCTTCTGGTTCTACTCCCACCCCGCGGTGTACATCATGATGCTGCCGGGCTTCGGGATCATCTCGGAAATCATCGCGGTGAAGTCCCGCAAGCCGATCTTCGGCTACCGGATGATGGCGTTCTCTCTGCTGGCCATCGTGGTCCTCGGCTTCACGGTGTGGGCGCACCACATGTTCGTCTCAGGCATGCAGCCGTGGATCCGCATCCCGATGATGATCACCACGGCGATCATCGCCGTGCCGACCGGCATCAAGATCTTCTCCTGGCTGGCCACGCTCTGGCGCGGCGTGCTGCACCTGGACACGCCGATGCTGTTCGCGCTCGGCTTTTTGACGATGTTCACGCTCGGCGGGATCAGCGGCGTGATGCTGGCCATGATCCCGTTCGACATCCACGTCTCGCAGACGTACTTCATCGTCGCCCACATCCACTACGTGCTCTTCGGCGGCTCGCTGTTCACGATCTTCGCCGGCGTCTACTACTGGTTCCCGAAGATGACCGGGCGGATGTTCGACGACCGCCTGGGCAAGCTGCACTTCTGGATGACCTTCATCTTCTTCAACCTGACCTTCGGCCCGATGCACCTGATCGGGATCCAGGGCATGCCGCGCCGGGTGGCCGAGTACGCCTCGAAGTTCGGCCCCTGGAACCTGTTCATCTCGATCTCGGCCTTCATCCTCGGCCTGAGCACGCTGATCTTCCTCTACAACATCGTCGCCAGCTGGCGCGGCGGACCGCGCGCGGCGGGCAACCCGTGGCGGGCGCTGACCCTCGAGTGGCAGGTGTCCTCGCCCCCGCCGGTTTTCAACTTCGAGGCTGTCCCCACCGTCGTGGGCGGGCCCTATGAGTACGGCGTCCCCGGTGCCGTGCACGGGATCTTCAAGCCGCCGGCCGAGGCCAGGCCGGTGGCGGCCGGCGGCTTCACCGGGCCGCCGAGCCAGGAGAGCCACGAGTGAGCACCGAGGCCCCGTTCATCGCGGCCAGGACGATCGTGGTCGTAGCCAACGAGACGCTCGGGGGCCGGGAGCTCCTCGACGCCGTGCGCGAGCGTGCCGGGGAGGATGTCCGCTTCGTCCTCTGCGTGCCGCAGAACCGGCCTCGCGCCGGCCTGGTGATCTACGACGACGCCGTGTTCGACGCCGCCCAGGTCCGGCTCGACCTCGCCCTCGAGGTCGTGCGCGACATGGGAATCCGGGCCATCGGCGAGGTTGGCGATCCTGACCCCTATACCGCGACGATGGACGCGGTCCGCGAGTACGGCCCGGAGGAGATCATCATCTCCACCTATCCGGAGACTCGCTCGGGCTGGCTGCGCCGCGACCTGATCGAGCGCCTGAGCGACTCCACCGGCCTTCGCGTCACCCATATCGTCAACGACATCGACTCCGAGGGGCTGCCGTTCCACGTCACGCTGGCAGTGGCCAACCGGACCGCCTCCGGTGACGAGCTGCTCGAGGCCCTGAAGGCCAAAGCCGACGCGTTCTCCCAGCCCGATCGCCGCCAGCTGTTCATCGTCGTCGTGCCCCAGGAGGGCGGCGACGGCTCGGCGACCAGACGGGCCCGCAGCCGGCTGAAGCTCGTCCTCGACCGCCTGCGCGTGCGCGGCCTGTTCGCCTCGGGCATGGTCGGCGATCCGGATCCATACACGGCGATCACCAACGCGCTGCAGTACTTCCGCGTCGACGACGTCGTGATCTCCACCTTCTCGGAGACCAAGAGCGGGTGGCTGCGCGCTGATCTGATCGAGCGCGTGAAGCGCTCGACGGGCAAGCCCGTCGAGCACGTAGTGCACGGCGAGATGGCGCAGGCCGCGACCTAGGAGAAGCTGTGGAAGCCGCCGCCATCCCCCACGACCACCACGGCCCGCCCCCCGCCCACCGCTCCTCGCGGGTCGAGCCCGCCACCCTGGGGATGCTGCTTTTCATCATCTCCGAGGTGATGATCTTCGGGGCGTTCTTCACCGCCTACTTCTTCATTCGCGTGGTGACGCACAACCCTTGGCCGGCGCACGGCAACGCGATCCCGGAGTCCGTGGCCGGCGTCAACACGGCCATCCTGCTCTCCTCCTCGCTGACGATCCACTGGGCGCTGGTGTCGGTCAAGAAGGGCAACCGCTTCGGGCTCAAGGCCGGCATGATCGCCACCTTCCTGCTCGGGCTGACCTTCCTCACCGTCCAGATCAACGAGTACATCCACCTCGGGTGGGCGCCCCACAGCTCGGCGCAGGCGACGATCTTCTACTCGCTGACGGGTCTGCACGGCTGCCACGTGTTCATCGGGCTGTGCGCGCTGAGCATCGTCTCGATCCGCGCCTTCCGTGGCCACTACTCCCCGGAGGAGCACCGCGGGATGGAAGTGCCCGGCATCTACTGGCACTTCGTCGACATCATGTGGATCATCGTCTACACGATGGTCTACGTGATCTAGGACGCGCCGCCGGCGGTGAAGCTGCCGCGCACCGAGGCCGAGGCCTTCCGGGCGCTGATCTACGTGGTCGTGATCGCCGCGGTGGTGGTGGCGATCGTGCTCGTGATCAGGGCCGTCGGCTAGCGCGCCGCGCCCCGGGGCGCGTGACACCATTGACCAGGTGCTCTCCCTAGCCGCCACCGGCCCGGCCAACGCCCTCGCGGCGCCGGTGATCGCGCTGCTGTGGTGGATCCCCTACGACATGCGCGCCCGGTCGCTGGCGCGCGAGCACCGTCCCGTCCCCACCTGGCGGCGGGCCTGCTTCGCCGCCGGGCTGATCGTCCTCGCCGCGGCGCTCAGCCCACCGGTCGACAAGCTCGCCGACCAATTGCTGGTGGCGCACATGGCCGAGCACCTGCTGATCGGGGACATCGCATCGCTGCTGATCACCCTCGGGTTCACCGGACCGCTGCTGGCGCCGCTGCTGCGCAACCGCGTCATCGGCCGCCTGCGGGTCCTCACCCACCCCGTCGTGGCGCTGGTCGTCTGGGGCGTCAACTTCTACGTCTGGCATCTTCCGGCCCTCTACCAGGCGGCCCTGCGCCACGACCTCATCCACGCCGTCCAGCACGCCACGTTCCTCGCCTTCGGGATCGCGATGTGGATGGCCCTGCTCGGCCCGCTGCCGAAGCCCGCCTGGTTCACCAACGCCTGGCGGCTCGCGTACATCATCGCCGTGCGCCTCATCGGCACCGTCCTGGCCAACGCGATGATCTTCGCCGGCTCGGCCTTCTATCCGTACTACCGCGCCGGCGACGCCCACTGGCACATCAGCCTCCTGGCCGACCAGACGGCCGCTGGCGGGGTGATGATGGTCGAGGAGAGCCTGCTCACGATCGGGCTCTTCTGCTGGCTCTTCCTGAAGGTCGCCGGAGAGGGCGAGGAGCGCCAGCGCCTGCTCGATTACGCCAGCTCGCACGGCATCGCCCTGGACGAGAAGCGGGCCGCGCGCGCGGTCAGCGCCGGGCGTGCGACCGAGCTCTGGGAGCGCCTGCGCGCCGGCAGGGCGGCCGAGGGCCCCGGTCCGAGCGCCACGTGACCTGGGGCGCCGGCCTCACGGCGATACACAGCGCCGCCCGCGTCCGGCCCGCGAGGCAGAGCCCCTCCCCCTACTTGACGGTGATCGTCCCCTTCATGCCCGCCGCCTCGTGGCCGTCGACCGAGCAGTAGAACGTGTAGCTGCCGGGCTTGAGCGTCGCGCTCACGGTCGAGACGCCGCCGCCCGAGACGACCTGCCCCACCTCGCTCACGCCGGCACCCCGGATCGCGATGTCGTGGGGAACCGAGGAGGCGTTCTTCATGTGAATCGTCAGCTTGCCGGCCTTGGCGGTCGCGCTCGAGGCCAGGAACTTCAGCTGACCGGTGGGGTCGGCGTCGATCTGCACGGTCCCGTTCTGCTCCGTCACCGGCTTCTGCGTCACCGTCTGCACCGCGGTGGCCAGCGAACCGACGTCCTGGCCGGGGACTGCGGCCACGTGGGCGACGTAGGCCGCCACGTCCTGGGCCTCCTGGCCGGTGAACAGCCTGGCCGGCATCACGCCCTGGGTGTTCGGATACTGGATCCAGTAGGAGACGAGCCCCTCGATCGAGGTGCTCTTCACGCCGTCGATGCGGTCCTGGCGGAAGGCGTCGTCGAGATTCGGGCCGACGCTGCCGCTCGTGGTCGCATGGTTGAGCGTGTGGCAGGAGCCGCACTTCTGGACGAAGAGCTGCTTGCCCCGGACGAGGTTGGCCGTCGGGTGCTTGACGTTGCAGCCGGCCATGGCCACGAGAAGCACCGCTGCCGGCGCCACGAGCAGGCCACGCATGGTCCGTGTCAGGGGCTGCAGCATCTCGGGGGCGGCACTTTATCCGAGCGCACGGCGCGGCGGCTCCCCCGGAAACCCTGTGCCGCGGGCGCTGCGGCCAGGACCGCTGGTAGCATCCGCTGGGCATGAGGACGCGCCAGAAGTACCGCATGCGGACGCCCTCCACCGGCCGTGAAGTGCTGCTTGAGGCCGAGCCGGACCGGGCCTACGTCGACCGCGACACGGGCGAGAGGCTCGAGCCTGTCGCGCAGCTGCTGCCGCTGGCCCCGACGGCCTCCGAGCTGCCCTGGTCGGTCGAGAACCTGCGCTTTTGCAATTGGTGCGACCAGCTCACGCAAAAGGACCTCAACGACTGCCCCCACTGCGGCCGGCGTATGGAGCCGCTGGGCTCCTAGCCCGGCGGCGTCGCGCCATGAGCCGAGTCGCCGCTTTCGGGTCATCGCTGCTCGCCATGCTCCTGGCGGGCCTGACGCTCTCGGCCTGCGGCGGGGGCTCGCCGACGACGACCGACACGGCCGGGGCACCCCCGCTCACGGTGCCCACGAGCAGCGCCGACCTCGGCACGCCCGCATCCAACACCACCTCCTCGACCTCCTCGACCACGTCCTCGGTCTCGACCACGGCTGCGGCGGCGACCGCGCCGGGCTCGGCGACCACGCCCTCCCCGAGCGGCGGCGCGTCCGCGGCGGCGGGAACCGGTAGCTCCTCGGCCGGCTCGGGCGCGAGCGGGGGAAGCGGCGCGGCCACCGGCGGCGGGGGCACGGGCACGACCGGCAGCGGCGGGTCGGGCTCGAACAGCGGCGGGGCCGGCCTCGGGTCGGCGTTCTGCCAGCAGAACCCCGGCGCCTGCTGAGGGGGTTTGGGGGCGGGCGGCGGCCCGAGCCCGGCCCGGGCGGGGCGGGGGCGGTTGCGGCCCGGGGCGGGGGCGGTTGCGGGGCGGTCGCCTGGCCTGGCGACCTGCATTCGGCGCATCAACCGCCCTGAAGCCCCGAGTCTTGACGGGTTTTGCACCCTATACGTGCTCAAATCCGCCAAGGCTCCCCCGGCGAGCGGATCTTGACGGGTTATGCACGTTGCGGGCCGGGGGGCGGTCGCGCTCCCGGCCGCGGCGGTCAGGGCGCCCCGCGCCGGACCTGCTCAATCCCCCACGACCCAGCCAAATCCGGAGACTTGGGGCCGCGAGCATTGCATGGATGCTCAACTCCCCAAAGCTCGCCCGCGAAGCCGGGCGATCGACGTTGAGCAGCCCCCCGCGCCGGGTCGCCCCCCGAGCCGGGTCGCCCCCCGAGCCGGGTCGCCCCCCGAGCCGGGTCGCCCCCCGAGCCGGGTCGCCCCCCGAGCCGGGTCGCCCCCCGAGCCGGGTCGCCCCCCGGCCTGGCGGGCGCGCGCCGCGCCCGGGACCCGCGCCTCGATGCGCCTACCCGCGCCGAGTGTGCACGTAGTGCTTGGGAGCCACCGGTGTGGTCACCTCGGTGGCGGTGTACTCCACTCGCGTGCCGGGGTAGTCGCAGCCGTAGCGGGCGCTGCCGCCGATGGTCTGGGCCTGCGAGGTGCCGGGCGGGTTCGTGCAGTTCGAAGAACGGCTCTGGCGGTAGGCGAACTTGGTGGCGGTCTGGTCGATCGAGAGCACCGGCGCCCACGTCGGGGTCGTCAGTCCGACCGTGTCCCCGGGCTGGACGGGCAGATTGACGTCGAGCGGGAACTGGACCACCTGCCCCAGGTAGGGCTGGACGTGGAACACGGGGCTCTGCGCCACCACCTTCCAGCGCCGCACCTTGGCCGCGCCGACGCGGCGGAGCACGGTGACCGCGAGCTGGGTGGTGCCGCCGTACTGGTGGTCGAGGAACTTGATGTCGCTCAGACGCGTGCTCGCGCTCGCGGAGAGGCTCGAGAGGCCGACGGTGAAGGCGACGATCTTGCCCGCTCGTGTTGCCTTGGTGGGGTAGGCCACGCCGTCGCGCACGGTGGCGAGCGCCGTCGCGCGCGTGAGGATGATCGTGCACTGAGCCGGCTGGACCTTCGGCGGGCACGCTGGAGCGACCAGCGCGGAGTGCGTCGCCCCCAGCTCGATCACGGTCGCGTAGGCGGCGCCGGCGAAGCCCAAGGTCGCCGTCACGAGCGCAGCCGCACCTGTCACGAGAGAACGTCTCATTCGACCATTCAACACGACGAGGCGGTTGCAGTTGCGCGTGCCGGGCCCGCCGCTTCGCCGACCGCGGCTAGAGCTTCGTCACGTTTACTGCTTTGGGCCCCTTCGGACCGGCCTCTTCCTCGTAGGAGACCTTCGACCCCTCGGGCAGCGAGCGATACCCGTCACCGCTGATGCCGGAGAAATGGACGAACAGGTCACGGCCCCCGTCATCCGGGGTGATGAAGCCGAAACCCTTGTCGTCACTGAACCACTTGACGGTACCGCTTGCCATGTACTCCCCTTCGTGCAACTGCTCTCCGATTTCACCCGGCCTCGAGACCGGCCCGACGGCGGAAACGTATCAAGGCGAGGGGCGAATCGCGTGCCGCTCCGGGCTTTATGCCCGCCTTAGCGCCCGGCGAACGTGGCCTTCCCGGGACCCGCTTCCAGGAACGACCGGACGGCCCCCTGGAGGTCCTCGGTCTCGAACAGCTCGCCGGCCACGCGCCCCACGCGCTCGTTGGCTTGCTCGACGCCGGCTTCCAGGTAATCCCGGATCACCTGCTTGGTCGCGGCGTGCGCCAGCGTCGGGCCGTTCGCGAGCTCGCGGGCCAGCTCACGCACAGCGTCGTCGAAGCCGGCGTCGGGCAGGACGCGGTTGACGACGTTCCAGCGTTCGAGCGTCGCCGCGTCGTAGGGCACGCCGGTCATAACGAGCTCGCGCGCCCGGCCGCTGCCGGCGCGCTCGGCGAGCCGCTGCGTGCCGCCCATGGCCGGGGTGAGGCCCACCACCCGCTCGACGAGGCCGAAGCTCGCCGACTCCGCGGCGATGATCAGATCGCAGGCCAGCGCCAGCTCGAAGGCCCACGTCAGGCACAGGCCGTGAGCCGCGAACACGGTGGGACATGGCAGGTGATCCACGGCACGCGCGCTCGCCACAAGCTCGTCGAACCTGGCGGTTGCGGCGTCGGCGCCCTCGAGCGCGGCGAACAGAGCCACGTCGACTCCGGCGCTGACCACGCGTCCTTCGGCCCGGAAGAGAACGGCTCGCGCCGGCTGCGATCCCAGCTCGGCCAGGATCTCGTCGAGCGCCGCTCCGAGCGAGTCGTCGAAGAGGTTGAGCGGCGGCGAGTCGAAGCTGACAACCGCAAGAGCGTCCTCGCGGTCGAGCCGCACCGGTGCCGAGGCACTCATCGCAGTCGCTGCGCGGTGGCGGCGATCGCCTCGGCGTCGCCCGGGGTGGGATTCCAGGGCAGGCGCAGCGGATCGTCGGCGTAGCGCGGAATCACATGGATGTGGAAGTGAAAGACCGTCTGCCAGGCGGCGCTTCCGCAGGAGTTGAGCAGGTTGACCCCGGCAGCGCCAAGCCGATCGCCCACCCGGCGCGCCAGCCGCTGGGCGGTGCGCATCGTCGCGGCCAGATCCTCCTCGTCGATCTCCAGCAGGTTGCGCGCGTGCCGGCGCGGGATCACCAGCAGGTGCCCGTCGGTGGCCGGGCTGATGTCCATGAAGGCGATCGTGCGGTCATCCTCGTCGACGATCTGGCCGGGCAGCTCGCCGGCGACGATCTTGCAGAAGATGCAGTCCGGATCGGCCACGGCCGCGCAGCCTACCGCTCGGACCGAGGCCGCCTATCGCTCGGAGCGCAGGAGCTCGGCGCCGCGCTGGAGCGCCTGCTCGCGGGTACCGATCTCCCCCGCGAAGCTCGCCTCCTCGAGCTCGGCCAGGATCCGCCCCAACTCGGGCCCGGGCCGGACGCCCGCCGCCTGGGCGAGCTCGTCGCCGCGGACCGGCGGGCGCGGCGGATCGGCGCGCCACGCCAGCGCGTCGGCCATCAACTCGCGTGCCAGCCCCAGGTGGCGCGCGATTGCCGGCTCGGAGCCCGACCCGCGCGTCGCGAGGCGGTCGGCCACGCTCAGCAGGCTGACGTCGACCTGGACGGGCGCGCAGGCCTTCAGGTAGCGGTAGACGACGCGGCGGCTGAGCGGCATCTCGTGCACGAGGAAGCCCAGCCTGAGGTGGTGGCGCGTCAGGGCCGCCACGTGCTGGCACAGACGCTCGCTGGCGCGCAACCGCTGCAGCACCTCGTACACGAGCTGCGCGCCCGCGGCGTCGTGCCCGATGAAGGTGACCCGCCCCTCCTCGGTGACTCCGCGCGTGCGCGGCTTGGCCACGTCGTGAAACAGGGCGCCGAGGCGCAGTGCCTGTGCGCGGGTGAGATCGTCGGCCAGGGGCTCTTCCAGCAGCTCGGCCAGCGCGGGCGCCTGGTGCCCAAACACGGCACTCGGGTCGCGCTCGAGCGCGATCGCCTCGGCGAGCACCGCTCGGGTGTGCTCCTGGACGTCGAGGTGGTGATAGCGGCTCTGCTCGACCCCAGTGAGCGCGGACAGCTCGGGCAGCACGACCGGCGTGATCCCCAGCTCGTCCATCAAGCGCAGCCCCTCGACGGCACGCTCCGAGCTCATCAGCCGCTTGAACTCGGCGAAGATCCGCTCCGGGGCGACGCCGTCGAGCGCGGGAGCGCTGCGACCGGCGGCGGTCGCGGTCTCCGGCTCGGGCGTGAAGCCGAGCTCGCACGCCAGGCGGGCGAGGCGGAGAACGCGCAAGGGGTCCTGCGCGAATGCGTGCGGGGAGACCATCCGCAGCCGCCCGGCGTGCAGGTCCTGGACGCCGCCGAAAGGATCCACCAGCTCCCCGCCGCCCAGGGGCTCGGCGACCGCGTTCACGGTCAGGTCGCGCTGGGCCAGGTCGGCCGTGATCGCCCCACCCTGGAGCGGCAGCAGATCGACCTGCCAGGGCCGGTCGCGGACCACCACGCGCCACGCGCCGAAGCCGTCTGAGAGCTTGAATGCGTGGCCCCCCAACGAACGGGCCAGGGCCCGGGCCGCCTCGTGCGTCTCGCCGGCGATGACGAGGTCATAGTCCGAGGTGCTGCGGCCGAGCAGCCGATCACGCACGGCGCCGCCGACGAGCCAGCCCTCGACCTCGAGCGCCGATAGCGCAGGGGCGAGGTCGCTCACGCCAGCGGCTCCCCGTCGCGGTGATAGAGCCGCGGCACCCGGCCTGAGATGCCGCAGACGATCTCGTAGTTGATCGTGTCGATCAGCCGGGCCAGATCCTCCGCCGTCTGGCGCTCCGTGCCCTCGCGGCCGATCAGCGTCACCGGCGAGCCGACCTCAAGCGACGGCTCGGGCCCGAGGGCGACCGTGATGTTGTCCATGCTCACCGCGCCGACCAGCGGATGGCGCCGGCCGGCGATGATGACCTCGCAGTTGTTGCTCAGCGCACGCCGCACGCCGTCCGCGTACCCGATAGGGACGGTGGCGATCCACGTCTCCCGCTCGGCGACGAACCGCCTCCCGTAGCCGGTGCTCTCGCCCGGGGCGGCGAGCTTCACCGCGGCCACGTAGGAGGTCAGCTCGAGTGCGGGCTCGAGCCCGTGCGGCGCCGGATCCTCGTTCATCGGGTCACAGCCGTAGATCGCGATGCCGCACCGGACGAGGTCCAAGTGGGTGTCCGGGGCGCGCAGCGTGGCGGCGCTGTTGGCGGCATGGGCCTCCAGGCCCGGGCTTTCCCGGCGCAGCTCGGCGACGAAGGGCGCGAAGCGGGCCAGCTGGGCCTCGGTGAACTCGGGGTCCTCGTCGGCACTGGCGAAGTGCGTCATCGCCCCCACCAGCGCCAAGCCCGTGCCGGCCGCCAGCACGCGCTCAGCCACCCGGCGCGCGAGCGCCTCGTCGCGCGTCCCCAGGCGCCCCATGCCAGTGTCGAGCTTCACGTGCACTGCGACGGGCGCCCCGACGCCGACGCGCACGGCCGCCGCCGACGCGGCCTGAACGAACTCCTCGCTCCAGGCCACGACCTCGGCCCTGGCCGCCAGCGCCACGGGCAGCTCCTCGCCGCTGAGGGCCCCCATCAGGAGAATCGGGGCCTCGATGCCCGCTTCGCGGAGCTCGAGCGCCTCGCCCGCCGTGGCGACCGCGAGCTTCCTGGCCCCGCCCTCGAGGGCGGCGCGAGTGGCGGCAACGGCGCCGTGACCGTAGCCGTCGCCCTTCACCACCGCGCACAGCGCGGCCCCGCCGTGCAGCCGGTCGCGCAGCGAGCGCACGTTGCGCTCGATCGCCGCGACGTTCACGCGGGCCAGCGCGCGGACCGCCATCGCCGCCCCTCCTACCGGGTCAGCGCCTCGAGCACGTCGACGCGCGTCACCAGACCGAGCAGCCGGCCCTCGTCGTCCACGACCGGCAGGCGGTTGTGCTTGCGCTCGGCGATCGTCCGCGCGGCGTCGTGGATCGAGTCCTCCGGATGGACGGTGACGGGATCGGGGGTCATCATGTCCGCGGCCGTGGCCGCGAAGGCACGCTTCAGCCGCTCCTCGTAGTGCTTGACCGGCTCCAGGAAGATGACCCCGCCCCACAGGTCGATGTGATGGGGCAGGTGTAGATCGGCGTCCTCGTCGCGGAGCACGAGATCGGACTCGGTGACGATGCCGACGACCTTGCCGTCCTCGCCGGTCACCGGGACTCCCGGCAGCTCGTGCCGGCGCATCAGCCGCAGGAGGCTCTCGACGTCCGTATCGGGCCGGACGCTGACGACGTCCCGCTCCATGATGTCTGAGACCGTGTCGATGGCGAGGAGCCTAGATGATCGCTCCGCGCGCTCGTCAGCCTGCGCGGGCCGCCTGACGCATCGCCTCGGGCAACGCTTCGATCACGTCACGCGCGATCACGCCCTCGGGACCGATGCGCTCGCCCACGATCCGGCCGGCCCTCGCGTGCACGAACACGCCGGCCGCCGCGGCGTGGAAAGGATCCATGTGCTTGGCCAGGAGGGCCCCCAGGACCCCCGAGAGGACGTCGCCCGTGCCCGCGGTGGCCAGCGCCGCGGCGCCGCCCGAGTTGACGGCCACGCAGCCTGCGGGATCGGCCACGAGCGTGTCGTCGCCCTTGAGCACGACGATCGCTTCTGACGCTTGCGCCGCCCGGCGCACCGAGTCGAGACGATGGGCCTGGACGGTGTCACTGTCGCTCTCGAGCAGCCGGCCGAGCTCTCCGGCGTGCGGCGTGAGGATCGTCGGCGCGCTGCGTTCGCGCAGGGTCTCGAGCGCGCCGGCGTGGGCATTCAGCCCGTCGGCATCAAGGACGAGCGGGACCGGCGCGCGGCGCGCCACCTCACGCGCGAAGCGCAGCGTCTCCTCGTCCCGCCCCAGCCCCGGGCCCAGGATCAGCGCCTGCACGCGCTCACAGCGCTCGAGCACGGGCTCGACGGCGCCGGAACCGAGCCGGCCCGCGCTATCCGGGAGCGGGACCGTCATGACTTCGAGCAGCCGCACCTCGAAGACCAGGTTCAGCGACTTCGGCACACACGCGGTGACGTAGCCCGCGCCGGTGCGGGCGGCGGCCTCGGCGGCCATGCACGGCGCGCCGGTCAGCCCGGTCGAGCCCCCGCACACGAGCACGCTCCCGGCGGCGAACTTGGTCGATTCCACGCCTCGCCGCGGGATCCCGGCGGGCGCCCCCTCCCCGATCAGGCCCGCCGTCGCCTCGGCGGGGCCGCCGGCGGGGATCCCGATGTCCAGCACCCTGATCTCGCCGGCGTGCGCCTTTCCCGGCCAGATCCACAGCCCGGGCTTGGCGGCGTGGAATGTCGCGGTAGCCTCGGCCCGGACCGCCGTGCCCTCGACCTCGCCGGAGGCACCGTCGACGCCGCTGGGGACGTCGCAGGCAATCACCACCGCGCCGGCGGCCGCTCGC
This sequence comes from uncultured Solirubrobacterales bacterium, assembly GCA_963818815.1. Lineage (GTDB taxonomy): Bacteria > Actinomycetota > Thermoleophilia > Solirubrobacterales > Solirubrobacteraceae > Palsa-465. The sequence continues at coordinate 733,678 of CAWFTL010000003.1, forward strand.
TCGTTGATCGCGTCGATGGCCCCGCGGGCAGGCTCGCGCGGCCGGCCCGAGAAGCCCGTCCCGAGGATCGCGTCGACGATCGCCTCGGCGCCGGCCAGCGCCTCGGGGTCGAACGCCTCCGGCGCCGGGCCCGGAAGGCGCTCGAGATTCGTCTTGGCGTCGCCCTGCAGCTCGCCGGCTTCCGCGAGCAGCAGGACGCGCACCTCGCGCCCCCGCTCGCGCAGGCGGCGGGCAACGACGAGCCCGTCGCCGCCGTTGTTGCCCTTGCCGCACACGACGGCGACGGGACCGGAGGGGGCGAGCTCGGCGACGAGGTCGGCCAGTCCCCCGCCGGCGCGCTCCATCAGCTCCAGCCCGGCGATGCCCTGATCCTCGATCGCCCACTCGTCGAGCGCCCGCTGGTCCCCGGGGTCGACCAGTGGCTCCAGCCAGTCCGGGAGGGTCATCGTGCGGCGGCCACGGCTACGGCCGCGGCCTGCTCGCGGCTGTGCGTGAGCGAGATCTGCACCTCGACTCCCAGCTCCTGGGCCCGGCGGGCCACGGACCCGTGCAGCCGCACCTGGGGCGGACCGCCGGCAGCCACGACCTCGACGTCGAGAAAGCTCCAGGCCCGCATGCCAAGCGCCTTGGCCACCGCCTCCTTGGCGCAGAACCGCGCCGCGAGGTGCTGGCCCGGCCGGCCCCGGGAGGCCGCGTAAGCGCGCTCGCCGTCCGTGAACAGGCGGTTGGCGAGCCGCGGCCGGCGCTCCAGCGCCCGCTCCAGGCGCCCGATGTCCAGGAGGTCTAGACCGACCGAGTGGCCGATGCTCTCGGGGCCCGAGGATCGTCGCGCCGGGCCGTCGCTCACTCCACGGTCACCGTCTTGGCCAGGTTCCGCGGCTGATCCACGTTCAGCCCGCGGCGGCGGGCGATGAAGTAGGCCAGCAGCTGCAGTGGGATCACGGCGAGCAGGGGCGCGAGCATCCAATCCGTGCTCGGGACCCAGATCACCTCCTCCACGTGCTGGGAGATCTCCTCGTTGCCCTCGCTGGCCACCGCGATCACGCGCGCGCCGCGCGCCCGGACCTCCTGGATGTTGGAGACGATCTTCTCCAGGACCGGTGAGTCGGTGGCCACGACGACCACCGGGGTGCTCGCGTCGAGCAGAGCAATCGGCCCGTGCTTCATCTCCCCCGCGGCGTAGGCATCGGTGGCGATGTAGGAGATCTCCTTGAGCTTCAGCGCCCCCTCGAGCGCCACGGGCAGGCCGACGTGACGACCCAGGTACAGGAAGAAATCGGCCTCGTAGCTCTCGCCGGCGATTCGCTCGCCGTCCCGGATCGCGCGCTCGAGCAGCTCGGCGATCAGGTGTGGCAGGCGCTTGAGCTCGGAGATCCGCTCGGTCAGCGCCGCCGGATCGAGCGTGAGCCGCAGCTCGGCCAGCCGCAAGGCGATCAGATACATGGCCGCGACCTGGCTCACGAACGTCTTGGTGGCGGCGACGCCGACCTCCAACCCCGCGCGGGTGTAGAGCACGCCGTCGGCTTCGCGGGTGGCCTGCGAGCCCATGATGTTGGTGATCGCGAGCACCTTGGCGCCACGGGCGCGCGCGGTTCGCATCGCGGCCAGGGTGTCCGCCGTCTCGCCCGACTGAGAGATGCCGATGACCAGGTCACCCGGCCCCACCACCGGGTCCCGGTAGCGGTACTCGGAGGCGATATCGACCTCCACGGGCAGCCGCGCCCAGCCCTCGATCGCGTAGCGGCCGATCAGTCCGGCATGGTGCGAGGTGCCGCAGGCCACGATGACGATTCGCTGCACGCTCTGGAGCAGCGCGTCGTCGACGGCGCCCAGGTCGCCTAGGTCGATGCCGACTCCGCGGGCCGCACGCTCCCCGATCGTCTCGGCCACCGCGTCCGCCTGCTCATGGATCTCCTTGAGCATGAACGTCTCGAAGCCCTGCTTCTCCGCCGTCTCCGCATCCCAGTCGATCTCGACGACCTCGCGCTCCAGCGCCATGCCGTCGGCGGTCTCGAACTCGACGCCGTCGGGGCGCAGGACGACGATCTCGTCGTCACCGATGTACTGGACCTCACGCGTGTGGCGCAGGAAGGCGGGGATGGCCGAGGCGATGAACTGCTCGCCCTCGCCGCGGCCGATGATCAGCGGGCACTCCTTGCGCGCCCCGACGAGGACGCCCGGGTCGTCGGCGCTCATGGCCACGAACGCGTAGTGGCCCCGCAGCTCGCCGTACGCGCGCCTGACGGCCTCGACCAGGTCGCCCTCGTTGTGGCGCGCCACGAGGTGGGCGATCACCTCGGCGTCGGTCTCGGAGGTGAAGTGGGCCCCCTCGGCGATCAGCTCGTCCTTGAGCGAGACGTAGTTCTCGACGATCCCGTTGACGACGATGTGGACCCGGTCGCTGGTGTCGAAGTGCGGATGGGCGTTCTCCTCGCTCACCCGCCCGTGCGTGGCCCAGCGCGTGTGCCCGATGCCGGTCGCGCATCCACCGTCGAAGCCCGCTTGCGTGTCCGCGTCCGGTGCCTCGGCCAGAGCGACGGCGCCCTCTCCGTTCAGGCTGTCGATGGCACTGCGCAGGGCGCTCAGATTCCCCACGGCCCGGACCGCCTCGATCCGGTCGCCGGCCAGGACCGAGATCCCGGCGCTGTCATAGCCGCGGTACTCGAGCTTCTCCAGGCCGGCGAGCAGGACGGGTCTCGCCTCGCGCGGTCCTACATAGCCGACGATGCCGCACATTTGCCTGTTGACTCCCGGCCTTCGGTGGAATGGTGGGTCGAGCCGCAGCGGCGGCCCGCGTTCTCTGCTCTGCCCGCCGGAGAACGAGCGCCTGATGTTAGAGGGCGCTGCGGCCGGGGGGCGAGGAAGAGTGGGCCTTCGCATAGAGTCCGCGGCCCGTGAGCCCATCCCTGCCGACCATCCCCCGGCTCCCGCTGTTGCCCGATCCGCTGAGGCGGATCCGCATGCCCGCTGACCTCGACGCCGTCACGACCGTCGGCGAGGAGGAGGATCCCGAGGCCGCAGGACTCGAGCGGGAGGCGATCGAGGCCATCTGGGGCGCGGCCGTCGACCTCTACCGCAGCGGAGTTCACCCGGCGCTGCAGCTGTGCCTGCGCCGGCACGGGCGGGTGGTGCTCAACCGGTCGATCGGGCACGCGCGCGGCAACGGCCCCGCCGACCCTCCGGACGCCGAGAAGGCCGTGGTAACGCCGGATACGCCGTTCTGCGTCTACTCGACCTCCAAGGCGATCACCGCGATGGTCATCCACCGCCTGCACGAGCAGGGCGTGCTGGACATCGCGGACCGCGTCACCGACTACATCCCTGAGTACGGCCGCCACGGCAAGGAGGACACGACGATCGCGCATGTCCTCTCGCACCGCGCCGGCGTCCCCACCCTCCCCCGCCAGCTGTTCGACATCGATCGCGTCACCGACCGCGAGTTCATCATCGACTCGATCAGCGACTCCAAGCCGTTCGTCAAGCCTGGCACGTTCCTCGCCTATCACGCCGTCTCAGGAGGCTTCATCCTGGGCGAGATCGTTCACCGGATCACCGGCCGGACGATCCGCGACGCGCTCGAGGAGCAGATTTTGCGGCCGCTGAAGTTCCGCTGGGGCAGCTACGGCGTCGCACCCGAGGACGTCGGCGAGGTCGGCGTGGATTACGCCACCGGCCCACGCCTGCTGCCGCCCGTGTCGAACATCGCCGCCCGCGTCCTCGGCCAGCCCGTCGAGGAGGTGGTGGAGCTGGCCCACGACCCCCGCTTCCTGACCGCGGTCATCCCGGCGGGGAACGTGATCACGAGCGCCAACGAGCTCGGCCGCTTCTTCGAGATCTTCCGGCGCGGCGGCGAGCTCGACGGCGTGCGCATCATGCAACCTGAGACGCTCCGCCGCGCACTGACCGAGCAGTCGCGATTGGAGATCGACCTCTCGCTCGGGTTCCCCACGCGCTTCAGCTACGGGCTGATGCTCGGGGCCAAGCTCCTCAGCCTCTATGGCCGCGACACCGACCTGGCGTTCGGCCACCTCGGCTTCATCAACATCATGGGGTGGGCGGACCCCGAGCGCGGTATCTCGGGCGGCCTGATCAACAGCGGCAAGGCGGTCGTGTACCCGGAGGTGATCCGCTTCTACGGGTTGATGCAGAAGATCGCTTCGACCGTGCCGAAGGTCCCCGAGGCCGAGCGGCCCTTCTAGGCGCCGAGCGTCCCGCGCACCGCTTCGGCCAGCCGCTCGGAGACCTCGTCGGTCTCCTGCTGGCTCGGCGCTTCCACCATCACCCGGATGAGCGGCTCCGTGCCCGAGGCGCGGACGAGCACGCGGCCGCGGCCGCGGAGCTCTTCGGACTCACGCTCGATCGCGCCCTGCACGCGCTGATCCTCCATCGCCGCGCTCAGCGCTGCGCGGTCCGCGGCCTTGATGTTGACCAGCCGCTGGGGGAGCTTCTCCATCGCGTCGCGCTCGCGCAGGTCGCGGCGCTGCAGCGCCTCGAGGGTCAGCAGCGCGCTCGCGATGCCATCACCCGAGGGCCCGAAGCCCAGATCGATGATGTGCCCGGACTGCTCGCCGCCGAGCGCCCACCCCCGGCGGCGCAGCTCATCGAGGACGTAGCGGTCGCCCACCGCGGTGGTGGCGACATCGATGCCCGCCTCATTCATCGCGGTGTGAAACCCGTAGTTGGTCATCACGGTCACCGCCACGCCGTTGCCCGGGAGACGGCCGCGGTCGCGCAGGTGAAGGGCAGTCAGCGCGATCAGCTCGTCGCCGTCCACCACCGAACCGGCGCCGTCGATCGCGAGCACCCGGTCGCCATCGCCGTCGAAGGCGAACGCCACATCGTGTCCGCGGCCGTTCAGCGCGCCGATGGCGTGCTCCAGGTGGGTCGACCCGCAGCCGTCGTTGATGTTGCATCCGTCGGGCTGGTCGGCAATCACGTCGACCTCGGCCCCCAGCCGCCGGAAGATCTCAGGCGCCGCGCGGTAGGTGGCGCCGTTGGCGCAGTCGAGGAGGACTCGCCGGCCGCTCAGGTCGAGCTCGGCGAAGCGCACGTGGAGCTCGCGCAGGTAGTCCTCGAGGGCGCCGTGCAGCCGTCGCACGCGCCCGATGTGCGGGGGCGCGGATGGCGGGGCGTCGAGCTCGGCCTCGATCTCGTGCTCGGTGTCGTCGTCGAGCTTGAACCCGTCGCCGGCGAAGAGCTTGATGCCATTGTCCTCATAGGGGTTGTGCGAGGCAGAGATCACCGCCGCCAGGTGCAGTCCGTGGCGGCGCACGAGTAGCGGCGCTGCGGGCGTGGGCAGTACGCCGCCCAGGAGCGCATCCCCTCCGGCTGCGGTGACCCCGGCGGCGATCGCCGACTCGAGCATCTCCCCGGACTCGCGCGTGTCGCGCACGATCAGGACCTGGGGGCGCTCGCCCTCGGAGCGGGCCACCGCCGCCCGAGCCAGACGCAGGGCCAGCTCCGCTGTCAGGAAGTGTCCCGCGCGGCCACGGACGCCGTCCGTGCCAAAGAGCTGGCGCGCCATCCGGCTCGGCGAGCGCTCAGCGCTTGGAGAACTGAGGCCGCTTGCGGGCCTTCTTCAGCCCGGCCTTCTTGCGCTCCTTGACCCGAGGATCACGGGTCAGGAACCCCCGGCGCTTGAGCTCGCCGCGCAGGTGCGGGTCGGCGACGATCAGCGCCCGGGAGATTCCGTGCCGGAGCGCTCCGGCCTGGGCCGAGACGCCGCCGCCGTGCATCCGCGCGACGACATCCATGCGGGAGTCGTAGCCCACGGTCTCGAGCGGCTGGCGGATGATGCGCTGGAGCGTCTCGCGCGGGAAGTAGCTGTCAAGCGGCTTGCCGTTGATCAAGTATGTGCCGCTTCCCGGCTTGAGCACGACCCGGGCCACGGCGCTCTTGCGCTTGCCGGTCGAGGTGTATCGAGCTCCGGCGGCGAGGTCGATCGCGGCATCCGCGATCGGCTGTGACTCCTCCACGGAGTCCTCCTGCTGGCGGGCCGCCGCAGCCTCCGCCTCGGCCTCGGCCGCGGCGCGGGCCTCGGCGTCGAGGAACTCGTCTCCCTCGGAGATGATGTCGGGCACGAGGTCGGCGCCGGGGATCTCAGGACGCTGGCGGGGCGTCTGGTCGAGCGCCTCCGCCTGCGCGGGGGCCTCCGCCTGCGCGGGCGCCTCCGCAGTAGGCCCAACGGGCGCCTCGGGCTCGCCGGGCGCCATCGGCGGCTCGGCGGGTGCCTTCGGCTCGGCCGGCGAATCGGGCGTTTCTGGCTCCGTGGGAGCGTCGGGCTCCGTCGGGGCGCCTCGGGCTCCGTGGGCGCCTCGGGCTCCGTGGGCGCCTCGGGCGCGGTCTCGGGCGCCTCGTCCTCGGGGCGCTCCTGATCGGGGGTCTCGGACTCGGTCACTGCTCGATCTCCATCGGTTGCGGCTGCTGGGCGGCGTGCGGATGCTCGGGGCCGGCATAGACCTTGAGCTTCGTCAGCTGCTTACGGGCCAGGCGATTGCGGGGGAGCATCCCCTTGACCGCGAGCCGGATCACTTCCTCGGGCCGGCGGTTGAGCATCTCCTCGAGGGTGCGTGACTTCAGCCCGCCCGGATAACCCGAGTGGCGGTAGTAGCGCTTGTCCGCCCGCTTGTTGCCCGTGACCGCGATCTGCTCGGCATTCACGACGACGACGAAGTCGCCCGTGTCCACGTGCGGCGTGTAGGTCGGCTTGCGCTTGCCGCGCAGGGCGTCAGCGATCTGCGTCGCCAGCCGGCCGAGCGTCTTGCCGCTGGCGTCAACGAGCAGCCAGTTGCGCTCGCGGTCGGTGGGTTTGGCTACGTAGGTCTTCATGGCATGCACAAGCCGCGCGTGACGATCGCGCGGCTCGCGGCAATGATAGCCATACGCTTTGGGCGTGCAGCTTCGCATCAGGCTTCTGCGCCTCGGCTACCGAACGGCCTACCTGGGGCTGCGCGTGTGGTGGTTCCTGGCCCGCCCCCCGGCGGTCGGCGTCAAGTGCCTGCTCTTCGACGGAGACCGCGTGCTGCTCGTGCGCCACACCTATGGACCCTCGCGCTGGGAAGTGCCCGGCGGGAGCATCAAGCGCGGCGAGGCTCCGCTCCAGGCCGCCCGCCGCGAGGTCGCCGAGGAGCTGGGCCTCGACATCGACGGCTGGCGGGAGCTGGGGGTCGTCTCAGGGCCGAACGCGCACCGCTACGAGACGCTCCACTGCTACGCCGCGGAGGTGCACTCCCCCCAGCTCACCCTGGCCCGGGGCGAGATCGCGGAGGCCCGCTGGTTTCCGCGCGCGGAGCTGCCCCCCAAGGTCCGCCGCTACGCCCGCGAGCTGGCCATCAAGTGAGGCGCTGGCTCCACTTCGCCACCATATAGGTGGCAAACTGGAGCCATCGATCGCCCTGGCACCCGGGCCTACTCCCACTCGATCGTGCCCGGCGGCTTGCTCGTGATGTCGAGCACGACCCGGCCGACGGGCCGGATCTCGCCCGTCATCCGCGAGGCGATCTGCTCGAGCAGGTCGTAGGGCAGGCGCGCCCAGTCGGCCGTCATCGCGTCGTCGCTGGTGACGGCGCGGATCACGATCACGTTCCCGTACGTCCGCGAGTCCCCCTGCACCCCGACCGTGCGGATGTCCGGCAGCACGCAGAAGGACTGCCACAGCTCGCGGTAGAGCCCGGCCTTGCGGATCTCGTCCTGGAGGATCGCGTCGGCCTCGCGCAGGATGTCCAGCCGCTCGTGCGTGGCCTCACCGCCGACGATCCGGATGGCCAGCCCGGGACCCGGGAAGGGCTGGCGCCAGACCAGCCGCTCGGGCAGTCCCAATTCTGCCCCCACCGCTCGCACCTCGTCTTTGAACAGCGCACGCAGCGGTTCGACGAGGGTGAATTCCAGGTCCTCGGGGAGCCCTCCGACGTTGTGGTGGGACTTGATCGTCGCCGCGCCCGTCCCGCCGCCGGACTCGATCACGTCCGAATACAGCGTGCCCTGGACCAGGAACTGCACGTCGGGCAGCTTCGCGGCCTCCTCCTCGAAGACCCGGATGAACTCGGTTCCGATGCGCTTGCGCTTCTCCTCGGGGTCGGTGACGCCCTTCAATCGGGCCAGGAAGCGCTCGGAGGCGTCGACGGCGACGAGCGGGACGTGGAAGTGGTCGCGGAAGGCGCCGATCACCTGCGCCCCCTCGTTCTTGCGCATCAGGCCGTGATCGACGAACACGCAGGTGAGACGATCGCCGATCGCGCGGTGCACGAGCAGCGCGGCCACGCTCGAGTCCACACCGCCTGAGAGGCCGCATATCGCCCGGCCGTCGCCGACCAGGGCGCGGATGCGCTCTATCTGCTCGTCGATCACCGAGGCGGCGCTCCAGGTCCGCTCGCAGCCGCACACATCGGCGAGGAAGTTCGTCAGGACCTGAGAGCCGTAGGGCGTGTGGACGACCTCGGGATGGAACTGGATCCCGTAGATGCCGCGCTGCACCGACTCGAACGCCGCCACCGGCGAAGCGGTGGAGGCGGCCAGGGCGGTGAACCCAGGCGGCGGCGCGAACACTGTGTCGCGGTGGGACATCCAGCAGGTCTGCTCCTCGGGCGTACCGGCCAGCAGCCGCCCCTGCTCGGCGACGCTCAGCTGCGAGCGGCCGAACTCCCCGATCTCCGCCCCCTGCACCTCGCCCCCGAGCTCGCGGGCCAGGAGCTGCATGCCGTAACAGATGCCGAGCACGGGCACGCCCAGGTCCAGAAGCTCGCGCTCGAGCGCCGGAGCATCATCCTCGTAGACCGAGGCCGGACCGCCGGAGAGGATCACGCCCTTGGGCCGGCGCCGCGCCACCTCGGCGGCGCCCACGTGGTGAGGCAGGAGCTCGGAGAACACACCGCACTCCCGGACCCGCCGGGCGATCAGCTGCGAGTACTGACCGCCGTAATCCAATACCACGACTTCCTCTTGTTGTTCGGGGGCGCGCATGCGCGCCCCCGCCGGCGGCGCATGCGCCGCCGGGGCCGGGTCGCATGCGACCCGGCCTTCTAGATCAGTCGCTGACACCGACGGTGGCCGCTTTGCCGCTGGCCCCCATGCCCACGCCCTGCTCGCGCTGGAGGTGCTTGCCCTCGGTCTGCAGGGCCGGCGCGACCAGCAGCTCGGCGCGGTTGAACTCGGCGATGTCGCGGTAGCCGCAGGTGGCCATCGAGGTGCGTAGCGCGCCCATCAGGTTGAACGTCCCGTCGTTCTCGCGCGCCGGGCCGCGGATGATCTCCTCGAGCGTGCCGTTGGGCGTCGTGGTCACCCGAGTGCCGCGCGGGAGCGACGGGTGGAAGGTGGCCATGCCCCAGTTGTAGCCGCGGCCCGGGGCCTCGTAGGCGCGGGCCAGGGCGGAGCCCAGCATCACGGCGTCGGCTCCGCAGGCGATCGCCTTCGCGATGTCGCCGCCGTTGCGCATGCCGCCGTCGGCGATGACCTTGACGTACTCGCCGGTCTCGAGCATGTGCTGCGAGCGCGCTGCGGCCACGTCGGCGATCGCCGTGGCCTGCGGCACCCCGATCCCCAGTACGCCCCGGGTCGTGCAGATCGCGCCCGGGCCGACGCCCACCAGCACGCCGGCGGCGCCGGTGCGCATCAGGTGAAGGCCCGTGTGGTAGGAGGCGCACCCGCCCACGACGACCGGCGTCGGGGCCAGCTCGCGGATGAACTCCTTGAGGTTGAGCGGCGGGCGCGTCTCGTCCTGGGAGACGTGCTCGGCCGAGACCACCGTGCCCTGGATGACGAGGATGTCGAGGCCGGCCTCGAGCGCCACGTCGTAGTACTTGCGCACCTTCTGCGGGGTCAGGGAGGCGGCGGCCACTACGCCCTGGGCCTTGATCTCCTCGATCCGCTTGGCGATCAGCTCGGGCTTGACCGGCTCGGCGTAGATGTCCTGCATCTCGCGCGTGGAGATGTCCTTGGAGAAGGTCGAGATGCGCTCGAGCTGGGCGTCGGCGTCCTCGTAGCGGCAGAAGATGCCCTCGAGGTTGAGAACGGCCAGGCCGCCGAGCTTTCCCATCAGACCGGCGGTCTCAGGCGAGACGACACCGTCGAGCGCGGCGGCGAGCAGCGGGAGCTCGAACCGGTAGGGACCCAGCGTCCAGGAGATGTCGACGTCGTCCGGGTCGCGCGTCCGGCGCGAGGGGACGATCGCGATGTCGTCGAATCCGTAGGCGCGGCGCGCCTTCTTTCCGCGCCCGATCTCTACTTCCATCTTGGGAGCGTAGAACGGTTGGCGGACGGTTCGGCGGCGGCGACCATCGTCTCGCCGATGCTAGCAGTGGGGTCCGCCCCCACCGGGGCCGCGCTAGGAGATCTCGGCCGGAATTTGCAGGCGCTCCGCCTCGACCTCGTCGAGCACCCGCTCGACTTTCGAGGGCTCGACGATCCCGGCCCCGAAGTGGTGGATCGACTCTGCGCCGCAGGCCACCCCGAAGCGCAGGCACTCGACGGCCGAGCGGCCGCCGTAGCGCGCGGCCACGTATCCGGCCAGGAAGGCATCGCCCGAGCCGATACTGGAGCGCGCCTCCTGCTCCTCGACCCGTACCCGGTACAGCGTCGGCACCCCGTCCTCGAGCACATGGGCGTAGCAGCCGTCGGACACGGTCATGATCGACTCGGCGGCGCCGAGCCGGGTCATCTCCGCCACAGCCTGGGCGCGGTCGTCGGAGTCGTTGAACTCGTGACCCACGAGCTCCTCGGCCTCGAGTTCGTTGGGCGAGACGACATCGGGCTCAGAGCGGACGGCCAGCCGCAGCGGATCGCCGTCGGTGTCGATCATCGTGGTCACGCCGAGGCGGCGCACCTCCCGGATCAGCCCGGCATAGACGTCGGCGTCGACGCCCCGGGGCAGGCTTCCGGCGAACACGCAGATGCTCGCGCCCTTGGCCAGGTAGAGGAGCTTCTCGCGGAACAGCTCCAGCTCCTGCATCGAGACCGCGGGCCCCCGCTCGTTGATCTCGGTGTGCATCCCGGTGGTCGGGTCGAGCACCGCGGTGTTCGTGCGCGACTCCTCCCGGATGCGTACGAACGCGCTCAGGATCGCCTCGTCCCCGAGCGCGTCGAGGATCCGGTTGCCCGTGGCGCCGCCGGCCAGGCCGGTGGCGATCACCGGCTGGCCCAGGCGCTTGATCGTGCGCGCGATGTTGACGCCCTTGCCGCCCGGCACCGTCTTCTGGTCGACGGTGCGGTGGCGGCGCCCGGGAGTGAAGTTCGGGACCTCGAGGGTCTTGTCCAGCGCCGCGTTGAGGGTGACGGTGATGATCACGCCGGCTCAGCCTTCTCCTCGCCGGCGCTCACGCTGCGCTGCCGCCGATGCACGGCGAAAGCCATCGCTGCTACGAGCGCCACCACAAGCATCAGAAGGGTAGAGGGGCGCGTGACGAAGCGGGCGGCGACCGTCAGGGGACTGACGGCAGGGAGCGCCTGGGCCAGCACGAGCGACACCCTAGCCACGACGCGCCCGGAGACGAGCACAGCCGCGTTCCCCACCACCGTGCCGCGGGCCATCGGGCCTGCCAGCTGCTGGGGCACGCGGGTTCTGACCACAACCCGGGCGCCACGGCGCACGACGGTCTGAAAGCCCCTCCTGGCGATCACAACCGCGTGCTTCCCCGGCTGGTCGCGCACCGCCGGACGGGCGAGGACGGCGCCGGGGTGAATCGGGGAGCGCAGGCGGAAGGTGGCATACCCCCAGTTCAGGAGCGCCAGCGTGTCGGCGTCGCGCGCAGCCTCACTCGGGGTGCCCAGCACGGCGCTCAGAAGCGCGAACCCCGCCCGGCGCGCCGAGCCCACGAGCACATAGCCGGCATCGAGCGTATGTCCCGTCTTCACGCCGTTGATCCACGGAAACCGGCCGACGAGGTCGTTGCGATTCACCACCACGCGCACGTGGCTGCCGGTGTGCAGCACCGCGTGGGTCAGCGCCACCGCGCGTCGGAAGAACGGCTGCGTGCGCATGACGTAGCGCGCCAACCGGACCAGATCCCCGGCCGTCGAGTAGTTCCCCGGCGTGTCCAGGCCGATCGGGGTGGAGTAGTGCGTCCCGCGCAGCCCCAGCTCTCGCGCGCGCTGGTTCATCATCGCGACGAACCGCCCCACGGAGCGATGGCCGACGTTGTAGGCCAGATCCTCCGCGGCATCGTCGGCGCTGGGCAGCAGCAGCGCCAGGAGCAGGTCGTGGACGCTCATCCGCTCGCCGGGGGTGAGGCCGATCTGGGAGTCCGCTGCGGCCGGGTGGTAGTCGGGGTCGGTGAACACACTCCGCAGCCGAGCGTGTTCGAGTGTCACCAGCGCGGTCATCAGCTTGGTCGTGCTGGCGATGGCCACGGGGTGGTCCGGCGCGAGTCCGTACAGCCGCTGGCCGGTGGCGGGAGCGAACAGGATCGCGTCGCGCGCGCTGAGCTGCGGCCGGGAGGCGGCAGCGGCGGAGGGCGCCGTGGCCGCCCCGAGCGCCGCCGGCGGCAGCGTGATCGCGCCCAGCCCGAGCGTCGTCGCGCCTGCCGCGACGAGCACCAGCAGGCCATGAGGCCGACCGAGGCGCCTCATCGGCGCAACAGCAGGCGCTGGCCCGTCTGGAGGCTGTTGGGGTCCGCCTTCTGGTTGAGGAGCTCCAGCGTCGTCACCGGGACCCCCGTGCGTGCGGCGATGATCGTGAGGTTGTCACCGGGCCGGACCACGTAGTAGCGCTTGCGCGCATAGCGACCGCGCGCGTGGTGCGTGCTCCCCCCCGTCGTCTGGCTGTGCGTCGCCGGCTTGGAGTCGACGCCGCCACTCACGATCACGTAGGTTCCGGCGATGGCCGCGACGAGCGCGATTGGCGCCAGGTAGCGCGCACGATTCCGAGCGACCATCGCCGGGCGATCATACCGACGGATTTCCCCGCAAATTCCGGGTCAGCCCGACAGCTTCCAAGCCAGCTCGCGCAGCCGCGCGGCTTTGTCTCGGGCAGCACCCGCCGGGTCTGCGCCCTGCTGCTCCCCCGCTCCGACGATCCCGCGCGAGGCCGTCACGAGCCCGCCCGCTCTTCCGGGCGCGAACGCCGGCGCCAGGTCCTCCACCCTCCCCCCCTGCGCGCCGACTCCGGGCAGGAGGAAAACGGCGTGGGGCATCCGCGCGCGCAGCGCCTCGAGCCGACCCGGGGCCGTGGCTCCTACGACCGCGCCGACGTCCGAGAGCCCCGACCGTCCCGCGCCCGGTGCGCCGAGCTCGGCCACGATCGCGGCGAGCCGGTCGCTTACCGCCTCGCCGTCGGCCAGGAGGAGCTCCTGCACGTCACCGGCGCCGGGGTTGGACGTGCGGACGAGCACGAACAAGCCCCGGCCGTGACCGCGCGCGGCGGCGACCAGCGGCTCGAGCGCGTCCCGCCCCAGCAGCGGGTTCACCGTCAGCGCGTCGGCGCCCAGGCCGGCCACCGAGCCGTAGGGCGTGGGCGTCTCGCCCAGGAACGCCTGGGCGTACGCGGCGGCCGAGACGTCGATGTCGCCGCGCTTGGCGTCGGCCAGCACGAGCAGGCCGTGCTCGGAGGCGTGCCGGGCCACGTCGGCGAGCGCCGACCAGCCGGGCGCGCCCAGCCGCTCGAAGCAGGCGACCTGCAGCTTGACGCCGACGCAGTGCTCCTGCACTGCGTCGATCGCCAGCTGGCAGTGGCGCAGGACCGCCTGCGCGGCTCGTGACGCGGGCGTCCCGGACCCGCCGGCGTCGCGGTCCGCGAGCTCCAAGGCACGCGGCCACAGCCGCCCCGGGTCGGGATCGAGCCCGAGGATCAGCTGCGAGCCACGCGTGGAGACGCGGTCGGCCAGGAGGTCGCCGAAGCCGCTCGTGGCGCCCCGCGGAGAACCCGCTGAGCGCGCCGGCCGCGGCGACGGCGCTGAGCCCGAGACCTGGCCTGCGAGCGTTACGACTTGATCGCCTTCTTCAGGCCCGCGCCCGCCGTGAACTTCGGTACCCGCGAGGCCGCGATGTGGATCGTCTCACCGGTCGCGGGGTTGCGACCCTCCCGCGCGCTGCGCTGGGAGACGCTGAACTTCCCGAAGCCGGAGAAGACGACGTCGCTGCCGCGCTTCAACGTCCCCTCGATGGTCTCCAGCACCGCATCCACGGCACTGGCTGCGTCCTTCTTGCTCAACCCGGCGCGATCCGCGACCTGGTCCACGAATTCGGACTTCGTCACTTTCTCCCTCCTTCGAGGTCGTTGGAACTTCGACGCTAACACGGCGCGCGGATGATTCTTGGCCTTCACGCCCCGTGGCTACAGCGCATTCTTGCTGTGCCGGCGGCGCCAGATGGGATCGGTTCGTCCACAAATTCGGAAATTGCGAACATTCAGCGCCGCGTGCTGCACCACATCACCCGCGCCGTCCGGCGATCGCAGCTCGAGGACTGCATCGCCTTCTACCGTCTTCTCGGCTTCGAGCTGGTGCCACCGCCGCCCGGCATCCGTGGCCGCGCGGTGTGGCTCGAGTCGCGCAACGGCTCGCTGAGCACGCAGATCCACCTGATGCCGGGCGAGGAGGCTGACCCGCCGAGCGGTCACTTCGCCGTCGTCTGCGCGCCCTATGAGGAGGTCGTCGAGCGCCTGCGAGACGCCGGTCACGACGTCGAACCCCGCCGCGAGCACTGGGGCGCGCCGCGCTCCTACGTGCACGATCCGGCCGGAAACCTGGTCGAGCTCATGGCGGACCCTCCGCGCCAGCAACGACAATAGGCGCGTGGATCTCGGCCGTATCGCCTGGCTCGCGACCGTGTTCGCGTGCCTCATCGCCGTCCTCATCCTGATGCTGCAGGGCTACTACGGCTATGCCACGGTGACGCTGGTGGTGGCCGCCTCGGCGGCGATCAACGTGAAGTAGAGGCGGGACCGGTCTGCACCGACGGGTCGTCCGGGCTCGCGGACGCGCCGGGCCGAAGCTCCTCGCCGGGCCGAACGCGGTCCTCCGGCTCGAGGTGGATCAGCACGTCGGCGCCGGCCAGGCGGCCCGCGATCACGTCCTGTAGCTCGTGCGCGGTGCGGTGGGCGTTCTCCAGCGAGGTGCCGGAGCGGAACTGCACGTGCAGGTCGACGTAGCGCCGCCGGCCTGCCCGGCGGGTCCGGAGCTCGTGGTAGCCCACGACGCCGCGGGGGGCGAAGGCCTGGATCGCGTCGCGGATGGCGCCGACCTCGCTTGCCGGCAGAGCCTGGTCGACGAGGACCCGCGAGGATCCGCCCAGCAGCTGCACCCCGGTGACGACGATGGCCGCGGCCACGGCGAGCGCGACCGCCGGGTCGATCCAGTGTGCGCCGGTGATCTTCACCAGTATCAGCCCGAGCAGCACCGCCCCGGAGCTCATCGCATCGGTCCGCAGGTGCGCCGCATCGCCGGCCAGCGCCGCTGACTCCGTCGAGCGGGCCCGGCGGTCGATCACGGCCGAGACGACGAGGTTGACGACGATCGAGAGCGCGACCACGGCGATCCCGAGCCCGACCGTGTGCAGCCGGCCCCCGTCGATCAGACGCCTGATGGCTTGAAAGGCGATTGCGGCGGACCCGACGAGGATCAGCACGCCCTCGATCGCCGCCGAGAGGTTCTCGATCTTCTCGTGGCCATAGCGATGGGTCTCGTCCGCCGGCTCGTCGGCCTTGCGCACGGAGAAGAACGCGACGATCGAGGCCACGAGGTCGATGCTCGAGTGCACGGCCTCGGTCAGCACCGCGACCGAGCCCGTGATCGTTCCCGCGATCACCTTGAGCAGAATCAGGCCGGAGTTCGAGACGACCGACAGGGCCGCGGTCCGGGTCTTGACCTGCGAGAGAGGCGCCTGCATCGCCGTGTCCGCCGCCCCGGGCATCAGGCCGCACCGTCGCACAGCCAGGCCGCGAACGCGCGAACGGCGCGGCCGCGATGGCTGATGGCGTCCTTGTCGGCGTCGCCGAGCTCGGCCATCGTGCGCCCGTCGGCTACCTCCTCGGGCACGAAGGCCGGGTCGTAGCCGAAGCCACCGGTCCCGCGCGGCGCCTCGGCCAGCCGGCCGCGGCATTCGCCGAAGAAGACCGTCTCCTCGTCCGCGGCCGGATCGACGTAGGCCAGCGCGCAGACATAGCGCAGCTCGCTCCCGGGCGGAGCCTCGCGCAGCAGCTTTTCGAGGTTCTCCTCGTCGGTGGCCTGCTCGCCGGCGTACCGAGCCGAGCGCACTCCGGGCGCTCCTCCCAGCGCCTGCGCCTCGATGCCGGAGTCATCGGCGATCGACACCTTGCCCGTGGCCTGCGCGGCGGTCCGTGCCTTGGGCAGGGCGTTGGCGGCGAACGTCGCTCCGTCCTCGGGTGGCAGGCGCACATCCGCGGGCAGCGCCTCGACGGCGACGCCCGCAGGTTCGAGCATGCGCGCGACCTCGCGCACCTTGTGCTGGTTGCGCGTGGCGAGGACGACCGAGGAGAGCGGGCGCATGGCCACCCCCTCAGCTAGCGGCTTGCGCGACCGCCTCGTCCTGGAGCGCGCGCAGCGCGACGATGCCCTCCGCGGCCAGCGCCAGCAGATCGTCGAGGTGTGCGCGCGAGAGCGGCGTGCGCTCGGCGGTGGCCTGCACCTCGACCAGGCTGCCCTCGCCGGTCATGACGACGTTCGCGTCCACCTCCGCCGTCGAGTCCTCGGAGTAGTCGAGGTCGAGCAGCGGCACGCCCTCGACGATTCCGCACGAGACCGCGGCCAGGGTCCCGGTCAGCGGCGAGCGCTCGAGCGCGCCCTCCCTCAGCAGTCGCTCCATGGCCAGGCGCAGCGCGACCAGCCCGCCGGTGATCGAGGCGCAGCGCGTGCCGCCGTCGGCTTGGAGCACGTCGCAGTCGATGTACACGGTGCGCTCGCCGAGCGCCGCGAAGTCGACCACGCCCCGCAGCGAGCGGCCGATCAGGCGCTGAATCTCCACCGAGCGGCCGTCGAGCCGCCCCTTGCTGACGTCCCGTTGTTTGCGATCGCCCGTCGAGGCGGGCAGCATCCCGTACTCCGCCGTGACCCAGCCCCGGCCCGAGCCGACGAGCCAGCGGGGAACGCTCTCCTGGACCGACGCCGTGCAGATGACTCGGGTCTCGCCCATCGAGATCAGGGCCGACCCGGTCGCGGTGCGGACGAACCCCGGCTCGATCGCCACCGGCCGCAGCTCGCTCGGCGTCCGTCCGTAGCTGCGCTCCGGCGCCTGGACGCTCATGCCGCCACCCCCGTTCCGAGCTCCACGTGGGCCACCTCCTCGAGCGGCATCTGCAGAAAGCGCGTTCCGAGCGCACGGAAGGAGTCGGCGTCAGCGGTGCAGCGAAAGCGGTAGCTGCCCTCCTCGCCTCGTGGGTTCAGCAGCCGCCGGGCCGCGAGCGCCCGCTCGACGCTGCGTGCCACGCCCGCCCCCGAGGTGACCAGCGAGACCCCGCGGCCCAGCGTCCGCTGGAGCATGGGCGCCACCAGCGGATAGTGCGTGCAGCCCAGGATCACCGTGTCGACCTCGGCCGCGCGCAGCGGCGCGCAGTACTCGCGCACGGTCTCTACCACATGGCTGTCGAAGGGAAAGCCGCCCTGGATGATCGGGGCGAGGTCCGGACAGGCCATGCTCTCCAGGTGCACGTGGGCGTCGGCGGCGCGCACGGCGCGCTCATACGCCCCGCTGGCCACGGTGGCCGGGGTGGCCAGCAGCCCGATCCGCCCCGTGCGGCTTCCGGCCACGGCCAGCTGCGTCGCCGGCGCCACCACGCCGATCACGTCGACCTCGCCGCCGCGATCGCGAACGTGCCGCTCGAGTACGCCGAGGGCGGCCGAGCTAGCCGCGTTGCACGCAACCACGAGAAGCTTCGCCCCGGCGTCGAGCAAGTGGTCGGCGATCTCCACCGCGAAGCTCTGGAGCTCCTCCTGCGTGCGATCGCCGTACGGGAAGCGGGCCGTATCGCCCAGATAGACGTAGTCCTCGCTGGGCAGCGAGACCAGCAGCTCATGCAGCACGGTCAGCCCACCCACGCCGGAATCGAACACGGCGACGGGATCTCGAGCGCTCACACCCACATCGAGGATGGTGCCAGAGCGCGCGGAGCCCAGTCACCGAGGGGAGCGCCGGTAGGCTCGCCGCCGCGTGCGCGCGCTGATCGTGACCAACATGTATCCGACCGCGGAGCGGCCGGCGCTGGGCAGCTTCGTGCGCGACCAGGTGGAGGCAATCCGGCGCACCGGCGAGGCCGAGGTGGAGGTGTTCGCCTACGGCTCCGGCGGGGCCGGTGCCTACCTCGGCGGGGCGCGCGGACTGCGCCGCCGGTACGGGCGCGAGCGGTTCGACATCGTGCACGCCCACTTCGGCCTCTCGATCTGGCCCGCCCTGGCCGCGCGGGGCAGGGCGCGGCTGGCCACATTGCACGGCACCGACCTCGCCCACCCGCGCTCGCGCGCGATCACGCTCGCCGGCCTGTGGTCGCTCGACCTCGTGGCCACGGTGTCGGCCGAGCTTGCCCGCGCGCTTCCGGCTCGGCCGCGCGTGCGCCGCGCCGTGCTGCCGTGCGGCGTCGACCTGGAGCGCTTCCGGCCGATCCCGCGCGAGCAGGCCCGCCGCGAGCTGGGGCTCGATCCCCGCGCGCCGCACCTGCTCTTCCCCGCCGATCCTCGGCGACCCGAGAAACGGCACGACCGGGCCTCGGCGCTGGCCGGTGAGGTCGAGCTGCTCACGCTGGGCGACGTCGATCCGGCGCAGGTTCCGCTGTGGGTGAACGCCGTCAACGCCGTGCTCGTCCCCTCCGAGCGCGAAGGCTTCGGGCTGGCCGTGCTCGAGGCGCTGGCCTGCGACGTGCCCGTCCTGGCCACTCCGGTCGGGGTCGCCCCCAGCGTCCTGGACGGCCTGCCCGGCTGCTACTGCGGTCCCTTCGATGCCGCGACCTGGCGGCAGGCGCTGGCGCCCCATCTCGCCGCGGAAGAGCCCCGGATCGCCGGCCGCGAGCGCGCCGAGCCCTTCTCCTCCGACCGGATGGCGGCGCAGGTGCTCGCTGCCTGGCGCCGGCTGCTCGAGGATTGATCCCGGCCTAGCGGAGCTGGGGCCACCAGCGGCCGAAGTGCTCGCGCGCGGCGCCGACGGCCGCCGCCGCGGCTCCGGTCGAGGCAGGGACGCCCGCCGCCTCCCCAGGCTCCGAGAGGCCGCGCGCGGTCGCCGCCACGGACCGTGCCAGCGGCTCGAGCGCGTAACCGCCCTCGAGCACGCATCCGAGCGGGGCACCGACCTCCTCGGCCACCGCGCGCACCGCGCGGGCGATCGCCGCGTATCCCTCCTCGGAGACGCGACAGTCGGCCAGCGGGTCGTCGCGGTGCGCGTCGTAGCCGGCCGAGATCAGCAGCAGCTGGGGCGCGAAGGCGCGCGCGAGCGGCGCCACCACCGAGTCCACGAGCGCGCAGAAGAGCTCGTCGCCCGCACCCGGCGCGACCGGGAGGTTCACGGTGTAGCCCTCTCCCGCGCCCGAGCCGACATCGCGCGCCGGTCCCGTGCCCGGATACAGCGGGGACTGGTGAATCGAGACGAACAGGACAGCGTCCGTGGCGTGGAAGATGTCGTTGGTGCCGTTGCCGTGGTGGACGTCCCAGTCGAAGATCATCACCCGCTCGAGCCCGCGGGCCGCCAGCGCATGCGCCGCGGCCACGGCCACGTTGTTGAACAGGCAGAAGCCCATGGCCCGCTCGGCGGTGGCGTGGTGACCGGGTGGGCGGTGGGAGCTGAAGCCCCAGGCGGCTTCGCCGTCGAGCAGCAGGTCGACCATGGCCGCGGCCCCTCCGGCCGCGTGCAGAGCGGCCGTGAAGGACCCGGCACTCACGACCGTGTCGAGGTCGAGGGCGCCCCCGTGCTCCGCGGCCGCCTGGACCCGGACCACGTGGTCCTCGGAGTGCACGCGCGTCAGCATCTCCGGCTCGGCCGCAGGCGACTGCACGCGGCGCAGCCCAAGCCAGCCCACCTGCTCGAGCTCCTGCTCGATCGCCACCAACCGCCGCGGCGACTCCGGATGCGCGCCGGTGTCGTGCTCGAGCGAGGAAGGGTGAGACAGGAACACGGGCGCCGGCGCCATCGCGAGTACGGTATCCGCGGGCCGCGATCGAGCTGCGGTCCCGCGAACCAGCCCCTCATCCCTTGAACACCCAGGTCACGGTCGTCGGCGCGGGAGCCGCCGGCTTGTACACGGCGATCTGCGCCGCCGAGCGTGCGGGCCGCGCGGGCGGCGCGCAGCGCGGCGCGCGCGTGGTCCTGGTGTCCGCGACGCCCCTGGCCGAGTCATCCAGCTACTGGGCGCAGGGTGGTCTTGCCGCGGCGATGGCCGCCGAGGACAGCCCGGAGCGCCACCTCGCCGACACGGTCGCCGCCGGGCGCGCAGCCGTGCGCGAGTCAGCGGCCCGCACGCTGTGCGCCGGGGCCCCGGCCGCCGTCGCGCATCTCACGGCCCTCGGCGTGAGGTTCGACGCCGACCGCGAGGGCAGGCTCGCGCTCGGGCTCGAAGGCGGCCATTCCGTGCGGCGCATCGTGCACGCCGGCGGCGCTGCCACGGGCCGCCGGTTGATCCGGCAGCTGTCGGCCCTGGCCGCCGAGGAGCCGAGCATCGAGGTGCGCGAGGGCAGGCGCGCCGCCGAGCTGCTGAGAGGCGAAGGCCGGTGCCTGGGGGTCCGTCTGGACGACGGAGACGTGATCGAGAGCGCAGCCGTGGTCCTGGCCACCGGGGGCGCCGCGGCGCTCTGGTCGCGCACCACCAATCCGCCAGGGGCCGTGGGTGGCGGGCTGCTCCTGGCCTACGCCGCCGGCGCCGCGCTGGCCGACCTCGAGTTCATGCAGTTTCACCCCACGGCCGTGGTCGGCCGCGGCGCCTCGAGCCGAGCCGACGGCTTCCTCGTCACCGAGGCGGTGCGCGGCGAGGGCGCGGTGCTGCTCGACGCACGGGGCGAGCGGTTCGTCGACGAGCTCGCTCCCCGCGACGAGGTGGCGCGCGCGATCCAGGAGCAGATGCAGCGCACGGACGCAGCGTCGGTCGATCTGGACATGCGTGCCGTCGACCCCGCCCTGTTCCCGAACGTCGTTGCGGCGCTGCGCCGGGCCGGCATCGACCCCGAACGCGAGCGCGTCCCGGTCGCGCCCGCGGCGCACTACATGATGGGCGGGATCGCCACCGACCTCGACGGACGGGCCACGCTGCCGGGGCTCTACGCGGTCGGAGAGTGCTCCTGCACCGGCTTGCACGGCGCCAATCGCCTGGCCTCGAACTCGCTCACCGAGTGCTTCGTGTTCGGAGCTCGCGCGGCAGCCGCGGCGCTGAACGAGCCTGCGCCTCAGGGCTCCGCGCCGCCCGGCGAGTCAGCCGCGGCGCCGGCGCCGCCGGGGTCCTCGACCCGCGCGGCGCTGTGGCGCTACGCAGGGTTGGAGCGCGACGGTGAGGGCCTGGGCCGGCTGGCCGAGGACCCGCACCCGCTCGCGCGGCTGGTCGCCCGCGGCGCGCTCGCGCGCACCGAGACGCGCGGCGCGCACGTGCGCCTCGAGTTCCCAGAGCGCAACTCGGATCTCGACGGCCGGCATGTGGTCATCGGGCGAGGACTGGGCCCGATGATCGAGAAATGGGTGTGATACCCCCAATTTTTCCCCATAACCGCTAAAAGCTCCAACTTTCCACTTAACGTCAGGTTAATAATGCAAACCGGCAGGAATTCACATGTGCCGGGAATACTCGCGCCGGAAGGAAAGGCTCGGATCGGAGAACGGGCCTTCGAGAGAGGAGTAGCGAGTCTGCATGTACCGGTTTAGCCGCGCGATCTACCGCGAGTTGGCGGAGGAGATCATCGAAGATCCCCGCAGCATCTGTCCGCACGCCAACCACGCGAAGGTGCTCCGGGCCTGTGAGGCTGCGGTCGAGCGCCTGGCCACGGATCGGCACTACTTTGCTCGCCCGGCGCGCACGCTCTTCTGCGACATCAGGGCGTACTTCCCCATGACCTCGCAATCGCGCGTGCTCCGTGTGATCGAGCGCTACCTGCAGTTCGCGGACGAGTTCCTGCGCCAGCAGCCGCAGAACGGCTTCGACGTCTACGGGAACCCGCTGCAGTGCCGCGCCAGCACCCGCAAGGGGACCCCGTGCCAGCGCATGCCGCTGCCGCACAACGGCTATTGCCCCTCGCACCAGCACCTGGCTGAGACCGAGGAGGTCGAAACGCCGCTGGCGGCCTGACCAGCGCGTTTTGTAGTTAGGGGGCCCCGCCTGCGCGGGGCCCTTTTTCTGGGCGCGGCGCGGAAGTAACGTTCGCTCATGCTCCTCGGCGTCGACGTCGGCGGGACCTTCACCGACGCCGTCCTGTCGGTCGACGGACGGCTGCTGACGGCCAAGGCCCCCACGACTCCCGATGATCAGTCTCAGGGCGTGATCGCGGCCGTGGGCGCCGTGCTCGAGCGCGCTGAAAGAGACGCCGGCGAGATCGTCAGCTTCTCCCACGGCATGACGGTGGCTACCAACGCGCTGCTCGAGGGCAGGAGCGCGCGCACCGCGCTCGTGGTCACCGAGGGGTTCACCGACCTGGTCGAGCTCGGGCGGCAGCAAAGACCCGAGCTCTACCGCCTGTGCGCCGCCCGCCCGAGTCCACTGGTGCCGCCGGAGCGGCGGTTCGGCGCGCGCGAGCGGATGACGCCGGACGGGCCGCTCGTGGCGCTGGACACTGACGCCTGCGGGGAGCTCGTCTCAGCACTCCGGGAGGCGGAGGCCGAGGCCGTGGGCGTCGTGCTCCTTCACTCCTACCGCCACCCCGAGCACGAGCTGGCCCTCGGCGAGGCGCTCGGACATGAGCTGCCTGACGTGCACGTGTCGCTCTCGCATCAGGTCGTCGGAACCTTTCGCGAATACGAGCGCGCCGCGACGACCGAAGTGGACGCGGCCCTCTCGCCGCTGCTGCGCGACTACCTCCGGCGGCTGGTGGAGCGCGCCCGCGAGCGCAAGCTGCCAGAGCCGGCGATCATGCAGTCAAACGGCGGGCTGATCGACGTCGAGGCCGCGGCCGGCCACGCGGGGTGGACGGTCCTGTCGGGTCCGGCCGCGGGGGCGGCGGGGGCGGCCTTCGTCGCGCGGGCGACGGGCGTCGAGCACGCCCTGTGCTTCGACATGGGCGGCACGTCGTGTGACGTGTGCGTCGTCGACGACGGCGGCGTGCAGGAGCAGAGCTCCGGCGAGGTGGCTGGACGCCCGCTCGCCCTCCCGATGCTGGCGGTGCACACGGTCGGGGCGGGCGGCGGCTCGGTCGCCTGGCGCGACCCGGGCGGCGCGCTGCGCGTCGGCCCCGCGTCGGCCGGCGCCGATCCCGGACCCGCCTGCTACGGCCGCGGCGGGACCGAGCCGACGGTCACAGACGCCAACCTCGTGCTCGGCTACCTGGGCGCCGAGTCGCCCCTGGCGGGCGGGGTCGAGCTCGACCGCGAGGCTGCCGAGCGCGCGATCTCCTCGCTGGCGGGGGAGCTGGGGCTCGACGTGCGCGAGACCGCCGAAGGGATCGTGCGAGTGGCCAACGCCGAGATGGTGGGGGCGCTGCGCGTGGTCACGGTGCAGCGCGGCATCGATCCGCGGCGCTACGCCCTGCTCGCGTTCGGGGGCGCGGGTCCGCTCCACGCCGCGCGGATCGCCGAGGAGCTCGGGATCGAGACGATCGTCTGCCCGCGGGCCTCAGGGGTGCTGGCGGCGCTCGGGCTGGTGGTCTCGCCGCGGCGGCGCGACGTTCAGCGCAGCGTGTTCATGAGCGGCGATGAGCTCGAGGCCGGGACGCTGGCGCGGCAGGTCGAGGAACTGGGGGCTCGCGCACGGCGCGAGCTTGGCGCCGAGGACGCCGAGCTGCGGGCCATGTACGAGCTCCGCTACCGGGGCCAGGCGTTCGAGCTGGCGGTCGAGGAATCGCTGCGGCCGGCCCCCGACGCCCTGCGCCGGCGCTTCGAGGACGAGCACGAGAGCCGCTACGGCTACCGGGACGCCGACCAGGAGCTCGAGCTCGTGACGATCCGGGTGACGGCGACCACAGGTGCCGCGGAGGTGGCGCTCGGCTCCGGCGAGGGCGAGCCGCACATCGGGCGCGAAACGCGCCAGGGGGTCATCGACGGCGAGGAGGTCGAGCTCGAGGTCGTGCGCGGAGAGGCGCCCGGCGGGACGGAGGTGGCCGGGCCGGCGGTGATGGAGCTTCCCGAGTCGACGCTGCTGATCCCGCCGGGATGGGCGGCCGAGGTCGACGGCACGGCCACGGTGCGGCTGGAGCGCAAGGGGTGATCGACCCCGTCGAGCTCCAGATCCTCACCGGCGCGCTGCGCGCCGTCTGCGAGGAAATGGGGGCGGTGCTGATCCGCTCGGCGCATTCAGCCAACATCAAGGAGCGCCGGGACGCCTCCACGGCGCTGTTCGACCCTCGCGGTCAGATGGTCATGCAGGCCGAGCACATCCCCGTGCATCTGGGGGCGATGCCGGCCGCCGTGGCCGCCGTCCTACAGGAGGATCACCGTCCCGAGCAGAGCTGGGTGCTCAACGATCCCTACCGGGGCGGCACGCACCTCCCGGACATCACGGTGATCACGCCGGTGTTCGACGGGCAGGAGCTGATCGGGTTCGCCGCCAGCCGCGCCCATCACGCCGACGTCGGCGGCCCGACCCCGGGTTCGATGCCCGCCGACAGCACGCGGCTGGAGGACGAGGGCGTCGTGATCTCTCCCCGGGTCCTGGACGAGGACGCGATCTCGGAGCTGGTCTCGCAGATGCGCCGGCCCGAGCAGCGGCGCGCCGACCTGCGGGCGCAGCTGGCGGCCGGCCGGATCGCGGTGCGCCGCCTGCTCGACCTGCGCGAGCGGGCCGGCGCGGACACCCTCACCGCCGCCCTGAGCGAGGTGCTCGACTACGCCGAGCGGCGCACCCGCGCCTGCATAGGGGGCCTCGACGACGGGGTCCTCCGCGCCCGCGACGTGCTCGAAGCCCGCGAGGGCGACCTCGAGATCGTCTTGGAGGCGACGGTGCAGGGGGATCGGCTCAGGCTCGACTTCAGCGGCACGGCGCCGCAGCACGAGGGAAACCTGAACTGCCCGGAGGCCGTGACGCGCTCGGCCTGCTACTTCGCCATCCGCGTCCTGACCGACCCGGACATCCCACCGAGCGCGGGCGCCTACCGTCCCGTGGAGATAGAGGCTCCGGAGGGCTGCCTGCTGAACGCCCGGGCGCCGGCGGCGGTCGTCGGCGGCAACGTCGAGACCTCCTCGCGGGTGGCCGATGTCGTGCTCCGGGCCTTCGGCCAGGCCCTGGGGCAGGGCACGATGAACAACCTGACGATCGGCGACGAGGAGGTCGTCTACTACGAGACGATCGCCGGCGGCCAGGGAGCGTGCCGGGACGCCGACGGTCCCAGCGCCGTGCACGTGGCGATGAGCAACACGCTGAACACCCCGGTCGAGGCGCTCGAGCTCGAGTTCCCCATGCGCGTCACGCACTACGGCGTGCGCCGCGGCTCGGGCGGAGCCGGGCGCCATCGCGGCGGCGACGGCGTCGTGCGGGAGCTCGAGGCGCTGGCTGCACTTCGGTATTCGCTGATCACCGAGCGCCGCCGCCACGCTCCACCGGGCGCCGAAGGCGGCGCTGCCGGTGCGCCCGGCCGCAACCTCCTCGACGGTGAGGAGCTGCCGGCGAAGGCATCGGGGTCGTTGGGCCGTGGGCAGCGCCTGCGCATCGAGACGCCGGGAGGCGGCGGGTATGGTGCGCCGTGATGCGGATCGCGTTCCTCGGCCTTGGGATCATGGGTTCGCGGATGGCGGCGAACGTCTCCCGCGCCGGGTTCGAGCTCACGGTCTGGAACCGGACCGCGAGCACGGCGGAGCGCTTCTGCGCGGAGCACCAAGCCACCGCGGCGGCCACTCCAGCCGCGGCCGCCCGGGACAGCGACCTGATCGTGACGATGGTCGTCGACGGGCCGCAGGTCGAGGAGGTGCTGCTCGGGGGCGACGGCGTCGCGGGCGCGGCCGCCCCGGGCTCGCTCTGCATCGACTGCTCGACGATCGGGCCCGCCGCCACGCGCTCGATCGGGGCGCAGCTGTCCGAGCGCGGAATCGAAATGCTCGACGCCCCGGTCACGGGCTCGGCGCCCAAGGCCCAGGATGGGACGCTGACGATCATGGCCGGGGGCGAGCGCGGTGACTTCGAACGGGCCCGCCCGCTGCTCGAGGCGATGGGCGAGCTGATCGTCCACTGCGGTCCACTCGGCCACGGCCAGATGGTCAAGCTCATCAACAACGCGGTCGCGGCGACCAACGCCGCCGTGGTCGGCGAGGCGCTACTCGTCGGCGCCCGCGCCGGGCTCGATCTCGACGCGCTGGTGAAGGTCATGGGGTCGGGGTCGGGGGCGTCGGCCATGCTCGCCCTCAAGGCGGGGCCGATGCGCGAACACGACTACGCGCCGCTGTTCAAGCTCGCCCACATGCTCAAGGACGTCAGGCTGTGCCTCGAGGAGGGGCAGGCGGTGGGCGCGCCGTTCCCGTATGCGGCGCTCACCCGCGAGGTTCTCGGCGCCGCCGCCGGCCGCGGTCTGGGCGATCAGGACTTCGCGGCTCTGATCGAGGTCCTCGAGGCGGCGGCAGACACGAAGCTATAGCACTGTAGCTACGTAAAACCCCGAGATTTGCAGGGTTATTTGGGGATTCCGAAGTTCTCGCGTAGAATCACCGCTCCCGTTGCCGCTGTCGCATCCGTTGCGCGCGGGATTGACTCGTAAATCCCTTCCTCGGAACTGATACATGCCGATTGCTTTCAAAGAATGGGCCGTCACTGTGCGGGCGCTCGCCGAGGGCGAGCAGCTCCTGACCCTGCGCAAGGGCGGCATCCGAGAGCCTGAGAAGCACTTCAAGCTCGAATACGACAGGTTCTTCCTCTACCCCACCTTCGACCACCAGCGCGCCGATCTCGTTCGCGCCTCGCACCAGCCCGAGCTCTCTCGGGCGCTCGAGGAGGGCGTCTGGAGCGAAGGCGAGCCGGCCCCGAATGCGCTGCACCGGGGCGTCGAGATCGCCCAGCCCGACCGGGTGCGCATCCGCGCCTGGGCCGAGGTCGCCGCGCACTTCACGGTCACCGACCGCCGGGCCGTGGACGCCCTGTCGCCCTTCTATGTATGGACGACGGATTACGCGGAGAAGCGGCTGGCGTGGAAGCGCCGCCATCCGCTCCACGTGATCCTCCTGCGCACCTATCGGATCCCGCGCCCGGTCACCGTCAAGGTCCGCGACGAGTACGGCGGCTGCCGGTCGTGGCTCGAGCTGACACGCGAGCTTCCCTTCGAGGGCACGCCGGTGCTCTCAGACGAGGAGTTCGATCGCGCCGCGGAGGAGATCGCCTCGATCGCCTCCGACCGCCAGCCGGTCCTCGTCTGAGCGACCGGCGGCGGGCCCGCACCGGATCGTCATGGCGTGGGTCGAGTCCGCCTCGCCGTCCTTCCGCGCGCGCCACGACGCCGGCGACGCTGAGGAGGCCGAGGTGCTCCTGCGCTCGCTCGAGCTCGCGCGCGAGCGCCTCGGCGCGCACTTCGCCCAGCCGCAGGCCCCGCAGACGGTGGTCGTGCACGACAGCATGGTCTCGCTCTGCTCGGCCAATCCGCTGCTGCTAGCCCAGTGGCTGGCCACGGCGCCGGCGGCTCGGCGCTACGTAGCCGGCTGGGCCGCCGCGCAGGAGCTCCACGTGCTGGCCCCAAGCGTGCTGCGCGAGCGAGCGTCGAACGTCCCCGGCTCCGCGCAGATGCTCTCACTGTCGGCCGCGGCTCTGTACGCGCGCCAGGTGATCGTCTCCAACAACCGCGACCTGAGGGCGGCACGCATCCCACGC
This sequence comes from uncultured Solirubrobacterales bacterium, assembly GCA_963818815.1. Taxonomy (GTDB): domain Bacteria; phylum Actinomycetota; class Thermoleophilia; order Solirubrobacterales; family Solirubrobacteraceae; genus Palsa-465. The sequence goes on from CAWFTL010000003.1 coordinate 761,510, forward strand.
CGGAACGTCCTCGAGCTGCGCTGGGCATGGCTCGTGGAAGGCGCCGCACGCTGGTTCTCCGGCCAGACCGACCACGCCCGTCCGGCGATCGCCCGGCGCCTGCGCGAGGGCAATCGCCCGAGCTTTCCGCCGGGCCTGCGCGATTCGCCTCTGCTCGGCGGCACCGTCATCGATCTGGTGGCACGGGAGGAGGGTGAGGCCGCGGCGGCGTCGCTCGCCTCGCGGCTCCATCCCCACGGCGCCCGGGCCGCACTGTCGAAGGCCTTCCGCGGGCGCGCCTTCGTTCACACCGAGGGAGCATGGCGTTCGCACCTCGCCCGGCTCGCGACCACCGGCTAGAGGCCCAGGTAATGAACCGCGGCCTCGCCGTCTGCCTCGAGCGCCACCGCCTGCTCGGCGGGGATGACGGTGAACGGATCGATCTGCACCGACCGGCCGTCGATCCGCCAGGTTGCGGCAGCCCGGCCCCCCACCAGGGCGAACGGCCGAAACAGGCCGCCCGAGACTACCGCCCGGTCGTGCTCTCCCGTGACCTCGGTGCGCGTCCTCCAACCATGGAGCACGGGGTCGAACGCGCCAAGCAGCCGCGGCGGCGGCAGGCGGCGGGCGGCTGCGGGCGCCCGTTTGAGCTGCACGAGGTCGTCCGCTCGGTGCTGGATCTCGCCGGCGATCGAGTCCAGTCCGGCGCGGGCGTCGCGGAGGGGAAGCCCCGCCCACTTGGCCAGGTCTGCCGCGCCGGCCGGGCCATGGCCGATCAGGTAGCGCCGGGCCAGCTCGGCCAGGGCGGCGTCGCGGTCCACCGGACCCCCCGCGGGGCCCAGCCAATCGTGCGCCAGCGCATAGGCATGCTGGCGGCCGTGCATGGGGCCGCGGACGATCAGGCCCCGCAGCGAGGCGAGTGCGAGCAGGTGGACGAGCGCCTGGCCATCGGTTCTCACACCTGCGGCCGCGATTCGGTCGGCGAGCTGAGCCCGCGTCCGCGGTCCCTCGCGGCCGAGGGCATCCTCGATCACGCCCACGGCGCGCTCGGCCGTGCTTTCGCTGACGCCCTCCTGACGCAGGCGCCGGGTATTGCCGGTCAGCAGGGCAGGCGCCGTCAGAGCATGCAGCCACCGATAGTCCTCGGCACAGACGAGATGAAGCGTCCCCCGGTTCAGCCACGTGATCAAAAGCGAGCGCTCGTGGGTCAGGGCACGGTCCACGTCTGCGGCCGTCGTCCTCGGCGGCGTGCGGGCCCGGATGGCCAGCCGCGCGCCGCGACCGTCCTGGGCCTGGATCGCCAGCAGGTGCCGCGTCACCGTGACCGGATCGCGTCCGGGCGGGCCACTGAGCCGCTGCGCCCGCAGCCGGACCGCCAGCAAGCTCAGCGAACGACCTCGAGCACCAGCCAGACGACGAGTGCGCCCACGGCCGCCGCGAGCATGAGGCCCGCCAGGAGCCGGACGGGGGCCACGACCGGAGCGGAGCGCTCGGGACTGATCAGCTCCGCTTCGAGCAGCACCTCGCGCGCCGTGGCCGCTCCGGTCTGGGGAACGAGCACGTCGCGCGGGCCGGCGGCCAGGAAGTCGGGAACGTCGAAGCCGGCACTGCGGCGCAGCAGGCTGGGAACGCCCTCCTCCAGCAGGAGCCCCTGGATGAACTCGGCCTCGGCTTGGTTGCGTGCCCCCGCCACCCTCACGAGCTCGCCCTCAGCCAGCTGCGGCTTGACCTTCCGCGCCCGGAGGTGGCGTTCGGTGATCGGAGGCCCGGCCTCGATGCCGGGGCTGTAGACGAGGGGCACCTCGCAGCGCGGGCAGAAGCGCTCGTGCAGCGGGTACGGGGTGGCGCAGCGCGGGCAGACGAGCGGCTCGGTGGGAGCTGCCCCGGATCCCATCACTCCACGACCAGCTCGGCCTCCGCCACCTGGCCGTCGCGGATCGTGAAAGCCCGCACCTTCGGCTCCTCCCCGCCCACGCCGACGATCACGTACAGGGCCTCGGGATAGAACGCGAGGTTGATGTCGGTCTGCGAGGGATAGGGCTCGCTGCGCGTGTGCGAGTGGTAGATCGCCCCCAGCTCCAGGTCCCGGTCCTCGATCTCCATCTGGATCCGGTATTGCTCGGCCCCGTCGATCTCATAGCGCAGCGGGCTCGCGGCGGCATTGGCCGCCCGGTAGAGCTCCACCGCCGCACCGTTGCGCGAGGCCACCATCCCGCAGCACTCATTCGGGGCGTCCTCGAGCGCGTGCGCGACCATCTCGTCGTACAGCCGCCGTGCGATCCGCATCCGCGGCCAGGCTACCAACCGGTTCACTGCGTCCCGAGCACGAACGCCGACGGGACCGCCTTGTTCACGTCGCCGGGATGAAGCAGCTCACTGAGCGCGACGCCGTGCTGCCCCTCGCTGGCCGTCACCTGGGCGCACAGGCGCAGCGCGCGCAGGTCGTGCAGCTTCGAGATCGCGGTCAGGTAGGTGCCCTCGAGCAACCACTCCACGCGGGCCAGCAGGATGATGCAGTCGTGCTCGTCGTGCAGGTCGGTCAGTCCTGGGATGCTGTGGGCGGACAGCACGCGCTCCGCATCCGTGAGCCGGCCGATCGGGGGCGCCGGCGTGCCGCCCACCCGCGCGAGCTCGGCGCGCATCGCCCGCAGATGCGCGTGTTCCTGTCCCAGCACCTTCCGGGCCAGCCGCTCCCCGGCCGGCGAGAGCACGCCCGAGGCGAGCGCGTGCCGGTAGACGAAGACCGCGAGCGTCTCGATGCCCACCAGCCCGACCAGCAGCTCCGGGTCACCCGTGGCCGCCGCCTGCGCACCCGGCGCCGCGGAGTTCAGCGCGGCGACGCCCAGTGCTCCGGCGGCGCCGCCGGCGAGGCCGCGGGCCAGAAGCTCGCGCCGTGTGGATCTACTGACGGCCATCGGGGAACGGGACGGGAAGCGGATCGCGCCCCATCGAGCGCCGCAGGACGGTGACGTGCTGGGCGTCGTCGGCGATGATCGCCGTTAGATCGTGCCGTGCCTTTCCGCTGAGGAGACGCGGCAGCAGGTCGAGCGCCCCGGCGAACGCGTAGCTCTCGACGGAGTGCAGCAGCGCCAGCAGTCCGGCGGCGTCGCGCGGATGGCCGAGGTCGTAGCTCGGCTGCGGGTCGTGCGCCTTGCCACCCCCGTGCTTGATCAGGTCGATGAGCCGCGAGACGTGCGCGAGCTCCTGGCCCAGGAAGCGCTTGGCCGTGGCGCGGTCGCGTCCGTGCAGCAGCGGTGTGGCGGCCGTGTAGGCGGCGGCCACTAGGTACTCGAAGTCGAGGGCCCGGTTGAGGTGCTCGACGTCGCCAGGCAGCGGAGTGGCCGCTGGAGGCGCCTGGGTGGCGGCGTGCGACGAGGACCCGCAGGCGGCCAGAGCAGATCCGAGACCGCCCACGGCCAGCGCGCCGGCGGCCGAGAGCAGCGTGCGCCGAGACTGAGCTCCCGGCTCCTCCTCGCTCACCACCAGACGGTGGCGTCCAGGTTCTCGATCTCGTCCACGGGACGCGTGTAGATCCCGCTCGAGAGGTACTTCCACCCGTCGTCGGCCACGACGAAGACCACGTTGCCCTCGTCGAGCTCGCCCGCGATGCGTACGGCGACCCGCGCGATCGCGCCTGAGGAGACCCCCGCGAACAGCCGCTCCTCGTCGAGGAGCTTGCGCGTGAAGAGGATCGCGTCGGTGTTGGTGACGAAGATCTTCCGGTCGAGCAGCTCGAGGTCGATGATCGGCGGGATGAACCCGTCCTCGAGCGAGCGCAGCCCCTGGACCGGCTCGCCCTGCATCGGCTCCGCGGCCACGATCTTGACCTGGTCGCCCAGCTCCTCCTTGAGCCGGCGCCCGTTGCCCATCAGCGTCCCGCCCGTCCCGAGTCCGGCGACGAAAGCCGAGACCTCGTCGAGCTCCTCGAGGATCTCGAGCGCCGTGCCGTTGTAGTGGGCGAGCGGGTTGGCCTGGTTTCCGTACTGGTAGGGCATGTAGTACGAGGCGTCCTTCTCGGCCATGTCAAGGGCCATCTCGACCGCGCCGTTGGAGCCCTTCGAGCCCTCGGAGTAGACGATCTCCGCCCCGTACATCTCGAGCAGCTGGGTGCGCTCGGGTGTCACGTTCTCTGGCATGACGACCTTGAGCGGATAGCCTTTGCGCCCGCAGATCATGGCCAGCGAGATCCCCGTGTTGCCTGAGGTCGGCTCGAGGATCGTCTGGCCGGGACCGATCAGCCCCTTCTCCTCCGCGTCCTCGATCATCGAGCGCGCCACCCGGTCCTTGACCGATCCCGTCGGATTGCGCGACTCGAGCTTGGCCCAGATGCGAACGCCGGCCTTGGGGCTCAGCCGCTTGAGCTCGACCAGCGGCGTGTGGCCGATCGCCTGGACGATGTCGCCGTACCGCCCGCCACAGGGCTTGTTCTGAAGGCCCTCGGCCGCCATTGCTTTACGAAGTGTAGCGGTGCTCTGGGGCCGCGGGCGGCGGCCTCCGGGGCCGGGAAAGCGGGCCGCGGGCCGTCCGTTCGTGCCCGCGGCCCTCCCCCTCGGCGATCAGTACGGACCAGGTGTCGTGGTCGAGTACGGACCGGGCATCGTGGTCGAGCCGGTAGTCGTCGAGCTCGTGCTGGTCTTTGGAGAGGACGCAGTGACCACGTGCCAGGTCCCGCCGAAGGTCTTGATGCCCTGGCCGTTGGCTTGGCCGGCCGCCGAGTCGCCGGAGTAGCGATACAGCGGGAGCCCGTTCAGAGTGGCCTGGAAGAACCCGGCGCGGTGCAGGATCCCCAGCTTGCCCTTTATTCCCGTGGCTTTCGTCAGCTTGGCGTGGGCGGAGCCGACCTTGAGCGGAGGCCAGAACTGGAAGCACGCGTTCGAGGTGCAGAGCAGGTGATGACTGGTCTCAGGACGCAGCTCGTACAGCGTGCGCCCGTGAGAGTCGACGATGATCGTCTCCGCCAGCGTCGAATTGTGGGTGGTGCGCAACGTCGTCTTTGCGCCCTTGGCCAGGGCGACCGCGGAGACCGCGCCCAGGGCCAGCAGCACCAGCACCGCGAGGACCTTCGCCACCGTGCCGGGACGGGCGCCCCTGGGTCGTCCTTGCACCTTGACAGGACCGAACATATGGCTCCCTTCGAACTTGGACATTCGAAGCTATAGACGCCCTGGGGCGCAAACCCTTCCCGGGTTCGCGAAGCGTCGTGCGGTGCGCGGCTAGAGCGTGCCGCCCGCCATGGCGGGCAGGATCACGAGCGTGTCCCGCTCGCCGACCGCGGTTTCCAGGCCGTCGAGGACGCGGACGTCCTCGTCGTTCAGGTACACGTTCACGTAGCGGTTCAGTCCGCCATCGGGCGCGAACAGCTGCGACTGCGTGTCCGGATGCTGATCGGCGAGCGCCTGCAGGATCTCGCCCACCGAGCCGCCCTCGGCGCTCAGCTCCTTCTCGCCGCCAACGGCAGCGCGAAGCACCGGGGGAATGCGGACGGTCGCCATGGCCGGAACCCTAGATGATTGGTTTCGAAATCGATCGCCCTAGTGGGCGCCGGCGCAGAACGCCTCGTAGTCGGGGAAGACGCCCAGCTCCTCGTCGGAGATCTCCTCGGGCTCTCGCGAGCAGATCGGGCAGTCCGGGTCGCGGCGGACGCGCACCTCGGTGACGGTCGCGGCGAGCGCGTCGTACATGAGCAGGCGACCGATGAGGGGGTCGCCCTCGCCCAGGATCAGCTTCACGACCTCTGTGGCCTGGAGCAGGCCCATCGTCCCGGGCAGCACCCCCAGCACGCCGTTGGCGCCGCACGACGGAGCGAGCTCGGCCGGCGGCGGGACCGGGAACAGGCAGCGGTAGCAGGGACCGTCGTAGGGCTTGAACACCGAGAGCTGGCCCTCGAAGCCGAGGATCGCGGCCGAGACCACCGGGATCCCCAACCGCACCGAGGCGTCGTTGAGCAGATACCGCGTGGGGAAGTTGTCGAGGCCGTCCACCACGACGTCGTAGCCGGGGAGGACGTCCATGATGTTGTCCGGACCGAGCCGGAGCGCGTACTTCTCGACCTTCACGTCCGGGTTCAGCGCCGTGATCGTCTGCTCGGCCGAGTCGACCTTGGGCACGCCGATCCGCTCGCTGGAGTGGATCACCTGCCGCTGCAGGTTCGAGAGGTCGACCTCGTCGTCGTCGACGATGCCCAGGGTTCCCACCCCCGCGGCCGCGAGGTAGAGCGCCGCCGGCGACCCCAGCCCACCGGCCCCCAGCAGCAGGACCTTGGCGTCGAGCAGCTTCTGCTGGCCCTCGAGGCCGACCTCGGGGAGCAGGAGGTGGCGCGAGTAGCGCTCGCGCTGTTCGGCCGTCAGCGTGCGCGGCGCCTCGACCTCGTAGCCGCGGTCCTTCCATAGCGTGAAGCCGCCGGTCATCGACTCGACGTGCTCGTAGCCCAGGTCCTCGATCAGCGTGCGTGCCGCCCAAGCCGAGCGGTTACCGGACTGGCAGTACAGAATCACGTGCTGCGAGCGCTCCGGGACCGTCCCTTCGATCCGCGACTCGAGGTAGCTCTTGGGCACGTGCTTGGCCCCGGGGATGTGCCCGGTCGACCACTCCTCGGGCTCGCGCACGTCGACCACCACGGCGCCGTTGGAGAGCTGCTCGCGCACGGCGCTCGGGTCAACCTCGTCGATCCGGCTCTTGATCTGGCGGAGGATTTCGGCTCCGGACGGGCTCATCGTCAAAAGCTCCTAAATGCAGTCAGGATTCAATACTTCAGCGAGTATAGCGCCGTCGAGAGGGGTCGCGGAGGCGGGATTTCGAGCGGCCCGGCCGGGGATTCTGGCAGCGTTCGCCTCGCTCCGGGAACCGCGGCAACGTGACATCAAACCGCCGCCGCCCGGATCGCGTCACGTTACGGCGATGGGATCGCCGTAACGTGACATCAAGCGGGGCGGCCGGCCATCGTGTGACGTTACGGCGGTCGCGCGCCAGCCGGTCTCCCGCCCCTCTCAGACCTTCGTGAACGTGTGCTTCAGAATCGCGGCCCGGTTCGGCTGACAGGGGTCGGCGATCTTGGTGAACTTCAGCGTCTTCCCGGACAGCGTGAACGTGTATTTACCGGGCGTCTTGCAGGTCGACCCCGCCTTGGCGGCCAGGGTGATCGTCGATCCCGAGATCGTGTAGGTGTTGCGGGCCACCACGTGTCCGTCATCGCGCGCGGTGACGTGCCCGGACTTGAACGAGACCTTCCACGTGCCCTTGAACATCGGCGGGCTGGTGATCTTGGTCTTGTAGGTGCCCGAGAGCTTGCCTGAGCCGAGCGCGACCGGCGCGAGCACAGCGAGAGCGAGGATCGGGAGCAGGACCGCGATGCGGCACTTGACCATCGTGTTCTTCCTTTCGCAGGACGATGTTGTCGCTGACGACCCTACGTTCGGGCTCGTTAGCTTTGGGTTTTGGCGACCAGCTGCCGAAACAAAACGGGGCGCCCCCGGCGGGGCGCCCCGTTACTAGACCCAATCGTGCTGTCTTCGCAACCCTGATCGAGAAGATTGCACGAGGATTATCGTCGGACAGGGATTCGGTCGATATCGGGTGCAGACCCCATCTTCGTCCGTCCTTCTTGAAACCCGCCCGTCTCCTCACCCGCCCGCTGCGCAGGTCGCGGTCGCTGCTGGCCCAGGTCCTGGTCGTGAACCTGCTGCTGGTCGCGGCAACCGCGATCGTCGTCGCGATCGTCGTCGGCACCGCGCCGCACAGCCCCAACCGCGGCCGCGAGGGGATCGTCCTCGGCTGCGCGATCCTGGCCACGCTGCTGGGCAACTGGCTGCTGCTGCGCCGGCGCTTCGCCCCGCTCGACGCCGTGATCTCGGCCATGGAGCAGACCGACCTGGCTCATCCGCAGCAAGCCAGCCTTCCCCAGGCGCGCTCAGGCAGCGCCGAGGTGGGGCGCCTGCATGCCTCCTTCCGGCGGATGATCGCCCGCCTGGAGGCCGAGCGCCGGGACGCCGGCCGGGCCGTGATCCAGGCCCAGGAGCGGGAACGGCGCCGGATCGCGCAGGACCTCCACGACGAGGTGAACCAGGCCCTGACAGCGGTCTCCCTGCGCCTGCAGGCCTCGATCGAGCACGCCCCGCCCGAGCTCCGGCGTGAGCTGGCGCAGACCCAGCGCCTGTCCAGCCAGGCGATGGAGGAGCTCCTGTCCCTTGCTCGTCAGCTGCGACCCGCCGTGCTCGACGACCACGGCCTGATTCCGGCGCTCCAGAGCCAGATCAGCGATTTCGCCGAGCAAACGGGGATCCGGGCCAGCTTCAGCACGCGCGGGAGCGTGCCGTGGCTCTCGCCCGAGCAGCAGCTCGTCATCTACCGCGTCACTCAGGAGAGCCTCTCGAACGTGGCTCAGCACGCGGGCGCCCGCAGCGTCGACGTCGAGCTCTCGTTCATCGGTCGCACGCTGTTGCGGGTCAGCGACGACGGTCAGGGCTTCGTGAGGGCGCGCAACGGCGGTCTGGGGCTGTCAGGCATGCGTGAGCGAGCGCTGCTCGCCGGGGGACAGCTTTCGATCTGGTCGAACAAAGGCCAGGGAACCCGGGTGGAGCTGACCATTGCCTGAGCGCATGAGGATTCTGGTCGCCGACGACCACGGCATCGTCCGCTCGGGGATAAAGCTCCTGCTCGAGCGCCAGCCCGAGCTCGAGGTCGTGGCCGAGGCGGGCGACGGCGCCGAGGCAGTGGAGCAGGCGCTGCGCGTGCGGCCCGATCTGTGCATCCTCGACGTCGGGATGCCGAAGCTGACCGGCCTGCAGGCGGCGCGCGAGATCCGCGCCCACCAGCCGCAGGCCCGGGTGCTGATGCTGTCGATGTACGACGATGAGCGCTACCTGTTCGAGGCGCTCAAAGCGGGAGCCTCGGGCTACGTTCTCAAGCGCGAGGCCGACCAGGACCTGGTCGAGGCGATCCGCGCCGTCGGCCGCGGCGAGGCGTTCCTCACCAACGCGGCCGAGCGCACGATCATCCGGCAGTGGATGGCCGACGGCGCCGCGGGACCGACCGTGCCGCTGACCGCCCGCGAGGAGGAGGTGGTCAAGCTGATCGCCGAGGCCAACACGAACAGCCAGATCGCCTCGATCCTGCACCTGTCGGAGAAGACGGTCGAGTCCCATCGGGCCAACGTGCTGCGCAAGCTCGGTATGCGCGACCGCGTGGAGCTCGTCCGCTACGCGATCCGGCGCGGCCTCGTAGAGCCTTAGCGGCGGCCCTGGCCACCTAACATCGCGGCGGTGAGGGCCCCGGTCGATCACATCGCGGCGCCCCCGTTCCCGCCCCGGCTGCCCTGGATCAACGTCGCTTCGCTGCGGATGGACCAGCAGCTCGGTCGGCCGGTGCTGGTGGAGTTCTGGGACTTCTGCCGCCCGAACTCGATCCGCACGCTTCCCTACCTGAAGGCGTGGCACGAGCGCTACGAGGCGGCGGGGCTGCGGGTGATCGGCGTCCACACGTCCGGCTTCCCGCCCTCGGAGGACGCCGACGCGGTGCGCGGCGCCGTCGAGCGCCTGCAGATCCCCTATCCGGTGGTCGTCGACAGCGAGCGCGAGATCTGGGAGCGCTACGGGAACCTGGGCTGGCCCGCGCGCTACCTGTTCGGCGTGCAGGGCACGCTGTTCGATTACCACTACGGCGAGGGCGCCTACGACGAGACCGAGCGGGCGATCCAGGAGCTCACGGGCGCCCAGAGCCCGCTGGTCGAGCCCCTGCGCCCGGAGGACGCGCCGGGCGCGCTGCTCGAGCCGCAGAGCGAGGACGTCGAAGGCCCGTACAACGGGTCGTACAGGGCCGGCGGCGTATGGGCGGTGCTCGACGGCGACGGCGCGGTGCGGGCCAACCAGCGCGCGATCGACGTTGGGCACGCGGGCTGCTACGAGCTCGTCTCACACCCGCGGAGCACGACGGGCGAGCTGGCCCTAGAGGTCGGCCCCGGAGTCGTCTGCTACGCGACCTGCTTCACGCCCGGGCTTGCGCCGGGCCGTCCAGCAGGTTGACCAGGCCCGGCGGCCCATCGTCCTCAATGATCGCCGCGAAGCCCGGACGGTAGGGGCTTCGCCGCGGATCGCTGCCTAGGAAGCGCGGCTCGTGGACCCAGCTGCCGGTGTTGATGAGCGCAGCGCCGGTCGGGGCGCGCCACTCGCCGCGGTCGTCGCGCTCGAGCGGACCCGCTCGATGGGTGTGGCCGAAGATCACGTGGGACGCCGGGACGCCGAGTCGCCTGAGGACCTCGCCGAAGCCGGCCAGACCGGCACGGCGCAGCTCGGGGCCGGATATGTCCGCGCGCAGAGGGCCGAACCCGGCGCGGTTGAGCGCGGCGACGCCCGCCGGGAAGGCCGCTCGCATCGCGCGGCTGCGCAGGCTGCGCTGTCGCTCTGACCCTGACAGGCTGCTCCATGCGCGGACCTGACTGCCGGCGGGATTGCGCGCTCCATCGTGCTGTGCCAGCGCGTATGTCCACTCGTACATCGGCGCCAGCGTCGCCTCGTAGTCCTCCGCCGTACGCGGATCGGCGCCACGCTCACCGGTCAGTCGCACCATCGCCGCTGCGCCCAGACGCTCGAGCTGCGGGATCGTCGTGTGGCGATCGCCGTAGTGGCCGTGGGTCGCGTACACGTCGCCGCGCAGCCACACCCCCGGGTACGCGGCCCGCACCCGCTTCGCCCCCAGCCGGCGCGCGATCTGTCCGAGGGGTTCGTCCGTCTCCCAGTTCACGGCGCTCTCGAGGCCCAGCGCCGCCGGATCGCCGTCGCGCGAGCGGCGTTCGAGCCAGGCGCTCAGGAGATGGTGGTCGTGGTTGCCGGCCACCATGACCACCTCGGCGGCTGGAGGCAGTGCCTCGCCTACCTGCTCGAGCACCGGCGCCGCAGCGCGCAGGGCGTCACGGAGGGGGCCGTGTCTGAGCTCGAGCACGTCCCCCAGCAGCACAAGCTGATCGACCCCGTCCAGATGACGGAGGAGCGCCGCGCGTTCGGCCGGCTGGCGCAGCACGTCCGCCTCGCCCCGCGAACCGAGGTGCAGGTCCGAGATGACGAGCGTGCGCAGGCTTGCCCTAGGCCGAGGCCGCGGCGACCGCTTGGCGGATCGCCTTGGGCAGCATGAAGCGGACGTCTTCCTGGACGACCTCGAGCTCCCGCACGTCGGCGGTGCCGCGGGCGCGGAAGAAGTCGACCAGCCGCTGCACCAGCTCCTCGGGCGCGCTCGCTCCCGAGGTGATCCCCACGACCGGCCTTTCGCGCAGCCACTCCTCGCGCACCTGCGACTCGTTGTCGATCAGGTACGCGTCCGCCCCGTGCTCCCGGGCCACCTCGACCAGCCGGTTGGAGTTCGATGAGTTGCGGGAGCCGATCACGAGGACGAGATCGCACTGCCGAGCCAGCTGTTTGACGGCGGCCTGCCGATTCGTGGTCGCGTAGCAGATGTCGTCGGTTCGCGGACCGACGATCGCCGGAAAGCGCTCGCGCAGGCGGTTGATGATCGCGCGGGTTTCGTCGACCGAGAGGGTCGTCTGGGAGATATATGCGACCTTGCTCGGGTCGGCGACCTCGAGCTCGTCGACATCGGCTTCGGTTTCGATCAGCACGATGTTGCCCGGCGCCTCGCCCATCGTGCCCTCGACCTCCTCGTGACCGGCGTGGCCGATCAGGACGATCGTGTAGTCCTCGGAGGCGAACTTCTTGGCCTCAACGTGGACCTTGGTCACGAGCGGGCACGTGGCGTCGATCGTATGCAGGTGCCGGTCGCGCGCGTTGGCGTGGACGCTGGGCGCGACGCCGTGGGCCGAGAAGACGACGGTCGCGTCCGCAGGCACCTCCTTCTCGGACTCGACGAACACGGCGCCGCGGTCGCGCAGCTGATCGACCACGTGCTTGTTGTGGACGATCTCCTTGCGCACGTAGACCGGGGCCCCGTAGAGCTCGAGCGCGCGCTCGACGGTCTGGACAGCTCGGTCTACGCCGGCGCAGTACCCGCGCGGCGCGGCGAGCAGCAGCTTTTCAGGCGCCACAGCCATCCCGGCCAAGTGTAGGACGCGCCTGGGGGTGGTTCAGTCGTTGGCGGTGGCGGCCTGCAGCAGGTCGGCGAACTGCCGGCGTGCCGCCTCGCGCCGCGTGGGGATGTGCTCGCTCGGCACACCATCGGCTGGTGGGTCATATCCGCGCAGGAACTGCCGGGCCACGGAGGCGCGGTGGACCTCGTCGGGGCCGTCGTAGATGCGCGCTGCACGCGCGTAGCGGTACATCGCCTCGAGCGGGAGGTCGGTGGAGTAGCCGAGCGCCCCGTGGGCCTGCAGCGCACGGTCGATCACGTCGTGGAGAACCTCTGCGCCGTAGAACTTGATCATCGCGATGTCGCGCCGGGCGGCGAGCACGCCCTCGCTGTCCATCTTCCACGCGGCATGCAGCGTCATCAGGCGCGCCGCCTGCATCTGCGCCGCCGAGTCCGCGATCCAGTTCTGGACGCTCTGGTGCTTTGAGAGAGTCGAGCCGTGGGCGTAGCGGTACAGCGAGCGTTCGCACAGCATGTCGAAGGCTCGCCGGGCGACACCGAGCCAGCGCATGCAGTGGTGGATGCGTCCGGGATAGAGCCGCTGCTGGGCGATGAGAAAGCCGGCTCCCTGGGCCCCGAGCAGCGCCTCGGCGGGTACTCGCACGTCCTCGTAGACGATCTCGGCGTGGTTCCCGTAGCGCCCGAAGCTGTCGTAGGGGTGCTCCATCGTGGCCACGTCGCGCAGGATGTTCACGCCCGGCGTGTCGGCATCGACTATGAACATCGAGGCACGCTGATGGGCCCGGGCCTCAGGATCGGTTACGGCCATCACGATCAGGAAGTCTGCGATCGACCCGTTGGAGGAGAACCACTTGTGGCCGTTGATCACCCAATGCTCGCCGTCGCGCACCGCGGTCGTCTCGAGCAGCGTCGGGTCCGAGCCCGCGCTGCCGGGCTCGGTCATGCTGAAGGCGGATTTCAAGTCGCCCGCCAGCAGCGGGTAGAGGTAGCGCTCCTTCTGCTCTGGCGATCCGGCGAGGGCGATGATCTCGGAGTTGCCCGAGTCAGGCGCAGCGTTGCCGAAGGCCAGCGGTGCGATCGGGGACGTGCCGAGGATCTCGTGCATCAGCCCGAGCTTGACCTGGCCGAAGCCCTGGCCGCCGAGGTCGGGGTCCAGATGCGCCGCCCACAGGCCTCGCGCCTTGACCTCCTCCTGCAGGGTCTGGATGGCCCGCGTCAGGCCCTCCCATCCCAGCTCCTCGAGAATCGTCTCGAGCGGCCAGATGTGCTCGCGCACGAAGGCGGACATCCAATCGAGCTTCTCCTGGAACGCGGGTTCCGTGGAGAAGTCCCAGGCCATGCGGCGAAGGGTACCCTTCACCGACGGGGCTGGTTAGCGTCGCGTCCGAGAAAGAGAGAGACATGCCCCAGCAGCACCTCGACCGCCTGACTTCGATCGACGCCTCCTTCCTGCACCAGGAGGGTCCCTCGTCGCACATGCACATCGGCGCCGTGCTGCTGTTCGACGGCCCTCCGCCTGAGTTCGAGGAGTACCTCGGCCATGTCCGCGGCCGCCTGCACCTGGTCCCCCGCTACCGACAGAAGCTGGCCACGCCGCCGCTGGAGACCGGGCGCCCGCTGTGGGTCGATGACCCCTGCTTCAACCTCGAGTACCACGTTCGGCACGCCGCGCTCCCCTCTCCGGGCAGTGAGCAGCAGCTCTTCCTGCTCGCGGCGCGCATCGCCTCGCAGCCGCTGGACCGCAGCAGGCCGCTATGGGAGAGCTGGCTCGTCGAGGGCCTCGAAGACGACCGGTTCGCGCTGATCTTCAAGACGCACCACTCCCTGGTCGACGGCGTCTCAGGCGTCGATCTGGCCACCGTGCTGTTCGATCTCTCGCCCACCCCGCCACCGCCGTCCACGGATCTGGAACCTTGGCGGCCGCACCCTGAGCCCACGGCCGCCGAGCTCGTGCTCGGCGGAGTGCGCGGGGCGGCGCGCACCACGATCGAGCTCCTCACCCGCACGATGGGCGCGGTCTCGCGGCCCGCGAGCACGCTGAATGTGCTCAGGGACGCGGCCGAGGGCGTCGGCGAGATCGTCTGGGCCGCGCTGAACCCTGCCCCCGAGACGCCACTGAACGTCCCGACCGGGCCGCACCGGCGCTACATCGTCGTCCGCCAGCAGCTCGCCGAGTACAAGGAGGTCAAGGACGCCTTGGGGGGCACGGTCAACGACGTCGTGCTCACGGTGGTCTCGGGCGCGCTGGCGCGCTGGCTGCGATCGCGCGGCGTGCGCACCGAGGGGCTCGAGATGCGGGCGCTGGTCCCGGTCTCGGTTCGGGCCAAGGACGATCACGGCACGCTCGGCAACAGGCTGACCGTCATGCGGGGGCCGCTTCCGGTCTACATCAAGGATCCCGTGGCCCGGCTGCGCTTCGTGCGCCAGGCCATGAACGGGTTGAAGGAGTCAAAGCAGGCCGTGGGGGCCGCCACGCTTGCGGCCGTCAACAACCTGGCGCCCCCGACGGTGCTCGCGCAGGCCTCGCGGCTGAACTTCTCGACGCGGCTGTTCAACCTGATCGTGACCAACATCCCCGGCCCGCAGATGCCGCTCTATGTCCTCGGGCGCCAGCTGCGGGACCTGTTTCCGGTCGCCTTCCTGCCCGAGCACCACGCGCTCGCGGTGGCGATCATGTCCTACGACGGCGGGATCGACTACGGCCTGCTGGCGGACTACGACGCACTGCCAGACGTGGGCGTGATCGCCGAGGGCATCGAAGCCTCCCTGGCCGAGCTCCTGCGTGCGGCCCGGGGCAACGGCCGCGCCCGCGGGGGCGAAGTCACACCGGCTGAGGTGGCGGGGGCCGACAAAGGCCAGGCCGCCCCGCAGGACGGCGATCGTGAGTCCGCGGCCGGCGGCGGAGCCGGCGCCGATCGTCCCCACCACGCGCGGTCGCACAACGCGCGGTCCCGCGGCGGACATGCGCGCCAAGCGCAGCCGTTCGCGTGCGCGCAGCCGGCGCCAGGGCTAGCGGCGCACGCGTGTCGTAGCGTGGGCGGCGGGGCGCTCGCGATTGCCCGCGCGGTCGATCGCGACGAGGTAGAACGTGTACCTGCGGCCGGGCTTGCCGTGGAACTCGAGGCTGTGCTTGCTCGTGTGCGCGATCAGGCGCCGGCGGTGCCCGCGCGTGCCCACGTAGACGTCGAAGGCCGCGATGCCGGAGGGGATCAGCTTGGGGTAGGTGGCGTCGTGCCCGCGCCAGCGCAGGCGGAACGTCGGATGCCGCGCGACCCGCGGCGCTGAGAGGCGGGCCACCGGCGGCTCGCGGTCGAGCCGGCGGATGGCGTCCAGCGCAGCGCCCGCGTTGAGGATCCCCCACCCCAAGTCGGCGGTCCATCCCGTGCCGCTCGGCCGCTGCGCCGTCCGCTTGATCGTCTCAAGCACGTCGGCCAGCGAAGCGAAGGGATTGAGCTGGCGCATCATCGCCCCCACGGCGGCGACCTGAGGCGCCGCCATCGACGTTCCCTCCAGGTAGGCGTAGTCGCTGGAGCCGTCGAAGGTCGTGCGGCACGCGCACAGCTCGGTGGTCTCGAGCTCGGTCGTGTTGGCCGGAAAGGCCCCGAAGATCCCCGGCGGCGGCCCGACCCCGGGCAGCACGGATTGGTCGGGCTGCAAGGCCCCGTAGGCGGCGAGTGAGATCTCGCTCCCCGATCCCGCGAAGCTCGCTCGGGTGCCGCCCGCCTGAGCGGCCGTGACGTCGAGCCCGATGCCCTTGGCGATGTCCGACCCCGTGCCGGCAGGCTGGAGCACGTTGGCGGGATCGCCCTGCTCGGTGCCCGGAGTGTCGGCTGCCGCCGCCACGAGTACGACCTTGTGCGCGGCCGCGTACTGCAGCGCGCGGATCTCGCTGTCGGGCGCCGGGCGCGAGGTGTCGGCCGAGCCGAAGCTCATGTTGATGGCCTGCACGTGGCGGTCGGTGGCATCGACGATCGAAGCGGCGATGCTCGAGTCGGTCAGGTCGCTCTTCTCGATCACGAGCTTGCAGTCATAGCCCGCGCCGGCGAGGCCTATCCCGTTGTTGGTAGCCGCACAGGCAAGCGAGGCGACATGCGTTCCGTGCCCGTCCTGATCGGTGTTGGCGGGCCCGGTGGAGAGACTCGGATCCTGCTGGTCGACGGGAGCGCCGTCGAGCTTGCCCGCGAACTCCGGATGGGAGGCGTCGATGCCGGTGTCTATGACCCCGACCAGGGCGCCGTCCCCCTTGGAGATGTCCCAGGCGCCGTAGAAGCCCTCGCGGGCCAGCACCCACTGCACATCGACGCCGGAGCCCGCCGGATCGAGCGTGCTCAGCGCCGGGTCGTCGGGGACGAGGCGCAGTGCGTACCGGCGCTCAGGCTCGACCGAGGAGACGCCCGGCAGCCCGCGCAGCCGGTCGGCGAACGCCTCCGGCGAGACTCCCGCCGGGGGCCGCACCGTTATGAGCCCGATCTGGGGCACCGATTTTCCGGCCGGCCGTGCTCCCAGGTTCGCCACGCGAGCGCGGAGGGCCGCGCTCGCGGATGCGGCGGTGGCGTGGTCGCGATCGAGCAGGACCAGGAGGTTGCCGGTGGGCGAAGCGAAGCCGGCTGCCGCGGGGGCGGCGTTGGCGGTGGCGCGGGGCGCTGCGCCGCCGGCGGCGGGTGCGGAGAGTGACCAGAAGATGCAGGCGGCGAGGATCGCCGGCAACCCGGATCGGAGGCGCACCCCTGCAGGATACGTGTAGACGTCGCGCCGCGAGGCCGGTAGCCCGGAGCGCGGCGTCAGCGATTCGAGCTCAGAATCCGAGCGCGAACTTGGCGTCCTCGCTCATCCGCTCCGGTGTCCACGGCGGTGAGAAGGTCATGGTCGGCTGTACCTCCTGGACGCCCCCCAGCTCGCCCACGAACTCCTCGATCTGCTCGGAGACCTGGGGGCCGATCGGGCAGCCCGGGCTCGTCAGCGTGTAGGTGACCTTGACCGTCGCGCCCTCGATCTCGACGTCGTAGATGAGCCCGAGCTCGACGAAGTCGAGCCCCAGCTCCGGGTCGATCACATCGCGCAGGGCCTCGGTTACGTCATCTATCGAAACCATGTTCATCAGTTTAGGCGGGCGCGTCGCAGGCTTGCCAGAACCAGGCGCTTTGACTAGGTTTGCGGGGCCATCGTCGCTTTCGATCACAAGCCCGGAGTTCTGCGCTGCAGCGGCGACGAGGATCAGACGACGCAGGGCTGTCGCCGTCAGGCCCTGGTGCGGGCCATCCGGGCCCAGTCCGACGTGGTGGTCGACCTCAGCGAGCTCGTGTTCGCAGATGCCTCGCTCATGCTCGACCTGGCGATGCTGGCGCGGCGGCTTCGGGTGGCCGGGCGAAAGGTCCTGCTTCGTGGGGCCCAGCCGCAGATCAGAGCGCTGATCGAGCTCGTGGGTCTGCACCGGATGCCTGGCGTGGGCTACGAGGGGGTCGCGCCGGCTCGCGCGTGAGGGCTGCAGCTCTCGCAGTAGCCTTCAAAACGAATGCTGTTCCTCCTGTTGATCTGCTGGCCCGTGGCCGAGATCCTGGTCGCCGTGCAGGTCGCGCATGCGATCGGGGCTCTCTACACGCTGCTGCTGCTGGTCGCGGGATGGCCGTTGGGGACGTGGGCCATGCGAACCCAGGGGCGCGCTGCCTGGCGGCGCCTCACGGCGGCGGTGGCCGAAGGCCGCACTCCCGGCCGCGAGGTCGTCGACGGTGGAGCGATCGCGATCGGGGGCATGCTGGTGATCCTCCCGGGGTTCATCACCGACGTCGTTGGGCTCGCGCTGCTGCTGCCGCCGTCGCGCGCGCTGCTGCGCGGCGCCCTCGTAAGCAACCTCCGCAGCCGCTTCACGGTCCAGGCCAGACACGCCGGCGGTCGGCCGTCTGACGTCGACTCGACGGCGCGCGACTTGGATCCGCCGCAGCTGCGGCCTTGACCCGGGACTCCGGATCGCCGCTTCTGACCGCGGCCTTCGGCGACCTCGCCGCGGGCGTGTGGGGGGCGCTGTGGGCGACCAGCGGGAATGCTGTCCTGTTGCTGGGCGGCGAACCGGGCCAACCGGCGCAGGTGATGAGCGGCGTCGAGCTCGACGGAGATCGCTCCGAGCAGGAATGGAGCGTGCACGCGGACGGCGCCGGGCTCCTGCTCGCGCCGGAGGGCGACGCCATCGCAATCTCCGTCGAGCTTGCGAGCGGTCAGGAGGGCGGCTTCGAGCAGCTGTGCCGGGCGCGGGGCCGGGCCGTGATCGGTGGCCAGGAGCGCGAGATCGATTGCCAGGGCCGCCGAGCGACGCGCGCCGGGCTCGACCTGAGGCGCTATGCGTCGGTGCGTGACGTGTCGGCCTGGTTCGACCGCGAAGACGGCATCGGGCTTCTCAGCCTGCGCCCGCGCCGCGCCCGCGGCCACGACGAGGACGAGGTAAGCGCAGCCGTGATCGAGGGCACGTCGGCAACCGCCGTCACCGACGCGCGACTGTCGACCGCGTACGACGAGAACGGCGCGCCGCTGCGCGCGGGCTTCGAGCTCTGGCTGGGTGGGCAGGACGGCGAGGAGTATCCCCGGCGCGCCGCCGGAGAGGCGGTCGGCGCACGAGCACGCGCGGCCACGGACGAAGTCGAGCTCGAGGCGGACCTCCTGCGCTGGCATAGCCGGGGACGTGACGGCGTGGGCGTGTACCTCCTGGCTCGTCCGCGATGAGCGGCGTCCAGGCCGTGATCAGCGACTTCGGCGGCGTTCTCACCTCACCGCTGCTGGATAGCTTCGCCGCCTTCCAGGACGCGTCGGGTATCTCGATCGAGGAGCTGGGCGGTGCGATGGCGGCGATCGCCGAGCGCGAGGGGGCCAACCCGTTGTTCGAGCTCGAGACGGGCCGCATCACCGAAAAGGCGTTCATGAGCTCGCTGAGCGGCGAGCTGACCGCGCGCCTCGGCCGCGACGTCGAGCTGCACGGCTTCGGCGAGCAGTACTTCGAGCACCTGCACCCTAACGACGACATGATCGAGTACATGCGCGAGCTGCGGCGGCGCGGATACAGGCTCGCGATCTGCACCAACAACGTTCGTGAGTGGGAGGAGCTGTGGCGGGCAAAGCTGCCGGTCGATGAGATCTTCGACGTCGTCGTCGATTCGGGCTTCGTCGGCATCCGCAAGCCCGACCCCGAGATCTACGAGCTGACGCTCGAGCGACTGGACGTGGCCCCCGGCCGCGCCGTGCTCGTCGACGACATCGAGGTCAACTGCCTGGCCGCTCGCGAGCTGGGTCTGCAGGCCGTGTGGTTTCAGTCCACCGACCAGGCGATCGCCGAGCTCGAATCCCTGCTCGGCCGCTGACCGGCTGCCACCCCTGAGCGGGGGTCGCTAGTTGTCCATCCCCATGCGGTCCCAGCAGTAGAGCTCGAGGCACTCGTTGGCGAGCTGTAGGCAGCGGTCCTCCGAGAGCCACGGCAGGACCGTGTCGAACGCCTGGTCCTCCCCCACGCCCGCTTCGAACGCTTCCTCGCCGCGGAAGCCCGCGGCGATCTTCAGCGCCTCACGGCGGTTGTCCCCCAGCGAAGAGAAGACGTTGACCAGGAACTCCTTGTTGGGGAGTGGGTGACCGACCTCGAGCGATGCGTGCCACGCGGCCAGCAGCGAGAGGTCGTGCTCGTCGAGGTCCGCAACGGCCTTGGCGTAGTGGGACTCGAGCTCTGACTCAGGAATCTCGTCGACCCATGCACGCACGACCTCGCCGAGGATCTGCCGACGGGCCTCGCGTCCGACGGAGTCGGCGATCACGCGGATCGCGTTCTGCGGTTCGATGAAGCAGAGTGACATTGCGGCTCCGGCCTCGAGTACTCGGACGCCGCGAAAGGTAGGGCGTGATTCGGACGGCTTCGGTGTGTGAGGCGTCAGGGCGCGGGCGATGCCGGACCCGGGGCGGGATGCACCGGCAGCACGAGCGGCGGCCGCGGTTTCTGCCCGAAGTCGAAGTCGCCGTTCAGGTCGGACAGCAGCGGGCTGGCCTCGCGCACGTCCGGCCGCGGGTCCGGCCGGCCGTCGGTGGCGGGGTTCAGCCGCTGGCCACCCAGGAAGTCGTCCTCGATGAAGCGGTTGTAGTCGTCGTGGCTGAGGACCCGGGGGTCGATGTAGCCGCGGCGCGCATAGGGGCTGATCACGATCCCGGGGACACGCAAGCCGAGGCCGTTCTCATCGACCAACGGTGGCGCCACGTGGTCATAGAAGCCGCCCCAGTCGTCCCAGCTCAGGAAGATGGCGGTGCTCGACCAGTCCGGGCTTCTCATGATCGCGTTGATCAGCCCGGTGACGTAGGCCTGCCCGGCGCTGACCAGCGCCGGCGGGTGCTCGGATACGCGCGAGTTCGGGTCGATCCACGAGACGGCCGGCAGCGTTCCGGTCCGAGCCGCGGTGAAGAAGTTGCTGAGGCTCTGCACGTCCCCGACCTGATCATCCTGCTGGACATCGGTGAAGTGCGGCAGCGGGTTCCAGATGCCCGGGGTCTTCGGCCCCTGCGCGACCGGAGCGCAGGACATCGCCGAGTCGTCCTCGCAATCCGGCTCGTTGCCCTTGAACACGTAGTAGCCCCAGCTGACGCCGGCCCGGTGCAGCAGGTAGGTGACGTCCGTCCACGCATACAGCGGTGTGGTGTCGAGCGGGCCGCCCGGTTGGTTCGGGCTCTGGAGGGCGTTGACGCAGGAGTAGGGGTCGAAGGCGCTGGTGCAGAAAGCGGACCACTCCGAGACCATGAACAGGTGCTCGGGCAGGCTCCAGGAGCTGTTCGGCTCGAACATGTGGTCCTGTAGCACATAGTCCTGGGCGTATCTCCAATAGTTGGGGATCTCGCGGGCGTCGTGGTAGCCCATCACGTCGATGCAGTTCGCCTGCGCGCCTTCGGTGCACGGGCTGCAGTTCGGATCCGTCGTGCTGCACCCCTTCCCCTTCTCCGCCTGTCCGACGAACCCGTCCATCCTGCACGTGCTCGGATCTGCGCGGACCGCGCAGTCCATGTCGGCGGCGGCGTTCACCTCTCCGTGCGGTCCCCCGAGGTTCGTGTCGGCCGCGTCGTGGAAGGGCGCCACGCAGCCACCCTGCACGGGGTCGGGCACGCACACGCCGTGCGGGATGCCATCCGCGCCGGGGAAGGTCCCGAAGTAGGAGTCGAACGACCGGTTCTCCTGCATGATGATCACGACGTGCTGGATCTTGTGGATGCCGGTCAGGACCGCGGTTCGCAGCACCAGCGACATGGACCCGGCGTTCTCCGGTGTGGCGGGCAGCAGCGCCCGCAGGACGAGAGTGCCGCCCCGGGTGAAGGTGCGGCGAACCCGATAGCGCGAGTGCCGATCGAGGCGCGAGCGCGCCAGCGCCGTCCAGCCGTGGCGCGTACGCCGCTCGATCAGGATCCGCTGGCCCGCGTGCCGGGGTTGGACGCTTCCACTCAGGGTCACCGGCGAGCCGGCCGGTACCTCGCTGGGCGTGCTGGCAAGGCTCACAGCGGCGCGCACCCGTTGGCTCACGATGCGGCTGCGCGCCCCGGACGCGGTCACGTACCAGCTGCGGTTGCTCTGCGGCCGGAGCCTGAACGTGAAGCGCCCGGACGCCGTGGTCCTCGTCGTGGCGACCGCGCGGAAGGACCGTCCCGACCAGAGCCGCTGCCACATCACCACGCGAGCACCGGCGCCGCGTGACCCGGCCCGACCGAAGATCAGAACAGGCTCCCCGCTGTTCGACGGGTCAGGCGTGAGGTGGATGCTGATCCTCGAGGCCGTCGGCGCCGCGGCTGATGTGCCGATCCAGGCTGACGCCGCTCCGACCGCGAGGAGCACGGTGAACACGCAGCAGCACAGTCGTCGGGACAACCGACCTCCCTCGAGCCCGGATCCGTTGCACAGGCGCTAACCCGGAGGGCCGGCGAGAGTTGCGTGCAACTACAGGCCGAGTCCGTCTCGAGCCGTTTCGA
This sequence comes from uncultured Solirubrobacterales bacterium, assembly GCA_963818815.1. Lineage (GTDB taxonomy): Bacteria > Actinomycetota > Thermoleophilia > Solirubrobacterales > Solirubrobacteraceae > Palsa-465. The sequence goes on from CAWFTL010000003.1 coordinate 783,485, forward strand.
CCGCCGCCGGATCCGGCGCGTCGTCTGGCCCGAGCCCAAGCGTCACGCGCTGCTCCTCCGCGGGACGCGAGAAGTTGTAGAGGGCCAGGTCCAGGGCCGCCAGCTCGACGCCACATCGCGCGGCCAGGGCGACGCCACGCCGCTCGAGCAGCAGCGGATCGCCGATCCCCAAGATCCGCTTTGCCGCAATCGTGACCTCGTCGTCGCCGCCGAGGTGAAGCCGAGATGGCCGCAAGTCGTAGAGCCCGAGATACCCGAGCGTCACCAGCAGATCGAAGCGGGCATCGCGGCCAAGTCCCGGCAGCGCGAGCCGCTCGTACACCCGCTCGAAGCGGCGCTCCGCGCTCCAGGCCTGCTCGCCGGCAAAGGCGGCGACCTGCGAGCCCGAACGCTGCGCCCAAGCGCGATAGGCGAGCAACGTCTGAGCGCCGCGCCCCGGTTGGTGGGAGCTGCGAGGCCCGGCGCCGGCAGACCCGAGCGGCACCTCCTCGACCGCGGGCCAGGGCCGGCGGACTTCCTCGAGCGCGCCGAACGGCTCATCGCCCTGGAGCGGGCACAGGTAGGCGATCAGGAAGGCCAGCCAGGTGCGTTGCTCGATGTCACCGCCGGCGCTCGCCACCTCGTGGTAGAGCCCGGGCGGCTCTGACCGCAGGACGGTGAGGCGTCGCGCGGCGAAGCCCAGCTCGCTCGCCAGCCGCTCGGCATCGCTGCTCGACTTCATCCCCGGCACGAGCGATGAGCGGTAGCCGTCGTCGCTCCCGCGCGCGACCCGGCGGACCGTGAGGTTGCCACCGGCCGCCGGCGCTCGTTCCCCCCTCGCCTTGGGCCGCGCGGGCCGTGCGCTGCGAGCCGGCTCAGCTGTCCGCGGCGCGCCGGTCGACACGACTGGTCGCAATTCGATTGCCTGCTCGCGGGCGCAGATCGGGCAGTTCTGGACCAGGCGGTTGTGGCGGCAGAAAGTAGGCACCTTGGTCAATCGTAGGAGCCCGGCGCAATCGGTCAGGCGCCGGCGGCGGTGCCGCGCCGCTGCCGGTACGCCCGGGACTTGGCGCGGTTCCCGCACACGGCCATGTTGCACCAGCTGCCTGAGCGGTTCTTGGTGTGGTCGAAGAAGGCCCACTCGCACGCCGGGTCCCGGCACGCCTTGAGCCGCGTCCACGTCCCGTCCGCGATCGAAGCGTGAACGATCGCCAAGAGCCGGCCGATGGCCCCGTCGAAGCCTCCCGCTGCGGGCTCGAGCCCCGCGGCGCCTCGGTCGTCGAATCGGAGCCGGACACGCGCGCGTGCGGCTGCGGCGTCGAGGACGTGCGCGGCGGAAGCCACCCCGGCCGAGCCGTCGTTGTGAGCGAGCAGGAGCGCGCGGATGGCTTCGCGTATCTCGAGTGCCCGGCGCCAGTCCCCAGGGGTGATCTTCATCGTCCGTCCAGCGAGATCGTGCTCGGCCAGCCAGCGCCGGAGTGCAGCCGGACCGGCGAGCTGCTCCTGGCCCTGCTCGATGTCACGCGAGTTGACGAAAGCTCTGATGAGCTCGAGGTCACCGGGCGCCTGTTGCTGCTTGCTCATACCGACAATCTTAGTTTACTGGTTACGCAACCGGCTATACTAAATAGATAGTTACCGCTAGCGAAGGAGGCGTGATGCTGAGCTTGAGCCTGTTGATGGGACGCGAGCACGTACGAGATCTGCGCGCCGCTGCCGAGCGCCCTCGGACCGATCCCGATCACACGCCCACCACGCGGGTCACGCTGCGTTACGGCGCGGCGGCAGACAGCGAGGGGCTCAGGCGCCTGGCGCAGCTCGACGGCGCCGTGCCGCCGCGTAACCCGGTCTTGATCGCGGAGGTTGACGGCAGGCTGCGCGCGGCGCTTCCGCTGGACGGCGGCGCCCCGATCGCGGATCCGTTTCACCGCGGCGCCGAGCTGGTCGAGTTGTTGCGCATCCGCGCCGGGCAACTGCACGCTCGCTAGGCGGGGTCCACGTCTCGCGCGCCTCTCGCGTGCGTCTCGCCGTGTGCAGCCTCGGCGCCGCTCCGGGCGCGAATCCTGTGCATTGCCTCCACAATGCACCGCTTTCAGGATTGAAAGCCCGTGCAATGCGGAACCCCTCCTTGCGCGTGCACAAGAAGTGCGCGTGCTGAACCCTCTAGAGAGGAGACAAGGATGGGCAGGATCAATGCTCTCCGCCTAGTGGTGCTGGCGGCGACCGTGCTGTGCGGTCTCGTGAGCGCCGGCTCGGCGGCGGCGGCTGATACTTCGTCATTCGGCTGCCGAGCCAGCGCAGCACGAGTGGGGCTCGGGTCATCGACCGTGCTCGAGCCGCTGGTGGCAAACAAGAACGGCTCGCCCTGTGCGACCGCAAGCGACGGTCTGAACACGGTCAGCATCCCGTCGGCCATGAGCACTGCGCTCACGGCCGGTCCCGCAGCGGTCTACACGTTCTCATCGAGCTCACAGCCAACGACGACGGGACCTGTGGCGCCTGGCGCTTCGGCGCTGGCGTCGGTCGACGGTGTGACGATCCCCACGAGCAGCGGCTCGATCGTCATCGCCGGTCCGATAGCGGCGCAAGCGTCCTACGCGTGCGTCAACGGAAGCCTCCAGAGCTCGAGCAGCTCGACGCTGACGGCGCTGTACATCAACGGGAACAAGGTCACGCTGGCTCCCGACCAGGGTGAGACGATCTCGCTTGGGGGCGGCTCATACGTCGCAGCCAACGAGAAGCTGCAGACGGCTGACTCGCTCACCGAGCGCATCCTCGACGTGCACCTGCAAGGAATAGGCGACGTCGTCGTCGGCGAAGCTGGGGTGACGAAGACCGGCGATCCATGTGCCGGGACCTCGTCCTCGACGCCGCCGGCGGTGAACGCGTGCCCGACGGGATCGTCCTACGACGCCGCCAAGCAGGTCTGCGAGATCGTGCTCCCGGGCGGTCAGGTGATCGTCGTCAGCCGGCCATTCGAAGGCCCGACCGGAGGCAGCGTGATGGCCGTGAGCGTGGCTCGCCACCTGTACAAGAGCCCCTGCCTGAAGGGAGAGGGACCGCTGTACGCGATCATCGGGACGAACAAGCCCGATCGGATCAACGGGACGCATCGGTCTGAGCGCATCCTCGGGCTGGGCGGCCACGACCGAATCGCCGGCCAGGGCGGCAACGACTGCATCGATGCCGGCAGCGGCAGCGATCGCGTCTGGGGCGGCAACGGCAACGTTCGGGTCTGGGGCGGCACGGGCAACGACCGCATCTGGACGGGCAACGGCAACAACTACCTCAACGGCGGGCCCGGGAACGATCTGCTGTTCACCGGTGCGGGTAACGACCGCGTCTATGCGGGTCAGGGCAACGACCGGATCGCAGTCGGCCGCGGCAACGACCGCATCTATGGCGGGTCGGGGCGCAAGAACATCACCGCCGGTGACGGCAACGACTGGATCTGGGGCGGCTCTGGTACGGCCCGGATCTACGTCGGCAACGGCAAGGATCACATCTTCGGTGGCCGCCACGGAGGCCGGATCTACGCGCCGGGGCTGAAGATGTGGGTGAGTTGCGGCTCCCCGCGAGCGCTCGCCTTCGTCACGAAGTACGACGCCCCGTGGGCGCGCCGGCACGGTTGCCAGCGTGTGCGGCTGATTCATCCGCACAAGCTGTAGCCGGTAGGGCGCAGTCCGCCTGAAGGCTCAGGCCCGCCGGGATCCACGGTGGGCCTGAGCCGCTGCGCGCCGCGCGCTCACGCTGCGGCGCGTGCCGGCTCGGCCGCGGCTCGGGGCGGCAGGGGCAGCCGGAAACCGGCGGCGCGAGCGCGTGCGGCTCCTGCCTTCATCTCCTTGCGCAGGTCGTAGAGGTAGTTGTCGAAGTCGACCTGCATCGTGTGGCGCTTGGAGGCCACGTAGCGCTTGAACATGCGGGCTCGCTCGCGGCGCATGTCGGCCTCCATGGCGGCGCGGTCCGGAAGCTGGTATTCGCCGCGCAGGTAGGCCGCGATCCACCGGCCCTGGGCTTCGGCGAGCGGCATCGTCGCCCCAAGCGGCTGGAGCAACGCGATGAAGGCGAGGTTGTCGATGCCGGGCTTGAACACGCGCTTGTACAACGGCAGGTCGTTGTCCGGGGCGCAGATGAAGTCCTCGTCGAAGAACGGGAAGCTCACCTTGTAGCCCGTACACCACACGATCACGTCGACCGGCTCGGAGCTTCCGTCGGCGAAGCGGACGCTGTCGCCTTCGAGCGCCGCGACGTTCGGCTTCCACGTCATCTCGCCGTGGGCGATCCGGTTCAGGAAGTCGGCGGAGATCGTCGGATGGGCCTCGCCGATCTTGTGGTCGGGCTCGGGAAGGCCGTAGTCCTGAACTTGGCCGACGCCGATCCGGTACAGCGTCATGAGGATCGCGCGCCGGAAGGAGAAGGGGAGGATTGGTGTGAGCGCGTTGACCCCGATCTGGTCAAGCGGCCGGCCGAACAGGTACTTGGGCAGGATGTAGGCACCGCGGCGCGAGGAGATGAAAGTCCTGCGGGCCACAAAGCTCGACTCCACCGCGATGTCCATCGCACTGTTGCCGATGCCGACAACGAGCACGTTCTTGTCGCGAAAGTCGCTGTTCTCGAGGTAGTGGTGCGAGTGCATCTGCACTCCGTCGAAGTGCCCTGGGAACGCCGGCTCGGGCCAGCGCGGATCCCAGTGGTGGCCGTTGGCCACGAGCAGCATGTCGTAGCGCCGGCTCTCCCCGCCCTCGAGCGTCACCGTCCACACGCCGTCGCGGCCGCGCTGTGCGTGCTCCACCCCGGTCTCGAATGTGATCCGTTCGCGGAACCCGAAGTGGTCCACGTAGCTGTCGAAGTACGCCGCGATCTGACTGTGGTGGGGAAAGTCAGGATAAGAAAGCGGCATCGGGAAGTCCGGATACTCCATGCGCTCGCGCGAGGTGTTGATGTGCAGCGAGCGATACGCCGACGACATGCCGTTCTTGTTGGCGAAGACCCAGTTGCCGCCGACGCGGTCGGACTTCTCGTAGCAGTCGAACGGGATGCCGCGCTCGTGCAGCGCCTTGGCGGCCGCGATGCCCGACGATCCTGCCCCGATCACGCACGCAGAGGGAAGCTCGGCCACGCCGGGGAAAGCTAGCTGCTTAAAGGCCCGGGGGGTCCAGATCCTTCTGGGCCCCCCGGAGAGTCAGGGAAGTGGGGGCGCAGTTCCCTGACCGACAGGGGCGAGTTTCCCCGTCCCAAGCTTTGAATTACGACACGCGTGCCACGTGAAGCGCCCTTGCGACGTACCGTAGCAGGCGTTCTGTCTGCTGAGCAAACGATTCCGCGCTGAGCAGCGAAATAGTCGCGGGGAGGGTTGGAAACCAACCCGGCGCGCAAGCCCGGATCCCGCCCGGCAGCTGTCGTCAGGGCCGTCGCGTACCCGGCCCGGTAAAGAACTCCTCACCCGGTCTGACCGTTCCCGCGGCCTCCGCCTCGTGGCGGAGCGTGCGATCGGCTTCCCCGCTCCACGCCCCGACGGCGAGCATCTCGCGGTCGGCGTCCATCGGGCTGCCGCCGAGGTCCTTGTTGACGATGCGGGCACACTTGCGACCCTCGGCGATGGCCGTCACCACGAGCGACTGGCCGATGCGGGCGTCACCGCACGCGTAGACGTTCTTCTGCGACGTGCGGTACGTCTGCTTGGTTCGCACGTTGCCGCGGTGGTCGAGGGCCACCTCGAGCTGCTCGACGAGGCCCTCGTGCTCGGGATGCTCGAACCCGATCGCGATCAGGACCAGATCGGCCTCGAGCACGAACTCGCTGCCCGGGACGGGGGTGAGGTCGCGGGAGGAGGTGCCGGTGACCTGCCGTGCGTAGACGTGACTGACGCTCCCCTCCTTGCCGCCGAAGCCGGTGACCTCGGTTCCCCACCGGCGGCGGCCGCCCTCCTCGAGGGCGTAGGTCATCGGCGTGCGCTTTGGAGGCAGCGGCCAGGGGTGCCGCGGATCGTTGCCGCCGGAGGGCAGCTCGGCGTAGACATCGAGCATCACCACCGAGCGCGCCTCCTCTCGGTGCGCGTTCGAGATGCAGTCCATGCCGGTGTCGCCGCCCCCCACGACGATCACCCGCTTGCCGGCAGCCGTGATCTCGGTCCCGGGCTCGGGCGGGCGCGTTCGCCGGCCCTCCTGCGAGGCCACCCAGCGGTTGCGCTGATAGAGATAGTCCATCGCGAAATGGATGCCGCGAAGGTCGCGCCCGGGCGCGTCGAGATCGCGCGAGACACGCGAGCCGATGGCCACGACCAGGGCATCGTGACGCTCCTGGATCTCCGCCACGGAGACGTCGCGCCCGACGTCGGTCTCGTAGACGAACTCGACGCCTTCCTGCTCGAGGATCGCGACCCGTCGATCGATGATGCGCTTCTCCAGCTTCGCGTCCGGAACGCCGAAGCGCAGGAGGCCTCCCGGGCCCTCGTCGCGCTCGTACACCGTCACGGTGTGTCCGCGGCGATTGAGCTCATCCGCCGCGGCCAGGCCGGCGGGCCCTGACCCGACGACAGCCACGGTCCGGCCCGTGCGGCGATCCGGCGGCTGCGGCTGGACCCACCCCTCGGCGAACGCACGCTCGACGATGGCCAGCTCGATCTGCTCGATCGTGACCGGATCGTCGTTGATCGCCAGCACGCAGGCGGACTCGCACGGCGCCGGACAGATGAGGCCGGTGAACTCGGGAAAGTTGTTGGTGGCGTGGAGCTGGTCGATCGCGTCTCGCCACTTGTCCCGGTAGACGAGGTCGTTCCAGTCGGGGATCAGGTTCCCGAGCGGACAGCCCTCATGACAGAAGGGAATGCCGCAGTCCATGCACCGCGCGCCTTGACGTCGCAGCTCTTCGGCGGGTTGGAGCGCGAAGTACTGCCGGTAGTCGCGCACCCGCTGGCGGGGATCGCGCCTGTCGAAGCCGACCCGGTGAATCTTCAGGAATGCGCCCAGCTCGCCCATGGGCCCGGGGAGGCTAGCAACGGGTAGGGCACGCACTCGCCCGGCGTCCGCGCCCGACATGAGATGTCGTTCATCCGCGGCGCGAAATAGAGTTTCCCGCCGTGCTTCGGGGAGTCTGCTGCGTGGCGGCAGGGCTGGTGACGCTGTGCGCCTCGCCGGCGAATGCCTGGGGCAGGCGCGCGCATCGCGCGGCGACCGCCGATGCCCCGCCCACGCTGCAGGCGGCGCCGACCACGGCGCAGAGCGGGCAAGCCGTCGTCCTGTCCGGCACAGCCGCGCCCGCCACCGCGGTCACGCTCTACGCGAGCCCGTACCCCTACCGCGCCAACCCACCCGCGCAGAGCACGGTGAGCGCCGTAGACGGCTCGTTCTCATTCACGGTCACACCGGACCGAAACACCGAGTATCAGGTGGCCGCCACGGCGGGTCGCAGCGCCGTCGTGCGGGTCGGTGTCAGCGGCCGCGTCCGGATCTTCGCCGGCGCCATCCCGCTCGGCCGCGCGCGCGTGCGGGTGCTCGTCTACCACCCACGCGATCTCGCCTGGAGCGCAGGCCGCGTGAGCTGGCGGTACGGCCACGGCCGCCGCGGGGCACTGCGGCCGGCACCGGGGACCCGGGCCCGCGCCCTGAGCCCGTACGTGACCGAGCTCACGAGCACCGCCACGCAGCCTGCCGGCCGCTTCCGCTGGGAGGCATGCCTGCACGCCCCCGCCGCAGGTGCGCTCCTGGACCCCGGCAACCCGCACGGCTGCACCGGGCGCGGGTACCACGGCACCGGGTCGCTGCCGCAGGGCTTCCCCGGCAGCGCGGCCGTGGGACGGGCGAGCGGATTCCTGCATCGGCGGGCCGGACGTACCGCGTTCGCGGTGATGGACAGCGAAGGCCGCCTGTCCGGGTTGCACGTGCACTGGCGCTTCGTGTCAGCCAGCGTGGTCAAGGCGATGCTCCTGGTCGCATACCTGCGGCGGCTCCATGACCACGGCCAGCATCGGGTCGACTCCTACAGCAACTCGTTCCTGTACCCGATGATCCACGTCTCCGACAACTCGGCCGCCACGCAAACGTGGTCGATCGTCGGCGATTCGGGGCTCTACTCGGTCGCGCACGCGGCCGGGATGACGGACTTCTCGATTGTCGGCATATGGGCCAACGCACAGATAAGCGCCGCTGACCAGGCTCGGTTCTTCTTCGAAATGGACTCGCTGATCCCGCACGAGTTCGTCGGCTACGCCCGCTTCCTGCTCTCGACCATCGCCGGCTATGAGAGCTGGGGCATTCCCGCGGTCGCCCGGCCGCGCGGCTACCGCGTCTTCTTCAAGGGCGGCTGGCGCGGGACCGGCCTCGGGCAGCTCGTGCACCAGGTCGGGCGCCTCGAGGGCCACCATCGCCGGTTCTCGATCGCGGTGATGACCGACGGCGACCCATCGATGGGCTACGGGATCGGCACGATCCAGGGCGTGACGGGCGCTCTGCTCTAGGTCGCCCCTGCTCTAAGTCGCCGCCCGGGACTCGCCGGCAGCTTCGAGCGCTTTCTCCTCGCTCGCGGCAGTCTCGGCCAGCGCCCGCTTGTAGTCGCGAGGCATCACCTTGACGAACCGCTCGCGCGTGCCGCGCTCCCACGAGGCGAGGACGTTGCGGCCCACGAGCGAACCGGTCCGCGCGACGTGCTCCTTGATGAGGTCCTGAACCTCGACGACGTCCTCGTCGGTCAGCTCCTCCAAGTCGACGAGCTCGGGATTGCAGCGGCCCTGGAAGCGCCGGTCCTTGTCGTAGACGTACGCGACACCACCGCTCATGCCGGCGGCGAAGTTGCGCCCGGTTGGTCCGAGTACGACGACGCGGCCGCCTGTCATGTACTCACAGCCGTGATCACCCACGCCCTCCACGACGGCGCAGGCGCCGGAGTTCCGCACAGCGAAGCGCTCGCCCGCAAGGCCGCGGAAGAACGCCCGGCCCGAGGTGGCGCCATAGAGCACGGTGTTGCCGACGATCATGTTCTCCTCGGCGCGGAACTTCACGCCGTCCGGCGGCCGCACGGAGACGACGCCACCCGACAGGCCCTTGCCGGCATAGTCGTTGGTCTCACCACGGAGCGAGAAGGTGACGCCTGGGGCCAGCCACGCGGCGAAGCTCTGGCCCGCCGACCCGGTGAACGAGATCTCGATCGTCCCCTCGGGCAGTCCGCCCGCCCCGTGGCGGCGCGCGATCTCTCCCGAAAGGATGCCGCCCACGGTGCGGTTGACGTTGCGCAGCGGCAGCGGACCCAGCCGCACCGCCTCTTCACGGTCGAGCGCCGGAGCGCACTTGCGCACGAGCTCCCAATCCAGGGCGTCGTCGAGCACCGGCACCTGTGGGCGCGTGCGGTGGCGCGCGGCTCCGGGCGGCAGCTCGGGCGAGGACAGGATCATCGAGAGGTCGACGCCGCGAGCCTTCCAGTGGTCGATCGCCTCATCGGCGTCCAGCAGGTCGGTGCGCCCGATCAGCTCCTCAACCCGCCGAATTCCGAGCGAGGCCATGATCTCCCGCACCTCCTCGGCGACGAGCATCAGGTATCCGGTCACGTGCTCGGGGATCCCGCGGAAACGCTTGCGCAGCTCAGGGTCCTGCGTGGCGATGCCCACCGGGCACGTGTTCAGGTGGCAGACGCGCATCATCACGCAGCCCATGGCGATCAGCGGCGCGGTCGAGAAGCCGAACTCGTCCGCCCCCAGGAGTGCGGCGACCACGACGTCGCGCCCGGTCCGCATCCCGCCGTCGGCCTCCACGGTGATGCGCGAGCGCAGGTCGTTGAGCAGCAGCGTCTGCTGGGTCTCGGCCAGCCCGATCTCCCACGGCACCCCGGCGCCTTGGACCGAGGACTGCGGCGAGGCGCCGGTGCCACCATCGTGGCCGGCGATCGTCACGTGGTCGGCGTTGGCCTTCGCGACCCCCGCGGCCACCGTCCCCACACCGACCTCGGAGACGAGCTTGACCGACACCGAGCCCGACGGGTTGGCGCACCGGAGGTCGTAGATCAGCTGCTTGAGGTCCTCGATCGAGTAGATGTCGTGGTGTGGCGGGGGAGAAATAAGACCCACGCCCGGGGTGGAGTGGCGAATCTTGGCGATGTAGCTGTCGACCTTGTGGCCGGGGAGCTGGCCTCCCTCGCCCGGCTTTGCGCCCTGCGCCATCTTGATCTGCAGCTGGTCGGAGTTGACGAGGTAGTGGATCGTCACGCCGAAGCGGCCGGAGGCCACCTGCTTGATCGCCGAGCGGCGCAGATCGCCGCTGGTATCGGGTACGTAGCGCGAGGGATCCTCTCCCCCCTCGCCCGTGTTCGAGCGGGCACCCATGCGGTTCATGGCGATGGCCAGCGTCTCGTGCGCCTCCCGGCTCAGCGCGCCCAGCGACATCGCCCCCGTGGTGAAGCGCTTGACGATCTCGCTCGCCGGCTCCACCTCCTCGAGGGCAATCGGCTCGGGCGCCGTGCGCAGCTTCATCAGTCCCCGCAGCAGGCCGCTGCGCGCCGACTCCTCGTTGACGAGAGCCGCGTAGTCGGCATAGGTGTGGCGGGGATCTCCATTCTCCGCCCGGACCGCGTGCTGCAGCTTGGCGATCGTGTCGGGATTCCAGACGTGCAGCTCGCCGTCGCGCCGCCACTGAAGCACGCCGCCGACCGGCAGCACGTCGCGGTCGGTGCGCGGGTAGGCACGGAAGTGGCGCTCCATGGCCTCGGTCGAGAGGACGTCGAGCCCCACCCCGCCGATGCGCGACGCCGTGCCGGTGAAGTGCTGCTCGATCAGCTCTGGCTCAAGCCCCACGGCCTCGAAGATCTGCGCGCCGCAGTAGGACTGGATGGTCGAGATCCCCATCTTCGAGATCGTCTTCATCAGCCCCTTGCCGAACGCCTTGACGATCCGCTTCTCGGCCTCCTCGCGGCCGAGGTCCTCAGGCAGCAGCGAGCGGTCGGCGAGCTCGTCCAGCGACTCGAACATCAGGTATGGGTTGATCCCCGCGGCGCCATAGCCGATCAGCGTGGCCATGTGGTGGATGTCGCGTGGCTCGCCGGACTCGATGACCAGACCCGTGCGCAGGCGCGTGCCGCGCCTGACCAGGTGATGGTGCACCGCGGCCACGGCCAGCAGCGAGGGCATCGCCACGCGCTCGGGGCCGAGGTTGCGGTCAGAGAGAATGAGGATGTTCGCCCCGTGGTCGACGTGGCGTGCCGCCTCCGCACACAGGTCGTACAGCCGCATCTCCATTCCGTCGGGCCCGTGCTCGATCGGCCACGTGATGTCGAGCGTCGCCGCGTCGAAGACGTCGTGTGAGACCTGACGCAGCTTCTCGAGCTCGTGGTTGCGCAGGATCGGCTGGTCCATGACCAGGATGTGCGCCTGATCGGGCACCTCGCCGAGCAGGTTGACTTCGGCGCCCACCCCGGCCTGCAGGCTCATCACGACGCTTTCGCGAATCGGGTCGATCGGCGGGTTGGTCACCTGCGCGAACAGCTGCTTGAAGTAGGAGAACAGGGGCGGCTGGCGATCGGAGAGGACGGCCAGCGCCGCGTCGTTGCCCATGCTGGCCACGGGCTCCTCCCCCTTGGCCGCCATCGGCGCGATGATCAGGCGCAGGTCCTCCTGGGAATAGCCGAAGGCCAGCTGCTTGGAGCGCAGCGGCTCGATCCGAGGCGCGCGCGGCTCGCGCTCGGGCAGGTCGTCGATGTGAACGACGGACTTCGCGTACCACTCCGCGTAGGGCTTGCGGCGCGCCACGCGGCGCTTGATCTCCTCGTCCTCGACGATCCGGCCCTCCTCGAGGTCGACCAGGAACAGCTTGCCGGGCGCGAGCCGGCCCTTGCGCTGGATGTGCTCGGGCGCGACCGTCAGCACTCCGGTCTCCGAAGCCAGCACCACGTAGCCCTCGGTGTCCTGCACCCAGCGGCCCGGCCGCAGCCCGTTGCGGTCGAGGACGGCGCCGGCCTGCCGGCCGTCGGTGAAGACGACCGCGGCGGGGCCGTCCCACGGCTCCATCAGGCAGGAGTGAAAGTCGTAGAAGCCCTTGACGTCGGGATCGAGATCGGCCCGCGTGCGGTAGGCCTCGGGGACCATCATCATCACCGCGTGCGGGATGGAGCGGCCGCTGAGCACCAGCAGCTCGAGCACATTGTCGAAGACGGCCGAGTCAGAGCCCCCCTCGCGCACGACCGGGATCACCTTCTCGAGGTCCTCGCCGAACAGCTCGCTGGCCAGCTGCGACTCCCGCGCCCGCATCCAGTTGACGTTGCCGCGTAGCGTGTTGACCTCGCCGTTGTGGGCGATCATCCGGTAGGGGTGGGCGAGCTCCCAGCTCGGGAAGGTGTTGGTCGAGAAGCGCGAGTGCACGAGCGCCAGCCGGGAGGCCAGCCGCGGGTCGCGCAGATCGGTGAAGTAGCGCGGCAGCTGCGGCGCGGTCAGCATCCCCTTGTAGACCATCGTCCGGCTCGAGAAGCTCGGCAGGGACAACTCGGCGCCGGCGGCGCGCTCGATCAGACGGCGGATCACGTAGAGCTTGCGCTCGAAGGCGTCCTGGTCGGAGATCTCGTCGGCCGCCTGGATCAGCACCTGGCGGATCGTCGGTGCCGAGAGGCGGGCCGTCTCGCCGACATGCCGGTCATCGACCGGGACGTCTCGCCACCAGATCGCGCGCTGGCCTTCGGCGGCGATCGTCTCCTCGATCAGCTGCTCGAGGACGACACGGCGCTCGGGGTCGCTCGGCAGGTAGCAGACGCCGACGCCGTAGCGGCCAGGCGGCGGCAGATCTACGCCGGCGGCGGCGCCGCGCAGGAAGGCGTCGGGGATCTGCAGCAGGATCCCGGCACCGTCGCCGGTGTTCGGGTCGGCGCCCTCGGCTCCGCGATGCTCGAGGTTCTCGAGCGCATGCAGCGCCTTCTCCACCACCGCATGGCTGGCCTCGCCCCAGAGCTTGGCGACCATGGCGATCCCACACGAGTCGTGCTCGTGGGCGGGGTGGTAGAGGCCGGTGGCCCCAGGTGGAGCAGAGCGTCTATTCATGAGGGTCCCGGTCTCGGGTGAGGGAGGCGCGGCGCGGGCGCAAAGCGTATCAGCGGGCCTCAGCTGCGCCGCGCTGTGCGCCGGAGATTCAGCGCTTGGACTTGGCCTTGGCGGCCTTGGCCGGTCCCTTGGCCGCCTTGCCGTTGCTCGACGCGCCGGCCGCCTTCTTGCGGGGCTTGGCCGGGGGCGGCGCCGGTTCCTCGGCGTCGGTGCGCACTGCGGCGAGACTCGCCTCAAGAGCGGCCATGAGGTCGGGGGCGGCGACGGGCTCTTCGGCCTGCGGCTGCACCGCGATCTCCTCACCTGACGCCTTGCGCTCGATCAGCTCGAGCACGCGCTCCCGATACTCGTCGTGGTACTTGCTCGGGTCGAAGTCCGCCGAGAGCGACTCGATCAGCTGCTGGGCCATAACCAGCTCCCGTCCCGAGGCCTCTGCCTCGATAACCGAGTCGAGCTCGTCGAGCCGGTCCGGCGCCAGGACCTCGTCGCCGAACAGCATCGTCGAGAGCGTCAGGACATCCCCGTTGGGCCGCAGCGCGCAGAGCTGCTGCTTGGTCCGCAACACGACCTTGCCGATGCCGACCTTCCCGGCCTCGCGCATCGCATCCAGCAGCAGGCGGTAGGCCTTGGCTCCGCCCGCGGTCGGGGCCAGGTAATAGGAATGGTCGTAGAAGATGGGGTCGATCTCCGCCAGGTCCACGAACTCCTCGACGTCGATCGTCTTGGTCGCCTTGGGGTCGAAGGCCTCGAGCTCCTCGGAGGTGATCATCACGTAGCGGTCGGGAGTCAGCTCGTAGCCCTTGACGATCTCCTCGTAGGGAACCTCCTCACCCGTCGACGAGTCCACCCGCTTCTGACGGATCCGGGCGCCCGTCTTGTTGGAGAGCTGGTGGAAGCGGACCGCCTTGGGAGACGTCGCGCTGTAGAGCTTCACCGGGACGTTGACCAGCCCGAAGCTGATCGCGCCCGACCAGATCGCACGTGCCATGAAAGCTTTGTATAGCGAAGCCGGCACACCTGCAAGCGCTGAGCGCAGTCTTGCCGCATGCGAATCTCACGAACCTGACCCCTGCCACGTTCCATCGCTGTGAGAACCGCCCACCCTCCCCCCTTTCAGACGCTGCTCGATGCCCACGGCCGCGATGTGCACCGCTTCCTGACGGCGCTCGTCGGCCGCGACGATGCCGATGACTGCTACCAGGAGACGTGGCTGGCGGCGCTGCGCGCGTACGCGGATCTGCGCGACGCGGCGAACCTGCGCGGCTGGGTTCTGACGATCGCGCACCGAAAGGGGCTCGACCGGATCCGGCGCCGCGGTCGCGAGCCGGCGTCGATCGAACGTGTAGTCGATGGAGCCCCGCCGGAGGATCAGAACACGCGGGACGAGGAGCTGTGGTCGCTGGTCCGGGCGCTGCCGGAGAAGCAGCGCACCGCGATCGCGCTCCGGTTCGTGCTCGACGCCGGATACGAGCAGATCTCGGTGGCGATGCAGACGAGCGAGGAGGCCGCGCGCCGCAACGTGCACGAAGGCCTAAAGCGATTGAGAACGGAGTACCGAGCATGAACGACACCGATGCCATCCAGGCGGCACTGACGAGTGCGGCAGACGCGCTCGCAGCGCCGCTGCCGCCGCTCACGGACGCGGCCGAGGCCGCGGAGCTCGTGGACGTCGCCTACGCGACGCACGACTCCCCGGCGGGGGAGCTCCTGCTGGCGGCGACGCCGCGGGGGCTGGTCAAGCTCGCCTACCTCGACAGCGAGGAGGACGAGCAGGTCCTCGAGCGGCTGGCGCGCACGATCTCGCCGCGCGTGCTCCGCGCTCCGCGCCGGCTCGACGGCGCCCGGCGGGAGCTTGAGGAGTACTTCGCCCGTCGCCGGCGGCGGTTCGAGCTCGCGATCGACTGGCAGCTCGTGCACGGCTTCGGACGGCGCGTGCTCGAGGTCACCGCGCAGATTCCCTACGGCTCGGTGTCGACCTACAAGGAGGTCGCCGCCTCGGCCGGCAGCCCGCAGGGCTCGCGCGCGGCCGGCAACGCGCTGGGGTCCAACCCGCTGCCGATCGTCGTACCGTGCCACCGCGTGCTGCGCGCCGGCGGCGGCCTGGGCGGATACACCGGCGGCCTCGATCGCAAGCGGCTGCTGCTCGCGGTCGAGGGGCGTGCGTGATTGGTCTCACACTCCCCGCTCCGTGGCTCGGGTATATCCAGAGCCCACCCCGAGGGAGGCGAGCATGACCAAGCGTCACTTGAGGCAGACCCTGCCGCCGGGACCCAGGATCCCGACGGCAGTTCAGCTGCTGGGGTTCTGGAAGCGTCCGGCCAGTTCACTCGAGCGGCTGCGCGAGCGCTACGGCAAGCGCGTGACCGTGCAGCTGCCCTTCCAGCCGCCGTTCGTGATCCTCTCCGATCCGGACGAGATCAAGGAGCTGTTCACCGCCCCGCCTGAGGTGCTGCATCCGGGCGAAGGGGCCCGGATCCTCGAGCCGATCGTCGGATCGAGCTCGGTGATCCTGCTCGACGAAGCGCCCCACCTGCGCCAGCGCAAGCTTCTCCTCCCCGCCTTCCACGGCGAGAAGATGCAACGGCTGACCGGCCTGATGACCGAGCTCGCCGAGGCCGAGGTCAGCTCGTGGCCGTCCGAGCAGCCGGTCGCGCTGCACCCCCGGCTGCAGCGCCTCACGCTGGAGATCATCCTGCGAGCGGTGTTCGGACTCGAGCAGGGCCAGCGCCTCGACCGCCTGCGCGACGTGCTCACCGAGGTCCTCGCGTTCAGCGAAAGCCCACTCTCGGTGATGCCGGCGCTGCAGCGCCGCGCCACCAGCTGGTTCGGTCCCTTCAAGCGGTTCGGGGACCTGGCGCGCGCGACCGACGAGCTGATCTTCGGCCTGATCGACGAGCGGCGGTCGGCCGGGGACGCCGAACGCGACGACGTCCTCGCGATGCTGCTCCAGGCCACCCATGAGGATGGGGAGCGCATGTCCGATCAGGAGATCCGGGACGAGCTGATGACGGCTCTGGTCGCCGGGCACGAGACGACGGCCTCGGAGCTCGCGTGGGGGTTCGAGCGCCTGGCCCGCGAGCCGCGCGTGGCCGCGCGTCTCACCGAGGAGCTCGACGCGGGTGAGGACGACGCCTACCTGACCGCGACCGTCCACGAGGTCCTGCGGCTGCGGCCCGTCCTGCCGAACGCGGAGCCGCGGCTGACCAAGCAGCGCGTGCGAATCGGCGACTTCGAGTATCCACCGGGTGTGGCATTGCTCGCCAGCGTCTACCTCGTCCACAACGATCCGTCCATCTATCCCGAGCCGAGGGCCTTCCGCCCCGAGCGCTTTCTCGATCAGAGTCCCGGGACGTATACGTGGATCCCCTTCGGCGGCGGGCGTCGTCGCTGCCTCGGCGCGAGCTTCGCGCTGCAGGAGATGAAGATCGTCCTCGGCGTCGCGCTGCGGCGCTTCTCCGTCCTGCAGGCCGAGCCGGCGGCGGAGCGCACCCGGCGCCGCAGCATCACCTTCAGCCCGGGCCGAGGTGCGACGATCGTCCTGCGCGAGCGGACATCCCGTAGCCCCGAGCCGGCTGACACGCTGCTCACAGCGGCCTGAACCGCTCGCCCGTGGGTACTTAACCGGCCGTGGACATTCTGCGGCCGGTACGCAAGTTCGACGGCTATCAGCAGCGCCATCGCTGGCTCGCGCTTCCCCTGGCCGTGATCAAGAAGTTCTCCGACGACCAGGGCGGCAGTCTCGCCGCGCTCGTGGCGTACTACTCCTTCTTCTCGCTCTTTCCGCTGCTGTTGGTCTTCGTCACGATCCTGGGTTTCGTGCTCCAAGGCGACTCCTCCGCCCAGGAGTCGATCAAGAACTCCGTGCTGGCGCAGTTCCCGATCATCGGCAAGGACATAAAGGTCGGCGGCCTGCACGGCCGGACGATCGCACTCGTGCTCGGCCTGGTGACCTCGCTGCTGTCTGGGCTCGGCATCACCCAGGCGGCGCAGAACGCCTTCGACCGGGTGTGGGCGGTGCCGTTCAAGGACCGGCCGGACTTCATCCAGCGGCGCCTGCGCGGGCTGGCCCTGCTCGTCTCGCTCGGCATGCTCTTCATCGTCGCCTCGCTGGCCTCCGGTCTGGTGACCGGCGGGCTCGGCGGTCCGCTGGCCAAGGTGGGCGGCATCCTCATCTCGCTGGTCCTCAACTTTGCGCTGTTCCTCGCCGCCTTCCGGTGGATGACCTCGAAGACGATCGCGACCAGCTGCCTGTGGATCGGCGTCGCCTTCGCCGGGGTCTTCTGGACCCTGCTGCAGGTCGTCGGCGGCATCTACATCGGCCACGTGTTCAAGCACAGCACGAGCACCTACGGCCTGTTCGGCCTGGTCATCGCGCTGCTGATCTTCCTGCACCTGGGGGCGCAGATGACCCTCTACGCGGCGGAGATCAACGTCGTCGTCACGCGCCGGCTGTGGCCCCGCAGCCTGCTCGGGCCGCCCGAGTCCCCGGCCGACAAGGAGACGCTGACCGCGCTGGCCAAGGTCGAGGAGCGCCACGACGAGGAGCAGATCGACGTCGAGTTCCGGAGCTGAAGGGGCTCAGAACAGCCGGTCCGCCGCCTCGCGCCGGGTCATCTCGAGCGGCCACGAGCACAGACCGCCCTCGGCCGGGCAGCCGCTGCAGATCGCGGCGTGCGGGTCCTCGGTGACCTCGAAGTCGTCGGCCAGCACCCCGGAGGCCAGCTGCGCCAGCTCCTGCTCGAGCTGCTCGCGCCGGCCGGCGGAGAAGAGCGCCACCGCCGGTCGTGCCGGCTCCTCCAGGAACACGTGGGCCACCTCCACCTCCGCCGCTCCGGTGCGGAGCATGGCCAGCGCGTAGACCAGCCGCTGCGTCCCGTAGCCGGCTGACGCGAGTGCGCTTGGGTCCTGACCGCCCAGGCGATCGGTCTTGTAGTCGACGACAAGGATCCGGCCGTCTGGCTCGCGAGCCAGCACGTCGATCGCGCCGTTCACCATCAGCTGGTCGTCGAGCGAGAAAGCGAAGCGCTCCTCGCGCCTCACGTCGCGCGCACGCCCGAGCCGCGCGCACAGCTCGCTCTGGGCGAAGCCGCGGATCATCGCCGCAATCTCCTCGAGCTCACGCGGGCTCGCCGGCTCACCTCCGGCCGCCAGCCGGGCCGCGGCTGCAAGCGCTTCGGGGCTCGGCTCGGCCGGGCGGCGGAAGTCGAGCCGCTCGAGCAGCGAGTGCACGACGATCCCGCGCTCATTCGCAGCCAGACGATCTCCGGAACGGCGCTCGGTGCCGCCGGTGGCTCTGGCCGCTCGAGGGCTGACGGGCGGGATTCCCAGCACCCGCTCGACGTAGAAGCGATAACGGCACCGGCGGTACTCCTCGAGCGAGGAGTAGCTCAGGCGGCTCACGCGCGGGCCGGGGCGCGGCAGGAGCGGCGGCCCGGGGCGCGGCGGCGCAAGGCCCGGAGCGTCCGCCGGGGCCGGCGCCTTGGGAGGCACGGGGGCGACCGCCGGGGCCGGCGCCTCGCCGCTCGCCGGCCGCGCCTCTTCACCCCCCGCAGCCTCCTCCTCGATCAACCTCGGCTCGACACCGGCCGCGCCCATCGCCTGCGTGATCCACCCAATCGGGGCGCGCTCGGAGTCGAGCGCGTCGAGCTTGGCCGCTCCGGTCAGGATCAGCCGCTCCCGTGCCCGCGTCATGGCGACGTAGAAGAGCCGGCGCTCCTCGGCCGCCTGGGCCTCGAGCTGAGCCTCGCCGAGGGCGTCGTAGTCGAGCGCGGGCACCGCGCGGGCTGTGCCCGGCTCCGACAGGCGCAGGCCGAAGCGGCCGTCGCGGCCAATTCGCACGACCTCGGCTCCGCGCCGAGGCTGGCGGCCGAGGTCGGCCACACACACGATCTCGAACTCGAGGCCCTTGGCCCGGTGGATCGTCATCAGCCGCACGGCGTCGAGCGCCTCCCCTTCGACCGGCGCCTCGCTCTCGCGCGCGTCGCCGTACCCAGCCCAGCCGGCCTGCCGGCCGCGCACGAGATCGAGGAACCCGCGCAGGTCACGGCCCGCGTCAGCCTCGTGCTCCAGGGCCAGGCGCATCAGCTTGCGGACGTTGGCCAGGCGGCGTCGGCCCCCGGGCAGGCCCAGGACCGCGAGGTCGTAGCCGCTGCGCTCGAGGCCCCGTTCGATCAGCTCCGAGACCGCGCTCCGCGACACCTGCGCGCGCTCGGCGTCGAACCAGGAAGCGAACCTCGCCAGACGGCTTCGATCCTCGCCGGCCAGCTCGTCGAGCCTGCCCTCCGGCTCCCGCAACACCCGCGCGGCGTCGCTCTCGGCGGCGCGGGCCGCCGCGGCCAGCATCACGACGGCGTCGACCGAGGCACCGACCATGGGCGAGAGCAGGACCGTGTAGAGCGCCTCCTCGTCGCGCGGATTGGCCAGCGCGCGCAGGTACGAGACGACGTCCACGACCTGCGGGTGGGCCCAGTAGCCGCGGCCGCCGATCACGTAGGTCGGGACGCCCCGCTCCTCGAGCGCGCGCTCGTACGCCCGCAGGTCCGTGGTGGCGCGGGTGAGGACGACCACGTCCCGAGGCGCGGCGCCCTGCGCGATCAGCTCGGCCACGCGGTCCGCGAGCACGCCCGCCTCCGCGATGCGCCACGGCGCCGCAAGCCCCTCCGCCGGCCAGTCACCGGCCCGGTTGACGATGTGCAGCTCGACCCGCGCTGCCCCCAGGTGCTCGTCCGGACGACCGGCCTCCAGCGGCTCGAACGGCGGCCTGAAGGCGTGCCGGAACGCCGCGCCGACCGCGTCGAGGATCTCCGGCCGCGAGCGGAAGTTGCATCGCAGCTCCAGGCGTGCGCCGTCCGCCTCCAGCCGCCGGCCCAGCTGTTCGAACAGAGTCACGTCGGCGTGGCGGAAGGCGTAGATCGACTGGTAGGCGTCGCCGACCATGAACCGGTTGCCGTCGGCCACATGCTCGATCAGGTCGAGCTGGACCCGGTTGGTGTCCTGGAGCTCATCGACCATTACGTGCGCGAACCGGGAGCGGTAGCGCTCGCGCAGCTCGCCGTCGGCGCCCAGCAGGTCGCGCGCCAGCAGCTCCAGATCCTCGAAATCGAGTCCTCCCCGCTCGTGCTTTCGCCGCGCGTAGGCGGCGCTGAAGCTGCGCAGCAGCAGGTCCAGCAGGAGGTGCGCTTCCCGCGCGCGCCGGTGCTCGCAGGCGCGGCGGAACTGTCCGAGCGCCTCGGTGTACGCCAGGCACACCGGGGTGGAGAGCGCGGCGCCATTCCCACCGGGAAGCTTTAGCGAGTCGAGATCGCCCGGCCAGGGGTCGCCCTCGTTCGACACCGCGTCGCACCGCTGCAGCCGCTCGATCGCCTGGGCGACCTTGGCGCTGGGCTCCTCTTGCGCGCCGAGCTCGCGGGCGGCGGCGGCCGCGGCAGCCCGCAGCTGTGCCGCGGCCGCCGCCGGATCGGGCGCCGGGGGCAGGGCGGGCAGCACGGGCGAGGTCTGGCCGGCCGAGCGGAGCTGGCCGTAGCTGGAGAGGGTCGCCCCGCGTAGCGCGCCGGTGCCGTAGGAGGCAATCAGCTCGACGGCGCCGGCGTGCTCCCGCGCCAAGGCTTCGAGCGCCTCGTCGAAGGCGGCATCGGCCACGCGCTGTGCCTCCGGCTGATCGAGGACTGCAAACGCCGGGTCGAGCCCGGCGGCCAGGGCTTCGGCGCGCAGCAGACGAGCGCAGAAGCCGTGGATGGTCGAGATGAAGGCGCCCTCGGTCGCGCGCGCTGCCTCGTCGGCGCCGAGGTTGCGGAAGCGGCTGCGGATCCGCTCGCGCAGCTCGGCGGCGGCCTTGTCGGTGAACGTGATGGCGAGAATGGCGGCGACCTCGACGCCGTCTTCGAGGACCGCGCGCACGAAGCGCTCCACCAGCACCGAGGTCTTGCCGCTGCCGGCGCCGGCGGCGAGCAGGAGCGCACCGTCACGGCGCTCGATGGCCTGCAGCTGCTCTTCGGTGAAGAGCGGAGCGTCGGGTTCCGCGTTGACCACGCTCACCCCGCGCGGCAGATCCCCGGATACCGGCATCCGTCCCGGGAGCAAGTCTGCGGGCAGGGCACGAGCTCGCCGCTGCGCAGCCGGTGCGCGAGCTCGAGCGCTCGCCGTTCCGCGCCGTCCAGGACCTCGGCCAGCTCCTCCGGTGTGCGAGCGTCGGTCGGCACGACCCGCGTGCCCACCGGCGCGCCCGCTTCGAACACACCCCGGGCTCTCAGGTCCGACCCGCCCAGCGGCTGGTACAGGCCCGCGACGGGCTCCACCTCGAGCAGACGGCGGACCGCCAGCATGTAGAGCGCGACCTGCAGCCGGCGGTCGGTCTCCCAGCGCAGCCCCTGGTACTCCGGGCGAACGCCACCGCTCTTGTAGTCGCGCACGATCGCGCGAGCGCTGCCGTCCGGCGCGACGTCGACACGGTCGATCACCCCGCGCACCGCGATCCGCTCCTCGCCGGAGCCGAGCTCGAGGGCCGGCAGCGAGTCGGCGTCGTCCGCGAAGCCGAACTTGAGCTCGACGTCCTCAGGGCTCCAGCCACAGGCGTCGGCCGCCTCGTGTGACAGGTAGCGCCGCAGATCGGCTTCGATTGAGCGGAGCAGGCCGGTGCGCACGGCCTCGGGCTGTCCGGCGCCGACGCTCGTCGGCAGCTCGCGCAGAATCTCCTCCAGAATTCGCTCAGCGGTGTCCACCGACTCGGAGGTGATCGGACCTTCGAGCCGCCGCAACAGCTCCTCCAGCACCTCGTGCATGTAGCTGCCTCGGACGACCGGGGCGGGGTCGGGCTCGAGCGCAGCGGGGCCCAGCTCACGCTCGATCAGCCACCTCATGGGGCAATCGGCAAAGGTCTCGAGCGCTCCGGCCGAGAGGATCCTCTGATGGCGCACGTACGCGCGCGCCTGCTCGCTGAGGACGCGAACCGGAACCTCGGGCTCGCCGGCCGAGGGCGCCGCGGCGGCCGCCTCGCTGCGCGCGAGCTCGCGCGAGGTGGGCGCCGCGGCGGGATCCCAGACCACGTCGGCGAGCAGCCGTTTGCGGCGGCGCTGCGCCCAATCCTCGACCAGCACCTCACCCACGTCGGCCAGCAGGGGCGAGGGCACCTCGATGTTGCCCTCCTCGTCCGAGCTGCGGTAGCTCAGGACAACCTGTTCGGTGGCTCGGGAGACGCTGGCGTAGAAGAGGTAGCGCTCGCGAGCCAGCGAGTCCTCGCTCAGCTGCAGCCGCAACCCCGAAGCGGCGGCGAGCTCGCGGCGGCGCTCGTCGGAGAGAAACGGCTCGGGGGCCCCCAGCCGGGGGAACTCGCCCTCCTGAAGCCCACAGACGAACACGACCCGGAAGCGACGGGCCCGGATGCCCAGCGGCTCGGCCACCAGCACGCCGCCGCGGCCCTCCCCGCCCCCGGAAACGACCTCGACCTCCCCCAGCAGCTCGATCAGCTCGGGTCCGCTCAGGTGCTCCCCCAGCTCCTCGAGCTCGGCGAGGGCGCGCAGCAACGCCGCCAGCGCACGCGCGTCGAGCTCCTCGTCGCCCGCGAGCACCGCGGCCTCGCCCCGATGCGGGCGCGCCAGCAGCCGCCGGGCCTGCCGCGCGAGCACGCGCGCCGGTTCCGCGGCCTCGCGCAGCTGAGCGACCTCTTCGACCTCCCAGCCCAGGAGCGCCAGCGCGTCGGCTGCCGAGCTGAGCGCGCCCCGGCGAAGCTCGAACTCGAGGTGGTCCGCGGCGGCCGGCGTGCGAAGACGACCAGGAGCCCGCAGGTAGGCGAGCAGCTCCCCGGCCGCCGCGTCCGGGTCCCAGGCACAGCGCGCCAGAGCGAGCAGCGCCCGCCCGAGCGCCGTGTGAATGAACGGAAGGCGCCGCTCCGCGTGCGCCGGAAGCCCATATTGGGCGAAGACCCGCTCGAGCAGCGGCGCTCGCTGCGCCAGCGAGCGACACACGACCACGATCTCTTCGGCCGCCACCCCGCCGGCCAGCAGGACGCGGATCTCGGCCGCGATCAGCTCGGCCTCGGCGCGCTCTCCGCCGGCTTCCAGCAGCCGCACCGCATCTGCCGGATCCAGGCGCGTGCGGCCCGGCTCGAACAAGCAGCGCTCCAGGTGGTGAAGCGCGGTGCGCGAGCGCGACTCGTAGTACTCGTCGAGCGCCGGCAGCTCGAGCACCTGATCGGCCAGCGGACGGAGCTCCTCGACGGCCTCGGCGCGCGCGGCAAAGGCCGCTCGCCCGGGCTCGTAGGCGAGCGACACGGTGACCTCGGCGTCCACGATCCGGGCCAGCGTCTCGACGCCGTCACGCTCGAGCGCGGTGAGCTCGTCGAAGCCGTAAAAGAAGACGGCATCGCGCCCCCACCGGGCCGGCGCAGCGCGCAGCGCGTCGAGCGCTTCCCGCGCGTGGAGCTCGCCGTCGACCCGGCCGAGGCGGCGGAGCTCCTGCGCGTAGGCGCTGTAGAGCGCGGCGAGGTCGCGAGCGTAGGGGCCGCGGCGGGGATCCGCCGACGCCCACGCCCGCAGCGCCCGTGAGAATCGCTCCGCCGTGATGAGAGACCGGGCGAGCTCGGCGATCAGCTCGCCGGCAGCGGCAGCGAACCCGTGCGAGGCCGCGCTCCGCTCGATGCTCGGCAGCTCGAGCCGGCCGACGACGCGTCTCAGCACCCGCTCGCGCTGAAGCTTCGACAGGCGGACGTCCGAGTATCCGGAGCGCGCCGCGATCTCCCCGGCCAAGCCCGCAAAGGTGAGAACCGACCCGAGGACCGCGCCAGAGCCGGCCGACAGCTCCCGCGCGTAGTGATCGGCGTCGGCCGCGGTCGGCACGACGAGAAGCGCTCCCCGCGCGGAGGCCTCCTGGAAGGCGCTCAGGACCTCGCCGGCCTTGGCGGCGTTCGCAGGACCGAGGACTAGCTTGAGCGGCATCCACCCAATGGTGGCGGCCGGCTCCGACGACTGGGTTCGGCCTACGCAGCCGCGGGCTCGCGCGAGGCCGCCGGCGGCTGATCCTCGGCCTCGGGCGGCTTGGCCCCCTCCCGAGCCCAGGGCTCGTCGAACTCCACCCGCCACTTGCCCTCGTCGGTCTGCTCGAGGGCGAGACGCGCGCGGAAGCTCTTGCCCGAGCGACCCTTGAACCCCGTCACGGGCTTCTCGGTCCGCCCCGTCTTGATCAGCTCGCGGGCGACGCCGACCGGCAGCTGCTTGCCGGCCTTGGACTTCCAGATCACGAACCCGCACCCCGGGTCCTCGCGCGACCAACAGGAATAGCCCTTGCGGTTCTCGACGATGTCCCGGCCGCAGACCGGGCACGGCCCCAGGTTCGCGCGCGGGATCCGCACATCCTTGAGCTTGGTGTCGAGCTCGGAGACCGTGCTCTCGGTGAACTTGACGATGTCCCCCATGAAAGCCTCGCGGGAGTCCTGGCCGGTTTCGATCTTGGCCAGGCGGTGCTCCCACTCGCCGGTCAGCCCGGGCGAGGTGAGCGCGTGCTCGCCCAGCAGCCGCACCACGTTCAAGCCCTTCTCGGTGACGACCAGCGCGCGGGCGTCGCGCTCCACGTAGCCGACCTGGATCAGCCGCTCGATGATCGCAGCTCGGGTCGCGGGCGTCCCGATGCCCGAGTCCTTCATGGCCTCGCGCAGCTCCTCCTCGTCCACGAGCTTTCCCGCGGTCTCCATCGCCCCCAGCAGCGAGCCCTCGGTGTAGCGGCGCGGCGGCTTGGTCTCCTTCTCCTCGGAGCCGATCTCCGTGGTGCGGACCTGCTCGCCGCGATCGAGCTTGGGCAGCTGCTGCTCGCGACCCTCGTCGTCATCGCGCTGGGCGGCGTCGAGGTCGGAGGTCTCGCCGTAGACGCCGCGCCAGCCGGGGACCAGCATCAGCTTGCCGCGCGTGCGGAACACGTGCTTCTGGGCCACCGTCGTCTCCACGCGCGTGTTCTCGAACACGGCATCGGGATGGAAGATGGCCAAGAAGCGCCGCACGACAAGGTCGTAGATGCGGCGGTCGTCCTGACTCATCTTGTCCACCGGATGGCGCTCGGCGCGCGTGGGGATGATCGCGTGATGGTCTGAGACCTTCTCGTTGTTGACCACGCGCGCCAGCGGAAGAACGTCGAGGCCGAGCACGTAGCGCGATGCCTCGGCGTACTCGCGCTGCTCGCCCACGAGCCGCGCGATCGGCTTGATCTCGGAGACCATGTCGCCGGTCAGGTAGCGCGAGTTCGTACGCGGATAGGTGAGCGCCTTGTGCTCCTCATAGAGCCGCTGGGCCGCGGCCAGCGTGCGCCGCGCCGAGTAGCCGTAGCGGCTGTTGGCGTCGCGCTGCAGCGAGGTGAGGTCATAGAGCAGAGGTGCCCGCTCCTTGCGCTCGGACTTCTCGAGCTTGGTGATATCGCCGGGCTGGTCCCGGCACTCGTCGACCACGGTCTGGGCCTCGGCCGCCGAGGGCACGCGCGGATTCGCCCCAGCGTGGTAGCGCCCCTCGTAGCGACGCGCCTCGGGCGCCTCGAAGGTGGCGTCCACGATCCAGTAGGGCTCGGGCTTGAAGTCGCGTATCTCCTGCTCGCGCCGGGCCAGGATGGCCAGCGTCGGTGTCTGCACACGGCCCAGGGACACCGCGCCGTCGAACGACGAGCGCAGCCGGATCGTGGCCGCGCGCGTCGCGTTCATGCCGACGATCCAGTCCGCCTCCGAGCGCGATCGCGCTGCGGCCTCGAGCGAGGCCAGCTCCGTACCCGGCCGCAGGTGCCCGAACGCCTCGCGGATCGCCACCGTGGTCATCGAGTTGAGCCACAGCCTCTGCACGGGCTTGCGAGAGCCCGACTTCTCGTACAGGTAGGCGAAGATCAGCTCGCCCTCGCGTCCCGCGTCGCAGGCGTTGACGACGTCGTCCACGTCCTCGCGCGCGAGGAGACGCTTGACCACGTTCATCTGCTTCTTCGAGCGCTCGTCGCGCACGACGAGCTTGAAGCGATCCGGGACGATCGGCAGGTCGGCCATCCGCCACTTCTTGAAGCGGTCGTCGTACTCGTCGGGGTCGGCGAGCGCCACCAGATGGCCGACGGCCCAGGTGACGACGTGCTCGGGCCCTTCCAGGTAGCCCTCCTGCTTTCCGAACGGGCCCTGGAGCACGCGTGTCAGGTCGCGGCCCACCGAGGGCTTCTCGGCGATGACGAGCGTCTTTGAGTCAGGGGCGGACATGAGTCCGGGGAGGGTAGCGCCCGCGGCAACCGTCACCGAGGAGCTCGGCCTCGAGGACGCCGTGGTCAGGCTTGGGCCGATCAGCCGGCGCAGGGGCCGGTGCTGACGGCGCGGTCGCGGGTCAGCGCGCGGTGAAGCTGGGCGCGCACGATCGCGTTGGGAACCGCGAAGCCGCCGCCACCCCGGTCGGCGCCCGCCCCGCTGGTGATCGCTGCGAACACGGTGGCGACGACGTCTCCTGCGCGGTCGACCATCGGACCACCCGAGTTGCCCGGCCGGACCCGGCCGCGTAGAGACGTGATGCTGCGCAGCACGGGGCCGTTGCCGTAGGCGTCCTGAGTGTTGACCAGCTGGGTGCCGCCAATACGGCCGGGCTCGAGGTCGAACGGGCCATCGAGCGGGAAGCCCATGATCGCGGCCGGCGTTCCGCTGCGCGGGCCGGGCGCCAGCGGCAGCGGTGCAGCGGCGAGTCCCGGCACGTGCAGCACGGCGACGTCGTCGCGTGGGTCAAAGCCGATGGCCTGGGCCGCGAGTCCCGGCGGATTGCCGCCGACCTGGATCGCGGTGTCGGTCTCCCCGGCCACCACGTGGGCATTGGTGACCACAACATCATGCGCCGCGACCCAGCCGCTGCCCTCGATCCCGAGCCCGCACGCGGTGCCAACCACACGCACGACGCCGGCGCGCGCTGCGCGCACGCCGGCCGTATGCAGGATCGCCGGCGTCGGCGCCGGCACCTCGGCCGCGGGGCCGCGGACCGACGGCAGCGGGTCGAACCGCGCGAGCGCGTGCAGGATCGGGCCCGAGGGAGGTAGGAGCTGGTTGAGCCCGGAGAGGATGGCCGAGCGCTGGATGTCCCGGCGCAGCGGCGTGGAGCCGGAGGCATCGAGCGCGACGGCGCCGACGATCCAGGCCACGCCGAGCCCGACGCAGGCCGTGAGCGCGGCCCCCAGGATCCCGTCGACCGCGCGCAGACCCGGGAGCCGCAGCGCAGCGCGCGCGTGCACACCGACGCCCTCGAACCCACTGGCCAGCACACCCCCCGCCAGCAGCGCGCCGAGCAGCCCGAACAGCGGGGCGTACTGCGAGCGCGACCCCGCGGGGATCAGCAACGGGCCGAGACGGGCGCCCAGGAAGGCGCCGAGCGCGAACCCGAGCAGAGACAGCGCGCCGACGATGAATCCCTGGACGTAGCCGTAGATCGCAAGCAGTGCAGCGAAGGCGACGATCAGCCAGTCGATCCCGGTCACCCGCCGGAGGTTATCCCCGCCTCGAGATCGCGCTGGACAGCCACGACAACCTCTACCGTTCCGGCGTGAAGTGGCAGACGTAGGCGCAACCGTGGTGGGCAACGCACCACGCCCTCGACGGTTCCCACGGCGACGCCGCACGATGATCCGCGGCTGGGTACTCGGTGTGCTGGCCCTGATCGGCTTCGCCGCCGGCATCCTCGTCGCGACGGGCGGCAGCCAGCCCGAGCGCCAGCTCGTCAGCCGCTACGTGGGCGCCTGGTCCCGCGGCGATTACGCCGGCATGTACGCGCTGCTCGACACCTCATCGCAGCGCCGGCTGGGCGAGCCGCAGTTCGCCACCGAGTACCGCTCCGCCGCCGCGACCGCGACCACCAGCGCGCTGCGGGCCGTCCACCTCGGAAACCGCAGCGGCGACGTGATCCCCGTCGTCATGAAGGTGCGCACGAGGCTGTTCGGCACCTTGCGGGGGACCCTGCGGGTGACGCTCGCGGGCACCGGCTCAGCGGCCCGTGTGCGCTTCTCGCCCGCGCTCCTGTTCCCTGGCCTGCGCGCCGGCGAGCAGCTGGCCCGCCAGAGCGTCCTCGCTCCCCGGGCCAGCCTGCTGGCACGCGACGGGACCCCTCTCGCGCAGGGACCGGCGCGCTCCTCGCCGATTCCTGACGTGGCGTCCCAGATCGTCGGCGCGCTCGGCCCTATCCCGGCCGACCAAGCCACGACCTACGCGGCGCTCGGCTATCCCGCGAACGCCAAGGTCGGCCTCAACGGGCTCGAGCGGGTCTTCCAGGCCCAGGTGGCGGGCACTCCCGGCGGCACGCTGCTCGCGGGCTCCCGCGTGCTCGCGCGCGCCAATCCGCAACCGGGGCGCAGCGTCACCACGACGATCGATCCCGCGATCGAGCGTGCGGCCACCGCCGCGATGGGCGGAAGCTATGCCGGAATCGCGGCCATGGACCCCCGCAGCGGCGCCATCCGCGCGCTGGCCGGCGTCGCCTTCTCGGCCCTGCAGCCGCCCGGCTCGACGATGAAGATCATCACCGCGACGGCGGCGCTCCAGGCCGGAATCGTCAAGCTCGGCGACACCTTCCCGATCCAGACGTCGGCCACGCTCGACGGATACACGCTGCAGAACGCAGGCGGCGAGGCGTGCGGCGGAACGTTCCTGAACGCGTTCGCGGTCTCGTGCAACTCGGTGTTCGCGCCCCTGGGGGCAAAGCTCGGCGGCGACCGGCTCGTGGCCATGGCCGAGCGCTTCGGCTTCAACCAGCCCCTCCAGATTCCCGGCGCGGCCGAGAGCACGATCCCGCCCGCCAACCGGATCGGCGATCAGCTCGCGGTCGGGTCCTCGGCGATCGGGCAGGGGCAGGTGCAGGCGAGCGCGCTGGAGATGACCGACGTCGGAGCGACGATCGCGATGGGCGGGCGGCGCCCGATCCCGACGCTGCTGGCCCACCAGACTCCGCGGTTCGTGCGCGTCACCACGCGCCACGTGGCGGGCCTGGTGCAGAGGATGATGGTCGCGGTCGTGCAGTTCGGGACGGGCACCTCCGCGCAGATCCCCGGCGTCACCGTGGCCGGCAAGACCGGCACCGCGGAGCTGCGCAACACCACGGGACCCGGAGCGTCATCGGCGCCGCAGAACACCGACGCCTGGTTCGTGGGCTATGCACCCGTGGGCGCGCCCCGGATCGTCGTCGGGGCGCTGTTCCCCGCCCAGGGGGCGGGGGGCGCCACGGCGGCGCCGGCGGTGCACGACGTCCTCGCGGCCGCCCTGCACGTGCACTGAGGAGCCCGGGCCAACAGCGACGCCCGGGCTCTCAGCGCGTGACGGGGGCCGGTGAGCCCCGCTTAGGACTCGTCGATCTTCTTGCCGGCGGGGGTGAGCACGTACCACCCGGCGCCGAACGACTTCGAGCCCTGGCCGTAGGCGTCGCCGTCGTCCTTGTCCTTGATGAAGAAGTACAGCGGGTGTCCCTTGTAGGTCACCTGCATCTTGCCGTCCGAGCGCTTGACCGTGCCCAGAGCCGAGGCCTTCGCCTTGCCCGACGCCTTCGGCTGGCCGATCACGGGTGGCCAAACCTTGGCGCATTCGCCCGAGCAGCTCGACCTCCCGCCCTTGTCCGACTCGAACAGGTAGACCGTCAGGTGCTTGGGGCCGGCGGCGAGGACCGCCCCCAGCTTCTTCTGCTGCTTCGTGCTGACCGTGACGGCGCTGGCCGCCGGGGCGGCGGCGGCTGCCGTCGTATTGGCGCTGGCGGGCGCGGCGGGCGTCGTCGCTGCCTGCGTGCTCTTGCTCGAGCTGCTGCTGCCACATCCGGCCACCGGCAGCGCGACCAGCACCAGCGGCCAGAGAATGCGAGTGCGGAAGATCGACATGCTCTCTCCTTGCGAGGGGGGTTACCTGTCGCGTCCATGGACGCCGGGCAGGCCCCGATCCTTCCGGGCTTTGTCCGCGGGCTGGGGACTACAACCGGGGGCCGCGCCACACGCGGCCATCGCGGCGGTCGACCCAGATACCTGCGATCACCCCGGCCACCAGGCCGACCGCGACGCCGATCAGGATGATCGTCGTGTTCACGCCCGACGGACGTGTGTAGCCGACGACGATCACCGGGATGGCGATGGCGGTGAACACGCCGATCCCGACGGCCAGCGGGTGAAACTGAAGATCCTGAGGGCTCGACGGACCACGTGGCGGCGGCGGCTCTGACCGGCGCCAACGCTCGTCGTCGGTCAAAGGTCCAGCGAGACGGACGACGGCCGGGGCTGGCCCGGAGCGTAGATCTCGAATGTCAGTGGACGGTTCGAGGTGACCGAGTTGTCGAGCTTGAACAGCAGCTCCTGGCCCTGGGTGGGTCCGAAGCTGGCCGTGCTGCCGGGGGCGGGCTGGGTCTGATCCGGGGCCAGCGTCTGCGAGGTCCACGCGAACGGGTTGACCTGTGGGTTCAGCGGGACCGGGTAGTACTTGTGGCCCTGGGTGTCGACGATGTCGAAGGAGTCGGTCGTCGTCTGATCGGAATGGGTGCTGTTCTTGGCCCACAGGAAGATCGCGAACCATTGCTGATCAGGCCTGGGGGGCGGCGAGTTCTGACCCGTCAGGTAGGTCCTGTCCTCGACCGAGTACGGGTTCAGCTGGCGGGAGATCTGGACCTGGTAGGTGACCGGGCCGGCATCGACGTAGACCCCCTCGCTGTCGGCCGTGGTCGGATGCGAGATCCGCCCGCACGCCGAGAGTCCGACTGCGGCCACGGCCACGCATAGGAGGATCGAAACCCGGCGAGGACTCACAGCGAAAAGTCTATTCAGCGAGCCGCCACAGTGGTCCGCCGCCCGCGGTCGCGACCCTCCTCCAGAATCGTCCGCAGGCGCCGCATGGCCTTGCCGACCTGGCGGCGCGTCCACGCCCGGCCGCCGAGGGCCTCCAGCAGCTTGTCGGAGGGCATCACGGGGTCGGTCTCAATCGTGTACTCGACGCGCGTCGTGTCGCCCGTGCCGGAGGAGAGCGTGTAGGTCCCGAGGATCCGGATGCGGTTGTACTTGCCGCCCCGCCCGCGCTCGACGATGCGAAACGGTGGCTGGACCTCGGCGAAGGTCAGGTCCGCCCACGAGAAGCGGCTGAGCGGCGCCGTGATCCGAAAGCGCGCGCCCGCCCCCCTGCCGTAGGACTCCTCCCGCGTCAGGCGCCAATCGACGAGATAGTGGTCGGTGAACTCGGCGTGGTTGGCGATGTCCGCCAGGTACTCGAAGACCTCCTCCCGAGGCCTGGAGATCGTCGTGCTCACCGTGATCGGATCCATGCGCAGGCGGATTGTATGTTCGGGTGGGCGCATGCGCCCACCCGCGGAGGCGCGCATGCGCGCCTCCGGACCCGGCCGCATGCGGCCGGGTCGTCCAGCTGCTCAGGCCGCCGCGCGCTGGTCGCTGATGCGCATCGTGTGGCCGAATTCGGGCCCGTGCACGAGCCGCGCCGATATCGGCTCTTCGCCTCGCAGCGCCTTGCAGAGCTCGCACAGCACCGGCCCCGACTCGTAGCTGTAGACCATCTCGCCCACCAGCGGGGTGCGCCGGCAGTGCCCGCAGCGCTCCTGCTCGGCCGAGAGCACATCCACGCCGCGGCGCATGAGCGCCAGCTCGAGGTCCTCCTTGTCATGGACCGAGGCGTACATGCGGCCCTCATTCGGCGGCGAGGAGAAGGTTCCTGCGCTGACCGCGGCGACCGTTTCCCGCGCCTGCGCCGCGGGTAGATCTTGGGCGCAATTTCCCGCGCGAACTGCCGTTTTCTGGGCAGATTCGGGCGCGAAAACGCTCCGATTCCGGTTCGATGAGGGTTTATCCCGGCTTTGACGCGCAGGCTATGATTGCCGCTGTCCGTTAGACGGCTCGGCGTGTCTGAAGCCCGTACGAGGAGAGATGTGCCCATGAAAGCTTGGTTGTCGGGCAACGTTGCGGGGACTGGCACGTTCCGCTGTACCGATTGCGACTATGCGGTCTCTCTCGACGCCGTCGACGAGCTGCCGACGTGTCCCAACTGCGGGGGCCAGGAGTTCGTGCGGGCGTCGCTGTTCACCACCGCGCAGTCCACGATCGTCGACGTCGTACCGGAGGTCGAGGACCAGGGCTGGCTGGACGAGCTGCGGGAAGGCCTCGACGAGCCCGGCCAGTACATCGCCTACCGCACCGGCGAGGACGAGGTCCGGGCCTTCGCGCTCCAGCGCGAGTGGACTCGGGTAGGCCGGAGCCTGGCGGCCGACATCCGCTTCGACGACCCGACGGTCTCACGCCGTCACGCCCTGATCGTGCGCCAGCCCGACGGGCTGCGCGTGCTCGACGATCGCAGCCTCAATGGTGTGTTCGTCAACGGCGAGCGCGTGGAGTGGAGCACGCTGGCCGACGGGGACGAGATCGTCATCGGGCGCCACCACCTGCACTTCGTGGACGTGCCCGCGATCTCCGGAATGCGGTACACCCACGCTGCCGAGAGCAGCTCGGGCGCATCCGCCGGCTGACCCCCCGAGCGCTCACGCAGTTACGGACGCGCGCTCTATAGTGGCGCCGCGAATGGCGACGATCGCAGTCCTCTCCCAGAAGGGCGGCACCGGGAAGACGACGGCCGTGCGGACGCTCACCGACGTCCTGCGGCGAATCGACCTGAGCGTCCTGGCCGTCGACCTCGACCCCCAGGGGAACCTCTCGGACTACCTCGACGTCGACCCGGACGCATCCCCCACGGTCGGCGACGTCCTAGCGGGGCGAGCCAAGCCCCGGGAGGCGGTGCACGACGGGATCATCCCGGCCAACCTGGGCCTGGCCGAGGCGGAGCTGGCGCTCGGCGGCAAGATGGGCCGCGAGCTCACGCTCAAGCGCTCGTTGCGCGAGGTGCGCTCGGACTACGACGTGATCCTCATCGACTGCCCGCCGGCGCTCGGCCTGCTGACCGTCAACGCGCTCGTGGCCGCCGACTACGCGCTCCTGTCCGCCGAGGCGCAGTACTTCGCCCTGCAGGGCGTCGAGCAGGCGCTCGAGGTGATCGAGCTGGCGCGCGAGAACCTCAACCCGGACCTCGAGTGGCTGGGCGTCGTGCTGAACATCGCCGACATGCGCACACGCCACTCGCGCGAGGCCTTCGACTCCCTGCGCGAGCACTTCGGCGACAAACTCATCGACACCACGATCCGCGCCTCGATCGCGTACGCCGAGTCGGCCGAGCGCGCGATCTCGATCGTCGATTACCGCCCCGATCTGGCCGTCGACTACCTGAGCGTGGCCGACGAGCTGCTGCGGCGGCTCGGGATGGATCAGGCGCGCCGCCGCCTCGCCCCCATGCTGCGCGAGTCAGAGGCGGCGGCCGCCGCCGCTTCGTAGGCGCCGCGGCCCTACAGTTCGCGCACGTCGGCGCCCTGCGATTCGAAGGGCGCGCGCAGCACGCGGGCCCAGCCGGCGGTCTCACGCGACAGCGCCTCGACGACGGCCCCGGTCTGCTCGTAGTGAGTCCACACGAGCACGGCGGGTCCCGCGCCTGAGATCGTCGCCCCCAGGGCGCCGAGCTGGCGCGCCCGGCCCAGCAGCTCGGCCGACCGCGGGTACAGATGGGCGCGGTGCGGCTGGTGCAGGCGGTCCTCGAGGCCGGCGCTGATCAGCTCCCAGTCCGGGATCGAGAGCCCGCGTACGAGCAGCGACGCCCGGGCCAGGTTGTGGACGGCGTCGGCGACCGGCACGGACTCGGGCAGCGCGGCCCGCGCGGCGCCGGTCCCCACCGCCTCCTCGGGCACGACGAGGACGGCCTCGAGCCCCATCGGCGGCTCGAAGCGGTGGACGGCGTCCTCGGTGCAGATCACGAAGCCGCCCTCGAGTGCGGCGGCCACATTGTCGGGGTGGCCTTCGAGCTCGACGGCCAGGCTCAGCACGTCGGCGTCGAGCTCGAAGATGTGATCGGCGGCCAGCAGGCCCGCCACGATCGCCGCCGCACTGGACCCGAGTCCGCCGGTGAGCGGGATCTTCGAGGCGATGCGGAACTCGAAGTCGTCGGCGGGATGCAGCCGCTCGAAGGCGCGCACGAGCAGGTTCTGGCGATCGCCGGGCACGTCGAGCGAGGTGACCACGCCGAAGCTCCCGGTCTCCACCACCTCGAGCTCCAGATGCAGCCCCAGGGCCGCCGCCAGGACGTCGAACCCCGGGCCGAGGTTGGCCGTGGAGGCGGGCACGCGCACGAGCCGGCGTCGCCCCAGCGTCATTCGAGCACCGCCTGCTCGATCGCGGCGAGCTCGGGTTCGCAGGGCACGACGCCGCCGGCCTCGCCTAGCGCCGTCTGCGGGTCCTTCAGCCCGTGGCCGGTGAGGACGCACACGACCCGCTGTGCCCCCCGCGCGCCCTCGGCCAGCAGACCGGCCACGCTGGCGGCCGAGGCGGGCTCGCAGAACACCCCCTCGGTGCGAGCCAGGAACCGGTAGGCATCGAGGATCTGCTCGTCGCTGACGGCGGCGATCGCCCCGCCCGAGGACGTCACCGCGTTCATCGCCTCCTCCCACCGCGCCGGGTTGCCGATCCGGATCGCGCTGGCGACCGTCTCAGGGTGCTCGACCGGCGCGCCGTGGACGAGGGGAGCGGCTCCCGCGGCCTGAAAGCCGAACAGGCGCGGCCGCGTACCGGCCTCGGCGAAGCCCTTCCAGTAGGCGCTGATGTTGCCCGCGTTCCCCACGGGGATGCAGAGCGCGTCGAGTTCCCCCTCCAGGCTCTCGACGAGCTCGAATGCCGCCGTCTTCTGACCCTCGATCCGGAACTCGTTGACCGAGTTGACGAGCGAGACGGGGTGACGCTGCGCTAGCTCGCGGACCAGCGTCAGCGCCTGGTCGAAATTGCCCCGCAGGGCGATCACGCGGGCGCCGTGCATGAGGGCCTGGGCGAGCTTGCCGGTGGCGATCTTGCCCTCGGGCACGATGACCACGCCCCGCACGCCGGCCCGGGCGGCGTAGGCGGCGGCCGAGGCGGCGGTGTTCCCGGTAGAGGCGCAGATGACGGCCTGGGCGCCCTCGCGCACCGCGGCGGACACCGCGCAGGTCATCCCCCGGTCCTTGAACGACCCCGTCGGGTTGGCGCCCTCGAGCTTCAGCCACACCTCGGCCCCGACGCGCTCGGACAGGCGCGGCGCCGGCACCAGCGGCGTCGCCCCTTCGCCCAGGGACACGACCGGGTCACCGGGGGCGAACGGCAGCCGGTCGCGGTAGCGCTCGATCAGGCCGGGCGTCGGCATCGCGGGCAGCATGCCAGAGGCGGTGCGGGGGGCGTCCGCGGGCGGGTGCCAGGGCGTCGCCAGCCGGGCGCTAGGGAGTCGCCAGCCGGGCGCGATCGCCGACCAGCCGCACCGCGGCCTCGCCCGTGGCCACGAACAGATCGGTGCAGTCCTCGATCAGCTGCTCGCGGTCAACCCGCAAGGTGCCGTCGAGCCAGCCGAGCAGGATCTCCGCCAAGCCCCCGACGAGCATCAGCGCGGTCGTGTCCACGATCGGGTCGACCGCGTCCGTCATGCCGTAGAACGTCCGAGCCTCTGAGGCCACGAGCTGGGCGAACATACGCAGCGTCTCGAACCGGCGCTGCGCGAGCCTCTCGGAGCCCATCGCCTCGACGAACAGGACCCGCGCCTTGCGGGGGTCCTCGGTCACCAGCGCCACAAAGGCGCCGATCGCGGCGTGGGCCTTGGCCCGGGCTTCATCGGGCGCGCCGGCCAGAGCCCGCACAGCGGCGGCCGCGCCCTCCTGGGCGATCTCGTCGAACACGGTCAGCAGCAGCGCGTCGCGGTCGGAGAAGCTCTCGTAGAAGTAGCGAGGCGTGAGCTTGGCTCGGGCGCAGACCGCCCGCACGCTCGTGCCCTGCCAGCCCTCGGTGGCGAGCAGGTCGAGGCCGGCTGAGATCAGCCGCTCGCGCCGCCCCGCCACGCGCCGCGCGGCGTCGACGCCGCCGTATCGATGGCCGGTGGCCTCGGTCACCACCACAGTGTTCCAGACGCCGGACCATCTGATAACGTGCGTTTGCAGATGGCACGATCGTCCCGGGCAGACGACGGCTATTTCCCCCGCGGAAGCTCGCTGCTGCGCCGCGTCCACGGCGAGCGGCTCGTCGGTCTCTTCTACGGTCAGCGCGCGCTGTGCATCGGCGCACTGGCGCCGCTGAACTACATCGGGACGGCGGAGCATTCCTACGCCAAGCTCACGCCCTTCAAGCGGCTCGCTCACACGGGCCACGCGTTCGAGACGATCTACTTCGGCACGCGGTCCGAAGCCGACCGCGTACTCGAGCGGGTGGGAAAGCTGCATGCCCGCGTCAAGGGGTCGCTCTCAGAAGACGCGGGGATGTTCCCCGCCGGTACCCCTTACTCCGCGCTCGACCCGGAGCTGATGCTCTGGACGGTGGCCGTGATCGCGGACTCGGCGCAGTGCTTCTACGAGCTGCTGGTGCGGCGGATGAGCGAGGACGAGCGCGAGACGCTTTGGCAGGACTACCTGCACTTTGGGGAGCTGTTCGGGATGCCGCGCGAGACGGCACCCCAGACATATCCCCAGTTCCGTGCCTACTACCGGGCGAAGCTGGCGAGTGGCGAGATGCACCTGACGGATGAGGCTCGCTACATCGGCTATGCGACGGCGTTCGAGATCCCGATGCCCCAGCTTCAGCAGCCGGGCAAGGGAGTCCACGACGCGATCATGCTCGGCAGCCTTCCCCGGCGCGTGCGCGAGCTCTACGGGCTGAGCTACGGGCCCCGCCAGCAGCTGGCCTTCGAGGCCGGCGTGCGCACGCTGCGCACCGCGCGCAAGCTGACCCCCTCCCGCCTGGCCCGAGGCAGGAACACGGGCGCCTTCGAGAGCGTCGCCCGGGCCGAGCGCTGGCGGATCGAGCACGGCAAGCCGACGCCGCAGGTGCGCGACGAAGGCCCGGTCGGGATCAGGCTGCCGCGGCCGGCCAGCGACCAGCGCGCGGCCTAGATCCTCTTAGAGCTCGAGCACCACCTTGCCGGTCGCGCCCCGGCCGTCGATCAGCTCCAGCGCCTCGGAGGCGCGATCGAGCGGAAAGCGCGCTCCGACCACCGGGCGCACGACGCCGGCGTCGATCATCCGGGCCAGCTCGGCGCCGATCTCCTGGGTGACCTGCGGCTTCGAGAGCACGTAGGCGCCCCACCCCGCCCCGATCACCTCGGTGTTGCCAAGCAGGAGGCGGTTGACCTTGACCTCGGGAATCGAGCCCTCGGTGAACCCGACGACCACCACGCGGCCGCCCTCGCGCAGCGAGCGCAGGCTGTCGGTGAAGCGATCGCCGCCCACCGGGTCGAGAACGACATCGACACCGCCGCCTGAGACCTCGCGAGCCTCGTCCTTCCACGCGCCATCGGAGCGCACGACGTGCTCAGCGCCCGCCTCGCGGGCGACGCGCTCCTTCTCTTCGCTGGAGACGACGGCAATCGTCCGCGCGCCCAGACCATGCGCCACCTGGAGCGTGGCCGTGCCCACGCCGCCGGCAGCGCCGTGCACGAGAACCCATTCGCCCTGCTGCAGGCGACCGCGGAGCTTGAGCGAGAAGTAGGCGGTGTGGTAGTTGAGCACCAGCCCGGCACCCTGGGCGAAGTCGAGCTCGTCCGGCAGCGGGAAGCAGAAGAAGCCGGGTGCCACGGCGACCTCGGCGAAGCCGCCGAGCATGCAGAATGCGGCCACCCTGTCCCCGGCCTTCAGGCCCGCGCCGTCGGTTGCGCTGCGGACCACGCCCGCCACCTCGCTCCCGGGCACGAACGGCAGCGGCGGCTTGACCTGGTACTCGCCGCGGGTCTGCAGGACCTCTGGGAAGGACACACCCGCGGCGCGGACGTCGACCAGGACGCCCTCTCCCGGGGTCAGCATGTGTGAAGCCTCGGGCTCGGGCAGATCGGCCTCCCGCAGCGCTTCTCGAGGGCCGCTCAGGTCGACGATCTGGATCGCCCGCACGGCGCGGACCCTATCCGAACTCCTCCTCCAGCACGCGGATCGCACGGGGCGGCGCACGCATCACGTCGAGTTCCGCGATCCGTTCCATCGCCGCGCCGAATCGCGACTCGAGCACGGGATGCAGGACCATCACGAGGCGGGCCTGATTGCCCAGGCCCCGCTGGACGACGGACTTGACCGAGACCTCGTGCTCGGCCAGCACGTGCGCGACCGTGGCGAGGACTCCGGGGCGGTCGGCCACCTCCAAGTGCAGGTAGAAGGCCGAGACGACGTCCTGCACGATCTCCAGCCGGCTCGTCGTCGGCGGCGTCGAGGCCGGCGGGATCATGGCGCTGATCACGTCGCCCAGGACTGCGCTGGCGGTCTGCGGCCCACCGGCGCCTGGGCCCGACATCGTCACCTCCGTGATCTCCTCGGACTCGACGGTGACGGCGTTGAACGGGCCGCCGATCGAGGCCAGGGGGTGGCCCGGATAGAGGAACGCCGGGTGCACGCGCACCGAGAGGCCCTCGTCGATCCGCTCGGCGGTGCCGATCAGCTTCAGCTCCAGGCCCAGCTGGCGGGCGTAGGCCAGGTCGTCGGGCTGGATCTGCTCGATCCCCTCGTAGCGCACCTGGCTCAGGTGCACAGGGGTGTCGAAGGCCAGGCGGGCCAGGATCGCCATCTTCGCCGCGGCGTCGCGGCCGTCGACGTCCTCGGAAGGGTCGGCCTCGGCGTATCCGAGCCGCTGCGCCTCGGCCAGCGCCTCCGCGAAGGTCATGCCGGTGCGCGCCATCTCGGTGAGGATGAAGTTCGTCGTGCCGTTGACGATGCCGTGCAGGCGGTCGATCCGAGCCCCGGCGAGTGACTCCTGAAGGACACGGATGACCGGCACCACGCCGGCCACAGCGCCCTCGAAGCGAAGCTGTACCTCGTGCGAGCGGGCGGCCTCCCACAGCTCTTCGCCGTGCTGGGCCAGCAGCTGCTTGTTGGCGGTCACGACGTGGCGGCCCGATTGCAGAGCACGCAGGACGTAGTCCCGGGCCGGGTCGATCCCCCCGATCAGCTCGACGATCAGCTCCGAGTCGGACAGCACCTCCTCGTAGGACCCACTGCTCCGCGTGAGCACGCCTGACAGCTCCGCCCGCAGCCCCGTGAGCGCGAAGATGCGCTCGGCGCCCCGCGACAGCAGCCCGGCGAAGGAGCTTCCCACCGTCCCGTGGCCGAGGAGGCCGACGCGGAAGCGCTCAGAGGTCACGGGCGGCGAGGTCCTCGTAGGTTTCCCGGCGCACCACGGCCCGGGCCTCGCCGTCACGGCAGAAGATCACCGGAGGCCGCGGGACACCGTTGTAGTTGTTGGCCAGCGAATAGCCATACGCGCCGGTGGCGGGGGTGACCAGCACGTCTCCGGGCCGGGGGTCCGGAAGCGGCGCATCGCGCACGATCACGTCGCCCGACTCGCAGTGCTTGCCCGCGACGTGACAGCGCTCGGTCGGCGCCTGGAGCATCCGGTCGGCGACGGCAGCTTCGTATACCGAGCCGTAGAGCATGGGCCGCAGGTTGTCCGACATCCCTCCGTCGACCGCGACCCAGGTCGAGACGTTTCGCTTGACGGTCTGGACGGTGTACAGGGTGACGGTGGAATTGGCCACGAGCGCACGGCCCGGCTCGAGCAGCAGCCGCTTCTCGCGGCCCAGCTGCCCGTGGACGGCATCGACGATCGCGTCCACGTACTCCAGAATCGGCGGCGGCTGCTGGGAGGCGGTGTAGGCGACCCCGAGCCCGCCACCCAGGTTGTAGACGGAGAAATCGCCCAGCTCCGCGATCGCTCCCACCGCCGCCCGAAACGGCGCCAGCTCGAACAGCTGCGAGCCGATGTGGAAATGCAGCCCGACCAGGTCGAGGTGGGTTGCGCCGCGCAGGCGCTCGATCGCCTTGCGCGCCTCGTCCGGCGAGAAGCCGAACTTCGAGTCCTCCTGCCCGGTCGAGATCGCGTGGTGAGTGTCACCGGCCACCCCCGGGGTCACGCGCAGCAGCACCTCCTGGCGGGCCGAGAGCGCGGCCGCGACCTCGTCCAGGCGCTCGATCTCGTCGAAGGAGTCGACGACGATGTGCCCGACGCCGGCCTCGAGCGCCTCGCGCAGCTCGCCCGCGGACTTTGCGTTGCCGTGGAAATAGATGCGGTGCGGGTCAAACCCTCCGCGCAACGCCAGGGCGAGCTCGCCGCCCGAGGCCACGTCGCACGCCAGCCCCTCCTCGGCCAGAACGCGGTACACGGCGGTGCACGGGAAGGCTTTCGAAGCGAACAGCACGTCGTAGTCGGCATGCCGCGTTGCCAGCGCCTCGACGAACGAGCGCGCGCGGCAGCGGAGATCCTCCTCGGCCACCACGTACGCCGGCGTGCCGAATTCCCGGGCCAGCTCGACCGCATCGCAGCCGCCGATCTCCAGGCGCCCGCGCTCGTCCACCCGGGTGCCCCGGGGGTAGACGTGGGAGATGGCCGTGGTGCCGACGCTCACGCGCGCAAGCATGCCATGCAGGCCCTCAGGTGCCCCGAGTCATGAGTTGGGACACCAACTGCGATGATCGGCCGGTGCGGCGGACGCGCATCGTCAACCCCGTGCTCCCGGCACGCACGGGCTCACGCAACGGCCTCGCGTTCTCGCTCTGGACCCCGCCAGCGGGCACCGAGATCGCCGGTGGCGTCGTGATCCTGCACGGGGCCAACTCGTGCAAGGAGAGCCACTACGACTTCGCCCGGGCGGCGCTTCCGCTCGGGCTGGCGGCGCTGGCGTTCGATCAGCGCGGGCACGGCGAGAGTGAGGGGCCGATGGACGATGGCGCGGTGCGGGACGTGGCGGGGATGGCCGACGAGCTCCGCACGGCGGTCGGGCTGGACGTGCCGCTCGCGCTGCGTGGCTCGAGCATGGGCGGCCTCTTCGCCATCATGGCCGCCGACGAGGCCCGGGCCGACGCCGTCGTGGCGATTTGCCCCGCCACCCCCGAGGGGCTCCGCCGCGGGCTTCTGGCCGGCCGCTTCGAGTTTTCCGCGGATGCCGAGGCGCTCGAACGGCTGCTCTCCTCGTGCGATCTCCACGCGGTCGTCGCCGGGATGACGATGCCTCTGCTGCTCCTGCACGCGGAGGGGGACGAGGTCGTCCCTGTCGAGCACTCGCGTGAGCTCGCCGGTCACTTCGCCGACGAGCGCAGCCGCCTGATCGCGGTGCCCGGCGGCCACCATCGCTCGATCCAGCACGACGGCGAGCTTCAGGCCGTGAGCCTTCGGTTCATCGCGAAGGCGCTGAGGGAGGCCGCCGGGCGGCCGCAGGGCTAATGCTGCGGGTCGAAAGGTCGGAGGGCTAGTGCTTGCCGCCGAGGACGCCCGCCACCGCGTGGCCTGCAGTGCTGAGCGCACCGCCGGCGGTAGACCCCGCGCCTGACACGGCGCTGCCTGCGGGTCCTCCCACGGCCGACCCGACGGTGTTGCCGGCACTCGACACCGCGCCACCAACCGCGCCCGCGGCCTGATCGACGGTACCGCCGATCGCACCGGCCGGGGACTGGCCGCTACCGCCGCCACCCTGCGAGGGGGCGGGAGTGCCGCTCCCGCCGCTGCCGCCGCTGCCACCGGAACCGGGCCCGGTGGGCGCGGAGCCGCCGGGCCCCGGGGTGAATCCGTTGTTCCCGGAGCCGGTGGGCGCGGTGGGTGTCGCCGTGTGTGGTCCGGCGGATGCGACGGTGGTGCCGCCGGCCGGGGTAGCGCGGGGGGCCGCGGTAGCCGCAGCCAGGCGCCGGGTCGTGGGCGAGCTGGCGGTCTTGTGCGACGGGGCCAGCACCACAGACGCCGGCGCTTGGGGAACCCCGACCTGTGGCCAGCCGCGGAAGGACAGAACCGCGCTGGCCAGCACGAACAGGACGGCCGCGCCGGCCA
This sequence comes from uncultured Solirubrobacterales bacterium, assembly GCA_963818815.1. Classification (GTDB taxonomy): domain Bacteria; phylum Actinomycetota; class Thermoleophilia; order Solirubrobacterales; family Solirubrobacteraceae; genus Palsa-465. The sequence goes on from CAWFTL010000003.1 coordinate 825,294, forward strand.
GGATCGATCCGGCTGTGCCGAACCCGGCCATGTATGCCCGCGTTGCGCGCATCTGATCGACCTATCGGCAGGCCAGCCGGGACCTGAAGGGGGTTTTCGCCTCGCGGCGCATAGCGAGATGGTCCCATACGGGACGAGGAATTTCGCGGGTTTGCGCGGTGTTGCCCCTCGTCAGGCGCCGTAACGTGACACCAAACCCGTGCGCCGCGGATCGTGCAACGTTGCGGCGCCCCCAGCGCCGTAACGTTGCAGGAAACGTCCCGCGGGAGGATCGCGTCACGTTGCGGCGGCTTCGGAGGGGCTCCGGAGGGCGTGGGCGGCCCGTGCGGCGTGAAGGCGCGAGGACGGCGCCTTCAGGCCGGCACCACGGCGGGACGCCTGGCTGGGAGGCGAATGCCGCCCCGGCGGGCCAGCAGGGCGAGCCAGACGGCGCCGGCGATCATCAGTCCGATGCTCTCGAGCTGCGGCGCGGTGAGCCCGGCCCAGACGCGATGGTTGCGGCGGAGGAACTCCACGAGCAGCCGCTCGATCCCGGACAGCAGGAGGTAGAAGGCGAACAGCGCCCCGACGCGGAAGCGATCGCGCATCCGCCACAGCCACCAGGCGACGAGACCCATGGCCACGGTCTCGTAGATGGGGGTCGGCTGCACCTTGACGCCGGGCGGCGTCGGCACCGTGCCATGCGGATAGCTCATCGCCCACGGCAGCTTGGACCCGGGGCAGGTGACCGGGGTGCTGCCCTGATAGCACCACGCGCCGAAGTCGCCGTCTCCCGAGAACTGGCAACCGATTCGCCCGATGGCGTAGCCCATGGCCAGCGGCACGCAGGCGAGGTCGAGCAGCGCGAGCGAGAGCATGCTGCGCCAGCAGGCCCATGCGCACACGGCGATTGCGCCGCCGATCACCCCGCCGTACCAGACGAGCCCCGATCCCGAGAACAGGCTCCCCAACAGGTCGTGCTTGACCTGGCTGTAGTTCTGGACGATGTAGTACAGCCGCGAGCCGACCAGGCCGCCGACCAACGCGGCGAAGGCGATCTCGTAGGCCCAGTCCGGCGGCTTGCCGAGCTCCCTCAGTCGCCGCAGGAGGATCGCCCCCGCGGCGATGAACCCGCAGGCGAAGACGATGCCGAACGTCTTCAGCGAGAGGCCGAGAACGTGGATCTCAGGCTGCATCGATCAGAGGTTAAGGGTCCCGGAGCGCCGCGCCCGCTCACAGGACGAGAGCGCGGTGACGGAAGCTCCCCCCCGCCAGCGCCACGATCTCGGCCAGCTCGATCATCGCCCAACCCGGCAGCTCGGAAAGATCCCGCAGCCTCCCGCGGAGGTCCCGGCCGTGCGATCTCGGTCGGGTGGCCCATGGCACAGCCAGGACGAGCGCCATCCGGTTTCGCCGCGCGAGCACGCCGCCGACGGCCGCAAGCAGGAGCCAGAGGTGCTCCGGCTTCCAGAACAGGCCCAGGTGCATCTCGCGCCGTAACCGCCGATGGCGTCCCACAAGCCAAGGCACCGCGCGCAGCCGTGAGCTGTGACGGAGCCAGGTGAGGACGCCGGCGTCGTCGACCGCGTGATAGGTCACAAGGCTCCGGTCGCCGATGCAGCGGTAGCCGGACGCGTGGGCCCGAAGCGCGAGGTCGATCTCCTCGTAGCCGGCCGCGTCCTCGTCGAAGCCGAGCTCGCGTACGGCCTCGCGCGGATAGGCCGCATTGAGGCCGCCGACCCAGGGCGTGGGAACGCTGGGGAGCGAGACCGTCAGCGGACGCGGCGCGCTCGACATCGCCCAGTCGTCAGGATCGGGATCCACGGGGCCATGGACGATCGCGCCGGGGTTCCGCTGCACTGCGTCGTAGACGGCCTGGAGCCAATAGGGAGGTGGGCGGCACGCTTCTGCGGTAAAGACCACCGTCGTCCCCCGGGCAGCCCGCACGGCGGCATTTCGCCTGGCCCCGCTCGAGGTGGACTCGCAGGTCCGGACCCGAGCGGTTCCGTCAGCCCCGAGCGGATGCGAAGCCACCAGCTCGTGGTTTGCGGGGCCGTCGATGCCATCGCACACGATGACTTCCCACAGCGCGCGATCGAGTGTCTGGTCGGCTAACGCGTTGAGCAGCCAGCGCAGGCGCAGGGCGTCATCGTGTGCGACGAGCACCACCGATAGGACCGTCACCGGGTCGAACCTAGGCGGCTCGCCGGGCCAGCACGAGGCAGAACTGGGTCCCCTCACCCACGACCCGCTCGAGCTCCAGATCGGAAGCGGTGGCGACCCGACGTAGATCGTCGAGCTCGATCGCGACGCCGAGCCACGCTGGATCGTCCTGCCCGTGGGGTCCGCGGCGAAGCCAAGAGGCGAGCCGGCGGGAGGGCCGGTGCAGCGCCGGGGCATTCGACACCTGGAACGCCGCCCATCCTCCCGGCTTCAGGACCCGGCCCATCTCCGCCACGTAGCCGAGCGTTATCTGCGGGTCGGGGATGTGCTGAAAGACGACATGGGACACGCAGGCATCCACGGCGGCGTCGTCAACCGGCCGCAGCGAGCGTCCGTCCCCCAGCAACCACTCAACGTTCGAGATGTCGCGATGGTGCTGCCGTGCCCGATCGAGCATCTCGCTGGAGATGTCGACGGCGTAGACATGGCGTGCCCGGCCTGCAAGAGGACGACTGAGGCGGCCGACGCCACACCCGATGTCGAGCACGACGTCGGCGGGCGCGATCTGCAGGTCGAGCAGCCCCAGGATTCGATCCAGGTCCCGTTCGCCGTCGCTCCAGAACGTTTCCAGCTCGCTGTCGCGATAAGCGCGCCGGTTATCGACGAAGTAGTAAGCGTCCTCGCGCGCCCGGTCGTCCCAGAAAGCCCGCATGTGCTCAGTCTCCACGCCGGAAACGTACCAACGCACCCGCGCCGCTCAGAGGGGCGGCGTGCTCACAGCAGCGGGGTCCGGCTGCGTGCGCTGCCGACGAGCAGCGCGGCCAGCCCAACCACGTCGGCCGCGGCACCGGCCGCCGCGACCGCCGGCCCCGGGGTCCGGCGGACGTCGTGTGCCAGGAGCGCCGCGTAGGGAGCGGCCGCCAGGGCAGGCACGGCGTGGCCAGTAAGCCGTGCAGTCAGCAACCCCAGGAGCGCCAGATCAAATCGGGCGCTGCGCGAGGTGAGGAAGTACCGCCGGTAGTAGGCGGCGTCTCGCAGCTCGGGAATACGTCGGGTCATCGCGGGAAAGAAGCGCAGCCTCCACCGCTCGGCCGCGAACGCGACAGGGCCACGGGGGAACACCTCGTGATGGACCAGGGCTTCTGGGCAGTGCGTGATCCGGGCGCCGGCGCGGACCGCCTGCCAGCCGAAGAGAACGTCCTCTCCGAGTTCCTTGCCTCGCCGCGGTCTGAGCCAGCTCTCAAAGCCGCCCAGACGCTCAAACAATTCGCGCCGCACGAACATGTTCGCGCTCTCGAACAGGGGCGAGCAGCCCGTCACCCATAAGGTCCGGGCGAAGGGGCTCAGCGAACGGTCAGGCCGAGGGCGTGTGTCGCCGAGAACGAGGTCAGCGCTGTCAAGCGCAGAGCAGCCCGCCATGAGCCAGTCCTCATCCGGCTTGCAGTCCGCATCCAGGAAAGCGAACCTCTGAGAACTCGCGGCCGCCGAGCCGGCATTGCGAGCCCGAGCGGGACCGTCCGCCTCGACCCGCGCCACACGGTCAACCACTTCGGCTGCCTCAGCGATCAGAGCTGTGTTGTCCCGGGACCCGTCGTCGACGAGGATCACCTCGAAGGTCCGGTCGAAGCGCTGCCGGGAAAGCCCGGCGAACGTCTCCGGGAGGGTTGCCGCAGCGTCGCGTGCGGCGATGATCACCGAGATTTCGGGTGCCGCCACAGCGCGCCGGCCTAGGTCCGCTCGAGCCAGAAGGACGTGGCGTGTCGCCCGAAGCGATTCTCGACCACCGGCCAGAGCGCACGGAAATGCGCGGCTAGCTCGGAGCACTCGACGATCCACCAGCCTGGGAACCGCACGGTGTAACCGGCGGCACCGCCGAGGAGAAACGCTGCCAGGAGGTACTGCTCCCCATAGAGACGGCGGGTCCAGGTGGGAGGGTAGTCCCAAGGCAGGAAGACGTCGTCGATCCCCACGAGGACCCCTCGATCAAGGCGCGGAAGGAGCTCGAGCAAGAAGACGGTGGCGTCGGAATTCATCAAGGCGACGTGGGAGCCGTCCATCAGGAGCACATCCCCGGGCCCGAGTCGCTCGATGACCTGGCCAGCGGCACCTTCGAGTGGTGATCGGATGACCTCATCACAACAGGCGTCGACTTCGGTCCGCGGCGCAGGATCGATCGACACGATCTTGGTGCGGAGCCCGAAATCGGTAATGGCTCGCCTGGCAAACAGAGTCGAGAACCCGGAGCCGACCTCGAGATAAAGCGCCGGATCACGGCGGCGCAACGCCGCGCACTGAACGAGCGCATCGACGGTTCCCCACCAGTCGTTCTCCCAGCACGGCTCTCCGCGAGCTGCTTTTGAGCGCGGAATCGTCCTCGCCCATTCGAGCAGCGTTTCGGTATCGCCGATCGCTTCCTCGTAGGCTGCGCTCCCCCGCTCCAGCGCATCGGCGACCTCTGTCAAGACGGATGCCCGATTCCAGCCCCATCTCGCGCGCAGATCTAGTGGATATTCGGGCACGAGCGCCGGCGCCGATCGATTGACGCGTTCCAAGCCAAGCCGGAGCAACCGATCGGTGGCGTGCCGGACAGAACGGGTGGCCGGGCTCATCCGAATGCGAGAGTAGCCGTGCCCCGAGCATCGACGCCGAGCCACCCAGCCGGGCTATCCTCGGGCCCCGTGTCCCGTGCGAGGAGTGTCACGCCGCGCCTTGCCCGGCGGGTCTTTCGCTCGCTTCGCGCGCAGGCCGGGCACGCGCGGCGGGCGGGCAGCCTTCGCATATGGCTTCTCTACATGCCGGGACCTGGACCAATGCTGATGTCATGGCTGCGCAGGCGATGGGTCGTGTTTCGCCACCCGAAGGCCCGCATCGAGTTCCAGGGCCCGGTCTACCTAGGGCCGGGATTCAGCCTTCACATGCCGCACGGCGGTACGTTCATCGTGGGTCCCGGGGTCGAATTTCGTCGCGGCTTCCGCGCGGAATTCGATGGCCCTGACGCCAGGATCACGGTCGGGGCGCTCTCGGTGTTCACCTACGACGTGGTGGTGCAGTGCGCCTCCTCGATCGAGATAGGCGCGCACTGCATGTTCGGTCAGGCCACGCTGGTAGTCGACGGGAACCATCGGTTTCGCGATCTCAGCCGTCCGATGCTCACCCAGGGATACGACCTACGGCCCCTGCGGATAGCCGATCACGTGACGGTCACGACCAAGTGCACGATCATCAACGATCTCGGCGAGCGCGCTTTCGTCGGCGCCAACTCAGTCGTTACCCGCCCGGTGGCACCGTTCTGTGTTGCCGTCGGCGTCCCCGCTCGGGTGATCGATTACTTCGGGCCGGCAGGTCAGGAACCGCCCGAGCTGGCGGAACGCTCGGCGAGCAACGCAGACACGTCGGGCTGAGCGGACGAGACGCCGCCCGCGGCCGCTCGATCCCAGGCCGCGAGGAAGGGAGGTGCGATCTGCTGGCGCCAGTGGAGCCCCGCGCGGTCCCAGATGAGCCTGCCGAGCCACGGCGTGCGCCGAGGGACGAAGCGCGCCAAGGCCGCAGAGCGCCGTCCGCTGCCCGGTGGGAAAGCCATCGCCGATGCGTAGAACGGGTGAGACCAGGGGGGAATCTCCGGATGCAGCCGGCAGAACTGCCACTCGGCGGCTGCCAACATCGGCGCTCGGGCCAGCCATACCTCGATCGACATGGGGCGCCAGTGATCGACGACGGCACGGGGATTGAACTTGACTCGGAGCCCGTGTTGTTGAGCGCGGTAGCCCCACTCGATGTCCTCGTAGAGATATGGCAGCCGCTGCTCGTCGTAGCCGCCGACGCGCTCCAAGAGCGCCCGCTTGATGGAGGAGTTGGCTCCGTATAGGTGAGCCCAGCTGGCTTCCTCTCCGGCGATCGTGCGGAAGTCGAACTGCACTCCGTGCTCGAGCCAGCGCATGAACGGCGTCACCGGCAAGCCTCGCGCCCAGCGGACCAGGCCCACGACCGCTACCTCCTCGGCCGGGAAACGACGGTGCGATGCCACATGCTCGGAGACCAGCCGCGCCACCGGGATCGTGTCGTTGTCGGTGAACAGGACGATCGGTGCCCGCGCGGCCTGCCAGCCGGCGTTCCGATTTGCCGAGAGACCGGGCACGCTGCCGGTTATCAGTCGTACTGGATACGGGCGCTTTCCAATGGCCGCGCGGACAGCCTCGAGGTCCGGCTCGGCCCGGTCGGCGACGACCAGCAGCTCAAAGCTGTCAGGCGGCACGTCTTGACGTGCATAGCCGTCGAGCACCCGTCGCAGGACGTGGTGGTTGCCGAGCGTCGAGAGGACGACGCTGAGCTTCAAACCGTCGGGCACGCCACCAAAGTTAGAGATCTTCGGTGCGCCCGATAACGCGCGCGGGAGTCCCCGCGGCGACGGAGCCGGCCGGAATGTCGCCACGGACCACGCTGTGGGCGCCGATCGCGCATCGCTCGCCGATCGTCGACCCTCGCAAGACCGTCACTCGGTCGCCGAGCCAGGTTCCACTGCCGATCCGGATCGGGTCGCTTTTGACGGGGTTGTGCAGGACGCTCGCGAACCCGTCCCGCCAGGTGTGATCGGAATCCACGACCGTGCACTGCGCGCCGAAGACCACGTCTGGGCCGATTTCGATCCTGCTCGAGGCGCTCAATGTCACCCACGCTCGAACGGCGCAGTTATCCCCGATCACGATCGCGGGTTCGGGGTCCTCCCAGGTCGAACGCTCCGCCGACAGCCACGCGCCGGGCATGATCAGCACGCGCTCGCCAATCGCGATCCTGTGGGGCCCGTACACCCAGGTCGGCTTGTGCAAGACGGAGTCTCGGCCGAACACAGCGAACTGGCGCGCGCGGTAGGAGCGCATCAACCGCGCACGCACGGCGGCGCGGTAGGCGGGCTCCTCCCGCCACAAGGTGGTCCGGGCTCGAGCGTGACGCAGCAGTGCCACCACGGCGTCAGAGGGAGCGCTCGTCATGTGAGGCCTATTGCACCAAGCCGGCGAGCACGAGCGAAGAATGGCATGAAGGCCGCATGCCCAGGGGTTCTCGAGCGCCCTTGGTATCGTCGATGCCAGGCATGCCAGGATCTGCGCCCCCGACGATCCGTGGCTCCTTGGAGGACGTCGAGCTCTGGTATCACACCCTGGAGCTCCCCGGCGGGGTCGTCACCCCCGGGAACTTCGATCTTCGGGGCCAAGTCGGGAAGCTGCCCTGGCCGGACGTGACCGGTAAGCGGTGCCTCGACGTCGCGACGTGGGATGGGTTTTACGCCTTCGAACTCGAACGTCGGGGCGCTGAGGAGGTGATTGCCACCGACATTCCCGGGCACGAGGATTGGGATTGGCCTGTTTCCGCACGTGAACACCACGGGGAGGCGCTGGCAAGCGTTGTTGGCGAGAAGGGGCGGGGCTTTGAGCTCGCGCGCGAGGCACTCGGTTCAGGAGTGACCAAGCGCGAGATCAATGTCTACGACCTGAACCCTGAGGAGCTCGGAACCTTCGACGTCGTGGTCTGCGGCAGCCTGCTGCTTCACCTTCGCGACCCGATCCGGGCGCTCGAGGCGATTCGCTCCGTCTGCCGTCAGTGGTTCGTGTCCGTCGAGGCAGTCTCACTCATGCTCAGCTTCCTTTTCCGCAGGCGGCCGATGGCCGAGCTGTGCGAGGACGATGACCGGTGTCAATGGTGGACCGCGAATGCGGCCGGCCACAAGCGCCTCGTGGAAGCAGCGGGGTTTGAGGTCGTGCAGAGCGTCGCACCGTTTGCGGAGCCGTTCGGCGCGGGTCACCCTTCCCACCTGAACGCACCACGCGATATCCGCTCCCGTGCTGGGGCCTTGCTGCGGCGCGGCTTGGTCGGAGCAGATGGCGTTCCTCATGCCGCTCTGCTTGCGCGACCGCGGCTAAACGGACCGCAACCCGCGGCGCAACGCAGCTCGTAGGCCGCCGCGCCGGCTGCCCGGAGCGTGCCTGTCGACGAACTCGGCCAGGTAGCCGTCCAGAGAAGGCGCGTCGTGGAAGATTCGCTCGCGGTAAGCGAAGCGCCCTTCCCACCACAGCCGTGTCACTCGCTGTTCCGGTCTCAGACTCTCCCAGAAGCCCACCGGAAAGTGCGCATCGCTGCGCGCGTGAAGCACCGCAGGCTTGAACACGAACGTCAGCTGATCGCCGGCGAGATCCACCAGCCAACGATGGTGGCTCCAGCCCGCCCATGGCCCGTGGACCCCATAGCTCTGCTCCTCCAAGCGCGACGGAACCTCGATATAGCCCGCGCGGGACACTCGAATCAGCTCCTCGCATACCCACAACGGGTCACGAACGTCCTCCAAGGTATGAGAGCACACCGAGAAAGCAAAGCTTCGATCATCGAACGGCCACCGCTCCCGCTTGCACATGTCGCGGCGAATCCAAGTCCGTTCGGTGAATTGCTCGGTGGCGGGATCCGGCGGCTGCCCGTACAGACCGCGTTCCTCGTAGGCCAGCAGATCGAGCACGTAGTCGGCGCGAGGGAACGGACTGGCCCCTCCGCCAACGTCCAGCACGAGGTCGTCGTCGGTGAGGAGCTCCCGGATGCGCTGGCGGCTGGCCTCGAGCACTATGGAGCGAAGAATCGCAGGCATCGGGCGCCCGCTGACAGGACGTAGGCTAGGCTCGCCGTCAAGTGGCCGCTGTCTCGCTCCGACTGGACCCCGAGCGCGAGAAATCGGAGTTACAGGAGTATCTCGGTGAGCGGTTCGAGATCGAACGACTGTGGCTCTGGCAGCAGCAGCTCGACCGCGAATTCGCCGCGATCCAGAACGAGTCGGACTTCTACCGCACGTCCGCGGGCTATCTCTACAACCTGACGGCGTTTGCGATGACGGAACAAAGCTCCCTTACTTGCGGGAGCTGACCAGGCGCGTGCCGCCCCCGGCACGGTTGCTGGACTACGGCTGCGGAATCGGATCGGACGGTCTGCTTCTGCTCGAGGCGGGCTACGACGTCGAATTCGCCGACTTCTCGAATCCCAGCATCGAATATCTCCGGTGGCGCCTGGCCCGCCGAGGGTTGAGCGCGGCGGTACACGATCTCGACGCTGACGTCCCTGCCGGCTTCGACGCGGCTTTTGCGTTCGACGTGATCGAGCACGTTCCCGACCCGTTCGGATTCCTGGAGCAGCTCGAGAAGCGAGCGCGCCTGATCGAGGTGAACTTCCTACAGCCCGAGCCCGGTGACCAGGAGCTCCACCACGAGCTGCCGATCAAAGCGCTGCTCATGTACTGCGCCAGCCATCGGCTCCGGTTCTACCGCCGTCTACAAACCGCTCGCACCTGGTGATCTACGACTCGCGCGAAGGGGGCGCGGCCACACGGCTCATGAGCCGCGCTCGGCTCGCGGCGGGAAGGTGGCGCCGTTAGTCCGCGCATCGGGACCTGTCCGGCAAACACCGCCGCACATGCCAGCACGGCGATCAGAGGCTCGAGCGGCGCTCGGTACCGGGTTCCGGCGTCCACCGTGAAGACGACCGACGCGGCGAAGGCGAGCCCCAGGATGCCGAGCACCAAGGCCCGTCGCTGCCGCGCTCGCCACAGCCCGATCAATGCGAGAGGCAGTAGCACCGAATACCCATCCAGGCCGAGGTTCGTTACGAGACGACTTCGTCCCTCGAAAGGGACCTCCACGAGCGCCCGCGACCGACCCCGGATATCCCATAGCCGGGACAGGCCATTCCAGAAGAACGCGTCGAAGACCGAGCTTGGATGGGCCGAGATGTAGGAGAGTCCAATGTGAATCAGCCGTGAGCGAAGCGGCACGTCGGGGAGTGGGTGGCGCGGGTTAAACAGTCAGAAACGCTTGGAGGGTCACGCACCCAGGCATAGGGATAGCGCGGATTGCTTGCCGACTCTGCGTTGAACGTGCCGTAAATCGCAGCGTCCTGCATCGAGATCGGGACGAAGCCGTGCATGACGATTGCGTTGCGAACGGTCCAGGGCGCGACAACCAGAACCGCCACAGCGAGGCCCAGCGCCGTCAGCCCTACCCCGCGCCACCACCCGACCGTCAGCGTCCAGGCGATGAGGGCGCCGACCAGCACGAACTCGCTCGTCGGCCTGACCAGGAGCGTGATGCCCAGCACCAGGCCGAAGAGGACCGCTCGCTTAGGCCGCGGACGCCCGGTGAAGATGAGCAACAGCAACCCGATCGTGAGCGGAGTCGCCAGGGCCTCTGGATAGAGCAGCCCGTCGTACTGCCAAGCCAACGGGTACAGGGCGACGACAAAGCCCGCCACGGCGGCCACGCGCACGCCGAACAACCGCCGCGCGAGCAGCCAGCTCAATCCGATCGTGACCGCTCCAACCGGCACCTGCAGGAGGCGAACAGCCAGCGGGTCGTGTCCGAACACCCAGTACCACGTCCCGACCCACGCGGGATAGCCCGGCGCCTTCCAGGCGCCAGCGTGGAGGATCCCGTAGGGCAGGGCGGTCCAAAACAAATGGCCGTGAGCGATCAGCGCGCCTCCGAGTCGTATTCGGGCGCATCGCCGGCCAGCGCGTAATGACGGGTCGCCAGTACATAGATCAATCGGATCGCGAGCCCGAGGGCCAGCGCGAGCGACAGCAGAAGGAGCTCGCGGCGGGAGGGCCGGGTCGGAAAGCCGCGCGCATTCAGGCCGCCGGTAAGAGCTCTTTGTAGAGCTGAAGGTAGCTCTCGGTGCAGCGTTCGACGGAGAAGTGCCGCCTGCGCCCGGCAGCGGCAGACCGTGGCCGGGTCCTTGCTGAGCTCCATCGTGTGGAGCAGCGTGTCGGCCAGGGGGCGAGCATCCAGGGCTCCAAAGAGCCTGCCGACCTGCGGGCTGTCGATCAGCTCGGGAATCGCGGCATCGTCGTAGCCGACGACGGGCGTGCCACACGCCATCGCTTCGGCGAGCACGAACCCGAAAGCCTCGGAGCGGGAGGGCAGCACGGCGACCCAGGACTCGCCATAGCAGCGCGCGAGCGCGGCTCGGTCATCGAGGTCCTGCCACTCGAGGCCGGGCGCGTCGAGTTCGACGCCGGCTCGCAGTACGCCCTCCACGGAGCGGGGTCGCGAGAGCACGAGCCGCGCATCGGGCAGCTCGGAGCGAACGAGTCTGAAAGCCTGCACGAGCAGGCCGACGTGTTTGCGGGGCTCCTCGGCGGCGGCGCTGCAGACGATCGTCGGGCTCTCGGCGCGCGCCGGGGCGGGCTGGAATGCCTCCAGGTCGACGCCGGGAGCGATGACCGGCGCCTCGTAGCCGAGCCAGACC
>CAWFTL010000004.1:0-166186 GCA_963818815.1 uncultured Solirubrobacterales bacterium
CGAACCGAGACGCGCTTTAAGGGATTCGCTCCACCTCGCGGTATCGCAGCCCTCTGTACGCGCCAATGTAGCACGTGTGTAGCCCTGGACATAAGGGGCATGATGACTTGACGTCATCCCCACCTTCCTCCGGTTTGTCACCGGCAGTCTCGCATGAGTCCCCAACTAAATGCTGGCAACATGCGACGGGGGTTGCGCTCGTTGCGGGACTTAACCCAACATCTCACGACACGAGCTGACGACAGCCATGCACCACCTGTGATCCTGCCCCGAAGGGAAACCGTGTTTCCACGGCTGTCAGGAACATGTCAAGCCCAGGTAAGGTTCTTCGCGTTGCGTCGAATTAAACCACATGCTCCGCTGCTTGTGCGGGCCCCCGTCAATTCCTTTGAGTTTTAGCCTTGCGGCCGTACTCCCCAGGCGGGGCACTTAATGCGTTAGCGTCGGCACGGAGGGAGTCGACACCCCCCACACCTAGTGCCCATCGTTTACGGCGTGGACTACCAGGGTATCTAATCCTGTTTGCTCCCCACGCTTTCGCGTCTCAGCGTCAGTACCGTCCCAGCGAGCTGCCTTCGCCATTGGTGTTCCTCCTGATATCTGCGCATTTCACCGCTACACCAGGAATTCCACTCGCCTCTTCCGGACTCTAGCTCGACAGTTTCCACCGGCATTCCAGGGTTGAGCCCTGGACTTTCACAGCGGACTTACCGAGCCGCCTACACGCTCTTTACGCCCAATGATTCCGGACAACGCTTGCCCCCTACGTATTACCGCGGCTGCTGGCACGTAGTTAGCCGGGGCTTCTTCTGAAGGTACCGTCACTCCAGCCGGCTATTCACCGGCGAAGCTTCGTCCCAACTGAAAGGGGTTTACAACCCGAAGGCCTTCTTCCCCCACGCGGCGTTGCTGCGTCACGCTTTCGCGCATTGCGCAAGATTCCCCACTGCTGCCTCCCGTAGGAGTCTGGGCCGTGTCTCAGTCCCAGTGTGGCTGATCGTCCTCTCAGACCAGCTACCCATCGTCGCCTTGGTGAGCCGTTACCTCACCAACAAGCTAATGGGCCGCGGGCCCATCCCGATGCGGAGGCCGAAGCTTCCTTTCCCCAGCGGCCTTATGGCCAGAGGGCACATTTGGTATTAGCCCGAGTTTCCTCGGGTTGTCCCAATCATCGGGGCAGGTTACCCACGTGTTACTCACCCGTTCGCGGCTTTGCCCCAGGCCGAAGCCTGGTTCGTCGCTCCACTTGCATGTGTTAGGCACGCCGCCAGCGTTCGTCCTGAGCCAGGATCAAACTCTCCGTGAAGAACTGCACGGCGACTGACACAGGGCCAATCACCGCTCACAAAGAGTCGTCAGGGATTACAACCCGCATTCCGAACGCGACACTTTGATCGCGACTCGGCGCGGGCAAACCCTGGGCCTGCCCCTGGTGGGTTCAGGCCCTTGCGCCACACGAGGAAGCGCCGCGTACACGAGCGGGCTTCGGGCGCAAGACGGGGTCAATTCTGGCGCCGCCACCTCCGGTTCGACCACGCATGTGGCCGGGAGGACGGCGGCACGAACCTGGACACACTTGTCGGCCGAGATCGGCCGATAGTGCGCATGCTGTTGAGTTTTCAAAGACCGCCGTACCTCTTCTGGAGGGGGATTCCCTCTGAGCAGGCACGCCTGAGGCCGCATGGGCCCCGGGACGGACCGACGAGTATAGCGCCGCAGGCGTGCCCCCGGGAGGACCGTTCGCCGTCGGCAGGAGCGCCGGAAAATGGCCCGCGAAGACAAGGATACCGTGGGCCACGGCGTGGTCGCGGCGAGCGAAGGGCGGCGGCCCGGCTCCTAGGAGACCACCTGGACCGTCACCGTCCGCGCCCGCGGCCGATCGTCGAAGTCGATCAGCACGAGCTGCTGCCAGGTTCCCAGGCTGAGGCGCCCGTCGACGACGGGCACGGCCTCAGACGGGCCGATCACGGCCGCCCGCAGGTGAGCGTGGGCGTTGGTGTCGTGGTTTCGCCGGTTGTGCTCGTAGCTGCCGTGAGCCGGGATCAGCCGGTCGAGCAGCTCCTGCAGGTCTTTTACCCCGCCGGGTTCGTGCTCCATCGTCGTCACGGCCAGCGTCGAACCGACGCCGAACACGACGGCCACGCCACGCTCAACGCCGCCCGTGCGCACCACGCTGCTCACGCCCTCGGTGATGTCGACGATGTGCCCGTTGCCGGGCGTCTCGAGGCGAAGCACCCCGCCGTGGACCGCCACTAAGGCTGCTCCGCGATCCGCACGCGCACGAAGCGCCGCTTGCCGAGCTGAAGCACCCTGCCGTCGACCGCCGTGGCGTCGAGGTCGAGCGAGCCGTTGCCCACGGAGTCGCCGTCGAGCCTTACCCCACCCTGGACCAGCCCCCGCCGAGCCTCCGAGGTCGAGATCCCGAACGCGGCGGCGAGCAGCGCCGGCAGATGGACCTGGCCGTCCGGACTCGAGAACTCCACCACCGGGACTTCGGCAGGCAGCTCGCCCCGCACGTGGACCCGGTCAAACGCTTCCTCGGCGGCCTGGGCGGCTACGGCGTCATGGAACCTGGCTACGAGCGCTCGCGCCAGCGCCCGCTTGGCGTCCCGCGGACCCTCGCCCCGCGGCGCGCCGGCACCGGTCAGCAGCGAGTACCACGTCTCGAGCGCCTCGTCGGGAATCGAGAGCACCTTGCCGTAGATCTGCTCCGCGGGCTCCGTGACCCCGACATAGTTCCCAAGCGACTTCGCCATCCGGCGCACGCCGTCGAGCCCGGGCAGGATTGGCATCGTCAGCGCCACCTGCTCGGGCACGCCGTAGGCACGCTGGATATCGCGGGCCAGCAGGAGGTTGAACTTCTGGTCGGTCCCGCCGAGCTCCACGTCGGCGCGGACGGCGACCGAGTCGTAGCCCTGAAGCATCGGGTAGAGCAGCTCGAGGATCGACACCGGGGTGCCTGCGCGCAGCCGCTTGGCGAAATCCTCGCGCTCGATGATCTGGGCCACGGTGGCGGTGCGGGCGAGGCGAAAGAGCTCGTCCATCCCCATGTCGAGCCACTCGCTGTTGTGCCGCACCTCTACTCGCTCGCGGTCGAGCACGGAGAACGCCTGCTCCTGAAACGTTCGGGCGTTGTGCTCGATCTGTTCGGCCTTCAGCACCGGCCTGGTGTCCGAGCGGCCGCTGGGGTCCCCGACGCGCGCGGTGAAATCGCCGATGATGAGCACGACGACGTGACCCAGGTCCTGGAACTCGCGCAGCTTCTGCAGTACGACCGTGTGCCCCAGGTGGATGTCCGGGGCAGTGGGATCGATCCCGAGCTTGACCCGCAGCGCGCGATCGCCGGTGAGCTTGCGCTCGAGCTCGCCCGCCGGCAGGCAGTCCACCGCGTTTCGGGTCAGCCAGGCGGCCTTGTCGGCTGGGGTTGCGAGGGGTGGCGCAGTCACGTAAACCGGACCGTCGAGCACGCGGACGGCCCCGCGGCCAATGCTAGACTCTCGCCCCGCCGGGACCCTGCCCGCTGCCGTCCGGGCGCAAGGCCTCGTCATGCCGCGCTCCTGCCGCGCGCGGGCGCGCAGGCCGCCTCGATCGCATGAGCGACGACGTCGACATTCTCACGCCGGGCGAACGACTCGGCGAGCCGATCCCGCTCGCACCGCCCGAGCGATCACGCCGACGGTTCGGACGTCGCCCGTCCGAACCGGCCGATGGCGACGGCTGGGGAGGTCGAGGTCCGGGCGGTCCGGGCGGCGGGTGGGGCGGCGAGGGGTCAGGCGGTCCTGACCGCCCACGCAAGCCGAAGCTGCGCAAGCTGCGCTTGGCGCTGCTGCTCATCGGGCTCGGAACGCTCGCCTTCATCTCGACCGTGTTCGGGATGATGATGGCGGTCGCCTCCGACCTGCCGCAGCTGGAGAACCGGGCGCAGTACAAGAAGGCGGCCAACTCCTTCCTCTACGACGATCACTGGCGGCCGATCGGGATCTTTGCGCCGCCCAACGACGCCGTAATCGACACCTTCCCCCAGATCTCGCCGTGGATGCGTCGCGCGATCGTCTCGATCGAGGACCGGCGGTTCTGGAGCGATCCCGGCGTGGACATCCGCGGCATCGCGCGCGCGTTCCTGACCGACATCACGGGCGGCACCCGCCAGGGCGCGTCGACGATCGCGCAGCAGTTCGTCAAGAACGCGCTCTCGGAGGAGAACAACCGGACGGTGTTCGAGAAGCTCAGAGAGGCCGCACTCGCCTACCACCTGACGCGCAAGTGGAGCAAGACGAAGATCCTCACCGAGTACCTGAACTCGATCTACTTCGGCAACGGCGCCTACGGGATCGAGTCAGCCGCGCGCGTGTACTTCGGCAAGGTCCACGGCTACAACCCCGCCGCCGCGGCAGGCGGATCTACCGGCACGACGACGACCACGGGCACGACGACCGGTGGTTGCGGCGACGGCTCCCTGCCGAAGTGCGCCTCGCTGCTCACGCCGGCCGAGTCAGCTCTCTTGGCCGGCATGGTCGCCTCGCCCGCGGACTTTGACCCCACCGTGCACCCGCAGGCCGCGAAGGACAGGCGCAACCTCGTCCTCAAGGAGATGCTCTCCCAGGACTACATCAACCGGACCGAATATGACCAGGCGGTCGTGGCTCCGCTGCCGACCGAGGCCGACATCCAGCAGCCGGCTGAGCCGACGGCGGCGCCGTACTTCACGAGTTGGCTGCGGCCGCAGATCCTGGCGGCGCTGGGCCTGGGGCATGGCACCCCGGCAAACGTCGCCGAATACCGCGCCTTCTATGGCGGGCTCAAGATCCGGACCTCACTCGACCTCGAGATGCAACGCGCGGCCGAACAGGCCGTGAGCTCCGAGCTTCCCGCCGGTTCGGGCCTCCCGACGGCGTCGCTCGTGGCCATCGACAACAAGACGGGCGAAGTCCGAGCCATGGTCGGCGGCCAGGACTTCGCGCGAGAGCCGTTCAATCTGGCGACCGAAGGGCACCGCCAACCTGGCTCCGCGTTCAAGCCCTTCACGCTGGCGATGGCACTCGAGCTCGGCAAGTACGGCCCAGACTCGATCATCGACTCCGCCCCGCAGGACTTCATCGTCCCCAACAGCGGCGGCAAAGAGCACTTCATCGTCCACAACTTCGGCAACACGTATTCGGGTCCGATCACGCTCGCCGACGCGACCGCCGTCTCGGACAACGCCGTGTACTCGCAGGTGGGCATCAACACGGGCACCGGGCGTATCGCCAAGCTGGCACGCCGGATGGGCATCCGCTCACCGGTCTCGAACAACTACGCGATGATCCTCGGCGGGCTCAAGGAGGGCGTGACGGCGGTCGACATGGCGCACGCCTATGAGACCTTCGCCACCGGCGGATACCGCGTGTATGACCCACGCCTGGGGACGCCCCAGGAGGGTCCGACCGGAATCGCGCAGATCGACTGCCCCCCGCACGTCTGCGGCAACAGCGGCAAGACGCTGGTCGACAAGCCGACCTACAAGCGGATCATCCCGGCCGCCGTGGCTGCCACCGTGCAGTCGCTGCTCACGGGCGTCGTGCAGTCCGGCACCGGCACCCAGGCGGCTATCCCCGGCGTGGTGGTGGCGGGCAAGACCGGGACGACCACGAACTATGGAGACGCCTGGTTCGTCGGGTGGACGCCGCAGATCACGACGGCCGTGTGGGTCGGGTTCCCCACGAAGCTCGTCTCGATGGCCACCGATTACAACGGCGCGCCGGTCGAGGGCGGTACCTACCCAGCGATCATCTGGCACTCGTTCATGACCCAGGCGCTGCAGATCCTGGCCACGGAGCAGGCGGCGAGCCAGCACGGGAGCACCACGACGACCACTACCTCAACCCCCGGCGTGAGCGGCAGCGGCGGCGGCTCGGTCGTGGCTCCGACGACCGCTGGCGGCGGGAGCAGCTCGCCCTCGGGCGCCGGCAACGGCACCGGCTCGGCGGGCGGCGCGACGGGCGGTGGCGGTGGCGGCGCGACAGGCGGTGGCGGTGGTGGTGGCGGCGCGACGGGCGGGGGAGGCGGAACCGGCGGTGGCGGCGGCAGCGCCGGTGGGGGTGGCGGAACCGGCGGTGGCGGCGGTGGTGGGACCGGCGGCGGCGGAGGCGGAACCGGCGGCGGAGGCGGGACCGGCGGTGGTGGCGGAGGCGGGACCGGCGGGTCCGGGGGCGCCGGTCTCTCAGGCGGCGGCTGAGCGCGCTGCTCGGCGCCGCCTCGCGCCGCGCACCGGCCGGGACAGGAACCGGCTCCCGGTGGCGCAGAAGCGCCACGGCAGCTCGACCGCCTTGGTTATCCCGATCCGCTCGTCGGCCGACACCGGCACCTCGCGCCACTCCTCGGACGGCGGCGAGATCACGATCGGGCCGTGGCGCAGATCAGAGCCGTTGAGCTCCAGCCAGATCCCCAGGGCCTGCGTGAGCTTTCCCGGTCCTGAGCACAGGCTCTCCAGCCGATCGAGCCTGCGCCGCAGCTTCATCTCCTCGACACCGGCCACGGGTTCGAGCGCCCGGATCAGAACCGCCGCCCCCACACCCTCGGGTTCGCTTACGGCGTTCAGGCAGGCGTGGATCCCGTAGGAGCGGTAGACGTAGGCGCGTCCGGGCGGCCCGAACAGGACCTCGGTGCGCGGCCGGACGCCGATGAAGGCGTGGCAGGCGGGCTCTGACTCGTGGTAGGCCTCGGTCTCCACGATCACCCCCGCCGTATCGCCGTGCGTGAGCACGCACCCGACCAGGTCGCGCGCGACCTCCGGCACGGGACGGTCGTAGAACGCCGGCTCCACTAGGTGGCGAGCGCGGCGCGCGCCCGCTCGAGCTGCTCCCGCACGCGGTCGAGACTGGTGGCCCCTTCGGACACCTTCGACTCGAGCCAGGCCCGGTCGGCGAGCACGGCGTAGAACTCGTCGTCGAGCAGCGGTGAATGCGAGGAGAGCTGAGCACGGTTCAACTGCGAGAGCGGCACCCCCTGGTCGAGCGCGGTCCGCACGAGGCCGGCCACGATCCCGTGTGCCTCGCGGAACGGGACCCCGCGACGGACGAGTAGATCAGCGACGTCGGTCGCGGCGAGGAACTCGTCGGAGGCCGCCGCCGCCAGGCGCTCGCGGCGGAAGGTGATCGAGGAAACCATTCCCTGAGCCGCGGCGAGGCACAGCTCGATCGTGTCCACGGCGTCGAACAGATGCTCCTTGTCCTCCTGCATGTCCTTGTTGTAGGTCAGCGGCAGCCCGTGGAGCACGCCGTGCATGGCCACCAGGTGGGCGGTGACACGCGGGGCCTTGGCCCGCAGAAGCTCGGCCGCGTCGGGATTCTTCTTCTGGGGCATGATCGAGGAGCCCGAGGCCCACTCGTCGGCGACCTCGCAGAAGCCGAACTCCTCGCTCGACCACAACACGATTTCGCCTCCAAGGCGCGAGAGATGGGTCGCGCAGGTTGCGGCCGCGGCCAGGTAGTCGAGCACGAAGTCACGGTTGGAGACGGCATCGACGGAGTTCGGCGAGACCGAGCTGAACCCGAGCTCCTCGGCCATGCGGCCACGGTCGGTCTGAAAGTTGACGCCGGCCAGTGCGCCGGCGCCCAGCGGCAACGGTCCGGTCTCGTAGATCACGGCCAGAAAGCGGTCGAGGTCGCGGACCAGCATCCACACGTAGGCCAGCAGGTGATGGCTCAGATACACCGGCTGAGCGCGCTGCAGGTGGGTGTAGCCGGGCATCGGCCAGTCGAGGTGGCGTTCGGCCGCGGCGAGCAGCGTCGCGGCCAGCTCCCGGATCGACTCGACCGCCTGCTGGGCGTGGGCCCGTACGAACATGGCCATGTCAGTCGCGACCTGGTCGTTGCGTGAGCGCGCCGTATGGAGCTTTCCCCCCACGGCGCCGGCGATCTCGGTGACGCGGCGCTCGATCGCCATGTGGATGTCCTCGTCGCCGTCGACGAACGCGAAGGCTCCGTCAGAGAGCTCGCGCTCGACCTGCTCGAGCGCGCGATGTAGCTCCTCCCGCTCGGCGTCGGTGATGATGCCCTGCCCGGACAGCATCGCGGCGTGGGCACGGGACTGCAGGACGTCGTAGGGCGCCAGTCGCCAGTCGAAGCCGATGGAGTCGTTCAGCCGGCGGAAAGAGGAGTGCTGAGGCTCGCTGAAGCGGGACATCGAGCGGCCATACTAGGTGAGCCTCCGGAGCCGACGCCCTCCCGCCCCGAGCGGCCGAAGGCTCTCGCTCAGCGCCCGAGGACGGCGCGCAGCGCCTGCGCCACCTGCCCGACCTGGGCTTCGCTCATCTTGGGGAAGAAGGGCAGCGCAATCGAGCGCGCGGCCACCTCCTCGCACACCGGAAACTCCCCTTCCCGGTGTCCGAAGGTCTCGCGGTAGTAGGTCATCAGGTGGACGGCCGGGAAGTAGGGCTTGCTGGGAATTCCCTGCGCCGCGAGCGCCCGCACGGTGTCGTCCCGATCGACCTCGCGCGGCAGCTGAACGACGAACACGAACCAGCCCCGGCGTGCCTGGCCGGCGTCCAGGCACGGCAGCTGCAGATCCTCCGTCCCTTCCAGCGCCTCGCGGTAGAGCGACGCGACACGGGCGCGCCCGGCCAGCATCTCGTCCAGCCGCTCGAGCTGGGCAAGGCCGAGCGCGCAGCCGATGTCCGACAGCCGGTAGTTGAAGCCGAGCCGGTCGTGGTCGAGCCAGCCCATGTCGGGGGCCCGTCCCTGGTTGCGTTCCGAGTCCACTCTCTCCTTGATGACGGGGTCGGCCACGGTGACCATCCCCCCCTCCCCTGTTGTCATCTGCTTGTTGGCATAGAACCCGAACACCGCTGGATGGCCGCGCCCGCCCACGGGCACCCCCTCGGGATCCACGGCCCCGAGTGCTTCACAGGCGTCCTCGACGATCGGCAGACCGAGCTGCTCCAGCGCGGGAACGTCCGCCGGGTAGCCGAACACGTGAACCGGCAGCAGCGCCCTCGTGCGCTCGCTCACCGCCGCCGCGGTGGCGTGCGGGTCGAGGTTCAACGTCACGGGGTCGATGTCGGCGAACACGGGCCGCGCACGCTCGTAGGCGGCGACGTTCGCGCTGGCCACGAACGAGAACGGGCTCGTGATCACCTCGTCCCCATCGCTTACGCCTACGGCGCGCAGGGCCAGGTGGAGCCCGGCGGTCCCGCTCGAGACCGCGCTGGCGTGCCGAGCACCGACGCGGTCGGCGAACGCTCGCTCGAACTCCTTCAGCCGGGGGCCGAGCGACAGCCGCCCCGAGCGCAGGACGTCGAGCACGAGCTGCTCCTCGCGCTCGCCGACCACCGGCCGGGCGAGCGGGATCTCCTCCCGCTCGGCGTCGCTCACGATCCGGAAGCGGTGGCGCGACGGGTTTGCAGGCCGGCCAGCTGCATCCCGTACTCGAGCGAGTCGACGAGCGCCTCCCACGAGGCTTCGATGATGTTCTCCGAGACCCCGATCGAGCCCCACGTCTGCTCCCCGTCGGAGGCGTCCAGGAGGACGCGCGTGACGGCGCCCGTGCCCTTGGCCTCGTCGAGGATCCGCACCTTGAAGTTGACCAGGTCGATGTCCCTCAGGTGCGGGTGGATCTCGATCAGCGCGTCGCGCAGCGCGCGGTCGAGCGCGTTGACCGGACCGTTGCCCTCGGCCGTCCTGACGTAGCGCTCGCCGTCGACCCAGATCTTGATCGTGGCTTCGGTCTCCACCCTGCCGTCGGCCCGCTTCTCGACGATCGCCCGCCAGGACTCGAGCGTGAACAGTGGCTCATAGCCGCCCGTCTCGCGGCGCAGCAGGAGCTCGAACGAGCCGCCGGCGGCCTCGAAGTGATAGCCCTGATGCTCGAGCTCCTTGACGTGGTCGACCACGCGCGTCGCGGTCGCCTCGTCGAGCGTGATCCCGGCGTCGCGGGCGCGCTCGAGCACGGTGCCCTTGCCTGAGAGCTCGGAGATGAGGAGCTCGCGCCGGTTGCCGATCAGGTCGGGATCGACGTGCTCGAACGTCGCGGGGTCGGCGGCGACGCCGGCTACGTGCATCCCGCCCTTGTGGGCGAACGCGTTGCGCCCCACATAGGGCTGGTCTGCATCGGGGATGAAGTTGAGCAGCTCGTCGAGCAGATGCGAGGTCGGAGTCAGCATCGCCAGCTGCTCCGCGCTCAGGCACTCGTAGGCCAGCTTGAGCTGCAGGTTGGGGATGATCGTGACCAGGTTGGCGTTGCCGCACCGCTCGCCGTAGCCGTTCATCGTGCCCTGCACGTGGGTGGCGCCGTGCTGTACGCCGGCCAGTGTGTTGGCGACCCCGCACCCGCCGTCGTCGTGACAGTGGATCCCGACCTGCACGCCGGTCGCCGCCAGCTGCTCGGCCACCACGCCCATCGTCACGCCGACCTTGTCCGGAAGCGTGCCACCGTTGGTGTCACAGCAGACCACGCTCTCGGCTCCGGCTTCCGCCGCTGTGGTGAGGCAGCGAAGCGCGTAGGCGGGGTCATCATCGAAGCCGTCGAAGAAGTGCTCGGCGTCGTAGATCACGCGCTTGCCCTGGGCGACGAGAAAGGCCACCGAGTCGGCGATCATCCGGAGGTTCTCCTCGCGGTCGACCTTGACCACCTTCTCCAGGTGGAGCCCCCAGCTCTTGCCCACCAGCGTGCACACGGGCGCGACGCACTCCGCGAGCACGCGCAGACCTGCGTCGTCTTCGGCCGCCGCCCCGCGGCGCCGGGTCATCCCGAAGGCGGCGAGGACCGCGTGGGCGAAGCGCTCCCGCGCCAGCAGCTCGAACAGCTCGAGCTCCTTGGGGTTCGAATCCGGAAACCCCGCCTCGATCACGTCGATCCCCAGATCGTCGAGGCGATGGGCGACGAGCAGTTTCTCCTGCGCTGAGAGCGACATGCCCTCGCCCTGCATGCCGTCGCGCAGCGTGGTGTCGTACAGCTCGATCTTGGTCACAGCGCCCTGCTGGGCAGCTTCACGACGTCGAGCCAGTCGGCGTAGCGGGGCTCGCGCCCGTGCAGGGCGTCATCGAACACCTGCTGGAGCTGACGTGTGACGGGGCCGGGCTCTCCGCTGCCGACCAGATGGTCGTCGATCTCCCTGACGGGCACGAGCTCGGCCGCCGTGCCTGACAGGAAGACCTCGTCGGCCAGGTAGAGCTCGGCCCGGGCCAGATCGCGCTCGACCACCTCGAGTCCCCGGTCGCGGGCGATCTCCAGAATCGACTTGCGGCTGATGCCGTCGAGGATCCCGGCGGTCTGCGGCGGCGTGTGGACCCGCCCCTCGCGGACGACGTAGATGTTCTCGCCCGACCCCTCGCACACGAAGCCATGCGAGTCGAGCAGGATCGCCTCCTGATAGCCGGCCTTCGAAGCCTCGACCTTGGCCAGAACGCTGTTTAGGTACTGCCCTGAGGCCTTGGCGTGCGGGATCAGGGAGTCGTGCGGGATCCGCCGCCAGCTCGAGACCTTGGCCCGGATGCCCAGCTGCTTTCCCTCCTCGCCGAGGTAGGCGCCCCACGGCCAGACCGCAATCGAGACCTCGACCGGGGCGTCCAGGGGGTAGAGCCCCATCTGGCCGTAGCCGCGAAAGACGATCGGGCGGATGTAGCACTCGTTCAGTCCGTTGGCGGCGATCAGCTCGTGCGTGGCGCTTCGCAGCTCCTCGAGCGTGTAGGGGATCGGCATGTAGTAGAGCTCGGCCGACTTGAACAGCCGCTCGAGGTGATCGTGGTGGCGGAAGATGGCCGGCCCACGGTCGGTCGCGTACGCACGCTCGCCTTCGAACACTCCGGTTCCGTAGTGCAGACCGTGCGTGAGTACGTGCACCTTGGCGTCCTCCCAGGCAACCAGCTCTCCGTTGTGCCAGATGAGGTCCGCTTGTTCCACGTGCACGGCTCCTAGTGGTTCTAGAGGTGATCGAGGACTGCTCGGGTGGCCTGCTCCGTCGTCGCCTGCCCGCCCAGATCCGGGGTCCGCAGACCATTGGTCAGCGCCCGGTCGACGGCCGATTCTACCGCCGCCGCCTGCGGCTCCATACCGAATCCGTGCCGGAGCATCAACGCTGCCGAGAGGAACATGGCCAGCGGATTGGCCGCGCCCGTGCCCGCGATGTCAGGCGCCGATCCGTGCACGGGCTCGAACAGTCCTGGCCCCCCCTCCCCCAGCGACGCACTCGGCAGCATCCCGATCGAGCCGGTGAGCATGGCCGCCTCGTCGCTGAGGATGTCGCCGAACATGTTCTCGGTGAGGATCACGTCGAAGTGCCGGGGCGCGCCCACGAGACGCATCGCGGCGTTGTCGACCAGCAGGTGCTCGAGCTCGATGTTGGGGAACTCGCTTCCGTGCAGCCTGTGGACGACCTCGCGCCACAGGCGGCTCGTCTCGAGCACGTTCGCCTTGTCCACGCTGGTGACTCGGGACCGCGCCGAGCGGAAGGCCACCCGCGCGATGCGTTCGATCTCTCCGCGCGTGTAGACGCAGACATCGGAGGCGGCGACGTCGCTGCGCGTCTTCTCGCCGAAGTAGATCCCGCCGGTGAGCTCGCGTACGACCAACAGGTCGGTGCGCTCGATGATCTCGCGCCGCAGCGGGCTGGCGTCATACAGGGCCGGCAGCGGCCGGACCGGTCGCAGGTTGGCGAACAGGCCAAGCGCCTGGCGGAGGCCCAGCAGCCCCTGCTCGGGGCGGGGCTTCGAGGGATCAGTCGTGTCCCACTTCGGTCCGCCGACCGCGGCCAGTAGCACCGCGTCTGCGTCACGACAGGCGGCGAGTGTCTCGTCGCTCAGTGCCGTGCCGTGCTCGTCGATCGAGGCGCCGCCGAACAGATGACTCTCGTACTCGAGCTGGCCCGGAGCCACGGCGTCGAGGACCTGCGTCGCCGGCGCCATGATCTCGGGCCCGATCCCGTCGCCGGGCAAGAGAACGATGCGGTGGGCCACGGCGGGCTAGCGCCAGACGCTCACGAGCGCGGCGCTGTAGCCGGGCAGGGAGAGGCTGTAGTCGCCGCCGCTGCCCTTGATCGTCGCGGTCTTGAGCCGGCCGTGCCAGCGGGCGTCCGACCCGATCGTCTGGCCGCCGTAGGTGATGCCGTTACGGGAGATGACGCTCGGCGCCTCCAGGCGGCGCACGAAAGCCGGCGCCGACCCCGTGCCCAGCCGCAGGGAGGCAGTCCCTGCCCGCGCGCCCTTGTTGATCAAGAGCACCCGCAGCCCCTGCGGCGTGCGGATCGCCCAGCCCTTGACGTGCAGGGCGGATGAAACGCTCGCATTCATGACCTCGGCGCCGGGACGCACCATCTGGGCGAACAGGGCCAGGCCGTAGAGCTCTGGCATCGGCTGGATCCCGCTGCCATTCGGCAGGAAGGGAGCGTTCAGCTGCCCCGGGCGGATGTGCCAGCTCACCGAGTCGACCCCGGCTCTGACCATCTCGAACAGCGCGTCGGGGGCCCAGAGCGCGATCGCGAAGGTGTTCGCGACGCCAGGGTTTCCGCCGCAGCTGATGGAGTTGACCTCGGTCAGCCTCAGAGCCTCGTGGCGGGCATGGGCGAAGGCGACGGCGGTCCGCACCGAGTTGGCCAACCCGGCCGAGGAGCCTTCGCGCAGCATCAGCGCGATCGTCGGATACCACGGCGAGGTCTTCGGCCAGCAGTTCGAGGATGCGTATCGGTGGATCGTGATGAAACCGGGGTCGAAACCGCCCAGCCCCTCGATCGAGCTCAGCCAAGGCGCCTTGTTGGAGATGATCTCGGGACCCCCCAGCGGGACGCCGTGGATCCGCGGCATGAGCGTGCGGGCGTAGGAGGTGTAGTCCCGCCGGTAGTCAGCCGGCGAGTAGTTCACGGTCCAGTTATTCGGCGTCGTCTTCGTCGAGCTGTCCAGACGGGACTTCTCGAGCCACGGCTGGCGCCAGTACAGGTCGGGCTCGTTGCCGATCTCCAGTCCCACCAGCCGTCCCGCCGGCAGCGCCTGCTGCGCAGCCTTTGCAAATGTCGCCTCGAGCGAGGGCGAGTGCACGGCCAGATTCAGGTCGAGCATCACGCGCAGGCTGTCGCGCCTGACCAGGTCCGCGAGCCCGTTCATCCACGTCGGTCCAAGCTTGATCACCTGCCGGGGGTACTTCGTCGGCGCGGTCTGCCAGAACGTGTGATCCGCCGACTTGCCGCCGATCCGCAGCAGCATCCGTGTGCCGTCCTCAGGGCGAATCAGCGAGAGAGCGCGGTCGAACGGCGCGCCTTCCTTCTCGTATGAGACGAGCTGGTCGTATTCGGTGGAGATCCCGAAGAAGGACGACGGCACCCGCACTCCGCCGCTGCCGAGCGTGAAGTAGACGGGCAGCGGCGGCGGCGGCGCAGCTGCCTTCGCGCCGCTCAGCTCGCCGGGCAGCGCTAGTCCCGCCGCGCCGGCAAGGCAGGCGAGCGCAGCGATCGCTCTGTTGTGCTTCAAACTCGGTGCCCCGTCATGTTCAGCCGGACATATTGCAGCACCAGCGGCTCACCGGCGCGGCGCAGCACCTCCTCGACGAACGGCTCCCTCAGCTCGGCGGGCAGAGGATCGAGATGGCGCACCAGGCACACGGTGCGCACGAAAGCGCGTGGATCGGACGGCGTCACGGACTTGGGCTCGAGCCAGCATTGGACATCGGCGAGGCCGGCGCGCTCCAGGCGCTCCGCGGTCTCCTCCGCGGTGGCGTAGTTCCACGGCCGCTTCCAGTCGGCGAAATAGTCGGCGAACGGCGGCTCGCCGGCCACTGCATCCGCCGTCTGACGGAAGGTGTCGATGTTGCCGCGGCCCCCACACTGGGCGACGAGCTGGCCGCCCGGGCGCATCGCCCCGGCCAGCGCCGCGAACAGGGCATCGTGATCTGGGACCCAGTGAAAGGTCGCGTTGGAGAAGATCGCATCGACTGGCTCGGGCAGCGAGAGATCCACCAGGTCCTGGCAGAACACCGTCGCCCGCTCGCCCAGCGCAGCCTGCGCATGATCGACCATCGAGGGTGCCACGTCGACCGCGTAAACCCGCCCGCGAGGCAGTCGATTCGCTAGTAGCGCGGTGACCCGGCCCGATCCGCACCCGGCGTCCAGAACCACCTCGTCCCCGGCCAGCTCCAGGCGCTCCAGCTGCTCGAGCGCCCACCCGTACTGTGGATCGGAGATGCGGTCGTAGCTGGCGGCGTCCCAGTCGCGCGCGCCCGCACTCACAGCGCCGTCGTCACCGGCCCGGGGCGCTCGTGCGAGTGCTCATAGGCGTCGATCGACGGACCCTGCTCGAGCGTCAGCGCGATGTCGTCCAGGCCGTTCAGCAGCCGGTGCTTGACCTCGGGATCGATCTCGAACCCGGCCGTGCCGCCCGGCCAGCGGACCTCCTGCGCTGCCAGGTCGACCTGCGCCTCCCCCGCCTCGCGGATCGCGGCGCAATCCTCCGCGCGCAGCTGCACCGGGAGTAGCCCGATCTTCGTGCAGTTCGAGCGGAAGATGTCGGCGAAGCTCGGCGCGATGATGGCTTGAAAGCCGTAGTCCTCCAGCGCCCAGGGGGCGTGCTCGCGGCTCGACCCGCAGCCGAAGTTGCGCCCGGCGACGAGGATCGGGTTGCGCGGGAGCTCCCAACCGGGCTCCTTGGCCCAGTCGTAGAACAGGAATTCGCCGAAGCCCGTCCGCTCGACACGCTTGAGGAACTGCTTGGGGATGATCTGGTCGGTGTCGATGTCGTCGCGGGCGAGCACGCTGACCTGACCCGTGATCGTCTCGATGGCCCTCACGAGCGCCACCCCCGGATGTCGACGAAGCGGCCTTCGATCGCCGCCGCCGCCGCCATCTGCGGCGAGACCAGGTGCGAGCGGGCGCCCCGGCCCTGGCGGCCCTCGAAGTTGCGGTTCGAGGTCGAGGCCACGCGCTCGCGGGGGGCGGCGATGTCCGGGTTCATCCCCAGGCACATCGAGCATCCCGCGCCGCGCCAGTCAAAGCCTGCGCGCCGGAACACCTCGTGCAGTCCCTCGTGCTCGGCCTGCGCCTTTACCTGCTGGGAGCCCGGTACGACCATCGCGTAGACGCCCTCGGCCACCTTGTGGCCACTCACGACCTCTGCCGCGGCGCGCAGATCTCCGATCCGTGAGTTCGTGCAGGACCCGATGAACACGCGGTCGAGCTTGATCTCCTCGATCGGGACGCCGGGTTGGAGGCCCATGTACTCGAGCGCCCGCTCGTCCTGCTCTGACTCGGGCTGGGGCACCGCTTCGGTCACGGGAACGACCATCCCCGGCGTCGTGCCCCAGGTGACCATGGGGCTGAGCGCGCCGGCGTCCACGAGGACCTCGCGGTCGAAGCTCGCGTCAGCGTCGGTCGTCAGGCCCCGCCACTGCTCGGGCACGTCTTTCGGCGCGCCGGGCCGCCCCATCACCCACTCGAACGTCGTCTCGTCGGGGGCGATCATCCCGGCCCGGCCGCCGCCCTCGATCGTCATGTTGCAGATCGTCATCCGCCCCTCCATCGAGAGCGACTCGATCGCGGGGCCTGCGTATTCGACCACGTGCCCGACGGCCCCTGCCACCCCCATCTGGCCGATCGTGGCCAGGATCAGGTCCTTGGCGGTGACGCCGAAGCCCAGCTCGCCCTCGTAGCGGATGCGCATCGACCCCGGCTTCTGCTGCACCAGGCACTGCGTGGCCAGCACGTGCTCGACCTCGCTCGTGCCGATTCCGAAGGCCAGAGCGCCGAAGGCGCCGTGCGTGGCCGTGTGCGAGTCGCCGCAGACGATCGTCATCCCCGGCTGGGTCACCCCCAGCTCGGGCCCGATCACGTGCACGATCCCCTGGTGCTCTGAGCCGAGCGAGTAGACGGGAATGCCGAACTCCTCGCAGTTGCGCTCGAGCGTCTGCACCTGGACCCGTGAGAGCTCGTCGCGGATCCGCGCGGCCACGGGCGTTCCGTCGGTGGGGACGTTGTGGTCGGCCGTGGCCAGTGTGCGGTCAGGGCGGCGCACCGGGCGCCCGGCCAGCCGCAGGCCGTCGAAGGCCTGGGGGCTTGTCACCTCATGGACGAGGTGCAGGTCGATGTAGATCAGACCGGGAGCGACCTCGTGGGCCTCCCAGATCTTGTCGAACAGGGTCTTGGGCATCAGCTTCTCCGTAGGCCTGCGCTGACGACGGCCAGCAGTGAGGCCTCCTCGGGTCCGGGGTTCTCGAAATGGTGGGGAAGATCGGCGTCGAAGGTGACGCAGTCGCCGGCCCGCAGCGTCAGGCGCTGACCATCGCAGTGCAGCAGGACCGAACCGGTCTCGACCAGCGCGGTTTCGCGGGCACCGGGCTCGTGCATCGGGGGGTCGCCGGGCCCGCCGGTGACCGCTCCCGCGGTCAGGCAGTGCCGCGAGAGCTCGGCCCGCTGGCCGGGCAGGGGCGGGGTGAGCACCTCGTAGCTGTGCCCGCGCCCTCGGCTCGGGCCCTTGCGACGCTCGCTCGCCCGCACGACCGTGACCGCACCGTCCTCGTCGAGGCGCAGCAGCTGGCTCAGGCGGAGCTCCAGCCCGGCGGCGATCCGTCCCGCGACCTGCAGCGTGGGGCTCGTCTCGCCGCGTTCGACCTGCGAGAGCATCGGCGCGCTCACGCCCGAGCGCTCGGCCAGGTCGCGCAGCGAGAGGTCCATCGCCTCGCGCAGCGCGCGAACGCGCGGGCCGAGGGCGGGCGGATCGGCGACTAGCGTCA
The DNA here is from genome assembly GCA_963818815.1 of uncultured Solirubrobacterales bacterium. Lineage (GTDB taxonomy): Bacteria > Actinomycetota > Thermoleophilia > Solirubrobacterales > Solirubrobacteraceae > Palsa-465. The sequence goes on from CAWFTL010000004.1 coordinate 17,683, forward strand.
TACAAGCGTATGTAATCACATACGCCGAGTAATGGGTGCGTTCACGGCTGCGGACCCGACGGCCGGGGTGCCCGGACCGGGGGCGGACCCGACCTGCTCAACTCCCCAAGACCCTCCTCACCACACGAGCTTTGGGGATTTGAGCACCTATGGGATGCACAAACCCCCAAGGCTCGGTCTGGGCGAGGGCGTTGGGGCGAAGAACACGCCCGGCCGCCGCGGGTCCCCCCGCGAGCGACGCCCCGGCTCCCCAGCGAACGACGCCTCGCCCCGGCCTCCGCGAACCCCCCAACCCCAGCCCCCAATAGCATCGCCCCCCATGCTCACGCTCCCCGACGTGCTCGTGCTTGGGGGTGGCGGCGTGCTCGGCGAGGCGTGGATGATGGGCGTGCTCGCCGGGATCGAGGACGCCGCCAGCTTCGACCTGCGCGGATGCGAGTACTTCGTCGGCACCTCAGCCGGGTCGATCGTGGCTGCGCACCTGGTCGCGGGCAACGCCCCGCGGCGCCCGTCGAGCGTCGGAACCGATATCGAGGTGGCGGCGCCGCAGCCGGTGAGCGGCCTGGCTACCGCGGCCATCGGCGCCGCCCGCCGCGCCGGCGCCTGGGCAATGGCCGCGGGTTCGACCTTCGCGCCGTTGGCCCTCGGACTGGCCGCGCCCGGGGGTGCGGTCGTGCGCGCCGCGATGCTCAGGCGCCTGCCTCGCCCCAGCTCCACCCTCGATGACCTGCGCCGCCACGTCGAGGCCTCCGGAGCGCGGTTCGACGGCCGCCTGCGGGTGGTGGCGGTCGATCGCCGGACCGGCCGCCGGGTCGTGTTCGGCAGCCCGGGCGCGCCGCGGGCCAGCGTCGCCGAAGCCGTGGTCGCCTCCTGCACCGTGCCGTGGCTGTTCGCTCCGGCGAAGATCGGGGAGCGCGAGTACGTCGACGGCGGTGTCTGGAGTGCGACCAACCTCGACGTCGCTCCCGCCAGACGCGAGACACACGTGCTCTGCCTGAACCCGACGGCGAGCATCACGGGCAGCCAGACCGTGCTCGGGGTGGTTCGGAGCGTCGCGCGCTCGGCGGTCTCCGTCGAGGCGCTCGTGCTCCGCCGCCGCGGTGCCGCCGTTCAGGCCGTGGCCCCGAACCTCGAGTGCGCGGCGGCGATGGGCACGAACTTCATGGACCGCGAGCCGCGCGGCCGGGTACTGGCCGCGGGCTACCGGCAGGGCGTGGCCCTGGCCGAAGACCGCGGCTGATCAGCTCTCACAGCTCTCCCAGGACCTCTTTGGCCGCTCGCTCGCCCGAGCGCACCGCGCCGTCCATGTACCCGTTCCAGTAGTCGGAGGTCTCTGAGCCGGCCCAGTGGATCCGGCCGACCGGCGCGCGGATCGCCGGACCGTAGTCGAGCAGCACACCGGGCGCCGTATAGCCGACGTAGCACCCGCGGGTCCAGGGCTCGGCGGACCAGTTCATCTCGATGATCGAGGTCGGATTGCGGGCCTCGGAGCCGAAGTAGGTGACGAAGTTGTCGATCACCGCCGCCTGGCGGCTGGTCGCCGACATCTGCCCGTACTGTCGAGCGGCCTGCCCCTCGATGAACCCGAGCAGCACGCCGGGACTGCCGTCGGGCGGGGAGTTGTCGAACGTCACCTTGACCGGGCCGGTCAGCGACACGGCCTGCCCGGTTAGGCCGTGATCGCGCCAGAAGGGGCGGCTGTAGACCGCCTCGACCTTGATCACGCTGCCCTGGGGATAGCGCTGGGTGAGCTGCGCGCGTAGGAACGGAAGCGCGGGCTCGTAGCGAATCAGGGCGGTGATCGACGGCGGGCCGGTGACGATCACATGCTTGCCGTGAAAGCTGGCGTGGTCGCACAGAGCCCTCACGCCAGAGCCGGATTGCTCGATCGCGCGGACGGGATGACTGAGGAGCATCCGGGACCCGAGCTGGCTCGCCATCTTGAGCGAGATCAGCTGCGAGCCGCCGACGAAGCGTGAGTCCTGGGCGCCGTTGGGCGTATTGAAGAGCCGGTTGATGTCCGGCGGCGTCGACTCGTTGGTGGCCGATGCCACGTAGAACAGGCCGAACAGCAGCGAGAGGTCACGTGGCTCGGCGGCGAACACGGCGCTGATGCCGGCGTCGAGCAGCGCCTTGCCGTTGGGGGTGGCCAGATTGCTCTGCTTCCAACTCTCAACCGTCTGGCTGTCCCAGGCCTGAGCCTGCGCGGCTGTCCACGGCGCCGAGACTGGGACCGTGGCGGCCATCTGGTTGATCTGAAGGATCGCCTTCTCGGCGTCCGCGGCTCCGGTCGGATCGGGGGGCACGGGGCCGAGCGGACCCCCGGAGGCATAGGGCAGGATGGTGCCGTTGGCGTGGTAGACGTTGTTGCCGGTGTTGTAGGTCTTGAACGTGCCGATCCCCAGCTCCTTGGCCAGGGCGGCCAGGTGGTCCTGCGTGGGGCCGATCCACTCGCCGCCGACCTCGACGACCTTGCCGGCGCCCAGGGCGTGGTTCAAAGTGCGTCCGCCGACCCGGTCCCGGGCTTCGAGCACGATCACCGATCTGCCGGCTGCGCGGATTCTGCGAGCCGCCATCAGCCCGGACAATCCCGCGCCGACGACGAGCACGTCGGCCCGTCTGGACGGACGTCGGCTGTGGTGGCGATGCTTGTGCTCGTGCCTGCGGCGCGCCCGCGCTGCCTCCGCGTCATCGGCGAGGGCGGCGGCACCGACGGCGCCCACCGCGCCGGCCTGGATCAGGCCGCGGCGGGTTAGCCCGCCGGCCGGGATCTCGTCAGGCGGATCGCCCCCCTGAGCCACGGGGCGATCCTACTCACATGCCAGTCCGTGAACGCCGGCCGCCCTGAGCGGTCAGGGCGACCGCTCGCTCCTGCCCCTACGGCGTGACAGGCACAGGTTCCGGCGCGGCCTCCATCGCCGCCGCACGGCGCCGGAGCGCGTTCGACAGCGCCCGCACGTAGGCACGTCCCGCCGCCTCGAGGATGTCGGTGGAGACGCCCTGGCCGGAGCCCGCGATGCCGCCGACCTCGAGCACCACCGACGTCTCGCCGAGCGCGTCCTGCCCGCCTGTCACTGCGTCGACGCGGAACTCGCGCAGGCGCGCGTCCGAGCCGACAGCGGCGTTGATGGCCCGGAAGATGGCGTCGACGGGCCCGTCGCCGGTGAACGAGCCCTGCGCGAGCTCGCCCTGCGGCGTGCGCACGCCGACCGTGGCATGCGGGGGCCGGCGCGAGGAGGCCTCGACGTCGAACCATTCGAGCGTGTAGCCGGCCAGCTCCTCGCGCAGCTCGTCGGTGACCAGCGCCTCGAGGTCCATGGCCGTGACCTGCTTCTTCTTGTCCGCGATCTCCTTGAAGCGCTTGAAGGCGGTGTTCAGGCCGCCGCCGGACAGCTCGAAGCCGAGCTCGGCCAGCGCCTGCTGCAGCGCGTGGCGGCCGGAGTGCTTGCCCAGGACGATCGAGTTGGTCTCAAGCCCGACCGTGGTGGCGTCCATGATCTCGTAGGTGGTGCGCTCCTTGAGCACGCCGTCCTGGTGGATGCCCGACTCGTGAGCAAAGGCGTTCCGGCCGACGACGGCCTTGTTGGGCTGGACCGGGTAGCCGGTCAGGCGCGAGATGAGCCGCGAGGTGCGCGCGATCTCCTGGGTCACCGCGCCGGTCCGCAGGCCCACGTCAGCCGCCCGGGTGTGCAGCAGCATCACGATCTCCTCCAGCGAGGCGTTGCCGGCGCGCTCGCCGATGCCGTTGACGGCGCACTCGACCTGCCGGGCGCCGGCCATCAGCCCCGCGAACGAGTTGGCCACGGCCAGGCCGAGGTCGTCGTGGCAGTGCACGGAGAGCACGACGTCCCGCAGGCCGGGGAGCAGCTCGTAGAGCCTCTGCAGGTACGCCGTGAACTCGTGGGGCATCGTGTACCCCACCGTGTCGGGGATGTTGATCGTCGTCGCGCCCTCGTCGATGGCGATCTGGCACACCTCGGCCGTGAACTCGAGATCGGCGCGCGTGGCGTCCATGGGCGAGAACTCGACGTCCTCGACGTACTCCTTGGCGTGCGCCACCGCCGCCCGCGCCTGCCCCTTCACGTCCTCGCGCGTGGTCTGCAGCTGGTGGCGGATGTGGATGTCGGACGTCGAGATAAAGGTGTGGATCCGCGGGCGCTCGGCGTCGCGCACGGCGTTCCACGCCGCGTCGATGTCGGCTACGTGCGTGCGGGCCAGACCCGCGATCACCGGGCCCTCGACGCTGCGGGAGATGGCTTGCACGGCTTCGAAGTCACCCGGCGAGGTGATCGGAAAGCCCGCCTCGATCACGTCCACGCCGAGGCGCGCCAGCTGCTGGGCGATCTCGAGCTTCTCCTGGGTGTTCAGCGAGATCCCGGGGGACTGCTCGCCGTCACGCAGCGTCGTATCGAAGATCAGTACTCGGTTTGGGTCCTCTGGCTTGGTCACGTCACTCCTTCAGGTCTCGAACTTCGCTTCTTCTCGGTGCTGGTTCGCGGCTACGTGCGGCCGCCGGCGCGCTATTCCCCCCGGAGGGGGAGGAGAAGAAGTCGAAGGTCGAGGCAGAGCGCCATGCGCGCGACAGACTAGCAGCGGCTCCTGGCCGCGCAAGCGCTACGTGCCGCCGTAGAGCGCTTCGATCTCGGCTGCGTACTTGGCGGCGATCGGCTTGCGCCTCAGCTTCATCGATGGCGTGAGCTCCTCGCCCGCCGGCGCCCATTCGCACGGAAGGACGCGGAAGCGTCTGATCTGTTCAGGCGGACTCAGTCGCAGGTTGGCCCGCTCTATTCCGGCCTTGACCTCGCGCAAGATTGCCGGGTCGTTGGCCATCTCGGCAGGCGAAGCACCGCGCAGGCGGTGCTCGGCTGCAAACAATCCAGAGGTGAGCGGGTCGAGCACGATCAGCGCCACGTTGTGCGGCCTGTCGTCGCCGATGACGATCACGTGGCCGATCAGCGGATTGGCCGATCTGAGTTCCCGCTCGATGTTCGCCGGCGACATGTTCTTGCCGGCCAGGTTGATGATCAGCTCCTTCTTGCGATCGATGATCTTGAGGTTCCCGTGATCGTCGAATTCCCCGATATCGCCCGTGTGCAGCCAGCCCTCCTGGTCGATCACCTCGGCGCTCTTGGCTGGTTCGTCGCGGTATCCGGGCATCACGATCTCCCCCCGGACGCGGATCTCACCGTCCTCATCCAGCTCGACCTCCACGCCGGGCAGCGGACGTCCGACGGTCCCGAACCGAACCTCTGTACGGCGCGTCAGCGTGGCCGCGCACGAGAGCTCCGACATTCCCCAGAGCTCGTACAACGGGATCCCGATCGCGCCGAAGAATTCGAGCACGGAACGCGGGGCCGGCGCACCTCCGATCGTGGTCCAGTTTGTCCGCTCCAGGCCGACCTGGGCCCGGATCCTCGAGAAGATCTGCTCGTCGGCTCGGTTCCACTGCGCTTGGATGTCGGCCGGTACCGGCTTATCACCCTGCTCGAGGCGGACCTTGCGCAGACCGACCTCGATCGCTTCCCGGATCGCCTCACGCCTGTCTTGGTCGCCCTCATGAGCAATGCCGGCCTCGATCGCCGTCCTGAGCATCTCCCACACGCGCGGCACGCCGCCGAACCGCGTCGGGCGGGCATCGAGCATGTGCGCGAACAGCTGCAGCGGATCCGGACACGTGGTGATCGTCTGGCCCCAGACCATCTGCGCGTAGTGGTTCAACGCTCGCTCGGCGACGTGAGCCATCGGTAGGTAGGAGATGGACATCTCGAGCTCGTGCGGATAGTCCTCCGCGGCATCGATGGCCCGGAACTCGGCGAGCAGGTTTCGATGCGTCAGCTGCACGCCCTTCGGCGACCCCGTGGTCCCCGAGGTGTAGATCAGCGTGAGCACATCGTCTGGCCCGAGCGACCGCCATGTCCGTTCGAAGTCGAAGTCCCCGGATTCGGCGGATTCGAGCTCGTCGAGCGAGATCGCGTCCTGGTGGCTCCCGTCGAGCAGGATCAGCCGCTCGACGGTCTCGGATTGCGCGATCGCCGGCAACGCCCGCTCCAGGAACGCCGCCTCGAGTACCACCAAGCGCGCGTCTGCACGGTCGAGGAGGTCTCGAATCTGCTCGGTCGTGGAGGTGTTGTAGAGCGAGAAGACCACGGCGCCGAGATGCACCGCCGCGGTATCCAGGAGGTGGAACTCAGGCCGGTTGGTGAGCATGAACGCGAGCGTGTCGCCCCGACAGAGCCCAAGTGAGTGAAGGCCTCCCGCCAGGCGCCGGACGCGTCCGGCGTATTCGCCAAACGTGATTGAGATGCCATCGCCGATCGTCCGCAGCGCGACCTGGTCCGCTCGGTCGGCCGCCGTCATCTGGAACGCTTCGCACATGCTTGCCGCCCGGAGTGCACGCAGCTCGATGGCACTCGCGGTGTCGAGGATCGGCGGCATCAGAGCGGCCGGTGTGACCGCGTGGGCGCGTACAGAGCTTCGATCTGCCCGGCGTACTTCTCGGCGATCGGGCGCCGCTTGAGCTTCATCGTCGGCGTCAGCTCGTCGCCGGCCGGCGGCCAGTCGCAGGGGAGGATGTCGAAGCGCTTGATCTGCTCGACGCGGCTGAGCTGGGCGTTGGCGCGCTCGATCGCCGCCGTCACCTCCTCACGGACGGCGGGATCTCGCGCCATCGCCTCGAGAGAGGAGTCGGCCAGCCCGTGCTGAGCTGCAAACGCCGCCACGGCGTCGGGGTCGAGCACGACCAGCGCAACGTTGTAGGGGCGCCGGTCGCCGATCGCCATCGCCTGGCCGATGAGCGGGCTCGCGGCCTTGAGATGCTGCTCGATGTTGGCCGGGGACATGTTCTTGCCCGCGGCGTTGATGATCAGCTCCTTCTTGCGATCCACGATCTTCAGAAAGCCGTCCTCGTCGAGCTCGCCGATGTCGCCCGTGTGCAGCCAGCCGTCTGAGTCGACCGCCTCCGCCGTCTTCTCCGGCTGGTTTCGGTAGCCGGCCATCAGCGTCGGTCCGCGCACCAGGATCTCGCCGTCGGCCGCGATCCTCACTTCGACCCCCGGAAGCGGCCGTCCGACCGTGCCGAACTTGATCCGCTCGCGCGGCACCACGGTGGCCACGTTGGCCAGCTCGGACATCCCCCACACCTCGCAGATCTCGATCCCCATGGCGGCGAAGAACTCGAACACGTCCCGCGGGGCGGGCGCAGCCCCGATGATGTAGGACTCGCAGCGCTCGAACCCCAGCCGCTGGCGGATTTCAGCGAAGATCCGCGCGTCGGCCCGCTGCCAGGCCGCCTCGAGCTCGGGAGCCACGGCCTCGCCGGCCTGCTGCGCGCGGACGCGCTGGCGCCCCAGCTCGATCGCCTGGGTGGTAGCGCTGCGCTTTCGCTCGTCGGGCTCGGTGGCGATCCCGGCTTCGAGGGCCGCCTTGAGCTTCTCCCACACGCGCGGCACGCCGCCGAACCTGGTCGGGCGGGCGTCGGCCACGTGCGCGAAGACCTGTGTCGGCTCCGGGCATGTCGTGATCGTATGGCCCCAGATCATCTGTCCGTAGTGGGTCAGCCCGCGGTCGGCGATGTGCGCGAGCGGCAGGTAGGAGACGATCACCCCGCCCGGCTCGCGCCAGTCGCTTTCCGCTGCCAGGGCCCGGGCCTCGGCCAGCTCGTTGGCGTGGGTGAGCTGCACGCCCTTGGGCGGCCCGGTCGTGCCCGAGGTGTAGATCAGCGTGAGCACGTCGCCGGCGTCGACCGCTCGCCAGGTGGACTCGAAGTCGAAGCCGCCGGGCGGATCGGCGGCCTCGAGCTCCTCGAGCGAGATCGCATCCACGTGGCCGCCGTCGAGCACGACGAGGTGCTCCACCCCGCCGGTCTGCTCGATCGCCGGGAGCGCCCGCTCGAGGAAGCCGGCCTCGACCACCATCACGCGGTTGCCGGCGTCGCCGAGGAGATAGGCGATCTGCTCGGTCGAGGAGCTGTTGTAGACCGAGAACGGGGTCGCCCCCAGATGCATCGCGGCCGTGTCGAGGAGGTGGAACTCGGGACGGTTCGTGAGCATGAAGGCGACGGTGTCGCCCCGCCCGACCCCCAGCGCGTGCAGCCCTGCGGCCAGCCGTCGTACGCGCTCGGCGTACTCGCCGAAGGTGATCGAGACGGCGTCGCCGAGCGTCCGCAGAGCGACCTGGTCCAGGCGCTCGGAGGCCGTGATCTGGAACGCCTCGCACATCGTGCTCGCGTCCAGCGCGCGCGCGTGGGCGGCGGGAGGGCTGCCGAGCGCGACGTCGGTCACGGCACCAGCACCACCTTGCCGACGTTGCGGCGCTGGCTGATGAAGCTGTGCGCCTCGCCCGCACGCTCGAACGGGAAGGCCTCGGCCACGACCGGCTGGATCGTCCCATCGGCCAGCAGCCGCGAGAGCGGGATCGTCCAGCGCTCGGCGGACTCGAACTCGTCCCAGATCGTCAGCACGTTCAAGCCGATCACCGACTTCGACTCGGACATCTGCTTGATCAGATTGAAGCGGGGCATCCGCACCGCAGTCCTGGCCGCGGCGATCAGGTTGCGGCGCTCCCCGGAGACGACGCCGGAGGCGCCGAAGCACACGAGCCGGCCACCGGCGCGCAGCAGCTTGTAGCTGCGGCGGAAGCTCGCCCCGCCGATGGCGTCCATCACGACGTCGAGCTTGGGAACGCTGCGCTCCCATCCCCGCCGGGTGTAATCGAGCGGATGGTCGACACCGAAGCCGCGGATCGTCTCGTGCTTGGCCGGCGAGGCCGTGCCCCACACCTCGGCGCCGGCGCGCTTGGCGATTTGCGTGGCAGCGATCCCGACCCCGCCTGCCGCGGCCTGGATCAGCACGCGCTCGCCCGCGTGCAGGTTGGCCGCGCGGACCAGCGCCTCCCACGCCGTCGCGTAGTTGATCGGGATCGCAGCCCCGTCCTCGAAGCTCAACTCCTGGGGCAGCGGGATGACGCCGTCGGCGCGAGCAACGGCCCGCTCGGCGTATCCGCCAAAGCGCACCGGCGCGATCACGCGCTGACCGGCGCCAAGGCGCCCCTCCACGCCCTCCCCCGTGGCGCTGATCACCCCGGCGACCTCGTAGCCGACGACGCAGGGCGGCTTGGGCGCGTCGGGATAGAGGCCGATCCGCGCCATCAGGTCGGCGAAGTTGATGCCGGCGGCCTTGACATCGATCAGCACCTCGCCCGGTCCAGGCCGCGGGTCGGGACGATCCTGCACCTGAAGTACCTCCGGCGGCCCATGCCGGGTGATGACGACCGCGCGCATCGAGCGCAACCTAGCGCTTCGCGCACGCGCGGTGTGACGGCGGTCGCCGGCTACAGCGTGACGGTGCGGCCGGCCACAAACCCCTCGCCGGCCACGATCTCCTCCACCAGCTCGGGCGGCACGGCGGTGTCGGTGGTGACCGCCATCACTGCCAGTGCATGCTGGTCGGCCTCGCCGTCGTCGCTCTGGCGCCCCACCGCCGCGGAGACGATGTTGATGCCGTTCTCGCCGAACACCGTGCCCACGCGGCCGATCATCCCGGGGATGTCCCGGTAGCGGAAGAGCGTGATCTGACCCTCGAGCTGGACGTCGAACCGCTGGCCCCACGCCTCCAGCAGGTGGGCGCGGTTGCGTTGGCCGATCAGCGTGCCCACGACCCGCACCCGCTCTCCGCCGCCGGCGATGCTGACTCTGATCAGGTCGGTGTAGTCGCGCGCTTGGCTGCGCTTGGTCTCCTCGACCTCGATCCCGCGCTCGTCGGCCATGGCCGGCGCGTTGACCTCGTTGACCTCCTCCTCGGTGTGGCCGCGCAGGACGCCGAGCAGGACCTGGATCGAGAGCAGCCGGGTGTCGTGCTCGGCGATCCGGCCCAGGAACTCGCTCTGCACCCGGTCGATCGACGAGCCCGCGGCCAGCTCGACGGCGATCCGGCCGAGCGAGCGGCACAGCGGCACGAACGGACCGAGCACCTCCATGTCCTCGGGCGGGATCGCGGGGACGTTGACTGCGCTCGTCACCACGCCACCAGTCAGGGCCGCCACCACCTGCTCGGCAGCCTGGTAGCCCGCGCGGTCGGTCGCCTCGGCCGTGGAGGCACCAAGGTGCGGCGTGAGGATCACGTTGGGATAACCGAACAGCGGATGCTCGGTCACCGGCTCGGAGCGGAAAACGTCGAGCGCCGCGCCCGCGACCTTGCCGGAGTCGAGCGCCGCCTTGAGGTCCTCGTCGACGACCAGCGGCCCGCGAGCGACGTTCAGCACCCGCACACCGTCCTTGCACTTGGTCAGCGCCTCGGCGTCCAGCCACCCCTCTGTCTCCGGCGTCTTGGGCAGGTGCAGCGTGAGGAAGTCGGCAGCGGCGTAGACCTCATCGGAGGTGGCGGCCTGCTCCACCCCCAGCTCCCGGTAGCGCTCGGCTCCGACATAAGGATCGAAGGCCACAACGCGCATGGAGAAGCCCCGCGCCCGCTGCGCCACGAGCTGGCCGATCCGGCCGAACCCCAGGATGCCCAGCGTCTTCTCGTACAGCTCGACGCCCGAGAACTTCGAGCGCTCCCACTTGCCCGAGGTCAGCGACGCGTGCGCCTGCGGGATGTTGCGGGCCAGCGCCAGCAGCAGCGCCATCGTGTGCTCGGCCGCGGTGATGACGTTCGACTGCGGCGCGTTGGCAACCACGATCCCCCGTTTGGTCGCGGCCTGCACGTCGACGTTGTCGACGCCGACGCCGGCGCGGCCCACAGCTCGCAGCTTCTCGGCCCGGGCCAGCAGGTCTGCGTCGAGCTTGGTAGCCGAGCGGATCAGGATGCCGTCATAGCCCTCGATCCGCGACGCCAGGTCCTCCCGGCTCCAGTCGGTGGCCACATCCACCTCGAAGTGCCGGCGTAGCAGCTCGAGACCGGACTCGCCGATCTTCTCCGCCACCAGGACGCGCGTCACGACTGGCTCTCGAGGACGTAGTCGATGCAGCCCGTGAGCGCCTGAACGTCGAGCGGGTCCGTGGCCGGGAACATCGCCACGCGCAGCTGGTTGCGGCCCAGCTTCCGGTACGGCTCGACGTCGACGATTCCGTTCGCCCGCAGCGTGGACGCGATCCCGGCAGCGTCGACGTCATCGGTGAAGTCGATCGTGCCGACGACGAGCGAGCGCTTGGCCGGGTCCCTGACGAACGGCTCCGCCCGCTCGTGGGCCTCCGCCCACCCGTAGAGGTGCTGCGAGGAATCTCGGGTGCGCTGCACCATGGCATCGAGGCCCCCCTGAGCCTGCATCCACTCGAGCTGCTCGACGAGCAGGAACAGCGTGGCGATCGCCGGCGTGTTGTAGGTCTGGTCCTTGCGCGAGTTCTCGAGCGCAGTCCTCAGCGAGAGGAACTCCGGGATCCAACGTGCCTGGCCTGTGGCGGTCGGGCGTTCGGCCGCGATCTCCTCGATGCGCTGTAGAGCGGCCGGGCTGAGGAGGGCCAGCCACAGCCCGCCATCGGAGGCAAAGCCCTTCTGGGGCGCGAAGTAGTAGGCGTCGGCTTCGCGGACGTCGACCGGCAGGCCGCCGGCACCGCTCGTCGCGTCGATCAGAACCAGGGCGTCGTCTGCATCCTGCGGCCGGGTGACCGGCACCATCACGCCGGTGGAGGTCTCGTTGTGCGCCCACGCGATCACGTCGGCGCTCGGGTCCGAGCGCGGCTCGGGGGCGTCGCCGGCCGGTGCCTCGATCACGAGCGGGTCATGCAGGAAGGGCGCCTCACGGGTGCAGGAGGCGAACTTCGAGGAGAACTCTCCGAAGGCCAGGTGCAGCGCCCGCTCTCGAACCAGTCCTGCGGCGGCGGCATCCCAGAACGCGGTCGTGCCTCCGTTGCCGAGGGCGACCTCGTAGCCGTCGGGCAGGTCGAAGAGGTCGGCCAGCCCGCCGCGCACTCGGGCCACCAGCTCCTTGACCGGCTTCTGGCGATGCGAGGTCCCCATCACCGCCGCGCCGTCGTCCGCCAGATGCCGCAGCTGCTCGGGCCGCACGCGCGAGGGGCCGGAGCCGAAGCGCCCGTCGGCGGGCTTCAGATGGTCGGGAATCTTCACCACGGTCTGGGTCATGCGGGCTCCTCGAAGGTATCGGGATCTACATGCCCAGGCGCGCGGCGCGGTCACGGCCGCCGCTCCCCGGTGGTTGTCCACCTAAAAGCGCCAGTTACGGCGGCTGGCGGTGGAGGTTAGCGAAGCGCCTGCTGCTACTGAGGCGAGTGGAGCGCGCTGGCGGCACTCGGGCGAAGCGCGCGTGCCGCCAGGGTGCTCACTCGCTGAACTCCGTGTCAATCCAGTCCATCTGTGCCCGGAGCTCCTTGCCCACCACTTCGACCTGGTGGCGCGACTGCTCGTCGCGCATGCGCTTGAAGTTCTCCTGGCCGGCGCGGTTCTCGGCGATCCACTCGCGGGCGAAGTCGCCGGACTGGATGTCGGCCAGGATCTTCTTCATCGCCTCGCGCGTGGCGTCGCTGATCACGCGGCTGCCGCGGGTCATGTCCCCGTACTCGGCCGTGTTGGAGATCGAGTAGCGCATCCCGGCGATGCCCTTCTCGTACATGAGGTCGACGATCAGCTTGAGCTCGTGCATGCACTCGAAGTAGGCGAGCCGTGGGTCGTAGCCGCCGTCGACGAGGGTCTCGTAGCCGGCCCGCACGAGCTCGGTCACGCCGCCGCAGAGCACGGCCTGCTCGCCGAACAGGTCGGTCTCCGTCTCGTCCTTGAAAGTCGTCTCGATCACGCCGCCGCGCGTGCCGCCGATCCCCTTGGCGTAGGCGAGCGCCAGCGCCAGGGCATTGCCGGAGCTGTCCTGGTGCACCGCGGCCAGACACGGCACGCCTGAGCCCTCAAGGTACTGGCGGCGCACGAGGTGGCCCGGCCCCTTGGGTGCCACGAGCGTCACGTCGACGTCCGGCGGGGCCACGATCTGCTCGTAGTGGATCGAGAACCCGTGGCCGAACATGAGCACGTTCCCGGAGGCGATCCCGTCCTTGACGCCGGATTCCCACACCTGCTGGTGGAGCTCGTCGGGCACGAGCATCATCACCACGTCGCCCTGGCTGGCGGCGTCGGCGGGCTCCAGCACCTCGAGGTCGTGCTCGCGCGCCTTGGCCACGCTCGAGGACGAGGACCGCAGGCCGACCACCACCGAAACGCCGCTGTCGCGCAGGTTCAAGGCGTGGGCATGGCCCTGGGAGCCGTAGCCGATGATGGCGACGGTCTTGCCGTCGAGCAGGGAGAGGTCCGCGTCGTCGTCGTAGAACATGCCGCGGTGGAGCGTAACTGCCGGCAGCCGCGGATGCCGTGACGCCGCGGCGCGAAGGGCGCGCTACCGCGACAGCACGTAGCCGACGCCGCTCCGTGACGTCGCGGCCACCGGACGGCCCGCTCGCCAGTCGATCTCCAGGTAGTCGGCTGTCCTTTGTAGGGGCGGGAGGAACGCGACGATTCTCCGCGTCCTGGTATCGATCACGTCACCCGCGACGCCCACATAGACGTAATGGCCATCCCTGCTGTGTAGGAGCCACCCATCGACCGGGGGCGGATGTGCGAGCTTGATGTTTGCGACATCGCGTGGCGGCGCCGCGGGGAGACCGCGCACGTCGAACACGTGCACGTATCCGTTCGGCGTATCGATCAGGTACAGCTCCCGCTCGTCGGGCGAGAGCGAAATGCCGTGATCTGGCGTGCGGCCCCCGAAGGTCTGCGGGTTCCAGGTGAATCCGGGCGGAGCGACCGAGTAGAGCACGTGACCGGTCTTGATGCTGCTGACCTGGAAGCCCAGAAAGCTGGTCGCCGTGTTGAACGCGAGCGTCTGCGAGCCGTTGATCGTGAACGGACGGCCCGCGCCGGGACCGTGCAGGGGCCCGATCTTGCGGACGACGGCGTTCGTCGCGGTGCTCGCGACGTAAAGGTACGGCGAGGCGACTGCACCGAGATAGACGAACCTGCCATTGAGGCCCATGATCGTGTTGTGGGGACGCAGGCCCGCGTTTATCGACCCGGTCACAGTCCCGGTGGTGGCATCGATGATGCTCCACGAGCTGCTCGTGTCCGATGGCGCCTCGCCTTGCGGCATATAGATCGTTCTGCCGTTGGGCGTGATCGCCATGCTGTCGACGCCGGTGTGGTAATGCCGGACCCAGATCACCCGGTTGCGCAGGAGGTCGTAAGCGAGCAGGGATCCGGTGCCGCTCGAGCCACCCTGTCCTCCGTAGGAGACGTACAGCCTCCGGGTCGAGGGGCTTGCCACGACCCCGCGCGGCTTCTCGATCTGCGGCAGGCCGATCGTGCCGACCAGCTTGTTGCGACGATCGATGTCGTACACCCAGACTTCGCGGTCGTCGACGACGTAGAGGAAGTGCCGGGTGGTCCGAGCATGCCGCGAGAGCGACGCTTCAGACTGCCCGGTCCTGCTCCCACGCGCATCGGCGCTGCCCGAGCCACAAGATGCCACCACCACCGCCCCGGCCAGCACGATGACCGCGGCACCGAGAATCGCAGCCGCCTGATGCCGGATCGGCGCCCGCCGCACGGCGGAAGTGTATGCGACTTTCTCGCAACGGTTTTCAGGCTTCGAGATCCCTCTCACGAACTAGCCGCGGCCCCGAGCGCACGTCCCGGAAACCGGAGCTTCCCGTCGTCACCGGCGAACGGCCGCGCGAGCGAGCCGATCTCCCCCATGACCGCGCTCCGGCCGGCTGCGTCGAGGGCGCCGAAAGCCTCGGCGAACATCGCCGAGAGGTCGAGCGTCTGCTCGACGTAGTCATCGACCGAGGGGTGCGTCCGCGCGACGTCGACGGGCTCTACCTCCACCTCGACGAGGCCGGCGTCCTCGATCATGCTTGCGAGCCGCTTCCGGTCGGCGAGCGCGAACATCCCCGGGCCGCCCGGATCAGGCGGCTCGGCATAGCCGTGGGTGACGAGCGCGCGGGTCGGGATGGTCGCCCAAGGGTTGTGCTCCGCCGTGTCCCACACCGCCAGGGCGATCCGGCCGCCGGGACGCAGCACCCGCCGCATCTCGTGCAGCGCCGCCGCCGGATCCTGGCTCAGCATGAGCCCCCAGCGGCACAGGACCGCATCCACGCTCGCGGTCGGCAGATCGATCCACTCGAGCTCGAGCCGGGCGAACTCGACGTTGTCGATCCCCAGCTGAGTGGCTCGAGTGCGGGCGATCCCGAGCATCGCCTCGGCGCCGTCGCTGCAGACCAGCGTCCCGCCGGGCTGGATGAGCTCGGCGGCCAGAAACCCCGTGTCTCCGGGACCGGCGGCCAGCTCGAGCACCCGCTGGCCAGGGTGGAGCGAAAGGCGGTCGATCATCCACGCCGAGACCGGCATGCCGAGCGTTCGCACGTCGTCGGCGCGACGCCCCCAGCCCGTGGCGGCCTGCTCCCAGCGCCCTAGCGGATCCTCCCCTGAGCTCACGGGCCGAGCGTCGGCACGGCCGGGGCCGTAGCCATGCCGGTCAGTCGAGATACCTCGCGATGTTGCGCTCTATGTCGCTCATGCTCGAGGTCTGAAAGCCGAACTTGCGGCGGAACACCAGAAACCTCCCGGAAGGCTGAAGCACAGCCCAGCAGCGGTCGATCGCGTTGGAGCCGACATCATCGCCAACCTTGAGCCGCGCCAGCGCGCCGTGGAAGACCGGCAGCAGGCTCTCGGTACCGGTAAGAGAGATCAGATAGCCGGCCGAGTTCGTGCATTCCTGAAAGGTCCTCGAAACCACGTCGTCCACCGGCTCGACAGCGCCGTATTTGCTGGTGGCGAGCAGGCAGAGCAGATAGTCGTAGCGACGTTCGAAGAACGTCGCGAGATCATCCAGGTGCTGCTCGAGATCACTCGTGAAGCAGAAGTCGTCCTCGAGCACGAGCGCGTGAGCAAATCCCGCGTCGCGAGCGGCGCTCACCGCCGCGATGTGACTCGAGATGCACCCGATCTGTCCAAGCACGTCGCGTCGAAGCCTCCGTCCGAACCTGCGCGGCTTGACGCGGATGGCGTCGATCCGTGTCAAGCGCTGTAAGGGAGCTTTCGCCGCCGCAAGCTCTCGCAGCACATCGTCGTAGCGATCCTGCCGCTCGGCCGAATTGATGACGAAGATGTGATCGACGCATTCCCAGCGCTCGTCGTATTCAACCCGGTCGTGGGTGAACTTCCAGAAGTCGGCGACGTGGCGCTTGATCGGATTGTTGACCACGACATTTTCGAACTCGTGCGGATAGTTGCCGTAGATCACGACGACTTCATCCTCGCCAGGCTGTCGTGCAGGGTCGAAGCTCGCGACCAGCTGTCTGCCGTTCAGCAGGTCCTTCAGGAGCGGATCGGTCCGCTCGAGCGTTGTCTCGTCGATGGTCGTGGTCTCGAGTCCGCGGAGAGCGGAGGCCGCTGCGCTGAGGTCACCGGCCTCGAACCGCTGTGCCGCTTCGGCGACGAGCTGATCGCGGGACGCGAGCAGCTCCTCTCTCGTCATATGCGAGTTCGTCACCGCTTCCGCCACGGCGATCAACGCTAACAGCAGGCCATGCCGTCAAAGTTCTCCACCCTGAGGAGCCTGTCGTGCCGGTGCGAGCTCGCGCCGCAAGAGCTTCCCGGACGTCGTGCGCGGCAGCGATTCCCGGAACTCGAACGCTTTCGGGACCTTGAAGGAGGCGATGCGCTCCGCACAGTGCGCGCGCAGCGCACCCGCGTCGACGACGTGACCGGGCCTCGGCACGATCGCCGCCACCAGCTCTTCGCCCCACTTCACATCCTGTCGTCCGAAGACGCCGGCGTCCGCCACCGCCGGGTGCTCGAGCAGCACGGCCTCGACCTCGGCGGGCGCCACGTTCTCACCACCGGTGATGATCGTGTCCACGGTCCGGCCGGCGATCTCCAGCCGGTCGCCGTCGCCGAACGTACCGAGGTCACCGGTATGCAGCCAGCCGTCCGGCGCGAGCGCATTCGCGGCCACGGTCGGTCCCCGCACGAGGATCTCGCCGTCCGCGCCGAGCCTCACCTCGGTGCCGGGCAGCGGCCACCCGTGGGTGGCGATCTGCGAGCAGGCCTCGGTCATGCCGTAGGTGGGCGCGACCGGCACCCCTGCCACGCGCGCCCGGGCCAGCAGCCCGGCGGCGATCGGCCCGCCCCCCAGCAGCGCCCATCGCAGCGCCGGCGGGTGCTCGAGCCCGGCCTCGAGGAGCCGCGCAAGCATCGTCGGGACCAGCGAGACGAGCGTGTTCCGCTGGCCGGGGTCGCTCAGCGCGGCCGCCACCGGCTCCGCCTCGAAGCGCTCGCGCAGCACCGCGGTCGTGCCGTAGATCGCGCTACGCAGAGGGATCGACAGACCGCCGACGTGCACCAGCGGCATCGGACAAAGCCAGCGCTCATGCTGGTCGAGCCCTAGCGCCACCGCCGACCCGAGCGCACTGGCCAGCCAGTTGCCGAAGCTCAGGACAACCGGCTTCGGGGCCGAGGTCGTCCCTGAGGTGTGCACGATCGCCGCCGGCTCCTCCAGCCTCAGCGGGACCGGGTCGGCGACAGGCTCGCCCACCAGTGGCTCTTGCACCACCACCCGAGCCCCCGCCAGGCGCTTCTCGCGCTCCTCGCGGCGCAGCCGTAGGTCGACCGGTACCGCGACGGCCCCAGCCAGGAAGCAGCCGTGCAGGGCAGCCACGAAATCGATGCCGGCCGGCAGGGCCAGCGCGACGGCCTGCCCTGGCCGCACCCCGCGCGTGCGCAGCGCACCCGCCGCCGCCCGGCTCCTGGCCGCAAGCTCGTCGTAGGTCAACACGTCGCGGGTCGTCTCGAGCGCGCACGTGGCGGGCGCCCTTGCAGCGGCCTGGAGGATCCAGTGCTCCACGCGGGACAAGGTAGTCTCGCCCGCGTGAGCGTGAGCTGGCGAGCCGGGGGCGAATACACCGACATCCGCTACGAGCTCGCCACCGGCGAGGACGCCGGCATCGCGAAGATCACGATCGACCGGCCCGAGGTGCGAAACGCGTTTCGGCCCGAGACGGTGATCGAGCTCTCGGACGCCTTCGAACGCGCACGGGAGGACCTCGAGGTGGGCGTGGTCATCCTCACCGGAGAGGGGCCGGACGCCTTCTGCTCGGGCGGCGACCAGCGCGTGCGCGGCAGCCGCGGCGGCTACGTCACAGGCGCGGACCCCGCGCAGGCCGAGGCCGGCCACCGGACCGTGGGGCGCTTCCACGTCACCGACCTGCACGTCCAGATCCGCCGCATGCCCAAGCCGGTCGTGGCGATGGTGGCGGGCTACGCGGTCGGCGGCGGGCACGTCCTGCACGTCGTCTGCGACCTGACGATCGCCGCTGATAACGCCCGCTTCGGGCAGACCGGCCCCAAGGTCGGGTCCTTCGACGGAGGCTTCGGCGCGAGCGTGCTCTCGCGCATGGTCGGCCCCAAGCGGGCCAAGGAGATCTGGTTCCTCTGCCGGCAGTACGACGCCCAGCAGGCGCTGGCCATGGGGCTCATCAACGCCGTTGTCCCGCTCATCGAGCTGGAGGACGAGACCGTGCGCTGGTGCCGGGAGATGCTCGCGCTCTCCCCCTTCGCCCTGCGCCTGCTCAAGGCGAGCTTCAACGCCGACGAGGACGGCCTGGCCGGGATCCAGCAGCTCGCCCACGACGCCAACCTCCTGTTCTACATGAGCGAGGAAGCTCAGGAGGGGCGCCAGGCCTACGTCGAGAAGCGCCGGCCCGACTTCTCGAAGTTCCCCCGCCGGGCGTGAGCAGCGGCCCATCCGTCGCGCCGAGCGGGGTCCGCATCTGGCTGATGGCGGCCCGGCTCCGGACGCTCCCGGCCGCGATCGCGCCCGTACTCGTCGGCACCGCGCTGGCCGGCTACGTAGGCGTCTTTCACCCCGTGCGGTTCCTCGCCGCGCTGGTCGGCGCGATCTTCATCCAGGTCGGCACGAACTTGTCAAACGACTACTCCGACGCCCGGCGCGGAGCGGACACCGAGGACCGCCTGGGGCCAGTGCGAATCACCGCGGGCGGCCTCGTCCCGCCGAGGCAGGTCCTGATCGCGACCTACGTCTCCTTCGGCGTCGCCGTGCTGGCAGGGATCTACCTGATCGTCGTCGCGGGCTGGCAGCTCCTGCTCGTCGGCGCCGCCTCGATCCTGGCCGGCGTCCTCTACACCGGGGGTCCGCGACCGTACGGCTACGAGGGCCTGGGCGAGCTGTTCGTCTTCCTGTTCTTCGGGATCGTCGCCGTGGCCGGCTCCTACTTCGTGCAGATGGGGCACCTGAGCTGGGAGGCGTTCGCCCTCGCCGTTCCCGTGGGGCTGCTCGCGGCGGCGATCCTCGTCGTCAACAACGTGCGCGACATCGACACCGATCGGCGGGCCGGGAAGCGCACGCTGGCCGTCCGGCTCGGACGCGAGCGGGCGCGCGCGCTGTACGTGGGCACCGTCTACGGCGCCTATGTGCTGGCGCCGGTCACGTGGGTGTTCGGCCCGCTCAGGCCGTGGGTCCTGCTGCCCTGGCTCACCCTGCCGCTCGCCGCGCGGGTCGCTCGCGCAGTCCGCAACCGCACCGACGGGCCGGCGCTGAACGCGGCCCTGGCGCAGACAGGGCAGCTCCAGCTGGCCTTCTGCATGCTGCTCGCAGCCGGGCTGCTCCTGAGCCGGTGAGGGTTCGGATCAGGGAAATAGGGGCGCGCATGCGCGCGCCCGTGTTTTCCGCGCACGGCGCCGTCGAAGCCCGGCCGCTCCTGCTGCTGTGCCTCGAGGACGCCGACGGCGTGCGCGGGTACGGGGAGGCCGCGCCGCTCGAGGCCTACGACGGCGTGTCGATCGAGGCGGTGCGCTCGGCGCTCGAGGACTGTGTCCCCGTCCTCGCTTCGGCGGACGGCGCCGACGACGCCCGGCTCCTGCCCGACTGCGCGCGGCGCGCCGTGCTCCCCCAGGCGCTTGCCGCGGTCGACCTCGCCCTCTGGGACCTCGCCGGACGCCGTGCCGGGGAACCCGTGTGGCAACTGCTCGGCGCCCCCGCCGCGCCTCAGGTCGAGGTGAACGCGACGATCGCCGCCGCTGATCGCGCCGGTGCGGCGGCCGAGGCGGGCGCGCTGCGAGCGGCCGGGTTCACCTGCCTGAAGGCCAAGGTCGCCCTCGGCGATGACCCCGGCCGGCTCGCCGCGATCCGCGCCGCGGCCGGCCCCGAGATGGCGATCCGTGTCGATGCCAACGGCGGGTGGTCCGTCGAGGAGGCACTGGCGGCCTTGCGCGTGCTGGCGCCCGCCGGGATCGAGCTGTGCGAGGAGCCGGCATCGGGTCTCGAGGCGATCCGTCGCGTAGCCGCGCGCTCACCCGTGCCGGTCGCGATCGACGAAAGCGCGGCGGCGCCGGGCGCGCTCGAAGCGCGCGCCTGCGCGGCGATCTGCCTGAAGATAGGCCGCTGCGGCGGGATCACCGGCGTGATCGAGGCGGCCCGGCGCGCGCGGTCCGTCGGCTATGAGATTTACCTCGCCTCGACGCACGACGGGCCGCTCGGGATCGCCGCCGCGCTGCACGCGGCGGCCGCGATTCAGCCCGACCGGCCGTCGGGCCTGGCCACCCTCTCGCTGTTCGACGCCCCGGCGCCGTTCGAACCGCGGGCCGGCGTCATGCGCCCTTCCCCTGGTGCCGGTCTGGGGGACGACGTGGTCGACTGGTACGAGACGTGGGGCTGAGCCGTGCCGGCTTGGCCGGCGACCGGGTGCGACACTGCGTCTGGTGTGGCGCCGGCGGAGAATTCCTCCCTGGCCGCAGCGGCCAGGGCAGCGTGTAGCGGTCACGGGAGCGAGCGGCCTGATCGGCCGGGTCCTGCTCGAGAAGATGCCGAGCGAATATGCGCTGCGCGGCATCGATCGGCGGGCCGGCCCACACACCGACCTCGTGCTCGACATGAATGATCTGGATCACGCGACGGCGGCCTTTGAAGGCGCGGAAGCCGTCGTCGACCTGGCGGCGAACCCGGAGCCGGACGCCCCATGGGAGACGGTCTACGCGAACAATCTCCCGGCGACGATCAATGCCTTCGAGGCGGCGCGCCGCGCCGGCGTACGGCGCGTGATCTTCGCCAGCTCCAACCACGTCGTGGGATCGACCGAGCGCGAGGAGCCCTATGCGTCGATCCTGGCCGGGCACTACGAAGGCATGGACCCCGATGCGCTGCGGCGGGTGAGCACCACCGATCCGGTCCGTCCGGACGGTCCTTACGGGATCGGAAAGGTCCTCGGCGAAGCGGCCGGGCGCTATTACTCGGACCATCACCGCCTATCGGTGATCTGCCTGAGGATCGGCAGCGTCGTCGCTGAGGACGAGCCGGTCACCGCCAGGCACTTTGCGACGCTGTTGACCAAGCGCGACCTCCTGGGGCTCGTTCGCTGCTGCCTCGCCGCGCCGGACGCCCTGAGGTTCGGGATCTATTTCGGCGTCTCCGCGAACCGCTGGCGAATCTGGGATATCGAGACTGCCAGCCGCGAACTCGGCTACGAGCCGCGCGACGACGCCGAGCGCTGGCGTTAGGGGCTCAGGACGGGGACGGGACCTCGACGCCCAGAAGCGCCGCGAGAATCGGGATCGCTACGCGGCGCGCCCCGGCCAGGCCGTAGTGCTGCGTCAGTCCCGGTGCCGGATTCACCTCGAGCACACGCGGTTCCGCGCCCTCGTGCAGAGCGACGTCGACGCCGGCGAGCCTCACGGCCAGCGCTCGTGCCGCTTTCCGCGCCGGCTCCACGAGCCCCTCCGGGTATGGCGGCGGCAGCGTCTCGCTGTCCTCCGCGCCGTTGAAATTCGTCGTCGTCTTGACCGTGACCGCCGTGCGCGCCGGCGGCACCGAGCGCATTCGGTACCCGGCCTGCTCGAGCGTGAACAGGCAATCGAGGTCCACCTGGAAGGGCTTCAGGCCGACTGGACCGTCGTCGGAGATCCGCTCCGCGTACCGCCGGAACATGAGCTCTTCGATCGTGCTCCGTCCGTCCCCCACCACCTGAGGCCGTCGCCGCTTGACCACGTCGAGGACGTCGCCGTCGAGGAGCAGCACGCGGTAGATGTCGCCCGGCACCTGCGCCTCCAGCAGCGCCTGGCTGCAGTAGCGGCCAGTGGCCACGAGCGCACGGCGAAGCTGCGGCGCGGTGCGGATCTCACCCGTCACCCCGATCCCACCGCCGCCGCTGACCGGCTTCACGACGCACGGCCTTCCGGCGCCCTCGAGGAAGCGCTCAGCGGCGCGCAGGTCGCGGATGCCGAGCACGGTGTGCTCCGGTACGAGCACACCGTGCTCGCGCATGAGCCGGTAGGCGAGTGGCTTGTCGGCCGCCACCCGCGCCGAGACCAAGTCGGTGAAGGACGTGAGCTGCCGGCGCACGCGGGTGACCGACCCGCCGGCGGTGAACTCGAGCACGGCCGATCCGAGCTCGCGCACGTCCGCCCCGATTGCGCACGCGGCCTCACGCCAGATCTCGTCGTGGACCCGAGCATGACGTGGGCCGGAGGCACGGCGGTGCGCACGGTTGGCGCGCACCCGGCGGACCGCGTGCCGAGGCCCCAACGTTCGCAGCAGGTCGGCTCGGAACTCGGCCCTGCTGCGCCATCGTGCGACGAGGTCGCCAACACCTTCGTGATCGGCCCGGCCGCGACCGCCCGTCATCGCTCGCGCGTACCGCTCAACGCCCTGTAGGCACGGCGTCCGCCGGCGATCGGCAGCTGCCAGCCGTGCGCGACATCCCAGCGCCGGCGGAGGAAGCCGGGAAAGGCAGCCAGGGTGTGGAGCGTCGAGCGCTCACGCGTGTCGACCAAGTGCTCGCTGATCGCCTGCGGAAAGCTGCCCAGACCGCGGAGCGCCGCGCCTGCGCTGGTGTATGACAAGCGTTCACGCGAGGAGATCGGGCTCGCCGCGAGCGCCCGGCGAGCATCCTCCGGCACGGTCACGTCCAGGACCCGCGAGAGATAGTCGAGCGTGCGGCGCAGCCGAAGCACCTGCCCGTGCCCTGCGGCGAGCTCCAGCAACCGGTGCCAGTCCACATCGCTCGGCACGGTGCGCAGGAGCTGGGCGATGTCGACCAGCCAGTCGACCGACCGGACTTCCCTGATGCGAGCGCCTGACACGCACGCGACCAGGAGGTCCTCGGTGGGCGCGAGCGCGCGGACCTCGCACGAAGCCACCTCAACCAGGCAGGTGCGCGGCTGGAGCGCGTGACGGTCGAGCTCGAGCTCGACGGCGGCCCTCGTGCGCAGCAGGCATGCGAAGCCGCTTGCGTCCGAGAACCAGGTCGGGAGCCTGCCGTCGCGGGCAGGCTTCACCGGCGCGCTCCAGCCCAGGCGCCCGAGTGCACGGGTACCCGCCTGTAGCTCGCCGGGGTCGATCAGGAGGTCGAGCGCAGGCGTCGGGCGAAGCGCGAGCTCCGGGTAGTAGCGCACGGCCGCCGCCAGGCTCCCGATCATCACCGGCTCGATCCCGGCCGCCCTGAGCGCGCCGAGAGTTTCCTTGAAACGCTCGGAGATCAGGTTGTTCCGCACCCACGTGCTGCGGTATATCCCCTTCAGGCGCGGGAGCATCGGATCGTCACCGGCGCCTGCTGACAGCGCCCGGTACACGAGGGGCAGGACCGACATCGTCCCCTGCTCGAGCTTCTCTACCTCGAGCCGCGGCTGCAGCTCGCGCCACGCGGCGAGAGCGTGCTCACGCTCCGCGAGCGCCGTTTGGAGCAGCAGCTCCTGCGTTCGCGTCGGCCAGAACGAGCCCTGCAACCGCGGCCTGCGGCGCGTCACTGCGTCGCTTGCCGGCGACGGTCCATCGATGCCTTCAGCACCTGGATGTACTGCAGCCGCGAGTCTTGCTCCCGGATCCCGTTGTTCTGCGTGTGGAGCCGGCGCTCGAGCACCACGTCTGAGAGCACCAGGGTCTTCAAGCCCGCCTCGGTGGCGCGCGCGTACCAGTCGACCGTCACGCCGACCCGCAGCTCGCTGGAGAAGGGACCGACCCGCTCGAACGATGCGCGGCGGATCAGCATCAGGTTCGGCGAAGCCCAGGGCTGCGGATCGGCCGGCGCCCTGATGCCCGCGCGGATCTCCGGCGGAAGCTCCGGGCTCACGAACTCCCGCACGTGACCGAACACGACGTCGAGGTCGGGATCTGCCTCGAGCGCCTGCAGCTGGCGCTCGAGCTTGTCCGGCGTGAACCGGTCGTCGGCGTCGAGGAACGCGAAGTACTCGCCCCCGGCAAGCCGGACGGCGGCGTTCCGCGCGGCCCCGTTGCCGCCACGTTGCTGCGAGACGAACCGGATCCGATCGCCGTAGGAACGGGCGACCTCTGGGGTGCCGTCGTCGGAGCCGTCGTCGACCACGATCACCTCGAGCGGCCGATGCGTCTGCGCGAAGGCGCTGTCGATCGCCTCACGCAGGTAGGGCTCTGCGTTGTAGGCCGGGATCATGACGCTGATCAACCTTCTCACTGCTCCTCCCTCCGCCGGGCGCGCTCCCGGTCGAGCTTCGCCTTGAGGAACATCGGCGGTAGCGGCGCGTCCCCGCGACCGGCGAACAGGTTCTCCCCGTGGTAGCGGCGATGCAGCACAATGTCGGGCAGCACCACGTGCCTGTAACCCGCCTCGCGAAGCCGGACGAGGAAGTCCAGGTCGCCGGTAGGGGCCGCGTGGAGACCCCCGAGCTCCTGGATGATGCTCCGGCGAACCACGATGGAGACGAGCGGAATGCCGTCGATGTCGCCCCACACCTGATCGCGAAGCGCTCCCGGCGGGGCCTGCAGCCAGTGCTGGCGTCCGAGCGCGCATGCGATCTCAGGATGCTCCTGCAGATAGCCGACCTGCAGGCTCAGCTTCCGTGGCGGCAAGACGTCGTCGGCGTCCACGAAGGCTACGAATTCGCCTTCGGCGTGGGCGATGGCGTGATTGCGCGCCATGCTCGCACCCTGGTTCTCCTGCTCGAAGTAGCGCACGCCGGGGAACGACTGTGCGATCTCGCCGCTGCGGTCCTGCGAGCCGTCGTTGACGACGATCACCTCGATCGGCTCATAGTCCTGCGCGAACACGCTCTCGAGCGCCTCGGCGAGGAACTCCTCGGCGTTGTAGACCGGCATCACCGCGCTGACCAGCGGTCCCCTCACGAGCTGCACGCGATTATGACGGCGCCTGCATCGGCGCCGCACCCTCGATCAACGGCACGACGGCATCGGCGATCCTGTCGATGTCCGAGCCGAGCTCGAGCGAGTAGCACGGAACCCTGCGCACGAGTGCGGCCATCCGCCCGAGCGCGTTCTCCTGTGGCGGGTGCAGCTGGAAGATCGTGCTCGGGGCGAGCGCGGCAAGTGCGGTTCCGGATGAGACCGGGACGAGCCGCGTTTGCGGCTCGTCGGCGACGACCTTCGGTACGAGCACCGCGACCAGCGGAAAACCCGCGATCGGCAGGTCAGGTGCTATCGAGGTGGCGTACACGATCACCTTCTCATCCTCATCCCGCACCGGATTGGCGACCGCACCGAGCAGCCTCGGAAACCGCTGGAGATGGTGGGGCTCGAGCTTGCCCGAGCTGTAGAGGCTGTGGACCCATGGCCGCGGGGAGCTCGCAACGCCGACGAAGTCGTCCCCTGCGTAGCGCAGACCGGCTGACAGGCAGGCCAAGGTCGTCGTGGACTTCCCGGACCCCCCGCGACCAACGACGAGCACGCCCCCTTCGTGCGTGCCGACGGCTCCGCCGTGTACCTGCAGGATGCCGTGGCGACCGAGCCACCAGTGGAGGATCGCGCGCAGCGGTGAGGCCCAGTCCCACGAGAGCATCTCGTCCGGGCCGGGAGCCCAGAACCAGGCGCGTGCAGCGGGGGCATCGAGCACGCTGAGCGTTCCCCATCGGCTCAGGGCGCGCACCCCGTCCTCGTCGTAGTAGTAGATCGGCTCGGCGCCTTGCCCTTCCAGTGGCGCACCGAGGAGCGGGGGCGCCGGCGCACCGGTGGAGGTCGAGTCCCAGATGTCGATCGTCAGCTCGTCCTCGCGCCGCTCCTCGGAGATGAGATGGCTGAACGAGCCTGCGATCCGGCTCATCATCCCCTCGCCGGCGAAGCGCAGGCGCATGGGCAAGCCGGCGAGCGAGATCCCCCGTTCCACCAGACCGACTGAGGCAGTTGCCGCGCCGAAGCTCTCCTCCAACGCCGTCCGGGAGCCGTGCTTCGGCGACAAAGGCCCGGCCGAGACCACGAAGCGGCGCTACGCCGGGCCGGGAGTGCTCGGCGCCGCGTGGGGCCAGCCCTGGCTGTCGACCTTGTGCACCGGGTCGAGCAGGATGATGTCCTGCATGTCGGTGTAGCGCTCGAGCTTCGGCGCGACGAAGGGTCCGCGTGGGCCCGGCTCCAGAGGCGGCGCGGCCTCCCCGGGGCGCTCGTGCGAGGGAGCGATCAGCTCAACCTCCTGCAGCTCGCGCAGGAACTGTGCGACTACCTCGCCCAGCTGTTCGCCCTCGGCGTCGTAGATGACCTCCATGTCGGCGACGATCTGCTGATCGCTCCTGCCCCGCGACAGCCCGTTCCAGATCGCGGGCGCTGCTCCCTGCAGGCTGAAGTAGGTCCCGGTCGCGAGGTCGATGATGATCGTCTCGCCCTCGATCGTCTCGTGAATGACCTGCGGATTTGTGACGTAGTGCTGCAATCCTCGCCCTCTCCTCGCCGCGCTGACGGTCTAAAAATAAACTAAACGGGCGCAATCCGAGTCATGCGCACGATCACACTCGTTGCGAGGTAGGGCGGTAGCCGATGACCAGCGCCAGAATGCGGCGATGAGCCCCACCTCTGGGACCCTCAGGGACAAGGTCGTAGGGGGCGTTCTGTGGAACGTCCTGACTCAGCTGACGGTGCAGGGCGCCAAGCTCGTGGTCGCGGTCGTGCTCGCCCATCTGCTGACGCCCCGGCAGTTCGGGGTGGCGGGGATGGCGTTCGTCTTCGCGAACTTCCTGTCGCTCTTCACGGACCTGTCGCTCGGTGCCGCGCTCATCCAGCGTCCGGAGCTCACCGAGGATGACCGCTCGACGATGTTCTGGACGACGTTCGGCGTCGGGCTCCTGTGCACCGCGTTCGGCGTTGCCGTCTCGAGCCTGGTCGCGGGCTTCTTCGGACAGCCACAGGTCGGCCCGCTGTTCGCAGCGCTGTCGGCCGGGTTCACCCTCAGCGCGCTCTCCACGACGCAGTCGGCGCTCGTGATGCGGACGCTGGCGTACCGCAGCCTCCAGATCCGCGAGATGGCCTCCACTTTGATCGGCGCCGGGGTCGGGATCGCCGTCGCCGCGGCGGGGCTCGGCGCATGGGCGATCGTCTCGCAATACCTCGCGATGTCAGGCGCCGCCGTCGTGCTGATCTGGAGCCTCTCTCCGTGGAGGCCACGGTTTCGCTTTTCGCTTCAGAGCCTGCGCGACCTCGGCGGATTTGGGGCCAAGCTGTTCGGATCCCGCCTGCTCTCCTACGCGAACCTGAACGCCGACAACCTGCTCGTCGGACGTTTTCTGGGCAGCCGGGCACTCGGCATCTACTCGCTCTCCTACAGCGTCATGTTCACGCCGATCCTCCGGATCGAGGCGCCGATTGCGCAAGTCGTGTTTCCGGCCTACTCCCGTCTCCAGGCGGATCCGGAGCGGCTGGGGGTTGCGTGGCTGCGAAGCAAGCGGATGTCCGCCGCGCTGCTGGCGCCTCTGTTCTTC
The DNA here is from genome assembly GCA_963818815.1 of uncultured Solirubrobacterales bacterium. GTDB lineage: Bacteria > Actinomycetota > Thermoleophilia > Solirubrobacterales > Solirubrobacteraceae > Palsa-465. Next base: position 45,354 of record CAWFTL010000004.1, read on the forward strand.
GCCATCCTGGTCGCGGCGCCGGATCTCGTAGCGGTCGTGTTCGGACACAAGTGGCACGACGCGGTTCCGGTCATGCGGCTCTTGTGCGTTGCCGGCCTGGCGAACACGGTCGTGACGCTGAACTGGCCCGTGCTCCAGGCACGCGGCCAGGCAGGCACGCTGTTCCGGCTCAACCTGTTCATGACCTCCGTGATCGTTGCCGCATTCGCGCTCGGCTTGATCTGGGGCGTCGTCGGGGTCGCCGCCTGCTACGGGGTCGCCAAGTGGCTGCTGATCTTGCCCGAGACATGGGTCACCGCGCGCTCGGTCTCGTTCGGAGTGCGCAGGGCGCTGCGAGCATCGGGAGAGGTGGTCCTGCTCGGCGCAGGCGCGGCGCTGCTCGCCGCCGGGCTGCGCGTCGCCCTTCTCGCCGCAGGCATATCAGCTCCCGCGCGCCTCGCACTGGTGCTGGGGTTCGGCGCGATCGCGTACGTCGCTCTGGTGGCGATCGCGGCGCCGGACCTCATCCGGGAAGTGAGGGGGTTGCGTGCCTCGTTCTCCGGCGGACGCGGCCTGCGCTCGGCACCTGAGGCGGCCTCCTAGCGTCTGCGGTCGCCGGCGCTACGCGGGCTGCCCTAGAAGCTCCTCGAGCCGCTGCATCAGCGGCGCAGTCGAGCGGTCTCGGCGCAGCGATTGGTACACGGGCTCGACTCTTTCACGCAGCGCGGCCACCTGGTCTGCGTCCGCGTGGACGAGCTCCAGGGAGGTTCCTTCCAGCGCCTTCAGATCGGCCGCTCCCTGGCTGGCAAGAGCCGCGGTGGCGAAGTTGGCCGCGCGCTCGCCGGCCTGCAGCAGCGCGCGCTGGCCCTCGCTGCCGAGCCGCAGCCACGTGCGCGAAGACGCGACCAGGGTGAGTGTGCGCGGCCAGAGGGTGACGTTCGTCGTCAGCGTTCCGCCGTAGCCCCAGTGCGCGATCGCCCGGCAGTGGTTGTCCATCCCGTCGAAGGAGACATCCTCACGCCGCGCCATCTCAGTCCTCGAGCGGAGCACGGGCACCGCACCGAGCGCGCGGAGCGTCTCCTCCCCCACCACCGAGGCGTGGGTGCGGATCCTCGCCGCCTCGTAGTCCGCAGGCCCGAGGAGTGGGCGGGTGATGCCCACCGGCTTGCGCAGCTCCCCGCCGAGAACCGCGATCCCCTCGAGGCCGATTGCCCGCAGCGATGTCATCGCGTCGCGCGTGAGATCGCCGCCGAGGACGGCGGCCTCCGCTTCGTAGCTCGTGATCAGAAACGGCGCCTGAAGCGGATCGAGGCTGCGAGCCCCCACCTTGCCCAGCGCACGGGTTCCAACCCAGCCAAGGTCGACACGGTCACCGGCCACGTCGGCCAGCAGCGAGGTCTCCTCGGATGGATCCTCAGCCCGCCCCCAGGCGTTGACGAACTTGATCATGATCTCGCCGGCCGAGATCTCTGCCACTGCGCTCGCGAAGAAGGCGACGGCCTCGATGCTCTGCGTACCCGAGTATGCGTTCGCGAGACGCAGCACAGTTGCCGCCCGCGGTCGCAATCTTCGCCACAAAGCCGGCACCCCGTTACGCACGCCGCGAGCCCTCGAGGCTCGGACAAAGCTCCGTCATCCGCGGCTCGAGCTCCGCGACTCAGCCTCGTGAGGCGACAGGTCCTTTGCCGCGCTCGCCCCGGCAGCGTCACGCCACGCCTCGGCGTGCGAAGAGACGGGTGAACGCGGGTGGGCGATCGCGTGACTGGTGCGGATCAGCTTCTCGCGCCAGGTCTCGCCCGGGTAGGGGAGAGCGGTTTGGCGAAAGGCAGCCGCGATCGACCGCAGTGCGGGGAACACAGGGAGCTCCCAGAAGGCGTGCAACCAGCGCTGGAGCTGGTTGCCGAGCACGGTTCGCTCCCTCACCTTCGGAAGGTGCCGCCCCCATACGCGTACGGCCAAGCTCCGCGGGCGGCCGGTCAGAAGCGCGTTGGCGGCCGCGTACGTGGTATCCCAGATCCGCTCCAGACCCCATGCACGAGCGACTGCGGCGAGCGTTTCGTCATCCGTGCGCGCCGCCACGGCTGCGATATCGACGAGGTCGCGGAGAGTGTGCAGGGGCTCGTGCACCCAGGCATGGCTCGCGAGGATCACCGCGTGGTGCGCGGGGTGTGGAGCCGAGAGCCCGCGCAGCCCGGTGAGCGATGGCACCGCGGCGCCGACGATGTCCGCCATGGCGGGCGGGCGGCGACCCTCTGGCCACATCGGGCGCTGGTGGATCTCGACCTTCAGCCACAGCGCCGGCCACTGGAGTGGACGTAGGTGGTGATGGTCCTCGAAGAGCTCCGGGTCGTCGACTTCGACGAACCCCTCGCCGCGAAGCGCGGCGTGAACCGCCTCGGCGTCCGGACACAGGAGATCGACATCGACGAACCCGCGAGCCCGATCTGGATAGAGAACCGACACCTCCGGACCCTTGATCAACAGCAACGGCCCTTCGCATAGCGAGCGGATGCGGCCGAGCAGCGGGATCGCGGTCATCCATGCGGTCCTCGCGAGTCGCGCCTCCTTCTCGAAGCTGCTCGGCACCGAGCGGCCCTGCAGTCGCATGCTCCGGGCTGCGAGCGCACCCAGCTTGTTTGCCAGTACGCCTTTCTCGTCCGCTCCGGCCAGGAGCGTTTCGAGCGTCCCCCAGATCGCTGCCTCGGCCGGCCCGATTGAGGCGGCCGACCCCGCCGGGAGACGAGAGCTCGTCGCCACCATGATGCAACGATAGACCAACTAATCTGGGTATCGTCGTCGCCTCGGCGATCCCTGAGGCGTGGATGAGAAGGCAAAGGTGGACGCGGACCGCGATCCTCACAGTCACCCCCCTCGGACATCGGCATCTACATGAAGACCATCCATACCGAGATCGACAATCTCTTGTTCGATCACGGCGTCGCTCCCCCGATCCCGCCTCGGCGCGGGACTCATGTCGACATTCAAGGAATGCTACGGCGCGTCGGTGTGCGCCGGATCCCAGAACACGAACCCTATTCGGGCTGGCAGATCCACACGATCACCGCCTGGCGCCTCGCGCGGTCGCAGTGATCGCCCTGGCGACGGCTGCCGGCGCCTCCAGATGCACCGCGTGCCCGGTGCCCGGCACCACGACGACGCGCGCCTCGCCCCCGAACCGCGGCGCCATCTCCTCGGCGATCGCTCGGAACTTCTCGTCCCGCTCCCCCACCACCAGCGTCACCGGCATCGGCAGCTCGCCCAGGCGCCCCCACAGCGGCGGCAGCGCGCCGGGGCCGAGTCCGCGCAGCGCCCGGGCGAGGCCACTCGGCGTGCTGCGCAGGCGGTCCTCGTGCGCCGCTCGCGCGACCTGAGGCGACTGGCCCCGCAACACGGGTGTGTCCGCCCACTGGGTCGCGAACTCCTCGATCGTCATCTGCTCGAGCTGCGCCGCCAGGCGTTCATCGTCGCGCCGGCGCACCGCGCGCTCGCCGTCGTCCTCGATCCCCGGACTTGCTCCGATCAAGAGCAGCCGCTGCACCCGCTCGGGCGCGCGCAGCGCGACGTGCAGCGCGATCCGGCCTCCCATCGAGTATCCGGCGAGCGTGAACCGCGGCGCCTCGCCCACCGCCAGTACGTCGTCGATCACGGCAGCCAACTCCACCGGCTCGAGTTCCGAGGCCCCGCCGTGGCCCCGCAGGTCTGGAGCCAGCGCTCGGTAGCGTTCCTCGAGCGCCGCCGTCACCGGCCCCCAGCTGGCCCCGGTGTGGGTGAAGCCGTGCAGGAGGACGAGCGCCGGCGGCATCCGTCCCATCATGACCGCCTCGGCCACCGACACCTACCTCCTGCTACGGGCATTCTGCGACGAGCTCGCCCGCTGCGGCATGCAGCACGCGTGCACATCGCCCGGCTCGCGCTGCACGCCGATCGTCCTGTCGCTCGTGCGTGACCGCCGGATTGCCTGCTGGTCTCACGTCGACGAGCGCTGCGCAGGCTTTTTCGCCCTGGGCGCCGCCAAGGCCTCGGGGCGCCCCGTGGCGGTCACCTGCACCTCGGGCACGGCGGCCGCCAACTTGGTTCCGGCCGTGATCGAAGCGCGCGAGGCCCGCGTTCCCATGATCGTCCTCACGGCCGACCGGCCGCCCGAGCTGCGGGACATCGGCGCGGGCCAGGCGATCGATCAGCTCAAGCTCTACGGCGACGCGGTGAAGTGGTTCTTCGAGGTCGGCGTTCATGAAGCCGGCTCCCAGCAGCTGCGCTGGATGCGGACGCTCGCCTGCCGGGCCTACTGGAGCGCGCTGGACGGACGGCCTGGCCCGGTGCACCTCAACTTCCCCCTGCGCGAGCCCCTCGTGCTCGACGGTCTCCTGCCTCAGGACGACACAGCCCGCGCCGAGGGCCGACCGTACGTCGTCATCGACCCTTCGCCTCGGGCTCGGCCCAGCGGTCCGCGCCACCCCTCGGGACGCATCGCCATCGTGGCCGGGGCGTCTCATCGCGACGCTGAAGCAACGCAGCGGCTGCCGGCTCTCGCAGCACGGGGCCAGATCCCCCTGCTCGCCGACCCGCAGTCGGGCATGCGCCACGGGCCGGCGGCGATCGCCCACTACGACCTGCTGTTGCGCGACGAGCGCTTCGCAGCCGAGCAGCGGCCGGACTTCGTGATCCGGCTCGGGGACCTGCCGACCTCCAAGGCGCTCCGGGGCTGGCTCGCCGATCTGGACGACGTGGCTCAGATCGCCATCGACCCGGACGGCACCTGGCAGGACCCGGCTTCGGTCGTCGGGATGCGCCTCACGGCCCTGCCCCTCGGCGAGGGCGGACCGGCCCCGGCCGATTGGCTCACCGCCTGGCGGAGGGCTGACGACGCCGCCGAGGAGGCGATCGACGAAGTCCTGGGCGAGGAGCTGTCCGAGCCGCTCGTGGCACGCCGGCTGTTCGAGTGGCTGCCGGCGCAGGCGACGCTGTTCGTCGCCTCCTCGATGCCGGTCCGCGATCTCGAGTCCTTCGCACCGGCGCGCGCCCAGGCACCGCGCGTACTGGCCAACCGCGGTGCGAACGGGATCGACGGGACGGTTTCCTCTGCGTTCGGGACCGCCGCCTCGACGGGCGAGCCCGTCGTCCTGTTGATCGGCGACGTGGCGCTCGCCCACGACGTCGGTGGCCTGCTGGCGGCCAGCCGCTTGAAGCTGCCGCTGACGATCGTGCTGCTCAACAACGACGGCGGGGGGATCTTTCACTTCCTCCCGGTCGCAGGTGAGAAGGACGTCTTCGAGCAGCACGTCGCGACGCCGACCGGGCTCGATTTCGCCCGCGCGGCCGACCTATACGGACTCGGCTACGAGCGCGCGGACACGCAGGCCGGACTGCAGGACTCGCTCGAACGCGCGATCGGCGCATCCGGCGCGGCCGTGATCGAGGTCCCAACCGACCGGGAGGCCAACCTGGTCCTGCACCGCCGCGTCGCGGCCGAGGTCAGCCGGCGAGCAGGGGCAGCATCGCTTCCAGCTTGACCTCGGACTCGGCCAGCTCCGCGGCCGGCTCGGAGTCGCGGACGATCCCGCACCCGGCGTAGCAGGAGGCCAGAGCGCCACGCAGGAGCGCGCAGCGGAGCGCCACGCAGAACTCACCGTCACCGAGTTGGTCGATCCACCCGATCGGCCCCGCGTACCACCCGCGGTCCATTCCCTCGAGCGCCGGGATCAGCGGAAGCGCCGCCTCGCGCGGCTCTCCCCCAACCGCCGGGGTGGGATGCAGCAGGCCGGCGAGCTCGACGGCGTCGATCGGCTCGGCCAGCTGGGCGCGGATCGCGCAGCCCAGATGCTGGATGTTGGCCACTCGGACCAGCGATGGCTCGGGTGCGGACGCGACCCAGACCGCGTGAGGCGCCAGAGTGCGGGCGATACGGCGGGCTACGATCGCATTCTCCTCGCGGTCCTTCGCGCTCTGCAGGAGCCGCTCGCCAAGGTGATCGTCGACGGCGGGGTCGGCGCTGCGCCGCGTCGAGCCGGCGAGGGCCACGGTGCTGGCGCGCTGCCCTTCGCGGCGCACGAGAAGCTCCGGGCTCGCCCCGACGAAGGTCGCATCGCCGCGGCCGGCCGCGAACACGTAGCAGGACGGAAACGCTTCGCGCAGGACGCCGAGGACCGCACCGGGGTCGTACTCGACCGGCGCGTGGACCTCCACCTCCCGTGCCAGCACAACCTTCTCCGCCTGGCCGGATCGGATCCGCTGCACCGCGCGCGCCACGGCCTCTTCGTAGTGGGAGGGCGGCAGCGTGCTGTGAACCTCGTAGACGCCGGTCGGTGCGGGATCGAGCAGAGGCAGCCGTGCTTCGCGCAGCGAGTCGATGCGGCGCTCCACCCGCGCCCAGAGGTCGCCGTCGCCGTCGTCTGGCGCCACGTCCACGTTCACTGTCATCCGGGCCGATCCCCCGGCCCGGAACAGCGAGACCTCAGGGACCCGCAGCGACGCCGCCGCGAAGCCCTGCCAGCGCGGCGCGGTCTCGCCGGCACCGGCGAACGCGAATCCGCCGACGGCGAGAAGTCCGGAGCCCGGCGGTCCGGTGGGGGAATCCGCGAGCGCATCGGCGTTCGCCCGGCGCCACGCCCGCGCGACCTCGCCGAACCGGCTCGCGCCCCGCGCCTCGATTGCCCGCGCGCACCCCAGAGTCGCGAGCGCCCATCCGCCGCGGTCAGGCTGCTCGAGGCAGAACCAATCGTGATGAGGCGACCGGGAGCCGGCCACGATGGCGCTCGGGTCGACATCGCCCGCCAGCGGCGTTGTCACGCTGGCCAGCACGGAGCTTCCGGTATTTCGCGCGCGCTGCAGGGCCGCTTCCAAACGCGCCTCCAGGCACGTTCTGCGGCCGGCATCGAGCCAGTCCCGACCCCTGCCCTGGCGATCGAATTCGAGCATCTGCTCCGAGGCTAGTAATCGCGCCCAACCGACCTCCTCGACGCGTTCACCACGGCCATCAAGAGTGGCCGATAGAGTCGCAAACCCCTACGTTCACGTTCGTGGCACGCGTACCAGACGCGCGCGATCAGCGCGACGGCGACGCGGCTTCCTGAGGGAACCGCGCCAGCATCTGCACGAGCGCCTCGTCCAACCGCTCATGCACGTGGCGTTGGAGCCACGGGGCCCGGAACATATGCTCGCGCGAGGGGATCCGCTCCAGCCGTACGTTCGGCCAGCGGTCGAGCTGATCAAGCAAGCCCTGACGCGCGAACTGCTCATACAGCGGCTCCTCCCTGCCGAACAGGAGCAGCGTCTCGGTGTCGAGCTCGCGCAGCTGATCGAAGGCCGTGATCGCGTCCGCAAGCTGGCGACGCTCAGCGGAGCGGCGCCATAGCCGCCAGGCCCTGTCGGGGCGGACATGACGCACCTTGGCGACGAGCTCACGGTCGAGCCGGTGGGTGCGGGCATCGGGGAGACCGGCGGCGATCGCCGCCCGGCGTCTGCGCTCGTCCACCAGCTCGCCGCTCCATCTCACCGCGAACAGGTTGATCAGCAACAGGCCGCGCACCCGGGAATCCGCCAGCGCCGTTCGCAACGAGCAGTGGGCACCGGAACAGAGGCCGCCGAGGACGAACCGCTCCGCGACCCCCTCCGCCTGAAGCTGGTCGAGAACGGTCCGGACGTCATCGATCCGCCAAGGCTCGTGGATGCTGTCGTCGCTCAGCAGCTCCGGATCCTCGCCGCCGGCTTCACCGATCCCGGCCTGGTCGAGTCGTACCGCGGGGACCCCCCTTGCCGCCCAGCGCCGTCCCAGCTCCACCCATGCCCGGTTGGGGCCCGTGTGCGGCAGCGCCCCGGCTCCGAGCATCAGCAGTGCCAGCGGGGCCGGACTGGCCGAATTGTCGCGCGAGAGGATGCCGAACAACTCGCCGTGCCTGCCGGGAGCGCTGAAAGGGGTCTCGACCACGGTGCCATCGACCGCAAGTTCGAGCGCCTCCTGAACGCGCTCGGTGCTCCGCAGCGGCCGCGAGGCGCCGCGTGCTGCCCCCTCGGGCGGGCGCGCCAACCATTCCACCACTTGCGCGACGGTCGCCTTCGGCGTCTTTGACAACTGGGGATTGGCCATCAGCGCGTGGTAGTCGGTGGTCCGGAGAACCGTTACCTCCGCCCCGGCGGCTTCGATGCCGTTCTGCAGACGCTGGTCGACGGGCAGCGCCCCGGCGCTCAGCAGCAGCACCCGGTGCTGCTCGCCGTAGGGCAGTGGGAGCGCGCTCAACTGCACCCCGCTCAGCGCCGCCTCGGTCTCTGGACTCATCAGGTAGCCGAACAGCTGCAGTCCACCCTCGCCCGCCACGTCCTCATGTTGGTCCTCGGGGAACTCGGAAGCGATGACTCGCGACAGGGCCTTGCTCTGTACTAGCAGCGTCCGTCCTCGATCCGGCACCCCCCACAGCACCAGATCGTCGATCGGAGCCTGCTTCCCGGCGGCGAGGTAGGCCAGCATGCCGCCCATGCCGATGCCGAAGGCAACGCAGCGCCGGGCCCCTGTGCGCCTGCGCAGCCATGTCGCGCCAGCGCCGACCGCGTCGATCCACTGGCGCAGCAGATCACCGTCCCGCGGTCCACCCGCGCCGTCGGCGGTGCCCGGCAGGGTCAGCCGCGCGGTGGGATAGCCCGCCCGCGCCAGCAGCGTGGCCGTGCCGCGAAGCGAGCGGTAGCAGCACGCCTCTTCCCACCCGAACGGCGGGCACAGCAGAACCGCGGTTCCAACGTCGGTTGCTACGCCGTCCGGCGCGTGAAAAAAAGCCAGGGTCCCCGCTGGCTCCGTCAGGTAGGTCGGTTGCACGCGGGTCACACCTTCGTGTGGGTCGCCGACCACCCGGTGAGGTTCGGCGCCCTCGTGGCGAACGATCTCGGTCACGTGGCGAGGACCGTGAGTTCCGTCAGACCGCGCAAGCCCAGGTTGGGTCGCCACCGGATGGCTACATCTGGCGCGAGCGACAACTCGGGGAACCTGGCGAGCAAAGTCTCGAACGCGATCTGCCCTTCGATACGGGCCAGCGGGGCGCCGAAGCAAAAGTGGCTCGCCCAGCCAAAGGCGAGGTGCCGGTTGTCCTCGCGGGCTAGATCGAGCCGGTCAGGATCGCTGAAGCGAGCCGGGTCACGGTTGGCCGCGCCCATTACGGCGATCACCGCGTCGCCGTCCGGGATTTCTTGCCCGCTGAGGACCGCCCCCGCGGGCGCCAGTCGGGCAGTGTGTTGGCTGGGGCTCTCGTAGCGCAGCAGCTCCTCTACCGCACTCGACATCAGAGTCGGGTCGGACCTCAGCCGAGCAAGCTGGTCGGGCTGGCGCAGCAGTGTCAGCAGCCCGTTGCCGATCAGGTTCGTTGTGGTCTCCTGGCCGCCGACCATCGTCACGATGATGTTGGCGACGATCTCCTCCTCGGTCAGCTGGTCTCCGTCGATCTCGGCCGTCGCCAGGGCATTGATCAGTCCCTCGGTCGGGTCGGAGGCTTCCCGGATGACCGCCGCGCGGAAGTAGGCGACCATCTCCTCGACGCTCTGGAGGATCTTCTTCACCCGACCGGGGTTGTGCTGGAAGTTGCCGAGCATCTCGGCGAAATCCTGAGACCAAGACTTGAGCAGCTGGTGGTCGGACGTCGGCACCCCGAGCATCTCGGCCGTCACGATGGCGGGAAGCGGATTGGCGAGCTCGGCCATCACGTCAAAGCGCTCCCGTCCCGCCAGGCCATCCACGAGCCGCGCGGCGATGTGACGGATGTGCTCACGCAGCCTCGCGACCCGCCTAGGCGTGAACGCCACTGCGGCCAGGCGGCGCACGCGGCCGTGCTCGGGCTGGTCGAGGAACAACATCTGTCGAACCATCAGCGCGGCGATGGGGGTCAGCTCGCCCATGCCGAGTGCGGCCAGGCGATCCGGTGCCGGGGTCCGGGCGGCCTTGAAGCGGTGGAGCACCTCCACCACATCCGCGTACCGGGTGACCACCCACGCGTGCAGGTAGGGATCCCAGTGCACGGGGGTCTCCTCCCGAAGCTGATGGTAGAGCGGATAGGGGTTCGCCAGCACCTCCGGATCGAGGAGGTGATACAGACTGACTGGCGGAGGCCCCTCCCCAAGCGCGGGACCGCTGCTCACGCGGTCCTCACCAAGCCGTCAGCCTGATCGGTTGCCAGCTGACGCTTCACCTCCGCGATGATCTCGGCCAAGGTCGGGTGGTCGAACAAGTGCCGGAGGGAGATTTCCACGCCGAACATCTCATCCAGGCGGACGATCAGCTGTGCTCCGAGCATCGAGTGCCCACCGAGCAGGAAGAAGTTCTGGTTCATCGCGACCTCATCGACCTCGAGCAGCTCAGCCACTACGGACGCCGTCATCGCCTCGACTCCCGTCCCGGGCCCTGCCGCGGACTCACCGATGACTGTCTCAACGGGGGCCGGGAGCGCCTCCCGGTCGATCTTGCCGTTTTGGGTGAGAGGGAGTTCATCGAGCCACAGGTACCTGGAGGGCAACATATGGTTCGGGATGAAACCCCCCAGGAACTGCGTCAGCTCGTCGTGACCCGGACGCTCGTTGCCGGTGGGCACCACGTACGCCACAAGCCGGCGATTCGCTCTGGAGTTGCCGATGCCGACGGCCACGCTCGCCTCAATCCCCGGGTGTGAGTTCAGGGCGGCAGCGACCTCGCCCGGCTCGACCCGGAAGCCTCGTATGCTCAGCTGATCGTCCAAGCGTCCGAGGAACTCGAGTTCGCCATCCGGTCGCATGCGCACACGGTCGCCGGTGCGGTACCAGCGGCCCTGATGGTCCTTCAGGAACCGCTCGGTTGTCAGCTCGGGCTGGTTGAGGTAGCCACGCCCGACCGCCACGCCGCCCACCATCAACTCACCCTCGGCGCCCGGCTCGACTGGTAATAGCCGCTGGTCGACGACCTTGGTTAGAACCCCAGAGATGGGGCGGCCGATCGACGGCAAACCCTCGCCGGCAGGGGCGACCGGGGCTGACGTGGCGACCACCGCGGTCTCGCTCAGTCCGTAATTGTTGACCACGGTGAAACCCAGGCCCGGCGGCGGTCTGCGGGCTAGAGCGTCGCCACCGGTCAGCAGGTATCGAAGGGCGCAGTCGTCTGGCCAGGCCAGACCCATCACCCCTTCGGCCACGACCGTGGGCAGGAACGTGACGGTGATCCGTTCGGCCACGAGCCAATCCCGTAACCCAACGGGGTCGCCACGCAAGCCCTCCGGGACCACATGGATGGAAGCACCTGATGCCAGGACGGGCCAGACCTCCCAGACCGCGGCATCAAACCCGGGGCTGGCGATCTGTGTGCATCGATCGCTGGCGCGCAACGCGAACGAAGCTCGATGCCAGTCGACGAGGTTGGCCAGGCCGGCGTGCTCGACCATTACACCTTTGGGGCGCCCCGTCGATCCCGACGTGTACACCACATAGGCTAGATCCGTTGCGAGCGGCGGTCGGGGTAGCGTCACCCCGCCGTTCTGAACGGAGCCGTCTTCCAACTCGCCACCGCCCGCCAGCACGACCACAGGTCGATCGCCATGAGGGCCGAGCCTGACGGCGGTGCTGGCTTCGGTCACCACCGCGGTAGCGCCGGAATCGTCGAGCATCCACCGCACCCGCTCGTCGGGGTATCCGGGGTCGATCGCGACGTAGGCGCAGCCGGCTCTCAAGGTCGCCAGCGCAGCGACCACGAGGCTGGACGAACGGTCCAGACACTGGGCGACCAGGTCGCCTGGCTTTACGCCGAGTTGGCGCAGCCGTCGCGCCAGGTGCTCGGCACGGACGGACATCTCGCCGTAAGTCAGGGTGCCGTCCGGGCCCCGCACGGCGACGCTCTCTGGCGATTCAGCGACACTCTGGTCGATCAGCGGTAGAACTGTCAGCCCGCCTGCGGTCATAGCCCCACTGTCCTCATGATTCTGTGCCTGCTCCGAGCAGGCGCGAAGCGCAGATCATAGGTTACAGGATGGCTGCGGCTTCTCCGCCGGGAGCGGTCTAGATCGGGAGATCAAGCTTATGAGGAGCCTTCGGGACCCGCTCGCCGAGTCCTGCTCCAGCGACGGCAGCGGCGTACCCGGGAGCCACGTCGACCTCGTACACCGACCAGTTGGAAAAGATCGCCGGTTGGCGGCCGCCGCCCCAGACATCAACTGTTTGAAGCGGAAAGGTTATTCCGGCGCCGGTGCCCTTCACGTAAGCCTCCTTGCGGGTCCAGCACTGAAAAGAAGCCGTTAGGCGCTGTGTCCGAGGCAGAGACGCCAGGGCGCGTTGCTCCGCGCGCGAGAAGAACCTGGCCGCGATGAGGTCGACGTCGGCGGTCGCCCGGATCGCCTCGACATCTACGCCGACCTCAGTGGACCAGCTGGTCGCATAGAGGGCAATATCTGCGCTGCGGGCGGCACTGAAACGTAGATCGGAGCACGCGAGCCTGGGCTTCCCGCGGTCGCCGTAGACGATCCGTACCTGAGATGGGGCGCAGAGCAGCTGGCTAGCGAGCAGGTAGCGGAGCCAACCGCGGGCGATGAGGAAACGTTCTCGGTCGAGTGGACGAAGAAAGCGATCCGCACGCTGCCGTTCCTCCGAAGACAGAGAGGCTACTAGGCCTGGGAGAACCGAGCGCGAGATATCGAGGGGCGCCCACCACAGCGATACGGCCGCCCGAGCCTCCGACTCGTCGGCTCCGGTCATCCCTCCGCCGTTGGAGAGTGAACAAGACACTGCCCCAACACCACCCAGCCTAGGTCTCGCTGCGCCCGCGGGCGATCGCGATCTCACCGGTGCGGGCCATCTCGATCAACCCGAATGGCCGCACCAGGCGCTCGAACGCGTCGACCTTGTCGCACGTGCCGGTCACCTCGACCACGATCGAGCGACGCGTGACGTCGACGATCTTCGCCCGGAAGATCTCGCAGAGCTGCATGACCTCCGCCCGGCTCGACCCGTCGGCGGAGAGCTTGAACATCGCCAGCTCGCGGGACAGCGTCTCGTCGGGTTCGAGGTCGCGGATCTTCAGCACGTTGACCAGCTTGTGCAGCTGCTTGGTCACTTGGTCGATGGGATGCAGAGCTCCGTCGAGCGTCAGCGTGATCCGCGAGACCGACTCGTCGTCGGTGGGGCCGACGGCGAGGGTGTTGATGTTGAACCCGCGCCGTGCGAAGAGACCCGCGATTCGCGTGAGCACGCCCGGCTTGTTCTCGACCAGGATCGAGAGGATGTGCTTGCGCCCCGTGCGCAGGCCGACCGCAGCCTCGAGCTGGTCGAGGGACAGGACCTCCTTGGTGGCCGGCTCGCCCATCAGCCCACCATGTCCCGGGCGGCTTGGCCGGCCGGGATCATCGGATAGGTGTTCTCCTCGCGCGTGACGCGCACGTCGACGAGCACCGGCCCCTCGGTCTCGAGCGCCTTTCGTATGTCCTGCACGAGGGTGGACTTGTCCTCCAGGCGCATGCCGGTGGCGCCGTAGGCCTCGGCCAGCTTGACGAAGTCGGGCCACTGCCCCATCTCGACGTGGCTGTAGCGCTTGTCCCAGAACAGCTCCTGCCACTGGCGGACCATCCCCAGATAGCCGTTGTTCATGATGAACACCTTGATCGCGATGCCTTCCTGGGCACAGGTCGCGAGCTCCTGCATGTTCATCTGCACCGAGCCGTCGCCGGCGATGCAGACCACGGTCCTCTCAGGACAGCCGACCTTGGCGCCCATGGCCGCGGGCAGCCCGAAGCCCATCGTGCCCAGGCCGCCTGAGTTGATCCACTGCCGCGGCCCGCGGAAATGGAAGTACTGGGCCGTCCACATCTGGTGCTGGCCGACGTCGCTGGTCACGATCGCGTCCCCGCCCGTGGCCTCGTACAGGGCCTCGATCATGTACTGGGGCTTGATCTCCGAGTCACTGGAGTCCTCGTAGCGCAGCGGGTGGCGCTCCTGCCAGGAGCGGATCCGCGACCACCATTCCTCGAGCCGAGCCGGGTCGGGCGACAGGGCGCGGTACTCGGCGGTCAGACGCGGCAGGATGTTCCTGGCGTCACCCACGATCGGGATGTGCGCCGGAACGTTCTTGGAGATCTCGGCCGGATCGATGTCGATATGAATGAACTTGGCCCGCGGCGCGAACTCCGAAAGCTTGCCGGTGATGCGATCGTCGAAGCGCGCGCCGATGGCGCAGATGAGATCGGCCTCGTCCATGGCGTAGTTGGCCGCCCGGGTGCCGTGCATGCCCAGCATCCCCAGCCACTGCTCGTGCGGGGCCGGGAAGCCGCCGAGGCCCATGACCGTGCAGGTCACCGGGAAGCGATCACCCGTGGCCAGCTCGGTCAGCTCGGCCGCGGCGTCCGCGCTGATCACGCCGCCGCCGGCGTAGATGACCGGCCGGCGGGCGTTGGCCAGCGCCTTGGCGGCCAGGCGGATCTGCTTCTGGTTGCCGTCCGTCGTGGGCTGATAGCCCGGCAGGTGCACGTCGGTCACCGGCTCATACGGGATGTCCGCTCGGCTCAGGTCCTGCGGGATGTCGACCACGACGGGGCCCGGGCGTCCGGTGCGCGCGATGTGGAAGGCCTCGTGGAGCGAGCGCGGGATCTCCAGCGGGTGCTGGATCATGAAGCTGTGCTTGACGACCGGCATCGTGATGCCGATCGTGTCCGCCTCCTGAAAGCCGTCGGTCCCCAGCAGCTCGGTCCGGACCTGGCCGGTGAGGAAGACCACCGGAACCGAGTCCATCATCGCGTCGCAGATCGGAGTGACCAGGTTGGTCGCGCCGGGACCGCTGGTGCCGAGCGAGACGCCGACCTTGCCGGTGGCCTTTGCGTAGCCCTCGGCCGCGTGGCCGCCACCGGCCTCGTGACGGACGAGGATGTGCCGGATGCCGGCGTCGTAGAAGGCGTCGTAGGTGGGGAGATTGGCGCCGCCGGGCAGGCCGAATACGACGTCGACACCTTCCGCCTTCAGGCACTCCATCAGAGCGTCGACCGCTCGCATAGCGACTCGCCTCCTTTCGCGGCTCGGATTCTGGACGCCCGCGGCCGGTCCGCAGGCGACAGGAATCGCCAGTCTAACAGCGGTTTTTGCCGCTTACGAGCGCTCGTTGTCAGGCCGCGCGGTCGCGCATCGCGGCCTCGGAGGCGATCGCCGTCTGCGGGAAGTCGAGCTCGGTCCCGCAGCGCGTGCAGAGCGTGTCGTGGAGCTTGACGACCCGCCCGCAGCCCGGGCACTGCCGCCGCAGCTCGCGGTTCTCCCAGCGGTAGCAAACGGCCGCCAGCAGCCCGAAGAACGGGATCAGCCCGGAGATCAGGAACCACACG
Organism: uncultured Solirubrobacterales bacterium; assembly: GCA_963818815.1. Lineage (GTDB taxonomy): Bacteria > Actinomycetota > Thermoleophilia > Solirubrobacterales > Solirubrobacteraceae > Palsa-465. Next base: position 60,623 of record CAWFTL010000004.1, read on the forward strand.
AAGAACGAGCTCCCCTTCATCCGCCCGACGAAGCCGCCGGCCAGGCCGAAGAAGAACATGATCACGATCAGTCCGCCGCCCGCCACGGGCCGCTCCTCACCAGAAGAGCGTCTTCAGCGCCCAGAGGATGGCGATCGCCACGGCAATCGCGAGCACCGTCCAGAACACGGCGGTCACGAGCCCGATGACGATCTTGAGCGCCAGGGCCGCGGCGACGATCAGGACCAGTCCGGCGAACACCCGCTTGACGACGGGTGGCCGCGAACGGGAAGCCTCGAGCTCGCCTTGCATGAGCAAAGCGTAGCGCGCGCCGCGGCTCAGTCGAAGACGCGCTTGAGGTGGTCGAAGCGGTGGTCGGGCTCGGGCGAACGACCGTCGAAACGCAGGCGCGCCAGCCGGTAACGCCGCACGGGCGCGCTCTCGGGATCGGGGGCCATCGTCCGGGGATCGGCCACCAGCAACAACCTGGAGGATCTGAGCGTATGGGTCATGGCGAGCATGATGGACGCGCGCCCACGCGCCCGCATTGGCCCTGAGTACAAGATCTGGCCGGTGTCGTGGGCCGCAGGGCGGGCGCGCGGCGGGGCGGGCGGGGCGGCGCGGCCGGCTAGGCGAGCCGCCGTAACGTGACGCGATGCGCGCGCTCCCCGGATCTTGTAACGCTACGGCGATCCCAGCGCCGTAACGTTGCATCGGATCCCGGCGCGAGGTCGCTCGTAACGTTACGGCGGCTCGCCCGGGGGCGCCTCGCCCGCGGCCACTCGCCCGGACCCCGCGGCGGACCCGGGCGCCCCCGAGCGCCTGGCCTCAAGCTCGCGGAGCGACCCGCGAACCTCGACCCCCACCCCGCGCCACGGCAATCGCCGCCGCCAGCCCCTCACGGGCCGGTCCACGCAGGCGCCGGCGCAGACGCCACGGGGCGCCTGAGAACGCCAGATTGGCCACGGTGGCAAAGCCGCATTCGTCGGCCCGCAGGGCCAAGAGCAGGTGGGCGATGCGATCGCCCGAGGGCAGCCCGGGATCGGGCACGGCGACGCAGTAGCAGTTCGCGCGGTGGCCGCCGGGCCGGATCAGGGCCGCGCCCGCTTCGCCGATCAGCCAGACGCCGAGGCGGCCCCGCTCCAGGATCAGTCCGGTACGCGAGTGCAGCGCGCGGGCGTCGTGATCGACGAGGTCGCCGAGCAGCCCGACGGCGACCCGCTCCGCCTTCGCGCACGCGCGCCGGCGCGGGCGTAGGACCCCCGCTCCGCGGGCGGCATAGAGCTCGGGGATGGCCCAGGCGTGCGCCAAGAGGACGAGACCCACCGGCACGGTCACGGGCGCGAGCACCCCGAGGACTACCGCCGCGGTGACGAGCGGCACGGTGTGCGCCAGCACGCTCAGCGTCCACAGCCTGCCGCTGCGCACGAGCCGGTCATCGCTGACCCGCGGCCGCCAGGCCACGGCGGCCAGCTCGGGCAGCGGCTGGCGAGAGCCGAGCGCTGCTGCGTCCGCGGGCACCGGAGAGGTGCTAGCCGCCTGCGATGGGCCGGCGGAGAATCACCAGCGGGGCGTCCGCCGGCAGCTCGCGAACCTGCTCCGCGTCGCCCTCACCGCTCGAGACCACGGCGAAGTAGCCCCGGTCGAGCTCGGCGCGGAACGCTGCCACGGCCGCCTCGACGCTCGTCTGGTCACCGGCGCTCCACTCGGCCAGCGTCGTGTGACCGGTCTGGTCCATCCTGATCAAGCGGGACATCCAACTCCTCCTACGGGCTCGGGGCCTCGAATCCTACGCCGCCCGAAAAGGTGCATTGCCGCCTCGGAGCGGCTCGTCCGGACCGCCGCGCCCGGCCCGCGAAACCCCCTCCCCGCCCAGCCCAGCAAGCCCTCCCCGCCCACCCCCTGCCAGAACCCTTCCCAACCGCCCCGCCAGACCCCAAAGCCGCACCGATAGCCAGAAATCCCGTAAATCCGGCCGATACAGAGCCTCGGAGGTCAGAAATCTGAGCCTCGGCTGTGCCGGATCTCACATTTTTCGCACTTTATGTCCAACTTTTCGGTCCAAAACGCGTTATGATCTACGCAAGACGGATCTGGACGCACCGTGCGGGGCGAGTAGGGCTGCTTCGCACACAGGCGGGTGTTGTCTACCGATTGCCGCCCATTGGGCGCTATCGCTAACGCAACGGATACGCGATGACACCACCACCTGCAGCTACCCATCCCCTTACTCGGTCACGGTCGACCGTAAGGCGCGCATCGAACCGCTTTGCCGCGGCGACCATCGCCAGGATCCTGGACGCCCGAGGCTGGGCCCGGCTGCGCCTGCTGCTCGACCTCTTCGTGATGTACATCGCGACCACGGCGGCCGTCTTCACCTCGGCGCCCGTGCACATCGTGTCGGGCGAGCGCCTGCTGGCCGCGGTCTTCCCCCTCGTGGTGGTGGGCCTGATGCACGCGCGCCGCAGTCCCGATGACCGCCTGTGGGGCTCGCTGCTCGAGACCTGCGTGCACGTGATCGGCGTCGTCTCGCTCGCCGCCATGGCGACCGTCGCGGCCGACTCGGTGATCGGCGGAGTGCACCCTGTCGGGCTGACGCTGCGGCTGTGGGTGTTCTCCTCCGTCTACCTCGGCATCGCACGCGTCGTGCTGCTGTCGGTCCGGCGCAGCGTCGTGCGGCTCGAGGAGTTCTCCACCCCGACGCTGATCGTCGGAGCCGGCCTCGTCGGGGAGCATCTCGTCAAGCGGCTGATGGCCGAGCGCCGCTACGGCCTGCGGCCGGTGGGTTTCATCGACTCTGATCCGCGCCCCATCGAGGACACCTCGATCCCGTTCGTCCCGGTGCTCGGCGGTCTGGACGACCTGGACACAGCACTCGAGCGGACCGGGGCAAAGCGCGTGATCCTCGCCTTCTCCACCGAGCCGGACCTCGCTCTCGTGGACAAGGTCCGCCGCTGCCAGGCGCAGGACGTCGAGGTCTCCCTCGTGCCGCGCCTCTACGAGGCGATCAACGAGCGCGCCACCCTTGACCACGTCGGCGGCCTTCCGCTCCTGTCGCTTCGGCTGATGGACCCGAAGGGCTGGCAGTTCGCGATCAAGCACGCGCTCGATCGCACGGTGGCCTTCCTGGCCCTGCTGGCCTTCGCTCCGGTGATGCTGGCGATCGCGATCGCCGTCCGCCTGACCTCACCGGGTCCGATCCTCTTCCGCCAGCAGCGCGTCGGCCGCGACGGCCACATCTTCGATCTCCTGAAGTTCCGCACGATGCGCGAGCCGGCCGACACTCCTGAGTTCCAGCCCGAGGACGGCTGCGCGCCGGGAGGAATCGAGGGAATCGACCGCCGCACGTCGATCGGCCGCTGGCTTCGGACGACCTCGCTCGACGAGCTGCCGCAGTTCATCAATGTGCTGCGCGGAGACATGAGCCTGGTCGGCCCGCGCCCGGAGCGGCCCGAGTTCGTGGCCCGCTTCAGCGCCGAGGTGGCACGATACGAGGATCGGCACCGGGTCAAGTCGGGGATCACCGGGTGGGCACAGGTGAACGGGCTCCGGGGCCAGACCTCGATCGCAGACCGCGTGGAGTGGGACAACTACTACATCCAAAACTGGTCGCTGCGGCTCGACCTGCGGATCCTCGCGTTCACGATCGCGGAGATCTTCCGCTTCCGCGGATAGCGCCAGGAAGCTGGCGGCCGGTCCCGCCACTTCGCCCCCACCTGCCGGCGCTGTTGGCCGGGGTGGCGGCCGTGGCGCTGATGATCTTCTGGGCCGCCGACAACGGCGGCTACGACGCGGGCACGTGGTACTGGGGCGCGCTGCTGCTCCTGGGTGGGCTCACCGCGGTCGCCCTGCTGACCGGCACCCGTGGCTGGCGGCGGATCTCGCGGCCCGCGCGGGTGGCTCTCCTGGCCCTGTCGCTCTACGTGGCCTGGTCATACCTGTCGATCACGTGGGCGCAGTCTCCCGGCGATGCCCTCCAGGGCAGCAACCGGGCGCTCATGTACCTCCTGCTCTTCGCGCTGCTGGCACTGCTGCCCTGGACCGTCGAGGCCGCGCTCGCCGCGCTGCTCGTGTTCGCGGTCGGGATCGGCGTGATCGCGCTCGTGATGCTGCTGCGGCTGGGGTCCACGGACAACCTCCAGAGCCTGATCGTCGACCACCGCCTGCTCGCTCCCACCGGCTACTTCAACGCCACGGTGGCCCTGTTCATGACGGGCGCGCTGGTCTCGACCGCGCTCGCCGCCGGGCGCCGGCTGCCAGGGCTGCTCCGGGGTGCCCTCGTCGCGCTGGCGGCCGCCGAACTGCAGCTGGCCGTGATCGGTCAGAGCCGCGGCTGGCTGTTCACGCTGCCGATCGTCGTGCTCGTCTGTGCCGTGGTCGTACGCGACCGTATCCGGGTCGCCGCCGCCGCGCTGCTTCCCGTCCTGGCCACGCTCGTCTCCCTGCACCGGCTGCTGGCGATCTACCGGGCCGGCTCGACCGCCGCCCTCGACCACGCGGCGCGGGAAGCCGGACGAATCTCACTCCTGCTCTGTGCCGCGGTCCTCGTCGTGGCGACGCTGGCCGCGTGGGCCGATGGACTGCGCCCCCTCCCCAGCCTCCCCCGCGGAGCGCGCCGATCCGTGGGCGCGGGCGTGGCCGTTCTGGCCATCGCGGCCGGGGTCGTGGGCGTCGCTGCGGCGACGCACGGCGATCCGGTCGGCTTCCTCAAGCGGCAATGGCACGGTTTCACCCACCCGCCGGCCAGCGCCGCGTACCTCAGTCGCTCGCACTCGTCGTACTTCGGCACAGTGGGCACGGGCCGATACGACTTCTGGCGGGTCTCGCTTCAAGCGCTGCGGTCCCATCCCCTGGGCGGGCTCGGCCAGGACAACTTCGCCGACTACTACGTAAAGCGCCGGCGGACGATCGAGGAGCCGCAGTGGACCCACAGCCTGGAGATGCGGCTCCTCGCGCACACCGGAATCGTCGGCTTCCTGCTCTTTGCCGCCTTCGCATGTGCTGCCGTGATCGCGGCCGCGCGCGCCAGGCTTCGCGCTGGGCCGCTCACGGCCTGGGTGGCCGGCGCCGCGCTGCTGCCCTTCGTCGAGTGGCTGATCCACGGCTCGATCGACTGGTTCTGGGAGCTCCCCGCCCTCAGCGCGCCCGCCCTGGGGTTCCTCGCCATGGCCGGCGCCCTCGGCCCGGCCGAGGTTCGCGAGGACACCACGCGCCGGGCCTGGCCCAGCTTCGCGCGTCCCGCGGCGGTCGCTCTCGGCCTCGCCGCGATGCTTGCCTGCGCAGTCGCGCTCGGCCTGCCCTATCTCTCGACCCGCGAGACGAGCGCCGCCCTCAGCATCCGCGACCGGAACTCGTCCCAGGCCCTCAAGGACCTGCAGACCGCCGCCGCCCTGAACCCGCTCACCGCCGTGCCGGCCCGGTTCGCCGGCGCGATCGCGCTTCAAACCGGCCGCTTCAACGAAGCCGAGGGCCGCTTCGGCCAGGCGATCGCCCGCGAGCCCGGGGGCTGGTTCTCGTGGTTCGGCCGGGGTCTCGCGGCCTCGGCTCTCGGCGACGCCGCCGCTGCTGAACACGACTTCAGGGTCGCCGCCTCGATCAACTCACGCCAGCCGGCGGTCGTGCAGGCGCTGGCGCGCGTGAACACGCGCCACCCGCTGACCCCGTCGCAGGCATTCGGAATGCTCGTCCTCTCGCAGTAGCCGGCGGCTCGAACAACCCTCAGATCAAGTTCGCACCCCAGGCGTTCGATACAAGAATCGGATGAACGACGCTTCCTCCCGCCGCTGGACCCTGCGCGTGAACTTATTCGCCGCCAGCCCGCTGGTGCGAGACCAAACCCGCGTGCGCATGCTCCGCGCGGCTGGAATCGAGATCGGCCGGAGCGTCGACTTTCGCGCGCACTGTTGGATCTATGGCGATCGGCTATCGATCGGCGACAAGAGCTTTGTCAGCTACGGATGCCACATCGAGAACCGCGAGCACGTGCTGATCGGGGCGGGAGTCAGCCTCGCCACCCAGGTCTCGATCATCACCTCGACGCACGAGTTCGGCGGCGAGGAGAAGCGGGCGGGCCGCTATGCCGGGATGCCGGTGACGCTCGAAGACGGGGTGTGGGTCGGGGCGCGGGCGGTGATCCTGCCCGGGGTGACGCTGGGCCGGGCGTGCGTGATCGGCGCCGGAGCCGTCGTGACCCGCGACTGCGCGCCCGGCGGGGTTTATGTCGGCACGCCGGCCCGTTTGCACCGGATGCTCGAACCAGCCGGGACGGACTCGCAGGCGGCCGGGTAGGAGTCGCCCGCGATCAGGCTTGCAGACCGTAGAGAAGCCCGGGAAGCAGCCCGCCGACGCCGCGGGCATGCTCGTTGACGGTGCCGCGGTCGTGGGCACGCGCGGCGCGGGCAAGTGCTCGCGCGTGGTCGTTTGCGTAGGTGAGGAACATCCGCATGGCGAAGCGGTCGCCCCGGCGCAGCCACATGCCGCACATGGCGCCGACGCCGTACGCATACGAGTAGCGGGTCGCCAACCTGCGCTCCCAGGTCTGCCACTCGTGGCGGACGACGGCATCGGGCTCGTAGCGGACGACTCCGCCGGCGCGCAGCAGCCGGTAGAGAAGCTCGGCGTCCTCCGCCGCCTTTCCGGGCGAGCCGGTTCCCAGGCGCGTGTCCCAGCCTCCATGGTCGCGCAGCAGCGCGCGCGGGGCGGCGAAGTTGCCACCGCTTCCCACACGCCAGGGAAGGATTTGCCCGCGGGCATCGACCGTGGTGCTGATCGGTCGCAGCGAGATTGCATGCGTGCCTGGCGGCTGGGGCCCGAGTGGCAGCACCGGGCCGGTGACAGCCGCGGGCGTCGGGGCCCGCGCGAACGCCGCGAGGATCGCTTGCACCCACCCGCGGTCGGGCATGCAGTCATCGTCCGTGACCGCGAGGAGCGAGCCGGATGCGCTGGCCAGAGCGAGGTTGCGCGAGGCCGAGAGACCGAGGCGGACCTGCTCGATGTAATGCCGCTGCTCGATCCCACACGCCTCGACGACCGCACGCGCCTCACGCGAGGGATCCTGATCGACGACGATCACCTCCCCGGGCGCCACCACGCCTTCGGCGAGCCCCGCGAGGCAACGTTCCAATCCGGCGGGCCGGCCGCAGGTCGCGACCGCGACCGTGAGCTCGTGGGAGCTCACGCCAAGGCCCGTGCAGCGGTCGCGGTTACGGCGGAGACGGACCGTACCATCCGCCCCATGCGCGCTGTTTTGCCCCTACCCGCGACGCTCGTCACGGCGCCGATCCTATCCCCGAGGCTCACCGCCGCACCGGTGAGAGGGCACGCAGATCCCCGCGATGGCTGACCCACACGCCAGGGCACGCCACGTAGCCCGCGGCGTGGCGGCAAACGTGGCCGGACAGGGGATCGTGGTCCTGAGCGTGATCGTGCTCACACCGGTGATCGTGCACGCCGTAGGCGCGACCGACTACGGCGTCTGGGTGCTGTTCGGCTCTATCGCCAGCTTCGGGCTGTTGCTCGAATTGGGCATCGCCGCTGCTCTCGTGAAGTACGTGGCCGAGCACGCGGCCCGGGGCGAGGTGCGCGAAGCCGCCCTCATGGCCGGTGCCGCGACTTGGCTGTATGCCCTCGCCGGCGGCCTGTTGACCCTCCTCGGCGTGATCCTTGCCCTCGTCCTGCCCTCCGTGGTGGAGCTCCATGGCGCCTTCGCGCGTCTCTTCCGCCCGATGGCGATCCTGGTCGGACTCAACATCGGCGTCTCGATGCTGGCCATCACGCCCGTCGCCGTCCTGCGCGCGCTCCAGCGCTTCCCTGCCGCCAACGCGATCATGGGGGGCGGGGCCCTTCTGACGGCGATCCTGACCGTTTTGGCGCTCGTGCTGGATTTCGGCATCGTCGGCGTGGCGGCCGCCAACGCAGCGGCCACGATCCTCGCCTATGCAGCCTCGATCGTCGTCGCCCGGCGCGCCGCGCCAGGCTTCATGACCGTGCTGATCCGCCGCGACGGGGCACGCGCGCGGAGGCTGCTTCGCTTCTCGCGCTCGGTGGCGGTGATCCAAGTGGCGATTCGCTTGCAGAGCCGGCTGGACGCCGTCGTCATCGCCGCCGCCCTGCCCGTTCGCCTCCTGGCCCCCTACAACTTCGGCCTGAACCTCTCGAACGGGATCGGGACGGCGACCGATCAGTTCGCAAAGCTCCTACTGCCGATGGCGGCAGAGGCCGGCGTCGGCCAAGATCCTCCCGCGCTGCGCAGGCTGTTTCTCACCTCCACCCGGCTGACGATGGCGATCACCCTGGCGGTCGGGCTCCCGGTCGCCCTGCTCGGCGGCCCGATCCTCCGGGTCTGGGTTGGGCCTTCGTTCGCCGGGTACGGCGCCGTCGTCGCGCTCCTCGCGGCGGCGGCGATCGTCGGCCTGCCCTCCTATCCCGCGGCGGCCGTCTTGCAGGGCATCGAGCGTCATGGGCCGATCGCCTGGATGGCGCTGGCCGGCGGCGTGTTCAACGTTGCGCTCTCGATCGCCCTTGTCGGCCCACTCGGGATCAACGGCGTCGCCGCGGCAACGTTGATCGCCACCGCGGTCGAGATCACGCTGCTCGTCGTGCCCTACGCGAGTCGCGTGCTCGGCGTCTCGCTGCGGGACTACACCACCGCGGTGGTGCTGCGACTGGCTCCCTCGGCTGCGCTCCTGGCCGCGATGCTGCTGGCCGAGCGCGCGATCCTGCCCGTCACCTCCCTCATCCGCCTGGCGATCGTCGTGGCGGTGGCGGAGCTCGTTTATTGCGCGGCCTACGCGACGCTCGGCGCCGCGCCCACGGAGCGCGACGCGTATCGCGCCGCCGCACGCGCGGTCATCCGCGCGCCCGCCCGGCTTCGCTCCCGCCGAGCGCCCACGACCACCTCCGCGCCGTGAGCGCGGACCCGCTTGCCGCGAGCGTCGTGATCGCGACCCGCGAGCGTCCGCAGATGCTCATCGAGACCGTGCGCTCGGTGCTCGCGGCCGATCGCGTGCCGCGCGAGATCATCGTCGTGGACCAGAGCAGCGAGCCCCATGCCGAGCTCGCGGCCATGAACCGTGTCGGAGACTGCCACGTGCGCTACGTCGACTCGGCCTCTCAAGGGCTGAGCCGCGGCCGAAACGAGGGTCTCCGGCTGGCCACGCAGCCGGTCGTGGTGATCTTGGACGACGACATGATCGTGCAGCGTGACGCGCTCGAGCGCCTGCTGGAAGGGCGCGGCGACGGGGCGCGGACGGTCTCCAGCGGACGTCTCCTGATGGCCCCGCCCGAGCGGCCGGGGCTGAGCCAGGCGCCGGGGGCCCTGGTTACGCGCGACGTGCCGGAGGTGTTCCGCGGGCGGCAGCCGCGGCAGGTCGTGCCGGGGCCCAACATCGCCGTCCCGCGCGACGTCCTGAACGAGATCGGCGGCTACGACGAGCGTCTCGGCGCGGGCACCCGCTTTCCCGCCGGCGAGGACCACGACCTCTCGTTGCGCCTGCTCGAAGCGGGCTGCGAAGTTCGCCACGTACCGGCCGCCGTTGTCCTGCACCGCGCTTGGCGCTCGCGGCGCGAGCTCGCGCACCTGCGCTGGCGCTATGGCCGCGGCGTCGGCGGGTTCTACGCCAAGCACGCCAGCCTGCGCGACCCCTATGTGCTGGGCCGCGCGGCCCGCGAGGTCCGGGACCGGGTGCGGGCGGTCCTGACGGAAGGCGTCTCGGCGCCGAAGGCGGCGATCGGCCAGCTGCTCTCGATCGGCGGCCTCTTCGCCGGCGCGCTGGAATGGATGGTGCGCTACCGGCTGCGGCCCCGCTCAGCACCGCGCTCCCGCTGATGGCACCGCGCTTCAGCGTCGTCGTCCCCACCCACGAGCGCCGAGACATCGTCCTGCGCACCGTGGCCACGCTCGCCGAGCAGAGCTACCAGGACTTCGAGGTGATCGTCGTGGATGACGGTTCCGGGGATGGCACCGCCGCGGCGCTGCGGGCGCTCCAGAGCCCGTTCGAGCTCACGGTCCTCGAGCAGGAGAATCGCGGGGCGGGAGCCGCTCGCAACGCTGGGGCGGCGAAGGCACGCGGGGAGATCCTCGTATTCATCGACGATGACATGGAGGCCGACCCGCGCATGCTCAGCGAGCACGATCGCTCCCAGCGCGACGGCGCGCAGCTCGTGATCGGCCACCTGCCACTGCACCCGCGCTCGCCTGACAACCTGCTGGCGCGCGGCGTCGCGACGTGGGCCGAAAACCGTCGCCGGCGCTTGGAGCGCTCCTCCGAGCTTTCGCCCACGGAGCTTCTCACGGGCCAGATGTCAGTCAGGCGTGAGCTGTTCGAGCGTGTTGGTGGCTTCGACTCCGACATCACGCGCGACGGGAGGTTCGGCGGCGAGGACGTCGAGTTCGGCTATCGCGTACAGCGAGCGGGGGGCAAGCCCGTGTTCAACCCGCACGCCGTCGCCTACCAGTACTACGACGTCGACCCGATGGTGTTCCTGCGCCGGACGTTCGAGGCCGCCCGCGCGCATCAGGAGCTTGCCTTTCGTCACCCCGAGCGTGCTGACGAGCTACGGGGCCACCTGCGGTTCGGCTCCCGTCGAGCGCGCTGGCTGTTCGCCCCGCTCGTGGCGGCCCCTTCGCCGCTCAGCTGGCCCTTGCGAGCGGCGGTCGCCGCCCTCGTGCGCAGCGGGCGCGACACCCTGCGGCTCAGGCACGCCTTCCTGCTCACTCGGACGCTGGAGCACGCCCGTGGCCTGCGGGCGGCGCAACGGGAGCTCGAGACGGGCCAGGCCGCCGTCTTGGCCTACCACGCGATCGCCGATCTCAAGGCGGACCCTGTGCTGCGCGAATACGGCGTACCGCCGGCTCTCTTCACCGCCCAGCTGGATGCGCTCCGCGCCCGTGGCTGGACGTTCGTCGACCTCGACCACCTGCTGGCCGCGCTCGCCGGTGAGCGCCGGCTGCCACCCCGGGCGCTACTGCTGACCTTCGACGACTGCTACGCCGATCTCATCGAGGCAGCGCCACTGCTGGCTGGGCGAGGCTCGCCCGCAGTCGCGTTCGCGGTCGCCGACCGCGTCGGAGCCGCCAACGACTGGGACGAGGCGCGAGGCGCCGGGACCCGCTCGCTGCTCGGTGCCGACGCTCTGCGGTCGTTGCCGGACTACGGCATCGAGGTGGGAGCCCACGGCCGTACGCACCGGCGGCTGACCGAGCTCGAAGCCGAGCGCTGGACGGCGAGCTGCGCGGCGGGGCCGAGCGGCTGGAGGCCCTCGGCCTACCCCGGCCGCGGGCGCTCGCCTACCCGCACGGGGCAGTCTCTGAGACCGTGGCGGCGGCCGCCCAACGCGCCGGGTACTCCGTGGGCTTCACGGTCCGCGCGGGAATCGTTCGTCGCCACAGCCATCGCTGGACGCTCCCCCGGGTCGAGGTCCTCCGTAGCGACAGCCCACGCCGGCTTCGCTTCAAGCTCGCCACGGCCGGCTGGCCGCCGACCCTGCGTGAGCGCACCCTGCGGGCCTTCCGAATTCGCCTCTGAGGCGGCCCGGCGCGGAGGTCAGGCAGCGTCCAGGCGCGCTCGATAGGCCTGCCAGATGCGGTGCTGGGCATCGCTCAGGACCGTCCCCGCGGGACGCTCGGCGTCAAGCACCTCGAGCTGGGCCACCGAGCGCTCCAGCCGGCGGAAGGCGACTCGCCATTGCTCCAGGCGCTCAGAGTCGTACTCGCCGCTTCGCCGGTGCAGCGTCTCGCCCGAGGCGTCCAGCAGCAACACCAGGTCCGGCAGGGGCAGAACCCACTGTTGCAGCCGGCGGGAGAACTTCGCCACCGGACCCAGCCGCATCCCCGACGGCACGGCCGCATCGAGCACGTAGCGCTCGAACAGCACGACGCGGCCGCGTGAGCGGTGGTAGGCGCCACGCAGGTAGCGCCACCAGAGGATGACCAGCCGAGCCAGGAACACGAGGCCTGGGATGCGCAGTGCGTCCGCCCACGGGATCCGGCCGCCGGTGAGCCCCAGATACTGGATCCGGGTGGGCAGCGGCAACGACCCGCGCAGGGATCGGACGAGGGTCGTCTTGCCCGCGCCATCGGGCCCGAGCACGGCCACCGAGATGCCCGGCCCCGATGGGGGCCGTGGCCTCAAGCTCCCCAGCCGGCGTACGCCGCGGCGGGCGCGGGCACGCCATTTGCTCCTCGGCGCGGGCACCATGCGCGTCAGAGCCGCCCAGTCGCCGGCTGCAGCCTTGGCGCTGATGGGCCCGGCCTCCAGCCCGTACCGTGCGGCCAGCGGTGCGAGCGGCGCTGGGGGCTGCGCGCGCCGGTTCGGCCAGGCGGCTCAGATAGGGCCGGTGCCGCTCCGGAACCGCACGCTTGTCGACGAGGTCGTGCAGGACGAGGATCCAGAACAGCCAGTCGGGTCGGGGCTGAGGTGGTGATGACCGCTCGCTGGCCGCGAGCACTACCCGGGCTGGGATCTCGGCTCCGGCCAGCGCCAGCGCGGTCTGGACGTGGATCCAGAGGAAGCGGCCGGTCTGCAGGTCGTGGTCGAGCGCGTGCAGGTCGCGTGCGTCCTCGTGCAGGACCGCGAACCCCTGGCTGCGCAGCGTTTGCGCGACCCGCGGTCGGTCGGCCGATCCCACGAGGATGTCGATGTCGCCCTCGGGCTGCGCGAGCAGCTCGCGCGGGCGCAGGAGCGTGAAGTGGATCCCTCCCGTCTCGAATGCCTCGAGAAGCAGCGCGAGCCGGCCAGGAACCCCCTGCACAGCGCGGATCCTACTGTCCGCTCCGGCCCTCGCTCAGCCCGCCGGGGCGGCCTCGGTCGCCGCCGCTCGTCGCAGGATCTCCAGGAAGGGACGCTCAGGCGCGCCCGGGACGGCACGGTCCAGCTCGTTTGCCGCGTGGTGAAGCCAGCAGGCATGAAGGCACATCTCGGCCACCTCCGGTCCGAGCCCAAGGACACGCGCCGACTCCGCGATCAGCGCTCGTGCCGGACCGTGCCGCCCTCGCGCGCGACCGAAGACGGCGTCATACGCTCCGGGGCGGTCGGCGTAGCCGTCCACGGCAGCCGCGCGGTCGGCGATCGCGTAGGCCAGGTCCCTCAGCGGGAGCCCATCAGCCGTGCTCTCCTCCCAGTCGATGACCCCCAGAGCCGACCCGTTCACCACCAGGTTGGCTACGGTCAAGTCGTTGTGCGCCGCCACGAGCGGGATCCGGGCGCCTGCGCAGGCTTCACACAGGGCGTGAAGGCGCTCGACGTACCCCGGCCGCCTGAGCTCGGGTGCCAGCCTCGCCGCCGGTGCCAGCAACCAGCGCTCGAGTAGATCCCGCGAGAGCGGCTGCACGCTCGCCGAGCTCTCGTTCCAGCGGCGCAGCCATTCCGCCACCCGCTCCAGCAGGGCGTCGGCTCGCCCGCCGGCTCCGCGCACCCATCGCAGCGCCGGCTCGCCGTGCAGCGGCGTCTGCGCCGCCACCGCGATCCCGCCCTGCTCGCCTTCCCAGGTCAGGCGCGGAACCAGCGCGCCCGCCTCGCCCGCGCCGGGCGCCACGGTTCTCAGTCCCTCGGCCTCACGGGCGGCGCGGTCGCCGACCTTGATCACGAGGTCGGGCTCGGGCGCTGCGCAAAAGCGCAGCAGCACAGCCGCGGCGCCCGGACGGCCGTTCGTGACGGCGAGTGCGCTGCACGACGGCAGCGCGGGCTCCAGGCGGGCGATCCAGTCGAATGCGCCAGGCCCTCCGCGAGGGACCCACAGCTCGGACGTCCGATGCCGGACGAGCGTGCCGGGCGCAAGCGCCACCACACCGATCGCGATGCCTCTGAGCGGGCTGGAGGCGTCCCGGCGAGCGAAGCGAAGCGCGGGGCCCGTGGACGGGAAGACCATGCGGCTGCGACCGAGGTCGGGAAGGTGAATCAGCCGACCGGTCGGGGCGAGGCCCGTTCGGCTCAGCTCACGGCGCAGCGACCGCGTGGCGCCGGCCAGCAGGACGGCCGTGTCGGGGACGTCCGCTCCGCGCACCCTCGCCGGCCCCGGCGAAGCGCTGCCGTCGAGCACGCGAATCCCGTGGCCGGGCCCAAGCGGATGGATCGACTCGAGGACGAGCGCGCGGGTCATGGACAGGCCTTCGGCACAGCGAACTCTAGGTCAGCCCGCGGACCGGTTTACGCTCCGCCACGATGACGCGAGGCTTCAAGGGCTCATGCACCGAGATCGCGGCGTGAGCCTGCTCCTCGCCGACATCAGATTCCTCCTACCGAGCGTTCCGCGCACAGCGTGGGTCTCACCGGCCCTGGAGCCGATCCAGCGAGCCTGCGAGCAAGCCGGGCTGACGCTAGACGGCGGCCGTCCGGACGTGGCGATCCTGACCCCCGCGGACACCCGTGCCGCGCGCGATGTCACCGCGCCCGCACGGCTCGTCATCGGACGGGGACGAGCACGCCCGGAGCACGCCGGGACAGCGGTTCGCCGCTTCTTGGCCCTTCCGCGGCCGCTCGATCCGCACGTGATCGTTCCCGTGGATCGCCCAGCCGTGGCCAGCTATGGCATCGACACGTGGACGGGCGCGGACTCTTCGCTGCGACGGACCCGGAACCTGGCGGCGGCGACGGCCATCAGACTGGGCACGTTTCCCGACATCAGCCGCTCGGTGAGGCTGTTCTCGGCGACGGCCGGGGCGCCGTTCATCGTTGCCGCCGCCTCCGACCTCGGAGTGCCCCCTGCCGCCGACTGGTTCTTGATCCTGGGCCTGGGCGATGCGCTGACGCGCGCCGTGTTCCAGCTGTTCGCCCCGGGCGAGCATAACCCGCGCTGGGCGCTGAAGTTCTCCCGCGTCCCCGGCCACCTCGCTCCCTTCGAGCGCGACGAGGAGGGCCTTCGCCTCGCCGCTTCGATCCCGGCCGCTGCAGCGCATGCCCCGCGTCTGCTCGGCCGCTTCGAGGCGGGGGGCCATCCCGCCTCGGTCGAGGAGGCCGTCTCCGGTCGCCTTTTGACCTACCTGCTCCAGCGGCGGGGCTCCAAAACGGAGAAGCTCCGCGTGATCGACGCGGTGGCTGCGTGGATCGTGGACGTGGGGAGCGCCACAGCCGCGCCCTCGGCCCGCCTGCAGGCCGAGCGCCGGCGGCTCGAGGCCGACATCCTGCCGCTCTGGCGCGACCACGTGCCCAGCGACCTGCTCGAACGCGTGTCCGAGGTGCCCGCCGTCATGCAGCACAACGACCTGGCCACGCACAACGTGATCGTCGGCGAGGGCGGCTTCACGGCCGTCGACTGGGAATCTGCGCGCGCACATGGCTTTCCGCTGTGGGACCTCATGTACTTCCTGCTCGACGCGCTGGTTCACCTCGACCGGGCCTGGGCCGGGCAGGCCCGGCAAGACCATGCCTTGCGCGTGCTGCGTGGCGAGACGCAGTCCTCCGCCGTGCTGTTTCGCTGGCTCCACGCCGCGGTCAAGAGCCTTGGCTTGCCTGAGGACGCAGTCGGCGCGACCGTCACCCTCGGGTGGCTTGACCACAGCATCACTTCGTCGAAGCGGAAGGGGAGGGTCAAATTGCCTGCTTCAGGGCGTGACTCCAACGCCGCCTACAGCGAATGGATGGCCCGACGCTGGCTGACCACGCCGGGACTGGGTTCGGATTGGAGCGCATGGCGGCGCTGAAGATCGAACCCGCCGGCCGGCGATGACCGGCATCCGTCCGCTGCGCCCCGACGATCTCGGCGAGGTTGCGCGCCTCTACGAGCTCATCGTCCGTTCGGGGCGAGTCGAGGCCGCACCCGAGCTCATCAGGTACTTCGAGCGCACGCTCATCGAGTACCCGTGGGCCGATCCGGAGGTCCCGCCATTCGTGCACGTCGACGAGGCCGGTGCGATCGACGCATTCCAGGGCTCCTACGTGCGCCGCGCGCGCTTCGATGGGCGCCCGATTCGGATCGCCTGTGCCGCCAGCTCGTGTCGCACCCCCGCGCCCGGCGGCTCGGTGTCGGCGCGCTGATGGTCGCGGCCTACCTCCGCGGGCCACAGGACCTGACGATCACCGACGGTGCCACCGAGCCGATGCGGCAGCTACAGTTCCGCGCCCTCCGTGAGCCGCGCGTCCGATCTCGCCCGCGATGCCGTTCTGCGCGCGCTCGCCACCGGGTTGCATCGGAGATCAATCCGCTCCGGCGCGGGCGCGGGGGTCGCCCTGATGTACCACGACGTCGCTCCGGCGACGGGCGACCCGGAGGTCATGTTCGCCCCGCCGCTGGGCGTGGACGCCCTGCGAGAGCAGCTCCTGCTCCTGCGCAGTCGCTACGACGTGGTGTCGGTCCACGAGCTCCGTGAGCGCATCAGGACGCGGCGGGCGGGGGAGCGGTTTGCCGTCGCCCTGACCTTCGACGACGACGTCGAGAGTCACGTGACCCTGGCCGCGCCGCTTCTCGCCGAGCTCGGGATGCCGGCGACGTTCTTCTTGACCGGCTCCTCGCTCGAGGAGCCCGCGGCGTTCTGGTGGCATGACGTCCAGGAGCTCTACAGCCGCGGCGGCGAGGACTGGGCGGCCGTGCGCGCCGAGGTGCAGACGCGCTGGGGGCGGATCGGTGACGAGCTCGACACCCAGATGCTGGCGCGAACGATCGAGAATCTCCCGCCCGCGGATCGCGATTCGCTGGCGGAGCGGTTTCGCGAGCTGGTCGGGGCACCGACCGACGCGGGCCTGCAAGAGGCAGCCGTTCGCCGCCTGGTCGATCAGGGCTTCGATATCGGCTTTCACACCCAACGGCACTACCTCACCCAATCGCTTGACGACGAGCACCTGCGCCGGGCCTTCCGCGACGGCGTGGATCGTCTGGCGGCGGTGGTCGGACGGCCGCTCACGACGATCGCCTATCCGCACTGCCGGCCCGGTGATTTCCGCATCGCCGGCGCCGCAGCCGCGGCAGGGTTCGAGCTCGGCTTCCTGTGCAACGAGCGGGCCGTCAACAGGACGAGCCATCCGTTGCTCATGGAGAGGATCAGCGGCTGGCAGCCCTCCATCGCCCGCTTCGCCTGGAGACTCGCGCGGGAGATCGGTCAAGTTCGCTAGCACCGGCCGACATGTGCGACCGGATTCGCCAGCTGACTGCAAGAATTCAGTACAATGCAGCCCCGGCGCGTCCTCGTTCTCGGCAACGCCGCTGACCGCAGTGGCGCCCCGGTCGCACTTCTGCGGCTCATGCGGTGGTGCGTCAGCCGCGACCTAGTGGAGCCGACCTTCGTGCTCCGGTCGGGCGGAGAGCTCATCGACGAGTACCGCGCGCTCGGAGGAACCTTCCTGCTCTCCGAGGGACGCGAGCACAAGGCAGCGCGGGCCCTGCGCGTGCTGCCCGGGGGCGAGCAGGTGGTCTCGGCGGGAAAGCTGGCGCTGGCCGCCTATATGCGTGAGCTGTGCCGCCGGCGACGGATCGAGGTCATCTATGCGAACACCGCGATCCATGCCCGGCCGATCTCCTGGCTGGCACCCCTCGGCCTGCCGGTCGTGACCCACTTCCACGAACTCACCCGCTGGCTCGAGCACCTCGGCGTAGCCGACACGGTGCCCAGGCTGATCTCGCAGACTCGCTGGTGTCTGGCGGTTAGCGATGCCGTGCGGCGGATGCTGATCGACTTCGGCGCCGACGAGCGCACCGTGCTCGACGCGCCCGCGATGCTCGGCGAGGTTCAGCCGCCATCAGCAGCCGATCGCGCCCGGATCAGACGAGAGATCCTGGACGTCGACGAGGACGTCACGGTCATCGCGGCGTGTGGGTTCCCCTCGCTGATCAAGGGCGCGGACCTGTTCGTTCGCTTGGCCCAGAAGACCTTGGCGCTGCACGACGCGGCGGGCGGCCCCCCGGTTGCGTTTCGATGGATCGGCGCTGACCCTGACAACGAGCTCACGAAGGTGATCGTCGAGGACGCCCGGCGCACCGGCGTCTCCGAACGGGTGCGGACGATCCCGCGCGTCGAGGACGCGGCGTCGGTTCTGGGCTCGGCCGATGTGTTCCTATGTGGCTCGCGGGAGGAGGCGATGCCTCTCTCCGGCGTCGAGGCGGCCGTATCGGCGCGGCCCATCGTGTGCTTCGAGGCAACGGGCGGAGTCCAGGAAATCGTCGACGCCGGCGGCGCTGTGGCCGTCCCCTACCTCGACATCGATGCCATGGCGCAGTCGCTGCGCGCCCTCGTCGTCTCTCCGGCCGAGCGCCGGCGGCTGGGCGAGAGCGGGCGCGAGTTCGTCGTGAGGCGGCATTCGCCCGACGTCGTCGGCGAGCTCACCGCAAACCTGTTCCAGAATCTGATCGACGCCGGCGATCAGGGCGCCACGGCGCCTGCCGCATCCGGCGGCCAGACCCACCTCGTCCTTGGCCACGAACCCACCGCGAGGGGCGAGGACGGCGCCGTGAACGGTCACTCACCGCGCGACCCCGCGCCCCGTCCGACGGCGGACGCTCCCTAGCCGCCCAGCGTGGCGGCTGCTTGCTGGTAGGCGTTGTAGGCGGGTTTGGGGGTGAAGTCTTGGCGCAGCAGCCCGAAGAAGTTCTCTCGGGTGCTGGTGCTGGTGCCTTCGTCGCGGCCTTCATAGAAGAACAGCGGCCCGGCCCAGCTGTAGCCGGCCCACAGCTGATAGGCCTTGGTCAGCATCGCCGCCTGCGTGCTCTCATCGACATGGCTTGAGCCGGCGGGACCGTTGCTGGGCGCGCCGTACTCGGTGGCCCAGATCTTCTTGTCCCCATCGCCGTGATCGATCATCAAGCTGCGCAAGCTCGGCGAGGTCCCATACATCTGATACCAGGCCGACCACCCCTGCGGATCGCCCGGGAACGTGTTGGCATCCCAGCAATACGGATGCTGGCCCACAGCATCGAAATAACCGTGCCCACCATGGGCATAGACCGCCTGCAGAAAGTCAACCGGCGAATAACTCTGCCCGTCGGTGGCCGCCGGCGCCAAACCAGCCGTGATCACCGTCGCCGAAGGATCAGCCTGCTTGATCGCCCCATACGCCGCCCGCAACAGCGCCGTATACGCCGCCGGATCAGGCTTAGGCTGCCAAAACGCCGGCGAATTAGGCTCATTCCAAACCTCATACGCATGCACACCCAACGCCGCGTAATGCCTCGCCGCCGCCCCCGCAAACGCCGCGTAATCCTGCGCACTGGGCCCATACACCGCCGAAGAACCCGCCGGACGCGCCCACGAAGGCGTAAAGGTGATCGTCCCCAACACACTCATCCCCCGCGCCTGCGCCGCGCTCACCACCGCATCAATCGGACCCCACTGATAACTCGACGGACCACCCCGCTGAATCTGCGCCCAATTGATATCCAACCGCAACCACCGAGCCCCCGCCCGCTGATCCATATCCAAATCACGCGCCAACAACCCCGCATCCTCATCCTGCACCCACCCACCAGCATCCAACCCAAACATCCCCGAACCGAACGAATTCCCGCTCGCCGGACCGGAGACGGTCCACTGGGCGCTGGCCGAGGCACTGCTGGAGCGGCTGGACACCTTCACCGAGAAGGTATGCCCGCCTGAGCCGATATTGGAGTATGTCGCCGGCGACCCGCAGCTGCGGTAGCTGCCGTTGTCGATCCGGCACTCCGTCGAGCTGACCGGGCCGCTCGCGGACCAGGTGAAGCGCGCTGAGCGAGACGGGGTCGGGTTCGCGGCTTTCGAGACAATGCTCACCGCGACCGCACGGCTGGAGCTGGAATGTGCCGATGCCCGCGCGCCGTGCGTCAGCCGGCGGATCCGGCAGCCGGCCGTCCGTGCGCGTCGAGCGCCTGCATGGCTCAGACGCGAACAGCTGCGGTGATGAGCGGGCGCACTACCCTGAGCCCCCGCCGCGCATACCATCGCGCAAGCACCGACGGTCAAGAGACCGGCGAGGAGGTTGCGCAGCGGCAGGCGGACATCCATGTCGCTTGTGAGGTCGGCGGACGTTCGAGTGTCCGGCGAGCGCAATCAGCAGATTTGGACAGCTGTACGAAAGAATCTCGGTATGACCCCGGGCCAGTCCCTCGCATCCACCGAACCCGCCCCCCGCAGACGCGTCGAGGATGGCCGCCGCCTGAGGCTGCTGTTCGCCCTCTCTTTCGGGCCGCGGCTGGACAACCGGCACGGCGGACGTGTCGTGGCACAGCTCCTGGCTCGTTTGACGACGCGTCACGACGTGGCCGTCGTCTATTTGAGCGATTGGAACCATCGTCCGATCGACCCCGTGCTGGCTACGCGCTGCGCACTGGTCAGGCGCGTGGACATGCACGCAGGATGGCTTCCGACCCCGTGGCGCCACCGGCTGAACGTCCTGAGCACACCCCTGCTCGGCCGTCCGACGGCCACTGCAGATGTCTTCAGCGCCCGGTTCGCGCGGGCGCTGCGCGAGACGGCAGAGATCTGGAAGCCCGACCTCATCCAGGTGGAGCACGATTCGATCGCCTACTGCGCGGAAGCGCTCGATGACCTCCGCGTCCCCCGTGTGCTGGTCTGCCACGACCCCGGTCTGGGCGCCTCGCGCGATCTCGCGATGGTCAAGCACGGCCGGCAGCGACTGGCTCACAAGCTCGACGCCCGGAGCTGGCAGAGGCAGTGGCGTCGTGTGCTTCCACGCTTCGATGCCATCGTCGCGTTCACGCGCAGGGACATCGAGGTGCTCAGGCCGTTTGCCGCGTCGGCCGAGCTCGTGCAGATCCCGCTGGGTATCGAGATCCCTCCCGAGCCGATGAAACCGCCCGCCGCCGGCGAGAAGAACGTTCTCTTCATCGGGGGCTACTCGCACCTCCCCAACAGCGACGCCGCCGTGCGTCTGATCGAGTCGATCATGCCGCGGGTCCGGCGTGACTTTCCCGGGCTGCCGTTGCTGCTCGTGGGGCACAGGCCGACCGAGGAGATGCGACGCAAGGCGAGCTCGGTCGACGCCATCACCGGGACGGTGAAGGACGTGGATTCCTTCGTCGAGCAGGCTTCCCTGCTCGTGCTTCCGATCCGGCTCGGCGGAGGCATGCGCGTGAAGCTGCTCGAGGCGCTCGCAGCGGGGAAGGCGGTGGTCGCGTCTCCGGTCGCCGCGGCCGGTCTCGAGGTGTCAGACGGACAGGAGCTGGTGATCGCCGAGACCGACGAGGAGTTCGCCGCGGCGATCACGCGGCTGGTCTCCGATGACGCCCAGCGGGCCAGGCTCGAGCAGGGCGCCCGCGAGTGGGCCGTCCAGCATCTTTCTTGGGACGGCCGCGTCGAACGCTACGAAGAGCTCTATCGCTCCCTTCTGGCGCGCGACAGGCTGGCCGGCGCTCACGCGTAGAGACTCGCGTAGGCGGCGGCCATCCGCTGCACCTGAGCCGGTATCGAGTACCGCCGTTTGGCTTGGAGCCTCAGCTCCTCGGCCGCGCGAACCGTGCGCGGCCAGTCGCGTAGGGCATCCGCGACCGCGCGGGCCAGGGCATCAGGGTCGTCGACCGGCACGGTGGAGCTGCCGGCGCCGGCCAGCTCCGCCATCCCCACCCCGTCGGTCGCAATCACCGGCAGTCCGGCCGCGATGCTCTCCAGGAGCGCCAACGGCGCTCCCTCGTACCTCGAGGGAAGGACGAACAGATCCCACCGCTGCAGGAATGGCCCCACGTCGTCGACGGGACCCGCGAACCGGATCCTCTCTCCCACGCGGAGCTCGTCGGTCAGGGCCGCCAGCTCGGCGTGCTTGGGACCTGAGCCCACGACCTCGACCGACAGTCCAGCCGGCCAGTGCGAGCTCGCGAGCGCACGGACCAGGACGTCCACACCCTTCTGCGGGACGAGCCGGGCGATGCAGCCGGCAGTCGGGGATTCCGGCGCTGTCCCATCTGCGCGACCACGCTGATCCGGCGCGAAATCGACGCCGTTGGGGACCACGATGCTGCGCCTGGCGCGGATCCTCGCTGCCTGCGCCCGTTCCAGCTCTTCGTCTGAGACGCACACGAGAAGGTCGGTCCGCCGAGCCAGGAGTCGCTCCAGCAGCATCACCGGCGGCCTCAGCGCCGGCGGCACGGCCAGGAACGACCACGCGTGGGGCTGGAAGACGACGGGCGTCGATCCCCGGCCACAGGCGAGTCTCACGATGGCTCCGGCGAATGAGCTGTGCGCGTGGACGAGATCGAAGCGGCCGCCGGCCAGTGCGCGCCGGACCGTCCGGATGGCGGCACGGTAGGAGCTCGGAGCGCGGCGCTCGAGCGGGAAATCGAGGACCTCCAGGCCGGCGCTCTGCGACCAGTCGGCGAGCTGACCGGCCGGCGTGCAGATGGCCGAGTCGATTCCGTGCTCTCGGAGCCCCACCGCCAGGTTGAACGTCACTCGGGCGGCTCCGGCATGCGTCGGCTCGCATACCTGCAGAACCGTCCTGCGCCCGGGCTCGGTCGCGGACATGCTGCCCTCAGGCCGCCAGCGAGCGGAACATCTCGAGGTACGCCGCGCCGGCCTGCTCCCAGGTGAAGCGGCGCACCTGCTCGAGGCCGGCGGCGATCAGGCGCCCCCGGAGCTCATCGTCGCTCTCCATCCGGAGCAGGGCCTCGGTCCACTGCTCCCGGTCCTCGGCCGGCACGCGCAGGCCGGCCTCCCCGGCCGTCTCATCCAGTGCGCTCCCGGTCGAGCACACGACCGGGACGCCGCGGGCCATCGCTTCCAGCGGCGGGTAGCCGAAACCCTCCATGTGCGACGGGGTGGCCACGAACCGCGCGCCGCGATACAGCCCTTCCAGCTCGGAGTCGGACACCCGGCCGACCACGTCCACGCCCTCAGCCGATTCCAACGCGGCCAGGATCTCCGCAGCGACGTACTGTGGGCGCCCCACGACCTTCCACCGCAACCGCAGCCCGGCGCGCCGCGCTTCGGTGAACGCGGCGAGCAGACCAAGATGGTTCTTGCGGGGCTCGATCGCTGAGACGGTCAGGAAGTAGTCGCCCGCGCCGTTCTCGCCCGCGGGAGCATGGGGCGGCGGACGGAGCCCCGAATGGATCACATGGACGCGTCCGTCGTCAAAGATCTCCGGGTGGTGTGCCCGGAGCCGCTCGCGGGTGTGGTTGGAGACGCAGACCACAGCCCTCGGCTTTCGCGACAGCGACGTCCTCAAGGTCAGGCGCTTGTAGGTGGCGACGCTGCGCGGAAACCATTCGGGGTTGTCCAGGAAGGAGACGTCGTGGATGGTGAGGCTGAGCGCGCTCGCCCCCAGCAGTGGGGCGTGGTGGTCGGTCATGTGGATCAGGTCCGCCACCCGGCCCGCGCGGGCCAGGCTGATCTGGTTGGCCAGCGCGCGCGCCGCCTTGGCCCGGCCCAGCTCGACCGGCGCCACGGCCGCGACCCCCGGAAGCTGCTTGAGCTCCGGCGTGCCCCCGAGCACGCTGAGCCGCTCGTCCGCCGAAAGGTACGGCGCGATCGCGCTCGCCAGGTCGCTGCCGAAGCGGGCGATTCCTCCGCCGCCGGGGTTGGTTGCGCATACGAGCAGCCGCATGGTCCTCGTTCGTCCGCGGCTAGGCCGGGGCGTGGCCGCTTTCCTGGGATACCGGCGGCGCCCGGCGACGCGCCATGGCTGAGCGAAGCTCCTGCCTGACCTCCGGCGCGCGCCACACGATCAAGGCCACGTAGGTCACCGCACCGGTGAGCACCGACAGGACCAGTCGTTCCGCCGGGCCGACGCCGCCGGAGACGAGAAGGTGCCGTTCGACGAGCACCACCCCGAGCATGACCGCCCCCGCCTCGAACACGCCGGCGACGCTGCGCAGCCAGGCCGAGATCGGCAAGTCCAGGGCGCGGGTGGTGACCCACACGAATCCTGGCTGCAGCACCGTGGTGATGAGCAGATACGCCGTCGCCACGCCGCGGATGCCCCACGGCAGGCCGGCCGCGAACGCCGCGACGCTCACGACGGTGATGACGACGGTCGCGCGAAACAGAAGCCGCGTCATGGCCAGCGCCTGCAGCACGCCGAAGTTGATCCAGGTGAGCGCCTGCATCAGCCCGATCGGCGCCATGATCTGCATGACCGGAGCCGCCGCCCGCCATTTCGAGCCGAACACGACATCCACGAAGTCGGGGGCCACGACGACCAGGCCGAGCATCAGCGGGACGATGACGAAGGCCAGCATGCGCACGGCCCGCAGCCACCCGGCAGCCACAGCTGCCCGCTCGCGCAGCCTTGAGAAGGCAGGGAAGAAGACCTGGGCGACCGGCACGGCGATGCGGTTGAAGGGAGTCAAAGCCATCGCGAAGGCGATCGAGTAGGCACCCAGGGGCGCGGCGCCGAGGAAACGGCCGATCAGGAAGTTGTCGAGGTTGAGGTTCGCCCAGTTCAGCGTCCGGCTGCCGAACACCGGCCATGTGTAGGCCGACATGCTCTTGAGGCTCTCGCGCGAGAACACTGCCCGCGGCCGCCACGGGGAGCTTCGCCACAACAGCAGCGTCGAGATTGCCGCCACGGTCAGGCTCTGCGCGATGATCGCCCACGGGCCCACCCCCACTGCCGCCAGCACCATGGCGACGACGCAGGCCGACTGCCGTGGCGATGATTGTCCGTACCTCGAGACTGCGAAATCGGAGCTCACGGGTGAGGATCGCGCCCGGGACGATCCCGGGTGCAGTGACCAGGAAGGTGAGCGAGAGAACCGCGAACAGGCGCTGCACTCGCGGCTCGCCGTACAGGCTCGCGATCGGCCAGGACAACCCAACCCCGACGATCGTCAGACCCAGGGCGAGGGCCATTCCGGCCCAGAACGCCGTCGAGGCGTCCTCCGCCGACAGGTCCGGGCGCTGCACGAGCGCGGCGGCGAAGCCGAAGTCGAGGATGATCAGAGCGAGCGTGCCGAACACCGTCGCCATGGCAGCCAGCCCCACCTCCCGCGGCGAGAGAAACCGCGCGATAACCACCGAAGTGGCCAGCGCAAGGACCTGCGTGGCCCCCTGAGAGGCCATCATCCAACCGAGGCCGCGGACGACGAGGCCACGCAGCTCGCGTCGCGTCGGCTCGGGCTGGGCCATCACCGGCAGATGATGCCAACCTACAGCGTGGCGGCTGCTTGCTGGTAGGCGTTGTAGGCGGGTTTGGGGGTGAAGTCTTGGCGCAGCAGCCCGAAGAAGTTCTCTCGGGTGCTGGTGCTGGTGCCTTCGTCGCGGCCTTCATAGAAGAACAGCGGCCCGGCCCAGCTGTAGCCGGCCCACAGCTGATAGGCCTTGGTCAGCATCGCCGCCTGCGTGCTCTCATCGACATGGCTTGAGCCGGCGGGACCGTTGCTGGGCGCGCCGTACTCGGTGGCCCAGATCTTCTTGTCCCCATCGCCGTGATCGATCATCAAGCTGCGCAAGCTCGGCGAGGTCCCATACATCTGATACCAGGCCGACCACCCCTGCGGATCGCCCGGGAACGTGTTGGCATCCCAGCAATACGGATGCTGGCCCACAGCATCGAAATAACCGTGCCCACCATGGGCATAGACCGCCTGCAGAAAGTCAACCGGCGAATAACTCTGCCCGTCGGTGGCCGCCGGCGCCAAACCAGCCGTGATCACCGTCGCCGAAGGATCAGCCTGCTTGATCGCCCCATACGCCGCCCGCAACAGCGCCGTATACGCCGCCGGATCAGGCTTAGGCTGCCAAAACGCCGGCGAATTAGGCTCATTCCAAACCTCATACGCATGCACACCCAACGCCGCGTAATGCCTCGCCGCCGCCCCCGCAAACGCCGCGTAATCCTGCGCACTGGGCCCATACACCGCCGAAGAACCCGCCGGACGCGCCCACGAAGGCGTAAAGGTGATCGTCCCCAACACACTCATCCCCCGCGCCTGCGCCGCGCTCACCACCGCATCAATCGGACCCCACTGATAACTCGACGGACCACCCCGCTGAATCTGCGCCCAATTGATATCCAACCGCAACCACCGAGCCCCCGCCCGCTGATCCATATCCAAATCACGCGCCAACAACCCCGCATCCTCATCCTGCACCCACCCACCAGCATCCAACCCAAACATCCCCGAACCGAGGGCGTTGGCGTGGCGCACGCGCTTCGAGGACGCCCCGCGGGCGCGAACCTTGTGGCAGGCGCGCGAGCCATGGCGGTGCCGGCGCCCGCGGCGGTGCGCGCCGTGACTGTGGCCGCGGTGGCGATGGCGGCGGTGGGCGCGCAGGCAACGTGAATGCCCCCGCTTGGCCGCGTGCGGGCGCGCCTGCGCGGAGGAGAACGGGGCACCGGCGAGCATCAGCTGGAGGACGAGAACCACCAGCAACCAGGGAAGAAGAGCCGCTCGGATGCGCTTGTGCATGCCGGGGAGGAGCTTCGGCAGCGCGGCTCGCGGCTCCCCAGCCTGCACTGCGAATGCACAACAAATCGCGCCAAATGCGCCGCGCCCTGCACATATCTGCAAAAAAGGGCCCGGAGCGCCCCTTCAGGGGGCCCTCCGCCCTGATCAGCCCGCGTGGCTCAGGGCCCGGCTGACGCCGATGTACGCCGCGTAGGAGGGCTTCGGGAGGAAGTTGTGGGTCAGGAACCCGAAGAAGTCCTGCGTCGAGCCCGGATTCGTTCCCAGATCGCGGCCCTGGTAGAAGAAGAGCGGTCCCGCCCAGCTGTAGCTCGCGAACAGCTTGTAGGCGCGGATCAGCATCCTCGCCTGAGTCCGTTGGCTCACGTGACTCCCCGGGCCGCCGGTCGGGGCCCCGAACTCGGTGGCCCAGATCCGCTTGGCCCCGTCGCCGTGGGCGATCATCAGGCTGCGAAGGCTCCGTCGCGTGCCGTACATCTGATACCAGCCGCTCCACGCGTGCCTGGCGCCTGGATATGCCGGCCAGCAGTAAGGGTGGTGCCCGACCGCGTCGAAGTAGCCCTGGCCGCCATGGTCATAGATCCCCTGCAGGAAGTCGGCCGGCGAATAGCTCCCACCCCCGGTGCGTGAGGGCGCGGTGCCGCCGGTGATCACGGTTGCCGATGGGTCGGACTGCTTGATGGCGCCGTAGGCGGCCCTCAGAAGCTGCGTGTACGCGGCGACATTGGGCCGTGGCGTCCAGAAGGCGACGCTGTTGGGCTCGTTCCAGATCTCATACGCGTGGACGCCCAGACGCCCGTAGTGGCGGGCAGCGGCGGCGGCGAACCGCGCGTACGTGGCTGGGTCAGGGCCAAAAGTCGCGTTCGAGTCCTTCGGCCGCGCCCACGAGGGGGTGAAGACGATCGTGCCGAGCACGCTCATGCCGCACCCCTCTATTCGCTTGACCGAGCGATCGATGTACGACCAGTTGTAATGCCGCGGTCCGTTGCGCTGGATCTCAGCCCAGTTGATGTCGATCCGGATCCAGTCGGCGCCGGCTGCGCGATCAGCGCCGACGTCGCGCCGGAGCGCTTTGCCACCTTCGTCGGCCAGCAGGCTTCCGGTCGCGATTCCGAGGATGTTGGCCCCAAACGGGTTCGAGACCCGGCCCAGGCGCAGCCGCTCCCATCGCGAACGTGACGCGGCCGCTCTCACCGGTAGCCGCGAGGTGCACGCCGCGCCAGGCGAGGAGCGCCGAGCATGCTTGTGCGCCGAATGCTTGCGCGCCGCATGCTTGTGCGCCGAATGCTTGCGCGCCGCATGCCGGCGCACCGAGTGGCGGCGCACCGAGTGCCGGCGCACCGAGTGCCGGTGTCGCTTGTGCGCGTGATGGGCGTTTGCCGCCGCGCACAAAACGGCGAGCGTCGCCAGCGAGAGCAGGAATGCACTCCCAAGGCCAACCGCGCGCCGCGCGTTTAGTTGTTCAACCGAAGGCTGTGCGCTCGTTCGGGAATCTGGAGCCGGGACGCACGTTGACGCGCGTCGGCGGCTCGGCCACTCCGTGGACATGCCGCACCGGGGTTGATCGTGAACAGGAGGTCAGGCAACCTCCCTGGGCAGACGGCTGCAACTTATCATGCATCTCGGTCTTCTGCCGATCGCCGTTGCATCCGGCGGAAAGGTGTTCCCGCCCGCAGCGGGAAGAAGGAGGTTGCAATCTGCATAAAGCTCTACACTCCGGCTGTCGATAGCCGGGGAAGTTCGTCCGTTTATCGCTCTCCCTCCGCGCACCCGGCCCTGCACCTGATGATCCGATGACCTCTGGAGGCGCCGACGCCCTCAAGGCGGCGTTTCGCCGCTCACTGCCGATCATCGTGCTGCTCGTGCTGCTCGGGATCGTGGCGGTCAACGTCTTCAAGCACCTGAAGGGGCCGGTCTACAGCGCCACCGCGCGCGTGGAGATCTCCTCCACCCCGCTTTCCTCGATCATCACCGGGACGCAGCCTGCGTTCGTCGACCCGCAGCGCACCCAGGACACGGCGCAGGTCCTGGCCGGCTCGCCGCAGGTCTACCAGCTGGCCAGACAGCAGACCGGCGGGAAGCTGGGTTCTGCCGGCAGCCTGCAGGCCGCCACCTCGGTGAGCGCGGTTTCTGACGCCGACATCCTCTCCTTCACGGCCACGAGCTCCAACGACGCTCGCGCAGCGCAGATCGCCAATGCCGTCGCCGCGGCCTACACGGGGTATCGCGCCCAGCTGTCCGGGACGCAGATCTCCAACTCCATCTCGAAGCTGCAGTCGACGCTGGCCACGCTGCCGGCGACCAGCCCGCAGCACGGTGCGATCACCAACGAGCTGAACCGCCTGCATCTCCTCAGCGGGCTGAACTCGAGCGACGCCGTCGTCGTGCAGCGAGCCACATCGGCGACCAAGACCAGCCCCTCACCCGCCAAGGACTCGCTCCTCGGCTTCTCGGTCGGTCTCGTGCTGGCGCTGATCGTGGTCGCCATCCGGGAGGCCGTCGACACCACCGTGCGGTCCGAGAGCGACGTCGAGGATGTCCTCTCAGCTCCCGTGCTCGCGAGCGTCCGCACGCTGCCGCGCCG
Organism: uncultured Solirubrobacterales bacterium; assembly: GCA_963818815.1. Classification (GTDB taxonomy): domain Bacteria; phylum Actinomycetota; class Thermoleophilia; order Solirubrobacterales; family Solirubrobacteraceae; genus Palsa-465. The sequence continues at coordinate 89,442 of CAWFTL010000004.1, forward strand.
CAGCCCGATCGTCACCTACGGCCGTCACGAGGCCACCTTCGGCGACACCTACGCCCTGTTGGCGGCGCAGCTGTCATCCAGCAAGGCGGAAGACGAGACGCTCGTCCTGGCGGTCACTAGCGCCCTGGCCCGGGAGGGGAAGACGACGACGGCGGCAAACCTCGCGATCGTGGCCGCCCGCCGCGGCGCCGACGTGCTGCTGGCCGACTTCGATTTCCGGCGCCCGGCGCTGTCCTCGATGTTCGAGATCCCCAAGGACGCGCCCGGCGCCTTGCAGGTTCTCGACGGCTCCGAGCGCCTCGAGAACGTCCTCTGGTCGGTCTCGCTCGACGGACCCCGCCCCGCCGTGACCTGGCAGCCACCGAACCGCCAGGCCAGGCGCAGCGCAGTCGCGCGTACCCGGGGCTCGGGATCCAACGGCCGCACCACCCGTCCCCCGGGGCGGCTGCACATCCTCCCGGCCGGCGGGTCGGCTTCCACCTCCCAGACCGCGCAGCGCTCCAAGCTTGGACCGGTCATCCGCCAGTTCCACGACCAGGCGGACCTGATCATCCTCGATACACCGCCGGCCCTGCTGACCGTCGAAATGACCGAGCTGGCGCAACTCATCGACCTCGTGCTCGTGGTCGTACGGCAAGGCCGCGTCTCCCAGCGCAGCCTTCGCTCGCTGGCACGTCAAGCGCGGACATGGCCGGCCGAGGTGGCCGGCGCTGTCCTCACGGACGTGCCGAAGGTCGGTGATTACGCCGACTACTACGGAGCGCGTTGAACATGCGCACCCCGCGGCTCCGGCTGGCCGCCGGGGATTTGGCCCTACCCGCCGTAGCCGCTGCCGCCACGATCCTCGCGGCCTACATGACGGTACGGCTCGGGGCTCAGGTGGGCGCCGGCGTCGTGCTCGTGATCGCGCTCTACGTGGCCACGGTCATCGGCTTCCTGTATGCGCCGCAGTACGCAGTGGCGGTCACGATCGTCCTCTTTCCTCTCATTCCGGCGCTGAAGGTATTCGTTCGCCCGGAGATCGGAGCGGCCAAGGATCTGGTCGTGCTGGCCGCGCTCACGGCCGGCGTCGTGCTGGCGGTGTTCGAGCGCCGTCGCCCGGATCGCTGGACCTTTCGGCTCGTCCTGCTGCTGCTGGGGCTGTATGTCGTCAACCCGGGTCACGGCCACGACGTAGCGTGGGCGCAGGGCGTGCGCCTGCAGGCGGAGCCGCTCGTGCTTCTCCTGGTCGGCATGCTCCTGCCCAATCCGGCGCGCAATCTGCGCTACGGGCTGGCAGCCCTGGTCGGCGTGGCCGCGTTCGTCGCCCTCTACGGCCTGTTCCAACAGGTCGTGGGGCAGTTCACGCTGGTTTCGTGGGGCTACTCGTTCGACGCTCAGGTTCGCACCATCGGCGGCCTGCTACGCAGCTTCGGGACGCTCGACGACCCGTTCGCGTACGCGATGGTTCTCCTGCTGGCCATCGGAGCACTGTGGTTCTGGGCCCGCAAGGGCCTGTTCAACTCGGTCGCCACCGGTCTCTTGCTGCTGGGGCTGGCCTCATCGTTCGTCCGCACCGGAGTCCTTGTTCTGGCGGCGTTTGCGGGCCTCGTGATGGTTCGCTGGCGCTACACGACTGCGGCGGTCTTCTTCGTGATCGCGATCTTGGTCGTCTCGATCGTGTCGCTCGTCGGCGCGGGCGGATCTCGTACGAGAACGCTCAACGTCCTCTCCAGTCGCGGCCCTGAGCAGGTCACCACGAGCAGCGGCTCGTCGAGCTCGATCAACGTCATCCTCAACGGACGCATCTCAGCCTGGACTGCGGCCATTGGCAACAACCCGTTCCAATGGGTGATCGGGCGAGGCGTCGGGACGGTGGGCACGGCTGCCCAGCGCGCATCGTCGGGTTTTGCGCCCTCTACCGGAGGCTCTCAGAATTCCTCGCCGACAACTTCGCAGTCCGAGGCGGTCGACTCCGGCTATCTGGCCACGATCGCCGACGTCGGGATACTCGGTCTCGGCGTGCTCGTGGCCTTATTGGCCCGTCTGTGGCGGTTGGGAGCGGCGGCGGCCAGACGCGGCATCTCCGACGGCTGGGTCGCCCTGGCACTGCTCGTGACGATCATGCTCGACGCGCTCACCCGCGCTGCCTTCACCGAGTTCCCGACCGCCTTCGTCGGGATGCTGCTCATCGGCATCGCGCTGACTGCCGCGCAGGACGACCGGCGCAAGTCTGGCTCGTTGCGGCGCGCTTGAACGCCACCAGCCGTCTGCGTCCCCTCAGCCCGTGCGTGTCCTGATCGTCAGCTCTCACGGCGCGGATCGCACGTTTGGCGGTGCCGAGCGCTACGTCCACGACCTGCTCTCGGGCCTGGAGGCTCGCGGCCACGAGATCTCGCTCCTCAGCGTCTTTCCCGTCGACGAGACCTCCGCTGCCCCCACCTGGACCCTGCACCGCACCGACTGGCGCGAAGATCGTGTCCGGCGCTACCGCAACCACGTCGGCGACTGGGTCGCCGCTCCCTGGCCGCGATTGCACGAGCTGCTGGCGTCCGCGCGCCCCGACATCGTGCACACCAACAATCTGATCGGCCTGGGCACCGGGATCTGGGAGCGCGCGCGCCGGCTCGGGATCCCGGTCGTCCACACGCTGCACGACTACCACCTGCTCTGCCCCAGGACGACGCTCACACGCCGCGATGGCCGTCCCTGCGACCCGAGCCCCCTGCTGTGCGGCCTTCGCACGCGGCGGCTGGCACGCTGGGGCGGCGGCGTCGAGGTGGTGATCGGAGTCTCGGAGCACGTGCTGCGCCGCCACGACACCTTTTTTGGCCCGAGCAGCGCCATGAACGTGATCCGGCCGCCGCTGGCCCCGCTCGCGGGGCTCGTCGGCAGCACCCCGGAGAGGCCCGCCGTCATCGGGTTCCTAGGGGGGCTGGTCAAGGCCAAGGGGATCGAGGTCCTGCTGGAGGCCGCTCCGTCGCTGGCCGGTTTAGGAATGAGGTTGCGCGTCGGCGGCGACGGGCCGCTGCGCCGCGAGGTCGAGTTGGCGCCGGATGTCGCCTACGAAGGCCGGCTCGAGGGTCGCGAGCTCACGGCTTTTCTGAGCACGTGCGACCTGGGCGTGGTGCCCTCGCTGTGGGAGGAGCCAGCGCTCACCTTCGTGGTGTGCGAGTGGCTGGCGGCGGGACGACCGGTGCTCACCACAGGGCGTGGCGGCCTGGCCGAAGCCGCAGCGCTGGGAGGCGCGGCGACCTTCGACGGCTCCTCTGAGGGGCTGCTCGGCGCGCTGGAGCGCTTGCGTGAGGAGCCGGAGTGGCGACGCCTGCGCGATTCTGTCCCGCCCGTGCACGACGACCGGGACGTCGAGCGCTGGCTCGACGAGCACGAGGCCGCCTACGAACATGCCCTCTCGGGCCGGATGAGTACGGCAGCCCGGTGATCGACACCCATTGCCACCTGCTCCACGGGCTCGACGACGGCCCCGCGTCGCTCGCGGGCTCGGTCGCGCTGGCCAAGGACCTGGCCCGGGCCGGCGTGCGGGAAGTCGTGTGCACTCCTCACTATTCCCGGCGCTTTCCCACTGTCCGCGCGGAGGCTCAGCACCGGCTGCATGAGGTGCGAGCCGGCCTGAAGGCGAGCGGCGTGGCCATGACGCTTCACCTGGCAGCGGAGATCGCGCCGCTCACCGCCATGGAGGCCCCACCCGACGAGCTAGGGCAGCGAACGTTCGGAGATGGCCGTCTGCTCGTCGAGCTCCAGCGCGACACACCCGCGAGTCTCGTGCCGCTCCTGCTCGAGCGCCTGACGGGCCTCGGGCACCGGGTCGTGTTGGCGCACCCGGAACGGTGTGGGTCGGTCGCCGTCCATCCTCGCCTGCTCGACGATGCGCGCGAGGACGGTGCACTCGTCCAGGTAGTGGCCTCGAGCCTGACCGGCCGCCAGGGCCGTGAGGTGGCCACCGCCGCGTGGCGGCTGCTCGAGGCCGGCCGCGTCGATCTGCTCGCCAGCGACGCCCACCGGGCCAGGCCCGAGGGACCTCACCTGGCCAGGGCGGTGGGCCTGATCGGCAACCGGCTCGGCGAGGAGGCGGTGCGGGAGCTGACCCAGCGCGCGCCCGCGCGGCTGCTGCGGCAGGCAGATGCCGGCTTCTGATCTCACCGCCGTCGTTCTGAACTGGCGTACGCCCGATCTGACCGTGCGCGCCGTCCGAGCGCTGATCGGCGACGGCGTCTCGCCCCAGCGCGTTGTCGTGGTCGACAACGCCTCGGGCGACGGCAGCGCCGAGCGGCTGAGCGCGGAGCTGGCCGGCAGCCCGATCCTCGCCTTGGAGGAGAACATCGGCTTCGCGAGGGCCAACAACGCCGGCGCGAGCTCGCTGCCGGCCACGGGCGGCTATCTGTTCGTCAACAGCGACGCCTTCGTCCACCTCCCGGGCAGCATCGAGAGCCTCCTCGCCGCGGTGCGCCGGCGCGGGGTCGCCATCGCGGTGCCGCGCCTGCGCAACGAGGATCTGACCCTGCAGCCCAACGTCGTCCCCATCTCGACCCCGTTGCCCGAGCTCTTTCGGGCCTCCGGCCTCTCGCGCTTTGTGCCCAATCGCGTGCAGCCGCGCCTCGGGACGCACTGGGACCACTCGCGCTCGCGGTTCATACAGGCCGCGATCGGCCCGGTCCTCATGGTCCGCGCCGACGCTTGGCACCGGCTCGGAGGCTTCGACGAGCGGCGGTTCATGTATGCCGAGGACCTCGAGCTCTTCCGCCGCGCGGCCCGCCTCGGGTGGCGCTCGCGCTTCGTCGCCGAGGCCGAGTTCGTCCATTTGGGCGGCGGCTCGGCGGGTCAGGTCTGGAGCGACCCTCAGCGGGCCGAGCGTGTGGCCCGGGCCGAGGCGCAGATGATCCGCGAGCATCTCGGGCCGGTGCAGCGCCGGATCACCCTCGGGCTGATGGCGGCGGGAGTCGGAGGCCGCGCGGTCTTTCACCAAGCCCGCGGCAACCGTGCCCTCGCCGAGACTCAGCGCGCGTGGCTGCGCGGATACCTCGCCCGCGGTGGGTCCGAGCGGGCCCCTGATCTGCCAAAACCCGGTGCATAAGGCGTTGCAGACCACTCGGCCGTGACGGAGTCCGCGGATCGCCTGGATATACGCCATTTGTGGTACGCCACCCACGCCCACACTTGAATCTGGTGAAACCCGGAAACCGGGAAAAATTTGGGCTCTACAGTTACTTTGGTGTAGGATCCGGGTAGGGAACGTGGACAGTTTCTCCGCACCTTTTCCGAAAAGGGGGCAGCGGAGAAGCGTGTAAAACGGAAAGCCGCACCTTGTTGTCAGGGGGTTAGCGGGAAAACCTCGGGACATTTTTGGAAGGGACTCATGAGACGGATCGCGACGCTGGTGGCGAGCATCGCACTCATCGTGCCAAGCACGGCGCTTGCCCAGAGCAGTAGCTCTACTTGCCAGGCCTATAACCCACAGCTGTGCTCAGTGAGCTCGAGCAGCTCACCGCACACGAGCTCGGCGGGGACCCTGCCTTTCACAGGGCTCGACGTCGCTTTGCTGGCTGTCGGCGGCGGCACGCTCCTCGGAGCTGGCCTCGTCGTGCGGCGCATGTCCAAGCGGCTGAACTGAGCCTTCGCTCGCCGACGAAAGGCGCCGAGCGGCCTCGCGCCGCAGGCTCCACTGCGCGCTGACGCGGCGATTGATCGTGCACGCCTGTAGGGGCGGTCCTATTCCCGCTTCAGGACCGCCCCGTAAGGCGGCTGCTCGCAGATAGGACGCGCCTGCAGCCCCCCGCCCCGCAGCCCCCCGGCGGCTAGGATCGCTCGGCCAGACGCGAGCGGATCAGCTTGGTCACCTCGCCCCCGTCGGCGCGGCCCTTGGTCTCGCGCATCACGAAGCCGACGAGCGGGCCGATCGCCCTCATGTTGCCGGCCCGGACCTGCTCCGCCGCCGCCTGGTCAGAGGCGATCGCGCGGTCGACGACGTCCGCGAGCCCGTCGTCTCCGCTCATCGCGCCCAGCCCCTCGCGCTCCACGATCTCGCGCGGGTCTCCCCCGTTCTCCACCATCCGGCTCAGCACCTCGCGCGCCGCGTCACGGCTCACCGTGCGGGTGGCCACCATCGCGGCCAGGGAGGCCAGGCTCTCGGGCGCCACCTTGCTCTGCGCCGGGTCGGCCGCCGGCCCTATTCGCTCGACCAGCTGGGGGATCCAGTTGGCGATGTCCACCGGCGCGGCTTCTCCGTCCGCTGCGGCGCGCTCGAAGTATCCCGCCAGCGCGGAGCGGAAGGCTAGCTCTCGCGCCCGCTCCGCGCTCAGGCCGAAGTCGCGCTGAAAGCGCGCCATCCGCTGCGCCGGCAGCTCCGGGATGTCCTCGCGCGCGGCCGAGAGCAGCTGCTCGTCGACCAGCAGCGGCACCAGGTCGGGCTCGGGGAAGTAGCGGTAGTCGTGGGCCTCCTCCTTGGAGCGAAGCGACGTCAGGCGCCCGCTCACAGGATCGAAGTGCAGCGTCTCCTGGACGACCGGCTCGCCCCCGCGCACGAGCCCGGTCTGTCGCTCGAGCTCGGCTCGAACGCCGCGCTCGAGGAAGCGGAACGAGTTCATGTTCTTGAGCTCGGTCTTCGTCCCCAGGGCGGTGGCGCCCGCCGGCCGGACCGACACGTTGGCGTCACAGCGCAGCGAGCCCTCCTCCATGTTCACATCGGAGACGCCCAGCCCGCGGAGCGTCTCGCGCAGCAGGATGAGCCACTCGCGCACCTGCTCAGGGGAGCGGAAGTCCGGCTCGGTGACGATCTCGACCAGCGGCGTCCCGCAGCGGTTGAAGTCGACGATGCTCCGGTCCGAGCCGTGGATGCGGCCGCTCTCCCCTACGTGGTCGAGCTTCGCCGCGTCCTCCTCCAGGTGCACGCGGTGGATGCGCACGCCCGCCAGCTCGCCGCCCTGGCACAGAGGAATGTCGTACTGGGAGATCTGGTAGCCCTTGGGCGAGTCGGGATAGAAGTAGTTCTTGCGGTGAAAGATCGACCGCGGCGCGATCTCCGACCCCAGCGCCAGCCCGATCATCACCCCAAAGCGCACAGCGCGCTCGTTGAGCACCGGCAGAGCGCCGGGCAGCCCCAGGCACGTGGGGCAGGTGTGGATATTGCGCGGGTCGCCGAAGGACACCTCGCATCCGCAGAACATCTTGGTCCTCGTCTTGAGCTGAACGTGGATCTCGAGCCCGATCACGGCCTCGTAGTCGCTCGTCGCGCTCATTGCCGCGCTGCTCCTCCGTCGAAGCCGATCGCCTGCTCGAACGCGTAGGCGGCCCCGAGCAGGCGGTTCTCGCTGAACGCCGGGCCCGCTAGCTGGAAGCCGACGGGCAGGCCGTCGCTCAGCCCGGAGGGGATCGAGATGGCCGGGATCCCGGCCAGCGGCATGGGGACGGTGCAGAAGTCGTTCAGGTACATGGCCAGCGGGTCGTCGCTCTTGGCTCCGAGCTCGAACGCCGTCCACGGGCTCGTCGGCGTGACGATGAAGTCAAAGCGCTCGAACGCGGCCCGGAAGTCCTCTGAGATCTTCGTGCGGACCTTCTGGGCGGTCCCGTAGTACGCCTCGTAGTAGCCGCTGGAGAGCGCGTAGGTCCCGAGCATGATCCGGCGCTTGACCTCGTCTCCGAAGCCCGCCGCGCGCGTGCGCGTGTACATCGAGTGCAGATCCGCCTCTCCGTCGACCCGCAGGCCGTAGCGAACACCGTCGAAGCGAGCGAGGTTGGCCGAAGCCTCGGCTGGGGCGATCAGGTAGTACGCGGACAGTGCGTGCGGCGCGTGGGGCAGCCGGCACGGCTCTACCGTGGCACCGAGCCCCTCCGCCAGCCTGAGCGTCTGCTCGAAGCTCTCCCGCACGCCCGGCTCGACCCCTCCGCTCTCGCCCGTCAGCTCCTCGGGCACCCCGAGCCGGAGCCCGCGCAGGTCCTCGGACTGCGGCAGCTCTATCCGGCCCGGGAACTCCACCGACGTGGAATCGCCGCGGTCGCGCCCGACCATGTGCGCCAGGAGCAGGGCCGCATCGGTCACATCCCGGGTCAGCGGGCCCGCCTGGTCGAGCGAGGAGGCGAAGGCGATCATGCCGTAGCGCGAGCACGCCCCGTAGGTGGGCTTCATCCCCACGATCCCGCACAGCGCTGCCGGCTGGCGGATCGAACCGCCGGTGTCGGTGCCGATCGCCCACGGAGCCAGCCCCGCCGCCACCGCGGCGGCGCTGCCACCCGACGATCCGCCGGGCACGCGCGCGCGATCCCACGGATTCAGCACCGGGCCGAAGCCGGAGTTCTCGTTGGATGAGCCCATCGCGAACTCGTCCTGGTTGGTCTTGCCCAGCAGGGGAGCGCCGGCCTCACGCAGCCTTCGCACCACAGTGGCGGTGTAGGGGGGCCGGTAGCCCTCGAGGATGCGTGAACCGGCCTGGCTGGGAACGCCCTCGGTGCAGAAGAGGTCCTTGACGGCCAGGGGGACTCCGCCCAGCGGCGTCCCGGCGCCCCCACTGCCCGCCGGAGGACCGTCGGCCACCCAGGTGAAGGCATTCAGCTCCTCGCCGGCGGCACGCTCCCGGTAGGCCTCGAACAGCTCGGCCGGATCGATCTCCCGGCGCCGCACCCGGTCGGCCGCGGCGGCCGCCGTGAGCTCGATCAGCTCGGCGCTCATCAGCCCGCGCCCGGGCTGGGGACGCCGAATCCGTCACCCACCGGCTCGGGGGCGGCCTCGAGCACCTTCTCCACCGGCAGGGACGGGCGCGGCTCGTCGGGCCGCATGGCGTCCAGCACCTCGACCACGTGGGAGGTCGGCGGCACACCGCCGAGATCGAGCTCGCGGATCTTCTCGATGTGGTCGAGGACGTGCGAGAGCTCGGCCGCCATGCGCTCCACCTCTGTCTCCGTGAGGTCGAGGCGAGCCAGCCGGGCCACGTGGAGGACCTGCGCGCGATCGAGCATCGACGGCGATTCTAGGAGCCGACTGGGGAGCCGAGCCTCACAGTCTCGATCTCCTGGGGCCCGTCCTGGGGACGAATCCCCTCACGCCGCAGCGACTGGTAGGCGCCGTAGAGCAGGGCCAGCGAACACAGCAGCCCCAGGTAGGCCCCCGCCTTCTGCTCGTAGAACCCGTCGGGCCCGGGGACGTTGATGAGCACGCGGTAGAGCAGGGCCAGAACGTTCAGCAGCGACAGCACGATCAGGATCACGCTCAAGCTGACGGGCGTCGCGGGCGCGCGGCACGCAGCCTGGAAGTACGCGAGCGCGAGCGCCACGACGATGGTGACCAGGATCAGCCATCGCAGGTGCGACAGCGAGTTCCATCCGCTGACCGAGGTCGACGTCGGCAGCGTGGCCGCGGTGCGGGCGTATGTGGGAGTCAACCCGTACCACGGCAGCACGAACAGGAAGATGAGCAGGAGCGTCGCGGCCGCGGCGACGATCGTCTCGCCGCGGCGAAGCCGCGAGAGATCGAAGCTCGACGTCATGGCGCCTCGCCCCCGGGCGCCGGACCGGAGGCCCCGACGGCGCGTGCCGCCAGCACGACGAGCACCGCGGCGAGCGGGATGGCGACCCAGAACCCGGCACCCAGGTTCCCAGCCTCGTCTACGTGCAGGATGAACTTCACGAACAAGAACAGCGCGGCCAGAGCAGCAAGGATCAGGCGTGTCATCGTACGGCCCCTGGCCGGCGCGGGGACCCTGGTCTGCGGCGAGAAGCGCTCCAGCGCCAGATCGACCAGGAGCACCACGAGGGCGAGCGCGGCCAGCGTCCCGAGCAGGCCATCCGGTGGCCCGGTGGCCGGATCGCTGGGTGAGGGCAGGACGATGCCGCTGACCGTTCCCCCACCCGTCGTGTGCCAGGGGAGCTGGCTTACGTCGATCAGCAGGAGCACGGCGGCCAGGGCCAGGAGGACATCGCGGCGCCTTGCGGTCCTCACTGCGCCGCCGTCCGGCGACCCGGACGTATCCGGCCGCGCCGGCGCCGCCGGCGCTCACGCGGGAGATCGAGAGCGCGCGCGGCGTCGAATGCCCCCACGGCGATTGCCGTCGCGCTCAGGAGTCCGAGATAGGCGCCCAGCTTCTGGTCGACCACCGAGGACGGCGAGGGAAGCGAGACCAGAACGCGGTAGGCCACGAGGATCCAGGTGACGGGGGCCAGGATGGCGAGGATCCGCCGCACGTCGCCGGCTCGGCTCTGCCCGGCCAGATGCAGCACGGGCGCGCAGACGGTGGCCAGGGCGGTCAGGAGCATCAGCCAGCGCAGGACCGGCAGAGCCTGCCACGCGTTCTCAGCCCGCGTCAGCGCCGAGCGCCCCGGAATCCCGTCGACGCCGTACCACTTCAGCAGGAACATGAGGCCGGGCAGCATCAGTGCGCCGGCGACGCTCACGATCTCGCCCCGGTGGGCGCGACGTACCGGCGGCACGCTCTCCGCGGTCGTGCTCATGCGCCGGCTTGCAGCTCAGCGGCCCGCAGCGTGTTGCGCAGGAGCATGGCAATGGTCATCGGGCCCACGCCTCCGGGGACCGGCGTGATCAGAGCGGCACGCTCGGCCGCGGCTTCGAAGTCCACGTCGCCGAGCAGGCCCTCCTCGGTGCGGTTCATGCCCACGTCGATGACCGCGGCGCCCGGCTTGACGTGGCCCGCCCCGATCAGCCGGGGCACCCCGACGGCGGCCACCAGCACGTCGGCCCGCGAGCACACGCCCTCGAGATCGCGCGTATGCGAGTGGCAGGTCGTCACGGTGGCATTGCGCTCGAGCAGGAGCGCTGCAAGCGGCTTGCCCACCAGGTCCGAGCGCCCGACGACGACAGCCTGCGCCCCGTCCAGCTCCGCGCCGTGGGTGTCCAGCAGCTCGATCACGCCGAGTGGCGTGCAGGGCCGAAGTCCCGGCGTGCCCTGGGCCAGGCGTCCCGCGCTGAGCGTGGTGAGCCCGTCCACGTCCTTGTAGGGAGAGATCAGCGCGGTCAGCTCGGCCCCGTGCAGCCCGGCGGGAACCGGGAGCTGGAGCAGGATGCCGGTCACATCCGGGTCGTGGTTGCACTGCTCGATCACCGCTGCGACCTCTTCCTGGCTCGCGCTGGCGGGCAGCTTGCGGTGGAGATCGGCGATGCCGACCTCGTCGCATGCCTTGCGCTTGTTGGCCACGTAGATGGCCGACGCCGGGTCCTCCCCGACCAGGATCGTCGCCAGGCCGGGTGCTCGGCCCAGGCTCTCGGTCAGCTCGGGCACGCGCTCGGCAACCCCGGCCCGGACTCGGGCCGCCACCGCCCGCCCATCGATGATCGTCGCGGTCATGGCCTCCGGCAAGCTAGTGCAGAGCCCCGGCTCAGCGCTTGGAGATCGGGGCCAGGTCGGCCACGAGCTTTCGCTCCGAGCGGTCCTTGCTGAAGCGGATGACGACGATGCCACCCGGCTCGAGCCCCGTGACCACGCCCTCGCCGAACGACGGATGAGCCACGTCGTCCCCCAGGGCATAAGCCGCCGGCTGCCCGCCCCCCGCCCCACCCCACGAATCTCGATCGCCACTGCGCGCCGACGCCCACTGCGTCGCGCGGGCGCGCAGCCCGCCCGGCCGGCGCAGCTCCTGGGCCTCGTGATCGGTGAGCTCGGGAGGGATCTCGGCCACGAACCGGCTCGGCGCGCCGAAGTTCCGGGCCCCGAACACCGTCCGCGTCCGTGCGTAGGTGATGTACAGGTCGCGCTCGGCGCGAGTGATCCCGACGTAGCAGAGCCGCCGCTCCTCCTCCAGGCCGCCCTCGTCCAACGCCCGGGAATGCGGGAACACCCCCTCCTCGCACCCGATCATGAACACGATCGGGTACTCGAGCCCCTTGGCGTTGTGCAGCGTCATCAACGTGACGAGCCCCTGATCGTCGGCTCGCGAGTCGGCGTCGGCGATCAGCGCCACCTGCTGGAGAAATTCACTAAGCGAATGGCCCTCCTCGCCGGCGTCGGACGCGTCGTACTCGGTGGCCACGTTGACCAGCTCCTCCAGGTTCTCGATCCGCCCCTGGGCCTCGATCGTCCGCTCGGCCTGCAGGGCCTCGAGGTAGCCCGTCTCGCGCAGGATCTCGCTGATCAGCTCGGCGATCGGAGTGTTTGCCGCCGCGCGTTCCGCGAGCACGTGCATCGTCCCCATGAAGCGCCTGAAGGCCTTGATCGCGGCGCCTCCCAGTCCGGGAACCTGCTCGGGATCCGAGGCCGCCTCCCAGATCGAGACGCCCATCGTGTTGGCATGTGCCAGCACCCGCGACAGCGAGGTCGAGCCGATCCCCCGCCGAGGCGAGTTGACGATGCGGGTGAACGCCCCCACGTCCTGCGGGTTGATGAGGGCCGTGAGGTAGGCGATCGCATCTTTGATCTCGGCGCGCTCGTAGAACTTCGTGCCCCCGATCACCTGGTAGCCGATCTCCGCCCGCACGAGCGTGTCCTCGAGCACGCGCGACTGGGCGTTGGTCCGGTAGAAGACCGCGATCTCCGACCGCGACGTGCCCTCGTCGAGCAGTCGCTGGAGCTCGCCCGTGACGTAGCGCGCCTCGGCGTGCTCGTCCTCGAGCTCGCGGACCTTGATCGGATCGCCCTGGCCGAGCTCGGTCCACAGCGACTTGGGCTTCTGCGCTCGGTTGTTGCGGATCACCGCGTTCGCTGCGTCGAGGATGGTCTGCGTCGAGCGGTAGTTCTGCTCGAGCTTGACGACGTGGGCATCCGGAAAGTCGTCGGTGAAGTTCAGGATGTTGCGGATGTCGGCCGAGCGAAAGCTGTAGATCGACTGCGCGTCGTCACCCACGACCATCAGGTTCCGATGCTCCGAGGCGAGAAGCTGCAGCCAGCGGTACTGCGTGTGGTTGGTGTCCTGGTACTCGTCCACGAGCACGTAGCGGAACCCGTTTGCGTAGCGCTCGCGGACCTCGTCGAACATCTGCAGCACCTCGACCGCGCGGACGAGTAGGTCGTCGAAGTCCATCGCGTTCATGCGGTGCAGCTCGCGCTCGTAGCTGCGGTACACGTCGGCCACCGTCTGCTCGAAGAACGAGCCCACCATCTGCGCGTAGGCATCCGCGTTGCGCAGCTTGTTCTTCGCATCGGAGATCTGCGACTGCACAGCCGCCGGCGTGAAGCGCTTGGGATCGATACCCAGGTCGTCCAGACAGCGCTTCACGAGCCGCCGTGAGTCGGCCTGATCGTAGATCGTGAACTGGCGCGTGTAGCCAAGCCGGTCGGCGTGGGCGCGCAGCATCCGCGCGCACGCGGAGTGAAATGTCATGACCCACATCGCGCGCACGCGGCGGCCGACGAGCAGCCCGGCGCGATCGCGCATCTCCCCCGCGGCCTTGTTCGTGAACGTGATGGCCAGGATCTCGTCCGGCCGGGCAGCGCCGGTGGCGAGCAGGTGGGCGATCCTGTGCGTGAGGACTCGCGTCTTGCCCGACCCGGCCCCGGCGAGGATGAGCAGCGGCCCCTCACCGTAGGTGACGGCGTCTCGCTGGGGCTCGTTCAGCCCCTCGAGCAGGCCTCGGAGGTCCTCGCTGATGCCGGTCTCGGCCACCTCTCAACGGTAGCGTCCGGGTCCGATGCACCAGCTGCGCGCCGCCTGCGCCGAAGTCGCCCGAAATGCGCGTCATGTCCACCTCGTGCACGACGCGATCGCAGGCTATGCGGCGGCCCTGCCCGCGCACGTGAACGGCCCGGACGCGGATTCGCATCTGCACCGGGGTAGCCGCGAGGAGCTGGCCGCGTTCTGGCTCACGCTGGATGCGATCAACTTCGGCTCGGGGTGGTTTCCGACGCTGCGCAAGCCGCCCGGGCGTTCGGGCTACGCGACGGTCGCCGCCGGCGTGCGCGAGCGCTTTGCCCGGGGCGGGCCCTGGAGCGCCTCAGAGCTCGCGCACATCGAGGTGCAGGAGATCGCTGAAGTCCTGGGCCAGCACCCCGGGCACGAGCTGATGGCCCTGTTTGCACGCTCGCTGCGCGACCTCGGCGAGCGCACGTGCACGGAAGCGGACGGCCGGTTCGAGGCGCTCGTCGGCGCCGCGGGCGGTTCGGCAGTGGCGCTGGCCTGGCGCCTCGGCGGCTGGCCTTCGTTCGCCGACACGTCACGTTATGACGGGATCGACGTCCCGTTCCTCAAGCGGGCGCAGATCGCCGCCGCGGACCTGGCCCGCGCCGGGGTGGCGAGCTTCGCCGACCTCGACCAGCTGACGATGTTCGCCGACAACCTCGTGCCGCACGTGCTCCGTCTGGACGGGATCCTGCGCTTCGACGCGGGCCTCGTGGCTCGGATCGACCGGGGCGAGCTGGTCGCGCACGACTCCCCCGAGGAGATCGAGATCCGCGCCTGCGCGGTCCACGCCGTGGAGCTGATCGTCGCCGCCCGCCCGGGCAGACCCGCCGCGGAGGTCGACCAGATCCTGTGGAACCGCGGCCAGCAGCCCCGCTACAAGGCCTCGCCCCGGCACCGCTGCCGGTGTACGGCGTATTGAGTGCGCCGTCCCGGCCGATTTCGAGATTTCTGTGTCTATGGGACAGAAATCTCGAACGCGCGCCCGCTCAGCCCCGCCCCTCGACCGCCTCCCGCCGCGCCCGGACGATCGCCTCGGCGCCCTCCTCGCCCACCAGGAGCTCGGCCCGGTGCGTGCGGCTCGCCGCCACGTCCACGGCCGGGAAGTGCCCGGCCGCGGCCAAGCGGCTGCTGAGGACCAGGACCGTGGTCTCGCCGCCCACCGGCGCCAAGGCCGTGGCCACGACGGTCAGCGATCCCCCGTCGACGATGTTCCGTGCGGCGGCGAGGGCCCGGCGCGCGGCGCCCGAATGCAGGCCGGCGAGCGTGTCGATCAGCACCACGACGTGCGCGCCCCGGGCCGCCATCCGCCGGCCCTGATCGACGACCAGGTCGACGGCGTGACCCTGCGCATCGGAGGACGCCTCGAAGCTCACCGCGCTGGTCGGGGCCGTCTCGGCCTCGTTCCACTGCGCGATCTCCTCGGGCCTCACGCCCGCCAGCGCGATCGAGACCTCCACCCCATCCTCGGCTGCCAGCACCGCGGCGATCCGCCGCAGGAGCTCGGTCTTGCCCGAGCCCGCCGGTCCCGCGATCGTCACCCGCGATCCGCGGCCGAACGGGGCGACGGCCTCCACCGCCGCGAGCGCCTCATCGCCGAGCGCCAAGCGCTCGGTGGCGAAGGCCGCCGGCAGGTCCTCGAAGCGGCCGCCCGTCGCCTCCTCCACCGGCCGGCCGTTGACGGTTTCGACGCGGACCAGCGAGGCGAAGCGCTCCGAGCGCCGCGGCGCCCGCCGCGGACCGGCGATCCGGTCGCCCGAGACGAGCTCGCAGCGCTTGACCTGCGCAGCCGAGACGTAGACGTCGTGGTCCGAGGGCTCGGGCGGGTCGACGCGGATGAAGCCCGAGCCGTTGGGCAGGAGCTCGACGACGCCCTCAACGGTGTCCTCCTCGCGCGGTGCCGGGGCCGCGGCCTCGGGCGCCTCGGCGTCCGCCTCGGCCTCCGGAGCGGCCTCCGACTGCGCCTCCGGGCGGGCTTCCGCAGCCGGTTCTTCGGTCCGGGCGCGGCCCCCGCGGCGCGAACGGGTCCGGCGACGCGGCGCCGGCGCGTCCCCGGCAGCCTCAGCGTCCTCGGCGGCCTCGGAGGACGCGGACGCCTCCGGGGCGTCCCCGCCGTCTCCCTCGCCGAGGATCCTGTCGATCAGCTCGGCCCGGCGCAGCCGGCGGTAGCCGTCGATCGAGAGCTCCGAAGCGATCGCGTGAAGGTCGGCCAGCGGGCTGGCTTCAAGGGCGTCGCGGTCGAGCACGGACATTCGTTACCTCCTGGTATGCGGGTTAGCTCCGGCCGCGTCGAGGCAGCGGCCGACGATCCTCAATCTAGCGGCCGGCGCGGATGCGCGGTCAGGCCGGGGGCGGGGGTACCGAGCCCTCGGGGCCCCACGGCGCCACGGCCGGGGACGCCGGGACCGTCGGCATGCCGTACGCATCGCCGGCGCTCTCGAACCGGACGAAGCCGGTCTGTCCCGCGAACGAGCCCTCGCGCATCCCGAACGACCCCACGAGCACGGCCAGTGCCCCGGCGAGCGCGACATAGCCGCCGGTGGCCGGGTGCAGCACGCCGTCCGGTCCGGGCGGCACGAGCACCCGATAGAGCGCCAGCACCGCCGCCAGGGCGCCTGCGGCGCCAAGCAGCCCCGGCAGGGCAACCGCCCGGCCCGAGTACGCCAGCAGAGCCAACCCGCCCGCCACGATCCCGACGACCAGCAGCACGATGTCGATCGTCTGAAAGACCTGCCAGGCGTTCACGTGCAGCGGCCCGAGCTGGCGCGCGAGCTCCAGGCCCTGGTGCACCAGCGGCGCGAAGGCGCCCAGCTGCTGCGCCGTCTGATCGACCTGATTGATCAGCGCACGGCGGGATCTCGAGCCGATACCAGGGCAGCCACAGGCTGACCACGATCGCGCCCGCCCCGAGCGCGACGGTGAAATGGCCCCACCCGGTGCGGGCTTCGGGCTCCATGGCGTCCAGATCGGCCGATCCGGGGCTGGGCTTGAGGCCGGCAGGGCCCGAGCCGGACGGTCGCTCAGCCGGTCCGTCGCTCCCAGCGCAACTCGTCGGCCAGTCGCGCTCCGGGGTCGAGCTCCCGGTCGCCGTCGAGGGCTTCCTGCACGGCCATGAAGTCGGCCACCGCGGCGACGTCGTGCACACGCAGCATGTGCGCGCCGGATCGCACGCCGTGGCCGGCCGCGGCGAGCGTGCCGGCCAGCCTCGCCCGGGGCGCACGGCCCGTGAGCACGCCGATGAAGTCCTTGCGCGAGACAGCCAGCAGCACGGGCCGCTCGAGCGCATGCAGCTCGCCGAGCCGGCGCAGCATCTCGATCGTCTGCGCCGGCGTCTTGGCGAAGTCGGGACCGGGATCGAGCATCAGCTGCTCGAACGCCACGCCGCGTGCCGTGGCGAGCTCGATCCGCTCCCGCAAGAAGGCGAGCACGTCCTCCATGACGCGGCCGTCGAGGCCGGCGTCGAAGTACTTCTCCTTCGGCGCAGCGAGCGTGTGCATGAGCACGAGACCGGCCCCCGTCTGCGCGCAGACGTCGGCCAATCCGGGATCGCGCAGGCCGCTCACGTCGTTGACGATGCACGCCCCCGCCTCGATCGCCGCCTGCGCCACCCGGGGCTTGTACGTGTCCACGGACACCGGGACCCCGAGCTCTCTCGTCACGGCCTCGATCAGCGGCACGACGCGAGCGACCTCCTCCTCCGGCTCGACCGCCGGCCGGTTGGTCACGCCCGACTCCCCGCCGATATCGATCAGCCGCGCGCCCGCCTGCACCAGCGAGCGCGCCAGCGCCACGCGGTCCTCGAGGCCGCGCCCGCCGTCTCCGTCCGAGAACGAATCCGGGGTCGCGTTGACGATTCCCATGAGCCAAGGCCGCCCGCCCAGCTCCAGCTCGCCCGCCGCCGTCCGAAGCGTTCGCGGCGGCGGCCTCACGTCGCCTCCGCCGAGATCCCCTCGGCGCCGGCCTCGGCGCGGAAGCGCTCCACCTCCAGGTCAACGCGGCGCTCGTCCCATCCGAGCTCCTCGCCGATCGCGCGCGCCACCCGCAACGGCACCTCGCTACCGGCTGTGCCCACCTCGCGGCCGGCCAGCAACCCCAGCCGCGTACGCCGCAGCAGAACGTCGGCCACCGTGCCGGCCTGCTCGTTGCGGGCCGCGAAGGGGGCCTCGGCCAGGAGGTCCGGCAGCCCCGCGACGATCGGCTGGGCCAGCTCGCCGCGCTCCGCGGCGACGGCGAGGACGTGCTCGGCGGCGTGGCCGTAGCGCCCGGCCAGGGCAGCGTAGGAGTCCTCCGGCACGCCCTCCACGCGCGCCAGCTGCGCAGGATCGGTCGGTGCACCGAGGGGAATCTCGTGCGTCCGGCACGGCGCGTTGCGCCCGTCGCGCTCGACCAACCGGTCGACGGCCAGCTTGGCCATCCGCCGCCACGTCGTGAGCTTCCCGCCCGTGATCGTGATCAGGCCGCTCGAGGTCTCGTACAGCTCAGCCTTGCGCGAGATGTCCACCGACTTTCGCGAGTCGCCGGTCGAGATCAGCGGCCGCACGCCGGCGTAGGCGCCGACCAGGTCGTCCGGTCCGAGCGTCGTGCCGAAGAAGCCGTTGGTCGCCTCGAGCAGGTAGCGGACGTCATCGGGGTCGGGCTGGACGTGGTCGACGTCGCCGTCGTAGTTGTTGTCAGTGGTCCCGACGAGGCTCCGGCCCAGCCAGGGCAGGGCGAAGATCGAGCGCCCCTCGGGCGCGGGGACGATCGCGCCGGCCACCAGCGGCAGCTCGGACGCCGAGAGCATCACGTGGGTGCCGCGGCTGGGCACGATGCGGGGGACCTCAGCCTCGGAGTGAAGCTCCTCGGGGCGGATGCGGTCGGCCCACACTCCCGTGGCGTTGACCACGTTCTCGGCCCGCACGAGGAGCTCCCGGTCGCTGGCGTGATCGCGCACCCGCAGCCCTGGGCCGTCGCCGTTTTCTCCCACCAGCTCGACCACCTCGAGCCGGTTGGCGCAGATCGCGCCGAAGCGCTCGGCCTCGCCCAGCACGGTCAGCACGAGGCGCACGTCGTCGGTCTGGCAGTCATAGAACAGATAGCCGCCGGTCGGCTCGCGGCCGCGCAGGGCGGGCAGCAGCTCCGCCGCCTCCTCGCCCGAGATCACGCGGTGGCGCTCCGGGCTCCAGTCGGCCTCGTTGTCCTCTCCCAGAGCCCGCTCGGCCCGGCGCGCGCTGCGCCGCCCGCGCAGGCGGGGCGTGGCCATGACGTCGTACATGTTCAGCCCGATCCCCATCAGGCGGTCGGGCCTGGCCCCGTTGAAGGCGGGCACGACCAGCGGCAGCGGGTGCACGAGATGCGGGGCCAGCTTGACCATCAGCTGGCGCTCGAGCAGGGCCTCGCGCACGAGCCCCAGGTCGAAGTTCTGCAGGTAGCGCAATCCCCCGTGGACGAGCTTGGAGGAACGGCTGCTGGTGCCGGCCGCAAAGTCGGCCTTCTCGAGCAGCGCGACGCTGTATCCGCGCGAGGCCGCGTCCAGGGCGACGCCGGCCCCCGTGATCCCGCCGCCGATCACCGCCACGTCGAACTCCTCGGAGGCGAGGATCTCGATCGCCCGCTCGCGCGTGAGCATGGCCCTGAGACTACTTGCGGCTTGGAAGCGGGCTCAGCCGACGGCCTTGCGGTACAGCCCCAGCATCAGCTGGTACATCTCGTTCGACGTCTCGCCGCCGGGGCAGCAGGGCGGCCCGCCCGGGTCGCTGATCCCGATCTCGATGTGAGGACCGCTGGAGATGCCCACGTCCCCGCAGCCGACCTCGGCGATCGGCTGACCGGTGGTGACATGGGTGCCGACCTTCACCAACGCGGGCATCGCGTGGCCGTAGTAGATGTAGCGGCCGCGGTACGGCCCGCTGTCGACCTTGAGGATCGGGGCCGCGGACCCGAAGCCGCTGATGCCCTCCTGCACGATCGTCCCTGACGTCACTGCCACCTCGACCACGCTGGAGCCGCACGCCCCGCCCGTGGTGGCGATGTCGACGCCCTGGTCGCGCGTCCAGTGCGAGGGGCCGAGGGCCCTGCTGGCGGGACGCAGCGGGAACACCCAGCTGGTCGAGCTGTCAGGCGAGGCCCCGCCGCCGCCAATCACGCCCGAGCTGCTGGCGGCGCGCTTGACCGCGCCGAGCAGGGCCGAGGCGGTCCGCCGTCCGACGGTGCCGCTGGCCGGCGTCAGCTTGTACGCGCGCTGAAAGCGCCGGACCGACGATTGCGTCACGGTGCCGAAGTAGCCGGTCTCAGGAACCTGGTAGCCGACCTCGGTCAGCCACGTCTGGAGCGTCTTCACGTCCTGGCCCGACTCGCCGCGGCGCAGGACGCGCCCGAAGGCCGAGTACACGACGGCCGAGCTGTCGAAGCCCTTGGGGTGCTGCGGCGCGATCGAGGCGCCGCCCGAGCCCGCCCACGCGGTCGCCGGCGCCGCGAGCAGAGTCACGGCGAGCAGGACGGAGAGACGGCGGGCGAAGGCCATTACTGATGCCGCTCGGACCGCCCCGGCGGCACGCCTTCCTCCCGGCCGGGGTTGCACAGCCTCTTCGGTTGAAACCTGCAGAAAGCCGAACACGCAGGACACTCCGCTGGGCACGGTCTTGCACTTGTC
This sequence comes from uncultured Solirubrobacterales bacterium, assembly GCA_963818815.1. Taxonomy (GTDB): domain Bacteria; phylum Actinomycetota; class Thermoleophilia; order Solirubrobacterales; family Solirubrobacteraceae; genus Palsa-465. Next base: position 109,621 of record CAWFTL010000004.1, read on the forward strand.
GCCTGATGCCTGCGGAGTTAGCTGTCGGGCTCGCGCTTGTCTGGCAAGCGCTTCCCACGGATCACCGTGAGACTCGCCCCAATGTGTTGGGTTCCCCGCTCCCCGGGGCGGCAGTCCGGGGATTCGGCGGGCAGGAACGTACCAGAATGATCGGACGCGCGCATGCGCGCGTCCGCCGGGGCGTGCATGCACGCCCCGGGGACCGGCCGCATGCGGCCGGTCCTATTAGCCCTGGTGCGCGGGGTCGGCGACCCCGGCCTGCTGGCGCTCGTTGATGATCTCCTTGATCCGGTCGAGCGTCTCCTCGGACATCCGGCGGATCTCCCAGTGCGTCAGCTTGATCACCCGCATCGGCGAGGTGGCGATCACGTCGGCGTTGCGGGGCTCGCGGGAGAGCAGCCCCATCTCCCCGATGAGGTCGCCGTCCTTCAGCGACGCGACCTTCTCGTCGTCGCGAAGCACGTCGGCGGTCCCCTCCTCGATCGCGATCAGCTCGGTCGAGTAGTCGCCCTGCTTCATCAGGATCTGGCCCTCGGCAACGCTCTGCTCGGTCGCGAACGCCGCCAGGCGCTTGGCCTCCTCGTCGGAGAGCTTCGAGAAAAGCGGGATTGCCTTCAGGCGGTTTGGATCCATGTTCGCTCCGAGTTCGGGTTGCTCTGCTGGAGCAAACCTACAGGGACTGGACCTCGGCGGTGATCTCGCTCACCGACTGCTTGGCGTCGCCGAACAGCAGGGCGGTCTTCTCGTCGTAGAAGAGCGGGTTGTCGATGCCGGCGAACCCCGAGGCCATGGAGCGCTTGAGCACGATCACCGAGCCAGAGCGGTCGACCTCCAGGATCGGCATCCCGTAGATCGGGGAGCCGGGCTCGTTCTTGGCCGCCGGGTTGGTGACGTCGTTGGCTCCGATCACGAGCGTCACGTCGGTGCGGGAGAACTCCGGGTTGATCTCGTCCATCTCCCTGAGCAGGTCGTAGGGCACGTCGGCCTCGGCCAGGAGCACGTTCATGTGCCCGGGCATCCGGCCCGCAACCGGGTGGATCGCGAACTTGACCTCGACGCCCTTGGCCTCGAGCGCGCGCTCGAGCTCGCGGACGGAGTGCTGGGCCTGGGCCACGGCCATCCCGTAGCCGGGGGCGATCACGACCTGGCGGGCGTAGGAGAGCTGGATCGCGACGTCCTGGGGGGAGGTCGAGCGCACGGTGCCGCCGGCGTCCCCCGTCGCGCTCGGCGCGGCGACCGCGCCCCCAAAGCCGCCGGCCACGATCGCGGGCACCGAGCGGTTCATGGCCTTCGCCATCAGGTTGGTGAGGATCGTGCCCGAAGCTCCGACGATCATGCCGGCGACGATCATCGCCGTGTTGTTGAGCGCGATCCCGGTGGCGGCCGCGGACAGGCCCGTGAACGCGTTCAGCAGCGAGATCACGACCGGCATGTCGGCGCCGCCGATCGGCAGCACGACCATGTTCCCCAGGATCGCCGCCGCGACGAGGATGCCCAGGATGAACAGCCCCTGCGAATGCGTCCCGGCGGCCAGCACGACCGCGCTCACGACCGAGATCAGCAGCAACGCCAGGTTGATGATCGACTGGCCGGGGAGCTTGATCGGCCGCCCCGGCAGGATCTCCTGGAGCTTGCCGAACGCGATGTTCGAGCCCCAGAACGAGATCGAGCCCACGATCGCCGCGAACAGCGTGGGGATCTGGGACTTCTCGACCCACACGCTGCCGCCGCTGGCGAAGTGGTGGCGGTACTCGATCCAGGCGATCACCGCGACGGCGCCGCCGCCCACGCCGTTGAACAGCGCGACCATCTGGGGCATCGCGGTCATGCGGACGTTGCGGGCCGCCGGGACCCCGACCACGGTGCCGATCACGAGGCCGAGCAGGATCAGCCAGACGGTGCTCGACCCGCTGAGGACATGGGGCTGAAGCAGGGTCGAGATGAAGGCGATCACCATGCCGACGGCGGCGATCAGGTTTCCGCGCACCGCCGTGCGCGGGCCGGTCAGCCCGCTCATGCCGTAGATGAACAGGGCGAAGGCGATGATGTACAGCCCGTCGGTGACGTTCGAGCTGACTGCCGCGAGCGCGATCACGGTCCCGGCTCCTCGGCTTCCTCGGTCTTCGGCGGGTCCTTGCGTTTGAACATTCCCAGCATGCGGTCGGTGACCAGGAAGCCGCCGATCACGTTGATCGTCCCGAACGCGATCGCGATCACCAGCAGCGCGTGCTCGAGCACGCCATGGGCCGAGTGCATCAGCAGCAGCCCGCCGAGCAGGACGATGCCGTGGATCGCGTTGGTGCCCGACATCAGCGGCGTGTGCAGCGTGTTCGGGACCTTCGAGATCACCTCGAAGCCGACGAACGCGGCCAGGACCAGGATCGCGATCTCCGTGATAGTGGTCATGCCGGGGCCCCCGCCGCCTGCTTGGCGCCCTCGTGCACGATCTCCCCACCGCGGGTGATGCAGGCGCCGGCGATCACCTCGTCGTCGAAGTCGAGCGAGAGCTGGCCCTCCTCGGAGATCATCAGCCCCAGCAGCGCCTCGATGTTGCGCGCGTAGAGCTGGGAGGCGTGCTCGGCCATCGTGCTCGGCACGTTGAGCGGCGCCAGGATCTTCACGTCGTGGCGGATGACCGACTCGCCGGGCTCGGAGAGCTCGCAGTTGCCGCCCTGCTCACCGGCCAGGTCGACGATCACCGAGCCGGGCTTCATCAGCTTGACCGCCTCCTCGGTGACGAGGATCGGCGCGCGCCGGCCCGGCACCAGGGCGGTCGTGATGACCACGTCGACCTTGCCGATGGCTTCGGCCATCAGCTCCTGCTGGCGCGCCTGCTGCTCGGGCGTGAGCTCCTTGGCGTAGCCGCCCGCGCCCTCGAGGTCCTGACCACCAATTTCGAACTCCAGGAACTTCGCTCCGAGCGACTCGACCTGCTCCTTGACGGCGGCGCGCACGTCGAAGCCCTGTACCACGGAGCCCAGCCGGCGGGCGGTGGCAATCGCCTGCAGGCCCGCCACGCCCGCTCCCAGCACGAGCACGGTGGCCGGGCGGATCGTTCCCGCGGCGGTCATCAGCATCGGGTAGAAGCGGCCGAGCTCCTGGGCGCCGATCAGCGCGGCGCGGTAGCCGGCGATGTTGGCCTGGCTCGAGAGCGCGTCCATCGACTGCGCGCGGCTGATCCGCGGCACGGCCTCGAGCGCGAAGCTGGTCGCGCCGGTCGCGGCGATGGCGCGGATCCCGTCGCCGTTGGTGAGCGGCTGCAAAAACCCGATGAGGACGGATTCCGAGCCCAGGCGGCCTACCTCGTCCTGGCCCGGCGGCGCCACCTTGACGATGAGCTCGGCCCCCCATGCGTCGTCGGTCAGCTCGGCCCCGGCCTCCTCGTACTGCTGGTCGGGGATCAGCGCGCCCGCACCCGCGCCGCGCTGCACCAGGATGCGGTGCTCGCGGCCGGTGAGCTTGCGCACGACTTCGGGGACCAGCGCCACCCGGCGCTCGCCCTCGACGGTCTCCCTGGGCACTCCGATCTGCATGCGGCGCGGGAGGCTACCGAGTCTCGCTCATGTCAGGCCGACCGGCGCGAAGGCCAGCGCCGCGGCCACGCCGGCCTCGGAAGCCAGGCCGGATAGGGCGCGGGCGCTGCCCAGTGCAGAGGCAGCCCGCTTTCCGGAGCGAGCGGTCCCGCGGTGAGCGCCGCCACGGCCCGATCCGCCCCCGCTCCGCGCCCTGGATTGGCGTCGCGACGCCCCGCCCCCCGAGCGCCGCCGGGCGACCGGGGCCAGCGGCAGGGCCTTGCCGTCCAGGGCCATCTCCGCCTGGGCGGTGACCCACACCGGGGTCTGGTCGCTGGTGCGCGAGTAGCGCACGTGGCCGTCGGGGGCGATAAGCGAATTCAGGAACTGCAGCGGCGACGGCGCGCCGTGGCGATGAAGGCCGGCGGGGTCGACGCCGGCGGCGATCAGCCCCTGCACCGCCCATGCCGTGGACTGAGCATTGGACTGCCCGCCGCCCTGGGCGGAAAAGCCGCCGTCGGGGCTCTGCACGCGGCGCAGGTAGCGCACGGCGGCGGTGGCGGCCCGTCCCGCCGCGCCGCCGGCCCCGGCGAGCGCCTGCAGCGCCGCGCCCGTGTCGTCGACGTCGCTGGCCCCGCCCGCGCGCGCGAAGTTGAAGCCGCCGTCGCGGTCCTGCTGGCGGGCGATCCAGCTGATCGAGGCTCCCGGGGCTCCGCTCCCGGCCGCGCGGAGCGCGAGCACCGCGAAGGCGGTCCAGTTGACCTGCTCGGCCACCGATCCGTCAGAGCGGATGTGCTGCTCGAGCATGGCGACGAGGTCACGCCCCCCGAAGCTCCGTGCCGGCGCCCCGGCGGCGCCGGCGACGAGGATCGTGCGCTCGATCGCGCCCGGGTCGCCGAGCCCGCCGGCCCCCGCGCGTACGTAGGCCAGCAGGTTCTGGCCCCCGCGGCGGACGTCGGCCGGGTTGCGCCCGGCGGCGGCGAGCCCCAGGGCCGCCCAACCGCTGTAGAGCTGCGAGGACGGGGCGGCCGGCGCGGAGCCAAAGCCGCCGTCGCGGTTCTGGGCGGCGAGCAGGTAGCCGCTCGGCGTGCCCGCGGCACGTGCGAGTGCAGCCCCGCCTCCCACCACCGGCTGCACGGCCGCCGCCGCGACCACGAGCACGATCAGCGGGACCGCGGCTCCCGGCACCCATACCACCTGTATGCGCCTGGCGAAGCGCTGGATCGAATGCATCAGCGCCGGGCCGAATGCGAGCGCGAAGGCGACACAGCCGGCCGCGTGAATGAAGTCAAAGCCGGTTCCCTTGCCCACGTATACGCCGAGCTGGACCAGGCTGTGGTCGCTGTAGGTGACCCAGTCTCCGACGTCCTGGAGGGCGGCGAAGGCGAAACCGGCGAGTCCGCAGATCGCCGCCAGCGACCAGCGGCCGAGCCGGCGGCCCGTGAGCACGGCCAGACCGGCGCCGAGCACTCCCGTGGCACCCCAGGCGGCCATCTGCCACGGCGTCCACGGCCCCTGCCCGAAGAAGAAGTTGGACGTCAGCCCCGCCAGCGCCCCCACCACGAAGCCCGGTGCCCCGCCGAGCGCATAGCCCGAGATGAGGACGATGTCCGTCGTCGGCTTGACGTTGGGGAGCGCGACGAAGGCGATGCGGCCCAGCGCGGCGAGCGCGGCCAGGGTGGCGACGAGCGCGACGATGCGCGCGTCGGGACGGCTGCGCTCGTACCAGGCGAAGCCCGCCGCCAGGGCTACGGCGAGGATCGCCAGCGCGCCGAGCTGCCAGGTCAAGCGATCGCCTCCAGCGGCCGGGGCCGGCTCAGCAGCGCGACGCCGTCGGCCGGCGTCAGCGCCGCTCCGTTCAGGATCCGCGCCGTCTCGGTGGCGAAGTAGTCCCCCCCGGCCAGGATCTCCGCCGTGGACCCGTCGGCGATCGGGGCGCCGTCGCCGAGCAGGATGACCCGGTCGGCGAAGGCGGCCGCGAACTCGGCATCGTGGGTGGCGACGACGACCGCCGGCTCGAGCCCGCGCAGGAGCTCGGCCAACGCGTCCTTGCGGGCCCGGTCCATGCCGCGCGTGGGCTCGTCGAGGCAAACGACGGCCGGCGCTTCCTTGGCGCCCTCCGGATCGAGCACGATCGCCAGGGCCAGGCGCTGGCGCTCCCCGCCTGAGAGATCGCGGGGGTGGCGGTCTCCGAACACCACCGGGTCGAGCCCGACGGCAGCCAGCGCGGCCGGCGAGGCCTCCTCGGCCACCGACTCGTGCACGAGGTAGTCGCCGGGGTTCTGGAGCAGCAGGGCCACGCGGCCCGCGGAGGCCACTCGTCCTCGGGTGGGCGCCAGCAGCCCGGCGGCGTGACGGAGCAGGGTCGACTTCCCGGCCCCGTTTCGCCCCATGAGCGCCACCCGCTCACCGGGTGCGACCGAGAGGCGCACATCGCGCAGGATGGCCGCGCCGCCGCGGAGCTCGTGCCAAACGCCTGAGAAGCGCAGGGCGGCGGAGCGCTCCGCCGCGCGCGAGATGGCGGGAGCGGGAGCGGAGGGCAGTTCGACACCGGCATCGCGCAGCGCCGTCCTGGCCGCCCTGACGCCGGCCACGGGAGCCAGCCCGAGGCCGCTGAGCAGCCGCGCCCCGGGCGTGCACAGCGTGGGCGCCTGGGCCGCGGCCCACTCCAGGAACTGCGACGGCGGGCCATCGCAGACGATCCGGCCCGCCGCGAGGGCGATCACGCGGTCGGCGAAGCTCAGGCAGCGCTCGAGGCGATGCTCGGCCAGCAGGAGCGCGATCTCGGCATCGTCGTGCAGGCGCCGCAATGTGGCCAGCAGCTCCTCACCGGCCACCGGATCGAGCTGGGCGGTCGGCTCGTCGAGGACGAGGAGCTGCGGACGCGCGGCCAGGGCGGCGGCGAGCGCCACGCGCTGCAGCTCGCCCCCCGAGAGCTCGGAGGTCGGGCGCTCGAGCAGGTGGGCGACGCCGAGCGAGAGCGCAGCCTCCTCGACCGCGCGCGCGATCGCCGGCGGGCTGGCACCGTGATTCTCGAGTGCGAAAGCGATCTCGGCCCGCACCGTCGCCATCACGACCTGCGTCTCGGGGTCCTGCAGGAGCGTCCCCACCGCGGCCGAGAGCTCGCCTGGACGGTGCTCGCGCGTGTCGAGCCCGGCGACGATCGCGCGGCCGGCGAACTCGCCGCCGTGGAAGTGCGGCACGAGTCCGCTGGCCAGGGCGAGCAGGGTCGATTTGCCCGAGCCCGAGGAACCCGTCACGACCACGAGCTCCCCAGGCGAGATCGCCAGCGAGACGTCGCGCAGCGATGGCCCGGGGGCGCCGGGGTACGTGTAGGTGACGTCCTGCAACTCGAGGACGGACCCGCTCATCGGCCGATCCCCCGGCGGTCGGCGAACGGCATCAAGGCGACGGCGATCACCGCGAGGGCGATCAGCAGCTGGCCGGTGCCGAGCGGCATGTGCAGCGAGGGGTAGGCGCTGAACGCGACCAGCCCCGCGACGCGGCCGCCGACCGCCAGGACGAGGATCGCGGCTGCCGCGGCGGCGAAGGCGAGGTCGTGGCGCGAGCGCGGACGGCGCACGGCGGCCGGCCTGCTGGCTCCGGCATATCCACGTACTTCGAGCGCGGCGGCGACATCGAGGGCGCGGTCGAGCGCGCCGGCGGTGGTCGCGCGCATCAGGGCAAAGCGAGACGGCGAGCGGCCGGCGCGGCAGCGCTGCGCCTCCGCCAGGCGGCGCGAGTCGCGGATCAGCACGGGGACCAGCCGTGTGGCGAGCGTCGCCGTCAGCGCCGAGTGAAAGGACACGCGGCGCAGCAGGCGCAACACCTCATCGGGGTCGACGGCGGCCGAGTAGAGGGCGCCGCAGAGCACGAGGATGAGCGCGCGTAGGCCCAGCACCGCCCCGTAGACACTCGCCTCGAGCGTGATGTCGGTGTGCCCGAGCACGGGCAGATCCCCGAGGCGGAGAATCACCGTGAGCCCGTCGCGCGTCACGAGGGCGTTGATCAGGGCGATCAGCAGCGCCAGCGGCAAGGCGAGGAGGAGCGCGCGAGCGAGCACGCTCCGCAGCCCTGCGGCGACGAAGGCACCGGCGACGGCGAGGCAGACCGCCGCCAGGACGACGGGACTGGAGAGCACCAGGGCGGCGATGGCCAGCGCCAGGCAGTAGCCGATCCCCGCCGCGGCCCGCGCCGAGTGAAGGGGGCTGGCTCGGCGACGGTAGATCACGATCCCGCTCTCAGGGGGAGCGGGATGACTCCATGCCCGTCGACCGCGACCGCGAAGTGGTCACGCAGGTCGGCCTGGTTGAACGCGGCGGCCGCCCTGGCGACGCCGGTGGCGTCGGTCCCGGTGATGAGCCACGTCGGCGTCGGCGTCTGATAGGCCGTGGCGGCGATCAGCCCCGCGCCGGGACCGAGCGTGCGCACCACGTGCCCAGCCGGGTCGAGCAGCTGAAGTGCGGCGCCGGCGGACGCGAACTTGGCATAGACCCCGCTGGCCGACGGCCCGACCGCGATCAAACCGGCGATCAGCTGCGGGCGCAGCTCTTGCCAGGTGCCGACGTCGACGGTCAGCGTGTCGCTCCCGGAGCCCGTGCCCAGCAACTGGCTGGCCGCCGGCACGCCGACCGCATGGAGGGCCGCCGCGGCGCGCCGGCAGGCGAGGCCGGCATCAGGCCCGCAGGCGAGCGAGGTGGGAAAGCGCTTGCCGCCGGTGCCGTGGACGAAGGGCTCGGGGAACGCTCCGACGACGGCCGGCACGGAGTTGGTGGCGGTCCAGTCGTGCAGGTCCCACCAGATGTGGTCTCCGCGGTGCACAGCGGTCGTGGCCGCCCCCTGGGGCGCCTCCACGCCGTTGACGTAGTAGAACCAGTCGAGCCGGCTGCCCGAGCCCCCGAGGCCGTTGATCGACTGCACGAAACCGCCCCCGTAGCGGGTGTTCACGCGGAAGGACCGCTCGAGCATCCGCATCACAGTCTCGGAGCCCGGCACCTTCGACCGGCTGACCTGCGCGATCCGCTTCTGCCCAAACGAGCGCGTGACGGTCACGCTCACGTTCGAGGTGCCCTGGCCCGGACCCAGCCCGCACCCGGCGAGGATCGCGGCCGCGGTGGCCACGGTCCCCGCCAGTAGGGCCCGGCTGCGCATCGTCAGGACGAGACGCGCACGCGCACCGTCGCCGCCCGGATGTAGCCGTTCGCGCGCGCATGCAGGATCAGCGAGCCTTGATGACCGGCGGTGAACGTCGCGACGCCCTTGCCGTTCGTGTGCGAGCCCTGGGTGCCGCCGGCGACGTTCGCGTACACCGTCGCCCCGGACACGGGCTTGGCTTTGCCCGCGGCGGAGTAGGCCGCGACCTTGACCTGGAACGGCTTGCCCGCGGTGGCGGCCGAGGGCGCGCTCAGCACAAGTGGGAACTGCTTGCCGTTCGTGACCGCGAACAGAAGCTGCTCGCCCGCGTGCAGCTTCATGTCGCACACGCCCGCGCTCGCCGAGCGGTTGTTCACGAACACCGTCCAGTAGTCGTTCCCGCTCGCCTTCTCACCCAGGATCGAGGTGATGAAGATGCCGGGCACGCTGGCGTACCACTTGCCCGTCCAGCGATGGTGGGTCGCCGCGTCGAGCGCGCCGGCGGCGCTCGATCCGGAGCATTTGCCACGAGGCGCACCGCCCTTCGTGACCCAGCCCTTGGCGCCGGCCGTCTTGGTCGGGGCCAGCAGCGTGCGACTGAGCCCTTCCACGCGCACGGTGACCTGGCTTCGGTTGCCGGCGCTGGCCGCCGGTACCGCAACCACACCGGCGAGCACTCCGAGAAGCGCGATGGAGATTCTTCGATTCAACAGGGCCACCCCTTTCCGCGAGGGCGTATCGGCGTTGCGGTCGCAGCCTGGTCTCCTGGCTGACGGGCCTACCGGCCGCGCCTTCCCGGCGAGGTTTCCTCACCAGTGGCACGTTGCGGCCGGCGTCCCCGATCACAGTGGCGGGTCCGCTCCGGAATCTCACCGGCTTCCCATCGCCTGCGACCTTGACGGGCGGATCGTAGCGCTCCCCCGGCTCTTAGACTTGACTCGCGATGACCGTGAACCTGACCCGCATCTACACCCGGCTGGGTGACGGCGGGGAAACCCACCTGGGGGACATGAGCCGCGTCCCCAAGACCCACCCGCGGATCGAGGCCTACGGGACGGTGGACGAGCTGAACGCCCACCTCGGGGTCGCGCTGACCTTGCCGGACCTCTCGGGCGAATTCGCGGCGTGGCTGCGACGGATCCAGAACGACCTCTTCGACGTCGGGGCCGACATTGCCGCGCCTGAGGACCCCGGGCGCGACCGCCTCCGGGTCGTGCCCGAGCAGACCTCATGGCTCGAGGCGCGCTGCGATGAGGTCAACGAGAAGCTCGAGCCGCTGAAGTCGTTCGTGCTGCCCGGTGGGACGCCGGTCGCGGCGCATCTGCACGTGTGCCGCACGGTCTGCCGGCGCGCCGAGCGGCTGGCCATCGCGTGCGGCGAGGCGTGCAGCCCGGAGGTGGTTCGCTACCTCAACCGCCTCTCCGACCTGCTGTTCATCCTTGCCCGCGGGGCCAACGGCGGCGAGGAGCCGCTGTGGGAGCCCGGCCGCTACCGGTCCTGAGCTAGCGCCGCAGGGCGAGCATCACGCCGGTGGCGAGCGCCAGCCCCAGGGCGCCGATGGCCAACGCGCCGACCACGAACGGCTCGTGCAGCCGCGCGTAGGCCACGACCTCGCGCGGCCGGGCCAGGGCGACGAGCCCGGCGAGCGCGAGCGCGCCCAGCAGCACCGCCGAGGGCGGCCCGAGCGCCGCGCGCACCGACAGCCGCTGCGGCGGACCGCTGGGTCCGGGAAGGCGGAGCCGGGCGTCGGCGGTGAGCACGGCGGCGACGGCGAGCAGGGTCCAGATCGCGGCGACCAGGAAGCCGCCGAGAACGTCGCTGGGATAGTGCCACTCGAGGGTCAGGAACGAATAGCTAACCGCGACCGCGAACGCGGCTCCCAGCGCGGCGACGAACGGCCGGGCGCGGGCCGGGACCGCGAGCACGAGGCAGAGGGCCAGCGACATCGCCGCCGTCGCATGCCCGCTCGGCCACGAGGCCGGCGCCGGCGGCAGCGTTCCCGCCAGCAGGTTCGCGGGCCGGGGCTCGGCCAGCAGCGGCTTGAGCAGCTGCGTCGTCACGTTGGCGCCGAGCAGGATCGTCACCACCGCCAGCGTGACCCACAGCCGGCGCCGGGCCAGCGCGATCAGGACAGGAGCCGCGCAGAAGTACACGTACGGCTTGGGATCGCACAGCTTGGCCACGAACAGGGCCAGCGAGCTCACTCGGGGGCGCCCCTTGAGGCCGGTGAAGCCGCGCAGGACCGACTCGTCGGCGTGCTTGACGATCCCGATGTGAAACGCGGCGTACCACGTGGCGACGAGCAGCACGGTCAGCGCCACCGCGCCGAGCATGGCTCTCCGGGCGCGTAGGGGCATACCGCCAGGTTAGGTGGTGCGCGGCAACCCGCCGCGCACTTGGCGGACGGCTAGACCTCGTGCTTGGCCGGCCCCGGCTCTTCGGCCGGCTTCGGCGCTTCGGCGGTCTCGGCCTGCACCGCCGCCTGCACCGCCGGTCCTGACTCCTCAGCCGCTGGACCGTCTTTGGCCTTGCGCGTGATCCGGATCTCGGGCGCCGAGCCGGTGCGGCGGAGGTGGTCGTAGTGCGCGAGGTCCTCGGGCGAGGCCACTTCGACGCTCAGATCGGGGGCGAGGTCGAAGCGCGCCGCCTCGTAGACCAGCTCCTGGTAGCGGGAACCGTCTTCGGGACGGCCTTCGATGTCCAGGTCGTAGACCCCGCAGCGCAGCGTCCAGCGCGAGGCCCGGGCGAGCTTCTCCTCGTTCATCTTGAACGGGACCGTGCCGCCCTCACCCTCGACCCGCAGCCGAGCGTGGCCCGACCACAGGGCGCGGGAGAGCCGTTCGTAGTTGCGGCGGAAGGGCGCGACGACGATGGAGACGGGCCCGGAGGCGGCCTTGCCGGCGCGGATCGCCTCCGCGGTCGGTCCCACGAGCACGAAGTTGACGCGATTTGCGGCCAGCCAGCGAAGCAACGCGACGGCCTTGCGGTCGAGGTGCTCATAGCCCCTGACCGTGGTGATCGGCTGGGAGTCCAGCCCGGGTGGACGACGTCTGAGCAGCATGGTGCAGCGTTTCGCCCTGGGCGGGCGGATCCCTTCCCGCACGCGGCTGGTTCAGACCGGCAGCGCGTCCACACTCGCCATGCGGCGCAAGAGCCCGGGCGCGAACCGTGAGAGGGCTCGCGTCAGCTTGGCCTCGGGCGTTACGACGGCCAGCGGTCGGTCGGCCGCGATCGCCTTCACCACCTCCGCCGCCACCTGCTCCGGCGTGAAGTTGCGGCGCTGGTAGATCCGGCTGACCTGGTCGCGCATGCGCTCCTGATCGACGCCCCCGGGCCCCACGTACTTCGCCACGCGGGTGATGTTGGTGGCCACGATGCCCGGGCAGACTGCGGTCACGCCGATACCGGAGGGCAGCACCTCGGCGCGCAGGCACTCGCTCAGCATCAGAACCGCCGCCTTGGAGGCCGCGTAGGCGGGCAGATCCTTGGTGGGGAGAAATGCCGCCGCGGAGGCCGTGTTGACGATGTGGCCGCCCTCGCCGCGCTCGACCAAGGCGCGCCCGAAGAGCCGGCAGCCGTGCACCACTCCCATCAGGTTGACGTCGAGCACGCGCCGCCAGTCGGAGAAGTCCGTGTCCATGAACGGCCCGGCGACCGCGATCCCGGCGTTGTTCACGACGATGTCGGGCACGCCGTGCTCGCCGAGCACGGAAGCCGCGAGTCGCTCCATGGCCTCGCCGTCGCTGACGTCGCAGGTGAAGTGCTGCGCTCCCGGAATCGCGGCGGCGGTCTGCGCGACCGTTTCGTGATCGCGGTCGACGAGCAGCAGGCGGACGCCGTGGTCGGCCAGCGCCCGGGCAATGGCCCGGCCGATGCCGCTCCCCGCCCCGGTGACGAGCCCCAGGCGGCCCGGTAGCTGTCCCAGGCCGCCGCCTCTCACCCACGGCCGGCTCGGGCTCGCCGGGCCTCCGCCCTCCACCTCGTCGACGAACTCGGCCACCCACCGCGCGATGAGCTCCGGCCGTGCCCGTGGGGCCCAGTGCGACCCGGCCACGGTCCGCCGCCGGAGCTTCGGCGCCAGCCGCGTCGCGGACTCGTAGTAGCGCGGCGAGATGAAGTGATCGCCGCTGGGGACGATCAGCTGCACGGGCACGTGCGACGGCGCTCCGGCGCCCGGGCGCAGCAGCCTCGGGAGGATGTTGCGGCGATAGAGGTTGGCGCCATGACGCGCGTCGGCGGCGAATGTGCCGGCGGGATAGCCGGGACCGCTGGGGACCCGCTCGACGTTCTCGAGCACCCACCGCCACCGGCCCCGGGCCAGCAGCAGGGAGCCGGCGAACGTGGGGCCGCCGGGCGCGGTAAGGACCAGCACGTACCAGGAGCGCCAGAGCGCACCGAGCAGCCGCAGAGCCTCGCCGCGGCGCAGCCCGTTCCGCAGCTCGGCGCCGAGGGCGTCCAGCGAGGGTCCGGCGATCGTCGTGAACGAGGCCAGCTTGCCCTCGAAGCGCGCGGCAGTGGCGAACTCCCAGCCGGCGACGCCGCCCCAGTCGTGCCCGACCAGGTGCACGGGCCGCCCGCCGGCGACCTGGGCGATCACCGCCTCGAGGTCGTCGCCGAGCCGCGCGAGCGAATAGGCGCGCGGGCCGTGCGGAGCGTCGGAGCCGCCCGCGCCGCGGACGTCGTAGGCGGCGAGGTGAAAGCGCGGCTGCAGCTGGTCGAGCACCGGCTCCCACAGCTCCTTGGTGTCGGGATAGCCGTGCACGAGGACGATCGTGGGGCGATCCGGGTCGCCCGCTTCGCGCACGGCGAGCCGGACGCCTGAGGCCTCGACGGTGCGCTCGGTCAACTGCGACCCACGGGGTAGAAGCGCGCGGCGGCGCGCAGGAGCAGCCAGCGCGGTACGTGGCGGCCCAGGACCGCCCCCAGCTCGTTGACCGCTCCCGGGATGACCACGCGCTCACCCGACGCGAGCCCCTGCACGCCGGCTTCTGCGACCTTGCCGGGCGAGGCCCAGAGAAAGCCCGGCGTGGCCGAGTCGATCCCCTCCATCCCGGCCACCGACATGAACTCGGTACGGACCGGCCCCGGGCAGAGCGCGGTGACCGCGACTCCCGCTCCCGCCAGCTCCTGGTGAAGCGCCTCGCTGAAGGAGAGCACGAGTGACTTCGACGCCGCGTAGGTGGACTGGCCGGGAAGCGGCTGGAAGGCGGCGGTGGAGGCGACGTTGAGAATCGCGCCGCGCCCCCGCTGCACCATCTGGGGGGCGTAGCGGCCGCAGAGGTCGACCACCGCCTCGCAGTTCAACCTCAGCATCCGCAGCTCGCGCTCGCGTTCGAGCTCGACGAACGGCGCCGCGCTGCCGAAGCCGGCGTTGTTGACGAGGACCTCGACCGCCAGGCCGAGATCGGTCAGCTGCGCCGCGAGCTTGTCGCGCTCGGTGGCGTCCCCCAGGTCACGCCCCAAGACCTCCACCCGCACCCCGTGGCTCGCGCGCAACTCGCCGGCCAGCGTCTCGAGCCGCTCGGTTCGCCTCGCCACGAGCGTGACCCCATGCCCCCGGCGCGCGAGCGCTCGGGCGACTTCCGCCCCGATCCCAGACGACGCTCCGGTGATCAGAGCGGTGGCGTCAGGCGACGGTGACGGGAGCGCCATCGCCGCTGACACTACCCCGTTTGGCGCCCGCGGCGGCGGCGTCTGCGCCCTGCACGGGCGGGGTCTCGATCACCACGCGGCATGGGCGGTGGGCCAGCAGATAGCTCGCGGTCGGCCCGAGCGCGCGCTCAGAGGGAGGGGCGTGCGCCGTGCCCAGGTAGATGATCTCGGCCTCGGTTCGCTCGGCCTCCTCGACGATCGCGGCGCCCGGCGACCGGGTCCGGATCATCCGCGTGTGGACCTTCAGGCCGGCTTTCCGCCCCGTCACCTTCGCGCTTTCCAGCACGCTCAGACCGAGTTGCTCCTCCCGCTCGAGACCGGCGTCGAGCGATAGCTGGTTGGGGACCCGGAGCACGTAGATCGCCTCGACCAGCGCGTCCGGGCCGACCAGCTTCGCCGCCGCTCGCAGCGCCGACGCATCGACGTCGGTCCCGAAGATCGGCACGATGGCCGAGCGGTACTCGAGCTCGATGAAGAAGGACGGACGCTCGCGGCGCTCGAGCCTGTGGCGTGATCGCAGGTCAAGCCCCTGGCGGCGGCGGTAGACGACGTATCCCCCGAGGCCCACGACCATCCAGCCCAAGCCCACCGTCCGCGCCTCGGCGTGCAGCACCAGCACCGAGATCCAGGCCGCAAAGGTGCCGATCCCACCCAGGACCGCGGTGAGCGGCAGCTGGCGACCGCGCACCCTGACGTTCCACGGCATCCGGTAAGGACGCTCCCGGTCGGGATCCTTGAAGCGCAGCGCGATCACCGCGGCGTGGGCGGTGGTGAACGACAGCATGGCGCCGAACGAGTAGAGGTTGCCCAGGAAGTCGGTCTTGCCCGGGATGAGCAGGATGCCGGCGATGACGGAAAAGGTCACGATCGTGAACCACGGCGTGCGGTACCGCGGGTGAAGGCGCGAGAACAGCGTGGGCAGCTGCCGGTGCTCGGCCAGGGACCAGGAGAGGCGTGAGATCCCGATCAGGCCCGCGTTGGTCGCGATGAACAGGATCGTCGCGGCGAGGACGCCGACGTAGTAGCGCAGCACGTGCGCCACGCCCCTGGCCAGCCCCAGGTGGTCGATGATGCCAAGCACCGGGTCGTTCTGGAACCCGTGCGGTGGCGGCTGGCCGAGCAGCGTGGTGGCCTGGGCGCCGTGGCCGGTCACGGGCAGGGCGGAGAGCGCGACCACCGTCATCCCGGCGTAGACGCCGAGCACCGCGAACAGGATGAGGTTGACGGCCCGGGGAACGTCCTTGCCGGGATCCCGCGCCTCCTCGGCCATGTTCGAGACGGTTTCGATCCCGGTGTAGGCCAGCATGGCCAGCGACAGCGCGAAGATCAGGTGGGAATAGCTCGGGACCGTCCCGAGATGGACCTGGTGCACGAGCAGCGACGGGTCGAGGACCAGGAACGCGCCCACCACGATGATCACGCACTGCGTGACCAGGTCAGCGACGGCCAGGAAGAAGTTGAGCTTGGCCGACTCCCCGATCCCGCGAATGTTCAGCCAGGCCAGCAGGGCGATCACCACGAGCCCACCGATGACATCCCCCGGGGGATGTTCCAGTGACGGCCAGAATGCACCGAGGTAGTGCGGCACGAAGAAGGCCGAGATCGCGATCGTGAGGATGTAGTCGAGGCTGAGGGCCCACCCCGCGAAGAACGAGATCAGCTCATTGAAGGCATGGCGGGCGAAGCTCGATGAACCGCCCGCCTCCGGGAACATCGCGGCTCCCTCGGCGTATGTCTTGGCGGTAAGCGCGAACAGCCCCCCGGCGAGCATGAACACCACTGGAGTCAGCCCGAGCGCGTAGGCGGCGACGATGCCTAGCGCGTAATAGATCGAAGAGCCGACGTTGCCGTAGGCGGTGGCGAACAAGCCGCCGACGCCGACACTGCGACGCAATCCGTGGGTCTCGATCCGGGCCATGAGCCCGAATCCACGGTAGATCCGCGGCCGTCAAGATCCCGTAAAGGATCGCCCCGCCGGCGTAGAGATTTCGTTAATCGCCCGGGGCGCGAAGCCGGTAGCCGACGCCCGGCTCGGTGATCAGGTAGCGAGGTCGCGAAGGGTCGGGTTCGAGCTTGGCGCGGATGTGGGCCACGTGGACCCGGAGGTAGTGCGTCTCCTCGCCGTACTGCGGCCCCCACACCTCCTGAAGCAGGCGCCGGTGGGTGACGAGGCGGCCAACGTGCGAGGCCAGGACCCGGATGAGCTCGAACTCGATCGGGGTCAGGCGGACCTCCTCGCCGTCGCGCAGGACGCGCCGGTCCTGCAGGTCGACCACCACCTCCCCCAGCTCCACCAGCGGCGAGCCGGTGGCCTGCGCGGAGCGGCGCAGCACAGCGCGCAGCCGCGCCAGCAGCTCATCGGTGCCAAACGGCTTGGTCACGTAGTCGTCGGCGCCGGCGTCGAGCGCCTTTACCTTCTCGCGCTCGTCGCCGACGGCGGATAGCACGAGGATCGGCAACCCGCTCCAGCGCCGGACCTCCTGGCAGACATCGACGCCGCGGCCGTCGGGCAGGACGAGGTCGAGAACCATCGCGTCGGGCGGGCGCAGCGCGAGGGAGCTCAGCGCCTCTTCCTTGCTCGCGGCGGCCTCGACGGCGTACCCGGCGCCGCGCAGGATGATCTTCAGGCCCCGGACGATCTGGGGCTCGTCGTCGACGACCAGGACCCGGGGCGAGCTCAACCGACGGCCTCGGGCTGCGGGACGACCGGGAAGCTGACCGCGAACGCCGTTCCCCGGTTGGCCCCGGACTGCAGGGCGATCTGGCCGCCGTTGGCTTCGACGAAGCCGCGGCAGATGGCGAGCCCGAGCCCAGAGCCCGAACCGGTGCGGCCGCGGAAGAAGGGCTCGAACACACGCGCGCGCTGCTGGGAGGGAATGCCCCGTCCCTGGTCGATCACCCGTACGGTCACGCGTCCCGAGCCCACGCCCGCGGTGATGCGCACGGGCGCGCCCGGAGGCGAGAACTTGACCGCATTCTCGATCAGGTTCGAGAACACCCGCTCCAGCTGGGACTCGTCGGCGCGGACCAGGGGCAGGTCGCGAGGCAGATCGAACTCGAGCGGGTGCTCGGTCCGGATCCCGGCGCCGGCTGAGGCGACGACGTCGCGCAGGTCGCACCAGTCCGACTGCGGAGCCAGCGCTCCGGCCTGGATCTTCGAGAGGTCGAGGAGGTCGTCGACCAGCTTGGCCAGTCGCGCCCCTTCGTCCTCGATCACCGAAACGAGCTCGGAGCGCTCCTGCTCGCTGATGCCCTCAGTGCGCAGCGCCGAGCCGGCGGTCGTGATCGCCGTGAGCGGAGAGCGCAGATCGTGCGAGATCGCGTGCAGAATTGCCGTCCTGGCCACCTCGGCCCGGCGTGCCGCCTCGGTCTCGGCCTCGCGCTCGGCCACGCGCTCCCGTTCGAGCGCGACGTCGAGCAGCCGTCCGAGCGGCTCGCACAGCCGCTCGAGCTCCTGCGCCGACCAGCTGGTGTCACGGGCGACGTACAGCCACGCGTTGCGGGCGCGGGTGCGTAGGGCGAGCGTGTGCTCCTCCGCGTGCGGCGAGGGCACGGGCTCGAGGATCACGCGGGCGCGGCTGGCTCCGGTGGCCCTGGAGACCTGGCTGCCGATGCTCTCGAGCTGGGCGGCCAGGCTCTGTCCGGCCAGGACGGCTGAGGCAGCCTGGGCCAGCAGCGAGGCCTCGCGCTCGCGGGCCGCAGCCACGTGCGCGCGGACCTCAGCCTCGGCCGCGCGCTGGCGGCCGGTGGCGGCCAGGCGGCCCACTACGACGGCAGCGATGAGCAGCACCCCGAGCTCGACCACATCTCTCGAGTGGGCGATCGCGAGCTGGTGCCGTGGGGCGATGAACAGGTAGTTGAGGACGAGCATGCTCAGTACGGCGGAGATCAGGGCGGCGATCTCGCCCCGGCGGATCGCGATCGCCAGTACCGCGAGCAGGTAGAGCACGCCGAGTCCCTCGGCGGGCGCGGTTGACTGGAGCGCGGCGATCACGGCCGTGGCCAGACCGATCGCGACGACGATCTCGGCCGCGGCGAGGGCGAGCTTCCGCCTGGCCGGCAGCTTCGGCCGGATCCTCATGGATGACGCCTTGACGGCGCTCATGCGGTGAAGGCTACGCGGCGATCGGCGTACGCCGGCCGCCCTTGGCCGGCACCGACTCGATGATCACCCGGCAGGGGCGCTCGCGCAGGACGGTCTCGAGCGTCTTCCCGAACCCGCCGCCGGGCGCCGCCATCGGCATGACGATCGCGCCGGCGCGCATCGCGCGAGCGTTGTCGACGATCACGCGGCCGGTCTGACCGGGTCTGACCTTCTCCCAGTGGCCGGACACGCGGCGCCCGGCCTGGACCTTGGCCTCCTCGATGATCGAGGCCGCCGCGGCCTCGTGCTCGGGTATGGCGGCGCCGATCGGGCTGCTGGCCGGCACGGTGATCGTGACCAGCACGTGGATCCCGCGCCGGCGCCGGGCCGCCATCCGCGTCGCCGTGGCCATCACCTCGGGCACGTAGCCGCGCTCGTCGAAGGCGACCAGTACCGACTCGTACTCGGCCTCGGTGTCGACCGCGGGCTGGGGAATCGCGACCTTGGCCGTGGTCGTGAGATCGAGGCCCTGCTGGCGACGGTAGGCGATGAACACGCAGACCCCGATGGCCAGCCAGCCGACACCGGCGGCGGCCACGGTTGCGTGCAGCGCGGTCACGGTGACGAAGGCCAGGAACGTCCCCAGACCGCCGAGGACTGCGAACAGCGGCAGCTCGCGGCCGGCCAGGCGCAGATTGCCCGGACCCCGGTACGGCCGCTTGCGGTCGGGATCGCGCAGCCGCAGCCGGATGACGGACAGGTGCGCGATCGTGAACGACAGCATCGCGCCGAAGGCGTACATGTTGCCCAGGAAGTCGGCCTGGCCCGGGATCAGCGTGATGCAGGCGATGGCGCCGAAGGCGATGATCCCGATCCAGGGCGTGCGAAAGCGCGGGTGCAACCGGCGCAGAGCATCGGGGACCTGGCGGTGCAGCCCCATCGAGTAGACCAGGCGCGAGACGCCGATGATCCCGGCGTTGGTCGCGATGAACAGGATCGTCGCTGCCAGCAGCCCCACGTAGATCTCGCCGGCGTGCTGGAGAGGGCCAAGGTTCAGGTGCTTGACGATGCCCAGCACCGGATCGCCGGCGAAGCCGCCCTGCTGCTCGCTCAGCCCGAGCAGCGTCTGGCAGTGCCCATTGACGCAGCGGACGGGAAGCGCCGACAACGCCACCGCCGGGAGCGCGGCGTAGATGGCGAACACCGCGATCACCACGCGGTTGATCGCCTTGGGGATGGTTCGCTCCTGGTCCTTGGCCTCCTCGGCCATGTTCGAGATCGTCTCGATCCCGGTGTAGGCGATCATGCCCACGGGGATCGCGATCAGGAAGTCCCGCCAGTGGGGAACGGTTCCGAGGTGGACGTTGGCGATCAGCGTGTGCCCGTCGAACACGAGGACCAGCCCCAGCGCGACGAGCAGCACCTGGGTGGAGAAGTCGACAATGGCCAGCGCCACGTTGACCCTCGTCGCCTCGGTGATGCCGACGACGTTGATCGCGCCCAGGAGCGCGATCACGCCGATGCCGAAGAAGATGTCGCCCGGCGAGGTCTTCAGGAAGGGGAAGAACAGCCCGCCGAGGTAGTGCGGGACGAAGAACGCCGAGATGGCGATCGTGATCACGTAGTTGAGCATCTGGCCCCAGGCGGCGAAGAACGACCAGAACTCGTTGAAGGCGTGGCGGGCGAAGCTCGAGGAGCCTCCCGCCTCGGGATACATCGCCGTGGCCTCGGCGTAGGTGGCGGCGGTCAGGTAGAAGATCACGCCACTGACCACAAATACGATCGGGGTCAGGCCGAGAGCCAGCGAGGCGACGAGACCGAGCGCGTAGTAGATCGAGGAACCGACGTTCCCGTACGCGCTCGAGGCGAGCGCGTTGACACCGAGGACGCGTTGCAGGCCCGGCAGCCGCCGCTCGGCCATCAGGCCTCCGGCTCGCTGCCGTCGCGATCGGCCGGTGCACCGCGGTGCGCGGGCGGCGCGGTCAGGATGACCCGGCACGGGGCCTTGTTGATCACGTACTTGGTCATGTCGCCCACGTAATTGTCAAGCGGGCTGACGCCGCCCAGCAAACCGCCTCCGCGCACGCGCGACGGCTCCTCGGCGGCCAGCACGATCGCCTCTACCCCACGGCGCTTGGCCTCACCCACGATCGCCTGCCCGGCCCGCCGCGCCCTGACCATCGCGGTGGCCACCTCGACGCCCTCGTACTCCTCCCCCACCGCCTTGGCCCGCGCCAGGGCCTCACGCGCCCGCTTGATCTGGCCGTCTGGCAGGGGCGCGTCGAGGGGCAGCGACAGCGGCATCTCGAACACCCAGATCGCCTCGATGACGGCGCCCTCCTCGACCAGGTCGTCGCGGCTCTCACCCGCCAGCCGGCCCGCCGTCTGCACGATGTCGTCGTCGAGCGCGTTACCTGAGATGGGGACGAGGATCGAGCCGAACTCGGACTCGAGCGGCTCGTGGCGGAGCGCCCGCTCGGGGATCGTGACCCGGCGCAGCAGCGGCTTCTGCTGGGTCTTCCGGTACGTGACGTACAGGACGAGGCCGCCGGCCAGCCAGCCCACGCCGACGTAGCGCGCACCACTGTGGAAGATCATCACCGAGATCAGTCCCGCGGCGGCCAGGAGCCCGCCTGCCACGGCCGGGAGCGGCACCGGCACGCCGCGCACGGGAACCGAGCACGGCACGGCGAATGGCCGCTCTCTGCCCGGCTCGCGGAAGCGCAGCGCGATCACAGAGACGTGGGCGATCGTGAACGCCAGCAGCGCCCCGAAGGCATAGATCCCGATCAGCAGCTCGAGGTCCCGCGGCACCACGAGCGCCCCAGCCGCGACCGCGGCGGCGCCGATGATCACGAACGGTGTCCCCCATCGGCCGCTGAGACGCCCGACGGCGCTGGGGATCTGGCGGTTGGTGGCCAGCGAGTACCCCACGCGCGAGACGCCGAGCATCGACGAGCCTGCGGCGGCCGCCAGACCCGCCGCACCGCCGACCGCGACCGCGTAGCGCAGGACGTCGGAGATCCACTTCGGCCGGAAAGCCTCGACTACGCCGAGGACAGGCGCGTGCAGATGGGTCTGGCCGAGCTGCGTGACGCCATTGGTCACGGGCAGGGCCGAGATCCCCACGAAGGCGATGCCCACGTAGACGAGCACGATCACGGCCGAGCCCGGCACCACGAGCCGTCTCACCTGCGCGGCCGAGGCCGTCACCTCGCCTGCGATGCTCGCCGCCGCCTCCAGTCCGGTGAAGGCGATGACCGCCACCGGGAAGGCGAAGGCCAGATCCGACCACGTTGGCGCGCTGCCGAGGTGGATCGACTCGGTCAGGTGGTGTGGGTGCAGAGCCAGGGCGAGGCCGAGGACGATCACCGCCGCCTGAAGGGCGAGGTCGGCCACGGCGATGATGATCCGCCGCCGCAGCCGCCGGACGTTCACTCCGGTCAGGTTGTCGACGGCCACGAAGGCGATCACCACCAGGGCCAGCACGACCTGCACGCTGCCCCGTCCGAGCGGGGCGTAGAAGCCGCCGAGGTAGGCCGGCACCGTGAGCGCGGCCACGGCCAGGAGAATCGTGTAGTCGAGCACGATCATCCAGCCCGCGACGAAGCTGACCAGCTCGTTGAAGGCATAGCGCGCGAACACGGCGGAGCCGCCGCGCTCGCGGTGCAGCGCGGCGCCCTCGGCGTAGCTCATGGCGGTGAGCTGGAAGAAGATGCCGCCGGCGAGGAAGACGAGCGGCGTGAGCCCGTCGGCGCGGCGCGCGACGACCCCCAGCGCGAAGTAGACCGAGCTGATCGAGGTCGTGTACACGACCGCGAACAGCGCGCGGTAGGAAAAGGGCCGCTCGTTCACGTGGTCGTGTCGGCCGCCTCAGGTACCCCTGGTCAGCAGGTACAGGCGAGCGGCTCCGGCGGCTATGAAGAGCAGGCCCAGTACCAGTCCCGTTGCGGCGATCCCTCCCCCCGCGGTCAGCGTGCGTACGACCAGAGCGATCCCGATGACGATCATCAAGGTCGACATGACCCGCGTAGAGCTCCGTCGGAACTGGCGTCGCTGCTGCATCGCGCCCCGTAGCTTAGGACGCGGCGAGGCTCATTCGCGCACGCGAAACGCCAGTGTCGCGATGACGATGTTGGTCCGCGTCTTCAGCACCGACTCGAGCAGACGGCCCCGCTGGTTGTGAAGGATCTCGTGGCGTCGCTTGCTCGGGACGATCACCGGGATCAGGACCACGATCGTGGCGTCCTCGCGCTCCACCGACTTCACGTAGCGCAGAACGCTGCGCACGAGCGAGCGGTGGGGATCGAGCACGACCTCGATGGGGATCCCCGGGTCCCAGTCGTCCCAGGAGCGCTTTATCTCCTCGGACTCCTCCTCGTCACCGGCCACGGCCAGCGCGATGGCGGTGTCTCCGAGCGACAGAGCCGCCGCGACGGCCTTTTCGGTGAGCAGGCTGACAGTGGAACTGGGCACGATGACCACGCTCTCGCGCCGGCGAGGGTGCGGCGGCGTCTTGCCGAGCTTCAGCTCGCGTGCCACCTCGGCGTAGTAGTCCTGGGTCCGCGCGAAGCCGAGGATCAGCAGCGGCACGGCCACGGTGACGACCCAGGCGCCCTCGAGGAACTTCGAGGTCAGGAAGACGACGACGGCCACGGCCGTCATCACCGCGCCGGCCCCGTTCAGTCCCGCCCGGAGCTGCCATCTGGCCGGGCGCTCCTGCCTCCAGTGGCGGACCAGCCCCACCTGGCTGATCGTGAAGCTGAGGAATACGCCGATGGCATACAGAGGAATCAGCTTTGTCGTCTGCGCGCCGACGGCCACCAGCAGCAGGGCCGCCCCCAGGGCCAGAGCGACGATCCCGTGACGGTACACCGGCCTCTCGGCCCGCAGGTAGAACATGTGGGGCAGGCGGTGATCGCGGGCCAGCAGGCTCATCAGCACGGGCAGACCGCCGAAGCTCGTGTTGGCGGCCAGGCCCAGGACCAGCGTGACGGCGAGGTTGGACACGTAGAACGCCCAGCCCGTCCCGAACGCGCCCGCCGTCAGCTGCGCGAGGACGGTCACGCCGCCCCGCGGCACCACGTGGTGGGCCCGGACCTGAACCGCGAGACCGATCAGCATCACGGCCAGGAGCACGCCGAGCACGGCTTCCGTGGCCTGGGCGCGCTTGACCCGGGGCGCGCGGAAGGCGGGCACGCCGTTGGCGATCGCCTCCACCCCCGTGACCGCCGAGCAGCCGTTGGCAAAGGCCTTGAGCAGCAGCACGATCCCGACCGCGGTGCTCGGTGCGACCGGCAGCGGTGTGCCGACATGGGCCACGGGGTGCGAGCGCAGCGGCCCCACGACGATGACCGCGATGATGCTCACCACGAACACGGCGGCCGGGAGCATCAGCAGCTTGGCCGACTCCGAGATCCCGAACATGTTCACCGCCGTGAGCAGCACCAGGCCGGCCAGGGAGACGAGCAGCAGGTGGTGCGCGAGGGACGGAAACACGCTGCCCAGGCTGGCTGCGCCCGCGGCGAGGCTGACGGCGACCGTGAGCACGTAATCCACGACCAGCGCCGCCGCGGCCAGCAGCGCCGGCCACTTGCCGAGGTTGCGCTTGGCCACCGCGTACGCGCCTCCACCCTCGGGATGGGCCGAGATCACCTGCGCGTAGGAGACGACGAGCAGCGCCAGCATGCCCGTGATGACCAGGGTCAGCGGCAGCGTGAAGCGCAGCGCGGCCGTGCCCGCGGTGACGAGGACGACGACCATCGCCTCCGGGCCGTAGGCGACGCTCGAGAGCGCGTCGAGGCTGAGCGCGGCCAGCCCGCCGGGGACCCCAAGCTGGTGACCGCCCTCGGAATGCTTTCCGGCGCGCGAGCCTCGTCTCTGTCGGCGGCCGGTTGGGGAGCCAGCTTCCGTCTCCGGGTGCTCGCTCACGTCAGCAGGAGACGGGCCGCGCGACCCCGGTGTCGCGCGGCCCGCTGCTCATCAGGCCAGGCCGTTGGCGGCCAGGAACGAGTGCGCGACGCTCGCCGGTGACTGCTGGTCGAGCTGCACAGCCGCGTTCATCTTGATGATCGCCGGGAGGGTGAGCAGAGAGCTCACCTTGTTGATGGTCTGAGTGAAGGCGGGCCCCTCCGCCCGCACGAGGCTCTGCTTGACGACCGGAGCGACATTCTGGAAGCCGAACAGCTTCTTCGTGTCGGCCAGTACCGTGTACTTCCCAGCCTGCAGCTGCGGGTCGGTGGTGAAGATGGTCGCAATCTTCACCTGCCCCGAGTCGAGTGCCTTGTAGTTGAGGCCCTCGGCCAGCGGCACGAACTGCAGCTTGTGCAGCCCATAGACCTTCTCCAGACCGACGAGTCCGTCGTAGCGAGTGCGATTCTCCGCCGGCGCGCCGTAGCTGACCTTCCCGAGCTTTTGCAGGTCGGCGATGGTCTTCAGGCTGTGGGCCTTGGCGTAGGCCTTGACCGCGGCCAGTCCGTCGGCGTCATAGAAGGGTGTCTGGTCCAACAGGATGAAACCGTGCTGCTTGACGAAGGCCTGGGCCTCGTTATAGGTCTGCTTGGCGCTGCTGGGTGGCTTGGTGTTGCCGGCGATAGCCGTGAGCAGCGTTCCGGTGTATTCCGGGTACATCTGGATCTGACCACCCTGAAGTGCCTTCCAGATGATCTCCGAGCTGCCGATGTTGCCCTTGAGCGTCACCGAGTAGCCCTTGGCGGCGAGAGCCTGCTGGTACAGCGCACCGAGCAGGTACTCCTCGTCGAAGTTCTTGTCTCCGAGCACGATCGGCGGCTTGCCCTTGCCGGGGCCGCTCGCGGCCGGGGCTGCGGACGAGCTGCCCGTTGCGGTACTGCTGGTCGAGCTGGTCTTGGGACTCGACGACGAGCTGCCGCAGGCAGCCAGCGCAAGCGTCATGACGACCGCCAGTGCGCCGGAGCTCCATCCTTTCCATCTCATGTGCATCTGTTTCCTCCTCGTTGGTTTTGTTGGGTGAAAGTCAACCTTGGCTGACAGCAGGCACGAGCGCCGAGGTGGGATCCTCGGCACTGGCGAGCTTGAGTCCACGCGGCGTCAGCACCCGCTGCACTCCGGCTAGAGCGAACTCGATCCCCAGGGCCAGCGCGGCGATGCAGTAGGCCGCGCCGATCACCCCGGGGAGGCGGTAGCTCGCCTCGTTGTTGATGATGTCCCCGAGGGTGCCGCTGTATCCGGTCAGGGCCGCGATCGTCGTGGTCGAGATGACGAACAGCGAGGCGGTGCGAATCCCGGCGAAGATGAGCGGGATTCCCATCGGCAGCTCGACCTGGCGGAGGATCTGCCAGCCGGTCAGGCCCATGCCCCGTGCGGCATCGACGATCTCGCGATCGACGCCGTCGATGGCCACGTACGCATTGGTGATCACCGGCGGAATCGCGAGCACGATCAGAGCCAGCTCGACGTTCTCCAGTCCGACGCCGAGAAACGCCACCCCGATGGCCAGCACGGCCAGGCTGGGGAGCGCCCGCCAGACGTTGCCGATGTTGATGGCCAAAAACGAGAAGCGATGTATGTGGCCGAGCCACACGCCGAGCGGGATCGCCACGATCAGCGCGATGGCCATGCCGATCGCGGCCACCTTCAGCGTCTCCAGAGCGAGATGGACCAGCGTGGGCTGGCCCGGGATACCGGCGATCTGCCCGTTGTTGCCGATGAAGTGGAAGGCCTGGATGAAGTTGTGCATTACGCCCGCGTCCAGGGTGTGAGTACTCGCTGAAGGCCCACGAGCAGCGCATCGGCGACGAGCGCAAGCAGCACGGCCAGGGCGCCGGCAGAGATCAGCTCGGTCTTGAAGACGTTCTTGGAGATCGCGTCGAGGATCGGCGCTCCGAGACCTTCGTTGTCGATCAACGAGGCCACCGTGGCCAGCGAGATCACGGTCACGGTCGCGATCCGCAGCCCGGCAATGATCGCCGGCAGCGCGAGCGGCAGCTCCACCCGCAGCAGCGATTCTGTGGCCCCCATGCCCATCCCGGCCGCCGCGTCACGGACCTCTTCCGGTACCTCACGCAGCCCGGTGAGAGTGTTGCGGAACAAGATCAGCAGCGTGTATGACACGAGCGCCACCTCGGCCGTGGTACGGCTCAGACCCAGCCCGGGAATGCCTTCGAGGAGCTCGAACAGGGCCAACGACGGGATCGTGTAGAGGATCGAGGTGACGATGATCACCGGCCGCTCGGCCCAGCGTCGTCGGTAGGCGATCAGCGCCAGTGCGGTCGAGATGGCGAAGCCGATCACCACGGCGATCACGGTCAGCACGACGTGCTGGCGCACCGCGGGCCAGAGCAGGGTGCTCCAGTTCTGGCTGAACCAATGCGTGCAGAACAACCGGTTGGCGCGCTCGCAGGCAAACGAGGACGGACTGCCCCCGAAGCTCGGGATCACCGGGCCGGAGCTGGCGAGCAGGATCACGAGCGGGCCGCGTGGCCGGAGTCGGAGTTCTCGGATCCCAGCAGGCCGCCGACCAGCTCCAGCGTGAGGACCCCGGCGGGTTGGTCGTCGTCGTCCACGACGCGGAGCGGGGCACCGCCGGCGGCGAGCATCTGCGAGAGGGCGTCGCGCACCGTCGTCGAGAGCGCGACCGGCCGGCCGGTTGTCGGCTGCCCGTCGACCTGCTCGAGCTTCACGTCGCGAAGCGTCGCCAGACCGAGGCGCTTCAGGGCGCGATCCGCGCCGACGAACTCGGCCACGAAGTCATCGGCGGGGGCGGTCAGGATCGCCGCCGGTGAGTCGTACTGGGCCAGGTGTCCGCCCTGACGCAGGATCGCGATCTTGTCCCCCATCTTGATCGCCTCGTCGATGTCATGGGTGACGAACACCACGGTCTTGCGCACCCGCTGCTGCAGGCGCAGGAACTCGTCCTGCAGGTGCGCTCGGTTGATCGGGTCGATCGCGCCGAAGGGCTCGTCCATCAGCATCAGCGGCGGGTCGGCGGCAAGGGCCCGGGCCACCCCGATCCGCTGGCGCTGACCTCCTGAGAGCTGCGCCGGATAGCGCGAGCCGACCTCGTCGGGGTCGAGGCCGATCAGCTCCAGCAGCTCTCTCACGCGCGCCTCGATCCTCGACTTCTCCCAGCCGAGCAGACGAGGGACGGTGGCGATGTTGTCGGCGACGCTCAGATGCGGGAAAAGCCCGATCTGCTGAATCACGTAGCCGATCTCGCGTCGCAGCTCGTTCGGCTCGCGCTCGAGCACGCTGCGGCCGCCGAGCAGGATGTCGCCCCCGCTCAGCGGGATCATGCGGTTGATGAGCCTCATCGCGGTCGTCTTGCCCGAGCCGGACGGGCCGACCAGGACGCACACCTCGCCTGCCTCGACGCTGAAGCTCAGGCTCGCGATGGCAGGCTCGCGCTGGCCGCGATAGTGCTTGCAGACATCGCGCAGCTCAAGCGGCGCCGCTTGCGGGAACGACGAAGGCCCCTCTGACTGGGCGGTGTTTGCGCTGTTCACGAGAAAGCCGGGCCGGGTAGGCGAAGCCTACTGATATGGGGCCGCTGAGTCGCAACCGACGGCTGCTCGTGCTCTGTATCTGCAGTATGAGCCTGCTGATCGTCGGGCTCGACACGACGATCGTCAACGTCGCGCTGCCGGCGATCCATCGCTCGCTTCACGCCTCGCTGTCGGGCCTGCAGTGGACGATCGATGCCTACACGCTGGTCCTGGCCAGCCTGCTGATGCTCGCCGGCTCGACGGCCGACCGCGTGGGACGGCGGCGAACGTTCCAGACCGGCCTCGCGGTGTTCTCGCTCGGCTCGCTGTTGTGTGCCCTGGCGCCGAGCCTCGGCTTTTTGATCGCGGCCCGGGTCCTGCAGGCGACCGGGGGCGCGATGCTCAATCCCGTGGCCATGTCGATCGTCCGCAACGTCTTCGAGGACCCGCGCGAGCGGGCCCAGGCGATCGGCGTGTGGGGTGCCGTGTTCGGGATCAGCATGGCCCTCGGTCCCGTGCTGGGCGGGGTGCTCGTGGATTCGATCAGCTGGCGGGCTGTGTTCCTGGTCAACCTGCCCGTCGGCCTGCTGGCCATCAGCCTGACGGCGGCCTACGTTCCGGAATCCCGCGCGCCGCGCCCGCGCCGCGTGGACCCGGTCGGCCAGGTGCTCGTCGTGCTGGCCCTCTCGACGCTGACCTACGCCATCATCGAGGGCCGCCAGCACGGCTGGCTCTCGGCCGAGATCCTCACGCTGTTCGCCGTCTCGCTGGCGTCCTTCGCGGCGCTCATCCTCTACGAGCTCCGGCGGGAGGAACCGCTGCTCGAGATCCGGTTCTTCCGCAGCGCCCCGTTCTCAGGCGCGAGCGCGATCGCCGTGTGCGTGTTCGCCGCCATCGGGGGCTTCCTGTTCCTCAACACGCTCTATCTCCAGGAGGTGCGTGCCCTCTCGCCGCTGCACGCCGGGCTCTACATGCTGCCGATGGCGGGCACGATGTTCGTCGCCTCACCGCTGTCGGGAGCTTTCGTCGGTCGCTACGGCGCCCGCCCGTGCCTGGTTGCCGGAGGCCTCGCCGTGCTGGGCGGGGCGCTGATGCTCACCGGGCTGAAGGCCTCCACGGCCACGGCTTTCCTGCTCGCCGCGTACGTGGTCTTCGGTCTGGGGTCCGGGCTCGTGAACCCGCCGATCACCAACACGGCGGTCTCCGGAATGCCGCCCTCGCAGGCCGGCGTGGCCGCCGCCATCGCCTCGACCAGCCGGCAGGTCGGGATGACGCTCGGCGTGGCGGTGGTGGGCGCGCTGGCGGGCAGCGGATTCGCCGCTGCGGCGGGCGACCACACCTCAGGAGGTTTCGCCGCGGCCACGCACGCGGGCTGGTGGACGATCGCTGCGCTGGGCTTCGCCGTGGCCGTGCTGGGGCTGTTCACGACCACCCGCTGGGCGCACCGGACCGCACGCCGCACCGCGGAGCGCCTCGGCGGGGAGCGTGTCGATCACAGGCTCGCGCCCGAGCGGGCGGCAGCCTGAGGATCGCCTCTGACTACGTCCGCGCTGACCCTCGGTTCGCGCGGCGGCGGTGCTTCCTGTGCCTGCGCCGGTGATGGCGCCGCCTGTGTGCCGGTTTGCGGACTTGCCGCGGCGGGCTCGCGCCCAGCCGCGCGATCAGGGCGCGGTAGGTGCCGAAGGACTGTTTCGGCGTGTAGTCGTCACGCAGGAGCCCGTCGGAGGCGAACGTCGGGCCCACGAGCCCGGTGGGCGAGCTCGATGAGGCGTCGCGCAGGTTGAACCAGCGGTAGTCGGTGATGTTGAACGTCCCCGAGTAGTCGTTCGCCGCCTGCACGAGCTCACTCAGCGCCGCGGCCTGCTGAGCCTCGGACAGCGCACCCGTTGGGACCCCGTTCTCGGTGATCCAGATCGGAACCTGGGCTCCGATCCCGGCCATCGGCGCGAAGCAGCTGCGCAGGACGCCGGCGGCCTGGGCCAGCTCGTGCCGGTAGGTATCTCCCGGCGTCATCGCCGGCGGGTAGACGCTTCCCGGATAGAAGTCCAGGCCCACGAAACCAAGCGCCTGCTGGAAGGAACGGCCGCCGTGCGTGCCGAGGTAGGAAAAGAAAGCGGCGTCGCCCGGCGGTGAGAAGCGGTAGGCGTAGGTGAAGCCGAAGCGCAGCTGGCGATAGCCTCGCTGCACCGCTTCGCTGTGCGCGGCCTCGATTCCCTGGATCAACGCGTCCTTTGCCCCGCTGTAGTAGCCGTCCGAGGTGTTGGACGAGAAGGTCACGTTCACCTCGTTGGTGATCGTCATCGCGACCACGTGCGGGTTTGGCCCGAAGGCGTCGACGACCTGGCGCACGTAGCGCTGCCACGCCGCCAGGTCCCCCACCTCGGCCTTGGTCGGGTGGTAGCGGACCTGAATCTCGACGTCGAATCCCGCCCGGGTGTAGCGCGTGGCCTCCCGCTGGAAGTTCTCGATCCCGGCCTGGCCGTCGGACCAGAAGAGCCGGTTCAGCCGCAGCACGATGACTCTTTGGGCCGGGCGCAGAGCCTCGACCGCCTGGAGGTCACGGGCGGGATCATCGGGAACGGTGGGCAGCTGCACGCCGCCGGTGCTCCCCGCCAGGCCGGGATCGACCCCGAAGCGGATCGCGGAGCCGGTGCGCGGAGCAGCACCGCTGTAGTCGGCGGTGCAATCAGGGTCCTGGCCGGCGGCGGCGGCTCGCGACCGGCCCGGGCCCGCACTGCCGACGAGCAGGGACATGATCGCGACGGCGGCGAGTGCAGCCCGGCGCCGGTTTCTCATGCCGAGGCTCCTCGACGGCTCAGGTGAGCTTCGAGCCGCCGCTTCAGGCCGGCCTTCACCTCCGGCCACTCATCGTCGATGACCGAGAAGTAAGCCGAGTCGCGGGGTGCTCCACGCTGGACGACCATGTGCTTGCGAAGGATGCCCTCGAACTGCGCCCCGAGCGCCTCTAGCGCGCCGCGCGAGCGCTCGTTGCGGGCATCGGTCTTGAACTCGACTCGGCGCACGCCCACATGCTCGAAGGCATGGGTCAGGAGCAGCAGCTTGGCCTCCACGTTCGCGCCCGATCCCCACGCCTGCTGGGCCAGCCATGTCCAGCCGATCTCGACGCGCAGGTGCTCGAGACGGATCTCGAGAAAGCGCGTCGAGCCGATCGTGCGCCCGGACTCCGCCCACAGGATCGCGAACGGGACCTCTCGCTCGCGCGCGGCGGCTTCGCCGGCGGCCGCGAACCAGGCTTGGAGGGCGTCTTGGGTGCCGAGGTCGACGGGCAGCCATGTGAAGATCTCTTCGTCCTCGGCGGCCGCGCGCAGATCCTCCTCGTGTGCGCGCGCAAGCGGCTCGACCACCACGAGCCGGCCTGGCAGCCGCGCGCGCAGGGCGGCCACCGAGAGCCCTTCGCTACGGCCGAGTACCGCCCGGTGCACGCGGTTGACGATACGCGACGGCGGGCACCAGCTCGTCGGCATCCCGAAGCGGCGGCTCGGCCCGAGCGGGTGCAGCGCGCCGCTGCAGGCGGTCCATCCACAGCTCCTCGACCAGGATCTTGACCGTGGCGATGATCGGGATCGCGATGAACAGGCCGACGATCCCGAACAGAGTGCCCACGGCGACGACGCCGACGGCGACGACCGCGGGGTGGATCTTGACCGCACGGGCGACGATCACCGGCTGGATCACGTTGCCCTCGAGCTGATGGGCGCCGATGTAGATCGCCGCCACGACCAGTGCCTTGCCGGGCGAGACCGTGAGCGCGTAGGCGATCGGGGGAATCGAGCTGACGAGCGCGCCGAAGTAGGGAACGATCATCGCCACGGCGGTGAACACGGCGAAGAAGGCCGCGAAGTCGAGGCCCACGAGGCGCAGCCCCACATACGTGAGGCCGCCGAGGATGATCATCCCGATCACGAGCCCGCGCAGCCATCCCATGTAGGCGGTGCGCAGTCGCAAGAGGACCTCCTCCACGCGGCCCCTGCGCTCCATCGGGAACATCCGGAGCAGGCCCGAGACCAGCGGCTCGGGGTGCATCGCCGTGTAGAGCGCTGTCAGCAGGACCACGACCAGCGCCGCCACGGCCGCGACGATGCTGGCTCCGACCGAGGCGACCGGGCCGAGCAGCCGCTCTGGATGGTGGGTGTAGCCGTTGACGAAGGACTGAATCCGCTGGCCTACGTGACTGGGAGAGGTGCCGGTCAGCCCGGCGGCACGATGGCGCAGCGAGTCGACGATGCTCGGCAGCGAATTGGTGAAGCGGTTGACCTCCTTGGTGAATACGGGAACGATGGCCGCGATCACGAGCGCCACGGCGCAGAGGCCGATCAGCAGCGCGATCACGGCGCCCAGCTCGCGGGGGATCCGGAGGCGCTGCAGGGCGGTGGCGACCGCGGCCAGCGGGAGCGCGATGATCACGACGATCATCACGGCCAGGACCAGCTCCACGAGGGCCTGGAAGATGAGCCCCGCGACCACGAGGCCGAAGGCCAGGAGCACCGCCTTGTAGAGCGTCCCCGGCGTGATCCGCGACTCGTTCATCGAGACAAGGGTGCCCGGTCCGGCGGCGTTGCACGCCCCGAGTGGTTGACTTGCCGTCCTCAGCGGCTACCTGAAGGCGGCTGCTGAGGACTCAGGCGTGCCACTCGGCGTCGCGCGCCGCCTGGGCGAGGCGGTTGGCGTAGGCCCGGAACTCGCGCTCGAACCCAGACCACCAGTCGCCGCGCAGCTGGCGGTTCAGCCGCTGGCGCCGGATCATCGGCACGCCGATCCGCACCACCACCGCGAGCAGGAACAGCGCCGCAGCGACGATCAGGATCATCGCTGGCGCCTCCTAGCTCTCATGCGTCGGAAATACCCAGGTGTGTGCGCCCTCGAACGAGCACGGTTATCGCCCGAACAGCGATGCGCGGGGTTCGGGAGGGAGCCTGCGGGTATGCACAGGGCCATGACTGTTGAGACCAAGGAAAACGAACTCCGAAACGGCTACTCGCCGCAGGAAGAGCGGCCGGTCGGCAGCTACGCGGTCCTGATCGGCGCCTTCTCGAGCCTTGCGGCGGCCTTCGCCGCGTGGTTTCGGTCCACCGGACGTGAGCTTCCGGAGCGCATGGAGGCCCGCGACCTGGCGCTCCTGACCGTGGCCAGCCACAAAGCCTCGCGACTGATCTCGAAGGACAAGGTGGCGACGCCGGTACGCGCCCCGTTCACCCGGTTTCAGAGCGACAGCGACGCAGGTCCCGGCGAGGTGAGCGAGGAGCCACGCGGCAGCGGTCTTCGCCACGCGATCGGCGAGCTGCTCGTCTGTCCCTACTGCCTGGGCATGTGGACGAGCGCCGCTTTCACGGCCGGGCTGCTCGTGGCCCCGCGGTTCACGCGCTGGGTGGCTTCGGTCCTGGTGACCTTCTTCGGATCCGAGCTTCTGCAGATCGCCTACAAGAAGGCCGAGGAAACGCTGTGACCACGACCGAGGCCGGCTATGGCGGGCACTGAAACCGTCGCGGTGCTGGGAGCCGGCGGCACGATGGGGTTCCCCATCGCGCGGAACCTTGCCCGGGCCGACCGCGAGGTGCGCGCGTGGAACCGCTCGCGTGAGAAGGCCGAGCCGCTGGCCGAGGACGGCGTGCAGGTCTGCGACACCGCGGCCGAGGCGGCGGAACGGGCGGGAGTGATCGTCACCATGCTCGCGGAGACCGACGCCGTGCTTGCGTCGATGAGCGGCGAGGACGGGGCACTGGCCGGTGCCCCGGACTCGGCCGTGTGGGCGCAGATGAGCACGATCGGCGAAGCCGGCACCGAGCGCTGTGCTGAGCTCGCGCGCGAGCACGACATCACGTTCGTCGACACTCCCGTGCTCGGGACCAAGCAGCCGGCCGAGGAGGGCAAGCTGGTGATCCTGGCCTCGGGACCGCAGGACGCCCGCTCGCGACTGGAGCCGTTGTTCGAGGCGGTGGGCTCCAAGACGATGTGGGTCGGCGACGCCGGCGCGGGGACGAAGCTCAAGCTCGCGATCAACAGCTGGCTGCTCGCCGTGGTCGAGGGAACGGCAGAGACGATCGCGCTGACCGAGGGCCTGGGCCTCGACCCGGATTCGCTCTTCGAGGCGCTCGAGGGCGGACCGCTCGACCTCCCCTACATGCGGATGAAGGGCAAGGCCATGACCGAAGGCAACTTCGAGCCCGCCTTCCGCCTCGCTTTGGCGGCAAAAGACGCCCGCCTGGTCGAGGAAGCGGCGGCGCGGCGCGACCTCGACCTTCCCCTGCTTCAGACGATCAGCCGGCGGATGGCCGAGGGCGCCGAGGAGCACGGCGAGCAGGACCTCAGCGCGACCTACCTCACGAGCGCGCCTCGCTGAGCCGGAACGCTGTCGACCAGCTCCCGGGTCTAGCGGGAGCGCCTCGCCGGCAATTGATGCGTCTGCCGGCGAGGCTCATTCCCGCGCTCGCGGTCGAGCTACTGGCCCTGCTTGACGCCTGGCTCGCCGAGCTCGAACTGGATCGGGTAGGTGTGCTGCCCGCCCGGCACGTTCGCCTCCTTGCGGTACTTCCCCAGCGGGAAGATCACGCGTCCGAACGCGCTCGCCAGAGGCGGTCGCGAGGCTCGACCTGTGCGTCTCGTCGTCAG
The DNA here is from genome assembly GCA_963818815.1 of uncultured Solirubrobacterales bacterium. Taxonomy (GTDB): domain Bacteria; phylum Actinomycetota; class Thermoleophilia; order Solirubrobacterales; family Solirubrobacteraceae; genus Palsa-465. The sequence goes on from CAWFTL010000004.1 coordinate 144,090, forward strand.
CGCGAGCGGCGCTTCTGAGACACAGCTCGAATCAGCTGTGCCTTGCCCATCTTCGAGCGGCCTTCGATACCGAGGCGAGCCGCTTCCCGGCGCAGCTCGGTCACCGTCATCGCGCCGGCCCCGCTGCCCGTCCCCTGCGAGGCACCGCGCTTGCGCGCAGCCGCCTTCGCGCCCTCCCGTCCCAGAGCGCTCCGCGTCTTGCTCGAGAGTCTGGTGATCGTCCGCTTCTTGCCCGCGGCCGACTGAGCCTTCTTCACGTTCTTGCGAGCCGCCTGTCGTTGCTTCTGCGTAGCCATGTCCAAGCTCCTAGGTCTCGGTGCGCGAGCGCTCCACGAGAGCGTCCGCGCACCTGAGATTCTCAGCCGGTGGTGGTGCCCTTCACGCTCACCTTGACGCGGTTGTTCTTCGTGTCCAGGGTCCCGGTGAAGGTGTAGGTGCAGTGCTCCTTGCGATGCACGCGGGTTCCGCCGGCGCACTTGCCGCTTCCCGTGATCGCGCTGGTCCCAGCCGCGTTGGGCGTGCCCAGGGTGAACTTGTCCGTCGTTACCAGGACACCGCTCGGGAAGTACGTCTTCGTCCTGTCGCTTCCGGTGATCGGGAACTTCGTGCCGCTCACCTGGCCGACTTGCAGCGAAGCACCCGTTCCGTAGATCGAGTCCTTCACCTGATAGGCGTTCTCGAAGCTGTTCCCGTTGGACGCGATCTCGGCGCCGAGATCAGTCTGCGTGAATGCGTGCCGTTTGCCGGCCGCAAGCGACGCCGGAAGCCCGATCGCCGCGCCGATACCCAACACCACCATCGCGACTGCCAGCCGTCTGGGCATGTCCACCCCCTCAGTCGTGTTCCGGAGCGGCCGCATAACGCGGCGCTCCGATCGCCCGCGGCGAGCCTACCCCGGCCGCCGAGGCGCTTGCAAGGGCGGCCGGCTAGTCGACGACGAGCCTGACTACGTTCGCGTTGCTGATCGAGATGAGCATCTTGCCGATCCGAGCCCACACGAACTCCGCCAGCGGTCCGTGCTCGCGCTCCTCGTCGCCGTTCACGAACCAGAGCGTGACGACAGTGAGCGCCGCCATCCACCAGCTCCGCCGCCTGACATTCGATTCGGTCTTACGACCCATGCTTCGCCCCCTCGTGTCGTCAGATCCACTCTCTTACTGGGAGCTTGCTCCAACTCCTCGTTGCCCTGGGCAGTATCGGCCTGACTGCGGCGGTTCGCCCCAGGAAACCACCCTAGAGTTACGACAATCGACGACCATGGGGGCCGGGCCGCCTGCAGGCTGTCGCTCGCGCTAGCGATCCGCGTCGAGCGTCTACGCGGCGTGGTCGCCTGCGGTGGGCCTGGTGCTGCCGGTCTCGCCTGGCTCAGAGGCGCGCCGGGGTGGCTCGGTCTCGAGCTTCGCGCAGCGCGGGTCGGTGGGATCGAAGATCGGCTGTGGTTCACCGGGATGGGCGCGCCGTCGAGTCGCGCTCTCGCCTGCCGTCGGGTCGACGTCTCTGACAGTCATTTCGCCTGCTCCTCGGTTGGTTTCTCGCGCTTCAGTTCTACGCCCGGCCACGTTGCCAGCGAACCGGTGCCGTCAGAGATGTGACGAGCGATGCCGGCGCCTGTCATGTGGGCTACCACTGCGCCACCTCGACTCGAGCGGACCAGTTCGCGAACCTAGAATCGGTGAAGGTGAGGAGCAGCTTGTGATGGCCCGCAGCCACGTCCTCCTCGACGACCCGGAGCTGGCACAGCACCTCCCCGACGATCGGAGGACAGGCGCGATGCGCGACTGCGTCGCGTCGGAGATACGACTGCCGGCAGGTCCCTGGACACCTCGACGGGACGCCGAGACCATGCGCTTCGGCATCGGGTTGCTGCTGCTGGAGGGCCTGATCGTCCGGCGCGTCGGCGTGGCGGGACGGTTCGGCGCTGAGCTGCTGGGTGAGGGAGACCTGATCCGGCCGTGGCAGCGCGAAGACGCCGGCACCACGCTACCGCGCACCGGTCGATGGCGGGTGCTGAGCCCTTGCCGGATCGCTGTGCTGGACAGCGGCTTTGCCTCCAGACTTGCCCATTACCCGGAGCTGTTCGCGGCATTCATGGCGCGGGCTGTCAGGCGGTCACGACACATGGCGGTGACGATGGCGATCGTGCACCAGCCACGCGTCGACGTCAGGCTGCACATGCTCCTGTGGGATCTCGCCGACCGCTGGGGCACGGTCCATCCTGACGGCGTCCACGTCCCGTTCAACCTCACGCACGCCGTCCTGGCAGACCTGGTGGCAGCTCAGCGGCCGACCGTCAGCAGGGCCCTCGGCGAGCTCACGGATCGCGACCTGCTGCGATGGGTCGACGACGGCTGCGTGCTCTACGGCGACCCACCCACCGAGCTGCAGGCGGTCGGCTCCGTGTCGGTCAAGCGCGTCTAGAGCAGTTCTGACATCGGCCGTCAGAGTTGCGACGGCACTGCTTGCCGTCCAGCCGGAATAGGCCTATTCATGAAGGCACGGTGCGCTCGAACACCACAGCCGTCAGGGCCTCAACCGATTCAGAGATCACCCGACAAGTCGCGTTCGTGCAGCGGGAGCTGCAGCGGATCCGACGGAGACTGAACGCGCGCCCTCGAGCTCGGTCAGAGAGCACGAAGCCGTCATCGCGTCTTCCTCGTAGAGCCAGGCCGGGCGATGTCCGCACGTAACGTCGTCTCGGTGGAGATCGCCTTCGTCCTCGGCTACTGCCTTGGGCTCATGGAGGCGATGGAGCGCCTGTCCTACTCGCAAACCCTCGGCCTCGGCGCGGTCGGCCTGGTCATCAGTGTGGCCGTGGGCCTGATCGCGTCAATCGGAATACGCGCACGCCTGCTCAACCATCTCGGAGTAGCGATCCTTCGCGGCGGTCTGAGCGGCGGCGTATTCGTGCTCACCTTCGAGGGCGTCCGCCTGCTGGCGAAGCAGGGCAACATCGCTCTCGCAGTTGCGTCCTGGATCCTGGCCGGAGCCATGGGCTGGGTGCTGGCGCACCTCGCGCCGGCTCGGTCGCGAAGCGCTTGAGGTTCTTCGGGGCGTCGCGCTTGCGGGTGAGTACCGCTACCGGGATTCGAACCCGGGTTTCCGCCGTGAGAGGGCGGCGTCCTAGTCCCCTAGACGATAGCGGCGAGATGGGGTCGATCGGGACCGTGGCGCGTGGGCCGACGACAAGATCGACCACCTCAGCGTAGCGGCGAAAGGTTAGCGAGTGGGGTCGCAGCGATCCGGCGGCGAGACGCCGCCGGAGCTGGCGAGAGACCGCGGCCAACTGCTACCTTGATTCGCCACCCGCGGCTGTGGCGGAATTGGTCTACGCGCACGGTTCAGGTCCGTGTGGGCGAAAGCCCTTGGGGGTTCGAGTCCCTCCAGCCGCATGCGGATCGCACGCCAAAAGTGGGGCGCTCTCGGCGGTCGCGGGCCGGCCGGAGGTACCTGCTCTAAAGCCCAGCGTCGGGATCAAAAGCGAGCATTGGGGACCTGAGCACCCATGGAGTGCTCAACGTCCCAAGGTTCGACTCGAGCGCCAGCCGCGGGACGTTGAGCAGGTCTCCCTTCCCCGCGCGCGACCCGCCGCTCCCACCCACGTGCATCAGGGCGCAGATCCGCGCCCCAAAACCGAGCCTTGACGGCTCATGCAGGTAGAGCGTGCTTAATCCGCCAAGACTCGCCTCGCGGACGGGTCGTGGCGCGTTATGCACGCCCGCCGCCGCCAATCCGGCCACCCGCGACTCGCCACCCCGCAAAACCCAACCCACCCCCTCACACATTCCACCGCCGAATGACCTCCGTCTCCCGTTCGAACCCCAGCACGCACACAGCCCCCGCGGCCAGGGCGAGGCGGGCGCCCGCCATGACGTCCATGCCGATCCACCGCGCAGCCACCACGCGCAGGATGTGGCCGTGGGCGAACACCAGGACATCGCCCTCCGCGGCCCGCACCCGATCCAGCACGCGGTCCGCTCGCGCCGAGACCTCGGGAGGCTGCTCACCGCCGGGGCAGCCGTCCTGCCACAGGTTCCAGTCGGGTCGGTCGACGCGGATCTGCGGGGTGGTCAGACCCTCATAGCTGCCGTAGTCCCACTCGTGCAGGTCGTCCGATACGTGCGCCGCCTCGCCGAAGCCGGCGATCTCGCACGTCTCGCGCGCGCGCAGGAGCGGACTGGTCAACACGAGCGCGAACTCGCTGCCTGAGAGCTCGCGCCCCAGCGCTTCAGCTCGGCGGCGCCCCTCGTCGATCAGCGGCAGGTCGGTCCGGCTCGTGTGCTGGCCGGACAGGCTCCACTCGGTCTCACCGTGACGGACGAGGACGATCTGCAGGGCGGCGCTCCGGGCCTCAGCGAACCGCTTCGCCCTCGGATGCGTAGCCGCCCCCGGTGCGCTCGATCTCCAGCACCTTCGCCCGGCGGCGGACGTGACGCTCCTCATCGCTCACCTGGGCGCTCAGGAACGCGGCGACGATCTCCGCCGCGACCTCGACGCCGATCACCCGCCCTCCCAGGCAGAGCACGTTGACGTCATCGTGCTCGACCGCCTGGTGGGCGGTGTAGGTGTCGTGGATCGTTGCCGCTTGAACGCCGCGGATCTTGCACGCCGCCACAGAGACACCGGCGCCGGATCCGCACACGATGATCCCGCGCTCGGCCTCTCCCGAGACGACCGCGCGGCCCACCGCCAGCGCCTTGTCGGGGTAGTCGATCGGCTCTGCGCTATCCGTCCCCAGGTCGAGCACCTCATGGCCCAGATCCGCGATCAGCCCCAGGAGCCGCGGCCGCAGCGGCACTCCGGCGTGATCGAACCCGCAGGCGACGATCAACGGCCCATCTCCCGGTCTGGCACCTGCTGAGTCGGGGGTGGGGCATCGACCGCCTCGAGTTCGTGAACCGCCAGGAGGGCCGCCCCCAGCACGCCCGCGCGCACGCCGTGGCGGGCCAGCCGGATCGTCGTCTTCGTCCCGAGCCCGGGCAGCACATACCCGGCGGCTACCCGCTTGGCGGGCTCGAGCAGGAGCTCGCGGGCCTGGGCGGCGCCTCCTCCGATCACCACCTCCTCAGGGTCGAAGGTGTTGATCGCATTGGCCACTCCGACGCCCAGCCGCTGGCCCCAGATCTCCACCATCCGCGCCGCGGCGCCGTCCCCGTCCTGCGCCGCCTTCACCGCGTCTGCGCCGAGGACCGACTCGCCCTTCTCGTGCAGGCGTCCGAGCGCCGACTCGGGATGCAGGTTGGCCGCCTGCGCGGCCAGGCGATCGAGGGCGTGGCCGGAGGCGACGAACTCGAGCGACCCGGGCTGGGGAAACGCGCCCATCGGGGACGGGACGGCGCCCGCCAGGTCGAGTCCGACGATCGTGTGCCCCAGCTCCCCCGCAGCCCCGGTGGCGCCCCGATAGATCCTGCCGCCGAGCACCAGCCCACCCCCCACGCCGGTTCCGACCGTGATCATCACGAGGTCGTGGGCGACGAGCCGAAGATGCTCGTCGTGGGCCTCGGCCAGCGCCGCGACGGTGGCGTCGTTGTCGACGAACACCGGAACTCCGAGCCGCTCGGATAGAACCTGCCGAAGCTGCACGTCCTTCAGGGGCACGTTCACCGACGAGACGACCCGGCCGGTATCGAATTCCACCACCGACGGGACGCCGATGCCCACGCCATCGAGCTCGTCGTCGGCCACCTTGCCGACCACGGCCACCAGCTGGTCGATCAGTGCGCCGCTGCTGCTGAGGTCCGTGTGCTCGACCAGCGACTCCGACAGCTCGCGCTCGCGGAGCGTCGCCATGGCCACCTTCGTCCCGCCGAGGTCGACACCGACGACCGTCACAGCTGCTTCGCTGCCTCCGGGTCGAGGAGCACGGTCACCTTCTCGGCTTCGGAGGCCACAAGCGAGGCCGGCACATGCGGGTCGGGGCGGGCGTCGGGGCCGAACGCCTTCGCGACGGCCTCGGCCTTATCGGATCCGGCCACCAGGAAGACGACTGCGCGGCCGGACAGCAGTGCCGGCAGTGTCAGCGTGATGCGCGGAACGTACGGCTCGAAGCCGGCCTCAGGCACGCCGGTGACCAGCCGCGAGCGTTCCTGGAGGGACGGCTGACCGGGGAACATCGAGGCGATGTGGGCATCGGGACCGAGCCCCAGGAGCACGAGGTCGAAGGGCTGCGAGCGGTCCCGTTCTTTCAGCGAGCGCTCGTAGTCCTCGGCGCCCGCCTCGGGACCCAGCTCACCCTTCATCCGGAAAACGTGCGGCTGGTTGTCCCGCCCGAGCGGCTCGAACAGGCTCTGCTTGGCCATCAGGTAGTTGGAGCGCTCGTCGTCGGGCTCGACGCAGCGCTCATCGCCGAACCAGAAGGTGCTTTCCCGAAGGTCCAGGCCGACCGCCTGCACCGCCCGGACGAGCTCTTCGTAGGCGTTGCGGGGCGTCGAGCCCCCGGTCAGGACGACTTCGCCTCCGTCGGCCGCCGCCCCCAGCAGCATGGCCGCACAGGCTCGGGCGGGGTCGTCGAGTACCTCGATCTCGACGCTCACGGGCAGAGCTCCCGTGCCGCCTCGAGCGCCGGCGCATAGGTCGGATCACGCAACAGCGCCTGCCTCACGCCCTCCCCCAGGATTCCGCCCTCACCGCGTGAGGCGCCCAGGACCTGCCAGCTGCGCTCGTCTCCGTCGGCGCTTCGCTGCTTCGCGCACAGCCCGCCCTGAGCGCGATCGAGCGAGAGCTCGAACCCGTTCTCGCAGCCGACGGTCACGCCGATCAGGCCCGGGACGTCCTGCTCGGCCGCCTCCAGACTGATCTTGACCCCGTCGCCGTTGCGCCTGGCGGCGCCATGCAGCTCGCCGCTCCCGGCATCCTCGAGCGCTTGCGGCTCCCAGCCCAGGCGCGACGCCAGCCACCCGGCGAGCAGCAGGGCGCTCGCGGTCGAGTTGCGTTGATGGCGCACGGTCAGTCCTCCGAGCCGCCACAGGGACTTCTTGCGATCGGCAGGGTCGAAGGTGGCGGCCAGGCGCTCGCGCCAGGGCGTCGTGCGCAGCCAGGCCAGGTCGACGACGTAGGCTGAGTCCGCGGCCTCGGCTGCGCGAGCGAGGGCGGCTGCAGGCTCGGAGACGTCGTCGGAGTCGAGCAGCATGACGTCGACCATGCCGCCAAGCGCGGCCGCGGCCTCGTCGTGCCCGTGTGGCGCCCAAAGCACGGTCGCGAGCTCGGATACGAGCACCGGGTCGACGATCGTGTCCAGCCGGGCCAGGTGCTCGGGGCCGATGTCGATCTCGACCTGTTCGCGGATCACGCCGAGTCCGCTTTCGGGCTCCGTGTAGTTCATGACGGCGGTCGCATCGAGCGTGCTGCGGCCCTGCTCGACCGCGCACAGCAGCGTGCGGGAGGCGTGGAACCGGCCGACGCGCTCGAGGCGGTTGGCGATCTCGCCCTTCCACTCGCGCTCGACGACGACGATCAGGTTCAGGACGCGTGCCGGGGCCAGCGAAGGATTCTCGGCATGCCGCCGGCGCAGCAGCTCGCGCAGCGCGGCGTCGATCGCATCGGGATTGGTGTCCCGCGCTGCCCAGACGTCGTCGCTCATGGGCAGACCTTGCTCACGAGCTCAGAGCCGTCGCCACCTGTGGCCTGGATTGAGCAGCTCGTCCGCCTCGTCCGGACCTGCGGACCCGGCCTTGTACTGCGGGATGGGCGTAGAGGTGTCCTCGTGCCATGCGGTGAGGATCGGGTCGATGATCCCCCAAAGCGCCTCGATCTCGTCGTTGCGCGTGAACAGCGTGGCGTCGCCGCGCATGGCGTCGAGGATCAAGCGCTCGTAGGCCTCCGGCGACTCCGACATGAACGATGTGCCGTAGCGGAACTCCATGTTGACGGGCCTGATCCGCATCGTCGGGCCGGGAATCTTGGCTCCGAGGGACACCGACACGCCTTCGTCAGGCTGCACGGTGAGGATCACCTGGTTGGCCTGAATTCCGACCGAGCCAGAGCTCTGGAACGCGAGGTGGGGAACCGGCTTGAGCGTCACGGCGATTTCGGTGACCTTGCGAGCCAGGCGCTTTCCGGTGCGCAGGTAGAACGGCACGCCGGACCAGCGCCAGTTCGAGATCTGCAGGCGCAGCGCGGCGTAGGTCTCGGTCCGAGAGTCCTCGGCGACGTCCTCCTCCTGCAGATAGCCCGGCACCTCGTCGCCGCCGACCACGCCAGGCCCGTACTGCGCGCGCAGCGACATGCTGCTCACGTCCTCGGGCGCGGGCGGCACGATCGCCTCCAGCACCTTGAGCTTCTCGTCTCGCAGCCGGTTGGCCTCGAAGGACGACGGTGGCTCCATGGTCAGCAGTGCCAGCAGCTGCAGCATGTGGTTCTGCACGAGGTCGCGCAGCGCGCCTGCTCCCTCGTAGTAGCCCGCGCGACCCTCGATCCCGATGTCCTCGGCTGCGGTGATCTGGACGTTGTCGATGAAGTTGCGGTTCCACACCGGCTCGAACAGCGCGTTGGCGAAGCGCAGCGCCAGCAGGTTCTGGACCGTCTCCTTGCCCAGGTAGTGGTCGATCCGGTAGACCTGCGACTCCGTGAAGACGTCGAGAACCGCTGCGTTCAAATCCCGCGCCGAGGCCAGGTCGTAGCCGAACGGCTTCTCGATGACGATCCGCGTATCCGCGTTTTCGCAGCGGTGCAGCCGGGCAGCCCCGAGCTTCTCCGTGATCACCGGAAAGAACTGCGGCGCGGTGGACAAGTAAAAGACGCGCGCCAGTGGCTGGCCCGCCTGCTCGTCGAACTCCGAGAGGGTGCGCTCGAGCTCGCTGTAGACGTTGTCGTCGTCGAAGGACCCGGGGACGTAGCGCATGTTCGCGGTCAGGCCCTCGAGCACGTCCGCATCAGCCTCGCGCCGTGAGAAGCGCTCGATCGACTCGCGCACCATGGCTCGGAAGTCCTCGTGCGGCTGCTCTGAGCGCGCCACTCCGATCAGCTCGAACTGCTCGGGCAGCGATCCTTCGTGGGCGAGGTTGTAGAGCGCCGGCAGGAGCTTGCGGTGCGCGAGGTCTCCCGTGGCTCCGAAGATGACGAGCGCGGTGGGATGGACCGGCAGCCGCTCGAGGCCCTCGGTGAGCGGGTTCTCTTCCCGCTGCTGTTCCTCGACGGTGAGCGCCATGGTGATCCGGTGCCTAGGCCTTCTTGACCGCGTGTCCGCCGAACTGATTGCGCAGAGCGGCCAGCATGCGCGCGCTGTAGTCGCCGTTGCCGCGGGAGTCGAAGCGGGTGAACAGCGAGGCCGCCAGCGCAGGCATGGGCACGTCGTGGTCGATCCCCGAGGCGAGCGTCCAGCGGCCCTCACCCGAGTCTTCGACGTAGCCCTCCAGCCCCTCCAGATCGTTGCCGTCGGCGGAGAAGGCGCGCGCTGCGAGCTCGAGCAGCCAGGAGCGCACGACCGACCCCTGTCCCCAGAGGTTGGCGATCTTCTCCATGTCCAGGCCGTACTCCGACTTGTGCAAGAGCTCGAAGCCCTCGGCGTAGCCCTGCATGAGGGCGTACTCGATGCCGTTGTGGACCATCTTCACGTAGTGACCTGATCCGGGGCCGCCCATGTGCGCCCAGCCGTCGGGGGGTGCCAGGACGTCGAGGATCGGGGCCAGCCGCGACACGTGCTCGTCGTCGCCTCCGACCATCATGCAGTAGCCGACCTCGAGCCCCCACACCCCGCCGCTGGTGCCGACGTCGACGAATCCGACGCTGCGGGCGCTGCACTGAGCGAAGCGGTCGATCGAGTCGGTCCACTTGGAGTTACCACCGTCGATGATCGTGTCGCCGGCCTCGAGCAGGTCGAGCAGCTGTTCGATCGTCTGCTGAGTCGGCGCCCCAGCCGGAACCATGATCCACACGGCGCGCGGCGCCGAGAGCTGTGAGACGAGGTTCTCGAGCGAGTCGGCCCCGGACGCTCCGTGCTCCTCGGCGGCCTGCACGGCTTCCGCGCTGAAGTCGAAGGCGACGACCTCGTGATCGGAGTCGCGCCTGACCCGGTGGACCATGTTGCCCCCCATCTTCCCCAGGCCGACGAACCCGATCTGCATCTCTGGACCTAGCTCCCGTTCAGTAGCCCGGCGATGAGCTCGGTGAGCGCCTTCACATCCGCCACGGGATCCTCTCCGAATTCCACCCGCTCCGCTTTCAGCCCGTGGTCGCGCAGGGTTTGCAGGTCGCCGGCGGCTTGTGCTGCGATCAGCGTGCCGAACGAGTAGCCGGCCCCAGGGATCTCGGCGTCGCGACGGGGCCGCGAGGTGAGCTGCAGGAAGCGGCCATTCGGCGCCCCTCCCTTGTGGAGCTGCCCCGTCGAGTGCAGGAACCGGGGGCCGTAGCCGAACGTCGTCGCCGCACCCGTGGCCGCTCTGATCGTCGCCCTCAGCTCACCGACCGCGGCGTCGAATGCCTCCGACGGCGGGACGTAGCCCATGATCGCCACGTAGTGCGGTGGCTCTGCGTCGCCGAGCAGCGCCCGCAGCGCGTCGTCGCCGGCGGCCGCCTGCTCAGGCACCGTGCCCGAGTCCAGCACCCGCTTCGTGTTGTCCTTGGCCTCCTGGACGTTCGGCTGGTCGAACGGGTTGATCTCGAGCGTCCAGCCCGCCACGGCGACCGCGAATTCGGCCAGGAAGAAGATCCGCCCCAGGTCGGCGGCGCCGTGGGTGCTGAGCGTCAAGGTCGGGTGCCCGGCGGCCGCGAGCTTCTCGATCGCCTCGTCGAGCTGCTCCTCGGGCTCGTCTTCGTTGCGCAGATAAGCAAACACCCGGTCCTGCCCGTAGACGTCGGGATCACCCAGGGGCTCTTCCGCCACGGGGAGGATGCCCCGGCCACGCTTGCCCGTCGACTCGGCGATCAGCTGCTCGACCCACAGGCCGAAGCTCTCGATCGGCGGCGAGACCAGGAAGGTGAGCTTGTCGCGGCCGTTGCGCGCGAGCTCGCCGACCGCCGCCCCCAGCCACAGCCCGGAGTTGCCTTCGCTGGAGCCGTAGTGCGTGCAATTCTGCTCGGCCACCTGGCAGCCATGCAGCAGGCCCTCGATGTTCACGCCCATGAGAACCGCGGGTACGAGGCCGAAGTACGAGAGCACGGAGTAGCGCCCGCCGATGTCCGGCGGGTTGAGGAAGCAGCGCCGCAGCCCGTCGTCGCGTGAGAGCTGCTCGAGCGGGCTGCCGGGATCGGTCACGACGACGAACTGATTGGGCTTCGCCAGCGCCTTGAAGTGCCTGTAGTGCGAGAGCGTCTCGATCGTCCCGCCGGACTTCGAGGAGACGATGAACAGCGTTTTCTCGAGATCGACCGAGTCCTCGACCGAGAGGACGACGTCGGGATGGGTCGAGTCGAGCACTTGGAGTCGGAGCCCGTCAGGGATCTGCCCGAACGAGCGCCGGATCACCTCGGGTCCGAGCGAGGAGCCGCCCATGCCCAAGAGCACGGCGTCGGTGAACCCTTCGCTGCGGCACTCCTCGGCGAACGCCTGGAGCTGGGGCGCGACGTCGAGCATCTTGTCGGCCACGGTCAGCCAACCGAGCCGATCCTCGATTTCGGGAACTCCGGGTCCGCCCCACAGCGAGGCGTCGTGACGCCAGACGCGTGGCGCCACCTGCTCGGAGACCGCACGCTCCACGCGTTCTGCTACCGGGCCCTCGAGCTCCTTGGGGATCTTGCCCTCGATCGTCGGGGGCCGACCGGTCGCCACCGCCACGCGCCGCTCCTCGATGCCGCTGAGGAGCCGGCTCATCGCGTCCTCGAACTGCTTGACCCCGTCGACGAGGAGCTCGTCGGTGACCTCGCTCAGGTCGATGCCGGCCTCGCGCAGGGCGTCGAGCTCAGCCGTCGGATCCTGTTCGGCCGTAGGTCCGGTGACCTTGCCGTGGTCCGCGACGGCGTGCAGGGTGGCCATCGGCATCGTGTTGACGGTGTCGCGGCCGACCAGGCCGTCGACGTACATCGTGTCCGAGTACTGCGGGTTCTTGACGCCGGTCGAGGCCCACAGCGGGCGCTGGACCGCGGCGCCGGCGTGGTGGAGCGCCTCCCAGCGTGGGCCGGAGAAGATCTCCTTGAAGCGCCGGTAGGCGGCGCGCGCGTTGGCCAGGGCCGCCGTTCCGGCCAGGTCGCTGCGACCGAGCTTCTCGAGCTTCTCGTCGATGTTGGTGTCCACCCGGGACACGAAGAAGCTCGCCACCGAGCGGACGTGCAGCGGCAGGCCCTCGGCGTGGCGGCGCTCGAGTCCCCGCAGATACGCCTCCGCCACCGCCTCATATGCCTCCACCGCAAAGAGCAGGGTCACGTTGACGTTGATCCCCTCATAGATCGCCGTCTCGATCGCCTGGCCCCCCTCGGGCGTGCCCGGGATCTTGATCATCACGTTGGGGCGCTTCAGCTGCTTCCAGTAGTTGCGCGTGCCCTCGATCGTGCGGTCGGAGTCGTGGGCCATGTCCGGCGCGACCTCGAGGGAAACGAAGCCGTCGTGGCCGTTTGACTCGTCCCAGACGCTGCGTAGCACGTCCGCCGCGAGCTGGACGTCGCGGATCGCGATGCGGTCGTAGATCGCCTGGGCGTCGAGGTCCTCGCGGGCCAGCGCCTCGAGATCCTCGTCGTAGTCATCGGAGCCGAGAATCGCCTTCTCGAAGATCGAGGGATTGGCGGTGACCCCGCGCAGGCTCTCCTCCTCCACCATCCGGCCCAGCTCACCGCCCTCGATCAGGCTGCGGCGGATCTGGTCGAGCCACACGCTCACGCCCGCCGAGGTCAGCTGCGCCAGGTGCTCGTTGACGCGCTCGGTCGTGCTCATTTTCCGGTCATCTCCCTTCCCAGCCCGGCCAGCCGATCGGCCGTGATGCCGAAGTGCTCGTAAACCTCCGTGGCGGGTCCGGACTCACCGAAGGTCCTCATGCCAACGAATCTACCCTGCGGCCCGATCCACCTGTCCCAGCCGAGCGGGCTGGCCGCCTCGACGGCGATGCGGGCTCGGCAGGCGCTCGGCAGCACCTGCTCGCGGTAGGACTCATCGGCCTCGGCGAAGGTGTCCATGCAGGGCATGCTGACCACGCGCACGCGGATGCCCTCGAGCGCGTCGGCAGCCTCGAGGCACAGTGAGACCTCCGATCCCGTACCGATCAGGATCAGCTCGGGGTCGCCGCCGTCGGCGTCGCGCAGGACGTAGGCGCCCCGCTCGATCGCGTCGTCGGGGACGGCCTCCGGATCGAGGACCGGCAGGTTCTGCCGGGAGAGCGCGAAGGCCGTCGGGCTGTCGTAGTTGCGCAGGGCAAAGCGCCAGCCCAGCGCAGTCTCGTTGGCGTCAGCCGGGCGCAGCACCTTGAGCCGGGGCATCGCCCGCAGGCCCGCGAGCTGCTCGATCGGCTGGTGGGTGGGGCCGTCCTCACCGAGTCCGATCGAGTCGTGCGTGTAGACCCAGATCGCCGGCAGCTTCATCAGGGCCGAGAGCCGGACCGCGCCGCGCATGTAGTCCGAGAAGGTGAGAAAGGTGGCGCCGAAGGCGCGGAAGCCGTGCAGCGCCAGGCCGTTGACGATCGCGCCCATTCCATGCTCGCGGACGCCGAAGCGGAGGTTGCGGCCCTCATAGGAGCCCTTCTCGACGTCGCCGCCGTCACCGATGTCGGTGTTGGTGGAGGTCGCGAGGTCGGCCGAGCCGCCGATCAGGTGCGGCACGGCCTTGGCCGCCCACTGGATCGCCTTCTCCGAGGCTTTGCGGGTGGCGATCGCGTCCTCGTCGGCGCTGAACTTCGGAACGTCGGCATCCCAGCCGTCCGGAAGCTCGGCGGCGTCGATCATCTCGAGCAGATCCGCTTGCTCCGGGAACTCCTCTCGGTAGGCGTCGAAGCGCCGCTGCCACTCGGACTCCAGCTCCTCACCACGCTCGCAGCAGCGGCGGAAGTGCGCGAGCGCCTCCTCGGGCACGTAGAACTGCTTGTCCGGATCCCAGCCGTAGAACTCCTTGGCCGCCCGGACCTCGTCCTCGCCCAGCGGTGACCCGTGGGCGCTGGAGGTGTCCTGCTTGTTGGGCGCCCCGTAGCCGATGTGCGAGCGCACGATGATCAGCGACGGGCGATCCTCGACCTCCATGGCCGCCCGCGTCGCCTGCTCGAGGCGCTCGAGCGACAGGTCCTCGCCCACATTCTGCACGTGCCAGCCATAGGCCTCGTACCGCGCGCCCACGTCTTCCGAGGTCACGGCTGAAGTGGGGCTGGCCAGCTGGATCCGGTTGTCGTCGAAGTAGGCGATCAGCCGGCCGAGGCCGAGATGCCCCGCCAGCGAGGAGGCCTCGGAGGCCACCCCTTCCTGCATGTCGCCGTCGGAGGCGATCGTGAAGGTGTAATGCCCCACCACCTCGTGCTCGCCGCGGTTGAAGCGAGCGGCGAGCATCCGCTCGGCCAGCGCCAGCCCGACCGACATCGAGATGCCCTGGCCGAGCGGACCGGTCGTGGCCTCGATCCCGGGCGAGTACTTGCGCTCGGGGTGGCCTGCGGTGGGCGAGCCGACCTGGCGGAAGTTCTCGATGTCCTCGAGCGTGAGCGGATAGCCCGTGAGGTAGAGCATCGAGTAGAGCAGCATCGATGCATGGCCCGCCGAGAGCACGAATCGATCGCGATCGATCCAGTCGGGATTGCGCGGGTTGTGCCGCATGACCCGCGTGTAGAGCACGTAGGCCAGCGGCGCCAGCGCCATCGGCGTCCCGGGATGGCCCGAGTTCGCCTTCTGGACCGCGTCCATCGACAGCGTGCGGATCGTGTCCACGCACAGCCGGTCGAGCGAAGTGGCGGTCTCAGTCGCGGTCACTCAGCGCGAATCCGGTGCGATTGGACTGGCCACTGAACGCAGCATAGTCAGAACGAGCACTCGCTAAACAGCCCTTCTCGGGGCGCCTTCACCCGAACAGCACGCCGAAGCGCTCGTATTCCTCCACCGGCACAGTTCGCAGCTGGGCCACCGCATCGGCGAGCGAGACCAGCTCGACGCGTGTGGAGCGAAGCGCGGTCATCATGCCCCAGCCACCCTCGTGCGCGGCGTCGATCGCCGCCAGACCAAGGCGCGTGGCCAGCACGCGATCGAACGCCGTCGGCGTCCCTCCGCGCTGCACATGGCCGAGCACGGTGGCGCGCGTCTCATAGCCGGTGCGCGCCTCGATCTCGTGCTCCAGGCGAGCTCCGATTCCGCCCAGGCGCGGATGTCCGAACTCGTCGAGCGGCGCGTCCCCGGACACGCTCATCGTGCCCTCGCGCGGGGTGGCGCCCTCGGCGGCGACCACGATCGAGAAGTAACGACCGCGCTCGTGGCGGCGGCGGATGAGCCGGCACACCTCGTCGATGTCGAAGGGGATCTCCGGGATCAGGATCACGTCGGCGCCGCCGGCCACGCCCGCATGCAGTGCGATCCAGCCTGCGTGGCGGCCCATCACCTCGACGACGAGGATGCGGTTGTGACTCTCGGCGGTCGTGTGCAGACGGTCGATCGCCTCGGTGGCGACATGCAATGCGGTGTCGAAGCCGAACGTCACATCGGTGGCGCCGAGGTCGTTGTCGATGGTCTTGGGCACCCCGATCACGTTCAGCCCCTGGTCGTGCAGCCGGCTGGCGGCGCCGAGCGTGTCCTCGCCGCCGATGGCGATCAGACCGTCGAGCCCATGGCTCTCGAACGTGCTGCGGACCAGCGCCACGCCGTCCTCGCGCTTGAAGGGATTGGTGCGCGAGCTGCCGAGGATCGTCCCGCCGCGCGGGAGGATCCCGCGGGTGGACTCGATCGTCAGCTCGAGGGTCAGGTCCTCCAGCACGCCGCGCCACCCGTCGCGAAAGCCGATCGTCTGATCGCCGTAGTGGTCGATCCCCTTGCGCACCACGGCTCTGATCACGGCGTTGAGCCCGGGGCAGTCGCCGCCTCCGGTCAACACCCCGATCCGCATTTCGCGATCCTATTCCCACCCGTGCGCTGAGCACGGCCGCCTGGCACTAGGATGCGCCGATGGAGATCGACCACAAGCGGGCTCTGGTCGGCGCGGGCGTCGCGCTCGCTGCCGGAGGCGCCGCCGCGCTCGTGGAGCACCGCCATCTGCGGCGGATCTCATCCGATCCCGAGGATTCGCTGCTGCGCGACCCCCCGCACGGGCGCGAGCTGACCGCCACCTCAGCCGACGGGACGCGGCTGCACCTCGAGGCGTTCGGTCCCGACGAGGGACAGACCGTGGTGCTGGCCCACGGCTGGACGGAGAACCTCCTGTTCTGGACCTTCGTGATCCGAGAGCTGTGCGAGAAGGGACTGCGGGTCGTGGCCTACGACCTGCGGGGCCACGGCGAGAGCGGCACCGCGACCGACGGCGATTACTCGGTGTCGCGGTTCGGCCAGGACGTCGAGGCCGTCCTCGACGCCGCCGTGCCCGAAGGCCAGCGCGCGGTCGTGGCCGGGCATTCGCTCGGCGCGATGTCGATTGTCGCCTGGGCCGAGGAGCACGACGTCGAGCGACGGGCCTCAGCCGTCGCGCTGCTGAACACCGGCGTCGGTGAGCTGCTGACCGAGGCCCTGCTGATCCCCGTGCCCTGGCTCGCGCAATTCCTCAACCGGACTCTGCCTCCCTCGGTGTTCGTCGGCTCCCGCGCCCCCATCCCCCGTTTCTCGACCCCGATCAGCAATGCGCTCACCAAGTACATGACCTTCGGGCCGAGCGCCTCTGCGGCCAGAGTCGCCTTCTTCGAGCGGATGCTCGTCGCCTGTCCGCCCGACGTCCGCGCCGACGTCGGGATCGCGCTCTCGGAGCTCGAGCTCTACCACGCGCTGCCGCGGCTGACGGTTCCGGCCGTCGTGCTGGCCGGCGAGAACGACAAGCTGACCCCGCCCTCGCACGCCGAGCGGATCGCCGAGCAGCTGCCGTCGCTCAAGCGGCTTGTCGTCCTGCCGCAAACGGGCCACATGGCGCCGCTCGAGCGCCCGGCCGAGGTGGCCGAGGTGTTAGCTGACCTCGCCGCGGGCATAGCTTCGAACAGAGGTGCCGTGGCTGCATGATCTGAGTCGGGGCCAAGCCCGGCTTCGGGAAGGGGCTTCGCGCCAACCGTGGAGCGATGAAGTCCGCACCCAGGTGATGCAGATCGCCGCGGAGCTGAGCGCCTACGCCGAACGCGAGCACGGGTCTACAGCGGCCGCGATCATCGGCGCCAGCGCCGGGGATCTGGCCAGATTGCTCGATCGCCCGGCAGACCGGCCTAACACGAGCTGGGGCGGCGGCGCGAGGCCAGGCGCGCCCGCCCGCGATGCGACCATGGCAAAGTCTTGAGTCGGTGAGCGTCGGACCCGCGGCCCACGAGCTCTGTCACGTCCTCGACCAAGACCCCGACTTGGCGGAGGCGGTCCCGGTTGAGCGCCGAAGCGCTGCGATCGCAGAGCTGACGGCCGACGAGGTGCGCCTGCCGCCGGGGACGTGGCGGGGAGCACCCGACGTCGAGCCCGCGGGTATCGGTCTGCTCGTTTTCGAGGGGTTGATGCTTCGACGCGTGGGGCTCGAGGGCCGCTACGGCGCCGAGCTGCTGGGGGAATGCGACCTTCTGCGCCCCTCGCAGGGCGAGGACGGCTCGCCGACGCTGTCGACGACCACGGGGTGGCAGGTGATCGAGCCGACCCGTGCTGCGCTGCTCGACCGCCGCTTCGCCGCCCAGCTCGTGCGCTACCCCGAGCTCGTGGGCCGGCTCGTGGGCCGCGCCCTCCAGCGCTCTCGTCACCTGACGGTGAACATGGCCATCGTCCACCAGGCGCGGGTGGACGTGCGCCTGCACATGCTGCTCTGGCACATGGCTGGGCGGTGGGGCCGGGTCCGCAGCGACGGCACGATGCTCCCGGTGCGCCTCACCCACGCGTGGCTGGCCGACCTCGTGGCCGCGCGCCGGCCGACGGTGACGAGCGCGCTCTCAGACCTCACCCGCCGCGGACTGGTGCGGCAGCAGGACGACGGATGGCTGCTGATGGGCGAGCCGCCCGGCGAGCTCCTCAACCTAAGCCACGTGACCCTCAGGCCGATCGGCTAGCCTCCCGCGCTCTCGAGGGGAGGCTGGACACTTGCACGTCGATCCATACATCGTGCTCGGCAGTGCCATCGTCGGCCTGCTGGTCGGGATGACCGGTGCCGGCGGCGGAGCCTTGATGACGCCGATGCTGATCCTGCTGTTCGGGGTCAAGCCCTCGACGGCGATCTCGAGCGACCTCGTGGCCGCCTTCGTGATGCGACCGATCGGCGCCGGCGTCCACCTCCGCGCGGGAACCGTGAACCTGCGGCTGGTCCGCTGGATGGTCATCGGCTCGGTTCCCTCGGCCTTCCTCGGAGCGTACATCCTCCATCTCCTGGGCAACGCCAAGTCCGCCCAGGACCACATCGAGCTGGCGCTCGGCGTCGCCCTGCTCGCTGGCGCCGGCGCCATGGTGTTGCGCTACGTGCTCGACCGCACCACGGGTCAGCGCCGCCTGGGACTCGTCACCGAGGTCACAGCGCGTCCGCTCCCAACCGTGCTCATCGGCATCGTCGGCGGACTGATCGTCGGCATGACGAGCGTCGGGTCGGGCTCGCTGATGATCGTGCTGCTGCTGTTCCTCTACCCGATGCTCGGCGCCAACCAGCTGGTCGGGACCGACCTCACCCAGGCCGTTCCCCTCACGCTGGCTGCCGCGCTCGGCGCGCTGATCTTCGGCCACGTCGAAGTCGGTGTGACGGCCTCGCTGATCATCGGCAGCGTCCCGGCGGTGCTCGTCGGCTCGTTTCTCTCCTCCAGCGTGCCCGACCGTTACGTCCGTCCCGTGATCGCGTTCGTGATCTTCGCCTCGGGGCTGAAGTACATCGGCCTCGACACGACGGCGCTCGGCTGGGTTCTGTGCGGGGTCCTGCTCGGCGCCGGCCTGTTGTGGGTGGCGCTGACCCAGCCCTGGCGGCGGGCCACCGTCCCGGCTGCGGCCTCGCTAGCGACCGGAGAGGACGAAGTCGGAGCAGCGCTCGGCGATCATGAGCGTCGGAGCGTTGGTGTTGCCGGCGGTGACCCTCGGCATCACCGAAGCGTCAGCGACGCGTAGCCCCTCGACCCCGTGAACCCGCAGCTGCGGATCGACCACGCCCTCCTCGGGAGTTCCGATCCGGCACGTGCAGGTGGGGTGGTACTCGTGCTCGCAGGTGGCGCGCAGCCACGCGGTCAGGTCTTTGCGGTTCTTGATCATCGCTGAGGGGTTCAGCTCCTCGCGGACGTGGCCGCTGAGCGGTGGGCGCGAAGCGATGTCCCGGGCGAGGTCGATGGCACGGAGCATCGCGTTGACCTCCTCGTCCGAGCTCAGCAGGTTGTTGAGGATGCGGGGATGGTCCTCGGGGTCGGCGCTGCGCAGCCGTACGCTGCCGCGGCTGGTGGGTCCGATGAGGCACGGCCCGAGGCTCAGTGCCGGTGCGCCGGTCTTGCGGAAGCCGTGCTCCCAGTAGTAGACGGGCCCGAAGATCATCTGGATGTCCGGCTTCTGCAGCGAGTCGTCCGAGCGCCAGTGCAGCGCCGCCTCGGCCAGGTTCGAGGAAAGCTTGCCGCGGCCGCCGAGAAGCCACGGCAGCAGGTTGCGCGGCTCGGCGGCGTCGTCGAGCGTGTCGGGGGTTGCGCAGCGGAAGTTGACCAGCGCCATCGGGTGTTCCTGGAGGTGCGCCCCGACGTTGGGCTGATCGAGCAGGACGTCGATGCCGTGCTCTCGCAGGTGATCGGCGGGTCCGATGCCCGAGAGCATCAACAGCTGCGGCGAGGCGTAGGCACCGGCGGCCAGGATGACTTCGCGCTCGGCCCTCGCCGTCTGTCGCTGGCCGCCCTGGTCGTACTCCACGCCGACGGCTCGCTCGTGCTCGATCAGCAGCCGCCGAGCGTGGGCTGAGCTCGCGATCGTCAGGTTGGTCCGCTTGCGCGCCGGCGACAGGAACGCGTCGGCGGCGCTCCAGCGGCGCCCCTTGCGCGTCGTCGTCTGCACGAGGGCGCCGCCGTCCTGGCGAGGTCCGTTGCAGTCATCGATCCGCTCGATCCCTGCCGCCGCCGAGGACTCCAGGAACGGCTCCCAGTGCGAGGAGAGCCACCGCTTGCTGGTGACGTGCGCCTCGCCGCGCGTCCCGTGGTAGGGCTCTCCGAACTCCGCGTTGTGCTCCGAGCGCTTGAAGTACGGGAGCACCTCGTCGTAGCTCCACCCTTCGGCGCCGCCGGCCGCCCAGCCGTCGTAGTCGGCGCGGTTGCCGCGCACGTACATGCTGGCGTTCATCGACGAGGACCCGCCGAGCATCCGTCCTCGGGGCAGGTAGAGCCGCCGTCCGAACAGCGCAGGCTCGGGCTCGGAGAGGTAGTTCCAGTCCCGCGGTGTCTGAAACAGCGAGGAGAACGCAGCCGGCGCCTTTACGCCCAGGTGCCGCGCGCTTCCGCCGGACTCGAGCAGCAGCACGCTGGCGCCGCGCGCGCTCAGGCGGTTCGCGACCACGCAGCCGGCTGTGCCGGCCCCGATCACGATGTATTCGTGGGTGGCCGTCGGCATCGGCTGATCCTATTGCTTGATCGAGGACTCGATCTTCAGCAGGTCGCCCCCTTCGTGGTCGACCTGCAGCGTCGTGTGATCGAGCTCGAAGCGCTCGTGGAGCATCGCCTCGAGGCTGCGCCGCGCCGCGTGGCAGTCGGATGAGTCGCTGACCACGACGTGCGCCGAAAGAGCGGGAAACCCCGAGCTCACCTCCCACACATGCAGGTCGTGCACCTCCACCACTCCGGGCTCCGCCGCCATCGCCGCGCCTACCTCTCCGGGATTGACTCCCTTCGGCGCTGCCTCCAGGAATACGCGCCCGGAATCGCGCAGCAGCCCGTACGCGGCACGGAGCATGATCACGGCGACGATCAGCGACGCGATGCCGTCCGCGCGCCCGAAGCCGGTGGCGAGGATCACCGCGCCCGCCAGCCCTGTGGCGATGAACGCGATCAGATCGGTGAGCATGTGCTGGAAGGCGCCCTCGAGGTTCATGCTGCGCCGATTGGACTTCGAGAGGGTCCAGGTCGCGAGGAACGAGACCCCGATCCCGACCAGGGCGACGACCAGGACGGTGGCCCCCGCGACCGACCGCGGGGTGATCAGGCGCCGGACTCCCTCGTAGATGATCAGCAGCGCCAGCACCAGCAGCGTCGCCCCGTTCAGCTGCGCGGAGAGGATCTCGGCGCGGCTGAAGCCGTAGGTCATTGCGCCGCCGGCCGGCCGCCGGCCCAGGCGCAGCGCCACAAGCGAAAGCGCCAGCGCCGCGGCATCGGTGAGCATGTGACCGGCGTCGGAAAGCAGCGCCAGAGAGGAGGCGAGGATCCCCGCGACCACCTCGACGACCATGAAGCCGACGATGAGCGCCAGCGCCATGGCGAGCCGCCGCCCATCGGCATCGGTCGACGCCCCATGGGCGTGTGCGTGATCGTGCATCACGGCGGATTTTCCCTTCTCGGCCGGGCGCCTCCTAGGGTCGCGCGAATGCGGCTATAGTCCTCTCCAGCGGCTCTCCAAGTGCGCCCCCTAGGGTGGGCAGCGAGAGCAGCCTGAGCGTAGGCGCAGGCCAACTGGTTCATCTCGAGCCGCTGGTCCCTCTACCGGAGCAAGTGCTTTTACCGCCGGAGAGGAGCCATCCATCATCATTGCATCGCACCAACCCCCCTGCGGCTTGCGGATCGACGTCGCGCAGTACGGCACCACCCGGATCGTTGCCCTTCGAGGTGAGCTCGACATCGCCGCACGCCATCGAGCCCGAGGCGCGTTGTCGGACGCGTTCGCAGCCCAGCCCGAATGGCTCGTGCTCGACCTCGCCGGGCTGACTTTCATGGACGCCACCGGCGTCCACCTGGCGATCGACACGCACAACCGTGCCTCCGCCGAGAGCGTTCACCTGGTGATCGTTCCCGGGCCGCGCTCGGTGCAGCGCGTCTTCGAGGTGTGTGGGGTGGCCGAGACACTCCCATTCGGGGGTCAGGACTCCGCGCCGCCGGCTAGCGGAGGGCGCGAGGTCCCGCAGCGCCTTCTTTCGGGCGCTCCGGGACCTGGCGGTCACCCTCTCTCTCCACCGCCGGAGTAGCGCCGGT
>CAWFTL010000005.1:0-660483 GCA_963818815.1 uncultured Solirubrobacterales bacterium
GAAACGCATCCGCCGCGTACTCGCTGAGCGCGACGACGGCATCGCAGCCTCGCACCGCTGCCAGCATCAAAGCTGTCCGCTGGCGGGTTTCGCGCAGCCCGGCGTGGTCGGGGATCCCCATGAACGAGAGCAGCGCAGGACGGCGCGTTCTTCGCTTCCAGGCCGTGGCGGCCAGCGCGTCGGTCGTGTGCACGGCGTGTGCGACGTCGGGTGTTCCAGGCGAAGGACGGCGTAACTGGCCGGGACGTGGGTGAGATAGGGCTCATACCGTCGCCTCAGAAGTCGCTGCTGTGGGGGCCGGGGAACCCGGACGACGGGTAGCCCTCCTCCACCATGCGACTCGGCCAGCCGGGATGGCTCGTGATCAGCGTGGGCCGTTGCCCGCGGGCGATCAGGCCGTCGGCCAGATCGCGCGTGAAGCGCTCCATCCCACGCCTCACCTCCGGCCAGAAGCAGGGGCTCAGTAGGGCGACGCGCAGCTGCACCGGCCGCGGATTATGCTGCGGCGCCCCGCGACGGCGCACCGAGTGCAGACCGTCCCTCTAAAGTCGCGGTGCTGCCGATGAACGCCGTCGCCCCGTCCAACGATCTCGCCGCGGAAGTCGCCGAGCACACCTGGTACCACACGATTGAGCTGCCGGGTGGCGTCGTGACCCCCGGCGAGTACGACACCCGGCGCGCACTGGGCAAGATTCCCTTCCCCCGAGCCTGGCCGGGAAGCGATGCCTGGACATCGGGACGCACGATGGCTTCTGGGCCTTTGAGATGGAGCGCCGGGGCGCGAGCGAGGTGGTCGCCGTCGACCTCGACGATCCGCTCGCCGTGGACTACTCCGAGCCCGGCTGGCCCTGCGGGAGCATGCTCTTGCCGCCGGCGACCGGCGACCTCGCACGTTTGCCTGCGCGCACCGCGCATGGCCTCCAAGGTGCACCGGCGCGACATCTCGGTCTATGCGCTCAGCTCCGAAGCCGTGGGCCGGTTCGACTTCGCCTTCATCGGGACGCTGCTGCTGCACCTGCGCGACCCCGTCCGCGCGCTCACCGCGATCCGCGACGTGCTCGGGCCGGGGGGCCGGCTCCTGGTGAACGACGCGGTCGCCCTCGGAATCTCGCTCCGGCATCCCCGAACGCCGGTGTACACGCTGACGCTGCTGCCGGGAAAGCCGTTCTGGTGGCTTCCGAACGTCAAGGGCCTGCACCGCTACGTCGAAAAGGCGGGCTTCGAGTCTCGTGCAAGGCGGCGGCCCGTATTTCCTGCCCCGCGGAGCCGGGTACCGGCGAGCACCGCTCCCGCTCAGGCCTCGAAACGCGATCGCACGCGAAATCGAACGACGCGGCATGGTCCACGGCTGGGCCTTGGCACAGCGCAGCAGCTGAACCGGGAGCAGTCAGGCGCCGCCGGCGCCGGGCGAGACGCTCGCGCCATGAGGTAGCCGATTGCCTCGCGGACGAGGCCGCGCTCGAGCAGCCAGGTGGCCAAGGCACTGA
The DNA here is from genome assembly GCA_963818815.1 of uncultured Solirubrobacterales bacterium. Taxonomy (GTDB): domain Bacteria; phylum Actinomycetota; class Thermoleophilia; order Solirubrobacterales; family Solirubrobacteraceae; genus Palsa-465. Next base: position 1,488 of record CAWFTL010000005.1, read on the forward strand.
GCACGACGTAGCCGATCAGCTCGGCCAGCGCATCGGAGGCCGACCGGGCGCCGCCGTCTCGAGCGCACGCGCCACCAGCACGCGATGATCGCCGGAACCGTGGGCAGCATCGACCGTACCGCGTGGGCGACGAAGCGGAAGCCTCGAACAGCCGGCTCAGGTACCAGGCGCGGAAGGCCAGATGCACCGCACACTGCGCCGCGATCCCAACCGCCAGGCCCGTGAGCCCGTGGGCAAACAGCAGCGGGATCCCGACGGCCAGGAAGGTGATCGTCGACGCCACCGCGGCGATGGCCAGCGGCATCGTCTTGCCGCGGGCGCGGAAGTAGTCGTCCCAGTTGAATCCCACCTGGCTTATGGCCGCCACCACGCCCGTGACCTGGAGCAGCGTGACGGCGGGGCTCCACTTCTCGCCGATCCCGAAGCGGACGAGGTCTGCGGCAAACAGGGCCACCCCAGCGCCGAATGGCATGGCCCACATCAGGGCCAGCCGGTTCGTCTTCACGAACGATTCGCGCAGCAGCTCGAGACGGTCCTGGATCGCGCAGATCGCCGGGATAGAGGGTGCCGCCGACCAGATCATCGACCTTGGTGGTGAACGTCGTGATCGTGGCGGCGAGGGCGATGACTCCCACTCCGGCCAGCCCGAGGTGGGCGTTGGTGGCGATCGCCGTGGCGTTGGCCAGCACGACTGTGCAAGCGGTGGCGATCAGGACCGGGCCCGAGAATGTTGCGTAGATCCGCAACGGAAGCCCGGTCGTAGCGCCAGCGCAGCTTGTAGGGCGACGCGGCGATCGCCGCCAGGGCGCCCAGCCCATGCGCCGAGCGTCACACCCAGCGCCAGCGACCAGTAGCCGGCGCCGAGCGCGCCAAGGCGATCGCCACGACGAATCCGACGAGCGGCTCGACCAGCGAGAGCGAGCGCTGGCGGACGAAATTCATCTGCCGGTAGTAGATCCACAGCGGCGCCTGCAGCGCGCCGGCGGCCATGACGGTCACGAGCACCAGGCCGGGCGCCACCAGGTTCCAGTGGCCGTAGACGATCGCGACGATCGGCAGTGCGACCAGCACCGGCACCATCGCCAGCGGCGGTCATCAGCACCTCCAGGGTGAACGCGCGCTGGAAAGCGAGCTCCTGGTCGCTTTCGTCCTGCTGGATGTACTTGTCCCCGATGCCGACGAGCTTGAGGCGCGCGAGGACCCCGATCGAGACGACCAGGACGCCCCAGATGCCATAGTCGTAGCGGGTCAGCAACGCCGCCAGCACGAAGCCGCGGATCAGCCCGAGACCGCTCAGGCCGACGTCGAAGGCGGTGTTGATGATCACGCCGCGGGCGGCGAACGAGCGCAGCGTCAAGCCGCGGGTGTCGATGCCTCTGGTGTGGCGTGCGCGGCGGGCGCGGATGAGTCCTCGATCATGCTCGCCACCGCGGCGATCGTAGCGGGGGCTTGGCCGGACTCCGCAGGCACGTGGTTGACTTCAGCCGATGAGCGACCCTGTCCAGGCCGATCCTCGCGCCGCGGTCGCGGAGATCCAGGACTGGTATCACACGATCGAGCTGCCCGGCGGCGATCAGCACGCCGGGGTTCGTCGATTGGCGCGAGCATGCCGGGCGTGTCCTGCCGCCGCAGATGGCGGGTCTCCGCGCGCTCGACGTGGGCACCTTCGACGGCTTCTGGGCCTTCGAGATGGAGCGACGCGGCGCGGAGGTGGTCGCGATCGACCTCGACCGGATCGACGATGCCCAGTGGCCGCCGATTCACCGCGAGCGCCTTGCCGACGAGGTCGACGCCCGCGAGGCTCGAGCTGGGGCGAGGCTTCGCAGTCGCCCACCGCGAGCTCGGCTCGTCTGTGCAGCGCGTCGTCTGCAACGTCCTCGAGCTCACGCCCGAAGCGATCGGAGGACCGGTCGACGTCGCGTTCGTGGGCGCCGTCCTGATTCACCTGCGTGACCCGGTGGCCGGCTTGGAGCGCATCCGCGCGGCGCTCAAGCCGGGCGGCCGCCTGATCATCCTCGAGACGGTCGACCTGCGCCAGACCCTGCTGCACCCCCGCACCCCGCTGGCGCGCTTCGACACCGCCAACGGTCCGTTCAACTGGTGGATGCCCAACCTCCGCACGCTGCACCACTACCTGTGGGTGGCCGGCTTTCGCGACAGCCGCCGGATCGGCATCTTCCGGCCTCCCAGCAAGCGCGAGATGCGGGCGTGGTACTGCGCCCTGTCGGCCCGAGCGCCGGGGCCGCCAGGAACCTAGCCATGCCTCCGAACATCCTGCTCGTGGTGCTCGACACGGCGCGCCACGACAGCGTCGAAGTCAACGCGAGCACATCACATACGCCGGCGATCGCCGACCTGGCACGGCGCGGGCAGGCGCTCGAGCAGGCGTACGCCACGGCGAGCTGGACGCTGCCCTCCCACGCTTCTATCTTCAGCGGAGTGCTGGCCCGCCGGCTCGGGCTCGGGCAGCCGCCGGACGGGACGCCGCAAAGTGCGCGGCCGGCGCTTCAGGGCATCTCCGAGCGGCTGCTGACCCCGGTGCTCCGGCAGGCTGGGTACCGAGCCGAGGGCTGGAGCACGAACCTGTGGGCCTCGCCGTATGCCGGCTTCGACATCGGCTTTGACCAGTTCCGCTATGTGACCAGCGGGCGCGAGGAGCGACTGGAGCGCTTGCTGGGCGGAGGCCTGCGGGCGCGGGCGACGTGGGCGCGCCAGGGGCTCCAGGCACGTGTCGACGACGGCGCAGCGGAGGTGCGCAGAGCTCTGCTCGATGCAATCGAGAGCTGGCCGGAAACCCCCACGTTCTGGTTCGTGAACCTCAGCGAGTGCCATTCGCCCTACCTGCCGCCCAGACCCTGGAACGACCTCGGATCCTGGGACCGGATGCTGGCCGCGCTGGAGGCCAGGCGCTACCTGACCTTTGAGGCGATCTGTCTGCACGCTGCCGGACGTCTGGAGATCCCGGCGGGCGCGATGCAGCGGATGCGGCACCTATACCGGCGCGCAATCGCCTACATGGACGCATGGGTCGCCGATGTGCTCGAGGCGCTCGACCGCCGCGGCATCCTCGACGAGACCCTCGTGATCGTGACCTCCGACCACGGCGAGAACTTCGGCGAGGGAGGGCTGATCGCGCATGGCTTCTCGGTCGACCAGCGGCTGATCCACGTTCCGCTCGTATCGGCCGGCCCGGGGACGATCCGCGCCGAGGGTGTCTTCAGCCTCGCACGTCTGCCCGGCCTGATCGCGGGTGCCGCCGAGATCTCCTCCCATCCCTGGCTGACGTCCGAGCTTCCGGAGGGCGTCGCGGTCGCGCAGTACGACCCGATGGCTGCTCGCGACGATCCTCGCCTGCGGAGCTTCGCTCAGAAGTGGGAGCTGGACGAGACCGCGATCTCACGGCTGGCCCAGACATTCACCTGCGCAACCGATGGTCGCCACAAGCTCGTCATCTCGGGCGAAGAGGAGAGCCTGTTCGACCTGACCGCCGATCCCGACGAGCGGCATCCGCTGAGAGCGACAGCCGGCCACCAGGCGGCGGACCGGCTGCGCTCGGCGTTGGCGCACCCTGCGGTCGGGGGGCCCGCCGATCGAGATCTCAGGCCAAGTGCGAGGGCCGACGCGACGTCGTCCGAGGAGCTCGAGGCCATCGAGCGCCAGATGAAGCTGCTCGGCTACCTCTAGCGACTCAGCTCGCGAGGCCCTCCACGAACGGGACCTCGAGCACCTTCTCGTGCATGATCGGCCCGTGTCCGAAGAACCCATCCTCGCCGAACAGCTCGCCGTGATCGGAGGTGACGATCAGCCAGGTGTTGGGCGGAAGGCGATCGCGCAGGCGAGCCAGTACCCCGTCCAGATAGCCGAGCGCCGCGACCTGCCGCTCCTGTAGCTCGCGCAGCTGGCGCTCGTCGAAGAACTCCGCTGCCGGCCCGCCTTCGCGGCGCAGCTCGTCGAGCGTCTTGAACACACCGTGGACACCGGAGATGTGCGGCAGATCGCTCGCGCCCTGACCCGGATACGCGTAGGGGTAGTGGGTTTCTCCCACGTTCAGCAGCCAGAACGACGGACGCTCCGCGTCGAACTCGAGCTGGTCGACAATCGCGGACATGTCGTTGTGCGACGGCATCAGCTCGTAGGTGTCGAAGTCGCGGTTGATCGGCGTGAAACGGTTCAGCACCGGCATCGAAACTCGCGCGTGCGTGCGGTACCCCAGCGTGTGCTTCAGATATGTGGGCAGGAAGATCGACGGCAGCAGCTTGCGGAACTCCATCCCCGGCACACCGAGCCGCTCGGTGTAGCGGATGAAGTCCTGCTTGTAGTACTCCGACGCGTAAACGTGGGAGGGGCTCGAGTGCGGCAGGAGCCCCATCAGCAGGTTGTAGTGCGACGGCGCCGTCCACGACGCGTAGCTGAAACGCCGCTGCAGCTCTCCGAGGTCATTGAGACACTGCGGCCGGGCGGCCAACCACGAGTCGTAACGAAGGCTGTCGAGGATCACGACGACCAGGTTGCGCGCGCCGGGCGGAGGCTCGGGAAGCGCGCGCGGAGCCTCAGGCATCGGTCCCGATCCGTTCCCGGTCGCTGGGCGCCCGACTGTCCCGTAGAGGTGGAGGCTTCGGTGAAGACTGCCCTGCGATCACGCTGGCTGAAGCGTGATGGATCACGTGCCGGACCGAGAACCCGCGGCGCGAGGGCATCGTGAAACGCTCGTGGCGACGTACGACGTCGAAACCCGCCGTCCACATCATCCGCTTCCAGGTTCGGGCACTGGGCGCCCAGAACACCACCGCGGCGTCCCGATCGGCGCGATAGCGCGCGGCGCTGAAGGGCAGCCAGCCGGTGACACGGTCTGGCTCCTCGGCGGAGATGAACGTGCCCGCGCACAGCCGGGCAATCCGCTCGAGCGCGGCCAGCTGGTCACGGAGGTGGATCAGCACCATGCCGCAGAACACGAGATCGAACGTGCCGAGCTCGTGCTGGATCGGCGTCGTAGACGTTGCAAACGACACGGGAGACACTCGAGCCGAGCGCCTCCTTGGCCAGGCGAAATCCATCGCCGCGCCGTTGCTCGGGAAAGGCCTGTGGGCGCCGGCGCGGCGGCCAGTCGAGCTCCCCCTCGTCGTCGAGGTCGAGCGCGACCACCTCGGCCGCGCCCCGCCGCTCCATCTCGAAGGCCCAGAAGCCGTCCCAGGTGCCGACCTCCAGCACGCGCATACCGTCGAGGCGCTCAGGGAGTCCGTAGCGATTCACGTACGGGCGCAGATCGAACATCCCGTCGGTGACGACACCGGGCGCGAGCTCGAGCGTGTGGTACCAGCCCAGCTGCTGTACCTGTGTGCCCAGGTTCATCGCGCGCCAGTATGACGAACGGGGCTCGAGGCTCCGCGGCGCTGCGGAGCTGTGATCAACTGCCCGGCGATGCGCGTGCTCGCGGTCGGAAACGCCTATCCCCCGCATCACCTCGGCGGCTACGAGGTGATCTGGAGTGGTGTGATGCGGCACCTCCGGCGTGAAGGCCACCAGACGCGTGTGCTGACGACGGACTACCAACGTCAGGGCGTTCCGGACTCGGGCACCGAAGAGCCCGACGTCCACCGTGTCCTCGAGTGGTACTGGCGAGAACATGCATGGCGCCGCCTGACGCCGGCGCAGCGGCTCACCCTGGAGCTCCGCAACGCGCGGCGCTTCGAGCACCACCTACACGATTTCGGGCCCGATGTCGTGACGTGGTGGCCGGTTGGCGGCATGTCGCTCTCGCTCATCGAGCGCGTCCGCCGGCACGGGCTTCCGGCAGTGCTGTTCGTATTCGATCCGTGGCCAAGCTACGGACCGCAACGTGACGGATGGACGCGCATGTGGAGCAGCCGCCCACGGGCCGCCGCGCTCGCGCAGCGACTCACCGGCATCCCGACTCGGCTTCGGCTGGCCAACGCAGGGCGCTGGGTGTTCTGCTCGGAATCGATGCGCATCGAAACGGCTGCCGCCGGGATTCGGACCGCCGGCAGCTCGATCCTGCACGCCGGCATCGAGCCGGCCTTTTTGAACGCCCCCTCGGAGCCGGAGGCCCCGGCGTGGCGCTGGCGCCTGCTCTACGTCGGGCGCGTCGTCGAGCAGAAAGGAGTCCGGACGGCAATCGAGTGCCTGCCGCTTCTCCCGGCCCAAGCGAGCCTTGAAATCGTCGGAGAAGGCGACCCGCGTTATCGACGCGAGCTCGAGTCGCTGGCCGCACGCCTGGGCGTGAGCGAGCGAGTGTCGTTCGCGTCGCCGCGGGCGCGGCAGGAGCTGATAGCCACCTACCGCGAGGCCGACGTCGTCGTGTTCCCGGTGGTGTGGGCGGAGCCCTGGGGGCTGGTTCCGCTGGAGGCGATGGCGCTCGGGCGCCCGGTGGTGGCGACCGGACGCGGAGGGTCGGCCGACTATCTGCGCGACGGGGAGAACGCCAAGTTGTTCGAGGCCGGGGATGCCGCGGGGCTGGCGGCCGCCATCGCGGCTCTGGCCTCCGATCCTGAGCTTCGCCGGCGGCTGCGAGCCGGCGGGGTCGAGACCGCCGCGCGCTACAGCGAGGATCGCTTCAATCGCGGCGCCGTGGCGGAGATCGAGTTGGCGCTCACGAGCTCCAGCACTCCTCCTGGGCGCCCGTGAGGATGCGGCGAGCGGCGTCGATGCCCATCTTGACCGCATGGTCCATGTTCCCCACTTCGTAGCGCCAGGAGCCGAACCGGCCACGGGAATAGATGTCATGTCCCATGAGCCAGGGCTGAATCACCCGCAGCGCCGGATCGCGTCCCAGCGTCGGCACGGGATACGCGTAGTCGATGTCCTCGACGTGGATCGAGACCACCGCCGGGCGCCCCTCGACCACCCCGGCGGCTCGTAGTCCTTCCTCCACGCGTTCCTCGAGGCCGGCCCGCGGCTCGTGCTTGAGGTCGGAGTACGAGGTCTCGGTCATGTAGGAGCAATAGCGCCCGGTATCGGCGCCGGGCACGTTGGCCGCGGCGTACTTGGCGAAGTTCGTCGCCCGGTAGAACGGCGCGTGATCCTGGGGGAAGTACATCCAGGACTTGTCGTCGGCGAGCGGCGCCTCGTACCCGACGCCCACCATGTACACGCTGTTGTGCCGCAGCTGCGGCGCAGCGTCGCGGACCGCCGCGGGGCAATCGCGCAGGGCCCCGACCAGGCGGTCGAGCGGCATCGTCGAGATGAGGGCGCTGTACCGGTGCTCGGAGCCGTCGCCGGTCCTGACCACGCGCGTCTCGGGATCGACGTCGGCTACCGGAGCGTGGTACTTGATGCGATCGGCCAGCGGATCCGCGACGCGACGGTAGATCTCCCCCGTCCCACCGACGGCGGGAAACACGAATCCGTTGTTGGGGCCCCATGCCACGTCGTCGCGCCCCTCGCGGACATTGCTGAGGACCCGCTCATAGTCGATCACCGAGACGCGCTCGGCGATCCACGTCGAGGCCATCTGGGCGGGAGGCGTAGCCCAGACCTTGAAGTTGTAGGGATCCATGAAATAGCGCGTGATTCCGGCCCCGAATACGGCCTGCATCCAGGTCGAGAAGTCCATGCTCGAGTCGCCTCCCGGCGCGGCGGCCAGACCCTCGAGGCACTCGGCCATCGCGTGCTCGGGGAGATGGCGGAGGTTGTTCTGAAACGGATACGGGACCCAGCGACCCTCAAAGCGCACGTAGGAGGACCGATCGTGGCTGTGGATGTCGCCGTTCATGGCTTCGCCGAGCAGCGCGTCGAACTCGCCGAAGTGGCTGAACACGACGTGGCCGCCGAGGTCCCACGTGAAGCCGGCCGGGTCTACCACGGACGAGGCCAGGCCACCGGGATGATCCTCGCGCTCCAAGATCACCCAGTTGCGGTGACCGAGTCGGTCGAGCTCGCGCGCGCACGCGAGCCCACATGGACCGGCCCCGATGATCACGATCTGCTCTTCGTTCACGGACGACACGTGGCCGTATGATGCCGCAGCGCTGATGACTCCCGGCGTCACGATCGCGGTCGTCTCGTGGAACACCCGGGAGCTCCTAGCCCGGTGCCTGCACTCGATAGAGGCTGAGGTCCGGCACGGGCGAGCCGAGGTATGGGTGGTGGACAACCACTCGCGGGACGGTTCAGCGGACATGGTCCGTGAGCGATTCACCTGGGCTCGCCTGGTCCAGGCTGAGAGAAACCTTGGCTTCGGCCCGGCGATCAACCTGGTCGCGGAGCGGACGGCCACGCCCTGGCTGCTGGCCACCAACGCCGACGTGGAGCTCTCGCAGGGCGCACTCGATGCCCTGCTTCAGAGGGGCGAAGATGATCGTCGCGCGGGGATCGTCGCCCCGCGGCTCATCCTGCCGGACGGCACGACCCAGCACTCCGTCTACTCCTTCCCCACGCTCCTCTTCACGCTGGGCTTCAATCTTGGATTGGCCGGGCTGAGCGGGCGGATCGCTGACCGTCTGGCCCTTGAAGGACGGTGGGATCCTGACCGTCCGCGCACCGTCGACTGGGCGATCGGCGCTTGTCTGCTGGTTCGCCGCACCGCATGGGATGCCGTAGGCGGCTTCGATCCGGACCAGTGGATGTACGCCGAGGACCTGGACTTGGGCTGGCGGATGGCTGCGGCAAACTGGCACACCCGCTTCGAGCCCGCGGCGATCGTCCGCCATCACGGGGCGGCTGCCGCGTCGCAGCGTTGGGGCGATGAAACCGCGCGGGAATGGCTGCCGAGCACCTATGCATGGATGCTCCAGCGGCGCGGTCCGCTCGTCATGCGCACGTCGGCGCTTGTCAACGCCCTCGGTGCCGCAGCTCGAGCCGCGATCTACACACTGCCCGCCTTTTTCGCGGCTCGCGAGTATCGCGGGCGGATGGGTACGAACCTCGCGTGGATGAGACTCCACCTGGCAAACCTGATGAGCTCGCAAGCCGAACTTGGCCGCCACCGCGCGGGCCTCGGCTCGCCCGAAGACCGATAATCCCGCCGGTGCTGCCTCACGTAGCGATCCTGTGTGGCGGCCGCGGCACGCGGCTGCAGGAGCACGCGCGATCGATTCCCAAGCCGCTCGTGGAGATCGGCGCCAAGCCGATCCTGTGGCATGTGATGCAGATCTACATGGCGCAGGGATTCAGGCGCTTCGTGCTCCTCACCGGCTACCAGGCCGAGCTCATCAAGACATTCGTCCGCGAGGAGAACTGGCCCGCCGACGCGGCCGTCGAGTGCGTCGACACCGGGCTCGACACACCGACCGGGGGGCGGCTGCGGCTCGCGGCGGACGTGCTCGACGGCGAGCGCTTCTGCGCCACCTACGCCGACGGCGTGGCAGACATCGACCTGCACGACCTGCTGGCCGAGCACCAGCGGCGAGGACTGCAAGCGACGATGACGGTCGTGCAGCCCGAGCTCCAGTTCGGGGTGGCGGAGCTGAACGGCGACGGACGCGTGCGTGGCTTCGTCGAGAAGCCACGCAGCGAGCGCTGGATCAACGGTGGCTTCTTCTGCTTCGAGCGCTCGGTGCTGGAGCAGCTCGCCCCCGACTCGGTGCTCGAGCGTGAGCCGCTGTCGCAGCTTGCCGCCTGCGGCGAACTGCTCGCGTTCCGCCACCAGGGCTTCTGGGATTGCATGGACACCTACAAGGACGCTCTCCTGCTCAACGACCTGTGGGCCGCCGGCGAGGCACCGTGGAAGGTCTGGGAGTGACCCGCCGCTCGGTCTTGGTCACGGGCGCCTACGGCCTGCTCGGCAGCTGGCTGGTCGGGCGACTGCTTGACATGGGGGCCTTGGTCACCATCCTCAGCCGCGACGAGCCCAAGCGCTCCGCGCTGCGAGAGATGGGGCTCGAGGCTCATGTCAACGTCGTCCACGGGGACATCTGTGCCGACGGGCTCATCTCGCGCGCACTGGCGGAATACGAGGTAAGCGACGTCTTTCACCTCGCGGCCCAGACGATCGTCCCGACCGCCACTCGGGCGCCCCTTTCGACCTTCGAGACCAACATCCGCGGCTCCTGGCTGCTGCTGGAAGCCTGTCGCGTGCACGGCGCCGAGCGAGTCATCGTCGCCTCCTCGGACAAGGCGTACGGAAGCTCCGGGGAGCTGCCCTACAAGGAGAGCTTCCCGCTCTCGCCGGTCTACCCCTATGACGTCTCCAAGGCGGCCACCGACCTGCTCGCGCGCTCGTACTGGCACACGTGGCAGCTGCCCGTGGCCGTCACGCGCTTTGCCAACCTCTACGGAGGGGGAGACTTCAACCCGTCGCGTCTGATCCCCGAGGCGGTCTCGGCCGCGCTCTCCGGCCGCTCTCCGGTCGTGCGCTCCGACGGCAGCCCCGAGCGGGACTTCCTGTATGTCGAGGACGCGGTGGCGGCCTACGTCGCGATCTGGGAGGCGCTGGGACGCGGCGAGGGCCTGGGCGAGGCGTTCAATGCCGGCGCGGGAACGCCGCATCGGGTCCTCGATGTCGTGCGGCTGATCTGCCGGCTGGCGGGGACGGGCGTCGAGCCTTCGGTCGCGGGCTCAGGCACCCCGCAGGGCGAGATCGACCGCCAGTGGGTCGACGCCTCCAAGTTGCGCGGGCTGACCGGATGGGAAGCGTCGGTGCCGCTGGAAGAGGGTCTGCGCAGGACGCTCGAATGGCATCGGGCGCACGACCCGGCTACGGGCTGAAGCGGCGATTCTTCGCAAGACCTTCAGCTCCGTCTGCCAACATTGAGGCACGATGGCCACCAAGACTTCTTTCGGGCGCGATCCCGGCCTGCAGGCGAGGATGCTCTTGACGCTGTTCCTGCTCGGGCTCGTCTACGCGATCTTGATCGGCGTGCTGATCGCCGCCGGTACGGGAGCCGTGATGGTCGCCGTGATCGCCGCCGCCCTGTTCCTGCTTCAGTTCTTCACCTCGGACAAGATCGCGTTGCTCTCGATGGGAGCTCGCGAGGTGAGTCCGGCCCAGGCGCCGCGGCTGCATGCGGCCGTGGAGCGGTTGTGCATCCAGGCCAACCTGCCCAAGCCGCGCATCGCCGTCGCCCAGACGCGATGCCGAACGCGTTCGCAATCGGCCGCTCGCCGAAGGCGGCAACCGTGTGTGCCACCACGGGGATCCTCGACCTGCTTAACGATTCCGAGCTCGAGGGCGTGCTCGGCCACGAGCTGACCCACGTCCAGAACCGCGACGTGATGGTGATGACGATCGCCAGCTTCTTCGCCTCGGTCGCCTCGTTCATCGTCCAGATGGGGTTCTGGTTCGGGGGCGCGTTCGGCGGCGACGACGAGGACAGCGGACCGAGCTGGATCGTGGTGATCCTCGTCTCGGCCGTCGTCTACATGATCTCCTTCGTGCTGCTGCAGGCGCTCTCTCGCTACCGAGAGTTTGCGGCCGACCGCGGCTCGGCGATCATCACCGGGCGGCCCAGCGCCCTGATCTCGGCGCTGCTGAAGATCAGCGGCGGCATGCAGCACATCCCCCAGCAGGACCTGCGCGCAGCCTCCGGCGAGCTGGCCGCGTTCTACATCTTCCCGCCCAAGGCCAAGCAGAGCGTGGCGAATCTGTTCTCGACGCATCCGCCGCTCGAGGCGCGGATCGCGGCGCTGCAGCGGCTCGAGGCGCAGCTGCAGGGCACCGCCTAGGGCCCCCGGCACCGCGGTCCGCCGCAGCGTTATCTGAGCCCTGCGCGGAGGAACGGCGTCACCGACTGAACCGTGATCGCGGGACGGAGCCGCTTGGCTTCGGCCAGGTCGCCGAACGCCGCCTGTAGCCGGCCGCTTTCCGCCTCGATCCGCGCCAGCAACAGCCAGTGACGGAAGTTCGCCGGCTCGTATGCGATCGCGCGGCGCACGTCGCGTGCAGCGGGCCGCAGCCGGCCCGCGGCTTCGAGCACGAGCGCGCGCTGTTCATTCGCGCTCGCCGACCACGGCTCGGCCCGCACGGCGGCCCCCGCCCACGCCAGCGCCGCCCGCGGCTCACCCGCCCGGGCCGCGGCCTGGCTGCGCTGCAGCGCCGCCGAGCTCAAAATCCCGGGCAGCTGGACCGCGGCGGCGAGCAGCGCGAGCAGCGACAGGCCGATCCGGCCGCCGATGCGTGAGCGCCGCTGCCGCGCAGCTCCCGAAGCGGCCAGGACGCCCGCTCCGGCCAGAGCGAGCACGGTTACGGCGGTCGACTCCCACATCCAGTCGACCGACGCGTGCAGGAGATAGACGACGAGGGCTGCCGCGAAGCCCACTGCGAGGCCGCTGCCAGGGTCACCTGCGCGCGCCCGCCGCAGCACGACAGCCAGCGCACTGAGCATCACGCCGGCGGCCAACAGGAGGCCCGGCAGACCGAGCTCGGCGGCATCCTGCAGCCACAGGCTGTGGGCGCTGCGCGTGAAGCCTGCGTCGTGCTCGTCCCACCAGAACTGAAATGTCCCCGCCCCGGTGCCGTCGAGCGGGTGCGACGCGAAGGCCTGCAGCGCCTGCCCCCACAGCTGCCGTCTGGGGCCGGCGAGCGACGTCAGCCGCCCGGCGGGATCGCTGCTGTGGGGCGGCGCGGGGCGGGTGAACGAGCGCCAGGCGTCGCTTGCCGCTCCGGACGCCACCGCGGTCGCTGCGAGGGCGAGGGTGAGCGCGCACGCGCTCGCGAGGACCCATGGGCGGCGGAGCGGGATCCGCACCCGATCGATCTGGCGGAGGCTCGTTAGAAGCGCGACCGCCCCGCACAGCGCGGCGGCAGCGAGAATCGCAGCCCCGACGCCGAGCGCGCCCGCGCTCCCGGTTCCGTGCGCGACAGCCGGCGCCCCGCGGATGCACGCGATCACCGCAGCGGTCCCGGCGGCCGCCGCTGCGGCGTGAATGAACGTCGTGAGGCGGTTGGTCCCGAGGACGATGACGGCGGCGACCCCTACGACCGCGCCTGCAACGCCCGAGCGCGAGTAGGTCAGGTACAGCGTCGCGCCGGCGACCGGAAGGCACGCGGCGGCGAGGACCCGCGGCACCTTGCCTCGGATGTGCGCGCTGCAGGCCAGCGCGATCGCCGCCGCCATGCCCGCCCAAGCCGCGAGCGCGTTCCAGTAGCCGAAGGGATAGCTGAGCCGGTCGGAGCCGAGCACCCGACCGCGGTCGCCGCCCAGTAACCCGGGCACCAGCCGAGTGCTCAACGCGATGATGCAGACCGCACAACAGCCGGCCAGCAGCCCTGCCGCCGCTGCGCGCCACGTGTTGCGCTCGACGGCAAGTGTGAACAGGGCCAGGATCCCCAGATAGCCGCACGTGCGCGCCAGCTCGGCGGTGGTCCGCTCCGGACTCTCGGTCCAGAGCAGGCCGGCGGCCGTCCAGGCCGCGAGCGCCCCGAGCAGGCCGAGTCCCCAAAGGGCGGTTCTCGGCGGGCGGGCCCTCGGAAGGACACCCAGAGCGGCGCCTAGCCCTACCAGCCAGCACACGACGACGGCCTGCTCTGCGTAGACGAGCAGGTCGTACGAACCGCCGCGCAGCGCATAGAGAAGGACGAGCGCGGCCGACGCGGCGAACGTGCTCGCGCGGAGCAAGCCGAGGCGCTGCGGACGCCGCGAAGGAGGTGCCTCCTGGAGGCCGCTCGCGATCTCGAGGCGCGCGGCTTCCGGCGCGGGCGCCGCCGGAGCCTCGATTAGCATCGCCGCCCGATTCAGATGCGTCCGCTCCTGTCGGCGCCGGTTGCGGCGCTCCTTGCCGGCCTCGTGATCGGTGCGCCGGGCGCGTCCGCGGGGAGCGGCCAGATCTGCCGCGGGTCCGCCAGTGCCGTCTCCCAGTACTGCGAGGACCTTCCGGCGGCGACCGGAACGCAGGTCTCTCGCTCGGTCACGGACCGGCGGCGGTCGCTTCCGCGACCGGCGGCGGCAACGCGCGCGAAAGCGACGCCGGCGAGCACGCCGCTTTCGACTCCGCGTCCAGCGGCATCGCTTTCGCCGGCACGATCAGCTCGACGCTCGGCCGCGGTGAGACGCGTCCGGCGCGCTCGCGCTGCCAGACGCCCCGCGAGGCCCCGGCGTCGGCGGTCCCGTCCGCGCCCACGCCGCGGGCGAGCGCCGCCGACGCAAGCCTCTGGGGCCTCGCGCTCCCACTGGTCATCGTCCTGGCTGGGTTGACCGTGGCCGGCATCGCTGTGTCGTTTCTCGGCAGGCGGATGAAGAGCTCGACGGCCTGAGCGACCACGTCGCCCCGCCGGCCCGCCATCTTTCCAGGCGTTCCGGCGGCCCAGACTGCGCGATAATGGTCCGTGCCGATGGGCCTTCTCGACGTCCTCACCGGCCGCCGCAAGCTGGCGGGCCCCGCTCCGGATCGCCTGTTTGCGATGAGCACCGCCTACGTGACCTTCGAGACCACGCTCGGAGTCAACTCCCGCGGCAGCGCGGCGATCGTGTTCCAGCCCCTGGCCACCGCAGACTTCGAGTCGATCGTGCGTGACATGGAGGAAGTCGTCAGCGCCACCGCCAAGGACAGCGGGACGATCGTCGACAGCACCGACGACACCTACGGTTTTCGCTGGCTCGTGCTGAAGGGGAAGGACTTCGACGAGCTGGTCGTGGGCATCAACGCTGTCAGCGACGCCCTGCAGTCGGGCGGCTACGGCGATCGCGTTCTCTGTGCCGTCTTCGCCTTCACGGACTCCGCCGGCCACCCGCTGTACTGGATCTACAACTACAAGCGCGGCGCGTTCTATCCCTTCGTGCCCGCCGCCGGCGATCAGCAGCGCGACAACGAGCGGGAGCTACGCCTGAAGGCGCAAATCGGCGCTGAGCTTCCGCTCGAGCAGGAGCTCGAGCGCTGGTTCCCCTTGTGGGGGATCCCGATCTAGCCCTCGCGCCGTCCGGGGTAACACGTTTGAGCCTCGACGCTCGTGGTATGAAGTCTTCATCAGGTCTGCTCCGGGAGGCGCCGCCCTGCTGCTTCACCGTGCACGGCTTCACCGTGCACGAAATCGCCCTGACGTCCTCAGCTCCGGGTGTGGCGCCGCTCTGGGTGCTTCGCCGTGGACGAAATCGCCCCGACAGCCTCAGCTCAGGACTCGATTATCCGTCGATGCATTCGCACCGGATTGCAGAGATCTGGGATAACCGCCGAGTCGCTGCGAATGGCGCGGTTCTGCTGCATCCGGGCTTGCCGTCTTCTGCGGGTCCTCGGGGTGATGCTCGTCTTGGGCGTGGTTGGTGGAGCGGGCTGCGCCCGGGCCGCTCACTTGCCTGCCAGCTTCTTCGGTGTGAATGACGAGGAGCTCTTCTCGACGCCGCAGTCGGAGTGGCCCGCGCAGATGACGGCGATGCAAGACGGCGGCGTCAAGTTAGTGCGCACGGACGCAGACTGGGGAATGGCGGAATCGACACCTCCGAAGGGAGACGTTCGCACCTACGACTGGTCCCGGTTCGACGCGCTCGTCTCTGCGCTGGCCAGCCATCGGCTGACCTGGTTTCCGATCATCGATTACTCCGCTTGGTGGGCGTCCGCGATATGGCACGACCCCTACGCCCCGCCCAGGAACGACAGCGATTACGCGCACTACGCCAATGCGCTTGCGCAGCGCTATGGCGCCAACGGCGTCTTCTGGCACGCGCACCCTGAACTGCCATATCTCCCGGTCGAGCAATGGGAGATATGGAATGAAGAGAATTTCACCAGTGTGTACTGGCAGACGGGGTACGACCCCGGCCGCTACGTCGATCTCTACCTGGCCGCACGCAGCGCGATTCGCTCGGCCGACCCCAGGGCGAAGGTAGTCCTCGGAGGGCTCGGGGACGGCCCGGGCAGCTACACCACCTACATCGCGCGCATGTACCAGCACCGCCCCGACGCCAGGGGCCAAATCGACGCGATTGGGCTTCACCCCTACCCGCAGGACGGTGATCAGACGGCGGCGAGCTCAATGCAGGCGATCGGCACGCTGCGGACATACCTGAACTCGGTTGGAGACAAAAACGTTCCGATCGAGATCACCGAGGTCGGCTGGACTACCGACCCCGACGGAGGGGTCGCCGATGACTACCGCGCGCAGCAGCTGACCCAGTTGATCGACGATCTGGCCGCATCGAACGAGGGCGTCACCGAGTTCATGCCCTACGCGTGGGTAACCGACCACACGGTCCCCGACTACTTCGGCATGTTCAGCCCGGACGGCGCTCCCACGCTTGAGGGAACCGCCTACCTGGACGCCATCAAGGCTCTCACGGCGAATTCTGGCCACGGCAACGGCAGCACCGCCGGCGGCTCGCTAAAAGCAACGCGCCACTCCCTCCGTGCCGGCACGCACCACACCTTGAGTCTCAAGCCCTCTGCCCTGCGCCGATTCGCGCCACGAAACAGGGTCAAGGTTCAGGGTTCGAGGTTCACGTACAGATCGAGGACTTGACTGCTCGCTGAGCGTGCCCCGCATCTTGCACGTCGCCGCCGTCGCTTAGACGGCTGACGTCTGCGAACATAGCCGCATTGCTCCCAAAGACCTCGGGGCCCCGTCACGTCGAGGACCAGTGAGACGGACGGTGCTGCATGTGCTGGAAGCGTTCGCCGGGGGCACCGAGCGCCACCTCGTCGACATCGTGCGACACGTCACCGGATTCGAGCACGTGGTCGCTGTGCCGTCGCGCCACCACGGCAAGAGCACCGCGCTGGCAGCTGCCTCCGTAGCGAGCGCGGGGGCAAAGGTCGTGGATGTCGGGATGACACGCTCTCCTGCCCCGCCTGGCAACGCTGCGGCGCTGATAGCTCTGCGCCGGCTCATCAATCGTCTCCAGCCAGACATCGTCCACGGGCACAGCTCGATCGGCGGCGCACTCGCACGGCTGGCATCCGTCGGGACCGGTATTGCTGTCGTCTACACGCCCCACGCACTGAGCCGGTCTACGGTGGGCGCTGACCATGGAGCGTGCTCTGGGGCGGCGGACCGATCGGCTCATCGCGGTGTCTCGCAGCGAGGGCGAGTTTGCGATCACCCAACGCGTGACGAGTCCCGACCGCTTGGCGGTGATCCCCAATGGCATCGATCTCGAGCGCCCACGGACGCTCGACCCGCCCCTGCGCACCATGCTCGGACTCGGCGACGACGTGCCGCTCGTTGGCTGTGTTGGTCGCCTGACCCGGCAAAAGGCGCCGGAGGTGTATGTGTCTGCTTGCGCGATCGCCAGCTCGCGAGAACCCCGCGCTCACTTCGTGCTGATCGGTTCGGGCCCGATGCGCAAAGCGCTCGAGCGAGCCGTCGCGGACGGCCACTTATCCGAGCGCTTCCATCACATCCCTTCCCTGCGCAACGCCGCGGCGGCGCTCGCCGAGCTCGATGTGTACGTGCTCGCATCCCGCTTCGAGGGTGCCCCATACACCCCACTCGAGGCGATGCGCGCGGGCACCCCGGTCATCGTCACCGACGTCGCGGGCAACCGCGACGTGATCGAGCACGGCGTCAGCGGCCTCGTCGTTGCTCCGGACGACGCGCATGCCACTGCCGACGCCATCGTGACGCTGCTCCAAAACCCGGAGATGGGCGAATCGCTCGCCCGTGCCGGCCACGAAGAACTCGTCGCGTTGTTCGACGTGCGCTTGATGGCCCGCTCGACCGCCGCGGTCTACGAGGAACTCTTGGCGTCCTCGAGCTGGGTCTCGCCGCCGATATCCGGCGCGTCCATTCGCAGTGCGGAGAGGCGACCTAGCCAGTAGCTGGCAAGAAGCCGCGTCATCACCGTGCCCCTGCCGTGGAGGACGTCGCGGCAGAGCGGCTTCCAGAGCCTTGCGATCTCTCTGGCCAAGCCGATCCCGTGACCCAGAGTCGGACCGTGACCTTCCAGCCTCAGCAGGAGCTCGTCGCTGATTCCCTGGGCGTAGTCGCGCTTGATGAAGTACCGGACGGTGAGCCGCTCCTCCGGGATGCAGTGCAGCACGCTGGCCGCGGGCTCGTAGCGCAGCCTGCCGCCGGCAGCGCGCAGGCGGCGAAAGAATTCCGTGTCGCCGTTCGACACCAATGACTTTGCGGTCCGGTCGAGTCCGAGCCGAAATCCGCCGACCCGCTCGAAATCGCTGCGGCGGACGGCGCAGTTGGCACCGACTGGGTCAGGATCGTCCTCGAGCCAGCGAGCGTCGGCACCGAGGTCGTACTCGGCGAGGTAGTACCTCCGTTCTCCAAGCCAATCCGGGATCGGAGCCGCCAAGCCGAGCTCGACCCGGCCGCCGATCCCTGCGCACTCATGGATGTCGAACCCCCGCAGCAGTGCCCTGGCCCAACCCGGGGACACCAGGGTGTCGTCGTCCAGGAACGCCAAAACGTCACCGCGCGCCACCGAAGCCCCTCGGTTCCGCGCGCCGTTCAGCCCCGTTAGCTCCTGGCGCTCATATCGCATTGCGATCGAGCCCTCGGCCGACACCGCGGCCACAACGGCCCCGATGTCGAGGCTAGAGCCATCGTCGACAACAATCACCTCGAGCTGCGAGGCATTCACATCCTGGGCCTGAAGTGTCTCCAGACACTTCCGCAACACAACTGGGCGGTCGTGGGTCGGAACGATCGCCGAAAGTGTCATGCGCGGCCAATGTAGCGCCGAATCGATGGACGTGGCCCCGTCCGCTGGGAGGGCACAGCACATACACTGCTGCGTGTGGACGGCAGCGGCGGGACCGAGTCACTGGATTCTGCTCGACCGGACGCTTCGGATGCTGCCCCGGTGCGGATACTCGCGATCGGTAATTTGTATCCGCCTCAGCATGTCGGCGGTTACGAACTGGCCTGGCAAAGCGCGATGCGCCACGCGCAGGCACTCGGCCACCGAATCCGGGTGCTTGCCTCTGACTACATCAAGAATGCCGACCTGGAAGAGGACGACCCGGACGTGCACCGCACTTTGCGCTGGTACTGGGATCTCGAGCGTTACGAGTTCCCACGTCTCAGCCTGCCGGCGCGCCTGCGGCTCGAGCGTCACAACGCCGCCGAGCTTCGCCGCCATCTCACGGAGTTCAGGCCGGATCTCGTCGCATGGTGGCCAATGGGATGCATGTCACTGTCACTCATCGAACAGGTAAGACGCGCCGGGATTCCAGCGATATTCATCGTGCACGACGACTGGCTCGTCTACGGTTGGGAGCACGACCAATGGGTTCACACCTGGCAAGGCAGGCGGCGCCACCGGCTGGCTCCAATCGTCGAGCGCGTGTGCGGTGTGCCTGCAGACGTTGACGTCAACCGGGCTGGACCGTTTGTTTTCAACTCGCACTACACGCTCGAGCGCGCACGGGAGGTTCGTCTGCTCGGGCCTCGGACGAGCGTCGTTCATCCCGGAATAGACGAGCGCTTCCTCGAGCCGGCCGCGCCGCAACCGTGGCGCTGGCGTCTTGTGTACGTGGGACGCATCGATCGCCAGAAGGGAATTGACACCGCTGTCGCGGCTCTTGGTCACCTGCCGCCGGACGCCACGTTCAGCGTCTGGGGTAGCGGTGAGGATTCGTACATCGCCGAGATGAAGACCCTCGCTGATCGTCTCGGCTTGGGGCCGCGAGTGAGGTTTGAAGGCTTCGTCAGCACTGCGGAATTGCGATCGGTCTACGCTGCCGCAGACGTCGTCGTGTTCCCGGTTCGCTGGAACGAGCCGTTTGGACTCGTTCCGCTCGAGGCGATGGGGGTTGGGCGACCGGTTGTCACGACGGCACGTGGAGGCACGGCAGAATTCGTTCGCGACGGGGCGAACGCGTTGGTGTTCCCCGCCGATGACGCTGCGGCGCTGGCTCGCTGTGTGGAGCGCCTTGCCCTGGACGACGCGTTGCGCTCACTGCTGCGAGAGGAGGGCCGCCGGACCGCTGCCCAGTACACCGTGGCGCGCTTCGCCGAGCGCACGATCGACGAGATCCTTCGCTCGGTGCCGGCCGGGCTCGGGATCTCTGCGCCCGGTGAGGGCAGATGAAGGTTCTGTTCGTCTCCCAGGAGCTTCCACCCGAGACGGGCTGGGGCGGGATCGGGACGTACGT
Source organism: uncultured Solirubrobacterales bacterium (assembly GCA_963818815.1). Taxonomy (GTDB): domain Bacteria; phylum Actinomycetota; class Thermoleophilia; order Solirubrobacterales; family Solirubrobacteraceae; genus Palsa-465. The sequence goes on from CAWFTL010000005.1 coordinate 21,420, forward strand.
CGACATCATTTCCCAGGCGATCGGCGAAAAGGGTTCCGAGGTTCACGTGCTCTCCGTCGTCGGGGGACAGAAGCCGAGCACGAAGGTGGTGGGCAGCGTGACCGTCCACCGCAGGGCTCTGCCACGCGTCCGGGCGTCCGAGCGCCTGCCGCCTGAGTCGCGGCGACGGCTGTGGCTAGCCGCGAACGTCGCACGCCTCATTCCTCGTCTGGGGTTCGAACCCACCGTGGTTGAGTGTCCGGAGTGGATGGCCGAGGGCTTCGTGCTCAGCTTCCAGCAGCGATGGCCGCTTGTCGTCCGGCTTCACTCCAGCGCCCGCCAGCTGTTTCCCTACACCGGTCAGGGGGGTGAGTGGCACGGGCTCGACGGGCGGCTGGCGGCGCGGCTCGAGGAGGTGACCATACGCCGGGCCAATGTGGTCGCCAGCGCCGGTGCGAACCTTGCCGAGATGGCACCGCGGCTACGTCTCGACGAACGCGCACTGCGTGTGATCTCGTATCCGATGGCGCTCCCGTCATTGAGACCAATGCCGCATCCGGACTCGCCTCGAGTGACTTTCCTTGGGCGGTTTGAGGCGCGCAAGGGCCCCGAGGTCCTCCTGCGAGCGGCGCCGCGCGTGCTGGCCGCTGTTCCTGGCGCACGCTTCGCGTTCGTCGGGCGTGACGCGACCGAACCAGGCACCCCGTCCTCGGCCGCCTGGCTCCGACGCGAGGCTGAACGGCTTGGCGTAGCAGAGGCGGTTGAAGTGCGCGAGCAGTTCGGTCGGGAGGCGGTGCTGCGCGAGCTCGAGCGCACAACCGTCTGCGCCGCACCGTCGCGCTGGGAAAGCTTCGGTTACGTCGTCGCAGAGGCGCAGGCTGTTGGCAGGCCAGTCGTGGTGTCTTCCATTCCACCATTCCGTGATCTCGTCGAGGATGGCGTCACTGGGCGCATCGCCCCTGACGAGAGCGGTGAAGCGTGGGCTGGAGCGCTCATCGATCTTCTGCGCAACCAGCAACGCGCCGCGGAGATGGGCCAAGCTGGGGCAGCGAGGATTACAGCGATCAGCGACCCTGGACATCTCGCTGACCTCACGCTCGAGGCGTACCGGCACGCGATCGATCGGTGGCGAGAAGGCCGGCGCGCAGCCGCGGACTAGGATCGGCCGATGCCAAGACGTCAGGGCCACGCCCGCGTGCTGTGGGTCACCGACGAGCCGCCGGACCGGCGACTGGGTGGGGGCAACATCCGCCAGTCGTACTTGTTCGCGGCGCTTTCTTCCGTCGTCCCGACTGAACTGCTGGTGGTTGGCCCGGTCACGGACGAGCACGTGACCTCGCGAGCGGCGAGCGTCACAGAGCTGCCGACACGGGGTGCGCTATGGAGCGAGCATCCGGTCGGCCGCCGGGCGCTCGAGCTTGCGATCACGGTCGGCTCGCGATACCCGCTGCCGGCATATCCAGCTTACCCGGCTCGTCGCGCCCTGGGACGTACGATCAGCGCGCGGCGAACCCAATACGACCTGGTCTGCGTGGAGCACGAGGTGCTCGCTCCGCTTGCCCCCCGGTCTCGGGCTCAACCGTGGATCATCACGTTTCACCATCTCCTCTCCAGGATGATCGAGACCGAGCTCGGTCTGGTGACGGGACAACGTCAGCGATTGTTCCGCCTGCGGGACCTCCGCAAGGCCCGACGGCTCGAGCAGCACGCACTGCATAGGTATGCCCGTTGCGTCGTCTGCTCCTCCCAAGACGCCGTCGCGCTTGGTGCGCTTGGTGACCAGGATGTCCGCGATCGAATTGCGGTCGTCCCCAACGGGGTTGACCTCGCCGCGTTCAACCCGAGCCCAGTCCCACCCCAACCCCGAATCCTGTTTCCCGGCACGCTGTCGTGGGGGCCGAACGTGGACGGAGCTGTGTGGTTCTGCGCGAACATCTGGCCTTCGATCCGCGCCGCGGTACCGGCGGCGACGTTGGTGCTCGCCGGCCGCTCGCCGGCCGCCGAGGTCCTGGAGCTTGGCCGGCTTCCCGGCGTGAGCATCCACGCAGACGTCCCCTCAATGGTCCCGTACTTCGAAGCGGCACGGCTGGTAGTGGTTCCGTTGCGAGTGGGGACGGGCACTCGTCTGAAGGCGCTCGAGGCAATGGCGGCGTGCCGGCCGGTGATAGGGACGACGATCGGGCTCGACGGGATCGGAGCCGTGGACGGAACCGGCGCACGGGTCGTCGATGACCCCGAGGCATTTGCGTCCGCCGCGGTAGAGACCTTGACCCGCGACGACCTCGCCAACTCACTCGCGAAGCTGGGAAGAGCTCACGTCGAGCGCAGCTTCGGCTGGGATCACATCAGCAGTCAATTCGTGTCGATGGTGTCCGAGCTGCTGGAGCGCGAGGAGGCACGTCGGCCAGCGTCTAGCTCGCCGAGCAGAGTGGCATGACGACAAGCTGGTAGCGTCGATTCACCGAAAAGCGGAACCATGGTTCACGGCGTCAAAGCATATGGTCCAGCACTGATTTCTCGCTGGTGCGGTCCGCCGCATCGATTCGTCATCCTCACGACTGGGCGGACCGGTAGCGAGTTGTTGGGCTCGCTGCTCGACTCACACCCGCGGATCGTGTGCGACGGAGAGCTGCTGAAAGAGGGAAGATCCTTCCCCACCCAGTACGTCGAAGCACGCGCCGCCATGGCTGGTCTGCGCCGCATGGAGGCCTACGGTTGGAAGCTCCTGCTGGCGCAGTACCGGAATCCGAGCGGGACCGTGCACGGGATTGGTGATCCTGACACCTATCCTGCTCGTCTCGCTGCGGTCGGCTACCGGCTGATTCTGTTGGTGCGGCGGAACCTGGTGGCGCAGGCGATCTCATCGGTCAGGGCTGAACAAACACAATTCCACCATTACCAAGGTGATCGGACAGCCTTCACTCCGACCGAGGTCGATCCCGTGACGCTCATGGCCTTTACCTGGGTTCGCGAGGCTGAGACGTCCGCCCTCATAGAGACGATTGGCTCGGTGCCCCACCTTCGACTCACCTACGAGGACGATCTGCTCGATCCTGCGTGCCACCAGGACACAGTCGACCGCGTGTGTCGCTACTTGGACATGGACTCCGCCCCGGTGAATACCCGCCTCGTCAAACTCGCGCCTCGCGGCCTTCGCGAGATGGTGACGAACTTTGAACAGATCACTGAACTATTCCGGGATACGCGCTATGCCGGCTATTTGGACGATGACGGGCAACCTAGCCGTCAACTCGATCAGAGCTAGACCGGATCATGCGAATGGCGACCGTGCCCTCAGCGGGCGGAGGCGCGGAAACGTCCGCGTACGTCACGCCGCAGCTCGCCTCTCGAGCAGCGCGGCATACTCCGCGCCTATCCGATCCCACGAGTAGCGCTCTTCGACTAGCGCGCGCCCTCGCACACCTAGGCGCGTCGCCAGCTCACGGTCAGCCAGGCATTGGACCACCCCATCCGCAAAGGCGCCTGGATCCTCGGCAACGATCAAATCCCGCCCGGGCCGAGCGTCCAGTCCGCCGACGCCGATCGCCGTTCCGACGACAGGGCGTCCCGCCGCCATCGCCTCGAGTGCTTTAAGACGGGAGCCGCTGCCGATTCGCAGCGGTACGACCGCAACGCGTGCGCGCTCGAGAAAAGGCACCACATCCGGCACATCGGCGTGAACAGTGACTCCGTCGCTGTTGCCGAGTGCGAGGACATCAGACGGCGGCCGCGCGCCGACGATGTCGAGGGTGGCATCAGCGACGCGGGACCTGATCCCCGGCCAGACCTCGGCGCAGAACCAATGGATCCCGTCGCGGTTGGGCTGGGTATGAAGAGCGCCGGTGAAGACAACATGTGGTGCTGGCGGCAGCGGTGATGGGCGAAAGCGCGATACGTCTGCCCCGTTTGGAACGACCACTGCGCCATCGGGGAGCATCGCCGCGTCTTCGCGCGACACCGTGACCGCGAGATCGTATGCGCTCACGGCCCAATGCTCGAGCCGCCTGGAGTTCCGCTCCTCCACCGCGAGCATCATCCGCTGGCGGCGGCCAGGCGCGATGCTCGCATTGTGACGCGCCATCTCGGAGGTCAGGTTGTGAAGGGTCAGTGCCCAGAAGCCATGTCGCCGGCGAGGCAGTAGAGGCGCCAGGCCGATGTACTCGACACAGACGATGTCAGGTTCGGGCGGTACCGCCAGCAAGGGACTCAGCGCGCGACGGATCTTCGTATTGCGAGCGACCTCGTCAGATCGGCGCTCGACGATCAACCAGCGGATGTCACGCAGGCGCCGCCTCCAGTCCCCGGGCGGATCATCCGCGAGCTTGACCGGCACCTCTCGGACCGAGCTCAGCCGGGCGCAGACGCGGTCGTCGTGCAGGCTTCCTGCCAGCAGCAAGTGCACCTCAAAGCGATCGGCCAGCGCATCGAGCAGATGCGCCTGTCTGATCTCACCCCCGCCACCCGCGTCGTAAGAAGGCGCGATCGCCGTGACCCACAACACTCTCTTCATGACGTCAGGGCCCTAAGCTCGGACTCGACCAAGCAGTCGTCGCAGTGTGTTGTGAAACACCTCGTCATGCCGCGTTATGTCTGCCCACGCCACTTGCTCGTGCGAAGACTCGATCAGGTTGTGAGCCAGCGCCGGATCAGCGAGAACGAGTTCGAGTTGGACCGGAGCTCTTGGTCATTCGCGTGCGCGGGCAGGCTTGGAAACTGTGAGGTAAGCACGGGGATCGCCGATATCAGGGTTGGCACTCCCGCAGCGAGCGCCTCGTATATCGCCATGCATTGAGTTTCCCAGCTCGAATTGATTACCGTGACGGAGGCCCAGGCCAGCAGCTCGCGAATCTCAGCCGGTGAGATCCATCCGGTCACCATTACCTGCTCGCCTAAACCGAGTTCAGCCGGGCGACGTCTGACTATCTCCGTTTCGTAGGGATCCACGGACTGATGACCGGTGAGGACGAGAATGCTGGAGGGGTTGGCTCTCAGGTACGGCGCGAGCGCATCGAGTAGCTCCACCAGCCGCTTGCGGCGTGTGTAGGCCGCGTTAGAGACGAGCACGTGACCTTGCGGTACAGACCATCCCCGGTCCGTCCACCAGGACTCGCGACGGGGAACGGGGGCGGCCCACCATTGCACGTCAACCGGGTATGGGAGATCGACCTCCTTGGAGTCCCTCACCGTCCAGCGACGTCTATCAGATGGATTGGTGAAGGACACGGCATCGAATCCACAAAGCGCTGCACGCTGCAGCTGATGCAACCGGCGATTCGCAGCAGGTAACGGATTGCGAATCCAGCTCCGCGCCGCCAGCGTGCCGAGCAACACGCCGAAAGTGCTCGACTCGACGAACATCAGTTCAGGTCGAAGTCTGATGACGCGTCGCACCGTGCGCTCAGTACCACGCTCTACCCAAACCGTGACGCCGTCTAGCTCGAATCGCTCAGGTGCGGTTCCACGGGTTACAGCATGTACATCGAACCCCGCGTCCCGAAGCAATGCCAATGGCCGAAGGACCGGATGACCCACATCCGACGGACGATCGCCGACAATGGCAACAGCGCACCCAGTGCGCCAAGGCCGTATAGGCGGCATGGCTGGCAACCTAGCACCGGTGTTTGGACATCGCCAAGACGGCTGCGGTCCCTAGTCCTCGCCTCGCAATCCCAGCGCGGCGCGGTAGACGCCCTCGAGCTGGTCAAGGTGCGTCGGCATATCCCAGTGGCCGGACCAAAACTGTCGGTACGCCGCGCCGCCGAGATTGCCGGCAAGCTCCGGCTGTCGGTGGAGCGTGGTGAGCTTTTCGGCGAGATCCTCGACATCGCCGCTCCGAAACCACATTCCTGTCACACCATCGACTACGACCTCTCTGGCGACACTGACATCCGAGACGATTGCCGGCACACCGTGTGCGGCAGCCTCCAGTGGGGTCAATCCTTGGGTTTCGTACAACAGGGATGCGCTTATCAGCGCACGACCGGTGCGAACCGTCGAGCGCACTCCTGCGGAATTGAGCCACCCCGTCAACTCGGCGTCAGGATAGGCTCGCCTGATCGCACCAGCCTCCTCTCCCGCGCCGACGAATATCGCCGGCACGTGTGCCGCACGAGCAGCATGGGCGAAGGTGACCGGACCCTTGTCGCGCTGGAGGCGACCGACGAACACAAACGCACCGTTGCGAGACACCTCAGCGGGAGGCATCTGGGGCTCAGGAACTGGATTCGAGAGGATGTGCAGGCGTGCGTGAGCGGGAAGAAACGGCCGCAGAATGTCAGCAGCAAAACGCGACGGGACGATGAAATCGCCGAGGCCGTCTGGCATCGCCCCGAAACGCTGCTGCACGGCCGACCGAGCGACACGCCAAAGCTTGTGGGAATACCCACGGGCATCACAATGGGTGGCGACGCATCGGCCCGAGAGCGGCGTCAGGTGGCAGATCTCGTTGCGCGGATAGATGAAAAAGGCCCCGTTGGGACAAGCGGCGAAGTAGTCGTGCAGTGTCGCCACCACTGGCAGGCCCGAGTCCACGGCGGCTCGGATCACACTCGCGGAAAGGACCTTGGTGACTCCGTGCACATGCACGATGGTGCGGGCTGAGTCGGCCGCAGCGGCAAGCTCTCGCACCAGCGCTGCTGCTTTCTGATTCCAAACGCCTCGTGCCGCCGCGCGCAGGCGGTTCGAGTCTCCCAAGGTAGTGCTCTGCCCGGTGGCCCTCACGCTGACACCCGCCTCAGCAAGCTCGGGTTCCGGTTCGCCTTGCCCGGCGAGAAGTGTGACTCGATGGCCTCGCTCGGCGAGTCCGGCGGCTTCCGAAATCGCGACTCTCTCAACCCCGCCCACGACTGCCGCGAAGTCGTTGATGATGATCACGCCAAGGGTCACGACGTCGGCCAGAGGCGGTGACCCCGGTCAGGCTCGGGCGACGTCGTCATAGATCTGGAGCATGGCTTTCGCGGCACGCTCCCAGCTGAACGTCGCCGCCCAGCGCTCCCCCACAGCCGCTAGCTCGGCCCGGCGCTCGGTGCTGCCCATCAGCTCCATCAGCGCATCTCCCCAGGCCTTTGGCTCTGTCGGCTGATCGATCAGGATTGCCGCCTGGCCGACAACCTCCGGGACTGAGGACGCGCGGGCGGCGATAACCGGCGTGCGAACAGCCATTGCTTCGAGGGGCACAAGGCCGAACCCCTCCCCCAGCGAAGGGTGCAAGAGAACCGCGGCCGCGCGGACGAGGGCGGCGGCCTCCAGGTCGGATAGGAAGCCGGTTCTGATGACGCGCACGGAGCCATCGAGGCGGGCGATCTCGGCATCGACCGTCTCGGCCCCGCGGCCATCGGGACCGACGAGCACAAGCGGGATTGCCTCGCCCGGAAGCTCCGCCATTGCGCGGATCAGCGGGACCAGGTTCTTGCGGGTTGACACCCAACCGACGCACACGGCGAACCGCCCCGGTTCGACCCCGAACCGAGCGCAGATGGCCGCAATGTCGTGGTCTGGCTGCACGCTGGTAAACGTGCCGCTTACTCCGTGCGGAACCGCCTCGATGCGTGCCGGGTCAACATCGAGCAGCGCCACAAGCCGGTCGGCCATGAACACCGAAGGAACCACGATCCGCCGTGCACGGCGTAACACCAGTTTCGCGGTGCGCCGGAAGATCCACCGCTCCGAGGCCGGATACCACTCGGGGTGCTCGAAGGGCATCACGTCGTGAACTGTTACTACCTGGGGTGCAGAGGTCTTGACCGGCGGGAAGGGTGTAAGCAGGTGTCCGGCGTCCACTCGCCCGAGACTCCGCTCAAGTCGCGGACCCGCTCCGAGGCACCACGCCGCCTGGACGGCGCGCCGCGGCCACGGTAGGACGTGCGTCCGTACGCTTCGAGGGACCCAATCTGCGGGCTCGGCCTCTCGCGTCGACGCGAGCACGAACTCGGTTTTTGCCCCCGCGACCCCGCTGAGTGCACGGACCAGCTCACGAACATAACGCGAAACGCCGGTCGGATTGCTCTGGGCTGGTCGATGTACGAATAGTCCGACCCGCATCCCACCATTCCCCCGTTGAGTCGGTTCAGTCGACTCCCAAACAGCCCGCTACTCTAGAGGAATGCTGGTGCCGGTCGCGCCTTGATCACCGTCCTGATCGACGGCTACGCGCTGTCAGACGGCTCACAGCTACGGGGTATCGGCACGTATCTCAACCGTGTCATGACGGGACTGGGCGAGCAGCCAGAGCTTTCGGTCAGGGTCCTCGCAGATGCCGGCGTGCCGCTTCCAGAGGGCGTCGGGAAGGTGGGGTTGCGCCTTCGCGCTCCGCAGCGCTTTCGCGCCTTGGAGCATGACCTCAGGCTGCCTGTCCAGTTGGATCGACAGGCAAGCGATGTGTTCCACAGTCCGGCCCAGCAGCCCCCACGCAGAAGCTCGGTTCCCTGGATCCAGACGCTCCACGACCTGACTCCACTGACGAGGCCTCACCCGCTGCTCGCGCGCGATCGCCGTCGGTGGCTGCGGATCGGGCCCCGGTTACGTCAAGCGGCCGCGGTCGTAGCGGTCTCTCGCTTCTCAGCGGATGAGGCGATTCGCCACCTCCGCCTCGATCCGAGCGTCATCGAGGTGATTCCTCACGGGGTCGACCCGGACATGTTCCACCCTGATGGGGCAGCGGTGGACGACTTTCCGTACCTCCTCCACGTCGCCGCGTGGGGACCACACAAGGGCTTCACAGAGGCGCTTTCTGTCATCGCCCGTCTCGCCGAGAGTGGGCTTCCTCACCGGCTGGTACTAGCGGGACCGCAGGATTCGTGGATGCTGGCGCAGGTGCGCGCAGCCGTCGCAGCGAGCCCACGCCCTGACCTGGTGCACGTAGCCGGCTACGTTGACGATCTGCCTGCCACCTACCGCGGCGCAACGGCATTGCTCATGACCAGTCGCTGCGAGGGCTTCGGGCTGCCTGCGCTCGAGGCGATGGCCTGCGGCACTCCTGTAGTTGCGTTCGCGCAACAGCTCGCTGCCGGAGGTCGTCGGTGACGGCGGGATCCTGGTACCCGATGGGGACCTCGACGCGAGTGGTCACGGCGGTGCGTCAATTGGTGCGGGAACCGGCTGTGCGCTTGGAGCTGGCCGAGCGCGGCCTCGCCCAGGCGGCGCGATTTCGCTGGGAGGATACGATCGGCGCCCACGTCGAACTGCTTTGCTCGGTCGCTCGGTGACTCGCGCTCGGCTCCAGGTGGCGTTCGACGTCACGCCAGTCATCTCCGGACGAACCGGGATGGCTCGGTACGCGACACAGCTCGGTGCCGCTCTCGAGCGACAGCACGCTGAGCTGCGGCGGTTCGCCGTCGGGCGAGGCGCCTTTCCGCTCCCGTCTCAGACAAGGCATCTCGGCGTTCCCGCCCGGCTCGTCGACCGGTGCTGGCGTTCGGCTTCCTGGCCCCGCGTGGAGCAACTGGTCGGCGACGTAGATTTGGTGCACGCGACCGGGCTGCTGACGCCCGCCACCCGCCGCCCGCTGGTCGTCACGGTCCACGACATCGCTGCCGTTCGACATCCGGATTTGCACCCTGCGCGGCATGTGCGCCAACAGCAGGCGCAGCTCGATGCACTCGATCGGGCGTCCGCGATCGTCGACGGTCTCCCGCGCGACGGCCGACGACCTCGTTCACCTCGGGATCCGCGTGAGAGGCTCGTGGTGGCGCCGCTGGGAGTCGCGACTCTCCGCGCCCCGCAGTCAGGGATGAGCGCCGCGCCCAGCCCTACCTGCTGACGGTGGGCGAGACCTCCCCGCGCAAGGGCTACGGCGTCCTTCTGCGCTCGCTGACACGACTTGATCACGACCTCGGTTTGGTGATCGCGGGCCGCCGGCCGGTGACGAGCAGCGCTTGCGATCCCTGGCCGTCGCGCTGGGGGTCTCGACGCGAGTGACACGCCGCGGCGCCGTCAGCGATGCCTCGCTGGCGGGTTTGTACGCGGGGGCGCTCGCACTGTGCTTCCCGAGCATCGCGGAAGGATCGGCTTGCCCGTGCTGGAGGCGATGGCCGCCGGCGTTCCTGTCGTGGCCAGCGACATCGCGTCCACTCGCGAACTAGCCGGGAACGCCGCGCTCTACGTCGCGAGACCGGACGAACAGGCGTGGGCCAACGCGATCGGCTCCCTAGCCTCCGACGCCCGTCTGCGAGCGCAGCTGGCCGACGCCGGCCGACGCGGGCCGCCGAGTTCACCTGGGAGCGCACGGCGGCGGCGACGCTCGACGCCTATCGGCTGGCGCTGGACGACGGGCGTTGAAACATCGTGGCGTAAGCGGCCTGCCACGGGTCGGCCTGTTGGGTGCCTCGGTCAGGCTGCGACGTGTGAGCCGATAGGCAGGCCCAACATGGCGCCAGCGACGCCCCAGAAGGTCCACGCGACGGCAAAGTCGCTCCACGTTGGAGAAACCACGCCGCAACGGCCAGCCCGGCGCTTGCGGCCCAGGCCGCGCTCACCGACACTTCGGGCCGCTCCCGGGCGGCCCGCCGCAGCCGCAGGATCAATGCGAGGGTGAGTGCCGTAAATACAAGCATCGGCAGGATGCCGAGCTCGTCTCCGACCTCGAGGTAATTGTTCTCGGGAATCGCGTAATCCGTGCCAAATCTCTGTCCCGTTCCCGCTGCCGTACCTAGCCCAAGTCCCCAGCGGGTGCTTCCCGATCGTAGAGATCCCTCCGTAAAGCCGCGGAGGTGACCTGCGGTTGACTGATCGCTGGAGGTGTTGGCCTGCGCGACACGTGTGGCTACCCCTGTGGCAAAGGCAGCGGGAACACCCATCAGAGCGAGCCCTCCAAGCAGGATCGCCACCTGGGTGCGCCAGTGTCGACCTCGACCGGCCGCGGGTTCAAGAGCCAGGAACGCGACAACCAGTGCACCGAGGATCGCGCTCCGCGTTTGTGTCAGTAGCAGAGCAGCGCCAACCAGTAGCGTCGCCAGCAACACCGGGGGCGACGCACTTCGCCTGACGGCTCGCTCCAGGCCCACAGCGAAGGGAAGGCCAGGTACCAGCCGCAGCTCAGGTCATTGAGGAAGACGGACCCGATCCGCACGACTTGTGTCCCACCGATGGTGCCGTAGGTGCGAATGTCGTTGGGGTGGAGCGGGTGGTCGTTGAGGACCGCGACGTGGTAGCCGGGATACTTGATCGTGTGGACCACGAAGTGATTCCAGCTGGAGGAATCGATCGCCTCGAACACGCCGACCGCGGCTACGACGGCGCCGGCCGCAAGGACCACCCGTGCGGCGCGCTCGGTGAACTGAGCACCTAGTGGCGCGTGGCGTGCACCGAGCAGCAGGAGCACGAAACCGGCGGTCTCGCGGAAGCCGAGGAGCCGGATGCTGGTCGCGGAGGAGATCCGCCGACCACGATCTTTGCCTGGAACAAGGCGTACAGACAACACAAACGCAACGAACCCGAGCGCCAGCTTGTCAACGGTGTCTGCGCGCTACCTCAGCGATAGAAGCCCGGGCGCCGGCAAAGATGACACCAAGCGCCAGTGCTTCCTTCCAGGCGCCCAGATGCTTGACGATCGATACGGTACCCCCCATGACCACAGCTTCGCCAGCAATAGTCCCTGGAAGGGGAGCACGATGATCAACGCGAAAGCTGCGGTCCGGCCGCCGCGCGGCCAGTAGCACGACCCCAGCGCGAGAAGGTAGGTGACCATCGTCTGCGCCGAAAGCACGTGCCGCGGCGAGAAGTAGATCACCCAAATCACCAGCACCGGAGGCTCCACACGATCGCCTCCCGAGCCGCCGTGCGGAGGCCGCGCAGACGCAATGAAGCCGGTCGCCTCCAGAATGTCACGTCACATGCTCCCATCCGACGAAATGGTGGTTGCACCGTGCAGCCCACAATGCGACCCGGTAGCGAGCTCAGACCTCATATCAACTCGACAGACTGAACGTGCGCGCGACACCTGCGATCGTAGGGACCGTCTGAGGCTTGCCCGCAATAGCCCGTCGCGCCGATAATCGAAACCCGGGGAATGGCGACGCGTTCAGTGGCCGCACCCGGCCAGGTATCGCAAAGGCTGCCTCGAATCCTGCCGCGCGCGCCGCCGCGTGCACGCGCTCGTCTTCATCCCCGTAGGGGTAGGCCACTACCGGGCACGGTCGTCCGAGCTCCGCCTCGATCTTCTCGCGTGACTCGCACAACTCACGCTCAAGTTCGCGGTCCGTAAGCGCCGTCAGATGGGGGTGCGTAACCGTGTGCGCGCCCACTTCCACACCCGCTTCAGAGATGGCGCGCAAGTCATCCCAAGTCATCGTTTCGAGCTCAATCGGGGGGGCACCGGGCGCGAGAGCAACTGACTCAGGAATGTGTCCGCGTTGTCCATTCTCGCCGGTGAAATCCGTACAGGCAAAGACCGTGGCCGGGACACCGAGCCGTCTGAGCACAGGGAGCGCATCGCCGGCGCTCCGGTAGCCGTCGTCAAACGTCACATGGAGAAGGCGCCCGTTGCCAGACACAACTTCGCGCGCGGTGGCTGGACGGTAGCCGCGTCGCAACACGAGACGCACATGTCGCTCCAAGGCCCGAAGACTGACCGACAGCGGGTGATGCCAATCATCGCTCACTGCGTGGAAGGTGAGAATAATGGGACGAAAACGTCGTGACATCAGCCTGGTTGACCCCCTACATGTATCCCATCATCCGCCGCCGCTCGATGTCGGAACCTCGTCCGCGGAACTTTGTCCGGTGGCGGTGCTGTCTCAGCTGTCAGCTGCGCAGCTGGATGGTGAACGGCCGAGCGCAGAGCCACGAGCTTCTCGCCAGCACGTGCCGCCATCTCGGCCCTGTCGTGATGGGCGCGAGCTCGAGCGGATCGGCCTCCAGGTCGTAGAGCGCTCCGTCGCTCCGTCGGCGCCGCGGATGCTGAATTGGTCAGTGACCGCACACGTGGTGGAGATATCAGCGCCATCCGCTTCCTCGGTGGCTGCCACTCCCGCTTCCTCGGTTACGCATCTGCGGAAGCGCGTAATGGTCCCACTGCGCAACCGGGAGACCGAGGGGAAGGCCGCTGCGCCAAGGGTGCCGTTCAGACCGGCTGCCGCCGCGAGCCGCGCCGGCAGCTCCGCCAGCTGGGCATCCCAAGAACTCATGCTCGAGTGCCCTCACACGATGAACGGCACGCGCAGCAGCCGGTCGTCGACTGACAACAAATGCGCCATCGGCCGCCCTCGCCGAAGTTCTCGCGTGATCCGAGCAGCGATCGGAGCGGTCGTCGAGGACACCCACATCCGCGAGGGCCCAGAACGTTAAAACCAGCCATCGGTGGAGCAGTGGCCAGCGTACATGCGACGCATCCGCGCAAGCGCACCACCCGGAACACTCAGGTTGCCGAGGCGCACGCGGGTGAGCGCTTCGAAGGTGAGAAACGGGGTCCCGATCGGCGACCGGAGCCGCGTGAGCAGGGGACGCGCCATGTGCGGCGTCGCGGCATATTGGGGAGTGGCATTCGACCAGATTCACGAACCAAGGAAGGGACGACTCGAGATCCACGCCCGATGGATGGATCAGGCCCTCAGCCGCCGGCCTGCGCCGTCGTCTGCTCGGGCTCGCGCCCCCTCCCAGTCCCACTTCAGCCGTTGACGAACGCTGGGTCCTCCCAGCAGGTTGTGGCGCGAGCTATCGAGTTCGATGAAATCGCCGAAGCCCATGTCGAACCCGCTCTGCTTGCCAGCCCAAACGTTTGTGCTGACACCAGCTGTGGCGTATCCAGCACGGCCCAAGATCTCGGGCAGAAACCAGTCTCGCTGCTCCCGCACAACCGGCGCGGCGCTCTCCGGCGACCCGTCAGGCGCCTGACAAGCCCAAGCCGCGCGCGAGCTTTCCAGTGAACATCGAGATGTGCGACGGCAGTGTCCAGCTAGCTGTCGAGCGCACATGCGGGACCGCCATTCCCCTCCGTGCCAAATCCGCCAACGCAGGACTATGCCGCTGGGCGCTCCGGACGGCTCGAGGGCATCGGCGCGAAGCGTGTTGAGCACGAGCAACAAGATGCTGGGTCGCTGCGCGCGATCGACGGGCGGCATGCCTCAAACCGCCAAACCCTCGACAAACGGCACCTCAAAACCCTTCTCGTGGGCGATCGGTCCGTGGCCGAAGTCGCGCTTCTCGCCAAACAGCTCACCGTAGCCGGAAGTGATGATGACCCAGGTGTTCGATGCAGCGCGTCGAACAGCCGAGCAAACACCCCATGCAGATATTCCACTGCCTTGACTTGACGGTCACTCAACGCCGCGAGGGTACGCTGGTCAAAGAACTCCCGAAGCTCGGTTCAGACTCCTCCCATGGATGGCTCACTACCCGGGTGCTTGAACACTACGTGGACACCTGAGATACGTGGGCACTGTGATGGACCCTCTCCGGTAACGCGTGCGGATGACTCGCGCGCGCCCAACATTTCGATCTCAACATCCGACTCAGGATAGCCAGTTCACGCTGCTCGCCCAGGTGCATGCATGACGGCAGACGTCAGCAGCCGTCATCCGGACGCGGTGATCGCTCGCACCACCGTTCCGCAGTCACAAGAGGAGGTAGCGCGAGGAGATACTGCCCGCGAGCAGGCCCGCGAGGGTCGCCGCGTCTACAGCCGAGGACCCCAACACGTGTGTGGCCGCTCGGCAGATCGCCGATAGGCGCGATTCTCGTCCATCGAGGTACAGCATGGCCTCTCGTCGAAGTCGGTTGATGTAAGGAAGACGCCAAGCAGCCACAGCCTGCGCCGAGTGATTAGGGCAGCGGCGAGTGCCGCGACAGCGAGATCGAACTGTGCCGTCCAGTCCGCAAAGAACCAGCGGCGGTAGAAGGTTCCCTCGCGCAGTTCGGGCACCGAGCTGCGCGAGGGCGGCCATGTCCCTGGACCAGTGCCAGCGGTCTGCCATCGCATCGCGGACGCCTCCGGGGACGACAGCGTGGTGGACAAGCGCGTCAGGCGCGAAAGCGCTTCTAGCGCCCTGCCGGCACGCTGTCCATGCGAACAGGGTGTCCTCACCGATCGGCCGCTGTGATGCAAGGCGCTTAGGTCCGTCAGGCGAAAATCGCCACCAGCCGGACCGCTCGAGCGTCCAATCCCTGAACCCGCCGACAGTGTCGAAGGCCTCGCGTCGAACCATGAGGTTCGCCGTCTGGTAGAAGCCGCCATCGTTCTCGACGAGAGGGTCCGGTCGAACGGCGTGCGTATCGCGAGCGGGTCGGGGCGCACGGCGCCCTGAACGAGATCGGCGTTTGACGATGGCCTCGAGGCCGTGTGCGAGCCATTCGGGGGCTGGGAAACAATCCGAATCGGTGAAGGCGAGCACCGGGGCGCGCGCGGCGCGGACTCCTCGGTTGCGAGCAGCCCCGGCCCCCTGGCTTCGGTCGTTGCGGACCAGTTTCACGAACGGCTCATATTGCGTGACGAGCGCGGGAGTCTCGTCACGCGAGCCATCGTCAACGACGATTACCTCGAACGCTCTCGTCGAGGCGCTGCCCGCGGAGTGCCTCGAGCGTACGCTCGAGCGTAGGCGTGGCATCGCGTGCCGGGATGATCACGCTGACCGAGGGTTCGGTCATTCCGCTGTCACGCGGGGACGGCGCGCAGTGCTAGATGTGGATCCCCGCGCAGCCGCTTCAGCATGTTCTCGCGCCCCGACTCGGTCAGAATCATGCTCGGGTGGGCGGGAGGCAGGGGCTGCCCCAACCCAGGCGGCATAAAGACCCGCTTTGGCGTGCCCACCACGCGAAATCTGGCGGCTTCCGCCAATCGTGCAATGCCCGCGGCATTGCAAATCCACCACCACGCCCTACCGCGCATATCAAGGGAAGCCGTCGGGCGCCGAGGAAACAGTAACGTCAGCATCAGATCGATGTTGTCGACAATCAATAACTCTCCTCGGCACACCTGCCGCAACCGGTCGAGGGCGCGCACGGGGTCCCGCAAATGCGGCAAGAGGCTTCCCAAGTAGATGAAGTCAAACGTGCCGAGCGCATCGGCGTCAGCGTCGTAGACACTCAGTTCATGGCGGGTTACAGACGAGTCAAGCGACTCCTTCGCTAACTCGAAACCACGCCGGTGCCTTTGCGCTGGCTGATCGCCTGATCGTCTCTGGAACCGTATTCGGCGGCCAATCGACATTCTCAAGGTTAATTACGTCATCGCTACAACTTCCTCAGCGCCACGGCGTTCCATCTCGAACGCCCAGAAGCCATCGAAGGTCCCGACATCGAGACAGCGTTTTCCGACAAGGGAGGCGGGGAATGGCAGCTCTCGGACAACCTTGCGGGTATCGAACCAGCCGGGAGTTACGATCTCTGGAGCGAGCTCCATCGTGTGGTACCACTCCATCGAGTCGACCTCCGCACGGAGCGCCTCAACCGACCTTGCCGAAAGGGCCATAGCCGGAAAGGTATCATTGGACTTGCGCGCCTCTGGGAGAAACAGTCGCGAGGCCGCGCTAGGGACTCACGCCCGCCACCGCTGACGTTGCGATGACAGAGACCAACGTTACGAAGCCGGCGGCCAAGGACGGCGAGGAGGCGTACGGCGCCCGGGAGGGTCGCGGGTCCTGGATCTCTGATCTCCGTCGCCACACCGCGCATGGAATGCTGATCAACGGCGCGTACCAGATCGGGCTCGTTGGAGCCAGCGCCGTAGGGGCTGGTGGTCGCGGCGTTCCTCACGAGAGCCGACTACGGGGTCTGGGGCCTGATTGGCTTGACGCTTTGGACGGCACTCGGCCCTGAAATGGGTCTTCGGTGCCGGTGAGAAGTACGTCCAGCAATCCGATGATGACCAGGAGCGAGCCTTTCAGGAGGCGTCACAGTGGAATGCATCTACGCGGCCGCAGCGGCTCCCATCGCGGCGGTGATCGTCATCGCGTTCGCTCTGCTGACTGGACACAACCGTAATCGCGCCCGGGCTGACGATGCTTCTGTTGCTTCCAGCCACGGCGTTGCAATTTCCCTCGCGGCATTCTACAGGCGCATGGACTATCGCCGACAGCGGACATTACAGGCGATCGAGCCAATCGTGGCGACTGTGTTGACGATTGTCCTCGCGGTTATCGGGGCCGGCTATTGGTGCTTTGTTGTCGGGGCGATCGCTGGATCGTGGGCTGGCGCGATCGTCGCGGTACGTGCGTGTCCGTACGACTCACGCTGCGCTATCGCCGGGGAACGCTGCGAAGTTACGTCGGGTTTTCGGCGCCCCTTCTCATCGCTGGGGTGGCAGGCCTTGCGCTGTTTCAGGTGATCTTTCTGGTGGGCGCGACCCCACTCGGGCTCGCTGGTCTCGGTACTGTTCACACTGGTCGGGAGCCTCGTCCAGTTCACCGACCAGGCAGACAACATCGTGACGGACACGCTCTACCCTGCGGTGTGCGCGGTCCGTGATCGCGTCGAGCTCCTGTCCGAGATTTTCGTCAAGTCAAATCGACTTTCTCTGATCTGGGCTGTGCCATTCGGAGTGGGCATGTCCCTCTTTGGCTCTGATCTTGTGCAGTTCGTCCTCGGTCGTCAGTGGTTGCCGGCTGTACCCCTGCTCACGATCGTCGGGCTCACTACCGCAGTACACCACGTCGGCTACAACTGGGGTGCGTTCTTCGAAGCCAGCCGCGCACTTGGCCGATTGCGATCCTTGCGTTGGTTACGTCTGTCGTCGTGATCGCCGCCGCCATTCCCTTGATGTACAGCGACCACCTGATCGGCCTTGGTTATGCGTTTGCGATCGGGGAAGCGGTCGGCCTCGGGATGCGAGGCGTCCTGCTGACGCGGTTCTTCGAAGGATTCCAGATCCTCAGGCATCTTCTGCGCGCCTTCGCTCCAACCGCGCTGGCCGCTGCGCCGATCCTCGCCTTTCGTGCGCTCAACGGATCCGAGCACAGTCTCGCGGCGGCAATTGCCGTATTTGCCTCGTATGTCGCGCTCACGATCCTCGCTACGGTGGCCCTGGAACGCCCACTACTTCGGGAGGCGGTTGGATATCTGGCGCCCCGGCGTACGCAACTCGCCTGATTCGACCCGTCACGCTCCCCGATCATGATCGGACACACGCATCAGTGGCGAGACGAGAGCCCGCAGAGGGCGAACCCTCCGACGCCGGCGACTGCGGCTTTCCAGGGAGTGGCGTCATATCCCGGGGGATCACCGGATCTGCGTGTCCCTTGGGTTGCCTGCCCACCCGAGGGCGGATTGCGGCTGATCGGCAAAGCGATAGAGGGCAAGCCTCAGCGGTTTGTTGCTCTGGTTCTCGATGCCCAGCACGCCGGGGAGTAAGGTCGCGACCAACGATCCGCCCGTATCGTCTGTCCCTACCGAGACGCAGTCGGCATGGCGAGTTATTTTCCAGCCGGCCGGCCAGCGGTGATTGAGGGGGCCGAACGACCGGGCTCGACCTGCCCGCGCTGAACATCCGGATTCAGTCGCAACGCGCTCACCAGGACTCTGTCGCGGCGAGCCGACCTGACTCGGGAGCGCGCCTGAGCTCCTGCGGCGTAAGTGCCGGTGAGCCCAGATCCTCGGTCGCCGCGAAGTATTGGCCGGCGGTGACTTGCACCAGCGTGATCTGCGGACCGAGCTGTTTACCAGCGCGCAGCCCGATCGAGGGCCCGGGTGCGTATCCAGGCGCCACGCGGCCGCGGGCGAGCTCCAGCGCCGTGAGCGCGGCCCGCGTGTTGGTCCCTAGTGATCCGACGCCTTGCCCTGTTGTACGAGGACACGGGTGTTGTGGACAACGATCACGAGGGAAACGGCCAGTACACCGACAGTCACGGTGACCAGTGTCCGGCCCCGGAGTCGACCCATTGCCGGAGCGCACACCTGGGCAATAAGAACGAGCGCCAGGACCACGCCGCCGTATAAGTAACGGGATGCGTTGGGCGCGTGGTACTGCGCTCTGGTCAAGGCATCGAGTAGCCAAAACAATCCCAGCGCCACCCCGAGAGTTAGGACGCGAGCCGTGGCGGCACTGGACCGTAAACGGCCAACTCGCCTACGAAAAACGCCGATTCCTGCCCAAACCACCGCCACGATCAGCAAGCAGATAGCGAGAGCGCGGGCCAGGCTTCCGGAGGTGCCGGGTAAGAGCGCCGATCACGTTGGCGGCCAACGAGTGAACATAGGCAGGAACAAGGTGCAGGTTGTGCAGGACAACACTCGTCTTCCCAGCACCACCCATAGCGTCAACACGGCTGGCTCCTGGCTGGTTGATCACACTTGCCGGTAGCGACATACCACGGACCGTGAGGACCCAGAGGCCAAAGAGCGCCAGCGGGCCTACCGGCACCCATAGGCGTCGCCACTGCCTCCGTACCCCACTGCCAAGGACGATCGCGGCCGTCAGCGGGAGAGCAGATGCGTACGTGGCGAGCCCGAATCCCGAGCGCCAGCGCGGCGATAAGGTCGCCGCTCAGAGTCTCCCGGTCAAGACAAAGTAGAGCAAATACGAAGCACGTCGGTACGAGAACGTGATTGAGCGCCCCGGGGTAGTAAAGGATTTCGGAGGCCTGTCCCAGGAGCAGGACGAGGAGGGCAGCTGCAAGTCCCAGAACGGGTCCAACCCGGGATCGAGCGTAGACGAATACACCGCCGCACATGCCAGGTGCAGGACGATTGACACCGCCCGATACGGGCCGTAATCGCCAATCCCGAACAGAGCGAACACCACAAGATAGATCGACAGCTCTGTGGCCACCAGATTGCCGTTGTAGGCGGTCACGAGAGAGCGCAGCCCAGCGCGCCGGTACTCGATAAAACTCCACTCGTCGACGATGAACGAGGCGTGACGGCCCGCGTGCCAGATGAGCACAGCCGCGCCCGCTGCGGCGATCAAAAACGCAAACGCCGTTAGCCGGCTGACGACGGTCGAAATATTCGTTGCTTGCCCCAGGATCGGCGAGCTTACACCGTAGGCTGGGGGGACACAATGGCGCGGGCGGACGAAATATGGCTGGCATGCCTCCGCCTCTAGTCGGTGAAGGCGCTCGGTGATGCGCCACCGCAGCCCCTGCGTAGGGCTGGCCTCGCGCCGGAGTCGCTCGGGCCACAACGCCGCGTTCGGCGGGTCGAACGGTTGAGCGTCTCCCTTGACGGCGATCAGCACCACGTGATCACACCAGGCGTTCACGACGGGGACCGTAGGTAGGTGTACTTCGGATACCGTCGTAAAGCCAACCGACTGAAGT
Organism: uncultured Solirubrobacterales bacterium; assembly: GCA_963818815.1. Classification (GTDB taxonomy): domain Bacteria; phylum Actinomycetota; class Thermoleophilia; order Solirubrobacterales; family Solirubrobacteraceae; genus Palsa-465. The sequence goes on from CAWFTL010000005.1 coordinate 41,582, forward strand.
AGGTTCAGAAGGAAGCTTCTGGTCGGCCAAAAACTTGTCGGGTTGTCGATCGAAGCTCCCCGCTGGGACACATCCTCTGGGTAGTCCTTCCCCCAATACTCGTTGCCGTCGTAGCGGACCTTACGCCGTCTCGAGAGGCTAATTTGGATTCGATGATTGCGAACCGGCGGGTAACACGTGCGACGGTCTCAGCAAACTGAAATACATCTGGGACGTCCAGGTGGTAGAGAATGCCGAGACACAGCACAACGTCAAATGTTCCATGGCTCTCTGCGTTAATCTTTCGCACGTCCAGCTGGTCGAAGCGAACATTTTCTATTCCGAGAGCATCCTCGGCGCGCGACACCATGCTGGATGTGGTCGCGCGCGTCGACGGCGACAACCTCTGCCGCGCCGAGCTGGGCAAGCTCAAGGGCGAAGTTGCCCCGGTCACAACCGAGATCCAGGATCCTCAGCCCCTTGGGAGAGCCCCCAGCGAGGTCACAGACGACGCGCGCGATGCGTGCAACTCGTGCGTCTCCGACCGACATTTCGGTGATCCTATTGGATGACCGATCGATGGCCGCCGCTGCGAGATCAGCGCGCTAAGCCGGGCCCGGTGCCTCGCCGAGTACCCACCCATGGACCATCGCCCGCTCGAGTATCGCCCGCCAGACGAAATTGGTCTTGGTGCGCGGGAGCGGATCGCGTCCGATACCTGGTCCCCGCGGCAACAGGTACGGTCGGCCAGAGCGATCGCCGGAATCCCGCCTTCTCGACGTAGCGGCGTAGCCCTTGCGCGTTAGGGGCCACCAGTAGGCCGCCTGGCAACAGCGGCAGGGTGTAGACCGGTCGACGGGGATGCAGCAGCGACAGGCTGCCCGACACGGCATCGTTGACGAGCAGGCGGCCGCCGGGGCGGAGCACCTTGCTTATCGCGGTCAGCGCACGCAGCGGCTCGCGCAGGTGCAGGAGGAGCGTTCCAATGAACGCAAAGTCGAACTCGCCCACGTCGGCTTGGGAAAGGCTGTACACCGACAGATCGCGCCTGGTTACCCTGGAATGCAGGGCGCGGTGGGCGCACGCGAAAGCGGCCGGCCGCTCGCGGCGCTCGCCGAGCGCTTCCGCCATCAACCCCACGGGCTCTGAGAAGTCCATCTGGCTGGGATCGTCGAGGTCGATCGCGATCACCTCGGCCGCCCCTCGGCGCTCCATCTCGAACGCCCAGAACCCGTCATGGGTACCCACATCCAGACAGCGCATCCCGACAAGGCTGGCGGGAAACGGGATCTTCCGGGCGGCTTGGCGGGTGTCGTACTCGCCCGGTGTGACAATGCCCCCGGGAAGCTCGATCGTGTGATACCACTTCAGCGCTTCTACTTCGCTGCGCAGGGCTGTGTCGGGGCCGTGCGCGAGCGCGTCTGTCATCTGCTTGTCTTTGTCCGTCGTGCGGGTGATCGGAAAGCTAACGGGCGTACCAGAAACGAGTGCCCGGGAGTGGTGGCTGCTTGGGGGCGCGATCGCGCTTGGCCTTGTGGTTCGACTCGCATACGTGCTCTTGACGCGCCACTACCAGCTCGCTGGCGACGCTCCCGAGTACGACGCTGAGGGACTGTTGATCTCCCACGGGCATTGGTTCTGGATCCCGGTGCCGTACGGAATCCTACACGCAGGGGCGTGGAAGCGCCCGCCTACCCGGCCTGGGTGGGCATCTGGTACGCGCTGCTCGGACACCACCCGCTCGCCGTGCGGCTCGTGCAGATACCGCTAGGTGCGCTCACGATCACGCTGACTTGGGTACTCGCGCGCCGCCTGTTTGGGGCACGCGTCGCGAAGTCGCGGCGTTCGTGGTCGCGCTGTATCCGCTCGCGTGGCAGTACGAGGAGCTTCTCTATCCGGAATCGCTCGCCACGCCAGTGACAGTGGCGGCGCTGATCGTGATCCTCACGAGACCTCCGACTTGGCGCCGAGCGGTGGGGTTCGGCGTGCTCTGCGGGGTAGGGCTTCTGGTGCGCCCCACTAGCGAGGTCTTGATTCTTTGCGCAGTTGCCGCCTGGTGCGTGGCGGCCGGCTGGCGCCGCGGATTGGGACTGACAGCGGTGGCGACTTTGACGGCCGTGCTCGTGGTCGCGCCGTGGACGATTCGCAACGCGATCGTGCTGCACGGCTTCGTCCCGATCTCGATGCAGGATGCCGCCCTGTATGGGACGTTCAATTCGCAGGCGGCCCACGATCCGGTCAATCCGTATGCCTGGCGGGACTTGCCCCCGAACGTTGCCCCGCTGTTCAACCCTCGCCACCCCCTGAGCGACGTCGTCCTGCGCTCGCGCTTGATCCATGCCGGTACCTCGTACATCTCCAAGCATCCGACGGCGCTCTTCTCGGCGTTCTTCTGGAACGGGCTCTCGCGGCTCTGGGATGTCCGCCGTCGCTCCCACTCACTCGCGGAGGTGCCGTTCGAAGGACGTAGCCGCTTCGTCACCAATCTCGGCTTGGATTGCTACCTCGTTCTGTTGCCGCTGGCATTGGTCGGCTTGTGGCGCGCCCGGCGTCGCTCCTCGCTCCTGCTCGGCGTCGCTGCGCTCGCGCTGGCGATGTCGGTGGTGTTCACGGTCGAAGGCGGGACGCGATACCGCGCGCCGATCGAGCCACTCATTGTCGTACTGGCCTGTGCCGGCGTGCTTGGTGCGACGTCCTCGCGGAGCCCGCTGCGCCGGGACCTCGACCGACACCGGCCACCGTAGCCGGATAGCTTCCCGCTAGCTGTGGCTTCCGCTGTCCAAGTGTTCATTGCCGCACACCGCGACAACCGCTACCTCACGCGGCTCGCAAAGCTCTGCTGGCAGTACTTACTCGCATACCGCAACTTTGACTACGACGCCCGGACGAATGGTGAGTTCCGACTCCTGAGGCGATGGCTAGCCTAGAGCCTCGCTGTATATTTGATGTCGGGGCGAACGTTGGTAACTGGACAGCCCACGCGGCTGCTGTAGCTCCAGGCGCATCCATCCACTGTTTTGAGATAGTGCCTTCAGTCGCCGCAGAGCTGACGCTCCGATTCGTGAATCGCCAACAGTCAGAGTGAATCCGGTGGGCCTAGCGGATCGTCCAGGGACGGTTGACGTGATGTTTATCCAGATACCCCAGAGCTATCTTCGATGCTGGATGTCCCGCTTAGCTTCGCTCCTGACATTGCAAAACAGGTGATTGAAGCTGACGTTACCACCGGAGACGCGTACTGCAGAGACAATGGCATCGAGGAAATCGACCTCTTGAAAATCGATACAGAAGGTAAGGAACCGATGTGCTCCGCGGCTTCAGCGAGTTGCTCGGATCCGGACGCGTACGAATGGTACAGTTCGAGTATGGGGTCGGTTCCGTCTACACAAAGGACCTTCTGCGCGATTTCTACGAGTACTTCGACGCGCGTGGTTACGTAGTTGGCAAGGTCTTCCCGCGCTCTGTGGACCTTCGGCTTATACCGTCACTGACGAGGATTTCATCGGTCCGAACTATGTCGCGATCAGACACGACGATCGGGCACTGGCCCGGAGACGCGTCACGGTGTAAGGTGAAGGCCGCCTCACGACAGGACGGACCGGCCGCAGGTGACGGTCGCGGTCGTGTCGTGGAATACGCGAGCGCTGCTCGCCGACTGCCTGGCCTCGCTGTGTGACGACATGCGCGCCGGTCTCGCTGACGTCTGGGTGCTCGACAACGCCTCCACCGATGGCTCTGCCGAGCTCGTCCGGGAGCGCTTCCCCTGGGTGAACTGATCGCATCGGCGAGAACCTCGGCTTTGGGGAGGCGGTGAATGCAGTCGCGGCGCGCACGGGTGCGTGGCTGGCGCCCTCCAACGCGGACGTTCGGATTGGTCCCGGTGCCCTCTCCCGGCTCGTGTCGAAGGGCGAACGTCATCCCGAGGCGGCCGTGATCGCTCCACGGCTCATCCTGCCCGACGGCAGAACCCAGCATTCCGTCTATCCGTTTCCGACGATCGCGTTCACACTCGCGTATGTGTCCCGGGCGATCCGCCTCAGCGATCGCCTGGCGCGATACTGGGGCATCGATCGCGGTTTCGATCGCGACCAGGAGCGCGAGGTATCGTGGGCAGTCGGCGCCTTCTTACTCGTCCGCCGGTCGGCATGGGATCAGGTCGGGGATTTGATGAGGATCAATGGATGTATGCGGAGGATCTCGACCTCGGCTGGCGGTTTCGGCGCGCTGGCTGGTACGCGGTACATGCCGGACGCGCGCGTGTTTCACGCCGAATCGGCGGCCACCAAGGCGTGGGGCGATGCGCGGCATCTCGGTGGCATGCGAGCACATACGCGTGGATCGCGCGGCGTCGAGGGCTCCGATTGCCCGCTTGGTCGCCGCGTTGAACGTCGTCGGCTTCCTGCTGCGCGCGGCCGTGCGCTTCCCGGAGCGCTGGTCGGCAAGCAGCCTTCGGGCCGCGCTCAGCGCCATGCCCAACGCGTCGCGGGCCCACATGGTCGGCCTGCGGCCGCGCCACATCCTGGAGCACGTGAGGTAGCTCGTTAGCCGTGCCCCAGATCAGCATCGTGATCCCGACGCTCGGCCTGTCGCAGTCGCTCGAGACGGTTATCACCGGCCTCGAGCAGCAACAGCCCCACCTCCGTGACGCCGAGGTGATAGTCGTCTTCGACGCCTACGGCGCGATCCCAGGCTCGCTCGGGACTCCAGCTCGCTCCCGGGCTGAAGGTGCTCCAGGCGGCGTGCCCCGGCGCGTCGGCCGCGCGCAACACGGGTTGGCACGCGGCGCAGGCGGCCTTGATCCTCTTCCTGGATGACGACATCGTCCCCGAGGCACCTGGTCGCCGAACATCGGGCCTGGCACCGGCGCCATCCCGAACCGGAGGTGGGTGTGCTCGGGAAGGTGCGTTGGTCGCCGCAGGTGAGGGTCACGCCGTTCATGCGCTGGCTCGAGAAGGGAATGCAGTTCGACTACGGGGAATCGACAGCGACGAAGCCGGGTGGCAGCGGTTCTACAGCTGCAACGTCTCGGTAAAGCGAGCGATGCTCGAGCGGGTAGGCGGCTTCGACGAGCAGCGGTTCCCGTTCGGCTACGAGGACCTCGAGCTGGCGCGACGGATGTCCGACCACGGCTTCAAGCTGCTCTACAACGAAGCAGCGGTCGGCGAGCACTTGAAGACCGAGAAGCTCGACGGCTGGCGACGCAACCTGCGGCGGATCGCGCAGGCCGAGCGCCGGTTCACTGAGCTCTACCCTGGCGAGCGGGCGTACTTCTACGAGCGCTTCCGGGCCGCAGCGGCCGCCCCTGTCGCGCGCGGGCGCTCGGCGCGTCTGGCTCGGTTCGTGCGCCCCGGCGTGCCCTGGCTTGGACGCTTCGTGTGGCGCAGCTACGACCTCGTGTGCAGGCAGCAGCTCGCGCCGGAGTTTCTGGCCGAGTGGGAGGCGGCGGGCGCCGCCGAGGGCAGTAGTGGCACCCGCGCGTCCGAGGCTGCGCGAGCTGCCACGCCGAGCGGTCCGAATGCTCCATCAGTGGCTGTCGATCTGGCTCGGCTACTGGCAGGCCCCAGGCTAATGTCGTGGCTGCGCCAGCGGTGGGTGATCTTCCGCCATCCCCTCGCCGACATCAGGTTCGGCCGCAATGTGCGCGTCGGCCCCGGCTTCAGCCTGTTCATCCCTGAGAACGGAAGCTTCATCGTCGGCGACGACGTCGAGTTCCGCCGCGACTTCCGGGCGGAGGTGTCCGCCACGGGACGCGTCACGATCGGCTCGGGAACCGTCTTCACCTACTCGGTTCTGATCCAGTGCACGACGACGATCGACATCGGCGAGCGCTGCATGTTCGGCCAGACGACGATCCTGCTCGACGGCCAACACCGCTTCCGCGACCTCTCGCAACCGATGCTCGAGCAAGGCTATGAGTTCACGCCGCTGCGGATCGACGACGACGCGGTGATCACGACCAAGTGCACGATCATGGCCAACATCGGACGGCGCGCATTCATCGGCGCAAACTCGGTCGTCAGCCGGCCGATACCCGCCTACACGGTGGCGGTTGGCGCGCCGGCTCGGCCAATCGAATACTTCGGTCCTCCGGGCGACGAACCCGCAGAGCTTCCAGCGAACACATCCACCTAATTGCCGCTCCATGCGCTTCGACAACCAGAACACCGTCCAGACGGAGCTTCGCACACGCAGGTTCCAGCGGAGATGGGGATTCGTTCCTCCTCCCCCTTGGTCTGATTCCCTTGGCTATGAGACGCTACTCGAAGAGATAGAGGGTCAGAAACTCGACACGTGGACGGCGATGTGCTCGAGATCGGTGCTCTACTGGGTGGCGGAACCGCAAAGCTGTGTGGCTGGTTCGCGCCACTCCGCGGGCAAACGAGTGATCGCGTTAGCCGTCTTTGAGCCTGACTTCGATCCCACCACCACCGTCCAAGGCTGGACAATCGGCGGAGCTCTACGTTCACCTCATCGGAGATCGGAACCAACGCGAGGTGTTCGACGAAGTCACACGCGGGTACGCAAATCTACCGTGATGCCGGTGACTCCACCTCGGTCGAAATCCCGACCGATCGGTTGGCATTGCGTTCGTTGACGGCAGCCATATTCCGGCGGACGTACTTTCGGATTTCGAACGTGTGTGGGCACCACTCTCACCTGGTGGCGTTGCTGCATTCCATGACTACGGAGGTGACTTTCCCGGAGTGACCCAAACACTTCATACCTGTATCGGTAGGCGCGCTGACGATATCGCCCGGATTTGGACGCGTCAACCGATGCTGCTGCTCGTGCAGCGGGCCTGAGCGCGTCGTGCGTCAGCGCACCGTAGGGCTGCCGAAGTCCGCCCGCCCGACCGCACCATGGAGCATCTCCACGTACCGCGGCTGGAGAGGGTCCCAGCTGAAATTCTCGTAGACGAAGCGGTGCCGCTCCGCAGGATCCCCTGCGCCACGTTCGCCGATCAATCCAGTAAGCGCCCCCGCTGTCGGAAGTCGGCGAGTAGGCCGTGACCGCCCATCGCATAGTCGGCGACCGCGTAGTCGTGAGCTAGGCACGGAAGCCCATGGCCCATCGCCTCTATCAGCGCGCGCGGAAGGCCCTCCGCCAGCGAGCAAGCGCGAACTGTCGCTGCCCGAAGAGTAGGTCGACCTCGGGCCGCGTAACGGTCCTGATGCTGTGACCCTCCTCGCCAAGGAGCTCAGCGGCGAGGGAGCGGATGCCGTCAGTCTCGGGCTCGGGCGCGCCGACGAGCAGCACGAAAGGCCGCGGTTCGGGTAGGCTTGCGACCTCTTCGATCAGGTAGTCCAGACGCTTGTGCGAGCGGTTGAGAGCAGCGACGCTGATCAGAATCGTGCGATCGATCGGGAGCCAAAGTCGCTCTCGCAGCGCCCGACGCTCCTCGGTCTCGGGATGTCCGCGACCGGCCTGATGTCGAATGCGACCGGCAAGAGGATGTGCTTGGCAGGATCCGCGCCTTTGGCCAGGACGTACTCGAGCATCGGGGCGGTGTGCTGATGAACCCGGTCAAATGGTCGAACCCCTCCGCCAGCATCGACCCGTTCGAGAGCACCAATGCGTATTGCTGCCGGTTGAGCTTCCGCAGCGCGGCGAGGCCCTTCCCCGTGTACCACTCGCTGAAGTAGATGACATCGGGCCGGCGACGGAGAATCTCGCGCTGGAGGCTGAGTGCAAACGCGAGCTGCTCCACCTGCAACGCGCCGTGCCACAGTCGTCCAAGGGCACGGGCCAGACGGTCGTCGCGCTTGAGCGCACGCACCGCTCGTTCGCGGTCGCCATCCGGACCGGTCGCTTGACCAGCTCGAGATCGAGCAGCGGTTCGTCACGGAGGACATCGAAGCACTCGCGTGCGAATGACTCGAATCCGCGGTGGGTGTGCTCGAGCCCCGAACAGGCGAGCATCACTCGCGCGGGCCTGGGCCGTCCGTTCACCGTGCGTGCACCACCTCGGCCCAGACTGAGCCAGCAATGCGGGCGATGTAGCCCAGACGCGCGAGCCGAGCCATCCGCCGCCACTCGCGCTGGATCAAAGCGCTCGGACGAGTGACCGATCTGGCGCAGAGCTCGATCTCCGATCAAAGCCGGGAGCGGGATCGCGCCACGCTCGATACCGGCACCGAGCCGGTAGAAGGCCTGGTTCACCGAATAGCCATGGAGGAAGAAGCGCTTCAGCATCGGCCGTAGCTCGCGCTCGCCCACGTGCTCGACGACTGCTTCCGGGCAGAACGCAAGCTGATAACCGAGCGCTCGCGCTCGCAGGCAGAAGTCCGCGTCCTCGCCTATGTGCCGCCACGTCGGGTCGAACCCGCCGATGGCGTCAAATGCCTCGGCGTGCACTAGCAGGTTGGCCGTTGCCGCCCATCCCTGCTGGGTGACCCAGCTCTTCTGGCCGAAGCGCCAGAGCGCCTCGAAGCGCTCGATCGCGTTGGGATTGGGGCGGACCCGGAGCTTCACGTCGCCCGCAACCAGCGGGCCGAGGTCGGCAGCGGCGAGCAGCGCCTCGAGCCACATCGGTTGAGCGACGCAGTCGGCATCGGTGAACGCGTACAGCGTGCTCCGCGCCTCGGCGGCTCCGCGGTTGCGAGCACGTGAACGGTTCGCGATCGGCTCGTGGACGACGCGCGCGCCCCACGCGGCAGCGATCTCCGCTGTGGCGTCGGAAGAGTCGTTGTCGACGACGATGACCTCGAAGCGCTCGCGCGCGAGCGTCTGTGCTTCAAGGCTCCCCAACAGCGCAGGGACCGAGTGCGCGCCGTTGCGGACCGGCACGATCACGCTGAGAGTGCATGCCGAGCTTTCCATGGCGGCAGATGGAAGGGTAGTCCGGTAGCTTTCCTCCCGTCTCATGGGCGTGACTCAACCCAGCACCGATCGCGCTGACCTCGAACGGCGCATCGCAGGCAATCACGACTGGTACCACACGCTTGAGCTCGCCCCCGGCGTTCTCACACCCGGCTGGGTCGATACGCGGCCCGTCGTCGATCGCGTACCAATGCCAGCCTCTCTTGCCGGCCTGCGCTGTCTCGACATCGGAACATGGGACGGCTTCTGGGCCTTCGAGATGGAGCGCCGTGGCGCTGCTGAGGTCCACGCAGTCGACGTGCCCGATCCCTATCGGTGGGATTGGCCGGCGCGGACACGGATCAAGGAATCGTACGACGGCGGCAAGGAGAACCTGGAGACGATCAAGCGCAACGGCAATGGGTTCCCGATCGCCCGCGACGCTCTCGGCTCGTCAGTGCAGCGACACGAGCTGACTGTCTACGAGATGTCGCCCGAGCTGCTCGGCTCCTTCGACTTCGTGTTCGTCGGCTCGCTCCTGCTCCACCTTCGGGACCCGGTCGGCGCACTCGAGCGCATCCGTACGGTCGCGGGCGGCGAGGTCGTGTTCAACGACTGCATCGAGTACGTGCTGAGCAAGCTGCGCCCCCGCACGCCGACCGCGCGACTGGACGCCGGAGGACCGCGTGTGGTGGTGGCAGCCTAACCTCGCCGCGCTGCACTCGATGATCGAGCAGGCAGGCTTTGAGATCCTCGAACGCGGGGAGCCGTACTTCGTGCCGTTCGGACCGCGCTACCCCCGTCCTCGACAGGGCCCGCGCGATGTTCTGAAACGCCTGCGCACGGCAAAGGGCTGGGAGGAACTCGTCCTATATCGGCGAGGTATCGCGCACGCCGCAGTGCGCTGCCGCCCGACTGGCGCCCTGACAGCGGGACACTCACGCGCACGGCTGGATCTCAGCCTGCACGCTAGAAAATCGCAGCGTGCTACCTTCACGGGGGGCAGGACAGGGGAATGACGTCTTTGCGCGCGACAGCCAAAGGATGACAAAGGAAGTACTGACGATGGAATCAGCGGCCATTCCGCGCGTTACCTGACGCTGCGGGACTATCTTCGGGTTCTCCGTCGGTACCGCGTCGCGATCGTGTTGATCGCCGTTATCGGCGCCGCTGCCGGATATGCGGCCGCGAAGCGGCAGACGCCGGTCTATGAGGCGAACGCTGCGGTGGCGTTTCAGGATCCGACGCAAGACCTGTCGCTCGTCGGACTCGGAACCAACTCCGTCGAGTCGCCGGCGCAGCTGGCGTCCGAGGCTCGGAAACGCTCACCCGTCGCGACATCATGGAGCAGGTCAAGCGCACACTGCACACGCCGCTGCCCATCGGTTCTCTTGCCGGCGGGATATCGAGCCTCGTGTCGACGGCATCCGGGCTCCTTGACATCACTGCCCAATCATCGAGCCCGACCTTCGCCGCCGCGCTCGCCAATGCGGTAGCGAGCGTAGTCACCACTCAGGGCAACCAACAGGCCCGAGCTCGCTTCGCCGCCGTCGCGGCAAACACGCGGAAACAAATTGCGAGAAACGGCAGCGGCTCGAATGGTCGTCTGTCGCCCGACGAGCTCCTCTTCTACCAGCAAGAGCTCGCACGTCTGGATACGCTCAGCAAGTTCGCCCGCAGCGCGCAGATCGAGAAGGCGGCGGAGCCACCAGGCAGCCCGGTCTCGCCGACGACGTCGCGCAGCGTGCTCATCGGCCTCGTTCTCGGCCTGCTCCTCGCGATCGGGTTGGCGTTCTTCCGTGATTCGATGGATCGACGCCTGCGCAATCCGCGCGACGTCGAGTCATATTTCCGCCTTCCGGTGATTGGTCATGTACGGAACCCGATGATGGGGAGGATTGCGTACGGTGCGAACCGCACCGGCAAGGACTCCGAGGCCGACCGCGAGGCCTTTCGCATCATCCGGCGCAACCTCGAGTCTCTTGATCGAGGGACTCCTCCGCGGTCGGTGGTTGTCACGAGCACAGCGTCAGAAGAAGGCAAGACGACTGTGGCGGCCTCTCTGGCGTTCGCCATGGCGACTGCGGGCCGTCGCACGTTGTTGATTGATTGTGACTTGCGGCGGCCTACCCTCAGCGCCCGGCTTGGAGTCGAGCAGACGCCGGGGATCAGCGACTTCCTCGCTGGTGCCGCAACCCCACGGGAGGTTCTGCGTACCGTCAGTTTCGCTGAGCCTTCCAGTCCCAACGGCAAACGAGCCGCCTCCAACGGCGACGGCCCCAGCACGATGGTCCACAAGCTCGTGTTCATACCATCCGGCTCGCCCACATCACGTGCCGCTGAGCTGCTGGGCTCGACTCGGTTCGAAGCATTTCTTGAAGAGGTAACCGCCGTTTATGACGTTGTCATCCTCGATTCGAGCCCGCTTCTGCCGGTCGCCGACACGCTCGAGATGATCCCGCACGTGGCGGGGATCATCGTGTGCGCTCGAGACCTGCGAACCACGCGCGAGCAGGCACTCGCCGCGAAGGTCGCTCTGTCGCGGTTCCCCGAACGTCCCACCGCCGTGGTAGTCACGGGGATCAAGCGGCATCGTGAGGACTACGAGGTCTACACGTACTCGTATAGCCACGACTGATGCCGCTGGTGACATTAAGACGACGAGACGGACATTCGTCGGCTGCTCGGTAGAGACCCGGGCGCGCCCGCTGTCGCCGGGTGACACTTGTCGTGATCGCGGTGTGCGCGGCCATTATCGCGGGATGTGGCACAACGCTTCACTTCGTTGCTCGTTCTGGCGACAGATTGATCCTGAACGGCCGCGCTTGGCGTTTCATCGGCTTCAACGATTACGAGCTCCCCGCCATGGCCGGGCACACGAACTGCGGACGATCGATCGACCAGCGCACGTTGGACTCCGTCATGCAGGACGCGAGGCAGAGCGGTGCCGCGGTAATCCGTACTTGGTTCTTTCAGTCCTATTACGACATGAGCAACGCAAGCGGCAGCTGGCATCAGATCACGCCGGCCTGGACCGCGTTCGACCGTGTCCTCCACGCAGCTGCCGCTCATCACCTGATGGTGATCCCGGTGCTCGTGAACGAGTGGCCGGACTGCGAGCCAGCACGGGTTACCAAGGACATCGCGTTCTATCGCACCGGCTATATGCGCGCCGGGTATGGCTATCCGCTCTCGTTCAGGCGCTACGCAACGGCGGTGGCGCGCCACTACAAGAACAACCCAACGATCGCGTTCTGGCAACTCGGCAACGAACTCCAGGGCTACAGCCGTGGGCCTTGCAGGGAGCGTCAGAGCGCGACAGCTCTGCGTGCGTTCGCCGACGACATGACAGCTGAGGTCAAATCCGCCGACCCTAATCACCTCATATCGCTTGGGACGATCGGTGGTGAACAATGCGGCCTGGTCGGCAGCGACTACACGTACGTTCACGCCGGACGGGTTGACATGTGCGAGTACCACGACTACGGCGTGGTGACCCGCGCTGTCCCGGACGGCCCCGACAGCTTGGCGCAGCGGATCGCGCAGTGCCACGCTCTGCACAAGCCGATGTTCATCGGCGAATCAGGAATCCCCGCCGACGTCAACGACTTCGGTCATTCGAGCGGCAAGATAACCAGCACGTCGCTGCAGCTGCGGGCAGGCTTCTTCAACGCAAAGATAACCGCAGCGTTCAACGACGGGCTCGTTGGCTATCTGATCTGGGACAAGCAGCAGGACGCTTCAAACTCGGCCCTCAACCTCGCCCACGGTCGCTCCATCGTGGGACCGAATGACCGCTTCTTCGATCCCACCAACGAAGTGACGGCGGCACTTTCGAGATCGTTCGGCTCGACTCCAGGATCGCTCAGATTCGGCTTCGAGGACGGCAGCGTCGATGGCTGGCGCGTCGTGAGTGGCTTACCGAGCAAGGCTCTGTCGAACACCACCGTGGAGTCGTGGGGTGGAATGCGCTCGCTGTTGCTCAACCTGGCCGGCGGGACACGATCAGCGATCGTGTCCACGTTCGCGACCGCGGCCGCTGGAGGTGGGAGCACGATCACCTACCACGTGTACGCCCCAGCGGGCGAACCACGATCGCTGAGAGCGCTGCCCTACATATCGGATCGTCTCGGTAACCAGCTCCGTGCACCGTCGACCCATCTCGTTCCTGGTTGGAACATCGTGCAATGGGCGATCCCGCACGGCATCTCAGGGCCACTGCGCTCGATCGGATTAGAGATCGAGAACCCCCGCCCCCTGAAGGGACTGCTGTTCCTCGACGATGTCAGCTGGTAGCCGACTGTCAGCAGCCGGGTATCAGACGTACGGCCACAGCTAGCTGCGGCTGCTAGCGCGCGCGCTCCTTACTGCCGCTGCGCTCGCCGGCGGCCTGGCCGTCGGAAGCAGCATCCGCGCTGTCCCGCGCCCAGTCGGGACGATCCATCTGCGCACGGAACCGGCTTGATTCGACCAGTGCCTGGAGGCAGAACTTGACCAGCCGGGTCGGGATCGGGGACTGCGTCCGCCCGCGCCACGTGGTGCCCTGAGCAGAACGGCCTCGCCTCACCCGGTGGCTCACGTCGACTTCGAGCAGCGGCACGCCGCGGCGCGCGGCGAGAATCGTCAGATAGAGGTTGGGTACCAGGCAGTCCGCGGGCAGTGCCCCGAGCAGATCCCTGAGCAGCTTGGTTTCGTATCCGCGCAGCGGGCAGTTGGGATCGCGCGCGCGGACCGAGAACCCCCAGCTGACATACCGGCGCACGAACCTCGTCATCGTCATCCGCAGCCACGGGTCCTGCCGAAAGCGCCGGACGCCTGAGACCGCATGAGCTTCGTCGAGCAGCAGCACGAGCACGCGGCGCAGGTCGCTGGCGTGAAACTGGCCGTCGCCATCGACCTGCAGGACGAAGTCTGCGCCGCCGGCGAGTGAGCGCGCATACGCGGTCATGAGGCTGGGACCGTGTCCCCGGTTCCGTTCGTTGCGAACGATCTCCAAGCCCGACTGGAGCTCGCCACGCAGCTGCTGCAACACCGCGAGCGTGTCGTCCGTCGAGGCATCGTCCACCACGACGAGACGCATGCTCTCGACGTGGGGCCCCAGGACGCTATCGATCTCACGCAGGAACCCGCCGATGCCGTCGGCCTCGTTGTAGGCAGGGATCGCCACCGCCACCGAAGGCTTGCTCACGGCCTCATGCTCCTCGAACACGCGGCAGCCACGCTCGCCTCATGCCCAGGGGGCGTAGTCGCAGTCGCGACAGTTCACGCCCTCTCACCCGCCACGCGTCCACTATATCTGCGCCGCCCTGCTTTTCGGCGTAGGCGCTGTGTCCCGACGATGCGGATCGGCTGTGGATCCCGCGTCCGGCGGTGGCGCCGATCGGGCGTTAGCCTCACGCAATGCGGCAAAAGCTTGGTCTCTGGCGTACGGCCCGCGCCGAGAAGCGTCCGCGCGGCGCCTTCAACACGCGGGACAGGTTCCTCATCGACGACCTGGCCACGCGCGCACTCGTGCCGCGGACTCGCTATTCACCGCCGCATTGGCACCCGAACAGTTCCCCGAGCAATCCGGAGCCCGACCCGATCGCGGCGACGCCCGGGGCTCCCGAGGCTCGGGACGAAGTCGGTCGGCCAGAAGATGGGTGGCTGCCTCAGGAGGTGGCGCCGCCGAAAGGCCCCGCCGCTTCGCCTGATTGGACGCCGGTCCAGCAGGACGGCGCGGGGCACGCAGCCGAATGGATTTCCGAGACCCCATGGATCCCGGTTGACCAGCCGGCGGAGGTCTTCTCCAGCGAAACCGCGCCGGAGCCATCCGACAACCCTGTGATGCCGGTGCCGGCAGACGGCACCCAGCGCCGCGGCCGCGCGCCGCGAGTACCAGCGACAGCGCTTGGCCTACTGCTCTCGGCAAGCCGACGGCCGTTTCAAAGCGGTCGCCGCGCGCGTCATAAAGCCCAAGCACTGACGCAGTCGTCCAGGGGCACCGGAACCTCAAGCGCTAGCCGCGTCAAACCTCCGCAAAGTCCACGCATACGGCCGATGCCGTCCTGTCGGGCTCATACGCTGTATGCCGTTTTGGGCTCATCAACCTCACCGTGGATCCGGCAAGAACCGGGACGTTCCCAGCGGGTCACGCACGCGGGTGGCGAGAACTCGTGGCTGCCCCAGAGCGGCGCGACCGGCGGGGAGAACCGCATCCGCGACGAGCTGTCTGAATCCTGGATCGCCCCGGATGAGACCCCGTGGGTGGCGGTCTGCTCGGGCGATGTTTCAGAGATAGAGATCCGCGATCGCCGGTCTGAAGCACACGACGAGCCGGTGGCGGACGATGTGTGGATCGCCGCTGCAAGCCCCCACCTGGTTGGTTCGCCCTTAGCGCAGTCGCGGGCTGTCCGGTTCCGCCCTCCAGCCCCAGCACCGTGGCTGAGGGGTCCGCACGGCCTTTCCTGGGGACGAGCGCGGAGCGCCGCCGGCGCACTTGCGGCGGTCTCGGTGCTCGGGATCGCCGCTGCGATCCCTCTGTCCCAGCGCTCGGACCGCCGCTCGTCTGGCTCTCAGGTTCCGTCTCGCTGGTCCGCGAAGCCTCCGGCCGTACCTGCGCCAGCGCCCGCCCCGTCCGCGCGCCCGCGCTCGGCCCCGCCGTGGTCGACGACTTCCCCCGTCTCGCTTCCCCCGCCGAGCCACTGAGCGCCGGCTGAGGCCGGCGGGCTACCGCCAGCCGATCGCCTTCAGCAACCGCAGCCCGGCCGTGATCAGCCGGGCCCAGAGCTTCTGTCCGAGGAACGGTGGCGGGGCCAGCGGCATCAGGCGCTGGACGGCCACGGTCTGGGACTCCGTGTACTTCAGGATCCCGGAGCTCCCATGCCGCCGGCCCAGACCCGAATCCTTCATCCCGCCCATCGGGGCGTCCACCGATCCCCACGCGGCGATGTAGCCCTCGTTGATGTTCACCGTGCCGGCCTGAAGGCGCGTGGCGATCTCCCGGCCGCGGCGGACGTCGCGGGTCCAGAGGCTGAAGTTCAGCCCAAAATCGCTGTCGTTCGCCCGCTGTACCGCCTCCTCCTCGCTCGAGAAGCGTGAGAGGGCCACGACGGGACCGAACGTCTCGTCCGCGAACAGGGTCATGCCCTCGCGGACGTCGCCCAGAAGCGTGGGCTCGTAGAAATACGGCCCGATGTCAGGGCGCGCGCGACCACCGGCCAGCACGGTGGCGCCGCCCGAGACTGCATTCTCGACGTGCTCGCACACCGTCTCCAATTGCTCGGCGGAGATCAGCGAGCCCATGTCATAGTCGTAGTTCAGCGCCGCTCCCAGCCGCATCGAACGCAGGTGATCGACGAGCCGCCGTGTGAACTCGTCGGCGATGCTCTCGTGCACGAGCAGGCGCTCCATCGAGATGCACAGCTGCCCGGCGTTGGAGAACATGGCGCGCTCGGCCCCCTCCACCGCCCGCTTCAGGTTGGCGTCGGCGAGGACGATCATCGCGTTCTTTCCCCCCAGCTCCATCGAGCTGGGGACGAGCCGCTCGGCCGCCTGGCTGGCCACCTTGCGCCCGACGCTGGTGCTGCCCGTGAACATGACGTAGTCGACGCGGTCGATCAGCTCCGGCCCCAGGTCAGACCCGCTTCCCGTGACCACCTGGAGCACGTCGGGCGGAAGTCCTGCCTCCTCGATCAGCACCAGCGCCTGCAACGCGCTGAACGGCGTCTTGCTGTCGGCCTTCATGACCACCGCGTTGCCGGCCACCAGAGCCGGCACGGCGTCGCTGATCGACAGCGTGAGGGGATAGTTCCAAGGTGAGACGACGCCGACGACTCCGAGCGGATGGTGGTGCTCCCAAGCCTGGGTGAGCAACGGAAAAGCCCCACGCCGGCGGGCCGGGCGTAGATGCCCCTCGGCCGCGCGCGCGTAGTAGCGCGAGACGATCGCCACGTCCATGATCTCCTCGAACGCGTGCCGACGTGCCTTGCCCGACTCGAGCTGCAGGACGTCGAGCACCTCGTCCTGGCGGTCGAGGATGAGGTCGTGGAAGGCGAGCAGGATCTCGCGGCGCTGTGCGAAGTCGCTCTCGCGCCATCGTGCCTGGGCCTCCCGGGCCCGGCCCACGGCCAGCTCCACGTCATCGGCGGTGCAGGTCGGGACCGTGGCGAGCACCTGCGCGGTGGTCGGGTTCTCCACCTCGATCCGCTCGCGCTCGCCCTCTCCGACGGTCACGCGGTCTGCGAGAGCGGCCAGCCTCTGCGCATCGATCCAGCGCGAGCCGGTGGGCGCGGCCGAGGCAGCGTGCTCCGGGGTCCGGCGACTGGCGGTCGCGGTCATTCAGGTCTCCTGCAGCGTGAACCGGGCGTCGAAGAAGTCGAGCGTGTAGGGCAGCGGCCCGCTGCCATCGATCTGCGGCGCCCGCAGTGACAGGCGCCAGCGCTCGAGCGTCCTGGCGATGACCGACTTGCCCAGCAGCAGCACCAGCGGCCCACCAGGGCAATCCTGGCTCCCGTTGCTGAGGTGATTGAAGCGGTAGTCGCGCACCTCGCCCGACCATCGCTCGGGGACGAGCCGGTCGGCGTCCTCGACATGGTCGGGATCGCGATGGTTGAAGACATTCAGCATCAGGATCTGCGTTCCCTCGGGCACGCGCTCGCCCACGACGGTGCACGCGCGCGTGGCCTCGCGCGCCAGCAGCGGAGTCGTCGGCCACAGGCGCATCGTCTCGTGCAGGCAGCCTTCGAGGTAGCGCAGACCGTCGACCCCGGCCGGGTCGGCGAGATCCACGCCCCCGATCTCCTCCCTGACGCGCTCCTCGATCGCCGGGTCGGCCACGATCGCCGCCAGGGCGCGGTAGGCGTTGGCGCCGAGCGTGTCGCGCATGGCGAAGATCCAGTGGGGGATCTGCTGCACCACCCGCGTCCGGGCGCTCTGCGGAGCCTCGGCGAAGCGAGAGATCAGCGAGCCTTGGCCGGGGTCGCGCAGCTGCCGCTCGAGCTCGCCGTACAGCTCGTAGTAGTCATCGGTCGGCCGCAGGCCGACGAGCCGGTTGGACTCGGCCATGAGCTTCTCGAGCAGCGAGGTCAGTCGCTGCTGATCACGCGCCTGATCCCCGAAGACCACGCGCAGGGTGATGTGGTCGAAGAGCTGCTCCCAATCGGCCCACGTCAGCTCGCCGCCGGGCCCCAGCCGCGCCACCTCGTCGCGCACGACCTCGAGGAACCTCCCTCCGAGCGGGTGGACGCGGTCCTGCGTGGCCAGCACGGCTTCGTTGAACGCCCTGCGATCGCGCCACTCGGGCCCGCGCGAGAGCGTGAGGGCGTCCGGCTGGAAGTGCGCCATGCCCTTCGCCTTGGCGCCCGCATCGGAGCCGTAGGCGTCAGCCGAGCGGTCGAGCACCTCCCGGATCGCCGCCGCGCCCCACAGCACGAGCAGCCGACCGCCGAGCAACCGCACCCCCTCGCCGCCGTGCCTGCGCCGCAGCCCCGAGAGGAAAGCCACGGTCCGCCGGTCGGCATCGAGCGAGGTCAGGAGCTTCATCGCTCCCCGCCGGGGCGAGAACAGCCCCCGCACCAGCGCCGGCACCACGCCCGTGAGCACGACCCCTATCGACTCGGGCAGGGAGGCGGATCCGAGCGCGCCCGCTTCCTTCCCATTGCCGCCCTCTGCGCCGGACGGCGCGGCTGGAGCCGGCTGGACCTGCTCCGTGGCGCTCATGCGTTGATCGCGGCGAGCGCCTTCTTGACGCCTTCCACGCGATGCTGGACCTTGCCGTCCTGTTTGCCGTCGGGCGAGACCTTGTGCCAGGGCAGGAACGCGTTCGGAAGCCCCTCGAGCGCGGGCTCGAGCTCGGGATAGTGGCGCAGGAGCACGTCCTTCATCTTCGTGTGCGTCACCCACCTGATTCCGGTCTCGGTGTAGACCTCGGGCCGGAATTCCGTGGTGAAGAAGCGATCCGACTTCAGGCGGCGCGAGGCCATCAGGATGAAGATCCGGAACGCGGTATCCGAGAACCCGAAGCCCGGAGGCAGCGGCTCGGCGTACATGCCGACCTGGAGGTCCACCTTGTCGATGTCGTTGTTGTAGACGCGCCGGATCTCCTCGACCCAGCGCTTGTTCGTCGTCAGCTCCTCGAAGGAGCGGACGCGCGGCATCCGCAGCTCCTCGCGGAAGTCGTTGTAGCGCGGGACGCCGCGCTCGCGGTCGCGCAGGATGTCAAGCGTCGCCAGGTCCATCAGCTCGCCGTCGATCCGGGTGAAGCGCTGAAGCGCACGCGGATAGTTGTGCAACGTGATCGCGCCCGGGTGCTCGACGCCCATCGAATAGAGCATGTCTCCCACCTCGAAGCGGTCCATGAACCCCCGGGTGTGCGCACCCTGGACGTTGACGAACTCGTCCTGGTGCAGCAGCTGGCCGCTCTGGGCGCTGAAGAAGTTCCAGTCGTCGCGCAGCAGCGGATGCATGCGGTACACCGAGATGAATTCCTCGGTGAGCTGGAAGCGCGCGTCGTGATGCTCCTGCGGCGATCCCATGATCCCGCTGAAGATCTCCGAGTCGCCCAGCCGGCCGAAACGGTCCTTCAGGTTCTGCCCGAAGATGCCCGACCAGTTGACGTTCATCGCGAACCAGAGGGCTGGGGTGTTGACGATTCCCGGCGTCCACTCGACCGTGTGGATCTTGGCCATCAGCGCCGCGTTGATCAGCCACGCGGTGTCGAACAGCCGCTGGTCATCCCAGGTCGGATTGTCACGCCGCAGGGCGTCGCAGATCGCGTTGTGCTCCTTGGTGAACAGCGTGTGCAGGCACGACAGCCCGAACCAGTAGTTCTCGTTGAAGCCGGTCAGGTCGAGCCCGGGCTCGCCGGGGTCGGCGGGCAGCCGTCCGTTGGCATCGACCTTGAGCTTGCCGTCCTTGAACGTCCGCACGGCGTTCTGTGTCTCCTGGTCAGAGCCGTAGATCTGCGACCCGTCCCACCAGTGCGTTTCGGTGTTGCCGTAGTCGATCCCGCCGTTCTTGCCTACGCCGCTCGAGTGCGAGGGGATCGGGACGGTGCGTCGCACCCGCATCGGGTCCTCAGGCCAGTCGTCGCCCTGCTCCAGAGGGATTTCGAGGATCTCGTCGGGCTTGCCGCGGCCGTGGAAGAACCAGTTGTGATTCTCGAACTGGATCCAGGCCTGCGCCAGCACGTTCAGATTGACGGCCGGCTTGAAGGTGTCGCGCGTCATCAGATCCAGCGAGACCTTGCGGGGGCTGGGGTCGTAGAGGCGCGGAGGCTGCTCGGGCTTGATCCGCTTGGGGTTGATGTTCCGCGTGAACGCCGTGCCCGTCGAGCCCATCTCAGGGTCGTTGAGGTCGTTCCACTTCCCGTCGGGCCGCCGCGCCCTGAGCGCCTCGGGCGGCGGGTCCTCGAGCCCGTGCTTGCGGATCGGCGTCGAGGTGTCGAACAGGTTCAGGTCGCGCAGGTCGAGCCGCAGCGACAGGAGGTTCAGCGCCTTGAGGCCGACCGTCGGCATCTCATACCACTGGCGCTTCTGATTGACCTTGCTGAACACCGCGTGCAGTGCGCGGTTCGGCAGCGATCTACTCACGAGGTTTCTCCCTTCCTCAAACACCCTGAGGCTGATGCAGCTTTGGCTAGGCCGTTACCCGGCGTGTGCAGACTCAATCACGTTTTCGTACTCGCGGGTAGATTCATCCTCTCCCGCCAGGCTGCGTTTGCTTCCGGCCTCGCCGGCCCCACGTCGGTGCCGACGCACTACGATCCCGTCTGAC
Organism: uncultured Solirubrobacterales bacterium; assembly: GCA_963818815.1. Classification (GTDB taxonomy): domain Bacteria; phylum Actinomycetota; class Thermoleophilia; order Solirubrobacterales; family Solirubrobacteraceae; genus Palsa-465. The sequence continues at coordinate 62,114 of CAWFTL010000005.1, forward strand.
CACCGAACGACGCGAGGGGAAGAGACGTATGAAGACTTGGCTAGCCACGATCGCTGCGGCTCTCGCGCTGGCAGGTGGGTTGGGAACCGCGCTGGCTCTTGCACGAACCGATAGCCACGCCAACACGCCCGGCGGCGCAGCGGCCGCTGCTTACTCCTCGACCACCACCGGCGGTGGCGGCGGTGGCGGCGGCGGTGGCGGCGGTGGCGGCGGTGGAACCGGTGGCGGTGGCGGCGGCGGATCCGGCCGGGTCGTTCGTTCGCTCAAGGTCGCGCGCCATCAGCACGGCACCTCGGTGACGGCGACGCTCACCCTCGGCCAGGCAGCCTCGAGCGTGCAGGCACAGCTGTTCACGGTGGGTGGTGCAAAGGGCAAGCGCATTGCCTCCCACACCGTCCGGCACCTCTCCCGCGGCACACACAAGCTGAAGGTGCGGCTACCCGGACGCTTCGCGCAGCGCGTGCACTCCGGTCACCGGCTGTCGCTGCAGCTCAAGCTGATCGTCGTCACCGTCTCCGGCAAGCACGCAAACGCGAGCCGCCGCGTGACCCTCAGCCCCTGAGGGCTTTCGTTCAGAGCGGCGAGGCGCGGGCGAAGAACGCTGCCCACACCGTCCAGCGCGCGCGGGCGCTGGACTGAAAGGCCAGCCACGCGAAACGAACACGGGGTTCAAGCGGGTTGAGCGCCCAGGCCCCGGCCGCGGCCGGGCGCGGATCCTGCCCGGCGGCGGCAGCCGTGACGGCGAGGGCGTAGCGGTAGGTCCAGTTCCGGGGCTCGAGCGCCACCGCTCGCCGCGCCGCCGCCCATCCCGCGACCGGCTCACCCAGGCGGACATCGCAGTAGGCAAGGATCTCGTAAGGCTCGGCCCGATCACCCAGGCGGGAGATCGAGGCGGCCGCAGCGTCGCGCGCAGACAGGCAATCGCCCTTCGAGAACGCATACGTGGCGCTGTCGAGGTTGCGCTGCGAGAGCCACACGTACGCCGGCAGCAGTGACAGCGCCAGGAATGAGACCGCAACGCCGCCGCGCAGCAGAACGCGGCCGCGACGCGCCGGGCCGACGCGCTCCCGCTCAGGGCGCGACGGGTGCCGGCCGGCGACGAACCCGCCCAGGGAGAAGAACAGCACCATCACGACCGGCATCTCCCAGTCCCAGTCGAATGCCGCGTGAAGCGCGATCGCCAACGCGACCGCGAGCACTGCGGCATGTGAGCACCTGGTGGGCCCGCGCAGCCCCGACGCTGCGCTGAGCAGCACCGTGACCATCGCCGTCAGGAGGAGGATCAGCCCCACGATCCCAAGCTCGGCGAGCGTCTGCAGGTACAGGGAATGGGCGGCTCGCGCCTCCCACAGCGCAGGGCGGTAGCGCGCCCAGGCATCCGGGAACGTGTCGGCGCCGTGGCCGAGGAGCGGTGCCGCCTCGAACTGCCGCCAGGCGACCTTCCACACCGCGACGCGCACCCCGTTTGCGGGGTCGCTCAAGCGCGTGCGCAGGTCGCCGACATTGCCGGACGCCGTCGGCTGCAGAAAACGGTGGTAGTCGTGCGCGATCCTCCCGCTCAACGCGATCACCGCCACAGCCGCCAGGGTCGCGAGGGCGAGAGCCGCGATGACCCCGCGGCGGCCCCGCATCGAGATCGACCACCTGGTGCGGGCCAGGCGCCCGTCGAGCCGTCGGCTCAGCATGGCGCGCAGCACCCCGGACAGGACCACGCAGACGCCGACCGCGATGGCCACGTGCCGGCCCTGAACGACCGCTGCCGCGCTGGTGGGATGAACGCCGGCGAGCAGGTTGGCGTCGTAGGCGACGGTCAGCGCCACTGCGCTCAGGGGGATCACCACGATCAGGGCGCTGAGGACGCCCGGCCTGTGCGCCGCCAGCACGTAGACGATCAGCGCAATGACGCAGATGGCCGCGGCGCCACGCGAGAACGTGAAGTAGAGCGTGCAGACGAGCACCGGAGCTGCCGCGGCCGCGAGCGCGCGGACGAGCGGCGCCTCGCCTGACTCGCTCGAGAGGTGAACGCACAGCACGATGCCCACCGCAGCGAGCAGTCCGAGCGTGTTCCAGTAGCTCACGGGGAAGCTCAGCTGGTGGACGGCGACGCTGGGCGGGGTCGGCCAGACGCGCGGGAGCACGCGCGTGATCAGACCGCAGGCGCACACGAACACGACCGCGACTGCCACGCCGCGCAGCATCCAGGCCAGCCGCCCCTCCGCCTGGCCAACCGAGCCGCACAGCAGCATCGCGAGCGCGTAGAGGAGCGGCAGGTCGAAGGCGACTCGCGCCGCTCCGGGCGCGTGCGACCAGCCGCCAGAAACCAGCTCGAGCACCGCGTAGAGAGCGAGCGCGCCGACCGCGACTGCGAGCCGCCGACTGCCGCCGGCCAGTGGGTCGCGGGCGACGGCCGCTCGCAGCGCAACCAGCAGGCACAGGAGCGCCGCGGCGTAGGCCCGCGGCCCGGCCGGATAGCCGCCCGAGTTGAAGGCAAAGAACAGCAGCAGCCCCGCGGGAACGAACAGCAGCGCCGTCGCCGAGAGGCGCCTGGCCTCGAGCACGATTCGATGATATGGCCGCGGGTAGGCCGCCGAGCCGCCCTATCCGTGCGCCGGCTCGTCCCGGCTCGTGCGGGCTAGCTCGGGATCAGACCCTCGCCGCTGAAGTCCGCCCGGGCCTCCTCCAGCGAGACGTCGGGCGGCGGCAGGATGAGATCCGATCCCCGCAGGTCGTCCTCCTCGACTGGCTGGCCCTTGGTGCGGACGAGGTCGAGGAGGCTGCTGAAGGCCTGGCGGAAGCGCTCCTCGTCGCCGGCCTCGCAGGCTGCGACGGCCTCGTTGTCGAGGCCGTTCAGCGACGAGAGCTCGCCGTCGCCGAGCTCGTACTGCCCCTCGGTCGAGATGCGGACGATCACTGCCCGGCCCCGCCGGGCGTGGCGGGCTGCCCGTCGGACTGCGACTCACCGGCGCCCAGCTGGCCGGCGGCAGCCGAGGAGCCGCTCCCGAGCTCTGCCTTCATCTTCTCGAGCTCGGAGTCGACCTCGCTCGTGCTCGATAGCTGCTTGAGCTGCCGGTCGATGTCATCGTCGCCGGAGCCGAGCTGGGTGAGGTCCTCGAACGTGCCCGCCGACTCCAGCTCCTGCACCGCGTCGGCACGCGCCTTCATGTTCTCTGTCTTGTCGAGCGCTCGCTGCATGGCCAGGCCTACGTCGGCCATCTCCTCCCCCACTCCGGTCGCGGCCTCGGAGATCCGGACCTGGGCCTCGGCGGCGGAGTACTGGGCCTTGATGACCTCCTTCTTGGAGCGGAACTGCTCGATCTTTGCCCGCAGCTTCTGCTCGGAGGCGGTCATCTGCTCCTGCTGCTGCTCGAGCTGCGTGATCTGGCCGTCCAGCGACTGCAGCTCGGTCTGGGCCACGTTCTTGCGCTCGAGCGCGGTGCGCGCCAGCTCCTCGTTGCCCGCGGCCAGCGCCTGGCGAGCCTGCGTGTCGAGCTTGACCACCTGCTGCTGCAGCTTCTCGGTCTGAAGCTGCAAGCGCTTCTTGGAGGTGACGACGTCGGCGATCCCCTTCTTGACGTTCTGGAGCAGCTCGATCTGCTTCTGGTAGCTGTACTCGAGCGTCTCAGAAGGATCCTCGGCCCGGTCGAGGAGCTTTGAGATCTTGGCTTTGACTACGGTGGACATGCGCCCGGAAAGACCCGGCATCGCATCCTCCTTGGCAAGTTGGGCAAGTGGCTGGTCAGGCCTCTGAAGCGTACAGAGGCGACCGAGCCGGAGCGGCTCTCTCAGCGCTGCGTCCAGACCAGGCTCGTCTGGCCGCCGACCTGGGCACGCACACGCGCGGGCCCGCGAACCGCAAGCCTGGCCAGGAACACCTGGCGCGACGCGACCGCAAGCGTGCTGATCGTCCGCCACCGCCCGCGCCGCAGCTGCTCGATCCGCAGCCTCCCCCCCGCGGGCGCGCGCCCCCAGGCGCGCAGCGTGGAGGCCCCGAGCCGCTGAGTCACGAATGGGAAGCGGACGGCGAGCGCGGAGGGCTTCGGCCGGCCGCCGAGCTCGTACACGCCGCCTTGGAATGTCGAGCTGTAGTCGGGCTGCGGGGGGCTGTCGACGATCTGCAGCCAGAGGACGGTGTCGACCCCCTCGTTCCACAGCACGTACAGCGCCTGCTCGTACCAGCGCGCCTGCACGGCCAGGCTGTAGCCGTGCGGGTCGGGCGGCCTGCTGTCCCACGCCAGCTCGGTGACCCACAGCTGCTTGTGCCCGCGCGGAAGTACGTGGCCGAAGCGCTCGGCAGCGTCGAGCAGCCGGCTCAGACGCGGGATGTCGGGCACGGCGGCATCGCCCGGGTTGCGGGCGTGCCACGTCGGTCCGTCGATTCCGTATGGATGATGAGCGAGCGCGTCCAGGTGGGGCGGATCCGGACACGCGGACGGACGCAGCCGGGACGTCCCCGTCAGGCACAGCAGCGCGGTGTCGAATGTCACCGGTGGAACCCGCTCGCCTCCCGGAGGGTCGCCGTATGGCGCGGTCCCGGCGGCGAGCACGAAGTTCGACGCCGCTACCGTCTTCACCGCGCCGTAGAAGGCGTTCAGCAGGCCGCGGTAGATGTCGGCGCTGACCGGGGCCCACCCACCCGCGCCGCGCTGCCATTGCGGGTTCAGGTAGACGCTCAGGTTGGGCTCGTTCCAGGCTTGCCAGTAGCGCACGCGCGGCAGCGCCTGGCCCGGGCGCTGGGGATCCGGAAAGCTCCCGTCATAGCGCCGGGCCAGCGCGCTCGCGAACGCCGCCAGGGCGGCCGGCGACGGGTCCCACGTCCCGGCCGGCGCAGTCGCCGGGCGTCCTGCCCCCTCGGCCCAGGCCGGCGCCGACCACACGTCGAGCAGGGGCGCGATCCCCGCCGCGGTGAGCTGACGCACGGCGGCGTCGAGCCCGCTCCAGCGGTAGCCCGGGCTCGAGGGGTCAGAGGCGACGAAGCCCGCGCCGAGGACGGTGGGTGCGATGCTCGCCCATGGCACGGTGACCCTGACGATCGTGGCGCCCTCCGCCTTGGCGCGGCCGATCCACGTGGCACGCGAGGCACCCGAGGCGCTGACGCCGAGAACCGAGTCGTCGAAGCCGATGCTCAGGGGCCGCTGCGCCCGGGCGCCGGAAGGAGCCACGCAGAGCAACAGCGCAATGGCCAGCGCCGCCGGCGCCGAGCGGCGCCGCAGGCCCGTAGTCGGCTCCCGCAGCATCGCGCGGCGAGATTACGCGGGGGCCCGGCCGCTACGGCATAGGATCACGGGCGTGGAGGCAAAGCCCGTTTCGGAATCCTGCGTTCAGATCGCGCACTGGATGGGCCCGGCGGATGCGAACAGTGCGGGCAACGTGCACGGCGGAACCGTGATGAAGCTCTGCGACGAAGCGGCCGGGCTGGCCGCGATCAAGCATTCACGCCGCCGAGTCGTGACGGTGGCCATGGACCGGATGAGCTTCGTGTTCCCGATCCACGTAGCCGAGCTCGTGACGTTCAGCGCCACGGTCAACGCCGCCTGGCGAAGCTCGATGGAGGTCGGCGTCCGCGTCGACGCCGAGAACCCGCGGACGGGCGAGATGCGGCACACCAACACCGCCTACCTGACGATGGTCGCCCTGGACGACGAGGGCCGGCCCACTCCGGTTGCGCCGGTGATCGCCGAGACGCCAACCCAGCAGCGGCGGCTGCGCGAGGCAGGGCTGCGGCGCGAGAACCGGCTCGCCGAGCGCGCGGCGATCCTCGAGCACCGCGAGCGCGAGCGCGCCGTGCGCTCCTAGCGGCGGCTAGAACCCGTCTGGATGCCGCGCCTGGAACCCCGACGGGTCCGAGAACAGCGGGCGCCAGCGCGGCCCGGAGCCCGGTGGGGGGTTCGGGTCAGCCTCGGCAGAGGTATCGAACCGGATCCCGGCGATCTGCACGAAGGCGTGCGCGGGATTGGTGTAGACGGTGATCCACTGACCGAGTCCGCTCTGACCCCAGCTCATGAAGTCGCTCGAGTCAAACGGGCTCTGCAGCAGCCCGGCGGCATGCAGCACGTATGACACCGAGCCCGAGCAGTCATAGCCCGCCGCCTTGAAGCTGCCGTGACCACCGCCGTACACGTAGGGCTTGTGCCGGATCTGGTTGCCCGCCCAGATCGCGCGCTTGACCTGGATCGGAGCCAGTGACGGTGCGTAGGCCAGCCCCTTGACGATCTTCGCCTTGTAACCGGCCACGGTCGGTTGCGAGGGTGTGCTGGCACCCGCCGGCGGCGCGCCCACCCCCGCGCCCCCCGACGTGCTCTTGTGCGCGCGCGTGGCGGCAGCGGCGAGACTCGGAACGCCACCCGTCAGCGCGAGCGCTGCAATGCCTGGGAGTATCAGCTTGGGTACCCGCAAGTCGCCTCTTTCGTCGGCCTGCGGGGTTAGCTGTCGGGCTGGCGCTAAAAGAGCTTGCGCCTCCCGCGGCTTCACCGCGGGATTCGCCCCAAAAACTGGGTCCCCCGCTCCGCGGATGTCTGTGGCCCGCGGATTAGGCGCGCGGCAATATACACAACACTTCGGTCGCACGCCGCCTTCTCCTTCGCGCGGCAAGGAGCCTCCCACCGCGGGCCGGCGCCGGTGTCCCGCGGGCTCGCTAACGTGACGCCGCGATGCGACTGAGGGCCCGTCAGAGCTGGATCCTCGCGTGCCTGCTGCTGGCCGGTTGCGGCGGGGGGACCAAGCTCCTGAATGGCTCGCGCACGTCGATCACCGTGATCCAGTCGACCAGCCCGCAGGCCGCGGCGAAGCTCGGCTTCCCGGTGCTGGCGACGAAGAACACGACGCGCGTCGGCGGCGGCGACCCGGTCGCCGACGCCGCCGGAGTGGCGCTCGCGGTGTTTCCCTCCTCGGTCCAGGGGACCCATCCCCGCGTTGTCACGATCGCTCCGACCGACGACTGGGAGGCCGCGCTCGCTTCCTCGGTGCTGATGGCACCACCGATCCGTGCCCCCATCCTCCTCTCCGGCAGCTCCTCCCTGCCCTCTGCGAGCTCGGACGCGCTCAAGGTCCTGGCGCCCGGCGGGTCGGGTTCAGTCGGAGGCGCGCAGGTGATCCGGATCGGCGACGTACCCAAGGCCGGCGGCTATCGCGCCGCCTCGATCTCAGGCAAGGATCCCTACGCCACGGCGGCGGCCATCGACCGCTTCGCCAGCGCCGCCCACGGCTCGGCCCCCGGGGACGTTGTGATCGCCTCCGCCGACGATCCGACCTATGCCATGCCCGCCGCCGGCTGGGCGGCCGAGAGCGGCGACCCGATCCTGTTCGTGAACAAGTCGGGCGTGCCGGAGCCCACGCGCCAGGCGCTCCTCTCGCACCAGAAGCCCCGCATCTACGTGCTCGGCCCCACGAGCCTCATCCCCCAGAAGGTCGCCTCACAGCTGCAGAAGTACGGAACCGTCAAGCGGATCAGCGCCGCGGACCCAGTCACGAGCTCGGTGACCTTCGCCACCTACCGCGACCCCGCCTGCGCCTTCGGGCAGCCGTGCGCGCATGTCCCCGGCAGCTTCGGCTGGGCGATGCGCAGCCCTGGTCACGGCTACGTGCTGATCAGCCTGCACCGTCCCCTCGACGCCGCCGCGGCGGCGCCCCTCTCTTCGAGCGGCGACTTCGGCCCCCAGCTGCTCGTCGACAACCCCTCTAGTCTCCCCAGCCCGGTGCTCAACTTCTTCCTCAACTACGCGACGCCCGGCTATACCCAGGAGGGCCCCACGGCCGCCGTCTACAACCACGGCTGGGTGATCGGAGACCAGAGCGCGATCTCGATCTCGACCCAGGCCCAGATGGACAGTCTGCTCGAGGCGGTGCCGCAGAAGTGAGTCAGGCTGAGCACCCCGATCGCCTGCGTGCTGGACGCGAGGTCACGGTCGAGGACGTCCGCCAGCTGATGGGCGCTTCCACGCCGCACTTCGCGCTGCAGCTGCGCGAGCGCATCCGTGCCCTGATTCGCAACCTGCCCTCCGACCATCCCGCGCGGATCGAAGGCGAGCGGGAGATCGCCCGGCTGAATCGCCTCGCCTACGTCGGCGAGGTGCGCGGGCACCCCGCGGAGTCCGGGCTCGAGCCGTTGCCGAGCGTCGCCGCCGAGCCCGGCGAGTGAGCGTCCGCCGCGCCCTCATCACGGGCATCACGGGCCAGGACGGCTCCCACCTGGCCGAGTTCCTGCTCGAGCAGGGCTACGAGGTGCACGGCATGGTACGCCGTTCCTCCTCGGAGAAGTTCGAGCGGATAGAGCACATTCGCGACCGCCTGACCCTGCATCAGGGCGACCTCCTCGACCAGCGCTCGCTCGTCGACACGCTGCGCGCGTGCACGCCGGACGAGATCTACAACCTCGCCGCCATGTCCTACGTGGCGGTGTCCTGGGTGCAGCCCACGCTGACCGCGGAGTTCACCGGAATCGGCGTCACGCGCCTGCTCGAGGCGATGCGCGAAGTGTGTCCGGAGGCGCGCTTCTACCAGGCTTCCTCGAGCGAGATGTTCGGCAAGGTGCGTGAGGTCCCGCAGAGCGAGACGACGCCGTTCTACCCCCGCTCGCCCTACGGCGTCGCCAAGGCCTACGGCCACTTCATCACGGTCAACTACCGCGAGTCATACGGCATGCACGCCACGAGCGGAATCCTGTTCAACCACGAGGGCCCGCGCCGCGGACTGGAGTTCGTCACCCGCAAGATCACCTGGCACGCGGCCGCGCTGAAGCTGGGGCTCGACGTCAAGCTTCACCTCGGGAACCTCGACGCTGAGCGCGACTGGGGCTACGCCGGAGACTACGTTCGGGCCATGTGGCTGATGCTCCAGCAGGATGAGCCTGACGACTACGTGATCGCAAGCGGCGAGGCGCACTCGGTACGCGAGTGCGTCGAGATCGCCTTCGACCATGCAGGCGTGGCGATCGAGGACCACCTCGTGATCGATCCGACGCTGCTGCGGCCGGCCGAGGTCGAACACCTCATCGGCGATGCAAGCAAGGCACGTCGCGTCCTGGGCTGGGAGCCCGAAGTCAACTTCGACGCGCTGATCCGGATGATGGTCGATGCCGACCTGGCGCTCCTGCGGCACGAGATCTCAGGACGCGGCATCCGCGCCTGAGCCTCACTCCACGCTGAACTCGCAGCCGCGCGACTCGAGCTCGGCGAACATCTCCTCCGGCTCGATGCAGCGCTCGGGAGGCTGCGCGCCGATCGCTCCCAACGACCCCCGGGCCAGCAGCCTGACCGACGCCGCCGCGGGGGCGGCGGTGGAGACGATCGAGCCTCCCAGTCCGAAGTGCGGAGGGCTGAGCGCCCTGACTGCGACCTCGCGTCCGGCGTCTGTCCGCAATACCACGAGGTGGACCGACACGGTCTGATCCGAGGGGCTGGCGGCGCCTCGGGCAGCCGCGGCCACCTCGTCGGCGCCGGCCCCCACGAGCTCACGCAGGCGCTCGAGCACGGTCGGGGTCAGCGACAGCCGGAAGCTCGCCTCACGGCACCCGAACGACGTCCCGAACGTGGCCAGCTCGGAATGCAGGGTGTAGATCGTCTCCGCCTCGCCGATCGGGGAGCCGAAGTCATAGGGGCCTCCGGGCTTCAGCGGCTCGACCTCCACCGGCTCGCCATCGCGGAGCATGACCGGGGCCAGCGTCAGCTCGTCGAGCAGGGTCTGGACCGCGTAGGGCGGGCGCAGGCGGCCGTCGTCGGGAGCGGCCGGGTCGCGACCGGCCGCGAACACGTCGACTGAGGCGATCGGCTCCCCGGCCACTTCCTGCGCCGCGCGCTTGGCCATCAGGTTGGTCTTGCCCGGGCTCGACCCGATCCCCAGCAGCGCGAGCACGCCGGCCCGCTCGAACTCGCCACCGAGCTCCAGCTGCCGTCCGGTCATCCAGTACAGGCCACCGAGGTCCAGGTAGTTGCAGCCGGCCTTCAGGCAGGCTCGCATCGCCTCGAGGTTGATCCGGTAGGACGCTGTGTTCACGAGCACGTCGTAGTCCTCCAGGACGCCGGCCAGCCCGTCCACTTCACGCGCGTCGGCGGTGCTGGCGGAGGCTTTGCCCTGCCCGTGATCCTCGGCGACCGCCTGGGCCCGGGAGCCGTCCAGGTCGAGCAGCAGCATCCGCGCCACTTCCTCGGAATCACCGAGGTCGCGCACGATCGCGGGAGCGATCGTCCCCGCCGCTCCCAGGACCGCGACCGCTACCTCGCGTTCAGCCATTACATGCACCGTACCGTCGAGCCGTTTGGACACTCCGTACAAAGGCGGCGCTGCGTTGTGGTGCACCCAGGGCTTGCGGCTTTGACGAACCCTCCATAACTTATGCGCCGAGGTGGAGAGCGCAGCGGTCCCTGTCACGCAGCCCGTCGCCGGTCCGGCGGGCAGCGCCCCTGGCGAAAAGGGCCTGAAGAGCGACGCGCTGGGCTACATCTCGAACCTCGTCATCGCGATCGCCTCGACCGCCCCGGCCTACAGCCTCGCGGCCACCCTGGGCTTCATCGTCGCCGTCGCCGGTGTCGGCACGCACGCGCCCGCTGTCCTGATCGTCTCGTTCATCCCGATCCTGTTCGTGTCCGTGGGCTACCGGTTTTTCAATCTCGCAGACCCGGACGCCGGCACGACGTTCGCATGGGTGACGCGTGCCTTTGGACCCCAGATCGGCTGGGTCAACGGATGGGCGATCTTCCTGGCCGACATCATCGTCATGGCCTCGCTGGCCGCGATCGCGAGCAATTACACCTTCCTGCTGTTCCGCTCCGGCGGCGCGCCCGGGAACCTCTGGCTGATCGTCGGCGCGGTCGTGTGGATCGCGGTGATGACCTGGATCTGTTACCGAGGCATCGAGCTCTCCGCGCGGATTCAGACCTTCCTGCTCAGCCTGGAGATCTTCACGCTCGCGCTGTTCGTGGTCGTAGCCCTGATCAAGGTCTATGCGAACAGCCCTTCTCATTCGATCCACGTCTCAGCGTCGTGGTTCAACCCCTTCGACCTGAGCTGGGGCTCATTGATCGACGCCGTCCTGCTCGGCATCTTCATCTACTGGGGGTGGGACTCGGGAGTGGCGGTGAACGAGGAGTCGCGCGATCGCCACCGCGGACCCGGAAAGGCGGCCGTGGTTTCGACCTTGATCCTGCTGCTGATCTACGTGCTCGTGAGCGTGGCCGCGCAGGCCTACCACGGCACCGCCTTCCTCTCCAATAACTCGTCCGACGTCCTGAACGCCCTCGGCAAAGGCGTTTTCGGTTCCGGGCTCGACAAGCTGCTGATCATCTGCGTGCTGACCTCGGCCTCGGCCTCGACCCAGACCACGATCCTGCCGACGGCGCGCACGACCCTGTCGATGGCGCACTGGAAGGCGATCCCGGAGGCCTTCGGCCGGATCCACCCCCGCTTCCTCACCCCGAGCTTCTCGACGCTGCTGATGGGCGGCCTCTCGATCCTGTGGACCGTCGCGCTGCTGGCCTTCAACCCCAAGCAGAACGTTCTCGGCGACACGATCTCGGCGCTCGGGTTTGCGGTCTGCTTCTACTACGGCTTCACCGGGCTTGCCTGCGCCTTCTATTTCCGGCGCGACCTGTTCAAGAGCGCTCGCAACTTCATCTTCGCCGGGCTGATCCCGCTCGTCGGCGGCCTGATGATGGCCTACATCGCGATCAAGGCGTTCAGCTTCTACAACACCGCCGGGAACAACTACTCCAAGCCCTTCCTGGGCATCCAGACCCCGATCTTCGTCGGCATCGGCGGCCTGATCCTGGGGATCATCCTGATGTTCGCCTCCTGGCCGTTCTTCTCGGAGTACTTCGGCCGGCGCGGGCTCGAGGCCGCCGACCCCGGAGTGCTGGAGGGGGACGTGGGAGCGCGCGGCGTTGGTCCGGGTTCCGGCGTTGGTCCGGGAGCGGGCGCGGGGCCGGGAGCGGGCTCCGGTTCCGGTGAGACGCCGGGCGCCACGCGGGTCTGAGGCACCGCCGTAACGTGACATCAAACCCGGCCGCCGGGCTTCTCGTAACATTGCGGCGCTCACAGCGCCGTAACGTGACATGAAGCTCGGGGGGCATGCTTGATGTAACGCTGCGGCGGTCCGCCCCCGGCGATCCGCGACCCCCGGATCCGCGACCGCCCCGGCGCCCCGCGACGCCCGCCCCGCGACCGCCGCCTAAACCCCGGCCAGATCGGCGACGCGATCGCGGTGCCAGCGCCCGTCGCCGAAGGCGTGCGCGTTGGACTTGGCCCGCTTGAAGAAGAAGTGCAGGTCGTGTTCCCACGTGAACCCGATTCCGCCGTGGACCTGGATCGCGGAGCCCGCGACCCGGTAGCCGGCGTCGCCGGCGTAGGCCTTGGCCATCGAGGCGGCTCGCAGCCGCGCTTTCAGGCTCGTGGTCGAGGGCCCAGGCCGCCCAGTAGGTCACCGACCGCGCACCCTCCACCTCGAGCAGCATCTGCGCGCAGCTGTGCGAAACCGCCTGATAGGCCCCGATCGGGCGGTCGAACTGCTTGCGCTCCTTGGCGTACTGAACCGCCATCTCCATGACCCTCTGGCCCACCCCCACGTTCTCGGCCGCCAGCGCGGTGATCATCGTGGCGTAGGCGTGGGCCACGGCGTCCCCGTGCCCGCCGGCCAGCGGCTCGCACTCGGCGCCCTCGAACCGCACCGAGAAGAGCTTGCGCGTCGGGTCGAGCGCCGGCGTGCCGGCGATCTCGACGCCCGGCCCTGAGCAGTCGACCAGGTAGTGCGCGCCGTCCGCGGCCGCGACGATCACGAAGTCCGCTTCCGAAGCGTCGGGCACGGCGATCTTGGTCCCGGTCAGGCGGCCGTCGGAAGGCTCGAGCTCCGAGTGGTCGGGCGCCCAGCCCGCGTGCTCGTCCCACACGGCCAGCGTCCCGCGCACCTCGCCCGCGGCCAGAGCCCCCAGCCACCGCTCCTTCTGAGCATCCGTTCCGGCCGCCACCAGCAAGAGCGCGGCGCAGATGTCCGAGTGAAGCGGAGCGGGCGCCAGCGCGTAGCCCATCTCCTCGAAGATGACGACGAGCTCCACCGCTCCGAGGCCAAGGCCGCCGAAGTCCTCGGGCACGATCACGCCCGGCCACCCGAGCTCAGCGATCTCGCGCCAGCCCTCGTCGCTGAACCCGCGCTCGCCTTCGGCGAGCTCGCGCACGACCTCGGATTTGTAGCGCGCGGTCAGGAACTCGCGTGCCGTGCGCTTGATCGCGTGCTGGTCGTCGGTGAAATCGAAGTTCATCGCATCCGCGGCAGCCCGAGTACGCGCTCGGCCACGATGTTCTTGAGGATCTCCGTGGTGCCGCCCTCGATCGAGTTGGCTCGCGCGCGCAGGAACCGATACGTCCAGTGGTCCTCGGCCAGCATCGCGTGTGGCCCGGCGATGTCGGTCGCCAGCTCGCTCAGCGACTGGCTGATCTCGGACCAGTGCCACTTGCCCAGCGACCCCTCGGGGCCGGGAACCCCGCTCCGCATCGTCGCGCTCAGCCCGCGGTAGGCGTTCAGCCGCAGCACCTCGGCCTCGATCATCAGCTGGGCCAGCCGCTGGCGCATGACCGGGTCCTCGTTGGCCGCGCCGGCCGTCGTCACCCCGCGTCCCCCGAGCTTTCTCGAGCAGCTCCCGCAGCGCCAGCTGCACCGCGACCTGGAGGCTGAACGCAAGCGTTGCGCGCTCGTGCATGAGCGTGGTGATCGCCACCGCCCAGCCGTTGCCCTCGCCGCCCACGATGTTCTCGTGCGGGACGCGCGCCTCCTCGATGAACAGCTCGTTGAACTCAGCCTCACCGGTGATCTGGCGCAGCGGGCGCACCTGCACCGCGTCCTGCTCCATGTCCATCAGGAAGTAGGTCAGTCCCTTGTGCTTGGGGGCGTCGGAATCGGTGCGGGCGACGAGCATGCACCACTTGGCGTGATGGGCGAACGTCGTCCACACCTTCTGGCCGCTGACGACCCACTCGTCGCCGTCGCGCACGGCCCGCGTCTTCAGCGACGCCAGGTCCGATCCCGACTCCGGCTCGGAGAACCCCTGACACCAGATCTCCTCGGCCGAGAGGATCGCCGGCAGGTAGCGCCGGCGCTGATCCTCCGAGCCGTGCGCGATCACCGTCGGGCCGCCCATGGCGAGCCCGAGCACGTTGGCCACCTGCGGGGTCTGCGCGCGCACTGTCTCCTCGTTGAAGATCGCCTGCTCGATCAGCGTCGCGCCGCGGCCGCCGTACTCCTTGGGCCAGGAGACGCCCGCCCACCCGCCGTCGTTGAGCTGGCGCTGCCAGTCGCGGCGGAACTGGAACGCCGCCTCGTCCCCGGAGGGCTCAGGTCCCGGATTGTTGGCCTCGAGCCACTGGCGCAGCTCGTCGCGGAACTCCTCCTCGGCCGGCGACAGCGTCAGGTCCATGTGCGGCGGATCGTATCCTGCAACTCAACCTCGCCGAATAGTCAAGTCGTAGGCTACGAGCGGTGACATCGGCCGAGGTGATCAAGCGACTCGCTGAGCGCTCGGGATCAGCAGGGCTCGTAACTCGGCTTGCTGATCGGTCCGGCAATCGATACCGCCTCGCCGCTCTCCGGGAAGCGCTCGGCTCCTACGGCGAGTATCGAAACCGCCGCGACGACGCGGCGTTGCGGGCCGTGATGGCAGCCGTGCTACAGCCCGACTCATGCTGCATCGATGTCGGCGCCAACAATGGCAGCATCCTCAGCGACATGGTCCGCCTTGCTCCCCAGGGCACTCATCTCGCGTTCGAGCCGCTCGAGGACCACGCAAGGCGCCTATCCGCCGCATTTCCATGCGTTGAGGTGCGAAACGTTGCGCTCAGCGATCGCAACGGCAAGGCGCACTTCATGGTTCGGGATGACGCCGCTTTGAGCTCCCTGGAGACGGTGCCAACCGGAGAGGATCCGGAAAGCTGGCGTGGTCCAATCCTCGACGGGGCGCGCCGAACAACGGTTCTGGTCAGGCGCCTCGACGATGAACTGGCCCGGCAATTCAAGCCGGCGTTCATCAAGATCGACGTCGAGGGCGTGGAGGATGCAGTCCTTCGTGGTGCCGCGGCAACGCTGGCAAAGCATCGGCCGGTCGTCGCGCTCGAGCACAGCATTGGGGCAACGCACCACGGTTATGAGGCGGGCGGTATCCACGACACCCTCACCCGCTGCGGCTTGAGAATCTTCGACGCAGACGGCCGAGGTCCTTATGGACGATCCGAGCTGGAAACGACGGTGCTCCAAGGCCAGATGTGGTTCTACTTCGCCTTCCCGGCCTAGCGCCGGCAGAGGGACACTCCAGGCTCCTGGCTCCACGCGTCACGAGCGGGCCGGAGACCGCTGTAGCCTCGATCGCTGTGAATCAGCAATACCTGCCCGCCCCGCCTGAGAGCACCCTCCCGGGCCCCTACCCCGTCGGCTCCTACGCCGCGCAGCTCAGGCGCCGGTTGCGGGAGTTCGCCCAAGTGCAGCTGATCGGGGAGGTGTGGGGCCTGCGCAGCGCCCGCGCGCGCGTGTACTTCGAGCTGCGCGACGCCGCGGGCGCGCTGCCGTGCTCGATGTGGCGCAACGAGTTCGAGGCGCTCGGCATCCCACTGGCCGACGGGATGCGCGTCGTCGTGGGCGGCGGGTGTGACTACTACGCCGGCAGCGCCACCTCCTCGCCGTCGTTCAGCTTCGCCGTCTCCGAGCTGCGCATCGAGGGCGAGGGCGACCTGCTCGTGCAGCTCGAGCGCCTGCGGCGAAAGCTGCACGCCGAAGGGCTGTTCGAGCCCCAGAAGCGCCTGCACCGCCCGCTCCTTCCCCGCACGATCGGCGTGGTCACCGGCGAGCAGGGCAAGGCCCGCGACGACGTCCTCGCGGGGCTGCGGCGCCGCGGCTGGGGCGGGCGGCTCGTGTGGGCGTACGCGCCCGTGCAGGACCGCCACGCCGCACCCCGCATCGCCGCCGCGCTGCGCGAGCTCGCGGCCCTCCAGGAGGTCGAGGTCGTGATCGTGGCCCGCGGGGGCGGCTCGCTCGCGGACCTGTTCGCCTTCTGCGACGAGGCACTGTGCCGGACGGTGGCGCTGCTGCGCGTGCCCGTGGTCGCGTCGGTCGGCCACCACACCGACCGCACGCTGATCGACGACGTGGCCGCGGTCTCCTCCTCCACGCCCACGCACGCCGCGGAGGCGGCCGTCCCGATCGACTGCGCGGCGGCGCGCGCGCAGACCACGGTTCATGCCCGCCGCCTGCACGCGCACGGCCGCAGCGCCATCCTGACCCGTGCGCGCACGCTCTCGCACCTCTCCCGCGCCCCCGCCCAGCACGTGGCCCGTCACCGGCGCCACCTGCACCAACTGCTGCGCGAGCTGCGGGCCAGCGCGCGTCGGACGTGCAGCAGCGGCCAGGAGCTGATGGGCGTGCACCTCCTCGTCCTGCGCCGCAGCGCCGCCCGGGCACAGAGCTCGGAGATGTCAAATCGCCGGCGCGAGCTCGAGCGCCTGAGCCTGGCCCTGGCCGCCCACGATCCGGAGCGCACGCTCGCGCGCGGCTACGCGCTGGTCGAGGACCGGGCGGGCGAACCGCTCCCCTCAGCCGGCGCGACGCGAGCGGCGCGTGAGCTCCGCCTGCGCTTCCACGACGGCACCGTGCCCGCACGCGTCGACGATGACTGAGCGCACATACGAATCTGCGGTGGCCCGCATGGAGGACATCATCCGCCGGCTCGACTCGGGGGAGGCCGGTCTCCGGGAGACGCTCGATCTCGTGCGCGAGGGGCGCGAGCTCGTCGAGTACTGCGCCTCCGAGCTCGATGCGGTCAGCCAGGGGCTGGAGGAGCTCCGTCTCGAGGAGCTCGTGGCGCGGCTCGAGGCCGGCGCGGCGGCGCGCGAGCCATGAGCACCTTCGACCTCCTCGCCGACCTCCCGCTCGAGGTCGACGGCTACACGCTCGAGGGTCTCAGCGCGCAGGTGTCGAGCGGCTTCGAGCGCCTCACCACGGTCGTTCACCTGCACGGCGGCGGTGCCGAGGGACTCGGTGAGGACGTGGTCTACGACTCGGTCGACCACGTGGCGCTGCAGGAAGCCGGGCCGGTCCACGATCTGGCCGGCCGCCGCACCCTGGGCGAGTTCTGCGAGCTGACCGACTCGCTCGACCTGTTCCCGGCTGAGCCCCAGCGCGACGTCTCGCGGCTCTACCGCCGCTGGACGTTCCACAGCGCCGCGCTCGACCTCGCCCTCCGGCAGTCCGGACGTGCGCTGCACGACGTGCTGGGCCGCCCGCCGCAGCCGATGACCTTCGTCGTCTCGCTGCGCCTCGGCGAGCCGCCAACGCTGGCGCCGATCGAGTCACGCCTGGCCGCCTACCCGACACTGCGCTTCAAGCTCGACCCGACCAGCTCGTGGACGCCCGAGCTGATCGCGCAGATCGCGGGCACCGGCGCCGTGGACTCCGTGGACTTCAAGAGCCTCTACCGCGGCACGGTCGTCGACCAGCCCCCGGACCCGGTGCTCTACGAGCGCGTGGTCGAGGCCTTTCCGAACGCGTGGATCGAGGATCCCGACGTGGTCACCGCGGAGACGGCGGCCGTGCTGGCCGAGCATCACGACCGCATCACCTGGGACGCGCCGATCCACTCGATCGACGACATCGAGGCGCTCCCGTTCGCGCCCAAGATGGTGAACATCAAGCCCTCGCGCATCGGCGGCCTGCCGAAGCTCTGCGCCACCTACGACTACTGCGCCGAGCGCGGCATCGGCGCGTACGGCGGCGGTCAGTTCGAGCTCGGGGTGGGCCGCGGCCAGGCGCAGTATCTGGCTTCTGTCTTCCATCCCCATACCCCCAACGACCTCGCCCCCTCGGCCTTCAACCAGAACGAGCCGCCGCCTGGCCTGCCCTCCAGCCCGCTGCCGCCGGCCCCGAGTGACATAGGCTTTCGCTGGAATGGCTGATCGGCTGACAGGCACGGTTGCGCTCGTGACGGGCGCCTCGAGCGGGATCGGCGAGGCCACCGCCGAGGCGCTGGCCGCCGAGGGCGCGAGCGTCGCGCTGGTGGCACGTCGCGGCGACCGGCTGCGCGCGCTGGCCGAGCGGATCGAGAACGCACTCGTGATCGAGGCCGACGTCGGCGATCCCGATCAGGCCCGGCGAGCCGTCGAGCGCACGGCGTCCGAGCTCGGCCGCCTCGACGTCCTGGTCAACAACGCAGGCGTGATGCTGCTGGGGCCGGCCGTCGACGCCCCGCTCGAGGAGTGGCAGCGGATGCTCGACGTCAACGTCGCCGGGCTCCTGTACTGCGCGCACGCCGCCATGCCGCATCTGCTGGAGGCGGCCGAGGACGAGCCGCGCCACGTGGCCGACCTGATCAACATCAGCTCGGTCGCGGGCCGTGTGGCCCGTGTCGGCAGCGGCGTCTACAACCTGACCAAGCACGGCGTCGGCGCGTTCAGCGAGTCGCTGCGCCAGGAGGTGACCGCGCGTCACGTCCGCGTGTCGCTGATCGAACCCGGCGCGGTCGACACCGAGCTCCCGGGCCACAACCGTCCCGAGATCCAGGAGCAGATCGGCAAGCGCTTCGAAGGCATGGAGCGGCTGCAGGCGCAGGACATCGCCGACGCGATCGTGTACGTCGTCACCCGCCCCCGCCACGTGGCGATCAACGAGGTCCTGGTCAGGCCGACCGAGCAGACGATGTAGTTCGGGGGCGCGCATGCGCGCCCCCGCGGACCGGCGCATGCGCCGGTCCGGGCCGGGGTGCATGCACCCCGGCCAGACCCATATATCTACACGCGCTGGATCAGCGTCCCGGTGCCGAGTCCGCCGCCGCAGCACATCGTCACGAGCCCGACCTCCTTGTCGGAGCGCTCGAGCTCGTGCAGCAGCGTCGTGACCAGGCGCGCGCCCGTGGAGCCGAGCGGGTGACCGAGCGCCATCGCGCCGCCGTTGACGTTGACGCGATCCATGTCGGGCTTGTGCACGCGCCGCCACGCCGCGACCACGGGCGCGAAGGCCTCGTTGATCTCGATCAGGTCGATGTCGTCGATCGACATCGAGTTGCGCTCGAGCAACTTCGCCGTGGCCGGGATCGGGCCCTCGAGCATCTTCACCGGGTCACAGCCGACGGTCGTCTGGTCCATGATCCGCGCGCGTGCCCTGAGACCCAGCTCCTCTGCCTTCTCGGCGCTCATCAGCAGCACGGCCGCGCCGCCGTCTGAGATCTGCGAGGAGTTGCCGGCCGTGATCACCCCGTCCTCCTTGAACACGGTCTTCAGCTGGCTGAGCGCCTCGAGGCTCGTGTCGGGACGGATTCCCTGATCGGTGACGTAGGTGTCGCCGTTGACCTGAAACGGGATCATCTCGCGCTCGAAGCGTCCTTCCTCGGTGGCGCGGTGGGCGAGCTGGTGGGAGCGCAGGGCGAGCTCGTCGAGCTCGGGCCGGGGGGTCTCGTACTCCTCGGCGATCATCTCCGCGCCCAGGCCCTGGCCGACGATGTTGTGCTTGGACATCAACTCCGGCGTGAACGCGAAGCCGAACTCCTCCTGGGTCTTCATCGTCGCCGCGAACGGCAGCTTGCCCATGTGCTCGACCCCGCCGCCGATGACGACGTCGTGCACGCCCGAGGCGATCTGGCTGGCGGCCAGGTTCACGGCCTGCTGGGCCGAGCCGCACTGCAGGTCGATCGTCGTGGCCGAGGTCTCGATCGGGAAGCCCTGGGCCAGCCAGGCGTTACGGCCGACATGCAGGCCCTGGGGCCCGAACTGGGCCACGCAGCCCGCGATCACGTTCTCGACCTGGCCGGGCTCGATGCCGGCGCGCTCGACGACCGCGCGGTAGGCGGCGCCCAGCAGCTCGGTCGGGTGGGTGTCCTTGTAGTAGCCCTTCTCTGGGTGGCCCCGCCCGATCGGCGTCCGGGCCGCCTCCACGATCACGACTTCGCGACCTTCTCCTGGCGGCATTCGCAGCTCCTTCATCTCGTCGGGGCAGCTCTGAAAGCCGCCCCGGTGAACGGTCACGTACTGTAGTGATCACCGCGAAGGCAACGAAACCGGGAGGGGTCTTGGAGGAACGTTTGGGGATCGTCGGCGCCGGCACCATCGCGTGCGGTCTGGCCGCCACGGCGGCTTCACTCGGGGACGTGCTGCTGTGGGCGCGCTCCGATGAGTCGGCGCAGCGGGCGCGCAAGACGGTCGATAAATCGTGCGCCAAGATGGACGGCGTCGATGCCGAGCGGGTGACGGTCGTGACCGATCTCGAGGCGCTGCGCGAGGCCACGTTCCTGGTCGAGGCGATCATCGAGCACCACGGCCACAAGTCCGAGATGCTGGCCGACCTGGGGGCCATGGCCCGGCACGCCGGAGGCGGCGCCGTGCTCGCCACGACGACGTCTTCGCTCTCGGTGTCCGAGCTCTCGCAGGCCAGCGGACACCCTGAGAGCTTCGC
Source organism: uncultured Solirubrobacterales bacterium (assembly GCA_963818815.1). Lineage (GTDB taxonomy): Bacteria > Actinomycetota > Thermoleophilia > Solirubrobacterales > Solirubrobacteraceae > Palsa-465. The sequence goes on from CAWFTL010000005.1 coordinate 82,515, forward strand.
GGCCCTGCACGTGTTCAACCCGGTACCGCGCATGAAGCTGGTCGAGCTGGCCTTCCCGGCCGAGGCCACCAGCGAGACGCGCCAGCGAGCGCGCGCGCTGTGCGAGGCGCTCGGCAAGACGCCGGTCGAGGTTCCCGACATCCCGGGTTTCGTGGTCAACCGGCTGCTGTTCCCGTACCTGTTCAGCGGCGTCGAGCTGCTCGAGCGCACGGGAATGTCTCCCGAGGACATCGACCAGTGCATGACGCTCGGGGCCGGCATGCCGATGGGCCCGATGGCGCTCTTGGACTTCGTCGGCCTCGACGTCTCCCAGGCGATCGGCGAAGCGATCGACGTACCGGTTCCCGAGAAGCTGCGCGCGCTCGTGCAGGAGGGCGCGCTCGGGCGCAAGAGCGGCCGCGGCTTCTACAGCTACTAGTCGCGTCGGCGCGCTGGATCGGCGCCCATCCCGCGCGGGCGGCAGCGCCCAGAACTAATTACACGGCATTTAGAAGTCGTTGAGGTGTGCGGCGGAGACTTCGCGCTGCGACGTACCCCATAGCAGCACCTCCTCCCCAGAAGCACGAGCCGGCCCGTCCCCAGCGGGCCGGCTCTTTTTTTGCCCGGAAGGAGCGCCGGAAAGACTGAAGCCGGCCCCCCGGAGGCCGGCTTCTCTCTCCTCTCAACCGCCGGAAAGCTGTGCGATCAGCGCTCAGCGGCGTGGCGGAAATGTAACGAATGTCGCGAGGTTTCGCGACAGTGGGTTTGCGGGGGCGTGAGGCCCGCGGCCGCGCGCTGCCCGCGCGGCGCCCGCGGCCCCGCCGCGAGCCAGCACCGTAACGTGACGCGATAGGCGCGCGGTCCGTTTGATGTCACGTTGCGGCGCCACCACGGCCGTAACGTGACGCGATCCAAGAGCGGTCTCTTGGATGTAACGCTACGGCGGCTCTAGACCTGCGCTGCGGTACGGCGCTGGCGGATGCGCACCGCCTCGATCCGGTTCTCGCGCACGGACTCGACGCGGATCGAGTAGCCGTTGCCGGCGATCGTGTCTCCGCGCTTGGGCAGGCGCCCCAGCTCGGCGAACACGAACCCGCCGACCGAGTTGTAGGCGTCGGTGTCGACCGGCAGCTCGAGCCCGTAGTCCTCGAGGTCGGTGACCGCGACGTGGCCGCGGACGAACCAGTCTCCGTTGGCCAGCCGCCGGACTGCCCCGCCTGCGGGGTCGGTCTCGTCCGAGATCTCGCCCACGACCTCCTCGATGATGTCCTCGATCGTGACGATCCCCGCCGTGCGCCCGTACTCGTCGATCACGATCGCGAGCTCGGTTCGCTCCCGCTGCAGATCGGCCAGGAGGTCGTCGAGCGGCTTGGTCTCAGGGATGATCGGGGCGTCGCGGACGAGGCCGTCGAACCTCGCCTCCTCGCCCTTGTTCATCATCAGCTTGACCAGCTGATTGACGTGGACGATGCCCTTCACGCGGTCCTGGTTCTCGTCCTCGGTCACGACGAGGCGCGAATGACCAGTGGAGACGCAGCGCCGCAGGGCCTCCTGCACGGTCTCCGCCACGTCGACCGTGACGACGGCGGGGATGGGGGTCATCACCTGGCGCGCCTCCTGCTCGTGCAGGTGAAAGACCCCGGAGAGCATGTTCGCCTCGCCGATGTCGAGCTGGCCGCCGGTCTGGGACTCGGCGATGATCCGCTTGAGCTCCTCGGGCGTACCGCCCTCAGGCTCGGCGTCCGGGTCGGTTCCGAGCCTGCGCAGCATCCAGTTCGACGACGCGGTCAGGACCACGATGACGGGGTGGAACATGACCCGGAAGAACTGCAGCGGCCCCGCGATCCGGCGAGCCAGGCCCTCCGCGTGCTGGATCGTGTAGAGCTTCGGCACCATCTCGCCGACGATCGTCTGAGCCGTGGTGATGAGCAGGTAGGCGATGATCACGGCGATCGCGATCGACGCCGCGTGGCCGAGCGGCCCCGTGAGCACCGGCTCGAGCAGGTGCGCGATCGCCGGCTCGCCCAGCGCACCGATGCCGATCGAGGCCATCGTGATCCCGACCTGACACGCGGAGATGTAGTCCCCGATGTTGTCGAGCTGGCTCAGAGCCAGCCGCGCCCCGCGCAGCCCCTCGTCGGCCATCGTCTCCAGCCGCGCGCGCCGCGAGCGCACCAGCGCGTACTCGGCGATGACGAAGAACGCGTTGACCAGGACGAGCAGCGCCGTGAGGAGGACGAAGAGGATCTTCATCCGCACGCCCCGGGCGTAACGAGCCTCGCCGCCCTGGCGTTGCTACTTCGAGGGGGGTCGTCGTTCATACAGCGACGCGGCGAACGGTAGCAGTAGGTGACGCGGACCCCGCAGCGCCTCATCCCAGCGCGTCGACGCTCCGGGCCAGCTCGAAGTCCGCCTCGGTCAGGCCACCCGCGGAGTGATTGGTCACCGCCAGCCTCACCTTGTTCCACCCGTGCACGAGGATGTCGGGGTGGTGGTTGGCGCGCTCGGCCACCTCCGCCACCCGGTTGACGAAGGCGATCGCCTGCGCGAAGTCCTCGAACTTCCAGTCGCGTACGATCCGCTCGCCCTCGAGCTCCCAGGCGCTCTCCCGCAGCCGCGTCTCGACCTCCTCGGCATCCAGCAGCTCTGCCATATCGTTGTCGTTCTAGCCGAAGAGCCCTCATGCGAATCGTCAGCCTTGTTCCCTCAGCCACCGAGATGCTGTTCGCCCTCGGCCTCGGCCCCGATGTCGTCGCGGTCACGCACGAGTGCGATTACCCGCCCGCCGCGCTCGAGCTGCCCAAGATCACGCGCGACGTGCTGCCTGCAGGCCTTGACGCGGCGCAGATCGACGCGGCGGTCAAGGAGCGCACGCTGGCTGGCGAGTCGATCTACGAGCTGGACGACGAGATGCTTCGCGACCTGCGGCCCGATCTGATCGTCACGCAGGCGCTGTGTACGGTGTGCGCCGTCTCATTTGACGACGTGCGCGCGGTGGCGGAGGAGATCGATCCCCGCCCGCACGTGATCTCACTCGATCCGCACACGGTGGGCGAGGTGCTGGGCGACGCGCGCACGCTCGCGCAGGTGACCGACCGCAAGGACGCAGCCGTCGACCTCGTGCGCGACGCGGCCGCCAGGATCGACCGGGTGCGCGTGGCCGCCCGCGGCGTCCGCCGCCCGCGTGTGGCGGCGCTCGAGTGGCTCGATCCGCCTTTCGCGGCCGGGCACTGGACGCCGCAGCTGATCGAGTACGCCGGAGGCGAGGACGTGCTCGGGTTCGCCGGCGAGCAGTCCCAGGAGCGCTCCTGGGAGGAGGTCGCGGCCGCCCAGCCGGACGTGGTCGTCGTCATGCCATGCGGCTACGACGCCGCCTTCGCCCATCGCGAGGCCGAGATGCATCGCGACGAGCTGGCCGCGCTCGGGGCCGGGGAGGTCGTGGCCGTCGATGCCGCCTCGTACTTCTCGCGGCCGGGGCCCCGCATCGTCGACGGCCTCGAGCTCCTGGCGCACATCCTGCACCCGGAGCTCTTCCCGCAGGCGCCGGGTGAGGCGCTGACGGTGGAGCTCTGAGCGCGCGCCGCGTCCTTTTCGTCCACTCCTCGAGCGGACGCTACGGCGCCGATCGCCAGCTGCGGCTGATCGCCGCCGGTCTTGACGCCTCCCGCTATGAGCCGGTCGTCGTCCTCCCCGACCACGGCGAGCTCGAGGCCGATCTGCGCGGCGACGGCGTCGAGGTGATGGTGCGTCCGCTCAGCGTGATCCGCCGTTCGCTGCTCTCGCCCGGGGGGCTGGGCTCGGTACTCGGGGGCGCCGCGCGGGATGCGCGCTCCCTGGGAGCGATGGTCCGGGCCCGGGCGATCTCCCTCGTTCACTCCAACACCTCGGTGGTGCTGAGCGGCGCCGCGGCGGCCGCGAGCGCACGGGTGCCGCACGTCTGGCACGTGCGTGAGATCTACTCGCGCTTCTCGCGGGTTTGGCCCGTCTACCGGCGGGTGCTCGCCGGCGCACGGGCGCTGCCCTGCGTCTCGCACGCCGCAGCCTCACAGTTCGGATCCCTCTCGCGCGCGCGTGTGATCGTGGATGGCCTGGCGGTCGAGCCGCGGCGCGCCGAGCGCACGGCGGCGCGGCGAGCGCTCGGGCTCGCAGACGAGCTTCCGGTCATCGCGGTGCTGGGGCGGATCTCGGATTGGAAGGGCCAGGATGTGCTCGTGCGGGCGCTCGCGCACCCGGCGCTCCGCGAGCGCGGCGCGCTCGGCCTGCTGGCCGGCGAAGCATGGCCGGGCGCCGAGGAGCGGACCTCGGCGGTGCTCGAGCTGGCGAACGCGCTGGGCGTGGCCGATCGCTTGCGGCTGGTCGGGTTCCGTCCCGATGTGGAGAACGTCTACGGCGCTGCCGACGTCGTTGCCGTCCCCTCGACCGCCCCCGACCCGCTTCCCGGCGCCGCCATCGAGGCCGCCGCCGCCGGCTGCCCCGTGGTGGCCAGCGCGCACGGAGGCCTACCCGAGATCATTCGGGACCGCGAGACCGGCCGGCTCGTGCCTCCCGGCGACGCCGGCGCCCTGGCCCTCGCCGCTGCCGAGCTGCTGGATGACGGCGCCGCGCGCAGCCGCCTGGGTGAGGCGGCGCGGGCCGACGTGCGCGAGCGCTTCGCCCCTTCTCGCCTGCTGGCCGCCGTCCAGGATCTCTACGACGAGATACTCGACTGAGCGCCCGGCCCCCGCCCGCGGATCAGCCGGTGAAGCCGATTCCGTTGGGCGCCAGACCGTGCCCGCCGGCCACGGCGATGGCGGCGGCGACGCTGACGGCGGCGACGACGATGCACGCCGCCAGGGCCAGCGTCTGCATCCCCCGTCGCTCGGCCAGCTCGACGATCAGCCAGCCGGTGATGAGTCCGCCGACCAGCCCGCCCAGATGGCCCCCGAGCGAGATCCCGCGGAAGCTGACCGAGAACAGCAGGTTGAGCACGAGCACGACACCCAGTCCGCTCTGCCAGATCGGGATGCCGCGGGCGCGGGCCACGACGATGAGCGCGCCGAAGATCCCGAAGATCGCCCCGGAGGCTCCCACCGTGTAACCGTGAGGCTGAAACAGCAGGGCGCCGAATGAACCGGCGAGCAGCGAGGCGAAGTAAACGGCGAGGAAGTTCGCGCGTCCGATCGCCGGCTCGAGCACGGACCCTACGAAGTACAGCGAGATCATGTTGATGAAGATGTGGGCCAGGCCGTCGTGCAGGAACCCCGCCGTGATCAGGCGCCAGTACTGATGCTGGTCGACGATCGACGGTCCGAACAGCGCGCCTTTGGTGAACACCGTGCCGGAGCTTCCGCCGCCGAGGGGCGCGCCGCTCGCGACCTCGGCTATGAACACGATCACGTTGACGGCGATCAGCGCCTGCGTGGCGATCGGCGTCGAGGGCAGGGTGCGCAGGGTGCGCACCTGCGTGCGCTCGCGCGCGCACTCGGGACAGCGCATCCCGACCGGAGTCGGGGTCATGCAGTCAGGACAGATCGGCCGCCCGCACGACGAGCAGGAAACCCCCGTCTCGCGCGAAGGATGGCGATAGCAGACAGCCACAGACGATCTGAAGCTAGCAGCGGCGCCGGGTGGCGCCGCTCAGCGCCGCGGCAGGATCCTGCGCGCCTCGTCGGCGACGTCCTGCAGCGTGCGGCCGGCGAGATCCCACAGGTTTGCCGACTGCTGCCTGCGCGAGCGGTGGCGGCTGCGAACGCGCAGCATCACGAGCGCGCTTCCCGCCGTGGCGCCCACCACCGCGGCCGCCGCGGGACGCGCCCAGTTGCGGGGGTCGCGCATGGCTGAGAGCTCCCACGCGTCGAGCTCCTCCTGGGCCATCTCGGTGAGGTTCACGAGCGTGAGTTCGAGTCGCTGGGCCAGGTCGGCCGATGGCTCGACCGGCGCCAGGGCCTCACGCAACAGGGCTTCGAAGTCGTGCGCGGAGGTGCTCATCGCCGCGGTGCCTCCAGCGCGCCGGCGCCCTCGGTGACCATCCCCTCGAGCTGGCGGATCGCCCGGTGCAGGAGAACCTTCGTCGCCCCGTCCGAGCGGCCGAGAGCGCGGGCGATCTCACGGTTGTCCATGCCGAGGGCGAAGCGCATGATCAGCGCCTCGCGACGGTCGTCGGGAAGCTGCTGGACGCCCTCGAGGATCGTCTTCAGCTCCTCGCGGCCCTCGACCAGCGCCTCGGTCGTGTGCGGGGCCGAGATCATGCCGGCGTCCTCGATCGCCGCCTCCGGCTTGCGTGAGCGATCGCGATAGAAGTTCGCCGCCAGGTTGTGGGCGATGCGGATGAGCCACGGCCGTAGCGGGCGTCCGCCCGACTCGCGCAGGGCGCGCTCGAAGTGGCGGTAGGCCTGCAGGAAGGTCTGCTCGGTGAGGTCCTCTGCGTCGTGGTGGTTGCCGACGCGGTAGTAGCTGTAGGAGTACACGTCGCGCAGGTGCGCGCGGTATAGCTCGGTGAATCTGGTGTCGAGCTCGGCCTTGGTCTTGGGCGCTTGTTCCGCCACCGCATGGAGCCTACCCCCGCCTACGCCGCGCGGACAGGGCGCCGCCGCTTCGGCCGCGCGGGCTCGGTCACGGTCGCCGTCCAGCGCTCGGGCTCGATCCGGCCCTCGACGAGCGCGGCCAGGCTGTCGAGTGCCGGCGTCTCGAGGTGAGCGTCGCGGGCCACGCTGGTGAGCAGCGGCACCGCGTCGACGGCTTCGGCCGCCTGCCCCAGCGCGCGGCCGATCTCGGTGCCCGGCACGCCCTGCGCGAGGAGCTCCCCGGCACGGCGGTTGCGCGACGTGGAGCAGACCACGGTCGCCACCAGATCTCCAGCGCCGGCCAGGCCGGAGAACGTCTCCGGCCGCCCGCCGCAGATCCGCGCGATTGCGTCGACCTCGGCGAACACCTTGCCGGCGGCTGCTCCCGCCACATTGGGCCCGGCGGATGAGGCAGCGCCCGCCGCCAGGACGGCCACGTTCTTGGCACAACCGGCGAGCTCGACGCCCGTCACATCGGAGCTGACCGACACATCGAGGCCGGCGGCGCCGAGCGCGTCGGCGAGCTGGCGGGCGAAGGCTCGATTCAGCGAGGCAAGCACGACCGAGGCGCCATGCTCGAGCACTTCGGCCGCGTGCGCCGGTCCCCCCAGCACGGCGACCGCACGCGCCCCGCACCGCTCAGATGCGAAGGCGGAAGGCAGCGTGCCCAGTGGCGGGACGAGACCTTTGGAGAGCACGAGCAGCCCGGCGCGGCGGGGAATCCGCTCGCCATGGGCGGCCAGCGCAGCGGGCAGTGAGCGTGCCGGCACGGCAAGGCAGACCAGATCGTGGCCGCCGAGCTCGAGCTCGGCCGCGCGTAGGACGCGAACCGAACCGGGGAGCTCGACGCCCGGTAGGTAGGCGGCGTTCTCACGCTCGGCGGAGAGAGCAGCGGCCTGCTCGGCGGTGCGGCAGCCGAGGTCGACCTCGAAGCCGGCGCGCGAGAGACACACCGCGAGGCTCGTGCCCCACGTACCGGCGCCGACGATCGCCGCGCGGCGGATCGGCGGCATCCCCCCGAGCCACTCCCACTGCAGCATCACGCAGGGCCAGATCCGCTCGGTGACGGCATTGGCAAGCGTCGGTGAGGCGTCCTCCACGTGCGGGAAGCGCAGGGGACGGCCGGCCCTGATGCGGACCTTGTGCGGACGGATGCGCCACTTGCGGCGAATCGCTTCCGTACCGATCACGGCCACGGGAATGACGGGCGCACCGGTCTCGAGTGCCAGGCGGCCGACGCCCCGTTTCGCTCGCCCCAGCGCTCCGGGTCGAATGCGTGTTCCCTCCGGGAAGATGAGCACGACGTCGCCGCGGCCGAGGATCGCCTTGGCCGTCTCGATCATGTCGGCGTCGCCGGCGCCGCGATCGACCGGGAAGGCGCCGAGTGCATTCAGCAGCCACCCCTGCCAGCTACGTTCGAAGAGCTCCTTCTTGGCCACGTAGTACATCGGGCGCTTGACCATCGTCGCGATCACGAACGGGTCGAGGAAGCTGCGGTGGTTGGCGGCGATGATCACCGGCCCCTCGCCGGGGATGTGCTCGCGCCCGATGCGGCTGAGGCGGAAGTAGATGTGGAAGAACGGCTGTAGAAAAGCGCGCACGAGCCAGTAGACCAAAGGGTTCGCGCCACGCTCGCGGGCTCGCCGGTGCAGCAGTTCGTGATCCATCGCACATTGGCGTACCCGCGCGGGGCCTGGCCGTTACAGTTGCGTCCTTGTCCGGACGGCTTGACCGCACGCGCACGCTCAGGGGAGCCGTCTGCGGCGCGGTCGCCGCGGCGGTATGGGCGCTGCAGCAGCCGCTGGACAAGCTCGTCTTCGCGTGCGATTACGACGACGTCGAGCTGCTCGGCAAGGCCGTGCGCCGGGACGACTCGTGGTACCTGGCCGGACTCGCGCTGCACCTGCAGAACGGGGCCGTGTTCGGCGCTGTTTACGCGAACGTCGCGCCGCTGGTGCCGATTCCCCCGGCCCTGCGCGGGCCCGCGGCGGGGCTGACCGAGCACCTCGCGCTGTGGCCGCTCACGGCGCTGAGCGATCAGTTGCATCCGGCGCGCCGCAAGCTGCCGCGCCTGAGCGGCAATCGCCGTGCGTTCGCGCAGGCGACGTGGCGGCACCTGCTGTTCGGGACGCTGCTGGGCGAGCTCGAGCGGCGCCTGAACGCCGAGCCCGAACCGGCCCCTCCCGAGCCGGGCGCGGACTTCTCCAGCAACGGTCACGGGTCACTCGAGCACGCCGTCTCCGTCGAGCCGGCTTCTTAGACTGACGTTGCCTTGCGGGTCCTGATCTCCGGGGCGTCCGGCTTCGCCGGGCGCCACCTGGCGCGGGCGTGTGCCCAGGGTGGAGACGAGGTCATGGGGCTGTCACGGAGCGGTTCGATTCCTGAGGGCGGCGGGACGGGCGTCTCGGTTGATTTGCGCGACTCCGAGGCGGTGCGCTCTGCGGTTCGCGACGCCGCGCCGGAGGTCGTCTACCACCTGGCGGCGCTGAGCCACGTCGGGCGTTCCTGGGAGGAGCCGGCGCGCACGCTTGCAGACAACGTCGCGATGTCGGTGGCGGTCCTCGAAGCCGTTCGCCACGAGGCGCCGCATGCCCGCGTCGTGTGGGTGAGCACGTGCGAGGTCTACGGCGCGCCCGAGCGCCTGCCCATCGACGAGTCCGCAGCGCTGCACCCGGCCAACCCCTACGCGGTGTCGAAGGCCACCGGCGACCTGCTGGCCGGCCTCTACGCCGAGGCGCACGGGCTCGACATCATCCGCGCGCGGCCGTTCAGTCACGCCGGGCCGGGGCAGCTGCCGATCTTCATCGTCTCCTCGCTGGCCCAGCAGGCGGCCCGCGCCCGCCTCGCCGGTGACCAGGTGCTGCGCATCGTGACCGGCAACCCCGACACGCGGCGCGATTTCACCGACGTGCGCGATGTGGTTGAGGCCTATCGGCTTCTGGGGGCCCGGGGCGACGTGGCCGGAGTCGTGAACGTCAGCTCGGGCCGCTCGATCTCAGCGGCCGACCAGGTCAGGTTGCTGAGCGAGCTGCTGGCGCCACTCGAGGTGGAGCACGTCGTCGACCCCGCGCGCGTGCGCGCGAATGAGGTGATGGAGCTACGAGGTTCCGCGGCGCGGCTGTCCGCCGCAACCGGGTGGGAGCCAAGGATCTCGTTCCGCCAGACGATGCTCGACACGATCGAGTGGTGGGTGCAGGAGCTGCGACACTGATCGCCACCGCCCGCCTAGCTCAACTGGTAGAGCACTTGATTTGTAATCAAGAGGTTGGGGGTTCGAGTCCCCCGGCGGGCTTGGGGATTCCGCGCAGCGTGTCCCGGAGGCCGGCCCACGGCACGCTGCTACCCGAATCGCCTGGGGTCCTCCGTAGGGATGATCTCGGTGCCGAGTGGCAACAGCGAGACAGGGATGAGCTTGAGATTTGCCAGTCCGAGCGGGAGCCCGATGATCGTCAGACACAACGCGATGCCGGTGATCAGATGCGCCAGCGCCAGCTCCCATCCGAACAAGACGATCCAAATGATGTTGCCGATGATCGAGGGCGCTCCCGATCCGGGTTGACGGACGATCCTGCGACCGAAGGGCCAAAGCGCAAAGGCGGCGATCCTGAAGCACGCGAACCCGAAGGGGATCGTGATGATCAGGATGAACGCCAGGACCCCGAAAAGCGCATAGAGAAGCGCGAGCCAAAATCCAGCCAAAACAAACCAAATGAGATTCAGGACAAGAGGATCCAGGAGCCGGGGGGGGAGAAGGAGCGCAATGCTCCGCCCGTCTACTGGCGAACGCAGACCGTACTACGCCGATCCAGACGCGTGGTCACGAGGGCCGGTGAGACTGCTCGCGAACCTGCTCACTCTCACGAGGCGCTCTCGATGCGGGCACGATTCCTCTCCGCCAACGGTCTCACGACAGGAGGAACGCGCACTCTGCGCGATCCAGTTCTCAAGCATCGCGATTGACGTGGGCTAGGGGTCGACCTAGGATCGGCTCGTGGTATCTCGGGCGATGATCCTGTCGGCCGCCGTAGCCGTTCTGCTCGCCGGCTGCGGCGGGAGCAGTCACAAGACGTCCATGGCGAGCTCCGCGGGGACCACGGCTCCGTCGTCCACAGCGAGCTCCGGGGGGACGACGGCTACCGCCGGCGCTTCGACTCACCAGGCGCTTACCCACCGCCTCCTAACAAGCAGCGAGATGCCGCCGGGCTTCTCCGCCCAAGGCCGCCCAACGGTGTACTCGACCATCGCCACATGGGTTCAGGGAACCCAAACGCCCTCGTACCAGCTTCAAAGCGAAACCGCGCGGCTGAAGCGGCTCGGCTTCGTCGCTGCGGCGACCCTCAACCTTGGCAGCAGCCAGGGAGATGGCCTTTCCATGGTCGAGCAGTTTCGCTCACCTGCCGGGCCACGCTCCGAGCTCGCCAACACCCTCGCCACCGTCAATGGAGGGCCTTCGGGGCAGGTGAGATTCCCGGCGCCCAGGATTCCGCATTCGGCCGGATTCGGCGCGCCTGGCAGCAATAACGGTGTGAACGTCGCGTTTGCGAACGGCGACTACTTCTACGTCGTCGGCGAGCAACCCAACGCTCGCGCCAACCGTGCCGGTGTGATCGCGTCGGCGCAGGAGCTGTACCGCCGCGTGCACGGCTGACCGGGCCCAGCCCGCGGTAGGCTGGCGGGATGGCAGACGGACGAAGCGCCAGTCCGGCGGTTCTAGCGTCTGACGCTGAGCGCGAGCGCGTCGCGTCGTTGCTCGGCGACGCTGCAGGCGAGGGCCGTTTGACCCTGGAAGAGCTATCTGAGCGGCTGGGGTGGGTCTACGAGTCTCGGACGTCAACGGAGCTCGAGGCGGTTACCCGGGACCTTCCCCAACCGGGGACTCCGTCCGAGACACAGCAGCGCAAACGTCGACGTTGGGTGGTCGCCGTGATGTCTGGCGCCCGGCGCAAGGGCCGCTGGCGCCCCGGGGAACGGTGCGTTGCGCTCGGGGTGATGGGCGGCTGCAAAGTCGACCTGCGCGACGCCGAAATCCAGGGGTCACGCCTCGACATCACCGCCGTTTCGATCATGGCCGGCGTCAGGATCGTGGTTCCAGAAGGGGTTGAGGTCGATGTCGGCGGCGTCTCGATCATGGGCGGCAAGCATGTGCGGATCCGTGACGTGCCACCCCGTCCGGGGACCCCTGTGATCCACGTCCGGGCGGTTAGCTTCATGGGTGGCGTCGAGGTCACCAGTCGGCCGTCGCGCCTCGCTCGGGCTCGTCCGCAAACCGAACCCGAGCTTGCGCAAGGGCGTCCCACCGCGGTCGATGAACTCGCAACGGCAGTCGCCGCGGAACGTCCCAGCCTACGGCCTGCGGCAGCACCGGACGGCACCATAACCATCCTGTTCTCCGACATCGAGGGCTCGACCCATCTCAACGAGCAGCTCGGAGACCTGCGCTGGCTGGATTTGCTACGGCACCATCACGAGCTCGTCCGCGAGCAGATCCACGCGCACAACGGGTTCGAGGTCAAGACCCAGGGCGATGGCTTCATGGTGGCCTTCTCGAGCGCACGACGTGCAGTTCAGTGCGCGTGCGCGATCCAGCGCGCAGTGGAGCGCCAGCTCAGTGGGGACATCGGCGGCCCGGTTCGAGTCCGCATTGGTCTGCACACCGGCGAGGCCATCCGGGAAGGACTGGACTTCTACGGCAAGAACATCGTGCTGGCCGCCCGCATCGCCGACCACGCTCGCGGTGGAGAGATCCTCACGTCAGGGGTCGTCAAGCAGCTGACCGACAGCGCTGGAGACTTCAGATTCGAGCAGGAGCGCGAGCTCGAAGTCGACGGACTTGCAGGCAGGCATAGCGTGTACAAGGTCACCTCGAACTGACGGTCACGACGCGCAGTACATCGGCGCGCGCACACGAGAGCCGATCGAACGTGCTCGGAAGGCGATCGAGCGTCGGCTGGCGTCGGTCAGGACATGACGCTGTCCTTGCCATCCCACGCAACGCGCGCGATCCTTCCTAACCGCGGACATGCGCAGGCTCGCTGTGGTGCTGCTGGTCATCGCCGCGTCGATCGCGGCACCATCGTTTGCATCTCGCGGCGATGCGGTTCGCGGTCGTGCTGCGTCTGGAGCCCGGCTCAGCGTTCGCGTGCCGGCCGGCTGGCACGTCTTGCGCGGCTGGCTGAGCGACGTGGTCGAACCGGTGCCGGCTCTGGCCTTCGCGTCATTCCCGGCGCGGCTGTCGAGACACGCGTGCGCGTGTGGCATGCCGAATGTTCGCCACCTCCCGCGGGGCGGAGCCTTCGTGTTCGTATGGGAGTACCCACACCCCTCGGCGCGCGCGACTTATCAATTCCCGAAACGTCCGACCCACTTCACCCTCACCTCGGAGAAGCCACAGCGGTACGTCTGTCAGGGCCCGAGCACCGGGTTCACGTTCAGAAGCGGCGGCAGCGGCTTTCAGGTCGAGATCTATCTGGGCCCGAGGGTGAGTGCAGCCACGCGCGGACGGCTCGTGGCCGCGCTGAACAGCCTGACGACGAGGCCCGGCTAGCGCCGCTCGAGTACGACGACAGGGATTTCGCGGTTGGTCTTGCGCTGGTAGTCGTCGTAGGCCGGCCATGACTCTGTCATCAGCTGCCACAGCCGTGCGCGTTCCTGACCGTCGGCCGTCGATGCGCGTACCGGAATGCTCTCCCCCTTGACCTGGATCGTCGCGTTGGGGTCCCGCTGCAGGTTCTTGAACCAGCCGGGATGGTCCGGCGCTCCGCCCTTCGAGGCGATGATCACCCAGCGGCCGTCGTCAGTCCGGTGGATCAGCGGCGTCGTACGCTCCTCGCCGGACGCGCGTCCGGTCGTCGAGAGCAGCAGGATGGTGGTACCGCGCCAGTGGTAGCCGCGTTCACCATTGGTCTCGCGGTAGACCCGAACGTGCTCCTGGCCGAACAGATGATCGTCATCCTCGGGCATGGCTCAAGGCTACCCAGGGACGGTATTGACGAACGCCGCGCTTCAGGCCGCGCCGTTGGCGCACGCACCGTAAGCGGTCAGGCCTGCGCCAGGAAGGGAACCGTCAGATCGAGTACACGGCTCGGCGCCTCTTCGGCTACGAAATGCCCGGCGCCGGGGATCGTCTCGATCTGAAGGTTGCGGGCCGGACGCGGCGCGAGCACGCGCTGCAGCGCGCTCGCTGCCCCCATCAGCAGCAACGTCGGCACCTCCAGGTCCGAGCGCCGGTAGCGGCCACGCAGCCCGGCCGGGAGCTCGCGGGTCAGAAACGTCCGGTAGCACGCCGAGCTCGCGGCCGCTCGCGCCGGATCTCGCAAGACGCCCGCGTACATGTCGAGTTCCTCGTCTGTCCAGTTGGCGCCACGTCCGCTGCCGGCCCGGATCATCGCGCGGATGAAGCGATTGCTGCTCGTCATCGTCCGCACGCCCACAGGAGAGGCGACCAGGAACTGGTAGGAGAGAAACAGCGGGACCGCCAGGTGGCGCGGCTGCGGCCGTTCTGCCCATGGCGGCACGATGTCGAGCGTGACCATGCGCTCGACACGTTCGGGGTGCTCTAGGGCGAGAAGAAACGCCGTGTACCCGCCCCAGTCGTGACCGACGATCTTCACGCGGTCAAGTCCCTCGGCGTCGAGCAGCGCCAACACGTCGGCGACGAATGTCGCCTTGGCATAGTCGCCTTCAGGCGCATCGGACCATCCCCATCCCCGTAGATCGGGAGCTAGCACGCGGTAGTCCTCGGCGAGCCGAGGGATCAGGTGGCGCCAGCACCACCAGTGCTGTGGCCATCCGTGCAGGAGCACCAGCGGCGGGCCCTCGCCGGCCTGCGCCACATGCAGGCGGACGCCGTCTACGCGTACGTCACGATGCTCGACGCCCGGGACGGCAGGAAGCGCGGGAGGCGTCACGTCCAGACGCGCCGGAGAAAGTTGCACGGCATCCGGCGCGCCAGTCTAGATCCCCCGGCTCATCTGCTCGCGAAACCTGCCGGCGCATCCGGCCGAGCAGAAGTGCAGCGTCGCGCCGTCGTGCTCGAGCGTGACCGCCTTGTCCCGGTCGACCTTCATCCCGCACATCGGATCGGTGACACCGCGCCGGGAGGTGAGCCAGAACAGGCTTGCGAACGCCACCGTCGCGACGACGTTGAGGTAGAGCTTGTAGCCGGTGCCAACCGACCCGAAGATGTCCGAACGCGACGGACGCGCCCCGGTGGGAACCAATCCCGCCGCGTGGAACAGCCCGTCGACGAGCAGTGCGGCGACGATCATCGTGAGAAGCATCAGCGCGGTTATCCGCAGCGCGTAGCTGCGGCCGTAGTACTTGACGTAGATCGCGATGATCGGAAGCACGATCAGATCCGCGAACAGGAAGGCGATGACGCCGCCAAAGCTGATTCCGCCTGACCACAGGACGGCAGCGAGGGGCACGTTGCCGACCGAGCATACGAAGCTGAGAACGGCGATCAGCGGACCTACGACGACGTTCTCCAACGTCGGGATCGGCGCCGGCGCGTGTCTCAGGAACAGCGATGAGAAGAACTCGTTGCCGAGCTGCGCGACGAAGCCCGCGAGGAGAAACCCGATCGTGATCTCCTTCCACAGCATCTGCCAGTCGCCGCGAAAGTTGTGCGCCACATCGGACCAGCCGCGCATGCTCGTCAGCCGCTGCTTCAGCGTCAGCGCCTCACCGGCGGAGTGATGCTGATGCCCGGCCGCTGCGCGGCGCGCATGGGCGCGTGCGTTGTCCTCTTCTCTGCGCGACACGAACAGTCGCAGCAGCGTGCCGATCAGAGCGATCATCACGACGCCGCCCACGTATTCGGCCAGGGCGAACTGCCAGCCGATGAGAACCCACAGCACCAGCCCGAGCTCCCACACAAGGTTCGTGGAAGCGAACTGGAAGGCGAGCGAGCTGGCGGCCGACGCACCCTTCTCAAACAGCGACCGGGCGATGGCCACGGCGGCGTATGAGCACGAGGACGAGGCCGCGCCGAGTCCCGTGGCCAGTGCGACAGGCCGAATGCCGCCTGCGGCCAAGGCGCGCTCCACCTGTCGGCGCGGAATCCAGGCCTGCACGACGGCCGAGATGAGGAAGCCGAGGACGAGCGCCCACCAGACCTCCCACGCCATCAGGAGGGCATCCCTCACGGCGTGCCAGATCACCTCCAGCACGCCAGATCACGCTTTTGCCGCTCGCTCATAATTGCAAAGCAGAGCATACCCTTACGGGGTATAGGTAGCTATGATTCCCGCCATGGCTCCTGACTCCCGGCCCACGCGCGGCTACACCGCGAGCAAGGACCAGCTCGCGGCGCGGTTGCGTCGTATCGAAGGCCAGATCCGCGGCATCGAGGCGATGGTCGACGCCGATCGCTACTGCATCGACATCCTCACGCAGATCAGTGCCGCCCGGGCGGCGCTTGACAAGGTCGCGCTCGGGCTATTGGACGATCATGCGCACCACTGCGTCACCGGCGCGTCGTCCGCGCGCGAGCGCGACGAGAAGACCGATGAGCTGATGGCCGCAGTGGGCCGGCTGATGCGCCGCAGCTGAGCTCTAGCTGCTCGACTTCTTGCCGCCCTTGCGGCCGGCCGCGGCCTTCTGCGCCTTGTTGCCGCCGCTCCCGCTGCCGCTGCTGCGCTTGCTCTGGCTCGAGCCGCTGCTCTTGCCGCCGCGGCTCGATGATCCCGGCGAGTTGGAGATGGCCGCCGCACGCGACTTGCTCATCCCTTTCTTGCGCAGCCCTTCGTACTGCTTGTCGTTCTTGACGCTCGGGCCGTGATCTTTTGCCATCGGTGCTCCTCTCGGAATCGAAAACGACCTGCCACGGGTTTGTTACCCGTGCACAGTCGTTGCAGCACCGCCTGATGTCTCAGCTGCAACTTTGCGTGCGGTCAAGGACGCGCGTGTGACGCCAGCAACGCGTGTGTGTCGATCCGGCTTCTGGTCGAATACGCAAGCGCGGGACGAATCGGTCTACCTACGACCGTGTAGCCCGTCTTGCAGGCAAAACACCAGGGTCGAACATGCGTCCAAGCGGTTCAGGACGGATTTCTCAGGGTAGCCCTGATTGGAGGCCTGCTCATGCATTTCAGTCCACAGCGCAGGTCGACGACAGGAGGTGACGATGGCCGTGGCTAGCGAGCGCGGAACCACACAACGCGGGACCAGTCGGAGCCGCTCGTCCGCGAACGGATCATCCGCCAGCGCGCGACAGGCGCAATCGAGTCGAGGACGGTCGGCGAGCAACGGACGCAAGGCGAGCTCCAGCCCCAGCAAGCAGCGTCAAAGCGGAAGCACGCAGAGCCGAACGCGATCAAAGTCAACCGGTCGGTCGCAGTCGTCCGGTGGCGGGCGCTCACGCGCGCAGAGCAGCAACGGCAACGCCCAGGCCCGCGAGAGCAGCGGTGCATCAAGCAAGTCGCAGAGCTCGAACGGCAAGGGCGCCCGGGAGACGATCACCAACGTGGTGGTCCCGGTTGCCACTGCGACCATCGGTGTCGCCGGTGGCGTCCTTCTGGGGCGCAGCACGTTCCAGCGCAACCGCAAGGTGCTGGGAATCCGCGTTCCCAACGTCAAGGTCGATCTCGCCGACGTGAGCAAGCAGGTCGGCGAAGCCGGCAGGCAGTTCGGAAAGCTCGCCGGTGAGGTACGCGCCGTGCGCGAGAAGGCCGAGCAAATCGGGCGCGCGGTCACCTAAGGGGTATCTAGATGGCACGAACCGCCGCCAAAGGGCGGAGCTCTGGAGCACGCCGGAACGGCAGCTCCGGATCCACAGCCCGAACCAACGGGGCCGGCAACGGCGGCGCAAGCCGCACTGCTACGGCCGCGGCGAAGAAGGCCAAGCGTCCCAGGCAGACGCCGGTTGCTGCTGCCAAGAAGGCAAAGGATCCATCTGAGACGGCCGTCGCCGCCGCCAAGAAGGGCAAGCCCTCATCGCGGGCGGCGAGCGCGCCGGCGAACGGCGCCAAGCGCGGATCCGCGTCAGCCGCACGAGCCAAGAGCTCCGGTCGCGCGCGAGGCGCAAACGGCAAGTCGTCAGGCGCGGGACGCAAGGTCGCAGGCGCCGGGCGCAAGGCTCAGGGTGCTGGTCGCAGCATCGCTCAGACGATCACGCCGAGCCCGACCAAGGCGGTTGGCAAGGCGATCAAGCCGGGCTCGATCACGGGACGTCTCGCGCGGGCGGCCGCGAAGAAGACGTTCAAGGCGCTGGCACGGAGGGCCGCCGAGAGCGGTGCACACGTGGTCCGGCTCGCCGCCGATCGAAGCACCGCGCTCAGCAAGAACGCCCTCGAGAATGGGCTCAGCCGACGGCTACCGATTCAGGTTTCGATCGACGTTGCCGTCCCGCTCGCCGTGGCGTGGGATGAGTGGCTGGGATCGGGCGCCGTGCCCGAGGGGGTGCACCGGATCCACGACGTCGAGCGCGACGGCGATTACCTGACCGGGACTGTCGCCGGCCCCCGCTCGACGCCCTGGGAGGCCGAGATCGTCGACGAGCGCGAGCACGAGAGCTTCGCGTGGCGGTCGACCGAGGGCTCAGACTGCGCCGGGCTGGTCACGTTCCACCAGCTGAGCGAACGACTGACGAGGATCGAGCTAGACCTCGACGTCCTGCCGACGAACCCGGCCGAAGCGTTCACCCTGTCGCTGCACCTGGCGCATCGCCGGGCGGAGGCGGATCTGCGCAGATTCAAGGCGCATGTCGAGTTCATCAGTCCCGACGTCTACGAGAACAAGGTAAACCAGAACGGCTCCGCGCCGGACGAGTAGCGGGCCGGCACGAAAGGGAGGACAAGATGTCGACGATGGCAATGCAGCGGGGTGGCGGGGGAGGCTACGCGCAGCGCTCGGGGTCGAGCGGCCTGTACGACGTCCTGGACCTGATCCTGGACAAGGGTCTGGTGATCGACGTCTTCCTCCGGGTTTCGCTGGTAGGCATCGAGTTGCTGACCGTTGACGCCAGGATCGTCATCGCCAGCGTCGACACCTATCTCCGCTTCGCCGAGGCGGTGAATCGCCTCGATCTCGGCACGAGTGAGGGCGAGGGTCTGCCGGACATCATGGAGGGGATCGGCTCAGGCGGCGCGCAGAGCAGGACGCGCGGCATCCTCGAGGGTGCCAAGGAGTCGTTGTTTGGCAGCTCCGACGACGACGAAGACCAGGATCAGGAGGAGCAGAGCGAGGAGCAGTCGGGGTCGGGGTCGGGCTCGGGGTCGAGGTCGAGGTCCCGCTCGGGTTCCGGTTCTCGCAGCGGCGGAGGCGGGACGACTCAGCGCTCGCGCACCCGTTCGCGGACTACCTCGCGCGGGCGCCAGAGCTGATCTGAGTCTGGGGCGATGCCCAAGCACGTCTACGGAATAGTGGGTGAGTCCACGCCCGCGCCCAAGCAACCGGGAATCGGCGAAGCGCAGGTCGAGCTGGTCGCGGGCGATGGCACGGCGGCCCTCGTGAGCGAGGTTCCGGACGGACAGACGCAGGTGGGTCGCGAGGAGCTGCTGCGTCACGCGCAGGTGCTCGAGGACGCGCTGGCGCATGGCACGGTTCTACCGATGCGCTTCGGCGTCGTGCTCGACGGTCCCGACGCGGTTCGGCGTGACCTGCTCGACGCGCACAGGGAAGAGTTACGCTCGCAGCTGGAGCAGCTGGAAGGAAAGGTCGAGGCGAGAATCCGCGCCATGTACGAGGAAGAACCACTGATGCGCGAGGTCGTGCAGCAGAACCCGGACATCCGCCAGCTGCGCGACTCCATGCAGGGACAGCCGGAGGACGCCACCTACTACGCGCGGATCGAGCTCGGTGAGCTGGTCTCCGAGGCCATCGACCACAAGCGGCGTTTCGACGCCGAGCAGATCCTGGACGCGCTGATGCCGCACGCACTGGCAGTCGAGATTGCCGATCCTTCGCACGAGCGCAGCGTGCTCGACGCGTCCTTCCTCGTCGAGCGCACTCGGCTCGCGGAGTTCGACCAGAGGGTCGAGGATGTCGCCAAGGACCGGTTGAACCGGATACGAGTCAGGTACACCGGTCCCCTTCCCCCCCATTCGTTCGTCGAACTCGCGGGAGCTGCGTAGAGATGGGTCTGTTCACCGGATTGGCCACACTGCCCCTGGCGCCGGTGAGGGGCGTCGTATGGGTAGCGGACAAGCTCGTCGAAGAAGCCGACAGGCAGCTCTACGACGAGAGCAACATCCGCCGGGAGCTGCTTCAGCTCGAGATGGACTTCGACGACGGCAAGCTCTCGGAGGAGGAGCGCCAGCACCGCGAGGACGATCTGTTCGAGCGCCTGGCCGTGAGCCAGGCACGCCAGACGCAGTGGATGGAGGGAGGCTTTGATGGCTGAGCGACGGCGAAACAGCGGAGGGAGCAACAAGCGTCTCTCCGGCCGTGAGGTGATCGAGCGTGTCCGGCGCGACCTTCCGCAGCTGGTCGGCCGGCCAATCGAGTCCGTGCTGGGGCTGGAGCCCGCCGACGGAAGCGGGTGGAAGGTGACGGTTCAGGTGGTCGAGCTTTCACGCATCCCGCCCACGACCGACGTCCTGGGCTCGTATTCGGTCACGGTCGACCGCGATGGTGAGGTCACCGGCTGGCGCCGCGAGCGGCGCTTTCACCGCAACCAAGCGGACGGAGACTGACCATGTCGGCAGTCGACCCGCCTTCCGGAAGCCGGCTTCCCCAGAGCTACGGCCGCTCAGATATCCGGCCCCGAAACGGCGGACCCGCCAACCTCGCCGACATCCTGGAGCGAGTGCTCGACAAGGGGATCGTCATCGCCGGCGACATTCAGATCAACCTGCTGGATATCGAGCTGCTGACGATCAAGATCAGGTTGCTCGTGGCCTCTGTGGACCGTGCTCAGGAGATGGGCATCAACTGGTGGCAGTCGGACCCTCGCCTCACGACGCCGCCGAAGGAGCTCGAGACCGAAACCGAAACAGTGACGGAGACCGTGGCCGACGATCAGACTCGGGAGCTCCGGGATCGCATCGAGCGGCTCGAGCGGCTACTTGGACCGGGCGAGGGTACGAGCAAGAGCCGAGGCGGTGGCAGCAGTGCGCGCCGACGATGAAGCGCTTGGCTCTCTGCGGGCGCTTCTAGCGCAGCTGGCCGCCGACGACGCGCCGGACCTGCTGAGCGAGGCGCGCGCCGAAGCCCGCGCGCGCGTTCGCACTCTGCTCACCGACGCGATCAGCGAGATGCTGCTCGACGGTGTCGCCGGTGAGTTGAAGCCGGCGCCAGCACGGCCCGGCGCGCCAGCACGGCCCGGCGCGCCAGCACGGCCCGGCGCGCCAGCACGGCCCGAAGCGCCACCTCCGCCGGTCCGCACGTCGCGCCCGGCGCCACATACGACGCTCGGGCGGGACTCGGCTGAGCAGAGCGGTTCGGTCTGGTACGTGTACGGAGTCATCACGGCGGACGAGCGCGAACTCGATCGAGAACCTGTCCCTGGCAGACGCCGCCCTCACGACGATCAGTGCTGGGGGTCCGGCCGCCGCGGTGGTGAGCGAGGTGGCCGCGCATGAGTTCGCCGAGGACCAGCTCAGAGCGAACCTCGGCGATATGGAATGGGTCGAGCGCGTCGCGCGTCGCCATGAGGCGTCTCTCGAGGAGGTTCGCAGCCGCGCCACCGTGGTGCCGATGCGGATGTGCACGGTGTACCGGACCCAGGACGGCGTCCGCGAGATGCTGCGACGCGAGGCCTCGAACTTGGACGAGGCGCTCAGCCACCTCGACGGCAAGACCGAATGGGGACTGAAGGGCTTTGTCGACCCCCGGCGGTTCGCCGAGCACCACAGTCCGCAGACGGACGCCGAGGAGGAGGGCGCCGGAGAGGGTGCGAGCTACATGCAGCGCCGACGCCAGGAGCGTGACGCCGACGAGCGGATGAAGGAGCTCATCGAGCAAACCGCCGCCGAGATTCACGAGCGGCTGGTGGTTGTGGCGGACGACGCGCTCGTCCTGCCGCCACAACGACCCGAACTGAGCGGACACGACGGGGAGATGGCGCTCAATGCCGCTTATCTCGTCGATGATGGTGCCGAAGGTGGTTTCCGCGAGGCCGTGGACGAGCTCCAGGAGGAGTTCGCCGCGCACGGGATTCGAGCTCGAGATCACTGGCCCCTGGCCGGCTTACAACTTCGTTCCGGGGGCCGTTGGAGCAGCCTGGTGACCGGCGCCACCACGTTGTACGCCTCGCCCGGGCTGGACGTTCCGCGTGCTCGGCAGGTGACCCTGCTGGATCTACTCGACCGCCTGCTGGCGGGCGGTGTGGTGATCCACGGCGAGATAACGCTCGCCGCAGCTGACATCGACCTCGTGCAGCTGAACCTGGCGCTCATGGTCGCGTCCGTGGACAAGGCCGCGGGACGATGACCTTGTTGTTCTACGCGGTCGCCGGCTGCGGCGAGAAGGACATCAGCGGGACCGGGCTGGGCAGTCAGCCCTTGCGCGGCATCGGGGGGGACGACGTTGTGGCGGTGGTGACCGAACACGACCGTGCCCCAGCGCGGCTCGACCCCGAGGCCCTCTGGTCCTTCGAGAGCGTCGTCGAATCGCTGATGCATCGGCACCCGATCCTGCCGGCGAGGTTTGGCAGCGTGTTCGAGGACGAGCAGGACGTCCGCGAGATGGTGAAGGCCCGGGGCGAGGAGCTCCGCGAGGCCTTCGCACGCGTGCGCGGCGCTATCGAGATCTCGGTGCGTCTCGATTGGAACCCCACCGGAGGGACGGACGCGAATCCTGAGCCGTCGCCGGAGAGCGGGACGGCCTACCTGATCGGCAAGCTCGACCAGCAGCAGCGCGCCGAGCGACTCGCGGCGCGGTTAGCGCCTCTGGACGCGCTGTCGCGGGCGAGCATGCACCGCCTCCTGCCGGATCGGGCGACAGCGGTGCGCGCGGCCTACCTGATCGATCGCAACCAGATCGAGGAGTTCACCGAGCGAGCGCGAGAGCTAGACCAGGCGCTGGACGACGTGCAGCTCCTCTGCACCGGTCCCTGGCCGCCATACAGCTTCGCCCCAGGAGCGGAACGGTGACGCGCGTCGAAGCCGATCCCGAGAAGCTCGAGAAGGGCTTGGCCCAGCTGGTCATGACGCTGATCGAGCTCCTGCGTCAGCTGATGGAGCGCCAGGCTCTGCGCCGGATCGAGGGCGGGACGCTGAACCCCGAGGAGATCGAGCGCTTGGGGCGCACGTTCATGGCGCTGGCGGAACGGATGGAGGAACTGAAGGAACAGTTCGGGCTGAGCGACGAGGACCTGAACCTGAATCTGGGTCCTCTCGGGAACCTGATGTAGAGAGGAGGAAGGAGACCATATGCCACCCCTGCAGCAGCGCTACTACGACGTTCTCATGGAACGAGTGAGCACTGACCAATACCCCAGCCACCAGCTGCTCGACCGGATCGAGGCGGCGTTCTCGACCCCGGAGCAGGTGCGCGACTACGTCGACATGCTGATCAGCAAGGTCGACGAGACCTGGTATCCGAGCCATCAGCTGCTCGATCGCATCGAGCGAGTCATGTCGATGGTGGTGATGACATGAGCGCCACAGCAATCCGCACCGTCGGTAAGGCGGCCGCTGACCGTGCGCTTGGGCTAGGCCCCGGGCGGATACGCGCGTTCGCAGCAGCCATGGTGACCGGGACCGCCACCGCGGCCCTGACCTACCGGGTACTGCGCAGCGACCGGATAATCGGCAAGGATTAAGGGAAGGGCGTGGCCGCCAGCCGCGCAGTCAACCTGTCAAATCGAAGGAGGAAGGATGTCCACGGGTCTCATCATCGTGATCATCGTCGTG
Organism: uncultured Solirubrobacterales bacterium; assembly: GCA_963818815.1. Taxonomy (GTDB): domain Bacteria; phylum Actinomycetota; class Thermoleophilia; order Solirubrobacterales; family Solirubrobacteraceae; genus Palsa-465. The sequence goes on from CAWFTL010000005.1 coordinate 105,832, forward strand.
GTCGTGATCCTCGTCGCGCTGCTGGTTGCGCTGCCGCGGATCCGAGCCCAGGCGAGGGAGCGGGCCGAGCAACGCGAGCTGGAACGGCGGCGTGAGCAGGCCGTGACCGCGCACCGCGAGGAAGCTGACACACGCGCCCAGGCGGCCGATGTGGCCGAGCGGCGCGCTCGGATCGCCGAGCAGGAGGCAAGGCGGGAGCGGGCCGAGGCCGACCTGCACCGCGAGCGCGCCGGGCTGCACGAGGAAGGGCTGGCCGACCATGAGCTGACCGGCGACCGGGACCCCGGCGCCGTCGGCGGAAGCCGCGAGGGCGGCACTGTCGGCGAAAGCCGCGATGCCGGCACCGTCGGCGGTCCCCGTGAGGACGTCGTAGCGGAAGAGGAACGTGATCGTTAGCCGGTGCCGGGTCCGCTAGCCATGAGGCTCGGACTTGGCGGCATCATCTACCTCATCATCGGCGTCGTCCTGGCGAGCTCGCATCACTACTTCGCGCATGCGAGCACGCTGAAGCCGATCATCTCGGCCATCCTCGCGGTCGTGCTCTGGCCGCTGCTGCTGGTCGGAATCAACCTGCACGTGCACTAGCGCGATCGGTCGGCGGCCGCGGGCGAAGCGGGCTCGCGGCCGCCGGCGGCGCGTCACCTAGCCGGTCGCCGGGGCCCGCGGATGGCACGTCGATCACTACTGTGCAGCACCAGTGGACGGCCCCGCGCCCACATTCGACCTGCAGAGCCACTCGCGCCATTCCGATGGGGCGCTCGCCCCGAGCGCGGTGGTCGCCGCTGCCGCAGCCGCCGGCGTTCGCCTTCTCGCCCTCAGCGACCACGACACCGTCGCGGGAATCGAGGAAGCTGAGAGCGCCGCCGCCGAGCACGACCTGACGCTCGCCCCCGCGGTCGAGATCTCGGCCATCGACGAAGGCAAGACCGACCTGCACATCCTCGGCTACATGGTGGACACGGCGGACGGGCTCCTGGCCGAGCGCCTGCACTCCTACCGGGCAGACCGCGAGCACCGTGCCGACCGCATGGCCGACGCCCTGCGCGAGCTCGGCTTCGAGCTCGACGAGCAGCTGATCCAGGCGCGGCTGGAGCAGGGCAAGTCCGTCGGCCGGCCCCACTTGGCGCAGGCGGTGGTCGGGCATCCCGCCAACGCCGAGCGGTTGGAGGCCGAGGGCCATAGCGAGCCCACAGCCTTCCTGGTCGCCTACCTGATCGAGGGCAAGCCGGCGTTCCGGTCCCGGCTTCACCCGACGATCGCCGAGTCGATCGAGACGATCCACGACGCGGGAGGTGTCGCGGTGTGGGCGCATCCGTTCTGGGACGTCACCGAACCGGCCGATGTTCTGCACTCGATCGACCGCTTCCGCGCCATGGGGATCGACGGGGTCGAGGCTTTCTACGCCACCCACACCGAGGAGCAGACGCTCCTGCTCGCAGATCGCTGCGAGGAGCTGGGGCTCCTCACCACCGGGTCTTCGGACTTCCACGGCCCCGGGCACCGCGAGTTCTCACGCTTTCGCGCCTTCAGCACGTACGGGCGCACACCCGTGCTCGGGCCGATCGCCGACGGGGCCTGAGCGCCGTAACTGGGCGCGGCTAGGGCGTGCGGCGCCCAGCCCCGGCTAGGGCGTCCGGCGCCCGGCCCCGGCTGTCCGTGCGATCACCAGGGTTCGGCGAGGCCGTTGGATCACGACCGCGCGCTGGCCGGCACTCAGCTGGCTCAGCGTCGCCTGGCGTCGGTTGTCGCGGACGCGTGCATCCGCCGGGATCGTGAGGACGACGGTCCTGCTCGGCCCCGCTGTCATCCCCTCCACGAGAGTCAGCTGCTGACCGCTCACAGACTGCACGATCCCGCGATCGAACTTGAGCGTCCGAAACCCGTGCGGCGTGACCACGATGAGCTGGCCGCTGACGGCACGGCGTCGCAAGCCGCGGCCCAGCAATCCGGCACGAGCGCCGAAGCGACCCGGCAGGGCGCGGGCGGCGGAACGGGGTCCATGGGCCGGATGCGCTCCCGCGGAGGCGATCAGGCTGATGCCAGCTCCGGCCGCCGCGCAGACAGTGGCGATGACGATCGTCCTCAGATGCTTGCGAATGACCTGCATTTCCTACCTCCTGACTCGCGAGCCTCGGCGGCGCCCGGAACACGCCCGGCGCCGCGGTCTCGCTTGCTCTAACCCGTCAGGAGGTCGTTCGGCTCGCTCATTCGCCCGCGCGGGCTATGCGGCCACGCTGCGCTCTGCCAGGTGCTGCCCCACCTTGCGCTTGACGCGCTGCAGCGCGTTGTCGACCGTTTTGCAGTCACACCCGATCCGCTGGCCGACCTCCTCGTAGGAGTGGCCGTCCAGGTAGAGGGCGAGCACTCGGGACTCGAGCTCGGACAGGGCGGTAGAGATGCAGGCCACGAGCGCCCGCAGCTCCTCGGAGCTGATCACCTGATTGACGGGATCGTGGACCGAGGAGCCGGGCAGCATCTCGTCCAGCGTCGCCTCGTTCTCGCCGCCCGCCCCGGCCGGCGTGCTCGAGAAGGAGACGTACTGGTTCAGCGGGGTGTGCTTGTTGCGCGTCGCGGTCTTCACCGCGGTGATGATCTGGCGGGTGATGCAGAGCTCCGCGAAGTTGCGAAAGCTCGACTCGCGGTCGCTGCGGTAGTCCCGCACGGCCTTGTACAGCCCCACGAGCCCTTCCTGGATCAGATCGTCGGCGTCCCCACCGGCCAGGAAGTACGAGGATGCCTTCAGACGAACGAATCCGTAGTACCTGCGGACGATCCTGTCGTAAGCGTCGGCACGGCCCTGCTTGGCGAGCGCGATGAGATAACGGTCTTCAACCTGAGGTTGAGACTGAGGAGAAGCAGACAGTCGAGCCACGACACCTTCCCTTCCGGGCCGCCGCACGCACGCGCCGATCCCGTGGAATTTCGTGACGCGCTACCTCCCCTGGCGTCGCGCCTATGGGTGCTGTCGGTGCGGGATCTTCTGCCGCACCCCCTCACTGCCCTCAAGCCTAAAGCTTGAGTTAAACCTTATCTCCCGGCGCGAGCTTGACATAGCAATGCCCCCCTGTCAAGCGCAGCGGACGGGGACGGGTGGGCGTGATGCGGGGCGGGGCGGCGGGGCGGCGGGGCGGCGGGGCGAGCGCCAATATCCGCCACGCACCCGGTTCCGGGGGCATGGTTGGCGGAAATTGGTCGCATAGCGACCACAATCCGCCACGCGACGCCGAATTCGTGGCCACGAGGCGGATTTTGCACGCGTCCGGACGGCTGGGACCAGAGCGGGCCGAGCCCGAGCCTCAGCCCCGCCCGCCCGCGGCCGCGTACACGAGCACGGCGGCCGCGGCGGCGACGCTCAGGGACTCGATCCGGCCGTGCAGGGGGATGGATACGAGCGCGTCGCAGGCGGCGGCGACCCGAGGGCGCAGGCCGCGCCCCTCCGACCCCAGCACGAGCACGGCGCCGCCCGAGTAGTCGACGGCGTCGTAGCGCATGGGTGCATCGGCGTCGGCGCCGTAGCACCACAACCCGGCCTGCTTGGCCGACGCCAGGAAGTCGGCCACGTTGCGCACGCGGGCGATCGGCAGGTGCTCCACCGCCCCCGCGGAGGCCTTGCACACGGCCGGCGTGACCTCGGCGGAGCGGCGCTCGGGGATCACGAGGCCGGATGCGCCCGCGCACTCGCTCGAACGGCAGATCGCTCCCAGGTTCTGCGGGTCCTGGACCTGATCGAGGACGACGATCAGGGCGTCGGGCGTGCCCGACGGGGCGGGCGTGCCCAGCAGGGCGTCGGCGTCCGCGTAGTGAAACGAGGAGACCTCGGCACAGACGCCCTGGTGGGCCTCGGACCCCGCACGCTGAGCCAAATCCTCGGCAGGCACGACGTCGACGGGAACGCCCGCATGCGCCAGCCACGGCTCGCGCGCCGCATTCTTGGTCGCCCATACGCGCCGCACCGTCCGCGGCCCGCGCAGGGCCTCGCGCACGGGATTGCGGCCGTAGACGATCAACTGGCGGGCAGGAGCTCTGGGCCCGCGGGGCTGTCGCGGATCTCCCAGCCGCGGCGGCGGAGCTCGTCGCGCAGGCGATCGGCCTCGGCGAAGTCCCGCGCCTCGCGCGCGCGCTCGCGTGCCTCGCTCAGCTCCACGACCTCGGCCGGCGCCTGGGCGGATTCGGCCTCGAGCAGGTTCTCGAGGGCCAGGACGCCGAGCATCTCGCGCAGATCGGCGTCGCCGACGGGGCGATCGCTGCTGTTGGCCTCGCGGACCCACTCGAACGCCCGCGCCAGCGCCTCAGGCGTGTTGAAGTCATCGGACAGGGCGGAGAAGAAGCGCTCGCGCAAGGGCGCCGACCAGTCCGGCGAAGCACCGTCCACGAGGCGGCGGCCGGCCTCACGGATGCGCCGCACCCGTGCCGCGGCCTCGTCGAGGCGCTCTTCGTCGAAGTCGATCGGCTGGCGGTAATGCCCGCCGCAGAAGTACATGATCAGAGCGTCGCGGCCGTACTGGGAGAGCGCCTCGTGCAGGACGAAGATGTTGCCGACCGACTTGGCCATCTTGGCCCGCTCCAGGCGGACCATGCCGTTGTGCACCCAGCTGCGCGCGAGCGGCGCCGAGCGGGCGGCGCCGGTCTGCGCGGCCTCGTTCTCGTGGTGGGGGAAGATCAGGTCCGATCCGCCGCCGTGAATCTCGAAGTCGACGCCGAGCAGCGCCTCGGCCATGGCCGAGCACTCGATGTGCCAGCCGGGGCGGCCGCGGCCCCAGGGGGAGTCCCAGGCGGTGTCCTCCTCGAGCTTGTGGCGCTTCCAGAGCGCGAAATCGAGCGGATCGCGCTTGCGCCCCGCGCCCTCTCCCCCCTCCCCCTGGTCCATCTCATCCACCCGGCGATGGGAGATTTCCCCATATTGCGGGTATGAACGCACCGAGAAGTAGACGTCGCCGTCTACGGCATAGGCATGACGCCCCTCGATCAATCTCCCGATCAGCTCGATGATCTCGTCGATCGTCTCGCTGGCCAACGGCTCGTGATCGGGGCGTCCGAGTCCCAGCCCGTCCGTATCGGCGATGTAGGCGTCGGTCATCTCGCGGGCCAGCTCCGCGCTGGCCACGCCCGCGGCCTGGGCGGCGGCGTAGATCTTGTCGTTGACATCCGTGACGTTCGCTACAAACGTCACGTTGAAGCCCTGGTGCACGAGGAAGCGCTTGAGCAGCGAGAAGACCACGAACGGGCGGGCGTTGCCGACGTGAATGCGCCCGTAGACGGTTGGCCCACAGGCGTAGATGCCCACGTGGCCGGGCTCGCGCGGCTCGATCGGGCGGACCTGTCCCGTGCGCGAGTCGTGAAGGGAAATGGTCTGCAAGATCCGGCAACCCTAGCGCCCGTCAGCGCGTCCGCCGGGAGCGGCCAGTAGGGTGTCGGCGGTGTCTGGGGAGCTGACGCACGCGGACCGCCTGGCCGCAGTGGATCAGGCATTCCGCTCACTTCCTGAGCGCTATCTGGGGGCCGATCCGGGCTTCGACATCACCTACCAGATCCGCCTGTGCGACATCGGGCGCATCTGGGAGGTCCGGTGTACGACCCAGACCGCGCGGGTGCGCAAGGGCGCAGGGCGCCGGCGACCCGACGTGACGATCTCGACCGACGCCGCGACGTGGATCGCGCTGCGCGAGGGCGAGTTCTCAGGCGTGGAGGCATTTCAGCGCCGCCTGCTCGAGGTCCGCGGCAACCTGGACTGCGCGGTGGCCTTCGAGGGCCTGTTCCGGCTTCCGGGCGGCCGGCCGCCGCTCGTGCACATCCGTGAGGTCCCGGTCGGGCGCCATCGCATCTCGACCCTGACGATGGGCGAGGGACCGGACGTCCTGCTTTTGCACGGGCTGGGTGGCACTCGTGCCTCGCTGTTCGACACCGCGGCGGAGCTGAGCCAGCGCTATCGCGTGCACGCGCCTGACCTTCCGGGCTTCGGCTCTTCGTGCAAGCCGGCGCGCGGGGGCTACAACGCGCGCTGGTACGCCGAGATCATGCTCGGGCTGATGGACCAGCTCGGCGTCGAGCAGGCCCACATCGTCGGCAACTCGATGGGCGGCCGGATCGCGCTCGAGATCGGCTTGCAGCACCCCGAGCGGGTGCGCAGCCTGGGGCTGCTGTGCCCCGCCGTCGCCTGGGTCAAGCGTGGCCTTCACCCGATCGTGCGCGTGCTGCGTCCCGAGTTCGGGCTGCTCCCGCACCAGTTTCACCGGACGCTCGTGGCGGCCCAGTTCTGGAGCATGTTCCACGACCGCGACGCAATCGACCCCGCGGTGGCCGACCTGATGGTCGACGAGTTCCGGCGCATCTACCACAGCGCGGGCGCCCGCTACGCGTTCCTGGCCTCGGCCCGCAACATCTATCTGGAGTCGCCGTTCGGCCGCAGCGGCTTCTATCCACGCCTGGCCGAGCTGAAGCCACCGGCGCTGTTCATCTGGGGCAGCCACGACGCGCTGGTGCCGGCCAAGTTCTCGCGCCACGTGGCGAAGTGGCTGCCCGGTGCCGAGCAGGTGACGATCGACATGTGCGGCCACGTGCCGCAGGTCGAGCGTCCCGAAGAGACGAACGCGCTCCTCAACCGCTTCTTCGCCCGGGCCGACGGAGCCGCGGATCCGCCCGTCACCGCTTCGGACGCGAACACCGACGCCGACACCGGCGCCGAAGCCGCCTGACGCCTAAGCTTCCGAGCTGGAGCCATGGCAGAGACCGGCATCGCGGGTACACCCAGCCGCAACGGCCACGCCACGCTTCCGCAACAGGACGCGGACGGCGGCGAGCCCAGCCGCGGGCTGCTCGGCCGCGTCCTGCGCGAGGTCGCCGACCAGGCGCAGCGGCGTATCCCGCGCGCCGATCTGGACGAGCGCGACCCCGACTACATCCGCGAGCGCCTGCCGATGCTGTGGCTGCTGGCCAGCATCTGGTTCCGCGGCGAGGTCCGCGGGCTCGGCAACGTCCCGGAGTCCGGGCCGGTCCTGCTGGTCGGAAACCACTCGGGCGGGAACATGACGCCGGACACGATCGTCTTCACGCTGGCCTTCAACACCTACTTCGGGGTCGAGCGCGCCTTCTACCAGCTGGCCCACAACCTCGTGCTCTCGATGCCCGCACTGGCCGGCCTGCGCAAGTTCGGGACCGTGGCCGCGTCGCCGTCCAACGCAAGCAAGGCACTCAGCTCGGGGGCGGCGCTGCTCGTGTACCCGGGCGGCGATTACGAGGTCCACCGCCCCAGCTGGCTGCGGCACAAGGTCGACTTCGACGGGCGCAAGGGCTTCATCCGGCTGGCGCTCGAGCAGGACATCCCGATCGTCCCCGTCGTGTCCATCGGAGGCCAGGAGACGGCGCTGTTCCTGAGCCGTGGTGAGCGTCTGGCCCGGCTGCTCGCGCTCGACAAGATGTTCCGGCTGAAGGTCCTGCCGTTGTCGGTGGCGCTCCCTTGGGGCCTGAACGTCGGCGACATGCTCGGGCACGTGCCGCTGCCGGCCAAGATCACGATCGAGACGCTGCCGGCCATCGACCTGCGCGAGGAGTTCGGCGAGGACCCCGACGTCGATGAGATCTACGACCACCTCATCCGGCTGATGCAGGACGCGCTCGATGCGCTCTCGGCCGAGCGGCGGCTGCCGATCCTGGGATGAGAGTCAGCGCGACGACCCACATCGCCGCGCCGATCGACCGGGTCTGGGCCGTGGTCTCAGATCCCGAGCGTGCGCTCACCTACCTGTCGGGGATCACGCGCTGGGAGGCAACCGGCGAGCCTCGCACCGGCCTCGGCGCGCGATACCGCATGCTGTTCCGGGTCGGGTCGGCGGAGGTCGGGGGTCTGATCGAGGTGGTCGAGTCCGACCCGCCCTATGACCTGGCCTGGACCTCGGTCACGGGCGTCGATCAGCGCGGGCGCTACCGGCTTCGGGCGCGACCGGGTGGCTTCACTCGGGTCGAGCTCCGGCTCGCCTATGGCGTCGCGGGGTCGGGGTTATGGGGCTGGGTCGCCGAGCGGATCGCCGGCCCGACTGTGGGCGGCCACCTACGGCGCAGCCTGCAGCAGCTCAAGCGACTGGTCGAATACGAGCAGCTGCGCGAGCGGGCGAGCGAGCGCCGGGCGGCGCGGGCCGGGTAGCGGTTAGCCCTCGGGCGGCGCGGGACGGCCAGGCCCTACGGCCGCCGCGCGCTGAAGCGAAACGAGTTCTCCCGCCGTTGCACCACGGCCTCGGCGAACCCGGCCGCGCGCAGCCGCTCGGGCAGCTCGACCGGATCGAGCGGCAAAAGCGTGTCGCCGACGTGGATGAGCTTGAACAGCGCGCCCGTGCCCACGCTGTCGGTCCCGGCGAACGTGCCGCCCGGCGAGAGCACGCGGGCGATCTCGCTGAGCGCGCGGTCCTGTTGTTCCCGCACCGGGATGTGGTGGAGCATCGTGAAGCACAGAACAGCCGAGAAGCGGCCGTCTTCGAACGGCATCTCGGTGGCGTCGCCCTGAACCACTTCGACGCCGTCGCCCAGCTCCGAGCGGATGCGCTCGCAGTAGCGCTGCTCGAGCTCGAGGACGGTGAGGCTCGAGGCCTGGGGGGCCAGCAGGCGCGTGGTGGCTCCGAACCCTGGCCCCACCTCCAGGACGCGTGGACCGAGCTCGACCCCGTCGAGTCCCCACGGGACGAGCTTGTCGCGGACCCGGCGTGCCCACCAGGGCGATGAGCAGAGCAGGTTATGGATGCGGTTCACGGACTCTTCTCGATCGTGGCCACGGCCAGCGCCGCGGCTCCCTCACCCCGCCCGACGAAACCCATCCCCTCCCCCCGCGTCGCCTTCACGCTCACGTTCTCGACGGTCAGACCGAGCGCTTGGCCCAGGGCGGCACGCATCTGCTCGCGCACCGGGGCGAGCTGGGGCTGCTCGATCACCACGGTGGCGTCCACGTGGCACACCAGAAAGCCATGCTCGTCCAGGAGCGCCGCCACCTCGCGCAGGAGCTCGATCGAATCGCAGCCGGCGTACCTGGGGTCGGTGTCGGGAAAGTGCTGGCCGATGTCGCCGAGCGCCGCCGCCCCCAAGAGCGCGTCGATGATGGCGTGCGTGAGGACGTCGGCATCCGAGTGTCCGGCCAGGCCCCGCTCGTGCGGGATCTCCACGCCGCCGAGGACGAGCCGCCGCCCCTCGGCGAAGGCGTGGCAGTCGTAGCCGAGACCGTGCTGGACGCTCACGCGCTTCGCTCGGCCAGCAGCCGCTCGGCCAGGTGCAGGTCGGCGGACGTCGTGATCTTGATGTTCTGGGCCTCCGAGGCCAGGACCCGGACGATGCCACCACGGAGCTCGATCAGCCAGGCGTCGTCCGTGGCTGCAGCCAGCTCCGCGTCGGTGGCCTGCTCCAGCGCCTGCTCGAGCACCGCGCGCCGGAAGACCTGAGGCGTCTGCACGGCCCAGAGCCGGGAGCGCTCGAGCGTGCGGCGGACGGTGTGGCCATCCTCGCCGACCTCCTTGACCGTGTCCGACACCGGCGCGGCGGCGAGGACAGCGTCGGCGCCCGAGACCTCGAGCTCGCGCAGCGCTCGCTCGAACAGGTCGATCGACGCCAGCGGGCGCGCTGCGTCATGAACGATCACCGGATCACCCTCGCCGCAGGCCCGCAGCCCCTCGCGCACCGACTGCGAACGCACCTCGCCCCCGGCGACGGCCGTCGTCGCGGCCGGCGCCGCGTCCAGCTCGGACGCCGGGAGAGCGACGACGATCTGATCGACCCCCGGGACGGCCCGCAGCGTCTCGACGCTCCACTCGAGCATCGGCCGCCCTGCCACCGTGACGAGCGCCTTGGGCCGGCCGGACCCAAGGCGCTCTCCACGTCCCGCGGCCACGATCACCGCGACCGCCATGCTTGCCTACTTCGCGGCGACGGCCACCTTGCCGTTGCCATCGCCCGAGTCGATGAGGAGGCCGTACAGGTGCTCCTCCACCTCTTCCTCGTTCATCTCGAGGGCGTACATGAGCTCGGAGGCGAGGATCTTCTTGGCGCGCGTGTACATCTGCTTCTCGCCCGTCGAGAGCCCCTTCTGGGACTCGCGGATGGCGAGGTTGCGCACGACCTCAGCCAGCTCGTAGATGTCGCCGGTCTTGATCTTGTCGCGGTTGTGCTTGAACCGCCGGTTCCAGTTTTTGGGCATCTCCGAGCACTCGTCCTGCAGGACGGCGAGCACCTTCTTGACCGTCTCCTCGTCGATCACGCGTCGTAGGCCGGCGAGCGCAGCGTTCTCGGTCGGGACCATGACGGTCATGTCGTTGTGCAGGATCTTGATGGTCAGGTACTCGCGCGACTCACCAAGGACTTCCTTCTTCTCCTTGCGCAGCACCTTGCCCGCCCCGTGATGGGGATACACGACGCTGTCGCCGACCTCGAACTCGATGTGCGGGAGCGGATCGGCGGCCTCCAGATCCTCTTCCAAGTGCTCTTCCATTAGCTCTGTGATGGTGTCCTCCTATGTCCGGGCCGGCGGGGCCAGGCCCCGCGCGGGTTAGCACTACGTCTGTAGATATCTGTCGACCAAATTGATCTCCTGCTGGCGGCGAAGGCCCTCGCGGATGTCCTTCGCCCGGATCTCGCCGACGCCGTCGACGGTCTCCAGCTCGCTGTCTCTGGCAGCGAGCAACCCCTCGAGTCCTCCGAATTCGCCGACGATCCGCTGCACCACGAGCTTGGGCAGGCGTGGAATGCGCCCCAGGATCCGGATGCCGCGTGGAGAGACAGGGTAGTCGAGGGTGTTCACCTTACGGTCATACCCGAGTAGTTCGGCGAGACGACCGAAGTCGAGAAGATCTTGGTGAGGCAGGCGCACGAGCTGGTCGAAAGCCACCTGGAAGCTCTCGTCGTCGTCCTCGATCAGGTAGTCGTGCACGAGCGCCGCCTTGTCGGCCGAGACGCCGACCATCGTCTCATCGAGCTGCATCTCGATCAGCCGGCCCTCGGTTCCCAGCTCGACGATGTGACGCTCGATCTCGACCGCCATTCGCGTCACGAGCTCGGCGCGCTGCAACACGGTGAGCACGTCGTGGAGGGTCGCTCCGCCTTCGAACTCGAGCGCGGTCAGGCGGGTCGAGACCTGGTCGAGGCGGCTGCGGTACTTGTCCAGCGTGGCCAGGCCCTGGTTGGCCTTGGCCAGCACGACCGGGATGTCCTCGAGGATGTACTTGACGCCGTCGACGTACAGCGAAACGACCTCGCGTCGCTCGGAGATCGCCACCACCAGTGCGTCCGTCTGCTTTGAGACGCGCTCGGCCGTGCGATGGCGGGTCCCCGTCTCGGCGGTGAAGATCGTGGGGTCGGGCGTCAGCTGGACGTTGACATGGGCGATCTTCGTGGCGTTGGAGCTCAGCACGATCGCGCCGTCCATCTTCGCCAGCTCGTAGAGGATCGCCGGGGAGTAGTCGAGCTCGAGCCTGATCCCACCTGAGAACAGGAAGGCCAGCTCCTCGGCGTCGCCGATCACGATCAGCCCGCCGGTGTGGGCGTGGAGGATGTTGTCAAGGCCCTCGCGCAGCGCCGTCCCGGGCGCCACCATCTCCAGTGCCCTGACGATCCGGGACTCTTGTCGAGACTCGAGCTCTTCTTTGAGCTCTTCCCCGGATCTAGATGGCATCCAGCCCTATTTTACCGGGGTTTATCGCCGCTTGATCTCCCGCAGGCTTTGTCGCCCTCAAGCAGCTAGAGGCCTCGGCTGCTGAGCCCCCAACGCGGTGCCCAGCGTGGATCGCAGGGTGTGATGGGCGTCGGGCTCGAGCACCCCGCCAAGGCCGAACTTGGCCGCCTCGGCGAGGCGGCGGTCGGCGTGGGCCACGGTCCGGAGCTCGCCGGTCAGGCCGAGTTCGCCGAAGCAGGCCAGCGGCTGGCCGTCCGGCGAAACGAGGGCCACGCGCTTGGCGGCGCTCGCCACGGCCAGGGCCACGGCGAGGTCGGCGCCCGGCTCCTCGACCCGGACGCCGCCGACGACGTTGACGAACACGTCGGCCGCCCCGAGGCCGATTCCCGCGTGCCGGCCCAGGACGGCCAGCACGAGGGCCACCCGGTTGCGATCCAGCCCGGAGACGACCCGCCGGGGCGGCACGAGCTCGGAGCTCGAGACGAGTGCCTGGACCTCGACCAGAAGCGGTCGCGAGCCCTCCATCGCACACAGGACGACGCTTCCGGGTGCGCGCGTGGCCTCGCTCAGGAACCGCGCCGATGCGTCGAGCACCTCGACCAGCCCGTCGTCGCGCATCTCGAACACCCCCGCGTCGTTGGTGGAGCCGAAGCGGTTCTTGATCGCCCGCAGCGTGCGGTACGTCCGCTCGCGCTCGCCTTCGAACTGGAGCACGCAGTCGACGAGGTGCTCGAGCACTCGCGGGCCCGCCAGCGCCCCCTCCTTGGTCACGTGCCCCACGAGCAGGACGGCGATCCGCAGGGCCTTGGCCACTTGCATGATCTCGCCCGCCACCTCGCGGACCTGGGCCACCGAGCCCGCGGCGCTCGAGAGCTCGCCCGAGTGAACCGTCTGCACCGAGTCGATCACGCACACCTCGGGGCGCTCGGCTTCGAGCGTCGCCAGCACGGTGTGAAGATCTGTCTCGGCGATCACGGGGATGTTCAGAGCTGCGGGCTCGCGCAAGCGCTCCGCCCGCAGCCGTATTTGCGCTGCCGACTCCTCGGCCGAGACGTAGAGGACGCGGCGCCCGGCCGCGAGCAGGTTGGCCAGCGCCATCGTGGTCAGCGTCGACTTCCCGATCCCGGGCGAGCCCCCGATCAGCACCAGAGAGCCCGGGACGATCCCGCCGCCCAGCACGTTGTCGAGCTCGCCGATACCGGTGCGGAGCCGATCGTGGTCCTCGGCGGCCACGGCAGCGAGGGGCACGGGCGCCACTGCGTTGCGGCGGCGCTTTCGTGGCTCTGCCGTGGCGGTCCGGGCTTCCTCGACGAGCGTGTTCCACTCGCCGCAGCCCGGACACCGGCCGGCCCAGCGAGCGGTCTCGTAACCGCAGGCGGAGCAGATGTGGACGGACGTCGGGCGTGGCATGGGCGCCGAGGCTACGCCCCGGCGCCGACGGCAACCCCGCCTTGGTGCAGAGTTCTTACAAGCCGAAGCGCCTCGAGCGCGTAGCTGAGGCCGAAGCTGAGCTCGCCGCCGTCGCACCAGCAGCCGCGCGCGCGCTCGTTGAGCAGCTGCCCGCGCAGGAGGCCGAGCGGTGGCTCGGGCGAGGCGTAGCCGAGAGCCGCCCCGAGCATCCGCCGCGAGAGCCCGATCCAGCCCCCAGCCTGCGGGCAGCCGGGCTCCAGGCTCCGGCAGGCGGCGGCCAGGTGGAGCAGCCCGGCCGAGGTGATCACGCCGGCGGAGACGTCGACCGGAGCGGCGGCCGGCGCGTCGTAGTCCCACCGGAGGACTCCGGAGGCCGGGATGTGGCGGGTGACATAGCCGGCGATCCGCTCGGCCACACCCAGCAGGGGCCGGTCGCGCAGGTCCGCGGCGGCCTGGGCGAAGCCGTACAGCGCCCAGCCCTCGCCCCGCGACCACGTGCTGTCCCTCGAGATGCCCTGATGGGTGGCGAACGAGAGGACCCGCCCGCTGGCCCGGTCGAAGTTCACGGCCTGGATCGTGGACCCGTCGGGCCGCACCAGGAGCCGTGCCACCTGGCGGGCGTGGCGAGCGGCCAGCCGGACGTAGGCGCGGTCGCCGGTCAGCCGGGTCGCCCACGGCAGGATCTGGATGTTCATCATGCTGTCGACGATCGTCACCGCCCGCGGCCCGGACGGGTTGGTCGGGATCGTCCCGGCGCGTGCGTTGCCGGAAGCCAGGCTCACCAGCTCGTTGGCCGCCGCGATCACGCTTCGCCTCAGTCGCGAGCACAGCGCGGCGGCCGTACGACCTGAAGTGCAGAGCGCCCTGTAGGCCGTAAGCGACGACTGGCCGTACATGAAGCCGACGTCGTGGGTCGGCTGGCGCTCGTGGCCGAGGTGGGCGAGCGTGGCGCTCAGCGCCCAGCGGGCGAACATGCCGTGCGCGGGGGCGAGCGCCGCCGCCTGCCACAGGGCCCCGGGCCAGAAGCCGCTCGTCCAGTAGGTTGAGGAGAGATGGAGGCGGTCGCTCACGTCGGCGCCGATCGGGAACTGGCCGGGCCTCAGGCGGGCGTGCAGCTCGGCGACGCGGTGGAGCAGAAGCGCTGCCGGGGCTGAGGTGATGATGAGGTTGCGGGCATGGGCGAGCGTGAGCGTGGCCGGTCCGGCGCCCGCGCGCTCGGTGTGGCGGCCGCCGGCGTCGTAGGAGACGGCGTACGGCGCCGGGAGATGGATCGTCCGATGCGTGACGCTCGGCACGATCTGCACCGCCCCGAGCGCCGGCGAGACCGGGGACGCTGCTTCGTGTGCCTTCGACCCGCTGCCGCAGCCTGCCGCAAGCGCCGCCGCGATCGCGACGGCGCCCGCGCGCAGTCTGAGGTCAGTCAGCGTCCGACGGAGCCTCGGGGGAGTCATCCCCCGGAGCCTGCTCGTCCGCGCCGTCGGTGGCGCCGACGCCCACGGGCGTCGGCTTCGGCGCGGGCTCGATCACGGTCAGCTTGACCTCGCCGTCGTCGGGTCCGCCTTCGGTGGGCTTCTCGACCATCACGGTCGAGCCCGAGGGCACCTGCTCGCGCAGGACGAAGTCGGCCAGCGGGTCCTCGACGTAGCGCTGGATCGCGCGGCGCAGCGGGCGGGCGCCCATGGCCGGATCCCAGCCCTTGTCGACGAGCATGTCCTTGGCGTCCTCGGAGAGCTCGAGCTGGAGCTCGCGCTCGGCCATCGACTGGCGAATGCGCCGCAGCAGAAGGTCGACGATCTCCTTGATCTCGTCCTTGGCCAGCTTGTGGAAGACGATCACGTCGTCGATCCGGTTGAGGAACTCGGGCCGGAAGACCTTCTTCAGCTCGCCCATGATCCGGTTCTTCATGTCGTCGTAGGTGATTCCGGTCTCGTCGTCGGAGACGGCGAAGCCGAGCGGCGTGTTACGCGCGATCTCCGAGGCGCCGATGTTCGAGGTCATGATCACGATGCAGTGCCGGAAGTCGACCGTCCGGCCCTGAGCGTCGGTCAGCCGCCCGTCCTCCAGGATCTGCAGGAGGATGTTGAACACGTCCGGGTGGGCCTTCTCGATCTCGTCGAGCAGCAGCACGCTGTAGGGCTTGCGCCGCACGGCCTCGGTCAGCTGTCCGCCCTCGTCGTAGCCGATGTAGCCCGGCGGCGAGCCGACCAGCCGCGAGACGGCGTGCTTCTCCATGTACTCGGACATGTCGATGCGGACCATCGTGTCCTCGTCGCCGAACAGGAACTCGGCCAGCGTCCGCGCCAGCTCGGTCTTCCCCACGCCGCTGGGGCCGAGGAAGATGAACGAGCCCGTCGGGCGCTTGGGGTCCTTGAGCCCGGCACGCGAGCGCCGGATCGCCTTGGAGACGACCTCGATCGCGGGGTGCTGCCCGATCACGCGCTTGTGCAGCTCGTCCTCCATGCGCATGAGCTTCGCGGTCTCGGCCTCGGTGAGCTTGAACACCGGGATGCCCGTCCACATCGAGACGATGTCGGCGATCTCCTCCTCGCCGATCGCGGGGCGCTCGGTCGACTCGCCGGCCTCCCACTGCTCGGACAGCTCGCGCTTCTTCTGCGATAGGCGCCGCTCCTTGTCGCGGAGGTTGGCGGCCTTCTCGAACTCCTGAGCGTCGATCGCGGCCTCCTTGGCCCGGCGCGTCTCCTCGATCTCGTCCTCGAGCTCGCGGTAGACGGGCGGGGAGGTCATCGACTTGATCCGCATCCGGGACGCGGCCTCGTCGATCAGGTCGATCGCCTTGTCGGGCAGGAAGCGGTCGGAGATGTAGCGGTCGGCCAGGTCGGCGGCAGCCTCGAGCGCCTCGTCGGTGATGTTGACCTTGTGGTGCTGCTCGTAGCGATCGCGCAGGCCCTTGAGGATCTGCACGGTCTCCTCGGTCGACGGCTGGTCGACGGTGATCTTCTGGAAGCGGCGCTCGAGCGCGGAGTCACGCTCCAGGTACTTGCGGTACTCCTCGAGCGTGGTCGCGCCGATCGTCTGCAGCTCACCTCGGGCCAGCGCGGGCTTGAGGATGCTCGCCGCGTCGATCGCGCCCTCGGCGGCGCCCGCGCCGACGAGGTTGTGCAGCTCGTCGATGAACAGGATGATGTCGCCGCGCTGGGTGATCTCCTTCATCACCTTCTTCAGGCGCTCCTCGAACTCGCCGCGGTACTTCGAGCCCGCGACCAGGGCTGCCAGGTCGAGCGTGTAGATCTGCTTGCCCTTCAGCAGCTCGGGCACGTCGGCGTTGGTTATCCGCTGGGCCAGGCCCTCGACGACGGCGGTCTTGCCGACGCCGGGCTCGCCGACCAGGACCGGGTTGTTCTTGGTCCGCCGGCTGAGGATCTGCATGATCCGCTCGATCTCGGTCTCGCGGCCCACGACGGGGTCGAGCTTGCCCTCGGAGGCGAGCTTGGTCAGGTTGCGGCCGAACTGGTCCAGGAGCTTCGAGGACTTCTTTCCCTCGCCCTGGGCGGACGGGCCGCCCGAGCCTGAGCCGGAGCCACGCTGGCGGCTTCCGGGCCCGGACAGCATCCGGATGACCTCGTTGCGGATCTTCTCGGAGTCGGCGTCGAAGTCGAGCAGGATCCGGGCCGCGACGCCCTCGTTCTCACGCACGAGGCCGAGCAGGATGTGCTCGGTGCCGATGTAGTTGTGGCCCAGGCTGAGCGCCTCGCGCAGCGCCAGCTCGAGGACCTTCTTGGCCCGCGGGGTGAACGGGATCTGGCCGGAGGTGACCTCCTCGCCCGAGCCGACGATGCGCACGACCTGCGCGCGCACGCGCTCCACGGTGATGTCGAGCGACTCGAGCACCCTCGCGGCGAGGCCTTCCTCTTCGCGCAGTAGGCCGAGCAGGATGTGCTCGGTGCCGATGTAGTTGTGCTTGAGCGTGCGCGCCTCCTCCTGCGCCAGCACGACTACCTGACGGGCACGCTCTGTGAATCGCTCGAACATGAATCTTCTCTTTGGCCGGGGTTACTCGGGCTTTGGGTCGTCGGTTGGTTTTCCTTAGCTGAGTCTCCCTACGCTGCCAGAGTCGTCAAACGATCTGATCGCCGCTTGGAGGGTCGCCGAAGATCCCGTCCTGCCCCATCTATTCGGCGCGCAAGCCGAATCGGATGAGGAAGGAACGGTCTCGTTCCGGGGCCATAGCCCAGTCTAGCAATCGGTCTCCGCGCTCCTCGGCGCGCCAGAAGGCGCTGTTTGCGGGCTTCTGAGGGGCGGTTTCGACGTCGGCAGCCCGGGGCCTGCACGGGGTCTGCGGCCGAGGCCGGGACCGCGGGGCCGCCGGGGTGGTTTCGAGATTTCTGTCTCTATACGACAGAAATATCGAAACCGAGGAGTCGAACCGCGCGGGGCCGAGCCCCTCAGTCCCGCATGGCGGGGAACAGCACGACCTCGCGGATCGAGCGCCGGCCCGTCAGCACCATCACCAGGCGGTCGATGCCGATCCCGATCCCGCCGGTCGGCGGCATCCCGTGCTCGAGGGCCTGCAGGAAGGCCTCGTCGTAGGGCTGGGTCTCGGCGTCGCCGCCGGCGGCCAGGCGCCTCTGAGCCTCGAACCGCGCCCGCTGCTCGTCAGGGTCGTTGAGCTCCGTGAAGGCGTTGGCCAGCTCCATGCCGCCGACGTAGGCCTCGAAGCGCTCGACCAGGCGCTCGTCGGAGCGGTGGCGCTTGGCGAACGGCGAGAGCTCGACCGGGTAGTCGAGGAGAAAGGTCGGCTCGAGCAGGGTGGGCTCCACGTGCTTTGAGAGCAGCTCGTCCACGAGCTGGGGCCAGGTGTCCTGCTCCGGCGCCTCGAGGCCGTGGGCGCGCATCTCCTCCGCCAGCGCCTCACGGTCGGGGAAGGCCAGGACGTCGATCCCGGTGCGCTCGCGGATCGCGTCGAGGAGCCGCTCGCGGCGCCACGGCGGCGTGAAGTCGTGCGGGCCCTCGTAGCCGACGTGTGCGGCCACGAAGGCCACCAGCTGCTCGCAGCGTGCCGCCACGTCCGTGTAGTCCGCGTAGGCCTCGTAGAACTCGAGCATCGTGAACTCGGGGTTGTGCTTGGGCGAGAGGCCCTCGTTGCGGAAGTCCTTGCCGAGCTCGTACACGCGCTCGAGGCCGCCGACGATCAGCCGCTTGAGGTACAGCTCGGTGGCGATCCGCAGGTACAGGTCGCGGTCGAGCGCGTTGTGATGGGTGACGAAGGGCCGCGCGGCCGCGCCGCCGTACAACGGCTGGAGGACCGGGGTCTCGACCTCGATGAAGCCATGGTCGTCGAGAAAGCGGCGCACGGCGGCGATCACCCGGGCGCGATCGGCGAACAGCGACCGCGCCTCCTCGCTGGCGATGAGGTCGAGCTCGCGGTGGCGAAAGCGCGTCTCGATGTCGGTCAGGCCGTGGTGCTTCTCAGGCGGGGGGCGCAGCGACTTGGCCAGCAGCGTGAACGCGGTGACGCGCAGCGTCAACTCGCCGCGGCGCGAGCAGAAGGCCGTCCCCTCGGCGCCGATCAGGTCGCCGAGGTCGAGATCCAGCAGTTGCGCCAGGCGCTCGGGACCGAGCTCGTCGACCCGCGCCTGGAGCTGGATCCGCCCCGAGCGGTCGACCAGGTCCAGAAAGGCCATCTTGCCCTGGCCGCGCCGGGCGGCCAGCCGGCCGGCGACCCGGTGCGAGACGGTGGTCTCCTCGCCGGGAGCGAGCTCCGCATGAGCCTCGCGCACGGCGGCCACCCCCTCGACGCCCTCGAACTGGTGCGGGAAGGGGTCGACCCCTGCCGCGCGGAGTCCCTCGAGCTTTGCTCGCCGCGCTGCGAAGAGATCCGAGGAGGGCTCGTCGCCCATCGCCGCTCACTTCGACGCGACGTCGATCTTGGTGATCTTCAGCTTGCGCTTGCCCTTGGGAGTCGCGAACACGACCTCTTCGCCTCGCTTGCGCCCGAGCAGCGCCTTGCCGACGGGAGACTCGTTGGAGAGCCTCATCTCGGACGGGTTGGCCTCGGCCGAGCCCACGATCGTGTACTTGGTCGACTTGCCGCCCTCGTCCTTGACGTGGACCAGCGATCCCACGCGGACGACGTCGGTCCCGAGATCGGAGGCATCGATGACCGTGGCCGAGCGGAGCTTGTCCTCGAGCTGGGCGATCCGCGCTTCCAGCATCGCCTGCTCGTTCTTGGCGTCGTCGTACTCCGCGTTCTCGGAGATGTCGCCGAACTCCCGGGCCTCCTTGATCCGCGCGGCCACCTCGCGGCGGCGGGTGGTGGCCAGATGCTCGAGCTCCGACTTGAGGTTGGCCAGTCCTTCGGGGGTGAGGATGACGTCCTTGGGCATTGCGTTTAGAACCTGTATCTGAAGTGCGTTTGGACGAGAAAAAACCCGCTCAGCGGCGGGAAAGGGCACGCCTCCGGCTGGCGTGGGCGGGAGAGTATAGACGGCGCGCCGCGGCTCCCCAAAGGGATCGCGGGCCGACCCGTCAGCGGCGGTGTTCCCGGTGGTGGCGATGCCGATGGCGGGGGCGGTTGCGGGCGGGATGGACCCGCAGCGCCAGCGGACGTCCCAAGTTGCCGGCGGCATCCACGGCGCGAATGGCCACGTAGGCGCCGAGCGCTCGCGGCAGGACGACCTGCTGCGGCGTGCCGGCTGCGCCCGGCGTCAGCGTCACGCTCAGGCGCTTGGCGCGCGCGAAGCGCTGCGGCGTGATCCGGTGCGCCGAGGTCACCAGCTGATAGGACGCGGCCCGTCCGCAGAGCAGATCGCCTCCGGGCGCGGTGAAGCTCAGCGTGCGCCCGGAGATGCGGCCGTTCATCGGCACTCCCGGGGGCACGGCGTCCCGGCTGTAGTCGCCCGAGTTCGCGTCGTCGTGGTGAAAGCGCGGCGAGGAGCTCGGGGAGCAGGCGGAGGCGGGCGTCTTGTACACCGACAGCGTCCCCGAGCGGGTGATCGAGACCACCACCTTGTGAGCCGCGGAGGAGGTGTCGAGCGTGCCGAAGGACCCGAGCGTCGGCGTCGCCACGGTCCAGTCTCCGGTCAGCTTCGGCCAGGCCGAGCTGGCCGGGGCCCCCCCGGCGTTGAAGGCCGCGAGGTCGAGCGACGCGGTGCCGCCGATGACCTGCTGGCCCGCGCCTCCGAGCACGTTGCCCACGGCCTGCCCGGTCAGGAACTGCAGGTCGTTCACCTCCGCGGGGAAGCCGGTGCGGAACTGCGCGGTGGATCGCGTGGGATCCCAGGCGCCGATGAAGTCCTGCCCGCCCTGGTACTCG
The DNA here is from genome assembly GCA_963818815.1 of uncultured Solirubrobacterales bacterium. Taxonomy (GTDB): domain Bacteria; phylum Actinomycetota; class Thermoleophilia; order Solirubrobacterales; family Solirubrobacteraceae; genus Palsa-465. Next base: position 126,153 of record CAWFTL010000005.1, read on the forward strand.
GGAGCGACCACGTCGAGCGCACGGATGATGCCCGTCACGGGAGCGAAGAAGCTGATCGTGCGGCCGTCCAGGGTCCCGAAGGCCGGATAGCCGACGGCGGCGTAGACCGGCGTGTCGTACTTGCCCGCGGAGAGCGCGATGTCGGTCTCCAGCGTGTTGTCCTTGCCGTTCGAGCGCCCGTAGCAGGAGCTGCCGTCCGCGTTGAACACGTATGCCGGGCCCGCATCGGGGGTGACGCCGATCTTCTCGCCCACCCCGCCGGAGGGGCAGCTGAAGCGCGCCACCACCGGCGATCCGTTGACGCCCTCGCCGACGTCGGGGAGAAGTCCCGCGTCGATGATCCCCACCTTGGCCGGCCACCCCGGCAGGAACGGCTTGCCGCTGTGAGTGCCGTCGTGCTTGATCGCGTACACGCGGCCGTTGGCGAAGGTGAGCAGGCCGGTCTGCCCGATCACCGAGGTGGTCAGGGAGTTGGTCGAGCCGGCGTTGATCTGGCTCTCGTCGCCCTCGCCCACCGGATACTCCTCGTTGGTGCCGACGATCACCTCGGGGTAGCCATCGCCGTCGATGTCGGCCACGGCCGGGGTGTCGATGATCTTGCCCTGGTCGTCGTTCAGGCTCTGGCCCGAGCCCACGTTCTTGAACGTGATGTGGTTGGTCGTGGGGTCGACCGAGGCGACCTTGTCGGGATCGGCCACGAGCACGGGGAAGCCGGCCACAGGCTTGCCGTCGGCATGCCACGCGTACACGTGGCGATCGTCGCCCGCGACGATGATGTCGAGCCCGGAGCCGGCCATCCCGCGGCCGCGTGGCCGGCGCCGAGCGGCCACACGGTTGAGTTGCCTTCCCGAGCGGCTGGGGCCCGCCGGCCCCAGGTCGGCGAGCACGGGCGAGGCGAGGAAGCCGCGCTCGACCCGGTCGCGCACGCCTTGGCGCACGGTGTGGAAGGGCGTGAGCGGCGCGCCGGACCAGTGCGGGTTGGACTGGCGGTGAAACACCACATGCCCGCGGGAGTCCCATGCGTAGACGTTGCCCTGGTTGTCGTCGGCCACGACCTCCAGTCGCCCATCACCGAACAGGTCGCCCGCGGCCAGCGCCCCGAGCACGGCCGCATAGTGGTGGCGTCCCACCCCGTCGGCGGCCGCGTAGGCGCGCTCGCCCGGATGGAGGGGCAGCGACACGGTGTGAACCGGCCAGCCAGGCAACTCGGTTCCATTCGGGCGGTAGGCATGAATCCACCCGTCGGAGTCCGCCACGACCAGCTCGTTGCGGTTGTCGCCATTGAGGTCGACGAGCAGCGGCGAGGAGTCGCCGTCGGAGCGCAGCTCCATCGGGAAGTGCGGGAGCATGTCGGCGTCGCGGTGCAGGAACAACTGCCGGCGGTCCTCCCCGCTCATCGGCGTCCCGGTCGCGGTGTCGACCACGATTCGCACGGTGAAGGCGTAGGGCATGGTGTTGGGGCGGCCGTTTGAGTCCTGGCCGATCCCGCCGTTCTCATTGCCGGTGAAGCTCGGCGGGTTGCCCGGCGGGAAGTAAGCCTTGAGCTGGGCAGTGTCGACGTCGGCGATCAGGCCGCTGTGCGACCCGCTGTGCACGGTGCTTCCGTCGCACCAGCTCGAGGGGACGGCATGGAAATCGCCCTGCGGCGCTTCGCCGTTGGCCGGCTGGCCCCCCGGGGCCACCTCGACCCGGCAGCGGTAGGGAACTCGTGCGGAAACGGCTCCGTGCAGCTCGAATGACGGCTGCGAGGGATCGACCTGCTGGAACCAGTCGGGCGCGGTGATCTCGGCCTCGGGCGGGATCGTCCCGTTGTAGGCGGCGCTGACGGCCTTGTAGGCGTTCAGCCGGCCGTAGCCGTAGAACTCGTCGAAGCCGCTGCGCGCCGGATAGCGCGTGGTGTGCGGGATGGGGCCGACGATGCCCGCGTCCTGGTCGGCCGCGAACGTCGTCTGCCTGTTGGGATCAGTGCACGTCGGAGCATGCGAGCTCGCGCACGAGGACTCCGGCTGCGCGGCGAAGTTCACGTCGTCAGCTTGCCCCGTCCCCTGGTCGGCCGAGGTCAGCGAGCCGATGTCGCCGGATCCCATCAACTGCCGCACCTCGTTCGGCGTGATGGCGCAGGGCGAGCCGTCGACACGGCGGCAGTCGGAGCTCGGCTGCAGCCGGCCCGCGTGAACAGCGTCCTCGGCCGCGCTGTAGATCAGCCCGGCCACGCCGGCGCTCTTGCCCGTGGCCTCCGAGGAGCAGGAGCTGCTGGGGACCGAGACGATCAGGCGGGTGGAGAAGTTCGTGCAGCCGTTGAACTGCAGGTAGGACGGCTGCGAGGACGTGAACTCGGGGTCGTACTTCGTGACCGAGTTGACCACGATCGCATCCGGCTCGGCTCCGGGCTGGTTGTGGTGCTCGGCCGCCTCGTCGGCCGCCGAGGCGATCACGCTCACGCCGTGGTGGTAGGCGTACTCGATGGCCTGGCGGGCAAAGAAGGGGGCGTTGAGCGTGCCCAGCGCCTCCTGTACGACGTCCGCGCCGTTGTCGGTGGCGTACAGCACGGCCTGCGCGAAGCGGTTGGCGTCGGCGACGAACGACTCTCCCACGCGGAGCGGGACGACCATGCAGTTGGGGCAGGTCCCCAGATCACCGCCGTTGTTCGCTTCGGCGTTGGAGTCGCGCGCTTCCCCCGTGCCGTGGCCGTACTGCACGTCGTCGAACGGATCGTTGTTGTCGTCGACGAAGTTCCAGCCCGCGATGTCGTTGGCGAAGCCGTTGTGGTCGTGATCCCGGCCGTCGGTGAAGGCCAGGATCAGGTCCTCGGGGGTGAGGAAGCCGGGCGGGCCGTGCCGGAGCGCGTGGCGCGCGCTGCCACCGCCCACGACGGCGCCGACACGGGAATCGCACGCGTAGTCGAGCACGTTGAACACGCCGTCGCCGTTGACGTCGTAGTCGCCGTGGCGGTTGTAGTCCCCGCCGGTCGCGTTGTGGAACCTCGCGCAGCTCTGGCCCGGGACGAGAGAGGTCTGCAGATCGTGGCGCGGCGCCGGGAGCTCGCCCTGGTTGAGGTGGACCTTGTCCCGGAGGTCGGTCATGGCTGACTTGTCGTTCCACTCGATGCCGGAGTCGAGGACGTCGATGACCACATCGGGCCGGCCGGTGCTCACCTCCCAGGCGGTGTGGACGGGACCGGTGGCGCAGCTGCCCTTGGGCTGCGTGGTCTGAGCGTCGACCAGGCTCATGCCGCGGATGCCGCACAGCTCGTCGTGCTGGAGGTTGATCTTGGCCGTCAGAGGGCTGGCCGTGATGCTGTCCGGCGTGCCGACGAGCTTCCAGTCGCTCTCCGAGAAGTCGTTGGGGACGACTCCCGCAGGCAGCCTGAACGTGTCGGGGTTGTGGGGGTCGGCGCCCGGCGCGTAGGGAAAGTCGGCCCGGGCCACGGCCGCTCCGAGCGCGGCCAGCACCAGGCCGTAGCCGAGGAGGACTCGGATCAGGGTCTTCATCTGCGCACCTCCGCCGTGAGGCCGTCGCTGTCGATCGCCCGCACGCTCACCCGATCCGGTCCCGGCGGGAGGAGCAGCCTGAAGCGGCGTGTCCCGCGGGCCAGGAGCAGCGCCGGCCGCCCCTTGATCTGGACTGTCACCCGGGCCACGCGCGCTCGCCGGCCACCGCAGCCCCCCGGCCGCGTCCGCCCGCTCAGCACCGCCCCCCGGCGGCGTACCGCGATGAGTCGCGGCGCGGTCAGCCGGCCGGTGCAGGCCCGCCTCGGCCTTCGGACAGCGAAGGGCCCGGCGCCGCGGGCGAGCCGAGCCGAGGCGCGCGAGACGGGCAGCCGGGCGCCGGCCGCAGCCAGCGGCTGCAGCTCGCCCATCTGCCGGCAGGCGCGGGCGGGCCGGACCGCCGGCTCGCGGACCGCGCGTCCGAGCGCCGGTCCCGGGGCCAGCGCCGGGAACACGTCGAGGTAGTAGCGCGCCGCCACGCAACCTCCCCGGCCGAGGATCATCACGCCGCGCGTGGTGACGTCAGGCCGAGCCTGCGGCTGGCCGTCGTAATCCATGAACACGCCGCTGCGGTCGACGGCCCGGGAGCCGAAGCCGGCGGTGCCCGGAGCCCCGACGAGCAGACCGCCGGGCGGCGCTCCCGTCCCGCTGATGAGCGCGCCGAGGGCACGGGTGGGCCAGCGCGAGTAGCTGCCGTCAGCGAGCACGAACCGGCCCTGGACGATGTGCGCCGTGCGATCGGGCTGCGCGGCCAGCAGGCCGGCCAGTCGGTTGGCGACGTCGTTGGCTCCCGTGGGGCCCACCGATTCGGACTCGAGCTTGTGCTTGTGCCCGTGCATGTCCTGGTAGCACCCGTCGCCGGAGAACAGACCGGGCGTGTCGCTGGCGAAGCCCCAGGCGGGGATGAGATAGCCGATCAGATCGTCAGCCAGCCCGACCTGGAAGCGGTACTCGGCGTGCGCGTGCCACGTCGGGACCGCGGGATTGGGGCGCGGGCAGCTCTCGTCCTCCACCCCAAACGGGCTCCCGAGCATCAGGGCAGGGAATGCCTCGCCGGGGATGTCGATCAGCTGCAGGTCCGGCCCCACGTCGGTGTAGCCGACGAACGTGCGGAACTGCGAGGAGGTCGTACCCACCGGGCCGCTCGTGGGCACGGGCGCCACCGGGTTGCCCTGGGCGTCGCAGAGGTAGCCCTGGCGCCGCCCGAACTCGCCTTCGGCGGCCAGCAGGACGAAGCCGTTGTTCTCGAGCGGCACGCAGATCTGCTGCCGCGTGAGCGCCACCGCTCCCGGGCGCAACGGCTGCGCTGCATGAGCGGCCGCGGCCACGAGCGTGGCGAAGCGCTGTCCGGTGGCGCTCGCCTGCTCGTACTGCGTCGCCTGATTGGAGTGGTTCTCCGAGCCCTTGGGGATGACGGGCGGACTGGTCTGAGGGTCCTCCTCGGAGCCGTTGTCGCCGACCAGGAAGACGGCCAGGCCGAAATGCGAGGCGTCGAAGGCATGCTCGAAGGCGCCAGGCCAGTCGGCGCTGATCCCGGCGCCCGCGTTGCCCATCTCCTGGTTGTGGGCGGCGAGGCTCATCACCGTGAAGATCGGCCGTCCGTCCGCGCCGCGCGCTTGGAGCACCCCGAGCTTGGTGTCGACAGCGGCCACGCGATCGTCGTTCGCCAGGGCGACCGAGGTGGGGAACTGATCGGAGATCCGCTGCGACATCCCGTGCAGCAGCGGGTAGCTCGAGCCTCCGGCTCCGGTGGGCACCGGTCCCTCGACCTGGCTCGCATACAGGTGCGCGGGCCTCAGCGCGTGAACGGCATCGGCGGCGGCGTGTGCGATCCGGTCCTCCAGGAAGCGCATGTAGTACTCGTCGATCCCCGATCGCAGCCCGACGCCCAGGGGCGTCTGCACCGCGCCGTAGAGGCCGATGCTGTCGGGCGAGCTCTCGTTGTGGTCGGCGCTCACTACGAGGTCGGCGCCGACGTGGTAGGTGCCGGCCAGATCTGCCCGCGCCTGCTCGGTGTAGTAGTCGAAGATCCCGATCTGGTCGACCGACGCGTAGACGACCGGCTTGTGGACCCCGTCGGAGATGGCGAAGGCCCGCACGTCGATCGGGTCGTGCACCCCGGTGGCGGGTCCGTTGCCGTTGTCGGCGTAGATCCCGTCCCAGCGACCGTTGCCGTTGGCGTCACAGAACGGCTCGGGCGGCTGGTCGTCCCATTGCCCGTTGCCGTTCAGGTCCTGGAATGGCTCCTGGAGTGCGAACCGGCCCCGGCTCGGGTATGCCGCGGACGGGCACCCGGGGGGTTCGAATGGCGCCGCCTCCGCGGAGCCGGCGGCCGGTGGAGTGGTCGACGCCTCGCCGGCCCCGGCGAAGAAGCGGATGCGAGCCGCCTGGGCGGGCGCAGCCAGGGCCAGAAGGGCGAGCGGCGCCGCAAAGAGGGCCCACCTCACGGCGAGCCTCCGAACACCTCGAGCCACACACGGCGGCCGCGGGCGTCGAAGTAGCCGCGGGTGTCGCGATCAGGATGCTTCTGCGGGAGCCCGCTCAGCGACATCCACACCCGCGGGCGCACCCGCCGACCACCCGTCAGCTGGACGGCCGACGCCGGCTTGTGCGCAGCTGCGAACACCTTGTCGGTCGAGCACTTGATCTCGGGAGCGCCGAGCGGGTCGCGCGAGAGCGAGCCGCCGGGGAGCACGTAGCGCCCGGAGGCGATCCGCTCGGGCGCGCCGTGCTGGTCGAGCAGCCGGACGAGCGCGTCCCCGATGATGTCCGCTGACTGCGAAGAGGCGGATTCGCTGTCGTCGGAGTGGCCGCAGCCGAAGCGGTCTGTGCCGGACGGATTGGGATTCGAGCTCGACGGGATGCCCACCGCGTTCCCGCGCGGGAAGATGTAGCCGATCATGTCCTCCGCCAAGCCGTCGACGAAGCGGTAGGGCGTGTGCATGTGCGGGATCAGCCATGGCGGCAGCGCGTAGCCGGGGTCCGGCAGGTCCTGTGGTCCGAGGAATCCCCGCAGGAAGGTGAAGGGGAACACCTCGCCCGGAACCGTGATGAACTCTCCATCGCCGATCCGGAACGCGGCCACGTCGGACTGCAGCGCCTGGCCGGCGCTCGAGCCGTTGGGGAGCACCGGGGCCGCGGTCGTGCAGCCGGCGCTGTAGCCGGGGCGGTGAGCGAACACCCCGAGCGCCGCGGCAGCGGTGAAGAGCGCGTTTTCGAGCGGAACGCAGATCGTCGTGCTCTGACCCCAGACCGTGTTCGTGCGGGAGTAGTGGTAGGCCCCGGCACGGAGCGCTCGCACCACCACCGCCGCCATCTGCTGACCGAAGACACGGGTTTCGCCCTGATAGCCGAGGGGCACGTGAGCGCTCCCGGTCTGGTCGGTGCCGGCGCCGACCCGGAACAGCGTCCGGCACCCGGCGGGATGCGAGGCGTCGACGTACTGCTGGGGCGTGCGCGAGATCGTGCGCGCGTAGACCTCCGGGCTCTCCACCGAGCCGACCGACCCGGCCATCTCGATTCCGACTCCACCGAGTCGTGACTCAAGCGACGAGCGGAAGAAGTTGATCCAGTCGGATGAGACCCAGCGGTTCTCGGCGTCGAGCTCGGGCGTGCCGCCGTTGAAGCCGAGCGTCTCGGCGTGCTGGCTGACGTCGGCGAGCGTGACGATCGTGTGCCCGCGTCCGTCGACCGCCTGGAGCACCGGGATGTGCTGGTCGTCGACGTAGGGATAGGAGGACCAGCACTGGCGCAGGTTGCGCGGCTCGAGCACCTCGGTGTAGCGGATGCGCGCCGGGCGCAGCGCCCTGTCGGCCTGCTCGATCGCGGCGGCGCTGCGATCGACCATGTACTTCACCCAGTAGTCGTTCACGCCCGAGACGGTCTGGCTCACCCCGCCGAGCCCGAGGCTGTCTGGCGCAGACTCGTCGTGCGTGGCGGAGATGTAGATCCCGTTCAGGTGGTATCCGTCGGCGGCGACCTTGGCGCGGATCTCGTCCGCGTAGACGTTGAACAAGCCCTCCTGGTCGACGACCTCGACCGCGATCCGGTGCCCGCCGGAGGAGACGGCCATCGCCCGGGCACCCACGGGGTCGGCGACGTGGTCGTAGAAGCGCGGCGTGCTCGAGCCCCCGCCGAGCAGGTTCCCGTCCCAGCGGCCATTGCCGTTGCAGTCGACGTACGGGTCGCCGAGGTCGTAGTGGCCGTCGTGCTGGAGGTCGACGTAGGGCTCTTCGTAGGCGAACTGCCGGGCACCGGTGAACAGCCCGGTGTGTTCGCAGTCGGCGGGATCGCCACCCGGCGCCTGGCCGTGCAGCGGCGGGGTGAAGTCGGCGACCGCGGCGCCCACGGCGAAATGCGCGGCCCGGCCGTGACGGTAGTGACCGTGGTAGCCGCCCGCCGGGGTCAGCAGCGCGCTCAGCGCCAGTGCGGCGAGCTTATGGCCCAGTCCAGGCACCGGCGTAGCAGGGCTTGCCGCCGCAGACGTCGACCACCGCCCCGCCGGGCTTCAGGAACTCGGACTTCTGCTCCTGGGCCAGCGGCGATCGGCGAGGCCACTCGTGGGGGTCCTCTCCGGATTGCGGAGGCGTGTTGGTGGTGGGCGGCGGTGGGGTGCCGCACGGACTGTCGCCGGGCGGGCACGGGGCGTTGCGGACCGGGCCGATGTCCCAGAGCACGTAGGCCGAGCCGGACCACGGGTAGTGCGGGATCGGCGCCAGGCCGTAGGGACGATCGCCGCGCTGGGGGTCACGACCCGGGTCGGCCCATGGCAGGTGGATCCGCGCGCCGATCGTCCGCGCCTCGACCTCGGCGGCGAACTGGCTCACCTGGTGGTCGCCCAGCCCGCCCTGCATCAGCACCACGTGCGCCGGCGTGTCGGGCAGCGGGTTGGAGGTCATGTGCCAGGCCAGTCCGTCGGGGTCGGAGTGGTCCCACATCTGCTGCATCAGCGAGAGGATCAGCTGGCGCTGAAGCTGGTCGGGATAGGACTGGTAGAGCGGGTAGGCGAACTGCGGAATCAGCGAGCCTGGATCGGTGGGGTTGGGTTGCGGGGGCGCCCCCGTGCCGAAGTCGGTCGAGCGCTGCAGGAGCACGCTGTAATCCATGCCCGGGACGCCGATCACGCCGCGCGTGATGTCGGGCTCGAGCGCGATCAACGAGCCGCCGAAGATGCCACCCTGGCTGTTGCCGTCGTAGTACAGCTGCGAGGTGTCGAGCACGCTCTGACCGGAGGAGTTCTGGAAGGCGGCGTTCGTCGTGAAGCCCTGCGGGTGGATCATCAGCCGTCCCAGGTACATGAAGTTCACGAACGCCTGGTCGACGCGGTCGACGAGGGTGGGGAAGTTGGACAGGTCGGTCTCGTCGGCGAACGCCGTCGGGACGTCGCAGTTGGGCACCGGAGGGAGCTGGCGCTTGAGGATGTAGTCCGTGAACAGGCCTGCGACCCCACCCGCGTCGGTGGGGACGTCGGCGCAGGCCATGCCGATCCAGTCCGTGGCGCAGAAGACGAAGTCGTGGCGCTGCGACATGTCCTCGAGCTGCTGCTGGTTGACCTCGTCGCGGCTGCCGAACAGCCCGTGTCCGTACAGCGAGACGCGGGCTCCACCCGACTGCATGGCGACCCACGGGATGTTGCACGTGAACTTCGCGCTCATCGTGTTGCCGGCGGTCCACGCGGGCGGCCCGGTCTGCGAGCCCGCCGGGTAGCTGAACCGAGACCCGGTCGGGCAGCCGGGCAGGTTGAGGTAGCACGGGACGGTGACCGTGCCCTGGACCTGGCGTGCGATGTCCGGATTCTGCGCCTGAGTGAAATCGGTGACGGTGCTGATCTGGTAGCTGGGGGCACGCCCTTCGATCCGGCCGTCGGCCAGGTTGTCGTCCCCGAGCTGCCTGAAGGCGTCGTTGCGGATCGTCAGCTGGCGTTCGGAGAGGCTTCGCTCGCTGGCCACGGTGAAGTCCCACGCGAGGTACAGGGAACCGCGGTCGATGCCGGCGCGGGCCAGCGTGTCGAACAGGCTCTCGAAGTGCGCCCGGCGTGCCTCGATGGCCGGGTTGGTCGTGATGATCCGGTCGCGATACAGACGAAAGCCGCTGCCGGGCTGGAGGATCCGCCCCGAGGCATCGCGCATGTCGCGCAGCGCGACGACGTAGCGCGTGTTCTCGGACAGGTTCACCGCTGGGTGGATGATCAGGTTGACCTGCGCCGGGTCGGTCGGATTGGAGTCGATCTCGCTCCAGATCAGCTGGCGCTGCAGCGTGCGCGTGTTGATCACGACGACGGGCTGCCGCCGGGCGTAAGTGCGGGCGAGGTCGGTGATCGGGACGGCGCCGGTCCTGGCGAAGGCCTTGGCGTTGTCCATTCCCGGCACCCGCGTGACGATCGGCGAGCCCGGGCTGAAGCCGTCGTTGCGGTTGATGTCGCTGGGGTCGATCGGCTTGCCGGCCTTGTTGGCCGGCATCGAGAGGAGGTTGAGGTTGACCCGCAGGCCGGTCGCCGTCGCGGGGTCCTTCACCGTGAAGTAGTCGTTGGGGAAGGGCTGCAGGCAGACCGCCGGGTCGATGATGTCGCAGCGCTGCGCGTTCTGAGCGGAGTAGGAGACGGCGCCGCGGTGGCCGGTGGGGAGCCGGCCGTGCGCGCAGGCCGCCGGCGTGACCCGGCGCGGCCGGCTGCTTGCCACGGCGGCGGGGATTTCGCGGGAACCGTGCAGCACCAGGCCACGCGCCTGGACCGCGGCCCCGCCGCAGCTCCCGAGCGCCTGGACTCCGGCCGGGAGCAGACGCAGCGCCAGCGTGCGCGAGCCTGCATGGCGGAGCTTCGCGGTGGCGGTGTTGCTCGCCACGACGGGTGCGGCCCCGCCGGCGGGGCGCACCACCAGGTACACCCGCACGAGCGTGCGCCGGCGGGCGCGAACCTGGACCCGGACCCGTCCGCGGGCGAAGATCGCGCGCTGGCCCCCGCCCAGCACCCGGACTCTCAGCGTCTGGCGCGGGGAGGAGCGATGGTGGTGCTTGCGGCTGCGAGCCTGCGCGCCCGTCAGGGCGCTCAGCCCCAGGATCGCGATGAGCCCGATCGCGACGGCCTGGCCTGTCGCCCTCCTCACCGCGGGCCGTGTCCCAAGATCTCGTCGGCCTGCTGGAAGGTCGGGCGATTGACCCACTCGATCAGCGGCTGCGTGACTGCTCCCACGGCTCGGAACTGGATCGCGTCAGAGCACATCTGATCCCCGGCCTTGCACACCTTGTCGGCCGGGTACACCTGCTGCGGGGACTTCGCCATGGCCTGACGCAGCGAGGCCTCCAGGGCAGCGCGGCAGCGCCGGAGCGAGCCGTTGCCGCAATAGACGCGGTTCAGCCGTCCGCGCAGCCGCCGGTGCAGCGCCGCCCGCAGGTCCTTCTGCACGATCCCGTAGAACCCCACGTCCCAAGCGGAGCCGAGGTGCTCACCTGAGGTCCCGTGACCCGGCTCGTCGTTGATCGGGAAGTCGTTCTCGATCTCGTTCAGCAGCCCCGGGCCGAGAACGGGCTGGAACTCGGCTCGGATCAGCAGCGGCCACCACGCATCCATGAGCCGCACCGCCTCGCTCTGGTCGTAGTCACCCGACGTGCCGGGATTGGCGCGGTTGATGCGGTGCGCGCCGGTGGCCACCCAGGTGCGCAGCGCATTCACCGGACCCGCCAGGTCTCCTCCCGGATGGCCGATGATCTTGAGCGCGTAGGGCAGGACCTCGACGCCACGCAGGTCCTCGGTGCCGGCGTTGCCCATCGCGTTGACCAGGTCGGTCAGCGTCATCTTGCCGTGGCCGGCAGCCAGGTAATGGTTGATGTTGTTGTCCAGCAGCTGGGAGCGGTAGACCGAGCTGTACTGCTGTCCCGTGGCGGGGTCGCCATAGCCGGGGGCCTGCTTGTTGTTCCAGCTCGTCAGGTAGGACTGGTCGACCGTCTGCGGATGCGCGCTCTGCGGTGTCTGCTCCTCGGTCAGGCTGCTGGGCGTGGTCAGCGCCGCCGGATGGAGGCCTCTCCAGGCGTAGCGCGACCAGGTCGGGAACAGCGGATCGGTGTGCGGCGCACGGACCGGGTTCAGCCCCGAGTTGAAGTACGCGATGTGCTGGTCGTCGGTGTAGAACCAGTTGAACGTGTAGCCGATCTGGTCCGCCGCGTTCATGAAGTCCTGCGGGTTGCGCATCGCGTCGGGGTCGTTGAACAGGTAGAAGCCGGCGATCGAGTCGAGCTCGTGCATGTAGGTCGATCGCAGGTTCGTGTAGACGACCGGGCGGCCATGGATCGTGGCCCGGGCGATGACGATCCCATAAGCCGTGCGTTGCGTCTGCATCGTGATCGAGCCGGCCGGCGTGGAGTCGGCCAGGTTCGGCTGCCAGCTCTCGCTGCGGGTGAGCGTCTCCATCGGCACGCAGCTTCCGCCGAGCAGGTAGTAGTCGGAGTCGATCGAGGCGCGGCCCCCGGCCGGGTTGCACAGAGGGACGGCGAAGGTGTCGACGATGTTCTGGCCCGAGGAGGTCGCCGACCACGCATAGTCGCGCCCGTGGCCCAGCTCGACGTACAGGTTGGTGCCGGGGAATGAGGCGCCGTCGGCGTCGATGCCCGGGCCGTGGATGTCCTCCTCCATCAGGATCTCAGGCGTGAAGTACGCGACCTGTGGGCCCATCACGGCCAGCGGGCGGCCGTCGGCGCTGTGCCGTGCGCTGACCAGCAGCGCGTTGGACATGTCGCGGGGGAAGCTCAGCAGTCCGGGTCCGGCGTTCGCGCTGGGGCCGAGTCCGACGCCGATCGGCCCCTTGGCGCCGGGCTTGGCGCGGGCCGCGCTCCCCGCCTGGTCGGCGGTGCCGCCCGGAGGGCCGCCGGCGATGACGTGACCTGCGAAATGCACCGAGCCGCGGTCGGGCAGAGCGACCGTGCGTAGTGTCGCGCGGGTGGGCTTGGGCAGCGTCTGGTAGGCGAAGGATCTGCCGCGGACGGTCGTGGGCGCCTCAGGGTCGTTGGGATCGTCGAAGCTCAGGAATGTGGCGAACCCGGATCGGTCGCCGGCGCGGGGGGCGTGGTGCGTGCGCTTGTGGTGATGCTTCTTGCGCTTGCCCGCGGCGAGTGCCAGCGTCGCCCCCTTGCCGTGGTGCTTGTGCCGCTTGGAGGCACCGTGACGCGCGCGGCGCCGGTGCGGCTTGGCCCGGCTGATGAGTTGCGGCAGGCCGGCCAGCGGCTTGTGCTCGCGCCCGAAGCGGTGAGCCATGTCCTCGTAGAGGATCGCGTTGCTCAGCTGGTCGCCGCCGCCGTTGCCGAAGATCCCGCCGACCAGCGTGGCGATCGAGACCAGGTCCTCGAGGCTGAAGGGCTTCGGCAGTGAGCCGAGCGCGGCGTACTCGCTGGGAAGCTTGGTCGCGGTGAACAGCGGGTTCTCGGCCTGGGTGATGTAGGCGTTGATGCCGTCGATGTAGTTGGTCGCGTCGCTGAGGATCTGCTGCCCGTAGGCCGAGTGGGTGAGCCCGAACTGGACCTGGTTGGCCAGGTCCTGCTGGTTGTAGGGCTCACTCGCCCACACGCTCTCGTCCATCGAGACGTTCGACCCGCCGGCAAAGCCCGCCAGGTCGCCGGCGCCGGCGTGGCGCAGCACGTCGATGAAGAACAGCCGGTCTTCGGCCGTTGCCCAGCCGATCCCGAACTCCAGCTCCGCGCGCGTGTCCCCGTACACGTGGGGCACGCCGAACTGCTTGTCGCGGATGATCGTGACGCCCGGCTCGGGCGACTCGCTCGTGCCCTCGTTCCCGCTGCGCACGCCGAAGGTTGCGTCCTTGTAGAAGCTCCCGAGCTCGGTGTCCTTGATGTTGGGCGCCGCCGTGGTGAGGTTCGAGTACATCGCCAGCTGGTCGTCGTTGTGCGGCGGCCGCGCCTTCGTCGCCTCGAAGGCGACCAGCTGCGAAGCGTCCACCAGGCCGTTCGTGCCGGGCGGCAGGATGTTCCTGAAGCCGCCGAAGTCGTTGGTGCCGTACGGCTGCACCTGCGCCTGCGCGGCGGGTGCCAGCGCAAGCGCCGCGAGCGCACACGATGCTGCGCACCAACGGGTGATCGCTGAGACGGTCGACATCCTCTCCTCGGATCGCTCGCCGAGGAGATCGAGTCCCGGGCGGCCGCGGAACCCTACTACGCGGCCGGCCTATCGCGCCAGTTTATGGCGTGGCGTGTCAGGCTGCCGACAGGAGCGCCGAGCCGTGGAACAGCGCCCGCGCCTCGTCCACCGTGGCTGCGCGCTGCAGCGCCGCCTGGAGCCGCCGCCCCTCACCCAGCCGCTCGACGTACCACGGATAGAACTTGCGCAGATAGCGGGCGGCCCGCTCCTCGCCGAGGTGCTCGCAGGCGCGCTCGATCACCCAGTCGAGCTCGTCGAGCACCTCATAGCGCTCGGGCTCCTGCGCGCGGTCCGAGAGGAGCTGCTCGAACAGCCACGGGTTGCCGAGCGCGCCCCGCGCGAGCATGACTCCGGCCGCACCGGTGCGGGCGAACACGTCCTGGACCCGCTCCGGCGTGTGGAGCCCGCCTGAGATCAATACCGGCACCGGCAGCTCCTGGACGAGCGCCGCTGCCAGCTCGTACTCGGGCTGGCCGCTGTGGCGCTGCGCGGCGTGGCGCGGGTGGATGCACAGCCCGGCCACGCCGGCGTCGAACGCGAGCCTCCGCGCCGCCTCGACCCCGCTGTAGTCGCCTGCCCGTCGCCCGATCCGGAGCTTGACGGTCACCGGCAGCCCGCTGCCCTTCGCCGCGGCGCGGGCCAGCGCCACCGCGCGTGCGGGATCTTCCAGCAGCGCGGCGCCGGCCCCCGTCTTGCAGACCTTGGGCACGGGGCAGCCCATGTTGATGTCGATCAGGTCGGCGCCGGCGGCCGCGACGCGCTCGGCCGCTGAGGCCATGACGTCAGGATCGTGGCCGAAGAGCTGCATCGAAACCGGATGCTCGTCGGGGTGGATTCGCAGCAGCTCACGGCACGTGCGCTCGTTGCCGTAGTGCACCGCGAAGCTCGAGACCATCTCCGACACCACGAGCCCTGCGCCGTAGCGCTTGGCCTGCAGGCGCACGAACCAGTTGCCGATGCCGGCCAGCGGAGCCAGCACCACGCGGTTGGCGATGGGGACCCCGCCGAGGGTCCAGCTTTCCTTGAGAGTCCTGCTCACCGGAGTTCATGGTACGAATCCGCTCCATGGACCTCGCTCCACTGATTGCTCCCTGGACCGAGGCCGTGCTCGCACAGGTGCCCGGGATCGAGCTCTTCGACGTCCATACGCACGTGGGCCAGAACGACCCCGACGGTATGCGCCAGACCCCCGAGCAGCTCGTCTCGAGTCTGAGACTCGCCCACGCCAAGGGGGCGTTCGTGTTCCCGATGCACGAACCCGAGGGGTACCCACCCGCCAACGACGCGGTGCTGGCCGCCGCCCGCCGCGACTCGGACGTGCTCATCCCGTTCTGCCGCGTGAACCCACATGACGGCGCCGTCGCCGAAGCCGAGCGCTGCCTGGATGCGGGCGCGCGGGGAATCAAGCTCCATCCCCGCGCTGAGGACTTCACTCTCGACCATCCCGAGGTGCGAAACCTGGCGGCGCTGGCCCACGAGCGGCGGCTGCCGATCCTCATCCACGCCGGCCGCGGGATCCCCGCTCTGGGCCTTCACGCCGTGCAGCTGGCCGGCGAGTTCCCGGACGCCCGCCTGATCCTCGCCCACGCGGGCATCTGCGACCTGTCGTGGATCTGGCGCGCCGCCCCCGATCACCCGAACCTCCTGTTCGACACCGCCTGGTGGATGCCCGCGGACCTGATGACTCTGTTCTCGCTCGTGCCTCCCGGACAGATCCTGTTCGCCTCCGACGCGCCCTACGGCAACACCGGGATGTCGGCGGCGTTCCAGCTTCGAGCCGCGCTCCAAACCGGCCTCTCCCCCGAGCAGATCCGTTCGATCACCTCAGAGCAGGCGCTGCGGATCGCCGCCGGCGAGGACCTCGTTCCGGCGGGGCCGGCCATCGGCGAGCGCGAGCGCGCTCCGCACGTCCTGCTCGACCGGGTCTCGGAGTTCCTGATGCTGGGCGCGATCATGTCGATGCGCGGCGGCGAGGGCGGCGAGATGCTCGCCCTCGCGCGGCTGGCCTGTGACGTGCCGGAGGAGATCGACGACGCGCCGATCTTCGCCTGGATCCGCGAGCTGCTCGACATCCACGACCAGGTGCAGGCTGAGCACGAGACCGACCGCCGCCGGATCGCCTTTCTGATCCTCGCCACGACGGTCGCGCGCTGTCCCGACGTGCCGCTGCCGAGTCTCAGTCCTGGTTGCGCTCCCAGATCAGCCGCAAGCCCGTCAGCGTGAGCAGCTCGTCGACCTGGTCGATGCTCTCGCGGATGAACGGCACGACGACGCGCGCGAGGCCGCCGGTCAGGATGACCTTGATGTCGTCCCCCAGCTCGGCCCGCAGCCGGCGGACGATCCCCTCCACCTGACCCGCGTAGCCGAAAGCGATCCCGCTGCGGATGGCGTCCACGGTGGACTTCCCGATCAGCGAGCGCGGCTCGGCCGGCTCCACCTTGGGAAGCTTGGCTGCCCGTTCGTACAGGGCGTCGAGCGAGATCTCGGCGCCGGGGGTGATGATCCCGCCGAGGTACTCGCCGGCGTCCGAGACCGCGTCGTAGGTGATCGCGGTCCCGAAGTCCACCACGACACAGGCCTGGCGCAGCCGGTCGTAGGCGGCCACAGCATTGACGAGCCGATCTGCCCCGACCTCGTGCGGGTTGTCGATCCGGATCGGCATGCCGGTGCGGATCGAGGGACCGACGACGAGCATCTGGTGGCCCAGGTAGCGCTCGGCCATGACCGTCCACTGCTCGGAGAGCTGCGGGACGGTCGAGGAGACGATCGAGCCGTCTACGTCGGCGAAGGACAGGCCGCGTAGGGCCAGCAGGTTGGAGAGCGCGGCGCCGAGCTGATCGTTCGTCGACTCGCGCACGGTCGCAAAGCGCCAGTGCTCGGCTACGACGTCCTTCCCGTCGGGGAACACGCCGAAGTGCGTCTGGGTGTTGCCGACGTCGACGACCAGGAGCATGGCGCCATTATCGTTTCTGGCGTGCGCGCCCGGCTATACGTGCTCGCCGCCCTCTAGATCAGCGGTCCGTCCACTCGCCGCACCTCCTGACCCTCTCCGAGCGCGCCCAGCGCATCGGCGAGGCGGCGGCCACCCGGCAAGGTGAGGCCGGGGTCGAGCTCCAGCAGTGGCACGAGGACGAAGCGCCGTGTCTGCACCTCGGCGTGTGGCAGGACCAGCCGCTCCGAGGCGTGCTCGAGGTCGCCAAGCAGCAGCACGTCGACGTCGATGACGCGCGGCCCGTGCCGGATGCCCCCAGCGGCTCGGCCGGCCACCCGCTCCACCTCCTTGCAAGCCTCGAGCAGCGGCTCGGGTCCGAGCTCCGTCTCGATCTGCACGCACGCGTTGAGGAACTCGCGCTGGTCGAGCACGAGGCCGACGGGCTCAGTCTCGTACACCGAGGAGGACGCCAGCACCGATATCTCATGCCGCCCGAGTTCTGCGACCGCACGGCGCAGGTGCTGCAGGCGCTCCCCGATGTTCGAGCCCAGGCCCAGGTAGCCGAGCCGCGCGCTCACCCGTGCGCGGCCGCGCCCGGAACCGTCATCCGTGCGCCTCGCGCCACACCTCGACCGAGACCTCGCTCACCGGGAAGGCCAGGGGCGGCTCCGGCTTGGCCGCCTTGACCCACACCGAGAGCGCGCCGTACTGGCCGAGCAGCCGATCGGCGATCGCCCCGCACAGGCGCTCGAGCGTCTTGTACGAGCGCTGCTGGGCAACGAGGTTGGCCGCGTCGCACACCTCGGCGTAATCCACCGTGTCCTCGATGCGGTCGGTGACGATCGCATCGCAGTCCCCGACCTCGAGGCGCAGGTCGACCAGCAGCCGCTGCCCCACCTCCCGCTCGGCTGCGGTGATACCGACGTGCGTGAAAAGCGACAGCCCGACGACCTCGACGGCGACCTCAGGCTCCGGGCGCTCCTCGCCCTCCTCCTCTACGTCGT
Organism: uncultured Solirubrobacterales bacterium; assembly: GCA_963818815.1. Classification (GTDB taxonomy): domain Bacteria; phylum Actinomycetota; class Thermoleophilia; order Solirubrobacterales; family Solirubrobacteraceae; genus Palsa-465. Next base: position 143,712 of record CAWFTL010000005.1, read on the forward strand.
CGTACTCGTCGGCGTCGTCGGGGTCCATGGCGACCGGACCGTAGCAGCAGCAATCGCCAGCGCATCGCGCACAGGAGCCACCTCGTGCACGCGGAAGATTCGCGCTCCGCGCTCATAGGCGAGGACGTTGGTGGCGATCGTTCCGGGCAGCCGCTGGCCGACCTCACGCCCGGTCATCCGGCCGAGAAACGACTTGCGCGACGTCCCGATGACGAGCGGGCGCCCCAGGGTGGCGAGCTCGCCGAGCCGCCGCAGCAGCTCGAGGTTGTGCTCGACGGTCTTGCCGAACCCGATCCCGGGATCGAGCACGACCCGCTCCTCGGCGATGCCGGCGGCGGTGGCGAACTCGAGGCGCGCGGCCAGGAAGCTCTTGACCTCGGCGACGACGTCGTCGTAGCGCGGGTCCTCCTGCATCGTGCGGGGGTCGCCGAGCATGTGCATGAGGCAGCAGTCCACGCCCGCCTGCGCGATCACCTCAGCCATCCGCGGGTCGCCCCTGAGCGCTGTGACGTCGTTGACGAAAGTGGCGCCCGCGCGGAGCGCCTCTCGGGCGACGTGCGCCTTGGAGGTGTCGATCGAGACCCGCGCACTCAGGCCGCCTCCGGCGAGCTCCTCGATCACGGGCAGCACGCGGCGCAGCTCCTCCTCGGCTCCGACCGGGTCCGCGCCAGGCCGCGTGGACTCCCCGCCAACGTCGATGATGTCCGCGCCTTCGCCCGCCAGCCCTAGACCGTGGGCGATCGCCGCCTGGGCCTGCATGAAGCGACCGCCATCCGAGAACGAGTCGGGCGTGACGTTGAGCACGCCCATGATCTGAAAGTCATTCATCGGGCCAGCGTCCATGAGCGTCGAAGTACCTCCGGGCCTCGTCTTCCCGCTCGCGGTCGCGATTGCTGGCCACGCTCATCCGGAACATCCAGTTCAGCATCCACACGATGACGGCCACGAGCAAAAGCGCCACACCGGCCGCCGAGAGCACGGCGTGGGTGTCGCCGCCGGTCGAGAGGCTGCCGTGCCCGAGAACGATCAGAACGACTCCCGCCACGCCGATGAGGAGCGGCAGCCAGACCCGCGTCACCGCGAGCAGGCCGGCGCGAAATCTGCCACCGTGCTCGGACATGCTCGGACCGGCACGTTACCTGGCCGACTTCGCCCGTTTCGCAGCCGTTCGCGGCTCCCAGGAGGCTGACGACGCCAAGGCGCTGCGCGAGCTGCAGGCCCGCTCCCTGGAGCTCCCGCCGGGTCTGGAGCTTCAGTGGCTCGGAGTCTCGGGCTACCGCTTCGACTACGAGGGCCAGACCCTGATCGTCGACCCCTACCTGTCCCGCATCTCCCTCTCCGCACTGATCCGCCGCCGGCCGGCCCGGCCCGATCCTGGGTTGATCGACCGCTACCTGCCCGGGGTGGGCGTGCTCGCCGGCGTGCTCGTCGGCCACACCCACTTTGATCACGCCGTCGACGCGCCCTCGATCGCGGCGCGCTTTCGCGCCAAGGCCTACGGCTCGAGCTCGCTTGTCGCGCTGATGCGCCTGCACGGCCTCGAGCAGCAGGCGGTGGAGGTCGAGCTTCGACGGGCTTACGAGCTGGGGCCGTACACGGTGCGCTTCTTCCCCAGCCTGCACTCCAAGCTCGTGCTCGGTCTCGCCGTCCCCTTCGACGGCGAGCTCTCGTGCGAGCACCTCGACGCGCTGACACCGTCGGCCTACCGCTGCGGTCAGGTCTACGGCATCCAGATCGAGGTCGCGGGGACGACCTTCTACCACCAGGGAAGCGCGAACCTGCTCGACGACGAGGTGCCGGCCGGCGGCGCGGACATCTTCCTGGCCGGCGTCGCCGGCCGCGGCTTCACCCGCAGCTACTGGAAGCGCATCCTCGGCCGCCTGCAGCCCCAGCTGATCGTGCCGACCCACTACGACGACTTCTTCCGGCCGCTGGACGCACCCGAGCCCGGCTTCACGACGAACGTTCACCTGTCCGAGGTGCCGGACGAGATCGCGGCGGTGGGACGCGAGTTCGATGTGGCTGCGCTGCCGCTGCTGGATCGATCGGCATGAGCGCATCGGTCAGCCGGCGTGAGCTCCTGCGCGGCGCCGCGGGTGGTGCGGTGCTTGCGAGCATGCACGCGCTGCCCGCCTGGGCGCGCGTCGCCGGGCACGGGGCCCATCGCCGTCACGCGCTCCGCCGTCCCGGCAGCCTGCCCTTCCCGCGCCTGCCGGCGGGCACGGAGAGCATGCACGAGATCCGGCACGTCGTCGTGGCGATCATGGAGAACCACTCCTTCGACAACCTGCTGGGCATGGTTCCGCACCGGGTGCGCGGACGGGGAGGGGTCGACGGGCTGACGGTGCGCCGCGGGCACGTGACGAACTCCAACCCCGACCCGCACGGCCGCCGCGTCCACGCCGCGCACGCAAGCTCGCCGTGTCAGCTCCCACACGAGCCCACTCAATCGTGGAACGCCAGCCATCACTCGTTTGACCGGGGCCGCAACGACGGGTTCGTGCTCGCCAGCGGCCCGATCGCAATGCGCTTCTGGGACGAGCGTGACCTGCCGTTCACCTATTCGCTCGTCCGGCACTTCCCGGTTGGGGAGCGTTTCTTCTGCTCCGTGCTCGGCCCGACCTATCCCAACCGGCGGTTCTTCTTCACCGGCACCGCCTCCGGAACGATCGCCACCGACGCCACCACATTCTCCGTGCCGGCCGCCAACGGAACCATCTGGGACCGCCTGGACGCCCACCGGGTCGACTGGGGGATCTACTTCCAGAACCTTCCCAGCTGGGCGATCGTCCCAGGTTCCACGACACCCGCCCGCGCATCGCGGGTCCGGAAGTTCGAGCAGTTCGCCTCCGACGTGGCCGGCGGCCGGCTGCCGCAGTTCACCTTTCTGGATCCCGACTACAACACGACCTCCGAGGAGAATCCGCAGGACGTCCAGGTGGGCGAGCAGTTCCTCTCCTTCGTCACGCGCGTGCTCATGGAGGCCGAGTCCTGGAAGCACACGGCGCTGTTCATCACCTACGACGAGCACGGCGGCTACTACGACCATGTCCCGCCGCCCCGGGCGATCCGCCCCGACTCGATACCGCCGAGGCTGCGGCCCGGCGACGTCCGCGCGGGCTATGACCGCTACGGCTTCCGCGTGCCCCTGATCGTCGTCTCACCCTGGGCCCGTCCGGGCTACAGCTCGCGGGTGACCCAGGACCTGACCTCGCTCACGGCTTTCATCGAGCGCAAGTGGAACCTGCCCGCGATGACCTTCCGCGACGCCAACGCCCACCCGATGACCGACTACTTCGACTTCCGGCGGGCGGCCTTCGCGAAGCCCCCGGGGCTGCACCGGGCGCCGGGGCTGGGGGCGGGGCTGCGCGCCTGCAACGCGCACGGGCTGCAGCCACCGCTGCCGGGGACCGGCGGGGCGTCGGCGGCGTCGGACGTGACGCGGTATCTACGGCGGTGAGGGCGCTTGGGAGATCGCAGTGCTATAGGCACGGTGATCTCCCAAAAACGCGCCGGGTCGCTCCCCCTGACGCGGCGAGGAGCGTCGCCGCAAGGATGCAGGGAGCGTCGTGTGCCGGCGCACACGAGCGACCGAAGACGCCGCCGCCGGCGCTCCTCGGCCGTCAGCTACTCTGCCGTGCCGCCGGCGAGCCCAGGCCGCGGCAGCGGCCGCGGGGCGTCGCGCCCGGGGGCGCGCTCGGGTGATGCGGGGGGAACGGGGACCTCGGGGGGCGGTGGGGCCTCGGCGCCGAACACGTCCTCCTCGGAGCCGCCGGCCAGCAGGGCCTCGAACTGCTCCTTCTCGATCGTCTCGCGCTTGATGAGGATCTCGGAGAGCTTCTCCAGCGAGGCCCGGTGCGAGCTCAGAAGCTCCTTGGCCTGCATGTGCGCGGACTCGACCATGCGGCGGATCTCGTCGTCGATCTCGCGAGCGATCTCGTCCGAGTAGTCGGGCTCGGCTGAGAACTCGCGGCCGAGGAAGGGCTGACCGTGGTCGTGGCCGAAGACCCGCGGCCCAAGCTTCTCCGACATGCCGAAGCGCATGACCATCTGCTTGGCCGTGGCCGTGACCTTCTCGAGGTCGTTGGAGGCCCCGGTCGTGACCTCGCCGAAGATGATCTCCTCCGCTGCCCGGCCACCGAGGGACATCGCCATCGTGTCCTGCAGCTCCGCGCGGGTGGTCAGGAACTTGTCCTCGCGGGGCAGGGAGATCGTGTAGCCGAGCGCCTGGCCGCGCGAGATGACCGAGATCTTGTGGACCGGATCGGAGTTCGGCAGGTAGTGGCCGACGATCGCGTGCCCCATCTCGTGGTACGCGGTGATCTTGCGCTCCTTGTTGGACATCACCCGGGTCTTCTTCTCCGGGCCCGCGATCACCCGCATGATCCCTTCCTCGAGCTCGTCCTGGCCGATCTCGCGCTTGCCGTTGCGGGCTGCCAGCAGCGCCGCCTCGTTGACGAGGTTCGAGAGATCGGCGCCGGTGAAGCCGGGGGTCTGGCCCGCGAGCACGTCGACATTGATCTCCCGCGCCAGCGGCTTGCCGCGCGTGTGGACCTCGAGGATCTTCTTGCGGCCCATCCGGTCGGGGCGGTCGACCACGATCTGGCGGTCGAAGCGCCCGGGCCGCAGGAGCGCCGGGTCAAGGATGTCCGGCCGGTTGGTGGCGGCGATCAGGATGATGTTGTCCTTCATCTCGAAGCCGTCCATCTCCACCAGCAGCTGGTTGAGCGTCTGCTCGCGCTCGTCGTGGCCGCCGCCGAGACCAGCGCCGCGGTGGCGCCCGACGGCGTCGATCTCGTCCATGAAGATGATGCAGGGCGAGTTCTGCTTGGCCTGCTCGAACAGGTCGCGCACGCGCGACGCACCCACGCCGACGAACATCTCGACGAAGTCCGAGCCGCTGATCGAGAAGAACGGGACACCGGCTTCACCGGCGACCGCCCGGGCGAGCAGCGTCTTACCTGTCCCTGGAGGCCCGTACAGCAGCACGCCCTTGGGGATCCGCGCCCCCAAGGCTTGGAATTTCTTCGGGTTCTCGAGGAACTCCTTGATCTCGTGCAGCTCCTCGACCGCCTCGTCGACCCCGGCCACGTCGCGGAAGGTGATCTTCGGCGAGTCGACCGACATCCGCTTGGCCCGCGACTTGCCGAAGGACATCACCTTCGAGCCGCCGCCCTGGACCTGGTTCATGAGGAAGATCCAGAACCCGATGAAGATCACGAAGGGCAGGATGTAGGTCAGCAGCGAGAGCCACCCGTTGGAGGCCTTTCCCTGGACGTCGAGCGAGCCGCCCGGGACCTGCTGGACCTCGTTCTGCGCCTTGTTGATCAGCGTCTGGGCGTAGTCGTCGGGATAACCGACCGAGTACTTCTGGCCCGCCGTCGTGGATACGTCGACCGTGTTGTCCTTGGTGTGGATCGAAAGGGTCTTGACCTGGTTCGAATCCAGCTGGGTGAGCAGGTTGCCGAACGTCTGCTTCGGCTGATGGCTCGAGGAGCCGATCAGCTTCTGCGCGAAGAACGCGAGCACCACGACGATCAAAATCGGGAAGGCGGCGCTCTTGAAGAACCTGCTCATAACGGGTTTCCGCGCATCCGGCGCGAGGGCTCGAAGGGGAAGATCGTCAAGCGTAGCACCTGCCTTTAGGCCCAAGGGAAGGGCTGCACGGGGCCTTTCAGTCCTTCAACGCGGCGACAAACGGCAAGTTGCGGTAGCGCTCGCCGTGGTCCAATCCGTACCCGATCGCGAATCGGTTGGGGATTTGGAACCCGACGTAGCGAGGCATGAAGTTGGTCCTATTGCGCTCGGGTTTGATCAGCAGCGCGCACACCTCCAAGGACGCAGGGTTCCGTCCCGCGAGGTTGCGCAGCAGGTACTGAAGGGTCAGTCCCGAGTCGACGATGTCCTCGACGATCAGCACGTCGCGGCCCTCGATCACTGCGTCGAGGTCCTTGAGGATCCGGACGACGCCAGAGCTCTTGGTGGCCGAGCCGTACGAGGCCACGGCCATGAAATCGACCTCGCAGGGGATCTCGAGGTGTCGCATCAGATCGGACAGGAAGAACACCGCTCCCTTGAGTACGCCGATTAGCACCAGGTCCCTGCCCTCATAGTCACGCGAGACCTCGGACGCGAGCTCGCGCACGCGCTGCGCGAGGTCCTCCGCCGGGACGAGGATCTCCCCGATCGCGTCGTCGTCGGCGTGCACGGATGTTCAGTCTATTTGGGGCGCGCGGGAGCGCGCCCCCGTGGTTCGGCTGACGAAGCTCAACGTCCCGCGCCGGACCACCGCGCGCACGCCGTGTGGCAGATCGAGCGCCGCGTCGTCGCCCAAGCCTGCCACCTCCTCGGCTCGCCGCGCGGCCCCGGGAGCCGGAGCGCCCACCGCGCCGTCGGCGAGCCGCTGGACGACCAGCCGGCGCAGCGCGGGCGGCAGCTCGCGAAGGCGCGTGAGCGAGATCTCCTGGCGGCCGCCGAGCACCTCGGCCACCAGCCCCTCGAGCACCTCCGCCTCGTCGCGCAGCACCCGCGCCAGCTCGAGCACGTTCTGCTCGGCCGCGGGATGGATCTCGCGCAGCGCCGGGACCAGGCGCGACCTGATTCGCGCGCGCGCGTATATGTCGAGCTGGTTTGACTCGTCCTCGCGCCAGGACAGGCCCCGCTCGCGGCAGTAGGCCGCCGTGTCCTCGCGCGTGAAGCGCAGGAGCGGGCGCACGAGCTCGCCCTCGCGCGGGCGCATGCCCAGCAGCGCCCGCCGGCTCGGCGAGGAGGCGAGGCGATAGAGGATCGTCTCGACCTGGTCGGTGGCGGTGTGCCCGGCGGCGACGTCGGCACCCTCCGCCTGTGCGAGCTCGCCGGCAGCGCGGTAGCGCTCCTCGCGCGCCCACGCTTGGAGGTTGCCGCTGTGCGGCCGCCGGGGGCGGTGCACCTCCAGCGGCACGCCGAGGCGCTCGCAGAGCGTCGCGCAGTGGCGCTCGTCGTCCGCCGCGGCGTCGCGCAGCCCGTAGTTGACGTGCAACGCCCGCACGGCGCCCGGCCCCGAGATCCGCACCGCCAGATCCAGCAGGCAGGTGGAGTCGCGCCCGCCCGAGTAGAGGACGATCACCGGTCCGCCCGCCACCAGCAGTCCTTCGGCGCGCACCGCCTCGGCCAGCGCGGTCACGCCGCCTCCTCTTCCTCCTCGCGCTGGCGAGCGATGAAGATCTCCGTGGGCTGGGTGAACCCCTTGAGCCGCACCTCTGCAATCCGCTCGAACTCCAGGTGGGATCCGGAAGCCTCGACCACGGGCCGGGTCACGAGGACCTCGCCGCCGGCGGACCGCGCCGCCACGCGCGCGGCGATGTTCACGTCGCGGCCGTAGTAGTCACCGTCGCGGTACAGCGCCGTGCCGTAGTGGATCCCGATGCGCGGCAGCGGGCGCTCGACGTTCAGGCGCTGAAAGCCGACCGCCCAGTCGGTGAGGGTGGCGGCGTCCGAGCCCACGATCATCACCTCGTCTCCGATCATCTTGATCACGCGTGCCTCGTCGGGAAGTGTCACCTCCACGGACTCGACGAAGCGCTCTACGGCGTCCACGGCCTCGAGCTCGCCAACCTCCTCGGTCAGGCGCGTGTAGCCGGCCAGGTCGGCGAAGGCGATCGCCACCCGCATTCGGCCGCGCTCCAGTCCCTGACCGTCGAGATCGGACTCCATGTGGCCGACGACGTCCTGCTCGATGAAGTGCTGCAGATAGCGCTGGTGGACCTGGTCCATCACCGGGGAGGAGAGCGGCAGCAGCTCGCGTGAGAGCGAGAGCATCTGGTCGGCCATCTCCATCCCGGTGGTGCCCGAGCGCATCAGCGGCTCGTGCACGTAGAGGTGGAACAGCCGCACCTCGGCATCGGCGACCTGGGCCATGGCCTGTCCGTAGACGCGTACGAGCTGCAACATGGCGACGAGCGGGAGTCCGGCGGCGAGCACCGCGGCCGCGTAGCGCAGGAGCTGGACGTCGTCCTCGGTCAGCGAGTCGAGCTGCTCGGAGCTCATCCCCAGCGTGGTGATGACCCGCTCGATCAGCCCGCGGTCGAGCCCCGTCTCGCGGGCTGCGTCGGCAAGCGAGTAGCTGCCGTTGTCGGAGGGGAACAGCTCCTCCACGTAGCCGAAGGCCAGGCGCCCCTCGGACGTGGCCCGGCGGATGTCGGCCAGCGAGTGTCCGCGCTCGCGCATCCGGGCGACGATGCGAGCATGGCTCACCGCGGCCGCGGTCCACCGGCCCTCGAACTGCGGGATCACGCCCGTGCGCGCCCACCGCCGCAACGTCTCTGGCTTGACGCCCGCGCGGCTCGCCGCCTCGCTCAGCGACAGCGTCCTGTCACCGTCGTCGTCGTACGCGCTGGCCATCCTCACAGTCTCCCGCAGGCGGGTGGCATGCGCGGTGAACGGCGGTCTTTGCGCATCCATGGACCCGGGCGCTGACTGCGGTAGCGGGGTCTCGGTGAGAACGAGACCCCGCCACCCGCGGGCGTAACGGCCCGCTGCGTCGGCCGTTGGCGCTCGTCACGTTTCCGGCGGCACCTCGCAGGGCGGCCCCGGGTGACTCGGGGGCGCTCCACGCTCCGGCCTGTTGCCTTGGCTGCTGTCCTGAAGGTCTACCCGCCGGGTGCCGCGCTGTCAACGGCGCCCGGGGAAAACTCCCGCTCGCTGCGGACCGCCGCAGCCTCGTCCCTCAAACCTCCAGGTGCGGGTAATCCGCTTCGATCATCTCGCGGTAGCGGGCGAACAGCGGCTTGGTGATCGGGAGAATGGCCAGCGCCGCCTTGACGTCACCGCCGGCCTTGATCCGGCGGCGAGCGATCGCGATGGCAACGTTCTCCTTGCCCTGGAAGTAGCGGTTGGCGGTCTCGGAGTTCATCGTCATCCTGACCTTGGGCTCCCAGGTGACCTCATCGGACCACTCCCAGGCCAGGTTCGGCTCCTCCGGACGGCCAGGCCGGATGTTGACCACGAGGTCCAGGTCGGTGAACTCGAACCGCTGCGGGGTCTCGGCCTCGCGCAGCTTCGGCCCCATGTCGGGATCGTCGCTCATGAGCGAGAACGTCCGGTCCATCACCTCGCGGAATTCCTCGACGGATCTGAAAGCGGTCACGGTGCGGCGGGAGTGTACGGTCCGCACCCCTTGTCGGGGTCCATCCACCTTCATCCCACGGCCGAGCTGGCCGAGCGGGTCCTGCTCCCCGGCGATCCCGGCCGCGCGCTGCTGCTCGCCCAGGCGCTGCTCAGCGAGCCGAAGATGTTCAACCACAACCGCGGCCTGTGGGGCTACACCGGGACGGCCGCCGACGGGGCGCTGCTGACGGTCCAGAGCACGGGGATGGGCGGCCCGAGCGCCGCGATCGTCATCACCGAGCTGACCGAGCTGGGGGCACGCACGCTCGTGCGCGTGGGCACCTGCGGAGCGCTTGCGCCCGAGCTCTCGCTGGGCGAGCTCCTGATCGCCGCCGAGGTGATCGCCGCCGACGGCACGAGCCACGCGCTCGGAGCATCGGGTCGGATCCCCGGCGACGGCGAGCTGGTGGCCGCGCTCGCCGACGCCGGCGGGGCACGCAGGGCGACCGTGGTCAGCACGGACCTCTTCTACGACGACCGCGACGGCCTCGAGCAGGGCTGGCGCGCGTCCGCCGCCCATGCCGTCGAGATGGAGACGGCGACGCTGTACGCGCTCGCCGCCCGCCACGGCCTGCGCGCGGCGTCGCTGCTGCTCGTCTCGGACCTCCTGCACCCGGTCCGCACCCGCATCGAGCCCGAGGCCCTGCGCGAGGCCGAGCACCGGATGGGCGAGCTGGCATTGGGCGCCCTGGCGCCTCCCGCCTAGAGGGCCATCGCGGCCGCCGCGGCGTAGCCATCGCCTGCCGGAACGTCGAGGATCGTCCACGCAGGCGGGCCGGCCGGCTTCGCACCGGCGCCGACGTAGGGCTCGGCCACGCCGTGCGCGATGCCAGTCCCCCGCCCCTTCAGGTAGGCCTCCTTCCGCACCCACAGGCGCGTGAACAGCGCTCCGCGCTCTGCAGCGTCGGCTGCCGCGAGCTCCTCGCGCTCGCGGGGATGAAGAAGCGCCGCGACCTCGCCGGCCGACTGCGCACAAGCGAGCGCCTGCACGTCCACGCCAACGGCGACGGGCGCGATGGCCACGAGCGCCAGGCGCTCGCTGCGGGCGAGCGAGAAGTGAAGCGAGGCCGGCGGTTCTGCCAGGACCGGTCGGCCGCCCGGACCGCCGCAACTCGGACAGCGTGCGCGCGTGTAGGCGATCTCGCCGGGATCACAGCCGAGGCGTCGCGCGAGGAGCTCGCGTAGAAGCAGGCGCGGGGCCCCCACGGCGTCGCGGGCAGTTGTCCTGGAGTCGGACAGGTCGAGGGCCCAGAGCTCGAGCGGTTCGGGCGCGGGCGCCCGACGGGCGGCATCGGCGAGCAACTCGGGTCAGCCCGAGCCGGCAACGGCCTCGGCCAGGATCGCCAGTCCACGATCGAGCTCGTCGTCGCTGACGGTCAGCGGGGGCATCAGCTTCACGACCTCGTCCTGCGAGCCCGCGCGCTCCACCAGCAACCCCAGCTCGAACGCTCGGGCGGCCACCCGGCGAGCCTGCTCGCCGTCCGGGAAGACGAGACCGTGAACCATTCCGACGCCACGGACCCCGACTGCGCCGTCGCCGGCCGAGCGGGCGATCTCCCGCAGGGCCAGGCCCGTGCGGCTTCCCGCGGCGCGGCTGCGTAGCTCGAGCGCCTCGTCCTGCCAGTAGGTTCGCAGCGCGCGGGCGCCGGTCACGAACGCCGGGTTGAAGCCCCGGAAGGTGCCGTTGTGCTCCCCCGGCTCCCAGACGTCGAGGTCGGGGCGGATCAACGTGAGCGCCAGCGGGAGCCCGTAGCCGCTGATCGACTTCGACAGGCAGACGAAGTCCGGCTCGATCCCGGCGTGCTCGAAGCTGAAGAACGGGCCGGTGCGTCCGCAGCCCATCTGGATCTCGTCGAGGATCAGCGGCACGTCATTGCGGCGGCAGCGCTCGGCCAGGCCTCGCAGCCAGCCCGCGCTTGCCACGTTGACCCCGCCCTCCCCCTGGACGGCCTCGACGATGACCGCCGCCGGCCGGGCGCGATCGTCCTCGAGCAGGAGGTCCAGCACGGCAAGGTCCTTTTCACCCGCTCCCGGGTCGAAGGGCACCATCGTGGTGTGCTCGAGCGGCACCCCGGCTGCGCGGCGGTGCAGTGAGTTGGCCGTCACCGTCAGCGAGCCGAGCGTGGTGCCGTGGAAGGCGCCCGTGAAACAGATGACGTTGGTTCGCCCGGTCACCTTGCGCGCCAGCTTGAGCGCCGCCTCGACCGCGTTCGTGCCCGCCGGGCCAGGAAACTGGACCCGGTAGCGCAACCCGCGGGGGCGCAGGACGACCTCGTCGAGAGCGATGAGGAAGTCGCGCTTGGCGCTCGTGAACATGTCCAGGGAGTGCACGACGCGCTCGGAGCACAGGTACTCGACCAGGGACTCCCTGAGCAGCGGGTTGTTGTGACCGTAGTTCAGGGTTCCGGCGCCGGCGAAGAAGTCCAGGTACGGCTTGCCCCGCTCGTCGAAGAGCCAGCTGCCCCGCGCCCGATCGAACACCACGGGCCAGCCGCGGCAGTACGTGCGCACCGAGGACTCGAGGTCCTCGAAGGCCGAAGTCGACGCCGGGTGGTCTTCGAAGACCGCCATCAAGCCGCTTCGAGCTCGAGTTCCTCGCCCGCGATGTCGCTCCGGTCTCCCGGCTGAGCGCACACGGCCTCGGCCGCCGGATTGCCGCGCCACCGGGCTCCGGCGGGAACGGATGACCCCTTCATCAGGAACGCGTCGGCCTCCAGCACAGCGTCGTCCTGCATGACCGCTCCATAGTTGACCAGCGCACTCGTGCCGACGGTGCACCTGTCACCGACGACGATGTGGTCGGACTTGAACACCCCGTCCTCCAGCGTGTGGCTCTGCAGATTCGAGCCCATGTTGAACGTGCACTCCGCGCCAATCGCGACCAAGGTGCGTTCCGTGATGGCGAGTCCGTCGTCGAACAGGCGCGGGCCCACCGGCACCCCGAGGGCGCGCCACAGCAGCCGCTTGAAGGGGGTTCCGTCGAGAACGCGGACGTACCCGTTCGCCGCCACCTTCCAGAAGCGCTCGTGGCGCCAGAACTCGATCTGGTAGATCGAGCAGCACCGGGGCTGCAGCGGCCTGAAGCCGGTGACTGCCCGCTCGGAGAGCAGGAACAGCGCGAACACGAAGGTCACCTCGAGCAGGGCCGAGGCCACCGTGCCCAAGATGTGCGTGAGACCGCTGCCGTCCAGCGGCGCCCCCGCGATCGCGAGCAGCCCGAGCAGGAGCAGGTAGGAGACGAGCAGGTGCAGCAGCATCGTGACCACGTTGTGACGCGTCTTCGCCGCCAGCCGGCGTCGGCGCTGCTCCCCGGAGGAGAGCTCGTCGAACTGGCGGTCGCGGGTGACCGAGCGCGGGATCTCGAAGGGCGGAGAGCCCAGCAGGCCGACCCCAGTGCGCACAGGGCCGCCGATCGGGACCAGCGCCTTGGTGGCCAGCAGGCAGTCCTCGCCAATCCGCGCGGCGGCGGGATAGCTGATCCCGTTGCCCACGTAGCTGCGCCGGCCGATTCGCACCGGCCGGATGCGGAACGAAGTGCCCGAGAACTCCGCGTTCATGATCGACAACCCGTCGGAGACCATCGTCCCGGTGCCCACGTGGCTGAGCGCCGGAATGTCCTGTCTGATCTCGAGGCCGAAGTTCGACCCGGTCTGCTCGATTACGCCGAAGCGGTAACCGAGCATCCGCAGGTAATGCACGATGGCGCAGCTGTCTCCGAGCAGGCCGGTCAGCATGGGGTTGTTGGAGGCCCGGGCGATGAGCCGCGTGATGCCGTAGTGCAGGCCATAGAGGGGATAGACCTTGCCGGGCGCCAGCGCCCGCGTGAGCAGACGCGGCACGCCGGCGGCGATCACCAGCGAGCCGAGCAGCCCTGCCACAAGCAGCACCCCCGCGATCCCCGCCAGCGCGGCCAGCGGTAGGTGGTTGACGCGGGAGGAGTGACTGAGGAGAAGGTCTCCGGCAGCGGCCTCGAGCGGGCCGACGAGACCGGCCAGCAACAGCAGCCGTCCGATGCAGTAGGTGATCCGCTGGATCGGCGCCGGCGGGCTCGACGTGCCCAGACCGTAGTCGTACTCGACGGGCGCCGGCTGCGCCGGTGAGCCGTACCAGCGCGCCCCTGCGGGCACCGCCTGAGCGGCGAGCAGCGCCGAGGAATGCCCTAGCTGTGCGCCCGGGCCGAGCTCGGTGCCGATCTCGAGGACGGCATGCTCCCCCACGAAGGCACGCTCGCCCACGCTCACCGGCCCGATCTCGATCAGGCCGGCACGGGCGCGGTAGCCGTTGAGATAGACGTCCTTGTGGATCACGGCGTCGGGTCCGATGCTCAGCAGATCGGTGCACACGGGTACGTGGGCGGTCAGGATCAGCGCCCGAGCCGAGACGCGGGCGCCAAGCGCGCGCAGATAGAGCGGGTACAGCGGGCTCCCCACCAGGAGGCGGGGCAGAGGGTTGAAGACCAGCAGGGTCTTGACGATCCAGAAGCGAAAGTAGGCCAGGCTCCAGATGCGGATGCGCTGCGGCTTCCACCGTCCCACCAGCGTCCATTTCGCCACGATCGGCACGACCGCGGTGGCCAGGAGGATCGCGCCCCCGAACTCGACCGCGCGCGCATAGACGCTCAAGGCCCCATGGGCGCCGAGGAGCCAGGCCGAGCCGTAGTCCAGCACCACGGCCACGAGCCACGCGAAGAGCGCGAAGGTCAGGAGCTGGAGCACCCCGCAGAGCCGATAGCGGGCAGGTCCGCCGGCGGGTGAAAGCTCGAGGTCCTCCCCCTGAGGAGCCGGAGCGGGATCACGGGCCGCGATCGCCTTGGCGAGGTCCCGCACCGTCGGATGCATGTAGACGTCCCTGATCGACACCGGCGCGCTGTCCCCGGCCGATCGGCGTATCCGCCCCACGAAGCGCGCCATGAGCAGCGAGTTTGCGCCCAGCTCGTCGAAGAAATGACTGTCGGCCGAAACCCGGCCGACGTCGAGGGCAGCCGCCAGTTCCTCCGCCAGTGTTCGCTCGAGAGACGACCCGGGCGCCGCGTAGGTCTCGGGAGCAGGCACACGGCTGAGTGCCCTCGGCTCGGGCAGGCTCCTGCGGTCGACCTTGCCACTGGGCAGCAGCGGCAGATTGGTGAGCCGCTCCAGGTGTCGCGGCACCATGTACGGCGGGAGGCTCCGGCGCAGCTGGGAGCCGACGCGCTCTGGCTCCAGATCCGCGTCGGCGACGTAATACCCGACCAGCTCAGTGACCCCGGCCTGCAGCTCGCGCGCCTCCACCACGGCGCCGGCGACCCCGGCTACCGCACGCAACGCCGTCTCGACTTCGGCGAGCTCGATGCGGTAGCCGCGGATCTTGACCTGCGTGTCGATCCGGCCGTGGTGTTCGAGCTCGCCGTCCGCGGTGACCCGCACGAGATCGCCCGTCCGGTAGATGCGCCCGGATGGGTTCTGGGGCATGCCCACGAAGTCGGGGATGAACGCGCGTGAGGTCAGCTCGGGGCGGCCGAGGTAGCCGTCGGCAAGGCCGACGCCGGCGAGGCCGAGCTCGCCCAGCGCTCCCGGAGCGGCGAGGCAGTCGGCGTCCGGATCGAGGACCACGGCCGAGTAGGTGGGCAGTGGCCGGCCGATCGTGACCGGACGCGAAGGTTCCAGCAGCGCCAGCGTGGCGCTGACCGTGGCTTCGGTGGGGCCGTACACGTTGAGCAGGCGCCGCTCGGGGCGCCACCAGCGCGTCACGAGGTCATGCGGGCAGGACTCGCCTGAGACGAGCAGGAAGCGCAGGCGGGGCAGGTCCTCCTCGACCGTGTCCAGAACCGTGGGCACGCAGCACAGCGCGCTCACACGGTGCTCGGTCAGGAAGTCGTGCAGGTCCGCGCCGAGCAGCGGCTCGGGCCCTGGCTTGGGCACGAGCGTGGCGCCCGCCATCCACGCGACCCAGATCTCCTCGATCGAGAAGTCGAACGCGATCGTGAGGCCCTGGTACATGCGGTCGTGCGCCCTCACCCCGTAGACCTCGTCTGCCACGCGGACGAAGTTGACGATGCTGGGATGGCCGACCGCCACGCCCTTGGGGCGACCGGTCGTCCCCGACGTGTAGATCACGTAGCAGAGGTCGTCCGGTGGCTCGCCCACCTCGCTCGCCCGCAGGCGGTCCGCCGGAAGCTCGGCCAGCTCGGCGCGCAGCTCGTCGAGAGACAAGGCGCCGACGCCCGCGACCGACCCGACCCGTGCGCGGCAGGCCGGATCGGTGAGCATGGTTCGCATCCCGCAGTCGGCGGCGATGAAGCTCAGCCGGTCGGGGGGAAGCGAGGGATCGAGCGGGACGTAGGCGGCGCCCAGCTTCAGGACAGCGAGCATCGCCACGTAGCTCTGAAGGGGCTCCGCGAACAGCAGCCCGACCCGGTCCCCGCCCCGCACGTCTCGGCGAGCCAGGAGCCTGGCCAGCCGGTTGGCCCGCGCCTCGAGCTCGGCGTAGCTCACCCGCCCGGCGGGCCCGTCCACCGCCAGCGCGTCGCCGAGCTCCTCGCTGCGGCGTTCGAAGAGCTGCTCGAGGCGCTCGCCGGGGCGCCAGCGCACGGCATCGTCCGCGCCTGGCGCAGTGAGCACAGGGGCTTGTGCGCGGGCGGCGCGCCGTCGCGGGGTCGCTGCGATCGTCGTCGGCTGGTGCATCGGGAAGGAACGGGTCCATCCCGGCCGGGAACCCGTCAGGTCGATCGATTTCGGCCCTGGAGGCTCCTGGGCACGCAATCATCTTCCGATTGCGATGACACCGGAGCTAAAGCGCTGGTTAGCGCCGCGTTAGGGCGCGCGGCGCAGCGTTGAGGGGCGGGCCGGCTCAGGCCTGCGAGGTGGCGGACTGTTGCGTCGCCGCCTCGAGCCGTTCGAGCGCAGCCTCGATCGCGGCCAATCGCGCCTCGATGGCCGTCGACCCGCCGAGCGTCTCGATCCGCTGCTCGAGCCGGTCGAGCCCGTCCTCGATCCCCTCGAGGCGCTGCGAGACGCCCCGAAGCCGGCGCGTCAGGCGCTCGAGGTCGCTGGCCGAGGGCAGGTTGAGGGCGCCCATCGCCACCTCCTGCGCGCGCGTTGCCCGCTCCCGGGCCTCGAAGGCGCGCGTCAGCGCGTTCGTGACCATCGGGTTGTCGAAGAGCTCCTGGGCGAGCTTCCCGATCGTTTCCTCTCCCTGGCGCGTGACCCGTTCACGCAGGCTCTTGTCATCGCTCATTCTGCTGTCCGCCTCCTGGAGATCTGCCATAGCGCTCCTCGCGGCCGCGGACGGGCGGCCACCACATCAAACCGTTACCCGGCGCCGATCGGCTTCAACCTGGCAACCGCCTCCGAGACCCGCCCCGGGTAACCCTGACTCTGTGCCCCGTAACCCTAATTCTCGAGTCGAAGGTTAGATACGTCCTCGTGACGCTCCCGGCGATGCGATCACCCTCGGGTCCAGGGTTAGCGGGGATCAATATCGGGGATTTCAGCTCTACAGTGTCGCGCCGATTCCGCCGATGCGGGAGATGAGGCCGGCACCCAGTCCCTGGGGAAACGTGTCCGGTCGACCTCCGATCTGCACACAAGCTGACAAGAACGGTTCTCCGTTGCAAAGCGCAATCCCAGCCAGTAGCGTCCTTTTCCGCGTCGCCGCCCTCGTCGGCGTCAGCCAACACCGCATGGCGAAATCGGGAGGAGTAAGGCCACAGTGTTGAGGAGCCGAAAGCTGGTGGTTGCGGCGAGTACCCTCGCCTGTTGCCTCGGCCTGTTCGGGATCGCGATGATCCCAAATGCCTCGGCTGACACGTGCGTCGTCACGGTCACTCTCCTCACCGGCCAGACGACCAGCTTCACGGTCAACGTCCCTCCGGGCACCCCGGCCTCGTCGATCCCGCTGCCCTCGCTGCCCGGGCCGGTCAAGAGCGTCTCGGAATCCTGCTCGGCGCCGCCGACCACGACGACGCCGCCCCCGAGGAAGACGACGCCCCCGCCGCGGAAGACCTCAACCACAGGTTCACCCTCACCGAGCCGCACGCCTCATTCCGGCAACGGCTCCGGCAACCACAGCTCGGGCTCGCACTCCGGCTCGGGCAACTCCACGCCCAAGAAGGGCGCGAGCAAGCCCACGGGCTCCAAGTCGCCTACGGTCAAGAAGCTCGGCTCTACGCCTCCCAACAAGACCAAGCCGGCGCCGGCGACCGGCAAGGGCGGCGTGCCCACGGCCTCGAATCCCACCTTCTCCTTCGCGCTGCCGGGTCCGGCCCCGATCGGCGTACCCAACTTCTTCATCGACTCTTTCCAGATCCCGCCCTTCCTGCTGCCGATCTACCAGGCGGCCGGCATCGAGTACGACGTCCCGTGGCAGGTGCTGGCGGCGATCAACGAGATCGAGACCGACTACGGGCGCAACCTTTCGGTCTCCAGCGCCGGCGCCGTCGGCTGGATGCAGTTCCTCCCCTCCACGTGGAAGTCATGGGGGGTCGACGCCAACAACGACGGCGTGGCGGATCCCTACAACCCGGTCGACGCCATCTTCACGGCGGCCCGGTACCTGCACGCCGCAGGTGCCTCCAAGAACCTCA
The DNA here is from genome assembly GCA_963818815.1 of uncultured Solirubrobacterales bacterium. Classification (GTDB taxonomy): domain Bacteria; phylum Actinomycetota; class Thermoleophilia; order Solirubrobacterales; family Solirubrobacteraceae; genus Palsa-465. The sequence continues at coordinate 161,416 of CAWFTL010000005.1, forward strand.
CGCAGGCCGTGTTCGCCTATAACCACGCCAGCTGGTATGTGCAGTCGGTGCTGCTGCGCGCCAAGCTGATCGGCGGGATTCCGGACAAGCTGATCGGAACCCTCACCGGGCTGGTCCAAGGCCACTTCCCCGTCGCCGCTCCGGCCAAGTACGCGGACAACAGCGTGCAGAAGCTGGCCAAGCAGAAGGTTCACTCCGGCAACGCGGCCGTCCCGATCACCTCGGACAACAGCAAGGGGGTGAACATCTTCGCCAAGCAGGGCTCGCCGGCGATCGCCGTCAACGACGGCAAGGTCGTCAAGCTCGGCCAGAACGCACAGTTCGGCCGCTACGTCGAGCTGCAGGACGCGACCGGCAACATCTACACCTACGCGCACCTGGGCCAGGTCTCGAAGCAGTACCCGGTGCCCAAGCCGGTCAGGCTGAGCGCCAAGCAGCTGGCCAAGGAGCTCTCGGCCCCCGTGACCCCGAAGACGATCAAGCCGACCGCGCCGGCCTCGGCGGGCACACAGGCCGCCAGCGCGCCGCCCAGCACGGCCAAGGCGACGAAGGAGGCCAAGCAGGCCGCGCCGATCACCCTCCCGGTCACCCCGGCGCCGGCAGCCCAGTCGCAGCCCAGCCAGCAGACGCAGGCCATGGCCAAGGAGCGCCTGTTTGCGAATCCGTCCCGTCCCAGCTCCTACGCGGCCGGCGGCGCACTGCAGCTCAAGAACGACCAGGCCCAGATCTCGAGCTTCCGCAACTACTTCTCCGACGTCCTGCACCTGGCCAAGAACCAGTACACGCTCAAGACGCTCAAGCCCGGCTCGATCGTGATCTCCGGGACCATCCTCGGCCGGCTGGCGGCGCCCAGCTCGACCCAGGCCTCCCACCTGACGTTCATGATCCAGCCCGCCGGCAAGAAGGCGCCGTACATCGATCCCAAGCCGATCCTCGACGGCTGGAAGCTGCTCGAGGCCACCGCCGTGTACCGCGCCGCGGGCGTCGACCCGTTCTTCGGCCCGGGCGCCAAGAACCCCACCATCGGCCAGGTGCTGCTCATGAGCAAGCAGCAGCTCGAGAGCCGCGTGCTCGTCGACCCGCATGTCCAGATCTACGCCTGCGGGCGGCGCGACATCGAGGTGGGCTCGGTCGACCAGCGGGTGCTGGCCACCATCGAGTTCCTCTCGGCCTCCGGCCTCGACCCGACCGTCACCGGCCTCGTCTGCGGTCACTCAGCCAGCGGCAAGAGCGGTGTTGACGCCGCCGGCGCCACGGGCGACAGCGTCGACATCTCGAAGATCAACAACATCCCGATCCAGGGCCACCAGGGTCCCGGCTCGATCACCGACATCACGATTCGGCGCCTGCTCACCCTCCAGGGCGCGATGAAGCCGGACGAGATCGTCTCGACGATGAGCTACAAGGGCCAGAGCAACACGCTCTCCCTGCCCGACCACGCCAACCGGATCCAGGTCTCCTTCACGCCGCTGTTCGGCCAGAACAACAAGCTCGCCAGCCAGATCAAGTCGATCCTCTCCGCCGGCCAGTGGGCCAAGCTGATCACGCGCATCGGCCAGATCCAGGAGCCGGTAGTGCCGATCGCCCCGAGCAAGTACGCCATCCGCACCACGCGGGGCCGCTGAGGCGGCCATCCCGCCGCTCTTCCGCTTCGTCCAGGTCGAGGTGCCGTGGCCGCTGGGGCCGCCTGACGGGCGCTACCTCCTGCGCGCGGCCGGCGCTCCGCCCGAGGCCGAGCCCGCCCACGTCCTCGTGCTCGCCACCCTCGGCGCGCCGGAGCGCCGCCGCCGGCTGCTCTCCCGCAGCAAAGTGCAGGCGCCGCCGGAACCCGAGCCCACCCCGGTCCCGACGGGCCGGGCCACGGTGATCGACGTCGGCGCACCACTGGCGGGGATCGACGAGGCCCGGCAGTGGCTGAGCGGCGCGGCCGAGGAGCACCTCGAGCAGGGCATCGAGGTGCTCAACCGCGCCCTGCATGCGTTCCGGCTCGTGACCGCGGACCCGTACGTGGCGCTGGTGAGCCGTGCCCAGACGCTGGTGGCGAGGATCGGGTTCGGAGCCGGTGAGCAGGTGGCCGACGGCTTGTGGAGCGAGGCGCAGGAGCTGCTCGAGCGCCCACTCCGCACTCGGCGGGCCAAGGTGCTGCAGCCGCAGGCGCGGCTCGCCGCCGTGCTCGGCGGCCGTGAGCGGGCGCTGGCCTGCGAGGAGCTCACTCTGCGCGTGCGCCTCGACCTCGACCACGGCCGCGAGCGCGAGGCCGCGCTGCAGCTGCTGGTCGCGCTCGACGCCACCCTGGCCGAGCTGCCCGGCGATCCCACGGCGAGCGTGCTGTCCGAGCGGCTGTCCGAGCTGCGCGAGCGCCGCGACGACGTGGGCCGCGCCGCGCAGGCAGCGCTCGCCGGCCCGCTCAACGATGACCAGCGCGAGACCGTGGCCTGGGTGCTGGGACGGATCGAAGCCGCTCTGCGAGCGCGGGCGGTGGCTAACGCGTGAGCTCGAGGGCCGCCAGGACGGCCTCGAGCTCCTCGACTACGTCGCCGCTCAGGCGCACCGAGGCGCGGCTGTCGTAGGGCGTCGACCCCTGGGTCAGGATCGCCAACTGTCCCCCACCGGCCAGCGTCACGGCCGGCAGCTGCGCCACCGGGTAGACCTCGAGCGAGGAGCCGATGCAGAGCATCAGGTCGGCCTGGCGGGCCAGCTCCTCGGCCCGCCGCAGCGCGTCGCCCGGCAGGTACTCGCCGAACAGGACCACGTCCGGCTTGAGCGGCGCTCCGCAGTCACAGCGCGGGATCCCATGCTCGTCGAGGGCCTGCCGGGCGCGCACGTCGGCGAGCGGGTAGGCCGCGCCGCAGCGCAGGCAGGAGGAGTGGGCGATCGTGCCGTGCACTTCGATCAGCTCGCGCGTGCCGGCCCGGACGTGGAGCTGGTCGATGTTCTGCGTGATCACGGCGCGCAGCAGCCCTGCCGCCTCGAGCTCCGCGAGCACGTCGTGCGCGCGATTGGGGCGCTTGAGCTCGAGGCTCTGAAAGCGGCTGCCGTAGAAGCGCCAGAACCGCTCGGGGTCGCGGCGGAACACCTCGATGTGCGCGACCTCCATCGGGTTCACGTTCTCCCACAGCCCGGTTCCGGGCGAGCGGAAGTCCGGGATCCCCGACGGGACCGAGATCCCCGCCCCGGTCAGGGCGACGACGAACCCGGCGTCGCGGATCAGCTCCGCCAGGCGCACCGCCTCGCCGGTGGTGACGCTCACTTGCCCTGGAACTTGGCCGTGCGCTTCTGCAGGAAGGCCGAGATGCCCTCGCGCGCGTCCTCCGAGCCGAACACGGAAGCAAACCCTGCCTTCTCCGCCTCGATCCCGCCGTCGAGATCGCCCGCCGCCGAGACCTGTTTGATCTGCTCCACGGCCAGCGGGGCCTGCTCTGAGAGCTTGCGGGCCCACGCGAGCGCCGTGTCGAGCAGCTCGTGGTCAGGGACGACGCGGTTGGCGAGCCCCAGCTCGTAGGCCTCGGCCGCGCCGACCGGGTCGCCGATCAGGTTCAGCTCGAGGGCGCGGGCCTCGCCGACCAGCCGTGGGAGCCGCTGGGTGCCGCCGAAGCCGGGGATGATCCCCAGGTTGATCTCGGGCTGGCCGAAGCTCGCCGACTCCGCGGCGATGCGGACGTCGCAGGCCATCGCCAGCTCGCATCCGCCGCCGAAGGCCACGGCGTTGACGGCGGCGATGGTGGCGACCGCCGAGCGCTCCATGCTCCGAAGCAGCCCGTGCATCCGGTCGAGCAGCTCGCGCCCCCCACTGGGATCCATCTGTGTGAACGCCTTGATGTCGGCGCCGGCGCAGAAGAGCATCGGATTTGCGGAGGCGAACACCAGGGCGCGCACCTGCCCGCCGTCCACGACGGCGTCCCAGACCTTCTGGAGCGCCTGGACCACCTCGGGCGAGATCGAGTTGGCCGGTGGGCGGTCCAGCCAGGCGATCGCTACGCGCTCGCGCGTCTCGAGCTTGACCGGACTCTGGTCCCAGCCCGCGTCTGGCCGGGCATAGGGAAAGAACCCCTGCCCTGACTTCACGCCGAGGCGCCCCTGGGCCACCAGCCGGCGCAGGATGGCCGGCGGAGCGAAGTTCTCGCCCCACTCCTGCGCCGCATGCTCGAGCTTGGCCAGCACCTCGTCGAGACCCAGCTGGTCGGCCCGTGCGAGCGGGGGCGGGATGATCCCGGCTCCGGCCATCATCCCCAGGTCGATCTCCCGCATCGAGGCGATGCCCTCCTCGAGCACCAGGCAGCTCTCGACCAGCGCCTTGAGCGTGAAGCGGTCGACCAGGGCCGCGGTGTCGATCTCAGCCGCCGTGCTCATAGAACCCCTTTCCGGTCTTGGCTCCGAGCTCGCCCGCCGCCACCAGCTCCTGCATCCGCCGGTGCACGTAGAAGCGCTCCCCGAATGACTCCCTGAGGTGCTCTGCGACGTGCAGCACAGTGTCCAGGCCGAGCAGGTCGGTGAGGAAGAACGGTCCCATCGGGGCGGCCTTCGACTCGGCCACGATCCGGTCGAGCTCCTTGACGTCGATGCCCGTCTCCTCCTGGTAGCGCCAGAGCTCCGACACGCTCGAGTTGAGGATCCGGTTGACCACGAATCCGGGCGCCTCGGCGCACCGAATCGGCATCTTGCGGATCCGCTGGGCGAAGCTGGTCGCGGCCTGGACGGTCTCGATCGAGGTGTCGTCGCCTTCGATGACCTCGATCAGCCGCATCACCGAGGCGGGAAAGAAGAAGTGAAAGCCGACCACCTTCTCGGGCCGGCTCGTCACCTCTCCCATCTCCGTGATCGAGAGCGAGGAGGTGTTCGAGGACAGGATCGCGTGACCCGGCGTGACCTCGTCGAGCTCGGAGAACACGGCCTGCTTGATCTCCATCCGCTCGGGCACAGCCTCGATCACGATGTCGACGTCGCCGAAGCCCCCGTAGCTCGTCGTCCCCTCGATCAGCCCGAGCTTGCGCTCGAGCTCGGAGGCGTCCATCTTCCCCGCGTCCACGCGGCTCTGCCAGAGCGAGCGTGCCTTCTCGAGACCCGTGTCGACGAACTTCTGCTCTACGTCCTTCAGGACGACGGGGATGTCGGCATTGGCGATCGTCTGGGCGATCTCGCCGCCCATCGTGCCGGCGCCGACCACGGCGGCTTTGAAGATGAACATGGCGGCAAAGCTACCCCACGCCTCCGCCCCGCGTCGCGTCCAGCTCGGCCCCAAAGCGCTCGAGCGTGGCGCGCAGCGAGCGTTCCATAGCCCCGCGAATGAACAGCAGGTCGACGAGCGGTGTGAACACCGAGCGCTGCTTGACCTCGTAGCCGAGGCTCAGCACCACCTCGACTTCATCGCCCTCCGGCGTGAAGGTGATCTGCTGGCGGCCGCGGATCTGTCCGTCCTGGACCTCGACGGTCTGGCCCTCGAGCGGCTCGAAGGCCACCACCTGTTCGACCACGCGCCCGCGACCGGCGGGTCCCGACTCCCAGACGACGCGGCCGCCCGGCTGTGGCCAGTCCTCAGAGCGCTCGACGACCAGGGCCAGGCCGTCGACCCATCCGGGCCAGCGCGTCGTGTCATACCAGCAGCTCTCCGCCTCGTGGACCGTGCCCGCGACGGTCAGCTCGGCGGTTACGGTGCGCACCGGCGCCTAGGCGACCGCGGAGACGATCCAGGTCGAGGCGGGAGCGACGATGCCCTCGTCGGTCTGAAACTCGGCCAGGCCCTCGCGCAGCTTGGCGCGGACCTCGCCGTGCAGGTGCGCCGCCCGATCCCCGGCCAGGCGCAGGATCTCGCCGCCCGGGCCCAGGGCCATGATGATCTCGATCGCCTGCTCGATGTCGGTCCCGATCAGGATCGGCAGGTCGCAGCGGTGCAGCTCGATCTCGTGGTATCCGGCGTGGACGAGGATCTCGCTCGTCGTGTCGGCGTCGGCCATCGAGAACGGCCCGGGCCCGCACGTCGGCTCGTCGTACTCCTCGGGTCGCGACACGATTGCCTCCACGATCGTCTGACCGCGGTAGAGCCAGGCGTTGTCGATCCGGCGCCGCCAGACCACCATCACGAGCCGGCCCTCGCTGTGCAGTGCCTCGCGGACGTTGCGCAGCGCGGCCACCGGGTTGGCGAAGAACATCGTCCCGAACCGTGAGAAGGCCAGGTCATACGGACCCCCGAGCGGGTCGATCTGGACGTCGGCGACCCCGAAGCGGACGTGCGGGTATCCGGCCTGGAGCGCTTCCTGGCGCGCGGACTCGATGAAGCGGGGTGCGGCGTCCACCCCCACCACCCCGCCCTCAGGACCGACGAGCTCGGCGATCCGCTGCGTCGTGTCACCGAAGCCACAGCCGATGTCGAGCACGTGCTGGCCGGGCCCGGGTGTGAACCGGCGCAGGGCGGCTTCGCCGTGCGCTCCCAACCCGGTGGTGACGATCTCTCGGAAGCGGAGGAAGCGGTCGTAGAGCGGCCCGTCCCAGGCCTCGATGGCCTCCGCGTTGGCGCCGAGGCGCTGCGTGTCCGTAGCCGTCATCCCAGTCCCTCCGATCCGCCTTCGCTTGCCTGACAAAGCACACCACCCACCCCGCGGGCTGTCAACCGGCCGGCCGCTAACGTAGGAGCGCATGACCGATTCCGCGGGGCCCGCGATCGCCGTTGAGCAGCTGACCAAACGCTACGGCGAGATCGAGGCGGTGCGTGGCGTCGAGTTCGAGGTCGCGCCCGGCGAGGTGTTCGGCTTCCTGGGGCCCAACGGCGCCGGCAAGACGACGACGATCAACATGCTCTGCACGCTGGCCAAGCCCACCTCGGGCCGCGCGACGGTGGCCGGCCACGACGTGGTCACAGAGCGCGACGACGTCCGGCGCAACATCGGCCTCGTGTTCCAGGACCCGACGCTCGACAACTATCTGACCGGCGAGCAGAACCTCAAGCTGCACGCCGAGCTCTACGGCCTGAAGTCAGACCTGGTCAAGCCTCGCATGCAGCAGGTGCTCGAGATGGTCGGTCTGTGGGAACGCCGCAAGTCGCCGGTCGGGACCTATTCAGGCGGGATGCGACGGCGGCTCGAGATCGCGCGCGGCATGATGCACTCGCCTCGGGTCCTGTTCCTGGACGAGCCCACCATCGGCCTCGATCCCCAGACGCGCCGCTCGATCTGGAGCTACATCCGCGAGCTGCAGGAACGCGAGCAGATAACGATCTTCATGACGACCCACTACATGGACGAGGCCGAGTGGTGCGAACGGATCGCGATCATGGACCACGGCCAGATCGTTGCCCTCGACGCGCCCGAGACGCTCAAGGCCCAGGTCGGCGAGGACCGTGTCGTCATCCACACCGACGACGACGAGGCTGCGATCTCGGCGCTGGCCGATCGCTACGGCATCGAGGCGGGCATCACCGAGGGCGCAGTCACCTTCCGCGTGGCCTCGGGCGAGCAGTTCGTGCCTCGGCTGTTCGCCGAGCTCGGCGTACCGATCAAGGCAGTCCATGTCTCACGCCCGACGCTCGACGACGTGTTCATGTCCTACACGGGCACCAGTATTCGAGACGCCGAGGAGGACGCGGGGCGCAATCGCAACCGGATGATGGCGCAGGTGATGGGAGGCAGGCGATGAGCACGACGATCCGCACCGAGGCTCCCCCCGCGCCGAGCCCGCCCGTCGTCCGCGTCAGCGTCCCGCCCCACAGCCTGGCCTCGGAGCTGCGAGCGATCCGCATCGTCTGGCGACGGGATCTGATCCGTTTCGCCAACGATCGCATCCGGATCGTGTCCTCGCTCGTGCAGCCGTTGCTGTTCCTGTTCGTGATGGGTTCGGGCCTCCAGCGGCTCTCGAGCGCCGGCACCCACGGTGTCAACCTGAAGACGTTCATCTACCCGGGGATCCTGTGCATCGCGGTGATGTTCACCGCGATGTTCTCGGCCGCCTCGATCGTCTGGGACCGCGAATTCGGCTTCCTGCGGGAGATGATGGTCGCGCCCGTCCGACGCAGCTCGATCGTGATCGGCAAGTGCCTGGGCGGCGCCACGGTGGCCTGCTCGCAGGGGATCATCATGATCCTGCTCGCCCCGCTCGTGCACGTTCCATGGAGCTTGGGCTTGATCGCGGGGATCTTCGTCCTGCAGCTGCTGCTCGCGTTCACGATCACCGCCTTCGGCGTGGCGATCGCCGTGCGCATCAAGCAGATGCAGGCCTTCTTCGGCGTCATGCAGATGATCGTGATGCCGATGTTCTTCATCTCGGGCGCGCTGTTTCCCGTTGCTGGCCTCCCGGGCTGGCTGACGGTCCTCAACCGGCTCGACCCGATGACCTACGCCGTCGACCCGATGCGCCGGCTGGTCTTCGACCACCTGACGATCTCGCCGGCGGCCCGCCAGGCGCTCGATCCCGGGGTGACCTGGTGGGGCTGGCGCGTGCCGCCGCTGCTGTCCGCCGGCGTGATCGTGCTCCTGGGCTTGCTGCTGCTGGGAATCGCCATCTGGGAGTTCAGCGCCACGGAGTAGGCTCGCCTCTCCATCAACGAGAGGAGACGGAGCGATGGCCGGACGGATCGATGAGGCGCGCCGGCGCTATGAGCAGTTCAACCAGGGCGACGTTCAGGGCGCCACGGAGAATTGGGCCGAGGACGTCGTCTGGCAGGGCTCGAACTCGACGGAGCTCCCGGGCGGCGGCGAGCACCGCGGCAAGGACCAGGTCCTCCAGGTGCTCCAGCAGGCAGTCGGCGCCTGGGACGAGTTCAAGCTGAGCCCCGATGAGTTCCTCGAGGAGGGCGACACCGTCGTCGTGCTCGGGCACACCGAGGTCAAGAAGGGCGAGAAGTCGGCCCAGACGCCGGTGGTCCACATCCTGCGCTGGGAGGGCGATCAGGTCAAGCGCTTTCAGGTGCTGACCGACACCTACCAGGCAGCGCAGCTGCTGGGGATGGCCTAGGCCGAAAAAAGGGGCCGCCCCCGTAAGGGGAGCGGCCCCCGTTTTCAAAGGCGCCGTCAGGCGTGCGCCGCTGCGGGCTCCTCGACGCGCCGCGGCAGCAGGGTCTCGCGCGCGATGACCAGTCGCTGGATCTGCGCCGTGCCCTCGTAGAGCTGGAGGATCTTCGCGTCGCGCATCAGCTTCTCGACCGGGTACTCCTTGATGAAGCCGTAGCCGCCGTACACCTGGACGGCGTCCGTGGTGATCTCCATCGCGGAGTCGGCGGCGAAGCGCTTGGCGTGCGAGGACTCGAGCGTGTTGCGCTTGCCCTGGTCGAGCAGCACGGCCGAGTTCCACGTGGCCAGGCGTGACATGTGCACCTTGGTCGCCATGTCGGCGATGATGAACTGGATCGCCTGGTGCATGGCGATCGGCACGCCGAACTGGACCCGCTCCTTGGAGTAGTCGATCGCGAACTCCATCGCGGCGCGGGCGACGCCGGTGGCCATCGCGGCCACGCCCGGGCGCGTGCGGTCGAGCGTCATCATCGCGATCTTGAACCCCTTGTTCTCCTCGCCGACCAGATGGTCGAGCGGGATCTCGACGTCGGGGAAGGTGATCGTGGCGGTGTTGGAGGCCCGCTGGCCCATCTTGTCCTCGTGCTTGTCGACGACCACGCCGGCGTCGCGCGGGACGATGAAGCAGGAGATGCCGCGGTGGCCCGCCTCCTTGTCGGTCTTGGCGTAGACCGTGTAGTAGTTGGCGTACTCGCCGTTGGTGATGAAGCACTTGGAGCCGTTGATGACCCACTTGTCACCCTTGCGGGTGGCGGTCGTCTTCATCCCGGAGACATCCGATCCGGCATCCGGCTCGGTCAGGCAGAAGGAGGCCAGCAGCGGCGCCTCGCTCAGGCGGCCGAGGTACTCCTTCTTCAGCTCCTCGGAGGCGGCCAGGACGATCGGCGCCGTAGCCAGGCCGTTGCACGAGAGCGAGGTGCCGATGCCCGAGCAGCCCCACGCGATCTCCTCCTCGATCAGCGCACCGTCGAAGAAGCCGAGGCCGGGACCGCCGTACTCCTCCGGCAGATGATTGTTCATGAGCCCCAGCTCCCAGGCCTTCTCGATGATCTCCTGGGGCCAGGTGGCATCCCGGTCGTACTCCCAGGCAACCGGGCGGATCTCCTTCTCGGCGAAGTCGTGCGCCATCTCGCGCATGCTCCGCTGCTCGTCGGTGAGCGTGAAATCAACCACGTGGGTTCTCCTTCGCGAAAGTGAAGCGGGCCGGGCGGCGTCGAGAGCTCGCGGCCGGCCGGCACGACATAGATTGACTAGTCAGTCAATGGCTCTGACAAAAGGTTAGCCGATCCGCGGACGCTCGCCAACCGGCGCCCAAACCCCCCAAATCACCGACCGAGCGACCTACACTGACACGATGCAGGCAGCGTTCGGCACCGTCCTTTGGGTCGTGTGCGTGGTGGGCATCCTCGTCGCGCTGGCGGCCCTGCTGACCAGCCGCCAGACCTGGGACGAGTACGGCAAGAACCGCCTGCTGCTCGACCGCGAGATCGCGGGCGCGCCCAAGGCCGGCTCGGCCGCGGCGCTGCTCGAGCGCGACACCGAGATCCGCCAGCTGCTCGAGGCGCGCAACGCCCGGCGCCTGCGCCGAGGCGAGGCGCCGCTCGACGTCGAGCAGGAGCTCCGGCGCCTCACCGCGCCGCAGATCGATCCGGAGCTGCGCTCCGAGATCCGCTCGCACGTCGTCGCCCGCAACCACCGCCGGGCCCGTCAGGGCAAGCCGCCGCTGGACGTGGAAGCCGAGATCGAGCGCGAGATCGCGCAACTCGGCCAGCTCTGATCCACCTCCACCGAGAGCCAGGTCAATCGATAGGCTGACGCCGCTATGGCAGACGCCCGCCCCGCGCAACTCGACGAGCTGGTCAACCGGCCCGGCATGTACTTCAATCCTCAGACCGAGGTCCTCGTGATCGTCGATGACTCGCCTGAGCTCGACGCCGAGATCTTCAACATGGAGGAGTACGAGGGCGCCGACTGGGTGATGATCTCCGACGAGACGCCGGTCGACGAGAACCGGCGCGACGAGCTGCTGGAGGCCTTCCAGGTCCGCCACCAGCCGACGGCCCTTCCGGACGACGTCGACGAGTACGACGAGGAGTTCGAGGAGCACGAAGAGGACATCGGCCGGGAGTGACCGCGCCTCCCGGCGCCGGGCCTACTTACCGTTGATCAGCGAGGCGCACTGCTGCATCTTCGCGACGTCGTTGTGCGCGTTGACGATGCACTGGCTGTAGGCCTGCACGTTCGAGCTGGTGGCTGAGGAGCCCGTGCTCGGCGTGCTCGTGCTCGGTGCCGTCGAGCCGGACCCGCCGGCGCCTGAGACCCCGGACAGGCTGCCCTGGACGGTGGTCAGGAACCCGCGGAGCTTGGTCGCGAACTGATTGAACGGCTTGACGCTGGTCGGCGCGGCGATCGTCTGCGGCTGATTGAGGTTCGCGTACTGCATGGTCAGCGCGATGTCAGCCGACCGCAGGCCGCCGAGCAGAGTCGAGATCTGGCCGGTCACCGGCAGGGTGAGCCCGATCGCGAGCTTGCGGATGGTCTTGTCGCTCTTGCCCGTCCACACGTCGAAGCTCGGGTTCTGAACCTCACCGGCGATCTTCTGCTGCGTCGCCGGCGAGAGGCTCGAGGGGATCTTCGTCGTGCTCGAGCTGGCGGCCGAGGATGCCTTCTGCAGGAACGTGTTCAGGTCGTTCAACAGCGAGCTCACCTTGACCGTGGCCCGGATGTGCGTCGTATCGGTGCCGCCGACGCTCTCGGTCCCGACCACCGACGGGCTGCTGAGCCAGTCCAGCGGATGGATGCCGAGCTTCGACAGCGCGCTCGAGCCCGAGTTCCCCGTCGGTGAGTTCGTGAGCTGTCCGAAGCTCGATTCGAGCTTCTGGAACGTCGCCGCAGGCAGCTGGTAGCTGTTGCCCTGCAGGGTGACGTAGCCGTTGGTACCGGTCGAGAGGATTCCCAGCGAGCCGCTCTTGCCCTGCGCGCTGAAGGTGATGCTGAAGTTCGACTGCGGCAGCTTGCCCTGACCGAGACTCTGGAAGGGCCCGCCGAAGCTGAGGCTGATCGGCTTGGTCAGCGTGCTCGAGCCCGAAGGCGTGACGGTGACCGCGAAGCTGAGGTTCCCGCTGTTGACGGGATGGCTGCCGCTGAAGGTCTGCTTGAGCAGCGACTGCGCCTGGTCCGAGCCGCTGCTGCCGCAAGCGGCGATCATCAGCGCCGCCGCCGCCACGAGCAACACCGCGACGAACGCGCGCATGCCGGTTCTCCCGTAACCCATACTGCTACCTCCTTCAGCGATGCGCGCCACGCGCTCCAACCGGGGGTTGAATGTAGCATCGCCCTCGTGCAGTGGCGCCTGTTCGGCCTCCTGGTGGCGGTGGCCGTATTTCCGAGCAGCGCAGCGGCCACTCCGGTGCTCCAGATGGGGCGGAGCGGCCATGTCACAGTGCGCGAAGACCCCTTCGCCGGCGCCGGCCAGACGCCTCGGTCCGAGCTCGTCTCCCCGGCACGGCCGGCCAACCTGGGGTCGGCACGGGCCGCCGCCGCGCACAACCCCACAGTGTCAGGCGTATTGAGAGGGCTCCACCGGTCGCACGCGATCACCGCTGCCGCGGCCCGCCGCTATCGCGCCGGCTGGAACGCCGCGCTGGCCACCGAGCGCCGGCTGAGCGGCACGCGCTCGACCGAGCTCGGCGCGGTGATCCAGAACCTGCGTGACGTCGCGGCGCGTCGCCTGCTCACGGCCTCGCGCCTGCCGGCGCTGTTCATGACCCTCGAGCGAAACCGCCAGTGGTGGACGAGCGGACCGCTTCTCGCCTCGGGTCAGCGCGTCCAGTTCAGCGGCTCGCAGCTCTTGTGGGAGTACTACCCGGGACAGGGAGTCGAGCTGACGATGCTGGGCAACTTCGGCAAGGTCGACGGCCTCTACGCCGCGGGCCGCGGCGATTACGCCCAGATGCGGGCGATGCTGGGGGAACTGATTCCGCTCGCGGCGCTCCGCGGCGGCGCGCTCACCTGGGAGTACTACTTCCGCTTCGACGGCGGCACTCCGCCGTGGGTCAGCGCGATGTCGCAGGGGACCGCGATCGAGGCGCTGACCCGGGCCGCGGCGTCACTGGGCACCAGTTCCGGTGCGGCGTACTACCTGGGGCTGGCGCACCGCGCGTTGCGGATCTTCACGCGGAGGCCGCCGCTGGGCGTGGCCGTGCCGGCGGCGCACGGCACGCGCTATCTGCAGTACTCGTTCGCGCCCGCGCCGGGGGACGACATCATCAACGCCTTCCTGCAGTCTCTGATCGGCCTCTACGACTACGCCCAGGCGAGCGGCGACCGCCAGGCGGCATCGCTGTTCGCGGCCGGCAACCGCGAGGCGCTGGCCGAGGTGCCCCAGTTCGACACCGGCGCATGGTCGCTCTACCAGCCCGGCCAGGAGGACTCGCTGAGCTACCACGAGCTCGTGACCGGCTTCCTGGCGCAGCTGTGCTCCCGGACCCGGGCGAGCGTCTACTGCTCCACCGCTGCGCATTTCCAGGCCTACCTGAAGACACCGCCCGCCCTGACGATCCTGACCACGCGGCTGCACGCCCACCGGCTGGCCGCCATCCGCTTCCGCCTCTCGAAGATCTCCCACGTCGGGATCGTCGTCCTGCACGGCAGCCAGACCGTGTTCAGCACCAGCGCGAGCTTCCCCTACGGCCTGCACGCTTTCAGCCTTCCCGCCCTCGCGCACACCGGGACGTACACGGTCCACCTCGCGGCTACCGATCTGGCGGGTAACTTCAATCGGGCGATCGCAACCGTTCAGGTCACCCGGTAGCGGCCGTCTGAGGGCTGTCGGGGGTTCACGCGCGTGCCACGCGGCGCCTAGACTCGGCCGCTGATGAGCCCGCGCACGATCCTCTACACGGGCAAAGGTGGCGTCGGCAAGACTTCGGTGGCGGCATGCACCGCGCTCCGCTGCGCCGAGGCCGGCCTGCGGACACTGGCCATCTCCACCGATCCGGCCCACAGCCTCTCGGAGTCGCTCGGTGTCGCTCTCTCCTCCGAGCCGCAGCCAGCCGGTGACCGCCTCTGGGGCCAGCACGTCGACGCACAGGAGGAGATGGAGCGGCACTGGTCGGGCGTCCAGGAGTGGCTGGGGGAACTGTTCGTCGAGCGCGGCGTCGATCGGATCTCCGCGGAGGAGCTCACGGTGCCGCCGGGAATGGACGAGCTGTTCTCGCTGCTGCGGCTCCAGGCCCAGCACGAGTCGGGCGAGTGGGACGCGATCGTCGTCGATTGTGCGCCCACGGGCGAGACGCTGCGCCTGCTCTCCTTCCCGGACGTCGCGCGCTGGTGGATCGAGAAGGTGTTTCCGATGGAGCGTCAGATCCTCGCCGCCGCCCGTCCGCTGGCCCGCTCCCTGCTCGACATCTCGCTTCCCAGCCAGGCGGTGTTCGCCGACATCCAGCGGCTCTCGCAGAACCTGATCGCGATGAACGACATCCTCCGCGACCGCGAGCACTGCACGATCCGCCTGGTCATGAACCCGGACAAGATGGTCATCGGCGAGGCGATGCGCACCTTCACCTACTTGAACCTCTACGGCTATCTGACCGACGCCGTGGTGGTCAATCGCGTGTTCCCGGACGAGGTCGGGGAGTATTTCGCGGCCTGGCGGCGCGTGCAGGAGGAGCATCTGGCCCTCGTGCGCTCGGCCTTCAGCCCGGTGCCCGTGCTCTGCGCCCGCTACTTCGACCAAGAGGTGGTCGGGCCTCGGATGCTCGATCGCCTGGCGGACGCGATCTTCGCCGAGCACGACCCTGCCGCCGTCCTGCACGATGCGATCACTCAGGAGCTGGTCCTCGAGGAGGGTGTGGCCCGCCTGCGGCTCGCGCTCCCGTTCGCCGAGAAGGGCGACATCTCGCTCAAGAAGATCGGGCTCGAGCTGATCGTCGGCGTCGACGGCCAGCGGCGCACGATCATGCTTCCCCCCTCCCTCGCCGCCTTCCAGCCGGCCTCGGCGAGCTTCCAAGACGGCGCCCTCGAGGTGGTGTTCGATGGAGCGCCCGGGAGCTGATCCGCCACACCCTGGATCGGCCGAGGGGTCGTCCACCGGCGGCGGGTCGCCCACCGACGATGCCCTGCGCCGGCTCGAGCACCGGCTCGACCGGGCCTCCGACGCCGCCGAGCGCCTGCTCGCCGAGGCCGCGAGCTCGGCCGCCCGCGCGGCGGGGAGCGGGCCGGAGAGCCCTGGGTCCGAGGCGCCGCCGCGGTCCGAGCCGCCACAGCAAACCGAGCCGCCGCCGCGGACCGGGCCGCCGCCCTCCGGGTGGCAGGCCCCGGGAGACCGCGCTCCGGACCCCTCGCGCGGCGACCTCGAGCTGCTCATGCAGTTCGTGCAGTCGGTGCGCGATCTCATCCCGCCCGAGCTCCAGCGGCGGCTCGCCGACGCGCTCCGCGAGCTGTTGCTCGCGCTGCGCGCATTGATCGACTGGTACCTCGAGCGCAGCGCCCAGCGGCGCACCGGCCCCAGCGAGGTCCAGGACATCCCGATCCAGTAGGGCGCTGGACCTCGCAGATCGCCCCATACCGCGTGGGATGCGCGTCCGCATCCGATCGCTGGCGGCCTCGCACGCGGGGGTGCTCAGCGTCCTCGCGGCGGGGGTCCTGCTGCGCGTCCTCACCCAGATCGCCTACGGCCCGGCGCTCTACTACTACGACTCGGTCGCCTACCTCGCTCAGGCGAACGGGGACCTCTTCTCGAACGCCGCCGAGCCCGCCGGCTATCCGGTCGCCATCCGGATCCTGCGACTCGGTTCATCGAACCTCACCGGGCTGACCGTCGTGCAGCACCTGGCTGGTCTCGCCACCGGCCTGCTCGTGTATGTCGTCGCGACCCGCCTCACCGGGCGCAAGGCGCTCGGGGCCATCGGCGCCGCCATCGTGCTGTTCGACGGCTACCTGCTCGCCGTTGAGCAGTACGTGATGACGGACGCGTTCTTCGTGGCACTGCTGATGGCCAGCGCCGCGCTGACGCTGCTCGCGCGCCGGCGGTCGCTGCTGGCTCTGGCCGGCCTCATCCTCGCCGCCGCGTGCTTGGTGCGCGCCACCGGGATCTTCTGCGTCCCGATCTGGCTCGTCTACGTTCTCTGGCGCTACCGGCTGACCTCCACGGCCTTTTTCTGTGCCGCAGCTGTGCTGCTTCCGATCGCCGCGTACGCCGCCGTCAACGACGCCAGGACGGGTCACTTCGCAATAACCGACGACACGGCCTGGCTCCTCTATGCGCGAACTGCGTCGATCGGCGATTGCCGGGGGTTGTCGATCCCAGCCGCGGAGCGCGTGCTGTGTCCGCATGGCTCACAGCTTCGTCGAGGCGCCAACTACTACTTGGAGGGGCCGGATTCGCCCGCAGCGCGCGCTCTCGGATCGCGCGGCCCGGCCGTCCATGAGGCGCCGCGCGCCGACCACCTGCTCCTCGGCTTCGCGCTGCATGTCCTCTCGCAACGTCCACTCGCCTACGCCGGCCTTGTCGCGGGAGACTTCTTCGACGCCTTCGTGCCGGGGGCACCGAACGACACGCCGAATCTCAACGGCGCGATCAGCCTCCCGAGGGGGAAGTCGTGGCTGTGGCCCTTCTACCACCCCCCTCAGCGTTGGCCTGCCCGCGCGGTGCGAGCCTACGCCGGAGTGGTCCACACCGTACGGCCGCTGCTGGCCCTGCTCCTCGTGATCGGGTGCCTGGCACTGGCATTTCCGCCAGACCGGCGGACCTCCTCGACGCGCCCGCCTATCGCACTTCTGCTCGCCATGGCCGTCGCGCTGCTGCTGGGAGCTGCCTTCGGGCACTTCGAGCTTCGGTACGTGCTGCCCGCCGTGCCTCTCCTGGCTTGCGGGGGGATGCTCGGCACCGCCGCCCTATGGGACCGTCTCAGTCCTACTTACCCGACGGCTGCAGCACGAACGAGAAGTACGCGCTGACGATCCCGATCACGAGGATCCCGGTGAGGATGAGGGTGCGCGATCGCGCCAGGTGACCCAGCACCGCGACCACCAGCCCGAAGATCAGCAGCCCGACGATCACGCCGAGATGGTTCGACTGGACAGCGAGGACGAGGATCGCCACAGCCGGAACCCTATATTTGGGGCATGCTGGACCAGCCCCAGTCCGTGCAGGATGTGGCCGACGGCCTCAAGGGCGTCGGCTATCTACCGGGTGAGTCGACGGCACTCGTGTCGTTCCTGGCCACGAAACTCGGCAAGCCCGTGCTCGTGGAGGGTCCGGCGGGCGTCGGCAAGACCGAGCTCGCCAAGGCGCTGGCGCGCTACCTGCAGCGCACGCTGATCCGGCTGCAGTGCTACGAGGGACTGGACGAGGCGAAGGCGCTGTACGAGTGGAACTATCGCAAGCAGCTGCTGCGCATCCAGACGGAGTCCGGAGGTACGGGCTGGGAGGACGTGCAGGAGGACATCTTCGGCGAGGAGTTCCTGCTCGAGCGCCCGCTGATGACGGCGATCTCCAGCCGTGAGCCCGTGGTCCTGCTGATCGACGAAATCGACAAGACCGACCAGGAGTTCGAGGCGATGCTGCTCGAGCTCCTGAGCGACTTCCAGATCTCGATCCCCGAGCTCGGCCGCATCGAGGCCCGGACCCAGCCGATTGTCCTTCTGACCTCGAACAACACCCGCGAGCTGACCGAGGCGCTCAAGCGCCGCTGCCTGTATCTGTGGCTCGACTATCCCGACCTCGAGCACGAGCTCGAGATCGTCCGGCTGCACTCCCCCGAGCTCAACGAGACGATCGCGCGCAAGCTCGTCGAGATCATCCACCAGGTGCGGGAGCTCGACCTCAAGAAGCCGCCCAGCATCGCCGAGTCGATCGACTGGGCGAGAGCGCTGATCCTGCTCGGCGCCGAGGAGATCGATCACGAGACCTTCCGGGAGACGATGAGCGTGATCGTCAAGCACCGCACCGACCTCGACACCGTCGCCGCGCGCGTGGGGGTCAAGCTCGAGCCCGCCGACGCCCGGCCGGCCGCGTAGCCGGTCAGCGGTGGGCTCCGGCGGCAAGCAGATCTACGGCGGGATCCCGCACCGCGGACCCGGCGGCTTCGAAGGTCAGCTCCTCGCCTTCGCCGAGGAGCTGCGCGAGGAGGGCGTCGCGCTTGGAACCTCCGAGATGCTCGACGCCTTCGAGGCCCTCGGCCACGTGCCCTGGACGGAGCCGGTCGATTTCAAGGAGGCTCTCGCCGCGACGATCGCCAAGTCGCCCGACGACCGGCGCATCTTCGAGCTCGTCTTCGACCGCTTCTTCTTCCGCGCCGCGGAGGCCGAGGCGGCCCGACGCGGCGTGAGCGAGGCCGCGGGCTCGGGCGGCGAATCAACCGAGATCGATATCGACACGCTGCGCCAGCAGATCGCGGCGGCACTGCAGGATGGCTCGGACGCCGCCATCCGCGATCTGGCGCGGCTCGCGATCGCCGCCTTCGGGCGGGGTGAGGGTTCGGGGGTGCTCGGGGTCGACGTCCAGCGGATCCGCCGTGCTCTGGGCCTCCGCGCCGAGCCGCAGCCTGAGCTGCCCGACGACGACCCACGCCGCGACGGCGTGCCGCGCGAGCAGCTGCGCCGCTTCGAGGCGCAGCTGCGTCGCGAGCTCGAGCGCGACCTGATCGAGCGCACCTCGAGCCTGCCGCCCAAGCGGCCGCTGTCAGAGCTCGACCGCGCGCTGCCCAGCGGACCGATCCAGGACCTGGCCCAGGTCCACAAGGTCGTGGCTCAACTCAAGCGCCGCCTGGCCACGCAGGGCCACGAGGCGCGTGGGCGCAAGCGCCACGCCCACGTCGACGTGCGGCGGACGATGCGCGCATCGCTTCAGAGCGGCGGCGTGCCGATCGAGCTCAAGTACCGGCCGAAGCGGCCGCGACGGCCTGAGATCTTCGTCCTGTGTGACGTCTCGACCAGCGTGACCAGCGCCTCCACCTTCTTCCTCAGCGTCCTGCACGCCCTGCACGACACGTTTCGCAAGCTGCGCTCCTTTGTGTTCATCGAGCGCATCTCCGAGGTCACCGACGTATTCGAGCGCGAACGTGACTTCCGGGCCGCCAGCGAAGCCGTCTCACGCGATGCCGGCGTCGCCGACATCTCCGGCTACACCGACTACGGCCGCGTCTGGACGGAGTTCCTGAGCCTGATCGAGGACGAGCTGCATCCTCGGGCGACGGTGATCGTGCTCGGCGACGCGCGGACCAACGGGCGCCCGCCCCGCGACGACGTGTTCGCGGCGATCACCGCGAAGGCGGGCCGGACGTTCTGGCTGAACCCCGAGCCGCGCCTGTACTGGAACTACGGAGACAGCGTGATCGCCGCTTACGAGAAGCACTGCGTGGCCTTCGAATGCTGGCGGACCGATCAGCTCGAGGAATTCGTGAAGGCGTTGACCAAGCCGGTCGTCGCCTAGACGACGAAGGGGATCAGCATCTTCGTTTGCGCCCGGTAGGCCGGATACGTGTTCGGAAACGTCCTGATGAGGTTCTTCTCCTCCACCGAGGCGCTGTAGTAGAAGTACCCGCCGAGGATCGCCGCAATGACCAGGCCGAGCAGGTTGGTCACGAGCGCCGTGCCGATCATTCCGGCGATGATTCCCGCATAGATCGGGTGGCGGACGAGCCGGTAGGGTCCGGAGGTGACGAGCTCGGGCTCGGCCTTCTCGCTCATCGGCATCCCCCAGTTGCGACCGAGGTGGACGCGAGCCCAGACAGCCAGCGCGAGCCCCGCGGCGAGGATGACGAGGCCGAGCGCGCCCACGACCGGGCTGTGCACGGCCAGGCCTCCGTTGCGAAACACGCGGATGAGGAGCGCCACAGCGAGCCCGGTGACGACGCTCAGCGGAGTTCGGCGCCGGCCCCCCCAACCCGTCTTTACCCCGATCGCGGACAGGAGCCAGTAGGCCCAGAAGGCGATCCACGCGATGGCTACCGTGACCTTGAGCGCTGGCATCGAGGTCCTCTGCTCAGAGGATCTCAGGCTCGCACCTCCGGCACCGCAGCCGAACCCCGGTAAGCTCGGTGGCGTCCTTGACAACCCAGGGGGGCTGGCGGGTGAGCCGGCTGAGATAGCGCCCTTCCGAACCGACCCGGCGCTGACCCTTCGAACCTGTGGGGTAATGCCCGCGAAGGGAGCTACAAGAGCAGAGACCGAGGCTCCCGTGCAGGAGCCTCGTGGCGTTAACCGGCCTCGGAGCATCCGGGTCCACGAGGTCACGCGCGCGTTCACGACCTCGCGCGGCCGGGTGGAGGCGCTGGCCGGTATGTCGCTGCACGCTGCCGGGGGCGAGATCGTGACCGTGGTCGGCCCGAGCGGCTGCGGCAAGAGCACCCTGCTCGAGTTGATCTGCGGCCTCCAGGCTCCCGATGGCGGAACCGTGGACGCCGATCCTGCCGTGCTGATGCCGCAGCGCGACCTGCTGCTGCCGTGGCTGAGCGCGCTCGACAACGCCGGTCTGGCCCTGCGCGCCCGCGGGGCGGCGCGAGCGCAGGCGCGGGCCGCCGCCGCGCCGTGGTTCGAGCGCCTCGGACTGAGCGGCTTCGAGCGCGCCCGCCCCGCCGAGCTCTCAGGGGGGATGCGCCAGCGCGTCTCCTTCGTGCGGTCCCTGTTGGCCGGCAAGCCCGTGCTCGCCCTCGACGAGCCCTTCGCGTCGCTCGACGCCATCACCCGCGCGGAGATGCAGGGCTGGCTGGCGCATGCGCTCGAGTCCGATCCGCGCACGGTCGTGCTGGTCACCCATGACGTCGAGGAGGCGGTGATCCTGGGTGATCGCGTGGTCGTGATGAGCCCGCGCCCGGGACGAGCGGTGGCGGAGATCCCGGTCGGGCTGCCCCGCCCGCGCCGCCGCACCGACTCCGACGTGGTGGCGCTGCGCGAGCAGGCGCTGCAGGCACTGGGGGTGGGAGCGTGAGGCGAGTCGCGCGCGTTTGGCGGCCCGTGGTGCTGCTCGTCGTGCTGATCGGGATCTGGGAGCTCTACGTCGATCTGGGCGGCGTCAACTCGCTGATCCTGCCGGCGCCGCACGAGGTCGCGAAGTCGCTCTACGAAGACCGCTCGTTGCTGTGGAGCAACTTCCTCGTGACGGCGGAGGAGGTCTTGCTGGGGATCCTGCTCGCCGCCGTGGTGGGGTTCGTCTTCGCCGTGACGATCCACTTCTTCGTCACGCTGCGCCAGGCCTTCTACCCCCTGCTCGTGGCCTCGCAGGCGATTCCAATCGCGGTGCTGGCTCCAGTCCTGGCATTCTGGCTTGGCTTCGGGATCCTGCCCAAGCTGGTCGTGATCGCGCTCGTCTCGTTCTTCTCGATCGTGGTCACGACACTGGCCGGCTTTGCCACCGTCGACCCGGAGCTGATCAAGTTGATGCGCACCTTCGACGCCTCGCGCCTTCGCATCTTCCGCCACGTCGAGCTGCCGGCTGCGCTGCCGGGCGTTTTCACGGGCGCCAGGATCGCCGTCGCCGTCGCCGTGATCGGCGCCGTGCTCGCCGAGCAGGCGGGGTCGAACTCGGGGCTCGGGTACGTGCTGCTGCAGTCGATTCCCCAGCTGCTGAGCGCGCGGGCCATCGCCGCCGTCGTGATCCTGTCGCTCTTCGCGATCGCGCTCTTCATGCTCTTGACCCTGGCCGAGCGGCTGGCGCTGCCGTGGGCCTACCGACCCCGAGGAGATACCCCCACATGAAACGCACCCTGAAGCTTGGCGTCGCGCTGGCCGCCGGCCTGGCCGCCGCCGGCCTGCTCACCGCCTGCGGCGAGAAGAAGGACACGCTGACCGCCTCGGCATCGGGCGCCCAGCCCGTGACGCTGATGCTCGACTGGTTCCCCAACGCCGACCATGTCGGGCTCTACCAGGCGCTCGCCGATGGGAGCTTCCGGCAGGCCGGACTCGACGTCCACGTGCAGGTGCCCTCTGATCCGGCCCTGCCGCTGAAGCTCCTGGCCGCGGGGAAGATCGACCTCGCGATCTCCTACGAGCCCGAGGTTCTGCTGGCGCGCAACCAGGGCCTGCCACTCGTTTCCGTGGCCGCGCTCGTGCAGAAGCCGCTGACCTCGATCGTCTCCCTTGGCTCGAGCCACATCACCCAGCCCGCGCAGCTACGGGGCAAGCTCGTGGGCGACGCCGGCATCCCCTATCAGCAGGCCTACCTGACGACGATCCTCCAGCAGGCGAAGGTTCCCGAGAGTCAGGTCAAGGGGATCAACGTGGGCGCCAACCTCGTCCCCGCCCTGCTCTCCCACCGCGTCGACGCAGTCCTCGGCGCGTACTGGAACTACGAGGCGATCCAGCTCGCGCAGATGCAGAAGCGCCCGAACGTGATCCGCGTGGACCACGTCGGCGTCCCCAGCTACAACGAACTGGTGCTCGTCGCCCGTCGCGCGACGCTGGCCACCCATCCCGACGTCATCCGGCGCTTCGTCCAGGCACTGGCCCGCGGCTACGAGGCCACCCGCCGCGACCCGGCCGGCGCCGTCCGGAACCTCATCAGCGCCAACAGCGGCCTGCAGCCCAAGCTGCAGCTGGCCAGCGTCCGGGCGACGCTGCCGGTGTTCTTCCCGGCCGGCGGCCGGCCATGGGGCTGGCAGGACCCGGCGCAATGGAACGCCTACGGGCAGTGGATGCTCAGCCACCACCTGATCTCGAACCCGAGTGCCGTGGTGGACGCCTCGACGAACGAGCTGCTGGCGGGCCAGGGGGTGGGTTAGGGGTTGGGGTTGGGCTGGCTTGGGCGGGGGCGGGGCCGGCCTGGCCGGCGCTTCAGTCCCCGGGCGACCTGCTTTTCACCCCATCGCTTGCTCCCGGAGCGAGCCTGGGGGATTTGAGCATCCATGCAATGCACAAGTCCCCAAGGCTCGGATTTCGCGGGAGCCTTGGCGGGTTGAGCAGGTCAGCGGAGGGCGCACCGGGCGGCACGTGCACAACCCGCCAAGTCTCGATCGCCAGACGAGCCTTGACGGATTACGCACGTATGGCATGCAAAACCCGTCAAGACTCCGTTGCGAGCGAGGCCTTGTCGCGTTTTGCAGCTATCGGCGCCCCGCCCACGAACTCGCCGACCAGTTCTGCGACCCGGGCCGGCGCGTCGAGCTGGACGAAGGTCCGCGCATTCTCGACCGCCTCGAATCGCGCCTGCGGGAGTGTCCGGGCAAGCCGCTCTCCCTCGGCGACCGGGAAGAACTTGTCGCGCGTGCCCCACACGATCAGGGCCGGGCGGTCGAAGTGGCGAAGACGTTCGGCTGCCGCGAGCGTGAGGTCAGGCGAGATACCGCGCGCGACGCGGGCGAGGTCGCGGCGCACGCGCCGGTCGTGCAGCGGCGCGATCCACGCCTTCACGCGTTCGTCGGGCACCGGCTCGACCGTCAGCGGGGCAACCGACATGCTCAGGCTGCGCAGCGCCCGGAAGCGGCCGACCAGGTCGAGGAAGCGAATCGAGCCGGGCACCCGCCCCATGATCCGGATGACCGGACGCAGAGCCGGCGGCGGGAAGTTCTCGAAGGCGTCGCAGTTGGTCAGCACGAGGCGGCCGATCCGGTCCGGATGGTGCGCGCAGACGAGCTGGCACAACGCCCCGCCGGTGTCGTTGCCGACGAGGGTCACGTCCTCGAGCTCGAGGCGCTCGAGCAGCTCCGCGATCAGGCCAGCCAGCCCAGTTGGTGACAGGTCGGCGTCCGCGTTCATCGGAATGCGGTGGCCGCCGAGCGGAAGCTCCGGGACGACGCAGCGGGCGCGCCGCGCCAAAGCCGGACGCACCTCGTCCCAGACGCTGCCGTTGACCATGATTCCGTGGATGAGGACGACGGCGGGACCCGCCCCCTCGTCCGAATAGTTGATGATGCCTTGCGAGAGCTGGATCTCCGGCATGCGTGAATCTCCTCGGCGCTAGGGTTACATACAGAGTGTACGGATCTTCACATACAGACAGTATGGATGTCAAGGGTGGCGAAGCGACGCCAGTGGCCGCGCCCGAGCCAACGCCGGTGGCCAGCTCCGAGGCAACACCGGTGGCCGCGCCCGAGGCGCCCCGCGCCCCGCACGAGCCCGCCCCGCCCCGCCCCCGCACGAAGGCCGCCCAGCGCGAAGCCACGACGGGGGCACTGCTCGCCGCGGCTCGGGCGCTGTTCGCCGAGAAGGGCTATGCCGGCGTCGGCACGGAGGAGATCGTGCAGCGCGCGGGCGTCACTCGGGGGGCGCTGTATCACCACTTCAGAGGAGGCAAGGAGGAGCTCTTCCAAGCGGTGCTCGTCCAGGTATCGGCCGAGACGACGAGGCGCGTGGTCGAGGCGGCGGCCGCCGTTGCGGATCCCTGGGAGGAGCTCGTTGTGGGCGTGGATGCCTTCCTCGACGCCTGCGTGACCGAGGAGGTTCAGCGGATCATGCTGATCGACGGCCCCGCGGTGCTGGGATGGGACGTGTGGCGGGCGGCGGATGCGGAGCAGGCCCTTGGGCTGCTCGAGAGCGCGCTTCAGAACGCGATCGATGCCGGGCGGCTGATCCCCCAGCCTGCCCGAGCGCTCGCGCATGTGCTTCTGGGCGCCGTCGACGAGGCGGCGATGGTGGTGGCCCGAGCCGACGACCCCGAGGTGGCCCGAGAGGAGATGGGCCGCACCGTCAGACGCCTGCTCGAAGGCCTGCGCGGCCCGGCCGCCTGAGGCATGCTGATCCGCCGCGACGAAGGCGGCGTCCTGGCCATCGGGCAAGCCTCGCACGCCTGGATCTCAGGCCAGCTCGCGCGGGCGTGGGGCAACGATCGCTTCGATGCCCCCGAGCCCCGAGAGGAGGTGTGTCTGGCCGCCGAGCAGCACGACGTCGGGTTCGGTGCCTGGGACCTGGAACCGCCGCGAGACCCGGGGACGGGGTTGCCGCTCTCGTTCATGGACATGCCGGTGCCCGAGCACCTGAAGCTCTGGCACGCCGGTCCGCGACGGCTCATCACCCAGAGCCGCTACGCGGCGCTTCTCGTCTCGATGCACGGCGAAAGGCTCTACCGGCGGCGCGACCTGGCCAAGCTCCCCGACGCGCAGGCCGAGGACGTTCGCCGCTATTTGGACGAGCAGCAGGTTCTCCAGGCAGGATTGGCCGCCTCGCTGAACGCAGGCCGCGACCGCGTCGCCGACAACAGCCAGCTGATCTGGACCTGGGACTTCATCTCACTCGCGGTGTGCCTGAACTGGACGCCGCGCGCGGCCGCCGACGTTCCGGCCAAGGACGGCCCCGTCGAGATGCAGATCGTCAAGCGGGACAGCCATTGGACCCTCGACCCGTGGCCGTTCTCGGACGAGCGCCTCGAGGTCCGCTGCGACGCCCGCCGCCTGGAGGGCGGCCCCTACCCCACCGATCAGGCGCTGGCCGGAGCGCTCGAGAATGCGCGGTGGGAGACGCTTCGCTTCGAGCTGCGCAGGGCATAGCTGCCGGCCAGGCCCGCCCAGGGCGCATAGGGCGCGAAGAACTCCTGCACCTCGTCCTCGGTGGCTCGCGCCCAGGGGTTGCCGGTGCGCAGGCGACCGACCAGCTTCAGGAAGGCGACGTCGCCCGCGGGCAGCTGATCGAGCCGGCCCTGGCCGGTCAGACCCAGCATCTGGATCGTCCAGCTGCCGATCCCGCGGATGGCCCGCAGACGCGCCCAGCCGCGCGCGTGGTCCTCGGCGCGCAGGTCGACCCGTCCCGCAGCCACCTCACGCGAGGCGCGGACCAGCGCCGCCGCCCGAGTGGCCGACAGGCCAAGGGCCTCGAACAGCGCCGGGGCCTGCGCCGCGAGCGTTCCGGCGCTCGGCGCGTCGCGCAGCCCCGTGCGCTCGCACCGCCGGCCGAGGCGGGCGACGATCCGACGCTGGATCGCGGACGCGCGCTCGAACTCGATCAGCTGCTCGGAGATCGCCCAGGCCAGAGCTTGGAAGGGGCAGGGGTGCGCGCGGACGCGCAGGCCCGGATCGGTCCGAAGGGCCCGGCCGATCAGTGGATCGAAGCGGAAGCGCTCATGGAAGGCGCGCAGGTCGTGGTCGATCCCCAGCGCCGCGCGCATCCGCACGACGCCCTCCTCCGCTGCCGCCCGATCCGGGCCCTGGGCGGCGAACAGCACGCGCTCGGGCGCGCGCTGGACGACGCGCACGACGACCGGCGTCTCCTCGACGTGCAGGAGCCGGGTGACCATCCCGCCCCGCACCCGAGTCAGCCCGTCGAGGCCTCCGTAGCGCGGAAGGCGGAAGTAGAAGGCCGGCCTGACCTCGGCCCTGACTTCGACCAGCCCGCCGGTCCCGCTCACTCGCCGGGCTTGGCGAGCAGATGGACGTCGACGAGGAACGTCCGGGATCCGACGATGGGCAGCATGTCGATCGGCCGGCGCGGGGCGTTGCGCTGCGCCCGCTTCATCTTGCGTGTGGTGCGCCGCCGGACCAGCGCGAGGGTGGCGGCTCCGGCCACGAAGCCGGTGGCCGCCGCGGCTGCGGCCTGGGCGGCGGGAAGGGAGCCGCGAGCCGGCTCGATCGCCCGCACCTCGGCCAGCACCGGGAGACCGTCGACGATCTCCTCGGGCTCGAGCGATGGCTCGAGGGCTCCGTCGGGAGACGAGCTTGCGGCAGGATCCTCCGGCGGCGTTGACTCGCTCATCGGCCCGACATGGTGACAGCGGCCGCGGTCATGTCAAAGGGTCTTCTCGTAGACGCGGTAGGTACGGACGATCTTGCCGCCCATCCCCTCCATGGCGCGGTTCATCGACTTGTTGGTCTCGAGGATCCAGCCCGTCTCGCCCGCCTTCTGGGGGGTTCGCTCGGCCGAGTCGTAGTGCAGCTCGTAGAAGCGGGCGGCGATGCCGGTGTGCTGCCACTCGCGCTTGACCCCCAGCGCAAACACCCGCACGCGGTCGATCTTGCGCCGGTACCACAGCGCCTTGACCCAGCCGAAGGGCAGGAGCCGGCCGTTCAGGTGGATCAGCACCTCGTTGTAGTCCGGCAGGGTGAGCGCCGCGCCGACGGTCTCGCCGTCCTTCTCGGCCACGAAGGCCCAGTTCTCGTCCAGGATCGGCTTCAGATCCTTGGCGTAGTGGCGAACCTCCTCCTCGGTCAGCGGCACGAAGCCCCAGTTGCGCTGCCAGGCCGCGTTGTAGACCTCCAGGAAACGGTTGATCTCGGCCTCCATGTTGCGCTTGCGCATCGAGCGCACGGTGATCCCGTGCTTGGACTCCACCTCGGCCGCGGCGTCCCAGATGGCGGGATGCACCTCGTGGCGGTCCTGGACCTTGAGGTCCCACATGTAGAGGTCCATGGCCTTGGTCAGCCCGTAGCTCTCCAGCAGCCCCGGGTAGTACGGGTGGTGCCAGTTGGTGAGAATCGTGGGCAGCCGGTCATAGCCGTCGATGAGCACGCCGCACTCGTCGTTGGTGGTGAAGTCCATCGGCCCGACCATCCGGTCGCGCCCGCGCGCCCGCAGCCACGTCTCCGCGGTCTGGAGCAGCGCCGAGGCCGCCTCCGGATCGTCCTCGCACTCGAAGAACCCGAACATCCCCCATTCGTGGTTCTGGAACTCGTTGAAGTGCCGGTCGATGTGCGCGGTGATCCGCCCGACCGGGCGGCCGTCGCGCCAGGCCAGGAAGTACTCCGCCTCGGCGTGCTCGAAGAACGGGTTGCGCTTGCGGTCGAAGAAGCGCTTGCGCTCGAAGAGGAGCGGGGGGACCCAGAACCGCTCGTTACGATAAAGCCGCCACGGCAGCTTGATGAACGAGTTCAGGTCGCGCTTGCTTGCGACGGGACGGACGTCGAGCGCCATGTGCGGCCGGGAAAGCTACATGCCCACCTCCGTCGACGTCTTCGCCAAGGCCCGCGAGTTCGAGCGCCTCGAGCTGCTGAACGCCGCTCGCGAGGCCGACATGCTCCCGTACTTCCGGGTGCTCGAGGGCCCGACGCTGCCTGTCGTGGAGATGGAGGGAAAGCGCCGGATCATGCTCGGGTCCAACAACTATCTGGGCCTGACGGGCGATGAGCGGGTCAAGCAGGGCGCGATCGACGCGCTGCACCGCTACGGCACGGGCTTGACCGGGTCGCGCTTCCTGAACGGAACGATCGACCTCCATGTCGAGCTCGAGCACGAGCTGGCGGAGTGGATAGGGACCGAGGCTGCGATCGTGTTCACGACCGGCCACCAGGCCAACCTCGGTGCCCTGGGCACGATCCTCGGCCCAGGTGACACCGTGATCGCCGACTCCGGCGACCACGCCTCGATCCTCGACGGCTGCATCCTCTCGCGGGCCAAGCTGCGGCCGTTTCGCCACAACCGGATCGACCGCCTCGAGCACGCCCTGGAGCGGGCTCAGAGCGACGGCGGCGGAATCCTCGTCGTCGTCGACGGCGTCTTCTCGATGGAGGGCGACGTCGCCCCACTGCCCGAGATCGCCGAGCTTTGCTCCCGCTACGGCGCCCGCCTGATGGTCGACGAGGCCCATGCCCTCGGCGTCCTGGGCGAGCGCGGGGCCGGCACTGCCGAGCTCCTGGGGGTGGAGGACCGCGTCGACCTGCGGATGGCGACCTTCTCGAAGTCCTTGGCCTCGTGCGGGGGCGTGATCGCCGGGCCGGCCGACGTGATCGAGTACCTGCGAATCCAGGCCCGGCCGTTCATGTTCACCGCCTCGGGCGTGCCCGCCGCGGTCGGGGCCGCCCTGGCCGCGGTCAGGATCTGCCGATCCGAGGAGGGGCGGGAGCTGTTCGCCAAGGTGCTCGAGAACGCGCGCTATCTGCATGCCGGCCTCAGCGAGCTGGGTTTCAAGGTGGTCGAGCCGACCCGGCTGGCCGACGGCACCGAGGTCGTCACACCCGTCGTTCCCCTAGTCGTCGGGGATGACTGGAACGCCGGGCTGCTGTGGAAGGCCCTCTACGAGGGCGGCGTGTTCGTCAACACCGCGCTTCACCCCGCGGTCCCCCCGGGCGGAGCGCTGTTGCGGACCAGCGTGATGGCCAGCCACGACAAGGGAACGCTGAACGAGGCGCTCGCGGCTTTCGAGACGGCCAAGCGCGAGTTCGAAGCCGACCACGGGCCTCTGCCGGGCCCCTCATAGTGCCGAAAATCAGTCCCTGCGAAATGGACGCTCCTTGTCCAGTCCTGCACAAGCATCTGGGGCCATGAAAAAGACGCTAGGAGCACATCCTCCAAGCGGTGTGATCTTGTTGTGATCGACGTTTCGGCGCTAGGTTTCAGCATCGAGAGAGGCGCCACGTTCACACGGCATAAGTGACCGGCGGCGCCTGGGGCGTAACCGGGTTTTACAAGCAAACGGAGACCAGCCGGGGCGACACGGGACCGTTGCCCACGGCGTGACGCGTCACGACGTCCGCGTGCGCGGACGTGACGCAGGGAGAGGCACATAGATGACGGAGAACAGATTGCCAGCGCCGCAGCGTCTGCAGGCTCTGGAGCAGGCCAACAAGATCCGCCTCGCACGCGCCGAGCTCAAGCGTCAGGTCGCGCGCGGGCAGACGTCCGCCGCCGACGTGATTCTCGCCTGCCCGAGTGAGGCCTCGAGCTGGCCGATCGGGGAGCTTCTCATGAGCCAACGGCGCTGGGGTGTCAACCGTTGCCGCAAGTTCCTGTCCCGCAATCAGATCACCGAGATGAAGCGAATTGGGACGCTGACCGAGCGCCAGCGCCGGCTGCTGGCCCTCCAGCTACAGCCGCGCGAGCGGATCGAGGAGCTGACCGCCGAGGCCGTCGCCGGTCTCGGGCTCGCCGCCGCGGTGTAGAGGGAGAACCTCAGGCGCGGGCCGCAGAGGGGGCCCGCGCCCTAGAGGCCGGGCCGCAGGGGGGCCCGCGCCCTAGAGGTGGAGCGAGATCGGCACGGGGCTGGTGCCGGCGAACAGGAAGAACCAGATCACGAAGGCCACGAGCGTGAAGCCGGCGCTGATCACGAGCACGGCCTCGAGGACGAAGTGGCCAGGATCGGCGAGCCCACGGGCGCGGCAGTTGGCCCGGTAGACGTCACTGAGCTTGCCGAGCAGGGAGGCGACCATCGTGATCGTGATCACCACGCCGATGAAGCTGGCGCCGATCGCCGCACCGACGGAGGAGGTCGCGCCCTGGATCTGGGAACCGATCCACAGCCACAACAGCGGCGTCCCGATCCACAGGCCCAGGCTGCCGATGAACATGATCATCAGCACGAGGAATGCCCCGGCGCCGGTTCTCAAGAGCTCACGCACGGGCATCTACCCTGAGGGTAGCCGTGGTGCTGGGGGGTTCAGGAGGGCTCGGGCCGCGTCAGCTCGGGGCGACGCGGCCCCCGGCTAACGGACAGCCGGAGGAGAGCTTGACCTGCCACCACCCCATCAGCATCCCGATCAGGCCGAGCCGCGGCCTGACCTGCCAGACGCCGCAACCCGGCTCGCCGATGTCACGGCGCGAGACTCGGGCGAAGCGGTGCTTGGCCGGGTCGAGCATGATCTGCTCGAGGTAGAGGCGATTGGCCTCCTGCATCTCGGCCAGCCTGCTGATCTGAAGGCGGGCGGAGCGCAGGCGCTCGGCCAGCTGGTCGCGTACGCGCTCGAGCTCGCCGAGGTCGAGCATCCGCGGCTGGCCCGGGTCCGCGCCCGCCAGGGCGGGGCCGCCCATCTCGTACGCGGTGACGAAGGCATCGGCGAGCTCACGCTCGAGCCGCGCGATCTGCGCGCGCAGCGATCTGCGGGCTGCAAGCAGCCCATCCTCGGTGACAGTTCGTGCCGCCGAGTTGGGAATTTCCGGAGCGGTGTTCAGATGCGCGACGTGCTCCATGGCGCCCTCCTCGAATGGGCGTTTTAGCTTAGCACCGGGATCGGCCCGTGGTGCCGGTTTCTAGCCGTGGGCGCGAAGCACCTCGCCGCACACCCAGAGCGCCTCCTCGACGTGGATCGCGGGCACTCCCGCGACCCCGACCGAGTACAGCCCCACGCGGCTCGTGCGGCGCGTCACCTCGTGTCCGGGAGCGACGTCACCGAAGAGCATCGCGTGCACCCGCCCGGCGTCGGCGACGACCAGGCTCCCGGGCGCTATGTAGTGGCTGTGCTCGCGGCTTCCGAGCCGATCGCCCTCCACGCTCGTGCGGATCCCCAAGCCGGCCGTGTCGAGCAGATCGGCGTCGAGGGCCCAGACGGGAACGCCGGTTTCGATCACGGCGATCAGAGCCGCGTCGGCGACGAGGTTCTGCGAGCGAAACTGCCCCTGCATGAGCCGCCTCACCGCGATCTCCTCGCTGGGGATGCGGTTCGTGTCGGGGTCCAGGCCGATCTGGTGAAAGAACGCCCGGTAGGCATGCGGGATCGGCTGCGTGCGCATCGTCACCACGCTTGCCCCGCGGTAGCGGTTGGACAGCTGGCGCAGCCGACCGCGGACCTCGGGCGGGCTCTCGCGCAGCCGGCCCTCGACGGTCATCCAGTCCAGCCGCAGGCCCGGGAACTCGTCGCGCACCTGGGCCTCGACGAACCCTGGCGCCGGCGCGAGGTCGAGCTCATCGGTCATCGCGCCGCCGCGAGCGCCCGTACGCGGGCGGCCAGCGCCGCCGGTGCCAGCCAGTGATTGCCGATCAGCCGGTCGGTGACGACGCCGCCGCGCCGCGCCAGCTCGACCATCGGGCACAGGTCCACCCCGAACAAGGCACCGACGGCACCGTCGCGGTCGTAGGCGACGGGAATCGTCCAGTGGTGGGAGCGCACGAGGGCCGCCGTGGTGGCATGGCCGGCCTGGACGGCGACGGCGGCGAACTGGACCCCGCTGCGCGGGAACTCGCGGGAAACGTTCTGGATCGTGTCGACCTGGCGCTTGCATTCCGTCGAGCCGGTGACGAACAGTCCGAGCACGATCGGGGTGCGACCGCAGACGTTCAGGGCCTGCGGGTTGGGCGCCGCCGGGTCGCAGCGCGGCTGCAGGTTGGCGTCGCCATTGAGGCTCGACGTGGCCAGCGGAGCGACGAAGTTGTGCAGGCGGGTGCCGGGCGGAACACCCGGGCTGTGGATCCCGCGGGAGGTGAACATGTAGACCGAGAAGGCGACCAGCAGAACGAGCCCGAAGATGCCGATCCCCCACCGGTAGGGCCGGGTGTCGATGACGGGCTCGGGCGTCTCGCGGGCCGGGCGGGGGGTGGTCGCCGCGGCGCGGTCAGGATCGAGCCGGTAGGGCTCGGGTTCGCTCGGAGGGTCTGGTGGCCGCTCGCTCACGCCACTCGGGCGCGCCGCCGCAGCCGCGGCCGGGGCAGGCTCCTGCGCCGAAGGCTGCGGCGCAGGCTCTCGACCAGGTCCTCGCGCTCGGAGAGGTAGAGCACCGAGGGCAGGACGAGCAGTACGCCGGCCAGCGAGACCGAGAGGTCGACCAGGGTCACGAACCCGAAGTCCCTGAGCATCGTGATGCTCGAGAGCACGAGGACGCCGAAGCCGGCGATGGCTGTGATCCCCGAGGCCAGCACCGCCATTCCGGTCGAGCGGTAGGTTCGCGACAGCGCCACCGCCGGCTCGTGCCCGGCCTGGCGCTCCTGGCGGAAGCGCTCGGCGAGCAGGACGCTGAACTCGGTCGAGATCGCGATCACCAGGGCCCCGAGGGTGGCCGACATCGGGTTCAGCGGGATCCGGGTCGCGAACAGGATGAGCGAGGACCAGCCGGTGGCCAGCGCGATGGGGACGAGCGGGATCAGCGCACGCTCCACGCGGCGGAACACCGCCAGCAGCACGAGCCCGACGGCGATCAGCCCGGCGAGCAGCGTCAGCAGGCGCCGCGCGGAGGAGGAGAGAGCGCCGTTGGCCTCGGCGGCGAGCACTGGCAGGCCGGCCAGCTGCGCGCTCACGCCGGACGGCGGATGCAGCTGCGAGCGCATGTAGTCGATCACCTGCTGCTGGCGCGAGAGCGGCATCAGCCGGATCCCGAACGCGAGCACCGCCTCGCGGTGATCAGGGGTGATCACGGCCTGGGAGAAGTAGCTGGGGACCGCCGCGAGCAGGTTCTGGATCGCCGCCGGCGAGAGCGACGAGGCCGATTGCTGCCCGCTCCCCGAGCCGGCCGAGAACAGGTCCGGCAACGAGAGGGCAGGACACAGAGTGGAGTGCGCGCAGCCCTTCGTCTCCAGATAGCCGTAGTGCGCGAGCAGCTTCTGCTCGTAGCTGATCATCCACCCCACGGTCTGCGGCGTGGCGACGTTGGGCGCGTGGACGGTGACGTCGATCTCTCCCGAGACGCCGGTCGTGTGCTCGAGCGTGCGCAGATCCTTGAGTGCGGTCATGTTCGACGGCACGAGCTTGGTCACGTCGGACTGCACCGCGGTCTGGGTGTCGGCGATCCAGCCGAGCAGTGCCAGCGCAGCGCCGATGGCGAGCACGCGGCCTGGGTGGGCTGCGCTGCGCTGGAGCAGGCGCGGAATCGCCGAGACGGCGCGTTTGGGCGCGGAGGGCCGGGGCAGGCGCCGGAACGTGTCACGGAGGATCTCGCCCGCGCCGCGAAGGGCCGCCCCGGCTCTTCCGCCGCCGCGGTCCGAGAGCACGATCGCGGCCGAGCCCGCGGTCAGCGCGCACGCGAACGCGACCGCGATTCCCACCACGAGCAGGACTCCGAAGCCGCGGACCATCGGGACGGGCGAGAGCAGCAACACGAGGAACCCGGTGCCGGTGGCGAGCGCGGCGATGGCGATGGTCGGAGCGCCCGTCGCCGCCGCGCCGGCAACTGCGTCCTGCGCGCGGCCGCCCGGCGTGCGGGCCTCCTGCACGCGCGACTGGAACTGCACCGCGTAGTCGACGGCCAGGCCGATGAGGATCGGCAGGACGGCGATCGAGGCCATGGTCAGCGACCCGCCGAGCAGCGAGAG
Source organism: uncultured Solirubrobacterales bacterium (assembly GCA_963818815.1). GTDB lineage: Bacteria > Actinomycetota > Thermoleophilia > Solirubrobacterales > Solirubrobacteraceae > Palsa-465. The sequence continues at coordinate 195,223 of CAWFTL010000005.1, forward strand.
GAGCCCGAACGTTATGCCGGCGGCGGCCAGCGCGATCGCGAGCGGCAGCAGCCTCAGGCGGCTTCGGAAGACGAGCAACAGCACTGCGGCCATCACGAGCAGTGCCGCGATGAGCAGCCCGAAGATCGAGCCCGTGATATTCGACGCGAGGTCCCGCAGGACGACGGGGGCGCCGGTGACCGTGTAGGTGCCGGCGTAGGCCGAGCGGAACATCGGCATGTTCACGGCTTGCCGGATCCAGGAGATCGCCTGGGCCTGCTGGGCGTCGCTCAGCCCCGCCTTCAGCCGGACCTGGATCAGGGCCGAGTTCGCGGTCGGGAACAGGTAGGCGAACCGGGCCTTGGGCTGGTTGACGCCGCGCGTCTGGTCGAAGACGACAGCCGGGATGAACTGCGGGTCGTCGATCCGCGGCATCCCTGAGATGCCGGAGTCCAGGTAGAGCTGCTCGAGCTGCTGCGTGGACTGCTGCTGCTGGAGCTGACCGGCCGACTTGGCCACCGTCAGCGCCTGCTTGCGACTCAGGTGACGAGCCAGCGCGAGCTGGTAGGCGGCACGCTCGGAGGTGGCGATGCTCTTCTGCACACCGGCCACCAGCGTGTGGATCTCGGTGTTGACGGCCGCCACCGCCCGGTTGAGGAACGTCCCCGGCCCGTACACGGCGAGCACCGGCTTGGCCCGCATCAGCTTGGCGCACGGGCTCGAGTAGCCGCCGTAGGGCGGCCGGGTGCCGGCCGCCGCCGGCGTGAAGGACTGAAGCTGAGAGTTTGCGACCACGACCTGCCCGGCCAGGCAGGCCTCCAGCTCTGTGACCGTGGCCAGATCCCGCGTCTCGACCAGGTTGGGCAGGCTCTCGCGGATCAGGATGATCACGGCGTCGCTGCCGAAATGGCGCTGGTCGTCCTGCGTGGCCTGGAAGCTGCTCGAGGAACGGCTCACCAGCGTGTCGGTGCCGACCGATGGCTTCAGCCCCAGCGCGAGGATCCCGCCCGCGAGTGCAGCGGTCGCCACCAGCGCCAGCGTCAGCGCCGGCCGGCGCGCGGCTGCCCGCGCCAGCGCCTCGAGCCTCTGCCTCATCGACATCGGTTGTTCAGGCTATCGGCGCGCACCCCCGTACGCGCCGGATCGTCACCGCAGCGATCTGAGGAATCGCATCGCCGCCGTGCGGCGGGCCGTGAGCCGGCGGTTGGCGATCCCGATCTCAGCGACCTTCCCGTGGCGGACCTTCAGCACGCCCGTCACACCGCCGTCGGCGAATGTGTACCAGCGGTTGGAGCCGATCCGCTCCGCCCTGCCCACATGCAGCCGCCGGGCCACTCGCGCCAGGCGCGCACCCGGTCGAACGCCGCGCAGGGCGTAGTGGCGGTTGGCGGTCAGAAGCAGCACGACCCGCCCGGACAGGCGGTGGCGCTGGGCGCGCGGCAGCCGGCGCAGCATGCGCTGGTAGGCGTAGGCGGCGCGGATCCCCACCGGGCGCAGGCAGAAGAAGTCCATGTGGCGCCGTCCCCGGGTCGACCACCGCCCGACCGACACGCGCGCGCGTGCGCGCGTCATTCCCAGGCGAAGCGGTCCGAGCCGCGTACCGCGCAGAGCCCCCGCTGCACGCGGGCATCCCGTGCCGCCGTGGGTGGCACCGGTAGCGCCGCCCGACCCACCGGACCCGGGCGGCCCGACCACGAGGTCGAACGGTGTCGCGGCATCGATCAGGTTGAACAACGTGCTCGAGGACTGCGGCGCGGTCGAGGTGGCGGTGAACGCGGTGGCGCTGTAGAGCGTCGTGCCGTTGGGCGGATTGCCCACGTCCGAGCGCGGCACGCGGATCGTGATCACGCCGGTACTTGCGTCGAACGACGCCTGTTTGGCGCTCAGCAGGTGCGTCTGCGGGAACGTCATGTACTTCGTGTGCTCGGCCGGGTTGGCTGGAGGCAGGCCGGCGGTATCGCCGGCGAAGAACGTGGGCTTGCCGGACCCGCCCAGGCCGGCGTTGTTGTCCATGCCGGCGTAGTAGATGTGGCCGTTGCCGGTGGTGCCGGGATTGACCACCGTCCAGCGCAACAGCCAGCTGCCGTCGGGGCCGCCGAGGTTGGAGGACACCGACCGGCTGGACAGGCTCTTGACGGAGATCTTCGCGACCAGCGTGTTGCCCGTCCCGTTGGCGAGCGAGGCGCCGGTCAGGTCGAGGTTGGGGGTCGCGGTGGTGCGGCTGCCGCCTTCGGAGTAATCGGCATCCCCGGTGGGATCGGTGACCGAGCCGAGCGCCTGGCCGGGACCGCTGCCCTGGCTGACGTTCCCGACCGAAGCGAGGAGGCTCGGGCCGCTGAGTTGACGGCTGATCACCTCGGGTCCGGCGTCCTCGCCGGCCGAGCTGTCCGCGGAGGTGTCGAACACGTACGAGACCAGCGCCCGCCCCTGGTTGTCCGTCGTCACCTGCAGGAAATCGCCGAGGCTCCGGTCGCCGCCGGTCGCGCACCCCAGACCGTTGGTGCAGATCTGGCCGTGCTTGACGTAGCTCTCGCTGACCTGGCTCGTGCTGTAGGCCGGGCTGCTGTCGTGGGCGCCCAGGCTCTGCGCCATGTCCACCGTCCACTCCGCCTTGGTGAAGCTCCCCGCCCCGTACAGCGTGCAGGTGCCCGAGCCGCTCGCGCACGTGCCCGGCTCGGAGACCTCGCTCGTGTGGTACCACGCGACATCGACGCGGCCGTCGCTGCCGGCGACGATCCAGGGGAACGTGTTCGTCCCGGCGCTCGCGCCGGTCCCGGTGATCTGCTGGGGCGCCGACCACGTCACCTTGGACGGGTCGGCGGGCGCCGGCTCGAGCGAGTGCACGACGTAGATCTGCTCGGGCGCCGTCAGGGCGCCGAAGCTGGGGTCGTTCGAGTTGTGGTCGAGCGGCCCGGCCGTGAACGTGACGTACAGATAGCCGGCGGAGTCCCTGGCGATGCTGGCGAAGTTCTCACCGGCGAGCTCCTCGGGATTGCCGCTCGAGTCGGTGCAGGTGGGGTCCGGGCACAGCGAGGCGTCGAGGTTGGGGCTCTCGCTCCAGGTCGCCGAGGGCGGGGTGCCGAGCGAGACCTTTCCCTCGGAGATGCGCACGCCCGGGGTGCCGCTCGAGCCCTCGGTGCTGGTGTGAGCGATGTACACGTTGCCGGTCGATGGATCGACGACCTGGTTGCCGGAGATGCCCTCGTTGTCGGTGACGCAGTCCTGGACGGCGGCGCCGGCGCAGTCGCCGGTCAGCGAACCGACGTTGGAGTTCATGACGGGCAGGAAGTGCGTGCCGTCGGTGGAGACGGTCTCCACCAGCTGGTTGCCGCCGCTGGCCGAGGTGTTGGTGGCGTCGTAGTCCTGGTAGAGGACGAGGTTCTTGGCGGCCGAGCTGCCGGTGCCGGCGAACCACATCCGGTCGTCGGGCGTGTTGGGGGCACCGAGGCAGTTCGTGCTCCAGTGAGCGCCGCCGTCGGTGCTCATGCTGTTGGAGATGTTGGTCAAGCCCTGGAGGTCGGAGAAGTAGAGCGCGCCTGACGAATCCAGGAACAGGTCGGTGTCGCCACCGCCGATGCAGGTCGTGGGCTTGCCGCCTCCGATGTTGCCGGGCACGAACTGGTAGGAGTTGCCGTTGTCGCGCGAGGACCAGACAAAGCTCTGAGTGGTCGAGAAGCCGAACGGGACGCTCGTGTAGACGGCGCCGGTTCCGTCCACCTTGACGTCGGGCTCGAAACCCGGCCGCTGCTGGTCGACCACGACCGCGTGCGAAAAGCCCACGGCGGCGTGCGCCGCCGGTGCCAGGGCCAGCGGTAGGAGGGCGGCCAGAACCGCCGATCTAATCCTGCCTTGCCTCACTGCGCCTCCCGACTGTCAGAAAGCCGGTCCTACGGCGGCAGACTACAGGAGCCCGGAGCCCCGAACACCCTCTTAGTCCATCGTCAGCGGGCCCTGCGACTCGCCGGCCAGGAACTGCCGGATGAACGGGTTGTCGGAGTTGAGCATGTCCTCCGCCGGCCCGGCTTCGACGATCCGGCCCTTCCACAGGACGTTGATGTAGTCGGCCACGCGGCGGGCGCTCATGATGTCGTGGGTGATCACCGCGAAGGTGGGGAGATGCTCCTTCTCCGCCTTCTTGGCGTCCTCCATCATGTCGCGGTGGATCTCGAGGATCAGCTCGCCCAGCAGCGCGGTGCGCACCGGATCCAGGCCGGAGTCGGGCTCGTCGAAGAGCACGATGTCCGGCTCGAGCACGAGGGCGCGGGCGAACCCGGCGCGCTTGCGCATCCCGCCTGAGAGCTCGTTGGGCATCTTCTCCCGGGCGTCGCCGAGGCCGACTTCGTTCAGGCGGCGCATGACGATGTCCTCGACCTCGTCCTCGCCCTTCTCGGTGTGCTGGCGCAGCGGGAAGGCGACGTTGTCGTAGAGGTTCATCGACCCGAACAGGGCGCCGTCCTGGAACAGCAGCCCGAACTTCTTGCGCATCTCGAACAGATCGTCGTCGGGCATGTTGGGCACCGACTCCCCGTGGACGAGGATGTCCCCCTCGTCGGGATAGAGCAGGCCGACCATGTGCTTGATGCACACGGACTTGCCGGTGCCCGACGGCCCGAGGATCATCGACACCATCCCCTCGGGCAGGCCCATGTTCAGGCCGCGCAGGATGCGGTTGCGGCCGAAGGCCTTGTAGGTGTCGATGAACTCGACGGCATCCGGACGACCCGAGGGATAGACCTTGTAGGTGTGGAACTTGTACTCGTCCTCGTCGGCGCCCTCGGGCGGGGCCGGACGCGGGGCCTCTTCGTCGACGACGGACACGCGCGACTCGCTGCGCGACTCGGCCTGGCCCCCCTCGGCGTCGGGCGTCGGCGGCTCGCCCTCGCGCGACTCGTGATCCTGGCCGCCGTCGCCGCCGCCCTGCCCGTCGCCGCGGCCGTCGCCCTCGGCGCTCGCCGGCTCTTCGGACTCCGAGGTCGGGTGCGCGACCTCGGACTCCGGCGTCTGCGCGCCCTCCAGCCCGTGCTCGCGCTCTGACTGCATGGGCGCAGGCTCATCGGAGCGCTGCGAGTCCTCGGCCGGGAGCCAGGAGTCCGCCGAGCCCTCGTCGCCCGAGCCCGAGGCGGAGGACGAGCCGCCGTCGGACATCTCGCTCGTGGCGCCTTCCTCGTCGTCCTTGTTGCCTCGCCCAAAAGAGAAACGCCGCATTGTCAGCCTCCTATTGGTGCCCTCGGGTTGGCGCCCCAGAAGAGCTGCGTACCGAGCATTCCGATGAGGTGCACGCCGACGATGTTGACCACCATCGACTTGGCCGTAGCCGTGCCCACCCCGACCGGGCCGCCGCTCGCGTTGTAGCCGTAGTAGCAGCCCACGATCACGATCAAGGTGGCCATGGTCATGGCTTTGATCAAGCTATATAAGAGATCCGGCGGGTTCTGGAACTGCCAGAAGATGAGGAAGAACCCGCCCGAGGACACGTAGCCGATCTGCTGCACGACGACGATGTAGCTGGCCAGGAAGCCGGCGCCGATCGAGCACAGGTACACGAACGGCAGGACGAGCCAGGCAGCCAGCAGGCGGGTCGCGCACAGGAAGGTCATGCCGCTGATGCCCATGACCTCGAGCGCATCGATCTCGTCCGAGATCCGCATCGAGCCCGAGCTCGGCGACGAGGCCGGTGCCCACCTTGGCCGACATCATGTAGCCGAACGCGTAGGGGACCAGCTCGCGCAGGTCGCACCAGGCCGAGAACACGCCGGCGTACGCCGGCGTTCCCTGCGCCTGTGTGAAGTAGGCGCCTTCGACCCCGCATTCCAGTCCGGTGATGAAGACCAGCCCCCAGATGACGATCGTCGAGGAGACGATCAGGATCCCGGACTGGCGAAGGGCCTCCCCAAAGAACTTGAAGACCTTCAGGCGGAAGACCTCGCCGAACATCCTCCCGCCGAACTTGACCATCTCGCCGAAGGACTCGACCCAGCCCCTCGGTGCTGCGAGCAGTTCTCCCATCAGTCGGTGATCCGAGCCGCCGCCGTCACTTGGCGATCGAGGTGATCTCGGGGTGGGTGGCCAGCAGCGTTTGCGTGAACGCATAGTTGAACGCGAACACGCCCAGGAACGCGATCACCACGGCCTGGTTGACGGCGCGCCCCACCCCCTCGGCCCCGCCTGAGGCGGTCATGCCCTTGTAACAGCAGACGATCGCGATGATCGCGCCGAAGATCGTCGTCTTGACGATCGACCCCCACAGGTCGGTGGTATCGGCGTTGTTGAAGAACGTGGCCCAGAACGGCCCCAGGGGCGCGCTGTTGACGAGCGTGGCTGCTATCCCGCCGAAGATGCCGAACAGCAGCGCGTAGATGTCGAACAGCCCGGTGACCAGCATCAGGGCCAGGAAGCGAGGCACGACCAGGTTCTTGATCGGATCCACGCCGAGGACCTGCAGGGCGTCGAGCTCCTCGCGGATCTTGCGCGCCCCCAGGTCCGCGGTGATCGCCGTGCCGGCCACACCGGCCAGGATGATCGCGTCCACGAAGGGCGCGAACTCGCGAATCGACGCGAGCACGAAGAACCCGCCCAGACGGTCCAGCGCGCCGAACAGGACGAGGAAGTCCGCGCCCTGGAGACCCGGCGCGCCATAGCCGAAGGCGACCGTCGAGACGAGCAGCGGGAACCAGCACAGCTTGATGGCGAACAAAAACTGGCCGGCGAACTCAGGCCCGTACGGATACGGCGGCCGGACCGCCGCGACCACCGTCTTCCCGGTCAGGATCATCATGTTCCCGACCTCTTCCAAGACGCTCTTGGTCGGCAGGAACGCTCGATCAGCGACGGCTCGAATCAACTCTGGTCTTTCCTCCCGAGATCCATGCCGCGCCGGAGGCCGCGGCTGCTCGCAAAGCCTACGCCAACGGCGGTGAAAAAACCAAGTGGGAACCGTCGGGTGCAGGCGCCCGCACCGACCCCGGCGCGCGCCGCGCCAGGGGCGTGCAAAAGGCCGCCCTGCGCAGCGAGAACCGTCGCTCGCCTGCGATCACCCGTGGTATGTTCACCGCCGCCGTGAGCGGGTGGAGAACGAGGAGCTGCGGGATCAGCGCCGCGATCGCGCTGAGTGGCGCGCTGGGCGCGTGCGGCAGTCAGCCGCGCCAGGACGCCCAGGAACCCTCGGGCACCTTCCCTGTTTCGGTGTCGGCTGCGAGCTTCCCCGCCTCCCAGACCCTCGCCCAGCACACACACATGGTGATCGCCGTCCGCAACTCGGGCCACAAGACGATCCCCAACATCGCGGTCACGATCACCGACCCCCAGTACGGGACCTCGATCCGCGCCTTCAGCTCGTTTCTGCACATGCAGGGAGTGGCAAGCCACTCGCGGCCGGTCTGGATCGTCGACCGCTCTCCGGGCACGTGCGGCTACAGCTGCGTCAACGGCGGCGCCGGCGGCGCCGCCACCGCCTACGCCAACACCTGGGCCCTGGGCCGCCTCGGCCCGGGCCAGACCGCGAAGTTCGTGTGGGGCCTCACGGCCGTGGCGGCCGGGACCTACCACATCCATTACGTGATCGCCGCCGGGCTCAACGGCAAGGCGAAGGCGCGCCTGGCCGGGGGCGGCATCGCCGAGGGCAGCTTCACGGCCACGATCTCCCGCGCGCCCGCGCAGGCGTACGTCAACAACTCGGGCCAGATCGTCCAGTCGAAGTAGGGTCTACGCGGGCCAGCGCCGCGGTTCGCAGCTTCGCCGTGCGGCGAACGAATTTCCCCCCTTTTTGGCCAAAGGGATAGTGTCGCTTTGCGGCTTTTCGCCTACGCTTCGCGGCTGCCTCGCCGAAATCGGGGCCCACTCTCGTATGCGCGCCTTTGCCGCCGAAGGCGCTGGAAGGAAGGACTAGAACTCGCATGCCTCGCATCCGCCAGCAGAACGTGCTCGCAGCGCAGTGGACCCCCAACGGGGGCGCGCTCGGCGCGCCTGACCTGACCGTCGCCGACAACCAGGTCTTCGGCGCCAACGTCTTCAGCCCATCCGTCCAGCGCCAGCGGCTGCCCAAGGAGACCTTCCGCCGGCTGCAGCAGACCCTCGCGCGCGGGGAGGCTCTGGACACCTCGACCGCCGACGCGGTCGCGCTGGCCATGAAGGAGTGGGCGCTCGAGAAGGGTGCCACGCACTACACCCACTGGTTTCAGCCGCTCACCGGCTCGACGGCCGAGAAGCACGACAGCTTCTACCAGCCCACCGACGAGGGAACCGCGCTGGCCGAGTTCTCCGGCAAGGAGCTGATCCAGGGCGAGCCCGACGCCTCCTCGTTCCCGACCGGCGGCATCCGGGCGACCTTCGAGGCGCGCGGCTACACGGCCTGGGACCCGACCAGCCCGGCCTTCATCCTCGAGAACCCCAACGGCGCGCTGCTCTGCATCCCGACGGCGTTCGCGTCGTGGACCGGCGAGGCGCTCGACCACAAGATCCCCCTGCTGCGCTCGATGGACGCGCTCTCGAAGTCGGCCATCCGCGCGCTGCGGCTGTTCGGCAACGCGGCGGCGGCTCGCGTGTTCACGACCGTCGGGCCCGAGCAGGAGTACTTCCTGATCGACCAGCAGTTCTACTTCGAGCGGCCCGACCTGATCACCACGGGCCGGACCCTGTTCGGGGCCAAGCCGCCCAAGGGCCACGAGCTGGATGACCACTACTTCGGGTCGATCCCGGAGCGGATCCTGGCCTGCATGCTCGAGACCGAGCGGGAGCTGGCCAAGCTCGGCGTGCCGGTCAAGACGCGCCACAACGAGGTGGCACCCAATCAGTACGAGCTCGCGCCCGTGTTCGAGAACTCGAACGTCGGCTCCGACCACCAGCAGCTGACGATGCAGGTGATGCAGAACGTGGCCCGGCGCTATGGGCTCGTCTGCCTGCTGCACGAGAAGCCGTTCGCCGGCGTCAACGGCTCGGGCAAGCACAACAACTGGTCGATGGGCACCGACGCGGGCGAGAACCTGCTCGAACCCGGCGACACGCCGCACGAGAACCTTCAGTTCCTGTTCTTCTGCGCCGCGGTCATCCAGGCCGTCAACAAGCACCAGGGCCTCCTGCGCGCTTCGATCGCCTCGCCTGGCCAGGATCATCGCCTCGGTGCCAACGAGGCGCCGCCCGCGATCATCTCGATCTTCCTCGGGGCCGAGCTGGAGAAGGTCTTCGGCGCGATCGAGCGCGGTGAGGCGGGCGAGTCGACGCCCGGTTCGTTCCTGGGACTGGGGACGCCGGTGCTGCCGCCGCTGCCGATGCACGGCGGCGATCGCAACCGCACGAGCCCGTTCGCCTTCACGGGCAACAAGTTCGAGTTCCGCGCTCTGGGCTCGAGCCAGTCGCTGTCGCTGCCCAACACGGTGCTGAACACGATCGTGGCCGAAGCGATCGACAGCCTGGCCGAGGAGCTCGAGGACGAGCTGCAGGGGGGCCGCTCGCTGGAGGAGGCCCTGCCGGCCATCCTGCAGCGCAGCTACGCGGACAACAAGCAGATCATCTTCGCCGGCGACAACTACTCCGAGGAGTGGCACGCCGAGGCCGAGCGCCGGGGCCTGTTGAACCTCCGGGCCACTCCCGACGCGCTGCCGTACATCGTGAACGACGAGACCGTCACGCTCTTCTCCAACTACGGCGTGCTCTCTCAGCGCGAGCTCGAATCGCGCTACGAGGTCTTCGCCGAGCAGTACGTGACCAAGCTCAACATCGAGGCCGAGACCCAGGCTTCGATCGCGCGCACGCTGCTGCTGCCGGCCGCCGCCCGCCACCTGGGGGTGCTGCGCGAGGCCCGGCTTGGCGACCTGACCGCCGAGGTGGAGGGCCGGATCGACGAGTTCGTCGGGGCGATCCGCGGGCTCGAGTCCGCCAACCTGGCCGAGAACCAGCCGCACGGCGACGTGCTCGAGCACGCCAGGTACATGCGGGACGAGGTCGTGCCGGCGATGGAGGCGGTGCGGACCGCGGCCGACCGGCTGGAGAAGATCGTGGCCGACGACCTGTGGCCGCTGCCGAAGTACTCGGAGATCCTGTTCATCAAGTAGGCGTCTGCAGCGTCTAGCGCGTGACCGGCGCCTTCGCGTACAAGCGCGAGGGAGCGGCCGCTACCTGCCGGAGTGGGCGGGCTTAGCGGTTGGTTAACGCTGGTGGACAAGGGCTTTGGGGTGTGAGAGGTTGTCCTCTCGGCCGGACTGGCCGGTATCGGAGTGAGGAATCTGCCGCGGCGCAAGACCGGCGTCGCGGAGGAGAGGAGGCATATCGTGATCTTCCGCCGGTGGCGCGTCGTAGCGCCCACCCTTGTCGTAGTCGCCGCTGCCGCCGTGATCGTCGGCTGCGGCTCTTCCTCGAAGCCGAGCACGAGCTCCGGCTCATCGGGCAGCTCGTCCTCGGCCGTCCCAACCGTGGCGGCGTCGTCGTTCACGAACGACTTCTCGGCCATGTCCGCGTTGAAGTCCCTGGGCGCCTCCGGCAAGGGGAAGGTCGCGGCGATCCTGCCCGACACGACCAGCTCGACCCGCTACGTCGAGTTCGACCAGCCGGACATCAAGAAGGCTCTGCTGGCCGCAGGCGTTCCCGCCTCGGACATCATCATCCAGAACGCCCAGAAGAGCGATTCGACGTTCCTTACCGACGCTCAGACCGACATCACCAACGGCGCGTCGATCATCCTGAGCGATCCCGAGGACTCGGGTACCGGCGCCTCGGTGGAGAAGTACGCCAACGCTCACGGCGCGAAGGTCATCGACTACGACCGGCTTACGCTCGGCGGCAGCCGTCCGTACTACGTGAGCTTCAACAACGTCCAGGTCGGCAGGGTGATGGGCCAGGGGCTCGTCAGCTGCGTCAAGGCCTGGAACGTGACCAAGCCCCAGGTCATCGTCATGCACGGCGACCCGACCGACAACAACGCGACGCTGTTCGCCCAGGGCTACAACGGCGTTCTGAATCCGCTGTTCGCCTCGCACCAGTTCACGCTGGTCGGGCGCACGGCCGGGACCTGGGATCCGCCCACGGCCCTGACCGAGTTCCAGCAGGCGTTCACGGCGCACAAGAACATCAACGCCGCGCTGATCCCCAACGACGAGACAGCGTCGCCGATCGTCTCGTACCTGAAGACCCACGGCGTCAAGCCGCAGACCTTCCCCACCACGGGGCAGGATGCGACGCTGACCGGGCTTCAGGCCGTGCTGTCGGGCTACCAGTGCGGGACCGTCTACAAGGCGATCTACAAGGAGGCGCAGGCCGCGGCTGCGCTCGCCGTGTACCTGCGGGCAGGCAAGACTCCGCCGGCGTCGTTGCTGAACGGCACGACCCTGGACATCAACGAGCACAAGCCGGTGCCGTCCGTCCTGCTCACGCCCGAGTGGGTGACCCCCGCCAACATGAGGACCACCGTTGTCAAGGACAAGTTCGTGCCCACGAGCCAGCTCTGCTCGGGGTCGTATGCAGCGGCCTGCAAGAAGGCAGGGATAAGCTAGGTCGAGATCCGATGGTCATCCCGCCCGCGGCACCCGCGGGCGGGACCCGTCGGCCAGACGGCCGAGACATGAGCATCTCCGAGTCCGGTACCGCGATGGCTCCGCCGCCGCAGAACGGCGGCGGAACGTTGCTGGCGCTGAAGCGGATCTCCAAGACGTTCGGCCCGGTGCGGGCGCTGACGAACGTCGACTTGGAGGTGCCGGCGGGCAAGGTCACCGCGCTCGTAGGCGACAACGGCGCCGGCAAGTCCTCGCTAATCAAGACCGTGTCCGGCCTGTGGGATCCGGACGGCGGGGAGATCCTCTGGGAGGGCCAAGCGGTTCGCCTGCACGGTCCGCGCGATGCGGAGGCCCTCGGCATAACGACGATCTACCAGGACCTGGCGCTGTGCGACAACCTGGACATCGTCCAGAACATGTTCCTGGGGCACGAGCCGCTGCGCCGCGGCGTGCTGGATGAGTCGAAGATGGAGCTGACCGCACGGGCAACCCTCGAGGACCTGTCGGTGACGACGGTTCGGTCGGTTCGCCAGCCGGTGGCCTCGCTCTCCGGAGGGCAGCGCCAATCCGTGGCGGTTGCCAAGGCGGTCATGTCGCAGGCGAAGCTCGTCATCATGGATGAGCCGACGGCGGCCCTCGGCGTGGCCCAGACCGCCATGGTGCTCGCTCTCATCAAGCGCCTGGCCAGCCGCGGCGTCGCGGTACTGGTCATCTCCCACAACCTCGTCGACGTGTTCGAGGTGGCGCACCGGATCGCCGTTCTCTACCTCGGGCACATGGTCGTCAGCGGCCCGGCTTCGGAGTTCGACCGCCAGAGCGTGGTCGAATACATGACGACGGGTTCGGCCGGCTCGGGGGGTTCGGCCGGTTCGACTGGTGCGGCCGGTTCGGCGGGTAGGCCGGCCTCCGGGGACGGGGCACCGTGACCGATCCAGGTCATCCGACCGACGCGCCGGTTGTGGCGCCTGGCAGCGGCGCCGCGGCGAGCCCTCAGGATGGTGGCGGGTCGAGCGACGTCGACGTGACGCTCGCACCAGAGGTCCTGGCCGGATCGCTGACCGAGTACTTCCAGGCTTGGGGACGACGAATCCGGAACGGCGAAAGCGGCGCGCTGCCGATCATCGTCGGCCTGATCCTGATCGTCATCTTCTTCCAGATCGAGCAGTCGAACTTCCTGACTGCCGGCAACCTCGTCAACCTCCTCGTCCAGGCAACGGTCTTCATCATGTTCGGGGCGGCGGAGGTCTTCGCCCTCATCCTCTCCGAAATAGACCTGTCCGTCGGTTACGTGGCGGCGGTCGGGGGCTTCGTGATCGTCGAGCTGATCTCCAGCCCGGTGAACTTCCCGTGGTGGCTGGGGATCATCGGCGGCCTGGTCGTGTGCGGCGGCATCGGAGTCCTCCAGGGGACGCTGATCACGCGCCTGGGGCTGCCGTCTTTCATCGTCACTCTCGGCGGCCTACTTGGATTCCAGGGCGTGATGCTCGAGCTGGCCAACATCGACAAGACAGCGGTCGGCGGCGTCATCGCGATCAACAGCAACAGCCCGGTGTTCAAGCTCGTCAACAGCAACATGAGTCCCGCGCTCGGCTGGATCGTGCTGGTCGTCGCATTGGCCATCTTTGCCGCCTTGACGATCACCCGGCACGCCCGGCGACGATCCGAGGGCCTCACCGCGCCGCCGCTCAGCATCACGCTGCTCACCATCGCGGTGACTGCGGCCGGCGGCATCGCCCTGGTCGTCATCTGCAACCTCAACCGCGGGCTGCTGGTGTCGCTGAAGGGCGTTCCGTGGGTGGTGCCCGTCGTGCTGGCGGTACTGCTCGCGTGGTCGTGGCTCCTCGCCCGGACGCGCCTGGGTCGCTACATCTACGCCATCGGCGCCAATCCTGAGGCGGCTCGTCGCGCCGGCATCAACGTGGCGAGGGTGCGCACGATCGGGTTCATGCTGTGCAGCCTCACGGCCGGGATTGCCGGCCTGATCTATGCCTCGCGTCTGGGCTCGATGGCCACGGACATCGACGGCGGCACCCTCGTCCTCTACGCCGTCGCCGCCGCCGTCATCGGCGGGACCAGCCTGTTCGGCGGTCACGGCAAGCCGCTGCACGCGCTCCTCGGCGGGATCGTGATCGCCGCCGTGTTCAACGGGCTCGGGCTCATGGGGATAACGGCCGCCGGTCAGGACATCGCCACGGCAATCGTGCTGATCGTCGCCGTCACGCTCGATTCGCTCGTGCGCAGACGCGCGGCGGGCGGCATCCGGTAGCGCGCTAGCCCCCGCTCGCTCGCCAGCACACGGTGCGGGTGATCGCCAGGCGCAGCAGCGGGCCGGGCGGCGGGTTGTGGCGATACTGCGGATAGCGCTCGATCAGCGGCGCGAGCTTATGGTCGTCCGGGTCGAGCACGGTGACGACGCCGATCAGCTGGACCCAGGCGAGCTTTGCCCAGTCGTCCTCGTAGTGGTCCACGGTTACGACGGCCTGCGGACGCCGGCGCAGCCAGCGGATGCGCGCGGGCTCAGCGCCGGCGCGCTTGGGCTTGTTGTCGATGACGCTCCAAACCGCGCCCTCGTGCAGCGCGAAGGTGATCGGGAGCACGCGCGGTCGGCCGGCTTCGTCGATCAGCCCCAAGCGGGCGACGCGCTCGCTGGCCAGCAGCTCGGCTGCCCACTCGGGAAGCTGCTCTAGAGTGTCGCCGGCCACAGCGGCAACGCTAGAGCCCGCGCGAAAGAGGAGGCGTCATGGAGGTTGGGATCGGTCTGCCGAATGCGGTGCGCGGCATCGACAGGGAGGGGATCGTCGACTGGGCTAGGCGGGCCGAGCAGGCCGGCTTCGCCAGCCTCGGGACGATCGACCGCATCGCGTATCCGAGCTACGAGTCGCTGATCTCGCTGGCCGCCGCCGCGGCGGTCACCGAGCGGATCCGGCTCACTACCGACATCCTGATCGCGCCGCTGCGGGCCAACGCCACACTGTTCGCGAAGCAGGCGGCCACGATCGACGCTCTCTCCGGCGGGCGCCTCACGCTCGGCCTGGCGGTCGGGGGGAGGCCCGACGACTTCGAGGTCAGCGGCCTCGACTTCCACGCTCGCGGGCGCGTGTTCGACCAGCAGCTCGCCGACATGACCGCGATCTGGAAGGGCGAGCGCGGCGTCGGCCCGGAGCCTTCCAACGGCCGGCCCGGCCTCCTCATCGGCGGAAACGCCGACATCGCCTTCGAGCGCGCAGCGCGCTACGGCGACGGCTGGACGATGGGCGGCGGCACACCGGACATGTTCACGGAGGCGCTCGAGAAGCTGAACAGCGCCTGGCGCGACGCCGGGCGCGACGGCAAGCCGCGGACGCTGGCGCTCTTCTACTTCGCCTTGGGGGAGGACGTCCAAGACGCAGCGAAGGCGAACATCGGCGACTACTACGCGTTCCTGGGGGACTACGCAGACCAGGTCGTGCAGAGCATGGCCGGCGACGCCGAGACGATCAAGCAGTATCTCTCCGCCTTCGAGTCCGCGGGAGCCGACGAGGTCATCTGCTTCCCGGCCTGCACGGATCCGGGTCAGGTGGAGCAGCTGGCCAAGGCTGCGCTGTAGCCGGCTGTTCAGGTCAGCGGGCCGTGTTCGCGGACGGGCGCGCTCGCTTCTGCTGCGCTTTCCGGGCTCATTCCTGTCGAGGTTTCGTGATCCGAGAGGGAGTGACGTAGGGCCGCCGGCGAGGCGGCCCTACGCATGTCCCGGATGTCACGGAAAACCGCAACTTGCGGAAAGGGCGCGGTTTCCGGTTAGGGTGAGGAGCCGAATGTTTCCGCACCGCGTGGTCGGCGGGCGGCGGGATGCCGGCCGCCCGGGACGCCGGCGTTTGCCGGCGATGGGTCTTGCGGCCCTGCTGGCGCTGACACTTTCAGCCTCGGCACTTGCCGCCTCCGGCGGCACCGGGATCGGAGGCCGAACCCAGACGAAGCACAGGCCGGTGCGGCACGTCGCCCACGCTGCCGGTAACCCGCTGGCCGGCCGCGGGATGTGGATCTGGATGCTGGGCAGTTCGAACGGCGGGAACGTCGCGTCGATCGTCGCCCAGGCGCATCGCTTCGGCGTGACCACGCTGATGATCAAGAGCGGCGACGGCTCGAGCGTGTGGTCGCAGTTCAACGCCCCGCTGGTCTCGGCGCTGCACGCCAACGGCCTTCGGGTGTGCGCCTGGCAGTACGTGTACGGCACGAATCCGGTGCCCGAGGCCCAGGTCGGCGCGGCCGCCGCGCACGACGGTGCGGACTGCCTGATCATCGACGCCGAGAGCGAGTACGAGGGCAAGTACGTGCAGGCACAGGCCTACATGCAGAAGCTGCGCTCACTGATCGGCTCGAGCTATCCGCTCGCCCTGGCCGGGTTCCCCTACGTGGACTACCACCCCGGCTTTCCCTACTCGGTGTTCCTCGGGCCGTCGGGAGCTCAGTACAACGTCCCGCAGATGTACTGGAAGGACATCGGCACGACCGTCGACGCGGTCTACGCACACACCTTCGCCTATAACCGCATCTACCAGCGTCCGATCTTCCCGCTGGGTCAGGTCTTCCAGAACCCGCCCGCTCAGCAGATCCACCGCTTCCGCCAGCTCTCGCGCACCTACGGCACGGCCAACGTGAGCTGGTGGGACTGGCAGGAATCGACCGGCGGCAATTGGAAGGCGATCTCTCAGCCGGTCGGCAGGCTCAGGGGCAGCGCCGTCGTCGCCTCATACGCCCGGATCGGGCAGGGCGCGGCGGGCGACGTGGTCGTCTGGGCCCAGGAGCATCTGGTCAGCGCGGGCCAGAAGATCACGATCGACGGCCACTTCGGGCCCAAGACGCGGCTTGCGGTGACCTCGTTCCAGACCGCCCATGGTCTGCCCGCCAGCGGCGCCGTCGACCAGGCGACCTGGCAGGCCCTGCTCCGCTACGCGCCCGCGCGCGTGAAGTGGGCCGTCCGCAACAGGCACCTGAGCGCCACGGCGGCCGCGGCAGGGGCGGCGTTCGTGCCCCGCTCAGCGACGATGCACGCGCGGGGATACGAGATCCCGCGCTCGCTGGGAGCGGGGAAGCCGGGCGGGGCGTAGGCGGTTCGGGGCGCGGTCTCGGGGGCGGCGGGCCACGGGGCCGGGGCCCGTGGTCACATCCTCACCTGCTCAACATCCCAACGCTCCCCGGATTGGCGAGCTTTGGGGACTTGAGCACCTATGGAATGCTCAAGTCCCCAAGGTTCGGTTGCGGAGCTAGCGATGGGGACTTGAACATGCGAAACGCGTCACGGCTCCCCGCGCGGCCGAGACCTCACGGCTTACGCACGTATGCCATGCACAACCCGTCAAGACTCGCCCCGGGGCGGGCGTGGTGGCGGGTTAAGCAGGTCGCGGCTAAGCAGTTCGCGCCCCCCGGCGCGAAACCAAAGCCCCGAACCCTCAGTCAGGCGTACGCCGGAACCGGCCGACTGAGCAGTCCGGTCCAAGGCATCTTCTGCTGCTGGGCCGCCGCGATCTCGTCGACGATGGTGATCTCGAGCGCGGCGACGACGCTGGGGTCGAACTGGGTGCCGGCGCAGGCCCGCAGCTCCTGCAGCGCCTCGGGGATCGACCTCGCGGCGCGGTAGGCGCGGTCGGTGGTCATGGCGCTGAAGGCGTCGCAGGCGGCGATGATGCGCGACTCGAGCGGGATCGCCTCGCCGCTGCAGCCCGTCGGGATAGCCGAAGCCGTCGTAGCGCTCATGCGAGGAGCGGACGAAGCACCCGATGCTCGAGAGCGTGCCGCCCACCTGCTTGAGCATCCGCTCGCCCTCGATGGTGTGCCGGCGGATGATCTCCCACTCGTGGGCGTCTAGCTCTTCGCCCTTGTTGATGATCTCCTTGGGCACGCGGAGCTTGCCGATGTCGTGCAGGAGAGCGGCGAACTCGACGTTGCGCCGGCGAACGCCCTCGAGGCCCAGGTGCTCGGCCACGGACAGGGAGAGATCGACGACGTCGCGGCTGTGAAGCCCGGTGTACTCGTCGTCGGCCTCGACCATGTCGGCCAGCAGCAGCGCGGTCCCGCGATAGGCGGTGCCGAGCGCCAGCGTCTGCTCCAGACGCTGCTGGCGCTCGTCAGCGAAGAGCATCAGCATCGCCGTGGGCGAGAGGGCGATCAGCAGCAGTCCGGGCCGGTGCACCGCCGCGGCAGCGATGAGCAGTCCCAGCGGGGCCAGCGCGACGTCGATCACGTAGCTCCAGCTGCGCAGAGGCAGCCGAGACAGCGCGGTCGCGCGCTCGACGACGCCGGAGCCTGCGTAGGCGACGATCACGTTCAGCAACACCTGTGCCGCCAGCGCCAGCATGTACGCCGGCCAGTGGCTCCAGGCGAACTGCTGCGCACCGGTCAGCACGATCACCAGAGCGGGTCCGATCGTGTACCACGCGTCGCCAACGATTCGCGGGACGATCGAGGCCTCCGCCCCGTCGCGCAGGACCGACAGGGTGCTGCGCAGTGCCGCCGCAGCCAGGGCGATGAGCGGCACGATCGGAGTGGGCAGCAAAAACAGCGCGGGCACGAAGACCAGCATCGTCGGGTGGGTCCAGCCGTCGGCGGCCGGGAAGCTGACGTGCTCGACCGTGATCCACACGAGCAGGACGAGCAGGACGTTCGTCGGCGAGAGCGGCTGCTGCCACGGAGCGAGAATCGCCAGCAGCACCGCGGCGGTGAGGAAGGCGGCGGCCGCGAGCCAGTGGATGAGCTGCTCGCGGAGGTTGCCGTGCGCGGGCACGAGCCGCTCTTCGCTGTCGAGCACACGGACCGGGGAAGGCATTGTTCCGTCAGTCGCGCGAGGCTCGGTTGCGATCACAGACGTCTCCTGAGCTAGAGAACTCGAAGGTCCGGGCATTTGAAGGCCCGGGCATTGGCGGCGCAACCCTCGGCGACAACGGCAACACCCCGGCCTCCGGAGCATCGGTCATCGCGCGCGCGAGATTTCGCTCCATGTAGCTTTGATGGCGATTCCGAGGCCAAAGCTGCACTCGCGCGAGCGCTCTGGCCGGATTGACAGCCGACTGGCCTGCTAGTCGCCCAGGACCGTCCCCGGCTCGAGCCGTCGCGGCGAGGAGGCATCGATCTCCGCCTCGCCGCGGACGACGACGTCGCGTTCGAAGGTCACATCGCCGTGGACGACGAGCCGATCCGCGGCGCGCAGGGAAGGAGCCCCACCGGGGAAGCGGCGCTCGAAGTCGTCGAGCAGCTTGTAGAAGCGCGAGTCAAGCTCGACGTAGGGCAGCTCGCCGGCGCGCTCGGGAACGGGCTCGACGACCAGCTCGTCGGACACCACGTAGACGTCGGAGCGAAGGACGAGCAGGTCGTCGGTCGTCTTGACCGGGGCAAAGCGCGTGCGCGGCACGCACAGCAGCCGGGCGCCGCGGAAGCTCCCAATCGCCGCCCCCATGGCGCTCTCGAGCTGGAGCACGGCCGGTGAGTCCGAATCCCGGGGGTCGACCGTCTTTCGGTTGATGATCAGCGGCAGCTCGAGCACCCCGTCACGCTGCTCGAGCATCTCGGCCAGGACCTGGAGGTCGACCCAGAGGCTGTTGGTGTTGTAGTAGCGCCAGCGGCGATAGTCGCGAAACGAATCCTCGTCCTCGGGCGGCGTCTGGGCGGTTTCGCGCAGCACGAGCTGCTCGTCGGCGCGGAGGCGGGCGATGTGGCCACCCTTGCGGTCGGCCTCGGTCCCCTGGACGACCTCCATCAGGAACGGGATCTCCTCCGAGGCCACGAACGAGGCGATCCTGGGGTCGAGCGATGACCCCAGGTTGTCCGCGTTGGAGATCATCGCGTAGCGAAAGCCGCGTGCGAGCAGGGCGTCGAGCATGCCCGAGCGCCGGAGCGCGCCGTAGACATCGCCATGGCCCGGAGGGCACCACTCGAGGCTCGGCGCCTTCGGCCAGCTCACGGGCGCGAGCGACTCAGCCTCGATCTTGGGGATCATGCTCTGCAGGAAGTCCAGCGGCAGCTCGTCGACGACGAGCTCGCGATGGGATGCCAGCGCCTCGAGCGTCGCCTCCCGGGTGGCCTCGCTGTTCATGAGGACCAGCGGCAGGCGGATCCCATGCCGTCGACGGAGAGCCACCGTCTGCCCGATGATGATGTCCAGGAACGAGTGGCCGTCGCGCGCCTCCACCAGCGACTTGGGTTGCTGCAGCCCCATCGAGGTCGCAAGCCCCCCGTTGAGCTTGACCACGACGAAGCGGTCGAGCAGGTCGGGGTCCTCGGGCTCCGGCAGCTGCTCGAGCGAGGGAACGTCCTCAGCGGGCTCGAGCTCGGCACTCGCGATCGTGGCGCTCTCACCGGCCACGAGCCGCTCGTAGGAGCGGCGGAAGCTGCGGACCGCCTCCTCCGGCTGCCCGGCATCGCGCATCTTCTGCTCGGCCAGCTCCAACCCGTTCGCGCTCATCGGAGGGTCATTGTGCCCGCGGCGGGCCGGACGCAACCTGTCACGATCCCACCGGTGGCCTTCGGTCCGGCGCTGTCAGTCGATCAACTCCGAGCGCTGCTGCGGGCGGGCGAAGATCCCGCGCTTCTCGACGTGCGCTGGCGCCTGGGTGCCGGCCCCGAGCGCGACGCCTACGAGGCCGGACACATCCCGGGAGCGGTATTCGTCGACCTCGATGCCGCGCTGGCAGCGCCCCCGGGCCCCGGCGGGCGCCACCCGATCCCCAGTGCGAGCGCCTTCACGGCGGCGATGCGGACCGCCGGTGTGTGCAGCGATCGCCCGGCGGTCGCATACGACGCCACCGGCGCCATCGCGGCGGCGCGCGCCTGGTGGCTGCTTCGCTACTTCGGGCACCCCCGGGCCGCGGTGCTCGACGGAGGCTTGGCCGCGTGGACCGCGGCCGGCCAGCCGCTTTCGCAGGACGTTCCTCAAGCTCGTAACGGCGACTTCACCGCCGTCCCCGGGTCGATGCCGCTGCTCAACGCCGAGACCGCGGCCGCGCTGGCGCAGCGTGGCGTCCTGATCGACGCCCGCTCGCCGGAGCGCTTCCGTGGCGAGCACGAACCTGTGGATCCTGTCGCCGGCCACATCCCCGGCGCGGTCAATCGCCCGGCCACCGAGAACCTGGACGAGGCGGGGCGCTTCCTGGATCCCGGACGGCTGCGCGCGGCCTTCGCCGACCTGGGCGTCAACGACGGTGTCGCGCTCGGCGCGTACTGCGGGTCCGGCGTCACGGCGGCGCACGAGGTGCTGGCGCTCGAGCTGGCCGGGTGGGGCGCCGGCCTGTACGCCGGTTCATGGAGCGAATGGGTCGCCGATCGAACCCGGCCGGTCGCCACGGGTCCCGCCGCGTCAGGCTGAGAGTCAGCCCGAAGCCAGCAGGCGGGCCCCAGGGCCCGGTCGCACCTCGATCGCCTCGGGCGGCGGCTCCGCGCCCGGCGCGAGCAGACCCAGCACGTGGCCGCCGAACCCGCCGCCGATGATCCTCGCTCCGATCGCGCCCGCCTCGCGCAGGCGGGCCACCGCAGCTTCCACGGCCGGCGTCGAGACCTCGTAGCAGTCGCGCAGACTGGCATGCGAGGCATCGAGCAGGTCCCCGAGCCGGCGCAGATCGCCGCGGGCCAGCGCGTCAACGGCGTCGTCCACGCGCTGGTTCTCGGTGATCACGTGCCTCGCCCGTTGCGACAGGGGCTCGGGAAGGGAGCGCGCCTGCTCCTCGGTGGCGGCGCTGAGATCGGCGACGCCGAGCATCTCGCACGCGCGCGTGCACTCCTCCCGCCGGCGGTTGTAGCCCGAACCGGCGTGTGAATGCTCCTCGCCGGAGTCGAGGAGCACGAGACGGTGGTCGCCGAGCTCGAGCTCCACCCAGTCCACGCTCGTCGTGCGGAAGTCGATCCGCAGCGCGCGCTCCTCCTGGCCGCAGAGCGAAGCGATCTGGTCGAGCAGGCCGGTCTGTGCGCCCACCCAATCGTTCTCCACCTTGGAGCAGATCCGGGCAAGCTGCAGGCGGTCGGGCTCGGGCTCGCCGGCGAGCGCGAGCAGGGCCAGCGCGAGCGCTACCTCGACGGCGGCCGAGGAGGACAGCCCTGCGCCCCGCGGCACCGTCCCTGACATCTCGAGGCGCGCCCCGCGCAGCGCAAACCCCGCTTGCTGCAGCTCGGCCACGATGCCGCGCACGAACGCGCGCCAGCCGTCGGCCGGCCCAGGCGAGTCGAGGGCGAAGACGTCCTCCTCCCCCATGTCGGCCGCGACCGCGTGCACCTCGCCGTCTGGCTGCACGCTGCCGGCCACCGTCACGCCGTCGCTGATCGCGAACGGGAGGGCGAGTCCGCCGTTGTAGTCGGTGTGCTCCCCGATCAGGTTGACGCGGCCCGGCGCGAACGCTGTGACCCGGTCCGCCAAGGCGCTCTAGGAGGCGGTGGAGAGCTCTGAGCCCGTGGCGCTGGCGGACGTTGCGTGTGCGGCCAGAAGTCCCTCCGGCGCCTGCATGGTCAACAGCTCGTCGAGCAGCGTGAGCGCAGCCGCCCACTCCGAGAGCCGCTCGGCGCGGGCGCGCTCGAGGGCGACCGGCCCGTGGCTGCCGACGACGCTCGCCGCGTAGGCGTAGAGGTCCTGGCGGCGGCGGTCGTCGATCGAGTCGTTGTAGGCGCGCAGGAATGACCCGATGGCGGGGCACACCGATCTTGGATGGTCGGTGAACCGCTCGCCCGCGAGCATCGACGCGAGCTCCATGACGCAAGCGCCCTCCTCAGGAGAACCGTGCTTGCCCTTGCCCAGCTTGATCGTCTGATGGGAGACTGCAGACATCTGACCTTCCTCGTGCGTCGCGGCGCAGTTGCCGGTTTCCAAGAGTTGGACTGCTCGCCTCGAGGAGCGTCTAAACGCAGTGGTAAGGACCCGGACCGCAAGCCCGGTGAGCGGTACCCGCGGACCTTTCACCAGGCGTAGGATGCGCGGCATGAGAGCTCTTGGCGAGGGAGCCATCCACGCCGTGATGTCCGTGGTCGGAGCGGTGTTCGGGGTGCTCAGCGTGGTGGCGCTGGGCGTGGCCGCGGTCGTGCCCGCGGCGCTCGGGATGCTGGCCTTTGCGTTCTCGCCATTCCGGGCCGCGCTCGATCGGCTTCGCGGCGGGGTATGACCGCGGGCATGGAAGAGATCAAGCTCGACTGGAGCAGTGCCGAAGTCGACGGGGGCGAGCTCACGGTCGCGCTCGAGGGCGAAGTCTCAGAGCAATGGCAGGAGCACTTCGAGCGCACCGTTCGCCTGCTCGGCTCCGCGGACTGGGAGCAGGTTGAGCTCGAGGACCCAGGCGTTCGCGTCCACGGTGTGACTGCGGGTCAGGAGGACAAGCTCAGGCATTACCTGGAGGGAGTCGTCGACCAGGCGAACGCGGCGGTCGCCGCGCAGGAGGAGGCCGAGCGTGAGGACAGCGACGGCGAGGATGGCCGAGACGGCGAGGACGCGCAGATGACCGAGCGCTTCCGCTCGTTCGCCGAGCGCGGCGAGGAGCCTTCCTAGCCCACGGCCTCGCTCACGGCCTGCGCGAACTCCTCGACGTCCTGCGCGGCCGTGTCCCAGGAGCACATCCAGCGCACCTCGCCGGCCGGCTCGTCCCACACGTAGAAGGCAAAGCGACGGCGCAGGCTCTCGCGCGCCTCGGATGACAGGCGGGCGAACACGGCGTTGCTCTGGACGGGCTGAGTGATGGCGAGGCCGCCAAGTGGGGAGAGCCGGTCGGCCAGGAGCCGGGCCATCGCGTTGGCGTGCGTGGCGCAGCGCAGCCAGAGCTCATCGTCGAGCAGGGCGTCGAACTGGGCGGCCAGGAAGCGCATCTTCGACGCCAGCTGCAACGTTTGCTTGCGCAGGAAGGAGAAGCCGTCGGCGAGCTCGGGTTCGAGGATCACCACGGCCTCGGCGCCCAAGAGGCCATTCTTGGTCCCCCCGAAGGAGAGCAGGTCGACGCCGGCGTCCGCGGCGAGTGCGCGCAGGGGCACCTCCAGCGCAGCGGCGGCGTTGGCCAGCCGTGCTCCGTCCACATGCAGCCGAAGTCCGTGCGCGTGCGCGTAGTCGGCCAGGGCGCGGATCTCCTCGGCCGTGTAGACCGTTCCCAGCTCCGTGCACTGGGAGATCGAGACGAGGCGCGGCTGGACGGCGTGCTCGTCGCCGACCCGGGCGAGCTTCCCCGCCACGAGCTCCGGCGTCAGCTTCCCGTCTGCGGTGGTGGCGGTGAGGAGCTTGACGCCGGCGATCGCCTCCGGGGCACCGCACTCATCGACGTTCAGGTGCGCGGTCTGCGCGCAGATGACACCGTCCCACGGCCGACAGGCCGCCCGCAGGCACAGCACGTTGGCGGCGGTGCCGTTGAAGACGAAGAACGCCTGCGCGCGCTCGCCGAACTGCGAGGCGAGGCGAGCGGCCACACCCTGGCTGTACTCGTCGTGCCCGTACCCGAACACATGTCCCGCGTTGACGCGCGCGATCGCGGCGAGGACCTGGGGATGGATCGTGGCGGCGTTGTCCGACGCGAAACCGCGCGCGGAAGGTTGACTCACGCGGCGAGCTTAGCCTTGAGCGAGCTGTAGAAGAGCGAGAGCGGGAACTCGTCGTCGAGAACGTGGTCGACGTACGGGCGCGGGTCGGTCGCCTCGGGGAAGTCGCGCACCGCGGAGAGCCAGCGAGAGCCCGCCGCGGGCTGAATCTCGGCCGCGATCAGGTCATGCGCGGCGGCCCAGTGCTGAAGCTTGGTGCGGTCGATGCCGGTGCGGTAGAGCTCGTGAACTTCGGAGTGCAGCGCCCGGACGCCCTCGGCGATGCGCTCCCACTCGACCGTCAGCTGGTTGTCGGTCCAGTGGATGTAGCCGCGGTGGTGCAGGAACGCGAACAGCAGCTGGCCGCCGAGCCCATCGTAGTTGCGGACGCGTGAGCCGGTGATCGGGAAGCGCAGCAGCCGGTCGAGGAGGATCGCGTACTGGACGTAGCGCGCGAAGCGCAGGCCTCCGGCCTCGAGCTCGACCGCCTGCATGAACGCGGTCAGGTCACAGCGCAGCTCCTCCAGCGAGTACATCCAGTACGGCGCGCGCTGGCGGATCATGAACGGATCGAAGGGGAGGTCGCCATGGCTGTGCGCGCGGTCGTGGATCAGGTCCCAGAGGATGTAGGAGTGCTTCGAGAGACCCTCGCTGTGCAGCATGCGAGCGGCGTCCGGAGGCAGGTTCAGGCGCAGCAGGTCAGCCGCCGCGCCCGCCACGCGCCGCAGCCGCGCGGCTTCGCGGTCACAGAAGATCGCGCCGAAGTTGTTGACCGGCCGCTCCGCCGTCGAGACGGTCTCCGGGAACAGCACCGCGCATTCGCTGTCGTAGCCGCGAGTGGCGTCGATCAGCTCCACCGGGACGAACTTGGGGTTGTCGTAGCGCGTGCGCTCGAGCTCGGCGATCCAGTCCGGCCAGGGAACCCGGATCACGAGGGCCTCGAAGCAGGTGTCGCGTGAGCCGTTCTGCTTGTACATGGGGAACACGACGAGATGCTCGATCCCGTCCTGACGCTGCAGCTCGGGCCGGAAGCGCTCGAGCGCGGCGGTGAAGTCGGGCTTGGCGAACCCCTCGCGCCTCCAGCTGCCGAGGTCGGCGAGAGTGGCCTCGAGGTACTCGCGCTGGTGGGGGAACCTCGGAGCGAGCGCCTGGATCGCGGCCGCAATCTTCTCCACGTGGCGCGCCGCTGTGCCGGCGTCGCCGTCCAGCGAGCCGTCCGGCGCCTGAAGGAGCGCCAGCGCGTTTGTCTCCTCACGCAGCTCGCGCCAGGCGGGATCGGCGCCCACCGCCGACGACCCCTGGCCGGACGCCCGGCTTTCCGGCCGCGGGCGGCGGCTGACCCAGTGGGCCAGGTTCAGCCAGAGCTGGCGATGATCGAGCTGATCCAGGCAATCGTCTCCGAACAGATCGGAGTCGCCCAGTGCGGCGACGTGGCCCTCTCCGTGGCTCGTGGAGACGATCAGAGCCGCCCCAGGCGCCGAGGCGGACGCGTGGCTGCGGGCGAGCACGCGGGCCCCGTTGGTGGTCGAGAGGGTGGTGGCGCGATACAGGCAGGCCGCGCCCACCCCGGCGAGGAGATCCCCCTCGCTGCCGCGCCCGCCGTCCTGAAGCTCGGCCAGGATCCAGCTGGGTGCGCTGAGGCAGTGCTCGTAGTCCTGCACCGTCTCGCTCTCGAGGCGCAGCCCGAAGCGGGCGAGGAGCTCGTTGAGGTTGTTGCCGTACTTGTCCTGCTCGGTCTCCCCGAGCACGATCAGCCCGCCCCCGGCGCGGACGAAATCGTCGATCGCGTCGATCTCCTCTGGCTCGAGGCGCGGCGAGCCGAGGCCGGTCGTGCGCTCCCAGCGCGAGTCGGAGGGATGGGCGATCACCAGTAGATCGCAGTCGGCCAGCGTGTCCGCACTCAGCGGTGCGTCCATGTTGGGCCGGACGCTGAACCCTCGCTCGCCCAGAGCGGCGGCGGCGAGGGCATAGCTCGAATCGCCCGGATGGGCCGGCTGCATCGAGGCGGCCAACTCCGGTCGGACCGTCCAGGCCTCGCTGTGAGCCTCGTCGAACAGGACGTGCGGAGTGCCCAGGCCGCGCATGATTCTGAGCCTATCGCCGCTTTTGACTTTTGTCTACGCCGGAACCGGTGTATTCTGGACAATAGATCTTCATATGGACGCCGTCGACCATCAAATTCTTGCGCTCCTGGTCGAAGATGGGCGCCGGACCTACGACGACATTGCGGGGCGGGTGGCGCTCTCCGCGCCGGCCGTCAAGCGGCGCGTCGATCGCCTGCGCCGGCAGGGCGCGCTGCGCGGCTTCACGGCCGTTGTCGACCACGCGGCCATCGGCGATCGCACCGAGGCCCTGATCGAGCTGTTCTTCGCGCCCGGCACCCTCCTCGACGGGGTCGCCGAGACGCTCCGCCGCTATCCGGAGGTGGTCGAGGCGTGGAGCGTGACCGGCGAGGCCGACGCGATCGCGCGTGTCCGGACCCGCGACAACAGCGACCTCGAGCGGCTGATCATGGAGCTGCAGCGCGACGGGCTGGTGCAGCGCACCCGTTCGCAGGTCGTGATGTCTCGCCTCGTTCACCATTAGCCGCACCACGCCGCGTTAGAGCGCGGGTCAGCAACCTTGACAACTCAATGTCAAGGTTCGCTACGATCGGTTGATGCGTGACTTCCTGGCCGCCGTCCGCGAGCGCGTCGTCGTCTACGACGGCGGCATGGGGGCGACGCTCGAGCAATTCGACCTGAGCCTGGAAGAGGACTACCGCCTCCCCGGGCGCTGCCACGAGGCGCTCGTGCTCAACCGCCCGGATGTGATCGAGGGCGTTCACACCTCGATGCTGGACGCGGGCGCGATCGTCCTCGAGACCGACACGTTTCAGGCCTCGCGACTGAAGCTCTCCGAATGGGGCCTCGAGGACCACACGCTTGAGATCAATCTCAAGGCGGCTGAGATCGCCCGCCGCGCGGCCGGCGAGGAGCGCTTCGTCGCCGGCTCGATCGGGCCGACCGGCTTCCTACCCGCCAGCGACGACCCCAGTCTCGGCCAGATCAGCTTCTCGGAGCTCGTCGAGGTGTTCACCGAGCAGGCTCGGGGCCTGGTTCGAGGCGGCGCCGACCTGGTGATCATCGAGACCGCGCAGGACATCCTCGAGGTCAAAGCCGCGATGTTCGGGGCGCGCGAGGCGTTCAAGCTCGAGGACCGGTCACTTCCGATCCAGTGCAGCGTCTCGCTGCTCCCGCAGGGCGGCAAGATGCTCCTCGGAACCGACATCAGCGCCGTTCTGAGCACGCTCGAGGCACTCGGCGCCGACGTCATCGGCCTGAACTGCTCGACCGGCCCCGAGGACATGCGCGACGCGATCCGCTTCCTCGGCGAGCACTGCCCGGTGCCCGTGCACTGCATCCCCAACGCCGGGCTGCCGCTGCAGGGCCCGGCCGGCGAGACGATCTTCCCCGAGCAGCCCGAGCCGCTGGCCGCCGTGCTGGGCGAATTCGTCGAGCGCTACGGCGTCTCGATCGTGGGCGGCTGCTGCGGCACGACGCCCGAGCACATCGCCGCGATCGCCGCAAGGGTCGCCGAAGCCAAACCAAAGGGCCGCCCCCAGAGGCGGCCCCCTCATATCTCCAGCATGATCACCGCGACGCCACTCGTGCAGGATCCACGCCCGACGCTGGTCGGCGAGCGCGTTAACTCGCAGGGATCGCGCAAGGCCAAGGAGCTGCTGTTGGCCGACGACTACGACGGCCTCGTGACCGTGGCCGAGGACCAGGTCGGCGGTGGCGCCCACGTACTCGACGTGTGCGTGGCCCTCACCGAGCGCCAGGACGAGGCCGAGCAGATGCGCCAGGTCGTCAAGCGCATCTCGCTGACCCAGCCCGCCCCGATCCAGGTCGACTCGACGGAGCCCGAGGTGATCGACATCGCCCTGCAGCAGATTCCGGGCCGCGCGATCGTCAACTCGGTCAACCTCGAGGCCGGCCGCGACAAGCTCGACCGCGTGGTGCCGCTGGCGGCGGCGCACGGCGCTGCCCTGATCGCGCTCACGATCGATGAGGAGGGCATGGCCAAGACTGCGCAGCGCAAGCTCGAAATCGCGCAGCGGATCACCGACCTCTGCTGCCAGGAGCACGGCCTCGACCCCCAGGCGCTGATCTTCGACTGCCTCACGTTCACGCTGACCACCGGCGACGAGGAATGGCGTCCGAGCGCGATCGAGACCGTCGAGGGGATCCGCCAGATCAAGGAGCAGATCCCCGGCGTGAAGACCTCGCTCGGCGTCTCCAACGTCTCCTTCGGCGTCGGCCTTCCCGCCCGCAGCGCCCTCAACAGCGTGTTCCTGCACCACTGCGTCGAGGCTGGGCTCGACCTGGCGATGGTCAACCCCAACCACATCACGCCCTACGCCGAGATTCCGGCCGAGGAGCGCGAGCTGGCCGATGACCTGGTGTTCAACCGCCGCGAGGATGCGCTCGAGCGCTTCATCGCCCACTTCGAGTCCAAGGGACCGGTGCAGGACGACGAGAAGGCGGACCCGACCGAGGGCATGGAACCCGAGGAGGCCCTGCACTTTCACATCTTGCGCCGCAAGAAGGACGGCGTCGAGGAGTGGATCGACCGCAGCGTCGAGAAGATCGGCGCCGTCCCCACGCTCAACGAGGTCCTGCTGCCGGCCATGAAAGAGGTCGGCGACAAGTTCGGGGCCGGTGAGCTGATTCTCCCGTTCGTGCTCCAGTCGGCCGAGGTCATGAAGCGCGCAGTGGCCCAGCTCGAGCGCTACCTGGACAGGATCGAGGGCTACACGAAGGGAACCGTGGTCATCGCCACCGTGTTCGGCGACGTGCACGACATCGGCAAGTCGCTCGTGAACACGATTCTCACCAACAACGGCTACACCGTCGTGGATCTCGGCAAGCAGGTGCCGATCTCCACCATCCTCGATGCCGCGGTCGAGCACGACGCCACGGCGATCGGACTGAGCGCCCTCTTGGTCTCGACCTCCAAGCAGATGCCGGCCTGCGTGCAGGAGCTCCACGAGCGCCGGCTGCAGATCCCCGTGCTCGTGGGCGGCGCGGCGATCAACCGCAACTTCGGGCTGCGGATCCTCTACCCCGGCGGCACGGACTCCGACGATGTCTACGAGCCCGGCGTCTTCTACTGCAAGGATGCCTTCGAGGGCCTGGCCAAGATGGACCAGCTGATCGACCCGCAGGCACGCGAGGCGCTCGTGACCAAGACGCGCGAGGCGGCGCGGAAGCTGCGCGAGCAGCCACAGGCTGAGCCTGAGAACCTCCCGCCGCTGACCGACTCATCTCTCCGCAGCGCCGCCGCCACCGATGTCTCTATCCCGACGCCCCCGTATTGGGGCGTGCAGGAGATCGAGGTCGACATGGACGAGGTCTACCGCCACCTCGACACCCACGTGCTGTTCAAGCTCCACTGGGGCGGGCGCGGGGTCAAGGGCGAGGAGTGGAAGCGGCTCGTAAGCGAGGACTTCCAGCCCCGCCTGGAGCGGATGTGGCGCGAGCAGACCTACCTTCACCCCCGTGCGCTGCTCGGCTACTTCCCCTGCAACGCCGACGGCAACGAACTCATCGTGTGGGATCCGAGGGCGCCGCGCGAGCGTGAGCTCGCGCGGCTTGTGTTTCCTCGCCAGCCGAAGCACGACCGCATCTGCCTGGCCGACTTCTACCGTCCGCTTGACACCGGCGAGGCGGATGTCGTCGCGCTGCAGGCGGTGACGGCCGGCGAGGAGGTCACCCAGCTGATGGCCAAGCTGGAGGCGGAGGGCGAGTTCGCCGAGCAGCTCTTCGTGCACGGTCTGGGGGTGCAGACGGCCGAGGGCATGGCCGAGTGGCTGCACGCCCGGGTCCGCACACAGCTCGGCCTCTCCCCGACGCAGGGGCGGCGCTACTCCTGGGGCTATCCGGCCTGTCCCGAGCAGTCAGAGCACGAGAAGGTCTTCGGTCTGCTCGACGCGCCCAGCATCGGTCTGCGGCTCTCCGGCGGGTATGCCGTCGAGCCCGAGCAGTCGACGCTGGCCATCGTCGCCCATCATCCGCAGGCGGTCTACTTCGGCATGAAGTCGGGCTTCCTGCCCAAGAGCGACCGCCAGGCCGCGGACGAGCTGATCGCGGGGACCGAGAAGGATCCCTCGCGCCTGGCCGAGCTCACCGACGCCGAGCCGCAGGCTGAGGACCCCGGCGCGGACGCCGGGAAACCTGCCCTGGCCGAGGCGTAGAGCCGCCTACGCGGTCGCCGGCACGGCGCTCGAGGGCGGGGTGCCGGGGGTGTCCTCGGCCGTCAGCGGCTTGGCGATGTTCTCCAGCGTCTGCCCCTCGGCCTTGACCCCGAAGAAGATCTCGACGATGCCGCCGATGATCATCATCACGGCGCCCAGCAGCAAAGCCAGCTCAGCCTTGCCGTAGTCGCCAGTCTGGATCAGGGCCTGGAAGACGAGCGGTCCGGTGATCCCGCCGATGCCCGTGCCGA
The DNA here is from genome assembly GCA_963818815.1 of uncultured Solirubrobacterales bacterium. Taxonomy (GTDB): domain Bacteria; phylum Actinomycetota; class Thermoleophilia; order Solirubrobacterales; family Solirubrobacteraceae; genus Palsa-465. The sequence goes on from CAWFTL010000005.1 coordinate 225,669, forward strand.
CGGCGTAGAAGACCGAGATGCACAGCGCACGGGTCTCCATCGGGAAGATCTCCGAGACCGTCAGATAGGCCGCGCTCACGCCCGCCGAGGCGAAGAAGAACACGACCGTCAGCAGTGCGATCAGCGACCCGGCGGTCAGGTTCTTGCCGCCGAACAGGACCGCCGTGAGGATGAGCAGCGCACCCGAGAGGATGTAGGTGCCCGAGATCATCGGCTTGCGGCCGACGGTGTCGAACAGGCGGCCCAACAGGAGCGGGCCGAGCAGATTCCCGACCGCGAAGATCGCGATGAAGTACGGCACCTTGGTCGTCGCGGTGCCGAAGTACTTGTTGAGCAGCACCCCGAGCCCGAACAGGATCGAGTTGTAGAGGAAGGCCTGGCCGATGAACAGGGCGAGGCCCAGGACCGTGCGCCGCGGGTACAGCGTGACCACCGAGCGAACGGTCAGCGACAGCGGGATCACGCGCCGCTGGCGGACGGTCATCTCCCCCTCGGCCTCGGCAAGCTCGCCGCCCTTCTCCGCTTTCACCTGACGTTCGATGTCGGCGACGATCTCCTCGGCCTCCTCCTCGCGGCCGTGGATGAACAGCCAGCGCGGGCTCTCCGGCACCTGACGGCGGACGATGAGGATTCCGGCTCCGAGGATCGCCCCGAGGCCGAAGCACAGCCGCCAGCCGACGTTCACCGCCGTATGGTTGAGCGCGAGCACGGCAAGGAGCGCTCCCGCGCCGGCTCCGGCCCAGTAGCTGCCGTTGATCCCGATGTCCACTCGCCCGCGGGAGTGCGCGGGGATCAGCTCGTCGATCGCGGAGTTGATCGCGCTGTACTCGCCGCCGATCCCGAAGCCGGTGAAGAAGCGGAAGACGTAGAACCACAGCGGCGCGAACGAGAACGCGGTCAGGATCGTGGCCACGAGATAGACCCCGAGCGTGATCATGAACAGCTTCTTGCGCCCGAACCGATCGGTCAGCTGACCGAAGACGAGCGCGCCGACGCACGCGCCGGCGACGTACAGAGACGCTGCCAGTCCGGAGACGTTCCCGGCCGAGATGTTGACCCCGGAGCCGTGCATTCCGATCTGGCCCGAGATGCTGCCGACGATCGTCACCTCGAGCCCGTCCAGAATCCAGACGGTCCCCAGGCCGATAATGATCTTCCAGTGCCAGCGAGACCAGGGCAACCGGTCCAGGCGAGCCGGGATCTTGGTCCGAATCGTCCCGGTCTGAACGCTGCTCATACGCCGCCCTCCTCCTCCTCGTGCTTCCAGGTTTGCGACGCATTTCAGCTACCCGGATCCGGGGTGGGAAACGCCCGCTCAACCGCGAAACGCGCGGGATGGACGCTCGCCTAGCGGCGGTGGTGTTGGCGGCGCCCTGCTCGGCCTGCCACCACGACGGCCTTGCTGACGCTCGCAGTGTTGCCGCTGCGATCGGTGACCATGAGCGTCACCGTGTAGGTTCCGCCCGCGCGGAAGACGTGATTGACGCTGACGCCGGTGGCACTGCCGCCGTCGCCGAAGGTCCACGCCCACCGCACGATCGATCCGCTGGGGCTCGAGGACCCGGACCCGTTGAAGCTCACCCGCTGCCGGGGAGCGGGAGAGCTCGGCGAGAAGGTGAATGCGGCCGTGGGCGCCCCCGAGGTGGAACCGCGGCTGACGGTCACCGTCTGCGTCGTCGTGCTGCTCCTCGACGCGCCGTCGATTACCTTCAGCGTGACCGTGTAGGTCCCAGGCGCGCTGTAGGCATGGTTGATCGAGACGCCGCTGCCCGTTCTGCCGTCCCCGAACGTCCAGGCATAGCTGCGGATCGTCGAGCCGGTGTCGGTGGATCCGGAGCCATTGAAGGTCACGGTCTGTCCGGCGGTGGGTGCGGCCGGGGAGAACGTGAAGGCGGCCGTCGGGCCCACGGCGGCTACGGCAACCGTCTTGATGGCCGTGCTGGTCTGCCCAGAGCTGTCGGTGACCTTCAAGCTCACGGTGTACGTGCCGGCCTGCGTGTAGGCATGCGGTGCTGAGACGCCCGTGCTCGTCTTCCCGTCGCCGAAGTTCCAGGCGTAGCTCGTGATGTTGGCGCCCGTATCAGTCGAGCTCGAGCCGTTGAATGTCACGGTCTGCCCGGTCGCCGGCGAGGTGGGGCTGTACGTGAAGGCAGCCGTGGGCGAACCCACTGTCCCTCCGGCCATGCGCTGGACGCAGCTGGAGCTGGCGTTGCTCCACTCTTCCTGGAGGTAGTAGTTGCCCGTCCCGATCTGCTCGTTGTACTGGGCCGTGCCGGACCCACCGAGCGAGGAGCCGTACACGTAGGCGCACTTATCCGCAATCTCGTCGCCGGAGTTGTCGTACCACGCGTTGCCCAGCGGGTCGGTGATGGCCTCGATGTTTTCGTGGCTGACGTCGTCGAGCGTCGCGTCGGCGTCATCTCCGTTCGGCCGCATGTAGGAGTCGCAACCATCGACGGCGCCATACGGCAGAACCGCGTAGAGCGTGCTGCTCGTGCCTTTGCCGAACGAGCTGTGATAGGCGCAGTAGGTGAAGTTCGCGGGGGTGGCACCGGCCGAGCAGTCCGAGCCGGTGTTGTCGAAGCAGGTGATGACCCCGGGCGGGGTGAAGATGTAATAGACGGTCCCGAGCCCGCGCGGCAGCCCCTGGCTGCTGATCGTCGAATTGAGCTCGGCGATGAGCTGATTGTCGGTGAGACACGGCTCGCCGCCAACCTCCGGACAGCCGCTGGCGGGATACGCGTGAGTGTCCAGCAAACGCCCACCGAAGCTCGCCTGGTAGGCGATCGGACCCTGCCCGTCGTAGTACTGAGTGGCTACCGAATAATCGTTGCCGGACGAGCCGCTGGCGGTCGCGACGTTCGAGAAGTAGCCGTCGATGATGTTCTTGTAGGAGGCGCTCGAGGTATGTCCGCTCGGCTCCCAGTACAGGGAGTAGTTGGCGTCGGAATGCATCACCGGGCCGCCGAAATAGAACAGGTTGTTGGATCCGGCCAGGCCCGCTGAGACCGAGGGACGGGCGAAGTGCTGGCCGCCGGTGGTCTGGGCAGTGACAACCCCGCGGAAGTGCCCAGGGGCGCTCGCCGCATCAGCCGTGGCCGCCAATGACAGTACGGCCAGGACGGTGCACGTCGAGAGCAGAACTGCGCGCGCTCCCCTCGCCCTCCCCTTCGTCAACGATCGCTCCAAACGGACCTCATGCTCGCGGGCTGCTCTGGTCATTATCGACCCACGAGCGGCCGACTTGAGAGAAAGCTGCCGAGGGATCTAGGCCGCTGGCCGCAGCGCCTCGAGCTCGCGGCTGGCCGCGAGCTCGGCCAGGGCGCGGCGCTCGAGAGTGCGAACTGCGTCCGGCGAGATTCCCAGCCGCCTTCCTGTTTCGCTCAGCGGCGCCGGGTCGTCGCCGCCCACGCCGTAGCGCAGCTTGACGACCTCGCGTTCGCGGTCGGGGAGCTGGTCCAGAGCGCGGCGCAGGGCGTCCTCGCGCAGCGAGATGTCGACCTCCTCGGCCGGCCCGCGCTCCCCACTCGGCAGCAGCGCTCCCAGGGAGGTGTCGCCCTCCTCGCCCGCCGGGCGATCGAGGCTCGTGACGACCCGTGCGGCCTCACGCGTCTCCTGTACCTCGCGGACTTCGAGCTCGGCCGCGCGCGCGATCTCCTCGTCGGTGGGCTCGCGGCCGAGCTGGGCGGTCAGCTCACGCGCCACGCGGCCGATCTTTCGCTCGCGCTGGCCGATGTGCACGGGGATCCTGATCGTCCGCGCGCGGTTTGCGATCGCGCGCTGGATCGACTCCCGGATCCAGAACGTGGCGTAGGTCGAGAACTTGAACCCCTTGCGGTGGTCGAATTTCTCCGCGGCGCGGATCAGCCCGAGGATGCCCTCCTGGATCAGATCGAGCAGCGGGAGCTCCTGCCCCTGGTACTTGCGCGCGTTGGCGATGACCAGGCGCAGGTTCGAGTTCACGAGTTGCTCCTTGGCCGCCAGATCGCCGCGCTCGATCCGCTGGGCCAGGTCCACCTCTTCCTCGCGCGTGAGCAGCGGGTGGCGCCGCACCTCCTGCAGGAACAGGGACATCGCGTCGGTCGTGCGGTCGGCGAGATCGTCGTTGGAGTAGCTGGTCTGCTCGACCACGCCCCGCCCGCAGTCGTCCCGGACGTCGATCCCGCGTTCCTCGAGGACGTCTTCGAGCGCTTGGACGTCGTCGTCGCTCAGATCGTGCTCCTGGATGACGTGGCTCAGCTCGGAGAGCTCGACGCAGCACTCCGGGCGCACACGTCCTCGGGCCACGAGCTCGTCGGCCAGTTCCTGCAGTGTTTCTGGGCTCTGCACGTCTTGCGGCATGCGAACACGCTACCCGAGCACGCGCGCTCCGACTCCCGGAATGGTCGGCGGCGCGACCGGCGCCGCGGGGGTTCTACCCCTCGACCTCGAGCGCTGAACCACCCCGGCGCGCCGGGCGAGCGGGAAGCTTGACCGGCGCGGCGTGCATCGCGCGCAGCCTGATCTCCCGCCACGACATCCCCTCCTTGAGGAGCGCCGGCATGCCCATCAGGATCGCCGTCGAGACCTCGACCGCCTGCAGGATCACGCCGTAGGCGACGCCGTCGGGGATGCTCACGTGCCACCCCGCGTGCAGCACCGCCGCGCAGGCGGCCTGGAACACCCCGAGGTTGGCCGGCGTGGCCGGCAGCACGGCGGTGATGTTGACCGCGAACAGGACGCCGGCGGCGGCGGCGATGCCGGTGCGGTGGTCGAGGCCGAGGGCGATCAGCAGGACGTAGCAGGAGAGCCATTGCAGGCCCCAGGCGCCGAGCTGCGCGGCCGTCGCCGTCACCCCCAGCCGCGGGCGGCGAAACACGGTCAGCCCGCTGCGCACCCGCGTGAGGCCCCGCGTGACCTGGCCCATCGCCGCATGCAGCCGGGCAAAGCGAGTCCGCCCCGGGCCGTGGCGCAGCAGCACGGGCGCCAGCAGCACCAGCACGAGGAGCGTGAGCGGCGCCACCGCCGCCACGAGCAGCGCGTCCTGATGGCCGTTGAACAGATCGACCGAGGAGAACATCACGCTGCCCAGGACGGCGAGCGCGACGATGTTCAGAAGCGTCTGTGAGACCAGCGTGCCGAGCACGACCGGCAGGTGCTCGCGCGGGTTGCCGGTTCGGCGCGCGACCACGAGGGCGCGCGAGGGCTCGCCCAGGCGGGCCGGCAGCGTGGAGGACATCAGCACCCCGATGAAGGTGCCCTGCATGGCGTCGGATAGCCGGACCCGGGCCCGCGGCAGCGCAGCCTTGAGGATCGCGTGCCACGAGAAGGCACGGAGCACCATCGAGCTGCACATGATCGCCAGGCCGAGCAGCACTAAGCTCGGGGATGAGCTGATCAGCGCCGAAGCGATGTTGGTCAGCCCGATCTTCTGGAGCGCCAGCCAACCGAGCACCGCGCCCAGGACCATCAGCGTGCCGAAGCCGACCCGGCGAACGACGCCGAGTGCGCGCCTGCGGGACCCGGTGGAAGCGGATTCGAGACTCTGCAGGCGGCGGGCCGGAGCATGCGGCTTCAGATCGGCGGCCCGGGCTCCGATCCGGACTGCGACGCGCTCGAGCGAGCCGGTGGGGTCCGGGGTCTCCACGGCGTCCTCATAGGCGCTCATGACCTCGCCGGCCACTCGCGGCCATGCGAAGCGCTCGACGCGCTGCACCGCGGCCTGGGCGAGCTGGGTGCGGCGTCCCGGCTCCTCCCACAGGTCGCGCAGCGCCTCGGCGAGCCCCTGCGCGTCACCGGGGGCCACGAGGACGCCGTCGATGCCGTCGCGCACGACGTCGCGGTAGCCGGCGATGTCGGCGGCGATCACCGGCGTCCCGCTGGCGAAGGCTTCGGTCAGGACCATGCCGAAGCTCTCGCCGCCGAGTGACGGAGCGCAGAGCACGTCGGCCTCCTCCAGGACTCGGAACTTCTCCTCCTCGCTCACCTTGCCGAGCATCCGCACGCCGCCGGAGTCGAGCATCATCGGCGCCAGCTCCTCGGGGGCGGGCCCGACCACGGTCAGCTCGGTGGGAATGTGCTCGCGCAGGGCCTCGAAGGCGCGCAGCAGCAAGGGCAGACCCTTGCGCTCGACGGCCTGCCCCACGAAGGCGATGCGCAGCCGATCGCCGATCGGCCTGGCGGCGCCGGCCGCGGCCCGGGCCGGATCGACGTCGACGCCGTTGGGGATGACCCGGTAGTGGCCGCCGAACCAGCGCCGGCCCGTCCAGGCCGCCGCCTCGGAGACGGCGATGCGGACATGCAAGCGGTTCAGAACACGCCGAGCGCCGAGCACATTGGCGAGGCCGTTGGGCAGCGGCCGGTCGGAGTAGGAGTGAAAGGTGCCGACCAGCGGCAGGCGGGTCCAGTCCGCGGTCACCCATCCGGTCATCGGCGCCACCGGCTCGTGGATGTGCACGACGTCGTAGCCGCCGGTACGCAGCTCGTGCTGCATCGTCGCCACGCCGTGCGGCGTGATCGACAGATTCGAGACTGCCCCGTTGGCCTTGAAGCCGACGGTCCGGCCCAGTGAGATCAGATAGTCAGGCGCCGCCTTCGGCTGCGGCCGGGCACCCCGATGCAGCGCCGCCGAAAAGCGGCCCGGGGGATCGAACGGCGCCAGTACGCGAACGTCGTGGCCCTCCTCCAGGAACCGCTCCGCCAGCGCCTCGATATGTCTTGTCACCCCTCCCGGATAGGTCCAGGAGTATGGCGAGACCAGCGCGATGCGCATCAAGATGATCTTAGTGGCTGAAGGCGGCGGCTCGGGACTGTTTTTGAGGCTTTCCCGCGGCCCGTATCATCATTCTGACCATGCCCTCGCGCCACTTCGTCAAGTACAGCTTCCTGAAGGTCGATCCGGCCTGGCGGCGCCTGGACGACGAGCGTCGCGCCGCCGACAAGCGCGAGTTCATCGCCGCCTGCGAGGACTTCTCCGACGGCCATCTCCTGCGCTCTTTCTCGCTTGTGGGCACCCGCGGCGACGCCGACATGATGCTGCTGAGCCAGGCGCAGAACCTGGAGCGCATCCACGAGTTCCACGTCGTGTTGGCCCAGAGCGGCCTTATGAAATGGTGCACCACCCCCTATTCGTTGCTGGCCATGACGAAGCCTTCGGAGTACTCAGACGAGTCCCGGCTCGAGGTCCGGCCGGCCCACGGCAGGTACCTGTTCGTCTATCCCTTCGTCAAGACGCGCGCGTGGTACTCGCTGCCCGCCGACGAGCGCTGGCGGATCATGCAGGAGCACATCAAGGTCGGGCGTGAGTACCCGTCGGTGGACCTCAACACGAGCTACTCGTTCGGCCTCGACGACCAGGAGTTCGTGGTCGCCTTCGAGACCGACAACCCGGCCGACTTCCTCGACCTCGTCCAGCGTCTGCGCACGACCGAGTCGAGCGCCTACACGCTGCGGGACACCCCGACCTTCACGTGCATCTCGTGCTCGGTCGAGCGGGCTCTGGGCGCCCTGGACGGCGCCGCGCTGACCGTCACCGCCCCTTGAGCGCCACGGCCGCCGAGCACCTGCGCGCGGCCGACCCAGTGATGCGCTCGCTGATCGACGAGATCGGGGTCGATGGCCTCGGCGATCCTCGCGCCGGGCGCCCCAACGATCACTACGGAGCGCTCGTGCGCTCGATCGTCGGCCAGCAGCTCTCGACCAAGGCGGCGCGCGCGATCTACGCCCGGCTCACCGATCGCTTCGGCGGCCGCACGCCTACCCCGGCCGAGGTCCTCGCCGACGACCCTGACGAGCTGCGGGCGGCGGCCGGACTCTCCCGGGCCAAGGTGACCTTTCTGCGCTCGCTGGCCGAGCACGTGCTCGATGGCGCGCTCGAGCTCGAGCGCCTCGATCAGCTTCCCGACGAGGAGGTGATCTCGGAGCTCGTCGCCGTGCGCGGCCTCGGCACCTGGAGCGCGCACATGTTCCTGATCTTCCACCTGCAGCGCCCCGACGTCCTCGCGGTCGGCGATCTGGGAATCAGGCGCGCCGTGATGCTCCGCTACGGCCTGCCCGAGCTGCCCGAGGCCGCCGAGATCGAGCGGGTCGCCGAACCTTGGCGGCCCTACAGGACGCTGGCGTGCCGCTACCTATGGCGATCGCTGGACGCCACGCCCGGCGTGAGGGGCGGGCCGAGGCGCTAGACCGCTGAGACTTCTTCCTCGTCCGCGACGCGGAACGAGGAGCCGCAGCCGCAGGCCGCGATCACGTTCGGGTTCTCGACCTTGAAACCGGCGCCCTGGAGGCCGTCGACGAAGTCGATCACGGAGCCCTTGACGTAGGGCAGGCTCGGGGTGTCGACCAGGAGCCTGATCCCCTTGTCCTCGAACACCGTGTCACCCGCGCGCTGCTCGTCGAACGCGAGCGCGTACTGGAAACCCGAGCAGCCGCCGCCGCGTACCCCGACCCGGAGCCCCGCGGTCTCGGCCGCGGCAGCCTGGGCGGAGAGGAATTCCTGGACCTTCTCGGCACCCTTGTCGGTGAGCGTGATCATGCTTCATTCAGTATAGCCATGGGAATGTCGGCTCGGGAAGGGACGATCGCGAAGCCGACGAGACCCCTCGGCCGCCGCACCTGCATCGCTACGCTTGAGGCGTGTCGGTAACGCCGGAGGAGCTCAAGCAACGGATCGAGGCTGGTATCCCCGGTGCCCAGGCTGAGGTCACGGGCGACGGGCACCATTTCAACGCGGTCGTGGCCGCGCCGGCCTTCGAGGGCCTGAACCGCATCGCTCAGCACCGGCTCGTCTACGACGTGTTCGGCACCGAGCTCGGGGACCGCATCCACGCGCTTTCGATCCAGACCAAGGCTTCAGAGAAGGAGAGCAGCCAATGAGCGAAGAGACGTCCAATCCGATGCGCGACGCGATCCAGAGCGCGATCACCGAGAACCCGGTGATCCTGTTCATGAAGGGCACGCCCGAGCAGCCGATGTGCGGCTTCTCCGCCCGTACGGTGGCGATCCTGCAGTCGCTGGGCCGGCCGTTTGCCGCCGTCGACGTGCTCCCGGACCCGCGCATCCGCCAGGAGCTCTCGGGCCTGTCCCAGTGGCCGACGATCCCGCAGCTGTTCGTCGACGGCGAGCTCGTCGGCGGCTGCGACATCATCACTGAGATGTACCAGTCGGGTGAGCTGCAGCAGGCGCTGGGCCTCGATGCCGGAACGGCCGAGGAGCCCGAGCAGCCCGAGCCCGAGCAGGCGCCGCTCTCGATCGAGAACCGTCTCGCCTGAGGCGTAGGCGGCGATGGCCGCGACGGACACCCCGCGCGCGCCGGCCGCCGCGCTGCGCTTCGACGGCCAGGCCCTGTGGGCGCTTGACCAGACGCTCCTGCCCTGGCAGGAGCACGAGCTCGAGTTGCGCTCGGCCGCGGCCGTCGCCGACGCGATCCGTGCGCTGAAGATCCGCGGCGCGCCGCTGATCGGAGTCGCCGCCGGCTACGGGGTCGTGCTCGAGCTGGCCGACGCGCCCGATCCCGCAGGTGCGGTGCAGCGGGCGGCAGACATGTTGCGCGCGGCGCGGCCAACCGCGGTGAACCTCGCCTGGGCCGTCGATCGCGTGGCCTCGGCGGCTCTCGCCGCCGCCCCTGCCCAGGCATACGAAGCCGCGCTCGCACAGGCGCGCGCCATCGAGGGCCAGGAGGAGCAGGCGAGCGAGGCGATCGCCGCGGGCGGCGCGGAGCTTCTGAGCTCGGCGCGGCGGGTGCTCACGCATTGCAACACCGGTTCACTGGCGGCTCCCGGGCGCGGGACGGCGCTGGCCGTCGTCGACGAGCTCTGGCGGCGGGGGGTGCTGGAGGAAGCGATCGCCACCGAATCGCGGCCGCTGCTCCAGGGCGCGCGGCTGACCGTGTACGAGCTGGGGAGGCTCGGCATCCCGCATCAGCTGATCGTGGATTCCGCCGCGGCGGGATTGATCGCGGGCGGAGCCGTCGACGCCGTGATCGTCGGCTGCGACCGCGTGGCCGCCAACGGCGACGTGGCCAACAAGGTGGGGACCTACGCGCTCGCGCTCGCCGCCCATGCCGCGGGCATCCCGTTCGTCGTCGCCGGCCCGGCGTCGACGATCGACCCCGGGTGCCCGTCGGGCGCGGAGATCGAGATCGAGCAGCGCGGCCCGGATGAGGTCCGCGCCATCGCCGGCGCGCCGACGACGCTGCCCGACGTCGCCTGCCGCAACCCGGCCTTCGACGTCACTCCGGCCGCGCTCGTGACCGCCCTGGTCACCGAGCGGGGCGTGGCTCGTCCGGTGAGCCGCGCGGCGGTCGGCGCCCTCCTCGCCTAGTCCTGCTCCCTACGCCACTCCAGGTGCTCGACGATGCGGCGCGAGTCGCAGATCGTCTCACCGTCGATGACGAGCACGGGCACTCGTCGCTGGCCGGTCAGCGCCTCCACCTCGGGCCGGCGCGAGCGGCGCTGCGGCACCACGACCTGCTCGAACTCGATCCCGTCGCGGTCCAGCGCGCGGACGACCTTGCCGCACGGGCACAGCCAGTTGGTCGGGGTGTTGCAGCGATAGAGCACGGCCATCTTCAGCTCACCCTGTTCACTATGCCCGCCACCGCGCGGATGGCAAGCGGCTGGCGCGCACCCGCCGGAGCCAGCTCACCGCGATCGCGCTCCCGGTACCACCTGACGGTCGCCTCCAGGGCGTCCTCGTGCGGCGCCGTCCTGTAGCCGAGCTCGCGCTTGGCCTTCGCGCTCGAGAACGCCCAGTTGAGCGACGCGGCTCTGACCTCGGTCGCCGCCGGCACCGTCAGGCCCGGGACGCGCGCGCCCGTCGCCGCGAGCGCCAGGGCCACCGGCGCGGGAAGCTTCAGGGCGGGAGCCTCCACCCCGGAGAGCCTCGCCAGGTCGGAGAAGAGGCGATCGAAGGTGAAATTGCGGTTCCCGAGGATGTAGCGCTCGCCGACGCGACCCTGCTCGTCCGCGAGGAGGTGCCCACGGGCCACGTCCTGCACCCCGACGATGTTGAGCGTGCCGTCGACGTAGGCCGGGATCTGCCGGCGCATGAACCGCCGCACGAGCACGGTGGAGGAGCGACCCGGATCACCCGCTCCCATCACGTGCGCGGGGTTCACGACGACGAGCGGAAGACCTCGACCCAGCAGCCGCATCGCCGCCGCCTCGGCCTCGTGCTTGGAGTCGACGTAGGGGATCGCGAACCGGCCGGCGTCCCACGGGCTCGACTCATCGGCAGTCGAGCCCGGCGGCGCCGGGCCGACCGCCGCCACCGACGACGTGTAGACGACGCGCGCGACCTCTGCCCGCAGGGCCTCCTCGAGCACGACCCTCGTGCCCTCGAGGTTCAGCGAGAACACCTCGCGGCGCGGCAGGACGAGGCTGGTCGTGCCGGCGAGGTGAAAGACGCGGTCGATGCCGCGCATGGCGCGGCGGACGCCACGTCGGTCGCGGACGTCGGCCCGCACGGTCTCGACCTCGCCACCGTCGAGGGCGGTCCGCGCGAATTCACGCCGGACGAGGACGCGAACCTCATCCCCGCGGGCGAGCAGAAGCCGGGTCAGATGCGAGCCGATGAAGCCCGTCGCGCCGGTTACAAGCGTCCGGGACGCCACGCGGCGGCAGCCTATAGGGTGCTCGCTCGATGCCGGTCGCGATCGTCACCGACACCTGTCACTACCTGCCGCGCGAGCTGCTGGCCGAGCAGGGCATCCATCAGGTCAGCCTGTACGTCCACTGGCAGGGACAGGCGCAGCGCGAAAGTGACATCACCGACTACGACGACTACTACGAGCGGCTGCGCACGGCGCCCGAGCTTCCGACCACGTCCCAGCCCTCGATCGGCGACTTCCTGGCCGTTTACGAGCCCCTGCTCGAGGAGGGGCACGACGTGGTGTCGATCCACCTGGCCGGGGGCATGTCCGGGACCGTGCGCTCAGCCGAGCAGGCGCGCGAGCAGCTCGGCGGCCGCGCCGAGCGCGTCCACGTGATCGACTCCGCAAGCGCGTGCGGGGGCGAGGGTCTCGTCGTCCTCGCGGCCGCCGCAGCCGCCCGCGACGGCGCCGATGGGCGCGCTGTGGCGGAGCGCGCACAACGCGCCCGCGCGTCGCTGAAGATGTGGTTTGCCATCGACACGCTCGAATACCTGCGGCGTGGCGGCCGGATCGCCGGAGCGCAGGCCTGGCTGGGGTCGGCGCTGAAGATCAAGCCGATCCTCACCGTCGAATCAGAGATCACGCCGATCGAGCGTGTCAGGACCTCGCGCCGCGCCTTCGAGCGCATGGTCGACCTGCTCTCGAGCCGCAAGGAAGACGGCGCCGACGCCTGGATGGTGCAGCACATCCAGGCACCCCGCGAAGCTCACGAGCTGGCGGCGCGCGGAACCGAGATCTTCGGCTGCGAGCCGCGGGTCATCTCCGAGATCGGGCCGGTGATCGGCACCCACGTGGGCCCGGGACTCCTCGGTGCAGGAGGAATTCCGAGCTCGTTGTTGTAAGCCGACGCGAGGGTTAGCCCGGCAAACCTCCACATAACTTCCCCCCTCCGGATCGTGTCCGTAGGGAAGGGAATGATTACCGCTTAGGAGCGGAGGACCGTGGATCTGATGACAATCGCGTTGATCGCCGGCTTGGCTTGGTTTTCGATCGCCGTGCTCGTACTGGCGCTGTGCAAGGCGGCGTCACGGGCCGATGCTCAGAGCGAGGCGCCCTTGGCGCCGCGCCCGGTGTCGAACCTGATCGTGCTCAGTCCGCGCCGGACCGTCTAGCGCCGGCGACCGAAGGCGAGGGCGCCGAGGGCGGCGAAGCCGCCGCCGATCACGAACCCCGCGATGCCGGCACCGACCACCACCGGCGTCTGGTGGCGGCGGATCTGGCTGCGCCAGTCGGTGACGCGCACGACCTCGGTCCGGAGCTTCTCCAGCGAGGTCCCGAGCTCCTGACGGTTCTGCTCGATCGAGGCGCGGATCTCGTCCGGCGAGCGGGTCGGCATCAGCCGCTCGCCTCCGTCTTCGCCTGAATCGTGCCGCGGATCTTCTTGGCCTCGTCGATTGCCATCGTCGGCGTGGGCGCGCCCACGCGCAGCTTGCGCAGCGCGAACAGGAAGGCGCCGGCCGTGGCCAGGAGGAGGATGACGAACACGATCGCGAATCCGATCCACAGCGAGCCGATCAGCGAGTTGAGCCCCCAGGCCAGCGTCATCAGCCCGAGGACGAGCGCGAACACCCCGAAAACCGCGCCGGCCGCCACGGCCGCCGCACCGCGGGCGATGCTCGATGCCTTCTCCCCCACCTCGGCCTTGGCGAGCTCGATCTCCTCGCGGACGAGCACGGTGAGGCGCTCGGAGACCTCCGTGATGGCGGCCGCGATGTTCTCGGGTGAGTTCTCAGCGGGCAAGGCGCTTGAGGATCATCGCTAGTACGAAACCACCGGCGAATGCGGCGCCGACGGCCACCTCGGGCCGCTCGGAAGCCGGACTGGGAACCTGGGGGGCGGTATAGGAGCCCGAGGCGGGCGGCGGGACAGGCGCCGCGGGAGGCGGCTCGACGATGCCGCTGGAGGCGCTGCCGGCGGCCGACGGCTGCGAGGCGGCCCAGGATTCGGCCGGCGGCTCGGGTGCGGTCGCCGATGTCTCGGGTGTGGCCGCCGCAGTCTCACCCGAGGAGCCGCTCTCCGCGGAGGCGGCGGGAAACTCAGAGGTCGTGCCCTCGGACTGCGCCGGAGATTCGGCGGCGCTCTCCACAGGCGGCGGGCTGTCGCCGGACGCCTCGCCCGGCTGCCACTCGGGCTCGGTGCCCTCTGCGCCGGTCTCTGGGCTCTGCGGCTGCTCGGTCACTCGGGAGGATCTTCGTCGAAGACGCGTCGCCAGACCAGAGTCGCGGCCCGCGTCGTGGCCACGCTCGCGAGGGCTCCGCACCCGGCGAGTAGGCCCGACCAGAGCAGGCGTTTGACCAACGGGCTCTCCGTCATCGCGCCGGATTCAATCAGACTCGGCGGAAGGCCGGCCACGGCGAGCCCCGGGGCTACCCCTCGAGGCCGCCGCAAATCGTCTCGACGATCAGCGTCTTGGCGCGCTCGAGCTCCTCTTCGCTCACCGGGATGCTGTCGAAGATCCAGCCCGTGAGGACCTGCTCCACGCAGCCGTAGAAGGCCAGGGCGGCGAACTCGGGCGTGATCTCGCGGCGGAAAAAGCCCTCCTCCTGGGCCCGGGCGACGATGCCGGCGATCTGCGCGTAGGCGTCGCGGATCTTGGCCAAATGCGTCCGCCCGAAGGTGTTCGCCGCACGCGTCACCTCGACGATGATCACCTTCATCAGCTCGGGGTCGTGGCGGTAGGAGTCGATGATGAAAGAAGCGATCGCGTGGAGCTTCTGCTTGGGCGTGGGCTCGCGGGCGTCGGCCTCGGCGATCGCGGCCAGCATCACGTCCCAGCGCTCGAGAAACAGCGTGTCGAGGATCTCCTCCTTGGAGGAGAAGTAGTGGTAGACGAGGCCGTAGGCCACGCCCGCTTCGTCGGCGATGTCCGAGACGCGGCAGGTGTGAAAGCCCTGCCGCGCGAACACGCGCACGGCCGCGTCGAGGATCAGCCGGCGCTTGTCGACCGCGGCGCTCGAAGCCGAGGCCATCAGATCTCCCACCCGTAGGTCTCCGGGCGGCGTCCGGCCAGCGACGGAAGCCGGCCGCGTACGTCCTGCAGCACGTCGAAGTCGAGATCGGCCACGATCACCGTCTCGGTGTCCGCGGCGCCGGCCAGGACGAGCCCCCACGGATCGACGATCAACGAGCGGCCCCCCGAGCGATTTCCGGGCGGATGCGGTCCGATCTGGTTGGGGGCGATCACAAAGCACTGGTTCTCGATCGCCCGTGCCCGCACGAGCGTCTCCCAGTGATCGCGTGTCGTGGTCAGTGTGAAGGCACTCGGAACCGAGATGACCTCGGCCCCGCGCACGGCGAGCACCCGGTAGAGCTCGGGAAAGCGGATGTCGTAGCAGACCGTCATCCCGAGTTCGTGGCCGTCGCCGAGCTCGGAGAGGACGATGTCCTCGCCCGGCTGCTCGTTCTCGGACTCGGCGTACACCACGCCGTCGACCTCGACGTCGAACAGGTGGATCTTCCGGTAGACCGCCCGCATCTCGCCGTCGGGTCCCAGGTGAACGCTCGTGTTGAAGGCCTTCGCCTGGTCGGGCACGCGCTCGACGATCGAGCCCGCGACGAGGTCGATCGAAAGCTCCTGGGCGATCGCGCGGGCCCAGCCGATGGCTTCGCCGTCGAGCGGCTGCGCGGCCTGCGTCATCTGGTCGGGGCGCCCGAGTACGCTCCACTTCTCGGGCAGCACGACGAGGTCAGCACCGCGGCCCGCCGCCGCGCGCACGAGGCGGTCGGCCATCTCGAGGTTGCGGTCGGTGTCCTCGGTCGAGTTGAGCTGGACGGCGCCCGCGCGCAATGAACCTCTCTCTCCGGAGACCAAGTCGATTGACCGGTCAGTCAACAGGTGACGGATGAAGGATAACCGGGGCTGGGCGCTGGACTCGCTCCCCTACCGCGGCACCTTCGGGTCGCCGCGACCGCCCGAGCTGGCGGCACTCCCGCTCCCCCCGCATCCGATGCCCGCCCGCGCCGGCCTGCGGCCGCTGAAGGCATGGCGCTACGTCGGGGTGTTCGGGCCCGAGCTCATGCTCTGCGTCGCCGCCGTACGAGTCGGCCCCGCCCGTCAGGCCTTCTGGGCCGTGTGGGACCGGACGAGCCGCCGGCTGCACGAGCGAAGCGTCGCTGGGCGCGGGGGCGTGCAGATGCGCGGTGACCGGGTGCGGGTACTGGATGCCGGGATCCAGCTCGATCTGCAACTGGATGAGACACCCGGCATCGAGACGGTCTGTCCCTGCGGCGAGGCCTACGCCTGGACGCGCAAGCAAGGCGGGATCAACGCGCACGGCACTCTGAACCTGGACGGCGAGCTCATCGCCGTGAGCGGGCGGGCGGTGATCGACGACACAGCCGCCTACTACCCCCGGCACACGAGGTGGCGGTGGTCGGCCGGCGTCGGCTGCGCGATCGGCGGGCGCGAGGTGGCGTGGAACCTGGTCGAGGGTGTCAATGACCCTCCGGTCCACAGCGAGCGCTCGGTATGGCTCGATGGCCGGGTGCAGGAGCCCGGCCCTGTCGCGTTCGCACCCGACCTGTCAAGCGTCGGCAGCCTCACCTTCGCCTCCGAGGCCACGCTCGCGCGCCGCCAGAACCTGCTGCTCCTGGCCAGCGACTACCGCCAGCCGTTCGGCACCTTCGCCGGCCACCTACCGGGCGGCCCGGAGCTCACCGAGGGCTACGGGGTGATGGAAGCGCACGACGCCCGCTGGTGATGCTCTCGACCTACGGGTAGCCCCCGCTGAGCCGGAGAGCTGGGCCACGGCTACGGGCACCCCGACGATAGCTTCACACACCACCAGTCGAACAGCACGCCGAGCAGCCCCAGACGCGGGCGGACCTGGTACGCCCCGCAGCCGGGCACGCCGAGCTCAGAGCCGTAGACGATCTCAAAGCGATGCTCACCGGGCTCGTCGAGCATCCGCTCAAGGCGCCAGCGGGCCTTGGCCTCGGCCTCCGAGCAGCCTCGCACTGCGCGCTCAGCGGCCTCAGCCTGAGCGACGAGACCGTCTCGGACGTTCTCCAGCTCGCCCAACGAAAGCACGCGCGGCGCGGCCAGACCACGCGCCCCGGCCGGCGACTGGGCGGGCAGGGGCAGCGCTCGTCCCGCACAGCCGAGCTCGAATGCGAGACCTCCGAGGCGGCGCTCCAACCGCGCGATCTGTGCTCGCAGGTCAGCGCGCGCGGCAGCAGAGCCCGTGCGGCTTATCTCGGTGAGCCCGCGTCCCGCTCTAGGTCGTTCTTGGGTGGCAGCTGGCATTGTCAGCCTCCTATTGGTGCCCTCGGGTTGGCGCCCCAGAAGAGCTGCGTACCGAGCATTCCGATGACATGGACGCCAACGATGTTCACGACCATCGACTTGGCCGTGGCGGTGCCGACGCCGACCGGGCCGCCGCTTGCGTTGTAGCCGTAGTAGCAGCCGACGATCACGATCAGCGTGGCCATGCACATGGCCTTGATCAAGCTGAATAAGAGATCCGGCGGGTTCTGGAACTGCCAGAAGATGAGAAAGAACCCGCCCGAGGACACGTAGCCGATCTGCTGCACGACCACGACGTAGCTGGCCAGGAAGCCGGCGCCGATCGAGCACAGGTACACGAACGGCAGCACCAGCCAGGCCGCCAGCAGGCGCGTCGCGCACAAAAAGGTCATGCCGCTGATGCCCATCACCTCGAGCGCGTCGATCTCGTCCGAGATCCGCATCGAGCCCAGCTCGGCGACGAGACCGGTCCCGACCTTGGCCGACATCATGTATCCGAACGCGTAGGGGACCAGCTCGCGCAGGTCGCACCAGGCCGAGAACACACCGGCATACGCCGGCGTTCCCTGGGCCTGGGTGAAGTAGGCGCCCTCGACCCCGCACTCGAGGCCCGTGAAGAACACAAGGCCCCAGATCACGAGCGTGGAGGAGATGATCAGGATCCCGGACTGTCGCAGCGCCTCGCCGAAGAACTTCAGAACCTTCAGCCGGTAGATCTCACCGACCATCCTCCCGCCGAACTTGACCATCTCGCCGAAGGAGTCGACCCATCCCCTCGGCCCTGCAAGCAGTTCTCCCATCAGCGGATGCCCCTGACCGTCGTCACTTGGCGATCGAGGTGATCTCGGGGTGAGTGGCGAGAAGAGTCTGGGTGAAGGCGTAGTTGAACGCGAACACGCCCAACAAGGCGATCACCACGGCCTGGTTGACGGCGCGCCCCACCCCCTCGGCCCCGCCCGAGGCGGTCATCCCCTTGTAACAGCAGACCATCGCGATGATCGCGCCGAAGATCGTCGTCTTCACAAGCGACCCCCACAGATCGGTCGTGTCCGCGTTGTTGAAGAACGTGGCCCAGAACGGCCCCAGCGGCGCGTTGTTGACGAGCGTGGCGAGGATCCCGCCGAAGACGCCGAACAGCAGCGCGTAGACGTCGAACAGCCCCGTGACCAGCATCAAGGCCAGGAAGCGGGGCACGACGAGGTTCTTGATCGGATCGACACCCAGCACCTGAAGCGCGTCGAGCTCCTCGCGGATCTTGCGCGCGCCGAGATCGGCGGTGATCGCCGTGCCCGCCACGCCGGCCAGGATGATCGAGTCGACGAAGGGCGCGAACTCGCGGATCGAGGCGAGCACGAAGAACCCACCCAGACGGTCCAGCGCGCCAAAGAGGACAAGGAAGTCCGCGCCCTGAAGACCCGGCGCGCCATAGCCGAAGGCGACCGTCGAGACGAGTAGCGGGAACCAGCACAGCTTGATGGCGAACAAAAACTGGCCGGCGAACTCAGGCCCGTACGGATACGGCGGCCGCACCGCCGCGACCACCGTCTTGCCGGTCAGGATCATCATGTTCCCAACCTCTTCCAGCACGTTCTTGGTCGGCAGGAACGCCCGGTCAGCGGCGGCTCGAACCACTATCTCTCCTGCGGTAGTGATCTACTCTGCTAGCACAGTATCGTAACGCGGCGCTGCTGTGCTGGTCAAGTAGCGAGATCTAGCCCGTATGAGTGTTAGCCTGATGGCATAGTGGCTAGCACCTTCGACTTCGCGCTCGATCGAGACAGTGAGGTGCCACTCGGCACACAGCTCGTCTGGAAGCTGCGCACGCTGATCTGGGCCGGAGCGCTCCCATCCGGTGCGCGTCTTCCCGGGCTCCGGGAAGTCGCCGAATCCGCCGGGGTCAACGTCAACACCGTGCGCGCCGTGTTCGCGAAGCTGGAGGAGCAGGGGCTGCTTGTCTCCGAGCAGGGCCGCGGCACGTTCGTGGCGCGGAGCGCGCGGCCGAACACCGCGCTCGTGAATGCCGCGGAGGCTGCGATCGCGAATGCGCACCGGGCGGGCGTCGAGCGCCGAGAGCTGGCTGCCGCGCTGTATGTGAGCGAAACGGTGTCGCCCGCGCCCGATCGCGGCGAGCGCAAAGCGCTCTACGAAGAGATCGAGCAGCTAGAGCAAGAGCTGGCGCGGCTCGAGCCGCTGAGCCCGCTGGATCGTGCGGGCACCGAATCAGCGCCACGGATTCTGAGCGTGGCAGAGCTGCGAGCAACTCGCGACCAGCTCGCACACCGCTTGCGAGAGCTTCGTTACGAGCGTGCGGAGTGGCGCGTCGAGAGTCAGGCCGCCGAGGCCGGGGACGACCGTACCGCGCGTCCCGAGGACTGGCGGAACACGGGAGTCTGGACGGGCCGCGCCGGAGCACGCGTCTCGTGGACTGCGGGCTGAGCCGCGCCTAGCCGTCGCCGCCCCGCTGGTGAATGCCTCGCAGCGCCGCGAGCAGCAGCTTCGAGTGCATCGCGCCGATCAGCTCGCGCAGCGGCTCGGCGCCCGAGGCGATGATCTCCACCGCGCGGTCGACCTCGACCTGGCCGGCCAGCCGGTCCAGCAGCACGCGGACCTCCTCCTCGACCAGTGGGCCCAGCGCGTCGCGGTAGCGCAGCGTGTCGTAGACGGTGAAGCCCAGCGCCTCCTCGTAGCCTCCGGCGCGGAAGCGTGAGATCGCCTCGATGATCGCCACGTCGTCGGCGTCGTAGCCGCGCGAGCTCGGCGTCAGGACTCCGATCTCCTCCAGCCGCGCGAGCACGTTGTGCGGCAGCCCGTAGGTCTCGCGCACGCGCGCCCGCGACACGCGTCCGGTCTCCCCGGCCTCGATCGCGCGCTCGAGGATGCGGTCCTCGAGCTCGATCAGCCGCGTCGCCCGCTCAGGATCTGCGCTCATCACCTCCTTGATCACCCGCAGCGGCATGAAGCGCTCCTCCTGCAGGCGCTTGATCAGGCGGATCCGCTCGACGAACTCGACCGGGTAGTAGGCCATGTTGCGGCTCGTGCGCACGACCTCGTCGCCGGAGTCGAGCAGGCCCTCGCGCAGGTAGTGCTTGATCGTCCCGGCGCTCACGCCCGAGCGCTCTGCCAGCTCCGACATCTTCAGCATGCCGTTGCCGGCCGCGATGCTCATGCCCGCAGGAACGAGCCCTGCGCCGACGCTGCGGGCCCCGCCACGGCGCCCGATTCGTGCAGCGCCGCGATCTCCTCCGAGCTGAACCCGGCTTCGCGCAGGACCTCGTCGGTGTGCTCGCCGAGACCCGGTCCGGTTCCCCGCTCGGGCGCGGCCGGCGTGCGGCTGAGCTTCACGGGCGCACCCAGCAGCCGGACCGGCTGCTCGGCGCCGGGCTGAGCGATCTCCACCACCATCTCGCGGGCGGACACGAGCTCGGAGCGCAGCGCCTCGTCGAGCTCGAGCACCGGCTCCAGGCAGCAGTCGTGCTCGGAGGCAAACGCCTGCCACTGCGCCCGGCTGCGCCCGGCGAAGACCTCGCAAACCGCCTTGTGCGCGTCGGAACCCGGCGGGTCGAAGGCGTGATCGACCAGGTCCTCGCGTCCGACCCCGAGACACCACGCCTTCCAGAACTTCGGCTCCAGTGCGCCGAGGGTGACGTAGCCGTCGGCGCAGCGGTAGGGGCGATAGCAGGTGAGCGAGCCCGCGAGCTGAAGCGCTCCGCGCCGTGGCGCCTGGCCGGTGGCCAGGGCTTCGGCCGCGACCAGCGCCAGCCACGACAGCGCTCCGTCGAACATCGAGCAGTCCACGAACTGCCCCTCGCCCGAGCGCTCGCGCTCGCGCAGCGCGACCAGCACGCCCACCGCTCCCATCAGGGCGCCACCGCCGATGTCGGCGATCTGGCCCGCCGATTGCACCGGCGGTCCCTCAGCCTCACCGGTCAGCCCGAGCAGGCCGTTCAGCCCCAGGTAGTTCATGTCGTGACCCGAGCGCTCGCGCGCCGGGCCGTCCTGCCCGTAGCCGGTGATCGCGCAATACACGAGCCGCGGGTTCTCGGCCCGGAGGCGCTCGTAGCCGACGCCCAGGCGGTCGAGCACTCCCGGCCGGAAGGACTCGAGCAGCACGTCGGCCTCGCGGGCCAGCCGCAGCAGCACCTCCTTGCCCGCCTCGGTCTTCAGATCCACCCGGATCGAGCGCTTGCCGCGGTTCAGGGCGAGGAACAGGGCGCCGCGCGCGCTCTGCTCGGCGCCCTCGTAGTAGGGCGGTGACCAGCGCACGTAGTCGCCCAGCCCGGTGTCCTCGACCTTGATCACCTCGGCCCCGAAGTCGGCCAGCATCAGCGAGCAGAAGCCGCCCGGCAGCAGGCGGCTCAGATCCAGGACGCGCAGTCCCTCAAGCGGTAGAGGCATGGCTCCTGATCCCCAGCAGCTCGCGCGCCTCCTGCACCGTGGCCGGCCGGCGCCCGGCGTCCTCGGTCATCTGGCGGGCCTTGGCCACCAGCTCGCCGTTCGAGCGCGCCATCTCGCCGCCGGGCAGGTAGAAGTTGTCCTCGAGCCCAACCCGGACCGAGCCGCCCAGCGTGAGCGCCGCAGCCACCAGCATCCACTGGTCGCGACCGATCCCGATCACCCCCCAGTGGTGATCGCCGGCGGGCATGTTGCGCGCCATCGCGGCCACGTTCAGCGCGCTCGCCGGCACGCCGCCGACCACGCCCATGACGAAGTCCGCGTGCAGCGGCGCGTCGAGCAGACCCATTTCGACGAGCGGCTCGAGCGAGCCGACATGGCCGAGGTCGAAGCACTCGTGCTCGGGCTTGATGCCCAGGCGCCGCATCGCCTGCAGCAGCTCGATGATCTCCTCGAAGGGATTGGTGAACACGAACTTGAACACGAAGTCCCGGCGCGAGCGCGAGTACTTGGCGTAGTTCATCGAGCCCATGTTGAGCGCCGCCACCTCGGGCCGGCACGCCTCCAGGTAGGCCACCCGCTTCTCGACCGGCACCCCGACGGTCCCCGTCGAGAAGTTGATGATCGCGGCGTCTGCCACCTCGCCCACGATCGCGTCGCGAATGGCCTGGAAGTCCTCCACCTCGTAGCTCGGCTTTCCGTCGGGGCTGCGGGCGTGGATGTGGATGTGCACGCCCCCCTCGTCCACGATCCGCCGCGCCTCGGCGGCGTACTCCGCGGGCGTGTAGGGGATCGCCGGGCACTGGTCGCGGTTGGCGATCGCGCCCGAGATCGCGCACGTGATGACGGCGGGCTTCATACGGGCACCACGCCGCTTCGCTTCGGCGGACGCTCGACGTGCTTGCCGGCCGCCATCTCCAGGCCTCGGCAGATCGCGGCCCGGGTCTCGCGCGGGTCGATCACGTCGTCGATCATGTCGTTGCCCGCCGCGACGTACACGTCGATGATCCGGCGGAAGTTCTCGATCAGCTCCTGGCGCTTGGCCGCCGGGTCCTCGGCCTCCTCGACCTGCTTGCGGAAGATGATCTCGACCGCCCCCTCGGCGCCCATCACGCTGATCTCGGCGCTCGGCCAGGCCACGATCAGGTCCGGCTCGTAGGCACGGCCGCACATCACGTAGTAGCCGGCGCCGTAGGCCTTGCGCAGCACGACCGTGACCTTGGGCACGGTGGCGTTGGCGGTGGCGTAGAGCATCTTGGCCCCGTGGCGGATGATCCCGGCCTCCTCGACCTTCGTCCCGACCATGAAGCCCGGCACGTCCATCAGGAACACCAGCGGGATCCCGTAGGCGTTGCAGAGGTTGATGAAGCGTGCGGCCTTGTCGGCCGAGTCGTTGTCGAGGATGCCCCCCAGCTGGCGGGGCTGGTTGGCGACGATCCCGGCCGGGCGGCCGCCGAAGCGGGCCAGGCAGGTGATGATCGTCTTGGCCCACTGGGGCTTGAGGTCGAAGTAGCTGCCGTCGTCGACGATCCGGCGGATCACCTCGTACATGTCGTACGGCTTGCGGTTGGAGTCGGGCAACACGTCGAGCAGCTCCTCGTCCCCGCGGTCGATCGGGTCCGCCGGCTCACGAAGCGGCGGCGCCTCGCCACTGTGCGAGGGGAAGTAGCTCAGGTACTCCCTGATCTTCGCGATGCACTCCTCGTCGTCGGCCACCTCGAGGTCCCCCACCCCCGACTTGCGGCAGTGCACGCGCGAGCCTCCGAGCTCCTCCTGGGTGACGTCCTCCCCCACCGCAGCGCGCACGAGGTGCGGCCCGGCGAGCGCCATCGACCCGCGCCCGCGGACCATGGGCACGAAGTCGGCCAGCCCCGGGATGTAGGCCGTGCCCGCCGCGCACGGTCCCATGAGCGCGGCGACCTGGGGAATCACCCCGGACATCACGACCTCCTCGCGGAAGAGGTGGCCGCTGCCGGCGAAGAGCGACCCCACCGCCTCCTGGATGCGGGCGCCGGCGGAGTCGAGCAGCCAGATCATCGGGATCCGCTTGGTCAGCGCCAGCTCGCGCAGTCGCGTGACCTTGAGCTCGCCCGTCATCCCCATCGAGCCCGCCATGACCGTGAAGTCGTAGGCGGCCACCGCGACCAGACGGCCGTCGACCTTGCCGTAGCCGGTGATCACGCCGTCGGCGGGCGCCTCGCGGCCGTCCATCGCCCGCTGGGAGAAGTGCGGCCGGCCGTGGATCCCCAGCTCGACGAACGTGCCCTCGTCGATCAGCAGGTCGATCCGCTCGCGCGCGGTCAGCTTCTCCCGCGCGTGCTGAGCTTCGATCTTCTCCGGGCCGCCGCCCTGCTTGATCTTCTCGCGCCGCGCGGCCAGGTCCTCGGCCAGAGGGCGCAGAAGACTCCGGTGAGTGTCAGTTTCGGTGGCCACGCAGAAAGTGAGACGTTCTACTTTCCACTTTGCCAGGTGGCGCGGCCGGGCGTCAAGACGGGCCGGCGCCGGTGCTCAGCGGCCCTTCCACTCCGGCTCGCGCTTCTCGAAGAAGGCCTTCACGCCCTCCTCGACGTCCTCGGTCGAGAAGGCGATCGTGAGCTGCGAGCGCAGGAAGTCGAGCGCCTCGGCCAGCGCCATGTCCTGCTGGCGGAACATCGCGTCCTTGCCGAGCTTCATCAGGGCGGGCGACTTGCGGGCCAGCTTGTCCGACCACTCCCGCACGGCGCCGTCGAACTCCCCCTCCGGCACCACCCGGTTGACGAGCCCGATCCGCTCCGCATCCTGGGCCGGGATCTGCTCACCCAGCAGCATCAGCTCCGCCACCTTCTTGCGCGGCACGTTGCGGTAGATGAGCGCCATGATCATGAACGGGAAGAGCCCGACGTTGATCTCGGGCGTCCCGAAGCGGACCCCCTCCTTGGCGATCACCAGGTCGCAGGCCAGCGCGATCCCCAGCGCCCCGGCCAGCACGTGGCCGTTCGCCGCGCACAGCGACGGCTTGCCGAGCTCGCCCAGCAGCTTGAAGATGGCCGGGAAGCGCTCGGTGGCGAAGTGCTTGTGGATGAGCGGCACGTCGGCGGCGAACCCGCCCAGGTTGGCCCCCGCGGAGAACACGCGCTCGTGGGTGGAGGTGAGCACCACGCAGCGGACGCCCTCGTCGTCGCGGGCGGCCTCGAGCGCGGTGCACAGCTCGCTCAGCAGCTGGTCGGAGAGGGCGTTTCGCGTCTCGGGCTGGTTCAGCGCGATCGTCGCCACGCCCGGATCGGCGACGTCGTAGAGCAGGGTCTCGTAGCTCACGGGCCGACGCTACCTCACTGTGGCTTGCGGGCGCTGAAGAGGGCAAAGCCCGAGCGCGAGAGCACCTCGACCGCCTCGAATCCCGCGTCGCCGAGCCACCGCTCGAGATCGCCGCTCGTCCCGGCCGGCGCCACGTGGCCGGTGCGGCGCCCGAGGCCGAAGATGAGGCGCTGGCGCAGTGCGCCGTCAGACACGAAGGTGCTGCCGACGATCTCGCCTCCGGGGCGCAGGCAGCGCGCGATCTCGTTCAGCGCACGCCAGGGGTCGGGAATCATGTGCAGCCCGCTGTAGGTCAGGCACAAGTCGGCCTCGCCGTCGTCGAACGGCATCTGGCGAACGTCGGCCAGCATGAACTCGATCTGGTCCAGCCGGTGCTCACGGCCTCGCCGCCTGGCCCGGGCGAGCATCGCCTCGTCCAGGTCGACGGCGAGATAGCGAACGTGGTGGTCCGGGCGCAGCGCCCGGAACGCGACTCCGCCGCCGCACGGCACGTCGATGATCACGCCCCCGTCCGGAACGGCGGCAACCGCCGGGGCCATGCTCGCGAACATCGGCCGGGTATCGATGCCCCAGAGCAGTCGCCCTACGACCGCGGCCACCGGCTCGCGCTCGATCCAGAAGTCGTAGACGGCGCCGAACGGCCCCGCGCATGCGTTCTCTACCCGCGCCACAGAGAGAGGCTATCCGCCCAAGTAGAAAGTAGGAAGTACTACTTGCTACGGTGCGCGCCATGACCACTGCCGACGTCCTCAAGCCAGACTTCGCCACCCAGCGAAAGCACTTCATCTTCACCGACGAGCACGAGCAGCTTCGTGACTCGATCCGGCGCTTCGTGATCAAGGAGCTCCAGCCCCACGCCGAGGAGTGGGAGGAGACGACCTTCCCCGACTGGGTGTTCGAGCGCATGGGCGAGCTCGGGTTCCTGGGACTGGACAAGCCCGAGGAGTACGGCGGGCAGGGCGGCGACTACTACACGAGCCTCGTGCTGGCCGAGGAGATGGCGCACGCGCACTGCGGCGGCCTGGCCATGGGCGTGGCGGTGCAGACCGACATGGCGATGCCGCCGATCCTGGCCTTCGGGACCGAGGAGCACAAGCAGGAGTGGGTCGGCCCCCGCGATCGCCGGCAAGAAGATCCTCTGCATCGGCATCACCGAGCCCGACGCCGGCTCCGACGTGGCCGGGATCAAGACGCGTGCCGTGCGCGACGGCGACGACTACGTGATCAACGGCTCGAAGACGTTCATCACCAACGGTCATCGCGCGCACGCGATCGTGCTCGTCACGAAGACCGATCCGGACGCCGGACACGGCGGGATCACGCTGTTCCTGGTCCCGATGGACCTGCCCGGCGTGATCCGCGAGAAGCGCCTGCAGAAGCTCGGCATGCACGCCTCCGACACGGCGCTCCTGGCCTTCCAGGACGTGCGCGTGCCCGCGAGCGCCATGCTGGGCGAGGAGGGCAAGGGCTTCTACCACATCTCCTGGGAGCTCCAGGGCGAGCGGCTGATCGGCGCCGCGGGCGCGGTGGCCGGAGCCCAGCACGTGTTCGACCGCACGCTTCAGTACGCCAAGGAGCGCACGGCGTTCGGCCGCCCGATCGGGCGCTTCCAGGTCATCCGCCACAAGTTCGCCGAGATGGCGACCAAGATCGAGACGGCTCGGCAGATGGTCTACACGACCGCCTGGCGCTTCCAGAACGGCGAGTATCCCGTCCGCGAGATCACGATGGCCAAGCTCTACGCCTCACGCATCGCGGTCGAGGTGGCCGACGAGTGCATCCAGATCCACGGCGGCAACGGCTACATGAAGGAGTACGGGATCGAGCGCTCGTGGCGCGATCTGCGCCTGAACCGGATCGGGGCCGGTACGGACGAGATCATGCTCGAGGTGATCGGCCGCTCGTACGGGGTTTGACGATGTTCGGGTCGGCGCATGCGCCGACCCGCCCGGCCGCGCATGCGCGGCCGGGGGACGGCGCGCATGCGCGCCGTCCTATCCCACCCTTCACCGAGGAGCACGAGGAGTTCCGGGCGGCGGTCCGGAAGTTTGTGCAGGAGGAGCTTCGCCCGCATGCGGCCGAGTGGGAGGAGGCGCGGTGGTTTCCAAACGACGTGTTCGCGAAGCTGGCCGAGCGCGGCTACATCGGCCTGAAGTTCCCGCCTCGGTACGGGGGCAGCGGCGATCCGATCGCCGACGCGGTGTTCTGCGAGGAGCTGGCATGGTGCGGGTCGGGAGGACTCGCGGCGGGGATCGGCGCGCACTCGGGCATCGCGCTGCCCCCGATCTGGAAGTTCGGGACCGAGGAGCACAAGCAGCGCTACCTGGTGCCCGGGATCCGCGGAGAGAAGATCGCCGCGCTGGCCATCACCGAGCCCGACGCCGGCTCGGACGTGGCCTCGATCCGCACGCGGGCGAGGCGCGTGGACGGCGGCTTCGTGGTGAACGGCGCCAAGACGTTCATCACGGGGGGCTGCCGGGCTGAGGTGCTCGTCACCGCGGTGCGGACCAGCGAAGAAGGCGGGCACCGCGGGATCTCGTTCCTGATCGTCGAGCGCGGTGAGGGCGTTCAGTCGAGCGCGCTCGAGAAGCTGGGCTGGCACGCCTCGGACACCGCACTCATCTCCTTCGACGACGTATTCGTGCCCGAGGAGAACCTGCTCGGGCAGGAAAACGGCGGCTTCTATTTGATCATGGCCAACTTCCAGTGGGAGCGGCTGCTGATGGCGCTGGGCGCAGTCGGCGCGATGCAGGTCGCGTTCGGGCGGGCCGTCGAGGGCGGAGCGCGCGGCCAGGCGACGCGCCACCGGCTCGCGGAGATGGCGACGAGGCTCGAGGCCGGCCGCGCCGTGACCTACGCCGCGCTGCGCCGCTACCTGAACGGCGAGGACGCCGTGCGCGAGGTGACGATCGCCAAGCTCGCCACGCAGCGCGCGGCCTTCGAGGCGATGGACGCGTGCCTGGACATCGTCGGCGACGAACCCGAGACCGCGCGAGCGGCCCGCGACGCGAGGCTCGGGCCGATCGGCGGCGGGACCGACGAGATCATGAAGGAGATCCTGGGGCGCTCGCTGGGGCTCTAGAGTCAGCGGCATGGAGTCCGCGCGCGGAGCGCTGCTGATCGCCGGGCCGACACTGCTGGATCCGAACTTCTGGCGGACCGTCGTCCTCATCGTCGAGCACAACGAGGAGGGCGCGCTCGGGCTGGTGCTCAACCGCCCGTCGGAGACCACGGTCGGGGAGGCGGTGACCGAGCTCGAGGAGCTCGTCGATCTCGAGGAGCACCTGTACATCGGCGGTCCCGTTCAGCCCTCGGCGGTGATCGTGCTGGCCGAGTTCGAGGACCCCAGCGATGCCGCGCTGATCGCCTTCGACGACATCGGGGTGCTCGGCACGGGCTCCTCGCCCGAGGCGGTCTCGGCCGGAGTGCGCGAGGGCCGGGCCTTCGTCGGCCACGCCGGGTGGGGTCCGGGGCAGCTCGACTCGGAGCTGGAGCGGAGCGACTGGATCCTCGAGCCCGCGCGGCGCTCGGACGCCTTCACCGACGAGCCGCGCGAGCTGTGGTCGACCGTGCTCACGCGCAAGGGCGGAAGCTACGCGCTCGTAGCCCGGATGCCTCCCGACCCTTCGGTGAACTGATGCAGGTGATCAAGCCCGAGAGCGACCACGACCTCCCGCGCGGGGTGATCGGCGGCGCGGAGATCTCGCAGACCACAGCCGGCGCGCACAACATCTACATGGGTGTCTTCCGCGTGCCGCCGGGGACGCGGTCGCGGCCGCACTACCACGAGAACTGCGAGAGCGCGGTGTACATGATCTCGGGGCGGCTGACCGTGCGGTGGGGTGACCGGCTGGAACAGGAGCTGGCGCTCGAGCCCGGCGACCTCGTCTACGTGCCCCCGCGCGAGACCCACGTGCTCGAGAACACCTCGGGCTCCGAGCCGGCCGAGTACGTCGTCGCGCGCGACTCGCCACACGAGGACGCCGTGGTCGTGCCGTGGGCCGAGGAGAGCGGCTAGGCGGGGACGAGCCCCAGGTCGAAGCGGCAGCCGCTGAAGTAGGCACCGGCCGGCGAGGCGAGGAAGGCCACGAGCTCGCCGAGCGCCTGATCGCTCGTGCCGGCGCCGGGCAGGAGCGCCGTCGCGGTGATCCCGTAGCGGGCCCACTCGATCGAGAGCGTGCGGGCCAGGTTGACCAGACCCTCGCGCGCGGCGGCGGCGTGCGGGCCGGCTGCCTGCGGCGGCGCAAGCAGCATCACGCGCCCCCGGCTGGCGGGAATGAGGGACTGGGTGGCAACTGCGTGGACGGCGCTCCACGCCTGCTCGAGCGCCGCGCCCAGGCCGGCGGCCCCCCCGGTCTCGAAGACCAGGCGGCCGTCGTAGACGAGGACCTCCGCCTCGGGCGGCGGCTCGCCTTCGAGCTCCTGGACGTGCGCGCCAAGGCGGCTCAGGGTCTGCTCGATGGCGGGCGCGGCGCCGCCGGCGGTCACGACCCGGACATCTCTCAGAAGATCCCCTCGCAGCACGGGCGACACCGTATTAGGATCGTCCCGAATGCTGTCCTACGCCCACGGGGCCTCGGCCGAGTCGCTGCTCGGCGAGACGATCGGGGACAACCTGGCGCGCACCGCCGCCCGCGTCCCCGGCGCCGACGCGCTCGTGAGCTGCCAGCAGGACCGTCGCTACACCTACGCCGAGTTCGATGAGGCGGTCAACCGGCTGGCCAGCGGGATGCTCGCCGCAGGGCTCGAGAAGGGCGACCGCGTCGGGGTCTGGAGTCCCAACCGCAGCGAGTGGGCGCTGGTCCAGTACGCCACGGCCAAGCTCGGGGTGATCCTCGTCAACATCAACCCGGCTTACCGGGTGGCGGAGCTCGAGTACGCGCTCGGGCAGTCGGGGTGCCGGTGGATCTTCGCCGCCTCGGACCTGAAAGGCGCGAGCTTCGTCGAGATGGTGGACGAGGTCCGGGCGAGCCTGCCCGGGCTCGAGCGGGCGATCTTCTTCGAGGATCCGGAATGGGAGTCGCTGGCCGGGACTCCGGTGCGCAGCGAGGAGCTGCGGGCGCGGATGTCCGAGCTCGACTTCGACGACCCGATCAACATCCAGTACACGAGCGGCACCACGGGCTTCCCCAAGGGCGCCACCCTCACCCACCACAACATCCTCAACAACGCCTACGCACTGGCGCAGCTGCTCGGCTACAGCGAGCGTGACCGGATCTGCATCCCGGTGCCGCTCTACCACTGCTTCGGGATGGTGATCGGGAACCTGGCCGCGACTTCGGTGGGCGCCTGCATGGTCTACCCGGCCGAGACGTTCGAGCCCGAGGCGACATTGCGCGCCTGCGCACAGGAGCGCTGCACCAGCCTGTACGGCGTCCCCACGATGTTCATCGCCGAGCTCGGCCTGCCGGGATTCGCCGAGTTCGATCTGAGCGCGCTGCGCACCGGGATCATGGCCGGCTCGCCCTGCCCGATCGAAGTCATGAAGCGCGTGTCGACCGAGATGGGAATCGACGAGATCAGCATCGCCTTCGGGATGACCGAGACCTCGCCGGTCACGACATTCGTTCGTCGCGACGACACGCTCGAGAACCGCTGCGCCACCGTCGGGCAGGTGATGCCGGACGTGGAGATCAAGATCGTCGACCCGACGAGCGGGCGAACCGTGGAGCGCGGCGAGTCGGGCGAGTTCCTCGCCCGCGGCTACGTCGTCATGCGCGGCTACTGGAACGACCCTCAAAGGACCTCCGACGCCATCGATCAGCGGCGCTGGATGCACACCGGTGACCTGGCCACGATGGATGATGAGGGCTACGTCCGCGTCGTGGGGCGGATCAAGGACATGATCATCCGCGGGGGCGAGAACGTCTACCCGCGCGAGATCGAGGAGTTCCTCTACGGCCACCCCCAGATCGCCGACGTGCAGGTGATCGGGGTGCCGGACGAGCGCTACGGCGAGGAGCTGATGGCCTGGGTCGTCTGCCGGCCGGGGGCTTCGCTCGGCGAGGACGAGGTGCGCGAGTTCTGTCGGGGGCAGATCGCCCACTACAAGGTCCCGCGCTATGTCAAGTTCGTGGACTCCTTCCCCATGACCGTCACCGGCAAGGTCCAGAAGTTCAAGATGCGCGAGACGGCGATCGAGGAGCTGGGTCTGGGATCGGCCGCTGCGGTCGCGACCGCGTAGGTCCGGCGGTCCGGCGGTCCGGCGGTGGGGCCGGCGCGGCGCGCGGCTCCGGCCGGGGGCCCCTCAGTCCTCGGTCTGCCGGGGCGCGTAGCGGCGGTGGAGCATCAGCGCGTTGCCGTCCGGGTCGGCGAAGAACGCCATGTGGCAGACGCCCGTGTCGAGGATGTCGCCGCTGAACTCGAGCCCTCGCTCCTCGAGCTGCTTGCGGGCTGCCTCGACGTCCTCCACGTGGAGGGCGATCGCGGTGCGGTTGACGTTGTGGCCGATCCCCATCTTCTCGCCGTCGACGATGCTGAGCGTGAGGTTGCCGGTCTCGAACTCGGCGTAGTTGCGCTCGGGCACGTGCACCGAGCGTCTCAGACCGAGCGTCTCTCCATAGAACTTCAGCGCCGCGTCGAGGTCCTGCGTGGAGAGCGGAACAAAGTCCACCCCTGTCACCAGCTGTGTCGTAGCGCTCATGCTCTTTGCCCTCCTGTCGTGGTCGCTGTCTGTCCGCGAGCGCTGCGCAGGGCACCGCGATGGCCCAGCCGCTGGAGCTCGGCGTGGATCTCGGCAATGCGGGCGAACACGTAGTCGGCCGCCTCCTGCTGCTGCTCACGCGTCGGTTCGGCGATGGCGTCAAAGCGGAACGGCGTCCCGAACTTGATCGTCACCTTCGGGAACTGCAGCCGCTTCCAGTTGCGGACCTGGTAGGAGCCGAGGATGCCCACCGGCACCACCGGCGCGCCCGACTCGAGCGCCAGGCGGCCGATGCCCGGCCGCGCCTGCTCGGCCAGCTTGCCCGTCCGCGAGCGCCCACCCTCGCAGTACATGACGACCGCGCCGCCCCGCCCGAGGATCCGGAATGCAGTCACGAACGCCTCCTCGTCGTGCTGCCCGCGCCTGACCGGGAACACGCCGCCGTGGCTGAAGATCCATTGGCCCACGCCCTTGAAGAGCTGCGACTTGCCCATGAACTGCACGCGGCGGCGGATGAAGGCGCCGGTGAAGAAGTGGTCCATGAACGAGGCGTGGTTGGGCGCCAGGATCACCGGGCCGTTGGGGACGTTCTCCGTGCCCAGTCCACGTGCGCGGAACGCGGTCAGCGCCCACAGCACGGTGAGGACGCGCACGATCTCGTAGACCTTGGCCTCCGGCTCATGCGAGCGCACCAGCTCGTGGAAACCGTCGAAGTACTCCTTGGGGCGTGGGTCCTTGTAGACCTGCGGCTTGAGCTCGACGTCGGGCATGGCTAAGGGTCTCAGCCTAGTGCCCGGCCCAATCGCGCGCGCGCTCCAGCGCGCGGCCCCAATCGTGCAGGAGCGCCTCCCGCTGATCGTGGCTCATCGCCGGTTCGTAGCGGTGGCGCTCGCGCCAGGATCGCTGTACCTGATCGAGAGTCCACGCCCCGATTCCGACGCCGGCGAGATAGGCGGCGCCGAGCGCTGTCGTCTGCTCGACCTCAGGGACGCATACGGGGACCCCGAGGACGTCGGCCTGAAACTGCATGAGCCAGCCGTTGACGGTGGCGCCGCCGTCGGCGCGGAGCTCCGCGAGCTCGATTCCGCTGGCCTGCTCCATCGCGCGCACTGCATCCACGGTCTGGTAGGCGATCGACTCGAGCGCGGCCCGGGCGAGATGAGCTCTCGTGCTTCCTCGGGTCAGGCCGGTGATGGTCCCGCGCGCGTACGGGTCCCAGTGCGGTGAGCCGAGGCCGGTGAGCGCGGGGACGAAGTACACGCCGCCGTTGTCCTCGACGCTGGCTGCCAGCGGCTCGGTCTCGGCTGCGTTGTCGATGATGCCCAGCCCGTCCCGGAGCCACTGCACCGCGGCCCCGGTGACGAAGATCGAGGCCTCGAGCGCATAGGAGAGCCGTTCGCCGATCCCCCAGGCCACAGTGCCGAGCAGGCCCTCTTGCGGCTCCGGGGCGCTGTAGCCCGAGTTCTGGAGCACGAACGAGCCGGTGCCGTAGGTGTTCTTGCCCAGGCCGGGGTCGAGGCAGGCCTGGCCGAAGAGCGCGGCCTGCTGGTCGCCGGCCACGCCGGCGATCGGTGCCTCGTGCCCGTGCAGCGCCTCGGCGCGCGTGGTGGCGATGTTCCCGCAGCTCGTCGCGATCCGGGGCAGCGCCCGCTCAGGCACGCCCAACAGGTCGAGCAGCTCCGGGTCCCATTCGCCGCGCGCGATGTCGAGGAGCATGGTCCGCGAGGCGTTGGAGGGATCCGTGACGGCCTCCCCCGTCAGCTTGAAGATCAGCCACGCGTCGACGGTGCCGAAGGTCGCGCGTCCCTGCTCCGCGCGCTCGCGCAGTCCGTCGACGTTTCGCAGCAGCCATTCGATCTTCGTCCCCGAGAAGTACGGGTCGAGCACGAGGCCGGTGCGCTCGCGGACGAGCTGCTCGTGGCCCTCGTTCCTGAGCTCGTCGCAGCGGCCCGCGGTGCGACGGTCCTGCCAGACGATGGCGCGGTGAAGCGGCTCACCCGTGGCGGGATCCCAGACGCAGACCGTCTCACGCTGGTTGGTGATGCCGACGGCTTGGAGCTCTTTGTCGCGGACGCCCGCGTCTTCGAGGGCCTCGCCGGCGACCGCCTGCGTGACCTCCCAGATCTCCTGGGCGTCGTGCTCGACCCACCCCGGCTGCGGGAAGTGCTGCTCGAACTCGCGATAGGCCCGCCCGATCAGCTCCGCCTGCTCATCGAACACGAGGCACGTCGTGCCGGTGGTGCCCTGGTCGATGGCGAGGATCACGGGCGTAGCTTGCCTGATTCGCGCCGCCCGATCCTGATTCGTCCCGCGGGGCCGCGGGAAGGCTCGAACCATGAGCACCGAATCAGGCACCAGCGCCGTCCCTTCGCTCGAGATGAACGACGGCCGGCAGATCCCGCAGCTCGGCTTCGGGGTCTTTCAGATCGAACCCGACGACACCGCCGGGGCTGTCCAGCACGCGCTGCAGACCGGCTACCGGTCGATCGACACGGCAGCCGCGTACGGCAACGAGGCCGAGGTCGGCGAGGCCATCCGCAGCAGCAGCCTCGCGCGCGAGGACATCTTCGTCACGACCAAGCTCGGCAACAGCGACCACGGCCACGACAGCGCGCTGCGCGCGCTCGACGCCTCGCTGGAGCGCCTGGGCTTCGACTACGTCGACCTCTACCTGATCCACTGGCCGATTCCCGCCCAGGATCGCTACGCGGAGACATGGCAGGCCCTGTGCGAGCTGCGCGAGGACGGCCGGGCGCGTTCGATCGGCGTCTCGAACTTCATGGTCGAGCACCTCGAGCGCATCATCGAGGAGACGGGCGTGGCCCCGGTGGTCAACCAGATCGAGCTGCACCCCCGCTTCGTGCAGAGCGAGCTGCGGAGGTTCCACGAGTCGCACGGGATCCTCACCGAGGCCTGGAGCCCGCTCGGCCAAGGGACGTTGCTCGATGACGAGAAGCTGGGCGAGATCGCGTCTGCGCATGACCGCACCCCGGCGCAGGTCATGCTGCGCTGGCACCTCCAGCTGGGCAACGTGGTGATCCCGAAGTCCGCCACGCCGGAGAGGATCGAGGAGAACTTCCGCATCCTCGACTTCGAGCTCAGTGACGAGGAGATGCGCGCGATCGAGGCGCTCGACGCGGGCGAGGAGGGCCGGATCGGCCCGCACCCCGCACGCTTCGGCTGATTTCTCCGGGCGGCCCGGCCCGGCGACCGCGGTCTTCACCGGGCTGTCCGGCACTATGCTGCCGCCGTCAGCGACGAGCACAGGAGGAGCGGGTTGTCCCAGGTCGAGGCGCACATCACCGGCACCGTCTGGAAAATCGAGGTCGCGGTCGGAGACACGGTCGAGGAAGGGGACACCGTCGTCATCCTCGAGTCGATGAAGATGGAGATGCCCGTCGAGGCCGAAGATCCCGGCACGGTCAAGGAGATCCGCTGCGAGGAGGGGCAGTCGGTCTCCGAAGGTGACACGCTCGTTGTCCTCGAGTAGCCAGGAGGACACCGCACCCGCTTCTGGGGAGCGCGGCCGGCTGCTGGTCGACGAGCCGGCACCCGGCGTCACGCGGCTGACGATCTCCAACCCGGGCAAGCGTGGCGCGCTCGACCACGCGATCCTCGACGCCTTCGCCGCGACGATGCCCCGGCTCGACGCTCGGTGCGTGGTCGTGACCGGCCAGGACTCGATCTTCTCCGCCGGCTATGACATCGGCGACCTACCCGACGAGGTGTTCGCCGACGAGGCGGAGAAGCTCGTGGCCCACCCCTTTGCGGCCGCGATCGATGCCATCGAGGCCTACCCCTATCCGACCCTCGCCGCTCTGAACGGCCACACGATCGGGGGCGGTCTCGAGCTGGCGCTCGCGTGCGACCTGCGCATCGCCTCCTCGCGCGTGACGATGGGGATGCCCCCGGCGAAGCTGGGGCTCGTCTATTCGCACACCGGGATCCGCAAGTTCATCGACACGATCGGGGCGGCGCGGACCCGCGAGCTGTTCCTGGTCGGCGGCCGAATCGACGCCGCGACGGCTCTGAGCTGGGGACTGGTGAACTCGGTGTGCTCGCCCGAGGAGCTTCCCGGAGCCGCTTTGTCGCTGGCGGGGGAGATCGCGGCCAACGCCCCGCTGGCCCAGGCGGGCAACAAACGGGTGATCCGGGCTGTCCTGGACGCCCAGGGTGCGATCGCTCCCGACGTCGAGCGAGAGCTGATCGAGCTCCGCCGGGCCTGCTTCTCCTCCGAGGACTTCCGCGAGGGGGTCCGGGCGTTCGCGGAGAAGCGCACGCCGGACTGGAAGGGGCGGTAGGGCCGGATCGGCGCTCGCGGCTTCTAGGTCCGTCCGGCGGCTTACCTAGCGTGCCGCCGCGATGCCGCCGCTGATCAGTCGCGAGGAGGCCCGGCGCCTCGGCGAGGTCGAGGACCATGCTTCGATCGCCGCGCTGGTCGAGCGGGCGTGGAGCGTGCGGGTCGATCGCTTCGCCGACTCGACCGACATGTGCTCGCTCGTGAACGCCAAGTCGGGCGGGTGCGCCGAGGACTGCGGGTTCTGCGCGCAGTCGCGCTACGCCGAGGCGGATACCCCGATGCACGCGATGATGGAGCCCGAGCAGATCCTCGAGCACGCGCGGGCAGCGGAGGCGGCGGGTGCGCACCGCTTCTGCATGGTCACGCAGGGCCAGGGGCTCTCCAAGCGCGATTTCGAGAAGGTCCTGGCCGGCGCGCGACTGGTCGCCGAGCACACCAACCTCAAGCGCTGCGTCTCGATCGGGCACATGTCGGCGCAGCGGGCGCAGGCGCTGCGCGAGGCGGGCATCCAGCGCGTGCACCACAACGTGGAGACCGCCGAGTCCTACTACCCGGAGGTCTCGACCACGGTCCGCTACGAGGGCCGGCTTCGGACGATCGACGCGGTCCGCGAGGCCGGCCTCGAGACCTGTGTGGGCGGGATCCTGAACCTGGGCGAGACGCGCGAGCAGCGCGTGGAAATGGCGTTCCAGCTCGCCGCCATCGACCCCACCAGCGTCCCCATCAATCTCCTGAACCCCCGCCCGGGCACGAAGTTCGGTGACCGCGACCTGATGGATCCGTGGGAGGTCGTCAAGTGGATCGCGATCTTCCGCCTGATCCTGCCTGACGCCCTGTTCCGCCTGTGCGGCGGGCGAGTGGAGAACCTGGGCTCGTTGCAGCGCGAGGCGGTCCGGGCCGGTCTGAACGGCGTGATGATGGGCAACTTCCTGACCACCCTCGGCAACACGCCCGAGGAGGATCGGACGATGTTCGAGGAGCTGGGGCTCAACGTCGCCCGCCAGAGCGACAACGGCCTGAATCCCCGGCCCGACAACCGGTCGGGCTGGCTGGAGGGCGAGACGCCCGACGTGGTCGAGGAAGCGCTTTCCGGCGCGCCCGAACCGGCCGGCGCCGATTTGGAGATCCGGCTATGGGATCCGGCCTCACAGCTTCGCTTCGCCGCCAAGCGCTCGGTCCCCCCGCGACCCGACGGCGCCCCCAACGCGGGCCAGGGCCGACCGACGCGCGAGGCGCACGTCCGGGCCGAGGCTGAGGCGGGCCGGGCGGCTTAGGGTCGCGGGTCGGCGGGGTCGGCGGGATCGCGGCTCCCGGCGGGGCCCGACCGGCCGCCGGGAGCCGACCCACCAACCGGGGCCCTCCAGCGCCGTAACGTCACATCATCCGCGCGCGCGTCGTCGCTTGTAACGTTGCGGCGCTGGGGTCGCCGTAACGTTGCATCAAACGCGGCGGAATCGCATCGCGTCACGTTGCGGCGGTTCGCCGGCCCCACCGCGCGCCACCGCCCCGGGCCGGCCCACCGCGCCGCCCCGGCCGGCCCGCCCCCGCCCCGCCGACACGTTTGTCCGGAAGTTCCGGGATTCCTCCGCCCCGCCGTCCGCCGCCCCGCCTATAAATCGCAGGCGCATGATCGAGGTTGAGGCGCGGTTGGCGGAACTGAAGGCCATGGGCCTCGAACGCCGCACGCGGATGATCAGCGGACCGCAGGGCCCGCACGTGCTGCTGGACGGCAAGCCCGTACTGCTGCTGTGCTCGAACAACTACCTGGGGTTGGCCGATCACCCACAGGTGCGGGAAGCGGCCGCCGACGCCGCGATGCGCTGGGGCGTCGGAGCCGGCGCGTCGCGGCTGGTGTCCGGCACGATGACGATCCACCGCCGGCTGGAGGAGCGGCTGGCCGCCTTCAAGGGGCGCGAGGCGGCGCTGCTGTTCGGGTCGGGCTACATGGCCAACTCGGGCGTGATCGCGGCGCTTGCCCGGCCGGGCGACGTCGTCTTCTCCGACGAGCTCAACCACGCGTCGATCATCGACGGGTGCCGGCTCTCGCGCGCCGAGGTGTTCGTCTACGACCACTGCGACGTCGAGCATCTGGCGTGGGGAATCGAGCAGGCGCAGGGCCGCGGAACGTTGATCGTTACCGACAGCGTGTTCTCGATGGACGGCGACGTCGCCCCGCTCGAGGACATCGTCGATGTAGCCCAGCACCACGGTCTGCGGGTGGTGGTCGACGAGGCGCACGCCACCGGGACGCTCGGGCCCGACGGCCGGGGGGCGCTGGTCGAGCTCGGCCTCGAGGACCAGGTCGACGTGATCGTGGGCACGCTGGGCAAGGCGCTGGGGGCCTACGGGGCCTTCGTGGCCTGCGACCGGCAGATGGCGCGCTATCTGATCAATGCCGCGCGGACCTTCATCTTCTCGACCGCGCCCGCCCCGCCGGCGGTCGCGGGAGCGCTGGCTGCGCTGGAGCTGCTCCAGACGCGGCCGCGGCTGGTGACAAGGCTGACCGGCAACTCCGCCGCACTGATCGACGCCCTGCGGCGTGAGGGCTTTGACACCGGCGCGTCGGAGACGCACATCGTGCCGCTCGTGCTCGGCGACGCCGCGCTCACGGTCCGGGTGTGCGAGGCGGCGCTCAAGCGCGGAGTGTTCGCCCAGGCGATCCGGCCCCCGACCGTGCCCGATGGCACCTCACGCCTGCGCCTGGCGGTCATGGCCTCGCACCGCCCGGACGAGCTTCGCGAAGCAGCGAGCACGCTCGCGGCGGCAGCGCGAGCCGAGGGCCTCGAGCCGAGCGCCACGCAGGCATACGCGTCGGCCCCGGCGGATGACACGGCGGCGGAGCCTCACCGCGACCCCGCGCGGCGGCGTCTTCGACATCGAAGCCCCGGCGCCCGTCGCCCACGCCGCATAGCCGCACCGCGCGTCTGCGTCTTGCGCGGCTGCTTCGTGACCGGGACCGACACCGGCGTCGGCAAGAGCGTGCTGTCGGCTGCGCTGGTGGCGGCGCTCCGGGCTCGCGGTATTCGCGTGCGTGCGCTGAAGCCGGTCGTCACGGGGCTGGATGAGCCGCCCGAGGCGCCGTGGCCCTACGACCACGAGCTCCTCGCGATGCTCGCGGGTACGACGCCCGGGGAGGTCGTGGTGAAGGCCTACGGGCCCGCGGTGTCCCCCCACCTCGCGCAGGAACTGGCGGGGGAAGAGCTCGATCCGGCCGATCTACGTCGAGCGATCGCACACGCGAGAGCGTCCGGAGACGCTGTCGTCGTCGAGGGCGTCGGCGGGCTCCTGGTCCCGCTGGCACCCGGCTACGACGTGCGGGGCCTGGCCGCCGACACGGGTCTTCCGGTTCTGATCGCGGCGCGGCCGGGCCTCGGCACGATCAACCACACGCTGCTGACGCTCGAGGCGGCCCGGGCGGTGGGGCTGCAGATCGCCGGCGTCGTTCTCACGCCCTGGCCGGACGACCCGACGACCCTCGAGCGCTCGAACCAACAGACGATCGAGCAGCTCGGCGGCGTCCCGGTCGGAACGCTGCCGCGCGTCGACGGCCCCGTCCCCGACAAGCTGGCGGCGGCGGCAGACCAGCTACCGCTGGAGGAGTGGCTGCACTGAGCGTGCGCTACTTTCGGCCGGTGCGCCGGCTCGTGCTCGCCGCCGCGGCAGTGTCCGCCGCCTTGTTCGTCCTGCCGGTGCAATCCGCGCAGGCGACGAGCATCTACACCCAAGTCCTGCGCGCCTACGAGGCGAACGGCTCGGTCCCGCCATGCCAGTTCACGAGCCAGCAGCTCGAGACCGCGCTCAAGGGCATCAACACCTACGGCGCCCAGTACTTCGCCGACTTCACCGCGGCGGTTCAGACCGCGCTTTCGGCCCGCGCGAGTGGCGCCTGCCTGCCGCAGTCGAAAGTCGGCGGAGGCGGCGCACCGGTTGGTGGGCCGGACACGGGGGTGACACTTGGGCCGCTCACGGCAGCGACCGACGCTGGGATCCCACTGCCGATCCTCGCCATGGCCGTGCTGGGGGCGCTGCTCGGCGTGCTGGGGATCATCGCCCTCACCACGCGTGGCC
Organism: uncultured Solirubrobacterales bacterium; assembly: GCA_963818815.1. GTDB lineage: Bacteria > Actinomycetota > Thermoleophilia > Solirubrobacterales > Solirubrobacteraceae > Palsa-465. The sequence goes on from CAWFTL010000005.1 coordinate 265,240, forward strand.
GGCGGCCACGCCCCCACCCGCGCAAGCCCGGCGACGGCCCACCGCACCGGTGGACGGAGCTGGGCCACTGGGCGAAGTAGGGCCCGGGCGCCCGCCCGGCGGACCCGCGCGCCCCCTTACCCCGCCTGCTGCACCCGAACGGCCAGGCTGTGCACCGCCTGGCCGGTTCGGGGCCGTCCACTGAACCCGTACCGAGCCGCTCCCGGGCGGCGTCACCTGATCGGTGATAAAGCCGTTGGGGTCGTGGGTCGTGACCGACCCGAGTGCTCGCCACGGCCCGGGCCGCCCCCGCCACTGGATCTGCGCCCGCTGCGCCGTGTCATTGGGGGCCGGACGCAGCATCGCCCAGACGAGCACCGAGCCGCCGCTGTGGAAGGAGCGATCAGCGATCCAGATCGGCAGGCGGTAGGAGGCAAACGACGGCTTGCGGGCGCCGCCCAGGAACTCCAGACCGGTCTGGAAGGTCGACCAGTACCCGATCGAACCACGCGGGAAGGCCGGGTTGGGGGCCGTGTCGACGAGCAGGAACTGGGCCATGGCGCGCACGCGGGAGTCCTTCCAGGCCATGTACTGCGCCTGCGCGAGGTAGTCCGCCTGCCGGGTCAGGCTCACCCCCCGGAACGGGTTGGGCGGGTTGGTCTCATACCCGTACTCGGTCAGGTAGAGCGGGAGCTGGCGGGAGGCGCCGTAGGCACTGAAGATGTGATCGAGCGCCTGCTCCAGCCGGGACAGATCGGACAGGGGAACGAAATTGGGATCGCTCATCGACCGGTCCGGAGGCAGGAAGAAGGCATAGGGGTGGTGGGCGAAGCCGGTGACGTCGAAGAGCCCCGGATGCGCGGAGACGAACGATGACGTGCTGCCGCCGCCGGGGCAGCCGAGCACCACGGCCCGAGCCCCCCGCAGAGGCTTGTAGTCATCGCCCACGCAATACAGCGCACGCAGGAAGGGCAGCGGCGCCAGCGCGCTCTCGGCGCTCGTGGTCTCGCTGCCCTCGGGCGCCAGCTCGCCGAGGAGGATCGTGTCGCGTGAGGGGCCATGCCCGGTGCTGGAAAGGGCCGAGAAGGCGGCATCGGCGTAGGCGCGGTACAGCACCGGCGAGCTCACGACGGGTGCGCCGGCGACCCTGCGCCACTGCGGGGCCAGCCAGCCGGACTGGTTCGGCTCGTTCCAGATCGACCAGGAGCTCACGCGCGGAAGCGCGCCACCGGGTGCCGCGTAGGTGCCGCTGTAGCGGCGGCCGACCGCGGTGACGAACTGGCGGAAGGCGGCGGCCGAGGGCCGGTAGTGGGGAGCGAGCTTGGCGCTCGGCGCCGGATGGCCCATCGCCCACAGCGGCCCCGGGGCGGTGACGTTGAACAGGAGCTTCACGCCGCGCGCGGCCGCGAGCCGGTCCAGGCGGTCGTAGGCGGCCCAGTTCACCGCCGGGTAGGCCGCTGGATTGGTGGCGTCGAAGTGGGCCGGGGGCACCGGAGAGCCGCCGTTCGGCGCGATCGCCAGCCACAGCACGGTGACCCGGATCTCGTCCACGCCCAGCGCCTTGAGCGTGTCGAGCGTCTTCGATACGACCGGCGTCGGCACGTACAGGAGCAGCTGGTCGTCCTGGAAGACCGACTCCATGGGGTGGGGGCGCTGACTCGCGCTCGACCCGAGCACGAGCGCCAGCACGATCGCCACCACACCCGCCAGCGCGACCACCACCGCCAGCGCTGCGAGCAGCGGTCGTCTCCCGTATCCGCGACGGCGCCTCATCGCCGCCAAGCGTGTCAGAAGCGCGCCTGTTCCGACCGCTCGCCGAGCTAGCTTGGCCCCCGTGCGCAGCACCGGGGAGCTCACCGTCGCCGACCGCCGCCATCTGTGGCATCCGTTCACCCAGCAGGAGGCGTGGGAGCAGGAGGAGCCCCCGCTGGTCATCGATCACGCCGAGGGCACCAACCTGTTCGACACCGAGGGCAGGCCGTACATCGACGGCATCTCCTCGCTGTGGTGCAACGTCCACGGTCACCGGCATCCCGCGATCGACCGGGCGATTCAGGACCAGCTCGGGCGCGTCGCCCACTCGACGATGCTCGGCCTCACGCACGAGCCGGGCATCGAGCTGGCCGAGCGGCTGGCGGCGATCGCGCCCGCCGGCCTGACCCGAGTGTTCTATTCCGACAGCGGTTCCACGGCCGTCGAGGTGGCGCTGAAGATGGCCTACCAGTGGTGGGCCCAGCGCGGCGAACGCGAGCGCACCGGGTTCATCTGCCTGCAGAACGCCTACCACGGGGACACGCTGGGGGCGGTTTCCGTGGGCGCGATCGAGCTCTTCCATTCGCTGTATCGCCCGCTTCTGTTCGACGCCTGGCAGGCGCGGGCCGGCGACGTGGGTCACATGGAGCAGTTGCTGCGGGAGAACGCCGGGCGCGTCGCGGCCGTGATCCTCGAGCCGCTCGTCCAGGGCGCGGCCGGGATGCTGATGCAGCCCGACGGCTACGTGCGCGCGGTGCGCGAGCTGTGCGACGCCCACGACGTCCTGCTCATCGCCGACGAGGTCGCCACCGGCTTCGGGCGCACCGGGACGATGTTCGCCTGCCAGCAGGAGGACGTCTGCCCGGATCTGCTGTGCGTGGGCAAGGGGCTGACGGGCGGCTATCTGCCGCTCGCCGCCACGCTGACGACGGAGCGGGTCTACGAGGGGTTCCTCGGACACGCCGAGGAGTTCCGCACGTTCTTCCACGGCCACACCTACACGGGCAACCCGCTGGCCTGCGCGGCCGCGATCGCCACGCTCCAGACGTTCGAGACCGAGCAGACGCTGACCAATCTGGCGCCCAAGATCGAGCTGCTGAGAAGGCTGCTGGATCAGCGGCTCGCCGCGCTGCCCGCCGTGGCGGACGTTCGGCAGCGCGGCTTCATGGTCGGGATCGAGCTGAGAGAGCAGGCGGTCGCCGACCGGATCGGCCACCAGGTCACGCTCGCGGCGCGGCGCCGCGGCGCGATCGTCCGGCCCCTCGGCGACGTGATCGTGCTGATGCCGCCGCTGGCCATCTCGGAGTCCGAGCTGCGCCGCCTGGTGGCGATCACCGCCGCAGCCATCGCCGAGGCGACGCAGGGGCACCTGCGCACGGCGGCCTAGGACCCGCGGGCGGCCGACCTCACTCGTCGTAGGGCGAGAAGTCCTGCTTGCGCGCGCCGCACACGGGACAGAACCATGTGTCCGGGATGTCCTCGAATGCGGTACCGGGTGGGATGCCGCCGTCGGGGTCGCCGTCCTCAGGGTCGTAGATGAACCCGCACGATTCGCAGATGTACTTCACGGGGACGGAAGGGTAGTCGGCCACGGTAGGGTCGCGACATGTCGATCGACCGCCCCGGCCCCGGCGAGGAGCTCAACCGGGGTCCCGAGACCGTCCCGCGCCCCGCGGCCACCGTGATCGTCCTGCGCGGCGGCGCGGAGGCGCTCGAGATCCTGCTCGTACAGCGCAATCCGCAGTCGCGCTTCATGGGCGGCGCCTGGGTCTTCCCCGGCGGCGCGGTCGATCGCGGCGAAGGCGAGGGCGAGGCGTCGCTGCGGGCGGCGGCGCTCAGGGAGCTCTCCGAGGAGGCCGGCGTCGAGCTGCCGGGCGCCGAGGAGCTGATCCCCTTCTCGCGCTGGATCACGCCGGCCGAGGTCAAGATCCGCTTCGACACGTGGTTCTTCCTGGCCGCGCTGCCCAATGGCGCCGAGCCGCAGATCGACGGCGAGGAGGTCGTGGATTTGCGCTGGTGCCACCCGCGCGAGGCGCTTCAGGCGCACGGTCGCGGCGAGCTGCTGCTCGTGTTCCCGACGATCAAGCACCTGGAGCAGCTCTCGGCCTTCGGCTCCGCCCACGAGCTGATCGAGTACGCCCGGGGGCGTGAGGTTCGGCCCGTGCAGCCGCGCGTGATCCTCTCGGGCGAGACCGCCAGGGTCGTCCTGCCGGGCGAGCCGGAGTACGAAGAATGACTGCCTCGCTCCCACCCGAGGTGCAGGCGGTCTTCGACCGCTTCATCACCTGCGAGTACACGACGATCGACTCCGCCGGCCAGCCGATCACGTGGCCGGTGACGCCGTACTACTCCCCCGGCGCACCCTGCATCGACGTAACGACGGGCCTGGGCTACCCGAAGAAGGCCAACGACGCGCGGGGCAATCCGCTCGTCTCGCTGCTGTTCTCCGAGCCGCTCGGAAGCGGTCTGGAGAAGCCTCCCATGGTCCTCGTCCAGGGCATGGCCCACGTCGACGACGCCGACCTGGACGCCAACCGCGAGCGCTACGCGCGCGAGTCGGCGGAGAAGCTGCCGGCGATCAGCAAGGTGCAGCCTCCCGAGGTGGTCAAGAGGGCCATGGCCTGGTACTTCACCCGCGTCTACGTCCGTGTGCGCCCCGAGCGCGTGTACGTGTGGCCGGGCGCCGACGCCACGGCCGAGCCGGCGCTCTACGACGCGCACATGGAGGAGGTCCGCTCCGGCCACTCCGAGGAGCCCGAGCGCTTCCATGCCGGCCCGGAGGGCGGCGAGCTGGCCTGGGACCGCCGGATCGAGGAGATGGGCAGCCGCTACCCCACCGCGGTGCTCTCGATCGTCTCGCCGGACGGGTTCCCGTTCTCGATCCGCGTGCAGGTGAGCCTCGACCGCACGGAGCGCCGGATCCGAATCTCCGGGCTCCCGGAGGACATGCCGATCCAGCCCGGGCTGGCGTGCCTGACCGCCCACGAGCACTCCCCGGACTTCACGTGGAACCAGAACTTCCAGGTCCGGGGTGACCTCGCGCTCGCCGACGGCGGCTGGGAGCTCATCCCCCACAAGCTCGTGGGCGGCATCGAGATGCACCAATCGCGGCTCGAGCTCCTGCGCGCGACGGCGAGCAAGATGTGGCGCTTTCGCCGGATCGCCAAGCGGGAGATGGCGCGCCGGACCTGACCCGCCGGGCGTCGCCCTCCCGATGGCATACGCAAATTATTTGCGTATACTGAGACGATGGGCACCGTCCAGTACGAAGGCGACCTCGGCCGCGCGCTCGAGCGCGTTGCCGCCGAAGACGCCGCGGCGCTGTACGTCCCCAGGCTGCGCGACGCGGCCGGCTCGCTGCGCGACCTCGTCGCCCTGCTCGACTGGCTCGAGGCCGCTGGGGCCGCTCTCGTATCGGGCGATCCCGCGCTCGACACGCGCAACGCCGCCGGCCGTGCCGCCGCCGGCCTGCTGCGCGAGGTCGACCACTGGACACGCGAGCCCGGCGAGCGCCGCCGCCCGCGCGGCCGGCCCGGGCTGGGCGCGGCCGACCCTCTTCTCGCGGAGCGGATCGCCCGCCTGCGCCAAGACGGCCTCAGCCTGCAGGCGATCGCCGACCGCCTGAACGACGCCGGGATCCCGACGCCGCGCGGCGGCGCCGCGTGGAGGCCCTCGAGCGTGCAGGCCGCGCTCGGCTACCGGCGGCCGCGACCCCCGGCGCCCGGCGCTCCGCCGCCCCCGCGCAGGCGCCCAGGGCCGCCGCGACCCCCGAGGCGCCATCCGTGACCGCGGTGATCACCCGTTTCGGCGTTCTCGGCGTGTTCCTGCTCATGGTCCCCGAGAGCGCCTGCATCCCTATCCCCAGCGAGGTCACGCTGCTGTTCTCCGGCTTCGCGGTCAGCCAAGGCTGGATGAGCTTCCCGCTCGCGGTCCTGGCCGCGACCGCGGGCAACGTGGTGGGCTCGCTGATCGCCTACGGGATCGGCGCGAGCGGACTGGTGCGGCGCGTCCCCAGGATGCAGGACGTCGAGCTGCGCACCGTGTTCGTGGCCCGCCTGCTGCCGCTGGCCCGGACGTTCGTCTCGCTGCCCGCGGGCGCGCGGCGGCTGCCGATCGTCCCGTTCACCGTCCTGACGGCGAGCGGATGCGCGATCTGGGCGGTGCTCTTCATCCTCGTGGGGACGGTCTCCGGGTCCGCGTGGAGCGCGGTCGATTCCGTCATGGGCAAGGCGCTGCTGGCGGGGCTGGCGGCGGCCGCGGCCCTCAGGTGGCTGTTTCCTCGCCTGAGATCACGTGCAGGACGGCGTTGATGAGCGCCAGGTGCGTGAAGGCCTGGGGGAAGTTTCCGAGGTGGCGGCCGCTCGAGGCATCGAGCTCCTCGGCGTAAAGCATGAGCGGCGAGGCGTGGGCGAGCAGCCGCTCGCACAGCGCCGTCGCCTGCTCGTCCTCCCCGATCTCGCACAGTGCCGAGACAAGCCAGAAGGAGCAGATCAGGAAGGTTCCCTCGTCGCCGTGCAGGCCGTCGTCGGTCTGCTCGGGTCGGTAGCGAAGGACGAACCCGTTCTCGGTCAGCTCGTCGGCGATCGCGCACACCGTGGCCCGTACGCGATCGTCGTCGGGCGGCAGGAAGCGGAGGAGGGGGATCAGCAGCGTCGAGGCATCCAGCGCATCGGTCTCGTAATGCTGGCGGAACACCCCGCGCTCGCTCACGCCGCGCTCGAGGATGTCGGCCTTGATCTTGCCCGCCGCCTCGCTCCACTCCTCGGCCACGGCTTCCTCGCCGACCGTCGCGGCCAGCCGCGCGCCCCGATCTACCGCGACCCAGCACATCAGCTTCGAGGACACGTAGTGCTTGGGGTCACCGCGGGCCTCCCAGATGCCCTGATCGGGCTGCTCCCAGACCTCGAGCGCGCAGCGGACCTGATCGCGCAGGACCGGCCACAGGCGCTGGGGCACGTGGCCGCCGACCTTCGTGTGCAGGTAGGCCGAGTCGAGCACGGCGCCGAAGACGTCGTTCTGGCGCTGGGTGAAGGCGCCGTTGCCGATCCGCACCGGCACCGCGCCCTCGTAGCCGGTCAGATGATCGAGTTCGCGCTCGTGCAGGTCGCGCTCGCCCTCGAGGCCGTACATGATCTGCAGACGGCCGTCGCTGTCGCGCTCGAGATCGGCCACGAACTGCATGAAGTCGTCGGCCTCCCAGTCGAATCCCAGCGCGTGCAGCGCCCACAGGGTGAAGGAAGCGTCGCGCATCCAGCAGTAGCGGTAATCCCAGTTGCGCTCGCCGCCCGGGGTCTCCGGCAGCGACGTGGTGGCGGCCGCGACCGTGGCACCGGTCGGGGTGTAGGTGAGCGCCTTGAGCGTGAGCGCCGAGCGCTGCAGCGGCGAGCGCCAGCGGTGATCGGGGAAACGGCCGCCGGCCAGCCAGCTGCGCCAGTAGTGCGAAGTCATGCGCAGCCGCTCGTGGGCGTCGTCAAACCCGGTCGGTCCCTCGAGCCCGTGCCCCCAGCTCAGGGCGACGAAGATCCGCTCGCCCTCGGCGAGCGTGTGCCGCGCCCGGGCGCGGTTGCCCTCGATCCCGATCCGCAGGTCCGAGACGAGCCGGACCGTCGTCTCCCCGTCGGTGGCCTCCGCAACGCCCCAGTCATCGCGCAGCATCTGCCACTGCGCCGGGTGCGCGCCGTACTCGAACATCGGCTCGCACACCGCCTCGACCTGGACCTCGCCCTGGGTGCACCGGACCTCGCGCACCAGCATGTGGTCGGCGTCGTGATCGGTCGGCGGGCGCGTGTGCGAGGTCTCCCCCACGTGATCGTCGTGCCAGGGCCCGATCGTCAGTGCGTCGTGGACGACGAGCCAGCCCGAAGGCGTCATCCAGGTCGTCTCGAGGACCATCGTGCCCGGCACGTAGCGCACCGACAACGGGACGAGAAGGCCGTACGGCCCCACTCGGAACGACCCGCAGCGGCGGTCCAGCAGCGCCCCGAACACGCTCGGCGCGTCAAACCGCTGCAGGCACATCCACTCGACTGAGCCATCGGGCGCGATCAGAGCGCTCGTGTGGCAGTCCGAAAGGAAGCCGTAGTCCGCGATGGGCGGAAACGCCGACCCGCCCCTGAGCGGGACGTCGGCCTGAGGCAGCGGGATGCTAGGGCTCACGCGCGGAGCGTATCCGCGCGCGTCAACCCCGGGTCTCAGCCGCCGCCGTAGGTGACGATCAGGTCGGTGACGATCCCGACCATGAAGCCCGCGGTGAGCATCAGCAGACCCAGCTCGCGGAAGCCGTAGCGGCGCATGCCGTTCCAGACCTCGCCGATGACATACAGGATGGCTCCCCCGGCGGCGGCGTAGAAGGCCAGCTCGAGCGGGCTGCTCGTGACCGCGTAGCCGACGATCGAGCCCAGGAACGTCGGGCCGCCGCCGATCAGGCCGGCCAGCCCGATCCAGCGCCACGACGGCTTGACGTCGCCCAGCGGACCCACGATCCCGAAGCCCTCCGTCGCGTTGTGAAGGGCGAAGCCGATGATCAGGACGGTGGCCAGGCTGATCGCCCCCGCCCGCGCCGAGACGCCGATCGCCAGGCCCTCGGCGAAGTTGTGCACGCCGATCGCGCCCGCAATGGTCAGCCCGGTGCGCAGCGCGCGGCGCCGGGCCGCTTCGAGCTCCTGGGCCAGCTCGTCGGCTTCGGAGGCCGTGACCGCGGCGCCGCCCGCGATCGGCGGGGTGCGACGGCCGAGGGGGCGCATCTTGCGCTCGATCGTGGCCAGCCCGGCGCTCCCGGCGGCAAACCCGGCGCCGAGCAGAACGACGAGCCAGATCAGGTACGCCACCGACTGGTGGTGATGCCTCACGGACGTGAGCGTCGTGTTCAGAATGTCGGCGCCGTGCGAGAGCACGTCGACGAAGATGAACGCGAGCACGCCGACGGAGAACATCGCCAGCGCCACCCGGCCCCGCGGCGCCAGCAGCTGCAGGCGGCCGATCGGGAGACCCAGGTAGATCGTGAGCCCGGCGAGGGCTCCGAGGGCGACGGTCTGTGCGAAGGACAAAGGCTTACGAAGGGTTAGGGGACCCTAATACCCATCCGGGGCCGAGGGTAACAGCTTAGGTCGGCCTAAGTCCCAGCGCTGTGCTCGGAGTTACGTGTCGCTGTTGAGGTCCGGCAGACCGAGCGACTGCAGCCAATGGTTGACCGTGATGTTGAGCTGCGTGAACTCGCCGGTCCAGATCAAAACCCCCATCCCGATGAGGACCACCCCGCCTACCCCGATGACCACCGGGTAGTGGCGCTTGATGGCCCCGAAGGCCGAGGTGGCGGTGCCGAAGGCGAGGCCGGTGATCAGGAACGGGACGCCCAGGCCCGCGCAGTAGACCGCGAGCAGCAAGGCGCCGTGGGCGGCCGAGTTGGAGGCGCCGGCAGCGGTCACGATCGCGCCCAGCGTGGGGCCCGTGCACGGCGTCCAGGCCAGCGCGAAGGCGGCACCGGTCAGCACCGGGCCGCCCCGGCCCGCGCGCTGCATGAGCGTGTCGACGTGCCACTCGCGGCTGAGCCGCGGGACGAAGGGAGCCAGCACGAACAGGACCCCCATCACGACGATGATCGCGCCGGATACCTTGAGCGCAGCGGGGCCGGTGAGCGCGCCGTGCAGCGCCTGCTGGCCCAGCAGCCCGAGCACGATGAAGATGGCCGAGAAGCTCGCCACAAAGGCGAGACTGGGCCACAGCACCCGGGCGGGCCGGATCTCGGACGGCGCCACTCCGGCCACGGCTGAGATGTAGCCGGGCACGAGCGGGAGCACGCACGGCGACAAGAACGAGATCAGCCCCGCTCCGAATGCCACAGGTATTCCGATGCCCGAGGCAGGGTCCATCTTCGCGCCCTGAGTGTAGTTCGGGTGCGCGCATGCGCGCACCCGGGGGGCGGCGCATGCGCCGCCCCCGACCGGGGCGCATGCGCCCCGGTCCACAGCGTCGAAGCGCATCGCCCGGGATGCTCCCCGGCGTCCGCTTGGCCGGTGGTAGCGTGCGCTGCATGGCGAGCACCGTGCCCACACTCCAGAACTTCATCGCCTCAGAGGCCGTCGATCCGCTCGAGGGCCAGACCGAGCCGATCCTCAACCCCGCCACCGGCGAGGTCATCGCAAACGCCCCCCTGTCCAGCGCCGCCGACGTCGATGGCGCGGTCAAGGCCGCCCGCGAAGCGTTCGAAGGCTGGTCCACCACGACGCCCGGCGAGCGCGCGGCCGCCCTGCTCAAGCTGGCCGACACGATCGAGGAGCACGCCGACGAGCTGACCGACCTCGAGTCGGCCAACGCCGGCAAGCCGATGAGCGCCTTCCGCGAGGACGAGATCCCCTTCATGGTCGACAACCTGCGCTTCTTTGCCGGCGCCGCGCGCTGTATGGAGGGCCGGGCCTCCGGCGAGTACCTGAGCGGCTACACGTCGATCATCCGGCGCGAGGCGGTCGGGGTGATCGGCCAGATCTCGCCCTGGAACTACCCGCTGATGATGGCCATCTGGAAGATCGGCCCGGCGCTGGCGGCGGGCAACACGATCGTGCTGAAGCCGGCCGAGACGACGCCGCTGACAACGCTCAAGCTGGCCGAGTACGCGGCGGAGATCTTCCCCAAGGGAGTGCTCAACGTGATCACCGGCCATGGCGACCCGGCCGGCCAGGCGCTCGTCACCCACGACGACGTCGCCATGGTCTCGCTCACCGGCTCGGTGGAGACCGGGAAGTGGATCGCCCGCCACGCGGCCGACAGCCTGAAGCGCGTGCACCTGGAGCTCGGCGGCAAGGCGCCGGTCGTGGTGTTCGACGACGTCGACATGGCCACCGCGATGGAGACGATCGCCGGAACCGGTTACTACAACGCCGGCCAGGACTGCACCGCGGCAACCCGAGTGCTGGCCAGCGCCAAGGTCCACGACGACGTCGTGAGCGGCCTCGTGGAGCAGGCGAAGGGCCTCGTGGTGGGCGACACGCGCTCGGAGGACACGACCCTCGGGCCGCTCAACTCGGCCCGGCAGCGCGAGCGCGTCGAGGGCTTCCTCGAGCGCAAGCCCTCGCACGCCGAGCTGGCCACCGGCGGCAGCGAGCCCGACCTCCCGGGGTTCTTCCTCGAGCCCACCGTCGTGGCGGGCCTGCAGCAGAACGACGAGATGATCCAGCGTGAGATCTTCGGCCCGGTGATCACCGTGCAGCCGTTCTCCGACGAGGCAGAGGCGATCCAGTGGGCCAACGGCACGCCGTACGGACTGGCGGCCTCGGTGTGGACGCGCGACGTGGCGCGGGCGCACCGCGTGGCCAACGCTCTGCGCTTCGGCTGCGTGTGGATCAACGACCACATCCCGCTGGCCTCGGAGATGCCCCATGGCGGCTTCAAGCAGTCGGGCTACGGCAAGGACCTCAGCATGTACGCGCTCGAGGACTACACCGAGGTCAAGCACGTGATGATCTCGCTGGAGGGCTGAGACCGGCGTTTTTCAGGTGGGCGGAGCGGTAGAGTGACCGGCACGGTCACCTAAGTGGAAGCCTCGGCATTTCCAGCATCGGCAGGCCTCGCGCGGACTCGGATCTCGATCCCGACGCCGCTGTTGCGCCTCCGCTCCGACGAGCAGCTGGTGAGCCTGTTCCGCGCCGGGAACAACGAGGCGTTCCGGGTCATCCACGACCGCTACCGCCAGCGACTGTTCGCCTACACGCGGCAGATGCTGCCCGGCTCGCGTCAGGACGCCGAAGACGCGCTGCAGGACGTGTTCGTGCGCGCGTACCGGGGTCTTCGGACCGGAGACGGCCAGCTGGCGCTGCGCGCCTGGCTCTACCGGGTAGCGCACAACCGCTGCGTGGACGAGCTGCGGCGCCCGGCGGTTTCGGCGTCGGAGGTCCTCGATCTGGCGCGAGCACCGCTGACCGACCCGATCGCCGAAGCCGAGCGGCGCGAGTCGCTGCGACGGCTGGTCGCCGACGTTCGCCGGCTTCCCGATGCGCAGCGCTCCGCCCTGCTGATGCGGGAGCTGGTCGGCATGACCTATGACGAGGTCGCCGACGCGCTCGGGGTCAGTGTCGCCGCGGTCAAGTCGCTGCTCGTACGGGCGCGCGTCGGGCTCGCGCAGGCCGCCGACGCTCGCGACACCGCCTGCACCGAGATCCGCGAGGACCTGATCCTGGCCCACGACCGCGGGGTTCGGCCGACCGGCACCGCGCGGCGCCACCTGCGCGATTGCGCCGGCTGCCGCGAGTTCCGCGGGCACCTGCGCGGCACGAGCCGTCAGCTCGCGGCGTTCGCGCCGGCGCTCGGCGTGGCCGGGACGGTGGGGAGGCTGCTGGGAATCGGGGGCGGGGCCGGCGGCGGCGCGGCGGCCGGAACCGGAGCTGCCGCGGCCGGGAGCACGGGGGGCGTCGCCTCCATCGGAGCCCTGGCCGCAAGCGCCACGCATGTCGCCACGATCCTTGCTGCCGCCGTGGTCACTGCCGGTGGAGCGGTCGAGATCCAGCACACGCTCGCCCGCTCCACCGTGCACCACCCGCGCGCCGCGCACGTGGCGGTTCGCGCCGCCGCGCCGGCCGGGCTCCGCTCGAACAGCGGCGCCGTGCCGGTGGGCCCGCGCGAGACAGCCGCGCACCGCGCAGCACCGGCGGTGACGCTCGCCCCGGCGCCCGCAACGGCGGCGGCGCGTGGCACGGGCGGCGCGACGCGCGTGCGGAGCCGTGGCAGCAACGGGCAGACCGGGGGGGTCCTGGTCAGCACCGGCGGCGACGCAGGCCAGCCGGGCGCCGCCGCCGGGAACGGGGCGACGCCGCCAGGCGCCGCGGGGTATTCGGGCCCCGGGTCCGTCGGCCCCTCGGCCACGGCGGGCGTGGATGGCGGGTCCACCACGGGGGGCTCGAGCACAGTTGACAGCACTGGTGGCAGCTCCTCGAGTGGGGTCTCCTCGGGCAGCAGTGGCACTTCGGTGGACCCGAGTCTCGGCTCGACCCCGAGCAGCACCGCAACGGGCGGGCAGGCCACCGATCCCACTGCGGGGGCCGCCGCGGCAACCGGCAGCAGCTCGCCCGGCGCGAGCTGAGAAGACGATCGACCGCTACCTCGAGAGGCTCGACCACGAGGAGGTCCTGGTGCGCCGCGGACGGCGCTCGGGGCTGTACACGGTCATCGCGGTGCACTCCACTGCTCGCGGGCCGTCGCTCGGCGGCTGCCGCATGTGGGCGTACGACGACACGCGCTCAGCCCTGCGCGACGCCCTGCGTCTCTCGCGCGCCATGACCTACAAGGCCGCCGTGGCCGACCTGCACCTCGGGGGCGGGAAGGGAGTGATCATGGTGCCGCCGGTGCTGGGCGCCGAGCGGCGGCGGGCTGTGCTCCACGACTTCGCCGACGCGGTGGAGGCAATGAGGGGGCAGTACATCAGCGCCGAGGACGTCGGCACCTCCTCGCGTGACATGAGCGTCATCGCGGAGCGGACCCGGCACGTCGTCGGGCTCTCACGCCGCCGCGGCGGATCGGGCGACCCCAGCCCCTTCACCGCCCTGGGCGTCGAGTCGGCGATCCGCGCCTGCTGTGAGCGCGTATTCGGCTCGAATCAGCTGCGCGGCCGGTCGGTGTGCGTGATCGGGCTCGGCCACGTCGGCTCGCGGGTGGCGCGGCGGTGCGCTCGGGCGGGAGCAAAGCTGCTCCTGGCCGACGTCGACCAGCACAAGCGGGGGCTGGCCGCGGATCTGGGCGGGCGCTGGATCACCCCCGAGCGTGCGCTCGAGGCGGACGTCGACGTGCTCGCGCCCTGCGCCCTGGGGGGCGTCCTCGACGAGGAGACGGTGCCGCGGCTGCGCTGCCCGATCGTTGCCGGGGCGGCCAACAACCAGCTCGCCCACGACCAGATCGCCGACCTGCTCTCTGCGCACCGCGTGCTCTGGGCGCCGGATTTCGTCGTCAACGCGGGCGGTCTCATCAACATCGCCGAGGAGGTGGGCGAGTACGACGCGGCCACCGCCCGCCGCCGTGTGCGCGGCATCGCGGGGACCCTGCGCCAGATCTTCGACGCCGCGGCCGCCAGCGGCGCGACGCCGCTGACGGCGGCGATGGAGCTGGCGCGGCGACGGCTGGTGGCTACGGCAGAGTCCACCCCATCGGCCGCGTGACGCCCTCGGGCAGCCGGCCCTCCTCGGCCAGCTTGTCCAGGTGGGCGGCCAGGGTCACGGCCGCGGCGGGACGCAGCACCTCGGGGGCGTCGTCCCAGACCGTGTCCAGCAGCTCCTGGGGGGAGCGCTTGCCGTCGGCCAGGGCTTTGAGCAGCCGGCGCTCGCGCTCGAGGCGGTGCTCGATGTACTCGTCGAGCTTCGGTTTTGCGTCGAGGACGAGGGGGCCGTGGCCGGGGCAGAGGATCGCGGGGTCGCGCTCGCGCAGCCGCCTCAGGCCGGCGAGATAGCCCGCCAGCGCGCCCGGGTCGGGCGAGATGAACACGCTGCCCTCACCGAGGACGGCGTCGCCGGTGAAGGCCACGTCGCCGACGACGAAGACCATGTGATCAGGTGAGTGGCCGGGGCTCGGCAGAGCCGTGAGGGGCCCGAACCGCGTCTCCTCACCCAGGCGCACGTCCACGTCGCCCCGCGCCGCCGCGAGGCGCGCGTCTGGGAAGCGCTCGCGCAGAGCCGGGACGGCCTCGTCGTGATCAGGGTGGTCGTGGGTGAGCGCGATTCCCGCCAGGCCGCCGCGCGCGTTCGCCTCCTCTGCGATCGCCACCAGGTGGTCGGGGAGCGCGGGGCCAGGGTCGACGAGGTAGGCCGGGTCGCGCCCGACCAGCCACGTGTTCGTGCCACTCAGCGAGAACGGGCCCGGGTTCTGCGCCCGGATGCCGACGACGTCGCGGTCCGGGACCTCGATCCGGGGCATGAGGTCAGGATGGCAGGCTTGGGTGGGCGGTCCCGAGGACCCGAACCCGTCATCTCCGGGCGAGCGCCTCCAAGTTCTCGTAGAGCCGCGGCTCACCGAAACGCTCCCGCGCCCGGACCGCTGCCGGGCCCACGCGCGACCAGATGCCGTCGATCCACAGCCAGTCGTGCACGAGCTCTGTGCTCAGGAGATCGTGCTTGGTCAGGGTCCCGACCGACTCTCCGAACACCAGCATCGTCCGCACTTCCTGGTCGTTGATGGCGTCGGCGGTATCGGGATCGAAGTCCTCGGCGAACAGCCGCGCCATCGCGCGGTCGGTGCCGAGTGCGGTCCCCCACTGCGCCAGCGCCACCAGGAGCTGAGCGTCATCACGAGTAGGTGGAGCCATTGCCTCTCCCTTGTTGGCAGGTGTTGTCGTGATGACGCTATAGGTGGCGGGCTAGGGTTGGGTGGAATGTCGCCAGCGCCGCCGAAGATCGTTCACCTCGACGAGATCGACGCGATCCCGGGGCCCGGGAGCCTCACGTGGCGTCCGGTCAGGCTGACGCTCGGCATCGGCGCCTTCGGGTGCAACGCGTACACGGCGGGGGAGGCCGGCCAGGACGTCGTCGAACCGCATTCCGAGAACCCGAAGCTCGCCCATCAGGAGCTGTACTTCGTCGCCGCCGGACGGGCGACGTTCAAGATCGACGGCGAGTCCTATGACGCGCCGGTGGGGACCTACGTGTTCGTCTCCGACCCGGCGTCAGACCGCCACGCCGTGGCGGCCGCGCCCGATACGACGGTGCTGAGCTTCGGCGGCCCGCCGACCTTCGAACCCTCGCCCTGGGAATGGGCGTTCAGGGCGGCACCGCTGATCCGGACGCAACCCGCACGGGCGCGGGAGATCCTGGCCGAGGGGCTGGCTATGCATCCAGATTCGCGCTCGCTGCTCTACAACCTCGCGTGCTTGGAGGCGGTCGAGGGGCGACCGGCGGAGGCGCTCGCGGCACTTCGGAAGGCTGCGGAGCTCGACCCGCAGGTTCTGAACTGGGCGCGCGAGGATGAGGACCTCGACGGCCTCCGGTCGGATCCTGGATTTCGGGCGTTGCTGGGGGATTGAGGCGGGGGGCGCGGAGTCGCTTCGCGGCTTGGGCGGCCGCGGGGCGGGGCGCGGGGCGGGGCGGCGGGGCGCCGGGGCGGGGCGCCGCGCGGCCGCGGGGCGCGGCCGCGTGCGGCTTTACGGAACCGCCGTAACGTGACACGCGAGCTGGCGCCGGCGGATCGCGTCACGTTACGGCCACCCCATCGCCGTAACGTGACAAGAGAGCGCCGCGGGATGCCGCGTGTAACGTTGCGGCGGTGCCGGGCCCGGGTTGCCGGGCGCGGGCTGCGCGCCCGGGCAGGCCTGTCAATCGGGGCGCCCGGATTTGAACCGGGGACCTCACCGACCCGAACGGTGCGCGCTACCAGGCTGCGCCACGCCCCGATCGGTCCAGTATTCCACAGCGAGACCGGGGCCGACCGGGGCCCGGGCGCGCCTCAGCGCGAAGCGAGCCGCGCCTCAGCGCGAAGCGAGCCGCGCCTCAGCGCGAAGCGAGGACCCGGCCTCAGCGCGGCCTGTAACCGTGAAGATGAGGTAGAGGGACGCTGGAGGGCAGGCGGATCACCTTGCCTTCCAGGGTCGAGAGGAGCTTCGGCGCCGGTTTGGGCAGGCTCGAAAGCAGCGGCTGCTGGATGGTGATGGGATGCAGGACACCGCCCAGGTTCGACGGGCCGGCACCAGATGCCGGGGGCGAAGGCAGGCCGCCGGAGGGCGGCTGGGCCGCGCCGCTGCGGCTGTAGCTGCCGCTCGTGGGAGTTGGCGCGATTGGCGCCGATGGCGCTATTGCCGGGCCGTTGGTGGCGGGGGCGCCCAAAGCCTGGCGCTTTACGGCATGTCCGGCCGCCGCATGCCGGGGGCGCTGAAGGTTCTTGGCGGCGACGCGGCTCAAGACGGCGTGCTGGTAGCCCCGGCTCGCGCCCGCAGCCATGGTCTGCTCCTGGGCCGGGGTGTAGAGCGAGCTCGCGGTCAGCGCCAGACGGGTACCGGCATGCGCCTGCGTGGCGTCGTGCTCGGCGATCGCCCCGACAACGCCGCCTCCGACGCCCGCGACCGCGATCGCGGCTACGGCGGCCACCGCGCGGCCGAGCCCGCCCGTGTTGCTGAGCAGATCCGCGTATCCCGACACGCTCTGGACCGGCTCGAGCGCGGCCAGCCGGTGCGCGCTCGAAGCGCCAGAGGGGCCGCGGCGGGCGCGGAGCCACGGGATCGGGAGCAGAGCCGCGATCTTGCCGATGAGGCCGGGCTGGGTGAACAGCGACTCATCGACGCCGGCCAGCCGCGCGTGGCGGCGACACGGCTGGCAATGGGCGAGGTGGCGCGCGACCTTCCGGCGCTCGCGTACTCCGAGCCGCCGGAGCGAATAGAGCTGATCGGTGTCGACGAGGTTCTGGACGTGCGTGCAACGGCGGCCGCTCGCCAGCTCGTCGTACTCCTCGCTCAGCTTGCGGCGGGCGCGGAAGAGCGTGCTCTCGACCATCGGCCGGGTGAGCCCCAGCCGGTCGCCGATCTCGGAGTACGAGAGCCCTTCGAACTCACGCAGCACGATGATCTGCCGGTGGTTCTCGGGCAGGACGCCGAACGCGCCGCGCAAGTCGGTGAGCGACTGCTTGCGCTCCATCGCGACCTCGGGCGCCGAGCCGTTGCTCGCGGAAGTAGGCAGTGGGTCCGGGCCGCCGTCGACCTCGAGCGGAACCTCGCGGGCGCGGCGGGTGCGGCGGTACTCGTCGATGCAGGCGTTACGCGCGATCTCGTAGATCCAGGGGCGGAAGGCGATGGGGCGGCCGGTGGCCCGCATCCGGCGCAGAGCGGAGACGAACACGTCCTGGGCGATGTCCTCGGCCCGGGCGTGGTCGCGGACCATCCCGAAGATGTACGTCCAGAGCTGGCTGCGGTAGCGCGAGTACAGCTCCTCGAACGCGCGATCGCTGCCGGCTCTGACGGCGGCGACGAGGTCATGCTCCGACGAGCATGCCGGTACGGCTTGACTCAGGCTAGGCGTCAACGCTTCCCTCCCTGCCTACATTCCAGGCGGCATCGGCTTCCACCCCGGAACGCCCCGAACTGTACACACTCTCGAACACTTGTCCACCCGCCCTTTTCAAGGGCGTTTACCCGCTATCAGCGGGATTAGTCATCTTGAGACCATCCGCGTCAAGCGGCATACTTCTCGGCATGTAGAACGGCAAAGGAGGAAGAGGACCGATGGCCAATCACCTGACGCCCAGTGAGCTCGCCCAAGAGTCAGGCATGGAGCGCCGCGACGTGATCGTTAAGTGCGTAGAGCTGGGTGTCCCAATCTTCAACGGCCGGATCGACAAGACCCTCTTCCTCTCGAGCCTCCGCGAGACCTCTGGCTCGCAGCACAGCCCGCAGGCCCAGGCCGCCGGCGCCTGACCCCGTAGGGGCGCGGCGGCGCCCCGACTCCTCAGCAGCACGTAGTCGTCGTGTGCCGCGGCTATTCCTGCGCCGACTGACGCAGGAGCGTCGAGGTCGTCTGCTCGAGGATCTTCCGCCACGCGCGGGTCTTCTCCCGCTCGGCCTCGAAGTGCTTGACGACCTTCCGCACCCGCGTGGCTGAGATGTCGATCCCGTGGCGGGCACAGATGCGCTTGAAGCGCGAGTAGTCCTGGGCCAGCTTGAGCGTCACCGACTGGAAGCCGTGACGGGCGATGTCAACCCTCGAGCTGAAGTTCATGATGCTGGTTTGGAACATCAGCTCGTCGTTGGGCTCGGGCTCGATGAGGATGATGTCGACGCCCGGATAGCGCTCCTCCCAGCGTCGCGCCACCTCGTGCAGACGCTGATAGGCCAGGAGCTTGAAGGACTGATAGCCGATCTGCGGAAAGCCCATGTCCGAGACCCGCCGCGGGCGCCGTCCGGTGACGGTCGGGATCTGGCTCTCGAAGTCGTTGACATAGGGGACCAGCGGGTTGACGACGACGATGAACTTGGCCCCCGCCTCAACCGCGATGTCGAGGTTGGTCGTCGAGAGGATCCCGCCGTCGATCAGCTCGCGGTCCTTCAGCTTGACCGGCTTGTAGATCATCGGCAGAGCCGTCGAGGCGCTCACCGCGGTCGAGATCGGGACATCGTCCCAGCCCTCGGCGCCGAGGACGATCCGCTCGCAGGTATCGAGGTCGGTGGCGGCCAGATACAGCTCGTTGTTCAAGAGCCGGAAATCGTCGGTGCGATCGGGATCGGAGAGGACCGTGCGCACGTAGCGCTCCACGCCGCGGCCGGAATAGATCCCGGAGGGGAGGGCCTCGGCCAGGCCGACGGCGATGTCGACCGCGGACAGCTGCCCGCGGTCGCGGATCAGCGTCCTCAGCAGACGCGCGAGCCGCAGCGGCAGGAGCATTCCGGTGGCCAGGAACTCGCCGTAGTTCGGCCTGAGCAGGGAATTCACCTGCGCGTCCGGGAACGGCGAAGGAACCTGCTGGATGATCACCCGCATCATCTCCTCGGGCGTCACCCCGTTGGCCAGGGCGGCGGCCACGAACGCGCCGGCGCTGGTGCCCACGTACACGTCGAACTCGTTGACTGTCCGATTGACCGAGAGCAGATCGAGGGCCCTCAGCGCCCCGATCTCGTACACCCCCCCGGTGAACCCGCCGCCACCGAGGACGAGCGCGGACTTCGACCGCCGTCGGCGCGCCGGCCTGCGGGAACCGGCTCCCGGCCGCTCCGTCGCCGCGGTCTCGAGCTTGACTACCTTCCCCATCGCTGCCGGCGATTGTAAGGACGGTCACGAGCCGCAAAGGCCGTGCGCGCGCCGGATGAGAAAAGCTCCCCGCTATCTCCGGGGGTTTTTCACAGCCGCTTCACGTGCTCGCCCGCGGACCGCACCTTTGGGCGCGGCCGCCGGTTACTACCCACCATATGCGGGGCTTCCTAGCCGGACTGGCCGCGACCGGAGCACTGGTGGCAATCGCACTCCCGGCATCGGCCCAGGCGCAATCCGCGGGCGCGCAACGGGCGCTGCGGCGCGCGCTGGCCGGAGACATGCGCCGAGCCGGAGGTCAAGACGGGGCGCTCGTGCTGGACATGAACACCGGCGGCACACTGTTCGCGGCCGCTCCCGACACGGCGCGGCTGCCGGCCTCGGTCGAGAAGCTCTACACGACCTCGACGGCGCTGCTGCGCCTCGGACCGACTGCGCGGCTGAGCACGCGAGTGCTGGGCGTAGGGACGTTCGACGCCGCGCACGGCTGGCACGGGACGCTGTTCCTGAAGGGCGGAGGTGACCCCACGTTCGGCTCGCAGAGCTTCGACCAGCGTGCCTACGGCGGCGGCGCGACGATGCAGCGGCTCGTGGCCAACCTCAAGCGGCAGACCAGCATCACCTCCGTGACCGGGGCGATCGTGGGGGACGAGTCGTACTTCGATTCGCTGCGGGGCACGCCGCCGTATGGCTACCACGCCGCCGCCGACATCGAGGGTGAGCTGAGTGCCCTGGCCTACGACCGCGGCCTGGCCAACGAGCAGGGGTCGGCCTTCCAGAAGCGGCCTGCCCTGTTCACCGCCCAGCAGTTCGCCTCGGCACTCCGCGCCGCCGGCATCAAGGTCCACAGCCCGACGCGGGTCTACGCGGGCAGGGCGCCGGTTTCGGCCACGCCGCTTTCGGCCGTGCAGTCGCCGAGCCTGGCTACGCTCATCCGCCTCACCAACACACCCTCGGACAACTTCTTCGCCGAGATGCTGCTGAAGGGCCTGGGCGCCGGCTTCGGCGGCGCCGGCACGACCGCAGCGGGAGCCGCGGTGGTGCGCAGCGAGCTCTCGCGCTTCGGGATCCACCCGCGGCTCGACGACGGCTCCGGGCTCTCGCGAACCGACGGCACCTCGCCGCGCCAAGTGGTCACGCTCTTGCAGAAGATGGTCACCAACGTGCCGTTCGTCAGCTCGCTGGCCGTCGGCGGTCGTACCGGCACGCTGCAGTATGAGATGCAGGGCACGCCCGCGCAGGACAACTGCCGTGGCAAGACGGGCACGCTTCACGACGTCGCCAATCTGGCCGGGTACTGCACGGGGCGCGACGGGCATCACCTCGTGTTCGCGTTCCTGTTCGGGGGGCAGAGCGACCCCGCCGTCGGTCACGCGATCGAGGCTCAGATGGCCGTGGCGCTGGCCAAGTACGACGGCTAGCCCGAGCCGTCGAGCAGACTTCGCAGCCCGTCCTCGTCCAGCACCTGGCACGCCCAGCCGCTCGGCGTTGGCCAGCTTTGATCCGGGGCTGTCGCCAGCCACCAAATAGGAGGTCTTGCGCGAGACCGAGCCGGTGACCTTGCCGCCGGCGGCGATGATCATCTCGCTCGCCTCTTCCCGCGTCAGCGTGGGAAGCGTGCCCGTTAGCACGAGGGTCTTGTCGGCCAGCGGGCCCTCGCCCGGCGGCGGGCCTTCCTCCTCGAAGCGCAGTCCCCGCTCTTTTAGGTCTTCGATCAGCTCGCGCATCTTCGGATCCGCGAGCTGATCGTGGATCGTGGCCGCCATCTTCGGGCCGACTCCCTGGGTCTGCTCGATCTGCTCGGACGCGGCGCTCAGGAGAGCGTCGATGCTCCGGAAGTGCTGAGCCAGGTTGCGGCCGGTGACGTATCCGACCTCCTCGATGCCGAGCGCGTAGAGCACACGGCCGAAGGGCTGGCGCTTGGAGGCCTCGATGGCGTGAACGAGCTTGTCGGCCGAGATCTGGCCGAAGCCGGTGCGCTCGGCGATCTGGTCGGGGGACAGGCGGTAGAAGTCGGCCGCCGTGCGCACCCACCCGAGCTCCATGAACAGGCTGACCTGTTTCTCGCCCAGGCCGTCGATATCCATGGCTCCCACGAAATGCTTGAGCAGCTGCCAGCGGCGGCCGGGGCAGTCGCGATTGGGGCAGCGCGTGAACACCGAGCCCTCCGGCTTGACCGTCGGCGTCTTGCACACCGGGCAGCGCTTGGGCGGCTTGGGCCGTCGCGGGCGCTTCTTGCGCTCGGCCATGTGCGGCGCGGGCGAGAGGACCTGCGGGATCACGTCGCCGGCGCGTAGGACGATCACCTCCTCGCCCTCGCGGATGTCCTTGCGCGCCAGGTCCTCCTCGTTGTGGAGCGTGGCCAGCTTGATGGTCACGCCCCCCACGTGCACCGGCTCGAGCATCGCGTAGGGATGAAGGTCACCGAACTTCCCGGGGTTCCAGCCGATCTGCTTCAGCGTCGTGACTGCGGTCGTCGGCGGGAACTTCCATGCCACCGCCCATCGCGGCTCACGACCCACCACGCCCAGCCTGCGCTGGAGGGCGACCTCGTTGAGCTTGACGACGACTCCGTCGATCTCGAAGTCGAGCGATCCCCGGCGCTCCTCCCAGGAGCGGCACTGGGCCACGACCTCCTCCTCGGTCGTCAGCCGCTTGACGTCTGGATGCACGGGGAACCGATGCGCGCGCAGGTACTCGAGCGCGTCCCAGTGCGAGGTCAGCGTGATCCCCTCGGTGGCTCCGACCGCGTAGGCCCAGAACGACAGGGGCCTGTCCGCGGCGAGCTTGGGATCGAGCTGGCGGATCGTGCCCGCGGCCGAGTTGCGCGGATTCATGAACGTCGAGAGCCCGGCCTCGGCGCGACGCTCGTTCAGCTTGGCGAAGTCCGGCAATGACATATAGGCCTCGCCGCGGACCTCGAGCAGCTCCGGGGGGTCGGCATCTTCGAGCCTCAGCGGGATCGCCGGGATCGTCCGCAGGTTGTGGGTCACGTCCTCGCCCACCTCGCCGTTCCCGCGCGTCGCCCCGCGCTCGAACTCGCCGCCCCGATAGATCAGCGAGATGGCCAGGCCGTCGATCTTCGGCTCGGCCACGTACTCGAACTCGGGGTCGTCGATGCCCTCGCGGGCCAGGTGGTTGCGCATGCGCGCGATCCACGCCTGCAGCTCCTCGGCGCTGCGGGCGTTGGCCAGGGAGAGCATCGGCAGGGGATGCCGGACCTTCTCGAGCTCGGACACCGGCTCGCCGCCGATTCGCTGGGTGGGAGAGTCCGCCGTGACGAGCTCGGGGTGCTCGCGTTCGATCGCGCGCAGCTCGTCGAGCAGGGCGTCGTACTGGTCATCCCCGACCTCCGGGTCGTCGAGGACGTAGTAGCGGTAGCCGTGGTAGTCGAGAAGCTTGCGCAGCTCGGCCGCGCGAGCGGCGGGATCTTGGTCCTGGGGGGCCGCGGCCGACGCGGTCACCCCTCCACCTCACTCGCCGCGGGGGCGATCAGCCGCGCGAGGTCGTAGCGCTGGAGGGCCGAGAGCCCCTCCCGGTCGGTGAGGTCGAAATGGATCGGCGTCACGGCGATCTTCCCCCGCGCGACCGCCGAGAGGTCGGTTCCGGTCTCGTCGGTCGCATAGCTGGCATCGCCGTAGATCCGATAAAGCCGGCGGCCACCGCTTCCCTCGTCGATCAGCGCCAGCTCGTCTCGGTAGATCCGCTTGCCCAGCCCCGCGACCTCGACGCCGTCCGGGTCTGCCCCCGGGACGTTGATGTTGAGGAGCGTCCCCTCCGGAAGCGGCACGTTCTCGAGCTCGGCCACGAGGCGGGCGGTGAAATCGGCGGCGACGCTGAAGGCGAAACGCTCGCCGGCCCGGAAGTCGAGCTCCATCGCGCTCGACTGCTGGGAGACCGCGATTCCCGGCAGGCCCAGCACAAGGGCTTCCAGCGCGGCGGCCACAGTGCCCGAATAGGTGATGTCGTCGCCCAGGTTCGAACCGTGGTTGATCCCGGAGACGACGATCTCGGCCTCGAAGCCCTCGATCAGCCCGAGCCGTGCCAGCCGGACGCAGTCGACCGGCGTTCCGTCGGTCGCGTACCCGACCGTGCCGTCGGCGAACTCGACCTCCTGCACCCAGAGCGGCCGGCGCGTGGTGATCGAGCGCGCCATAGCGGAGCGGTTGCCGTCCGGCGCTATGACGGCGAGCTCGACGCTCGGCAGCCGCAGCAGCGCGGTGCGCAGCGTCTGCAGCCCCTGGGCCTCGATTCCGTCGTCGTTGGTGAGCAGAACCCGCATCCAGGCTGATGCTAGTGGTCGCTCATGACCCGTTAGCGAGCGCCTGGGCGAGGCGGACGGCCACGTGGACTGGTTCGTCGACCAACTGGCGCCAGGTGATCCGAATCACCCGGTATCCCGTCGCGGCGAGCGCGAGGCCCTTCTTGCGGTCGCTCTCGAACGCCCGTCGGTGCCCGTGGAACCGGAACCCGTCGACCTCGACGATCACCTTCGGCACCGGCCACAGGAAGTCGACCTCGTAGCCGGCTACGCGGGCATTCGTCTGCGGGGTGGGCAAGCCGGCCTCTTTGGTCAGGCGCTGCAATTCGCGCTCGGCTTCGGAGCGGGTGAGGCTTGGGCCCTGTTCGGCGTCGAGGAGCCGGCGCATGGCGGCGACGCCAGGGCGGGGGCCGGCGCGGGCCAGAACTTTGTCCAGGTCTCTGGCGCTCAGCAGCTCGAGCACCCTGGCTTCGGCGACGAGTCGCTCGAGCTCGGCCTGGTTGGTGTGCGCGGCCAGATCGACGAGGGTGCGAGCCGGAGCCGTAAGCGGCAGGCCATCGCGCCTGCGGATGTCCGGCCCGGCAAGGCGACCGGTGGTGTGAAGCCTGATGCCGGCCCTCGCGCGGCACCGGCGGCCGACGAGCGTGACGTGGATCTCCTCGGGTGGGGTCTCGATGAGGCGCCAGAGGTGAGCCGCCGACCAGTGGCTGACTAGGGCGCGTGGGCCGCACGCGAGTAGCGCAGCGTGCTCGCGGGCCGTGGAAGCGAGCGCCTTGTGACCGACGATGTAGACGCCGCGATGGACGCGGTGAAGATGCCCGATGTGGGCACGGTGTTTGATCGCGGCTTCGGTGACTTCCGATGCCCGAAGCTGGCGCCAGGCGATCGCTCCGCCTTGGCCAGACGCGGTGCCGGCAGCGATCGACTCCGGAGGCGCCGCAACGTTACGCGGTGCGGGTGCGGCCGGTTCGTTGTCACGTTGCGGTGCTGGGGCCGCCGCAACGTTACGCGATGCGCGCGCGGACTCTTTGATGTCACGTTGCGGCGGCTCGCCGGGCTCCATCCCGGCAGCGTGCGCCACCCCGCCCCCGCCCGCAACCCCCGTCACCAACTTGTTACAGCACGCGCCGGCCCTCGTAGCCCACGCCCGCCAGATACAGCCCGTGCGGCGGGGCCGTCGGCCCCGCCTCCGCCCGCGGCCGCCCTTCCAGCAGCGACACGAAGCCGTCTACCGACCGGCGGCCGGCCGCTACCTCCAGCATCGTCCCCACCAGCACGCGGATCATGTTGCGCATGAACGCGTCCGCCTCGATCCAGAACTCGAGGAGCTCCCCCCCGCCCCCGCCGGCGCCGAACCGCCACTCGGCCGCGTACACATCCCGCGAGAAGCGGACGTGGTCGGTCTCCGTGGGCGTGAAGGCGGTGAAATCGTGCGTGCCCACGAGGGCGGACCCGCACGAGGACAGGGCCGAGACATCGACCGGGTGCGGCCAATCCAGCACCCGCCCCCGCATCAGCGCGCTCCGGCCCGGCCGCGCCAGCACGCGGTAGCAGTACGCCCGCGACGTCGCGTCCCGGCGGGCGTCGAAGCCGTCCGGGGCCTCGGAGCACGACACCACAGCCACGTCCTCGGGCAGCAGCGCGTTCAGGCCCGCGACGGGCGCCGGCGGCCCGGGATAGGAGGCGACCTGGGCCCAGGCGTGTACGCCCGCGTCGGTCCGCCCGGCGACAGTCAGAGGGACGGAACGCCGCAGGACGACGGAAAGCGCCCGCTCGACCTCGGCCTGTACCGTCCGCAGACCCGGCTGCCGGGCCCAGCCGGCGAAGCCGGAGCCGTCGTATTCGAGAACGAGGCGGCTGGTCACCGCCGAGCGCTCAGACCAGCTCGAGCAGGACCATCTCGGTGGCGTCTGAGCGCCGCGGGCCCAGCTTGAGGATCCGCGTGTAGCCGCCCGGGCGCTCGGTGTAGCGCGGACCGATCTCCTCGAACAGCTTGTAGACGGTGAACTTGTCCTGGCCGAGCGAGGACAGAGCCTGCCGCCGGGCATGGAGGTCGCCGCGCTTGGCCAGCGTGATCAGCCGCTCGACCTCAGGCTTGACCGCCTTGGCCTTGGCCTCCGTCGTGCGAATCCGCTCGTGGACGATGACCTGACGCGACAGGTTCATCAGCAGCGACTTGCGGTGCGAGGCGCTGCGGCTGAGCTGGTATCGCTGGCGCTGGTGGCGCATGGCTTACTCGCCCCGCAGGCCCAGCCCGCGCGCGTGCAGGGTCTCGATGACCTCGTCGATCGACTTCTTGCCGAAGTTGGGGATCGCGTTCAGCTCGGACTCGGTCTTGGTGACCAGGTCGCCGACCGTCTGGATCCCGGCGCGCTTCAGGCAGTTGTACGAGCGCACCCCGAGCTCCAGCTCCTCGATCAGGATGTCGTCCATCGCGTTCGGCTGGCGCGCCGGCATGCCGCCGCCGCCCGCGCCGACGAAGCCGGGCTCCAGCGCGCCCGGCATTCCGGCCTCGCGCAGCTCGACCACGCGATCGGCGTCGGTGAAGATGGCCAGCTGCGAGATCAGGATCTCGGCGGCCTCACGCAGTGCCGCGTGCGGGTCGATCGAGCCGTCGGTCTCGATGTCCAGCGTCAGCTTGTCGAAGTCCGTCTTCTGGCCGACGCGAGCCTGCTCGACGTTGTAGGCAACGCGGCGAACGGGCGAGAAGATCGAGTCGATGGGGATCACCCCGATCGGCTGATCGGCGGACTTGTTCTCCTCCGCCGGCCGGTAGCCGCGCCCACGCCCGATCGTCAGGTAGACCTCGAGCTTGGTCTTCTTCTCGAGCGTCGCGATGTGCGCGTCGGGGTTGAGGATCTCGACGCCCGAGGGCAGGTCGATGTCCTTGGCCGTGATCTCTCCCGGCCCGGTGACGACGAGCGGCGCCTCGATCTCGCTGGCATCCGAGTGCAGCCGGCAGACGATGCCCTTGAGGTTGAGGACGATGTCGGTCACGTCCTCCTTGACGCCACGGATGGTCGAGAACTCGTGGGCCACGCCCTCGATCCGGACGCTCGTGACCGCGGCGCCGGCCAGCGAAGACAGCAACACGCGCCGCAGCGAGTTGCCGAAGGTGTAGCCGAAGCCCCGATCGAGCGGCTCGATCGTGAACGAGCCACGGTTGTCGTCGACGGATTCGCTGGAGATTCGGGGGACTTGGAAGTCAAGCATCGGGGTCCTAACGTCGTGGGTTCCTGTCGCCGCCGAGGCGGCTTCTGGCGCCGCGCAGACCGTGATCCGGTCCCGCGACTGAAAGCCTGTTGTCTACTTCGAGTAAAGCTCGACGATGAGCTGCTCCTGCACCGGCGCGGCGATCTCGCGCCGCTCGGGCTTGCGCAGCACCTTCGCCGTGAGCGAGTCGTGGTCCGCCTGCAGCCAGGCCGGGACCTGGCCGGTCAGCTCCGTCGCGTCGCGGATCACCTGGGTCGCGGAGGACTTGGAGTGGATCGCGATCACGTCGTTGTCTCGCAGCTGGTAGCTGGGGATGTTCACCCGGCGACCGTTGACCGTCCAGTGGCCGTGCAGGATCAGCTGGCGCGCCTGCCGGCGCGAGGCCGCGAAACCGAGCCGGACGAGCACATTGTCGAAGCGGCACTCGAGCATCCGCAGGAGGTTCTCGCCCGTGATGCCCGGCTGGCGAGACGACTTCTCGTAGTAGATGCGGAACTGCTTCTCGAGCACGCCGTAGTAGCGGCGGGCCTTCTGCTTCTCCCGCAGCTGGACTCGGTACTCGCTCTGCTTCTGGCGCCCGCGACCGTGCTCGCCCGGCGGATAGGACCGCCGCTCGACGCCGCACTTGTCGGTCAGGCAGCGTTCGCCCTTGAGGAACAGCTTCTGCCCCTCGCGGCGGCACTGCTTGCACTGGGCACCGGTATCACGTGCCATGACTCAAACCCTCCTGCGCTTGCGCGGCCGGCAGCCGTTGTGGGCCTGAGGGGTGACGTCCTTGACGCCCGTCACCTCGAGTCCCGCCGCCTGCAGCGAGCGGATTGCCGTCTCCCGGCCCGAGCCCGGGCCCTTGACGAAGACTTCGACCTTCTGCAGCCCGTGCTCGATGCCCTTGCGCGCAGCGGCGTCGGCGGTCACCTGAGCCGCGAACGGGGTCGACTTGCGCGAACCCTTGAACCCGGCACCCCCGGCGGACTCCCACGCGATCACGTTGCCCTCGCGATCGGTCAGCGACACGATCGTGTTGTTGAACGAGGTCTTGATGTGGGCCTGGCCGATCGGGATGTTCTTGCGAACCCGACGGCGGCCGCGCTGGGGGCGCCTGGGGGCTGGACTCACTTCTTGGCCGCCTTCTTCTTACCGGCGACCTGCATCCGCTTCGGGCCCTTGCGCGTGCGCGCGTTGGTTTTGGTGTTCTGGCCACGCACGGGCAGCCCGCGGCGGTGGCGCAACCCCCGATAGCAGCCGATCTCCTGCAGGCGCTTGACGTTCTGGGAGCGCTCGCGGCGCAGATCGCCCTCGACCGCCATGGTGCGGTCGATCGCGTCGCGCAGCTTGACGACCTCCTCCTCGGTGAGATCGCGGACCTTGCGGTCGGGCTCGACCCCCACCTCGGCGAGCAGCTTGTTCGATGTCGAGCGCCCGATCCCGTAGATGTAGGTGAGACCGACCTCGACGCGCTTGTTCAGCGGGATGTTCACGCCGGAGATCCGTGCCATGACCTAGCCCTGCCTCTGCTTGTGCCGTGGATTCGAGCAGATGACGAGAACCCGCCCCTGACGGCGGATGATCTTGCACTTCTCGCACATCGGCTTGACCGAGGGTCGTACTTTCACGCTCGCTTAGCTCCGGTAGTCAAATTCAGGAAGTTGTCTCAGCCCGGCTCTGGCGACCGCTCAGATCGCCGCTACCACGTTGAGATCCGCACGCAGCACGAAAGAACGCGCTACGAGCGCGGTCAACGATCTTAGCACCGGGCCCTAGGCCGCCGCCCGGCCGCCCGAGGCCTCATGCCAGGGCGTCAGGATCCGGGGCCCGTCCCCCGTTATGGCGATCGTGAATTCGAAATGTGCGGCAAGCGAGCCGTCCTGGGAATAGATCGCCCAGTGGTCCTCGCCGACCCGTACGCCATGGCGCCCCGCCGTCACCATCGGCTCGACCGCGAGCACCATGCCCTCCTCGAGGGGAAGGCCGGTTTCCGGGGTCCCATAGTTCGGGACCTGGGGGTCCTCGTGCATGCTGCGCCCGATGCCATGCCCCACCAGCGTCCGCACGATCGAGAGGCCCGCAGCCTCTACGTGCTCCTGGATCGCGCTCGAGACGTCTCCCAGGCGATTGCCGGGCCGGCACTGGCCGACGGCTACGTGGAGTGCTTCCTCGGTCGTGTTCAGCAGCTTGTGGGCGACCGGCGTGACCTGACCGACCGGAAACGTCCGGGCCGCGTCGGCGACCCATCCGTCGTAGACCACGCCGATGTCGATCGAGATGATGTCCCCGCGCCCCAGCTTGTACGAGCCCGGGATCCCGTGGACGATCATCGAGTTGGGTGAGGTGCAGATCGAGCCGGGGAAGCCGCGGTAGCCCTTGAACGCAGGCTCGGCGCCCTGCGAGCGGATGAAGCGCTCGGCCGCCTCGTCGAGCTCCCGCGTCGTGATTCCGGGACGGATCTTCGCCGCCAGGAGGTTCATGGTCTTGACCAGGATCGCGCCGGCGGCCGCCATCCGCTCGATCTCCTCCGGGGACTTCTTGATGATCACGCGCTAGACGTTCTCTTCCATTCGCAGGGTGGCGATCACGGCGCGGATGTGATCGTGCACCTCGGCAGGGGGTCGCGTGCCGTCGATCCTTCGCAGCAGCCCCTGCTCGTCATAGTGGGCGATCAGCGGTTCGGTCTGCTCGTGGTAGACGTGCAGGCGGTTCTGGATCACCTCGGGCTTGTCGTCATCGCGCTGGATCAGACGTGAGCCGTCCTGGTCGCACACGCCTTCGCGCTTGGGGGGATCGAACTCGACGTGATAGTTGTGCCCGGCCTTGACGCAGACCCGGCGACCAGAGAGTCGCCTGATGACCTCCTCGTCGGGCACGTTGATCATCAGGGCGGTGCTGAGGCGCCGTCCGAGGTCGCTGAGCTGAGCTTCGAGGCCGTTGGCCTGCTCCATCGTCCGTGGAAAGCCGTCGAGGATGAAGCCGTCCTGGGCATCGTCCTCCTGCAGGCGCTCGGTGACCATGGCGAGGATGAGATCGTCGGGGACGAGGTTCCCGGCGTCCATGTACTCCTGGGCCTGCTGGCCGAGCTCGGTGCCCTCCTTGCGGTGAGTGCGCAGCATCTCGCCGGTCGAGATGAAGGGCAGCTGGAAGTCGGCCTGCAGCCGCTCCGCCTGCGTTCCCTTGCCCGCGCCGGGAGGCCCGATCAAGATCAGGTTCAACTCGGACACGCGCTCACTGTATCGGGGCGAGCAGCCCAGGTGAATGGCAGAGAGGGCGGACGGGAAACCGGCTTCCGTGCCGGCCCCGTAGGTGCTCCGTGCGCCCCCGTCCCTTCCTCTGCCGATCTCGCGGACGGTGCCCCCGTGCACCGTGGCCCCCACAGGCCGGCTTGATCACGAAGCGTAGGAACCTGGAAGCGGTTCCGCCCCAGGGAACGACCCCAGTCTTTTGCGTGCGGTCGCGGGCGTGAGCGACCCACGGTCGCGGGCGTGAGCGACCCACGGTCGCGGGCGTGAGCGACCAGCGATCGCGGGCACGACCACCCGCGCCTACGCGCTAGGCGGCTTGCTCGTTCTCCTGGCGCGCGCTTCCGTTGGAACGCACGCGCTCGATCTCGGCCACCAGCTCGATCCAGCCGTTGAAGCGCTGCGGCTCCTGGTTGGGTCCGGACAAGGACCCTGAGATCGGCTCCGAGCCGGGATCGATCGCCAGATTTAGATGCGCTGTCTTCCCCTCCACGCCAGAAAGAATGCCTGGGCCGCCGGTCGTTCGCCCCAGGCACCCACCCCAGGATTAGGGTGATGGCCGACTTTCGCCCAGCTGCGGACCCGGGCAGCCGAGAGGGACGACCCCGACCCGGCGCGCCCGGCGGGCCCGCGCGGATGACCTCGGCTGGTGCAAATCCTCCAGCAAAATACCTTTCTTCGGGGTATAAATCGCTGATGGCTGCCCAGCTCGGGCCGGATCGACGCGGACGAGCCGTACGTGGAAGCTCCGGCCTGCGCGAGCGCCACGCCGCGCTGGAGGCCATCGAGCAGCTCCTGGACGCAGCGGCGAACGGCTCGGGGCGCGCGCTTCTGATCGAGGGCCACGCGGGGATGGGCAAGACAAGGCTTTACGAGGCCGCGCTCGACGGCGCGCGTGGCAGGCAGATGCGCGTGCTGCGGGGGGCCGGGGCCGAGCTCGAGCGCAATGTCACGCTCGGACTGGCAACGCAGCTGCTCGAGGCACAGCTCGGCGAGCTGCAGGAGCCGGCGCGGGGCAGGGTGCTGGCCGAGGCCCCAAAGGAGGTGCGCGCGCTCCTCGGCAAAGGCAAGGCCCAGTCGGGGAGCGCCGGCGACCTCGCCATCTCCCACGGGCTCTTCGCGATCCTCGCCGAGGACGAGCGTCCCGCCCTGATCGCGATCGACGACCTGCACTGGAGCGATCCGGCTTCGCTCGAGTTCGTGCTCTACATGCTGCACCGGCTGGAGGAGCTGCCGCTGGGGATACTGCTGACCCAGCGCGCCGGAGACGGAGCCGACGTGAGCGACGTCCTCGATCGAATCGCCACGCATCCGCGGGTCAACGTCGAGCCGCTGCCTCCGCTCGGCCGTGCGGCTGTGGCCGAGGTGGTGACCGAGATCCTCGAGGCCGAGGCTGCCGACGAGCTCGTCGACGCGTGCTGCGCCTCGACGCGCGGAAACCCGTTCTACCTCCATGAGCTGCTGCTCGCGCTTCGCGCAGAGCGCGACGGCGACGTGGCGGAGCTGGTCGACCGTGCCCGCGCGATGGCCCCCGATGCGGTCGCCCGCAGCCTGCGCGTGCGCATTGGCCGGCTCGGCTCCGAAGCGGCGTGGCTGGCGGCGGCGGTGGCCATCCTGGGCGACGACGTTCCGCTGCGGCACGCAGCCGTGCTGACCGGCCTTGACCTCACCGGCGCTGCAAATGCCGCCGGCGCGCTCGCCGCTTCGCAGATCCTGCTGGATCGCGAGCCGCTGAAGTTCGTCCACCCGCTCGTTCGCCATTCCGTGCTCCGGGACATTCCGGGCGCCGAACGCGCGGGGCGTCACCTCGATGCCGCGCGACTCCTCGACGCGGAAGACGCCGGCCCCGAGCGCGTGGCGGCCCACCTGCTTCGCGGCCGCACCGAGGGCGATGCTTGGGTGGTGGAGACTCTCCGCGCGGCCGCGCGCGAGGCACAGAGCCACGCCGCGGCGCGATCGGCCGTGGAATACCTGCGCCGCGCGCTGGAGGAGCCGCCGAGCGGTGAGGTCCAGTGCGAGGTGCTGGCCGAGCTCGGAATCGCCGAAGCCGCGGCCGGTATTCCCTCGGCGGCGGCTCACCTGGCCGAGGCGAGGGCGGGCATACGGGATCCAGGCCGGCGGGCTGAGCTGGCGCTCGAGCTCGGCCGGGCGCTCGAGAACCAGGGCCTGCACAAGCAGGCCTTCCGCGCCTTCGAGGACGGGCTGCGCGAGCTTCCAGCTGTCCCGGCCGCGCACGACGAGATCGAGCTGCGCGATCAGCTGCAGATCGGCTGGATCACCTCGGGGACGCTCGTGCCCGCGCTCCAGCCGCACGTGCTGGAGCGCTCCGAGGGGATCGTGCGAAGGGCACCGGCGGTGCCGCGCTCGCAGGGCCAGCGGCTGCTCCTCGCCTATGCCGGCCAGCGCGCCGCTTTCAACGGCGAGCCGGCGCCGACGGTGATCGATTTCGCCGAGCGAGCGTGGGACGGGGGGAAGTTGGTCGAACAGGCGGCCGCGATATGGGTGGGGTGGAGGATCGCGGCCACGGACTTCCTGATGGCCGGCGCGCTCGAACGTGCGGCCGAAGTGGCCGGGACGGCGATCAAGGACGCCCAGCGCCGCGGCTGGCCGCTGGGGTTCGCGACGGCGAGCTTCATCCGCGCGCTTCCCCTGCTGTGGTGCGGGCACGTCGACCAGGCTCTCGCCGATCTGGGGGCCGCGCGCGACGCTCAGCGCTATGGGTGGACCCAGTTCATCCGCGCCGCGACCGCCCATTACGTGCTCTGCCTGATCGAGCGCGGCGCGCTCGACGAGGCCGAGGATGCACTCGCTGACCACACCCACGAACGCCGCGACGATCTCGAGGACGCCCTCTGCGTGTACTCGCGCGCGGAGCTGTGTCTCGCCCAGGGCAAGCTTGACGAAGCGCTCGAGGCCGCGCTCGAGGCCGGGTCGATCGTCGAGCGACACGTCGAGTTCTTCGGCTACTGCCCATGGCGTACCACCGCGGCGCTGGCGGCAGTCGGCCTGGGTCAGCGGGACCGGGCGATCGCGCTAGCGCAGGCTGCCCGCACGCGGGCCGAACATATCCAGGTGCTCCACCAGGAGGTCCGGACGCTGCGCGTGCTGGGGATCTGCCAAGGAGGCGAGGAGGGAACGCAGCTGCTGCGGGCGGCGGTAAGCCGTGGGCTGGACGCGCAGCCGAGGCTCGAGACGCTGCGCGCGTTGGTCGACCTCGGAGCGGCGCTGCGGCGCGGCAACCAGCGCGCCGAGGCACGCGAGCCACTGCAGCGAGCCGCCGACTGGGCACAGGAGGTCGGCGCGTGCGCCCTGCGGGATCGCGCCCTGACCGAACTGGCCGCGACGGGCGCGCGGCCCCGGCGGGACACGTTCATGACCGGGCCGGCGGCTCTTACCCCGAGCGAGCGCCGGATCGCCGATCGGGCCGCGGCCGGCGCCAGCAATCGTGAGATCGCGCAGTCGCTGTTCGTCACGCCCAAGACGGTCGAGTACCACCTGCGCAACACGTACCGCAAGCTGGGGATCGACACACGGCGCGAGCTGGCGGCCGCGCTCGCAGAGTAGGCGTGGCTGCGGGCGCCCCGGCCCGCAAGTCACGCTATCGCGCCAGCGCGGTGTGGGCCGTCCCCTGAAACGGCCCACCCCGAAGCGCTTGCGTCGCCCCATCCTCCTGGCCCCCTATGTGGGCCCCCGTCGATCACCGCCTGTCGTGATCGCTGCAGGAGGCAGCCTAGACCTCGCCGGGCGCCTTCGCCCCAGGGATCCGCCCTAGTTTTTTGCGCTCGGAGACCCTAGGCCGGGTCACGCCCCCGGCCCGGACCACGAGCGGTCCTATTTCAGGAATCCCTCGTAGTTGCGCATCATCAGCTGCGCCTCGAGCTGCTTCATGGTGTCCAGAGCCACCCCGATGACGATCAGGATCGAGGTGCCGCCAAAGAAGAAGTTGGCGTTCGTCTGATTGATGAGGACGGTCGGCAGGGCGGCGATCGCGGCCAGGAACAACGCGCCCGGGAACGTGAGCCGCGCCAGGATCCGATCCAGGAATTCGGCTGTGGGTCTGCCTGGCCTCACCCCCGGGATGAAGCCGCCGTACTTCCTCAGGTTCTCGGCCTGGTCGACCGGGTTGAAGGTGACCGCGGTGTAGAAGTACGTGAAGAGGATGATGAAGATGGCCTCGCCCAGGACGTAGTGCCAGCCTTGCGGATTGAAGAAGGTCGAGATCTTGTAGCCGAGGCTGTGGATGTTGGTCTGGCCGAACAGCTGGCCGAGGGTCGGCGGGATCGCCATGATGCTGGCGGCGAAGATGACCGGAATGACGCCGGCCATGTTGACGCGCAGTGGCAGGTAGGTCTGACCGCCCTGCGTCATCCGCCGGCCGATCACGCGCTTGGCGTACTGCACCGGGATCCGGCGCTGGCCCTCCTGCACGAACACGATCGCGGCGACGATGCCGATGGCGATGAACGGCATGACCACGCGGAAGACCTGGTCGGGGTTCGTCCACCACGAGTGCACCCCGTTGGGGATGCGGGCCACGATGCTCGCGAAGATCAGCAGCGAGATCCCGTTGCCGATCCCGCGCTGGGTGATGAGCTCGCCCATCCACATGAGGAGCACCGTCCCGGCGGTGAGCGAAACGACGATCAGGAAGACCTTGGCCAGGGTGAAGTTTGCGATCAGCGTCGTCCCCGCCTGCTTCTCGAAGCTCCGGAACAGGAACACGTAGCCGATCGACTGGGCGAAGGCCAGGCCGACGGTCAGATAGCGCGTGTACTGCGTGATCCGAGCCTGACCGACTTCGCCTTCTTTCGAAAGCTTCTCCAGGGAGGGAACGACCACGGTCAGCAGCTGCAGGATGATCGAGGCCGTGATGTAGGGCATGATCCCCAGGGCGAAGATCGCAATGCGGCCGAGGCCGCCGCCCGAGAACAGGTTCAGCAGCCCGAGGATGCTGTTGCCGCCGAAGTTCGTCTGAATCGCCTTGACGGCGGAGGCGTTGATGCCCGGCGCGGGGATGTGCGTGCCCAGCCGGTAGAGGGCGAGCACCGCAGCGGTGAAGAGGACCTTGTTGCGGATCTCGCGGATCCGGAAGGCGCCGAGGATCGTCGAGATCATGTCGGCAGGCCGCCGCCTTCGGCCTCGACGATCACCTCGCAGGTCCCGCCGGCCGCCTCGATCTTCGTCCGCGCGGCCGCGCTGAACGCGTGCGCCTGGACGGTGAGCGGCTTGGACACCTCACCCTTGGCCAGAACCTTCACGGGCACGCCCTTGCGCGTGGCCAGGCCGTTGGCGTGCATCGCCTCGAGCGTCACCGAGGCGCCGGACTCGAAGCGCGCCTCCAGATCGAGCAGGTTCACCGGCTGGGTGTGGGTGCGGAACGGCTCGAAGGGCATCGACTTCTTCATGTGCGGTCCGCGGAGCTTGCGCATCCGCATGTGAATCGGGTTCTGACCGCCCTCGAACCGCGCACGGCGCTTGGCGCCCGAGCGTGAGCCCCAGCCCTTCTGACCGCGACCGGAGGTCTTGCCCGTCCCCGAGCCTTCGCCGCGTCCCACGCGCTTGCGCGGCCTGCGCGAGCCAGGGGCGGGCTTGAGGTTGTGCAGCCCGATGCGCTCGGGCGACTCAGCCATCGGAGCCCTCCGCGCCGGCGACATCGACCAGGTGGCGGACCTTGTGGATCATGCCCCGGATCTGAGCTGAGTCGGAGAGCTCGACGGTGTGGCCGATTCGGCGCAGTCCCAGCGAGCGCAGGGTGTCGAGCTGGCGCCGATTGGCGCCATTGCGCGAGCGTCGCTGGGTGACCTTGAGCGTGCTCATGAGCTTGCCTGCGCGGGCTCAGGCGAGCCAACCGCACCGTTGGTGGCCGCGCCGTCACCCGACTCGGAGCTGAGCCCCAGGACCTGGTTGACGCTGAGGCCACGGATCTCGGCCACCTCATCCGGCGTGCGCAGGGCCTCGAGGCCCGCCATCGTGGCCTTGACCAGGTTGATGGGGTTCTGCGAGCCGAGGCTCTTGGAGAGGATGTCGTGAATTCCGGCGAGCTCGAGCACGGCGCGGACGCCACCGCCCGCGATCACGCCGGTACCGGGCGAGGCGGGCTTGAGCAGGACGCGGCCGGCGCCGAAGATGCCGGTCACCTGGTGGGTGATCGTCGAGCCGTGCTTGGGCACGCGGTAGAGGTTCTTCTTCGCTCGCTCGACCCCCTTCTGGATGGCCACCGGGACCTCGTTGGCCTTGCCGTAGCCGATCCCCACGACCTCGCGCTCGTCTCCGACCACGACCAGCGCGGTGAAGGAGAAGCGGCGACCGCCCTTGACCACCTTGGCCACACGGTTGATCTCCACGACCCGCTCCTGCAGGTCGAGTCCGGTTGCGGAAACTGTGCGCTCGCGTGCCATCGAACGAGTCAGCGTAGCGACCTCAGAAAACCAGCCCGCCCTCACGGGCGCCCTCGGCGAGGGCCTTCACGCGGCCGTGGTACTTGTAGCCGCCGCGGTCGAACACGGCGCTCTGGACGCCGGCGCTCTTGGCGCGCTCGGCCAGCAGGGCTCCGACGCGCTGGGCCTGCTCCATCGGGCCGAGCTCGCGCAGGTCGGTCTCGGTCCAGTTGACCGAGGCAAGCGTTCGCCCGGACTCGTCGTCGATCAGCTGGGCAAAAATCCCGCGGTTCGAGCGAAAAACCGAGATCCGGGGCCGTTCGGCGGTGCCGTGGACCTTGGAGCGCACGCGGCGGCGGCGCTTGAGCCGGCGCTGGGGAGCGGTCGCCACGGTCATGCCCGCTTGCCCACCTTCCGGGCCACGTACTCCCCTTCGTAGCGGATCCCCTTGCCCTTGTAGGGCTCGGGCTTGCGCTGCTTTCGGATGTAGGCGGCGACCTCGCCCACGCGCTGCTTGGAGCTGCCGCGGACGACGATGCGCGTCGGCTGGGGCACCTCGAAGTCGATCCCGTCTGGGGCCTTCACGGACACCGGGTGCGAGTAGCCGAGCGCCAGCTCGAGGTCGCGCCCGCGCAGCTGGGCGCGATAGCCCACGCCCTGGATCTCGAGCCGCTTCTCGAAGCCGTCGGTGACGCCCTGGACCATGTTGGCGATCAGCGTGCGCGTGAGTCCGTGCAGGGCGCGGTGCTCGCCGCGGTCGGTCGGGCGGGTCACGCGGATCTCGCCGTCCACCTGCTCGACGTTGATGTCCCGGTGCACGCGCTCGAACAGCTCGCCCTTGGGGCCGTTGACAGTTACGCGCTCAGGGTCGATCGCGACGGTGACTCCGGCGGGAACGGGGATCGGCTGCTTTCCAATCCGGGACATCGGCTACCAGACTCTCGCCACGACTTCGCCGCCGACGCCCTGAACGCGCGCCTCGTGGCCGGTCATGACGCCCTTGGAGGTGGAGATGATCGCGGTGCCCATGCCCCCCTGGATCCGGGGAATCTGGCCGTGGTCGACGTAGGCCCGCCGGCCCGGACGTGAGACCCGCTCGATCCCCGAGATCACGGGCTTGCGATTCTCCGTGTACTTGAGCGTGACGGAGATCTGCTCGCCGGGCCGGCCGGGCGAGGGTGGCTGGATCTCGTAGCCCTCGATGTAGCCCTGCTCCTTGAGGATCCGCGCCAGCTCACGCTTGAGCTTCGACGAGGGAATGACCACGTCGTGATGCTGCGCGTTGGCGGCGTTGCGCAGACGCGTCAGGAAGTCGGATACGGGGTCGGTCATGGACATGGGCTTACCAACTGGACTTCGTCATCCCGGGGATGTAGCCGTTGTGGGCCAGCTCGCGCAGGCAGATCCGGCACAGGCCGAACTTGCGGTAGACGGCGCGCGCACGGCCGCAGCGCCGACAGCGAGTGTAGGCGCGGGTCTTGTACTTGGCTGGCCGCCGCTGGCGGACACGTTGTGAGGTCTTGGCCACTGGTCTCCTCTAGCTCGTCGCGGCCGCCTGCGGTCGGCCCTCTCTGGAGAAGGGCATGCCGAGCGCCTCGAGCAGGGCGAATGCCTCCTCGTCGCTGGCCGCCGATGTCGTGATCGTGATGTCGAGGCCGCGCACCTGGTCGATCTCGTCGTAGTCGACCTCGGGAAAGATGATTTGCTCGCGCACGCCCATCGAGTAGTTGCCGCGGCCGTCGAACGCGCGGGGGTTCAGCCCCCGGAAGTCGCGGATGCGCGGGATGGCCACCGACATGAGGCGGTCCAGGAACTCGTAGCCGCGCTCGTTGCGCAGCGTCACCGCCACCCCGATGGGCATGCCGTCGCGGATCTTGAACTGGGCGATCGACTTGCGCGCGCGTCTGATGTTCGGACGCTGGCCGGTGATCGTCGCCATCTGCTCCGTCGCCGCCTCGAGGACGCGCGCGTCCTGCTTGGCCTCCCCCACGCCCATGTTCACGGTCACCTTCTGGACGCGGGGCGCCTGCATCGGAGTCGAGTAGCCGAAGCGCTCCATCAGCGCCGGGCGAATCTCCTCTAGATATCGGGTCTTCAGTCGTGCGGGCATGTCGGTCAGTCCAGCCTGTTTCCACTTCGCCGAGCGATCCGGAACCGCTTGCCTTCAGCGACCTCGATCCCGATCCGCGAGGGCTTGCCATCCTTGGGGTCGGCGAGCATCACGTTTGAGAGATGGATGCCGCCTTCCTTCTCGATCACTCCACCGACCTGCTGGGCACGCTGGGCGCCGGGCACCTGGCTCGGGCGCTGGTGGCGCTTGACGATGTTCAGGCCCTCGACGTACACGCGGTCGCGCTTGGGCTCCACCCGCAACACCTTGCCGCGCTTACCGCGGTCCTTGCCGCCGATCACGATCACCTCATCGCCTGACTTGATCCGGGCAGGCATGGCTAGAGCACCTCGGGGGCGAGGGAGACGATCTTCATGAAGTTGCGTTCGCGCAGTTCGCGGGCCACGGGTCCGAAGATACGCGTTCCTCGAGGGTTGTTCTGGTTGTCGATGAGCACCGCGGCGTTCTCGTCGAAGCCGATGTAGGTGCCGTCTTCGCGCCCGTAGGACTTCTTGGTCCGGACGATCACTGCCGTCACGACCTCGCCCTTGCGGACAGAGCCCTGCGGCGCAGCCACCTTGACCGTCGCGGTCACCACGTCGCCGACGCCGGCGTAGCGGCGGCGGTGTCCGCCCTTGACGCGGATCACGAGGATCTCTCGCGCGCCGGTGTTGTCCGCAACGCGCATCCGGGTCTCGTTTTGAACCATGGGGCTATTGCGCCCTCTCGATCACTTGCACGAGCCGCCAGCGCTTGCTGCGTGACAGCGGGCGTGACTCGCGAACCACGACGGTGTCGCCGACGTTGGCGTCGTTGCCCTCGTCGTGTGCGTGAACGGTGCGGGAGGTCCGCACGATCTTCTGATAGCGGCGATGCTGGCGCGCGGTGTCGATCCGCACGGTGATCGTCTTGTCGGCACGGTCTGAGACCACGACGCCCTGGCGAGTCTTCTGCACGCCGGGACCGTGCTCGCGCGGCGGTATTGGCTGCGCGTCGCCCCGACGCTCGCGGCTCTTGGCCCGGGCGCGCTGGCGCTGGGTGCGGCGGCTCTCGGACTTGCGCCGGCGCTCCTGCGCGCGCTCGTTCTGACGTTCCTCGGGGCTGCGCGACGGGCGCGCGGGAACGGCCGCCGCGCGTGCGGCGCGTGCCTGCTGGCGGCGCTGCCTGGGGGAAAGCGCCTCGGCCGGCTCGGCCGGAACCGACGGCTCGGCCGCAGCCTCCTCGGGAGCCGCGGGCTCATCCTCGGCGGGCGCCTCGGGCTCAGCCTCAGCGGCAGGCTCGTCCCCGGAACCTTCAGAAGCGGCCGCGTCAGCCTCGGACGCCGGAGCTGCGTCTGAGGTATCCGGGGCCGTTCCCTCGGGCGCAGCTTCCGCGTCCGGGGCTTCAACCTCGGTGTGGTCGTTCTGTTCCTCAGCCATTTACGTTGATTCCTCGTTCACGGGCAATGGTCAGCGCGCGGGCGACGTCGCGCTTGGCGCGCGCCAGGCCGGCAGTGTTGTCGAGCTCTCCGGTGGCGTGCTGGAAGCGCAGGCCGAACAGCTCGCGGCGGGACGTCTGCACGTGCTCGCGCAGGGCCTCCTCGGTCATGTCGCGCAGCTCCACGGGCTTCACCCTTCCTCCCTCATCACGAACTTCGTGCGGACCGGGAGCTTGTGGCCGGCCAGGCGCATCGCCTCCCGGGCCAGAGGCTCGGGAACGCCTGCGAGCTCGAACATCACGCGCCCGGGCTTGACCACGGCGACCCAGCCCTCGGGCGAGCCCTTACCCGAGCCCATGCGGGTCTCGGCGGGCTTCTTGGTGAACGGCTTGTCGGGATACACGTTGATCCAGACCTTGCCGCCACGCTTGATCTTTCGGGTCATGGCGATACGGGCGGCCTCGATCTGCCGGTTGGTCAGCCAGCCCGCGTCGAGTGTCCTCAGTCCGTACTCGCCGAACTGAACCTTGACCTGGCCGCGCGAGATGCCGGCCCTGCGACCGCGGTGCTGCTTGCGGTGCTTTACGCGCTTGGGAGACAGCATCAGCGGCCGCCTCCACCCTGAGGCGGCCGCCGCCGCGGCCACCGCGGCCGCCGCCACGGCCACCCGGGCCGCCGCCACGACCACCTGGGCCGCCGCCACGACCGCCCGGACCGCCGCCACGACCACCCGGGCCGCCACCGCGACCGCCGGGACCGCCGCCACGGCCACCCGGGCCGCCACCGCGTCCGCGCCCATCGCGACCACCGCGGCCGTCGCGGCCACCGCGGTCCGGCGCCTGCGGGCTCGGCTCGTCCATGATCGTGAGGTCTGCGCCGGTGTAGCCCTCGGGCATGATCTCGCCCTTGTTGATCCAGCACTTCACGCCGATCCGCCCGAACGTGGTCCGGGCCTCGTGAAAGCCGTAGTCGATGTCGGCGCGCAGCGTGTGCAGCGGAACGCGGCCGTCGGAATAGCCCTCGGTACGGGCCATCTCGGCCCCACCCAGCCGGCCTGAGACCTGGACCTTGACGCCCTTCGCGCCTGAGCGCATGGCGCTGGTCAGCGCGCGCTTCATGGCGCGCCGGAAGGCGACGCGGTTCTGGAGCTGTTCGGCGATCGACTGGGCGACCAGCCGGGCGTCGAGCTCGGGACGCTTGATCTCCAAAATGTTGACCTTGACCTGCTTGCTCGTGATCCGGTGCAGGTCACGGCGCAGCTGGTCGACCTCCGACCCCGACTTTCCGATCACGATGCCGGGCCGGGCGGTGTGGATGTTGACCTCGACGTCGGTGGCGTTCTTCTTGATCGTGATGTCCGAGAGACCCGCGTGCGCGAGGCGGCCCACGATGTGGTCGCGGATCCGGGTGTCCTCGTCGAGGTAGTCGGCGAAGTGACGCTCGTTGAACCAGTTCGACTTCCAGTCGTGGATGTAGCCCACGCGGATCGACTCGGGATGAACTTTCTGACCCATGGTTATTCCTTCGGCGTGAGCAAGATCGTGAGATGACTGGTGCGCTTGCGGATCCGTGTCGCGCGTCCCATCGCGCGCGGCCGGAACCGCCTGATGGTCGGACCCTCGTCGGCGCGGATGGCCTTGACGTAGAGGTCCTCGCCGACGAGCTCGTGGTTGTGCTCGGCGTTCGCGACGGCCGACTCGAGCAACTTGCTCCAATCGCGCGCGATCGCACGCGGCGTGTGAGCGAGGATAGCTCGCGCCTCCTCCACCGTCTTTCCGCGGATGTTGTCGCACACGAGCCGCGCCTTGCGGGCGGACGAGCGCACGTATCTGGCCTGAGCGCGGACGACCGGCGGCGGCAGATTCGGGTCCCGCTGCGCCCGCCGCCGGCGGGTCGGAGCGGGCTTGGGCGGGGCCTCCTCGGAGGCCGCCGCGCCGCGGCGGCGACGCGTCCGTGCGGGCTTCGGCGTCTCCTCCGCAGGGGCCTCGTCGGCCGTGGGAAGATCCGACTCGCCCTCGGCCTCGTCGTCGGCCTCGAGCACGACCTCGGTGGCCTCCTCGGCTTCGACGTCCTCAGGGGTCGGCTCGACCTCGGTCTCCTGAGCCTGCGGGGTCGTCTCCTCGGCCGGCTTGGCGGCCTTGGAGCTCGATCGTGCCCGCCGGCGCTTGGGCTTCTCTTCGGGCTTCTCCGCCATCAGCGCCTCTTCCCGGTGCCGGCGTGACCGCGATACAGGCGCGTGGGCGCGAACTCGCCGAGCTTGTGCCCGACCATCGACTCCGAGATGAAGACCGGCACGTGCTTGCGCCCGTCGTGGACGGCGATCGTGTGGCCGACCATCTCGGGGAAGATCGTCGAGGTCCGCGACCAGGTCCGGACCATCCGCTTCTCCCCCGAGGAGTTCATCGCCTCGATCCGCGTCATCAGCCGCTCCTGCACCCACGGGCCCTTCTTGCTCGATCGGCTCACCGCTTCTTACCCCTTCTCCGGCCGCGCACGATGTAGCGGTCCGATTGCTTGCCCTTCTTGCGCGTCCGGTAGCCGAGCGTCGGCACGCCCCAAGGCGTCACCGGATGGCGGCCCGCCGTCGTCGAGCCCTCGCCGCCGCCGTGCGGGTGGTCGACTGGGTTCATCGCGGTGCCGCGGGTCTGCGGGCGCACACCCATGTGCCGCTTGCGCCCGGCCTTTCCGACCTTGACGTTCTGGTGGTCGGAGTTGCCGATGACCCCGACGGTCGCCCGGCACTCCCCCCTGACCATCCGCATCTCGCCCGAGGGCAGCCGCAGCGTGACGTACTCGCCCTCCTTGGCCAGGAGCTGGACCCCGACGCCGGCGGAGCGCGCGAGCTGGCCGCCGCGGCCGGGCGTGAGCTCGACGTTGTGCACGACCGTGCCCGCCGGCATGCCGGCCAGCGGCAGGCTGTTGCCGACGCGGATGTCAGCGCCCGGGCCGGACTGGACCGTCATCCCCACGCGCAGGCGCTGCGGCGCCAGGATGTAGCGCTTCTCGCCGTCGGCGTAGTGGAGCAGCGCGATGTAGGCCGACCGGTTGGGGTCGTACTCGATGTGGGCGACCTTGGCCGGCACGCCGTCCTTGCGGCGCTTGAAGTCGATCTTGCGGTACAGCCGCTTGGCGCCCCCGCCGCGATGGCGGGCGGTCTTGCGCCCGCGGGCATTACGCCCGCCCGACTTCTTCAGCCCTTCGGTCAGCGACTTCTCAGGCTGTGAGCGCGTGACCTCGGCGAAGTCCGGATAGGTGACGAAGCGGCGGCCCGGGGAGGTCGGCTTGGGATTGCGAATCGGCATCAGGCGACGTTCCGTTGGGAGATAACTGTGTCTATACGACAGGAATATCCAAAGCAACCGGAGGGTTGCGGGTAGCCCGCAGCGGTGGGGGCGAGCATCACTCCAACCCCTCCAGTCCCCTGAAGATCGGGATCGTCTCGCCGGCCCGGACCTGGACGATGGCCTTCTTCCACTGACGCGTGCGGCCCGACGTCTGTCCGCGGCGCTTGGGCTTGCTCTTCACCGAAGCCGTGCGGACATCGACCACATGGACGTCGAAGAGCTGCTCGATGGCCTGGCGGATCTGGGTCTTGTGCGCGCGCTCGTGCACGCGGAAGGTGTACTTGCCGGCCTCGGCGAGGACGTACGTCTTCTCAGAGACGACCGGGCGGATGATCACCTGGCTGGCCTGCATCACTCGGTCTCCTTCTTGGCCGGACGGCGACGGCGCGGCGCCGACGTGGACGTCCCGGAATCCGGCGCATCAGCCCGAGTGGGGGAATCGACGGCCGCACCATCGGCACTCCCACCCGCCCGCGCCGCCAGCTCCGGCAACGCGGCCTCGGAGACGAGCAGGGCGGCGGCGCCGATCACGTCGGCCACACCGGCCTCGCCCACCGGCATCGCCTGCACCCCGGTGATGTTGCGAAAGGACTTGCCCGCCGCGGCCTCGGCCTCGGTGAGGAGGACGAGGACGGCACCGTCGGTGCCCCAGTCGGCCAGCAGCGACGCAGCAGACGCGGTCGAGGGCGACGAAAACCCGCCTGCGTCGAAGATCGCCAGCGACCCGCGCTCGGCGTGGGCCGAGAGCGCGCTGCGCAGCGCCGCGCGGCGCGCCTTGCGGTTGACCTTGACGGTGTAGTGGCGCGGCTTGGGCCCGAACACGATGCCGCCGCCGTCCCACAGCGGGGAGCGGTTGGAGCCGGCGCGCGCGCGGCCCGTGCCCTTCTGGCGCCAGGGCTTGGCGCCGCCGCCGCGGACCTCGCCGCGGGTCTTGGTGGAGGCGGTGCCA
Source organism: uncultured Solirubrobacterales bacterium (assembly GCA_963818815.1). GTDB lineage: Bacteria > Actinomycetota > Thermoleophilia > Solirubrobacterales > Solirubrobacteraceae > Palsa-465. The sequence goes on from CAWFTL010000005.1 coordinate 309,565, forward strand.
TGCCGGCGGGCGGCCAGCTCGGCGCGGACGCACTCGTGGACGAGCGGCATGTTGAAACGCACTCCGAAGGCGGCATCGTCGAGCGACACCGAGCCTCCACCCAGGAGGGGGGCCTTAGCCATCGGAGCGCACCTCCACGATCCCGCCGCGCGGGCCGGGAACGGCACCGCGCACGAGCATGAGCCCACGATCGGCCATGATGTCGACGACGGTAAGTCCGCGCTGGGTCACTCGCCCGCCGCCCATCCGGCCCGGGCCGCGCAGCCCGGGGAACACGCGCGAGGGGGTGGCCGAGGCGCCGATCGAACCCGGGGCGCGAACATTGTGAGACCCGTGGGACTTCGGACCACGCTTGAAGTTGTGGCGCTTGATCGTGCCCTGGAAGCCCTTGCCCTTGGACAGGCCGGAGACCTTCACGCGGTCGCCGGCCGAGAACGCCTCCGCCGTGACGGTCTGGCCCACGAGCAGCTCGCCGGCCTCGTCGCGGAACTCACGCACGACTCGATGGGCCGAGGCATCGGCCTTCTTGAGGTGGCCCAGCTCGGCCCGCGTCAGCGACTTCTCCTTGCAGCGGTCGAAGGCCAGCTGCACGGCCTCATAGCCGTCGCGGTCGACGGTGCGCACGCCGGTGACCGGGCACGGCCCGGCCTCAAGGACGGTGACGCGCTCGACGCGGCCGTCGTCGCGAAACCGCTGCGTCATGCCGAGCTTGCGGGCGAGGATTGCAGCCATCCCCAAACCCCTACGAGGCGAGGCGGATCTCGATGTCCACGCCCGCCGGGAGATGGTCGAGCCGCTGCAGCGAGTCAACCGTCTTCGGCGTCGGCTGGTGGATGTCGATGAGCCGCTTGTGCGTACGGATCTCGAAGTGCTCGCGTGAGTCCTTGTCCTTGAACGGCGAGCGGATCACGCAGTAGACGTTCTTCTCCGTGGGCAGGGGCACGGGACCGGAGACGCTCGCGCCGGTGCGCGTCGCCGTCTCGACGATCTCCTTCGCCGCCATTTCGATCGCCGTGTGGTCGTAGGCCTTCAGGCGAATCCGGATTTTGTTCTGCGCGATGGTTGCCATTTCTCATTGAAACGGGGCCGACCCCGGGCTATCGGGGCCCGCCCCATACACGTCGTATCTCACAAAAAAGGCGGCGGGCCCGTCAGGGCCACGCCGCCCAATAACTACTGAATGACTTCGGTTACGACCCCCGAGCCGACCGTGCGGCCACCCTCGCGGATCGCGAACCGCAGACCCTGATCCATGGCGATCGGCTGAATCAGCTCGATCTCCATCTGGACGTTGTCACCCGGCATGACCATCTCGGTGCCCTCAGGCAGCCGGGCCACGCCCGTGACGTCGGTCGTACGGAAGTAGAACTGCGGCCGGTAGCCCGTGAAGAAGGGGGTGTGGCGACCGCCTTCCTCCTTCTTCAGGACGTACACCTCGGCCTTGAACTTGGTGTGCGGCGTGATCGAGCCCGGCTTGCAGAGAACCTGCCCGCGCTCGATCTCCTCGCGCTTGGTGCCGCGCAGCAGGCAGCCGACGTTGTCGCCCGCGCGGCCCTCGTCGAGGATCTTCTTGAACATCTCGACCCCGGTGACCACGGTGTTCTCGGTGGCCTTGATGCCGACGATCTCGACCGTCTCGCCGGTCTTGATTACGCCCTGCTCGATGCGGCCGGTGGCTACGGTGCCGCGGCCGGTGATCGAGAAGACGTCCTCGACCGGCATCAGGAACGGCTTGTCGAGGTCGCGCGTGGGCTCGGGGATGTAGGTGTCGAGCGCATCCGCGAGCTCGAGGATCTTGGCCTCGTACTCCTGGTCGCCCTCGAGCGCCTTGAGCGCCGAGCCGGCGATGAACGGAATGTCGTCGCCGGGGAACTCGTACTCGGAGAGCAGGTCGCGGATCTCGACCTCCACGAGCTCGAGCAGCTCGGGGTCGTCGACCATGTCGACCTTGTTCAGGAACACGACGATGTAGGGCACGCCGACCTGACGGGCGAGCAGGATGTGCTCGCGCGTCTGGGGCATGGCGCCGTCGGCAGCTGAGACGACGAGGATCGCGCCGTCCATCTGCGCCGCGCCGGTGATCATGTTCTTGACGTAGTCAGCGTGACCGGGGCAGTCCACGTGGGCGTAGTGCCGGTTCTCGGTCTCGTACTCGACATGAGAAGTCGCGATCGTGATCCCGCGCGCCTTCTCTTCAGGAGCGTTGTCGATCGATTCGAACGACCGCACCTCCGTGCCGCCGAACTTCTCGTTCAGGACCTTGGTGATCGCGGCGGTCAGCGTCGTCTTGCCATGGTCGATGTGACCGATGGTCCCGACGTTGACGTGCGGCTTGTCGCGCTCGAACTTGGCTTTCGCCACTTTGGTCTCGCTCCTTCTATTTCAGTGGGGTGTCGTTCGCTTTTTGGGCGAACCTGCTCAGGATAATCAGTTTCCGTCTGGGGAGGGTGCTAGGCCGGCTGAAGCTCTCCGACGACCTTCTCGGCGATGTTCGCCGGCACCTCGTCATAGCGCTCGAATTGCATCGTGTAGGTGGCGCGGCCCTGGGTGTTGGACCGCAGATCGGTCGCGTAGCCGAACATCTCGGCCAGCGGCACGAAGGCGCTCACCACCTGGGCGTTGCCGCGCTGCTCCATCCCCTGGACCTGGCCGCGACGGCGGTTGAGATCGCCGATCACGTCGCCCATGAACTCCTCGGGGGTGACGACCTCGACGGCGAAGATCGGCTCGAGCAGGACCGGCTTGGCCCGCTGGACTGCCGCCTTCAGCGCCAGCGACCCGGCGACCTTGAAGGCGATCTCGCTCGAGTCGGTGTCGTGGTACTTCCCGTCGTTCAGCGTGACCCGCACGTCGACCATCGGGTAGCCCGCGCGCGGCCCGTTCTCCAGGGCTTCCTCGACGCCCTTCTCCACGGCCGGGATGAACTCGGTGGGAATCGCGCCGCCCTTGATCTTGTTGACGAAGTCAAAGCCCTCGCCCGGCGCCGGCTCCACGTCGATGTAGACGATGCCGTACTGCCCCGAGCCACCGGTCTGGCGCACGAAGCGTCCCTCGACCTTCTCGGCGTGGCCGCGAATCGTCTCCCGATAGGAGACCTGCGGCCGGCCGACGTTGGCGTCGACCTTGTACTCGCGCAGCATCCGGTCGACCAGCACCTCGAGGTGCAGCTCGCCCATGCCCGAGATCTCGGTCTGGCCGGTCTCCTCGTTGGTGCGGACCTGGAAGGTGGGGTCCTCCTCGGCCAGGCGGCCCAGGGCGACCGACATCTTCTCCTGGTCGGCCTTGGTCTTGGGCTCGATCGCGACCTTGATCACCGGCTCGGGGAACTCGATCGTCTCGAGCTTGATCGGCTTGTCCGGGGCGGCGAGGGTGTCGCCGGTGACGACCTGCTTGATCCCGACGCCCGCGGCGATGTCGCCCGCGTAGACCTCCTTGACCTCCTCACGGTCGTTGGCGTGCATCATCAGGATGCGCCCGATCCGCTCGGTCCGTCCGGTGCTGACGTTCAATACGCGCGCGCCCGCCTCGAGCCGGCCCGAGTAAACGCGAAAGTAGGTGAGCTTGCCGACGTAGGGGTCGGCCATGATCTTGAAGGCCAGGGCAGCGAAGGGCTCGTCGTCGGAGGCTTCGCGCGCGGCCGGGTGCTGATCGCCGTTGGCCGAGCCCTTGGCCGGCTCGAAGCCCTCGACGGGGGGCACGTCGAGCGGGCTGGGCAGGTAGTCGAGCACGGCGTCGAGCAGCGGCTGAACGCCCTTGTTCTTGAAGCTCGAGCCACACAGGACCGGAGTCATCTTGATCTCGAGCGTCGCCTTGCGGATCGCCGCCTTCAAGCGCTCGACCGGGATCTCCTGCTCCTCGAGGATCATCTCGAGGAGCTCGTCGTCGTAGTGAGAGACCTCCTCGAGCAGGTGCTCGCGTGCCGCGCCGGCCTCGTCGGCCAGCTCGGCGGGGATCTCGACGGTCTCCTGCTCCTTGCCGAGCTCGTCCTTGTAGATGATCGCCTGGTTGGCGACCAGGTCGACGATGCCCTGGAACTCGGCCTCGGCGCCGATCGGAAGCTGAATCGGAACGGGGTGGGCGCCGAGGCGGTCGACCATGGTCTGGACGCCGCGCGCGAAGTCCGCCCCGATGCGGTCCATCTTGTTGATGTAGGCGATGCGGGGGACGCGGTACTTGTCGGCCTGCCGCCACACGGTCTCGGACTGCGGCTCGACGCCGGCCACCGAGTCGAACAGCGCGATCGCGCCGTCGAGGACGCGCAGCGAACGCTCGACCTCGACCGTGAAGTCCACGTGGCCGGGCGTGTCGATGATGTTGATCCGGTAGCCCCTCCACTCCGCCGTGGTGGCCGCCGAGGTGATCGTGATGCCGCGCTCCTGCTCCTGCTCCATCCAGTCCATGACCGCGGCGCCCTCGTGAACCTCCCCCATCTTGTAGGTCCGACCGGTGTAATAGAGGATGCGCTCAGTCGTCGTCGTCTTACCGGCGTCGATGTGAGCCATGATCCCGATGTTCCGGGTGTTCTCTAGGGTGAACTTACGAGGCATGAATTCGCTTGGTCAAAAGGTCGGCTGCGGACATGAAAAAGGGCCCAGCGGGGCCCCATTACGACACGGCTTGTCGGCGGGGGCGGTTTCTAGTCGGTCGGCGTCTCCATGGCGTGGATACTCCGCGCCCGGAAGGGAGCACACGTGAGTGACGCGCCGCCCCCCGAGGCGAGCACCGAATATAGCAGAGGGGATCCGGCCTCCAGGGGGGCTGTGGCGACGCCCATGCAGGGCGCCGCGGACCCCGCCCCGGCCCCGCCGACGCCGCTTCAGGCGGTGCTGTTCGCGGGCGCCCTGCTGGGCGCGCTCCTGCTCTTCGTGGCCGAGTTCACGACCCTGTACGAAGTGCACGCCGCGACGAGCTCCTCACCGATCGCCACGCACGGGACGGGCGCCAACCACGCCTACGCGATGGCGGTGATCGCGGTGTGCGCGGTGGTGCTGGGAGTGGCGGTATGGCGGTCGGGGAGCCGCCCGGCCCTGCTCGGGGTGGGCATCCTCGGCCTCGTCGCGCTGCTGATCGCGTTGCTGGGCGACCTGCCGGACGCGCGCGCCACCGGCCTGCTCACGGTGGGCGGGCGCTACGTGGAGGCGAGCACGACTCCGAGCGCGGGGCTGTACATGGAGACGCTGGGGGCCGTGATCCTGCTCGTCACCTGTATCTCGGGCTTCATTCTCGTCGGCGGCCCCGAGCGTCCCGCTCAGAGGTCGGCAGTCTGACAACCACCCCCCGAGCGCCGAGGTTTCGCCTCTAGAGTTGAAGGCCGCGAGGGCTGTTCCGCTGCAGCCCCCGGTCCCGTGTGGTGGGCGGCCCTCGCGTTACCTAGTCGGGGGGCGCTTGTGGGGAGGTTGGGAGATCACTGTCGTATAGAGACAGCGATCTCCCAAGCGATCCTCCCGCCCTAGTGGATCCCGAACTCGCCGATCGCGAAGCCGGACGAGTCGCTCGAGGCGACGCTGACGCTGCTCAGGTGCCCGCCGCCCTTTGCCGCGAAGCCGAAGAACTTCGCCCCGCGCTTGCCGCGGACCGCGATCGCCCCTGAACTGGTCCCGCCGCTGGCGGCGGCGATGTTGAACTTCGACTGCGTGTTGGGCTCGGCATAGAAGTAGAACGCCTTGGTGCCCGCGGGCAGCGTGATCGTGACCACCGAAGAGCTGTAGTAGACGTCGCCGTGGTAACGGTTGCTCCAGGTCTTCCAGTAGCCGGCCTTCTTCTTGTTGCCCACGCGCTCGTGCACCAGGGTGTGGCTGAAGCCGATCCGCCCGGTGGGGCCGCTCACGCCGCTCACCGAGGTGGCCAGCCGCCGGTGGTCGCGCCCGACCCTGTGCAGGCTCAACCCGCGCAGCCGCGCCGGCGGCTTACCGGTCCCCGGGCCGCGGCTGAACACGATCGACCCTGCGGCCGCGGCGGCGCCGGCCAGCCCCAGCGCGGCGATGAGAGCGCCGGCCACCGCCAAGCTCCGGCGACCTCGGCCTACCGAAAACATTCTCTGCACCTGACACCTCCGTGTCGTCTCGACTGTGGTGTCGCTCCTGAGTTGGCCCCCGGCGCGACGGTACCCGGAGCCGGAGCTTAACCGCCGGATGTCGCGTCTACCAGCGGACCGCTACCAGCGGTAATGGGCGAAGGCCTTGTTGGCCTGCGCCATGCGGTACACGTCGTCCTTGCGCTTGAACGCCGCGCCCTGCTGCTGCTGGGCGTCGAGCAGCTCGTGGGCGAGCCGCTGGGCCATCGTCTTCTCGCGCCGCTGGCGGGCGAACCCGACCAACCAGCGCACGGCAAGCGTTCGTGAGCGCCGGGGGGGCACTTCGACCGGCACCTGGTAGGTGGCCCCGCCGACACGGCGGGACTTGACCTCGAGCACAGGCGTCAGGGCCTTGACCCCGGCCTCGAGCTGCTCGACCGGGTTCTTGCCCGAGCGCTCGGCCAGGATGGCCAGCGCGTCGTAGACGATCTTCTCGGCCGCGGCCTTCTTGCCGTCCAGCATCACCTTGTTGATGACCTGCTGGACGAGCCGGTTGCGGTGAACCGGATCCGGCTCGGTGGGCCTGATCTGGGCGGCGGCGCGGCGCGGCATCTACTTGCTCTTGACGCCGTACTGCGAGCGGGCCTTCTTGCGGTCGCTGACGCCGGCGGCGTCGAGCGTGCCGCGGATCACCTTGTAGCGGTAGCCCGGGAGGTCCTTGACGCGGCCACCGCGCACGAGCACGACCGAGTGCTCCTGGAGGTTGTGCCCCTCGCCGGGGATGTAGGCGTTGACCTCCATCCCGTTGGTCAGGCGGACGCGGGCCACCTTGCGCAGGGCCGAGTTCGGCTTCTTGGGCGTGGTCGTGAACACGCGCGTGCACACGCCCCGCCGCTGCGGCGCCGCAACCTTCTTCTTGCGGCCCTTGCCGGACTTGAGGCCCGGGGTCGCGAGCTTCTTCTTCGGCGCGGTGCGGCCCTTGCGGATCAGCTGGCTGGTGGTCGGCATTCGGGCCGCAAGGCTAGCAGGGGCGCGAGGATCCGCTCACGCCCGGGCCACGACCGCGGTGAGCGCCTCGTCGACCTCGATGGCCGGCACCCCCACGGCGTCGGCCACCGGCGCGTAGGTGACGTGGCCGCCCGCCACGTTTACCCCCAGCTTCAGCCCCGGGTCGGCGGCGATCGCCCCGGCCACCCCGGCCGAGGCCAGGTGAACCACGTAGGGCATCGTCGCGTTGGTGAGCGCGTAGGTGGAGGTGATTGGGACCGCGCCGGGCATGTTCGTCACGCAGTAGTGGGTGATCCCGTCGACCTCGTAGGTGGGGTCGGAGTGCGTGGTCGGCCGTGAGGTCTCAAAGCACCCGCCCTGGTCGATCGAGACGTCGACGAGGACGGCGTTGGGCTTCATCAGCCCAAGCTGCGCGCGGGTCACGACCCGCGGAGCCCGGGCGCCGTGCACCAGCACGGCCCCGATCACGAGGTCCATGTCCGGCAGGCGCTCCTCGATCGACAGCGTCGAGGCAAAGCAGGTGTCAGCCCGGCCCTGGAAGGCGATGTCGAGCTCGCGCAGGCGGTCGATGTTGCGGTCGTACACGTACACGGTGGCCTCCATCCCGAGCGCGATGAAGGCGGCGTTCATCCCCACCACGCCGCCGCCGATGACCATCACGTTGGCCGCGGCCACGCCGGGGACGCCACCCAGGAGGATGCCGCGGCCGCCGAGCGGCTTCTCGAGCATGAAAGCTCCGGCCTGGGTGGCGATCTTGCCCGCCACCTCCGACATCGGGGCCAGCAGCGGCAGACGGCCGCGCACGTCCTCCACCGTCTCATAGGCGATGCACGTCGCTCCGGACTCCATCAACCCGCGGGTCAACGACGCGTCGGCAGCCAGGTGCAGGTAGGTGAACAGCGTGTGATGGGGCTCGAGGCGGGCCACCTCCTCCGGCTGGGGCTCCTTGACCTTGACGATCAGCTCGGCCGAGGCGAACACGGCCTCGGCATCGGGGACGATCGTTGCGCCCTGGGCCTCGTAGGCCTCGTCCGTGATGGCCGAGCCGAGCCCGGCCCCGCTCTGCACGCAGACCTGGTGGCCGGCGTCGGCCAGCTCGCGTACGCCGGCCGGAGTCAGCGCGACGCGGTACTCGTCGGTCTTGACCTCGGTGGGAACTCCGACCTTCACGAGACGAGCTCCCGCCCGCGCAGCGCGAGCCAGAACTCGATCCGGTCGCGGGCGGAGGACAGGTTTCGCCCGGTGAGCTCCTCGACGCGGCGGATCCGGTAGCGCAGCGTGTGCCGGTGACAGTAGAGCCGTCGCGCCGCGCGCTCCCACTGGCCGTTCTCCTCGATGAAGGCCTCCAGCGAGCGCATCAGCTCACCGCCGTAGTGGCCTTCGCTGGCCTCGATCGGCCCGAGGATCGAGTCGCAGAACAGGCGCAGCGACTCGTCGTCCTGGAGCGAGAGCAGCAGCTGGAAGGAGCCGAGGTCCTTGTAGGTGGCCACGCGCGAGCCGGCGGCGGCGCTCGCCGCTTCCGAACCAGCGCCGTTCGCCCCGCCGTTGACCGACGCCGGCAGCCCCAGCGCGACGGCCTCCAGCGCGCAACGCGCCTCGTGGAAGCTCCGCCGCGCCTCGCCTCCGGGGACGGCGCGGCCGATTCCGACGCTGACCGCCGACCCGAGCTCGGCCCCCACGCGGGCCGCCACTCGCTCGGCGAGCGTGAACAGCTCCTGCTCGGAGAGCCCCGGGAGGAGCGCGCAGGTGAGCGCCCCGGTCGATGCGACGAGGCCGGCGGCGGCGTCATCGCGCAGCGCGCCCGCCAGGGCGGTCTCGGCCGGCGCGGGCGAACCCCGGCCGCCCCGCGGGCGCTCGAGCACGAGCGCGGCCACGCGCTCGGCGAGCCCGAACGGCTCGAGACGCCGCGCCAGCTCAGGACCGGCCAGCTCTCCGCGCACGACCGCGGCGAGGATGTCGCCGGCCAGCCGGCGTTCCGTGTCGCCGGCCACGCGGGAGCGCAGCAGCTCGAGGGCGACGATCGTCACCGCCTGGTGGAGCGCCAGGCGATCGAAGTCGGTCAGGGGACCGCCGTCCTTGATCGCCACGAGCCACGCCTCGGGTACGCGCGTCTGCCCGGGCCCCATCGACCCCGGCGCTCCCTCGGCGGCCACGGGCAGAGCCAGCCCGCCGCTTCCCTCTTCGCTGGAGGGGACGAAGGCGCGCGCCTCGCGCCGTCCCGCCCGCTCGCGGATCTCCGTGCGCAGGACGCCCAGCAGCTCGGAGCCCAGGGGGCGGCGAAAGGAGTGCTGCACCATCGGCTCGCCCCGAGGATCGAAGACGAGCACCGCTCCCCCGATCAGCGTGGCCAGCGAACCGGCCAGCGTCTCCAGCCCGCGCTCTGAGAGCACGATCCGCTCGAGTCGCTCCTGCGCGGCCAGCGCACGGCGCAGCACGGCGTACTGCTCGTTGACCAGGCGCGAGAAGGCCGCCTCGGTGATGGCGATGAACGGGACGTCGTAGGGAACCTCGAACACCGGGAACTCGCGCGCCTTGGCGATCTCGACCAGCGGCGCCGGCACCGTCTCGTGCGCGAACCCCGTGCCGAACCCCAGGCCGGCCAGCTGGTGGTCGGCCAGGCGGCTGACGAGCTCGCGCTGGCGCTCGGGCGTGTCCAGCTGCATCCCGGTCGTCAGCAGCACCTCGCCGCCGGAGAGCCAGGGAGTGGGGTCGAGCAGCTCCGAGATGTGGACCCACCGCACGGGAAGGTCGAGGCCGGCCTCGCCCGCGAGCAGCCGGACCTCGAGGTCTCCGAGCAGGTCCCGAACGCTCAGCATCGCGTCAATTGGCGTCGGCGCGGCGCGGGTAGCGCGGCGCGTGTCCCTCGTGCACGTGCATCCGCTCGCCCGCGGCCGTGAGCACGGCGCGCAGGATCTCCTCGATCTCGGCGAACTGCTCGGGGCCGGCGATCAGCGGCGGCGAGAGCTGGATCACCGGGTCGCCGCGGTCGTCGGCACGGCAGATGAGTCCGCGGCGGTAGAGCTCGCCCGAGAGAAATCCACGCAGTAGGACCTCGGCCTCGTCGTCGTCGAAGGTCTCCTTGGTCTCCTTGTCCTTGACCAGCTCGATGGCCTGGAAGTAGCCGGCGCCGCGAACGTCGCCGACGATCGGCAACTCGCGCAGCGACTCGAGCATGCCGCGGAACTCGCCCTCGTGCGAGCGCACGTGGTCGAGGATGCCCTCGCGCTCGAACGCGTCGAAGTTGGCCATCGCGATCGCGCACGACATCGGGTGGCCACCGAACGTGAAGCCGTGGGTGAAGCTGTTGGTGCCGCTCAGGAAGGGCTCGGCGATCCGGTCTGACGCGACGACCGCGCCGAGCGGCGCGTATCCGCTGGTCAGCCCCTTGGCCATCGTGATCATGTCGGGCTGGTAGTCGAAGCGCTCGGCCCCGAACCACTCGCCCAGCCGGCCACAGGCGCAGATCACCTCATCGGAGATCAGCAGCACGTCGTACTCGTCGCAGATCTCGCGCACGCGCCGGAAGTAGCCCTCAGGCGGGGTGAAGCAGCCACCGGCGTTCTGGACCGGCTCGAGGATCACCGCGGCCACGGTCTCCGGCCCCTCGAACTCGATCTTCTCGGCGATCGTCTCGGCCAGGTCGGTCTCGCTCATCCCGTGCGGGAGCCGGTAGGTGTTGGTGTTGGGGACGTGGTAGCCGCCGGGAGTCAGCGGCTCGAACGGCGAGCGCAGGCTGGTGATCCCGGTGGCCGAGAGCGCGCCGAGCGAAGCGCCGTGGTAGGCGATCTCACGCGCGATGACCTTGTACTTGTTCGGCCTGCCGGCGAGCTTGAAGTACTGGCGGGCGAGCTTGAGGGCGGACTCGACTGACTCGCTGCCGCCGCTGGTGAAGAACACGCGGTTGAGATCGCCCGGGGCGAGCCCGGCGATCCGCGTGGCGAGCTGGATGGCCGCCGGATGGGCGTAGGACCAGTTGGGAAAGAAACCGAGCTCCCGGGCCTGGTCGGCGCCCGCCTGGGCGATGTCGGCCCGGCCGTGGCCGATGTTCACGCAGAACAGCGCCGAGAGGCCGTCGAGGTAGCGGTTGCCGTGCTCGTCGTAGACATAGCAGCCCTCTCCGCGCACGATGATCGGAACCTCGGCCTCGTCGTAGGCCGACATCCGCGTGAAGTGCATCCACAGGTGACGCACCGCCAGCTCTTGAAGGCTGCCCTGACGCGTAGCTGCCGGTGTCTCGATGCTCGCCATCTCAGTTCCCTCACAGACTGTTTGCCATTTTGTACAACGGTATCGGCCATCACCGGGGCTGTCGATTGTCCGATTCGTCTACAACGGATTGCAACCGTTGGCCCGGTGGTTGCATAGTGCGCCCGGCATGCGCCTCAACCATCATCGGGCCGGGAGCGGCGAGCCGTTAGTTCTGATCCACGGCATAGGCAGCCGCTGGCAGGTGTGGGAACCGGTGCTCGAGCGCCTGCAAGCCGAGCGCGAGGTGATCGCGCTCGACCTTCCAGGCTTTGCCGGCTCGCCGATGCCTCCTCCGGGCACCCCGCCCGGGGTTCCCTCGCTCACCGACCTGGTCGGCGCGTTCCTCGACGAGCTTGGGCTGGAGCGTCCCCACGTGGCCGGCAACTCGCTCGGGGGATGGATCTCGCTCGAGCTGGCCCAGCGCGGATCCGTGCGTTCGGCCACCGTCCTCTCCCCCGCCGGCTTCTTCAGCAACCGCTTCGAGGCGTTGTACTCGCGCAGCACGCTTCGGTTGAGTGCCCGGATGGCCCGCGTCATGGCTTCCCGGGCCGACCGGATTCTCGCCTCGCCCGCCGCCCGCAAGGCCGCCCTGGCCCAGATGGTCGCCCACCCGGTACGCCTGCCCGCTGCCGACGCCGCGGCGAGCGTGCGCGCCCTGGCCGACGCGCAGTGGTTCGAGGAGACGCTGAAGGCGTCCACCGGCCAGCACTTCAGCGCGGATGGGCCGATCACCGTCCCGGTGACGATCGCCTGGGCCGAGCACGACCGCGTGCTGTTGCCCCGCCAGGCCCGGCGCGCGGCGCGCCTCATCCCCGGTGCGCGCATGATCACGCTGAAGGGGTGCGGGCACGTCCCCACCTACGACGACCCCGAGCAGGTGGCGCGCGTGCTGCTCGAGGGGAGCTCGGTCTAAGAGCGCTCCGCCCCGTAAAGGGGCTCCGCGCTTGTTCTTGCGCGGGTATTCCGCCGCTCCTGGGAGAATCCAGGCATGGCCTTGGACGGTGGGCCGAGCGGTTCGTTCGCGGTCGTCGAGCAGGTCAGGCGGCGATTTGCCTATGCGATCGCCGGGGCCAACTTCGCGGGGTCGGTGGTCGTGTTCCTGTTTCTGGCCTTCGCGTTGCCAGGGCCCTCGGGTGTACGTCACGCGGCCCGGCTGCTGCTGATCAACGCGGGGGTGTTCGCGGTCGCGATTCCTGCGGGCTTTGCCGTGGTCTGGAATCTGTCGGCGCGCCACTGGCAGGCACGCATAGGGTGGATACGCCGCGGCCGATCGCCGACCGAGGGGGAACTGACGGGCACGCTGCGCTTCCCCCTGAGCCAGCAGGGCATCGTCGGCGGAGCGTGGGTCGCGGCCGCGGTTCTGTTCGCCGCCGTGAACGCGCCGTCCTCGCTCGAGGTGGCCGTCAACGTCGCGATCACGCTGCTGCTCGGCGGGCTGGTCACCTGCTCGGTCAGCTACCTGCTTGGGGAGCGGCTGTTGCGGCCGATCACGAAGCTCGCGCTTTCTTGGGGTGTCCCTCCCCGCCCCCAGCTGCCCGGGGTGGCCGCGCGGTCGCTGCTCGCATGGACGCTCGGCACCGGCATCGTCCTGGTCGGGCTGGTGCTGATCGGCCTCGGAGCCCTGCACGAAGCACGCTTCACGCGTGAGCGGCTGGCCGTGCTGATGCTCGTCTTGAGCCTGATCGGCTTGGTCGTCGGACTGATCTCGATGGTCGCGCTCGCCCGCTCGCTGTCAGACCCGATCCGCGGACTGCGCGGTGCCGTCGGCCGGGTCGAGCGCGGCGACCTCGAGCATGAGGTCGCGGTCGACGACGGCAGCGAGGTGGGCCTGCTGCAGGCCGGGTTCAACCAGATGGTCGCCGGCCTGCGCGAGCGCGAGCAGATCCGCGACCTGTTCGGCCGGCAGGTCGGCGAGGACGTGGTCCGCCACGCTCTCGAACGCGGCGTCGAGCTCGGGGGCGAGTCGCGCGAGGCCGCGGTCCTGTTCATCGACCTCGAGGGCTCGACCACCCTGGCCCAGACGCACGACCCCGCCGACGTCGTCAGCCTGCTCAACGAGTTCTTCGCCATCGTCGTCGAGGTCGTGGCCGCGCACGAGGGCTGGGTCAACAAGTTCGAGGGCGACGCTGCGCTGTGCGCGTTCGGCGTCCCGCTGGCCGACCCCGACGCCGCCGGACGAGCCCTGGCGGCAGCGCGAGCGCTGCATGAGCGCCTGACCGCGGAGCTGCCCCAGCTGAGCGCGGGCATCGGCGTTTCCGCAGGGGCGGTCGTGGCCGGCAACATCGGCGCCGCGAGCCGCTTCGAGTACACGGTGATCGGCGATCCGGTAAACGAGGCCGCCCGGCTCACGGAGCTGGCGAAATCGCGCCCCGAGCGCGTGCTGGCCTCGGAGGCCGCCCTGCGGCGAGCGGAAGCCGAGGAGGCCGCGCACTGGCAGATCGGCGAGTCAGTCACGCTCCGCGGCCGGGTGGAAGCGACCGTGACCGCAGCGCCCGCGCGAGCCCGGGTGGCCGAGCCGGGCTAGTAGGCCGGTGCGCTCGCCGCCCGTACGGGGGCGGGCATCAGCCACGCAGCCATCAGCACGAGCGCGAAGGCCAGGCACTGCACGACGAGCGAGACCGGGTTGGCCGAGAGCGGATCGCCGAAGACGATGATGCCGCCCACAATCCCCGAGACATTCGCGGCGGCGCCGGTCACGGCTATCACCGGAACCGCATCACCGTCCTGAAGCCCCTTGGCCGAGGCGTAGAAGGCGGCGATTGACGCCGCAACGGTGACGAGCGTCCATGGCGTCAGCAGGCCGAGCGCGCCGTGGGCTCCAACCAGGCCTGAGATCGCCTTGATGGCCACGTCGGAGACACCGAACAGGATTCCGGCGGCGGCCCCGAGCATGAACCCGTGGTGCTGGCGCGGCGCTCCGATCCTGGGCCCCATGATCAGAAGCGTTCCGGCGCCGATCAGGCCCGCTTCGAAGGAGATCATTCCCGGCACCGAGAAGCGCGAGTTGGCGCCATGGGCGGCCGGAAGCGTCACGCCGAGGAGGATCAGCCCGACCGCAGTCATTCCCAGGCCCAGCCATTGGCGGCGGCCGATGCGCAGGCCGAAGATGCGCTCGGCCATCACAGCGAGCAGCACGACGCCACCGGCCAGGACAGCCTGGACGAGCGACAGCGGCGCCAGCGACATGGCCGCGACGTGAAAGCCCCAGGCTCCGGCGGCGATGAGCATCCCGATGCTGAACAGCCGCGAGGCGAACAGCCCGCGGGCGGAGCGCAGCGGGTGGCGCATGTCCACGCTGGGCGCCGCGCACGCGCCGCGATGCTTGTATAGGAAGCCGACGTTCGTCGCCAGGGCGCAGGCGAGCGCGAGCAGGATGCCAAAGAGAGGAGTCATGAAGTCAGACCTGGAACGGCGGCGGCAGTGACGGGCGCTGCCTCAAGCTGGCTACTCGGCAGCGCGGATCCCTGCCTTGAATCCGCTGGGGCAAGTACAGCAGAAGTGCTACCCGATTACGAACCCGAACCAACTCGGGCTCCAAGTTCTGCCGCAGGCGACTAAGCGCGAGGTATGGAAAAGCCACTGCTCTTGATCGACGTCGACGGGGTGATCTCGCTGTTCGGGTTCGATCCCGCCGACCCGCCGCCTGGCCGGTTCGAGATGGTGGACGGGATCGCCCACTTCCTTTCGGCAAGCGCCGGCGAGCACCTGCGCGCCCTGGCCGGCGACTTCGAGCTCGTGTGGTGCACGGGCTGGGAGGAGAAGGCCAACGAGTACCTCCCGTTCGCCCTGGGCCTACCCGGGCCGCTGCCGCACGTGGTGTTCGACCCGTGTGAACGTCCGGCCAGCGCCCACTGGAAGCTCGCCGCGATCGACGCCGGGCTCGATGGCGCGCGGCCACTGGCCTGGATCGACGATGCTCACGACGAGCGCTGCCACGACTGGGCGCTGGCGCGCCGAGCCCCGACGCTGCTGGTGTCCACCGACCCGAGCGTCGGAGTGACCGCCGAGCACGTGGCCCGGCTGCGCGCCTGGGCTCAGCGACTGGCTGAGAGCGAGAACACCGGCGCCAGCCGCGATGCGGCCGAGAACCAGCTCTCCCCGCCGTCACGCGAGCCGAACACCTCGCCCGAGGTCGCGCCGAAGTAGAGCTCCAGCGCGTCGCCCGCGCCGGCGCCGGTGAAGGCCAGGCGCAGCACGGTGAGATAGGCGTCGCGGCTTGGCAGGCCCTCGCCGCGCTCGGTCCATGTCTCGCCTCCGTCGCGGGTCTCGTAGACACCGACGCGTCCCTCGGGGGTGACGCGATCCATGTCGGCACGCAGCGGGATCACGTAGGCGCTGTCAGGGTCGCCGGGATCCACGGCCAGGGGGAAGCCGAAATCCGACGGCAGCCCGGAGCCGATGTCCTCCCAGCTCTGCCCGGCGTCATCGGAGCGATAGACGCCGCCGTGGAACTGCATGAACAAACGCTCGGGGCGCCGGGGGGCACGTTCTAGGTGGTGCACGCACAGGGCGCTGTTCTCATCGAGCTTCTCCTCGGGCAGATAGCGGGGCCGCAGGCCGACGTTGCCGCGCCGCCAGGAGCGCCCGCCGTCCTCGGTCAGCCACACCCCCGCGGCCGAGATGCCGAGCGCCAGCCGCTCGGGCTCCCCCGGCCACGGGACGATCGAGTGCACGCACAACCCGCCGCCGCCCGGCTGCCAGTTTTCGGCCAGGCGGTGCTCCCAGAGCGACTCGTTCAGCGACCAGGTCTCGCCGCCGTCGTGGCTCTCGAACAGCACGCCGGGATCACCGCCGGCGTAGAGCACGTCCTCGGCTTCGCCGGGGACGATCAGCCAGATCCGCTCCAGTGCCTCCTCGCCGCCCTCAGGGAGATTGACTCCCTCGGCCTGGGCCCACTCGCCTGACGGATCCTCGGTGTAGAAGATCTTCGGCCCGTAGAAGGGGGAGCTGACCGACGCGAAGATGCGCCCGCTGCGCTCATCGCGCACCGCGTACTCCACCGGCTCGCCCGCGAAGGCACGGGCTTTCACGTCGAACCCACCGTCCGCGTCGCCCTCCAGCACGAACAGGCCCTTCTTGGTTGCGGCAAGCAGCTCGGTCATCGCATTCCCCCCGTGATCGCCGGTAGCACTTCGATCCGGTCCCCGTCGCCCACGGTCGTCTCCGCGGCACTCCGGTCGCCGTTCACGAACACGTTGATGTGGCGGCGGATCGTCCGCCGCTCGTCGAGGACCCAACCGCTCAGCGCCGGATGCTCGCGCTCGAGCGCACTCAGCAGCTCGAGCACGGTGGACCCCTCGACGGTGTGCTCGGAGCGGTTCCCGGCGAGCTTCTTGAGCGGGCCCCGCAGGCAGACGACCGGCATGGCCGTGCATGATCTCACCGGGCCGCCCCCTTCAGCTTGCGCCACCCGCCGGCTTTGTTGTTGGCGATGATGGCCTTGAACATCGCCGTGAGCGCGGGGGCATTTATCTCCTCGCCCTGGCGGATCGCCACCGTCCGCGCCGTCTTGTTCTCATGCCCCGAGGTGATGATGCCCTGGGGGTCGGGAACGATCGCGCCGTCGTAGAGGAATACGTTGACGTGGTCCTTGGCGGCCAGCAGCGCGCACACGTTCCCGTCGCGGACGAAGTACGGAAGCCGGGTCCGCTTGATCGTCTCTGTGACCTCCGGATCGGCCGCGTGCACCAGCGCCCGGACTTGGCGGCAGACCTCCTGCTGCCAGCCCGGGAGCGACTCGATGTACTCGTCGACGCGTGGGTCGGTCATCTCGTCTTCAGACGCCGTGCCGGCCGGAAACTCATCGGTGAGCGCCGCGGCTCAGTCGTCGAAGGCGCCGTGGCGCCCGGCCCCGGAGCGGAAGCGCTCGAGCCCGGCGGCCACCTCCTCCAGCGAGCGCATCCCGTGCCGGAGCTCAGCTGCCATCGCCTCCTGCTCGCCGAGTCCCTCCTGCTCGAGAACCGAGAGCCGGTCCTCGCGCAGGCAGCGCTGGGGGAATGCCGCCAGCTGATGGGCGAGCTCCTCGGCTGCCGACCGGCTGCTGCCGTCGGGGACGACGCGGTTGACCAGGCCGATCGCATGCGCCTCACGCGCGTCCACGGGACGGCCGGTGAGGATCAGGTCCATGGCTCGGCTCGTGCCGATCAGCCGCGGCAGCCGGACCGTGCCGCCGTCGATCAGCGGCACTCCCCAGCGGCGGCAGAAGACGCCCAGCACCGCGCTCTCCTCGGCCACGCGCAGATCGCACCACAGCGCGAGCTCCAGGCCGCCCGCTACCGCGTGGCCGGCGATCGCAGCGATGACCGGCTTTGAGAGGCGCATCCGCGTCGGCCCCATCGGTCCGTCGCCGTCGGCCGCCACCCGATTTCCCGCCTCGGTGCCCACCGCCTTCAAGTCCGCCCCGGCGCAGAACACGCCGCCCTCACCGTGGAGCACGGCCACGGAGGCCTCGGGAGCCTCGTCGAAGCCGCGAAAGGCATCGGCCAACGCCGCGGCGGTGGCGGCGTCGACGGCGTTTCGGCGCTCCGGCCGCGAGAGGATCACCGTCCACACGGGGCCGTCGTGCTCGACCCGGACCGCGTCGGTCATCCCGTTGCCCCCACGGCACGTTTGATGAACGTCCCCAGTGCGGCCACGATCTCCTCGCGCGAGGGCTTCCTGCCCGCCAGGGGCGAAAGCGGCCCTACCAGTGCCTCGCCGCAGCCGCCGACGAGCGCAGCCGCGGTCAGCTCGACGTTCTGCGGCGGCAGCTCGCCCGCCTCGATCCCGGCCGCCAGCGCCTCAGCGGCCAGCTCGCTGTAGCGAGCGCGATAGGCCAGGCGCTCGGCGTCGACGAGCGGATCGACCGGCTCGGCGATGAGCGCCCAGGCCAGACGCGGCCGGCGCAGCGCACGCTGGGCGAAGGTGGAGAGCACCGTGACCAGCCGCTCGACCTGCGAGGCGCCGTCCGGCAGCCCCGCGGCGGCCTGCTGCATCGCGCTCACCTCACGGTCGCAGACGTTGCGGAACAGCTCGACGAACAGCTCCTCCTTGGAGGCGAAGTGACGGTACAGGGTGCCGGCGGCCACCCCGGCGCGCTCGGCGATCGCGACGACCGAGGCCGCGCCGTAGCCGCCCTCCTCGATCAGCTCCTGCGCCGCGCGCAGCAGCCGCTCGCGGGTCGGTGCGAGGACGTCCTCGGCCGGGGTCATCCCTTGAACGTGGAGGAGCCGAGGTCGCCGAAGGGCTCGTCGCGCTCGCGCACGGCGGCACGGAAGCCCTCGCGGGCGGCCAGTTGCTGAAAGCCGTAGCCCTCGGCCGTGTGCCGCGTGATCCCGTCGAACACCGTGCCCAGCACCTGGGTGGCGTGCAGCCCCTGGGCGTAGAGCGACTGGTTTACCAGGAGCTTCATCATCTGAAGCTGGTTGACGGGCACCCGGGCGATGCGCTCGCACAGCGCCTCGACCCGCTCGTCCAGCTGCTCAGGCTCGGGCGCCTCGATCGCCAGCCCCCATTCCACCGCCTCGCGGCCGGACAGCGAGTCGCCGGTGAACAGGAGGCGTTTGGCCCGCTGAGCGCCGAGGCGGTACGCCCACAGCGACGTCGTGGGCGACCCCCACACGCGCGCGGGCGGGTAACCGATCTTGGCGTCGGCAGCGGCCACGAGCAGGTCCGAGCACAGCGCCATGTCGGTGCCGCCGGCCACGCAGAAGCCGTGGACCTTGCAGATCACCGGCTTGGAGCAATGGAACAGCGACATGAACGCCCGGACGTTCCGGCTCATCATCGCGTAGTCGACCATCGGATCCCATGCCTTGCCGGGATCGTGATTGGCCATCATCACCGCGGGATCGAGCGGCGATCCCGCGGGCGCCTCGGCGTCCGCCTCCTCGCCCATGACACCCTGCCCTTCCGCGCTCTGGACGAGGTCATAGCCGCCGCAGAAGCCCTTGCCTCGCCCGGCGAGCAGGAGCACGTGGACCCTCGGATCGAGGTCGGCGCGCTCGACCGCGCGCTCGAGCTCTGAGACCAGCTGCCGGGTGATCCCGTTGCCGCGCTGGGGACGGTTCAGGGTCAGGCGCGCGATGCGCCCGGTGACCTCGTACTCGACGACACTCACACCGGCAGCGCGCGCTCGATGATCGCGCCCGCATCGACGCCCGGCGGAAGCGTCCCGTAGACGCGGCCCGCCTGGCCGGCCAGGCGCGCGGCGCAGAAGGCGTCGGCCACCGCGCTCGGCGCGTGGCGGACGAGCAGCGAACCCTGCAGCGCGAGCGCCAGGTCCTCGACCACGCGGCGGGCCTGGAACTGCGGGTCGCCGGACTCGAAGATCACCCGGGCCTGGAGTGCCACGGCGGCGAGGTGCGCGTCGAGGCGCGCGTCCGCGCCGCGTCCGAGCTCGCATTCGGCCAGGAAGGCGGGAAGGCCGTCGGGCTCCTTGACCATCGCGCGCAGTACGTCCAGCGCGGCGACGTTGCCCGAGCCCTCCCAGATCGAGTTCAGCGGCGCGTCGCGGTAGAGCAGGGGCAGACCCGAGTCCTCGACGAAGCCGTTGCCGCCCAGGCACTCGAGTGCCTCCGCCGCGTGGCCGGGGGCGCGCTTGCAAACCCAGTACTTCATGATCGCCGTGGCGAAGCGGCGGAAGGTCGCCTCTCCCGGCTCGTCGTAGCTGCGGGCGACCCTGAACGCGGCGGCCGTGGCCGCCTCGGACTCGATCGCCAGGTCGGCGAGCACGTTCTGCATCGCCGGCTGCTCGGCCAGCAACGCCCCGAACGCGGAGCGATGGCGGGCGTGGTGGATCGCCTCGAGCGTTCCCCGCCGCAGGCCGGCCGTCGCCCCGAGCAGGCAGTCAAGCCGCGTGTGGTTGACCATCCGGATGATCGCCGGAACGCCGCGGCCCTCCTCGCCGACGAGCCGCGCCCGTGCGCCGTGGAACTCGACCTCGCTCGAGGGCAGCGAACGCGTCCCGAGCTTGTCCTTCAGGCGCTGGAACTCCATGCCCTGGCCACGCTCGACGAGGAAGCACGACAGGCCGCCGGGCGCCTGGGCGAGGACGAGGAAGACGTCGCAGGGCGGATAGGAGCAGAACCACTTGTGGCCGTGGAGCTCGAAGCTGCCATCGCCCAGCGGCTCCGCGCGAGTGATGTTGGCGCGCACGTCGGAGCCGCCCTGGCGCTCGGTCATGGCCATGCCCGCCAGCGCGCCGGCGGCGTAGTCGGGCTTGGTCAGCCGAGGCTCCCACTCCGCTGCCAGCTCCGGGGCGCCGTCGCGCAGCGCCGGGACTGCGGCGTAGGTCATCGACACCGGGCACATCACGCCGTCGTTGGCGTTCGACCACAACGTGAACAGCGCGGCGCGCACGACATGTCCTCCCGGTCGCTGCTCGCGCCAGGGCAGGCTGTGGATCTCCCGCTCGACGGCACCGCGGAGCAGCCAGTGCCAGGAAGGATCGAGCTCGACCTCGTCGATCCGGTTGCCGTAGCGATCGTGCGTGCGCAGGACCGGCAGGTTTCGCTCGGCGCGGAGGCTGTGCTCGTCGCGTCTCGGGGCTGCCGGCCGTAGCGCCCGCCTCCCGGGCGCGGTCGATCCCCCACTCGCCGCCCTCGCGGCTCAGCGCCTCCCGCAGCGCGAGGTCGACCTCGAACAGGTTCACCGGCTGTAGCGGCGGGGGCTGGTTCAGGACCTCCCGAGCGGGGTTGGTCGTCTCGAGCGTGGCCATGGCCTCTCCTGTGATCGAAGGCCCGGCCGACGCCGGGCATGAATCCGGATTCACATCTTAGTCGACACACCCGACCTGCACGAGACCAGTGCGACACCCGCGGAAGCCGACGAGACGAAATGCGCGTCGCCGGGCAACCCGAGAGGGAGACTATATACCTGATCCGGTATAATTATGCTGTGCTCCCCGGTCAAGTTATCCGTCAGCGCCGCATCGCCAACGGCCTTACGCAGGCGGTGCTGGCCCGCCGGGCGGGGTCGACCCAGGCAGCGATCAGCCGGCTGGAGCGCAATGAACTCTCGCCGACTTTCGAGACCGTGTCACAGCTGCTGGCGGTGATGGGTGAGGAAGCCGCGCTGGTGGTGCGGCGCGGCGAGTCCGACCTGGACCGCCGTCGCCTCGCCGCATTGCGTTCACGGGCGCCCGCGGAGCGCCTGGCACTCGCCATCGGGTGGAACCGTCTGGCCGGCGAGTTCGCGCGCGCGGGCAACGAGGCGCGGCGTAGGCAGCAGTGACGCGACGCGAGATTCCGCTCGATGCGAACTCGATTCTCCGGTCGCTCGCCGATCACGGCGTCGACTACGTCGTAATCGGTGGACTCGCGGTCCAGGCCCACGGTCACCCACGGACAACCCAGGACCTTGACATCGTGCCCGAACCCGACCCGGAGAACCTCGAGCGCCTCCGCCTGGCGCTATTGGACCTCGGCGCGCGGAAAGTAGGCGCCGTCGGCCCTCAGCCGGTGCACATACCCCCGACAGGCGTACTCGAGCTCGACACCGATGCCGGCGGGATCGACATACACCTCGACCCAGCGGGGGCCGCGCCATACCGCGAGCTCCGATCCCGCGCACTCGAACTCCAGCTCGAGACGACGGTTCTGGTGGCCGGCCTGGACGATCTCATCGCGATGAAGCGCGCGAGCGCTCGCCCCATTGATCGCAGCGACATCATCGCGCTCACCGAGCCCGATCCGCACTCGGAGTAAGGCGCCGCCAGATCTACGCGGCGCCCACGCTCGCCAGCGATTCCTCGGCGAGCCGGTCGGTGGCGTCGTGCGTTCCGCCGAGCAGGCGGCGCGAGAGCTGCGCCCGCCGGAAGAACAGCGGCGCATCGTGCTCCCATGTCGCCCCGATGCCGCCGTGGACGTTGATCATGGCGCGGGCGGCGAAGTCGAGTGCCTCGCCGGCGGTAGAGCGGGCAGCACTCGCGGCCAGCGGGAACTCCGCCGGCGCCGCCTGCCGGGCCCAGCCGGCGTAGTACTCGAGGCCGCGGGCGTTCTCGAGCCGGCGGAGGATCTCGGTCAGCTCGTGCTTGATCGCCTGATAGGAGCCGATCGCTCGACCGAACGTGAAGCGCTCCTTGGCGTAGGCGACGCTGACCTCGAGGCAGGTCTGCACGGCGCCGAGCGACTCCGCGGCCAGCAGTGCCTGGGCCAGGTACCACGCATCGGCCAGCACGGCGCCGTCCGCGTCGAGCCGGCGGCCGCGAGCGCCGGTGAAGGTGACGTGCGCGAGCGCTCGCGTGGCGTCGTAGCGCACGACGTCCTCGAGCTCGACTCCGTCGGCGCCGGTCTCCACCGCGACCGCGACCGGCTGGCCGTCTTCGGTGACGCCTACGGCCACGAGCAGCTCGGCGCCGGGAGCATCGGGCACGAAGGCGACGCTGCCGTCGAGGACGACCTCGTCCCCCTCGACCCTGGCGCGCGGCGCCTCTGCGCGCTCGAGTCCCGACGGCGCATCGACGGTCCAGCGCGGCTCGAGCTCACTGGGAGGACGGGCGGGAACGTAGGCCGGGCGCAGCTCGCCTGCGGCGATCTGGGCGAGCCGCTGATCGCCGGCGGCGTTGAGGATCGCGCTCGCCGGGAGCAGTCCCAGCAGCGGGACCGACGCCAGCACCCGCCCGCACTCCTCGGCCACGAGCAGGGCATCGAAGGCCCCAAGCCCGGCGCCCCCATGCTCCTCTGACACCAGCAGCCCGGGCCAGCCGGCCTCGACCGCGGTCGTCCACAGGTCCGGAAGCGCCGAACGATCCTCGAGTGCGTCGCGGGCGGCCTCGATCGTCTTGAAGCGCGAGAGCGACCCGCGCGCGGCCTCGCGCAGGAGAACCTGCTCGTCGGAGAGCGCGAAGTTCATTTCGCCACCGCCTCTCGCTCCTTGGCGCGCAGTTCGCTGAACGGCACGCCCTTGTCCAGCCGCGGTTCGGGCGGCAGCCCGAGCACGCGCTCGCCGATCGTATTGCGGAGGATCTGCTCGGTGCCGCCGGCCGACTTCAGGCCGGGCAGGAACGAGATCAGGTAGGCCCAATCGCTGTCCGCATCGAGCGCCTCGGGCCCGATCACATCGGCGGCCAGGTCCATGGCCTCGATCGCCGCGTTGACCATCGTCACCTTCGCCAGTCCCGCCTCGGGCCCCGGGATCTGCCCGCGCTGGAGCACCGTCAGAGCGCGGTAGCCGTTGAAGCGCACGGCCAGCATCTCGCTGAGCAGGTGCCCGAGCCGCTCCCGCACCCGCGGGTCGCGCCGAGCCGCCGGATCGGCGGCGAGCGCCTCGGCCAGCCGCGTCGGAGACCCGAAGCTGTCAGAGCCGAAGCCGATAGTCAGACGCTCGAACATCAGCACGGTCAGGGCCGTTCCCCAGCCGTTGCCGACGCCGCCGACGACCGCGTCGGGCTCGAGGCGAACATCGTCGAAGAACACCTCGTTGAACTCCGCCTCGCCCGAGATCTGGCGCAGCCCGCGCACGACTACGCCCTTGGCGTTCATCGGGACGATGAACATCGTGAGGCCCTTGTGCTTGGGAACGTCAGGGTCGGTGCGCGCGAGCAGCAACCCGTAGGAGGCGAACTGCGCGTTGGTCGTCCACACCTTCTGGCCGTTCAGCGTCCAGCTCTCGTCGTCGTTCTGGCGCGCCCGCGTCTGGATAGCCGCCAGGTCCGAGCCCGCGGCCGGCTCTGAGAACATCTGACACCAGACCTCGTCGCCGTGGAGCATCGGGCCGAGGTGGCGGCTCTTCTGCTCCTCGGAGCCATGGGCGATCAGGCACGGCCCGAGCATCCCGATCCCGATCACGTCGAGGATCCCCGGCACCCCCGCGCGCGAGATCTCCTGGTTGACCGTGACCTGCTCGATCGGCCCGCGGCCCTGGCCGCCGTATTCGCGCGGCCAGGTCACGCCGGCCAGGCCGTTCTCGGCCAGCTGGCGTTGCCAGGCGCGGCGGGCGTCCACGTACTCGTTGCTCTCATAAGAGCCCGAGCGCGGCGGCGCCTCTTCCTTGTGGCTTTCGAGCCAGCGGCGCACCTCTTCGCGGAAGGAGGCCTGCTCGGGCGTGTCGTTCAGGTCCACGGTCTCTCCCTTGCTTAAGCTGCCCGGCCAGCCGTCAAGGAGCGTACGGCTACCTCGACCAGCGTCGCCTGGCTGTGGTCGCCGTCGTCCCAAAAACCGGGCTTCGGGGGCTTGGTGAATCTAGATTCACAGATTCTAACTGGTACGTTTCTGCTGCGCGGGGCGGGCGGTCCGGGCCCACCGCCGCGGAGAGAGATTGACCGAGAGCCTGCGGGAGGCGGCATCCCGAGCCATGCAAAACCGGTGCAGCGGTTGCGCGACCGCGTCTGTCTCGCGAACCATTGTCTTGGGGGCGGAGACCTTGCAACACCAGTATTTGGTAGATAAGATCAACTCTTGTCGGAGAGAGCCGCGGGGCGCGGGCGCACCTCGACCGCGGGCCGCCTCTGCCGATAAAGGGGCAATGGTTCGCGACGTGATGGCAGAAGGGGCCGGGGCTTGAAGTACCTGATCACCGGGGGCGCAGGGTTCATCGGCTCGCATCTGGCCGACGAGCTGCTTCAGCGAGGGCATCGCGTGCACGCGCTCGACGACCTCTCGACCGGCTCGATCGCGAACGTCCGTCACCTGCGCGAGCACGCCGGATTCGAGTACACGATCGACAGCTGCTCCAACACCCGGGTGGTGGCCGAGCTCGTCGATGAGTCGGATGCCGTCTTTCACCTGGCGGCCGCGGTCGGGGTGCAGCTGATCGTCGAAAGCCCCGTCCGCACGATCGAGACCAACGTCCACTGCACCGAGGTTGTCCTGGCGCAGGCGAGCAAGAAGCGCCGGCCGGTGTTCATCGCCTCGACCAGCGAGGTGTACGGCAAGTCGACCGCGCTGCCGTTCCGCGAGGACGGCGACCTGGTGCTCGGCGCCACCCACAAGGGCCGCTGGTCCTATGCCTGCTCGAAGGCCATCGACGAGTTCCTGGCCCTCGCCCACTATCGCGAGCGCAACCTGCCGACCGTGGTGGGGCGCCTCTTCAACACCGTCGGCTCACGTCAGACCGGGCAGTACGGAATGGTCGTGCCGACGTTCGTGCGCCAGGCGCTCGCGAACCATCCGATCACCGTGTTCGGGGACGGCACTCAGCGCCGCTGCTTCTGCCACGTGCGCGACGTGACCACCGCCCTGGCAGATCTGATGGAGACCGACGAGCACTACGGGGAGGTGTTCAACGTCGGCTCGGACGAGGAGATCTCAATCGAGGGCCTCGCCGAGCGCGTCCGGACGGCCTGCCAGTCTGAATCGGAAATCGTCCAAATCCCCTACGACGAGGCCTACGAGGGCGGCTTTGAGGACATGGCCCGCCGGATCCCCGACACGACCAAGATCGAGCGCGCGATCGGCTGGCAGCGCCGCCACGACCTCGACCAGATCCTGGCCGACGTGATCGCGCATCAGCGGGGCTTGAGTGTGAGCAGCGAAAGCGTGGCCTGAGCATGACCAGGGGGCGAGGAAGGTGAGCGTTGTGGTTTCCGCGGGAATCGGGTTCGCGGTCGCCGGAATGGCGACGCTCCTCCTCACCCCGCTTGCGATCAGGCTCGCGATTCGCACGAATTTCCTCGACCGGCCACGGCAATACCGGCAGCACGCCGCGCCGACGCCGTTCCTCGGTGGCGCTGGCGTACTTCTCGCGTACCTGATCGCAGCCTTCACGGTAGGCGCCGTGAGCCGTTACTGGCCGGTAATCCTCGGCGCCGTTCTTCTCTGCGCGCTCGGCACGCTGGATGACCGCATCGCGGTGGCGCCAAAATGGCGCCTACTCGCGGAGAGCGGAATCGCCATCCTTCTTTACGCACAGGGATTCGGATGGAGCCTCGAACACTCGCCCACTCTCGAGGTTCTGCTGACGATCATCTGGATAGCCGGAATCGTCAACGCGTTCAACCTGATGGACAACCAGGACGGTGCCTGCGCCACGACCAGCGCTGTCTGCTGCAGCGGAATCGGCCTTCTCGCAGCGATTCACGGGCAGTCGACTCTCGCCGGACTGGCGTTCGCGCTCGGAGGCGCTTCGATCGGCTTCTTGCGGTGGAACCTTTCGAGGCCGGCGAGAGTGTTCTTGGGTGATGGCGGCAGCATGCTGATCGGTTTTCTCGTGGCCACGATGTCCATGGCTGCGGCGCGACATCTGTCAGGCGGCGACGTCGAGCTGCTGGCCGCTGCCCTGCTCGTCGGCGTTCCGATCCTCGACACTGCCTTGGTGAGCTTTTCCCGCATACGCCGCAGAGTGACGCTCGTGACGGGCGGCCGCGATCATCTGACGCATCGCCTCCTGCTTTCCTTGGGTTCCGCCCGCGTCGTTGCTCTGACGCTGGCGGTAGTACAGGCGGCGTTGTGCGCGCTCGCGCTCATCGGCGATCAGCTGGGGAGCGCGGCGCTCGCGGCGCTGGCGCTCTCTGCGGCGTTCTGGGGCCTCATAACCATCATCGTGCTTGATGGTCCTCGATGGCGTCCCGTCGGCATCGCCGATGCCTCTCAGCGACTCACAGCGGGTTCGCGCGCCGCATCTTCCGTCAGGGCAGACTCCGGCTGACCGCGAAGCGCCGAGAGGAGGCGGAAGCTACCTCGTGTCGCAAACGGTCGTCCATGTCATGGGACCTGCGTCGCTTGCGGGAACAGCGCAGTTCCGGACCGTCAAGTCCCTCCGCGCGCACCTGACGAACGATCGCTATCAGCTGAAAGCTTGGTTCATCGGCGACGATGGACCCTACGTCGACGAATTGACAGCAGTTGGTGTCCCGAGCAAACGGATTCCGTTCTCGGGGATGCTAGACCCGGCAGGCATTCGACGGCTGGCTCGTGTTCTAGCTGCAGAGCGCCCCGCCATCGTTCATCTGCATGTCGGTGGGCGAGCCTTGACCAAGCTGGCCCACGCTTTTGGGGCCTGTGTGATTGCGCATCTCTCGGCCAGCCACGGGGAAGACCTCAAACCGTTGCCGCTCGATTCATTCGCCCAACGAGCGGATGCGGTCATCGCGTGCTCACACTTTCTCGCTTCTCAGACCGCGACGGATGCGGTAGTCATCTACCCGGGGATCGACCCGACGATCGAAACGGGGGTAGGGCGCGAAGGTCCGCCATGGCTGATCGGATCTGCCGGCCGCCTCGCCCCGATCAAGGGCTTTGAGCATCTCGTAACTGCGATCGGATTACTACGTGACCGAGGCTTTGATGCCCGCGCAGAGATTGCGGGCGCAGGGCCAGCCGAGCGGGACCTGCGTGATCTCGTGCAAAAGCTCGGCTTGGGATCAGAGGTCACGCTCTTGGGGTGGCGCGATGAATTCGTTGACTGTTACCGCCGATGGCATGCATTCGCTGTTCCGTCCCTTCACGAAGGATTCGGGATCGCCGCGCTAGACGCGATGAGCGGAGGACTTCCGGTGGTCGCATCTGCTGTAGGAGGGCTTCCTGAGCTGGTGCGCGACGGGGCAACTGGTCACCTCGTACCTCCTGGCCGCGCGGACGAGCTTGCGGATGCGCTCGTGCGCCTGCTTCAAGATCCCGCCCGAAGCAGGATGCTGCGAACGGCGGCGCGAGAGCGTGCCGCGACCTGCTTTTCAGCGGAGGTCGCCGCGCAGCTAACGACCAACGTCTATGACGCCGTCCTGGTTGCGCGCTAGATCGCGTGGCATGGGCCGACAACGGCCGCAAGTATCATGGGCGCGTTGGAGAGCCAAAGCGTCGCCAGGGCAACCGTCGTCATTCCCACGATTGGACGACCTGACTTTCTCCATGTGACGCTCCAAGCAATGGTCAAGTGCGACCCACGGGCGGACGAGGTTCTCGTGATCGACCAAAGCCATGGCACACACGTTGCAGACGTTGCAGCGGTGTACGCACGGTGGGGCGTGCGATCAGTCAGATCGGCCGGCAAAGGAGTCGCACTTGCCGTCAACGAGGGTATTCAAGCAGCGCGAAACGAGGTCGTGCTCTTGACGGATGACGACTGCACCGTTGACGCTAGCTGGATCGGCGTGGGCTACGCGCTTTCGGAGCGCGACCCGAATTGTGTCTTTACTGGGCGGGTTCTGCCATTGGGCGATCCCGACACTGTTCCCGCAACCAGAACCGATGATGTCCGAGAGGACTACACCGGACAATCTCGCTGGGACGTTTTGCTTCGAGGCAATATGGTCCTACGACGAACCCTGGTCCTGACGTTCGGAGCCTTTGACGAGCGGTTTCTGACCTCCGCGGAGGACGACGACTTCTGTTATCGGTGGCTGAAGGCCGGTCACTGCCTTCGATATGAGCCGAACCTCATCGTGTGGCACCGCCACTGGCGGCTAAAAGCGGACCTCGATGACCGTTACGTTCAGTACTGGCGCGAGCAGGGCTGGTTCTATGCCAAGCATCTCCGTGATGGCGACACGCGCTTTCTGCGGGATATTGCTCGCGACGTCAAGAGTGGATTTCGCTCCGCGATAGCACGGCTTGCCTTCCGCCGCACCAGTAGCGACCCACGCCGCGGGATCGCGCTGGGACTCCTGCCAGGGTTGCTCGCGGGCTGGCGGGCTTCGAGCCGACGGCGCTCGTAGTCTCTCAGGAGCATTTCGTCAAGCCGATGGCTACTCCTACGGAAGATAAGTTCACAGAGCTAAGCGCGCCAAGTGGTTGGCTATCCCAGCTCGACGTGCGCGAGCTGTGGCATTACCGCGAACTCGCGTGGTTTCTCGCCCTACGGGACTTGAAGCTGCGGTACCGGCAGACCGTGTTTGGGATCGCATGGGCAGTGTTGCAACCGCTCCTGACAATCGCTCTCTTCACGCTGATTTTCGCGCGCGTGTCAGTCCTGTCGACAAATCACATCCCTTATGTCGTATTCGCATTCGCGGGAATACTGGTGTGGACATACGTCTCGACCAGTGTCGAAGCAGGTGCACGGAGCCTGGTCGAGGACCGCGCTTTGGTTGAGCGCGTCTACTTTCCACGATTGCTGGCGCCGCTCGCGGCAGCATTGCCCGGCGTGCCAGATCTAGGGCTCTCGTTGATCATCTTTGTGATCTTCCTGATCATATTCGGCGTGGAAGTTCCGGCGACTGCAGTGCTCGCGCCTGTGTGGGTGATTGCCAGCGTTGTCGTTGCGATCGGCGCGGGATTTTGGCTATCCGCACTCAACGTTCAATATCGCGATGTACGGTACGCTCTGGCATTCGGTATCCAGGTTTGGTTCTACGCCACGCCCGTGGTGTACCCCGCCTCTCTAATCCCCGGCGCTTGGCGCTGGCTCTACGCCCTCAACCCGCTAGTTGGAATCATCGATGGCTTTCGCTGGTCCGTCCTAGCCGCCCCGTCGCCACCGGCTGCGGACCTGGTCTCGGTCCTAAGCGCTGCCGCCATCTTGGCTACGGGCCTCGTCTACTTTCAAGCCGTACAGCGACGCTTCGCGGACGTGATCTGATGGCAGTACACGCCATCGAGATGGAGGGTCTGGGTAAACGCTACTACCTCGGGGGTCCTCGAAACCGCTACGACACGATAAGGGAAGCGATTGGCAGCTCAGTACGCCGAGGCTTGCGTCAGAATCGTTCGCCCAAGCCTTCAATCTGGGCGCTGCGTGACATCTCCCTCACCGTGAACGTCGGTGAGACGGTTGGGGTGATCGGACGAAATGGTGCCGGCAAGACAACCCTTCTGAAAGTACTCGCCAGAATCACCGACCCGACCGTGGGGGGCGCTCGTGTCCGTGGACGCGTTGGTGCCCTGCTCGAGGTCGGCACAGGCTTTCATCCCGAGCTGACGGGGCGCGAAAACATCTTCCTGAACGGTGCGGTCATGGGGATGACTCGACGAGACACCGCGCGACGTTTCGATGAGATAGTCGCATTCGCGGAAGTGAGTCGTTTCATCGATACTCCGCTCAAGCACTATTCAACCGGCATGTATTTGAGGCTGGCATTCGCGGTCGCTGCGCATCTTGAACCCGCGATCGTGATGGTTGACGAGGTACTGGCCGTCGGCGATGTCGAGTTTCGGCACAAATGCCTCACTAGGATGAATGACCTCGGCAGCGAGGGCCGGACGATCTTGTTCGTCAGCCACGATCTTGGCTCAATCTCACGCATATGCTCCCGAGCGATCTGGATCGACCACGGCACGGTCAGGGCTGACGGGCCAGCGAATGAAGTGCTCAACAGCTATGCGCAATCGACCAACAGCGCGGAAAGCGAAATGTCCTTCGAGCGTGATCCTGAGGCAGCGGTGCAGCCCGTATCGATTGCGGTCGTCGACGCCGACGGACGGCCGCAAAGTGCGCCGCCCCGAAACACTGCGTTCACGATACGTATCGTCTTCGTCACGCGCGAGCGACTGCCGGGAATCGATGTTGGATTCGATCTCGTCGGAAGACACGGAGCTAATGTGATCGTCACCGCCCTTTCCGATGATCGGAGCGTGCTCCACCTAGGTGACGCGGGAACCTACGTCGCGACCGCGACAGTCCCGGCGGTTCTCGCTCCCGGCGAGTACATGGTTCGCCTCTGGATTGGGACTTTCAACGAAAACTTCTTCTATCACGACACGATCTCATTCCAGGTGTCGCCGCTACCGGAGGATCGTCAACATTGGCTCGAGCGAGATCAAGTGGTTCAGCCGCCGCTGTCCTGGACGATCACCCCTCCCGGTTGAGTGCAGTCAGGATCCTGCCGGGCGCGGTCAGGGAGGTCGGCCGGCGCCTGGACATGTATCGGTTCATGTCGCGGGTTGGAGTGCGGCCGTGGAGCATTCTCATGTATCCGATCCGGCGCCGTTTCCCCCGGCCCTACGCGCGACTCGATCTTCAATGTGGTGCGACGCTTCGGTCGCCAGCCGATGAGCAACTATTGACGATGGTCGACGAGATTTGGCTCCAACACAGCTATCTGCCCGCACGATGGCATGGCACATCCGCAGCCACGGTGATCGACGTTGGTGCCAACGTGGGTGTATTCACCGTCTGGGCAGCACGCTGTTTGCATGCGTCGCGGATAATTGCGATCGAGCCAACGCCTGTGTCCGCGAAGGCCCTGGCCGCAAACATCGAACGCAACAGGATCAAAGGGGCCCAGGTTGCGACACTCGGCCTGAGCTCCCATCGTGGGAGCGCCACGATCTATAACCGCGGACCCAACTCGATGAACACCCTCTTCACTCGGGATCGGTGTCAGAGCACCTTCCAAGCGGTTGCCACCGTAACCCTGATCACGCTGGACGACGTCTTCGAGCGGTTCGATGTCAAGCAATGTGACCTGCTAAAGCTCGATTGCGAAGGGGCTGAGTACGACATCTTGTTCGCGGCGCGTGAGGAGACCCTGGCGAAGGTGCGAAACATCGCGCTCGAGTACCACGTCGGCCTGGAGGACTACTCGCCCGAGGAACTGAAGACGTTCCTTCAGCGCCAGGGGTTCGAGATCACACGCTTCTCTAGATCTGACGTTGAGGGCGGTCACCTGCACGCCTCGCGCACCTACTAATTGGCGCCAGGCTGGCGGTAGGTTTATCGCACATGACCACGAGTCGAGCGATCAGGTCCTTATCTCGACTACCGACCGTTCATCCCAGAGCCTCGAGGGGGAGTTGCTCAAGCATGGTTTGAGGCTCAGCCCGGTTCGACCAGGCTACGAAGGGGGCATCCTTTCGTCCGCCCGGGCGTGACTACCGGCTAGGCGACGATCTGCGCGGCCATCGCTCGTATGCGGCCACCGCGCGAGACCTCGCACGTAGCGTTCCACGCAACCGCTCGAGCGGGAGCCGGCCGACGCGTGCACGACCTTCAACGTCAATCAGCGTGTCTTTCGGCGAGACCGCGGTTCGTCGCATGCGCCCGCTCGGCGTGCGGAGCCGGTTTAGGCCTTGGTCGGCG
The DNA here is from genome assembly GCA_963818815.1 of uncultured Solirubrobacterales bacterium. Lineage (GTDB taxonomy): Bacteria > Actinomycetota > Thermoleophilia > Solirubrobacterales > Solirubrobacteraceae > Palsa-465. Next base: position 341,705 of record CAWFTL010000005.1, read on the forward strand.
GTGAATGCGAGCTCGTAGCTTTGTTCGACCGCGCTTTGGCTGGCCTCGTCATGTCTGCCGAACGGGTAGGCGAACCACGGCACGTCGTCTTGGACAATGCCTTCGAGATCGGCGCGACTACCCGCAACCTCCGCGTCGAGATCAGCGCCACTCAGGAGCGTGAGATCGCGATGCGCGCGGCCATGGGCGCCGAACTCGATGCCATGCGTCTTCCAGCTCTTGATCTCATCGGCCGTCATGATCGCGCCAGCCCGGGGCTCCACCCCGGGATCCCAGGTGTTCCTTTCGCCGATCAAACCGGTCGGCACGAAGATCAAGCCCGCAAAACCGTGGTCACGGAGAACAGGTAGGGCATGGCGCGCCGTATCGGCGTACGCATCGTCGAACGTCAGCAATACCGGCTTCGAAGGAAGGGGTACTCCCTCGTTGCGCCATTGGAGCCAGTGCTGGGGCCTGATTGCAGCGAAACCGCGCCTGGAAAGCCAGCGAACCTGAGAAGCAAACGTGATCGGCGTGATCGTCAAGGACGGATGTAGACCACCGGTCCCGTGACCGATGCGGTGATACATAAGTACCGGCAGAACTTGATCGAATTCCGATTCGAGCGCACTGGGGGAGCCCGCCACTTCAGCCGCGGCTCTGGTCAGGATCAGCCGATGTTGAACGGACAGCATCCGCCCGCCGAGCTGGCGAGCAGCGGGGCGACGTATCAGCCTCTCAGCCCCTGCGATCGGCCCATCTAGGAGGACCTCCGTGCCCGCGGGCAATCTTAAAAATCGTCCGTCGGACAGCAGCGCGCAAAGCGGCGGGTTGTGGCCTGTCGGCCGGTGCCAGCAGCGAGGCGGTGCGGTAGCTCGGATGTTTGCGAGCGATCTTCACCTCCGCGCGTCCGAACCCGTAAGCGTCTCGCGTGAACCGTCGCGACGGCTTGGCGAAGACCTCGAAGGCGATCGCGTCAGGCCGGTAAGCCGATTTGATCCCTGACTCCTGGATCCTCAAAGTCAGCTCGAAGTCCTCACGTGGATACGGGATGTCCTCGTCGAAGCCGTCCAGCTGCCGTAGGAGATCCACCCCGAGCGAGCTGTTTGCGTTGAGAAAGGCGGTCCAGTTCGGATCGCGAGCCTGTGCGCTTAGCAGCTGATGGTGGTAGCGCAGGTACCACTGATGCGTCTCCCATGCGGCAAGCGTCGCAGGACTGCTGGGATCGACGAAGAGCGAGCCATGGACGCGCGTCTCGGGCATCTCGGCATGGGCGCGAGCGTGTTCGTTGACGAGCCAGTTCGAACATCGGATGTCGTCGTCAAGGAAAAGGACTACGTCTCCAGCCGCGACAGCGATTCCGGTGTTGCGCGCCGCTGCAGGGCCGCGATTCGGACACTCGATCACCTCGAACGCGCACGGCGCGGTAAGCGAGCGTGCGTAGGCTGCGCTGTCATCGGTCGACCCGTCGACCACGAGAATCACCTCGTAGTCCGCCGGTGGGAACTCCTGGTGCAAAAGCGCAGGCAACGTCTGTCTGAGTAGCTCACGCCGGTTATATGTCGTGACGACGACCGATACGCGCACAGGCTTGTCGGTCCAGATATTCATCTGCTCAGAAGCACCTCTAGGTAATCGTGTCCGTCGGCCTCCGCAACTATCTGCAGGTCTGGGTGCTCGGATATGAATGCGTTGACGTGGCGGCCGCCACGCGGCAAGTACTGGGCCCACCATCCCTGCTCGACTACCGCGTTCTGTCGAACGTTTCCGATCAGCAGCAACCCGCCTGGACGAGTCGCGGCAACGAGTCGTGCCCGGGCCGCGCGCAGCGAGCGAGGACTCATGAAGTACTCCAGAACGCTCGTCGCGACAACTAGATCGAACGTGTCGGCAGGCTCGTCCGCGCGGAGATTCCACTTCCGGAACTGGACGTTCGGCAAATGGGCACAACGCGCCGTCGCCCGGGCCAATGCTGTCTCGTTTACATCGACCGCAAGCAGAGACTGACACAAGGGAGCGAGCCGCTCCGTAAATATTCCCTCCGCGCACCCTACCTCCAAAACCCGCCCAAAAGAGCAATCACCTAGACGCGACCTGATCAGCGCCAGTTCACGGTCAAACCGCATCGCCGATTCAGGTGTCTCATATCCCCACGGATCATGGCGTCGGAACTCATGGTCCAAGGCAGCCTCGCTACGGCGGGAACTGTCGAGAAGCGCGTCTGCGGCGACTCGGGTGAAGACTCGAACACGCCGTAGTCGATCGAGCAACTCCACAGCCGGACCTTCGCTCGTCAGAGTCGCGGCGTCTCGCCGCCTTCAACGGGTGATGTCGCTTTGCCCCCGGCGCCGGCGATGTAATGTCGATCGTGCGCGGTCCGCGTTGCCCCGAACTTCTCCTCCGCCCGCGCGACCAGGTAAATCACGGGCCCGGCAAAAGCTGCGGTCACCAGCTCCAACCGACTGGCAAATGGCGCTTGTACCTGCGCTTGACGCCAACTGCGCCGGCGTCCGCTCCGGCCGGTCAAGGCGTATCGAAGTGCGGCCATGCGGAAGCCCCGTTCCTCTACGATCAGCATCGTCAGATATGCGCTCCCACCCCATAGCGTCCGGCGACGTCGAGCTCCCACGGCTGGAAGTGTCGCTGGAGGCTCGTGACGGACGATCGACTCGGGCACATATGCAACTCGATTCCCGCGTCGTAAAAGGTCGAAGAAGGCGTAATGCTCATCGCCGAGGATCCGAGCTGGGAGTCCAAGGTCCTCGCGGAACCCCCAGTCCTCGAATAGCCGCCGCCTGAAGGCCATGTTGGGGCCAACTACCGCTCCTCCGAAGTTCGCCATCTCGAACCAATGAGGATCGTGGCGTGTGAGTGTGAATCCCACTGCACCGATATCCTCGGCACCAACTGAGTCATAGACCTGTGCGGCCAACGTGTCAGTGTGTAGCGGAAGCACTCGGCCTGCCGTGGCCGCCAACTGTGGATTGCTCAGGGCGTCGGCGTGATAGCGAAGCCAGTGCTTATCGGCCACCGCATCATCGTCCGTGAATGCAACTATGTCGCCACGGGCGGAGCGCGCTCCCGTATTACGAGCCCGCGTGTGGCCGACGCGCGGTTCCCGAATGTACCGCGCGCCAAAGCGCTCGGCGAGACGTTCCGTCTGCTCGTCGCCTGAGGAGTTCTCGACCACGATTACCTCGTAACTTGGGTAGTCGAGCACAGACAGTGCCTCAAGGCAGCGGGCCAGCAACTTGGGACGGTGCCGCGTGCAAACGACTACTGAACATGATGGAACGGATGGGCGGCTCAGGGTACGGAGACGATATCTACTCGCCAGACCCCCAAGGCCGACCGGAGCTTGCTGTGGGCGCGGCCTCCGCGTCGCCTCGATCGCTGTCGCGCAGAGCACGGTCCCCTAGCCAACGACCTCGCCTACTCGTTCATGCGTCGGCGTTGCGCGCGGCTCCCGACGGGGCGCGGATCGTCCTGACGAGCCTCGCGCGAGAGCTGCCCGCGGCTTGGCCGCAGGCCGAGATCTTCTTCAGCGTTTACGACGACTCGATGTTTCCCGAGGATGCCGGAGTAAAGACCGTGAGCCTCGGATCCTCTGCGCCAGGATGGCGACGCCGTCTCGACGATTACCTACGACTCCCGGGCCTCGTAAAACGCGTTGGTGCGGACGTCGTCATCGTCCCTCACGAGCTGATTCCGCTGCGCATCAACATCCCGATCGTGGTGCTGGCGCAGAACCTCATTTATCACTGCCCGGACGTCGACTTTGGGTTGGCTCCGTCTGCGCGGCACCGGTTCGGACTGGGCGCACGACGAACCTTCTACAGATGGCACATGCCCAAGACTTATCGACGCGCCGACGCGGTGATAGCGGTCTCCCAGCATCTTGCCGAGGAGCTTGCCGTGCATGCAGCGCTCGATCCCTCACGAACGACGATTGTGCCGGAGGGCGCCGACGCACTGCCGATATTGGACCGTCAACCTCGCATCCCACACCAGCTGCTCATGGTTGGCACGATGGCCCCCTATAAGCGCGTGGAGAGCGCGCTTCACGCGCTGGCCAGACTCGCCAACGCCGCCCCCGAAGGTACGTACGAGCTTGTCCTCATCGGCGACGCATGGCCGGGGTACGGTGCCGCGATCTCGCAGCTCGCCTCGCGGCTGAGAATTTCGGACGCAGTGCATCAATTCGGCTCGGCCGAGCCCTTCACGCTTGCTCAGTTCTACGCCGGGGCGCACGCGTGTCTGGCCCTTTCGACTTGCGAGTCCTTCGGCTTACCCGTGCTCGAGGGCATGAGAGCCGGGGTGCCCACGATCGTGGCTGACGAGCCATGGAGCCGCGAGACCGCGGGCAACGCGGCAATACGGGTCGACGCGAGCGATCCTCGTGCCATCGCAGCGGCGATCGAAGCGTTAGACGACCAGAGCAAGTGGGAGACGCAGGCCGCAGCAGGCCGCGCCCATGCGGGCGGCTTCACGTGGGCCGCTACGGCAGCAGCAGTCGCACGCGCTGCGGCTGATCTGGTCGAGAGGCCAGCGCTGGGGCCCCGTCGCCCTGGAGCCCCGTCCCTGCTACCGGCAAGAGGATCCCCCCCCGTTGATTTCGGCGCGTCCGTGGGGCACATCTGCCATCATGCCGCGCCAGGGCGATGGGCGAGACGGCGGCAGGCAAAAATCAGCTGGTCGCGCTGCGCATTCTGCGGCGCCGATGGCTGATCGTTCTTCTGAGCATCATCATCGTACCTGCGGCGGCAGTGGCCTACTCGAAGTCGCAGCAGAAGCTCTACTCAGCTACCGCCTCGCTGCTGTTCACCGACGACTCGAATCCTGCTCCACAGATCCAAGGACCCAACCCGAGTGTCTCCAGCGATCCCACTCGTGCGGCTGCGACCGATCTCGAGTTGGTGTCGCTGCGAACTGTCGCCGACCTTACGGCACGCGCTTTGGGAAACAACATGACGGGCGCCGCTGTGGCAGGAGAAGTACAGACCTCGGCCGCCGGGCAGTCGAACGTTGTGGCGGTCACCGCGACGGATGCGAGCCCATCGCGGGCAGCGTTAGTAGCGACGACGTTCGCCCGCGAATTCATCGCATTCCGGCGACAATCGGTGAGAGCTCCGCTGCTCCAGACACGGAACCTAATCGAGCAGACGCTCGCAAAGGCCCCCGCGGGTCAGCGGTTCGGTCGACGCGGCGTGAACCTCAGTCGCGAGGCTGACCAGCTCGCAGAGCTGGCGTCGTTGCAAACCGGAAACGTCCAACTGGTTCAGCCGGCCGCGGTGCCCAACTCCCCGTCCTCGCCAAGGACCTTTCGGAACGTCGTCACTGCGCTGTTCTTGGGAATCCTGCTCGCGATCCTCGCGGCGCTGACGGCCGAGCGACTAGATCGGAACATCAAGGAATCCGATGAGGTCGAAGAGATATTCCATCGGCCGGTTCTGGGAATTATTCCACGATTCGCGCCACAAGCGGGGGGCCAGGCCCCCCAGGTGCTCCGGTGGGAAGCCGAGCCTTTCCGGATGTTGCGTTCTACGCTTCGCTACTTCGACACTGGCAAAGACGTGCGGTCGGTGATGGTCACGTCCGCTCAGCGCGGCGACGGTAAGAGCACGATTACGCGCGAGCTCGCCCTCGCCGCAGCCGAGCGGGAGCGCGTCTTGCTGATCGAAGCCGATCTCCGCCGACCCAGCCTGCGACAGGCGTGGGGGATCACCTCTAGGAAGGGCCTGACCAACGTCCTCTCGGGGCAGACGCCGATCAAAGAAGCGATCCAGCGCCTAGCTATCCGTACACGCGGGAACGGTTCCGGACCTTTTACCAGCGAAGGTTCTCTCGACGTGCTTCCGGCCGGTCCGGCGCCCCCGAATCCGGTTGACCTACTCGAGTCTTCACGTATGACCTCATTGCTGCAATGGGCTGAGGAGAATTACAACTTGGTTGTCATCGACAGCCCGCCACTGTCGATCGTGTCCGATCCGATACCACTCGCTAAGCAAGTAAGCGGTGTGCTCGTCGTCACGCGCATGCGCAAGACAAATCGCAACGTGAGTCGAAGGCTGAATCACCAGCTTGAGGACCTCGGCGTTCACTTTTTGGGCGTTGTCCTAAATGAGGTGCCGAGCTACGACACGTACTACTCTAGCTACCGCGGGTATGAGCGTGCCTCCGAGCAAGCGGCTCGCGAAGCTTCGGAGCCGGCACGCGAGCCGGTATCGTAGTTTCGAACGCAAGACCCTGCGCGGCTGACATCAAGTAGCGCTTGTCTTCAGCTCCAGTCAATTCGGTAGGCGAATCTGTTGGGCGGGCGCCGGGGCATCCGCCGGAGCGCCTCCCGGAACCGGCGCCCCCGCTCGGAGCTCGCCCCAGCCTGGCCGGCGCACGGATACTCGTGACGGGAGGCGCCGGATTCATCGGCACGAGCTTCATTGAACAGGTGATTGATGACTGCGAAATCGTCGTGTTCGACACGCTCGATCGCAACTCGCTTGCGATGCAGGGCTTAGACCAGCATCCAAATCTCACTCTCATCCAAGGGGATACACGCGATTTTGCGGCGATTTGGAAAGCGACCGACGGTGTGACGCATGCGCTGCATCTAGCCGCCATCGCGGGCGTCGGGACGGTGGTGTCGAAGCCGGCGGAGACTTTGACCGTAAACCTCATTGGAACGCACAACGTCTTGAGCGCGCTCCAACGGCGCGGCGGCGTGCAGCGCGTAATCGACGTGTCAACGTCCGAGGTGTACGGCCCCAATGTGTTTCGGGCCGACGAGAACGGCTCGACGACGCAAGGCTCTGTCTATGAGCCACGATGGTTTTATGCAGTCAGCAAGCTGGCGAGCGAGTTTCTAACCCGCGCATATCACGTGGAGTTCGAAATTCCGACGACGTGTATCCGTCCATTCAACGTGTACGGACCGGCGCAGCTCGGCGAGGGCGCGATCCGCAACTTCGTCCTTAACGCGCTCGCGAGCCGTCCGCTGATCGTCCACGGAGGCGGCGATCAGATCCGCTCATGGTGCTACATCAGTGACATGGTGGAGGCGCTTCGCGCCAGCCTGACGACGCCAGAAGCAATCGGGCGTCACTTCAATATCGGGAACCCCAGGGCAACGACATCGACGCTCGAGCTGGCGCGCATGGTTATCCGGTTGGCGGACTCGCGCTCTGAGATCTTGGCGCAGGACATCAGCTATCCCGACGTTGAGGTGAGGGTTCCGTCGATCTCCGAAGCGGAGCGATGGCTCGGGTTCCGACCGACGGTCGACCTCGATGAAGGCCTGCGGAATACTCTGGCTTGGTACCGAGAACGCGGCGTTTTGGCAGCTTGCGTGTCCTGATTACAGGCGCTTCCGGCTTCCTGGGCCGGAACCTGCTGCTCGCGGTTGACCGGCACTGGGAGATCGTCACGCTACAGCGCTCGAGAATCGACCTTGCCAGATGGGCTTCAGAGCGTGGCGATGGACGGCTCGTCGAAACCCATCGTTGCGACCTGCGTGACGAGCGAGTAACGGCCGAGGTCCTAGGACGTGTAGGGCCGGTCGACGTCGCGTACCACTTCGCAGCGCGCGTCGACATACCCGGTTCACTTTCAGACCCGACGGTCGACCTTCTGGACAATGGTCTCGCCACGCTCAATTTGGTCAGACACATCAAGTGCAAACATTTCGTTCACCTCTCCTCCGGCGCGGTGTACGAGGGACATTCGGGCCCGGTTGCACCGGCGCTGCCGCTCAGTCCATCGCTCCCTTACGCCATCCACAAGTTGTTGAGCGAGGGCTACGCACGAGCCGCGCACAGGCGCTACGAAACCGCTGAACGAGTCACGATCATTCGGTTCTTCGGGGCGTATGGTCCATACGAGCCACCACACAAGGTCTATCGACGTTTGGTTCGTGCGTTTGCGATCGAGCGTGAACCGTCCATCTCGATCTATGGCGACGGCTCGAACCTGATTGATGCGATGTGGGTTGGCGACGCCTGCATGGGGCTGCTCGCGGTCGCGCGGTCGTCGCCATCGACCGAGCCGGTCGAGGTGTTCGACTTTGCGGCCGGAGACGCGATGTCAGTTGAGACGCTCGTGCGCAGGGCCGCTAACGCGTTCGGTGTAGAGAACGTCGAGATCCAGCGCAGCGGTCACGCCCCGGAACGCAATGATTTCCACGCGCAGACCGAGCCTTTTCAGAGCCGCTTCGGTTGTTGCTCTGAACTGTCCCTGGAGGATGGGCTCAGACTGTATGCGGACTACATGCGGCTTTCGGATACCGCCGAATGACCGCCATGCGCGCCATCGGAAGCAGAAGCTACCGACGTTTCGCCCCGTCCGTGGACAAGGCGGCGATGAGACGCTCGGCGAAGCGCTTTGGCGTGTGCTGCGCCAGCACCTGCCGTCTCGCGTCGGCACCGAGGCGCTGACAAAGGCGGTCGTCACCGAGCAAACGAAGCATGGCGGCCGCCAGTGCACAGTCATCTCGCGGAGGGACCGTCAGACCAGTGCGACCCTCGACCACCAGCTCTGCCGCGCCTCCAGACGCAGAAGAGGCAATCGACGGTAGACCGAAAGCAGCGGCCTCGGCATAAACGAGACCGAATCCTTCCCCGGTTGGGGGCCTGGCGTTGACATCGGTGACGCTCGGAAGGACCAGCGCCCGCGACTGCATATACAGGCTGGCCAGGTCACCGTCAGTGATACGGCCCGCGAATTCGACTGAATGACTTATACCGAGTCGCCGACACTCCATTTTCAGTAGCTCCAAATCCCGGCCTTCCCCCACGACGACCCAGCGTGCTTCCGGGAGCCGCTCCACAACTTTGCGGAAGCTCCTCGCGATCTGGAAATGTCCCTTGTATCGATGCTGAGGATCCAGCCGGGAGACGGTCAGTAGCTGCGTGCGGCGCTCCGCGCCAGCCGGCGAGGGCTCAGACTCCGCAACGTCGGCGAACGCTTGTGAGACGGGCGGCAGGACGACAGGCACCTCGGTCGAAACCCTTGCCCGTCTCGCAACCATTTGAGCTGAGAACGAACTGATACTGAGCACATGGGAGCACCGGCGCACAACCGCAGAGCTCCACGTGGACATGGTCCCCCACACCTCGGTGCCGATCGCGAAGAGCGCGGAGCGGCCACCCACGATCCGCGCCGCAAAGACGCCTACGGGCAGTAGACCAACATGCAGACTGAGGACGATGGCGGGCCGCTCGCGACGTGCGGTGACGAGCGCGCGCAGAGCAAATGAGGTCTTTGCTGGGAGCGATCCTTCCGCTCGCCGGTTGTGCCCGAGCCGATAGAGGTCCACGCGAAGCACCGGTCCCGGCCAAGCAAGCTCGATTTCTTTAGCAAATCGCTCGATTCCTCCGCCAAAACCATCAGACGGCGCTAGCAGGAGAAGCGTCTGCGCACGGGCGCCCCGAGAATTCGACTCGGCCAGCTCAGCTAGCTCGGGCTGCATCCGCCGCGCGCAGAATCGAAAATCGCCTTCAACGGCCCCGGCATCCCCGCAGTCGCCGCACTCGGAGCAGAAGCACTTCGCCCCAGACGGATCAGCCGAGCAACGAACTCGATGCGAGATCGAGTCGAACTCATCCGGACCCTGATCCGTATGACCTGGCGCATAAGCCGCTGTGGATATAGGCGATTTGCGTACTCGAGCCGAAGTGCCGTGAGCTCGTTGATCGTTCGCCAGTTGAACTTGGCGAGTGACTCCTCCTCGGTCCAGCCCTGGACGGCAACCAGTGGCTCGGGAACATAAGCGCTTGACCCGAGAGCTGATAGTTCGCACCACAGACGCACGTCAGCGAAGAGCCCGAGCGACGTAGCAAAGGGAGTCGGTGGGAGCATGCTGCGACGAACCATCGTCGCAGAGGCGCAGACCGGACAAGCTCCCGTTCTGACGAACGATTCGAGAATTTCGTTACGAGCGCCGAACCGTGGCTGATGAATGTGGCGTCCGATCTCGCGGCCGTCTGCCGGGCTCAGCAAACGAATCCCTGTATGTGCAAACGAAGCTTCGGGCTGCGCGTCGAGAGCTGACCAGAGCATCTCCAGAACCGCAGGCTCGTAGCGATCGTGGTCGTGAAAGATCGACACAAGGTCCGAGCTGCACTCCTCGACGCATCGCTGGAGTACTTGCGGCATTCCGAGTGAGGGAGAGAGTGACACGTAGCGGATCCTGGGGTCGCGCTCCGCAGCTGTTCGGACTACTTCATTCGTGTGATCTGAGGATCCGTCATCGACGACCACGAGTTCAAAGTCGGCGAACGTCTGGCCTCGCAGTTCCTCCAACCGTTCGGCAAGAGCGTCTGCCCTGTTGCGCGTCGGCATCGCGACTGACACCTGAGGGTCCGGTCGGTCAGACGGCATCGCGAATGCTTTGCGGCGTCGCCCTCCGTGACAGCGACAGATGGCCACGATCGAGCCCAAGGAGCTTGCGGTATCCCGGCTGTCCTTCCTGGCGAGGGAGCAATAACCAGGCGACTAATCCGACCAGCGGCAAGATCTTTGCTGCCGTCGCGAGAAGCTCAGGCAGATCTGATTCGACGTACGTGACGTAATACAGCACCGAGTACAGGAACACGCAGGCGAACAGAGGCGATGTCCAACGCTGTCGCAGGCGCTGCCATCCGCCGATCACGACGCCCCAGAGGAGCGTCCCCAGAATGACGCCCCAGAGACCAAAATTCCGATACAGATCGCCCACCTGTGTGAGCGGAGTCGACGTCCTCAAGAAGCTGGGAATCTGCCAGTACGTTTGAGAGAAGTCCGCGCCCGTCGTCAGCGCCGGCTTCGTAGGCCAGATCGCGCGAGGCACCAAGGCGATCGCGGGTAGCTCGTAATACGTGTTTCCACCTGCGAACGGATACAGTGACGGAGTCTGAGAGACGATCAGGGCGACGTTGTCAATCGAGCGAAATCGCGTCAAGAGGAAAGTGACCGGATCGGTTGGAGAGGTGGTCGGTGCATAGGGCGAGCTGATCGCCTGATTAAGGGCGGCAGACGCGTTCTGCGAGCCGCTGCGAAGCGCCTCCCGGTAGACGGTGTTCAAAGGGACGAGGACGCCCAACGCAAGCACGATCACGACGACGATCGTCTTCCAGGGGACGCGCCGCCGGCATGCGATGTACGCGAGTAGAACGAACGCGATCGCCTCGATCGTCGTTCCTTTCACTCCGGATACGACGCCGAACACTGTTTGAATCGAGACGAACACGATCAGCGGGGCGCGAAGGGATCTATCACCAGTGCTGAAGTACGTCAGCGCCGTGATCACGACGACGATGCCGCCGAGATCACCGAGGAAGTTCAGAACCTCCAGCACGCCCGAGAGTTGTGCAGACGCCGCTGGACTGGCGAGATAGCTGTACACATGGAGGGCGAGACCGATGACCACGCCCACGAGGGCGAATCCATACGCCACGAGGAGCGCAGTCCTGCTTGGACCCCGAGATCGCTCGAAGCTCACATTGGCAACTGGCCGTGGGGGGCCCATCAGCCTCGCGCCCACACCGAACACCGCGAGGCCAAGCGCCACGACCAGTAGGGCCTGAGCGACATCTCCTCGCGATAGCCCGGGGCCGGGTGCGTACGGTGTCCCAAGCCACGCCAGGGACGTCACCCCGAAGAACATAATCGCGGCAAGCGCATAGAGCCCAGGAGCGTCCAGGTAGTCGACCCTCAGACGGAGCAGCATCGGCGTCGCCGCGAGGATGAGCAGGACTACCCCCGCGATGATCCCGCCGCGTCCGCCAGCCCCAAGCAGCGACGAACCGGCCACCGCCAGAACGCCAAGCCCGATGCCAAGCAGGAGGAGGGCTCCGTAGGCCGCCGCAGCCGCTACGCGTCTGGCGGTCCTCGGGCTGGCGGTCGTAGACGAGATCATTCCCCGGCTCATCCGCCGCTTAGAGCGGCGAGGATCGTTTCGAAGCGGTGAGTGTAGGTGTGCTCGGCGTGAGCCCGCTTCGACGCCGCCACGCCGAGCCTCTGCCTCTGATTCAGGTCGAGGCCACACAACTCTTCGATGGCTGTCAGTAGCTCGTCAAAATCCCTATAGGCCCGCACCTCGTTTTCGACGTCGAAGAACTGAGGTAGACAGGGCCGCCATTCGCTCAGCACCACAGCACCGCATGCCGCCGCCTCGAACAGCCGGCAATTGAGACCATCTGCTTCGTGCGATGCCAGCGAGTTCAGAACTACTGGCGCCGCACTGAAAGCACGTGCCTTGTCCTCCCTTGCCAGATACCGTCCGGTGAAGCTGCCATGGAGGGGTGTTTGCGGCAGCCATCGCGCCCATCTTGGTCCCTCCACGACCACATCAACGCCGTGGGCCAATAAGTCATTCAGGAGCACGAACCTTGTGGCGTACATGTTCCCTACGAGCAGCACCGACGGACGATCACAGAGTGCAGGAGAACCTACTGGCCGATGCCATCGTGGATTGCAAGCTTCGGGAAGGAAATGGGCATTGATGCGCAGAACGCGGCTGTAGCGCTCGACCACCGCGGTGTCCTTTAGGAAAAGGGCGTCGTAGCCAGCGAGGACGTGCATTTCGCGGCCGAGATTGCCGAGCGCATCCGGGAACCAGAACACCACCGGCGCGCGAGCAACTGAGCGCAGCTCAGACACCAGCACATAGCTCAGGCGGTAATCCACATTCAGAACCAGGTCGGGCCGGTGCTCTTCGGCGGCCTCGAGCACGTGCCGCTGCAGGCGCTTGGCAGCGCTGGGAAAGGCTTGGACTTCGTCTTGTAGCCGGTGGGCGACACGCCGCGCCCGAAGGGCCTTCCCCGTAAACGGAGCGACTGCGGCCATCGTATGCCCGGCATCTGCGAGCGACGAGACCAAGTTGTCGGCAAACGAATCGGGATATACGGATCCCACGACCAATATGCGCATCACGTGGCCTCAGCGCTTGCCTGCGTACTGGCGTTCGCCTTGATCTAGATACAGCTGGCGGTTGATTTCGCTGTAGTCCTGCGGAGCGGACTTGACCGCGCGAATGTACGCACCGTGGCGCTTGGAGAATCTCGTCGGAGCGCAACGATGGACGCCGAACCACCAATCGATCGCCGCGAGACGGCGCAAGGTGATTTCGTAACCAGGATCGCCGGTGAGCAGCAGACGCAACATGTGGAAGCCGTGGAACGCGATCCGCCACGGGAGATAACGGTCGAGGTGCGCGAGCGGGCCGCGCTCCACCTCTTCGACGACATCAAAGCCCGCGGACGCCAGCAGCCGGCGAACGGTCGCCCGCGTGTAGACGCGGACGTGATGGTCTCCGATGTCGTCACCGTACGGGACATTGAGCACGAGTTGGCCTGAATCGCGCAGGACGCGCCGACAATTCAGGAGGGCGTTGCGGTCATCGAACACGTGCTCGAGGACGTCCGAGATCACCACGGCATCGAAATGACCGTCCGGCAGTGGAATATCTCGGGAGAAGTCTGCGATGACGACGTTGGGCACCGTCGATTGAGGCACTATGTCCAGGGCCACGACCTCGTTCTGTAACCCGAGGAAGTAGAAGTCGCGTCCAGCTCCAACTCCGACGACTAGAACGCGCCCCGTATCCGGAGTCAGACGGCGAAGGAAGAAGGCAACCTCGTATCCGGCGAGGTTGACGAAGTGGCGGGCCACTGGATCCGGGACGTCCTTCAGGCCTGCAGGCAGCGAGCGGCGCCCGGCGGAACGAAAGTGCGCACGAACCGCGGTCGAACCAAGCACGGAGTCAAGCAACCGCGTGCACCGCCTCCACGACACCATCTACCGTTCGGTCCAGCCCCCAGTTCTCGATGATGCGACTCGATGTCCGTCCCCAGGACGCGGCGAGGCCTGGATCGGCGGCCAGCGGCGCGAGTGCGCGTGCCAGTTCGTCGGCGCGTCCCGGCCGGAACACGGCTCCGTTCTCCTGCGGGCGAACGAGGTCCAGCCGTGCACCAACGCGAGTCGAGACGACCACCGGGAGCGAGAAGTTCATCGCCTCATTGACGGCGAGCCCCCATGGCTCGAGCCGCGAAGGCAGAACGAGGACGTTCGCAGCCGAATATGCATCTCCGATGCGGCTCTGATTGACGAAGCCGAGGTGGGTCAGCTCGACCTTGAGCTGCGAGGCCTTTTGATGGAGATCCGAGCGCAGAGCCCCGTCGCCGGCCACGAGCAAATGAACTGGATATGACTTGCGCAGCTCACCGCATGCCTCGACCAGGGTCAGCGGATCCTTCCACGCCGCGAGCTTTCCGACGTAAAGGACCACGAACTTCTCATCGTCGATGCCGAAACATCGTCGGCTAGCTGCACGATCACTCGGCTGCCTTCGAAAGAACTCGTTGTCCACGGCGTACGGTGCTAGAAATCTCCGCTCTTCGGGATATCCAAATGCGTCGTAGTACAAATCATTGGCAGTTCCGATCGGGAGGACGGCCTGGGTCCGATGTATCAGCCACTTACCGGTCGTGCGGCTGAACAAGCCAGGCGATCCGAGGATGCTGCTCTCCGCACGATAGAGACACGGGAGACCCTTGAGCCGGGAGCCCAGCATTCCACCGATCGCGGACAGGTTGTACAGACCGGAGAACAGGACGGCATCCGGACGCGTGCGACGTAGCGCAGACTCAAGACTGGGATTTAGATAGCTCGCGAACCGTCCGGGCGGGGCCTGAGGGCGCCAATTTCGAACGAACGTCGATGAGTAACCGTCCAGGAGATCAACGTCCCACGCGAAACGCACGTTGAAGTCCGGATCGACCTGTGATTCCACACCATGCCCCGACAGGAAGATCACACACGGCTTTACACGCCCGTCCTGCTCGAGAGCGCGCCATAGCGGAGCTTGGTACTGGATTGGGTGCGTTGTTACGACCGCGAGGTGAGGGCGATCCTCAGGCACGGGCGATGCTGTTGCGGCCTTCGGCACGTAGCAACAGTGCCATGCAGACCATCACGACCGTATAACTGAACGTCGAGGCGATCGCAGCCCCTTTTATACCCAGGGGCGGGACGAGAACCGCAAGCAGCAGGGCCGTGCAGACGACACCGACAAGCTCTGCGCGTGCCGGCACCAGCGGACGGCCGAGGCCGCGCAGCGTGTCCGCCAGAACTGTCGAAGTAGCAAGAGAAATCGAACCAATCAGCAAGATCCGGAGTGAGGGAACACCGGGGAGAAAGCGTGCCCCGAACAAGAGGCGAACCAGCCACGGCGCCAGGACGAACGTCACCGTCGCTGCGGCAACTGCCAAGCCCACGCAGGTTGTCAACGCGGCGGGCAGAGAGCTACGCACCTCCGGACGACCACGGGCCGATACGCGCGCCAACATCACCTGACCCATGGAAGCTGCGACCGGAACGATCAGCTCGCCGAACGAGGCGGAAACAGCATAGATGCCGAGGAGAGCGGGCGCGACCGCAACTGTCAGCACCAGTTGGTCAAGCTTGAAGGAGATCAGCCACGCCGCTCCAGCCACCACGTTTCGCCAGCCATAGGCAAAGAGCTCCCGTGCCGAGGACAGCGACGGCCGCGCGACCAGGTCGTGTCGGCGAAGGTCGAGAAAGACCGCGAATAACTGAACAGCGGCTGCAGTAGCGGTTACGGAAGCGACGGCGACAGCCGTCCGCCGGCCAGCTAATACGACCAGCAGAACGATTCCGCACAGCGCAACCCCAGGATTCACCACTCGGAGGACCGCCCACATCCGATAGTCGTTTCGGCCGAGCGCCGCGCCGATCCCCGCGCCCGCCGCAACCAGAGGGAAGGCTCCCGCGAACACCACAATCAAGGCGGCCTCGGCGGGACCTCCTACTACGAGTGACACGGCAATCCCGACCATCGCCAGGGCAGCACCCACCCCGGCGAGCAGGAGGAGCGACGTAGACGCATACGTAGCCTTGCGCTCCGGACGGCTGGCGACGAAGTACGCCGTAGCCTGTGGGATTCCCGCAGCCACCAGGCTTGCGATCACGCTCGACCACACCACCGCCGCCGCGAGCAGACCGCGCTGGTACGGACCGATCGCGTGCGTCGCGATAACGCCGCCCAACCCACCAAGGAAGGAGACTGCCAGCGTCGCTCCGCCGGCCGTCGCAAAGGCGATGAAAAGAGCGCGTTTCTGGCGCAGGCGCTGCTCGATCCCTGTCGCCGTGAAGCCTCCGACCGACGGGCTGACGCCAGTCTCCTCCAGCGCCGGAGTCGGCTCGAGTGACGTATCCGGACGGGCCATCAGGAAGCGAATGAAAGGCCTGCCGGTGCCGATCCGACGACATGCTCTGACGAGTCACGGGCTCTCCGCGACGCCGACAAGCAGTTTCCGACCACCCCCAAACTCACGCGCAACCACCGCCTTGCCCGGATGCCCTGCAGCCAGAGTATCGCAGCCGGCACCGGACATCCTGAACCGTTGGCGTGCCAGCGAAGAGCGCCGTTCCAGCAGGGCCGTATGTAACCTTGCCGCACCGCACCCAGCGGCGGGGGCATCGCGACACACCCACATGAGGCAACTCCTCCAAGACGTTTCCACCGGCGAGATCACGGTCGAAAACGTCCCGGCCCCGGCCCGTGGCGCTGCATCGCTGCTAATCGGCAGCCGCTATTCATTGGTCAGCGCCGGCACCGAGCGGGCCGCGGTTGAAATGGGTAAGGCATCGCTGCTTGGTAAAGCCCGTGCGCGGCCCGATCTGGCGATGAAGGTGCTGGAAACCGCCCGAACCGAGGGACCTGCTGCCGCGTACGCCAAGGTCCGCGGGCGCCTCGACGAACCACGGATGCTGGGATACAGCTCAGCCGGCGTCGTGCTCGAAGCATGCGAAGATGCTCCTGCTGGCCCCGGAGAGCTCGTCGCATGTGGCGGCGCTGGCCATGCCGCTCATGCGGAGATCGTCAGCGTCCCTAGAACACTCTGTGCGCGCGTTCCAGACCATGTGCCGGCCGAGGATGCTTGTTACGCGACGGTGGCTGCGATCGCTCTCCACGCGGTGCGCCTTGCCCGTGTGGGTCTCGGCGATATCACTGCGATCATTGGCCTGGGTCTAGTGGGCCAGCTCGCGTCGGAGCTGGTCGAAGCGGCAGGTGCGGTTCCCCTCGGCTTCGATCCGGACAGCCGCCGCGTCGAGCTCGCGCGAGCTGCCGGGTTCTTCGCCACCGCGGATCCACGAGAACTCGAGGCAGAGTGCGCTCGCCTGACGCAAACTCGCGGTGCCGACGCCGTACTGGTGACAGCAGCCAGTCGAAATAGCTCTCCCCTTTCGCTGGCCATTTCGGTCGCCCGGGAGCGGGCCACCGTCTGCATCGTCGGCGACGTCCCGATTCAGTCGCCAAGAGCTCCGCTCTATGCAAAGGAGCTGCGCTTGGTGGTATCCCGGTCGTACGGTCCAGGCCGGTACGACCCGTTTTACGAAGAGGCGGGAAGGGACTATCCGGCCGGATACGTCCGCTGGACCGAGGGCCGCAACATCGAGGAGTCTCTGCGCCTCATGGCCACGGAGGCGCTACGTCCGGCGCGGTTGACTACTCACGTCTTCGATCTCGATGATGCGGCTGAGGCCTACGCACTTCTGGGCAGCAGCGAGCAGTCCCTGGGGATCCTGCTTCGCTATCCCGAGCGAGATGGCGACGATGCTCGCGACCGCCTGATTCGCATCGAGGCGAAGCCACGCCTCGGCCGTGCGGTTAACGCGGAGCGGCCGGCGATCGGCGTCGTGGGCGCAGGAGTGTTCGCGCGGAGCGTCCTCATGCCGGCGCTCGCCCGGCATGCGCGAATCGCGGCCGTGGCAACGGCAACTGGAGCATCGGCGCGCGCCAGCGCGAAGCGCTTCAAGGCCGGCCTCGCCACGACCGACCCGGCCGCGATATTCACAGCTGATCAACTCGATGCAGTGGTGATCGCCACACGCCATGACACACATGCCGAATATGCAGAGCGGGCACTCCGCGCCGGCAAGCACGTCTTCGTCGAAAAGCCGCTGGCACTTGGCCCCGACGAACTGCGGCGGATAGAAGCGGCCGCATCGGACTCCGACGCAGTTCTCGTGGTCGGGTTCAACCGGCGCTTCGCGCCCCTGGCCAGACGCCTTCGAAAGGAGTTGGCCGGGCACGGTCCGCTGTTGATCAGCTATCGCGTCAACGCAGGCCCTCTGCCGCGGAGCCACTGGGTTCATGATCCGAACGTCGGCGGCGGCAGGGTCGTCGGTGAGATGTGCCACTTCATCGACCTGGCAAGCTTCCTGTGCGGGGCGGCGCCGACAAAATCGGTCACAACGGCAGTCAGCGGTGCCTCGCAGCCGCGTGACGATGAGCTGGTGACGACGCTCACGTTTGCGGATGGATCGGTCGCGACGATCCTGTACTCGGCCCTCGGTGACTCGTCGCTCAGCAAGGAACGGATCGAGGTCATCGGCGAGGCGGGCGCGGCCGTCCTGGATGACTTTCGAGAGCTCCACGTCCATCGCGGAGGTCGCGCCCAGACGTTCAAGTCGAAGCGCGATAAAGGGCATGCTGCTGAGATCTCGGCCTTTGTCGAGGCGTGCCGGAGCGGCCGTCAGCCCTGGCCGGTGCAGGACATGGTCTCGGTCACGCGCATGACATTCGCGATTCAGGACGCGCTTCTCGGCAAGCACGACGCTATCCCCTGACACGTGCGCGTCACGATCGTGTCGCAGTTCTTTCCACCGGAGCCGGGGGCCACGCAGAACCGGCTCGGTGCGTTCGCCGAGGGTTTGGCGTCCCGAGGACACAACGTCACGGTGCTATGCGAACAGCCGAATCACCCGCGCGGAGTCTTCCACGAGGGATACGGGCGCCGTCCCGTCGCAACCGAGCATCTGGAGTCCACCACGATCAGGCGGCTGTGGGTCGTAACTTCTCCCCAGAAGTCCGCAGCCCGGCGGATCGCGTTCTATGGAACGTTTGCACTTGGCGCGGCAGCGACAATGATGCTCCAGTCAGCGACAGATGTCGTGTTCGCCAGCTCGCCACCACTGCCGGGGGTGCTCTCGTCCGCCGCGATCGCCAAATTGAGGCGGGTGCCGTTCGTTCTGGACGTGAGGGACGTCTGGCCTGCCGCCGCCACCGCCCTGGGAGAGCTCTCCAACCAGCGATTGATCGCATTCTTCGAGCGAAGTGAACGGTGGCTCTACCAATCCAGCGCGGCGATCACCACCACCACGAAGTCGTTCTGCGAACACATCGATCGCGTCGCCGGACGTCGAATTGCCGAACACCTGCCGAACGGCGCTCTCGATGATCTTCTCGCCGAGCCGGTCACCGCGCCGCCAGCCGACGTTGCATTCACAGTCGGCTACACGGGAAACCTCGGAATTGCGCAGGGCCTGAACATCATCCTTGACGCCGCCGATTTGCTGCGTGACGAAGAACGTCTCATTCATGGTCGTGGGCGATGGCCCGGTAGCTTCGGAGCTGCGGATGGAACGTGCTCGGCGGGGACTCGATCGCGTGGAGATACGGCCTGCGGTTCCCGTCACCGAGATAGCGGCAACGATGCAGAAATGCCACGCGATGCTGGTGCCGCTGCGGGACCACCCACTTCTGGAAGCTTTCATACCATCCAAGCTGTACGACGCCATGGCCGTTGCTCGACCAGCGATTGTGGCGGCGCGTGGAGAAGCCGCCGACCTCGTTCGTGAGGCCCGGGCCGGCATCGCGGTGCCGCCGGAGGATGGCGCTGCGCTTGCCAAGGTCATCAGGCAACTCGCCAACGACCCCGCCACAGCGCACAAGCTTGGCGCGGCCGGACGCCAGGCCGCTCAGAGCACTGCGCGCTCGCGACAGGTCGAACGGTTGGATGCGCTGCTGCGCGCCGTCGTGCGGGGCCCGCGGTGAGCGGGGCCGTGCTCGTCGTCGTGGGCGCGCGGCCGAACTTCGTGAAGACAGCGCCAGTACTCCGGGCGCTCAGGACCAAGCCAGCGATCGAGCTCCGGATTCTTCACACAGGCCAGCACTACGACCGTGCCCTTTCCGAAGCGTTCTCGGAGCAACTCGGCTTTCCATCGATTGATTACCACCTGGGCGTCGGCGCGGGCACCCATGCCGAGCAAACGGCGGGCGTGCTAATCGGCGTGGAGCGCGTGCTCAGCTCCGATAGCTTCGACGCCGTCATCGTCTCGGGCGATGTCAACTCGACGCTTGGCGCAGCACTCGCCGCTTCCAAGCTGGATGTCCCGATAGTCCACATCGAGTCTGGGCTGCGTTCCGGAGACTGGACGATGCCGGAGGAGATAAACCGTGTCCTGGTGGACCGAGTGTCGTCACTCTTGCTCTGTCATTGCGACGAGGCAATCGCAAACCTCGCTGCGGAGGGCATCGCCGGTAATCACGTGGTTCTCGCCGGCAACACGATGATCGACAGCCTGTTCGACCTGCTCCCGAGCGTGGACGCGGACGGGGTGCTAGCCGAACTTCGCCTGGAGCCACTGAGCTATGTCCTCGTGACTCTGCACCGTCCAAGTCTGGTTGACAACCCGACGCGCCTGAGCGCCACCCTGCAGGTCCTCGATGACATCGCTGGGACCTTGCCGGTCGTCCTGCCCTTGCATCCTCGGACCAGGCAGCGTCTGTCTGGCGGGTCGACGCCCGAGCAATCAAACGTACGCTTCATGGAACCCGTCGACTATCGGACCTTCATTGCGTTGGAGTCCTCGGCACGTCTGGTCATCACCGATTCAGGGGGCGTCCAGGAGGAAACCTCGGCGCTGGGTGTGCCATGTCTTACCTACAGGAGCACGACGGAGCGGGAGGTCACGATTCGGCGGGGGTCCAATCGGCTGGTGGGGATCGACCCGCGAGCGCTGCGGAACGCCTGTGTAGAAGAACTCGGGGACCCTCATCCGAAGCGGTATCCGCCGATCCCGCTTTGGGATGGTTCTGCAGGAGCGCGCGCAGCGAATGCGATCGCCGCGTTCCTGAGCGAAACCCCCAAGCGGCCCTATCAGGAGTCCGCGAAAGGATGAATCAGCGCACCAGCTGAGGCTAACGGGACGCGAACCGGATCCGATCGCTCCCACAGCGACAGTTCAAGCTCACCGCCGGCGATCGAAGCAGACGCGTTTCTTCTGAGCAGCGTCCAGCCAAACAGCTCGTCCGCGCTGGACACCCGATACTCGACGAGTGACCGCGCCCTCGTCTTCTCGCCAAACCGCGCCGAATACCAGGAATCCTCAACGCTCACGACCCCACCCTGACTGAGGGGCTGTATCGATAGGTCGTCGATCTGCCCTCCGACGGGGTCGAGACCGGGCGCCAGCGGAAGCGTCGACCGTACGCGGTGCTGCGTGCGGCACTCCAATCGATCGACAATCACGATCCCAGTTCCAGCGATCCAGACGAGCGCTCGGTGGTGAACGACCGGATCCGGGAGCCGTCGATACCCGTCATGTGAGCTCTCCACGACCACAATGCCATCGAGCTCGCGTGTCCTAGGCCGCGCCACGTTTGGAAGAAAGCTCGCACGATGGTTGCCCCAGAACACGCATTGATCTTGCCCGTCCACTTCGATCGTGCTGTGAGCCGCGGTGCGCCGGAACGCATTCCGCCATGGGCCGCGATAGGCGTAGGTCCCGGGATCCACGACGACTGCGCGCCCGGCCAGCCAGAGCACGAACGACAGCGCATCCGCATGTGCATGTGCAGGTAGATGGTCGGGACACAGCGGACCACAATCGAACACAGCCTGGTCGTCGCCCTGGGTGAAGACGACATAGCCGCTGTCTGCTCGAGCGACCGCGGCGGGCCTAGGCCTTGTTGAACCTTCGAGCGGAGGCCCCTCCCACGAATCGTTGAGCATCGGGAGCGTTCCTCCCGGCCCCGCAACTGCGCGCTGCCAGGCTTGCGCACGCACGTGCGCCTCTTCGAGCCACGGGGGAGTCGTCACGCGGGCCCGTCGCAGCAGCTCCGCGACCGCGGCGAGGTCCCTAGTTATCTCGCGGTGGTACGAGCTGCTGCGTTCCTCGTGAGCTCCGTCGGCCAGCATCTGACGTGCAAGTTCACGCTCGAGAAGCCCGAGTCCGCGGTCGTAGACACCGGACGCCGGGACGACGACGCCGGCGAAGACGAGGGCGACGGCATTCTTCAACACGTGGTTTCCGCCGATGTCGTATTCGATGGCGCGTCGCAGATAGCGAGCCTGCCTCGAGATCTCCCCGGCGATCCGGCCCCGAAATGACTCCGGCCATGAACCCTCGCCTAGCGCGGAGGACCAGGCGATAAGCCTCACGGACGTCGGATATGGATGCCAAGCTGGAGTAGCCGGCTGGATCTCCGCTCGAAGCCAACTCTCGATTACGCGTTGCCAGGAGCAGTCCTGGGCGGGCGACCTCCGGCCTGAGGCGTAGGTCGCCAAATCTCCAAAGCCATGGACGGCAAACATGAGACCCAGGTCCGGCTTGCCGCCCCATACGTCGGTCGCTGCGTCCGCAGGAGAGACTCCTTGGGCGCATTTACGGCGTACCTCCGGTAGATCGCCAGCGAGGCCGGCCGGAGCGGGATCAGACCCCAGTCCCGCGGCATGCATGGTGTACTCACGCTCCTTAACCGGCTGAAGCCCAATGGCGATGACCCTCGGCGGAAGCAGTCGGCGCACGCGGCCCAGCAGCTGACGGACGTGCATGTGCCGGACGGCGTCGATGTAGAGCGACGGCGTCGAGGAAGTCTGCATCGGCCCCCATGATCTGGGCAGCCGCTGTTCGGCCGGGGCGCGGTGATTCAAGGCACTTACGAAGCGACCGGCCTAGCTTGGCGAGACCCCGCGTGCCGCACGCGGAACAGCGTGTTGGGTTTGATCAGATGCAGCGGACCGCCGACGGCGAGCGGGATCGAGACGACGTCTTCGACGCGCGCATCCAGGTCCGCCAGTGCTTGCACGACGTCCACGTTTCTCATCGTCTTGGACGAGCCGGTGCAAGCCCGCTGCGAGAGCCGCTCTATGCCCCCCTTACCGCCAATCCGCGTCGAGATCGCATTTATCGGCGGCTCGATACGACGCAACACGGAAGCTCGATTGGGCGTCGTGAACAGGAGAACTCCATCGTGACTGAGACACCGCAGGAAATCGCCCAAGACCGTCAGCGGTGAGGGCACGTATTCGAGCACGGCGATCGCAAGGACCAGCTGGTACGAGCCCGGGGCAACCGAATCCAGCTGCGTCTCATCGCCGACGACACGTTCTATTCGATCAGGCCGATAGGTCCCGCCGGCACGCTCAGCGAGTTCCGACAAAACGGCAACATCGTTCTCTCCGCCGGCGAGCATGTAGCTAGAACGATCTATGCAGGTGACCCTTTCGGCGAGGTCTGAGGCGACCGCCGCGAAAACGCCCGGTCCCGAGCCGAAGTCGAGGACTCGCACCGCCTCTGCGCCATTCGATCTTTGGAGTTCGAGTTCTTTTCGAATCTCCGGCGCCACGTACTGGAGCCGAGCGACTAGTGAACGGCGGGTTCTGTAGCGCGCCGCCCAGTTTCCAGCGGCACCCTCGAACAGGTCGGTCGTATTCCGGCTAGCCACTTTCATTTCCGCAAGTTCGCTACGCGCGTCATCTTTTCAGGTGCATCGCGGGTCAACTCTGCCGCGAATCCGATTACGGTAACCGCCCGTCGAGCGTCTCCAACTTCTCGTCGCTCTGGACTTCGAACAGGCATACGACGAAAACCTCGCCCGGATCTACGCGTTCTTCGCGTACCGGCTGGCCAGCCGAGGCGACGTCGAAGACCTCACGCAGCAGACCTTCGAACGCGCGCTGCGAGCATGGGACCGCTTTGATCCGAGGCGTTCCGGAGCGACGACGTGGCTTGTGTCGATCGCTCGCAACCTTCTGATCGACCACTATCGGAAGCGGAGCCCGACGCGATCCGAGGTACCGCTGCACAATGTCAACCCCGGGGATCTGCCCGCAGCGGACAATGACCCTGCGTCCTTGGGGTTGGAGCCAGACCTGGCGAATGCTCTCTCGACGCTGGGTGAGCGTGAACGTGAGATCCTGGCGCTCAGGTACGGGGCAGATATGACAGGCCCGCAGATCGCCGAGATGACCGGATTGTCGCTCTCCAACGTGCAACAGATCATCTCGCGCTCACTGCGACGGCTGCGTGCGGTCTTGGAGGAATAAGACGTTTGTCAGCCGCAATGCACACCGCGCGTATCCACTAGCCACGATGGAACTCGCGGCCAATCCTGTCTCCACGCGGCGCATAGTGGGAGCCGCACCTTCGGTCGATCGCCAGGCAGTCGGCGCTTGGACGCTCGGTTTCGCGCCTGTCCTCTACCTAGGTTTACGCGGTGGCGGCTATGACCTCGTCGTCCGCAGCGAGGTGGGACTGGCCGTTTGGTGGATCGTCCTGCTGGGCGCTCTTGTTGGCGTCGTTCCGCGGGCTCGGATCGGACGTCTCGCCTGGGCATGTGTCGGACTGCTCGCCGCCTTCACGCTCTGGACGTTCTTGGCCACCGGATGGTCGAGCAGCGTCGAGCGGACGATGAACGAATGTTGCCCGACTGCTTGCGTACCTCGGAATCTTCGTCCTCGCCCTTTCGGTGCTGCGCCGTCCTGCTGCCAATTCGCTGGTCACGGGGATGGGAATCGCGTTCGGCGCGATCAGCCTGCTGGCGGTCCTCTCCCGGCTGTACCCCGGAGCTTTCCCACAGGACCAGGTCGCAGTCTTCTTCCCTGGCTCCACCACGCGCCTTGACTACCCGCTGAACTACGCCAACGGCACCGGCAACTTCCTGGCGATCGGCCTGCCGCTGCTGATGGCGATCGCGACTCGGTCTCGCACGATCCTGGGCCAAGCGCTCGCTGCAGCCGTGATCCCGGCCGCGGTGCTTGCGATTGTGCTGACGGCGTCGCGCGGGGCGGTGCTCACCACGATCGTTGCCGTCGTGGTCGTTCTACGCCCTCTCGCCCAAACGGCTCCCACAGCTCGCAACCGGCCTGGTCGCGGCCGCAGGCTCTGCGATTCTGATCGCAGCGCTGCTCCATCGGACCGCGCTGCGCGACGGGCTGAGCACACCCGCGGCGGTCTCACAGCGCCATCAACTTTGGGCCTGCTCGTGATCGTCGGCGTCGGCGTCGGGCTGGTACAGGCTGGAATCGCGCTAGCGGCGCGCTATGCGATCCGCACCGAGAGCACTCGCCCTCGATCGCCGCAAAGCACGTGGCGCGAGCGCGCTGGCGGTGGTCATCGCCGATAATCGTGGCGGTCGCAGCCGGGGTTCCAGGTGATCTCGCCCATCAATGGCGGCTGTTCAAGCAGACCGACATAACTGGGGTTGCTTCTAGGAACTTCTATCTGCGCTTGGGGTCCGTCGCGGGGAGCCACCGCTACCAGTACTGGGAGACCGCGCTCCATGCGTTCAGCAGCAAGCCGTCTGACGGGCATCGGGCCCGGAACCTTCGCGTTCTACTGGTCCCAGCACGGCCCGATCTACGAGTCCATTCAGAACGCGCACTCGCTGTACATTGAGACGCTCGCTGAGACCGGGCTCGTGGGATTCACGCTGATCGTCACGGCACTGCTGGTGATGCTCGTCACCGGAATCGCGCGCACCCTACGAGCGCCGCCGCTCGACGCGAGCGGTTCTTGCCGCCGCGACGGCATCATTCGCGGCCTTCTGCGTGGCTGCCGGCTACGACTGGCTGTGGCAGCTGGCGGTAGTGCCGGTAGCGGCGCTCATTCTCGGCAGCGCTGATCCTGGTCCACCGGGAGGAGGCTCGGCCGCCGTTGGTATCGCAGAGCGTGGGCCCGTGGGGCCCTCGTGCCATTCTCGCAGCGCTCGCGGTCGCAGCTATCGTCGGCATCGCGATCCCGTACGGAGCTACCTCGGCGATCCGCTCGAGCCAGGCTGAGGTCCGCGCGGGACACCTTAGCGCCGCTCTGTCGGATGCGGCAACAGCGCAGCGACTCGAGCCAGCTGCGGCAACACCGCGGCTTCAGCGGGCGCTGATTCTTGAGCACGACCCATGATCTGCCAGCGGCGGCGGCGGCCATTGCGCAGGCCGCGTCGCGCGAACCGACGAACTGGCAGATCTGGCTGGTGAAGGCACGAATTGACGCCGAGAGCGGCCGGGCACCGGCAGCAGTGCGAGACTACCGCCGCGCTCACGCTCTGAATCCGAAATCTCCAGTGACTGCGGAATGACCGAGCCACAGCAGACCTACAAGGACTTCGAGCAGACGCCTGCGGCGCTGCTCGTCCCACGCCCGTCGCACCGGTTTCGAGAACGACGTTGCGCGCACGGCTTCACGACCTGCATGCGTCGAGGCACGCCGCCCGGCGCATCTGTGGTTGCTGGTCGCGCCTACGTCGGATCCGGCGCAGTCCTGCTGGTCCTCGCAGCTCATCGGCGCAGCGGGTGCGGGGCCGTTCGGCTCGTGAGGCGTCTCGGCAGCTGGCGCCGCGGTGGCCGCTGCTGACGCTCGTTGTGCTGACGCAGTCGCCGGCGGCCGCGGCACGACCGCGCACGTTCATGACCGGCTTCGCCGACGGCATCTGGGACAACCCGGCTACGGCCAACGTCTGGTTCGACCGCACCGTCGCGACCGGTGCGCAGTTCGTGTTGCTGCCGGTCGAGCTGGGCATCGATCTCGCCGCGAACCACCCCCTCCGGCGGCACCGACCCCACGGACCCGGCCAACCCGGACTACCAGTGGGGACCGCTCGACAGCACCGTTCGCGACGCGACGCGCACACGGCTTCACGGTCGCGCTCACGATCGCCGGGCGGCGGCGGTCCAGCGTGGGCCGACGGGCCGGGACGCCCGCCGCGCGTCCAGCCTGGGACCTGGCGGCCGAATGCGATCGCCTTCGGCCAGTTCGCCGCGCCGTGGCCAAGCGGTACTCGGGCAGCTTCGACCCCGGCACCGGCATCCTCCCGCGGGTGCGCTACTACCAAGGCTGGAGCGAGCCCAACCTCGACAACCATCTCACTCCGCAGTGGGTGAGAGTTCACGGCCGGTGGGTTGCCGAGAGCCCGATCATCTACCGCGGGCTGCTCAACGCGTTCTATGCGGCCGTGAAGTCGGTGCATCGCTCAAACGTCGTGATCACCGGCGGCACGGCACCGTTCGGCGACCAGCCTGGCGGCCAGCGCGTACCCCCCGCTCTGTTCGTCCGCGAAATGCTTTGCCTGCACGGACAGAAGCTCGTGCGCGAGCGGTGCCCGCACCCCGTGCACTTCGACATCCTGGCCCACCACCCGTATTCCGTCGGCGGCCCCTTCCAGTCGGCCATCAACCGCGACGATGTCTCGCTGCCGGACATAGGCAAGCTCACCCGCCCTCTCCGAGCGGCTGAACGAAGTGGCCTGGTTCTTCCGCGAGGACAGAAAGCGCGTGTGGGTGACCGAGTTCTCGTGGGACTCGAACCCTCCTGACCCTCATGGAGTCCCGATCGGGGAGAGGACCCGCTGGGTCCAGGAGGCGTTCTACGTGCTCTGGCGAGAGGGCGTGAGCGCCATCGCCTGGTATCTGCTAGCCGACCAGCCCCCGATTCCGAACTACGGGTCGACCTACCAGTCCGGTCTCTACTACGACAGCGGAGCACCAAAGCCTGGGCTGCAGGGATTCCGGTTTCCGTTCGTCGTCGAGCCGGTCAGAGGAGGCCGCAAGGTGCTATGGGGGTTCGCGCCGCAGAGGGGGATGGTTGAGGTGCAGGCCCTACGCGCAAAAGGCTGGCAGACGCTGTTCCGCTTCCGCGAGCAGGCACCACGGGGTCTTCACGCGCACGACGTCAATTCGCGCGCGCACCTTGCTCCGCGCACACGAAGGTGGCGAGAACAGCCTCCCGTGGCGGGTCGGCTGAACGAGGCTGTCAGGGTCTGTCCTCGTATTGCGTACCTTGTGGCAGAGATGAGACGAGCGATTACAGGGATCGCCTGCTGTGGCCGCGGTGCTGTGCTTCCCCGCTGCGGCCTTCGGCGCCAGGTGCGCCCCGCCCGGCAATTCAGGCGTCGGATCAGTACGCAGAGACGGTTCCCGGAGCCGGATGTAGTCATCCCACCTCGGGCCCGGGCAGCGGTGGCGGACACAGCGGCCACCTGCCGCCTGGGCGTAAGCCGGCAGCTCGCCGCACAGGGAGGCGTCGGGCGCGCTGTACAACAAGCTCGTGAGCGCAAGTGGGATCGTGGCTGGAGGCCGTACGGCCGGCCATAGCCAGGCCTTCTCAGGGCGCAGGTCCGCCAGCGCAAGCGAGCAAAGCTCTGGTCCTGGCACCGCGGGCGTTCACCTCAACCCGCCGGTCCCTTCGGGCCGCGGCCTCATCTCGGCACTGCTCCACCCGATCGTTTCGGGCACGACCTCGGGCGGGGTTGGGATCCTTTTGCCGATCTTCCTCGCCGCTGCGCTGGCGGCCGGGATAGCCGTAATTCTGCTGCGCCGGCGGCGCGTCAGTTCCTAGAGCAAGCCACGACGCTAGTCGTGGCCGCCGTGTTTCCTGACGATCAGCTCCACGTGTGATCCATCGGGAAGCTCGGTCCCGGCGGGCGGGTCCGTTGCGCAGACGCGACCCGGCGCGACGCCGCCGCAGTCGTAGCCGCAGCTGACCTCCCGGACTCGCCCGGGCTTGCAGTTGTTGTCCTTCAGCGCCTCATTGGCCTGCGGGATCGTGTCACCGCGGACGTAGGGAACGGTGCAGACCTTCGGGCAATACCGCTGGTCAGACCTCCCCTGCTGGCACTTCGGCTTGGCTGGCGCCGAGGTCGGCACTAGCAGAGCCCCTCCGAGTGTCCCGGCGGCTGTGACGAACAGCAGCGCCTTCCTGAACATGACTCCTCCTCCTCCGTACGTTTCGAGCCCCCGTGAGGGAGTGCGAACTCATGTTGCAGGCAACATAACGCGCCCTAGCAAGAAAATGGGAGTAATGAGGAGACGCGCGGCACCGGCCGTCCTGATCTGGTCAGGACGAGCCGGCGCGGCGCGAATTCAGTGCGTCCAGATCTGCGCGCTCAGGCGCTCAAACGGTGTCAGGTCCGTCGTGGTCCCCATCGTGATCGGGGTCTCCACTGGGCGTACTTCCAGCCTTGCGAACGTAGACCGTCACGGCAGTGCCGCGGGGACCGATGAAACCAGCTCCCGGTGAAGACCGGTAGATCTGTCCGACGGCAACGCCGGTGCCGCTGACGGCCCGATGCTTGACGCCGCCCAGCTTGCAGCCATGCCGGTGAAGCGCCCTCGCCGCCTGCGAAACCGTCTTGCCGCGCAGGTTGGGGACCTTGCACTTCTTGACCTTCTTGCAGTAATGATGGTCGTGCACGCCCGGTGGGCACTTGTAGAACGTGTCCGCGGGCGCCGAAGCCGGCGCTAGGACAACCGCAGTCGCCGCAGCGGCGGCAAGCGGAACGATCACGGCAAGCATCTTCTTGAACACGCTGTCTCCTCGACTCTGGAAGTTGGTCGTCCGTTGATACGCAGCAGCTTGCCCACCACTGACAGCTGCAGGTGAGCCCGCAAAGCTTGCCAGCGCGGCACGACGGTACTGATCGCGGTCTCGGACACCGCGAGCACATAACCTCGTCGAACCCCCTAGCTAAGCTGACGTCCGGTGTTCGAACCGTTCACCCGGCCCATACGTGCCGTGCTCGGCGTGACCGAACACGACATCGCGCGATCGGTGCACGGAGCGCGTGACATCGAGCGGAGCACTCTGGAAGCTGTCGAAGCGATCGAGCGGGCCACGCAGTCGATCGAGCGCCACGTGGCCAGCCTGGACACCCTGGCCGGGTCGATCGACCCGTTGCGCGACTCGGTGGACCGGCTCTCCGACACCCTGGCGCAGGTCGTGACCCTCCTGGCCCCGATGGGTGCCGCCGAGCGCGAGATGAGCCGGCTCGGCCACCTGTTCGGCCGTCGCAGGCAAGCCGACCGCCCTCCGGAACAGCCCCAGGCATAAAAACGGGCCGCCCCGCCTGCCGGCAGGACGGCCCGCATTAAACGGTGTGCTGGGCGCTACTCGGACCCGTCGCCGTCGCCGCCCGCCGGCACATCCAGGTCGGCCAGCTCCTCGGCGAAGCCGAGCGAGCCACCGTCGCCGCGGCCGATGTCCTCCAGGTCGCGCAGATCGGCCTCGACGCCGCCGACGGCAAAACCGGTCAGCGACTCGCCGTCGGCCAGACCAAGCTCGGCGGCGAGATCGTCGTGGTCGAGCAGGCCGACGTCGTCGATCCCGCGGGGCAGCGGCTCGGAGGGCTCGATCTCGATCCGGCGGTAGCGCTTGAGCCCGGTCGCGGCCGGGATCAGCTTGCCGATGATCACGTTCTCCTTGAGCCCGTTGAGCCGGTCGATCTTGCCCTCCAGGGCGGCGTCGGTCAGGACCTTCGTCGTCTCCTGGAAGGAGGCCGCCGACAGGAACGAATCCGTGTTCAGCGAGGCCTTCGTGATCCCGAGGATGATCTCCTCGGCCTGGGCGCCCTCGCCGCCCGCGTCGAGCACGGCCTGGTTGACGCGCGCGTACTCGTGGCGGTCGACGAACTGGCCGGGCAGCAGGTCGGTGTCGCCCTTCTGGTCGACCCGGACCTTCTTCATCATCTGGCGCACGATCAGCTCGATGTGCTTGTCGTTGATGTCGACGCCCTGGGACTTGTAGACCTCCTGGACCTCGCGCACGAGGTAGAGCTCGGTCTCGGTGCGCCCGCGGATGGCCAGCAGCTCGTGCGGGTACAGCGACCCCTCGTTGAGCTGCTTGCCGGCCTCGATCTTCTGCCCGTTCTCGACGAACAGCAGCGTCCGGCGCGGGAACGTGTGGCGATGCTCCTCGCCCCCGTTGTCGGTGATCACGACCGTGATCGCCTTGTCTGTCTCCTCGATCGTGACCTTGCCGCCGACCTCGGCGATCTTGGCCAGGCCCTTGGGCTTGCGCGCCTCGAAGAGCTCCACCACGCGCGGGAGACCGTGCGTGATGTCCGCGCCCGCGACGCCGCCGGTGTGGAAGGTCCGCATCGTCAGCTGGGTGCCTGGCTCACCGATCGACTGCGCGGCGATGATGCCCACCGCGTCGCCGATCTGGGCCAGCTTGCCGGTGGCCAGCGAGCGGCCGTAGCAGGCCTGGCAGACCCCGGTGGGGGCGATGCACTTGAGCACCGATCGCACCGGCACGCGGATCACGTTGCCCTTGGCCGCGTCATCGGCGTAGGCCTCGACCAGGTCGGCCAGCTCGGCGCGGTCGACCTCCTGGCCCTGCTCGACGATCACTCGCCCGCGCTTGGTCGTGATGTCCCGCGCGGCGACCCGCCCGATCAGGTCGGTGTTGGGCTCCCCGGTCGGCCGCAGCCGGCGGCTCTCCGGGTCGACCTCGAGCGTCGAGACCGGCATCTCGATGAACTCCTCGCTACCGCAGTCCTCCTGGCGGATGATCACGTCCTGGGCGACGTCGACCAGACGCCGCGTCAGGTAGCCCGAGTCGGCGGTACGCAGCGCCGTGTCGGCCAGGCCCTTGCGGGCGCCGTGGGTCGAGATGAAGTACTCGAGCACGGTCAGGCCCTCCATGAAGTTGGCCTTGATCGGTCGCTCGATGATCTCGCCCTTCGGGTTGGCCATGAGGCCGCGCATGCCGGCCAGCTGGCGGATCTGCGAGAAGGACCCGCGGGCGCCGGAGTTGGCCATCATGAAAATGGGGTTGAGCTCGTCGAGGTGCTCGTAGAGGGCTTCCCCGACCTCGTTGGTGGCCCGATCCCACAATCCGGTGACCGCCTCGTGGCGCTCCTCCTGGGTGATCATGCCCATGTCGTACTGCGCCTCGATCTCGGCCAGCTGCTCTTCGTAGCGGCCCAGGATGTCCGCCTTGGTGGGCGGCGTCTGGACGTCGTTCTTGGAGATCGTGACCCCCGCCTGGGTGGCGAAGTGAAAGCCGATGTCCTTGAAGGCGTCCAGGACCTGCGAGATCGTGGCGGCGCCGTAGGCCTGCACGAGGTCGTCGACCAGCTTGGTCGTGTCCTTCTTCTTCATCGAGCGGTTGATGAACTCGTAGGAGCTGGGGTCGAACTGGTCGCCCAGCGCCTCCTCGAGTGCGCGCTCGATCTTGTCGTTGTAGATGATCCGCCCCACCGTGGTCAGCACGTGGCCGCCCTCACGCCCCAGCGGGCGGTACTCGGCCAGATCGTGCAGCTTGACCACGCCGTGCTCGTATGACCACTCCGCCTCCTGGGCGGTGCGGTACACGTGCGGGCGGGGCTGATGCGTCGCCGGGTCGATCTTCTCGAGCTCGCTCGCATCCGGACCGTAGGTCAGGTAGTAGGCGCCCAGCACCATGTCCTGGGTCGGGGTGGCCAGCGGCGCCCCGTGGGCCGGCGAGAGGATGTTGTTGGAGGACAGCATCAGGATCCGCGCCTCCGCCTGGGCCTCGGCCGACAGCGGCAGGTGGACCGCCATCTGGTCGCCGTCGAAGTCGGCGTTGAAGGCATGGCAGACGAGCGGATGGACCTGGATCGCCTTGCCCTCCACCAGCACCGGCTCGAAGGCCTGGATGCCGAGGCGGTGAAGCGTCGGCGCGCGGTTGAGCAGCACCGGGTGCTCGTGGATGACCTCCTCGAGCACGTCCCACACCTCGGGGATCATCGAGTCGACCATCTTCTTGGCCGCCTTGATGTTCTGGGCCGACTTGCGCTCGACCAGCCGGGCCATGATGAACGGCTTGAACAGCTCGAGCGCCATCAGCTTGGGCAGGCCGGCCTGGTGGAGCCTGAGGGACGGGCCCGACACGATGACCGAGCGGCCGGAATAGTCGACGCGCTTGCCGAGCAGGTTCTGGCGGAAGCGCCCCTGCTTGCCCTTCAGCATGTCCGAGAGCGACTTCAGCGGCCGGTTGCCCGGACCGGTGACCGGACGGCCACGGCGGCCGTTGTCGAACAGGGCGTCGACGGCCTCCTGGAGCATCCGCTTCTCGTTGTTGACGATGATCTCGGGTGCGCCGAGGTCGAGCAGCCGCTTGAGGCGGTTGTTGCGGTTGATGACGCGGCGGTAGAGGTCGTTCAGGTCGCTTGTCGCGAAGCGGCCGCCGTCGAGCTGCACCATCGGGCGCAGCTCCGGCGGGATCACCGGCACCGCCTCCAGGACCATCATCTCGGGCTTGTTGCCGGAGTTGATGAAGGCCGAGACCACCTTCAGGCGCTTGACCGCTCGGGCCTGCTTCTGGCCCTTGGCCGTCTTGACCTGCTCCTGCAGGTCGGCAGCCTCGTCGTCGAGGTCGACCTGCTGGAGCAGGTCGCGCACCGACTCGGCGCCCATGCCACCGCGGAAATACTCGCCGAAGCCGTAGGCGGAGCCGAAGCGGTCCTTGAGCTCACGGAACGTGGTCTCGTCGTTGATCACGTCCTTCGGCTTCATCGTCTTGAACAGCTCCCACACCTGGCGCATGCGCTCGGCCGCGTCCTCGATGTAGGCCTCGGTGTCGTCGATGTCGGCCTGGAAGCTCTTGCGGAGCTCCTTGAGCATCTTCTCGCGCTCCTCCCCGGAGAGCTTGGAGACGTTCACGTCAAGCGTGTCGGCCCACAGGTGATCCTCGTCGGAGAAGTCGCGGCTGCTCTTGCCGGTCTCCAGGTACTGCTCACGGCGAGCCAGGGACTCGCGCAGCTCGAGGATGCGCTCCTCCTTCTCGGCTGCGTAGGAGTCAAGGACCTTGTTGACCTCACCCTCGAGCGAGTCGACGTCCTTCGCGCGGGCCTCGTCGTCGACCCAGGTGACGATCGAGGCGGCGAAGTAGAGGACCTTCTCGAGCTCCTTGGGAGCCATGTCGAGCAGGTAGCCGATGCGGCTGGGCACGCCCTTGAAGAACCAGATGTGGCTGACCGGAGCAGCCAGGTCGATGTGGCCCATGCGCTCGCGGCGGACCTTGGAGCGCGTGACCTCGACGCCGCAGCGCTCGCAGACGATGCCCTTGTAGCGCACGCGCTTGTACTTGCCGCAGTAGCACTCCCAGTCCTTGGTCGGACCGAAGATGCGCTCGCAGAAGAGCCCGTCCTTCTCGGGCTTGAGCGTGCGGTAGTTGATGGTCTCCGGCTTGGTCACCTCGCCTGAGCTCCAGGAGCGGATCTGCTTGGACGAGGCGAGGCCGATCTCGATGGCGTCGAAGTTGTTGATGTCGATCAAAGTGATTCCTTAGTGCTCGTGTGGGCGAAGGGGACAGAGAGCGGCGGCCGGCCGCTCCCCCTCACGCCTCGTCCTCTTCCAGAACTCCTTCTGCCTCGCCGGCGGGCACCCCGTCCTCGATCATCGGGTCCCCGTCGGTGGCGAAGTCCTCCTCGGCCAGCTCCTCGCCGGGCTCGAGGTCAGGGTCCTCGGCGCTGGCCTCCGCCTCGGAGGCCTCGACCGTCTCGCCCTCGTGCTCGACGGCCTCGTCGGCCGCCTGCCCGTCGGTGGCGCGCACTCCGCTGAGGTCGATCCCAAGCTCCTCCGCGGCGCGAAGCAGGTCGTCGTCCTCCTCGCGCATCTCCGCGCGCTCACCCTCCTCGGAGACGACGTTGACGTCGAGCGCCAGCGACTGCATCTCCTTGAGCAGGACCTTGAAGGACTCGGGGATCGAGGGCTCGGCGATGTTCTCGCCCTTGACGATCGCCTCGTAGGCCTTCACGCGCCCGACGGTGTCGTCGGACTTGATCGTGAGCATCTCCTGCAGGGTGTAGGCCGCTCCGTAGGCCTCGAGCGCCCACACCTCCATCTCACCGAAGCGCTGGCCGCCGAACTGCGCCTTGCCGCCCAGCGGCTGCTGGGTGACGAGCGAGTAGGGACCGGTGGAGCGGGCGTGGATCTTGTCGTCCACGAGGTGCAGCAGCTTGAGGATGTACATGTAGCCGACCGTCACCTGCTCCTCGAAGGGCTCGCCCGTGCGGCCGTTGAACAGCCGCACCTTCCCCGAGGCCTGCTCGCCCGGGCGCCGGTCCTTGCTGACGTCCATCTTGATCGAGCCCTTGTGCTCGTCCTGCCAGCGCACGAGCGCCTCATCGACGTCGGCCACCGTGGCCCCGTCGAACACCGGCGTGGCGACATAGGTCTTGCCATTGGCGGTCTTGCCCTGGCCGTCCTGGCCATCGCTGTACCAGCCGTTGGCCGCGACCCAGCCCAGGTGGGTCTCGAGGATCTGGCCCAGGTTCATGCGGCTCGGGACGCCGAGCGGGTTGAGGATCACGTCGACCGGCGTGCCGTCCTCCATGAACGGCATGTCCTGCTCGTCGACGATCTTCGAGATCACGCCCTTGTTGCCGTGGCGGCCGGCGAGCTTGTCGCCCTCGGCGATCTTGCGCTTCTTGGCCACGAACACACGCACGAGGTCGTTGACGCCCGGCGGCAGGTCGTCGCCCTCGTCGCGGCTGAAGGTCT
This sequence comes from uncultured Solirubrobacterales bacterium, assembly GCA_963818815.1. Lineage (GTDB taxonomy): Bacteria > Actinomycetota > Thermoleophilia > Solirubrobacterales > Solirubrobacteraceae > Palsa-465. The sequence continues at coordinate 376,981 of CAWFTL010000005.1, forward strand.
TGACGTCGATGACGACTCCGCCCTCGCCGTGGGGAACCTTGAGCGAGGTGTCGCGGACCTCGCGCGCCTTCTCCTTGAAGATCGCGCGGATCAGCTTCTCCTCGGCCGTGAGCTCGGTCTCGCCCTTGGGCGTGACCTTGCCCACCAACAGGTCGCCTGAGGCGACCTCGGCGCCGATGCGCACGATGCCGCGGTCGTCGAGATTGCGCAGCGACTCCTCCGAGCGATTGGGGATGTCGCGCGTGATCTCCTCGTCGCCGAGCTTCGTCGTGCGGGCGTCGATCTCGTACTCCTCGATGTGGATCGAGGTGAGCTCGTCGTCCTGGACGAGGCGCTTGGAGAGGATGATCGCGTCCTCGAAGTTGTAACCCTCCCAGGACATGAAGGCGACGAGCAGGTTCTTGCCCAGCGCCATCTCGCCCTGGTCGGTGGCCGACCCGTCGGCCAGCACGTCGCCCTCCTTGACCGAGGCTCCGACGTCGACGATCGGCTTCTGGTGGATCAGCGTCCCCTGGTTTGAGCGCATGAACTTCTGCAGCTCGTACTCCTCGGCGCCGTTCTTGCCGTCGAGCACGATCTGCTCGGCGTCGACGTAGGAGACCGTGCCCGGGGTCTCGGCCACGATGATGTCGCCGGTATCGATCGCGGCGCGCCGCTCCATCCCGGTGCCGACCAGCGGCGCGTCGGTGACCAGCAGCGGCACGGCCTGCGCCTGCATGTTCGAGCCCATCAGCGCGCGGTTGGCGTCGTCGTGCTCGAGGAACGGGATCATCGCGGTGGTCACCGACCAGATCTGCTCGGGCGAGACGTCGATCAGGTCGACGTCCTTGGGCGCGACCGTCACGTACTGACCGGCCTGCGTGCGGCACACGATCTCCTCACCCTGCAACTTGCCGTGAGAGTCGATCGGCGTGTTCGCCTGCGCGATCTTGCGCTCCTCCTCCTGGGTGGCGTCGATCCGCACGATCTCGTCGGTCACCTTGCCGCCCTTGACGATGCGATAGGGCGTCGTGACGAAGCCGTGCTCGGAGATCTCCGCGTAGCTCGAGAGCGACCCGATCAAGCCGATGTTCGGCCCCTCCGGGGTCTCGATCGGGCACATACGGCCGTAGTGGGTCGGGTGCACGTCGCGAACCTCGATCGGGGCGCGCTCGCGCGTCAGCCCGCCGGCGCCGAGCGCGCTCAGGCGGCGGCGATGCCGCAGGCCGGCGAGCGAGTTCGTCTGGTCCATGAACTGCGAGAGCTGGCTCGAGCCGAAGAACTCCTTGAGCGCGGCGACGACGGGCCGGATGTTGACGATCGTCTGCGGGGTGATCGTGTCCGCGTCCTCGGTCGTGAGGCGCTCGCGCACGACGCGCTCCATGCGGTACAGCCCGATCCGGAACGCCTCCTGGATCAGCTCGCCGACGGTGCGCAGGCGGCGGTTGCCGAAGTGCTCGTACTCGTCGAGGTGGTCCTGGATCGGCTCGCGCGGCATCGCGACTGCCTCGGCCGCGAAGTCCTTGATCTCCTCGCCCGGGTCCTCGGGCATGCCGAGCCGCTTGGGCAGCGAGACCAGCTCCTTGACCAGGGCGATGATGTCGTCGTGGGTCAGGGTGCGCGTATCGAGGTCGATGTCGAGCCCCAGCCGCGAGTTCAGCTTGTAGCGACCCACGCGGGTGAGGTCGTAGCGCTTGGGATCGAAGAAGAGCTGGTTGAGCAGCGCGCGCGCCGCGTCGATCGACGGCGGCTCGCCCGGGCGCTGCTTCTTGAACAGCTCGATCAGCGCGCCCTCCTCGCTCTGCGTCGCCTCGGTGTCCGCCTCGACCGTGTTGCGGATGTAGAGCGAGTTCTCGAACAGCTTGAGGATCTCCTCATCGGAGGCGTAGCCCATCGCGCGCAGGAGCACCGTGATCGGCAGCTTGCGCTTGCGGTCGATCCGGACGTAGACGCGCCCCTTCTTGTCGATCTCGAGCTCGAGCCAGGAGCCGCGGGCCGGCATCAGGTTGGCGATGAAGACCTGCTTCTCGCGGTCCTTGGGCTCCATCACGTAGGCGCCCGGGGAGCGCACGAGCTGGGTCACCACGACGCGCTCGGTGCCGTTGATGATGAACGTGCCCCGGTCGGTCATCCACGGGAAGTCGCCCATGAACACCGACTGCTCGCGAATCTCGCCCGTCTCACGGTTGATGAAGGCGACGGTGACGGTCAGCGGCCGGGCGTAGGTGAGGTCCTTCTCACGGCACTGGGCCAGGCTGGCAATCGGCTCGTCGAAGGTGAACTCGCCGAACTGCACGGCGAGGTTGCCGGTGTAGTCCTCGATCGGCGAGATGTCGTCGATCGTCTCGCGCAGGCCGCCGTTCTTGGGGTCGGTCAGCCAGGCAAAGGACTTGCGCTGGATATCGATCAGGTTGGGGACTTCAAGGACCTTGTTCAGACGCGCGAAACTCCGGCGCGTCCGGGGGGCGTGAGCGGTTGCCAAGACGGCGACTCCTCGGGCGGTCGAGAGGGAGGCAGAGACTCGCTCGGCGGGCCTGACGAGCGTCGCTTCGGAGGCCCAATCAGGTCCCGTGCGACGCCGCCCGGCTCACAACGAGCGCGACCAGCAAAGATAGCACACGGCATCGGTGCCCTGTGCAGGGGCGATCAGCTCTCACGGACCCCGCCCGAGGCCACCGCGTATGTGGCGCGGCGCCGCATGATTGGGCGGCTACGACTATCGGCTGACCCCCGGCAGTGTAGGGGCAAAACCGGCGGCGGGCAAGCTGACGGCCCCGCCGGCCCCGCGGCGGCCCGCGCCGGTGAGCACGCGGGCCGCTCGCTCGGCGGGTCGTCCTACTTCAGCTCGACGACGGCGCCGGCCTCTTCGAGGTCGGCCTTGAGCTTGTCCGCCTCGGCCTTGTCGACGCCCTCGCGGACGGGCTTGGGTGCCTCGTCGACAAGCGCCTTGGCCTCCTTGAGGCCGAGGCCGGTGGCGGCGCGCACGACCTTGATCACCTGGATCTTCTTGTCGCCGGCCGAGCTCAGGACGACGTCGAAGGACGACTGCTCCTCAGCCGCCTCGCCGCCGCCGTCCGCCGCCGCGCCACCGCCGGCCGGAGCGGCGGCCGCGACGGCCGTGGCCGATACGCCGAAGGTCTCCTCGAGCGCCTTGATGCGCTCCGAGAGCTCGAGCACCGAAATGGCCTTGAGCTCGTCTATCCATTCCTCAGTGGTTGGCATCTACTGGTCCTCCTGGGGGGTGTCCTCGCCCTCGGCCTGATCCGGCTGGACGGGAGCGTCGTGGGATTCTGAATCTGGGTCGTCCGAGGGCTGCTCGGCCGCCTCCTGTGCGTCTTGTTCCTGGCCGCCCGGGTCTTCCTCCGGGGGCGCCTCGGGCTCGGCCGCGGGGGCCTCGGGGCCGGCCGCGGGGGCCTCGGGCTCGGCCGCGGGCGCCTCGGGCTCGGCCGCGGGCGCCTCGCCCCCGACCAGCCCCTGCTCGGCGATGGCGCCGAGCTGGATGGCCAGGCCGCCGATCAGCGCGTTCAGGCCTCGGACGAGGCCGCTCAGCGGGGCCGCGATCGTGCCCACGAGCTGGCCGTGGAGCACCTCACGGGCGGGGAGCCGGGCGATCGAGCGGAGGTCGTCGGCGCTCAGCACGCTGCCGTCCATCAGCCCGCCCTTGAACTCGAGGATGCCCTGGGCCCGGGCGGTGTCGTTCAGCGCCTTGGCGGCCAGGGCGGCGTCGCCGTGAACCAGGGCCAGCGCGGTCGGACCCTCGAGCAGGGGCTTGAGGCCCTCGGCACCTGCCTTGTCGGCCGCGCGCTCGGAGAGCGAGTTCTTGACCACACGGAAACGGGTGTCGGCGTCGCGCAGCTTGGCGCGAAGCTCAGCGGCCTGGGGGACCGAGAGACCCCGGTAGTCGACGGCGAAGATCGCCGCGGCCTCCTGGATCTGGCCGGCGATCTCCTCAACTGCTGCTGCTTTTTGATCTCTGTTCATGTGCCTCTCTAAAACGCCGAACGCCCGCGCGAGGCGGGCGTCGAGGATCGAGCTGGTGCTCGGCTTCGAGGCTCCGCCTGCTCCGGGCTTCTGCGACATGCGCGGCCGGAGGTCTTGGGCGTGGTCTCTTGGAAAGTCGCTTCAGTCTAAGCGGCTACCGGCTCCTCGACGATATCGCGGGTGCGGGTGGGGTCGATCTTGATGCCCGGGCCCATCGTCGTCGCGACGATGACCGAGCGGATGTAGCGGCCCTTGGCCGCCGAGGGCTTGGCGCGGATCAGCTCCTCCATGACGGCGGCGTAGTTCTCGAGCAGGCGCCGCTCTTCGAAGTCGCGCTTGCCGATCACCAGGTGGACGATGGCGTTGCGGTCGGTGCGGTATTCCACCTTGCCCGCCTTGGACTCCTCGACCGCGCGGGCCACATCCATCGTCACCGTGCCGACCTTGGGGTTCGGCATCTTGCCCGCGGGCCCGAGGATGCGGCCGAGCCGCCCGACCACGGGCATCAGGTCGGGGGTGGCGATCGCCACGTCGAACTCGTCGAAGCCGTCCTGGATGCGCTGCGCCAGGTCCTCGGCGCCGACGACGTCCGCCCCCGCCTCCTCGGCCTCGCGCGCCTTGTCTCCCTGGGCGAACACCGCCACTGTCACGTTCTTGCCGAGCCCGTGCGGGAGGGCCACCGTGCCGCGCAGCTGCTCGTCGGCGTGGCGGACGTTCAGGCCGGTCCGGAAGTGGGCTTCGACGGACTCGTTGAACTTCGCACCCGAGAGCTGCTTGATCAGCGAGATCGCCTCGGCGGGCGAATACTCGCGCTCGCGGTCGAAGCGCTGCTTGGCGTCCTCGTAGGCCTTTCCGCGGTGCGCCACTCAGACCACCTCCACGCCCATCGAGCGCGCGGTGCCGGCGATGATCTTCGCGGCCGCCTCGACGTCGTTTGCGTTCAGGTCCTTCATCTTCTTCTCGGCGATCTGGCGGAGCTGGTCCTGGCTGATCTGACCGACCTTGTCCCGGTGAGGCTCCGCTGAGCCCTTCTCGAGCGAGATCGCCTGCTTGATCAGCACGGCAGCCGGCGGGCTCTTGGTCACGAACGTGAACGAGCGGTCCTCGTAGACCGTGATCACGACCGGGATGACCGTGCCGGCATCCGCCTGCGTCTGGGCGTTGAACGCCTTGACGAACTCCATGATGTTAACGCCGTGCTGGCCGAGCGCGGGGCCGACGGGCGGGGCGGGGCTGGCCTGGCCGCCAACCGCCTGGAGCTTGATCTCGGTGAGGACCTTCTTGGCCATGAGCTCAGCCTAGACCTTCTTGACCTGGTCGAAGCCGACCTCGACCGGAGTCTCGCGGCCGAAGATGGAGACCAGCACCTTGAGCCGCTGGGCGTCCTCGTTGACCTCGGAGATCTCGCCTGAGAAGTCGGACAGCGGACCGGAGATGACCTTGACCTGCTCGCCGATCGAGAACTGGGCCCGGCTGCGCGGACGCTCCGCGGTCTCCTGGTGAAGGAGCCTGTCGACCTCGGACTGGGTCAGCGGGACGGGCTCGTTGGAGGCGCCGACGAAGCCGGTCACCCCGGGCGTGCCCTTGACCAGCGACCACGAGTCCTCGTTGAGGTCCATGTTGACGAGCACGTAGCCCGGCATCGTGCGCTTCTCGACCGTGATCTTCTGGTTGTCCTTCATCTCCGAGACGGACTCGGTGGGGACGACGATCTGCCTGATCGCACGCTGCTGGCCGAGCGAGACCACACGGTGCTCGAGGTTGTGCTTGACCTTGTTCTCGTGGCCGGAATAAGTGTTGACGACGTACCAGCGAAACATCTACTTGAAGTGCCCCGTGAGGATGAAGTTCATGACGCGCGACGCGAGCGCGTCAGCAACACCGAGGTAGACGCCGGCGATGATCACGAACCCGATCACCACCCCTGTGGCCTGCATCACCTGGCGGCGGTCGGGCCACTGTACTCGTTGCAGCTCGCGCCAGCTTCCCTGGACGAAGTTGACCACGCGCCAACCGGGCTCGCGGCGGGCGGGAACCGGGGCGGCGTGCGCGTCCGCGGGCCCCTCGGCGCGGGAGGCGCGCTCGGCCTCGAGCTCCGCCTCGTCCTCTTCTGCCAGCTCGGCCTCGCGGTCGAACTCAGCCAGCGAGGCTTCGCGCTCTGTCTCTTCGTCCTCGACCAGCTCCGGACGGCCCAGCGCGACCTGAGCCTCGGCCAGCTCTACGTCCGGGGTGGCGTGGGCGATGGGCTCCGGCGCCTCGTCGCGGTCAGCGCGAGCGCTGGGAACCGGCTGCGGGCGGCGAGCCTGACGGGCTTTGGCGCGTTTGCGATTGCGAGCCACGAACTACTCCCGCCAGTTCAGCGCGTCTCGCGGTGGGCGGTGTGACGCTTGCACCACCGGCAGTACTTGCGCAGCTGAAGTCGCTCGGGGTCGTTCCGCTTGCTCTTATTGGTTTGGTAATTCCGGCGCTTGCATTCCTCGCAGGCGAGCGTTGCAGCGATCCGGACGTCTCCACGTGCCATCTACGCGCTTTGAGTCGGTGAATGAGTAGGGCGGCTACCGCGATCCAGGCGTGCTGGCGAACGCCCTCGGCGCCACGGCTGAGTGTAGCGTCATTCCGTCAGCTCGACCGGTAGCAGCTCGAGCTCCAGGAAGCGCTCGCCGCGCAGCACGCGGACCGCCACCACGCCGCCGATCGCCTCAGCCGACATCGTGCGCTGGACGTCCTGGACGCGCTCGACCGGACTGCCGCCGAGCTCGACGATGAGGTCCTCGGCGCGCAGTCCGGCCCGCTCGGCCGGGCTCGACGGCGCCACCTCGACGACCTCGACGCCGCCCCGGCGGCCGAGCCTGCCCCGCGCGTGGGGCGGAAGCGGCCGCGGGCCGCCCGCGATCCCGATGTAGGCACGGCGCACGCGACCCTCGCCCATGAGCGCGCCGATGATCTGGCGCGTGGCGGTGTTGATCGGGACGGCCAGCCCCAAGCCGACCCCGGCCACTGCCGTGTTGATCCCGACGACGGCGCCCCCGCTATCCACGAGCGCCCCGCCGCTGTTGCCGGGATTCAGCGCGGCGTCGGTCTGGATCACGTTGTCGATGTAGCGGACCGTGCGCCCCGCGCGCGCCGGCAGCGAGCGTCCCAGCGCCGAGACGACGCCCGCGGTGACCGACCCGGCGAAGCCGTTCGGGTTGCCGATCGCCACCACGAGCTGACCCACGCGCAGGCGCTCGGCGTCGCCGAGGGCAGCGGGCTGCAGGTCGTCGCCCTCGGCACGGAGCACGGCGAGGTCCGAGAGCCGGTCGATGCCGACCACGCGGAAGCTGAGCTCGCGGCCGTCGACGAGGGCGGCCCGGCCGGTCCGCCCCGGGCCCGCGACGACGTGCGCCGAGGTGAGAAGGAAGCCGTCCGGGGTCAGCGCGACCGCGCTCCCCGCCCCCGCCGGGACCCGGCCGACGCGGCTGCGGCGCACCACGCGCAGGTTGGCTACCGACGGCGCGAGACGCTCGGCCACTCCCACGACCACGCGGGAGTAGGCATCGAGCGCCGCGTCCTCGCGGTGCGATTGGTCTTCGGTCAGCGCACTCACGCCCACCCCTAGAAGTCGACGGTCACGCTTCGCTCCTCGTTGCCACGCAGGAGCGTGAGCTCGAGCGCCCCGCGCCCGCGGGCCGCATCGATGGCTTCGTAGAGGACGTCGACGCGCTGCACCTCGTGACCGTCCGCGACCACGATCAGATCGCCGCGCTCGATGCCCGCTCGCGCGGCCGGGCTGTCCTCCTCGACGGCGCGGACGAGAACGCCGTCGCGCTCGGGCAGGCCGACCGCTCGGCGCAGCCGTTTGGCCACCCGGGGCGGCGCGATCGCCACGCCGAGCCGTGCCCGTCTGACGTGCTCGCCGCGACCGAGCGCTCCCACGCGCTCGCGCAGGACCTCGTCGGCGGGGATGGCCAGGATCAGCCCTCCTTCGAGCCGGATGCTGTTCAGGCCGAGCAGCCCGCCGGCCGAGTCGACCAGCGGGCCCCCTGAGGAGCCGCGCGGCAACGGCGCGGTGTGCTCGATGCCGCCGGCTATGCGGCGTCCACGCGGACCGCGGAAGCTGCGCGCGCTCGATGACACGAAGCCCGGCGTCACGCGCAGGCCGCGGCCGCCGGGGTTGGCCAGGGCCAGGACGGCCCGCCCGATCCGAGCGCCACCGATCCCCTCACCGGACTCCCAGCGGATCGGCTCGATGCCCTCCGTGTCCACTTCGATCACCGCCACGTCGAGATCAGGATCGGCGGCCTTCACCCCGCCGGTCGCCCGGCGCCCGTCCTCGAAGGTGATGGTCGTCTCGTCGTGACGGAGGTTGTGCGCGTTGGTGAGCACGCGGCCGGTGTCGATGACCACACCGGACCCGACCCCCCACCCCCGCCCAAGGCCGACGACGCTGGGCCCGACGCTGTCCGCCGTGTGCTGGACGGCGGCTTCGAGCTCTTCGATCAGAGTCATATCGCTCTCCTCGTACTAACTTGCAAACTGCAAGTGACACGTTATCACGCGCCGGATCCCCGTACGATCTCCCTGCCGATGGCCGAAGCTCAGAGCGAGCCACCCGAGGCATCCGACCACGATCCGCGTGCCGCGCTGGCCGATGCCCTGGCCGCCGTCGGCGATCGCTGGACGCTCCTGGTCATCGCCGCGCTGCTCGACGGCCCACGGCGCTTCGGGGAGCTGCAGGAGGAGGTCGAGCGGATCGCGCCCAACGTGCTCAGCCAGCGGCTGCGCGCGCTGGAGCGAAACGCGCTGGTCCTCGCGCGGCCGTACTCCGAGCGTCCCCCCCGGTTCGTGTACGAGCTCAGCGCCGCCGGGAGCGAGCTGGCGGGGGCGCTGAGGCTCCTCGCCGGGTGGGGCGCGCGTCACGCCGAAGGACAAGTGGCACCGCGCCACTCCGTGTGCGGGACCGCGCTCGAGGCCCGGTGGTGGTGCCCGACGTGTGAGCGCCCCGTCGCCGACGAGGAGGGCGAAGAGCTGCACTTCGCCTGAGCCGCGGAGACCTGCCGACGCGCAGGGGCCGCTGACCGGAACAATTCGCGGCATGCTGCGCCTGATCGGCCTCGTCGTCTCGATCGGTCTGGCCGACTCGCTCAACCCGACGACGATCGCACCCGCGCTGTACCTGGCCACCGGCGAGCGCTCCCGGGCGCGCGTCATCGAGTTCACCCTGGGTGTCTTCGTCGTCTACCTGCTCGGAGGCGTCCTGGTCGCGCTAGGCCCGGGGGAGCTTCTGCTCGACGTGGTGCCCAAGCCCGGCCGCAACGCTCGTCACATCCTCGAGATCGTCGTGGGCGTGGCCATGCTGGTCGCCGGGTTGCTGCTGTGGCGCCGGCGCGATCGGCTCTCGGACCGCCAGCCTCCGGACATCTCGGCCGAGCGCCGGTCGAGCGCGTTCCTGGGCGCGACGATCATGGCGGTCGAGCTTCCCACCGCCTTTCCGTACTTCGCGGCGATTGCGGCCGTCGTCGGGTCGGGGCTCGCGATATGGCGACAGCTCCTGCTGATCCTCCTCTTCAACGTGTGCTTCGTGTTGCCGCTGCTGGCCATCGTGACGACGCTGTGCGTGGCCGGCGACCAGGCCGCGGCCGTACTCGGGCGCGTGCGCGCGTTCCTGAACCGCCACTGGCCCGTGGTGCTGGCGGTTGTGGCAGTGCTCGCCGGCGTGTTCGTGATCCTGCTCGGCGCCACGGGACTGACGAGCAACGGCCACGGCCGCTTCGGCCGCTTCATGCGCCGCTTCCACGGGTTGCTGCACCCCTAGGGGCATATCCTTGCCGGCATGGCCGCCGGCACGACCGAGGTGTTCCGCTTCGACTCCGCCGCGCTGGGGCAGCTGCTCGACGGCCAGTACCGCGAGCTGCGCGAGCAGATTCGCGAGGTGCTATGCCGGCCAGAGTTCGCGCCGGTGATCTCGCTGCCGACGCCCGAGTACCGCCAGCGGGTGCTCGACTGGGCCCGGACGCTGGCCAGCGAGGGCCTGACCGCGCCGGGCTTTCCCAAGGCCTACGGGGGCGAGGACGACCCCGGCGCCAACGTCGCCGCGTTCGAGACGCTCGGTTACGGGGACCTCTCGCTGCTGGTCAAGTTCGGGGTCCAGTTCGGGCTCTGGGGGGGCGCGATCCAGCAGCTCGGGACCGAGCGCCACCACGAGCTCTACCTGCGGCCGACGGCCTCGCTCGAGCTGCCCGGCTGCTTCGCCATGACCGAGGCCGGCCACGGCTCCGACGTCCAGCGCCTGCAGACGACCGCCACCTACGACCCGGACACCGGGGAGTTCGTGATCGACACGCCGACCGACGAGGCGCACAAGGAGTACATCGGCAACGCCGCCTGCCACGGACGGATCGCTGTGGTGTTCGCGCAGCTCCTGGTCGGCGGCGAGAACCACGGCGTCCACGCGCTGGTGGTGCCGCTGCGCGACGAGGACGGGGAGCTGTGCGAGGGCGTGCGGATCGAGGACTGCGGCGAGAAGATGGGGCTCAACGGCGTCGACAACGGGCAGATCTGGTTCGACCGGGTCCGGGTCCCGCGCGAGGCGCTGCTCAACCGCTACGCCGAGGTCGACTCCGAGGGCCGCTACTCGAGCCCCATCGAGAACCCCAACCGGCGCTTCTTCACCATGCTCGGCGCGCTCGTGCAGGGACGCGTGTGCATCTCTGGGGCTTCGATCAGCGCCGCCAAGAGCGCGCTCACGATCGCCGTGCGCTACGGGCTGCGGCGCCGGCAGTTCGGGCCCCCGGGCGAGGACGAGGAGGTCCCGATCCTCGACTACCGCACCCACCAGCGGCGGCTGATGCCGCTGCTGGCCAAGACCTATGCGCTGCACTTCGCCCAGGACGAGCTGCGCCGGCGCTTCCACGCCGTGTTCAGCGCCGAGGACCCGCCGGAGCGCGAGCGGCGCGAGCTCGAGTCGCTGGCCGCGGCGATGAAGGCCACGGCGAGCTGGCACGCGACCGAGACGATCCAGACCTGCCGCGAGTGCTGCGGCGGGGCCGGCTACATGTCGGTCAACCGGTTCGCGGCGCTGAAGGCGGACACCGACGTGTTCACGACCTTCGAGGGCGACAACACGGTGCTGATGCTGCTGGCGGCCAAGGGGGTGCTGACCGACTACAAGGACCAGTTCGGCGATCTCGACCCGCGGGAGATGGTCATGTTCGTGGCCGGCCAGGCGGTCGAGACCGTGGTCGAGCGGCTGTTCGCGCGCAAGGTCGTCCAGGTGATCGGCGACGCGATCCCCACGGGCGACGACGAGTCAAACCTGCTCGAGCGCGATCACCAGCTCGACATCTTCCGCTGGCGGGAGGGTCACATCACCGCGTCGGTGGCGCAGCGGTTCCGCCGAGGGCTGAACGAGGACTACGACCCGTTCGAGGTCTTCCGCGCGGTGCAGAACCACGCCGTCAACGCCGCGCGGGCGCACATCGAGACCGTGATCCTCGAGTGCTTCTGCCGCGCGGTCGAGAACTGCGAGGACGAGTCGCTACGCGGCCCGCTCAGCCTGCTCTGCGACCTCTACGTACTGCACAACGTCGAGGAGGACAAGGGGTTCTTCCAGGAGCACGGGCGGCTCTCCGCGCCGCGCTGCAAGGCGATCACGCGCGAGGTGAACCGCCTCTGCAACGAGGTCCGCCTTCACGCCGAGACCTATGTCGACGCGTTCGGGATCCCCGACCAGGTCCTGGGGGCGCCGATCGGGCTCCGCAGCGCCGGCCTAGGCTTCCGGTGCCGGCCGGGCCTGGCGAACCAGCCGCCGCATCCCGCGCAGCCACCGCTCGTGCTGCGCACCGCGTAGCGCGAAGTACTCGCCCGCGGCCGGGTGAGGGAGGATCAGGAACTCCTCGGCGCGCACCCCGGCGACCACGGCCTCGGCGACCTCCTCGGGCTCGAGCAGACCCTCGGCGAGCAGCGGTGCCGCCCCCACGGGATCCTCCAGCGCGGTCTCGAGCATCGGCGTGCGCACGCCCTGGGGGCAGAGGCACGAGACCTTGATGCCGGCGTCGCCGTAGGTGATGGCCAGCCACTCGGCCACCGCCACCGCCGCATGCTTGGTGACCGAGTAGGCCAAGGCTCCGACCTGTGTGAGCAGCCCCGCTGCCGAGGCAGTGCTCAGCAGGTAGCCCTCGCCCCGCTCCACCATCTCGGGTAGGACGGCGCGCGCCGCCCACACGTGGGCCATCACGTTGATCTCCCACGTGCGCTGCCACTCCGCGTCGGGCGCCTCAGGGCCACCGCCCGGGCCTGCGATCCCGGCGTTGGAGCAGAACAGGTCGATCGGACCGTGGGCCTCGCGCGCGCGAGAGACCAGGGACTCGATCTCCTCGGGCCGGCTGACGTCGGTCGGGACGGCCAGAGCGCCGATCTCCTGCGCCACCGCCTCGGTCGCCTGGCGATCGACGTCCGCCACCACCACGGCCCGGGCTCCCTCGGCCGCGAAGCGCCTCGCCAGCGCCCGCCCGATGCCGCTGCCGGCGCCGGTCACGACCACGTGACGTCGCGCGAGCTCCATGGGCTGCAACCCTACTGGCGCCATGGACTTCGAGCTGAGCGATCGCTGCCGGGCGCTGCGCGAGCGCCTCGAGGCGTTCCTGGACGAGCACGTCTATCCGGCCGAGCGCACCTACCACGAGCAGATCGTGGCCAGCGGCGACCCCCACTTCCATCCACCGGTGATGGAGGAGCTCAAGGCGAAGGCTCGCGACCACGGGCTCTGGAACCTTTTCCTCCCCCACGACGACGGCCTCAGCAACCTGGAGTACGCACCGCTGGCCGAGGTCATGGGGCGAAGCCACATCGCGCCGGAGGCCTGCAACTGCGCCGCGCCGGATACCGGCAACATGGAGGTGCTGACGCTGTTCGGCACGCCCGAGCAGAAGGAGCGCTGGCTCGAGCCCCTGCTCGAGGGCGAGATCCGCTCGGCCTTCGCCATGACCGAGCCCGCCGTGGCGAGCTCGGATGCCACCAATGTCGAAATGCGGATCGAGCGCCAGGGCGAGGAGTACGTGCTCAATGGGCGCAAGTGGTGGACCTCGGGCGCGATGCGCGAGCGCTGCCGGATCCTGATCGTGATGGGCAAGACCGACCCCGGCGCTCCCACCTACCGCCAGCAGTCGATGGTGCTGGTCCCGCGCGACACCCCGGGCGTCCAGGTCCTGCGCAACCTGCCGGTGTTCGGCTACGTCGACCAGGAGGGTCACGCCGAGGTCGCCTTCGAGGACGTCCGCGTGCCGGCCTCGAACCTGATCGCGAACGAGGGCGACGGGTTTCTGATCTCGCAGGCACGGCTGGGTCCAGGCCGGATCCACCACTGCATGCGGACGATCGGGGCCGCCGAGCGCGCGCTCGAGCTGATGTGCCGACGGGCTCAGAGCCGCGTGACCTTCGGTCAGCCGGTATCCGAGCGCGCGAACGTGCAGGACTGGATCGCGGAGTCGCGGGTCGAGATCGAGATGGCGCGCCTGCTCACGCTCAAAGCGGCATGGCTGATGGACACCGTCGGCAACAAGCACGCCCGAACCGAGATCGCGGCGATCAAGGTGGCGGCGCCGAACGTGGCTCTGCGCGTCGTCGACCGGGCGATCCAGGTCCACGGCGGCGCTGGGATCAGCGACGACTTCCCGCTGGCCACGATGTACGCGCACCTGCGCACCCTGCGGCTGGCCGACGGACCCGACGAGATCCACAAGCGGACGATCGCGCGCCACGAGCTGCGCAACCATCCACCGGCGCCGGTGTAATACGGGCGGCGGCGACGCGGCCGTCGACTCCCATGAGCCCGACCTCGCTTGCACTGCGTCGCCTTCTGCCCGCGCCGGCGCTCCCGCGCCGCCACGCGCGCCTCGAGCGGCTACGGGTCGCGCTTCCCGGAGGCGCGGCGACGACGCTGCACGTCGCCACCTACGACCGCGCTGCCTACGAGCCGCGAATCGTGGTCCTCGAGAAGCCCGCGCCGCTGGCCTCGTGGTGCAACGAGAACGACGTCCGCCATGCGCTGGTCGGCGGCTTCTTCCTGCGCCCGCAGTACGTGCCACTGGGCCGCCTGCGCATCGCCGGAGAAGAGCGGACCGCGGCCTCCTTCGACTCTCCGTGGGGAGGCGTGCGGGCGTGTGTCCAAGTCGGCCGAGGCGGGATCGAGATCGACCGCCACGACGCGCTCGAACCCGATCCGGGGGGTGACCTGCTGCAGGCCGGCCCGCTGCTCGTGCGGGCGGGTGAGCACGTGATCCGCGAAGGCGAGGACCCCGAGGGGTTCTCCGCCGGCGCGCACCAGTTCGACTCCGACATCACCCGCGGGCGCTATCCGCGCGCCGCGCTCGGAATCGACGAGCAGCGCATCGTCGCGGTCACCTGCGACGGACGGACTCGCCGCGACGCGGGCATGACGCTCGAGGAGCTGGCCGAGGCGATGCTGGCGCTCGGCTTGCGCGACGCGCTCAACCTCGACGGCGGTGGCTCGGCCTCGCTCGTGCACCATGGCCGGCTGCGCAACCGGCCGCGCGAGGAGCACGGCGTCGACCTGCTCGCCGGCCGCCCGATCGTGACCGCGGTGGTGTTCGAGCCGCGGCGCCCGTCGCCCTCGCGGTAGCCGAACCACAGCGGCGCCGTCCCCGGCGCCGCCATATAAGTTCCCCGGAATGCCGCTCCGCGTCGTCTCGGCGATCATGTTCTATCCGCGCGGCGGCTCGGCTCACGCCACGCGCGCGCTCGTGGGCGGATTGCGCGATCGTGGCTGCGAGGTCACGCTCGTGGCCGGGTCCCGGGCCGGGGCGGGCGAGGCTGACGCCCGCGTCTTCTACGGCCCCGAGGTGCACGCGGTGGACTTCGAGCCCGCGCTGAAGAGCGGCGACCCGATGGGCTACGAGGGCCCCGCCGGCACGGCTGCGCTTCAGCCCTCCTTCGAGGACCGCGACGGCGCCCCGGACGTCGTCTTCGCCAAGCTCGACGACGCGCGGTTCGAGCGCCAGGTGCGGGCCTGGGGGCGCGAGCTTCTGGAGGCGGGCGCGCGCGAAGCCGATGTGCTCCACCTGCACCATCTGACGCCGCTGCACGAGGCGGCGGCGCGAGTCGCGCCCGGGGTTCCCGTGGTCGGGCATCTACACGGCACCGAGCTGCTGATGCTCGAGCAGATCGACCGCGGCGCGCCGGCGAGCTGGCGCTACGCCGAGCGGTGGGCCGAGCGGCTGCGGGAGTGGGCGGCGCGTTGTGCGCGGATCGCGGTAGTGCCGGCCGGCGTCGAGCGCGCCGTGGACGGTCTGGGAGTGTCGCCGGAGCGGATCCTCGCGCTGCCCAGCGGGGTCGACACCGAGGTGTTCGCGCCGCGGGCGATCGAGCGGCGCGCATTCTGGCGCCGCGTCCTCGTCGAGCAGCCCCAGGGTTGGCTGCCCGGCCGCGAGCCGGGCAGCGCGCGCTATGAGGCGGCGGACGTGGAGCGGCTGGCCGACGGCACCATTCTTCTCTACGTTGGTCGTTTCACCGCGGTCAAGCGGCTCGACGTGCTGCTGGAGGCCTTCGCGCGGGCCCGCCGGGAATCTCGTGAGCCGACCGGGCTCGTGCTCGTGGGCGGGCATCCGGGCGAGTGGGAGCACGAGCATCCGGCGCAGATCGCCGAGCGGCTGGGCGTGGACGTGTTCCTGGCCGGCTGGCACCCGCAGGACGCCCTGCCCGAGTTCTTCTGCGCCGCCGACGCGGTCGTGCTGGCCTCCGAGCGCGAGCACTTCGGGCTCGTGCTCGTCGAGGGAATGGCGTGCGGACTTCCCGCCGTGGCCGCACGCGCGCTGGGCCCGGCCTCGATCATCGAGGACGGCGAGACGGGTTGGCTGGTCGATCCCGGCGATTCCAAACAGCTGGCCGGCGCGCTGGCGGCGCTGGTCAGCGATCCGGCCGAGCGCCGGCGCCGCGGGGAGCGGGCGCGGCAAGCGGTGTGCGAGCGGTTCGCCTGGCCGGCGATCGCGGCGACGCTCGAGGAGTGCTTCGTCGAGGTCGCGGGCTCAGGGGCTCAGGCCGGCGCGATGGGCGGCTGATCGCCCGAGGGGTCCTCGGCGCCGCGGCGCTCGCGGCGGGCGGTGTAGTAGAGGCCGGCGGCGACCATCACCACCGGGCCGCCGAACAGCGGCAGGTCGACCAGGAGGTGTGAGGCGCAGGCCAGGATCGGGGTCATCGTCCGGCTCCGGTCGGGGCGAGGCGAGGCAGGACGGCGGCTCCGCGCCGTCGCGTGGGCGAGGCCGGCGGCTGGCCGGTGGCGCGCGTGCTGACGCGGGCCAGGCCCCACCCGATGATCGCGACCAGCACGGCGATGATCACGAGCACGACCGACGTGGCCGCGGTCCACAGCCAGCCGGGCACGTCACGCTTGCGCTCGCGCTGCATGAGCTGCGTGTCGCTGACGAACGCGCGGGTGACGTGCGTCTGGGCCGGGATCCCCACCGCCGGAATGGCGGGGTCGGCGGGCAGGTAGACGGGCACGTCGCCGCGCATCCGCCCCTGCTGGACGCGGATCATCGATTTCCACGTACCAGAGATCGGGATCGGCTTGGCCGTGGTGTAGACGCCGGGCGCGGTCCTGTGCAGGAGGGCCTGGACGCTCTTCGTGTGGCCCTGCCAGGAGAGCTGCTGGACGAAGTCCGCCCCCGTGAGCGTCGACGCGGGGTGGATCGTGACCGTGGCGTCGGCGACCAGCGTCTGGCCGTCGTGGTGAACCGCGCCGAGCGCGATCGTCGCGGTCGCCCGCGGCGGATGGGTCGGCAGGCAGAAGGCGAGGATCGCGGCCAGGCCGAGCGCGCCCACCGCGGCGGGGGCCCACGGGCGTCGGCCCGGCAGGGTCAGGACCCCGGGGGCGAGCGCGGCCGCGATATACGCCCCGATGAGCGCGCCGCACAGCGCGGCCGGGATCGAGATCGCGATCGCCGAGGGCACGAAGTGCCCGGGCCACGGGATCGGCATCCACAGGTGGCTCCAGCCCCACTCGCCCAAGGTGCCGAGCGTCCCGACGGCGAGCGCCGCGAGCGCTGCGAATGCCCACAGGTTCCGCCGCGAGATGAGCAGGGCGGCGAGCTCGACGCACAGCGCTGCGGGCAGGTAGGTCGAGAAGTGGGGGGTGATCTGGCCGGCGATCGGGCCGACGAAGATCGCGAAGGCGGCGCTGACCACGATGTTGAAGGCGGCGGCCGCCAGCGCACCCCCCGGTCCCATCACGGCCCGCGCGAAGACGAGCGCGAGCGCGCCGGTGAAGGCCAGCAGGGCCGGCTGGAACAGGAGGTTGTACTGCGGCACGCCGAAGCCGAACTCGGCCTGGTAGATCGTCAACCCGGCGAGCACGCCGCCGGCTCCTGACATGGCGGTGGCGTGGGCGCCCAGACGGGCGAGGAGGCCCGGCTCGGCGGGGGCGCCGATCGCCGCCGGGCGCCGGCGCGCCAGGCGGCCCTCGCAGATGAGCCCCAGGATGGTGGGGATCATCAGCTGCCCGCCGGTGAGCATGATCAGGTGGGTGGGGCCCCACAGGGTCACGTCCTGGCCGAAGATCGAGTGCCAGATGTCGTCGAGCGGGAACCCGAGCAGCGCGAAGCCGCCGCAGGCCATCATGACCAGGCCACTCGTCGGCACCGTCCAACTCGGGCTGAGCCGCACGCCCGTGAGCGCCGCGTCGTCACCCTTGGCCATCACGAGCGCGAGCCACCCGGCGGCGAAGATCCCGAACAGGCCGGCCAGGATTGGGAAGTGAGCGGGGGTGCCGAACGGGCCGGGGTCGCGTCCGCGATCGATGTGCACGGCAACGTCCCAGTAGAAGCCGGCGCCGGCGACCACGAGCGCGCCCGTGCCCAGAGCGGCCGGAATGGCCGCCCAGCCGGGGACGCGCAGCATGCGGCTGAATGGCCTGGCGATGACGTCGAGCAGCGGCAGCCGTCCGGCGCGATAGCGCACGCCGATCACGAACAGCGCCGCCGTGAGCAGCATGCCGGCGACGGTGGCTCCGATCACCTGCCCGATCGGGGCTCCACCTGCGGGGGGTGCGCTGACAACGGCTGAGATGAGGCTCATGTGGATCGCGTTCCTGGGGAGGTCGTGGTTTCCGGGGGGCCTTGGGGGGCGGGCGCGCGGCTCGTGGCGGGCCGCAGGGGCGGGCTTGCGCTCCTATTACCCCGTTCGGCGAGCTATGTCACAGCGGTGTAGCTACGCGAACGTTACAAGGGATGGAGGCGGCGTGCAAGGGGGGTCGCGGCTTGCCCTGCATTTCGCGCCCCGATGCCGGACCCGGCGTGCGGACCGTCGCTCTGCGGGCGAGCTGTTCTAGTCCCCTCTGTTCGCGCCTTTCCCGAGCCTTGGGGCTTTGAGCATCTATGCGGTGCTCAAATCCCCAAGGTGCTAGTTCGGAAGGTGGCCTTGGGGCTTTGAGCATGCGGTCGAGAGCCTGCGTCCGTCATCCGTCTCGCCAATCCGCCTGACCTGCGACGCTGCGGATACATGGCCACCCGCTCCCCACGCACGCCGCGTCTGGCCCCTGAGGTGCGCCGCCAGCAGCTGCTCGACGCCGCACTCGACGTCCTGGCCGAGGGCGGCTTCGACGCCGTGACGGTGGAGGCGGTGTCCCAGCGGGCGGGAGTCACACGCCCGGTCGTCTACGACGCCTTCGGCGATCTCGAGGGGCTGATGCTCGCGTTGCTCGACCGGGAGGAGACGACCGCGCTGGCGCCGCTGCTCGAGATCCTGGGCGAGCAGCCCGACGAGCAGACCGATCCCGAGCAGTTCCTGATCGACGCGCTGCTCGCCTTCCTGAACGCCGTCAAGGCCAATCCGCGGACGTGGCGGCTCGTGCTCATGCCGCCGCGGGGGAGCTCGAGCGAGCTGCGCGAGCGGATCCGGCACAGCCGGCGGATGCTGGCCGGGCGCATCACCTCGCTGCTCGATTGGGGCTTGGCCAAGCGCGGCGGCCCGGCGGGCCTCGACCACGCCCTCGCCGCACGCCTGATCGTTGCCGCGGGCGAGGACGCCGCCCGCCTCGTACTCGCGCACCCACGGCGCTTCCCGCCCGGCCGGCTGGCGGCGCTGATCGCCGAGCTGCTGAAGCTGATCCCCGCGGACGCGGTCCCGCACGGCGAGAGGCTGCCGGACCTGCCGACGCCGTCCGAGGCAACGCCAGAACCTCCGGCCGCCGAGCCCCTCGCCGACGGAGCATCCGACGGGCGCCGGCGCATCCCGCGCGCTCAGCGGCGTGAGCAGCTGCTCGACGAGACGCTCTCGCTCCTGGCCGCGGATGGCTTCGAGGCGCTCAGCATGGAGGCCGTCGCTCGCCGGGCCGGCGTCAACCGCGTCGTCGTCTACCGGAGCTTCGCCAACCTGCAGCTGCTGCTGGTCGCGCTGCTGCGCCGCGAGGACCGCCGCACGCGCGTGGCCCTTGACGCGCTGCTGCCGAGCTCACCACATGGTCAGAGCCCGGCGCGGCTGCTGGGCGAGACGCTGGCCCGCTTCCTGGCCACGGTCGCGCAGGAGCCGAAGACGTGGCGGCTGGCACTCCTGCGGCCGGAGAGCGCGCCCGCAGCGCTGCAGAAGCTCGTCAACCGCCGCCGGGCCGAGGTCGCCCGCCGCCTCGAGCCGCTCGTGCGGTGGGGGATCTCGAGCCTGCCGGGAGCCGATGAGCTCGACGTCGAGATCCTCTCGCGGATGCTGCTGAGCATCGGCGAGGAGGAGGGGCGGCTGGCGCTCGACGATCCCGACTTCCCGCCGGCCCGCCTCCTGGCCAGCTCTTGGCAGCTGCTCGACTCGCTGCCCTTGCCCGCCGCGCGCGGCTGAGCTCAGGCCGCCTGCAGCCTGTCCGGCGCAGCTAGCATCCGCGCGGCCAGGAGCGTGAGCGTCCGAGCGAACAGCCGCTGCATCCACACCCGACCGCCGAGCCGGAGCAGGAGCCGGTCGAGCGGGCCGGCGGAAGCCACCGACGCTGCGAGGACCACGTGCGTTCGCGTCCCGGCCGGCCGAAGCTGCCAGCGCACATGGGCGGTGGTGCGGCGTCCGAGCTCGGCTACGCCTGCGATGAGCGTGGGCTCGCGGACGGTGATGACGCGCGTGACCGCAGTCCGCCGCAGCCCCAGCGGGCCCCGGATCCTGACCACGCCACGGGGCGGACCATCGCTCGCCTCGTCGAGCTCGATCAGCTCGATCTTGGCCGCGGTCAGCTCCCAGTGGTTCTGCCACTCGGCCAGGAATGCGAACACGTCTGCTTGGCGGGCGGGGACGGTGGCGCCGGCGGCTATCTCGATCACGGCCGCACGTCCCCACGCTGCGCGCGGGCCAGCGCCGCGACCTGCGAGAAGAGCATCGCCCGCTCGCGCGGGTCGACGGTGGGACTCACGCCTCGGCGGTGGCGGTCGATGATCGCGATCGTTATGACCATGCGCTCGGTCCCGATCCAGCGGCTCCACTCGGCGTCTCGGAACTCGGCGCTCTCGATGATCCGCGCCGCGGCCTCGCGGGGCGCGAGGCCCTCCTCGAGCTGGGACAGCGCCTGCTTCTCCAGCCACAGCAGATAGTCACGCAGCGTCTGTACCTCGGCGCGGCCGGCGGGCGGCCCGTGACCGGGGACGACGACGGCGGGAGCGAGCGCAAGGATCCGCTCGAGCGCCCTCACCCAGCTGGAGATCGGTCCGGCCCACATGACGGGGTGCGCACCCACGAACAAGGTGTCACCCGCGATCACGACCTCGGCGTCGGGAACGTGCACGATCAGGTCTCCCGGCGTGTGAGCGGGGCCGACCTCGTCGAGCCGGACCAGTCGGCCGCCGATGTCCAGCTCGAGCGTCCCTTCGAACACCCGCGTGGGCGGCGTCAGCGCCACCTCGGCGAAGTCGTAGGGCGCGAGCATCCACGACGTGTAGGAGCCGAGCGTGCCCACCACCGGCATCCGCTTGAGCACGGAGGAGAGCTTGCGCAGACGCTGGACCCCGGCCGGCGGCTCCTCGCGGATGATCTCGGCCGCCGTGCGAGTGGCGACGATCTCGGCGCCCGCCAGCAGCTGGTTGCCCCAGACGTGATCGCCGTCGGAGTGGGTGTTGACCAGCGTCCTGATCTGGACGTCCACGCGCCTTCCGATAGCGTCGAGCATCCGTCGCGTCAGTGCCGGCGTCCACAGGGTGTCCACGAGGAGCGCTTCCCCCTCGCCCACCACCACCGCGGCGTTCGACTCACCCCAGTCCCCGTTGGGCTGAAGCCAGGCGAGGACGCCAGGCGCGACCTCGTGCAGCCCTCCGCGGAACCTGGGCTCGGCGCCGAGCAGCGTTCGCTCCATGGCGCGGGCGATTCTGACAGCCGGGTCCCGGCCGCGCAGGGATCCGCGCGTCTGGCTGGTATTTTTAACTAACTTGATTGACTTTATGCGCGTAGACGTCCACCAACACATCTGGACCGCTCCCCTCCTCGATGCGCTGGCAGGGCGGCGCGAGCTGCCGTTCGTCGAGCACAGCGACGACGTGACCGTGCTGCACAGCGCCGGCGAGCAGCCGTACGTGATCGACGTCGGCGCCGAAGCCCCGCGGCGCCGCACGGCCCTCGCCCACCGCGACCGGCTGGACCACGCGATGGTGGCGCTCTCGAGCCCCGTGGGCATCGAGGCGCTGCCGGGTGACTGCGCTCGCCGGTTGATCGAGGCTCATCTGGACGGCGTGTTGTCGCTGGGCGATCCGTTCTCGGCCTGGGGGCCCGTGGCTCTCGACGACGCCGAGCCCGATGACGTCGACCTGCTCCTGCGGCGCGGGTGCGCTGGAATCTCGCTCCCCGCCGGCGCCCTGGCCGACCCTGAGAAGCTCGCGCGCTACGGCGCCGTGCTCGAGCGGGCGCAAAGGCTTGGGGCGCCAGTGTTCGTACATCCCGGGCGGGCGCCCGGCGACCGGCCACGACTGGTCTCTCCGAGCGAGCCGCTGTGGTGGGGAGCGCTCACCGAGTACGTCACGCAGATGCAGGCCGCGTGGCTCACGTTCACCGCGTTCGGGCGGCGGGAGCTGCCTGACCTCGTGGTCGTGTTCGCGATGCTGGCCGGCGGCGCGCCCCTGCTGAGCGAGCGACTGACCACGCGCGGCGGCCCCGCGGTTGACCCGCGCGACCCGGGCTGCTTCTACGACACCTCGAGCTACGGGCCGGTGGCGATCGAGACGATGGCGCGGCGGGTGGGCGAGTCACAGCTCGTCTACGGCTCGGACCGGCCGGTGGCCGAACCGGTGCCCAGCGGCCGCGAGGCGATGCTGCAGGAGAACGCCGCGGTGCTACTGGGGCGAACGCGGAGTCCGGCATGAGCCTCTCGCTGGCAGAGCTCCAGCGCTTCACGGCCGAACTCGCAGAGAACCGCGCCATCTGGTCGCACCTGGTGCGCCACACCGACGATGCCCGCGTCTACGAGCTGATCTGGGATGAGGCCGACGTCAACGCGTGGGTCATCTGCTGGAGCGAGGATCAGGACACGGGCTTTCACGATCACGACGTGTCCGCGGCGGGGATCGCCGTGATCTCCGGCCACGTGCGCGAGGAGCGCCTGCGCCTGGATGGACCCCCTGAGACCCGCATCGCCGGTCCGGGATCCACGATCACGGTCCCGCCGGTGGCGATACACCGCGTGTTGCACGCCGGCGAGGAGCCGGCGGTGACGATCCACGCCTACTCACCGCCACTCGTTCGCACGGGCGCCTATCGCATCGGGCCCGCCGGCGAGTTGCAACGCGAGCTCCTCGCCTTCGACGAGGAGCTCCGCGCGCAAGCTGCGGTGAGCTGACGGCGTCCGCGCTCAGGCGGCGGGCGCCGCTCGCGCGATCAGCCGCGCGATGAACCCGCCGACGACCGCGTACACGACGGCGGCGATTCCCCAGTTGACCGCGATCGATGCCTTCGCGTTCTTGATCGAAAACAGGTTCTTGAACGGCCCGACGAAAAAGCTCGCGGCGTCGTGGATGTCCTTCACGATCGCGTTCGATGGGTTGGCCCCGAACACGCGAAGGAGAATCGCGGCCACGATCAGGGCGACGATGATCCCCACGATCACGCGCACGATGCGCGCGATCAGCAGGATGAACGAGCCCGCCGCGGCGGTGGCCCGCCCCGGTGCTGCCCTGCGTCTGCTGGCAACGGCCATGTTCGCCTCCTACCGGCGTCCGCTGAAGAACATGACCAGCGCCACGATCGCCAACAGGAACAGCAGCGGATGGACGATCACGCCACCGGCGATTGCAATCACCAGCAGGATCACTGCCAGAACCAAGAGCATCTACCTCACCTTCCCTCGTCCTATTAGACGAATGAAGTCCTACCCGGGGGTAGGGCCGACAAACGCGCGGCGGTGTGGTTGCGGCGGCTTTCCCGGTGCGTGCCGAGTCATCAGCCCCCAGCGGGGCGACGCGCAGGCCCGGAGCTGATCCCGCAACCGCGGAGACCGCTGCGCACCTGCGTGCTCGAGGGCGGATCGCTCGCCAGAAGCTGGGGGACGCTCACCGATCGCAGGTGATGGCGGTGCAGCCACGGCAGCAGCGTTGTCAGAGCGCGGATCGTCTGGCCGCGATTCTCGTGCATGAGCACGATCGACCCGGGTTTCGCCCGCGTCTCGACGGTGCGGATGATCTGCGCCCAGTCGGCGCCCAGCGAGTCACCGGAGTCGACGTCCCAGAGGATCTCGAGCAGCCCGAGCTGCCGGGCGATCCGGTCGACGGTGGCGTCGTGCAGCTCGTACGGCGGGCGGAACAGACGCGGGCGCTCGCCGGAAGCCGCTTGGATCGCGCGCGCCGTCCGGGCGATCTCCGTGTAGACGGCCTGCGGCGACAGCGCCGTCAACTCCGGATGCGTGTAAGTGTGATCGCCGATCGAGGCCAGCCGCAGCTCCCGGCGCAGGTAGCCGGGATAGAGCGGGATGTTGCGCCCGACGACGAAGAAGGTGGCCCGCTCCCGGGCCTGCGCGAGCTTTCGCAGCGCGAGGTGCGTGTAGGGCCCCGGCCCATCGTCGAACGTGAACGCGACCTCGTTCCCTCGCCGCCCGCCGCAATAGATCGGCTGCCGCAGCGCGAGCAGACGGCTGATGGCGCGCTGTGCGGCCGCGTCGAGGCGCGACGGCGTGGACACGTGAGCCCGGCTTTGCGAAGCCCCGCTGGCGCCGGCAGCCGTGACTGCGGGCGGATGGCGACGGTGGTGCCGAACCGCGCCCCTTCCCACCTCCTCCCCTATGGTCACCACGAGCGCCGCCAGGAGCACGAAGCATGCCGCGGCGAGGGCGCGGCGCCGGCGGCGTAGGGCTCGCTGCCGGCCCCGCCGCGCGCGGAGCCTGCCTGGGGGGTCGTAGCTCACCCGGGCAGGCTAGAGCGACACCCTAGATTTGAGCTAAACCACTCTGAGCTCGCCCAGCGCCAGACCGTAAGCTGAGGCGACGCCTTCCCATGGAGTCCTTGCCAACCCCCACCGTGCACAGTCAGGAATTCCTGCTCCAGCGGGTGCAACCTGCGCTGAGCGGCCTCATGGACGGCTCGCTCTCGACCCTCGCTCCCATCTTCGCCGTTGTGCTGGCAACCCATCGGCCGATCACCGCGTTCTACACCGGCCTGGCCACGGCGCTGGGGGCTGGAGTCAGCATGGCGTTCTCCGAAGGCCTCTCGGACACCGGCGATCTGACCGGGCGCGGCAGCCCGTTGCTGCGCGGCGCGATCACCGGCGGCGGCACATTCCTGGGGGGCGTCTTTCACACCCTGCCCTTTCTGATCAGCAGCTACCACGCGGCGATCGTCGCCGCAATCATCGTCGTCGCCGCCGAGCTCCTGATCCTGGCCTGGCTTCGGCACACCTTCTTCGAGACGAGCTTCGCGCGGTCGTTCGTGTCGGTCACCGTTGGCGGCGCGATCATCGCCGGGCTGAGCGCCGCCTTGGGGGTGGCCGCGGGTAGCTGACGGCCGACGCACGCGATTTCGTACGATGGGGAGAGGCTGCGTCGCCCTCAGCGGCGGCCGGACTGGGGCGCAGGCCGACTAAAGCGTTGAGGAGATGTGATGACCGAGCGGGCCGCCGCAAAGCGATGGACGCTGCCAGCCGTGCTGGTGCTGGGCTTGGTGACCGGTTTCCTGTCCGCCGGCGCGTCGCCGGCGAGCGCCGCCGGCGTGGCCGTCTTCCCCGTCGCGGGCAGCCGGCTGGCCGCCCCCCAGACCCAGATCGCGTTCCGAGGCGTCGCCTTCAGTGACCTGCAGGCGGCCAAGATCGCCGTCAGCGGGTCGCGCAGCGGCGCCCACACGGGCCACCTGGCGCCGGATTCCGACGGCCGTGGTGGAAGCTTTCTGCCGGACCATCCGTTCACCGCCGGCGAACGCGTCACGGTGACCACGGCGCTTCCGGTCCTGGGGGGGTCCGGCGGGACGTTCAGCTTCACGGTCGCCCAGCCCGCGGGCCTCGTGCCGTACCGGGGGCGTCCGGCGCTGCCGCGCATGCGCGGCGACGTCGTTCGCTTTCACTCCGCTCCGAGCCTGGCGCCCGACGCCGTACGCGTGCTCAAGCGGACGAAGGCCGCCTCACCGGGCGACATCTTCGTGGCCCCCCAGTACGGACCGCTGCAGTACGGGCCGATGATCCTCGACCCCGCGGGCAACCTCCTGTGGTTCGACCCGCTGCCGGGCAACGCCACGGCGTCGGACTTCCGGGTCCAGAACTATCTGGGCAAGCCCGTGCTCACGTGGTGGCAGGGCAACGTCAACGCCGGGACCGGCCGGGGCAAGGACGTCATCATGAACGACCTCTACCAGGAGATCGCGACCGTGCACGGCGCCAACGGCGTGGATGCCGACCTGCACGAGTTCGAGCTCACGCCCCAGGGCACCGCGCTGATCACGGCCGTGAATCCCGTCTACTGGGATGCGCGCTCCGTCCACGGCTCGCGCCGTCAGATCGTGCTCGACGGCGTCGTCCAGGAGATCGACATCCCCACCGGTCTCGTGCTCTTCCAGTGGGACAGCCTGGATCACGTCGGCCTGGGCGACACCCACAAGCCGCCGCCGTCAGCCCACCGCCGGCCCTACGACTACTTCCACGTGAACTCGGTCGAGCCCGACAAGGACGGCAACCTGGTGATCTCGGGTCGCAACACCTGGGCCGCCTACAAGGTCGACCATTCGACCGGCAAGACGATCTGGACGTTGGGTGGGAAGCATTCCTCGTTCCGGATGGGTCCCGGCGCGTCGTTTGCCTTCCAGCACGACGTGCGGGTCCGGGCCAGCAACGACCTGTTCGTGACCGTCTTCGACGATGGCGGCGGCCTGCCGAACGTGGAGAAGGAGTCACGCGGGATCAAGCTGATCCTCGACCTGCGCCACCACACGGCCAGGGTCGTCTCCCAGCTCAAGCACTCGCCGCCGCTGATGGCGGAGTTCGAGGGCAACGTGCAGCAGCTGCCCGACGACGGCGACTTCGTCGGCTGGGGGGAGCAGCCCTACTTCAGCGAATACGACAAGCACGGCCGTCTCGTGTTCGACGCCCGGTTCGTCACCCCGACCGCGAACTACCGCGCCTACCGCCTGCCCTGGGCCGGTTATCCCCAGACCGCGCCTTCGGTCGCCACCGCCAGGGCCGGGAAGTACACGAAGGTCTACGTGAGCTGGAACGGCGCCACCCAGGTCACTTACTGGCGCGTGCTCAGCGGCACGAGCCCGTCCTCGCTCAGCCCCACCCGCACCGTGGGCCGCAACGGCTTTGAGACCGCGACCCAGATCAACGCGGCGCCCTACGTTCAGGTCGTCGGCTATGACGCCCGCGGGGACGTGCTCGGAACCTCGGCCGTCAACACGGTCGGGTGACCGAGCCGATTCGCCGTCACGGAGCCGTCGCCGGCAACCGCCTCAGCCGCCGCGGGTTCGTCGCCTTGGCCGGACTCGCGGGCGCCTCGGTGGTGACGGCGCGCGGTGCCCGCGCGCGGCGGCCGCCGGCGATCAGCACGGCGGCGCAGACGCAGAGCTTTCGCTCACGACCCGACTTGCGTCCTCCGGTTGTCCACATGTCGGTTTCCTCGGATCGTGCCGTTGACGGGCTGATCGTCACCGAGTGCCATTCCGGCCATCGTCAGCAGGGACCGCTGATCCTCGACAACGAGGGCCGGGTCGTGTGGTTCAAGGCGGTCTCGAAGCGGGGCAACCCGCTCGTCCGCGCTTTCAACGTCCGCGTGCAGTCCTACCAAAGCGAGCCGGTGCTGACCTGGTTTCAGGGCGGGGTCTTCGGCGCTCATGGCCGCGGGCATTACGAGATCTTCGGCTCGGACTACCGCCGGGTCGCGCAGGTCCACGCCGGCAACGGGCACGTCGCCGACCTGCACGACTTCGTGCTCACCGACCAGGGCACCGCGCTGTTCACCTGCTACGACCGGGCCTTCGGCGACCTGCGCCGCTTTGGCGGTCCAGCCCGGGGCGCCTACTGGTACGGAATCGTGCAGGAGGTGGACGTCGCCACGGGCAAGGTGCTCTTCCAATGGCGTAGCGACGCGCACGTCGGGCTGGGCGAGTCCTACAGCGTGGTGCCGACCACCGGCAGCCTGGCGTGGGACTACTTTCACATCAACTCGATCGCCATCGATCCCGCCGACGGGCATCTGGTCATCTCCGCCCGCAACACGTGGGCCGCGTACAAGGTGCATCGCCGCACCGGCAAGGTGCTGTGGCGCCTCGGCGGCCGCAACAGCGACTTTGCGATGGGGGCCGGAACGCACTTTGCCTTTCAGCATCATGTGACCGTCCACCCCGGTGGCAGGACGACGATCTTCGACAACGAGGGCGGCCCGCCCAACCAGGCCAGCCAGTCGCGCGCCCTCGTCCTGGGGCTCGACGAGCGCGGGCGGCGCGCACGGTTCCTCGCCGACTATCACCATCACCCCCCGGTCCTCTCGCCGGCCCTCGGCAGCGTCCAGGAGCTGAGCCACGGTCACGTCTTCGTTGGCTGGGGTGACTCCAGCTACTTCACCGAGTTCGACGGGGACGGCCACGTCGTCCTGGATGGGCGCCTGGCTCCCGGGACCCTGTCCTATCGAGCGTTCAAGCAGGACTGGACGGGACGACCGGCGGCCGACCCCGACGTCGCGATCGCCGCCGGCGCCCAAGCGGTTGACGTGTTCGTGAGCTGGAACGGCGCCACCGAGGTCAGGCAATGGCGCGTGCTCGGCGGGGCCGGCCCAACGTCCTTGGCGCCGCTGGCCACCAAGCCCACCGCCGGGTTTGAAACCTCGCTCTCGGTGCCGCCGGACACGGCTTGGGTCGCCGTGCAGGCACTGGATCAGTCAGGAAATGTGCTGGTGCAGACGGCGCCCCGCGCGGTGTCGAGCTCTTCGTCCTGACCGAGGTCACAACGACGCGAGCCGCGTCGCCGTGGCTTTGAAGCTGGCGGTGACCTCGGCTCCCACCTCCAGCTGCAGGTCGGAGACTGCCCTGGCGGTGACTTCGGCCACGAGCGGCTGGCCGGCGGCCAGGCCGACGCGCACGCGGTTGCCGATCGCCGTCACCGACGTGACGCGCGCAGCGAGCCGGTTCTGGGCTGACTCGTCCACAGGCGCACGGACGTGACCGAGCGTGATCTCCCAGGGATACACGCTCAGCGCCACCCGGCCGGACCCCGGGTCGGTCGAGCACGCAACGCCACCGCCGTCGAGGTCGACGGCGGTCAGCCGATCGCTCGCAGGGTACGCGGTGCCCGTGAGCACGACGGCGCCGGTGAAGTCGGCCACAAACGCCGTGGCCGGAGACGCGGCGAGCTCGCTCGCGCTCCCGCGCTGGACGATCCGGCCGCCGTCGATGACGCCGATCTCATCCCCCAGCAGGGCCGCCTCGTCGAAGGCGTGGGTTACGAGGACGACCGGGATGTCCTGTGCCTGAAGGCTCTGGGTCAGCGTGCGTGCGGCGCCGGCGCGGCTGCGGGCGTCCAGAGCCGACAGCGGCTCATCCAGCAGCAGCACGTCCGGCTGTGGCGCAAGGGCCCGCGCCAGGGCGACGCGCTGACGCTCGCCGCCTGAGAGGGTGACCGGCTTCGCCTCTACTCGCGCGGAGAGCCCCATCTGCTCGAGCACCCCGCACGCCGTCGCCCGCCGGTCGGGCCCGGACACGGAGCGCAGGCCGTAGGCGACGTTGCGCCAGGCGCTGAGGTGGGGGAACAGCGCGTAGTCCTGGAACACGTAGCCGCACCGGCGGCGTTCGGGCGGGCACCAGATTCGGCGCCGGGTGTCGACCCAGACTTCGTCGCCGTAGCTGATCCGGCCCTCGTCTGGCCGCAGCGCCCCCGCGAGCAGGCGCAGGACGGTCGTCTTTCCGGCACCCGACGGCCCGGCCAGCGCCAGGCAGCGCCCGTCCGGAACCTCGAGGGAGACGTCGAGCTCGATGCCGCCGACGCGGTGAGCGAGCTCAGCGCGCAGCACCGCCAATTGCGACCTCTCCCGGTAGGAGCTTTACCGCCAGCAGCAGCCCACCGGCCACCGCGACGAGGATCGCCGACAGGGCCAGCGCGGCCGGAAAGTCGGTCGCAAACTGGTCATAGATGGCCAGCGGCGCGGTCTGGGTGATGCCCCGGAACGATCCCGCGAACATCAGCGTGGCCCCGAACTCTCCCAGTGCTCGCGCCCAGGCCAAAGCCAGTCCGGCGAGCAGGCCGGGGAGCGCAACCGGGACGGCAACGCGTACGAAGCCGGCGGCCTCGGTGGAGCCGAGCGTCCGCGCCGCGTCCAGCAGGACCGGGTCGACGGCCTGAAAGGAGGCCTGAGCCTGACGGAGATAGAACGGCGCGGAGACGAAGATCAGCGCCACCACCACTCCCGCGGTCTGCAGTACGAGCTCGACGTGCGCGTCCCGGAGCGCTCCGCCGAGGATCCCGGCCGGGCCGAGCGCAGCGAGGAGCGCGATGCCGGCGACGGCGGGCGGCAGCACGAGCGGCAGCTCGACGAGCGTGACCACGACCGAACGGCCGCGGAACCTGCGCGTGGCCAGCAGGTACGCCGCCGGGGTGCCGACGATGACGATCACGGCGAGGGCGATCACCGTCGTCTCGAGGCTAAGCCGCAGCGCATCCGTCGTCGCGGGGTCACCGAGGCTGTTCACGAGCTGTGCCGGAGAAGAATGGGTGAAGATGGCCACGACCGGGAGGACGAGGAACAGCAGCGTCACCGACAGCGCGGCCGTGAGCAGGAGCCGGAACCCCGCGCGCGTGATCACGGGTGAGGCGGCGGCAGGAACCCGGCTCGGCGCAGATCGGTGCGGCCGGGTCCGTGCAGGAGTCCCGCGATGAAGGCTCTGGCCTGCGCCGGGTGCGGATCGCCCTTCACGACGGCTACCCCATACGCCACCACCGGCTGCAGTGCGGCCGGCAGCTCGATGGCCTTCAGTGCTCCGTGCGTCGCGCGTACGTCGGTGAGATAGGTGAAGCCCGCGTCGACGGCGCCCTGGGTGAGCTTGCCGACGATGCCGCTGACGTCGGCCTCCTCCGAGCGGACATTGGCGAGGATCCGCTTGCTCGCGGGTCCCGCTTTGGCCAGCACCTCCCGGGTGTAGGAGCCGATCGGGACGGTCGCCGAGCCGATCGCGATCGTGACTCCCGGCTTCTGCAGATCGGCCAAGCTCCCGACCTTCGAATCATGTGCCGGCACAGCGACGACGAGCCGGTTGGCCGCGAACACGACGGGCTGGCTCACGAGACCCTTGGCGTAGAGCGCGTCGGGGAGCTTGGTGTTCGCTGAGGCGAACACGTCAGGCTTGACGCCCTGCTCGATCTGGGCCGCCAGGATGTCCGATCCCGCGAACGAGTAGTGGACGGAGGCGGAAGTGAACTGCTGCGCGTAAGCCGTGAAGGCGGCCTTGAGCGACGCGGCTGCCGAGACGGTCAGATTCGCCTTGCCCGCGCTCGAGGAGCCCGACGAGCTCCCTGAGCTCCCGCACCCCGCCAGCGCGCCGAGCGCGACCACCACGGCCAGTATCCGCTTCACTTCGCCTCCCTTTCGATCATCACCGAGGTTGCCTTCACCGTGGCCGTGGCCTCGTCGCCCTCGACGAGTCCCAGCTCCTCGACCGAGTCCCGCGTGACCGCAGCGGTGATCAGGAACGGCCCGGCCTCGATCTCGACGAGCGCCATCACGCCATCGGCTTCGACCGAGCGCACGGTGCCGGTGAACCGGTTGCGTGCCGACAGACGAGCGCCGGTGGTGTGGCGCCGGCGCCGGGCGCTGAGGCGGCGCACCTCCGAGGCGGGAACCAGGCGCCGGTTGCGATCATCGCGCTGCGTACGCAGCTTTCCCGACCGGTCCCAGCGGCGAAGCGTGTCCTGGCTCACGCCGATGGCCTTCGCGGCTTCCCCCAAGGTCAAGCGCTCGGCCATGTCTGCCATAGCATTGCATATGCAGTCTGGCTGACGCGGGGTGTGCTCTAGGCGCCCTCCAGCAACCCCTTCAGACGCCGGAGCTGGCCGCGGACGTCCCGGCGAACACCGCGGGCGAAGAACCCGTGCAGGGGGCCCGGCAGCTTCTTCCACTCGAAGGTGCTGATCTGCGTGAACCGCGTGCCGGCGGCAGTCGGCTCCAGCCGGTACTCGACATCGAACACGGCAGCGTCGTCTTCCTCGCGGAGCTTCAGGCGTGACCCCGGCTCAGAGAGGATCTGCTGCACCGAGAGCTCCGCCGCGGGCCGCAGGGGCACCGGCTTGTGGACGACATTCCACGTCGCGGGTCCAGTTCGGCGCACCGCCTTGACCTTGGAGCACCAGCGGGGATCGTTGACGGGATCGGACACCACCTCCCAAACCGCGTCTGGGGGACGCGCGATCTCCACGCTCTCCTCGACCTTCACGCTGACACCGTACGACAAGGTCGCCGTTTACGGTCCGGCTTGCGCGGCGAGACGAGAAGCGTGCGACAGCGTGTCTCGCTCATCACGCTGGGAGTGACTGACCTGCGCCGCGCCCGCGCTTTCTACGAGGCAATGGGATGGCGCACCAAGGCCGGACTCGAGGACGATGTCGCCTTCTTCCAGGCCGGCGGGATGGTGCTGGCGCTGTGGAGCCGCTCGAACCTCGCAGAGGACAGCTGCGTGACGGACAGCGGCGGCTGGGGCGGCGTGACGCTGGCGCTGAACGTGGGTTCCCCGGATGAGGTCGACGCCGTCACCGAGGAGGCGCGAGCCGCAGGCGCGAAGATCGGCCGCGAGCCGGCGCAGACGTTCTGGGGTGGATACAGCTCCGTCTTCATCGACCCCGACGGGCATCCGTGGGAGGTCGCTCACAACCCGCACTGGACGCTCACCCCGGAGGGTGACGTCCGGCTGGGCTGAAGCCGACCCGGATAGCGTCTAGGCCCCGGCCCGGAGCACCAGGTCAGCCGCCCGGTGTCGATGACGTCGAGCTGGGGCTCGTCGTGGACGGCGGAGCGGCCTGAGTCGTCGTCGAGGTCGTGGTGGTCGCCGGCGGTTGCTGTGAAGTCGCGGTGGTCGTCGCGGTCGTCGTCGCGGTGGTCGTCGTCGCGGCGGAGGTGGTGGTTGGCGCGACCCCCGGTGTCGTCGAGGAGCTGCTCGAGGCCGTCGTGGTGTGCGTCGAGGTCTGCGAGCTCGACCCGCCGGTCGATGATGCGCTGAGCGGCTTTGCCGTCAGGCCGCTGGCATTGAGCTGAGTCTCGATCTGCTGCTGGACCGCAGCCACCTGCGACGCCACGGCCGCGGGCGTCCCGCCGGTGCCCAGCGCCGGCAGCGCGTCCAGCTTCCTCAGGTCCTGGCGCAGCGTCGCCACCAAGGCGGCCGAGGGCTGAGACTTCAAGGTCACGACGATCTGGTCGGCGATCGCGGTAGTCGTGCAGGCCGGACAGTCGTAGTTGAGCGCGCCGGCGGCGTTCACCGGATCGATGATGTTGCTCTGCCCAATCACGAGCACGACCTGGAACGAAACCGCGACGGTCGTGCAGCCCTTGCAGCTGGCGATCGCGTAGGCGCTGTTGTTCTCGGTGACGGCCGCGCCGTTGCTCACGGTGACCAGCGAATAGGCGATGTCGTACTTGACGCCGCCGTTCTTGTGCCCGAGAGCCACCGCCTGCGTGCCACCAGGACCGGGAGATGACGGCAGCTTGAATGGGAACGCCGTGGCACGAACCGCGCCGCCGCCACCAGTCGCTGACGAAGACCCACCACTGGCCGGCGATGGCGTCGTGCTCGTCGCGCTGGTGCCGCCGGCGGTCGTGGTCGCCGGCGTCGTGGTTGAGGCACCGGCGGCGGCCGCCCCACCCGCTGCCTGGGCGCCTGAAAGCGTTCCACCGCTCGCGTCAGCCGGATCGGGCGTCGAGTCGCTCATGAGCGCGATCGCCGGCTGGCCCTTTCGCCCCGGGATGAGGAAGAACGCCGGGTGGCGCTTCGTCGCTCCGCCCACGGGGATCATGGCCACGGCCAGGTGCTTTCCGGGCGTCAACTGGACCGTGGCGATCGGGGCCGCCGGGCGAACCGCCGTCTTCGGCGCGACCAGCATTCTCACGAGGCTGCCGAGCGTCCCGCCCTGGTTGGCGCGCACAGGCTTGTACTGGCCGGACGGCCACCACGCCCAGGCCAGGAGCGCGATCACGCCGGCCGCCACCGCAAGCACGGCGCTGCGGCGAGCCGCGCTGCCCCGGCTCCAGCTTCGAGCCTTGGAGACAGTGGTTCGGAGGACCTTCTGGGTCACGAGCAGACTGCCGAGAACAGGCAGGCAGAGGGCCAGCAGGCGCACGATCGAGGCCAGCACGTCGAGGATCTGTCCGTGGTCGGCGTCGTGCGGGATCGCGTTCAAGATCTGATGGCCGCTGTCCCATGCGCTCGTCGCCAGCTTGGGCAGCAGCAGGATCGCGCCGAACATCAGGCTGGCCAGAACGGGAACGACGATGAGGACCCACGCTGTGACCAGGAAGCGAGCCCGGCCGGTCAGAGCCGTCGGCTCGTCACGGTGACCGGGGAGAAGACGGCGCAGCGTCGGTCCCATGTGCGCGAACAGGTCCGGCACGCCGGTGGCATCGGAGAGGATGTGGTAGCCGTCGGCGCGGATGACGGGCGAGAGCTGCTTGACCATCTGCAGGACCTGCAAGGCCACGAGCAGCAGCAGGGCGTCGGCGCGCAACACGAGCCACACGGCGAGCGTGACCACCGAGACGACCGCGTTGAAGTACAGCCCGCCGAGGTCGACCCGCAACCGGTCGCGCTTCGGTAGGCGGTAGGCGTCGGTGACGTCGGTGTAGAACGCCGGCCACACGAGATACAGGCCCATCCCCATCCCCCCCGGCGTCGCGCCGCCGTAGCGGCACGCAGCGGCGTGGCCGAGCTCGTGGAAGCCCGCCGAAGCGACGCCCAGCGCGAACACGAGCAACAGCAGCCCAGGCCGGTTGAACGCCTGCGCGGTGGCCGAGGCCACTCCCTTGTGGATCAGCACGAACCAGAACACCACGCCGAAGCCGGCGAGGACCGGCCACATCAGCCAGGGCCGGAACAGGAAGGTGAGGGGAGCCGTCAGCCGCTTGGTCACCGCCGGGTTGGTGACCAGGACCTTCCAACGAAGCGCCAGCAGCGGATTGCGCCGCGGCGGCGCCTTGTGCTCGCTTCCCGCGAGCAGCCCTTGGTCGGCAAGCTTCTTGGCCAGCAGAGCCACGTCGTCGGCGTCAACGCGGCGCCCCAGCCGCTCCGAGACGGCGCCCGCCAGTTCCCGGACGTCCCGCCGGCCGTCGACACACTCGAGCACCGAGTACATCAGCGGCCCGAGCTGAACCATCTGTCCGTCGGCGCGCCGGACGAGCGCCGCGCCGTCGCGGTAGCCGGACCCGTGAACCTCGCCGAGCAGCTCCACGCCGGCGCCGCGGCTCAGCGCAGCGCCGGCGGGCGCCTCGACCGTCCTCGGAGGCTCAGCTGTAGCGGTCATGAATGACGCGCACTAGGCGCTGGTCACTGCTGCTGCTGATCCTGCGAGACGCTGGCGTCCTGAGTAGCCGTGGCGTCAGCCGAGACGTGATCGAGGTTCTGCGAGATGTCGACCTCCTGCGGCGCCAGCGCCTCCGAGACGGCATCCGGTGAGCCGACGTTGGCCCCGACCGCCGCATCGAGCGGCGCTGCGACGTTGCCGTTCGCCGCCACCGCGCCGTCCACCGGGGCGGCGAGGTTGGCATTGGCGTCGACGTTCACGTTCGCATCGAGCAGGCTGCCGCCGTTCAGCAGCGAGTCCACCCCGCCGGTCGCGCCGGAGGTGGCTCCCCCGGCTGCCTGGCCGGCAGAACCGGCGGCACCCTCGAGGGCATGACCGGCTGAGCCGGCCGCGCCCGCCGCGGCGCCTGCGGCGGCACCAGCAGCACCGCTCGCGGCGCCCGCAGCCGGCACGGCGCCGGCCGCGCCGGACGCGCCTGTGGCGTCGTGGACGGCGCCATCGACCGCGCCTCCAGCCGCGCCGGCGGCGCCGGCTGCGGCATCCGTGGCGCCTGAGGCGGCGCCCGCCACGCCCGCCGCCGGTGTGGCTGCGGCTGAGCCTGGCTCGGTCGCAGCCGGTGCCGGCTCGGTCGCACCCGGAGCCGGAGTGGCCGCGCTGCCGTCGGCGGGGGTGCTGCCAGTGGAGGCGCCGTCCGCGGGCGTCGCCGGATGTGCGCCTGCGGCCGCCGGGTCCGCGGCGCCGGCCGCAGTGCCGCCCGCCTCCGGAGTGGCGGCGCCGCCGGCGCCGGTAGAGCCGGACTGTCCGACGGTGGCGTGCTGCGGAGCATCGGCGGTGGCGCTGCCACTGAGGCTCTGATCGAGCGTGCCGTGCTGCTCGGCTGCGGCCACGGTCTCGGCGCCGGGGCTGAGCACGTTGGCGGCTGCCGAGGCCTCGATGGGAGCGGCGACGTTCAAGTTCGCGGCCGCGGCCAGGTCAACCGGCGCGGCGAGATCCAGCCCGAGGTCGACGTTGGCGTTCACGTCGAGCAGGGAGAGAACTTCTTTATTGGGAAGAGATACGGCCTCCTCGGCCTCGATCTCGTCTTTCGACACGCGGTCCCGATCGTCCATCAGAGCCTCCTTGTCGTGGCCAACCCTCGTCCTCGCTCTTCCCATGCCGCCGCCGGCGCAAACCCGCAGCGGCAGTCGCGACAGACCGCCTGCAGCGTTCTCCTACGTAGCCTGCGACCCCGCCCGCCCTGAATGCACCTGATTTTGGTTGCTACAGGAGGCCCACTTGGCGCAGGATCGAAACCGAGTCCGAATAGACGTCTTTGCGCTTGATTTTTCCGTGCTCGAATGGGATCACGTCCATTCCCTCCCATTCGACGGTTCGCCCAGTGGGCTCGGCCACGATCTCTCCGCGCTGGAGCGGCCTCACGTGGGTCGCGCGCGCGGTCCACTCCTGCACCACGAGATCCTCACGCACGTAGAGCCGGCGAGTGGTGAACGTGATATCGGGCCACGCCTCGAAGATGCTCGCGATGTGCCGCACGGCATCCTCGCCCTGGGCCGTCTCGCCCGCAGTGTGGTTTTCGAAGACCATGTCCGGTGCATGCAATGACCGGATCCGGTCCACGTCGTGATCGTTCCACGCGTCGTTGTAGGCCGCGATGGTCTCCTGCAGCTCCGCCGTAGCGCTCGTCATGCCCACTCCATCGGCTGGTAGCCGCTCGACCGAGGCGCCGAGACGATCAGCACGCTGGCCGTCTGATCGCCGTCGTTGCGAACCGTCCGCCTGTGCTCGGGGTCCAGGCGCGCGAAGCTCCCGGGCTGCCCGGGATGGTCGGCACCGTCGATCACGATGGTGGGGCGGCCACTGATGACGCAGAAGACCTCCTCCTGGTCCCGCGCTGTCTCGTCGTGTTCCGGTATCTGCTCGCCGGGCGCGAGGTCGACCAGGTTCACGCCGAACGCCCGAACGCCGAGCGTCCGTCGAACCAGGTGCCAGTTCCCGGTCGATTCGCATTCGTCGAGGTGCGTAACGGTGACGGTCATCGGCCAGGTTGCTAGTCTTACCTACTAGTAGGTCAAATGTCAAGACCTCCGCTAGGTAAAGATTCGTGTCCGTGAACAGACAAACAGCAAGCGTGAGGCCGGCACGCGCCCCCAGTGCGGACACCGCGACGAGAATCCTCGACAGCGCGGAGTACCTCGTTCAGGCGCGCGGGTTCAATGGCTTCAGCTATGCCGATATCGCTGCCGAGCTCGGCATCACGAAGGCCAGCCTCCACTACCACTTCGCTGGAAAGACGGATCTCGGCGAAGCGTTGGTTGCGCGCTATGCCGAGCGGTTCTCCGTCGCCCTCGACCAGATCGAGCGCGAGCTACCCGGGGCTCACGCCAAGCTCGAGGCCTACGCCGCTCTATATG
This sequence comes from uncultured Solirubrobacterales bacterium, assembly GCA_963818815.1. GTDB lineage: Bacteria > Actinomycetota > Thermoleophilia > Solirubrobacterales > Solirubrobacteraceae > Palsa-465. Next base: position 414,246 of record CAWFTL010000005.1, read on the forward strand.
CCGAGGTGCTGCTGGGACATCGCATGTGCCTGTGCGGCATGCTCGCCGCGGAGTACGCGACCCTCCCGGAGACCATCCGCGAATGTTTGATCGCATTCTTCGACGAGAACGAAGCTTGGCTGGAGCGGGTGCTCGAGCAGGGGCGAGCCGACGGCAGCCTGCAATTCGCCGGAGCCCCCCGTGAAACGGCACGCCTCATCGTGAGCACGCTCGAAGGCGCGATGCTCGTTGCTCGGCCATACGGGGACATAGACCGCTTCCAGGCCACGGCCCGAGGCCTCCTGACGGCGCTGAGCCCGTAGCCTCGGCGAAATGGCAGAACTCACCACGCGGACCGCGGCCTGGCGGCAATCAGGCGCCCTGATCGAGATCGCCGGTCGCGGGATCTTCGTCCGCGAGCGCGCGGGCGATCCCGACCGCCCGCCGCTGCTCTTCCTGCACGGCTATCCCTCGAGCTCGTACGACTGGCGGCATGCCTTCGACCGGCTCGACGGCCATCGGCTGATCGTCTTCGACTTCCTCGGCTACGGCCTCTCGGACAAGCCCCGCGACCTCGTCTACTCGCTGCAGATCCAGGCCGACGTCGTCGGGGCGCTGGTCGATCGGCTCGGTTTGACGGACACGCAGGTGACGGTGGTCGCCCATGACATGGGCAGCTCGGTCGCGACCGAGCTGCTAGCTCGTGATCTCGACCAAGCACTGCCGTTCGAGCTGCGATCGGTCGTGCTGTTCAACGCGAGCCTCGTGCGGGAGCGGGCCAGCCTGCTCTGGGGTCAGAAGCTGTTGCTGAGCCGGGCTGGGCCCCTCGCCGCCCGGCTCACGAACGAGTACTCGTTCCGCCGTCAGTTCGCCGGCATCTTTTCCGAGACCCACCCGCTCGGTCCCGCTGAAGCAGACGACCAGTGGTCGCTTCTGCGGCACGAGCACGGCCATCGTCTTCTCGATCGCCTGATCTACTACAACCACGAGCGCGTGACGCCGCCGTTCGCCGAGCGCTGGCACCGGGCGCTGCGCGAGTGGCCCGGACGCCTCGAGCTGGCGTGGGCCGAGCGCGACCCGATCTGCACCGAGGCGGTTCTCCAGGCGGTGCTGGAACTACGCCCCGGCGTCGAGCTCACCCGCCTGCCCGGGCTCGGGCATTACCCCCAGATCGAAGATCCCGACGCCGTGTACCGGGTAATCGCACGGCATGCCGGCGGCGGGTCTACCGCCGGCGGGTCTACCTCGCCGTCAGGGTGACCGCGCGAGTGGTCGGCACCCGTCCGAGACTGACGGTGAGGGTACGGGTGGCCGGGTCGTAGCTCCAGCGCTTGCGACGCCCGCCTGCGCGAACCCCGTGAGGCCGGCGGACACCGATCACTCGTACCGACCAGGTGCGCACGCGAGGCTTTCCGGCGAAGCTTCCCTTCATCCTGCCGATCGTCAGCGAAAAAAGCCGGCCGCGGCGGCGCTCCGACATGCGCGTCCAGGCGTAGAGCCCGTGCTGGTAACCGAACCCGAGGCCCTGGTCGTCGTAGAGCGCGAATCGCCCACGCCTGCCGGCGAACACGCTGAGCGTCAAGCTCGCCGGAGCACCGGGGTGCGTGTAGGGCGTGTAGGGCTGCGTCGGGATGATTGCGCCGTCGCGTATGAGCACCGGCATCTGCGAGAGCGGGACCGTGAGGGTCACCTCCCGCGGGCCACTGAAGTGCTGAGAAGTGAAGTAGTCGGTCCAGGTTCCCGGCGGGACCCAGAGCGTCGTCGCAGCCGGGTCCCCCGGAGCGGTGACGGGCTCGACGACCACGTCCGGGCCGAACGTGTACTCGCTCGGGTGCCGGTAGGCGTTCGGCTGGGTCGGCCACTGGAGGTACAGGGCACCGCTGATCGGCTGGCCGGTGTCGTAGGCATGCCGCGCCAGGGTGTAGACGTAGGGACCGAGCTCCTCCCGGAGCTGGAGGAAGGTCGTGGCCGAGCGATCGGCTGCTTGGCCGTACTCCCAAGGCAGGCGGTCGCCGTGGTTTGAATGCAGGCGGTCGAGCGGCTGGAAGGTCCCGAACTGCACCCACCGCGCATACAGATCATCGGGCAGGTGGCGTGTGGCGGACGCGCCGGGGAGCACGGCATAGTCCTGCTGCCCGCACGCGAGGGTGCTGGACGCTCCGTTGTAGCTGCCGATGTCGTGGCTCACGTAGGGAAGCCCGATGTTCCCCTCGCTGGCCGTGAGCTGCGCCTCGAACGCAAGCATCGACCACGTCGCGCAGGTGTCGCCCGTGAACTGGATCGTGTAGCGGTGCTCGGCGAACGCACCGGTCCCCTCGGCCGCCCGGTCGTTGTCCGGCCCGTCGGCCCCGGTCTCGGCGAAGGCGCCGCCAATCCGCGAGAACGCCGGCCACCGAGAGCCCCGGGCACGCTGCTCGGCGTAGTAGCGCGAGTTGATCCACGTGTCGTCGGTGAGACCGGGAAGGCTTTGCTGCGGGCCCTCGCAGCACCAGTCGAGCCAGAGCAGGTCGATCCCCTGCTGCTCGAAAGGTCGATGCAGCGCGAAGTACGCGCTGAGCTGGCTCGCGTCGTGCCAGTTGAAGGTCATGCACGTACCGAGCGGGTCGGCCTGGAGCACTCGGCAGCCCGCGTCTTGGCTGAGCGGTCCGGCGCGCGCGACCGTGGCCGCGTATTGCGGGTCGGTGGAGTCGATCGAGGGATGGATGTTGATCGCGAGCGACAAGCCCTGGCTGTGCGCCCAGTCGATGAACCGCTGCGGGTCGGGGAACAGCTGCGTGTCCCACTCCCACCCGTTCCAGCTGTAGGGCCGGCCGGGCGCACCTGCCACCGTCGCCGCCGCTGCCGCTCCCACGGCGTTGTTCTCGCGCTTGAAGTCGGTGTCGACCGACAGCGTGTCGAGCGGCACTCGGTTGGCGCGGAACTGCCCGAGCAGCGTGTGGTAGTCCGCTTCTGAGTAGGGGTAATAGCGCGAGAACCACACGCCGAACGCGCTGCGCGGCAACAGCGGGGCGGGCCCGGTCATCGCGCGCAGATCGGCGAGGCCGCTCGCGTAGTCGTGCCCGTAGGCGAACAGGTACCAATCCTGGTAGGCACCGTCGTGCGCCGGGCGCAGCGCGAACCCAGGCGCGCTCGTCGTGAGCAGAGCCGTGGCGGTGTCGTCGAGCACGTACCACCCGGCGGTGGAGAGCACTCCGGGATGCAGGGGGACCGGCGCGTCCTCGTTGTCGAGCGCGCGCGTCCAGCCGCCCAGATTTCCCGCCGTCGCTCCGGCTGTCGGATGAACGAGCATGCTGCGGGCGCCAGGCCCGAGGCGGAGCCGGACGTTGGCCTGCGTGAACGGGCCCGAGCCCAACCGGTAGCTGAGCGACGCCCGGCGCGTGCGGATCGTCAGCCAGCCCCCGCTTACGCGTGTCGTGAACCGGGGCACCGGCAGGTGCGCGCGTGTCGCCGTCAGCGTCGGCGCGTCCTGAAAATGCTCGTCCTGCGCGAATTCCAGCCTGATCAGCGTGGGCGTCAGGACCTCGAACCGCGCCTGTCCGGCGTGTACCACCGCGCTGCGGGCAACCGCCTGGGATGCAGAGGCGAGCGCAAGGACGGCCAGCACCATGGCGCTTCGAATCAGCCGAGACGCGACACGACGAGCGATCAACTCGCGGGCATCATCCCTGAAAGAGCCACGCGGCTCTGCAGTCAGCTTCCGACGTAGGCCGCGAGGTGCTCTCCAGTGAGCGTCGAGCGCCCGGCGACGAGGTCACCCGGCGTGCCCTCGAAGACGATCCGGCCGCCATCATGGCCGGCGCCGGGCCCCAGGTCGATGATCCAGTCGGCGTGCGCCATGACCGCCTGGTGGTGCTCGATGACGATGACCGAGTTGCCGGAGTCGACGAGCCGGTCGAGCAGGCCGAGCAACTGCTCGACGTCCGCGAGATGCAGGCCCGCCGTCGGTTCGTCGAGGACGTAGACGCCGCCCTGCTCGGCCATGTGCGCGGCCAGCTTCAGCCGCTGGCGCTCGCCCCCGGACAGCGTGGTGAGCGGCTGGCCGAGGCTCAGGTAGCCGAGCCCGACGTCTACGAGCCGCACGAGAATGCTGTGCGCTGCCGGCGTGCGCGCGTCGCCGTCGCCGTCGCCGAAGAACTCCGCCGCCTCGCTCACCGACATCGCGAGCACCTCGCTGATGTCCCGCCCGCCGAGCGTGTACTCAAGCACCGATGCGTCAAAGCGCTTCCCCTCGCACTCCTCACACGTCGTGGCCACGCCGGCCATCATCGCCAGGTCGGTGTAGATGACGCCGGCGCCGTTGCAGTTGGGGCAGGCGCCCTCGGAGTTGGCGCTGAAGAGCGCGGGCTTCACACCATTGGCCTTGGCGAACGCCTTGCGGATCGGTTCGAGCAGCCCACTGTAAGTCGCCGGGTTGCTCCGACGGGAGCCGCGGATCGGTGCCTGCTCGACCGACACTACGCCGTCGCGCCCGGCCACCGAGCCCTCGACCAGCGAGCTCTTGCCCGAGCCCGCCACCCCGGTGAGGACGACCAGCACGCCGAGGGGGATGTCGACGTCGACGGCCTGCAGGTTGTGCGTGTCGGCGCCGCGGATCTCCAGCCGCCCGGACGGCGCGCGCACCGACGGCTTCAGGCCGGCGCGGTCGTCGAGATGGCGGCCGGTGAGTGTGCCGGCGGCCCGCAGCCCCTCGACCGCCCCCTCGAAGCAGACCGTCCCGCCCCCCGTCCCCGCACCGGGCCCCAGGTCGACCACGTGGTCGGCGATCGCGATCGTCTCCGGCTCGTGCTCCACGACCAACACGGTGTTGCCCTTGTCGCGCAGCTGAAGCAGCAGGTCGTTCATGCGCTCGACGTCGTGGGGGTGCAGCCCGATCGTCGGCTCGTCGAAGACATAGGTGACATCGGTGAGCGAGGAACCGAGGTGACCGACCATCTTGACCCGCTGGGCCTCACCACCCGACAGCGTGCCCGTTGGGCGGTCGAGGCTCAGGTAGCCCAGCCCGATCTCGGAGAACGAGTTGAGCGTCCTCTGCAGCACGGCGAGCAGCGGTGCCACCGACGGCTCCTTCACGCCGCGGACCCATTCCGCGAGGTCGCTGACCTGCATCGCGCAGGCGTCGGCGATGTTGATCGCCTTGATCTTCGATGAGCGCGCCGCCTCGCTGAGGCGGGTGCCATCACATTCGGGGCAGACGCCGAACGTGACCGCGCGGTCCACGAAGGCGCGAATGTGCGGCTGCATGCCCTCCCTGTCCTTGGCGAGCATCGACTTCTGGATCCGCGGGATGAGCCCCTCGTAGGTCATGTTGATGCCCGCGATCTTCATCCTCGTAGGCTCGCGGTGGAGCAGGTTGTGCAGTTCCTTGTTGGTGTACTTCCGGATCGGCTTGTCGGGGTCGAAGAAGCCCGAGGACGCGTAAAGGCGGAAGTTCCAACCGCCCGCCGTATAGCCGGGGATCGTGAGTGCGCCCTCGTTGAGCGATTTGCTCTCGTCGTAGAGCTGCGAGAGATCCATGTCGCTGACCGCACCGCGGCCCTCGCAGCGCGGACACATGCCGCCGGTGCGGCTGAAGGTCGCCTTCACGGCCTTGCGAGCGCCACGCTCCACTGTGATCGCGCCGGTCGCACGGACCGAGGGGACGTTGAAGGCGAACGCCCCCGGTCCCCCGATCTGCGGCTTACCCAGGCGGCTGAAGAGGATGCGGAGCATCGCGCCCGAGTCAGTCGCGGTGCCGACCGTGGAGCGGGGGTCAGCGCCCATCCGCTCCTGGTCGACGATGATCGCGGTCGTCAGTCCCTCCAGCAGGTCGACCTCCGGTCGCGCCAGCGTCGGCATGAATCCCTGCACGAAGGCGCTGTAGGTCTCGTTGATCAACCGCTGTGACTCAGCGGCGATCGTGCCGAACACGAGCGAGCTCTTGCCCGATCCCGAGACGCCGGTGAACACGGTCAGCCGGCGCTTCGGGATCTCGACGCTGATGTCCTTGAGGTTGTTAACCCGCGCGCCGTGCACGCGGATCAGAGCGTGCGTGTCCGCCACCGGCGGCGCGGGTGAGCGGGTATCCGTTGCTGCAGCCGGCGTCATCGCGACTGGGCTTGCTCGGCCTCGCGCAGCCGCCGGAGAAGCGCGTCGACCCGATCCATACCTCGCTTGGCTCCCTCCTCGACGCCGTACTGCATCGTCATGTCGCGCTGCTCGGTCGTCTCGAAGCTCATCGTCTGCGTCAGCTTGGTCTGCTCCCCCACCTCTTCGAACTCGAGCGTCTGCAGATGGTTCTGGAACGTCTGGACGAGGCGCTGCGGCGGCTGCACCTCACGGAACTCGCCCTCGATGACGCCGTGGGTGGTGCGGAAGCGGTACCTACCGCCAGGTCGGACGTCCATTTCCTCGACGACCGTGCCCTCGCCCCACCATTCCGGGATCAGCTGAGGGTCGGTCCACACACTGAAGACGTGCCCGCGTGGCGCGTCGAAGGTCCGCTCGACCCGGATCTCGAGCTCGTTCGGGGTGGTGACGGTTGTGTTGCTCATCGTTCTCCTTTTGTACGTTCGACGACCTCCGCGAAGCGGTCGAGCCGCTGCACCCACGTGCTGATGCCCTCGAAGGCGTAGGGCACAAGCATGCACCTGCGAACACGCCCGACCTTCTCCGTCGTGACCAGCTCCGCCTCCTCGAGCAGCCGGATGTGCTTCTTCATCCCGGTCAGCGACATGCCGAAGGGCTCGGCGAGCTCGCTGATCGAAGCGCTGCCGACGACCAGCCGTTCGAGAACAGCGCGTCGTGTCGGATCGGCTAGGGCCGCGAAGGCCCGGTCGACAGGTGCGGAATACTGAACCATTAGGTTCAGTATAGCGGTTCTGGCCGAGCAAGGCAAGGCAGCCGCCGGACACGCGAGCGGAAAGGCGGCGAACGGGTGTTAACTACTGCGAGCACGCCATGGCCAAGGTCAGCGTCCGATACATCGTCGACGACGTCGATGCCGCGATTGAGTTCTACTGCCGAGAGCTCGGCTTCCACGAGGACATGCACCCTGCCCCGAGCTTCGCGATGCTCTCACGAGGAGACCTTCGCCTTGTACTCAGCGCCCCCGGCGGCGGCCCGGGGGGCGGACAGCCCATGCCCGATGGTCGGCTGCCCGAGCCGGGAGGCTGGAACCGATTTCAGCTCGAGGTCGAGGACATCGAGGCGACGGTTACGCGCCTGCGCGAGCACGGAGCCCGGCTGCGCAACGAGATCGTTACAGGCGTCGGCGGAAAGCAGGTCCTCGTCGACGACCCTGCGGGCAACCCTGTCGAGCTGTTCCAGCCGACGCTTCCCGAAGCGAGGCTCTCCGGCCCGTCCGGCTAGCTCGACCGCGACATCTACGAGCCCCGGCCCTTATGGGCCTGAGCTTCGATGTCCGGCTGCTCCTTCGGGACGATGACGTCCTTCGCCGCCTCGACGGTCTCCCTCGTTTGATCGCGCCAGTCGATGCCGGCGAGCCTGAGCGTCGCGTTGACCGGCGAGGCCGCCGGGAGGACGAGCACGAGCGTCTGGCCTCCGGCCTGAAGGTCCGCCCGCAGATGGTGAATCAGGTGGATGCCGGCGCTGTCGAGGTACCCCACCTCGCTCAGATCGAGGATGAGGCCGAGTGCCTCGTTGGGAGTGCCCGCGCTGAGCTCCCTCCTCAGCTCGGCCGCGTTGGACATGTCGATGTCCCCGCGCGCGAACGCGCACACCAGGGGTCCTTCCGTCCGGAACCGCACATCGGCGAGCGGCATGCTCATCTCAGGTCCCGCCGCATGATGACTGTCGTACCGTCGCTGCCGGCTCGGACGTCGAGGCTGTCCATCGCCGCCTCCATGATCTTCAGTCCGCGGCCGCGGTTCTCGCCGCGTGGCGAGCGCCAGCGGCCGTTGTCGCTCACCGTGATCTCGATTGCGTCGGCGGTCCGTTCGGCCCGCACGGTGAACTCGCCCCGGCTCGGCCCATAGGCGTGCTCGATGGCGTTGGCGCACGCCTCGCTGACGGCGATCGTGATCTCGATGGAGACCTCGCGGTCGATCTCCTGCGCGCTCAGCCAGCGTGCGAGCATCTGCCGCACACGTGCAAGCGTCCGCGGGTAGGCCGGCACGACCAGATCGAGCACAGCGGGAACGGGATCGTTCTGAACGGCGAGCACAGCGATGTCGTCCCGGGGGCCACGCTGCGGCACGAGACGATCCATGGCGGTCAGACAGGCCTCCTCGGGCGTCGATGTGTCGGCGACGATGTCCACCAGCTGCTCGATGCTGACCGGGAGCGGAACCCTGGGCTGTTCGATGAGCCCATCGGTGTAGAGCAGCATCATGTCTCCGGCTCTGAGTCGCAATTCCTGTTCGGGACAGCCCTGGTAGCCGAACGCGCCGATCGGCGGCGCGAGCGGCAGCTCGACGGCACGTGCCTCGCCTCCCGGCGACATGAAGATCGGGGGTAGGTGCCCGGCGCTGGCGAAACGCATGACGCCCGTTTCGCTGTCGACGACCGCGTAGGCCACCGTGGCCATCGCCTCCTCGTCGAGGCCGATCGCGAACCGGTTGAGCAACTCGAGCGTGCGCCCGGGCCCGTTTCCGTCCAGCGCGTAAGCGCGCAGGGCCGTGCGCAGCTGCCCCATGAGCGTTGCGGCATCGAGCCCGTGCCCCACCACATCGCCGATCGCTATACCCACTTCTCCGTTCGGGAGCTCGATCGTGTCGTACCAGTCGCCACCCACTTCATCGCGCGCCGGAAGGTAACGAGCTGCGACGGTCACGCCGGCGACCGTGCCGAGCCGGCGCGGCAGGAGGCTGCGCTGCAGGAGCATCGCGTTGCGGTGCTCGCGCTCGAGGGCCTGGAGCAGCTTTCCTCGTTCGATCGCGGGAGCCGCGCGCGCAGCCGCAAGTTCCAGCACGGCCAGGTCACGAAGATCGAACACCCGCAGGTGGAGAGAACCCACGTGCAGCACGCCGATCAACTCCCCGCCCACGATCAGCGGCACGCCGAGCAGCGAGCGGATGCCCTTCTCGCGAAGGATCGGGTTCAGGATGTCGGCGTGGTCCACGTCGGCGATGAAGATCGCTACGCGCTCCTTGGCGATCCGGCCGGCGAAGCCAACCCCGATCGGGATGCGAACTCCGCGTTCCACCTCCTCCTCGATGCCGCGCGCTGCCCGCGCGACGAGCTCCTGGCGCTCGTCATCGACCAGCAGGATCGCCGCCGTGTCCACGCTCAGCAGATCCCGTACCAGCAACAGCAGCTCGTCCAGCAACCGTTCGAAGCCCAACTCGGAGAGCGCCGGGTCGCTCAGCCGGATCAGATCCCGAACCTGGTCGACCGGCGGGGTGACCGACTCGTCGAGCTCGAGCACGGCTTGCCCGAAGCCCAGGTCCCTCACCTTGACGTTCTCGCTCATACGCTCGGCCTCAATGGCTTCTCCCGCCGCGCTCGCCGCAGCCGGAGAAGGGATCCCGAGCTTACGCCCCGGAACTCTGCGCCGTTTCGGACGGCTTGCCCGATAAGCCCCCCGGGCCAGCACCTGACCGAGTTTTTCTCGGTTTTATGCGATAATTTCTCTGCGTGAACGCCGGCACGATTCGACCCTCACGCGGCCGGCGGCGGCCGGCGCGCAACCGTCTGCTCGAGGCCGCGCTGCGAAAGCTGGCAGAGCAATCGCCGGCTGCGGTCAGCCTCGAGGCCATACGGCGAGAGGCCGGAGTGAGCGCGGGAGCGCTGTACCACCATTTCCCCGACAAGGAAGCCGTCATCGATGCGCTCTACCTCGATCTGACCCGCCAGGTGCAGGCGGAGTTCCTTTCGGAGCTGCGCGGCCACCGATCCGCCGAGGACGGCGTGCAAGCGATCGTCCGCTGGTACCTGCGATGGGTCACCGCGAACCGGGCCGCCGCCCGGGTGCTCCTCGGTCATCGTCCCGCTCGAAGCGAGCTACGCGAGATGAACCAGGCGTTCTTCGATGAGGTGCGGACCTGGTGGGAGACGCACGTCTACTACGGCGCACTGCGTGCGCTGCCGCTCGACGTGATCCATGCCCTCTGGCTCGGGCCGGCACAGGAGTACAGCCGCCACTGGCTCGACGGGCACGTCAAGCGCCTGCCCCGAAGCGTCGCCGACGAACTTGCCAACGCCGCCTGGAACGCACTCAAGGAGGGCCGATGACTTTCTACAACGACCTGATCTCCGACGCCGACGACCACACCGAAACGCTCGTCCGCGTCCAGCGTGACGCCGACCGCGCGGTCGTCACGCTCGATGACCCGGACAAGCTGAATGTTCTCAGCGCGCCGCTGACGCGCCAGCTCAAAGCCGCGATTCAGGAGCTCGTCAACAACGCGGACATTCGCTCGATTGTGCTGACCGGAGCGGGGAATGGCTTTTCGGCCGGTGGGGATCTGCGGATGATGCAGCGGGCCCCGGAAGCGCTGAACGCACCCGAGGGCAGCACCGACATCTGGCGCTGGATCCGCTACGAGTTCGGTGCCATCGCGAGACTGATCGCGCGCAGCGACACCGTCTTCATCGCCGCCATCAACGGGCCGGCCGCCGGCGTCGGACTCGCCTGGGCGCTTACCTGCGACGTCGCCATCGCGTCGGAGCGGGCGATGATCGTTCCGGCCTTTGGAAGGCTCGGCCTGCTTCCCGAAGTCGGAACATCGTGGGCGCTGACGCGCCGCCTCGGCTACCAGGGCGCGTTCGCCTACTACGTATCCGGGGAGCACCTCGACGCGCACCAGGCGAAGGAGCTCGGACTGGTGCACGAGGTCGTGCCGGCCGAGGAGCTGCTCGCCCGGGCCGACGCCTGGTGCAGCCGTATCTCCGCCCTCCCCCGGCACGCTGTCGCCATGACCAAACCACTCCTGCGCGCGGCCGCCGACGCCTCCTGGGAGCAGGCGATCACGACCGAAGAGTTCGTCGAACCCCAGTGCTTCACCACGCGGGTGTTTCAGCAGTCGGTGGAGGAGCTGCGGGCGCAGCGCTAGCCGCTGGCTGGTCGTAGATCTGCCGAGCTTGCGACACGGACCGAAAGACCACGAGACCGGCCGCCGTAGCGTTACACGATCGAGCCCGTGCGCGGATTGCGTCACGTTACGGCGCTCCCATCGCCGTAACGTGACAGGAGACGGCAGGCCGGGATTTGATGTAACGCTGCGGCGGTTCGGCGCGATTATCGGGCGCCGTTGGTGTTTCTCGTAGTAGATGGTTTGTCGGAAAGCTGGTTGTGGGGCGTCTGGGGGCTTGTCGATTGATGCCCGTGCGACGCTCGGAGCCGTTCTGATAGGCATCTTCATGTCGCTCGCCGCGGCGCCCGCAGAGGCTTCGCCGGCGCTCTCGTGGTCGCGGCCTGTACGGGTTGATCATCGGCCGCCGTACAGTGGCGCCGTTTCGATAGAGGCGCTTTCCTGCCCGTCACGTTCGCTTTGCGTAGGGGTCGACGGGAATGGAAACATCGTGAGCTCGACGCATCCGACGGGTCGATCAACTGCTTGGAAGGTAAGCCTGGTTGGTGTGCTCTCCACCAGGCCATCGATGTTGCCGGGAACGGTTTATCCGCACCAGGTCTCCATCTCATGCCCGTCCGCATCGTTGTGTGTCGCCGTCGGCAACTACGGCACTGCCGCTATATCGACCAATCCAACTGGCGGCAGGTCGGCCTGGAAATTGACGACAATCGAGCCTTCGGGACGCGCATATACGAATCTGACCGGCGTTTCGTGTGCTTCTACGTCGCAATGCGTCGCGATTGATGCCGGCGGCGACGTACTGACTTCGACTGATCCAACCGGGGGCGCCGGAGCGTGGAAACCCGCTCAGGTTGAGGTGCCCGGGGATCATTCAGGTGATGTCGGTTTTTGCTCCGGAGGCACCTGCTTTGTGCTGGACGCGATCTCGTGCCCCACCGTTTCGCTCTGCGTAGCCGTGGACAGCGGTGGAGACGTCATCACCTCAATCGATCCGACCGGCGGTCCTGGTTCATGGACAACGACAAGGATCAACCAATCACCTTCCTCCGGTTACAGCATGACTGGCGTCTCCTGTGCCTCCCAGTCGCTGTGCGTGGCGGTCGACGATGACGGCAGCTTATTTGCGTCCGCCGCGCCGACCGGGGGCAGCTCGGCTTGGGGCGCGATCATGCCCGGCGACGGACGCTTGACCAACGTGGCGTGCGCCGCAGGTGGGTTCTGTACCGCGACGGCCATGAACGGCCGCGTCCTGACTTCTCGTAACCCCACAGGAGGTGCGGACGCGTGGAGCAGCACGCTTGCTGACAAGACGGACAACCCGAGCCTCAATAGCGTTTCGTGTCCCAGCGCTTCGCTCTGCGTGGCCGCTGACGAGCGCGGAAACCTGGTTTTCTCAACGAATCCCGCTGGTGCTGCCGCGTGGAGGACAAGCGGACAGGTAGAGGGCAGCAACTCACTGACGGACGTCGCCTGCCCCTCGGTGAGGCTCTGCGTTGCCGTCGACAGCGCCGGAAATGTCGTCAGCTCCGCCCATCCCACCCCGACCCGGGCGGCCTGGAGAACCTTCCACGTCGATCGGGCGCGTACGGCCCCATATTTCGAAGCCCCGCCAGCACAAGCTGCGTTCACTCACATCACATGCCCTTCGATGAAGCTCTGCGTAGCCGTCGATGACGCCGGGAACGTGATCGCGTCCTCGCATCCGGGCTATGGGCGCCGTGCGTGGCGACCTGCGCACGTCGACAGTGCGAGTCTGCCAACCGTCCCGGACCAGCCGCGACAGCAGGCCACGTTCTCGAACATGAGTTGTCCCTCGACATCACTCTGTGTAGCGAGCGACGAGGCAGGAAACATCATCAGCTCGACAGATCCTCTCGGCGGCGCTCATGCATGGAGGGTGGCTCACGTAGACCGAACGGCCTCGCCGTCGCTTTCCGGGCTGTCATGTCCCTCGTCCCGGCTTTGCGTCGCCACCGATGACCAAACCAATACCGTGTTTACCTCTCGCGATCCCGCAGCCGGCGCGCGATCCTGGTCTAGCTTTTCGCTATCGGGCATCGATGAGCTCTGGAGCCCGTCGTGTCCCTCGGTACATCTCTGCGTGGCCGCCGCCCGCGGCGCCTTGGTCCGCTCAACTCACCCGACCGGCGGACCGCAAAGGTGGAAGAGGCTCACGGTGGTACCTAACGCGGGAAATGCCGGCGACATCGCGTGCCCGTCGGTCTCGCTCTGCGTCGCGATTAGCGGTATCGACTCGCAGGGTGGATACGTCACCACCTCCACGCACCCCACGGGCGGAGTAACGACTTGGAAAACCGCGCTGATCGATCCGTCGATTCCTCCCGCGCCGTTCGGACCAGGATTCCTGAGCGGGGTGATCTGCCCCTCCGCTTCGCTTTGCGTCGTCACCGACACGGGCGGAAGACTGCTCTCGTCACGACGCCCCGCGCGCGGCCCCGCCGCCTGGACGGCAACGCCCCTGACGAACCACGACCAGCCGTCGCTGGCGTCCTACGTCATGTCCTGCGCGGATTCCACTTTTTGCGTCGCAGGCGACGGCGGAGGCCGAGTCACCATCGGCCGCGGGCCGCGGCGACGCCGGCCGGGTGTTCGCAAGCGCTGAGTGGCGCGCGCATGACCCAAGCCCTCTGTCGGACTCGAACCGACGACCCCTTACCATGGTGCCGCCTGAGCCCCGAATGCCGGTCATTATTGGGGATTCGGTGAGGTTGGGTCAGGCTACTTCGGGTTAGATCTGCCGAGCTTGGGACATGCTTCGGGACACGTTTTGGCCTGCTCACCTGGCTCCAGTCGGCGGTGGTATCCCGAGGTCCTTGCAGATCTTCCGGGCGAGCCTGTAGTCGATTCGCGGTGGCGAGGCATCACGGATCGCGCACCTCGCGGACCTACCCAACGGGTGTGGTTCGAGCCCTCGTCGATAACGCGGCAACCGTGAACGCCCAAATGGCGCTCCAGATCGCGGCGCTTCACGCGGCGATCGTCAGATGCAGCTGCTCACGCTCTCGCTGGTCAGACGCGGCCGCCGGCTCCGGCGAGAGCATCAGACGCAGCGCGTCGATCACGTTCGTCCGCGCCTCCTCACGAGTGCGACCCTGGCTGTGGACGCCCTTGATCTCGGGGATCGATGCGATCACCCACCCGTCCTCACCAGACTCATACACGATCGTCAAATCCAGCGTCTCACTCATCGCCAGAGACGGTACTCCAGTCGGGGGTCGTTGCTGCTGGTCTTAGGCCGAGGTGCCAATCGTGCGTTGCCGGGCACGCTTTCCGGTGTCTCGTGTGCCAATGACGGCGTAGCCCTGGTCGTCTACACCTACGCATAGAGATGTCGAAGGGCACGCGATTTCGCTGAGGCCAAACAGGCTGTGTCGGTCCACGACCGTGCGCGACCAGGCAGCAGCTGGGCCGGTGGGGTGCGTGGAGGTAAAGACGTCTCCGTTCTGGTCGGCGAGCGTGCAGAGGTGGGCGGACGGACAAGCGACGTTCGACAAGAAATATGGGAATGGGTTGGTGGAACGAAAGGGCGTCAGCGCGACGAATTTCCATCCCGTGGGATCTCGTTGAGGCTGCTTCAGGGTCGCAATCCGGTTCTCGGCGGTTGCGGCGCACAGCGTTAGAGAGGGACAACTGACGCTTTCGAGCTGAGGCTCGCTTGGCGGGCTCGTGCTTGTCCACGGGCCTGAGAAGGGATGATGAGAATTTGCGATGCCCTCCCCGACCACGAGGCAGAACTTCACCGACGGGCAGGAGACGGAATATGGCGAGTCTGGGGACAGGAGGTGCCTCGTTACCCAAGCTCTGGGCCCTCTCGTTGGATGTTTGGAGACCAAGACATCGCCAGTGTCCAGGTCGACTGCCACGCAGAGATGCTCGGTCGGGCAGGAGAGGCTCGTGAGGAACTCGTTGCTGGCCGTATCAATGCGGGCGGTCCTCCAGGCCGTGGGACCGGCCGTCGGTCTTCTGGAGGTGATGACGTCGCCAGCGGTGTCTAGGGCGACGCATAGCCTCGGCGAGGGGCAGGAGATGGCAAGAAGCGCTGCCGGGGAGGGCGTTTCGCTGCCGTAGTCGGTGGCTCTGTCGACCCGCGCCCTCCTCCAACTCCGTGCGGTTCGCGGGCTGGTTGTCGTGAACACGTCCTGTCCGCTTGTCGCGACGCAAAGCGACGTCGAAGGGCACGAGATCGTCCTCAACGGGTTTACGCCGTCGACGGTTACCGGCCTCCAGGACGAGACGCCACCCGTCGGATTGGTCGCGACGCGCACCCGAGCTCCGGCCGCAGCCACGCAGAACGCCACAGAGGGGCAAGAGATGCTCCCCAGGCCCGCCGTGCCCCCAAACGAGACCGCGTGCCACGAGCCAGCCCCTCTGCTCGGGTCGGTCGAGCTGATGATCTGGTTGTAGTCGCTGCCCACGCACAGCGAGGTCGAGGCGCAGCTCACGTTCAAGAGGGACTCGCGGCCGCCCAATGGCTGGACGGTCCACGCGTTGCTACCGGCGGTCGGATCGGTAGAGGTGAGCACGTTGCCGCGGTAGTCGCCCGCGATGCACAGGGACGTCGAGGGGCAGGACACGGTCGTCAAACCAACTGGCTGGCCGGCGACACCGCCAGGCGGCGTCTCGACCGAAGTCGCATGCCACGCGGAGGATCCACCAACTGGGTCAGTCGTGGTGACCACGTCTCCGCTGAACTCATCGACACCGACGCACAAAGACACCGAGGGACATGAGACCGCGTCTACACCGGAAGGCACCTGGGTGCTCCTCCAGGCTCCTGCACCGCCCGCGGGATCAGTCGACACCAACGCATTCGCACCATCCACGACAACGCACAGCGAACTCGACGCGCAAGAGACGCCAACTAGCGCGTACCGGTCGATCTTCGTGATCCTCCACGTCCGCCTCCCGCCGGCCGGGTTCGTCGAGGTGACCACGTCGCCAATGCTGTCCACCGCTACGCACAGCGAGGAGCTCGGACACGAAACTGCGTTGAACCGAAACTGGGGCGGGGTCTCCGGGCCTCCCATCATGAAATCCGGGCGGGCATCGACAAACGCCCGTCTCCAAGCGCCGGCCCCGCCAGCCGGATGACGCGAGCTCACGACGTTGCCGTTCTCGTCGACCCCGACGCACAAAGAAGCCGAGGGACAAGAGATGCTCTGGAGGGTGTCTCCCGAGTTGTACGGCGGCCCGGGCGCGACCAGCCTCGGCGCTGACCACGACAGCGTCGAAGCCGCAGCCGCTGAACTAGTACTCGGGCCCCAAATCGCTGCCCCGAGCGCTAGTACCAGGATGCCGACTCGCCGTGCCGATACCACCTGCCATTAAAAACACAGGCGAGCCTCGAAACTCGCGGCACGCGCGGCAGTACGGCGAACGCTTCAGCGGATCGCAGAACGAGTAAACCGCCTCGATCCCAAGCCCTCTGTCGGACTCGAACCGACGACCCCTTCCTTACCATGGAAGTGCTCTACCAGCTGAGCTAAGAGGGCGCTCGGCAGGAGCCTAGCGAGTCTCCGACGACCCGCACCTGCGGCCGAGATTCGAGTAAGAGCCCTGCAGCAGCGACATCATCGTCGAAGCGCTGCCGCCGCCGATCGGGCCGCCGCTGGAGTCGGCAAAGCCGATCTCCAGGTGCGGGCCGGTGGAGATCCCGACGATGCCGGGGCCGATCGAGCTCATGACCTGGCCCGCCCCGACGTGGGTGCCGACCGGCAGCTGGTCGGCGGGGCCGGCGTGGCCGTAATAGACGTAGCCGTAGCCGCCGATCGGGCTGTCGCAATGCAGCACGGGCGCCCAGGGGCCGAAGCCGCCGATGCCGTGCAGGACGATCGTGCCCGAGCAGACGGCGTACTCGGGTGTGTCGCCGGGGGCGGAGATGTCGACACCCTGGTCGGGCGACCACGTGCTCGGTGGCGAGGCGGCGCTCTTCGGCAGCGGGAACGTGAAGCCGCCGCCCGACGACGGAGCCGGCGCCGGTGCGGACGAGCCACCCGAGGATGAGCTCGAGGGTGCCGCGGCTGCCGAGCGCGGGGCCGAGGCCGCCGCCTGCGCAGCCTGGATCTGTGCGAGCTGGTGGCGCAGGCCGGCGATGCGCCCACGCGCACCGGCCAGCTGACCCGCTCTGCGGTCACGCAGCTGCGCCGCCGTGATCTCCTGCTGGACGAGACGCACGCGCGACTGGTCGAGGCCGTTGCGTTGCCGCAGGACCGTCACGGTCAAGGCCTGCTGGCGCTGCTCCATGGCGCCGAGCTTCGTCGCCTGTGCGGCGACGGCACGCCGCGCCGCTTTCACGTGCGCCACGACCTGAGCGTTCTGCTTGCGCACACGCTGAGCGAAGGAGAGCTGCTCGAGCAGGTCCTGAAAGCCCCGCGATTCGAGCACGACGGTTACGAGGTCCGGACGATCGGTTTCGTAGCCGGCAACCAGCTGCTGCGAGAGCACCCGCTCGGCGCGCGCTTGGAACGCCTCGAGCTGAGCGAGTCGCGTGCGGGCAGCATCCAGCTGAGTGCGGAGCTTCAGGAGCTCTGCGCGCTTGGCGTTCAGATCAGCTTGGATTCCGGCGATCTGGCGCTGCAGTCCTGAGATGGTCGCGCGCAGATCGGCGACGCGGCCGGCGGCCGAGCTGAAGGCGCTCGAGAGGTTCGAGGCGTTGCTCTGGGCGGCGCTCAGCTGCTGCTGAAGCTGACCCGCGCTCGCGGCGCGGGCGAGTCCGGCGTGATCGGTGAACAGCAGGACCGCCGCGTAGGCCGCAGCCACGACGAGCGCTGCACACAGAACTCGGGCATGTGGCCTTCTGAGATTTGGCATCGAGACAGCGGAGTTCCGGGGAGGAGCTCCCGGAGCCTGCACATTCCCTGGACCAGCGGGTTCCGGCGCCGATCACCGTAACAAGCTCGCCTGAACCGCGGCCGGCGGAGGCACTCGTGCAAGAAAACCTGCAGACGCAGGAATGTTTCGGTAGCGATCGACAGCTTTGGGAGGCGCTCAGGTTTGCGCCGGAGCTGGGTCAAGCGCGCGAAACGGGCGCTACGTGCATCTCTCGCGGGGCCCCCTCGGCCTTCAATTTCTTCCGCTTGCCGATCTCCAGGGCGCCCTGGTCGATCCGCATCAGCGCCTGCTCGGAGACCATTACCTCTTCGGCCTTGGCGGCGTCACCGACTCTGGCGGCGATGTTCACATCGACGCCGATGTAGTCGCCCCCGAGCTTCCGCGGCCGGCCCCAGTGAACGCCGGCTCGCATCTTCGGGCGATAGCCATCGACCTCGATCTCGGCAATGGCCTCCTGAGCGTCGAGTGCGGCGTCGACCGCCTCGTGCGCCTCGAGGAAGGTGGCCATCAGACCGTCGCCCAGGCGCTTGACGATGCGTCCGTTGTGCGCCAGCACCGCGCGCTCCTCTGCGAGCCCGACGTCGCGCAGCAGCTCGATCGTCGCCGCATCGCCCGCCCGTAGCGCCCAGGTTGAGAATCCGACGAGATCGGTGAACAGCACTGCGAGCTCCTCCTCGCCCCGGCCGCGTCCCGCGGCCTCCGACAGCGACTGCCACAGCTGCAGGCCCGCCAGGCCCACCTCCTGCACCACGCTCTCTCGCTCCGGGTTCAGCGCCGACACGCCGCGAGCCACTACCTGCACCGGGCTCAGCCCGGCGGTCGAAAGCGGATCGCCGAACCGGTCATCGCCGGGCAGTCGCTGACGCATGCGCCGTGTCGCGGCCAGGAGCGATGGGTTGGTGTCAAATCGCGCGGCTGCGCGACGCAACCGGGACATCCGGCGAGCGCCGTTCAGCGCCGCCTTCTCGATCTCCTCGGTCTCGACCTGCTGGTCCTCGGGAGCCATCGCGCCCGAGGATAGGCGGTCTCGCTTCACCGCCGAGAAGCCCCTGGAAACGGCGGTATGGCGGGGGCAGGATTCGAACCTGCGAAGGACGAGCCACTTGGTTTACAGCCAAGCCCCTTTGACCGCTCGGGAACCCCGCCGGGGCCGGATCAGTCTAGCGGCGACGGTTGTTTCGGACGGCTCTCCAGAGGCTGGCCCGAGTCAATCTCGAACTCCGAATACTTCGGGCCACCTAGGACGATGTGGGTGCAGCCACCGAGCGAGTTGGTGGGTATGAACCATCGCCTCCCGTCGCCGACGTGCACGAACAGGTAGTCACATCGTGTCTGATCCAAAACCTTCACGCGTCCGCTCCAGCTTTGGTTGCCGCCACGAGTGGCGAGGCTGACCTCGTAGCGATCGTTTCGCCAGCAAGTCGACGTCTTGACTTGCACCTTCGCGAGCTTCCCATTCAGATCAGCGACCACGTCGTAGTCCGGGTGGTCAGTGAGCGGCACAAAGACGCCGTCGGCGACCGTGGCCAGCCAGAGCATCGCGGACATCTCGCCTGCATTGCCCTGTCGACGCGGTGTCCACGGCTTTTCCATTCACCCCACCGTACACCGCCGTGCGGACGGAAAATCCCTGCAAAATGCAACAAAAGTGTGACGATGTGGGGCGCGCGTGCGCCCCCGACCACGGCGACGGCCGCCCCGCGACCGCCCCCTACGACGCGTCTCGCAGCCGCTGCGCCTCGGGCAGCGCCTCGAGCTTCTTGAGCGTGTGGTTCTCGATCTGCCTTATCCGCTCGCGCGTGACGTTGAACGCACGGCCGACCTCTTCCAAGGTGTAGGGCCGCTCGCCCGTCAGCCCGAAGCGCATCTCGATCACTTCGCGCTCACGCTCGGGCAGGGCCGCCAGGGCGCGACGCAGGTTCTCCCGGCGCAGGTGCTCGGCTGCCTGCTCGAAGGGTGACTCGGCCGTCTGGTCCTCGACGAAGTCACCCAGCTCGGAGTCCTCCTCTTCGCCGATCGGCTTCTCCAGCGAGATCGGCTGCTGGGCCATGCGCAGCACGTCACGGACCTCGCGCACCGTCGTCTCGAGCTCGGCGGCGATCTCCTCCGGCGTCGGCTCGCGTCCCAGCTGCTGGACGAGCTGGCGCTCGACGTGCACGACCTTGTTGAGCTTCTCGACCATGTGCACGGGGATGCGGATCGTGCGCCCCTTGTCGGCGATGGCGCGCGTGACGGCCTGGCGGATCCACCAGGTGGCGTAGGTCGAGAACTTGTAGCCGCGCCGGTAGTCGAACTTCTCGACCGCGCGGATCAGCCCCATGGACCCCTCCTGGATCAGGTCGAGGAACGTCAGGCCCCGCCCCAGGTAGGCCTTCGCGATCGACACCACCAGTCTGAGGTTGGCCTCGATCATCTGCTGCTTGGCCAGCATGTCGCCACGCTCGATCCGGCGCGCCAGCTGCACCTCCTGCTCGGCGGTCAGCAGATGCACGCGTCCGATCGAGCGCAGGTACAGCCGCAGCGAATCCAGGGAGGGCTCGACGGTGAGATCGAGCTCGACCTTCTTGCGCTGGTCGGGCTGGGGCTCGGCTGCCTGGGCGGCGTTCGCCTCTACGCTGCCGGCCTCGGACTTCGCCAGCCGGCCTTCGCCGTCGACGACCTCGATGCCCTGGTCGTCCAGGTAGCTGTGCAGCTCCTGCACCTGCTCCTTGGTGACGTCGACTTCCTCGAGGCAGGTCGCGATCTCGTCGAAGGTGAGAAAGCCGCGCTCCTGTCCGAGCGCGACCAGTGGCTTCAGCTCCTCGGACTCCGAAATCGGAGCCTCGTCACTCAATAGGACAACACTCTTCTCGCTCACGGCCCCTGAGCTCCCTCCAGACGCGTCCTCGAGTACCCGGCCAAAGGTGCTCCCTCTCTCGTACTCCCGATGCGACCGCGGGATTGATAGCACAAACACTGAGCTTGTCCAGGGCTTTCACGCGGCCGACGCGTTCGAGGCCGGCGGCCGGGTGCCGCGGCTCTCTACCCTTAAGCACGAATCGATGGCGACGCAGCGTTCCATTCCCGCCGAGCACGTCGACGTCCAGGCGCAGTCGCCGGCCGTCTCGCTCAGCCTCTCGCGCGTCGGGGTCACCGGCGTCGAGAAGGTCATCCGCATCAGCCACGGCGGCGCCGAGCAGCTGTTCTCTGCCCTGTTCGAGTGCGTGGTCGACCTGGGACCCGACCAGAAGGGCGCGCACATGTCGCGCTTCGAGGAGGTCGTCAACGACGCCATCAACGCGGTGGTCCTGGGCGAGACGACGTTCAAGGTGGAGACGCTGGCCGAGCACATCGCCCAGCTGGTCCGCGAGCGCCAGGGCGCGCGGCGCGCCGAGGTCGCGGTCGAGGCGCGCTTCCCCGAGCACAAGCCCGCACCCGTCTCCGGGATCCCGACGCAGGAGCTCTACACGCTGCACGGCGCCGCGATGTGCACCGCGGCCGGCACGCGGCGGCTGATCGGGGTCACCGCGCAGGGCATGACGGCGTGTCCCTGCGCGCAGGAGCTCGTCGCCGGTTCCGCGCGCGAGCGCCTGCACGAGGAAGGCTTCGACGAGGACGAGGTCGAGCGCATCCTCGATGCCGTGCCCGTAGCCACGCACAACCAGCGCGGGCTGGGCACGCTGCACATCGGCTGCACCGAGCTGTGCGACGACGAGATCGATGCGCGCACGCTGCTCGCCATCGTCGAGCACTCGATGTCCTCGGAGATCTACGAGCTGATGAAGCGCACCGACGAGGCCCACGTGGTCGAGAAGGCGCACCGCCGGCCGCGCTTCGTCGAGGACTGCGTGCGCGAGATGATCCGCGGCGTGGTCGAGACGTTCCCGGCTCTCGATGACCGCGCGTTCGTCTCGGCGCGTCAGGTCAACCTCGAGACCATCCACCAGCACAACGTGGTGGCCGAGCGCTTCGGGACGCTCGGCGAGGTGCGGCGCGAGGTCGAGACCGGTCAGCCCTCAGCGGGGCACACGAGCCGGCGGGCCTGGCTCGACGCCATGCCGTAGCGCGCCGCGCAGCCCAAAGAAATAGTCGGCGCCCGAGAGCACCGTGATCAGCACCGTCGCGTAGACGAGCGCGTCGACCCACACCGGCCGTCCGTCGACCGCGATCAGGACGAGCACCATCGCGACCTGGAACACGGTCTTGAGCTTCCCGAGCGAGCTGGCCGGGATCACCACGCCCTGCTGCGCCCCCGCCGCCACGCGCAGCACAGTGACCGCGAACTCGCGCGCAATGATGACCATCGCCACCCACGCGTCGAGCCGGTTCAGCGAGACGAGCGCGATCAGCGCCGCCACGATCAGCAGCTTGTCGGCGATCGGGTCCATCAGCTTCCCGAACGTCGTCACCCAGTTACGAGACCGTGCCAGGTAGCCGTCGATGGCGTCGGTCAGCGAGGCGACGGCGAACACGATCGCCGCCAGCAGGTCGCCGTCGCCCGTCTTCTCGAGCAGTGCCACGACCAAGACCGGGACGAGCAGGATGCGGACGACGGTGAGGACGTTCGGGACGTTGAGGGGAACCATCGCGCCCTGAACGCTACTGCTCAGGCGTCTGAGTGCTGGTCAGTGTCGCCCACGGCCGAGTCGTCGTCACTGGGCAGAGCCGGTGGCGTGTCGGCGGCCGGACTCTCGGATCCGCCTTCGGCGCCAGGCTCCTCAGGACGATCTTCGGGGGCGGGATGCTCTTCTGTCTCCATGCCGCAGGCCTACCCGATCATCATGTGTCCATGCGCGCCGCGATCCTCCACCGGCCCGGCCAGCCGCTCGAGGTGACCACGCTCCCGGACCCGAGCCCGCAACCCGGGCAGCTGCTCCTCACCGTCCGCGCCTGCGGCGTCTGTCGCACCGACCTGCACCTGCGCGACAGCGAGATCGAGGCCACGAAGCTGCCGGTCGTCCTGGGCCACCAGATCGTGGCCGGGACCGAGGACGGTCGCCGGGTCGGCGTGCCGTGGCTCGGCTGGACCGACGGCCACTGCCACTACTGCCGCACCGGGCGCGAGAACCTGTGCGTCGCCGCTCGCTTCACCGGCCGCGACATCGACGGCGGGTTTGCGCAGCTCGCGGTGGCCGATGAGCGCTTCTGCCTGCCGCTGCCGGACACCCTGAGCGACGAGCAGGCGGCACCCCTCTTGTGCGGCGGGCTGATCGGCTATCGCGCGCTCCGCCTGGCCGGCGACGCAGCGCGCCTGGGGCTCTACGGGTTCGGCTCGGCGGCACACATGATCTGCCAGGTCGCGGTCTTTCAGGGCCGGGAGGTGTTCGCGTTCACGCGACCCGGCGACGAGCGGACACAGCAGTTCGCAGAATCGCTCGGCGCCGCCTGGGCCGGTGGCAGCGACGAGCGCCCGCCCGAGCCGCTCGACGCCGCGATCATCTTCGCCTCGGCCGGAGAGCTCGTGCCCGCCGCGCTGCGCGCGCTGGCGCCCGGCGGAAGCGTGGTATGCGCGGGGATCCACATGTCGGACATCCCCTCCTTCCCATACGCCGAGCTGTGGGAGGAGCGCCAGATCCGATCCGTGGCCAATCTGACCCGTGCGGACGGAATCGAGTTCCTCGCGCTCGCCCCTCAGGTGCCGGTTCGCACCACGGTCACGACCTACGCGCTCGAGCAGGCCGAGCAGGCACTGGCCGACCTGCGGGCCGGCCGCTTCGAGGGCTCGGCCGTGATCGTTCCCTGACTCAGCCGCAGCGACCGTGCAAATGCGCGTGCTGTGCGCGGATGCCGGCGATGACGGGCTGGGCGATGGCCGCGCGGGAGAGCTTTCGGGCGTGCTGCAGAAGCAGCCCGGAGCCCAGCGCGCAGCGCCCGAGCGTCCAGTAGGCGTTGGCCGTGGCGAACCGCCCGTCGCCCGCCTGCACCCCGCGCGCGGTCGGCACGCCGGTTACGCGGAAGTACGACACCGATGTGCCCAGCTGGCTGTGGGCCGCGTGGGCGAGGAGCGTGGCGGCGGCTCGCTTGGCGCCGGACGCCGTGCCGAGCAGCATGACCAGCGAGAACCCCTGGCGCCCTTGGCTTCCGTGGAGCTGCTCCTCGGTCGCCTCCTTGAAGCGGTCCGCCTTCAGCTCGCGCGCATACGCGGCCTGACTCTTGCCGCCCGAGCCCGAGAAGCTCAGGAAGGCAGCGACCGAATGCTGCGTGCGGTGCGTGCCCTTGGTGACCGAGTACCCCGGCTGCTCGCCGGCGCGCAGCAGATGGCTCGAGAGCCCCGGTCCGGCGGCCAGCGCCACGGCCGCCATGGCCAGGGCGAGGATGAGGCTGACGGCGGTGAAGCGAGTGCTCCTGGACATCGATCCCTTTCTGGTCATGGCCCGCCCCGGGCACTCGCTAGGGTGTAGCCGGTGCCCCTGATTCCGATGGTAATCGAGCGGACTGCGCGCGGCGAGCGCGAGTTCGACATCTACAGCCGGCTCCTCAACGAGCGGATCATCTTCCTCGGCACCCCGATCGACGACACGATCGCCAACCTGATCGTGGCCCAGCTCCTGCACCTCGAGTCCGAGGACCCCGACAAGGACATCTCGATCTACGTCAACTGCCCGGGCGGCTCGATCTACTCGGGTCTGGCCATCTACGACACGATGCAGTTCATCAAGCCCGAGATCCAGACGATCTGCGTCGGGATCGCGATGTCGATGGGCTCGCTGCTGCTCACCGCGGGCGCGCCGGGCAAGCGCTTCTCGCTTCCCAACAGCCGTCTGCTGATCCACCAGCCGAGTGCCGGCTTCGAGGGGCAGTCGACCGACATCGAGATTCACGCCCGCGAGATCCTCAACATCCGCAACCGGATCGACGAGATCTACGCTCACCACACGGGCCAGCCGCTCGAGCAGGTGCACGACGACATGGAGCGCGACCGCTTCTTCAAGCCCGACGAGGCGGTGCAGTACGGGCTCATCGATCGGGTCATAGAGCAGCATTAGGACCGGCCGCATGCGGCCGGTCCCCGGTCGGCGCATGCGCCGACCGGCGGGGGCGCGCATGCGCGCCCCCGAACTACGACACCGAGTGCTCGATCGCCCCCAGGCGCTCGATCTCGATCCGCACCACGTCGCCCGACTGCAGGAACTGCGGCGGGTCGAGCCCCATCCCGACGCCGCTGGGGGTCCCGGTCAGGATCAGGTCGCCCGGGCGAAGCGTGCACGTCTGGGCGATGAAGCCCACGAGCTCGCGGCAGCCGAAGATCAGGTCCGAGGTGCTCGAGTCCTGGCGGAGCTCTCCGTTGACCCACGTGCGCAGCCTCAGGTTCTCAGGGTCGGGCACCTCGTCGGCGGTGGTGACCCACGGCCCGACCGGGCAGAAGGTGTCGGCGCCCTTGGCCCGCGTCCACTGGGGCTCGCGGCCCTGCAGGTCGCGCGCGGTCACGTCGTCGGCGATGCAGTAGCCGGCTATCTGGTTCTGCTCGCCCATCACGATCACGAGCTCGCCCTCGTAGTCCAGGCGCCGGACCACCTCGGGGCAGTGGATCGGGCCGCCGGGGGGCGCAACCGAACCGGCGACCTTGACGAACACCAGCGGCGCCTCCGGCTTCTCGCCGCCGGTCTCCTCGATGTGGCGCGCGTAGTTCAGGCCGATCGCGTAGACGGTGCCGGGCTGGACGGGCGCCAGCAGCGTGACCTCATCGAGCGCCCACGACCCGCCGTCGGCGTGCACGCGGTCGTCGCGGACCTCGCCCGCCAACTCCCGGCCGTCCGCCAGGAACCGCGCGAGCTTCACGCCTCGGCCGGTGCGCCTTCGGCCTGGACGTGAGTGACCGGCAGCCCCAGTCCCCGCGCCTTGCTGACCAGATCGAGCTTCAGCCAGCGCGAGATCCCGAGCGGGAGGGTCGAGATGATGATCTCGTCGTAGGGCTTGAGGTTGACCTCGTCGTGGATGGCCATCAGCGGCTCGGCGTCGCCGAGGCTGCCCGTGACCTGCCGGCCCGCTGCTTCGGAGAGCTTGGGCAGCGCGGCGTCGAGCGCGCTCTGCGCCTCGTCGTCGCCCGTGTCCTGGGGGTCGACCACTTTGTGCATGCCATGCGCTTGGCGCGGGACGACGAGGTGGAACTCGACCGGCATCCGCTTAGCCCGTTCCCGGACGGCGTCGAGGAGCGCGGGGGTCGCCGCGGTCTGGTGCGCGACGAGGAGAACTCGGGCCGGCTCTGCCATGTGCTGAGGATCGAGTATCTCACCGGCGCGAGCCCGCGACAACTACTCGAGGCGGTATTCGCCGGTGGCGACGACGACCGCCGCGCCGCCGACCAGGACCCTCCCGTCCCGCTCGGCGCGGGCGCGCAGCAGTGACGGCCTCCCGATCTCCTCGCCCTGGCGGATCCGGATCTCCTGATCCCACTCGATTCGCCCGTGGCGCGCCAGGTGCAGAGCCAGGGGCCCCGCGGCCGAGCCGGTGGCCGGATCCTCGGGCACACCGAGTGCCGGCCCGAACATCCGCGTCTTGACGCTCGTCCCGGAGGCGGCGAAGCAGCTGAACCCGCATTCGCCGAGCTCGTTCAGCGCGCGGAGGTCCGGGCGCAGCCCGGCCACCGCCTGCCCGTCCGCGAGCGCGATGTACACGTGGCGGGGGCCGTTGCAGTACTCCTCGACCGGGAGTTCTGATCGGGTCAACCCGAGCGCCGCGAGCAGCTCATCGGCGTGGGAGAACGGCTCGACGGTCGGCGTCGGCTGCACCATCTCGCCGTAGCCGTCCTTGACCGAGACGGGGACCTCGCCGGCGCCGGTCTTGAGGACAACCTGCTCCACGCCGTCGCGCGCGGCCACGACGAACGCGGTGCCGAGGACGGGGTGCCCGGCGAACGGCAGCTCGGTTTGGGGCGTGAAGATCCGGACCCGGTCGCCGGGGAGCAGGAACACGGTCTCCGAGAGGTTGAGCTCTCGCGCGGTGCGCTGCATGAGCTCGCCACTCAGCTCCTCGCCGTCGAGGAACACGGCCAGCGGATTGCCCTGAAGCGGCGTGTCGGTGAAGACGTCGAGAACCTGGTAGCGGCGCATCATTCCTCCGCCATCGCGCGGAGTGCCTCGACTGTGCGCCAGTTGCGCGAGGTCCCGACCAGGCCCGGCGCAGGGTTCGCGAGCGCGGCCCAAAGCTTCGAGCGCGCGGCGCCCCCCGGAAGCCATGCGTACAGCTCGCGCCCGATGCCGAGGACCCGCTCGCCATCGACGGCAAGATCGTCGGCCAAGCGCTCGGCGAGACCGCTCGGCGGCTTCTTGGCCAGGAAGCTCACCTGGTAGAGCTTCGGATCGGAGGCCACGTCGCCCAGCGGATTTCGCTTCACGACCGCGCCCAGCTCCCGCGCCGTGCGGACGACGATGTCGACGTCGAAGCCGAAGTGTTCGGCCACGAGCCTCTCGGCCTTGCGCGCCACGCCGTCGGGGTTCTCGTCTGACCCCAACACGACGTTGCCGCTCTGCACGTAGGTCTTGACGTCTTCGAAGCCGGCGTCGCTGAGGACCTCGCGCAGCGCCGGCATCGCGATCCGCTTGTGCGGCCCGACGTTGATGCCTCGCAGCAGCAGGACCTGCCGCTTCAGAACAGAGGCTCCTGGCCCGCGAGCGCGCTCTCACGCCGGCCGCCCGGTGCTGCCTGCCCCAGTGCGCCGGCCACGTCCCGGGCGATCGCGGTCTCGGAGCGCGACGCCACGAGCGGCTCCTCGATCCCGTCCACGTGCACCAGCGTGCGGCGGCCGTCGCCGCGGTCGTGACCCTCGAGCGGGACGAGCGCGTAGACGCGATCCGCGCGCGCGAACTTGCCGTAGCCGAGCGGGATCAGCGGCGCTGAACGAGCCATGCACGCGTCATCGTAGAGGGCGAGTGTGCGCGATCGCACAGAGTGGCGCGGGGACGTGATTAGTCTCCGCTAAGTCATGCCTATCCAGGGCGATGGCGCGGAGGCGAGGCGTGCAACCGACGGGGAGCCCGGCGGCGCAGCAGCCGCGTTCGAGGCCGCAACGCGACTCGCCGATCACGGCGAGCTGAGCGACGCCGAGCGCGCCTATCAGCAGGCGGACGAGGCCGGGCACCCGGCCGCCGCAGCCTGCCTGGGGTTGCTCTGCGAGCGGCGCGGCGATCTCTCCGGTGCCGCCGCGGCCTACCAGCGAGCCGACGAGCGCGGCGACGGCTACGGTGCCTTCCGGCTGGGGCTGCTGCTCTCCGGCGCGGGCGATTGGGACGGCGCGAAGGCGGCCTGGGCGCGGGCGGAGGAGCGCGGCAATGACCCGGCGGCCGTCCGCTTGCGCGACCAGCTGTTCGGGCGTGCGGCTGAGGCCGAGGAGGCTCGCCCGGTGGCCAGCGAGCGCTCGGCTCTCGCGAGTCCGGTGCTCGTGGGCGCAGTGACGGTGCTCGTCGCCCTCGTGGCCGTGTTCCTGTCCTACAACGCCAACGCCGGCCTGCCGTTCGTGCCCACCAAGGAGCTGCGCGTCGACATCGCCGACGCGTCCAACCTGGTGGTGGGCAACGACGTGCGTGAGGGAGGCTTCCGCGTCGGACTCGTCTCGAGCATGAAGCCGATCGAGCTGAACAACGGGCAGGTGGGAGCGCAGCTGACGCTGAAGCTCGATCAGCGATACGGACGTGTCCCCATCGACTCGACGGCGAGCGTGCAGCCTCTGTCGCTTCTGGGCCTGAAGTACGTCGACCTGCGGGTCGGGCGGGCAGCGAAGCTGTTTCCCGACGGTGGCACGCTGCCGATCGGCCAGACGAATGTGCCGGTCCAGTTCGACGACATCTTCAAGACGTTCGATCGCCCTACGCGCAGCGCGATCCGCCAGAACCTGTCGGGGTTCGGTGACGCCCTGACCGCGCGCGGCTCGGCGCTGAACGACACCTTCCACAGCCTGCCCTCGCTGCTCGGGCTATCTGGAGCCGGTCGCGCGCTACCTCTCCGATCCGCGCACCGAGCTCACGCGCCTCGTGCGCTCGCTGAACTCGTTCATGGGTGCGGTCGCGCCGGTCGCGCATACCAACGTCGAGCTGTTCCGTGACATGGCCACGACATTCGAGGCCATCTCCCGCGATCCGGCGGCGCTCGAGGCCACGATCCGCGAGTCGCCCTCGACTCTTGATACCTCGACGAGGAGCCTGTCGGTTCAGCAGCCCTTCCTGAGCGACCTGGCGACCTTCGGGCGGTTCATGGCCCCGGCTACGGCGTCGCTGCACCAAGCCCTGCCGGTGATCAATCCGGCGATCGAGGCGGGCACCAAGACCCTGATCCGTACGCCGTCGCTGAACGCCAAGCTCCAGCAGGTGATGACGGCGCTCGGAGCCTCTGGCGCAGGCGCCAGGGACGAACGTGGCGCTGAACGCCCTCACTGCGACGGTCGGGACGCTGAACCCGATGATCAAGTACCTGGGACCGTACGTGACCGTGTGCGACGACTGGAACTACTGGTGGACGTTCCTCTCCGAGCACATCTCGGAGAAGACCGACCTGGGGTTCGCCCAGCGGGTGCTACTCAACTTCGCCGACGCGACGCAGCCCAACAACGTGGGCAGCCTCCCGGCCGCCGAGCCGGCCAACGGTCAGAACGGCGGACCCGAGTTCCTGCACGGACCCAACTACGGCGCCGCGATCGATCCGGCCGGGCGGGCCGACTGCGAGACCGGCCAGCGCGGCTATGTGAAGCGGCTCAACTACTTCGATCCGCAGCACCGCAACCTCGACCTCGACCCCCACACGCCCGGCGACCAGGGCCCGACCTTCGCCGGCCGCCTGCGGGTGCCCCCGGGCGAGACCTTCAGCCGCAGCCCGCAGACGGGGCCGCAGCTGGCCTCAAACCCGGGGAACCCCTAGTACGCGGCGCCTAGGACCCGACCGGCTCGCCCGGCTGCGGGACGATCCGGATGTAGGGCTTGGGCGACTCCCACTCGCCGAAGGTCTCCTTGGCCTCGTCGTTGGAGACGTTGCCGGAGATGATGACGTTCTCGCCGGGCTTCCAGTTGACCGGCGTCGAGACCTTGTGCTTGGCCGTCAGCTGGAGCGAGTCGATCACGCGGAGCACTTCGTCGAAGTTGCGGCCCGTGCTCATCGGATACACCAGGATCAGCTTGATCTTCTTGTCCGGCCCGACCACGAACACGTTGCGGACGGTCTGGTTGTCGGCCGGCGTGCGCGAGCCGGGATCGCCGCTCGTGTCGGACGGCAGCATCCCGTAGAGCTTCGAGACGCTGAAGTCGCTGTCGGCGATGATCGGGTAGTTGGGCGCGGTGCCCTGCGTCTCCTCGATGTCCTTGGCCCACTCGGTGTGCTTGTCGCTGGGGTCGACGGACAGGCCGATGATCTTCGTGTTGCGCCGCTCGAAGTCGGGCTTGATCCGGGCCATGTAGCCAAGCTCGGTCGTGCACACCGGGGTGAAGTCCTTGGGGTGCGAGAACAGCACGCCCCAGGAGTCGCCGAGCCAGTCGTGGAAGCGGATGTGCCCCTCGGTCGTCTCAGCCTCGAAGTCAGGTGCGGTATCACCGATCTGTAGCGCCATTGTCCATCCTCTCTATCGGTTTTGTTGCTTCTGCGCCGCCAAGCTACTCCGCGCCCAGAACCAGCGCAAGACGCCGCTCGAGCGCGTCGGCCAGCGTCTCGCGTACGGCTCCGGGCTCGAAGCGCTCAACCAGCGCCGCCAGGAATCCTTCGATCACAAGTCGTTTCGCCACATCCTCGCCCAGCCCGTGCGAGCGCAGGTAAAAGAGCTGTTCGGGGTCGACCTGGGCCACCGCCGCGGCGTGGGTGCAGCGGACGTCGTTGGCCTGGATCTCGAGGCCGGGGATCGCGTCCGCGTGCGCGCGCTTGGAGATCAGCAGGTTGCGCGAGTCCTGGAAGGCGTCGGTCTTCTGCGCGCCCGGGTCGACGATGATGTTCCCCTTCCAGACCGCGGTCGAGCGGCCCTGCAGCACACCCCGGAAGGCGAGATCGGAGGTCGTGTTGGGCGCGGCGTGCTCCTGGGTGGTGTCGAAGTCGATGTGCTGGCGGTGGTGGGTCGCGTAGGCGCCGGTGACCCGGGCCTCGGCCCCCTCACCGCTCAGACGCGTCTCCATGCGCACCCGGCCTCGCGCCGACCCAAAGCCGAGCGCCACCCAGTCGAGGCTCGCGTCCCGCCCGACCTCGGCGCGCTGGGCACCGAAGACCCAGCTGCGCTCTGAGAGCGACTGCCCGCACACGTAGCGCAGGCGCGAGTTGTCGCCGAGCGACAACTCGGTGACCGCGTTGAAGATCCCGTCGACGTCCTCCGCCGCCGAGAGGTACTGCTCCCAGACCTCGGCCTGCGCGCCCTCCTCGAGGACGATCAAGCTCCGCTGGTGGAGCAGGGTGCGGCCGGCGGGCTGCACGCTGCGCAGCGGGATCGGGTCGGGCACGGCCACGCCGCGCGGGATGTAGACGAAGGACCCGTCGCGGTACTCCGCGTTCTCGTTGAGCAGCGTGAACACATCGTCGCCCCCGACGAGCGAGCCGAGGTGTCGGCTGACGAGCTCGCGGTGGTCCTCGAGGGCCCGTTCGATCGTCGAGACGATGACTCCCTCAGGCAGGTTGCGGCCGGCCTCGCTCTCCAGGGCGAACAGCGGTGCCACGTCGCCGGCGCCGCCCGGCGCCTCACGGACCGGCTCGTACGCCGCCAGGTCGCAGCCCGCTCAGGTCCGTGAACTCCCAGCCGGGCCGCCCCTTGAACTGCGGCAGATCGGGGGCGGCCGTGCCGCGGGCTGCGCGCTAGCCAATCGAGCCCTCCATCTGCAGCTCGATCAACCGGTTCATCTCCACCGCGTACTCCATCGGGAGCTCCTTGGTGATCGGCTCGATGAAGCCGTTGACGATCAGCTTTGAGGCCTCGTCCTCGGGGATGCCGTGGGACATCAGGTAGAAGAGCTGGTCGTCGCCGACCTTGGAGACGGTGGCCTCGTGGCCGACGTTGACGTCGTCCTCCGAGATGCGGATCGTCGGGTAGGTGTCGCTTCGCGAGCGCTCGTCGAGGAGCAGCGCATCGCACACCACCTTGCTGCGCGCGCCGTGCGCGCCCTTGGCGATCTCGAGCAGTCCCCGGTAGGAGCCGCGGCCTCCGTCCTTGGAGATCGACTTGGCGAAGATGTTGCTCGTCGTGTTGGGCGCGGCGTGGATGATCTTGCCGCCTGCGTCCTGGTGCTGGCCGTGGCCGGCGAAGGCGATCGACAGGATCTCGCCGTGGGCGCGCTCACCGAGCAGGTAGACGCTCGGGTACTTCATAGTGAGCTTGGAGCCCAGGTTGCAGTCGACCCACTCGACCGTCGCGTCCTCGTGCGCGACCGCGCGCTTGGTCACGAGGTTGAAGACGTTGGTCGACCAGTTCTGCACGGTCGTGTAGCGGATCCGCGCGCCCGGCTTCGCGATCAGCTCTACGACGGCGGAGTGCAGGCTGCTGCTCGAGTACGTGGGAGCGGTGCAGCCCTCGACGTAGTGCACGTAGGAGCCGGGCTCGGCGATGATCAGCGTGCGCTCGAACTGGCCCATGTTCTCGGTGTTGATGCGGAAGTAGGCCTGGAGCGGCATCTCGACGTGGACACCCTCGGGGACGTACACGAACGATCCGCCCGACCACACGGCCGAGTTGAGCGCGGCCAGCTTGTTGTCGTTGGGCGGGATGATGGTCGCGAAGTGCTCCCTCACGAGGTCCTCGTGCTCGCGGAGCCCGGAGTCCATGTCCATGAAGATCACGCCCTGCTTCTCGAGGTCCTCGCGCACCTGGTGATAGACGACCTCGGACTCGTACTGGGCCCCCACACCGGAGAGGAACTTGCGCTCGGCCTCCGGGATGCCGAGGCGGTCAAAGGTGTTCTTGACGTCCTCGGGGACGTCGTCCCAGGAGCGTTCGGCGCGCTCGGAGGCCCGGACGAAGTAGTGGATGTTGTCGTAGTCGACCTCGGCGAGGAGCGGCGAGCCCCAGGTCGGCTGCGGCCGGGCTAGGAAATGGTCGAGCGCCTTCAGGCGGAAGTCGCGCATCCACTGCGGCTCTGACTTGAACTCCGAGATCTTCTCGACGAGTTCGCGGGACAGCCCCTTGGGGGCCTTGTACAGGTAGTTCTCGGCGTCGTGGAAGCCGTAGCGCTCGTCGTAGTCGGCGTTGATCTGGGCGAGCTGCTCGTTCTCGGTGAGGGTCGTCGTCTCAGGTGTGGCCATGCGGTCTAATCCACCTCTAGCTTGATCTTTTCGTCCTCGATGATCACCGGGAAGGTGTCTACCGGAACATAGGCGGGCAAAGTCAGGGGCTTGCCGGTCTTCAGGTCGAACAGCGAGCCGTGGCGCGGGCACTCGATCGTGCACTCCTCCTCGTCCAGCTCGCCCTCCACCAGGGGTCCGTCGTCGTGCGAGCAGCGGTCCTCGATCGCGTACACGGTGCCGGCGCAGTTGAACACGCCGATCTCCAGATCCTCGTGCTCGACCAGGCGCATCTCACCCGGCGAGAGCTCAGTTAGGGGGCACACCTCGATGACCTGCGGCATGGCTTGAAGTCCTAGCGCAGTGATCGGATTTGGCCGGGGGCGGCCAGGGGGTGTCGCACTCACTGCCCGACGGGGCAACCCTACCCCCACGGGGCCGTGCCCTCGGCCCCGCGGTCCGCGCCCTGACAGCCGCCGCAACGTTGCACGATCCACTCGCCGTTCGGATCGCGTCACGTTACGGCGCTCCCAGCGCTGCAGCGTTACATCAAACGCGCGGCCGCCCTCCGATGTAGCGCTACGGCGGCTCTACGCGGTCTCGATCGGCGGCACCGCGCCCGCCGCGCCCGCCGCGCCCGGTCGCGCCGGTCGCGCCCCCGGCCCCGGCCGACCCGCCCGCCCCCAGAGCCCGAGCCACCGCCAGAGCCCCCCGCCAGCCGGCTGTGCCGGAACGAGTAGAGGAAGTAGACGACCAGGCCCACGACCA
Source organism: uncultured Solirubrobacterales bacterium (assembly GCA_963818815.1). Taxonomy (GTDB): domain Bacteria; phylum Actinomycetota; class Thermoleophilia; order Solirubrobacterales; family Solirubrobacteraceae; genus Palsa-465. Next base: position 447,965 of record CAWFTL010000005.1, read on the forward strand.
GCCAGATCCCGAACCGGATCCAGGTCGTGGCCTGGAGGTTCAGCATCAGCCACACCGACGCCAGCACCGAGAGGATCGGCACCACCGGGACGAAGGGCGTGCGGAACGGCCGCTCCAGATCAGGACGGGTGCGGCGCAGGAAGATCACGCCGAGCGCCACCAGCACAAAGGCGAACAGCGTCCCGATGTTGACCAGGTCCGCCAGCGTCTTCAACGACAGGAAGAACGCCAGCGCAGCCACGATGATCCCGGTCACGATCGTGGTCCGGTAGGGGCTGCCGAAGCGCTCGGACACGCTCGAGAACGCGGGCGGGAGCAGGCGGTCGCGGCTCATGGCGAAGAACACTCGGCTCTGGCCCATGAGCAGGATCAGGATCACCGAGGTGATCCCGGCCAGGGCGCCGTAGGAGACGATCGTGCCGATCGTGTGCTGGTGCACCGAGATGAACGCGGTGGCCAGCGGTGCCTTCACGTCGAGGTGGTTGTACTTGACCATCCCGGTGACCACGAGCGAGACGGCGATGTAGAGGATGGTGCAGATGGTCAGCGAGGCAAAGATGCCGATCGGCAGATCGCGCTGCGGGCGCTTGGTCTCCTCCGCGTTGGTGGCCACCACGTCGAACCCGATGAAGGCGAAGAACACGAGCGCCGCCCCGGCGAAGATCCCGCCGACGCCGAACGCTCCGGGCGAGATCCCCAGGCTCTGCGCGAGCGTTGTCCCCGAGCTGCCGCCGGGCGCCGGCTTGGAGCCCGAGGGCGGGATGAACGGGTGGTAGTTCTTGGAGTGGATGTAGGAGAGCCCGGCGACAATGACCAACCCCACGATGGCCAGCTTGATGGCCACGATCACCGCGTTGACCGAGCTCGAGATCCTGATCCCCAGGCACAGCAGCGCGGTCAGCACGAGCACGATCCCGGCCGCGGCGATGTTGTGTGGATTGGTGAAGGGCGACATCCCCACGTGCGCATGCCACGGCGAGGAGGTGAGCACGATCTGGAAGTACTGCGACCAGCCTGAGGCGACGGTTGCCGCCCCGAGCGCCAGCTCGAGCATCAGATCCCAGCCGATGATCCACGCGACCAGCTCGCCGAGCGACGCGTAGGAGAACGTGTAGGCCGACCCCGCCACCGGCACGGCCGAGGCGAACTCGGCGTAGCAGAGCGCCGCGAGGAAGCACGCGATCCCGGCGGCCACGAACGACAGCGCGATCGCCGGTCCGGCGATCGTCCCCGCCGCCTCGCCCGTCAGCACGAAGATGCCGGTGCCGATGATGACGCCGATGCCGATTGCGGTCAGCTGGATCGGCCCGAGCGTGCGCCGTAGGCCCCTCCCCGGCTCCTCAGTGTCCCGAATCGACTGCTCTACGGACTTGGTCCGGAGAACATCCATGGCGACGAGCTTCCCGCTCGCGCGCCATCCTCAAACCGGTGGGCGAGCGCCCACGGCGCCCGGCCTGAAACCCCTAAGCCGCCCGCCCGGTCTCCCGGCGTCTAGGGCTCCCAGTCGACCTCGTGCCCCAGCGAGGCGCTCTTGAGCACCTTGAGCGAGAGCAACGCGCACTTCATCCGCGTGGCCGAGATGTCGATCCCCAGCAGCTCGAGGACGAACGAGCGATCGAGGCGGAGCAGCTCCTCGACGCGCATCCCACGAACCTCGTCGGATGCCATCGATGCAGCGGCCTGCGAGATCGCGCAGCCGTGGCCGGCGAAGGCAACGTCGGTGACGCGGCCGCCGTCGTCGACGGCCAGCTGGACCTGCAGCTCGTCGCCACACAGCGGGTTCAGGTCGTGCGCCTCCAGGTCGGCGTGCTCGAGCTCGCCCCAGTTGTGGGGGTGCTTGTAGTGCTCGAGGATGTTCTCGCGGTACAGGTCGTCCATCGCTGCTACAGGCGTAGCACGCTGCGCACGGTCTGAAGCCCGGCGATCAGCCGATCGACGTCCTCGGAGCTGTTGTGCACGGCGAACGAGGCCCGGGTCGTGGCGGGGACGCCGAGCTTTCGCATCAGCGGCTGCGCGCAGTGGTGGCCGGCGCGCACGCACACGCCGTCGCGGCCCAGGATCTCCCCAATGTCATGCGGATGCGCACCCTCGAGCACGAACGAGACCAGCGCGCCGCGCTCGCTCGCGCTCGGCGGCCCGTGGATCTCGAGGCCTGACACCTCGGTGCCCAGACGCGCCAGCGCCTCTCCCACCAAGGCCTCCTCGTGCCCGCGGATCTCAGCGATCTCCAGGTCCTGGATCCAGTCCACGGCGGCGCCCAGACCGATCGCCTCGGCGATCTGCGAGGTTCCGGCCTCGAACTTCCACGGCAGGTCGGTCCAGGTCGACTCGTTGGCCGCCACCGTGCGGATCATGTGCCCGCCGCCGATGAAGGGCGGCATCTCCTCGAGCAGGGCGCGGCGGCCGTGCAGGATGCCGATGCCGGTCGGGCCGTAGGCCTTGTGCCCCGTCCAAACGTAGAAGTCGGCATCGATCGCGCCCAGATCGACCGGCAGCTGCGGCACCGCCTGTGTGCCGTCGACGAGCACCGCAGCACCAGCCCGGTGCGCGCGCGCCACGATCTCCGCCACCGGGTTGATCGTCCCCAGCACGTTCGAGACGTGGACGACCCCCACGAGCTTCGGCCCTCGCGCCAGCAGCTCGTCGAGGGCCTCGAGGTCGAGCTGCCCGTCCCCGAGCACCGGGACGTAGGCGAGCTCGGCGTCGCGGTCCTGGCAGAGCAGCTGCCACGGCACGATGTTCGAGTGGTGCTCCATCTCGCTCAGCACCACGAGGTCGCCGCTGTTCACGTTCTGGCGGCCCCACGTGTAGGCCACCAGGTTGATCGCGGCGGTGGCGTTGGCGGTGAAGATCGTCTCCTGCGCGGTCGAGCCGAGCCACTGCGCGATTCGCTGGCGCGCGCCCTCGTAGAGGTCGGTCGCCTCGACCGCGAGCGGGTACACGCCGCGGTGGATCGAGGCGCGCGACTCGGTGTAGTACCGCGTCATCGCGTCGATCACCGGCTGCGGCGTCTGCGAGGTCGCCGCGCTGTCGAGGTAGGTCAGCGGATGATCACCGGCGGAGCGGTTCCGCAAGACCGGGAACTCGGAGGCGACGTCACGCAGGGCCTGCGCGATGGCCATCTACGCCGCGGCCTCGAGGCCCTCGGTGATCCACCCGTAGCCCTTGGCCTCGAGCTCGTCCACCAGCTCGGGCCCGCCCTCCTTGACGATCCGCCCCTGGTACATGACGTGCACGTGGCTCGGCTGGACGAGGTGCAGGATGCGCTGGTAGTGGGTGATGATCAGTACCCCGAGGTCGGGTCCGGCGACGGCGTTCACCCCATTGGCCACGACGCGCAGGGCGTCGATGTCGAGCCCGGAATCGGTTTCGTCGAGGATCGCCATCTCGGGACGCTGGAGGGCCATCTGAAGGATCTCCATGCGCTTCTTCTCCCCGCCTGAGAAGCCCTCGTTCAGGTATCGGGTGGAGAAGTCCCGGGGCACGTTGGTCAGCTTCATCGCCGCCTCGACGGTCTGGCGGAAGTCCTTGAGCGGGATCGGGTCCTCGCCGTGTGCCCCGCGGTGGGCGTTCAGCACCGTGCGCAGGTACTTGGTCACGGTCACACCCGGAACCGAGACCGGGTACTGGAAGGCCATGAACAGCCCCATGCGCGCGCGCTCGTCGGGGTCGGCTTCGGTGACGTCCTCGCCCTTGAACAGGATCTGACCCTCGGTCACCTCCAGCCCCGGGTGACCCATGACTGCGTTGGCCAGCGTCGACTTCCCGGACCCGTTGGGGCCCATCAGGGCGTGGATCTCACCCTTGTCGACGGCCAGCTCGAGTCCGCGCAGGATCGGCTTCTCGCCGGCGCGAACGTGGAGGTTTCGGATTTCGAGATCTGCCATGTTCAAACTCCCGCGGGGATTCGCTCACTGCGGCGCGAGAACTCCACCAGCTCCGCGAGCGTCGTGGTCTGAAGTGAGCGGACGATGCCGCCCTGCACGCGCGTCCACAGCAGCTTGGTGGCGCAGCCGCGCCCGGCGTCGGGCTGGTGCGAGCAGAGCACGCGCTCGGTCTGGTCATGGACGAAGCACTCCATCGGCGCGATCGAGCCCTCCAGCGCGTAGACCACCTCGTCCATCGCGATCTCCTCGGCGGGACGCGCGAGCCAGTAGCCGCCGTGCGCGCCGCGAGCGCTCATCACCAGGCCGGCCTTGCGCAGCCGCGCCACCACCTGCTCGAGATAGGCCAGAGGCAGGCCCTCGGCGTCGGCGATCGCCTTGAGGCTGGTCGGCTGCTCGGGCGACTGGCGGCCTAGCTCGACCATCAGGCGCACCCCGTATTCCGCCTTCGAGGAGAAGATCATGCCTAAATCCTACCAGGGAGGTCGGTTATGAGAACGAGGGGGCCCGCTCGCGCGGGCCCTGTGGTTCGGCTTCGCAGGGCCGATAGGGTTGCGCTGGTATGGATGCGTGGGGGCTGGCTTCGGATCAGGATGTCGCGCGCGTGGCCGGCGTCGCGCGCGAGCGGGGCCGGCTCGGCATCGATACGGAGTTCATGTCCGAGGGTCGCTACCGCGCGCTCTTGTGCCTGGTGCAGGTCGCGGTCGAGGCCTCCGAGGACCCGATCGTCCTCATCGACACGCTCGACGCCGTCGACGTGCGGCCGCTGGCCGAGCTCCTGGCCGACCCGTCGGTCGAGATCGTCCTGCACGCCGGCCGCCAGGACGTGGCCATCCTGCGGCGGGTGTGGCAGACCGAGGTCACGAACATCTTCGACACCCAGATCGCCGCGGGCTTCGTCGGCGGCGGCGCGCAGACCGGCTACGGGAATCTGCTGGGAACGATTCTCGGCCGCCGCGTCGGCAAGACCGCCAGCTACACCCGCTGGGACGCCCGGCCGCTGACCGCCGAGCAGCTGAGCTACGCGGCCGAGGACGTCGCCCACCTGCTCGAGCTGGCCGACGAGATCCAGCGTCGCCTGGACGAGACCGGGCGACTGGGCTGGGCGCGTGAGGAGTGCCGCCGGCTCGAGTCGGCCACCGACGAGCGCGATCCCGAGACGGCGTGGGAGCGCCTGCCCCGCGTTGGCCAGCTCGATCCGCGCGGTCGCGCCGTGGCCCGCGAGCTCGCTGCCTGGCGCGAGCGCACCGCGGCACGCGACGACCGGCCCGTGGGCACCGTGCTGGCGGACCAGACCCTGGTCGAGCTGGCCAAGCGCCAGCCCACGAGCCCGCGCGGGATGGAGCAGATCCGCGGCATCCACCCGTCTGGGATCCGCCGGCGCGGCCCCGAGATCCTCCAGGCGATCGAGCGGGGGCGGCAGGCCGAGCCGATCGCACGCGACGAGCCGCGCGGACGTTCCGAACCCGGCGACGCGCCGCTCATCGCGCTGGCCGAGGCGCTGCTGCGCGCCCGGGCGCTCCAGGCCGGACTCGCCTACGAGCTCATCGCCTCCCGCGCCGAGCTCGAACTCATCGTCGCAGCCGCTCGCCGAGGCGAACCTGAGCCCGAGGTGCGAACGCTCACCGGCTGGCGCCGGGAGCTCGTCGGCGCTGACCTGCGCGACCTTCTGGCCGGCCGGCGCGGGATCACCGTCGGCGAGGACCGCCGGCTCGTGCTCGAGCCGGTCTCAGGAGGAGCCGCGGTCGAGCTCCAGGCTGATCGCCGATGAGCGATCGAACATGGCCCGTGAGAGCGCCAGGGCGATCTGGCGCGAGCGGTGGATCCAGCCGACGTCGATGCCCTTCAGATCGCCGTAGGCCGTGGCATAGGTGACCCGCAGCTTGTGACCCGGCGACTCGGCCGCGCGCTCGTCGCCGGTGTCCGCGTCGGTCGTGCTCCAGCCCGCCTTGCGAACGAGCGCGTCTTCGGCGTCGGCCAGCTCCTGCGAGCTGTGATAACGGGGATCGACGGCGACGATCTCGAGCGAGCAGAACGCGGCCGCGCCGCGATCGCACTGTTTGCCCTGGGAGACGATGCGCGCGCCGTGAACCAGCGGTAGCTGGTCAGGCATGGGCGATCGGGCAGCCGGCGAAGAGCCACAGCCCGCCAGGGTCAGGAGCGCCGCTCCGAGCGCCAGCAGACTTACTCTTCCGGCAGTCATGGCAAGCAGCGCAAGCGTAGCCGAGCGCCCGTGAACGCCACGATCGCCCGGTACGTGCTGGGGGTGGCTTCGCTGCTGGTGATCGTGGCGTCGCTGGCAGCGGCCGCCGTCGCTCTGCGGCGCCGGTTCCTCGGGACATGGGCCGGCCCGGTGGCCCGCCTGGCCGAGATCGTGATCGCGCTGGCGCTGCTGGAGGCGATCCTCGAAGTGCTGGGGACCGTGGGGCTGTTCCGGCTCGTGCCCGTCGTGGTCGTCTCGGCGCTCGTCGGCGTGGCGCTCTGGCGCCGGTTTCGTGTTTCCGGGCGCCGGAGCGGCGTTCGGCGCGGGCCGCTGTGGGCGGCGCTCGGGGCGTGCGTGGTCGGAGCGGCGGTGGTGGCCGAGTACGCCTCTCCCGCTCTGCAGGCCTACGACGTCGGCGTCCACGTGCTCGACTCGATCTGGTACCACCTGCCGCTCGCCGCGAGCTTCGCTCAGAGCGGCCACATCACGCCGCTGCGTCTCGACGTCGAGTTCCTCACCGGCTTCTATCCCTCCGGCAGCGAGCTCCTGCACGGCCTCGGGATCGTGCTGCTCGCGCGCGACACCCTCACGCCGGTCCTCAATCTGCTGGCCGTGGGCCCGCTGCTCATCGCGGCCTGGTGCATCGGGCAGCGGCGCGAGGCGGGGCTCGCCTCGGTGTGCGGCGTCGCGCTGGTCCTGGCCACGCCGATGATGGTGTTCTCGCAGGCCGGCAGCGCCGACAACGACGTGATCGGGGTGATGTTCCTGCTCGCCGCGGCCGCCTTCCTGCTGTGGTCCGAGGAGCAGCCGGCGGCGCTCGTGCTGGCCGCTGTCTCGGCCGGGCTCGCCGTGAGCATCCGGCTCACGCTGCTGGCGCCGGTGTTCGGGCTGACCGTGGGCGTGCTCGTCATCGCACCGGCCGGTCGCCGCCGTCAGGTGGCGGCTCTGTGGCTCGGTCCGCTCGTCGTGGCCGGCGGCTACTGGTTCGCCCGCAACCTGATCGCGGTCGGAAACCCGGTCCCATTCGCCAACATCGGCATCCTGCCGTCGCCGGCGCCGCCGCTGCAGGCCCACACCGGGTTCGCGCTCGCGCACTACCTCGGCGACGGCTCCGCGTGGAATCACTACTGGCAGCCGGCGCTGGCCTCGGGACTCGGCTCGTGGTGGTGGGCGATCGTGGCCGCCGCCGTCATCGGCCCGTTGCTGTGCCTGCTGCCCGGGGCGGGCGCCCGGGTCCGGATGCTCGCCCTCGTGGCGCTCTTCTCACTGGCCGCCTATCTCGTCACGCCGGAGAGCGCGATGGGACCCGACGGACACCCGGTCGGCATCGCCTACAACCTGCGCTACGCCGCGCCGGGGCTCGGCCTGGCCTTCGCCGTCCTCCCACTGGCGCCGGCGTGTGCGGGCGTCCGGCGTCAGCTCGGTCTTCTCGCCGGGTTGCTCGCGGTTCTCGTCGTCACCGTGGCCGAGCCGCGCCTGTGGCCGGACCGCCACGTGGCCGCCGCGCTCGGCGTGGGACTGTTCGTGCTCGCTGTGGGCCTCGCAGTGCGCTTTCGCCGGCGCTTCCCTCGCGCGGTCGCGCTCGCCGGCGCCGCTTTGCTTCTCACCGCGGGTGCCGCCGCCGGCTACGCCTGGCAGGGCCACTACCTCCGCGGGCGCTACGCCTTCCGCCCCCGGGTCTCGCAGCTGGCGCACCTGTGGGCGTGGTTTCGCGGCGTCCATCACGCGCGGGTGGGCGTCGTGGGCACCTACGGCGGCTTCTTCTCCTATCCCCTGTTCGGCGTCGGGGACTCGAACGCCGTGCAGTACGTGGCCCACCGGGGCCCGCACGGCTCCTTCACGCCGATCACCAGCTGTCCCGTGTGGCGCGCGACGGTGAACTCCTTGCACCTGCGCTACCTGGTGACCACGCCGGCCCGCGATCCGTTCCGCCCCAAGGTCCTCAGCGCCTCGCCCGAGTTCGCCTGGACGGCGACCGATCCCGCGGCCCGGATCGTCTTTCGCCAGCGGGCGCTGCGTCAGACGATCGCCGTGTTCGAGCTACGGGGACCCCTCGACCCCGCAGGCTGCGGCTAACCTCAGCCGGCGCATGGCCACCGCCGCCGATCCCCTCACCGACCCTGAGCTGCTCGAGACCGAATGGGACCTCGACCCGCTGCTCGAAGGCACCGGGGTCGACGCGCTGCTCAGCGACGGCTCCGAGCAGGCCTCCGAATTCGCCGAGCGCTACGCCGGGCGGGTGGGCGAGCTCGACGCCGCTGAGCTCGAGCAGGCGATGCGTGAGCTCGAGACGATCAACGAGCTGATCGGCCGCGCTGCCTCCTACGCCTCCCTGCGCTTCGCCACCGACATGGCCGACCCGCAGCGGGGGGCGTTGCTTCAGCGGATGCAGGAGGAGGCCACGGCGATCGAGACCCGGCTCCTGTTCTTCGAGCTCGAGTGGGCGGCGCTGGACGACGAGCGCGCCGAGGAGCTGCTGCAAGCGCCGGGACTCGACTTCTGCCGCCACCACCTGCGCAGCGCCCGGCGCTACCGCCCCCACCTGCTGAGCGAGCCCGAGGAGAAGATCCTGGCCGAGAAGTCGATCTCGAGCCACGCGTCATGGAGCCGGCTGTTCGGCGAGGTCGTCTCCGCGCTGCGCGTCACGCTCGACGGGGACGAGGTGCCGCTCGACGTCGCGCTAGCGCGCCTGCAGCAGCCCGATCGCGAGGTCCGGCGAGCCGCGGCCGAGGCCGTCTCGGCCACGCTCGAGCCCGGGGTGCGCACGCGCGCATTCATCTACAACACGCTCGTCTACGACAAGTCGGTCGAGGACCGGCTCCGCCACTACCCGCACTGGCTGGCCAGTCGCAACCTCTCCAACGAGGCCTCGGATGAGTCGGTGATGGCACTGATCGAGGCCGTGCGCCGCCGCTACGACATCCCCCAGCGCTGGTACAGGCTCAAGGCCAGGCTGCTGGGGCTCGAGCGGATCAGCGACTACGACCGCTCGGCGCCGGTGCGCCCGGAGGATGTCTCCTTCTCGTTCGGCGAGGCCCGCGACCTCGTGCTCGAGACCTACACGGGCTTCTCCGCGGAGGCGGGCACCGTCGTGCGGCGGTTCTTCGACGAGCGCTGGGTCGATGCGCCCGTGCGGCCCAACAAGCGCGGTGGCGCCTTCTGCTCCTACACGGTGCCGACCGTGCATCCCTACGTGCTGCTGAACTTCACCGCCCGCCGGCGCGACGTCCTGACCATGGCCCACGAGCTCGGCCACGGGCTGCATGCGGCGCTGGCCCAGCCGCAGGGGGTCTTCCACCAGTCGACGCCGTTGACGCTGGCCGAGACCGCATCGGTGTTCGGCGAAGCACTGGTCTTCGGCCGGCTGCTCGACCAGGCCGACGATCCGCAGGCGCGACTCACCCTGCTGGCCGAGCAGATGGACGGCGCGGTGGCCACGGTGTTCCGGCAGATGGCCATGAACCGCTTCGAGCACCTGGTGCACACGCGCCGGCGCGACGAGGGCGAGCTGTCGGTGCAGCGCCTGTGCGAGACGTGGATCGAGACTCAGGAGGAGCTGTTCGGCGACTCCGTTGAAATCAGCGACGGCTACCGGATGTGGTGGTCCTACGTCCCGCACTTCATCAACTCCCCGGGCTACGTCTATGCCTACGCCTACGGGCAGCTGCTCGCCCTCTCGGCCTACAGCCGCTACCTGGAGGAGGGCGAGTCGTTCGTGCCCCGCTACCTCGAGCTGCTGGCCGCCGGCGGCTCGCGCAGCCCCGAGGAGCTGGGGGCGATCATCGGGATCGACCTCGCCGATCCCGGCTTCTGGGACTCGGGGCTGGCCCTGGTCGAGCAGCGGCTGGGCGAGGCGGAGGAGCTGGCGGCTAGGACCGCGCCTTCCGCGTCCTAGAGCGCTCCTCGTGGCGCTCCACGACGTGGACGATCAGCTTCATGACCTGCTCGATGCCGGTGGCCTTGGCGTCGCCGTGGACGAAGGCCTCGCGCCAGTCCTTGATCCGGCCCTTCGTGGCCAGCTCGTTGAAGTGCGAGCGCGGGATGCTGAGGTTGACCTTGGCGTCGGGAGCGATGCCCTTGGAGACCTTGGGACCGGGAAGCTCGACCCGGTAGAGCTGCACGTCCCCGCGGCCTCTGAGCTCGAGCCCGGTCACCAGCTTGAGCTGCTGGAGAGCCGGAACCTCCTCGAGGAACCGGTTGACGGCGGTCTCGATTAATTCCTTCGTGTCCATTGCTCTCAGTCTACGATTGCAGGTGGGCAATCAAAGGAGGGACCATGGCCAGAATGATGGCCGACTGCCGCCGCTTCCCGAGCGAGTCGAACTGCTCGCTGGTGATCATCGGCGAGGAGGAGGAGGTCATACGCGCGGGCGCTGAGCACGCCGCCTCCGTCCACGGCCACGAGGACACGCCGGAGATGCGCGAGCAGCTCCGCGGCTTCCTCGAGCCGGCCGAGGCCTACCAGCCCGGACCGCGGTCGCAGGAGACGATGCCCGCGTAGAACGAGGGCGCGCCTCCGGGCGCGCCCCCTTCTAGATCTTGTGCCGCTCGAGCAGCTTGCGGCCGATGACCATGCGCTGGATCTCGGACGTCCCCTCGCCGATCAAGAGCAGCGGGGCGTCGCGGTAGATCCGCTCGATCTCGTACTCCTTGGAGTAGCCGTAACCGCCGTGGATGCGCAGCGCCTCCTCGGCGCAGAAGCGGCCGGCCTCGGAGGCGAACAGCTTCGCCATCCCGGCCTCGATGTCCGAGCGCTCACCGGCGTCCTTCATCCGCGCGGCGCGGTGGGTGAGCAGGCGGGCTGCCTCGACCTGGGTGGCCATGTCGGCGAGCTTGAACTGGATCGCCTGGTGCTGGGCGATCGGCTTGCCGAAGGTCCGGCGCTCCTGGCTGTAGCGGAGCGCGAGCTCGAGGGCACGCTGGGCCAGGCCGACGCCTCGGGCCGCGACGTTGACGCGCCCGAGCTCGAGGGCGTCCATCATCTGGGGGAAGCCCCGGTTCAGGCCCGCCTCCTCGCCGCCGAGGATGTTCGCCGCCGGGCACTTGTAGCCGTCGAAGACCAGCTCGGTCGACTCGACGCCCTTGTAGCCCATCTTCTTGATCTGGGGCGGGACGTTGAAGCCTTGGTACTCGCCTGAGTTCTCGCTCTGGCCGGGCTCCTTCTCGGCGATGAAGCAGGTCAGCCCGCGGTGCTTGGGCTCGGCCTGCGGATCGGTGCGGACGAGGACGAAGACGAGGCCGGAGCGCAGGCCGTTGGTCACCCACATCTTCGTGCCGTTGATCTCGTAGTTGCCGTCGTCGACCTTCTTGGCGGAGGTTTTGATCGCGGCGACGTCGGAGCCGAGCTCGGGCTCGGAGAGGGAGAAGGCGGCCCGGATCTCGCCGCTGGCCATCTTCGGCAGGTACTTCTGCTTCTGCTCCTCGGTCCCGAACTTCATCAGCAGGTAGGAGCCGATGAAGTGGGTGTTGACGATGCCCGAGATGGAGATCCAGCCCCGGCTGAGCTCCTCGACGATCATCGCGTAGGTCGTCAGATCGAGCCCCATCCCGCCGTACTCCTCGGGGATCGTGACCCCGAACAGCCCCAGCTCCTTCATCTGCTCGACGATCGGCTCGGGGAACTCGTCCTCGTGGTCGTAGTGCTCGGCGTTGGGGAGGATCTGCTCGTCCGCGAACTGGCGGACCATCTCGCAGATCGCCTTCTGCTCGTCGGTGCGGTCGATGGTGGTGGCGGCGGCCATGGCTCCCCGCGAGTGTGTCAAAAGTGCGACCGCGGGGGCGACCCACCGGGGTGTTCGAGATATCTGTCTCATAGACACAGAAATCTCGAAACTCGCGGCTCGGCAGCAGGGCAACGTGACTCGGGCGCAGCTGCTCTCGCTTGGTCTCGACGACAACGCAATCCGTCACCGGCTCCGTCGAGCTCTCCTTCACCGCGTCTTTTCGGGCGTGTATGCCGTGGGGCGACCGCCCGTGACGCCGCTGGAGAGAGCTATGGCCGCTGTTTTGGCCTGCGGTTCCAACGCAGTGCTCAGCCACCGTTCTGCGCTTGCCCTGTGGGGCTTAACCAAGAAATGGCCAGTGCGGTATGAGGTGATTGCGGGCACGGATCGAAGACGCGCCGGGGTCGTGGTGCACCAGAGCCGCACCCTCACCCCCACCGACACCACCACCCAGCTCGGCATCCCCGTCACCACCCCCGCGCGCACGCTCTACGACTGCGCCGCAACCCTCACCGACCGCACGATCAACGACGCCCTGCTCTCGCCCTACCTGACCAGACACCAGCTCGCCGAGTTGCTGCAGCGCCTGCCGAGCAAGCGCCTCGAGGCCTTCGTCTCCACCGACGACGGCCCCACCCGCTCGCAGTTCGAGGACGCCTTCAAGGAGTTCTGCGAGACACACGGCCTCCCGCGGCCGCGGATCAACGTCGAGGTCGCGGGCTACGAGGTCGACGCCCTATTTCCCACGCACAAGCTGATCGTCGAGCTCGACGGCTACCGCTACCACTCGACCCGCCAGGCGTTCGAGCGCGACCGGGAGCGTGACGCGGTGACACTGTCGGCCGGCTACCGCACCGTCCGCATCACCTGGACGCGGATGACGCAGGCGCCGCGGAGGGAGGCGGGGCGGCTGCTGCGGATCCTTCAGGCTTGATGCCGTGGCGCCACGGTGACTCGGGGCGCTCCATCGGCTCGCCGTCGAGCTCGAGGTCGACCCGCTCGTTGTAGAAGCAGAGCAGGCCGCGGATCCGGACGGCGTCCGGCAGGGGATCCTCGTAGACCCACACGAGATCTGTCTCACCGGCCACGGAGTAGTAGGACGCCTGCCCCTTGTACGGGCAGCGCGTGATCGTGTCGCTGGGCTGCAGCGGAGCCACGATGTCATCGGCCGGCAGGTACCAGCGCACCGGCAGGTTCGACTCGAACAGCGCCATCGCCCGCGAGGACTCGGCCAGCAGCTGGCCGTCCAGCGAGATGCGGACATGGCGTGAGGAGCGCAGGACGTCGATGCGGTGATAGGGGTCGCGCGGGTGGGCGAAGATCTCCTCGTCCTCTTCGAGCCAGCGATCCATCCGGCCCCAGTAGAAGGCGACGAGGCCGGCGAGGAGGGGCGGGGCATCCGGGAGGACGGAGGGGTAGTACCACGCCACGGCCTCCTCGACCCGGTCGCCGACGCGGAGCGTGTAGTAGGAGGCCTCGCCCTTCTTCGGGCAGCGGGTGTGGCGCTCGGAAGGCTCGAGGAACTCCGAGCGCACGTCCTCGGGCGGGAAGTAGTAGATCGGCTGGTGGCCGGACTCGTGCAGGAGCATCGCGTGGCGGCTGTCGGCCACGGTCTCGCCCGCCAGCTCCACGCGCACGCGCTTCGGGGTTGGCTCGAGGTACAGCGCGCGCCCGGGCGGAGGCGGCTCGAAGTTGAACCTACCCGCCGGCTCGCGGCCGAACGGCCCGCTGCCGCTCATCAGACCCATGAGCCGAGGCTACCCGGCGACCACGATCCCCAGCCAGACGATCGCGATCGAGACGAGGAAGATCGCGGCGTCGAGCACGTGCCATTCGGGCCGGCGCATGTGGAGGCCGATGAGGACCGCGACGAGCACGACGAGGCTCAGCTTGACCTGAAGCGTCGAATTGCTCCAGCGGTGCAGGTGGCTGGCCATCGCGGCGCCGGTGATCACGAGCGCGGCGACGGCGATCAGCGTCCCGACGCCGAAGCGCCGCGCGGCGGCTCGCAGGGCGACGCGGTCGCCGCCGCGCAGGACGGGGACCACGATCGCCGCCAGCATCAGCTGCCCGCCGACGAAGAAGGCCATGGCCAGCAGGTGCAGCCACAGCACGCCGTTCCAGAAGGTCACGGCGGGCGATGCTGGCACACTGCGCGCGGCCATGAACTTCGCCCGCGACGTCGTCGACCAGGCTCCCGGGGACCGCCGGGCACTGGTCGAGCTGGCGCGCGACGGCACGCGGAGGGAGTGGACTTTCGCCGAGGTGGCCGACCGCAGCGCGCGCCTGGCCGGGACCCTGCAGCGCCACGGCGTCACCCGCGGCGACGTCGTGCTCACGCTGATCGGAAACCGCCCCGAGTGGGTGCTGACGATGATCGCGTGCTTCCGGATCGGCGCCGTCGCGCTGCCGTGTAACGAGCAACTGCGTGCGAAGGACCTGCGGCTGCGGATCGATGCGGCGCGGCCGAAGCTGATCGTCGCCGATGAGCGGAATCTGCCGGAAGTTGGTGCATCGGGGTGGGCGGGGGAAACGGTCGTCATCCCCGGTGCGGCACTGTTCGAGGCGGAGCCGGCCCCGGCAGTCGAGCTGCAGGAGACCGATCCCTGCCTGATCACGTTCACGAGTGGCACGACCGGCGAGCCGAAGGGAATCGTGCACGGCCAGCGCTACCTGCCCGGCCAGCGGCTGCAGGCCGAGCACTGGCTCGACGCGCGCGCCGGCGACCTGGTGTGGTGCACGGCTGCGAGCGGCTGGTCGAAGTCCGCTCGCAACGCCTTCATCGCGCCGTGGATCCGGGGAGCGGCGGCGCTCCTGCATGACGCCCGCTTCGACCCGCAGGAGCGGTTGGGGATCGTGGCGGCCGAGAACGTCGATGTCCTGTGCATGGCCCCGACCGAGTACCGGGTCATCGCCAAGCGCGCCGAGCTCCGCCCCGTAGCGTCGCTGCGCAGCCTCGTCGCGGCAGGCGAGGCCCTCAACCCAGAGGTGCTTCGCGCCTTCAAGGAGGCGACGGGGATCGAGATCCGCGACGGCTACGGCCAGACCGAGACCGGTCAGCTGACGGCGATGCCGATCGACTCCCCCGCCAGGCCCGGTTCGATGGGCCGGCCGCTCCCCGGCGTCAAGCTGGGGGTCGAGGACGAGGAGCTCGTGCTGCTCGACCCTGCGAGCGACCCGACCTTCTTCGTGGGCTACGCCGGCGGCGGCGAATCGCCCGAGCACGAGCCGTGGCACACCGGCGACCGTGTGCGCGTGGACGAGAGCGGCTACCTGTACTTCATCGGGCGGGCCGATGACGTGATCATCTCGGCGGGGTACCGCATCGGGCCGTTCGAGGTCGAGTCGGCGCTGGTCTCACACGAGGCCGTGGCCGAAGCCGCCGTCGTCGCGGCGCCTGACGAGGAGCGCGGCGAAGTGGTCCGCGCGGTGGTGGTCCTGAGGGACGGGTTTGCGCCGAGCGACGCGCTCGCGAACACGCTCCAGGAGCACGTCAAGCGCGAGACCGCGCCGTACAAGTACCCGCGGATCGTCGACTTCGCGACCGAGCTGCCGAAGACCGCCAGCGGCAAGGTCCAGCGTGCGCTGCTGCGCCGCTGAGCGCGTCAGGAGATGGTCAGGGTGCGGCTTCCGAGCGCGTGTCCGCGCGCGTCCAGCGCGGTCGCGCGGAGGACCGTGAAGCTCTGAGCCGGCAGCGGCACTGCCGTCTCGAATCCGCCACTCGGCCGCCTTGCCACGTCGGTCAGCTTTCCACCCGTCGATCCGATTGCAACCTCCCACGACGCGACATCGGTGGCGCCGTTCCAACTGACATACAGGGTCTTGTTGACACCTTGCGTCTGCACCACCGCGCTCGGTGGGTAGAACGGCCGGCCTACCCAGTGAGAGGTCTGCATCACGCGGTAGCTCGCAGCTCCCAAGTTCGCGTCCAGCAGGAGCTCCCCCGCGCGGCTGTACTCCGTGAGGTAGGGCTCCGACCCCCAGCCAACCAGCACGTTGCCGTTGGCCAGCTCCTGCATGCTGCCCAACGCGTGTGAATCCAGCGCCGGCTGGTGCTGGTACTGCTGGACGAAGGACGCCGTGTGCCGTTTGAAGTTCAGCTTCAGCGTCAGCCCACGAGAGGGTCCGTAGGGGATCGCCGGTCGATGGGGCTCCACGTCGCAGCAGCGGTCGTCGAACATCGTCACGATCCCGCCTGGATGCAGCGCGACATGGTGCTGGAACTCGAACTTCGCGCGCTTGGACAACCTGAAGCTCGAGTGCTTCCCGCCCAGCTTCCACACGATCTTGCCCGTCCTGCTGTCGACCAGGTAGGCGGCTGACGTGTTGCGCATCGAGACCAGGAACTCGTGGGCGCCGATCAGCTGGATCGAGTTTGCGTGATAGACGTCCCACGCGAGGTCCGGCTGGCTCGCCGGCGGCTGTCGTTCCTCGGAGTCCGACGGCGGGACGTGTGGCTTTCGACCCGGATTGAAGGCGTCCCAGTTGCGGAGCAATCGCCCATTGCGAAGGTCGTACTCCTGAACGGCGTCGTCCAGCAGCCAGCCACGCCTCTGTCCGGCGCCGTAGGGGGCGTTGCTGAGATATCTGAACGCCGTGACCCATGCGTCGTGGCCGCTGAGCACCGCTTCGTGCATGTCGAGCCGCCAGCCGCGTGCCGCTTGCAGCGTGGCAACCGGCCGATAGCGCTCGTTGACGACGTGGAGCGTTCCCGCCCCCAGCCCGTCGCTGTCGATCCTGCCCTCCCACCACGTCAGGACAGGCTTGCCGTCAAATGTCTGCTGCTTGAGATCCTGGACCTGGCCTGGTTTGAACCAAACCACCTGCAGCCGCTGGTCGAGCATCGTCAGCCCGTTTGACGTCTCGAGGAAATATCCGGGTTGGAGCTTGTTGTAGGCCGCCGGCCCGTCGGCGGTCACCTTGATCGGCTGTACATCCGGCGCCGAGACGAAGTGCCATGAAGGCGGAGCGCCCGGAGGTTGAGCCGCAACCGCGATCGCGGCGCACGCGAGCGCTGCCGCGACGACGCCGAGGGCCGCCGCCGGCAGCCCGATCGCTCGCGCGCGCGACCCACCCCCACGATGATGCAGAGACCACCTCAAGCGGGCGCGTACTCTAGCGTCAAGGCACCGTCAGGAGCCGGCTCCCGAGCGTATGTCCCTTGGCGTCCAGTGCTCGGACTTGGACCACCGTGAAGCTCTGAGACGGCAACGGTATCGCGGTCTCGAACCCTGCCTTTGGCGCCTTCGCGACGGCCGTCAGGTGCGCCGGATCCGATCCGCCGAGGACCTGCCACGACGCCACGGTCGTCGCGCCGTTCCAGCTGACGTAGAGCGTCTTGGTGGCGCCCGTGGTCTGGATGACCGCACTCGGGGGATAGCGGGGTGTCGCGGCCCAGACGGAGCCGAGCAGGTCCCGGTAGCTGGAGCCCAGGGTCTGCGCATCGAGCAAAAGCGTTCCCCCGCGGCTGTACTCGGAGAAGAAGTGGTCGGTCCCCCAGCCGACGAGCACATTGCCATTCGCGAGCAACTGCATGCTGCCCTCGGCGCCGGCATACACCGACGGCACGTGGAGGTACTGGTTCAGGAGCGTCGCTCTGCGCCGCTTGAAATTCAGCTTCAGGATCAGGCCGCGCGAAGGCTCGTACGGGATCGCGGAGCGATCAGGCTCGTAGAGGCAGCACTCGTTGTCGAACATCGTCACCACGCCACCCGGGTGCAGCGACACGTCGTGCTGGAACTTGAAGACGGCGCTCGCAGGCATCTTGAAGCTGGAGCGCTTTCCACCCAGGGTCCAGACGATCTTGCCGGTCTTGATGTCGACCAGGTAGACGGCCGAGGTGTCTCGCATCGAGACCAGGAGATCGTGCGCGCCGATGAGCTGAATGGAGTTGATGTGATACGGGTCCCACGGAAGGGTGGGCTCGGCGGCGTCGGGCTGACTCGCCTGCGACTCCGACAGCGGCACGTGCGCCTTTTTGCCGGCGTTCAGCGGGTCCCAGGTGCGCAGCAACTTGTGAGTCCGCAGGTCGTATTCCTGGATGGCGTAGTCCAAGAGCAGCCCGCGCCTGGCTGTGGGCGAGCTCCCGTACTTCGCGTCTTGGAGAGTCCGATACACGGTGACCCAGGCGTCGTGTCCGTCGAGCACGGCCTCGTGCATGTCGAGGCTCCACCCATGGGCGGCTCGCAAGGTCGCGATGACCCGGTAGTGCTCGTCTACGACGTACAGCACTCCCGAGCCGACCCCGTAGCTGTTGAACTGGCCGAGCCACCAGGTCAAGACGGGCTTGCCATCGAAGCTCTGCAGCTTGAGATCGTGGACGGGGCCTGGCTTGTACCAAACCAGCTGCAGACGGCTGTCGAGAACTTCCAGACCACCGGCGGTCTCCAAGAAGTAGCCGCGCTGGAGCTTTTCGTAGGCAGGCGCATCGGTTGGCGTGACACGCGGAGGGCGGAGATCCGGGGCCGAGACGAACTGCCAATCGCTTGAGTTGGGCGGGGGCTGGGGTCCGGCTGCGGCGGCTGGAGGTGCGAGGGCGACCAGCGCGGCCGCCAGGCCACCGAGGAAGCGCAATAGCTTCGCTCGGCTGGACATCGCTGCGAGGAGAGATTGCAGATCGGGCACCACGGGCGCGCATACTCTAGAGACGCCGAAGAAGCGTCCGCCGCCTGCGCGCGAGCCGGGGGACCGTGCGATGGCCGCTGGAGCGGGGCCGCCTCGGTACGCTCGTGAGGATGGGTGAGTCGAGGCCGACGATCGGGATCTGCACGGCACTGGAGCGCGCGCAGTGGGGGATGTGGGATCGCCGCGCGGCGCTCTTGCCCTACGACTACATCGTCGCGATCCAGGCTGCTGAGGGCCTCGCCTTCATGATCCCGCCCGACGCGCGGCTGGCCGAGGAGCCCGGCGACGCGCTCGACCGGCTCGACGGGCTGATCCTGGCCGGCGGTGCCGACATCGACCCCTCCTCCTACGGCGCCAAGCCACACCCCAAGACGAACCGCACGGTGCCCGAGCGCGACCGCTCGGAGATCGGGCTGGCGCGTGGGGCGATCGAGCGCGACATGCCGGTGCTCGGCATCTGCCGCGGCATGCAGCTGATCAACGTGGCGCTCGGCGGGACGCTGCACCAGCACGTACCCGAGCTGACGGGACACGAGGACCATCGCCGCAACCCGGGGAGCTTCGATGACTCAGATCACGACGTCCGCCTCGAGCCCGGCTCGCTGGCCGCGCTGGCGGCGGGCGAGGAGCTGCACGGGACCAAGTCCCATCATCACCAGGGCGTGGACGAGATCGGCGAGGGTCTGGTGGTCACCGGCTACTCGACGCTCGACGAGCTGCCCGAGGCGATCGAGGCACCCTCGCGCCGTTTCGTCCTGGGGGTGCAGTGGCATCCCGAGGCGGATGAGCGCAGTCGCGTGATCGGGGCGCTCGTGGACCGCGCGCGCGAGTATCGAAGCGCCGCCGTCTAGGACAGCGCGACCACGGCGTCGATCTCGACCTTGGCGCCACGGGGCAGGGCGGCGACGCCGATCGCCACCCGTGCCGGCGGGTCGTTCTCGAAGAACGACGCGTAGACCTCGTTGACGGCGGCGAAGTGCGCCATGTCGGTCAGGTAGACCGTCAGGCGAACGGCGTCGCCGAGGCTTGCGCCGGCGGCCTGGCAGACCGCGGCGAGATTCTCCAGGCACCGCCCGGCCTGCTCGGCGGGGTCGCCGTCGACGAGCTCGCCGGTGCGCGGATCGAGCGGGATCTGCCCCGAGCAGAAGAGCAGCTCGCCCGTCCGAACAGCGTGGACGTAGGGGCCGACGGCCTCGGGGGCACCTGGCGCGGTGACGGGCTCGCGGCTCATGGGGAGGAACACCCTAACGGGTAGCCTGGGACGCGTGGCCAACCGGCTGGCGCGCGAAACCTCGCCCTACCTCCTGCAGCACAAGGACAACCCGGTCGACTGGTTTGCGTGGGGCGAGGAGGCGCTGATCAAGGCGCGCGAGGAGGACAAGCCGCTGCTCGTCTCGATCGGATACTCCGCCTGCCACTGGTGCCACGTGATGGAGCGTGAGTCCTTCGAGGACGAGCAGACGGCGGCGCTCATGAACGAGCGCTTCGTGGCAATCAAGGTCGACCGCGAGGAGCGGCCGGACATCGACGCGATCTGCATGGAGGCCTGCCAGTCGATGACCGGCCACGGCGGCTGGCCGCTGAACACCTTCCTGACGCCTGAGCAGGCACCCTTCTACGCGGGCACGTACTTCCCGCCCGAGCCGCGGCACGGGATGCCGAGCTGGCGGATGGTGCTCGAGGCGGTGGCAGATGCGTGGGAGAAGCGGCGCGAGGAGATCCGCGAACAGAGCGCGCGCGTGGCGCAGTCGCTCGGCGCGACGGCGCGGCTGGCGCCGTCCGACGAGCCGATCCGCAGCGAGGTCCTGGACGAGGCGATGGCCGGCCTGCGCCGCGGGTTCGACGCGCAGAACGGCGGCTGGGGCCGGGCGCCCAAGTTTCCGCAGGCGGCGCTGATCGAGTTCCTGCTCGCGCGGGGGGAGCGGGAGATGTCACTCGGGTCGCTTCGGGCCATGGCAGCCGGCGGGATCTACGACCAGGTCGGGGGCGGGTTCGCGCGCTACTCGGTCGACGCCACGTGGACGGTCCCGCACTTCGAGAAGATGCTCTACGACAACGCGCTGCTCGCGCGCGCGTACGTGCACGGGTGGCAAGTCTCGGGTGAGGAGCGGATGCGCGAGGTCTGCTGCCAGACGCTCGACTGGGCGCTACGCGAGATGCGCGCCCCCGACCACGGCTTCTACTCGGCGCTGGACGCTGACTCCGAAGGCGTCGAGGGCAAGTACTACGTGTGGACGCGCGAGCAGCTGGAGGCACTCGAGGCCGATCAGCAGTTCGAGCTGGGGGACTTCGAGCATGGGCAACACGTCCTGCGAGCGCGCGATCCCGAGCCGCCCGGCCTGCCCGAGGCCCGCTGCAAGCTCTACGGCGAGCGCGAGAAGCGCATGCGCCCGGGCCTCGACGACAAACGCCTCACCGCCTGGAACGCGCTCATGATCTCGGCCCTGGCGGAGGCCGGGGCGGTGCTGGAGCGAGACGATTACGTACGGGCCGCAACCGAGTGCGCGGCCTTCCTGCTCGGGCGCGGCCTGGTGCGTACTGGGAGCATCCCCGCCTACCTCGACGACCACGCATACCTGCTCGAGGCGCTCCTGACCCTGTACGAGGCGACGTTCGATCCTCGCTGGTACCGCGAGGCGGTCGCGATCGCGGACGCGATCATCGCGCGCTTCTCAGACCCTGAGCGCGGCGGGTTCTTCACCACGGCCGAGGAGCACGAGCGGCTGATCACGCGGCGCAAGGATTTGGAGGACACGCCGATTCCCTCGGGGAGCTCGGCGGCGGCGTTCGGGCTGCTGCGCCTCGCGCTGCTCTCGGGCGAGGGCTCCTACGAGCGCCACGCGATGGGCGTGCTGCGGCTCATGCACCCGCTGGTCGCCAGACATCCGCAGGCCTTCGGTCACCTTCTCCAGGCGATCGACTTCTATCTCGCGCGCGTGCGCGAGGTCGCGATCGTGGGGCCGGAGCGCGAGCAGCTGATTCGGGTCGTGCGCGATGAGTACCGCCCGCACCTGGTGCTGGCGGCGGGCGAGGGCATTCCCCTGCTCGAGGGACGAGCGCCGGTCAACGGGCATGCAGCGGCGTACGTGTGCGAGCACTTCGCCTGCCAGGCGCCGGTGACGACGGCTCAGGAGTTGGCGGCGGCGCTGGGGTAGGCGGTTTGGCGATACACAGCGCGGCGGGCGTTCGGCCCGCGGCGCAGAGCCCCCCTTAGAGGACCGGCAGGTAGCGCTCGAGCTCCCAGGGTGTGACCTGGACGCGGTAGTCGTCCCACTCCTGGCGCTTGATCTCGATGTAGCGGTTGAAGGTGTGCTCGCCGAGCGTGCGCAGGACGAGCTCGGAGTCGGCGGTCAGCTCGATCGCCTCGCCCAGGGTTTCGGGGAGCTGCTCGATGCCCTGGCGCCGGCGCTCGTCGGGCGAGAGGTGGTAGAGGTTCTTCTCCATCGCCTCGGGCAGCTCGTAGCCGTGCTCGACTCCCTCGAGGCCGGCCTGCAGGAGCACGGCGAAGGTGAGGTAGGGGTTGCAGGCGGGGTCGGGGCAGCGCAGCTCCATGCGCGTGGCCGGCTCCTTGCCCGGGTGGTACATCGGGACGCGCACGAGGGCCGAGCGGTTGCGGCGGGACCACGCGACGTAGACGGGCGCCTCGTAGCCGGGCACGAGGCGCTTGTATGAGTTGACCCACTGGGCGAAGATCGAGCAGATCTCGCGCGCGTGCCGGAGCTGGCCCGCGATGAAGGCCTTGCCGACGTCGGAGAGGAAGTACTCATCGTCGGCGTCGAAGAAGGCGTTGCTCTCGCCACGGAAGAGCGACTGGTGGGTGTGCATCCCCGAGCCGTTCTTGCCGAACAGGGGCTTGGGCATGAAGGTGGCGTGCAGGCCGTACTTGAGCGCGTACTCCTTGACCGTGATCCGGTAGGTCATGCAGTCGTCGGCCATCTTCAGCGCGTCGGCGTAGCGCATGTCGATCTCGTGCTGGCTCGGGCCGACCTCGTGGTGGGCGTACTCGGTGGGGATCCCGAGCTGCTCGAGCGCGAGCACGGTCTCGCGGCGCAGGTCCGAGCCGGCGTCGAGCGTGGTCAGGTCGAAGTAGCCGCCCTCGTCGAGGATCTGGGTCGACTTGGAGTCGCGGAAGTAGAAGTACTCAAGCTCGGGCCCAACGTAGTAGTGGTCAAAGCCCATCGCCTCAGCCCGGTCCAGCGCACGGCGCAGCACGTAGCGCGGGTCACCCTCGTAGGCGGTCCGCTCGGGCGTCTGGATGTCGCAGAACATCCGCGCCACACCCTGCTCGGCTGGGCGCCAGGGCAGGATCGCGAACGTCGTCGGGTCGGGCATGGCGATCATGTCCGACTCCTCGATCGGGTTGAAGCCGGTGATCGAGGAACCGTCGAAGCCCATCCCGCCCTCGAAGGCGTCGGCGAGGTCTGAGGCGTTGATCGAGAACGCCTTGAGCTGCCCGAGGATGTCGGTGAACCACAGGCGGATGAAGCGGATCTCGCGCTCCTTGGCGAGCGCGATGACGTCGTCGGCGCTCAGGGGCGGATCGGCCATAGCGGCCCGAACGTTACTTGGCGCGCAGGCTCAGACGCCCGCGGTGGCGCGCGGCCGCAGCCAGCGCTTGGCCCAGCTCTGGAGCTCGGAGAGGGCGGGTTCGAGCTCGCGCCCCATCGAGGAGAGGCGGTACTCGACCCGGAGCGGCGGGCCCGGGATCACGGTGCGCTCAACGATGCCCCGCGCCTCGAGCTCCTTCATGCGCTCGGAGAGCAGCCGATCGGAGAGCTCGGGCACGGCCTGCGCGATCTCGGAGAAGCGCAGGGGCCCATCCATCAGCACGCGAAGGATCGCGCCGGTCCAGCGTCGGCCGATCAGCTCCACCGCTTCGTGATAGAAGGGGCAGCATCCCGCGGTGCGTGGCTCCCTCTCCTGAGCACACATGTGGATGGAGCTTACGCCGCCTTGAGTGCGCGCGAGGCCTCGGAGGATCCGTCGACCGGAACTTCGCCGGCGACGTTGACCATGGCGGTGAACACCTCGAGGGCGAGCGCCGCGATCGCCTCCAGGATTTGCTCGTCGTCCCAGCCCGCTTCGCGCGCCTCCTCGTGGAGGTGCATGGCGGGGCGGCCGGCGTCCTCGAGGATCGCCTGCAGGTAGCGCAGCAGGGCGGCCTCGCGCTCGTCCTTGGAGGTGAACTGCCGGGCGGCGGCGACCTCGTCGAGCGGCACTCCGGCGGCCCGCGCGGTGCGCGAGTGCATCGCGATGCCGGGCTCGGAGTGGTAGTGCTCGGCCACGCCGAGCGCGATCCGCTCCATCGTGGCCAGCGTGAGCTTGCCGTGCCGGAGCTCGGAGCGGAAGCGGGCGTAAGCGCGCAGCGTTGCCGGCGAGCCCGCGAGCACCCCGAGGAAGTTCGGCAGCTGGCCACCGGAGGACAGCGCGCCGCGCAGCACCGAGGCCGACCCGTCGGGGGCCGTCAGCTCGTCGTGGATTTGAAACCGGCTCATTGAGTTTGAGTTCTTCATCGTGACCATCCAGGGGGTCTCAGCGAGGGCAGAAGCTCATCACCGCTGTCCTTCACTTTCTAGACCTGCTTACGGTTGATAAGTGTATCTGGCCTACCCCGTTCGGTGCAAGAAAAATCGGGGTCGTTTCCCTGACTTCCCGGCGCGAGCGAGGCATCCAGTAACCCTCCAGACGCATCGGGAGGGCCGCTTCTTCCCTGTATACGTTCAGGGGTAAACCGAGGATCAGCGGCTCCGGCGAGATTCGTAAGAGACTCGGTGGGGGGCGCGGGGGCCGGGGGCGGAGGGGCGCGGGCGCGGGGCGATGGGCGATCGCGGGGGCCGGGGACGCAGGGCGGCCACCGGCACTGGCTCCAGTTTGCCACCTATACGGCGGCGAAGTGGAGCCATCGAGTCTCGGCTCAGTGTGCCAGTGCGTGTCCCAGCATCGCGGCGTGCGAGCTCGTCGCGGCTACGAGCAGGAGCACGAGGCAGAGCAGGACCGCCCACATCCCGGCCCGGTCGGGTCGGAACCCGGCCCGCTCATGGCGGGGGCGCTGAGAGCGACGACGCGCGGCGGCGGGAGCCGCGTAGGGGCTGGTCTGCGTACGGGCGGGCGGGCGGTAGCGGTCCGAGCCACGCCCGGTGATGACGACGG
Source organism: uncultured Solirubrobacterales bacterium (assembly GCA_963818815.1). Classification (GTDB taxonomy): domain Bacteria; phylum Actinomycetota; class Thermoleophilia; order Solirubrobacterales; family Solirubrobacteraceae; genus Palsa-465. Next base: position 472,549 of record CAWFTL010000005.1, read on the forward strand.
TGCGGCGAGCCGGGGCCTCGGCGTTTGCGGGCCGGTCCGGGGGCGCGGGCGCGCGCGCGGGCGCGAGCGTCAGGTGCGGCGGTTCGAGGTCCACGAGCTCATCCTCGTCTTCAATCGAGGACCAATCGAACCACGCCTCTTCCGGGCGCTCGCTGCGAACACGGACCGACGCGCCTGCCTGCGGCATATCCGACCTCTTTCGTTTCGCTTGCGGGGTTAGCTGACGGGCTCGCGCCGAAAGAGCGGCGCTACGCGCTCGCGCGCGATTAGCCCCAACTGCCTGGGTCCCCCGCTTCCATGGCTATCTCCGGGGCACGGAGATCAGCACTACGGGAATTCAGCTGTACGGGGGCGAGATCCTAACAACGGTCTTGGATGGAACGCGGCCCCGGAGCGGGCAGACGCGGTCGAACTTCGGACAGTGGAAGGTTTTCCGCGAATCGGTCGCGGGAGAGCGAGTCCGGCGATGGCTCCGGAATTCCACCTCACAGGGTGTATTTCGGAGCCGTCGGCGTGTCGAGCGCTGCCGATGGCCGTCGAAGTGGTTGCTATGGAACCGTTTCCGCGACCATCGGCCCGGATGCGCCCGGACGCCCGGGCGGGCTCGCCCGGGCGCAACGACTTGAGACGCGCCGCGCCGCTAACTTCAGACGCCCGGGGCGACTACTCGCGCCCGGCAACCGCGGCCACGAACTCGGCCACGTGCTCGGCGTCCTTGTCCTGCACGACGCCCGCGGGCATGGTCCCGTAGCCCAGGCAGGCCTGCGTGGAGCCCGAGGGTGGGTTCTGGACGCAGCCATTGGCGATCGTGTTGAGCACGAGCGTCTTGGGCGGTCGCAGCTGATCGAGGTTCGGCCCGACCTTGCCGCTCGCATTGGCGGCGGCGAGCGTGTGGCAGACCGCGCAGTGCAGGGCGAAGACCTCACGCCCCTGCTTGGCGCCGGCGCTCAGCTTCATCCCACCGACCTGATTGTTGGCGTTGGCGTGATTGCCGGTGAGCAGCAGGAGCGGCAACGCAATGCCAAAGCCGATGTAGACGACCGCGAACAGCCAGCGCATGAACGTCCGCCCGCCGCGGGACTGGGTCTGGATGGCCGCGCGCGCGCCACGGGGCCCACCGCGCGAGGCGATGAACAACAGGGCGAGCGCGAGGACCACCCAGAACGCGACGAAGAGAGCCACTGCCAGCACGGCGGGCGCACCTTATCGCGCCGATGAGAAGGATGGCTCAGCGCCTGCGCCCGGAGGCGAAGCTCATGACCGGCGGGGCGACGGCGCGGAAGTCCTCGGCCTCGCCTTCACCGAGATGCTCCTGCTCGGCCCGGCCGCGGCGGACCTGCTCGTCGAGCATCGAGAAGTCCTTGACCTCGGCCAGGATGCGGTCGGGGGCGGCGATCGAACCGACGCGGTCGACGAGCACGTTGGTCGCGCCGCCGGCAGCGGCGAATCGCTCGAGCTTGCCCTCGATCATCATGAGCGGCTCGGTGCGGACGGTCAACCGCTCGCGTTCGTAGAGGGCGCCGGGGATGATCAGGTTGATGGTCCCGTGCTCGTCCTCGAGCAGGATGAACACGATGCCGTTCGCGGTCCCCGGTCGCTGGCGGGCCACGACGAGGCCGCCCGCCTTGATTCGGGTGCCGTGCGGAAGCGTCTCGAGGTCACGGCTCCTCACCGCATCGCCGGGCAGGCGATCGCGCAGGAGCGCCATCGGATGCGTGTGGACGGTGAGGCCCGTCGTCCCGTAGTCGGCCAGCATCGACTCCCAGCGCGAGAGCTCGCGCAACTGCGGAGGCACGGGCAGATCGAGGGGCAGCGCCAGCTGGGTGCCCCCCGGAACGCCCCGCCCTGGAGTGGCGACGCCCAGCTGCCAGAGGGCGATGCGCCGGGGGGAGATCTGCGGGACGGCAGCGTTGTGGGGCGCCGGTGACGGGGCGACGAGCGAATCGCACGCACCCGACCATGCGAGCAGCTCGAGCGAGGGTGCGCCCGCGCCGGCGCGGGAGGCGAGGTCGGAGAGGCTGCGAAACGGGCCCGCGGCGTTTCGCGCTGCGACCAGCTCCCTGATCTCGCGCTCGCGCACGCTGCGCACGTAGCCGAGGCCGATCCGCACGCGCCGGGCGCCATCGGGCGATCCGGGCATGTCGCATTCGGCCTCGCTCTCGTTGACGTCCGGCGGGAGCACCTCCACCCCACGCCGCTGCGCTTCGTGGATCAGGGCGTCGGGCGGATAGAAGCCCATCGGCTGCTCGTTGAGCAGCGAGCACAGGAACTCCTGGGAATAGTGGACGCGCAGCCAGGTGGACTGGTAGGCGAGCAGGCCGAAGGCGGCCCCGTGGGCCTTGGGGAAGCCGAAGCCCGAGAACCCCTGGACCATCGAGAACACGCGCTCGGCCGTGGCCTCGTCGACGCCGTGTAATCGCTGGGCGCCGGCGACGAACCGCCTGTGGTGGGCTTCGATCGCGGCCTCCGAGCGCTTGCGGCTCATCGCCCGCCGCAGCCCCTCGGCCTCGCCGGGCGAGAAGCCCGCGAAGGCGATGGCGACCTCCAGCACCTGGTCCTGGAAGATGATCGTCCCCAGCGTCTCGCGGAGCACGGGCTCGAGCGAGGGGTGCTCGTAGGGAACCTCGTAGCTGGGATCGAGCACCATCCGCTGGCGGCGCTCGATGTAGGGGTTGACGGCCCCGCCCTGGATCGGGCCCGGGCGGACGATCGCCACCTGGACGGTGAGGTCCTGCAGGCTGGCCGGCCGGGTGCGGCGCAGCGACTGCATCTGGGCTCGGCTCTCGATCTGGAAGACGCCCGTCGTGTCCGCGTTCTGGATGCAGTCGTAGGTCGCGGGGTCGTCGTAGGGGATGCGGCTCAGGTCGATGCGCTCGTTGCGCGTGCGCGCGATCAGCTCGACGCAGCGCTCGACGGCCGAGAGCATCCCGAGCCCCAGCAGGTCGATCTTCAGAAAGCCGGCATCCGAGCAGGAGTCCTTGTCCCACTGGACGATCTGGCGGCCCTCCATGGCCGCGGGGACGATCGGGCAGCAATCGATCAGCGGCCGGGTGGCGACGATCATCCCGCCCGAGTGCTGCGAGAGGTGCCGGGGCAGGCCGTGGGCCTCGGCGGCCAGGCGCGCGAGCCAGGCCCAGCGCCCTGTGGCGCCCCTCGGCTCGTTGCCAGGGCGCGGCCGGTCCGGACCGGCGGAACGTGTGGCGGGATGGGGGAAGCGCGGGTCGGGTGCGGGTTCGCTTACCTCCTCGCGCGCAAGCCCGAAGGCGCTGTCGATGTCCCTGGCCACCTCGCGGGCATCCCATCCCTCGCTTCCGCGTGCCACACGCTCGATCTCGCCCGGCGGCAGCCCCAGGGCCTTGCCGAGCTCGCGGATCGCGCCGCGCGCGCGATACGTGGGGAAGGCCGCCACCAGTGCCGAGCGGTCGTGGCCGTAGCGCTCGTGGATCCGCGGGATCAGCACCCCGCGTATGTCGCGGGGGAAGTCGAGGTCGATGTCCGGAAGCGCCGTCAGCTCCTCGTTCAGGAAGCGCCCGATCAGCAGCTCGTTGGCGATCGGGTCGACGTGGGAGAGGCCGGTCAGGTAGCAGACGATGGAGGAGACGCTCGAGCCGCGTCCGCGCCCGGGCGGCAGCAGAGCACGAGCGCTGTCAGGACCTCTGACCTCGGCGGCCACCTCACGCGAGAGCTCGAGGAGGTCGTGATGCAGGATGAAGAAGCCCGCCAGATTCAGCCGCTCGACGATGCGCAGCTCCTCGTTCAGGCGGGCGGCGGCGTCCGACCGCACGTCCGCCCGCGCCGCGGCATAACGATCGGCGAGTCGCGCGTGACAGAGCCCGGCGAGCTTGCGCATCGCCTGCTCGTCCTCGGCACCCGGGTAGCGGTAGCCGAGGTCGCTGCCGAGATCGAAGCGAAGCCGGTCGGCCAGCCGCTCGGTTTCGGCGACGGCTTCGGGATGGTCGGCGAAGCGCGTGGCCATCTCGGCCGGCGAGGCGAGGACGTGGCTGAAGTTGCCGCGTCGCTGCGGCTCTGAGGCATCGAGCGTCGAATGCAGCCGGATGGCGACGAAGGCGTCCTGAAGCGGCGCGCGCGAGGGCGCATGGGCGTGGACGTCTCCGGTGGCCACGCATGGAACGCCGAGGCGCCGGGCGATCCCGGCCAGCCGGCGGTTACGCGCGCGATCGTCGCGCAGGAACGGGCGCTGGAGCTCGATGCTCAGCCGGTCGCGACCGAACGCCTCGATCAGCCGCCTGAGGCTGAATTCGTCGTGCACGCCGTGCAGTGCACAGCCGCTGAGGCAGACGAGGCCGTCGTTGTGCTCGAGGACCTCGGTGAGCGGGACGTGCGGCTGGGATGGCGGTCCAGGCTTCTCTCGCGTGTGCGCGTGCGCGCGTGTGAGGATGTGGCACAGGCTCGCCCACCCCCGCGCGTTCTCGACCAGCAGGGTCAGATGCCGGCCGTCGTCGAGGTCGATCTCGGCTCCGTGCAGCGGGCGCAGCCCCAGCGCGCGGGCGGAGACCGCGAACTCCATCGACCCGGACACCGAGTTGTGGTCGGTCAGGGCGAGCGTCTCGTAGCCGAGCTCGAGCGCCGCGGCGACGAGCTCGTCGGGCAGAGATGCCCCGTCGAGGAACGAGAACGCCGAGTGGCAGTGGAGCTCCGCGTAGGGCATCGAACATATGTTCGCCTTTTTGCCGGACGGATGCGCGACCTTGACAACTTATTAGCAGCTGCTAAGCTAATCACGTAGTTAGCACTCGCTAAGTTCTTCACGGGAGACAGCTATGCCGCTCACCAACACCAAGCAGACGTCAGGACGAAAGCAGCTCGGAACCCGTGGGTGGACGCTCGCCCTCGTCTCGGTCGGCCTGTTCATGGTCGTCCTCGACAACCTCGTGGTCAGCGTCGCGCTGCCGAGCATCCACAGGGAGCTTGGCGCGTCGATCCAGTCTCTCGAGTGGACGGTCAACGCGTACACGCTCGCCTATGCGGTGCTGCTGCTGACCGGCGCCGCCGTCGGCGACCGCTTCGGCCGCAAGCGGATGTTCATCGCCGGCATCGGGCTGTTCACCGGCGCCTCAGCCGCCGCCGCGCTTGCCCCCACGATCGGCCTGCTGATTGCGGCTCGCGCCGTCCAGGGCGTCGGCGCCGCGATCGCCACGCCGCTCACGCTGACCCTGCTGGCCGCCGCCTTCCCGCCCGCGCAGCGCGGACTGGCACTCGGCGTGTGGTCGGGGATCAGCGGCATCGCCGTCGCACTTGGCCCGCTGGTGGGCGGCGCGGTCGTTCAGCTCAGCTCGTGGCATTGGATCTTCTGGATCAACGTCCCCATCGGTGCGGTGCTCGTGCCCCTGGCCGCGTCTCGTCTGATCGAGTCCCACGGCCCCAGCAGGAGCGTCGATCTGCGCGGGCTGGCGCTGGGGTCGACCGGTCTGTTCGGGATCGTGTACGGCCTCGTGCGCTCGCAGTCGATCGGCTGGGGCAAGCCCGAGGTCGTCCTCGCGCTCATGGCGGGTGCGCTGCTGGTCGCGGTGTTCGTGATCCACGAGCTGCGCACCGCCGAGCCGATGCTGCCGATGCGCTTCTTCGCCAACCGCGGCTTCGCGGTGACCAACGCCGTGTCGCTGGCGATGTATTTCGGGATGTTCGGGTCGATCTTCTTCCTCAGCCAGTACCTGCAGAACGTGCTGCACAACACGCCGCTGCAGGCAGGCGTGAAGCTGCTCGTGTGGACGGGCGCGACGATGGTCGTCTCGCCGCTGGCAGGGTTCTTCTCCGAGCGCCTCGGGAGCCGGTCGTTCATGGTCGCCGGGCTCTCGCTGCAGGCGCTGGGGCTGGGTTGGCTCGCGACTGAAGCCAGCGTGCATCAGACCTACGCGAGCATGATCATCCCGTTCGTGCTGGCCGGCAGCGGCATGGCGATGGTGTTCGCGCCGGCCGCCAACGCGGTCCTCGCGTCGGTGCGAAGCGACCAGGCGGGCCAGGCCTCGGGGGCGACGAACACGATCCGCGAGCTGGGCGGCGTGCTCGGCGTCTCGGTGCTGGCGACGGTGTTCACGAGCAACGGCAGCTACCTCTCGCCTCAGGCCTACGTGAGCGGGCTCGTGCCCGCGATGTGGGTGGGCGTCGCGGTGCTGGCGGCCGGCGCGCTGATCGCGCTGGTGCTGCCGTTCAGCACGCGGGCTGCCGCGGAGGCCAATGCGGTGGCAGAGGGGTTCGCGGCCGCGGGCCCCGAGGTCCCCGTTGCCATCCCCGAGTCCGCGATTCCCGAAGCCACCGCCGCCTGAGGGTTCCCTAGGATCGTGACCCTGCCGATGCCAGCGCACCAGAGCACCGAAAGCCACGTGACCCGTCAGCGCGTTCCGGCGGCCGAGCGCCGGGACGCGCTGATCGAGGCCGCCGTGCACGAGTTCGCCCACGGCGGCCTGCACGGGACGCCGGTGGACCGCATCGCGCGCCGGGTCGGGGTGGCGCAGCCCTACGTGTTCAGCCTGTTCGCGAGCAAGCGGGAGCTGTTCCTGGCCGCGGTCGAGCGTGGCTTTGAGCGCGTCGGCCAGGTGTTCGCGAAGGCGGCGGCGGAGTTCGACCCGGATACGGCCCCGCCCGACATGGACGTGTTCAGGGCGATGGGCCAGGCGTACGTGCAGCTTCTGAAGTCCGACCCGGACTACCTGATGCTCCAGCACCAGTCCTACGCCGCCTGTAACGACCCCGAGGTCCGCGAGCGCGTTCGCAGCCTGTACGCGCGGCTGGTGGCCGGCGTCCGGGAGGTCTCAGGCGGAGAGCCGGAGCGGATCGACGAGTTCTTCCGCTACGGGATGTGGATCAACGTGGCCGCGGCAATGGGAGTCGAGGACCTGTCGGTGGGCTGCGAGTGGGTACGCGCGGAGCTTGCGGCTCAAGCCGCAAGCTGAACCAGGTCGCGCCCCGGCTCGATCCCCCAGCGCTCGGCGACGGCCCGTAGGCGATCGTCGAGGACCCAGCGGTCTGGGCGCTCGTCGCCCTCGTGCTCGGGGCTGGCGCCCTTGAGCGTCATGCACCCGGCGTTGTCCCCCAGCGCGCGGATCTCGCGGACGTCGGCGTCGGAGAGCCGGACGTCGGAGGGCAGCGCCGCAACCTCCGCACGCTTGTCCTCAACCGCGCGCGCGTGAGGGCCCACCTCCTGGATCAGCGTCGGGACCACGCAGCGAACGGCCTCGTGGGCGAGATTCCACTGGCAGGCGAGCTGGATCATCGTGAGGCCGGTGCGCTGCGCGACGGGGCGCATGGCGTCCAGCCGCCGGCGGCCCGCCTCGATCCACCCCGCCGGGCGGAAGCGACGGTGGTCCTGCGGCGCGAGCTCCTGGCCCGGCAGCACGTCGTCGAAGAACAGACCGCCGTAGTCGACGACGCGCGTGATCACCTTGACCTCGTTGGCGGCAGCGGCGCCGAGGCAGAGCTCGCCCGGCCAGGGCTCGAGCGGGTTGAGGATGATCATCGCCCAGTCGATCAGCGCGCCGAAGCGCTCGAGGCAGTCGATCACGTCGAGCGTGAATCCGTTGGCGGGTCCGGGCGCCACTCCGATCATGCGGGTGAGGCCGGCGTCGCGCAGCGCGGCCATCCCGTCCCACACGACCTCGCTCGTGTAGCCGATCCGGTCGGGGTTGTGCAGCAGCAGCAGGTCGAAGCTGTCGATCCCGCAGCGCTCGAGGCTCCGCTCGGTGGCCATCCGCAGGTAATCGGGATACGCGGCGGCATCGCGCAGCCGTGGGTCGGTGAAGCGCGGGAAGCCCCGGGGGCCGTCGCGCGTACCGGCGTAGAAGTCGTGACCGACGGCGCCGACGATGCACATCTCCGCGCGCGGGCGGCCCGCGATCGCGCGGCCGAGCATCCGGTCGGCCTCACCGGCTCCGTACACGTCGGCCGTGAGCACGGTTCGGATCGCCTCATCCGGCGTGATCAGCGAGAGGAAGCGGTCGTCGTCGAGCGGGTCGCCGAAGTGCATGAAGCGGCCCCCGCTCCAGGTGCCCAGGGCGGCGGGGCCGGGATCGGGCGGGGATGCCATCTCGGCGGACATCTTGCGGAGTTTATGAGCGGCGGCCCAGTGGGCCGCCCTGTGGGAGCTCTATCGCTGGCGCCACCACCTCCCGCTGCGCAGATCGCAGAACACGACTTCGTCGCGCCCACAGCTCGTGACGACCTCCCAGTAGCGTCGGCGCAGTGGGCGCTCGGTCCACCAGCGGTCCTCGACCAGCCACGACTCGCGCACAGCGTCGACGTCGCGGCCGTCGACCTGGAGCGGCGCGCCGTGCTCGCCGGCGCGCACGGCGACGCGGATGGGTAGCGACAGGCGACGTGGACCGCTCATAGCCGGCGTCGGACCGCTCATTCGAACGGCGTCAGCACAGCCCGGCGCTCGGGGAAGCGAGAGCCGGGATCTACTTCGAGCACGCGCAGCGCGGCGTCCGGGCCGGCGGCTGCGCGGGCCTGCCTGATCGCCTCGCGCAGACGGGCGCGCCGCGCCGCCGCAGGGTCTTCCAGCAGGGCACGCTGGTCACGCGCAGGCTCCCCGAAGCGTTCCACGGCCAGCCTCAGCACCTCGGCCGGCGCGGGCATCAGCGCCAGACGCGGCGTGAGGGCAAGGCGCATCCGCACGGGATCGGCGAGCGATTCGCGGAACACGACCTGCTCCCGCCAAGTGCCGCCCTGCTCGACGAGCTTTGCCGAAAGCGCGACCGCGCGCAGCGTCCGCCCGCGCCGCTCGCGCCGGGCCAGCAGCCGATCGATCAGCAGGCCCAGCGCGCGTTCGAGCTGCATGCCCGAGGCCGCCTCGGGCAGCTCGAGCTCCTCACGCAGGAACTCGCCGGCGGGCCGGGGAGAGAGCGCGCCGTCGCCGCCGCTCGCCAGCTCGTGGGCAAGCAGGCCGGACGAGCCGAAGCGATCCGCCAGCGCGGCCGCGGGAAGCGCCGCCAGCTCGCCGAGCGTGCTTATCCCGAGCCGTTCGAGGGCATCGGGGAGCTGGGCGAGGGCAGGACGGGCGCGCAGGAGTGCCACCGGCAGCGGGGCCAGGTAGGCGGCCGCCTCCTGACGCGCGCCCCGCAGGACAATCGGCCGCCTGACCCGCGCCCGAGTAGCGGCGGCGACGGCGGCAAAGCGCGAGGGTGCGACGCCGTAGCGCGCCGGCACGCGCAGTGCGCGACGAGCGGCTTCGAGCACGGCGCGGACCCGCGGGCCGTCGTCGGCACCCAGCCTTCTGCCACCGTGCAGCCGCAGCAGTCCGCGCGCGTCAAAGCACACGAGACCCGGCCGCTCGGGCTCGACCGCGGCCCCGATCGACTCGAGCCGTACGAGCAGCCGCTCCCAGGCGTCGGCCACGCCGGCGGGATCAGGAGGTACGAGCATCAGCCGCGGACAACGCGCGAGAGCCTCTCCCAGCCGAATCCCTTCGTGCACTCCGAATGCTTCCGCGGCCAGCGATGCCTCCCCCACCACTCCCGCTCCCCCCGGCTCCGGCGCCAGCGCCGCCGGCGTCTGCAGCAGCTCGAGGCGATCGCCGGCCGCCACCGTGAGCGCAAAGCGCGGCATGAGGACGCAGACGATCATCGAACGTATGTTCGCATCCCTCCCGGATGGATGCGCCTCCGATCGACCACAGCGTTCGCCGGCCACAGGCTCGACGGTGGTACGGTCAAACCCCCCATGCCGCCGACCCCCAGCATCACCGACTTCGCCGTCAGGGGGGCCAAGACGCTGCGCGCGTTCGGCCAGCGTATTCCGGGTGCCGGCGAGGTGCTCGCGCGCTCGCTGCACGACTCGGTCAAGGGACGCACGGTCCTGATCACCGGCGCCTCGCAGGGGATCGGCCGTGCGACCGCGCTGCAGGTTGGCGATGCCGGTGGAACGGTGCTGCTCGTGGCGCGCACCAAGGAGAAGCTGGACGAGGTGCGCGACGAGATCGAGACCTCGGGGGGCACCGCATACGTGCACCCGTGCAACCTCTCCGAACCCGACGACATCGACCGGATGGCCGCGGAGGTGCTCGAGCAGCACGAGGCCGTCGACGTGCTCGTCAACAATGCCGGCAAGTCGATCCGCCGCTCGGTCAGCCGCGCCTACGACAGATTTCACGATTACCAGCGGACGATGCAGCTCAACTACTTCGCGGCCGTCAAGCTGATCCTCGACGTGCTGCCGGCGATGCGCGAGCGCCAGTCGGGGCACATCATCAACGTCTCGACGATGGGACTGCAGACGAACACGCCCCGGTTCTCTGCCTACCTTGCCTCCAAGGCCGCGCTCGACGCGTTCTCGCGCTCGATCGCCCCCGAGATCATCGACGACGGCGTCCACGTAACCACCGTGTACATGCCGCTGGTGCGCACGCCGATGATCGCCCCGACCAAGATCTACGACCGCTTTCCCACGCTCAGCCCCGAGGAGGCGGCCGAGATGCTCTGCGACGCCATCCGCAAGCGCCCCAAGCGCGTGGCCACCGCGCTGGGCAACCTGGGGCAGCTCAGCTACGCGGTCCTCCCGGGAGCGCAGGACCTCGTGGTCAATCGCGCCTACAAGCTCTTCCCCGAGGGAGACGGAGGCGAGCCGAAGACCGAGATCGAGGACAGCCCGGAGCGCCGCGCATTCGTCCGTGCCACACGAGGAGTCCATTGGTGAGCATGAAGCTGGAAGGCATCCACCACATCACCGCGATAACCGCCGACGCTCAGCGCAACGTCGACTTCTACGCCGACCTCATGGGCCTGCGTCTGGTCAAGAAGTCGGTCAACCAGGACCACACGTCGGTCTACCACCTCTTCTACGCCGACGAGACCGGCGACCCCGGCTCGGACCTGACGTTCTTCGAGTATCCGGGGGTGCCGGTCGGCCGCGCGGGCGCCGGCATGGTCCACCGCATCGTCTGGCGGCTGGGCAGCGACGCCGCGCTCGACTTCTGGCACGAGCGGCTGAGCCAGGCCGGCCACGACCCGGTCCGCGCAGGAGGGCAGCGTCGTGTTCGACGATCCAGAGGGACTCGACGCACGAGCTGCGTGTGGTCGAGGTGCCCGACGAGCCGCTGATCGCCCGGCATCCCGAGATCCCGCCCGAGCATCGCGCTTCAGGGCTTTCACGCGGTGCGGGCCTACAGCGTCGCAGCCCGAGCGCAGCCGAGACCTGCTGGAGGAGACGCTCGGGTTCGCGCCCGTACCGCACGGCCCCGTCAGCGAGCCGCCTGGGAGATCCGTGGCGAGAAGCGCGGCGGCTTCTACCTCTACGACGAGCCGCCGGCCGAGCGCGGGCTGCAGGGGGCGGGCACCGTCCATCACGTGGCCTGGGGCTCACACCCCGAGGATCAGGAGTCCTGGCAGGAGCGCGTGGCCGCCGCCGGCGCGCACCCGACGCCGGTCATCGATCGCTTCTACTTCCGTTCGGTCTACTTCCGCGAGCCCTCAGGGGTCCTGTTCGAAATCGCGACGAACGGCCCGGGCTTCACGGTCGACGAGCCGCTCGACCAGCTGGGCGAGAAGCTGTCACTGACGCCGCAGTACGAGCACCTGCGCGCGCAGATCGAGCCGATGCTGACGCCGCTGCAGAACCCGCGGGACCGCTGGGTCCGGCAGGGCTAGGCGCTAGACCGGCGCGCCGGCGTCGCGCAACAGGCGGCCGACCGGTACCGCCGCCAGGTGCTGGGCGGTCAAGGCCTCACGGAGATGTGCGATGACCGAGACCGCGCTGGTGCTCGAGCTGACCTGCACCTGCACGAGCTCGCCGGGGCGCAGCTGCCCGATGGTGTCGTCGCCGTCGCCGACGCGGACCGCTCCGGCGATGAGGTGCCCGCCGGCCCCGTGGGCCAGCCACCACTGTCCCACGCTCGGGCCCCGTGAGGCGTAGATGAAGTGCCGCGCGAACCCCATCGAGCGCAGGACGTCGTGAAGCTGGTCGCGCGTGCCCAGCCACCGGACGAGTCCGCCGGTCGGTAGCAACGGGATGGCCTGATCACCGCCGAGCGCGCTCAAGTCGGCGGGCGAAGGCGCGCGGCCGAGCGCGAACGAGGCGTGGATTCCGCTCGCCGCCAGCTCATCCGCCACGGCCGGAAGCTCGCGCGTCGGGGCGTTGATCAACACCCCCACCTCGGGCCGGCTCGTGGCCACTGCCGTCATCGGCCGCATGTGGACGAAGTGCGAGACGAGCTTGTACGACGCGCCTGTGGTCAGGGCCCATGCCGCGACCGCGATCGTGGCCGCCGCTGTCGTGGCCGCTCGCGCCGTGCGCATGCGCCAGCGCGGCAGCTGCCGGGCCCGGCGCTCGTCGTTCAGGATCAGCGACGCGGTCGAGGGGCGGCGGGCAAACGAGGAGTCGGGCTGGGGATGTGAGGCGAGCGCGCGCTTCAGCGCCGGCACCACGTCGCGCTCCTGCCGCGCCACCTCGGCCAGCCCGAATCGCTCCAGCGCGATGTTGGTGGCCCGGACGTGCCCGTAGCTGAACCCGTAGGAGATGACCGGGCAGCCGCGGATGATCGCCTCGAGGATCGTCAGTCCGCCGCTGGAGTGAACGAGGGCGTCGCTCGCGGCCAGCACGTCGCCCATGCGGTCGGTGAAGCCCATAAGCCGCAGCCGGGGCTCGTCCCCGAACTCTCTGGCCACGCGGGCCCTGAGCTTGTCGTTGCGCCCGCACAGGCACAGGACGATCGCATCGGGGATGGCCAGCGCCGCGCGCGTGCCGCCGAGCAGGTCGCCGACCCCCCAGCCGCCGCCCGAGACCGCGATCACGCGGCCCTCGGCCGGCAGGGCGAGAGCCTTGCGCGCATCGGCGCGGGAGCGCGCGGCCAGGAACGCCGTCGAGGTGGGCGGCTTGGCCCACACGACGCTGCCGGCGCCGGCGATCCGCTCGACCTCTTCGATCGACTCGGGATGGGTCACGAAGTGGCGGTCGATGCCCGGGTGAGCCCAGAAGTGAAGCCCCGCCAGGTCGGTGATCGACGAGTAGCAGGGCACCTCGAGCCTGCCCTTGCGCCGGAGCTCGCCGAGCAGCGCGGTGACACCCGGATAGGTCGAGACGATCAAGTCGGGGTCGTGGGCGCGGATCAGGCGCATGAGCCCGCGACGGCCGAACGCGGTCAGCAGCCGGCGGGCCAGCCACCGCGTGGGCCGGAAGTTCATGAACAGCAGGTACTGGAAGTGGAACCACCACGGCACCCACCGGAACATGAAGGCCGAGTTCTCGCGCAGCACCCGAGTCAAAATCGGCCCCATCGCGGGAAGCCCGTTGACGATCGAGATCTGCGCGTCGGGGTCCTCGTCGGCGAACTCGCGCGCCACCGCGCGGGCGGGCAGGTCGTGGCCCTCCCCGATGTCGGCCGAGATGATCAGGATCTGGCGCGGCTGGGATTCGGCGTCGGGCTCGCCGGCCGGGATGACCTTGGACTCCGAGCGCTCGGCGGCGAGCGCTGCCTGGTCGCGCCGCCACTGCACGTAGCGCCGCACGCCCTCGGAGAACGGTGTCGCAGCCGCCCACCCCAGCTCGCGCTTGGCTCGCTCGCTGCAGACGATCTTGCCTCCGAAGTCGCCCGGGCGGGCCGGCGTGTGCACGATCTCGACGTTGCCGATCAGCTCCTTGACCGTCTCGGCGATCTGCTTGATCGTCACGTTCTCGTCGCTGGCCAGGTTGTAGACGCGGTTGGTGGCCACGTCGTTCAGCCCCAGCGCCACGCCGTCGGCCAGGTCCTCGACGTAAACGAACCGCCGTGACTGCGAGCCGTCGCCCGCCAGCGTCAGCGGCTCGCCGGCGAAGGCCTTGTTGACGAAGGCGGGGATGACCGCGGCCTCGCGCGCGCGGGGCCCGTAGGGGATCCCGAAGCGCAGGATCGTGAAGTCGATTCCGTAGAGCTCCTGGTAGGCCTTGCAGTAGAGCTCGCCGGCCAGCTTGGTGCTCGTGTAGAGGTGCGAGGGCGCCGGAAGCAGCGTGTCCTCGTCGACCGCCTGCTCCTCACAGTCCGAGTAGACCCAGATCGTGCTGGCGTAGACGATCCGCTTGACCCCGGCACGGCGCGCGGCCTCGAGCACCGCGACCGTGCCGCGCGCGTTGATCCGCTCGGCATCCTCGGGCGAGGCGTGGACGTCGTTGACGTCCGCGACGGCGGCCAGGTGGGCCACGGCATCGCAGGAATGAAGCGCCCGCTCCAGGGCCTCGCGGTCGGTGATCGACCCGAGCACGGTCTCGACCGTGCCGGGCTCGTGCCACGGCGAAGGCCGCAGGTCGTAGATCACCGGCACGTGCCCACGCGCCCGCAGCTTGTCGACCACGTGCGAGCCGATGAAGCCCGATCCCCCTGTGACGAGTACCCGCATCAGATTTGCCCCTGTGGTCTGTAGTACAGCGGAACGCACGAGTGGTTGCGCGCGACCCAGTCGCTATTTGGCAGCTCGACGTCATGACCCATGATGCGATGGCACGGCTCGTCGTAGACGCGGCCGGTCGAGCGCTCGAGCCAATCGAAGACGATGTACTTGTAAAGACCCGAGGTCATGCCCTCGGGGAGCTCGAGACGGCTGGGGTGCTGCGGGTCGAGGTGCTCGCGCGCGACGCGGTTCTTCCACTCCACGATCTCAGGCATGCGCTCGATCTGGACGAGGCCGAGCGCGGCCGTGAACTCGCTCATGCGGAAATTGAGCCCAGAGACCTCGTAGGAGGGCTTGCCGTAGTTGCGGAAGGCCCGAGCGTGCTCGACCACCTCCGGGCGACGCGAGACGAGGACGCCGCCCTCGCCGGTGGAGATCGTCTTGGTCGCATACAACGAGTAGACGCCGGCATCGCCGTAGGTACCCGGCACGCGCCCGTTCCAGGTGGCGCCGTGGGCATGCGCGCAGTCCTCGATCAGGAAGATGCCCTGCTCACGGCAGTACTCGGCGATCTTCTCGGTCTCGAACGCGATGTGGCCGCCGATATGGACCAGGAAGGCCGCCTTCGGCTTACGCCGGGCGGCCTTTTTTTCGAAGTCGGCGAACGACATGCACAGGTCTTCGCGGTTGCAGTCGACGAACTCGACCCCGGCGCCGGCGTTGATCGCGGCCAGCGGGGTGGCCATGAATGTGTTCGACGGGCACAACACGGTCTCCCCCCGGACCTGCGCGAAGTCAAGCGCGGCCAGCGCGCCGCCGGCCCAGCTCGAGACCGCGACCGCGGGGGCCCCGTTCCACGCCTCCCACGCTGCTTCGAGGCGCTCGTTCATGACCGACTCCGACCATCGGTTCGAGTCCAGGACCTCGTCGATCAGCTCGTGCAGACGGGCGCGATCGCGGTGGTCGAACCCGATCGCGAACCGAGCGAACTCAGGGGTTGCGGAAGCGGTGGTCAAATCTGTGAGCAGTGAGCGTCAAGCGGCTCGCGTGCGACTGTGCCGGCCTGCGATAACGGTAGCCGCGCCCGGATGCCATCCTGTCAGGCAGTCCCGCGCAGCGGCAAGCGTTTCAAACAGGCAGGACGGTAGCGACTCGGCGGGCAGCTAGCTCTCTCAGGATCAGCTCGAGCGCCGCCGCGGTGCGCAGATCGGAGCCGCGCGAGCTGTAGAAGTCCGCATCGTGCAGGAGAATCACGTCGCCTGCGCGGAGCTCTCGCGTCGCCCGGCGGGCGATCCGGCGCGGGGTGGTGAACTTGCGCCAGTCTTTGCCCCACCGCGACCAGAGCAGGGGTTGCATGCCACGGGCGTTGACGGACGCGAGCCCCGCCGCGCTGTAGACACCGTAGGGGGGCCGGTGCCAGCGCGGCGTGATCCCGGTCGCGTCCTCGATCGTGGCTGCCCCGCGCTGCACGTCTTCCTGCACGGCGGCCGCGGGCAGGCGCACCTGCAGGCGGTGGCGGTAGCCGTGCAGGGCGACGAGGTGCCCCTGCGAGAGCAC
The DNA here is from genome assembly GCA_963818815.1 of uncultured Solirubrobacterales bacterium. Taxonomy (GTDB): domain Bacteria; phylum Actinomycetota; class Thermoleophilia; order Solirubrobacterales; family Solirubrobacteraceae; genus Palsa-465. The sequence goes on from CAWFTL010000005.1 coordinate 488,415, forward strand.
CTCGGCGGCCAGCTCGGGGCGGCGCTGCGACCTGCTCGCCGACCATGAAGAACACCGCCCGCGCGCCCGCGCCGGCAAGGCGCTCCAGGATCGCCGGGGTGCCCCGCGGGTGAGGTCCGTCGTCGAAGGTGAGGACCACGCCGTCGAGCCCCTCCAGCCGCCGGCGGACGCCGATCGCCTCGGCGCTCCGCGCGACGTGCGGGGCGAGCAGGTGCCGGATCATGATGGGATGATCGCGTGAAACCAGACCTCGACGGCTGGCTGCCCGACCCTGCCCTGCGCATCGCCCACGAGCGGCGGAGCAGCGCCTCGGCTCAGCAATTGTGGCGATCGGCCCAGCGGACCAAGCTCGCCGACACCCGGCTTCTCGGGCGTTTGATCCGCTGGCGCATTCCGGGCACGAGGCTCGGGGTCACCTTCGACGAGCTGTTTCGGAGCCCGCCGTTCATCGTGCTCGAGGAAAGCGAGAGCGCCTTGGTCTCAGGCATCGTCGGGCGAATCTGGACGCTGCGCCGCGATTACCCCCAGCTCTCGGCGCCCGAGGAGTTCCACAACTGGTCGCGAGCGGGGACGGCGCGCGTCGTCTTCGCCAACTGGGCCACCGACGGGGACGACGGCGGCGCGGTGCTGGCCTCCGAGAGCCGCGTTGCCACCTACGGATGGCAGGGCAGGCTGGGACTCCGCGCGGTCAGGCCGCTGATCTCGCGCTTCCAGCCTCTGGTCGGAAGCGACGGGATCGAGGCCGCGGTTCGGCAGGCCGAGCGCGGTTAGGTCGGGCCCGAGCGCGCCACCTGTGACATCTCTGTCCGCTGGCGACGCTGCCGGGAGGCCGGGGTCTAACGTCAGCTTCGCGATGGAGCGGTTCGAGTCAGAGGTGACGGTGAGGCGCACCCGCTATGCGAGCGACGCCACGGGTTGGGCGGTGCTGGACGCCGACGACGCCGAGGGCGAGCACGTCGTCCTGGTCGGACCGCTCATCCACCTCGAGGAGCGCGAGCGCGCCCATGTCTGCGGTGAATGGGTGGACGACAGCCGCTACGGCCTTCAGGTCAAGGTTCGCGAGGCGAGGCCGCTCCCGCCGGCCGACGCGGAGGCGCTGACCGCCTACCTGTGCCGGATCAAGCACGTCGGGCGCAAGCGCGCCGCCGTGCTCGTCGATCGCTACGGACCCGAACACGTGCTCGAGGCGCTGGACAGCGATCCTGAGGGCGCCCTGGCGGCTGCCGGGCTCAGCAGTGGACGCGCCCGCGAGGCCGCGGGCGCGTGGGCGGGGCTGCGGGTGACCCGCCAGCTCCACCTGCTGCTGGCTCCCCACGGACTCGCCTACCTGGTCGCGCGGATCAGCGAGCACTACGGACCGGCTGCGCATCGCGTGGTGAGCGAGCACCCCTACGAGCTGACCAGCGTGTTCGGCGTCGGCTTCCTGATCGCCGACCGCATCGCACAGGCCATGGGGGTCGCCGGCGGCCGCGACCGGGTGCGAGCCGCGATCCAGCACACGCTGTCGGAGGCCGAGCGCAGCGGCAGCACCTGCCTGCCGCTGCCCGACCTGCAGCGAGACCTGGCCGGGCTGGTGGGCGAGCAGGTCGACGAGGACCTGATCGACGATCTCGTCGCCGCCGGCGATCTGTGGCGAGCGGGGCCATGGATCTATCGGCCGCAGACGGCGGCGCTGGAGGCGGAGCTGGCGGCGCGGGTGACCGAGATGGTTGCTGCCGGGGCCGGGGCGCGGCTACGCGAGCCTGAGCAGGAGGCGCTGGAGCGCTCCGAGCTCACCCCAGAGCAGCGCCAAGCTGTGCTGGGAGCATTCCGCAGCCGGCTGTCGATGATCACGGGCGGCCCCGGCACCGGGAAGACCTCGTCGATCAAGACGATCGCGTCGCTCGCCGCCGGCCAAGGTGCACGAGTGCTGCTGGTGGCGCCGACGGGGCGCGCCGCGATCCGGATGAGCGAGGCGAGCGGGATGCGCGCGATGACGGTCCACGCGGCCCTGGGATGGGTACCGGGCGAGGGACCCACGCACGACGAGCAGGACCCGATCCGCTGCGACCTGCTGATCCTCGACGAGAGCTCGATGGCCAATCTCGAGCTGCTCGTGACCCTGCTGCGGGCCGTGGCGGGAGAGACGCACGTGGTCCTCGTCGGCGATGCCGACCAGCTCGCCCCCGTCGGCGCCGGCAAGCCGTTCGCGGAGCTGGTCAGCGGCTCGCAGCTGCCGGCTGCGCGCCTGACCCACATCTTCCGCCAGGCTGCCGGCAGCATGATCGTCCAAGGAGCACACGCGATCCGGCGCGGTGACTCGCCGCGCTTCACCCCCGCCCCGGACATGCGCCGGGACCTGTTCCTGATCGAGCGTCAGGATGCACGCGCGGCCCGCGAGGAGATCGTCTCGCTGGTCAGCGAGCGCCTGCCCCGGCACTTCGACGTCGATCCGGTCCGCGACATACAGGTGTTCGCGCCCGTCTACCGCGGCGAGCTCGGGATCGACGCGCTGAACGAGGGGCTGCGCGCGGCCCTGAACCCCGACGGGACGCGGGTTCGCGGCGGGCGGTTGCGGATCGGCGACAAGCTCATGATGACCGGCCGCAACCTGCACGAGATGGGGCTGATGAACGGCACGCTGCTGCGTCTGCTGGACGAGGTCGGCGGCAACGGAGACGAGAGCGCGCTGCTCCTTTCCGCCGAGGACGCGATCTTCCGCCTCCCGCCTGAGGAGGCTGATCGCCTTCGCCTGGCCTACGCGTGCTCGGTCCACCGCGGGCAGGGAATCGAGCTGCCGGTGGCGGTGATCGTCGCGCACCCCGCCGCCGGCGCGTTCTTCCTGCGGCGCGAGATGCTCTACACCGCCATCACCCGCGCGCGCTTGGCCACCGTCATCGTCGGCACTCGCCACGCCGTGGCGCAGGCCGCGCGCACCGCAGATACCGGCCGGCGCCACAGCCGGCTGGCCGACCGGCTCGCCGAGTGCGCCGAGGTGGCCTGAGATGCGCGCCGTGCTCGTCGACTACGGCGAGGTGATAAGCCGGCCGCAGTCGCAGCAGACGCTCCGCACGCTCGCCGAGCTAACGGAGCTCGAGGTGCCGGAGCTCGAGCAGCGCTACTGGGAGCACCGGCCGCCGTATGACCGCGGCGGCGAGGCGTCGACCTTCTGGTCGACGGTGACTGGACGCCCTGTGAGCGAAGGGACGTTGCGGCGCCTGGTCGAGGTCGACATCCAAGGGTGGCTCGAGTTCGACGAGGAGGCGCTGACCGTGCTCAGGGAGGCCCGTCAGCGCGGCGTCGGGCTGTCGCTGCTCTCGAACGCCCCGCGCGAGCTGGCCGACGCTCTCAGCGCCGAGCCCAGCTTTCGGGTCTTCGACCATCTTCTGTTCAGCTCCCGCCTCGGCGTAGTCAAGCCAGAGCCGGCGATCTTCGAGCTGGCGATCGAGAAGCTCGGTGTGGAGGCCGCCGAGATCGCGTTCGTCGATGACCGCGAGTCGAACGTGGAGGCGGGCGAAACGGCCGGCCTACAGGCGATCCTCTTCACCTCGCCCCGGCAGCTTCGTGCCGAGCTGCTGGGTTGACGCGTGGACTTCAGGCCCGAACGGCCTCGTAGGTCTGGATCGCGATGCCCTCGCCGACCGTCCGCGACTCGGTGAGCCGCAGGCGTTTCTTGTCAGAGGTCTCGCCGAACAGGCGCTTGCCCTTGCCGAGCACGACAGGGAACACCATCAGGCGCAGCTCGTCGACCAGGTCGTGCTCGATCAGCGCCTGCACGAGCCGGGCGCTGCCCGCCACGAGGATCACCCCCTCCACCTCCTGCTTGAGCCGGGAGATCTCCTCAGGCACTTCGCCGCTGAGCACCGTCGTGTTCTGCCACGTGGGCTCGGTGATCGTCTTCGAGACCACGTACTTCTGCATCCGGTTCATCTTGACCCCGAACTCGCCGGTGCTCGACTCCATCTTCGGCCAGGCGGCGGCGAACCCCTCGTAGGTGACACGGCCGAGCAGTTGCACCTCCGCTTCGCGGAGCTCGTCGAGCTTGAAGCCGTCGCCGTCCGAACCACGGTCGAACTCGAACGTCCAGCCCCCGTGCTCGAACTCGGACGCCCCGCCCGGATCCTCCATGACGCCGTCAACGGACACGAATTCTGTGACGACCAGCTTGCCCATCGGATCCTCCTTCGCCGTTTGCCTGTCGCCTGGTAGACGGGAGCGCGCGGTCGGAGTCATCGCTCGAGCGCAGCCCGCGCAGCTGGAAGCTGTCCAGGCGGTCTCGTTGTACTAAAGAAGATCGGGGACATACCCGATAACGACTGCACCCCCCTTTCGCATCACAGAACGAACTGGCGAGGCCCCCGGAAATCCGGGGGCCTCTGCTTTTCCGAGGTGGGATCGAGAAAGCCTGCCAAGGATCAGGAGGAAGCAAGAAGTGCGGCAAGGCCTAGCGGGCCAGTGCCGACCTCGGCAGAACCTAGACTTCGCACTCGGCGCCTGAAGACCGGCGCGTCAGATTCGTCCAAGGAGGTGGCGTGAAGGCTTCCCGACACTCTGCGATAGCTCTACTCGTGGCGTCCGCGTTCGCGGTCGGCGCTCCTGGCAGCCCCGCGGCGACCAAGCATCACAAGCGCCATCACCACCACAGGAAGCACCATCGCAAGCATCACAAGACCTGCCCGGCCGGCAGCTCGCTCCAGGGCGGGAAGTGCCTGGCCTTCCAGGTCTACTAGACGCCCGAGCTGACGCCGCGGCGCCGACAGACGGCGCCAGAAGACCGTCGAATTAGTCACACGCCGCCGATGCGGGCCGGTACGCTCGACCCTGCGTCTGCCTGGGGTTCGCAGACCCCGGGCGGCCGCCGTACCGGGAAACGTCGAGGGGAGGACTCATGCCAAATCAGGCAAAGAGCTTCGAGCAGCCTGAGGAGACGCGGTCGTTTGACAACGGTCGCCTCGACCTGGTGGAGATCGCCGGCAACAAGGTCGGGCGGACCCATCTCGAACCAGGCTGGAAATGGTCCGAGGCCGTCAAGCCAGTGGTCGGTACCGACAGCTGTCAAGTTGCCCATGTGGGCTACGCCGTCTCGGGTCGCCTGCATGTCGTGATGGACAACGGCAACGAACTGGAGATCAACGCCGGCGACGCGTACGAGATCGCACCCGGGCATGACGCGTGGGTCGAAGGCAACGAGGTCTTTCAGGGCGTCGAGTTCGAGAGCCTCGCGGCATACGCCACGGGCTAACAATCCGTAGCCGGCCGGCAGCCGAGGCTCAGGCCGCGAGCGCCGGACGCACGTCGAGCCCATGCTCGATCAGCGCCCGCGGGATCTGATTGACGTATGACGTCGGGTTGTGGTCGCCGTCGCCCTTAAGCGCCAGAGCGTCATACGCAGCGTCGGCATCCGTTGGCCGGCATGCGCGTCTGATGCGATCGCACTTCGCGGAGCCGCGGCGAGGACGCGGCTCGCCTGGCTACGCACTTCGAGGCCATAGAAGCCTGCGATCGACCACGCGTTGACCTGCATCCGGCTGCCAGCCTGCAGTTCGTGCTCGAGCGGTCGCCAGCCGCCTCGGGATCCGGCGAGCGCCCGCTCCGGTATCTCCGAACCCGGGGCGGCGTGATCGAGAAATTCGCCTCCAGCCAGACGAAACGCCCCGCTGGTAGCGGGGCGTTTCGCATCTTTTCTGTATTTGGAGCCTGCCGCAAGCTGCGGCTATCCGCCGCAGCCAACCCAGGCGCCTGCGCCCTGACGCGCGTAGATGGCCTGCGCGCACGCATCCTGGCCGGCCGGCGTCCCCAGCGAGCAGCCATACGCGGCCGCGGTCGAGGGGGTGATCTGATAGCGGCCGGTGGCTCCGGACGACGGATTGGTGTTCCCGGCCCCGGTCGAGTAGTTGCTGCCGGACTCCGAAGCGCACGCGGGCACACCGCCTGCACCGCCGCTCGCCGTACTGGTGGCGGCCGAGGTGGACCTCGAACTGGTTGCGTTCGTCACAGCCGGATTTGACCTGGCCGGAGCCGGCACCAGCATCCGCTCGAGGACCACGAGCGAGGAGACGACCTCAGCATCGGTCGCGGCGCGGTTCTGCGCCACTCCATCCTGGACGATGTTGCGCCCAGGTACGCGCCGGCCAAGCCGGTGAGAGACCTGCCGATACGCGTGCTCGTACGCGCGGACATGGGCTGGAGTCGGCGACTTCGCGACGGCAGCAGCCGGTGCGAGGGCCAGGAGCGTTACGCCCGCAGGCATCAGGAAACGTTTCATTTTCAGAGGAACCTCCTTGCTGAATCAGCGTTATGGGCGCGCGCTTTCTCCGAACCGTCGGAGCGCGCCGGCGCCGGGGAGTTCCGGCACCGATCCCAGTGGAGCCGCGCGCCGTCTCAGCGACGGCGGTGGTGGCGGCTCATACGGCCCGCGACGTTAGCTGGGGCTCCATGCCCTATGTGTGAGGCGTGACACACATGAACGCGGCCGATTCTGGCGCCCGAATTGGCGCCGCATGCCCGGAATTGGCCTCTTCCCGGCCTACGCCGGTAGCCCTATCCGACGGCGCCGGTGCAGATGTTCCACTTGGATCCGAGCATCCAGCGGGAACTAGGGCGCGTCTTGAAGTAGAACGCCATCTCCGTGTAAGCGCGGTGTCCGCGACAACTCGCGAGCGCGTAGACGTGAAGCGAGACGGGGCACGGATGGCCGGCCGCGACGCTGCGGCCTGGGCACCAGCCGATACCGAAGGCGGTGGCTCGCTGGCTGCCCCAGCGGCGCCAGCTGACCGAGTGGACGTTCCCGGTTGGATCGCCTCCCAGGTAGACGTGGCGAGGCTTCGCGGTGCCGAAGCCGGCCCCGTTCGGGAAGGCGTGCCTTGAACCGAGGACCGGCAGCGGGCTGCGGCCCAGAGCCGATGTCGCCGTGAGGAGCAGCAGGCCGACGACCGCGGTGAGAGTCGTCTTCTTGAGCTTGCTGACCATCTCTAGCTGGAGCATCTTCGCCAGAGCCGACGCCCGGACTCGAACCGGGGACCCCTTCATTACGAGTGAGTCCAGAGGGTTGCGGTGCTTTTCGGCTGGTCAGCATTCTCGCTGCTAACTCGCCATTTCGGCCTCTTCGGCCGGTTCTGCGTTTTCGGCTGTTCCTGGGTGTTGTGTTGCCCACCCGTTGCCCTTAACCACACCGTCGAGGAAACCAGCATCGCGAAGACCGGCGTCCATTAGGTGCGTGTACGTGCGCAGCGTGAAGGCAGGGTCCTCGTGACCTAACCACGAGGCCACCTGGCGAATGTTCTTGCCCGAGTCGAGCAGTATCGAGGCGCAGGTATGCCGGAACGAGTGGAAACCGATCCATGGAACGCCAGCAGCCGTCGCGGCCGTGTGGAGCACGCGCCGCAGGTTGCGGTCCTGAAGCCGCTCGCCTGTCCTGGCGGCGAACATCGGACCCGTAGCTTGCGCCGGCCTCACCGCCCACAGCTTCCGAGCCATTCCGGGCGAGAGCGGGATCGTGCGTCGGGCAGCGTCCGCTCTTGGGGTGCGCCTTGAGCTTCCCGCGGTAGCACTGACGACGAACGCGAAGCTGCGGCCGCGCCGAACTGGAGATCCTCCCAATCCAGCCCCAGAAGCTCGGAGATCCGCAGGCCGGTGTGCGCTAACAGCTCGAAGTGAAGCCGCCAGCGATCAGGAAGCGCCGACAGCACGCGCGCGAGCTCGCCACGGGTCACCGCTTTCGCCTGCTCAGGCTCGTCCTGGTCCCGGCTGCGCTGCGCGTTGATCCTCACGCCAAGCGCGGGGTTCTGGACTAGATCGCCGTCCTCGATTGCCGTGGAGAACATCGCCTTGAGCGGCGCCGCGTACTTTCGAATGCTGCTTGCCGCGAGGCCGCGCGCCTGGAGGTGAGCGATATATCGCCGCACGTCTGGCTGCTCGACGTCGCACATACGGAAGCCATCGAAGAACGGGATCGCGTACAGCTCAACCGCCCTCCGGTAGCTCTCACGCGTGTCCTCGTCCAACCCACGTGCCGTGCGCCCCTGGTAGCCGTCGAGCCACGCCCTCGCATAGTCCGCGAACGGCTGCTTCGTTGACGGACGACGACTGCCCGCCTGCCGCTCCCCCTTCGCCTCACGCGCCTCCGCAAGCGTGCGATGAAACGACTTGTGCTGCTTGCCGCGGTGTCGCCAGATGACGACGTAGCGGTTCCCGCGCTTGTAGATGCCGGGCGTCTTGGTCTTTTCGAGCTTGGTAATCGCCATCAGACGTCGTCTCCTCGAAACGCACGGTGAAGATCCGCGATCGAACCCTCAAGCCTGTCGGCGCGGAAGTAGCGGTACCGAATCTTTGTTGCGGGAGGATTCGGGTTCCCGGTAGAGCTGGCCGGCGCGCATCATCCGCGAGGTGAGATAGAGAAGGTCGCCCTCCCACACCACGCGAGAGCCCATCTCGCCGGATAGGCCCAACAGTGCATTGATGCGCGAGGTCAGCTGGCTAATGGTCCGTCGATCGTCATCGAGCGCCTGGAAGAGCAGGCTTTCCCGCGCAGCGGTTGGCATTTTCCGCCAAGCGCGTTTCACCTCCTCCTGCGCGACCGTCCGACGCTTCGACGTCGCCAAGTGTCGGGTGCGCCACTCGCGATCAACTCAAGCGCGCGCTCATAGCACGACGAATCGCCGTAGCTCGAATCACCGTGGTAGTGCGCGACTGATTTGAAGATAACGACGATCTGACGTCGTCGCTTTCTAGGACGTAGCCCTGGGCTTTGAGCGTGACGAAATCATCACCAGCGTTGAGGATCTCGCCGCAGCCGTGGCACGTCACGATGGTGGACATATGGCCTTCCCTTCGGTCGCGGCACAAAGGGAGGCTCGTCTCGCGCGAGTAGCCGTAAATCCGGGTGCGGCCGCCTGTAGCGTGAGAACTGCATCGAAGCTAACCCCTTCGGTGCCATGCCCCCGGGCCGTGACAGCGGTCGCGGGGGCGCTTTCGATTGGCGGGCAACCTACACCTCAAGGGGGCGGAGATCAACGAAGCGAACACGAAGTAGGCTGCGCGCGTGCTGCGTCGTCCCCATTTGCGTAGCCTGATGCCCGACGAATTTCCTGACCGTCAGAGCGTGCGTAACTGGGCGGGCAGAGGGGGGCTGACGGCCGTTCGAGTAGGTCGCCGTCGCGTGCGAATCCGCCCCTCAGACCTGGACGCCTTCATAGAGGCAGGCAGCGCGCTCGCGAGTCCGCAGGAAGAGGCGAAGCGAACGGCGGAAGGTACCGATCTCCGCGGCCGGCTGGATGCCGCTCTTGCGAGCGATGATCCGCAAGAACTCGCGGCTGCACTTAGGTCAATCGCAGAATTCGCCACGAGCTTGGCCGACAAGACCAGCTCCGACAGCCGGCCTAGGGCTCGGTGTACGCGCCACTGTCGATGAGCGCCGCGGACGGGGCAGCAGCGAGCAACTCGTGGAGCTCCTCATGGAATCTCCACGCGCGCAGTCTCATCGCCGGCGCCGCCCCGGGGCTGCGCCGGCATACGCCGGTCATCGCAGTGATGGTGTTGAGCGGGACGATCCGCATCCTCAGCCAGATCGCGTACTGGCCCGGCCTCTTCTATCCAGATTCGAGCACCTACCTAGCACAAGCCAACGGAAGCCTCTTCCAGAACGCGGCTCAACCGGGGGGCTATCCGCTCGTAATCCGCATCCTTCGTGAATTGGGCTTCGGAGTGGGCGTCCTGACGAGCCTTCAACACCTCGCGGGTCTGTGTACCGCGCTGCTCGTTTACGTAGTGGTGTTGCGCCTCACCGCCCACAGGTGGGTTGCAACAGCCACGGCGGGGGCAGTCGCCCTCGACGGCTATCTCATCGCCGTTGAGCAATACGTGATGACGGATGCGTTCTTCGGCCTAATGGTGATGGCCGTGGCTGCGCTGGCCGTGCTCAGTCGCCGACGTGCTGCCCACATGATTAGCGGCGTGCTGCTCGCTCTCAGCTGCATGGTCAGACCGGTCGGAGTCTTCTGCATCCCAGTCTGGCTTGGCTACATGTTGTGGCAACACAGGCGTGCATCAACCGTTGCTGCCTGCGCCGCCTTCGTACTGCTACCACTCGCGGGCTATGCCGAGGTCAACAAGTCGAAGACCGGGCACTTTGCGCTCACCGATGACACTCCGTGGCTCGTGTATGCACGGGTCGCAGGGTTCGGCGACTGTAAACGGCTTTCGATTCCACCTGACGAGCGGGTCCTGTGCCCGACCGCCTCACAGTCGGGTAGAAGCGCCGCCTTTTACATCTACGCTCAAGACTCGCCTGCAGTTCGGGCGTTTGGTCTTCCATCCGTTCATGCGCCGCCTCGCGTGGACCGGCTGCTGCTTAGCTTCGCGCTCCACGTGATCTCGCAGCGTCCGCTCCGCTTCGTTGGTTCCGTTGCGGACGACTTCTCGAAGGCATTCATCCCGGGGGCGCCTTCTGACACAGCGAGGGCCGATGTCGCCATCTCGATTCCAAAGCCCGGCAGCCCGCTGTGGCCGGGCTACCGCCGCGAGCGCTGGCCAGGTCCGTTCCTGCGAGCATACGCCGGTGTGGTGCACACAGTGCGCCCACTGCTCGCAGTGCTCATCCTCATTTCGGTCGGCGCACTCATAGTCGGCTCAACCGCCATTACTGGTCGTGCGGAACCCCTGCGGCCCAAGATCATGTTGCTTGGAGGAATGGGCTTGGCGCTCCTGTTTGGAGCCGCGCTTAGCCATTTCGAGCTTCGCTACGTCCTGCCCGCGATCCCCCTGATCTGTGCAAGCGGAGCCATCGCCATGCCTGTTCTCACACGGGTTTGGAGGCGCGGTATATCGGGCCCGCGCGGCGGGAGGGACCAGAGCAGCAGCCCGATTCACGTTTGATCGCAGGACAAGAACCCGAACGATCGGCGGTTCGCGCCGGCGCGAAGGCGGTCCTATTGCTTTAAAGCCCAAATACCCGGCCGCCTCTTGACAGTTATGCGAACGTGGGTTCGTGCTCGTCTACAGCTTCAGGGTCACCGAGCACGACCCTGATCGACCGTGGATCGTGGTCGCCCAGGAGCGCCAGACCGCGCAGCTGGAGGACGGTGTGTTGTTCTCCGCCTGGGCGCGTGAGCGGTGGCCGGACGAACGGTTCACCGGATCCGGTTTTGCTGTCCGACGGTGATCTTCTTGTTCCGGGCGCCGGGAAGGGGGGTGAGGCTCGAATGGTCCGTGTGAGCCCGAACTAGGCCACTTTTCCTTATTGGCTCCGTCAGGCGCAGGCATCGGCCGTGCGTACGATCAGCCGAGGTATCTGGAGGTTCGCCCTGCAGTACCTAGTGCTCATGTTTTTTGTCGCCGCTGTGGCTGGCATCATCGCGGCCGTCGCCCTCCATCATGGCTAGTCGCGCTTTGGCCCGGGGCAGGACCCACCAAGAGCTGCTCTTTCTGGTTCTGACGAAACGCGACTAACGCCACGCAGCCAGAGCAGCGGGGCTACGGCCGATGGTCGAAGCTACGGCGATGCTTGCCACGGATCAAGCTGCACCGTGAACCGATCGTTAGGCCACTCGGCCCGCGCCCACCGCGAGAACGAGACGCCAGGCTCGAGATCCACGGTATGCCGCTCCTGGGCGACGACGAGCCACGGTCGCTCCGGGTCGTGTTCGGTCAGCGTGAACGCGAAAGTCGGCACGAACATACGTTTGCATCCGCGTCAAACATTCTCGCCCCGTCGCCGGCTCGTGTCGAGTTGTCGTGGCAATTCGCCAGGACCGTCGAGGCGCCAGGCAGCGCCACAGCGGCGGCCCCGGCTGAATACCGACGCCGCGCTGAGCTTTTAGTGGCGGTGGTGGTGGCGGCGGTGGCGCCTCCGATGGTGGTGCCGGTGAGGTGGCTGTCCGGAAGAGCCTGACGATCCTGAAGTCCCCGATGAGCCTGAGGAGCTGGGCGGCGGAGGCGGAGGCGGCCACTGAACGTTCGGCGATGCGCCGACGTTCAGCGAGTACGGAACTGAAGTCGGATTGCCGTTTGAATCCTGCCCAAGATTTCCGCCCACGATCAGGTAATAAGTGCCCGTAACCTCAATCGTCGTGGAAAACGACGCCGGCACGTTTATCCCACTTTGGGGCGACGAGCCGCAGCACGACGACGGCGAATCGATTTCGTTACCCGACGCGTCGTACAGCCCCACCTCTGCCGACCCGCACTCGTAGTCGCATGTCGGATCCTCTGTATCAGTGATAGAGACCTGCAACTCGGTGCCTTTCTGAGCATGAAAGACGTAGTAGTCGCTCTCGTTGTCGGTGACGAGTGTCCCGTTCTCAGTCGCCGGAGAGTTCACACCGCAGGCGTGGTTCCCGTCGTAGTTTTGCCCACATGGGCCGTTCGCAGAAGCCGGCGCAGCTACGACCAACGCCGAGGCCATAACCGCGAGCACAAGCCCGCGCAGAATCGATGCTCTCAAAGGAGCCCCCCTTTTTGCCGTCCCACCAAAAAGCGGCAGAGTAAGGCTCGTGTTGCTTCGTTCGCCCCAGGGAGGCACCCTAGGCCTGAGATAAATTCAGCCTAAGTACGCGCCCGGTAACAACCAGCCTCAACGTGTGTCTGGATCACGGGCAGATGTTCCACTTGGATCCGAGATTGCCAGCGGGCGCTAGGGCGCGTCTTGAAGTAGAAAGCCATCTCCGTGTAGGCGCGGCGTCCGCGACAGACTCGCGAGCGCGTAGAGCGTGGAGCGAGACGGGGCACGGATGGCCGGCGGCGACGCTGCGGCCTGGACACCAGCCGATACCGACGGCGGTGGCTCGCTGGCTGCCCCAGCGGCGCCAGCTGACCGAAGTGGACGTTCCCGGTTGGATCCCCTCCTAGGTAGACGTGATGAGGCTTCACCGTGCAAAGCCTGCCCCGTTCCGAAAGGCGTGCCTTGGCACCCAGGACCGGTCAGCGGGCTGCTGCCTAGAGCCGATGACGCGGCGAGGAGCGGCTAGACCAGCGGCCACCGGTGCGAGTTGCCATCTTGAGGGTGAGCTCACCTGCGGTCTCCTTCATTCCGAGGTCGCCGGATCGTCGTGAACTTTCGGTGGCGAACCTCATGGGGAAACCTCTTGAATCAGCTGGCGATTTCCAGAGCCGACGCCCGGACTCGAACCGGGGACCCCTTCATTACGAGTGAAGTGCTCTACCAGCTGAGCTACGTCGGCGGCCTTCGGCGGCCAGTCTAACGGCGACTCAGCCGCGCCCCGGGCGGGGGGAGCCGTCGTCGCGGGACCGCCACTGCTCGGCGAGGATCGCCCAGCGCTCGTGGTCGCGCCAGCGCCCGCCGATCTTCAGATATCGGGGCGAGAAGCCCTCGCGGTGAAAGCCCGCGCCGCGCGCCAGCGCGATCGACGCGTCGTTGCCGGGCTGGATGTTGGCCTCGATCCGGTGCAGGCGCAGCGTCACGAACGAGTGTCGCAGGACGAGCTCGATCCCCTCGCGCATGTATCCCTGTCCGGCGAAGGGCTTGCCGATCGCGTAGCCCAGGTAGGCGCTCTGCAGATAGCGCCTGACGATCTGCGAAAGGTTGAAGAACCCCAGGATGGCGTCGTCCTCGCAGCGGCAGACGAGCACGGCCTCGAAGTCGGCGCGCCGGGAATCGGCGATGTAGGCGGCAAAGCGCTCCTCGTCTGTGGGCGCCGAGGCCCAGGGGCGGTGGAAGCCTCGGCTCGCGCGCATCAGCTGCACGAACTCGCCTGCGTCGCGGCGGGACGGCGCCCTTAGGTACACACGCGACCCACCGCGTGTATAGCCACCCGCGGCTTCGTCCAACGGCTCGCGTGCACGCCTCAAGCGTCGAGCGCCTGCTCCAACCGAAAGGCCAGAGCCTCGCAGGCCAGCTCCTCAGAGACGTTGAGCGAAAAACGCAGCCGCGTGTCCTCGACCAGCTCGATCGCACTTCGCAGACGCGACGGATCGCGATCAGCCTCGGCAGTCAGCCGCTCCGCCCGATCGGTGTTGCGCACGAGGTCCCCGGCACCCCAGGCGAGAAAGGCGAGATCGGCGAACCAGAGCGAGACGAGCTGCAGGCCCAGGTCGAGCGTCGCCGTCTCGGTCCTTCGACGCGAGCGGCGAATCCGTTCCGTCCATTCGTTCTCCACGCGCTTGCGCTCACGGCGCGGGTAGAGCTCGAGCTCCTCGGACGCTCGCTGCTCGAGCTCTGCTCGCGTCGCCTCACCGCGGGTCCGCACGGCACGGAGCAGGCCCTCCCAGGGCGCGGTCCGGGCAACCTCGCTGGCCAGCGCCGCGCGCGCGAACTGCTCCGCGGAGTCCCGCAGCGCCTGACCGGCGGGCGCCGCGAGCTCGTGCGCGCGCTCCCCGTCGCCAAGCGACAAGCGGGCGCAGGCTGCGGCCACCTCGGACGCGACCCCCTCGTCCTCGATCTCGGCCGCGACCTCCTCGACGCTCGGCGCGTTGAAGCGCACGAGCTGGCAGCGCGAGCTGATCGTCGGCAGGACCTCCGCCATCCGGTCGGTGAGGAGGATCAGATGAACGAACGACGCCGGCTCCTCGAGCGTCTTGAGCATTCTGTTGGCGGCTTCGTCTCCCAGCTCGTCGACGCGCTCGATCACGAACACCCGCCTTGCGGACTCGAACGGCGTCTTGCTCGCCGAGCCGACAACCGGACCGTCGATGTCGCTGACGAGGATCTCGTGGGCGCCGCTCGGGGAGACCCACGTCAGGTCGGGGTGTGAGCCCGCCACCGCGCGGGAACGCGCGCTCTGGGGATCCGGCGAGCCCTCCGCCAGCAGCTCGGCAGCGAAGGCCCGAGCGACCAGACGCTTCCCCGACCCTCCCGGGCCATGGAAAAGATACGCGTGCGAAGCCTCGCCTTCTCCGGACAGCGCCGGGCCGAGCACGGCGCGGGCGTGAGGGTGAAAGTCGAGCTCGGGCAGCACTCGCTGCGATGCTACCCGCCGCTAACGTCGCGCCGATCACAATGCCACGCGGAAAGCTGATCACGATCGAGGGGCTCGACGGCGCCGGCAAGACGACGCTTGCCGCCGGGCTGGCCGACGCGCTCCGAACCCGGTCCATCGACGTCCAGGTGTTGCGCGAGCCGGGCGGGGTAGCCGCCGCAGAGCGCCTGCGCGAGCTCGTCAAGGACCCAGGGCTGGAGCTGGGGGCCCGGGCCGAGGCGCTCGTATACGCGGCCGCGCGCGCGCAGCTGGTGGAGGAGGCGATCGAGCCGCGTCTCCAGGCTGGATCCTGGGTCCTCCTCGATCGCTTCGTGGACTCCTCGCTGGCCTACCAGGGCGAAGCGCGGGGGCTCGGCGCCGCCGCCGTCAAGGCGATCAATGACTTCGCCACCGGCGAGCTGGTGCCGGATCGCACGCTACTGCTGCAGGTCGACCCCGAGCTGGGCCGCCGTCGCCTTCAGGCCAGAGCCCTTCCGCCCGACCGGCTCGAGCGCGAGCGGGATGACTTCTTCGCTCGTGTCGCCTCCGGTTACGCGCGCCTGCTCGCGGCCGAACCGGAGCGCGTGCGCGGGATCGATGCCGGCCAGGACCCCGCCTCCGTGTTGCGCGACGCACTCGCCGCCGTCGAAGACCTACTTTGAGTACCCACGCGGGTGCGCCCGCGCGAACGCCCACGCGTCGCCCACCATGTCCTCGAGCGCGGGCTTGCGTGGCTCCCAGCCGAGCGTCGAGCGGATCTTGGCGCTCGCCGCCACGAGCATCGGGGGGTCGCCCGGGCGACGGGCGGCCTCGCGGATCGGGATCTCGGCACCGGTCACCTCGCGCGCGGCGGCAACGACCTCACGCACGGAGAAACCGCTGCCGTTTCCGAGGTTGAAGATCTGGTGCTCACCGGCGCGCGTCCCCTCCATGGCAAGGAGGTGGGCTGCACTCAGGTCGTCGATGTGGATGTAATCGCGGATCGCGGTGCCGTCCGGCGTCGGGTAATCCGTGCCGTAGACCTCGACGTGCGGGTTGATTCCGAGCGCGGCTCTGAGGATGTTGGGAATCAGGTGGGTCTCGGGCTCGTGGTCCTCGCCCAGGCGCCCGCTGGCTCCGGCGACGTTGAAGTACCGCAGGCTGACCGCGCCCAGGCCGTGCGCGCGAGTGAAGTCGCGAATCATCGTGTCCACAGTCAGCTTCGAGGCGCCGTACGAGTTGACCGGCAGCGGCAGCGTCGTCTCGGGGATCGGGACCTCATCCGGCTCGCCGTACACGGCGCAGGTCGAGGAGAAGACGAGCCGGGGCACGCCGGCGGCGACCATCTCCTCGATCAGGTTGAGGCTGCCGCCGACGTTGGTGCGGTAGTAGCGCTCGGGATGCGCGACCGACTCGCTCACCAAGGCCAGCGCGGCGAAGTGAAGGACGCCGTCGAACCCCTGCCGCATGGCTCGGGCCACGGCCTCGCGATCGAGGAGGTCCGCCTCGATCAGCTGCGCCTCGGCCGGAACCGCCTCGCGATGACCGCGCTCGAGGTTGTCGAGGACGACGACGTCATGGCCTTCGGCGAGGAGGTGGCTGGCGACGATCGAGCCGATGTAGCCGGCGCCGCCCGTGACGAGAAGCTTCAACGCGCTCCGCCCGGCTCGCGGGTCTCGTCCGTGTCGCCCATGAGCGGCTGACGTATAACACAGCGGGAGCGGATGATGACGCTCACGAGCCCGGGGTCGGTATCCGGGTTGCCGAGCTCCCCGGCGCAACGCCGCTTCGACCCACGAGCACGGCGACCAGCTGCGCGAAGTCGTGCGTGGCCTTTCCGCGCGGATCCAGGCTGAGGGCGCGGGAGACGGCCCGGATCGCGCCGGGGCCGTTCCCAAGCTCAGCCTCCACGATCGCCAGCTGCCTCCAGGTCTGCTCGTCGGTTGGGTCGCGCCGGAGCGCGGCGAGGAGGAAGGTGCGCGCCTGCCGGGGCTCGCGGCGCCGAAGCGCGATCGTCGCCTGCACCCGCAGACCGGCGTCGGACAGCGGGTCCAGCCGCTCGGCCAGCCGGGCCGCGGACTCGGCACTGCGAATCGTGCCGGGCGAGGAACTCGCGGCGGCCACCACCGCGTAGCTCGCCTTGCTGGCGGCGAGGCTCGGGAACAGCGCCGAGGCGGCGAACGCGCACATGCAGAGCGCGAGCGCGACCGAGCCCAGCAGGCGCACCGGGAGGCCCGCAGCCGCGGAACGGTTGGGCACGCCGTCGCTCCCCCGGCTCGCGGCCAGCACGCCGAGGAAGATCAACGCCGGCAGCGTGACGCCCGGGATGTCCCAGTCCCAGTCATAGAGACAGTGCACGAGGTAGGCGGCTGCGCCGGCCAGCAGCGCGGCGCCGAGCAGGCGGTTGCGTCCGCGGGGGAGCCGGCGCAGCGCCAGGGTCGCCGAGACGAGGAGCAGAGCCAGCCCGCCCAGAGCGAGCAGCGCGCCGACGACTCCGGTCTCGGCGAGAAACTGCAGGGGGACGCTGTGGGGCTGGTTCACCGACAGCCGATCACGCCGGTAGAGCAGATGCACGACCGGGAACGAGCCCGCCCCCCAGCCACCCACGGGCCGGTCGCTGAACGCACCCGCCGCCTCCTTCCACCAGACCCAGCGGTTCTCGGAGTCGGCTGAGAGCAGGCGCGTCGGCTCATAGACGCTCGTCGCGCGCGTCGCCGTGAAGCTGTGCCAGGCGTGCGAGACCGACCCCCCGAGGCCGCGTGAGGAGAGCGCCAGCGCCAGGACGCCGGCCAGGATGGCCAGCGCGACTGCCGCGGCCAACAACCAGCGGACCAGCCTCGAGCGAGTGGCGTCCAACCGGACCGTCGCCTCGAGCCTGTGCATCCACAACGCGAGCAGACAGAGGCCGAGCAGGGAGAGGATCAGGACGCCCAGCAGCAACAGCCCGGCGTGCTCGCGATCGGCGAGCGAGACGTTCGGGGCCGTCAACGAGTGGCTCGAGAGCCCGACCACCAGCGGGGGAACGAGCGCGACCGCCGCCACGGCCAGCCACATCAGCGAGCGCAGCGGTGAACCGGCGACGACGATCACCGCGAGCCCGACGGCGAGCGCGATCATCGCTCCGCGCGAGTACGTGAACGCGAGAGTCAGCAGCATCACGTCGAGCGAGACCAGCGCCGCCAGCCGAGCCGCCGTCGCCCGGGCGGCGTCTGCCGCCAGCGCCAGCGCGACCGGTGCGCCGAGCGCCAGGAACAGCCCGAGGGCATTCCAGTAGCCGAACGGTTCCTGCAACCGCGGGAGCGGTCCCGCCTGATTGAGGTTGAAGATCCCGTCGAGGTGCAGGCCCGGCAGCAGCTTCTGCCCGAGGGCATAGACCGTTACCGCCATGGCGATGATCAGGAAACCTGTGGCTGTGAGCTCGACCGCGCGCGGCTCGGAGGCCCCCAGGGCCATCGCGAGGCAGAGCACGATCGCGTAGGCCAGCGCGCGATTCAGCTCGATCCACGTCTGATCGGGCGCGACGCTCCAAGCCAGCGTCACTCCGGACCAGACGGCGAACAGGCCCAGCAGGACGGCGCCGACGCCGGCCAGGACGGGAATGTGGAAGCGAAGGCCGCTGCCCCAGATGCACACGATCCCCGCGAGAGCAGCTGCCAGTGCCAGGGCGACCTCGATCCGGGCGCTCGTGCCGAGCGCCGTCGCGCCGTGCGAGAACGCCGCGTAGAGGATCATCACGAGCAGCGCGAGCAGCAGGGCCAGGGACGAGCGCGAGCCTCGGTCCCCGCGTGCGCCCGCCGTCCAGCCGGTCTCCGCCCGTCCGAGGTAGGACGGATTTCTGAGACGGACGGCGGACATCCGCGGCGAAGCTAGCACGCGGTCTGCCGGCCGGAGTCGGGGCGCCTCCCCGGTAAAATCCTCTCTAGAAGAGTGCCCGTGGATCGGGCGCTTCGAGGCTCGGGCGAAGGCTTTTCCGTCCGAGCCGTTCGCGAGGATTCGCTGTTACCCCCTCGGCCGGGTGTGGCGCCGAGCAGAAGAGCGGAACGAGCGAAGAATCGAGAGGAGCAGGCCGGCATGGAGCACACCCCGCAGACCCAAATTACCCCCGGAGCGACGGCGGGCGAAGGCCTCTCGATCAGCCGCTACTTCACCACCGCGGCGAAGCATCCGTTCGAGACGGTGGACTGGGAGCTGCGGGACGCGCGCATCGGTCACGGCGACAAGATCTCCTTCGAGCAGCGCGATGTCGAGTTCCCGAGGAGCTGGTCACAGAACGCGACCAACATCGTCGCTCAGAAGTACTTCCGGGGCCAGCCGGGCTCGGCTGAGCGCGAGCGCTCGGTGAAGCAGATGATCGGGCGCGTCGCCGGGACGATCGCGACTTGGGGACGGGAGCGCGGCTACTTCGCCACCGACGAGGACGCCGGTGCCTTCGAGGCCGAGCTGACGTACATCCTGCTTCACCAGATGGCGGCGTTCAACTCGCCGGTCTGGTTCAACGTCGGCTGGCATCCGGTCGGCAGCCCCAAGATGCAGGCCAGCGCCTGCTTCATCCTCTCGGTCCAGGACAACATGGAGTCGATCCTCGACTGGAACACCAAGGAGGGGATCATCTTCCGCGGTGGCTCGGGTTCGGGCATCAACCTGTCGAAGATCCGCGGGTCGCGGGAGCCGCTGAGTCGCGGCGGGACCGCCTCGGGCCCGGTCTCGTTCATGCGCGGCGCCGACGCCTGGGCAGGATCGATCAAATCGGGCGGCGGTACGCGGCGCGCCGCCAAGATGGTCGTCCTCGACGTCGACCACCCCGACATCCGCGAGTTCATCTGGTGCAAGGCCAAGGAGGAGGACAAGGCCGCCGCCCTGCGCGACGCCGGCTTTGACATGTCGATCGACGGCGAGGGCTTTCACTCGATCCAGTACCAGAACGCGAACAACTCGGTGCGGGTCAGCGACGAGTTCATGCGCGCGGTCGAGAACGACGAGGACTGGCATCTGATCGCGCGCACGACCGGCCAGCCGACGGGCGATCCCATTCCCGCGCGCGAGCTGATGCGTGAGATCGCCGAAGCGGCATGGCGCTGCGCGGATCCCGGCGTCCAGTACGACACGACGATCAACCGCTGGCACACCTGCCCGCAGTCGGGCCGCATCAACGCGTCGAACCCGTGCTCGGAGTACATGCACGTCGACGACTCAGCCTGCAACCTCGCGTCGCTGAACCTCATGAAGTTCCGTCAGGCGGACGGGACGTTCGACGTCGAGGCGTTCGAGCACGCGATCGACATCGTCTTCCTGGCGCAGGAGATCATCGTCTCCCCTTCGAGCTATCCGACCGAGCAGATCGCCGAGAACGCGCGCGCGTTCCGCCAGCTCGGGCTCGGCTACGCCAACCTGGGCGCCTATCTGATGGCCGATGGCATGCCCTACGACTCCGATGAGGGTCGGGCCACCGCGGCGGCGATCACGGCGCTGATGACCGGCCGCGGCTACCGCGAGTCGGCCCGCATCGCCGCGGCCATCGGACCCTATGAGCGCTACGCCGAGAACCGCGACGAGCACAACGCCGTCATGCGGATGCACCGCGACGGCGCCCACGCGATCGACGACACCACGTGCGCCGACACCGCACTGCTCGAGGCCGCGCGCAGCACATGGGACGAGGCCGTGCGGGCCGGCGAGGAGCACGGCTACCGGAACGCTCAGGCCACGGTGCTCGCGCCCACCGGGACGATCTCGTTCCTGATGGATTGCGACACGACCGGCGTGGAGCCCGACTTCTCGCTCGTCAAGTTCAAGGAGCTGGTGGGCGGCGGCCAAATGACGATCGTCAACCGGACGGTCCCGCTGGCCCTGCAGACGCTCGGCTACGGCGACGAGCAGATCGAGCAGATCATCGCCTATGTCAACGAGCACGGGACGATCGTCGGCGCCCCCGGACTCGCCGAGGAGCACCTCCCCGTCTTCGACGTCGCAGTCGGGGAGCGTGCGATCTCACACCTCGGCCACATCAAGATGATGGGCGCCGTACAGCCGTTCATCAGCGGGGCGATCTCGAAGACCGTGAATTTGCCCCAGACCGCGACCGTCGAGGACATCGCTGACGCCTACCTCGAGGCGTGGAGGGTCGGAATCAAGGCGCTGGCCATCTACCGCGACGGCTCGAAGACGGCGCAGGCGCTGAGGACGGATGCGCAGAAGGACGTGCCGGCACCCGCGCCGACCCAGACCGACATCGACGACGCGGTGGCGGCAGCCCTGGCCGAGGCGCCGCCCAAGCGCCGCCGCATGCCGCGCGAGCGTCAGTCGATCACGCACAAGTTCTCGATCGGCGGCCACGAGGGCTACATCACCGCCGGTATGTACGAGGACGGATCGGTGGGCGAGATCTTCCTTACCGACATCGGCAAGGAGGGATCCACGCTGCGGGGGATGATGAACTCCTTCGCCACGGCGATCTCGATCTCGCTGCAGTACGGCGTGCCGCTCGAGACTCTCGTGCGCAAGTTCAGCTACATGCGCTTCGAGCCCGAGGGCATGACGTCCAACCCGGAGATCCCGTTCGCGAAGTCGATGCCGGACTACATCATGCGGTGGCTGGCCTCGCGCTTCCTCGACGTCGACCTGCAGGAGGAGCTCGGCATCCTCACCGCCGGCGTCCGCGCCCGCAAGGCGGCTCAGGACGCCGCCAGCTCGCAGCTCAGCGATACGGCCGGACCCGCAGCGGCGGACGACGGCGCAGACGGCGAGGCGAACGGCGCCAACGGGAAGCACGGCGGCAACGGCAGCAGCGTGCCGAGCACTCCCGTCCGCCCCGCCACCGCGGCGCTGACCGATGAGCCGCCCGTCCTGCCGGCGGTGCGCCAAGGCCTCGACCTCGGGCCTGCCTGCCAGCAGTGCGGAGGGATGATGCAGCGAACCGGCAGCTGCTACACGTGCTCGAGCTGCGGTTTCAACACCGGGTGCGGCTAGGTGTAGAGAGTCATTCCGCTGTCCCGGGTTTGGTCACCGGAATGACCACGTAGGTCACGAGAATGTCCAGGAGCCCCGCCGAGATGGCAGGGGCTCCTATTTAGGGCCCTTTATTCGTGGCAAACCGAGGTTCCCTTAGGCGGGCCAATGCTGCGAACGACCGGTCAATACCCGCTCGTGGCGGACTCGCAACCGCTCCCAAGCCCTGGGAGGCCAGATCTGAGCAATCGCAACGTCGCCGTTCCGATCGCGCGGTCCGCGGCTTCAAGCGTGTAAGCGCTCGTCCGCCCCGGGTCCATTTCCGCGGATAGGAGGTGTCGGCTTTCGCAATTGCTGCGAGAGCAGTTTCAGTAGCACCGGAACCGACGCAGCGCGGTCCTGCTCGCGGCGTTGCTACTAAGTCTCGGAAGCCCTCCTGCACGCGCTTTCACACCACCGAAAGGATCACGAGATCGGTTACGGTCGTCCGATGCCCGTTGACTTCAAGCTGCCAGTCTGGGAGCCGGACAGATTCCCTGGTCGCCACGTCGCTCCGGTGGGCGCTCAGGCCGGCGCCCGGGAGCTGGCCGCCAATGTCTACGAGCTCGACCCGGGCGCCGTCGGCTCGCCGTTGCACGTCCACCACGCCAACGAGGAGCTACTGCTCGTCCTTGCCGGGACAGCCTGGCTGCGGGGTCCGGACGGGACGCAGGTCCTGTCGGCTGGCGCGGTCGTCGCGTTCCCTCGGGGTCAGGCAGGTGCGCATAGCCTGGTCAACCGCTCCGACGCGCCCGTTCGCTATCTCGTGGTCTCCACCACCAACCGCCCCGACGTTGTCGAGTACCCCGACACAGGCGCGACGCTCGTCGTCCTCGCGGAGGAGCGCCTAGCCTATCCGCACGGCGCGGACGCGGAACAAAAGCCCGTCATTGCCGAAGCAATGCGAGCGGCGGGCGACCGAGACGGCGACTGAAGCGCGCGCCGGCGCGAATGCGGGTCTCGCCCATCCAAGCGCCGACGGACCCGCTCCTAGCAATAAGAACCCTCGACAACTTGCCGCGGCTGACTCCAATTCAATCGTCCGCATCGAGCTGGACACGTGAGACCACCACCATCCTCTCGTCGCCCAAGGAGCAGTGCCCCATCGGCCATGACATGCGACGAATGCGATCGTCCGGGTAATGGATGCTGAGTAGGCTTGCGATCCATGCCGATCGGGGCGTGGAACGTGCTGGTGCAGGACGCGGACGTCGATCCGGACTGGATCGCATTGATTGGCGCGCAGTCGCTCGGAAGCCGACCCCTCGCCGCAGCGAGCAGGAAGCGACCCCCTCTCGGGCCCGCGAGTCCGGTTCTGCATATACAGCTGGCGTTTCGCCAATGGGATGGCCCGGTTGGCGAGTGGCGTGACCACTTCGGGAAGGGCCGCGGTCAGGTCCATTCACTCGACGGTAAAGATCCGCTGAGAAGCTGCAACGAAGTCGAGATCGCGAAGCAACTTCGGCGGGTGCGCCAGCACGCGTACTGGTTCAGTCAGTACTCGGTTGACCTCGTCCCGCAGATATGGCGGCCGTGGGTTCGAAGTCTCAGCTCCGAGACGCCCGCATGGCTCACCGCGTTCGATGCGCGGGTCCGCGAGCGCATTCACTCCCGGAGCGGCGGCATGCCCGATGTCGTCGCGTGGAATCATGGTGACCCGCTGCGATCGGCGTTATTCATCGAATGCAAGGGCCCTCGCGAGCGATTCAGCGAGGCCCAAGAGGACTGGGTTCTTGGTGCTCGTGAGGCCGGCTTGCAGCTCAGCCAGCTCGGTGTGTCGCTGCGGCCTCCGTGACCTAGCCAGATGGGCTCTGGCCCTCCGTCGCGCGAGCTGCATGCACATGAGTCCAACGGATCCTCGCAGCCGACGGGCATCGTTCGCACCTGGCGCGTGACCAGCAGATTGAACGACTCTGAGACGGCTGCGCGGTCGCCAATACGATCGCGAGTACTTAGCCGCGGCCAGCAACGGAAGCGATCGGGACCCCTCGGGACTCGAAGAGTGTGTGGGCGTCAGGTAGTCAGGCGGGGACGACGAATGCTGTCGTCCCCGCTTGCGGCGAGACTCGCGTGCAGCGCAGTTGCCAGGGCTCGGGGCGGCCGACTTTCCCGGCGATATTCAGCTCGATAATGGCCACGCCCGTTAGTTGCGCGGCCGCCGCCGCGGTCATCGGCCGTCCGGCACTATGGGCACGTATCGATGACCACAGTTCCGCATGCTGTTTGAGCCAACCGACGGTGTCCAGCGAGCGGGTCTCGCCCGCGGCTGGGAACCAGTCGGCGCAGGTGGTAGGGCGAACCCATAGTCGAGTCGGTGCGCCGACCACCAGGTACCCGCCGACGAATCGCTTCCAGGTGTAGGCGGCGGTTAGCTTGAAGAGGTCGTTGGCGACCTCGAAGAGGTTGTCACCGTCGAGGGACCATTTGTTCTCCAGGATCAGAACGCGGTCATCGACGTCGTAGAAGACGATGTCCGGACCACCCGGGAATGGGCGCCATCCTGGAAACGGGTAATCCCGTCGCCCCCCTTCTAGCTCGACCTGCCCTCGCGTCCAACGGGACACGCCGGCCGTGCGGAGCTCATGGTCCAGGTCGCGCTCGAGCACACGCTCGCCGCGTGCATTGCGGCCCGCTAAGCGTGCGGCCGTCTCATCGAGCGTTTCAGCGACAACTCGATCTGCTTCGGCCGCGGTCAATGGTCCGCTCGGGCGCTTGCTGGTCATGAGCGCACCCGCGACGTCATCTGCCTCCCTCGGGGGTTGATTCTGCTCGATCCTAGTCGCGAGAAAGCCCGCTGCTGCGAGTAGGAGAAGCGGCGGCCGCCTCCCTTGTGGTTGCGATTCACGCGCGCGTAAAGTCGAGGGCCTTCGACGTCGAGGAGTTCATCAGCCGTGGGCTGGGATCTGGACGTAGTTGCTGGTGGCTGCGCACGTCGTGCAGGCACGAGTGGGAGGCGCATCCCGCGCGATCCGGCCGCCGGAAACGGCTGCCCCCCCTTGCTGGCCGCCTCGCC
Source organism: uncultured Solirubrobacterales bacterium (assembly GCA_963818815.1). GTDB lineage: Bacteria > Actinomycetota > Thermoleophilia > Solirubrobacterales > Solirubrobacteraceae > Palsa-465. The sequence goes on from CAWFTL010000005.1 coordinate 513,279, forward strand.
GCTGCCGCCGCAGCAGATGAACCCGCCAGGAGGCTGGAGGTCCCGGGCAAAGCCTCTTCAGGAGGGCAGCAGGCCCGCTACTACGGGAACGACATACCGATCGATGAACTCGGTGATGGCCTCAACGGTCTCGATGACACCACCGTTGAGCGGTGCTCGTTTAGGTGTACGTCGTACTTGGCCTCCAAATACACGTCCTCAAGGTCGCAGCTCGCCGGCTGAGAGAAAAAGCGTGTACGCCTCATCGGTCGGCGCTACACGTGTTCGGACGTCAGGACCTCGAAGATTCGCTTGCCGCCAGCATCGAGGAACGAGAGGTCTGCTCTGTGCACAAGCAGGTTCAGGCGCCGATCATCGAGCCAAGGTTTCGCGAGCGGACCGTCAGCCCGAACACCTCACCGAACACCTCCTCGATCTCGTAGCCCGGCAGCTCATTCGTCGTCGCGATGATCACAGCCCGACCTTACATCGCGTTGATCGTCGCTCCTAATATGCTCAGAACGTGAGCGGCTGCCTGCACAGGCGCGCTGCGCTCGTACTTGCCGGGGCGGCGACGCTTGCCGCGGCGATGGCGGCCTGCGCGTCAGGATCTGCCGGTGCGCCGAAGGCGAGCTGGATCGCCGGGTCTACAAGCCGCCTTTCCGCGCACAGGAGGGGGACGCGGCACTTCGAGTACGTGGTCAACGACGGTGCGATCTGGGTCTACGACATCGACCACCACAACCGGCTTGTCGGCACGATCAAGGTGCCGCAGATCGCGCACTCCCACGGGGTCGTCGCAAGCCCCGCGACCGGAAGGTTATATGTCTCCTACGGCGGCCAGGGCGGCTCGAGCGGGACCGGATCGATGCTCGCCTACGACCTTCGACGTGACCGCGTCCTATGGGTGCGTCACTACAAGACCGGGATCGACAGCATGGCGATCACGCCCAACGGCCGAACGATCTACATGCCTCAGGGCGAGGCGCCGACCGACACGAGCAGGTCGTGGAGCATCATCAACGCACGGACAGGAGCGGTGACCGGCTCGATCGAAGCCGGGCTGAGACCGCACAACACGATCATGAGCCCAGACGGCAGGTTCGTGTATCTGGGCTCGGTGGCCTATCCGTATCTCGATGTAGCGAGCACGGCCACGAACAGGGTCGTTCGGAAGATCGGCCCGCTCCATGGTCCCGGTGCCGGTCGTCCCTTCACGATCAACGGCTCACAGACGCTCGCGTTCAACACCGCGGCCAGCTTCCTCGGCTTTCAGGTCAGCAGCATCAAGACGGGCAGGGTGCTTTACACCGTCGCCCCGCCTGGCTTCACCTGGAACCCGAGCACCTTCGGCTACGTGCCCGATCACGGCATCTCGCTCTCGCCGAACGAGCGCGAGCTCTATCTGATCGATACCCCAAACGGGTTTGTCCACGTGTTCGACGTCAGCGGCCTCCCCGGCTCTGCTCCACGCGATGTCGCCGACATCAAGATGGCGCATCCCCCGCCCTTCGGCGGCTGGCTCCAGCACAGCAGAGACGGCCGCTACGTCTACGTCGGCCTCGCAGGCGACGTCATCGACACGAGGACGCGGAAGATCATCGACTATCTGCCGCCCCTCCAGAAGACAGCCGATTTCCTCGAGATCGATTGGCGCAGTGGCCAGCCGGTCAGCACCACGTCGAGGTACGGAGTCGGCTACGTTCGCTGATCCACGGCCACGCACGGCGACAGCTGCGACGGATTTCCCACGCCCTAGAATCGTCCGCCGCGAACCTAGCTCAGGAGGTAGAGCGCGGAATCCTAACCTTGACCTAGGTCGGTCGCACCTCGCGTGGAGGATCCCGCCGACTAACTCTCGGCCGCTCCGACGGCTCGGGAAAAACCGAGGCCATCTCTTATACACGGGACAGCCGTAGGTGAGACTGCCGCTGGGCGAGGAGGGTATCCCGCGCCAGTCGTGGACAGCCCTCGCTAAAGCCTTGCTCGACTGACAGGATCCAGGAACCGTCATGACACCAACGATGTTCGTCCTTGGCGGTACCGGGTTCATCGGCCAGCGGGTCGTGACCCACGCTGTCCGCCGCGGGTTCCGCGTTGATGCCCTTGCTCGCAGCGACGACACTCACGCCCGCCTGCGTGCGATGGGAGCCAATCCAGTTGCGGGCGATGCGGAGGATCCTCTGGCCTGGCGAGAGCACGTGCGTCACGCCGACGCACTCGTTGATCTGCTCCAGCCGGCGTTGCCCAAGCGACTCACGCGGACGGCGGTCGCCGCGATGTCCGAGCGGCGGCAGCGTTTCACCCGGGGCCTACTCGAGGCCGCTGCGACGCCCGGCGACGGCCAGGCACCACTTCTGTTCAGCATCAGCGGCGCCGAAGACCTTCAGCCCGACAGCAGCGGACACATCGATGAGCGCTCGACCCTTCGCTCGAGACCAGTTGCGTTCTCCGCGATCGGCGTCCCCGTACGACGAATGATCGAGCAGTCTGGTCTGGACGCCGTCTATGTTTACTTCGGCGCCATGGTGTACGGGCCCGGCAAGGCGTTCGCCGACGTCATCGTAGACGGGCTGCGCAAACGTCGCGCGCGGGTCGTCGGCCGCGGCTCCAACCGGCTACCGCTGGTTCATGTCGATGACGCCGCGAGCGTGATCGTGCATTTGGCGGGGCTGCCCCGAGAAGACGTCGCGGGCAAGACGTTCCTGGCCACCGACGGTTCGCACACCACACAACGCCAGCTTTTGGACCTGACAGCGGAGCTGATGGGCCGTAAGCAGCCAGGATCCGCGCCCGCATGGCTGGCCGGGCTGATCGCCGGGAATGTCGCGGTCGAGTCGATCACGCTCGACGCCCTCGACGACCCCTCGGCACTGCGCAGGACCGGGTTTGAGTTCAGCTTCCCCTCGCCCCGTGAGGGCGTTCCTGCCTCTCTGGAGCAGTTGGGGGCTGCGCGCACGCCTCGCTGATCCGGGGGAGCGCAGAGCACGTCATGGCCTACGCGGTCGATTTCCACGATGTCTCAACGGTCGGTCTGGAGTCGTCGCCTTTCGCGGCAGCGCTCGCCGGCCTGCGGGCGAACGAGGCGCGCTACTTCAAGAACAAGTACGACCACGTGTTCACGGTGGAGCCCGCGAGTGACGCCAAGGCGACCATCGATTGGGTGCACCGGATCCTCAAGGAAGAACGCGAGATCGCGATCTCCTCTCGCCCGCTCGAGGCGACGGCCTTCCAGGTCGAGAACATCCGAATCGCCTACGTGTTCTACGAGAGCGGTCTTTCGATCAATGTGATGTACACCGTCGAGGGCCCCGAGAAGCGCGCGGTGGGGTTCAAGCTCTCCGAGGGGATGGAAGTCCCCCCTGAGCTCGCCTCGAGGTTCAAATTCGCGAGGCAGAAGTCAAAGCTGGCCGGAACCATCCGCGGTTCCTACTTCACCTTCAAGAACGACTACTGACCGGCTGGACGCCCTGCCTCGGCGCACGAACCGCTGCCGCGGCCGCCTCACGCCTTTCCCGTGGCGATGTAGGCCAGAACGTAATAGCCGAACGCGGCCAGCGCTATCCCCAGGGGGATCGACGCGATCAGCAACCACGTCGCCCACCGGTCACGCTCGGCCATGGCGGCATTGGCTGCGTCCGTCGATTCGACGCTGTTGTATCGGGCGACGAACGTAGGCACGAGCCTGTGGTAGACGGCCAGCCGCTTCCCGAGCGCATGGCGGCGCTCGGCGAAGAACAGCTGCACGTCGTCGTACACGCCGCGCCCCACTCGGCGGGCGAAGACGAACGAGGCGAACAGGCCCACGAGCTTCTGCGGCAGCTTGCCGGTCCAGAGGCTCTGAACGACGGTATTCGACGAAACCGCGTGGATGTGGACATGCGCCAGGCCGTGCTGAAGCAGGTGCGCGACCGCAGCGCCGATCACAAACCCGGGGATCGCGTAGATGAGGACCAGCAGTGGCAGTGCGAGCATCTGCCAGGCCGAGGTCCGCCGGTTGTCCTTGAGATTCGGGATGTGCAGCGCGATCTCCAGGTCATCGATCCAGTTGCGCGGCTTGGGCTTGACCCTGAAGTGGTTCCAAATGATCGCCTGGCCCAGGACTCCGCCGAGCAACCCCTCGCCGACGTTGCGGATCAGGTGGCGCCACTCCGTCCAGTGACCACGGGACAGCAGGGCGATGTGGACGTGCAGGCCCCAGAAGTGCAGCCCACCGGTCAGGGCGTGGTCCCAGTCGTACTTGACGCCGTGAATCGTCTGGAACGCGAGGTAGTAGAGCGCGACGACGATCAAGGTGCCGACGTGCACCAGGATCAGCCCGTCCACGGTGATCAGCGCTTTGTTCTTGCACCACCTGAGCGGATGGCGGAACAGGGTCGCGTCCAGCGGTGGCGGCGGTGTCTGGCGCTGCCGGCTTCGCCAGTGACGGGGCTTGGGCTCGGTTGCTGCTGCGCTCATCGCGGGTCTCTCCGAGCAGGCTACGGCGTAGGGCGGCTACGGCTTCAGGTTGCGGCCACTGTGAAACAGCCAGGCGCTCCACGCGACCGTCAACGCCGCAAGTCCCGCCGTGATCGCCAGAGCGATGCCGACGGGCACGTCGCTCGCACCCAGAAACCCATACCGGACGGCCTGCACGAGGTAGAAGATCGGGTTGGCGTGCGAAACCTCGCGCCAGGGCGACGGGAGGACCGAGACGGAGTAGAACACCCCGCCGAGGAAGCTCAAGGGCACGATCACGATGTTCTGGACGAACCCGGCGTGATCCCACGTCTTGGCGTAGATGCCGACCACCACGCCCAAGGACGCGAACAGGGTCAAGCCGAGCCCGACGGCGGCGACCAGCACGAGGGGCTCGCGTACCGGCACGTGCGTGACAGGCAGAGCCAGCAGCAACAGCGAGACACCGATGAGCAGCGCGCGCACGACACCGCCGAGCGACAGGCCGAGATTGATCTCCCAGTTGCGCATGGGCGAGGCGAGGACGTCGTTCAGGTAACGATCGAAGCGCGACTGGAACACCGAGGAGGAGTTGTTCGAGTACGCAGCCTGGACCATCGCCATCGTGATCAGGCCGGGAACGATGAACACGCGGTAGTCGAAACCCTCGACGTGACGGATTCGCCCGCTTAGCGACAGCCCGAAGACGAGGATGAACAGAAACGACGCGACGACAGGGGCCGCGACGGTCTGAATCCAGAGCTTGAGCACGCGCAGGATCTCGCGACCAGCCAGCGACCACAGCCCGCGGCGGCGCGCGAGGAGGGCTCGAAGCGCCGGCGCGCGCGCTTGCCGTGCAATCGCCGAGGTGCTCATGCGGCCATCGCCCGGACGTAGACGTCGGCCAGCGACCGCGCCTCGAAGGTCTCCAGCAGCCTCGAAGGACTGTCACGGGCGAGAAGACGGCCACCGCGGATCAGCGCGATGTCCTGGCAGAGCTCCTCCGCCTCCTCCAGGTAATGCGTCGTCAGGAGGATCGTCGTGCCCTGCTCGTGCAGGCGGCGGATGTAGCGCCAGAGCTCGATCCGCAGTTCGAAGTCGACGCCGGCGGTCGGCTCGTCGAGGATCACCAGCCTTGGCTCGTGCATCAGTGCGCGCGCCAGCAGAAGGCGGCGACGCATCCCACCCGAGAGCAGGGGTGCGCGAACCCCGGCCTTGGCCCGCAGATCGAAGACATCCATCATCTCCCGAGCACGCCGGCGGGCGTCGTGGCGGCTCATGCCGTAGTAGCCGCCGTGATAGACGAGGGTCTCCTCGACATCAAGGAACCGGTCGAGGTTCACGTCCTGCTCGGCCAGGCCCATCAGCCGCCGAGCCTCCGGATCGTCGTGCGGACGGCCGAAGATCCGGATCTCGCCCGATGTGACCCGGATCAGGTTGCAAACCGCGCTGATCAGCGTCGTCTTGCCGGCTCCGTTAGGTCCGAGCAATCCGAAGAACTCGCCCGCCGATATCTCCAGGTCGAGCGCATCGAGCGCGAGCAGGCCGCTGTCGTAGCGCTTGGTCAGCGCGTGTACCGAGAGAGCGGGTCCAGAAGCCATCGCACATCGAGAGTAGTAAGCAGCTGCGGTATCCCCGTTAGTGCCGGGTATCCCCCGCCCGGACGGCGTGGTACAAGCAGGCTGTGACGTCTCGTCGTCGCGGGAAGACTGGTCGCGGCCGCCTCGGGGCCGCCGCGCTCCTCATCGCCCTGGTGGAGGGCGCGCTCACCTGGCTCCGCAGCCGCCGCCTGGGCGGAGACCTCGTCGTCCGGTGCCGTGACGGCCATCTGTTCACCACGATCTGGATCCCCGCGGCTTCGATCAAGTCGGTCCGCCTGGGCGCCTGGCGCTTTCAGCGCTGTCCGGTAGGCCGTCACTGGACGCTCGTCACGCCCGTCAACTCCGATGACCTCACCGAAGACGAGCGACGGCAGGCGGCGGCATCGCACGACATCCGGATCCCGTGAGACGGACTTCGCCGCCCTGACCGGATCTGGAGCCGCGGCCGCGATCAGTTACAGACGACGCAACGGCCGGTAGCGCAGGAGCAGGCCGGCAACGCGACGCCGAGCCGCTCCGGCCGCCAGCGCCGCAGCCACTCGGCCGCCGCACGCTCGCGCCGGTCTGCAGCGCCTCCCGGCCAGCACCTTCCGAGGATGCCGGCGGCCAGCCGCTCGCCGCCGGCGGCGCGTTCGAGGTGGGAGCGAAGCTCGTCGTGGTGCATGCCCCAGGGTTGATACCGGAGCAGGCAGTCGGACCGGAGCGGTGCCCACCCCGGTGGGCGAGGCACCGCCCCTTTGCTCTCCGCGCGACGACCGGCGAAGCCGCCTACGCGGGCACGTCGCTACGCGCGCTGCGGGATCTTCGTGAGCGCCTCGGTGTAGATCGACATCTGGCGCGCGACGCCCTCGTTCGTGTAGCCCTCGATGTGACGAAGGCCGTCGACGATGAGCGCAGCGTCGACGGTATTGCGCTGGAATTCCTCGTCCTCGCGCACGGCCGCGATCTGTTGCGCCGTCCCCTTCACGGCGATGTAGCCGTTCAGCTCGCTGTTCGGAGAGAACAGCGTGACGTCGAAGCTCTCGATGCGTCCATCCTGCTGCATCCGCCCGCACAGGCCCACGGCTTCGTTGAAGACCTCGAGCCCTCGCTCCTCAGCGCCGCGTACCGGCGTGCCCCAACCAATGAACAGCAAACGGTCGGCCATGCCGACCCCCTTCCATTCACGGCCCGGCCCAACCACCGGGCCTGCCACGAGCACTCTCTCACCAAGCGGGCGCCGTCGGGTGAAAATCCTGAGCGGCTCGAGCCACACCAGGGCGCGCCCTCAGACAGCCGCGCTCGCCGGATCTTCGCGGACGACCACCGTGTCGGCGACCTGAATGATCTCGTCCGCGGGCAGGTCGGCGCGCGCGGCATGCTCACGGATGGCCTCGGGACTCGTGGCCTGGTAGATGCACACCGTGCCGACCGACCCTCCGTCCTCCTGCAGGACATAGGAGCGGATCCACCTGATGTCGTCGGACATCTCCTCGTCGCCCACGGTCTTCGAGCGACCGGCCGCCTCTTGCAGCTCCTCAGGCGAGCGCCAGCCGCTGCGGCGAAGGATTACGTACGTGTTCATCGGGACCCCCAGTCCTCGGATGTGTGTGTGGCCGCCACCCTACGCCGGCCACTCGGCGAGCGGGCGGAAAAGATCCCGCTCTTCTGGATCAGCCGCATCAGGTAACGTCGCACAACTCGTTCAAGGACTGTCAGGAAAGGGAGCAGCTATGCCACAAGCCAAGGCGGACCGCTCGGCGGCCGCAAAGAAGGCCGCCGCTACGCGCCAGCGCAACCAGCAGAAGACCAAGTCGCAGGCCGCGGGCAAGAAGTCAGCCGGCACGCGACAGGCGCGGGCAGCAGGAGAGGCTGTCGGTCAAGCCAAGCGCGCTGCGACCGGCGCCGCCACCGGCGTGGTACGCGGCGCTAAGTCGGCGGCCCGCTCGGCGGGTTCGGCCGCCAAGGAAGCGGGCAAGGCCGTCTCCAGTCGTGCTGACGCCTCGGGCACGCGTGCACGCTCGACCTCCCGCTCGCCGTCGCGGTCGTCGTCGTCGCGGTCGTCGTCGTCGCGGTCCTCTTCGTCGCGCTCGTCCTCTTCGCGCTCCACGCGCAAGAAGTAGGCGCCTTCGCGCGCAGCACAACGCGTAGCGTCAGTGCAGCACGCGCTTGAGCACGATGATCAGAAAGCCCAGCAGGGCGCCGAGCGTGGCCTGAAACGCCAGGTCGCGACCAGACTGCCGGGCACGGAGGCCCGCGACGATCTCGGTCACGACGATCGTGACGACCGAAACCCATACCGCCACGGTGACGGCCGTCGTCAGCTTGACGTCGAGTGCCCACTCGATCAGGAGCGCGAGGAGCGGGACTGCGGCTCCGATCACGACCGGTAGTTCGAGTCCCATCGTCCTGACCAGATCGCCGATCCGGATAGGCCGGCCTTCCTGCAGCCGCCTCGAGGTGAACTCGGCGTAGGAATGCGCCAGCCAGTAGAGCAGCAACGTGATGAGGACGGCGACGACGGTCTCGCTGTAGGTCTCGTGCTCCGCGCTCTCCGCCGCCAGGAGGGCACCGATGATGAGCGTCCCGTAGATGGCGGCGGTGAGGTTTCTGTGCATCGCTAACGACGCGTGGCTAGAAGTCGCGCCGGCCCGCCAGGCGCTCGGGCGCGTCCGGCCTCGTCAGCTCGTAGAGAGCGATGCGCTGCGGCCCGGGCAGCAGGAGCTCGACAACCGGCCCGTGCGGGATGCCGAAGCGGTCCCCCACCTCGACCCCACGTCCCTGCAGCTCTCCCACCGCCCGCTCCAGGTCCGGCACGCGGAAGACGAGGACGGGTTCGTCTCCCTCGAGGTGCTCGGCGAGCAGAAGCGCCGGCGCATCGGCGTGTAGGCGGACCATCGCGACCCGCGTCCCGAAGGCTTCGATCGCGAACACCAGCTCGCCACCCAGTCCCGCGGTGTAGCGCTCGATGTCGGCCGCCGCGTCGCGGCTGGGCATGTAGAGGAAGTCGAGCGCCTCGAACAACCGGCTCAGGCTAACCCCGATGACTTCTGCGGCGCTCTACGGTCTGCATCCAGGCAAGGCAAACGCCGCGAACGAAGGAGGACGATCAATGAGCAAGATCACGCCGTGCCTGTGGTTCGACCACGAGGGCGAGGAGGCGGCCGAGTTCTACACGTCGGTCTTCGAGGACTCGCGGATCGTCCACGTCTCGCGCTACGGCGAGGCCGGCCCCGGAGCCGCCGGGTCCGCGATGACGGTCCTGTTCGAGTTGGCCGGCCAGCGGTTCCTGGCGTTGAACGGCGGTCCCGCGTACGCCGGCTTCAGTGAAGCGATCTCGTTCCAGATCGATTGCCGCTCGCAGGACGAGGTCGACGACTTCTGGCAGCGGCTGAGCGACGGCGGCGAAGAAGGCCCGTGCGGGTGGCTGAAGGACCGCTTCGGTCTGTCCTGGCAGGTCGTCCCCAGCCGCCTGCCAGAGCTGCTCGGGAGCTCTGACCCCGCGACGGCCAAGCGCGTCACGGAGGCGATGCTGAAGATGAAGAAGATCGAGATCGCCGAGCTCGAGGAGGCCGCGGCAGCGCCGGCCTGACACACCGCGGGCGCGCCGTCCGGGCCGGGCTGCTGCGCCTCAGCCGCTCTTGACCGCGATCACCAGATCCTGCCAGCCGGCGATTCGCCGCTCGCGCACATCGAGGATCCGAAGGTGCTGCGACCAGCGCTCGCGCACGTAGTCAGCGCCGTGGAAGGCCAAGCCGTATCCGGACCGCACGCCTGGGAGCTCGCCCGAGTTCCAGCGTGAGCGCAGGTAGGGGGCGAACAGGAACTCCGCGGGGCCCAGCGCTCCGCGGCGGAACGTTTGGGGCGGGCACCACCGCGTCCGCACGCGACCGGAGCGGAACTCCTCGAACGCCCCCGGGCCGTGCACGGAGAGCAGGGCGACGCCCCCGGGCGCGAGCACTCTCGTCAGCTCGGCGAGCCAGCGGTGCTGAAGCGCCTCGTCGAGGTGGCTGAACACCGAGATCGAATACAGCAGGTCGAAGGCCTGGGCTGCGAAGGGCAAAGGAGGGGAGAACGCACTTACGCGCCATTCGCACTCCGGGCGGTGGCGCGCCGCCCACTCAACGGCTGCGCCGTCCACGTCACAGCCCACGCAGGAGGCAGACGTCTTCGCGGCAAGCTGGGGTAGCACGCGTCCGCTGCCGCATCCGAAGTCGAGCACGGCGCCGGCCTGCTCGACCGGTCGGCCGGCGCTCTGCGCAGCATCGGCGAGCTCGGCCGCGGCGGCGCGGCCGCCCTCGACGAACTCGCGGAGCCCCGGGGCGCCCGTCCGCGCCCGCAGTCTCCGGGGCGGCACGGGGCCGTCGGCGCTTGGCCGTTTCCGGCGCCCGGCGAGCGCCTCGGCCAGCTCGCGCGCGCGGCGGCTCGCCCACCCGACGGCCTGGGGCAGCTGAGCTCGCCTTTCTTTCACCGATGACAGGATGGCCGCAGCATGCTGGCAGAACGGCAGCGGGGAACCCTTCGAGCGCTGTGCGAGCAGACGCTTCGCCAGAACTGGCGCGAAGGCGTGCGCAGCGGTGATCGCGCCGCCTTCGCCTACACCTGCCCCAGCCCAGGGCACTATCCCTGGCAGTGGTACTGGGACTCGTGCTTCACCGCGATCACGTGGCGCCACTTCGACGCCGAGCGCCCGCGCCGGGAGCTGCAGTCGCTGCTCTCGGCCCAGGACGCCGACGGGTTCATCGGGCACACGATCTTCTGGGACACGCCGCTGAACGGCCCGCGCCGCTACACGTACAACGTCACCGCACGCAGCGCGACGATGACCTCGAGCATCCAGCCGCCGGTCCTGGCTTGGGCGTGGCGGATCGCGGTCGGAGATCCGCGCGAGGTGCCCGCCATCGCCCGGCATCACGACTGGCTCGAGCGCAATCGCGATCTCGACGGCGACGGCCTCATCTGGATCGTGCAGCCAGACGAGTCGGGCCTCGACGCCTCGCCCCAGTTCGACGCCATCTGGGAACGCCGGGCCCACGGCCTGCCCGGGTACGTGCTGCTGGTCAGGCGCAACCGGCGCCTGGGATTCGACGCGCGGAGGATCGAGGCTGACGGCGGACCCGTGTGCTGCGAGGTCATGACCAATGTCCTCTATTCGCTCTCCCGGCTCGCCCTGAATCGCCCGTCGTTGACGCCGGCGCTCGTCGAGCGGATGTACGACGAGGAGAGTGGGCTGTTCTGGCCGCTTGCCCGGCCGGCTGCCCGCGGGCGGATCGCGCTGACGTGGGCCGCACTCTCGCCCCTGGCACTGCCGGACCTGCCGGAGGCGATCGGCCGCCGGCTCGTGGAGGAGCACCTGCTGGACCCCGAGCGCTTCTGGCCGCTGGCCGCACCGCCCTCCGTGTCGCTCGGCGATCCCAGCTTCTCGGCCGACGACACCTTGCTGCCCGGGCTGCGGCGCTACTGGCGCGGCCCGACGTGGATCAACGCCGCCTGGCTCGTCTGGCTGGGGCTGGTGCGTCTTGGTTATCAGGAGCAGGCGCAGGAGATGACCGAGCGGCTGGCCGACGTGCTCGAGCGCGAGGGCCTGCGTGAGTACTACGACCCGCGCACGGGGAGGGGCATGGGCGCTACCGGCTTTGGCTGGTCGACGCTCCTCGTCGAGCTGCTCGAGCCCGACCCCCGGGCGAGCCTGAGCTACCTCGAGCCGTAGGGCTCAGCCGCTGTATTGCTCCGCCGCGGCGGTGTAGCGCTCGAGCGCACGCTCGACGTCATCGCGCCCGGTCGCCGGCAGCCAGAACACGCCCCGGTGCACTCCCGCGCGCTCGAAGCGCTCGATGCGTGCGGGATCGCGCATCATCCCGGCCACGGTTATGGGGATCGAGCGGCCGGCCTCGGCCGCGCGCCGCCCCAGTTCCTCGAAGCGGGGGATGATCTCCTCGTCGCGCAGGCGGTTGGGCATCCACTCATCGCCGAAGGCAACGACCCGGTCCAGCACGCGGGGGCCGTTGCCGCCCACGAGCACCGGAGGGTGTGGCTGCTGCGCCGGCTTCGGCCAGCACCAGATCCGGTCGAAGTTCACGTGCCGCCCGTGGTAGCTGGCCTCGTCCTCGGTCCAGATCGCCTTCATCGCCTCGACGCGCTCGCGCATCAACCCGAACCGGGTCGATGCGTCCGTGCCGTGATTTCGCATCTCCTCGGCGTTCCAGCCGGCGCCCACACCGAACAGGAAGCGCCCTCCGGACAACCGGTCGAGCGAGGCGACCTCCTTGGCGGTGGTGATGGGGTCACGCTCGACCACCAGGCAGATCGCGGTTCCGACCCGCAGCCGATCGCTCGCCGCGGCCGCGGCCGTCAAGGCCACGAAGGGGTCATAGGTGCGGCTGTACTCGGGCGGAAGCTCCCCACCGGCTGGATACGGGCTGTCGCGGCTCGCGGGGATGTGGGTGTGCTCGGGGAAGAAGAGCGATTCGAACCCGCGCTCCTCGGCCATGCGGGCCAGCTCGTCGGGCGCCGGCACGTCCTCGGTGGGGAAGATCGCCAGCCCGAAGCGCACGATCGCACCCTACTTCACCCACCCGGGCGCTAACGTAGTCGCCGTGGCCGAGAAGCAGCCAGAGCTAGAGCTGAGCGACGACCAGTGGCGGGAGCGCCTGACGCCTGAGCAGTACGACGTCCTGCGCCGGCACGGCACCGAGCGGCCCTTCACCGGCGAGTACGTCGACGTCAAGGAGGACGGCACCTATAGCTGTGCCGGCTGTGGGGCCGAGCTGTTCAACTCCGACACGAAGTTCGACTCCGGCACCGGCTGGCCGAGCTTCTACGAGCCCGCGGCGACGGAGAACATCGAGCTGCGCCCGGACCGGAGCCTGTTCATGGAGCGCACCGAAGTGGTGTGCAAGCGCTGCGGCGGCCACCTCGGGCACGTCTTCGACGACGGCCCGGCCCCCACGGGGCTTCGCTACTGCATCAACTCCTGCGCTCTGGATCTCGAGCCTCTCCAGTAGCGCGGCTCTTCGTGCCCTGAGCCAGCTTGCGCCGCTCCTGGCGCTCGCGGCGCCCGAGGAGCACGAAGCCGACGACGAGCGTCCCGGCCAGCAGGATCGCTCCGACCACTCCGAAGCGCTCGAGTAGGTGGGCGCCGGCCTTGCCGCCGTAGTAGCCCACGAGCCCGAACGTGATGCCCCACGTGATCCCCCCGAATGCGTTCCACAGGAAGAAGCGCTTGAACGGCATCTTGTTGATCCCGGCCAGCCAGGCCGCGGCCACGCGGATCAGGGCGATCCACCGGGCCAGGAACACCGCCTTGCCGCCGTGCTTGGCGAAGAAGCGGTCGCCCGCGCGGATCAGCGTGACACGGCGCGAATGCATCGGTCCCGGTGCCTCCAGCACGTCGCGCCCGAACCTCCGCCCCAGCAGATAGCCGACGTTGTCCCCGATGATCGCGGAGGCGACACCGATGAGGATCACGAGCCAGATCTGCAGCTTTCCCTGGCTGGCCAGGACCGCCGCGGCCACGAGCGCGGTCTCGCCCGGCGACGGGATTCCCATCGACTCGAGCCCGATGATCGCCGGGAGCAGGTAGCCGAGGTTGCTCGAGACGCTGATGAGCGCCGCGAACGCGAGCATCAAGCCTGCGGCGGGTTCTGCAGGACCGCCATCAGCGACATCCCTGCGGGCAGCGTCCGCCCCTGCTCCAGCCAGCGCGCCTCCAGCGCCAGCGGCCGCTCTAGCACCCCGTTCAGCCAGGCCGGACCGACGTTGAGCTCCGACGTGTAGGAGCCGTTATGGCGGCCGCGCCATCGCTGAGCGATCCGGACCACGGCCGCCGGCGGCAGCAGCAGGCTGTTGAACGACGTCATGCGCTCCAGTCGCCAACCCGCCTCCAACGCCGCTGCCCGCAGGGTCGGGCGGGAGTAGCGGCGGTAGTGGTGGTTGGCCTTGTCGTGCAGCGACCACAGCGCCTGGTACGCCGGCACGGTCACCAGCAGCCAACCGCCCGGCTTGCTCACGCGACGCAGCTCGCTCAGCGTCAGCCGGTCGTCGGGTGTGTGCTCGATGACATCGAGACAGGTGATGAGGTCGAAGGTCGCCGCCTCCCAGGGCAGCTGCTCCAGGCGACCGATCCGGACTTCGCCCCACGCTCGATCGCGCGCCAGGGCCGCAGCCTGCGGGTCCAGCTCGATGCCGTGGACCTCGCCGTAGGCGGCCAGCTCCTGCATCGTCCGACCCGACCCGCACCCGGCGTCGAGCACGACGGCGCTGCGGGGCAGGGGCAGGCGGGCGAGCGCCGCCCGGATGATGCGCCGGCGGCCGCGATACCACCAGTGGCGCTCGTCGGCCTCGAGCATGGCCTTCATCTCCCGTTCGTCCATCGCGAATGATGCTGTCAGCTGCGAGGAGCCGGCGTCCGGAGGCCTAGACCGGCAGCAGCTGTGCCTCAGGCGCGTGCGCGACCGGCATCCGAAGCGTGAACCGGGCCCCCGGGCCGTCGGCATCGTCCAGCCCCAGCTCGCCGCCCATGCGCTCGGCCAGCTCGCGCCCGATCGCCAGGCCCAGGCCGAAGCCGGCCTGCCCGCCCGTGGAGCGGCCGCGCTGGAAGCGCTCGAAGATCAGATCACGCTCGTCGGGATCCACGCCCGGGCCCTGGTCGTGGACGCTGAGCAACGCGAGCTTTTCGTCGCCCCGCAGCTCGACCCTCACTCTGGAGCCGGCCGGGCTAACGCGCAGCGCGTTCTCGAGCAGGATGCGAAGGATGCGGGCGACGCTCCCGGGATCGCCGCGCGCCCAGACCGGGGCACCCGCGTCGTCGAGGACGGAGGACACCTTGCGGGCCGCCGTGTCGAGCTCGAACTCCGCCATGACGGCGCGGCTCAGCTCGCCGAGCTCGACGGGCTCGGAGCGGAGTGCGACCTGGGCGTCGATCCGGCTCAGGTCGAGCAGGTCCGCCGCCAGACGGCTGAGGCGCCGCGACTGGGCTCGTGCCCGTTCGAGCAGCGCGCGTGCCTCCTCGCGGTCGGCGGAGGGATCCTGCAGGTCCTCGTCGAGGAGCTCGAGCATGCCCTCCAGCGAGGTGAGCGGCGTGCGCAGCTCGTGCGAGGCGGTGGCCACGAACGCGCGCCGCGCCTCCTCCTGCTGCTGTAGACGCCGGCCCATGATCGCGAACGCGCGGGAGAGATCACCCACCTCGTCACGCGCTCGGTCGACCGGCACCTCCACACCGGGACCTGCGGTGGCGAGCCGCAGCGCTGTCTGCCGCAGCCGCCGCAGGCGCCGGACCACCGTCGCGGCCAGCGGAATGGCCAGGATCAACGTCAGCGCCAGGCCCGCCGCCGCCGCGTAGAGAAACGCGGTGCGGACGACTTGAACGGCTCCCGAGAGCTCGGTGAGGGGTCGGCGCACCGCGAGCACATATGTGTGGCCGCTGATCTGCAGCGGGATGGCGACGCGCGCGACCTGGTTCTCGTCGCTGGTCCCGAAGCTTGTCACCCTCCGGCGGGTACGGAAGGCCCGGGCGGCGTCGTCGAAGGGATCAGCGGGAGAGGTCTGGTCGACCGAGAGCAGGACGGGCGCCCCCTGCCCCGTCGCCGCCGGATAGCCGAGCAGGGTCACCGTGGCCCCCAGGCGTTCGCCCAGCGCCTGTTGCTGGCGCGCCAGCACCTGACGCTCGAGATGTCCGGCCGCCGCGGTGCGGTCGCGCTTGGAGGTGTCGAGCACGTAGCTCAGACGCAGCCGGGTGAAGCTCTCAGTCACCCCGCGCCCGAGCTCCCGCTCCAGGGTCTTCAATGACTCGCTTCGCAGCTCCTGCTCGAGCGGGCCGAGGACGGCCACCGCAGCCACGCCGAGCGTGACCACCGCCGTGATCAGGACGGCGCCGACGATGCGGCCCCGCAGGCCGAAGGCGCCAAGCCGCGGACGTGCCGACATCGCTACGACGCTCGCAGCCGGTACCCCGCCCCCCGGACGGTCACGATGTAACGCGGCTTCTCCGGCTCAGGCTCGAGTTTCTCGCGCAGGTGGCGGATGTGGACATCGATCGCGCGCGGGTCGCGGTAGGCGCTGTCGCCCCAGATCGCCCGCAGGAGCTCCTGCCGGTTCAGCAGTCGCCCGGGATCGGCCATCAGGGCGTCGAGCAGCTCGAACTCGGAGAACGTGAGCCGGACGGGCTCGCCCTCCATCGTCACCTCGCGCTGGGCGCGGTCGAGCACGATCGGGCCGACGACCAGGACCTCATCCCCGAGCGCTCTCGTTCCCGCGCGCCGGAGCACGGCTCGGATCCGGCTGCGCAGCTCGGCCAGCCCGAACGGCTTGGTCACGTAATCGTCGGCACCCGCCTCGAGCCCCAGGACGGCGTCAGCTTCGGAGTCGAGCGCCGTCAACATGATGATCGGGACGACGTTGCGCCGGCCGCGCAGCGTCCGGCACACCTCGTAGCCGTCGGGTCCCGGGCCGAGGGCCACATCGAGCAGGATGATGTCGAAGTGCTCGGTGCTGGCCCGGTCGATGGCTCCGCGCCCGTCGGCCACGGCCATGACCCGGTGGCCCTCACGCGAGAAGGACCGCGTCAGCATCTCGCGGAGATCGGATTCGTCGTCGACGACGAGGATGCTGAGCGAGGCATCGGCGCTTCGGCCGACGGCGGGATGCGCAGCTGCAGGGTGCTCGAGCGGCATGCTCGGCACCGATCGTATCGAGCGCGATGACCGTCACCGCCGGGTTACGGAGCCTCCGGTCCGCGACGGAAGTTACGCTGTGGTCGTGGGGATGGCACGTCAGAGATGGCGCCGCGGGCCGCTGGCGCTGGTCCTCGCTGCGGCAATCGCGGCGACGCTGCTCGCCGGACTCGCGCGAGCGGACAGCGTGGCCCACACAGGCGCGACGACGAACCTCTCGCCGACCTCGGCCACGGTGAGCGGAACCATCACGACGAGTGAGCCGGACGGGGCCCGTTACTTCTTCGAGTACGGGACGGGCACCGCCTACGGGCAGACGACGCCGGTGCAGACGGTGTCGACGGGGACGAGCCAGGTCTCTGCGCAGCTCGTCAACCTGACGCCCGCAACGACGTATCACTATCAGCTGGTCGTCACGCAGGCGACCTACACCGAGAACAACCTGGGTGGCGATCAATCGTTCACGACCCCGGGTGCCCCCGACACGTCGGCCACGACCGGCCAGGCCACGTCGGTCGGCAGCAGCTCGGCGGTACTGAACGGCGTGACCAATCCGAACGGCTCCGGCGCGGACTACTACTTCGAGTACGGCAAGACGACGAGCTACGGCCACATGACCGAACCGCGGTCACTCAACACCGGCTTCACGGTCGTGTTCACCAGGGTCAGCGGCCTGAAGGCGCGCACGACCTACCACTTCCGTCTCGTGGTGGAGGAGAGCAATCCCGCGACGAGCGCGGGACAGGATCAGGCCTTCACCACGCTCTCAGGCGGCAGGGTCGAGCTGCGAAGCCACTATCTGAGGTTCCACGACGGCTCGGTCAGCGTGCCGATCAACTGCGAAGGCCCCCACGCCATCGCGTGCAAGGGCAAGCTGGTCCTCAAGGCCGGAGGCGGCCGCTGCGGCAGCGTCCATCTCTCAGCCCACGGGGGCCAGAAGCAACGCGTGCGCATCCACGCATCTGGAGGCTGCGCGGCACGGGTGGCGAAGGCGCACGGGCACCAGCTCGCCGGGAGCCTGAGCGGTGTCTTCAGCACGGGACAGCCGAAGCTTCACGCACGCGTGACGCTCGTCGGCATATAGGCGGACCGGCCGGGGCCAGACGCCGCCCGGGCGGCCAGTCAGACGGGTTCCAGCTCCCGCACGCCGCCGCTGCTGCGCTCCGGCTCGGCGACCGGCCGCACACGCGGCACGAGAACGCCGGCCGCGGCCACGGCCCACAGGACCGCGAGCCAGCTGAGCGTGGCCAGCGCGACGTGGACCCAGACCATGTCGGTCGGCAGGCGCAGCTCATACTGGACGCTCCCCACCAGGCCCTGAGCAGCGAGCAGGACGCCGAGCACGGTGAGCGACTCGACCGCCTCACCGGTGGCGCCACGGCGCCGCAGCAGCAGCCACGCGGCAATGGTGGCCACACCGAAGAGGGCGGCGATCGTCGCGTGGCGGTGGATGACCCAGGTCAACGTGTCCGCACCCCTGAACGTCAGCCGGTGGATCCGCTGCCCCGGCGAGCCGCCCGCGTGAGGCCCGGCCGCGGTGGCGGCGGTGCCGGCGAAGATCGTGATCGCACCCAGCGGTGCCAGGGCGCGCACCGCCCACACGGCCAGCCGGTCGCTCGAGCGCGGGCGCGAGCCTGGCTCGTGGGCACTTCGCCAAGCCAGCGCCACGGCGGCGATGAGCACGAGCATGGAAAGCGCGAAGTGGGCCATGACGAAGCCCGGCGCCAGGTGCTCGCGCACGGTGAAGCCGCCCAGCACCGCCTGCCCCACGACCCCCAGGGGCAGCAACAGGGCCAGCCCGGCCAGGTCGCGCCGGAACGGCCGGCGCGTGAACGCCAGCACCGCGGTCAGGACTGTGACGATCCCCACCAACCCGGAGAGTGCGCGGTTGCCGAACTCGATCAGCGCATGCGTGCTGAGCGGCGGCAGCGCGTTGCCGTAGCACTTCGGCCAGTCGGGGCAGCCGAGGCCCGAACCGGTGAGTCGCACGGCGGCCCCGGTGAGGACGATCAGCGTCAGCGCCGCCAGCGTCAGATATGACAGTCGCCGGAACTGAGTCGGGGTGACGGCCAGACGCTCGCGCACGCCCGCGGATGCTAGTAGCAGCCGGGCTCAGCCACGGAGCTGCGCCGCGAGTTCTGACAGCGGGGGCGCCCCCGCATCGCGCGCGGAGGCGACGAGCTCCAGGCCGGGGGGCCAGGCGATCCCGACCGCGGGGTCGTCATAGGCGAACCCGGCCTCGAGCTCGGGCGCGTAGTACGTGGAGGTCTTGTAGACGACGTCGGCCAGCTCGCTGAGCACGCAGAACCCGTGGGCGAAGCCGTCAGGGCAGTAGACCGCGAGATGGTTGGCGTCGGTGAGCTCGTAGGCCTCCCACTGCCCGAACGCGGCCGACTCGGGACGGACGTCGACGAGCACGTCGAGGATCGCCCCCCGGGCGCAGCGAACCAGCTTCGCCATCCCGGCCTGGATGTGCATCCCGCGAACCACACCCCGGCGCGAGCGCGAGTGGTTGTCCTGCACGAACTCCTGATCGATCCCGAGCTCGGCCAGCGCGTCGCGGCGGTAGGTCTCGAGGAAGAAGCCGCGCGGATCTCCATGGACGACCGGCTCGATCAGCACGGGTCCGTCCAGCCGGATGGGCAGCGCTTTCATCGGGGCGGCAATCTAGCCGAGGAGAGTCGCGGCGCCGCGCCCCCGGCATAATCGCCGCGCGATATGCGCGTGCTCGTTACCGGCGGGGCCGGGTTCATCGGCGCCAACGTGGCCGTGGGTCTCGCGGCGCGCCATCCCGACTGGGAGCTGACCGCACTCGACAACCTGCGCCGGCGCGGCTCGGAGCTGAACCTGCCGCGGCTGCGCGAGGCAGGCGTCAGGTTCGCGCACGGGGACATCCGTGTGCGGGAGGACCTTATGGGGGCGGGCGAGTTCGAGGCGGTGGTCGAATGCTCGGCCGAGCCCTCCGCGTTGGCCGGCGTCGACGGCGCGGCCGACTACGTCGTGCAGGCGAATCTCCTCGGGGCGTACAACTGCCTGGAGCTCGCCCGCCGGCAAAGCAGCCATCTGGTGTTCCTGTCCACGAGCCGGGTCTATCCCGTGGAGGCGCTGCGCTCGCTCGCGCTCGAGGAGAGCGAGACCCGATTCGAGCTCGCCGCCGGCCAGGACCAGCCCGGCGTCTCGGCGGCCGGCATCTCGGAGCGATTTGCGCTTGAGGGGGCGCGCACGCTCTACGGGGCCACGAAGCTGAGCGCCGAGCTGCTCATCGAGGAGTACCGGGAGTCGTACGGGTTGCGCGCGGTGATCGACCGCTGCGGCGTGGTCGCCGGCCCGTGGCAGATGGGCAAGGTCGATCAGGGGGTGTTCACCTTCTGGATGCTCGCCCATCACTTCGGGCGCCCGCTGCGCTACATCGGTTTCGGGGGTGGGGGAAAGCAGGTCCGTGACTTGCTGCACGTCGAGGATCTGCTCGAGCTACTCGACGAGCAGCTGCAGGATCCCGAGCGCTGGGACGGCGTCAAGGTCAACGTCGGGGGTGGACGCGCGTGCAGCCTCTCGCTGCTGGAGACGACGGCGCTGTGCGAGCAGATCACGGGCCGCCGGGTAGAAGTCGCAGCCGAACCGGCCACGCGGCCGGGGGACATTCCTCTCTATGTCTCCGACTGCCGTCTGCTCGACGCGCTCAGCGAATGGCGGCCGCAGCGCGGTGCGAACCGCATCCTCGGCGACATCCACGCCTGGATCTGCGAGCACGAGCGCGCCGTCTCCCATCTTGCGTGACCCGGCTGCGCTGACACAGCGCACCCGACCGACTGGATAATTGCCCGGTGCCGACTGCAATCGTCACCGGCTCCGGCGGCTTGATCGGCTCGGAGTCGGTCGAGCACTTCGTGCGTCGCGGCTATCACGTCGTGGGGCTGGACAACGACATGCGCTCGGTGTTCTTCGGCCCGTCGGCCTCGACCGCGCCGACGACCGAGCGTCTCAGCCGCACGCTCGGAGACTCGTTTCAGGCGCTCGACCTGGACATCCGCGACGCCCAGGGAGTCGACGCGGTGTTCGCGCAGCACGCGCCCGCGCTCGAGCTCGTGATTCACGCCGCGGCGCAGCCATCACATGACTGGGCCGCCTCCGATCCCCAGACGGACTTCTCGGTCAATGCCAACGGGACGCTCAACCTCCTCGAGGCCGCGCGCCGCCACGCCGCCGACGCCACGTTCATCTTCTGCTCCACGAACAAGGTGTACGGCGATCTGCCCAACCACCTGCCGCTGGTCGAGCTCGAACGCCGGCTCGAGTTACCCGAAGAGCATCGCTATCACCGCGGGATCGACACTTCGATGTCGATCGACACCTCGACCCATTCGCTGTTCGGCGTCTCCAAGGCGGCCGCTGACCTGCTGGTGCAGGAGTACGGGCGCTACTTCGGGATGCCGACCGTCTGCTTCCGCGGTGGGTGTCTGACCGGACCGAACCACGCCGGCACGCGCCTGCACGGGTTCCTCTCCTACCTGATGCGCTGCACGATGACCGGCGAGGCCTACACCGTCTACGGGTACGACGGGCGGCAGGTGCGCGACAACATCCACTCCGCCGACCTCGTGGCCGCCTTCGCGGCCTTCCACCGTCAGCCGCGCGCCGCGGCGGTGTACAACATCGGGGGCGGGCGCACCAGCAACTGCTCGATGCTGGAAGCGATCGAGATGTGCCAGCAGACCGCCGGGCGCGAGCTCGAATGGGAGCTCTCGCCCCAGAACCGCGTCGGCGATCATCGCTGGTGGATCTCCGACCTGGAGCCGTTCCGGCGCGACTATCCCGGCTGGGCCATCACCTACCGGATCGAGGACGTCCTGCGCGAGATCCACGAGCAGAACGCCGAGCTGTGGACGGCGGCGGGATGAAGCTGTCGGTCGTCATCCCCGCGCACAACGAAGCCGAGTCGGTCGGCCAGACGGTCTCAGCAAGCGTGGCCGAGCTCGAACACGCGGGCATCGACTACGAGATCCTGGTGGTCGACGACGCCAGCGGCGACGGCACGGGCGACATCGTGCGGGCGATGGCGGAGGAGAACCCACGCCTCAGCTGCGTGCGCTCCGACCTCCCCCTGGGGTTCGGCCACGCCGTGCGCGTCGGGCTTCAGCGCTACACCGGCGACGCGGTGGCGATCATGATGGCGGACCTCTCCGACTCGCCGAAGGACCTCGTCCTCTACTACCACGTGCTCGAGCAGGGCTACGACTGCGCGTTCGGCACGAGGTTCGGATCCGGCGGAGAGGTGCACGGCTATCCGTGGCTGAAGCTGGTGATCAACCGCATCGTCAACGCGGGTATCCGCTTCCTCTTCCAGCACGGCTACAACGACACGACCAACGCCTTCAAGGCCTACCGGCGCTACGTCATCGACCAGCTCCAGCCCCTGCTCTCGAACCATTTCAACCTCACGGTCGAGCTGCCGCTCAAGGCTGTGGTCCGCGGGTTCTCGTTCGCTGTCGTGCCCGTCACGTGGACGAACCGCCGGCACGGGGCCTCGAAGCTGCGCCTGCAGGAGATGGGCAGCCGCTACCTGTTCATCGTTCTCTACGTGTGGCTCGAGGCCCACCTGAGCCGCGGCGATTACCGCCGGCGAGACATCGGCGGCCCTGGCTCGCGCGAGGAGGCGCGCCAGCGGGCGCTCAGCCGGCCCGCCTGACGGCGCTCTCCGCCTCGAGCCCCTCGAGGATCCGTCGCAGCCCGTCGCGCAGCTCCACCTGGGCCTCCCAGCCGAGCAGCTCGCGAGCCCTGCCGACAGCCAGGCAGCTGCGCCTGACCTCGCCCGCGCGCTCAGGGGCGAACCGCGGCTGCGGCAGCTCCTCGCCGCTCAGATCGCGCAGCGCGTCGAGCAGCTCGATCACCGAGGTCTCGCTTCCGCGGGCGATGTTGATCGCGCCGGTCACGTCCGCATCGGCGGCGAGCAGGTTGGCGCGGACGACGTCGCCGACCTCGACCCAATCGCGCGTCTGGCGGCCGTCACCGTAAACCGTCGAAGCACGTCCCTCGGCGAGATGCCCGCAGAAGATCGCCACCACTCCGGCCTCGCCGTGGACGTCCTGGCGCGGTCCGTACACGTTGCCGTAGCGCAGCGACACGGTGTCGAGTCCGTGCAGGCGCGTGTACAGCGCGCAATACCCCTCGGCCGCGTACTTGCCCTGCCCGTAGGGGGCCAGCGGATGCACAGGATGCTCCTCGGGGGTGGGCAGGACGTCCGCGTCGCCGTAGAGGCCGCCGCCGGTGGAGGAGTTCACGACCTTGCGGGCGCCGCCTGCGCGAGCTGCCTCGAGCACCGCGATCGTCCCCAGGACATTCGCGGCCGCGTCCCCGGCCGGGTTCTCGACCGACTCGCGAACGTCGATCTGCGCGGCGAGATGGAAGACGACCTGGGGCTGCGCGCGCTGCAGCACCTCAGCCACGGCGCGAGCGTCGCGCACGTCGCACTCGTGCAGCTGCGCTCCCTGCTCGCAGGCCGACTCGAGGTTGGCCAGCTTGCCGGTGGAGAGGTTGTCGATCACGGTCACGCGATCGCCCCGGGCCAGCAGCGCATCGACCAGGTTCGACCCGATGAATCCAGCCCCCCCTGTGACCACGCAGTCCATCTGGCGGCGAGAGCTTAGTGAGAGGCGGGCGGCCCGTACCGCCAGACGCGGTACGGGCCCGCCACAGACGACCCTGGTAGGGCTGGGGGCCGTCCAGGACTCGCGAGGAAAGGGGGCGATGCTCGCGAGCCCGAGCGACATCCGTGTCCTTCACACAGGATAACGCCGCCCCTGGGCTTGCGCCGCATTTGCGGCGCAAACTTAGTCATTTCTAATGAAGCGGCGGCACCGCGGCGGCGGTGGCCGCCCTGAGCTCATCACCGTCCACGAGCGCGTCCGGCGCCGCGCCCGGATCGCGCTCGCGGCACGCCGCGCGCAGAAGCTCCTCGTAGCGGTCGGTCACCGCGTCCCAGGAGTATTCCTTGGCCCGCTCGAGCGCGCGGAGGCGGCAACCCCCGACCAGGTCGGGATCGGCGAGCAGGCGCCGGAGCTGAATCACGAGGTCCTCGACGCCGGCCGCGCCGGAGAAGTAGACCCCGGCACTCCCGACGGTTTCCGCGTTGGGCTTATGGTCGTTGACCAGCACACAGTTGCCGGCGGCCATGGCCTCCAGGATCACCGGATGGGTGCCTCCGACCTCGGTCGGAGCGCAGAAAACGTAGGCGTGGCGCTGGAGCTCCCAGTAGCCGCGCCCGAACACGTAGCCGGGGAACACCACACGCGGGTCGGCCGAGCGCCACACCTGCCGGATGTATTCGTCGGCATAGGGAGCGCCGCCCACCACCGCCAGCTTCATCCCCCGTGCCTCCTCGGCGCCGATCCGGGCGAACGCCTCGACCAGCAGGTGCGGGTTGTTCTCAGGCTCGAGGCGTCCGACGAACAGGATGTACTTGCGCGGCTCGAGCCCCAGCCGCTCGAGCGTCTCGGTTCCCTCGTGGCCCGGATCGTCGACTCCGTAGGGCACCACCCCGATTCGCTGCCCGTAGCGGCGGGCGAAGACGTCGGCCACGGTGTGGCTGTCGGTGATCGCCGTGTTGGCCCACCGGGGGGCTGTGCTCTCGGCGAAGCGCAGGTAGGCCTTGGCGAACGCCGGCCACTTGCGGCGGTCCGAGTCGAGGCCGTCGACGTTGATGACAGCAGGGATGTGAGCCCCGCGGGTGATCATGCACAACGGTGAGTTGCCGGCGATGAAGAACAGCGCGACGTCCGGCCTGGTGACCCGCGCTGCGTGGAACGCCGAGAGCGCCGTGTGCACGAACGTGTCCAGGTACTTGTTCTGGACCGTGCGCAGGTGCACGAGCTGGGCGCCCTTGTAGCTGGCAAGGCTCGGGTCCACCACGTGGGAGCGGCAGTACACGATCACCTCGTGACCGCGGTCACTGAGCCGGTCCGCCAGTTGCTCGACCGCGGTCTCGAAGCCGCTGTAAGAGGCGGGGATGCCGCGCGTACCGAGGATCGCGATCTTCATCGGCGCAGGGCAAGAGAGTAGGCGTAAGCGTGGCGGCGTGCACATTCCCGCCACGTGAACGCCGCGGCGCGGCTCAGGCCCTGGGCGCGCAGCTGGGCCCGGAGCTGCTCGCTGCCCGCCAGCTCGTCCATCGCGTCGGCAAAGTCGCCCGGCCCAGCCGCATCGGCGTACCGGACGGCAGCGCCACAGACCTCGACGACGCCCGGGGAGCGCGCGGCGATGACCGGCGTGCCGGCGCTCATGGCCTCGAGCGGGGTGAGGCCGAAGCCTTCGTAGAGGCTCGGATGGATGAGTGCCGCGGCGCCACGGTAGAGCTCGCCGAGCCGCGCGGTCGTGGGAGAGCGCTCGACGCGAACGCCAGGGCCCGAAGCGCCGGCTGAGCCCGCGAGCACGAGCTCGAGCGGACGCTGCGCCCGCGAGCGGTAGACCCGGTAGGCCTCGAGCAGCATCCCCAGGTTCTTGCGCGGCTCCGCGTCGCCCACGTAGAGGAAATGCCGGGGCGGCTCGGCTTCGTCGCCCGGCTCGAACTGCTGGCCCGGGCCGAGCGGGGCGACGACCACGCGATCGCCCGCCACGCCCCAGAGCGAGCGCACGTCCTCGGCGGTCTGTCCGCTGATGCAGATGACCGCCCCGGCCGCCCGCGCCGCGGCCCGATGAGTCAGGTGGGCATAGGCCCGGAAGCGCCGGTCGAAGTGATCTGGCAGGCGCTCGAAGGCCAGGTCCAGCACCGTGATGACCTGAGGAAGGCCGGCGCGCGGCGCGATCATCGGCAACGGGTGGTGGATGACCTCCGCACGGGCCTCGCGCGCGCGGCGCGGCAGCTCGACGGTGCTCCACCAGGTGTCGGTCAGGAGGTTGCGCACGCTGCCCAGCCCGCCCCCGGCCGGTGGGCGACGGCGCACGTTTTCCGCGGCAAGGACCTCCGCGTCCCCCAGCTCTCTCAGCGCCGCGGCGATACGGCTCAGGTAGATGCCGGTCCCCGAGAAGGGAGCCCGCCGGGCATAGGTCATGTCCAGGGCGACGCGCACGGCCCCGATCATGACGAGGGGAGCTCAGCGGTGCGCGCGAGCCAGCAGCAGCCGTCGCAGCAGTGGCGGACCGCCGGCGGAGCGGACGTCGACCTCGGTGAAGCCGAACCCTCGCAGCAGGGACCGCAGCGAGCCGTTCGTGTAGAGGTGCAGGTGGTCGCCCAGCGGTTCTGAGAAGCGCTCCACCCCTCGCATGGCGACGCGCAGGCGCCCGTGCGAAGGCGTGGTCAGCAGCAGACGCCCGGAGGGCGCGAGCACCCGGCGCACCTCTGAGAGCCAGCGCGCGGTATCGGCGACGTGCTCGATGACCTCGCTCGCCCACACGAGCTCGAACGAGTTGTCAGGCAGGGGCAGCGGACCCTCCAGCGGCGCGAGGCGGAAGTCGAGCCCGGGGTGCTCTTCTCGTGCCCTGGCCACGGCCGCCCGCGCGATCTCGATGCCCACCGGCCTAGCGCCCGACTCGGCCGCGATCGCGGTGAACTCCCCGGTCCCGCAGCCTAGGTCGAGCACGCTCTCACGCGGGCGGAGGTTCTCGGTCAGGAAGGCGCGCCGAAGGGGGAGGTCGGGAAGCTCCAGCTCGGCGGGGAGCTGCTGCCACAGGTCCTCGTAGTAGTCCTGCACGGTGGCTCGACCATAATTGCCCGCGGGCATGCCGAGGCCGCACGTAGACGTCGTCGTTCCGTTTCGGGGCGGGCCGCAGGAGCTCGAGCAGCTGTGCCGCCGGCTCACCCGGCTCGAGCTGAGCGACGATGACACCGTCGTCGTGGTCGACAACACGCCGCCGCGTCGGGATGAGATCCCAGCGCCCCCAGGACCGGTGCTCGTCCACCGCGCAACCGGCCAGTCGACTCCGGGGTTCGCGCGCAATCGCGGCGCCGCCCGCGGCCACGCGCCCTGGATCGTCTTTCTCGATGCCGACACGACCCCGGTCGCCGACCTGCTCGAGCTCTACTTCGATCCGCCCCCAGCGCCGCCAACCGGGCTGCTCGCCGGCGCCGTGCTGGACGAGGCTGTCCCCGCCGGTGGGCCCGCCGCCGCTCGTTTCGCGTACCTACAGGAGAAGATGAGCCAGCGGCAAACCTTCCGCTTGGGCGAGTGGGCCTTCCCCCAGACCGCCAACGTGGCCTGCCGCCGAGTCGCCATGGAGGAGATCGGAGGCTTTCGCGAAGACGTCCGGGCAGGCGAGGACGCCGACCTCTGCTACCGCCTACGCCGGGCGGGCTGGGAGATCGAGCGCCGCGAGCACGCCGCCGTCACGCACCGCAACCGCCAGACGCTCGGCGCCTTCGTGGCGCAGAAGGCCCTGCATGGCGCCGCCGCGGCGTGGCTCGATCGCGAATACCCAGGCTCTTTCCCGCCCCGCCGGCGCGCCGGCCTTCTCTGGTGGGCAGCCCGCCGGAGCACCACCGGCCTGGTGGGCGCGGTGCGCTCCCGCGATCGCGACGCTGCCGTATGCGCGGTCTTCGACCCGCTCGAGCAGGTCGCCTACGAGCTGGGACGCTCGCTCGACAACCGCCGGCCGCATCCCGTCGACGGCGCTGGGGCGAGCGGCGCTGCCGCGTCGCTCGAGGACCCTCCCCCCGCGGGGGTGGTCTAGTCCAGTACGGAGAGCCTTCCTCCGCGGCCGGCATCGCGCCGAGGCCGAGCGTTGACGTCGTGGTCCCGTTCCGCGGCAGCGCGGACGCGCTCCGGCAAACACGGGCGAGCCTCCGGCGGCTGCGACTGCGCGAGGGCGACACGATCGTCGTCGTCGACAACACACCGGGCCGCGACACGAGGGGGACCCCAGAGCCCGACGCCGTCCCGGTACTGGTGGCCAGCGAGCGGCTGACCCCGGGCTACGCGCGCAACCGCGGGGCTGCGCTGGGGCGCGGCGAATGGCTGATCTTCATCGACGCCGACACCGACCCGACGGAGGACCTGCTCGAGCGCTACTTCGAACCCAGCCCGGCCGGGAGCACCGCGCTGCTGGCCGGCGGGGTGATCGACGAGCCGGTGCCCCCGGACGCGCCCGCCCCCGCGCGGTATGCCTACCTGCGACGTACGCTCGACCAGGGGCGCACCATCGAGATGGGGACGTTCGCCTTCGCCCAGAGCGCCAACATCGCGTGCCGCCGCAGCGCCTTCGAGGCCGTGGGCGGCTTCCGCGAGAGCATCCGGGCAGCCGAGGATGCCGATCTGAGCTACCGGCTGAAGGCCGCCGGCGGCGGAATCGAGCGCCGCGAGCACGCCGTCGTGGTGCACCGCAGCCGCCGGAGCACCCGGGCCTTCGTCGCCCAAGCGGCGCTTCACGGCGCCGGCTCAGCGTGGCTCGATCGGGCCTACCCCGGTTCGTTCCCGGCTCGGCGCCGGCCGGGGCTGATCTGGTGGGCGCTGCGCATGGCGGCGACCGGCTCCGTACGGGCGGCGCGCCGGCGCGACCGCGACGAGCTGGTGCGGGGCCTGTACGAGCCTCTGTGGGAGCTGGCATTCGAGTTCGGTCGCTCGCGCTCGGTCGAGCATCGCCCGGATCGGCGCCCGGAACGTGCGCGACGGACGCGATAGCCTGCCCCCGCGTGCCCGCAGTCCCCGCAAGCGGCGAGGCTCGCAAGCCGTCCTCCGTGTCCGCACGCCCCAGCGTCGACGTGATCGTGCCCTTTGCGGGCCCGCTGGGAGAGCTCGAGCGGGTGCGCTCGCGTCTCGCGGCTGTGCGGCTGCGGGAGGGCGACACCGTCCTGGTGGTCGACAACACACCGCGTGGCGCGCCCGTCGAGGAGGACCAGTCGGGGGTGCCCGTGCTCGGCGCGGCCGAGCGTCCGACGCCCGCATTTGCCCGGAACCAGGGCGCTGCGTGCGGGCACGCCGACTGGCTCGTGTTCATCGACGCCGACGCGGTGCCGCGCGCCGACCTCCTGGATCGCTACTTCGATCCACCGCCCGACCCCCAGACCGGACTGATCGGCGGCGGCGTGGTCGACGAGCCCGTGGCCGCCGACGCATCGGCGGCGGCTCGCTACGCGTACCTGCGCGGCGCGATGAGTCAGGAGGACACCTTCGCGTTCGGCGCGTGGGGCTATCCGAAGAGCGCCAACATCGCGTGCCGCCGCGACGCCTTCCAGGCCGTGGGCGGCTTTCGTGAGGAGATTCGTGCTGCCGAGGACGCCGATCTCACCTACCGCCTGCGCGACGCGGGTTGGAAGGTCGAGCGCCGCGAGCAGGCCAGCGTCGTGCACCTCAACCGGGCCACGTTGCGCGGACTGCTGCGTCAGAAGTTCATATGGGGCGCCGGCGGCGCCTGGATCAGCCGCACCTACCCGGGGTCGCTGCAGTTGGCGCGCGGCCCGGGTCTGGCCGCGTGGGCGGTGCGGCAGACGGCCGTCGGGCTGATCACCGCAATCCGCCGCCGGGACCGGGACGCAGCTCTGTACGCGATCTTCCGTCCCCTGGAGGCGCTGGCCTGGGAGCTCGGCCGACGGCGCTCCAATGAGCGTCGCCTGCGTGGCGCGGAGCCTCGACGGTGAGCGACGCGCCAACCTGGCCGCGCGTCTCGCTGCTTCTGCCGAACCGCAACAACGCCGCCATCCTCGATCACGTCCTCGAGCGGCTGGCCGCGAACACCACCTATCCGGACGTGGAGCTAGTCGCCGTCGACGACGGCTCGACCGACCAGAGCCCGGAGATCCTGCGGCGCTGGCGCGATTCGGGGCGGTTTTCCGAGATGCGGCTGCTCGAATGTGAGCATCGCGGGGTGATCGACACCCTCAACCTGGCCTTGGCCGAGGCGAGCGGGGAGCTCGTCGTGCAGATGGACGCCGACGCTTCGATCGAGACCGCAGGCTGGCTGGAGAGCATGGTCGGCTTCTTCCGCTCCGACCCCCGCGTCGGCGTGGTCACCGGCAAGATCGTCTTCGACTGGGGGGAGCTGCACACTTGCGGCGTCGACGTGATCGGCCCGACGGGCTTTCACGACCGCGGCGCCGTGATCACCGAGCCCCCGGGCCGTCGTACCTACCACCAGCGTGTTCTCCGCTATCCCGAACACGAGTGCCCGGTGTGCGACGCCCCCGCCGAGGTTGACGGGGGCATCGGCTGCTGCATGATGTACCGGCGCGAGGTCGGGCTCGAGGTCGGTGGCTATGACCCCGGATACGCCCCGGTCTGGTTCGACGACCTCGACCTCACGCTGTGCATCCGTCGCCATGGCTTGAAGGTCTTCTACCTGCCGGACGTGCGCGTGATCCATCACGTCGGCCGGCGCATGGCCGAGGAGCCTGCAGCCCGGCGCGCCGCCCGCGGCGTGCGCCGGAGCATCGGGGCCGCGCTTCCCCCCCACGTCCGCCGGCGAATGTCCCAGCGGCTGAACATGGACCGCCCGCCGCGTGAGAAGTGGGAGCGGCTGCTGCACCACTACGCGTACTTCAGGCAGAAGTGGGGCTTTGACATGCTCAACCCCGACCTCGACGCCGTACGCGAGCGCTGGGGAGCGACGGAGCTCTGCTGGAGCTTCAATCCTGAGATGCGCGACGCCGGCCGGCAGATCATCGCCGCGTTCCAGAGCGCCCGCGGAGTGCAGCACGCCCAGTGAAGGTCGCTTTCGACAGCCGCCCCGCGAGCGAGACGAGCGGCATTGGCCGCTACGCAAGCTGCCTGCTCGAGGCACTGCGGGAGAACGGGCGCGGCGAGGTCATCGAGTCGCAGGCGCCCAAGGACTGCGAGGTCTTCCACGCCCCGTGGATCGACGGCGCGCTGCTGCGCTCTCCGGTGCCGATGGTGGTGACGCTGCACGACCTGATCCCGCTCAAGCGGCGAGGGGAGTACCTGCGCACCGGCCTTCGCTTCAAGCTGCGCTACCTGGCGGTGCAGCGGGCGGTCAAGGTGATCGTCCCCACCCAGGCCGTGGCCGACGACGCGGTCGAGAACCTGGGAATCGGGGCCGACCGGATCTCCGTCATCCCAGAGGCGCCGGCCTCGTCGCTGCGACCGCGCTCGCCAGAGGAGGTGCAGTCGGTGCGGGACCGCTTCGAGCTCCCGGATCAGTACCTGCTCTGGGTGGGAGGGCTGCGCACCCCGGACCCGCGCAAGCGCGTCGCGGCTCTCGTCCGTGCGCGACGGACGATGCCGCTGGTCCTCGTGGGCCCGACGGGCCGATGGGCCACCGAGCTGCCCGGCGTGACGCTCACGGGCGCCGTCAGCGACGATGAGCTCGCCGCCATCTACACGGGCGCCCACGCGCTGGTGTTCCCCAGCGACGACGAGGGCTTCGGGCTGCCGCCGGTCGAGGCGCTCGCGTGCGGGACTCCCGTCTCCGCCTTCGACGTGCCGGCCATGCGTGAGGTCCTCGACGGCCGCGTGACGCTCAGCGAGATCGGCGACCTGGGGGCGCTCATCGACGCCGCCGAGACGGCGCGCCGACCCGCTCCCCCGCCGCCGGCTTGGTCGTGGGACGACGCCGCGGAGAGGACCTGGGACGTCTACGAGGAAGCGGCGCGTACCACCACGCGCTGGCACGGTCCGCGCTGGCGACGCACCGCGCGCGGCGAGTGACCCCCTCGCCAGGCGCCGGCGGGCGGCAGCCTCCCAGTTCCGCGGGCTTCTTGATCCTCTCCAGTGACGAGGCGGACCTGCTCGCGCATGCGCTGCCCGCGGCGCTCGCCGACGGCTTCGACCAGGCGCTGGTGGTCGACAACGGCTCGAGGGACGCCACAGCCGAGATCGCCACTCGCCACGGAGCGCAGTGCCTGAGGCTTCCGCAGCGCCTGCCCTATACGAGGGCGATGAACACCGGCTTGGCCGAGATGCGCACCGACGCCGTGGCCCTGCTGCAGCCTGACACCTTCGTCGGGCCCGGTTACCGCGAGGTGTGTCTGGCCGCGCTGGAGGACCCCGACGTGGGGTCGGTGGCGCCGAAGCTGGTGCGCGCGACCGGACCGGACCCCGCGCAGCGTCTCGAGCTGCTGGACGCGGCCGCGATGTACCTCGACCACCGGCGCAAGAACGGCCTCGTCGGACACGGCCTGCCGGCGCGGGCCTACGCCGCTTCAGGTTTCTGCTTCGGGGCCGACGGCGCCGCCGCCATGTATCGCCGCGCGGCACTCGATGACTGCGCGGTGGAGGGGCAGGTCTTCGACGAGAACATGCCCGGGTGGGGGTGCGACGCCGATGTCGCCTGGCGGGCGCAGCTGCTCGGCTGGCGAAGCCGCTACGAACCCGAGGCCGTTGTGCACCACATCCGCACCTACAGCCCGACCACCCGGGCGCGGATGAGCGCCGTCGACCGCCGCACGCAGTTCCGAAACCGCTACCTGATGATCGCCAAGAACGATTCCCTGGCCGACCTGGCGCGCGACGCCGGACCGCTGCTGCTGTACGAGCTGCTGGCCCTCGGCTACGTGCTGTTGCGTGAGCCCGAGCTCCTGCGCGGGTACATCGAGGCCGCGCGACGGCTGCCTGGAGCCATCAGGCACCGCCGGCAGATCCAGGCCAGGCGACGGGTCGGCCGGGTTCCGTTCGGGCTCGAGCCGATGGCTTAGGCACTGTGCCGCCGGCGATGGCGGTGGCGATGGCGGTGGGGGTGGTGATGGCGGCGATGGCGCTTGCGGTGATGATGTCGGCGCTTCTCGCGCGCCGGGATCACGCGGTCGCCGATGTGTTCGGGCGGCACACCTGCTCGCAGCGAAGCCGCGCTGGGCAGCCCCAGGTCGGCGCCGTGGCGGACCAG
Organism: uncultured Solirubrobacterales bacterium; assembly: GCA_963818815.1. Taxonomy (GTDB): domain Bacteria; phylum Actinomycetota; class Thermoleophilia; order Solirubrobacterales; family Solirubrobacteraceae; genus Palsa-465. The sequence goes on from CAWFTL010000005.1 coordinate 545,704, forward strand.
GCTCTCAGCACAGCGCTCGCTCACGGCCGAGATCGTCAGCGACGGGTTGACGCCGAGTGAGGTCGGGATGATCGAGCCGTCGATGCAGTAGAGACCCTCGTAGCCGAAGACCGCTCCGGTGTCGTTGACGACGCCGAGGTCCGGCGAGTCGGCCATGCGGCAGCCCCCCAGAGGATGGGCGCAATACACGCCCTGAGTCTCGGTCAGGGCCATGAAGCGGCCGAGCCCGCGGCGATCAGCAATCGAGCGCATCACGTCGTTGGCGGCCGCGCGGATGGCCAGCGACTGCTCCGACATCGCGTAGTTGAAGGTTCCGTAGGCGACCGGGCCCGGGCCCAGCCGCTGGGCCGCGCCGGCGGGTGGCGGGGCATAGAACGTTCCGTCGTGGGTGTCCTCGACCATCGCGAGCAACTCGATGCGGTTGGCCCAGTGCGCGACCGCCTGCTTCTTCTGCAATCCCCACCAGCTCGGCCCGCCCGGGACGGTGCGCCCGCTGTCGTAGAGGAAGTTGGTCAGCGTCGAGAGGAAGATCTCCTGCAGGTTGAAGCGCGTGCCGTCGTACGCGTGGCCCTGTCGGCCGACCCACCAGTCGTAGCTCATCGTCGTGATCGGCTTGCCCTTGTAGAACTCGTGGTAGGGGCCGAGCCCGAGGGCGGAGCTGACGCGGGAGGGATCGAACTCGATCGCTGCGATGTGGTCGCCGTTCACCCCGAGGTTCTGGCCCACCTGACCCGAGAGGGCAGGCAGGTTGGTTTGCGAGCGAAGCAACAGCGGCGGCGTTCCCATGGCTCCGGAGGCGAGCACGAGGACCTTGCACTGAAGTTGAACCTTCTGGCCCGTGGGAGCTCGGGACGGCGCCGCGCCCTCGTTGTCCATGACATCGGCCGTGACCACATACCGGTATGGCCGCGCGCTGGTCTGTGCGATCTGTTCGACCTGGAGGTTTGGACGCACCTGGACGCCGGCGTTCTCAGCCGCCCACAGGTAGTTGGTGATGAGCGAGTTCTTGGCTCCGAAGATGCAGCCCGTGTGACACCACTTGGCGTTAACGCATCGCTGTTCTGAGATCGCCAGCGGTACCCGATCGCAGGTGTGCCCGGCCGCGTGCAGAGCGGCGGCCCACAGGCCACCTGACTTCGACACCTGCTCCCACGTCGGCCGCTGCACCCGCAGGCCCAGTTCCGCGCGGCGGTAGTACGGATCAAGGACGGTCCGTGACAACGCGGCCGGCCACATGCGGCGGTCGGGCCCATCCCCGGGCTTGCGATCGCGCCGCTCGAATGTCTCGCGCGGTGCTCGCAGCGACGCCGCCAGGTAGAGGTTCGAGCCACCGCCGACCGCGTTGGCGGTGACCACCTGTGCCCCTTGGCCCTGGATCAGCAGGTACACGTCGGAGAGGTGGTCGATGTCCATCGACTGGCGAAAGTCGACGTGCCCGTAGCGCCGGCCTCGTTCCAGCACGGCGATCGCCTTGGGATCGACGCCGGCCGCGCGGTAGAGCTCGGCCAGGCGCCAGGCCGTAATCGAGCCACCGAACCCCGACCCGACGATGACCACGTCGAAGGACTCGGCGCTCACGGCAGATAGCCTCGCCGCGTTCGCTCTCGGCTCAGGCGGCGCCCGTAGGAGAACCCGCTGTAGCCGTTCGGCGCCGTGCCGGGCAGCCCCATCACCCGGTAGCCCGAGGCGTCCGCGGCAGTCGCGTTGCGAATCAGCGCGGCGGCGCAGAACGCCGTGAAGGGAACGGCTGCTGCCGCCTCCCACACCAGGCGCGTCGGGTTGCCGAAGTCCAGTCCCGTCAGGCAGGTCTGCACGCGCCCGTCGAAATCCAGGCCGACGAACTCGCCCCCATGCGTCAGGGCGAATGCCTCGAGTTGGGCCAGGAACGCCGGCGCTACCGCATCGAAGCCGACCTCAGGGTGGTGATACAGGGCCAGCGCGTCGGCCTCGACGGCCCCGGGGAGCGGATCGACGCCGGCGATTGCGCGGGGGTCGATGCTGTTGCCGAGGTCGGTGCGCGATGCCTTGCGCCCGGGCAGGATCGTGTCGGCAAAGGCGGCCAGCGTGACATCGGTGAGGGCGGGATCGGCGGCCTCTGCGCCCGGGATCTTCTTCGCCAGCGGCACCGCGGAGGCGACCAGAGCGGCCAAGCCCATTGCTGAGGCTCGCGCCAGAACCTGCCGGCGCGTCAGGTGGGCGAGGAGCTCCTGATGAGCGGGCGAGCTCAGCGCGCCCGCCTGAGATAGCTCGTCAACATCCGCCTGCTGCGCACGGCTCGGCGCTCGTACACGGCCAGGTAGACGATGCGGTGTCCCCTGACCCCGGCAACGACCGAGCCACGTGCCCGCCAGATGGCAGTGCGGCCGACGCGGGCCAGGCGCCGGGCGCGCGGGAAGGCGTGGCGCAGCTTCCGCAGCGCATCGCCGGCGCGAACCGCTCGGCCATGCCGCCCGCGCAGGACGAACCCGCGCGCGGTGGTCAGGAGCACGATCGTCTTCGCAGTGCCCCCGGACCCGAAAGTGCCGCTGCGATCACCCCGCTGACCGGCCATCAGGACCCCGCCGCCGCTCACGCAGTAGCGAAGGAAGCCGCGCTGCACCGTCCGCGGAGGGCCGACCTCGGCCCGCAGCGCGTCTTCGCGGATCCCGAGCGCGACGGCTCCGATACCGCGACGAGTCACCCAGCCCACGCCCGGAACGCAGCGTGAGCCGCCGGCGTGGGCGTAGATCGAGGGCGAGCGGGCGGCCAGCGCCGCACACTGTGGATCGGCGGGAACGTCGTCGTGGGTGATGAAGCCCCCCGTGCCCGGGCCGAAGTACTGCCCGTAGCCAGGTGGGAACCCGGGCAGCATCGTCGGGTCGAAGGTGTGGCCGGCCACGCTGAAGCCGGTGACCCAGGCGCCGCCGTCGCCAGTCGCCTTGTTGAAGAAGTAGTGGCCCTGGAACTCGTAGATGACGGTCTGCCCGTCGGACTGCACCAGCGACCCGCGCCAGTGGTCCTCCTGGAAGTAGAAGCACTTTGGGACAGCGGCCGCGGTGCGCGCCGGCTCCTTGAGCAGGAAGTCGGCCACCCCGAGCTGCGAGACGTTCTGATGCGTCTTGTCGAAGCGGACGCAGTAGGGATCGGCACCTGGATCCGGGCCGGTCGGACCCAGGCCGGCGTCCTGGATCGTGCAGTTGAACGGGTTGCTCCCGTCCCACGGGGAGGGCGGCGAGCTGGCCCAGGACGGCGCGGCCCACGCCGCGGCGAGCACCACCGTGAGCAGCAGCGGACGTACCATCGCCTGGTTTTCAGTGTACGGAGACGCGCAAGCGCGGGTCGCGCAGCCCGACCGCTGCCCGGGGACCGGATTCTGCGCCAATCGGCTCGGCGACCCCTGTCACCAGCCGGGTACCATCAGCGCTGGTGGTCCCGGGCATGGGTTCTGTGGCAGTCGACTTGGTGGCGACGGCGTGACAGCGCACGCCATCCTTGACGCCGACGGCCGGGACGGAGACCTCGCCGAGCGTCGCCGTCCCTCTGCGGCGATCTTCGACATCCCGATCGACCTCGCGCAGCCGGCGGACCTCCTGCGGACGATCTCAGGGTGGGCGGCCGAGCGCCAGACCCGCCGCATCATGTACGTCAACGCTCACGTCGTAAATCAGTCGCGCGTCACGCCCGGGCTGTCCGAGGCGCTGGGGCGCGCCGACCTCGTGTACTGCGACGGCTACGGCGTTCGGTTGGCGGCGCGGATCCTGGGCCGGCCGGTCCCGCACCGGATGACCGGCGCGGACTGGATCTGGGGGTTGGCGACACTGTGCGAGCTCTCGGGTCACCGCATCTACCTGCTGGGGTCCGAGCCGCCGATCGCCCAGGAGGCGGCGGCCCGGCTGCGGCGCTGGTATCCGCGTCTGGACGTGGTGGGCGCGCACCACGGGTACTTCGAGCTCGGTTCGCCACACAACGAGCGTGTCATCGAGCACATCAACGCCCACCGGCCGCGCATCGTCCTCGTCGGGATGGGCACCCCCAAGCAGGAGCTGTGGGTGGACCGCTACGCTGATCGCCTGGACGGCGCCGTGGTGTGGACCGTCGGCGCCCTGTTCGACTATGTCTCCGGCCACGTCCCGCGCGCTCCCCGCTGGCTTGCGGACAACGGACTCGAATGGATCTTCAGACTGGCGATCGAGCCGAATCGAATGTGGCGCCGGTACCTGCTCGGGAACCCGGTCTTCCTGAAGCGCGTGGCCGACGAGGCCCGCAAGCCGGGATCCCAGCCGGAATCGGCCGCCCGCAGCTCTTAGCGTTCTTCGCCGTCGGTCTCGCCGCGGTGATCGCGCTCGCGATCGCGGTGCATGCCGGAGTGCGCGGCGTCTCGGCCCTACCACCCGTCCTGCGAACCGCCGTGGCGGCGATCGCCTTGTTCGGGGTGTGTGGCTATGCGCCCGCTCGCGGTCTCGTTCGCGGGGATCTTGTGCCGTATCGCATGCTGCTGGTGCTGCCTGTTGGCGCAGCGCTGTCGAGCCTCGCGCTGGCAGTGCTGGGAGTGCTCCACGTGCCATTCGGCGTCTCGCTCCCAGTCGTGGTCGCAGCGGGAGTGCTCTCGATCCTCTACGTCCATCGCCCGGGCGCGCACGCCACTTCTGGCTGGGCGGATCTGGTCACGTCGGCGCGCCGGATCGGAGTTCCGCTCGCACTTGCGGCGCTCGTGGGCGCGGTGTCACTGGTCCCGGTATTCCGCTCCGGGTTCGCGACCGTGCCCGGACAGAACGGCGACGCGATTCTCGTCGTCGGAAGTGCCGACCTCGTAGAGCACGCTCCCCCGACGGCGACGCGGCTGGACCTGCCCATCAACCGGATCCCTCTGCAGTGGCGCTCGAAGTACCCGATCTACTACGCGCTCGCCGCGGTTTCGACGATCGCGGGCGAGAGCCCGATCCAGGCCTTCGCCACCGTCGCGGCGATGATGCTCGCCCTGACGGCGCTGGGCGTGTTCGCCTTCGCGCGCTACGCGCTCAGGGCCCCGCCCTGGGTCGCGTGGCTGGCCATGTTCCTGTTGCCGCTGGACCGAATCGTCATGTACGTGACGATCCATCCCTACTACAACGAGCTGTGGGGTCAGTTCACGCTTCCGTTCACGTTGCTCGCGGGGTGGCAGTACGTGACCCGGCCGAGCCGCGCCGCCCTCGGATTCCTCGTGACCTTCACCGTTCTGGGGCTGCTGGCGTACCCGCTGATGCTTCCCTTCCCGCTGTTCTACCTGCTTGCCGCCGCGACGCTGGTGTGGCGCCGCCGGCGGGCCGAGGGTACGAGCCCGGGCTGGATCAGCGCCCTGCGCCTGCCTCCGCTGCACAGACGCCCGTGGGTCCTCGTTCCCGTCCTGATCGTGGCCGTGCCGGTCTGTCTGGTGCTGGTCCGGGGCGTGGTCGAGAAATCGCTGTCTGCGGTGTCGGTCCTGGCCCCTGGCAGCAGCCTCGCCGGCTGGTACGGAGCCGCATTGCCGTATCTGCCTGGCCCGCGGTTCGTCGGCATGCCCGGATCGGGATGGGCCGACTATGTGGGGTTGGCCTGTGTGTGCGTGCTGGCGGTGCTCGGCGCGCGGCGGGCACGCGCCGGCATCCCGCTGCTCTTCATGGCCGCGGTCACGGCGGTGATCGGGATCTACTTCCGGATCCGGCACGGGGGCCAGCTCTTCTTCTTCAAGGACATGGCCTTCCTCGGCCCGTACCTGCTGCTGCTGGCTCTGCTCGAGGTTGCCGCGCGGCTCGAAGGGATGAGGGCGCCCCGCCGGATCCTGGGTGCCGCCGGACTCTTGGCGGCAGTCGTCCTGGTGCCCGTCAGTGCCGCGCGCGAGATCGATCAGACCTTTGACAATGCGACGCCTTCGATCTTGCAGCTGCATGCCTGGGACCGGGCTCTGCCCCCGGGCAGCACGCTGCGGATCGACGTTCCGCCCACCGGCTACCAGCTGTGGACGACATTCATGTTCAACGACCACCCCATCTCCGCGCTGCATCCGCTGGGTGGCTTCTTCCCTCACCCGCCCAGGGGGCGAAAGGCCGATTACGTGATCGCCGAGCGAACCCAGCCGAGACCCGCGGATGCGGTCGGGGCGCCCCTGTTCGAAAACGCCCAGTTCATCCTGTGGAAGATGAATCCCAGCGTCCCGGGTCCCGACGTCTCCTCCCGGCGCCTGGAGGACATCACCGGAATCGTCACCGGCTTCTAGCCGGTGACCCCGGCGGCGGCCTCGACCGCCGCGCGCAGCCTGCCTGCGACGAGCTGGGGCGAGAAGAACTCCAGACGCGCGCTGCCGCGGCGCCTGAGCTCCGCCCGCAGCGGCTCGTCGGTCAGCGTCAGGTGCAGCAGCTCGGCCACCACCGCCGGGTCGGGATCGTCCACGAGCAGAGCGGCGTCGCCGACGGTCTCGGGCACCGCGCCTTCGGGCCGGGCGATCACGGGCAGACCGAAGTGGAAGGCCTCGAGCAGCGGGATGCAGAAGCCCTCGTGGGCCGACAGGCACAGGAACACGTCGGCGGCGCGGTAGCGGTCGCCGAGCTCCTGCGGCGAGAGGCCGCTCTCGATCGTGACCGCCCCCGGCGCCAGCGTGTCAGCCAGCCGCCGCAGATAGGCCACATGTTCGGCGCTGATCGGGTCGCCCACGAGCATGAGCCGCGAGTCGGCCGCGCGGTGGCGGTGGTAGAGGGAGAACACGCGGATCACGTCGTCCTGGCGCTTGTGGGGTGAGAGCCGGCCGACGAACAGAACCGTCGGCGCCTCACCCACGTCTCCCGGCGCAGGCGACCCCAGCCGGTCCCTTTCGACCAGCAGCGGGATCACCTCGGTGCGCGTGGCCCCGCACGCGCGCAGCTCAGCGGCGTTGAACTCCGAATCGGCTGCCGCCACGTCGACTGCGCGCACGAGATGGGGCAGCTGTTCGCGCCCGATCGCGCAGTGCACGGCGACCAGCGGCGCCTGGTCCCACAGCCACCGGGCGGGGGTGACGTTGTGGTAGAGCAGAAGCTTGCGGTTGGGCAGCTCCAGCACGTCCTCGAGCCTCCGGGCGCCGGCCGAGTGATGCAGCAGGAGGACGTCGTCGCCGGCGGCACGCAACGCGCTCAGCGGAGCGATCGAGCCGTTCAGCCCCGGCGCGATCCGCTCGGCGTAATCCTCGCCCCCCCAGCCCCACTGCTCGAAGTAGGAGCGGAAGAGGATCGCCTCGGTCGTGATCGCGTCGTGCGGACCGGCCCCGGAGAGGATCTGGCTGACCCTCATGGGGTCTCTCGCAACTTCTCCGCACGCTCGAGCTCATCGAGGCGGTCCTTGAGCCGCGCAACCTCGCTCAGCACGCCGACGTTGAACCTCGTCTGCTGTGCGTTGAGCTCGGCGTGGTATTGCACGAGCATCCGAAGCAGCAACCGCTTGAAGCCTGTGATCGGTGCGCCCCATCGCCGCGTCGAGCGGACGTAGCCGAGATCGGGCTCGATCATCGCCCACTCGAGCAGCTTCGAGGTCGTCACCGGATCGGGTGCCTGCTTCAGCTCCTCCACGTTCTCCTGGTAGGCGCCGGCCGCCCGCATCGCGGCGGCGGACTCCCGGGCCTGGGCCAGCGCTTCCTCGGGCTCGGTCAACCGACCTCCTGGACGCGCTCGAGCGAGCGCCACGATCCCCGCAGGTCGACGACGCCCTCCAGGCCGGGTCGGTGCGCCACCGAGAACCGCGTGGTCCGGTCGAGCTCGGGCTCCGCGCCCGCGGCGCCCGCCCCGAGCGACAGGTCGTAATCGCCGCCGAGCAGCGCGAGGTCGGCGACCTCGAAGACCAGCTGTGTGCTCGCGCCGGGTGCCAGCTCGCACTCGTGCGTGGTGCGGAACACCACCCCGCCGTCGCCGGAGCGCACCTCGAGCGTCACGCGGCAGCGCGGCAGCGCCCGGCGCGCACGAAGTGAGAGCGCAACCTGCAGCGGCTCGCCGCCGTGAAAGACGGAGGCTTGGCGCCCCTCGGAGTCGCGCAGCTCGAGCTCGGTGACCTCGACTTCGCGCTCTCCGGGCTGGCGAAGCGACGCCCCGGCGTCCTGATCGGTTCCCATCAGGCGGTGGTAGTGCAGCAGGCCCTCGGCCGTGGGGCCGTCGAACACGACCTTGCCGCCGTCGAGCACCACGACGCGCTCGCACACCCGCTCGATCGCCGCGGGGTCGTGGGAGACGAGCACGACCGTGGCGCCGGAGGCGATCTGCTCGGAGATCCGGCGCAGGCACTTGCGCTGGAAGGCCTCGTCTCCCACCGCCAGCACCTCATCGATCAGCAGGACGTCGGCGTCGAGGTGCGCGGCGATCGAGAAGCCGAGGCGCACGAACATGCCTGAGGAGTACGTCTTGACCGGGATGTCGATGAACTCGCCGAGCTCGGAGAAGGCGATGATCCGCTCCAGCCGCTCCTCGAGCTCGGCCTTGCTCAGGCCGTACAGGGCACCCTGCAGGTAGATGTTCTCCCGGCCGGTGAAGTCGCGGCTGAAGCCGGCTGCCAGCTCGAGCAGCGCGACGATCCGCCCGCCGCAGGCCACCTCACCCGACTGCAGCGGGATGATCCCCGCCAGCACCCGCAGGGTCGAGGTCTTGCCGGCACCGTTGCGACCGACGACGCCGAGGGTCTCCCCGGGAGCCACACGGAGGTTCACTCCGCGCAGGGCGGGAACCGGCGGCGGTCCGTCAGCCTTGCGCCGGAGCAGCAGCCCTTTGAGCGTGCCGGCCTGATCGGCGCGCACGCTGAACGACCGCGTCGCGTCGCGCAGCACGATCTCGCCCGGTTGCAGCTCGGGCGCGCTCACACCACCACCGCCAGCTCGCCTTCCATGCGCCGGAAGATCGTCGAGCCCAGCAAGAGTGCGAGGGCCGCCGCGGCGACGACGTAGAGCATCCGTCCCCAGTCCGGGAAGTGGCCGGCGTAGAGGACGGAGCGAATCGTCTCCACGAACGGCGCGATCGGGTTGATCCAGCCCAGCAGCGTCTCGAACACCGGGTGGCGCTGGACGAACGGGATCGTGCCGGGCTCGAAGAAGATCGGGGTGAGGAAGAACCATGGCAGCAGCGCGGCGGCGATGACTGGTGCGGTGTCACGGAAGTAGGCGTGCAGCACGGCCACGATCAGCGCGCACCCGAGCACGAAGCAGAACAGCAGCACCACGAGCACCGGCAGCAGCACCAGCGCCGGGTGCAGCGTGCCCCGGATGACGACGGCCAGCGGCGCCAGCAGGACGAGGATGGCCAGGAACGTGATCAGCTGCACCGTCACCGTCGAGGCCGGAATGGTCTGGCGCGGGAAGCGCGTCTTTCGCACCAGCGACCCCTGGTCGATCAGCGAGTCGGAGGCCGCCAGCAGCGACTGCTGAAAGAACGTCCACACGATCAGGCCCACCATCAGGAAGATGGGATAGTCGGGGATCGACTGCAGCTTGAAGACGTGGCCGAACATCAGCGTGTATGCGGCCATCAGCACCAGCGGATTGATCAGGTACCAGAGCAGCCCGAGCGAGGTGCCCTTGTACTTGCGACGCAACTCGCGGGAGACGAGCTGGGAGAACAGGTAGCGGTAGCCGGCCATGACCTGAATTATCGGGGGCCCCGCGGCCGCATGAGGACGTGGACGGGGCCGGCCTCGCGGACCGGAAGCGTCCCGTCCAAGTTCTCCAGTTGATAGCCGACTTCCTCGGCGAGATCCGCGATCTCGACGTTCGTCTCGTGCAGCTCGCAGATGACGATGGGGTGATGGGTGAGCAGCGTCCGCCGGAGGCCGGTCAAAGCCGCGATCTCCGAGCCCTCGACGTCGAGCTTGATCACACTTGGGATCGGAAGCGCGTCGCGATCGATCTCCTCATCGAGTGAGACGAGCCGCACGCTGCGTCGAGTCGTGCCCTCGAGATTGCCGCCGCGGTTGGCGAGGTGCGACCACCCTTCCTCCTCATCAAGCAAGAACGCCTCGACGCCACTGTGGTCGCTGACCGCCACTTCATGCACGCTGACCGTGCTCAGCCCATTGAGCGCAGCGTTGGCGCGTATCGCCGCCGCAGCCGCCGCCACCGGTTCAAAGGATTCGACCCGTCCGGCGGGACCCGCGAACCGAGCAGCGAGCAGCGAGAAGAAGCCAATGTTCGAGCCGACGTCGAAGACAACGTCGCCCGGACGCACATGCCGGTGCAGCGCCTCCTGCACGCTCGGCTCGAGCACCCCGCGCACCAGCCCGTAGCCCTGGTAGTGATCGAGTCGGAGGTGATCGGTGCTCAGGCACAGACCAAACCCTGGCCCGCCCCTGACCTTGATCGACCCACCGGCCACGAGCCGCTGGAGCATCCGAAGTGCGGTCTGCCCGGACCGGACCGCAGCCAGCCTCTGAGGGTCCGCGTAGGTAACCGCCTCGAAAGCCCAAGTCCGCCAGGCTCCGCTCACGCGAGAGCTCATCGGGGGCTCTCCAGCAGCACCGTCACCGGCCCGTCGTTCACGAGCTCCACGGCCATGTGCGCGCCGAAGATCCCCTGCCGGGCTTCGAGGCGCCGGCAGAAGCGCTCGTACAGCGGCTCGGCCCTCTCCGGTGGCGCCGCGGCCACGTAGCTGGGGCGGCTGCCGCGGCGTGCGTCGGCGTAGAGCGTGAACTGGCTGACGCACAGGACCTCCCGCTCGCCGAGCGGCTCGTTCATCCTCCCCCCGGCGTCGGGGAAGATCCGCAGCGCGCCCACCTTGCCGGCCAGCCAGTCGGCGTCGCCCTCGGTGTCCTCGCCGGCCACGCCGAGCAACACCAGCATCCCGGGGCCGATCTCGCCCACGACCTCGGCGCCGACGCTCACCGAGGCGCGGCTGACGCGCTGCACGAGCGCCCGCACCGGCTCAGACCTCTCGCAGCTCGGCCGCGGACTGCTCGGGCGAGACGATGTTCAGGTGCACGCCGGTGCCGAGCTCGAGTCCGGCGAAGTGGGTCAGCCGCGGCAGGATGTCGATCCGCCAGCAGAAGTACTCCGATCCCTGAGGGGCGGTCCGGACCCAGAGGTTGAGCGGCGGCGGGGAGCCAAGGCGCCGCGCCAGGCGCGAGAGCGCCTCGTGAATCATCCGCGCCCCCGTCGGCCCGTCCTCCTCGAAGCGCATGCGCGGCGTGCGGGGCGCGATCAGCAGCTGGAAGGGGACGCGCGCGCCGTAGGGCGCCATCAATACGGTCTCCTCGTCGATCGCGACGATGCGCTCGCGCCGGCGAACCTCCTCCTGGACGAGGTCCCCGAGCAGGTTCGAGCCCATCGTGCGGGTCGCGTAGGCGCCGAAGCGCTCGCGCTCGCGCGCGACGGCGGCGGGAACGAAGTCGAGGGCATAGAGCTGCGCGTGCGTGTGGGGCAGCGAAGCGCCGGCCTCCCGGCGCTCGTTGACGATCAGGTGGACGTAGGCGGCGTTCTGGTGAGCACGCATCCGCTCGCGCCATACCTCCACGGCAGTGACCACCTCCTCTGGCTCGAGCTGGGAGAGCGAGATGACCCCGCGAGGGGAATTTACGATCACCTCGTGGGCGCCGCGCGCGGCGGTGGCCCAGAACAGGTCGCGGTTGGCCTGTCGCTCCGGCTCCTCGCCGGGGCTGCCGAGCGCGGGGTACAGGTTGGGCACCACGCGCACCTTCCAGCCCGGGCTGTCGGGCGCGCCGCCGCCGGGCCGCAGGGCGTAGAGCTCGGGCGGCGTTCGTCCCTCGTGACCCTCGGCGAAGGGATCGGCCTGCGGATCGAGCTCCGGCGCAGGCGGGGCGGAGACCTCGCCTCCCGGCCGCCCCGCGCGCTCCCCCGCGACGATCGCGCGCTGGCCGCTCAGCGGGTCGACGCGTATCTCGGGCATGCGCTCACAGGTGTTTCTCCATCGCGATGTGCCGGATGCCGGCCTCGGTGAACTCGCGTCCTCGCGGCCGGTAGCCGGCGTGCTCGTAGAGCGCCTGCGCATACGTCTGGGCGTGAAGGACGATCCGCCTCACCCCGGCGGCCCTCGTCTCCTGCGTCGCCGCCTCGAGCAACGCGGTGGCGATTCCCTGCCTCCGCGCGGATGCCCGGACAGCCAGCCGGCTGAACTGCGCCGTGCTGCCGACCATCAGGAGCCGGCACGTCCCCAGCAGCTCCCCGTCGAGCATGGCCACGAGATGGATGCCTTCGTGGTCACGGCCGTCGAGCTCCTCGTGCTCAGGCACGCCCTGCTCGACGCAGAAGACGTCGTGACGCAGGCGCAGCGCGCCGCTCATCTCCCGTTCGTCGCGCACGCGGCGGACGTCGTACGCGAGGGCGGTCATCCCAGCGCGTAGCGGCGGATGTCCCGTTCGAGCTCGGCCACGCTCAGGTACGGGCCCGCCTTGTCGTACACCTTCTGGCCGCGGCGGTCGAAGAAGAACGTCTGCGGATAGGCGGTGAAGGCGTGGATGGCCGCGGCGATGCTCCCGTTGGGATCGGTGTAGCTCGGATAGCTGACCGGGAAGCGCCGAAGGAAGGCCGACGCCGCCGGGTTCTGATCCTTCGCGTCGAGCCCCAGGAACGCCACTTGCCGCCCATAGGCGACCGACGCACGCTGGTAGGCCGGGAATTCCGACTGGCAGGGGCCGCACCAGGAAGCCCACATGTTCACCACCACGGGATGGCCGCGCAGTGCCATGAGCCGGGCCTCGAACGCGTGTGGACCGCCGGGCAGCAGCTGGTTGGCCTGGGCGTGGAGGCGGGCCAGCGGCGGCGGCGAGCCCTTGAAAGCCTCGGTCACGGCCGACCGTGAGAGGGCCGCGCTGCGGACGTGGGTGCCGCACCCCGAGAGAGCCGCCGCGGCTGCGGCGACGATGGTCATGGCGATGACACGCTTTCTCACCGGCGACAGCTTGCCACAGCGCTACGCGCTGGATCCTGGGGGTTTCGCGAGCCCGGCCCGGGACCGGGCCGGGGGCCTCGGGTCCGTCCGCCCGGCCCGGGCGCGGGGATCTGCTTGAAATGCTCGTTATCTTCTAAGGGAAGAGCCGGCGAGGGGGCAGAAGTACACACCTCGCCGATCTCGCCTCTTGCCGAGAACGCCTGAGCCGCACGACCGCTGCCGCGGCTCGCTCATCGAGACGCAACCTTCCAAGCTCCATGGGTGACTCCACCCCGTTTCCGAATCCTGCGGCGATCGCGCGCGCCGAGCTTTTCACGCGCGAGCGCTTCGTATACGAGGGCGAGACCCTCGAGGACGCCCTGGCCCCCGGCTCGGCACGCCGCCGGGCGCTCGACGCTGCCCTGGCCGAGGTGGAGGACGGAAACAAGCTGCCCTCGATCGAGTGGCGGCGGAAGTTCTCGCTCCTGCTCGGGCTCGAGCGGCTGCTCTCCGAGGAGGAGCCCCATCTCGTCGACGGCGCCGTCCTCTCGGCCCACCAGCTAGACGCCCTGTCGGGAACGCTGACGGCGCTCCTGGCCGAGGCGCAGCGCAACGGCAACGGCAACGGCGCTGTCGCGCCGGAGGAGCCGACGGAACTGGCCTCGGCGGCGATCCCCGGCGAGGAGGACTCGGAGCTCGAGCTCGACGAGGACTCCGACGACGAGGACGAGGACGAGGAGCCCCAGGACTGGCAGGACGAAGATGACGTGGACGAGGCCGATCTCGGCGAGCTGGCCGAAGATCCGAACGCCGCCCGCCGGTTCTGGTTCGAGCACGCGACGGGGGCGGGCAAGACCGTGGCCGCGCTGGGCTTCGTCGAGGCCTCCCGCACGGGCGGCATCCTGATCCTCACCCACCGGCGCAACCTCGTCGACCAGTTCCACGGCGAGCTGCGCGACCGCGGCTATCGCGACCGCATCTCCGCCCCCCTGCTGGGCGACCAGGACGCCGCCAACGGTCCGGTCACCGTCGAGACCTATCAGTGGTTCGTGCGCAACGCCGGCAAGGTCTCCGACGCCTACACGATCGTGATCTGCGACGAGGCCCACACGGCACTGGGCGAGAAGACCTCAGCGTCGATCCGCAGCTGGTCCGGCCCGATCTTCATCGGAATGACCGCGACGGGGGCGCTGATCGCGCGCCACGTCACCGACCTCTTCCCCACGCAGACCTCGCGCTTCGATCTCGCCCAGGCGGCGCGCCGGGGTGTGATCGCGCCGTTGCGCTGCATCCGCATCCCTCCGGGCCCGGGCGTTCGGACGATCGCCAAGGTGCCGCTGCGGCGCGGCGAGGTCGACACCGAATTCGACCAGGAGATGCTGGCTGAGATCCTCGACCAGACGCCGTTCAACCTGGCCATCGCCGACCTCTACAAGACCCGCTTCAACGGCGTGCCCGGCGTGGTCTACGCGGCCGGCGTCCGCCACGCCTACAACGTCGCGCAGTCCTTCCGAGAGCTGGGCATGAAGGCGCGGGCCGTCTCCGGCGAGACGCCGAAGCGCGAGCTGGCGCGGATCCTCGCCGACTACGAGTCGGGAAAGATCGACGTGCTCGTCAACGCGCAGCTCCTGGCCGAGGGCTGGAACAGCCCCCGGGCGACGATCTGCATGCACCTCGCCCCCACCGCGTCCAAGCGCATCTACCAGCAGCGCGTGGGCCGCGTGACGCGAAAGCATCCGGGCAAGGAGGCGGGCATCGTCGTCGACTTCGTCCATCCCGCGACCAAGCACGACGACCCCGTGGTCACGCTTCACTCACTGCTGGACCGCGACGTCTACCGCGGCGGCGCGATCGTGGTCGGTCCGGTGCGCCGCGGCCGGGGCCGGCGCGTGCGCGTCGAGCGCCGCGTGCTTCCCGTGACCCCGGATCCCGAGCGCCGCGCCGAGGTGTTCGAGCGCGAGCTGTGGCGGATCGCCGTCGAGCATCTCGACTACGGCGAGCAGCACGTCTGGGCGGCGCTGGCCGGGGCGCGCGTGGCTTCGAACGGGTGGCGCCGCGCCAAGGCGATGCTGCACTTCGACCGCCAGGGCGAGCTCAAGCGCCGGTTCCTGATCACCGCTGTCCAGCGCAACCGCAACGCGCAGCTGCGCCTGCGGGCGCTGCAGGAGATCTCCGCCTCCCGTGACGCCGAGGCTTTCGACACCGCGATCGACATCATGGCCGGCTGGCCTCGCGACGAACGGCGCGAGGGCGTGAAGATCATGCTGCAGGCTCTGGCCGAGCGCCGCATCGGGCGCCGCGACCAGGCGAACGCGTGGATCTGGCGCATGGCCGAGTACACGCGCGAGGTGCACGAGGAGTACGCCGTCCAGCGCTGGCCTGAGACCAAGCGCCTGCTGGGGCTGCTCGTCAATTCCAGCGGCGCCGCGCACGCGCGCAACGCCCGGCGCCTCGTCCACGCCGTGCGCAAGGAGGACCGGCGTCTCTCGGCCGCGCTCCTGGCCGCGGCGCTGGCCCACACGCCCGAGGCTGAGGAGGCACTGCGCGGCGCGCGTACGAGGATGGCGCGCAAGCCCGCCGCCCTCGCGCGTGAGCTGCTGCGGAACTTCCCCAAGGGCCGGCGCGGCAAGAACCGCCGCCGCCGCAAGCCGGCCGCCGAGCGCTCCGGCGAGCCGACGCCCGCGCTGAGCGCAGCGCCGGCGTCAGAAGAGGCGATCTCCGAGGATCTGGTCGAGGAGTTGGAGGAGACCGAATCCGAGGACGAGGGCCCCGAGGAGTCCCCGCCTGAGAGCGGCGAAGAGCCGCCACGCGAAGAAGAAGCCGCCTAGCGGGTATACCGCGTCCGTGCGACTTCGCATCCTCGCGCTGACGCTGTGCCTTCCGCTCGCCTGGGCGGCGCCGGCATCGGCGGTCGTGGGCGGAAAGCCCGCCGCGCCGGGCACGTTCAAGTACGTGGCCGATGTCCTGATCGGCGGCTCGTTCGGCTGCAGCGGGACGCTGATCGCCCCGCAATGGGTCCTGACCGCCGGGCATTGCGGGTCGGCCACCGGTTCCCTCAGCCTGGGGCTGGTCCCGACGCCGGTCGCCTGGCCGGTGTCCGCGTACCAGGTGCAGCTGGGCAGCGTGTACGCCAACGGCAACGGCGCCGAGCGCCACGACGTCAGCAAGGTGATCGTCGACACCGACTACATCGCCACCAACGGCACCGGTAACGACGTGACGCTGCTCAAGCTCGACCATCCCTCAGCGATCCCGCCGATGAAGATCGCCGCCGTGAGCGAGCGCAGTTACTGGTCTCCGGGCACGCTGGCCACGATCGCCGGGTTCGGCACGACCTCGGAGAACGCGTCGGCGCCGCCGGACCAGATGCAGTACGCGAAGGTCCCGGTCACCACGGACGCCTACTGCGCCGCGGCGTATCCGAACGGGCTGAGCGAGGCGCCCGACGACGGCTCCTTCGACGCCAAGACGATGCTGTGCGCCGGTTATCCGCAGGGTGGCACCGACACCTGCGAAGGCGACTCGGGCGGGCCTCTGCTCGTGCCCGTGGCGGGGGGCGACCTGCGCCTGGTGGGCGCCACGAGCTTCGGCGCCGGGTGCGCCGAGGCGGGCAAGCCGGGCGTGTACGCGCGGCTTGCGGAGGGCCCGATCAGGTCGTTCATCGCGCAGTTCGTGCCCAGCGCCTTCGCCACGCCGGCCTCGGGGACGGGCGGCACGAAGACCCAGAGCGGCCACCGGCGCCACCACCGGCGTAAGCACCACCGCAGGCGCCGCCATCACGCGCGCAACCGGCACCACGCGGCACACCACGCGCGCTAGCGCGACCGGCAGCTACAGCGCCAGGTGGACCTCGCCGGCCTCGAGCGCCACGCGGCCATGCTCGGTCTGCACGATGAGCCGGCCGTCGCCGTCGACTCCGGCCGCGACGCCCCCTCCCCCCGCCCAGCGGACGCGACGATCGCGTAGGGCGTCTCTGGCCCGCACCTCCTCCAGCACCGCGGCCGGCGCGCTGGGCAGCCAGCGCTCCAGCGCGTCCAGGACGTGCTGGAGCGTCGGCTCGATGTGCTCTGGGCCCAGGCCGAGCGTCGCCGCGGTCTCGCGCAGCTCAGGCGGGAAGTCACTCGTCCGGACGGCGACGTTGACACCGACACCGACCACGGCCCATCCCTCCTGTGGCCTGCCCTCGGCGAGGATCCCGGCCACCTTGCGCCCGTCGATCAGGACGTCGTTGGGCCATTTGACGCGGGCTCTCTCGCCCACGGCCTCGGCCACGGCCACGCCCGCCGCGAGGGGGAGCAGCCGAGGCGGGTCGCGCACGACGACCGAACACAGCAGGGCCCGTCCCGGCGGCGCGCTCCAGGTCCGTCCCTGCCGGCCGCGCCCGGCGCTCTGCTCGCCGGCGGTGACGAGCGTTCCGTGCGGGGCGCCCCGGGCGACGAGCTCCCGGGCCCGGTCGTTGGTCGATCCCGTGCGCCGGAGGTGCAGGCGCGGCGTGCCGAGCGTCACTGCGGCCGGATCCGCAGCTCGTCGTCGAGCGCGATCCCGAGCCGCTCGGCGGCGCTGCCGTGGCTGACGGCCACGGCCAGGCGCCGGGCCGCGTCCTCGTAGACGAGGAGATCTCCGGGCGGCACGTCGGCGAACGTCCGCGCGTACTGCGCCGACGCGGGACCACGCGGCCCCAGGTCGAGCTCGACGCGGCGGCCGAGCTTCAGGCCCGAGCCGGCGAGGTCCTCGTGGCCGGCGTCGAGCTGGACGTTGCCAAAGCGATCGACGTAGACGGCGTGCACGACGAGATCCCCGTTCTCCCGCCGGGCCCGCGGCAGCTCGAGCGTGATCAGATCCGCCGGATCGCACGGCTGGCCCGCCTCACCCAGCGGTGCGCCCGCGGCCAGCCGGGCCGCCACGGGAGCGAAGATGTCCCGGCCGTGGAAAGTGGCCGAGACCGGCTCGAGCCGAAACCGCGACGCCGCGATGTCCACCGCCTCGATGGCGCCGCCGGCGCGCTCGGCGGCCGGCGCGAGCAGGCCGTTGTCGGGACCGACGAGGATCCGCTCGTCGGCCGTCCGCAACGCGACGGCCCTCCGCTCGGCTCCCACGTCGGGATCGACGACCGCGAGGTGGACGCCCACGGGCAGGTAGGGCAGCGCGCCCTGGAGGATCAGGGCCCCGGCGCGAACGTCATGGCGGGGAATGCCGTGGGTGAGGTCGATGACGCGCGCCTCGGGGCAGATGGTGGCGATCACCCCGTGGCAGATCCCCACGAACTCGTCCGCCAGGCCGTAGTCGGAGAGGAAGGTGACGAGCGGCGCGGGCATGATCGAGCAGCCGCAACGTTACGCGGAATGGCGGGCCAGGCCTTCGTGTCACGTTACGGCGGTGGGGTCGCCGTAACGTGACGGGATCCGCGCGGGCCGCCTCGGATGTCACGTTGCGGCGGTCCGCGAGGCCCGAGAGCCCCGGGCGGCCCGGGCGGCCCGAGACGCCCCCGCATCCGAGACCAGCGCCTCGACCAACCCGTCGATGTCGTGGCGATCGGCCTCGACGTCGGGGGCGCGGCCGTGCTCGCGCAGCGTCTCGCTCGTCACCGGGCCGATGCTCACCAGCCGCGTCCCGGCCCCCAGCGCCTCGGCCGCGGCGGCGAAGAAGAACCTCACCGTCGAGGAGGACGTGAACGTGACGTAGTCGGCCTGCGCCACCGCGTCGAGCTCGGCAGAGCTCAGCGGCTCGGGCACGGTCTCGTACAGCGTCAGCACGTCGACCTCGGCGCCGCGCTCGCGTAGGGCGTCAGGAAGGACATCGCGCGCCTCCGCCGCGCGGGCGATTAGAGCACGCCTGACGGGAACGCCGGCCAGCGCCTCGACCAGGCCCTCGGCGACGAAGCGCTCGGGGACGACGTCGGCCCGGATCCCGCACTCGCGCAGCGCCGCGGCGGTCCCGGGCCCGATCGCGGCCACCCGGACTCCGGCCAGGACGCGCGCGTCAAGGCCCGCGGACGCCATCCGCTCGAACAGGAGCCGCGCCCCGTTGGGACTCGTCAGGCAGAGCAGGTCGTAGCGCTCGAGCGGCGGGACCTCGCCGTCCACGGGCACGATCCGGATCGCCGGCGCCTCCACCACCTCGGCGCCGAGGTCGCGCAGCCGCGCCGCCAGCCCGCTGGCCTGCGCGCGGGCGCGGGTGACGGCGACACGCAGGCCGGACAGGGGCCGGGTCTCGAACCACCGGAGCTTCTCGCGCAGCGCGGCGACGGGACCGAACAGCGCCACCGCCGGCGCCCGGATCCCCGCCTGGGCCGCGACGGCGGCGATGTCATCCAGGGTCCCCCGAGCCACGTTCATCCCTGGCAGACTGCCCCGCTCGATCACGGCCGCGGGCTCGGAACCCGCTCGACCACCGGCGAGCAAGCGCTCGGTGATCGCCTCGAGGCGACGCACGCCCATGTAGACGACGAGCGTTCCCGGGAAGCGGGCGAGCGCGTCCCAGTCGAGCGCTGTCTCAGGTTTGCCCGGGTCCTCGTGACCGGTGACGAAGGCGACGGCGCTGGCCAGCTCCCGATGGGTCACCGGGATCCCGGCGTAGGCCGGCGCGGCCACGCCGGCTGTGATCCCGGGTACGACCTCGAACGGGATGCCGGCGGCGAGCAACGCCTCGGCCTCCTCGCCGCCCCGCCCGAACACGAACGGGTCGCCACCCTTCAGGCGCACGACCGTCCGGCCCGCGCCGCCGTGCTGCACGAGCAGGTGCTCGATCTCCTCCTGGGAGGTCGAGGCCCCGCCTCCTTGCTTGCCCGCGTACACGAGCTCAGCCTCGGGCCGCGCGCCCTCGAGCGCCGAGGCGGGGATCAGCCGGTCGTAGACGATCACGTCGGCGGCAGCGATCAGCTCGAGCGCTCGGGCGGTGAGCAGCCCGGGATCACCGGGACCCGCGCCGACGAGGTACACCGTCACGGTGCCACGCCCTGCAGAAGCTCCTGCGCCCCCGCCGAGAGCAGGCGCTCGGCGACGCTCGCCCCCAGGCCGGCGGCCGGCCCGGACAGCCGATCGGCGATCCACGCCGAGCCGTCCGCAGCACCGACCCACGCCGTGAGCTCGAGCGTACCGGCGTCCAGGCGCCGGGCGTGCACCCCGATGGGTGTGTTGCACGACGCCCCCAGCGCGCGCGTGAGCTCGCGCTCAGCCAGCACGCAGTCGGTCGTGTCCGGGTCGCGGAGCGACTCGGGCACGGTCGTGCCTGGGCGCGCCTCCAGGGCCAGTGCGCCCTGGCCGGCGGCGGGGACGAGCTCGTGCAGGACGCCGCCGGCTTCATCGGCGCGACCCAGGCGCTGCAGCCCGGCCAGAGCCAGCACCAGGACGTCGATCTCCTCCTCGGCCAGCTTGCGCAGCCGCGTGTCGACGTTGCCGCGGATCGTCACGAGCTCGAGGTCCTCCCGCGCGGAGCGGAGCTGGGCGGCGCGCCTGAGGCTGCTCGTCCCGACCCGGGCGCCGGGCGCCACCTCGGCCAGCGATCCCGCTCCGCAGATGGCGTCGCGGGCGTCGGCGCGCGGCGGGAACGCGACCAGCTCGAGCCCTTCCGGAAGCTCGGCCGGAACGTCCTTGGCCGAGTGCACCGCGATGTCGATGCGGTCCTCGAGCAGCGCCGCCTCGAGCTCGGAGACCCAGCGGGACTTGTCGCCGACGGCCGCGGCGCGATCGCCCGAGGTGGTGATCGGCACAAGCTCGGCTCCCGGATCCAGCTGCTCGGCCACCCACCGCGCCTGCGCGAGCGCCAGAGCGCTCCCGCGCGTGCCGACGCGCATCAGCGCCGGCGGTGCTCCGAGATCGCGCGCACCTCGGCCAGAGGCTGCTCGTCGGCCGGCGGCTCGGCGGCGGCCGTGTCGGACGAGGCGGTCGCTTCGGACGCGGCGGCCGCCTCGGACGCGGCGGCCTCCTCGGACTCCTCCGAGACGAGACTGAACAGCTCGCGCACGAGCGCCATCCGCGCGTGCACACGATCGTCGCGCAGCTCCTTCATCCGCAGTGTGGGCTCGTGCAGGAGCCGGTTGACCACCGCGCGAGCGATCGCCTCTACGCGCTCGACGTCACGGGCCGACGCGCTCTCCCACCGGCCGGCGTTCTCGGCCACGATCTCCTCGGCGATCTCGGTCGCCCGGGCGCGGAGCGCGGCAATCGTGGGCAGCACCTCCAGCGACCCCAGCCACGCCGCGAAGTGCTGGATCTCCTCTTCGATGATCCCCTCGGCCTTGCGTGCCTCGGCCTGGCGAACCTTGAGGTTGCGGGCGATCACCGCCTGCAGGTCGTCGATGTCGAACAGCGACACGCCGGGCAGCTCGCCGCAGTCGGCGTCGATGTCGCGCGGAACCGCGAGATCGATGAGCAGGATCGCGTGATCGGCGCGGAGGTCCATGACCTGGGAGACCTCGCGCGCCTCGAGCAGGAGGTGCGGCGAGGCGGTGGCCGCGACCACGATGTCGGCGTCGCTCAGAGCCTCGGGCAGCTCATCGAAGCTGACGCTCGTGCCGCCGTAGCGGCGCGCCAGGCTTAGCGCCCGATCGCGCCGGCGGTTGGCCACGAAGACGGTGTGCCCGCCGCTGTCGGCCAGAGCTCGCGCCGTGAGCTCGCTCGTCTCGCCGGTGCCCACGATGACCACGCGGCGGCCGTGCAGGTCGCCGAGGCGCTCCCGGGCCAGGGCCACCGCCACGGCCGGCAGGCTGAGCTGGCGCTCGCCGATTGCGGTCTCGGTGCGCACGCGCTTGCCGGCGGCCAGCGCAGCCATGAACAGGCGGTGGGTGAGCGGCCCGGTCGTCTCCTTGGCCTGTGCCGCGTCGTAGGCGCGCTTGACCTGGCCCTGGATCTCGGCCTCGCCGACGATCATCGACTCGAGGCCCGCGGTGACCCGGTACAAGTGGCGCGCCGCGTCGCAGTTGCGATGCGAGTAGATGGCCTGGGCCAGCGAGGTGGGGCGGATCCCGGCCTGGGCGGCCAGCATCGTCAGGACCCGGCTCTCGGCCTCGACCGGATCGCCGACGACGAGATAGAGCTCGGTCCGGTTGCACGTGGAGATCGCGACCGCCTCGTGAACCTCGCCCGTGCCGCGCAGGTCGCGCAGGAAGTCCGCGGCGCGAGCCTCGGGCAGCGCGAGGCGCTCACGGACCTCGACCGGTGCCGTCTTGTGCGAGATCCCGATGGCCAGCAGCTCGCTCACGCGACCGCCGTCTCCCGGTCGCGCTCGCCGTCGGGCCGGTCGCCCCGCGAGCGCTCGTCGGCCTGGCGGCGCAGCTCCGTCAGCTCGCGCTGGGTGCGACTGAGCCGGCGGGCCATGATGGCCACGTAGATCAGCACGAGGGCGACGAACACGACGTAGGCGCCGGCGACGTACTTGCCGGCGGAATGCAGCGGCAGCGCCGGCGCGGCGAGGACGAGCGAGCTCATGACGGCGCCGCACTGCGGCCCAGCGGCCGCAGCGCCTCGTCGCCCAGCAGCGTGCGGCGCAGCGAGCGCAGCTGCATGCGCGCCGCCTTGGCCGCCATCTCGTACTTCCACAGCGTGACGAACAGCAGCGTGACCCCGGCGAGCGAGATCAGGAAGGTGAGCCGCATCGAGCCGGGCAGGTTGCCTCCTGTGAGCGTGAGCACGCGCGGGTGCACGAACTGCTGGGCGAGCCGCACGGCGATGAAGTTCAGCGGGACGAACGCCCCGGCGACGACCGCAAACACGCTGGCGTAGCGGGCCTGGCGCTCGGAGTCCTCGATCGAGAAGCGAAGCGGCTGATAGGTCGCGTACATCAGCACGACGATCAGGTAGGAGACGAGCGTCGGCTCGTTCCACACCCACCAGTGCCCCCATGACGCCTTGGCCCAGATCGAGCCGGTGATGAGCGCGCCGATGGCGAAGATGAGGGCCATGTGGATGGCCACGTAGGACCGCATGTCCCAGCGGCGGTCGCGCGTGCGCAGGTGCGCGATCGCGAACACGCCGCCCGCGATGAAGCCGCACAGCGAGACAATCGCGAGCGGCACATGGATGTAGAAGATCTTCTGGATGAAGCCCTGGTCGGCGTCCAGCGGTGCGTAGAAGAAGACGAGCGCCAGCGCCAGCGTGATCGTCGCGACGGTGGCTATCGATAGTCCGCGTAGGCCGCGTCCGAAGGTGGTCAAAAGCTCTCAGTCCTCGAGGAGGAAGTCGAACACCGCGTAGGAGAGCAGTGCAAACACCAGATCATAAAGAGCCAGTATGGCCAGCCACTTGGCCGGCGGCGATCCACTGCTGTGCGCGCTGAGCAGCGGCCCAAGGCCCCGCGCGGTGGCGATCAGCGCGGGGATGAGGAGCGGCAGCCCGATCACCGGCCCGATCAGGTCCCGGGCGCGAGTGTGCACCGCGATGGCCGAGACGAGGGCGCCGATCACGGCCAGTCCGACATCGGCCAGCGCCAGGATCGCGACGAGGCCACCCAGTCCCGGCCCTACCGACGGGCCCAGGAGCAGCAGCGCGAACGCCGGCACGGCGACCAGCTCCAGCACGGCCAGGAACAGGAACAGCGCCGCCGCCTTTCCGACCAGGAGCGCGGTGCGGTCGACCGGCGCGAGCAGAAAGGCGTCGAAGCCGCCCTGCTCACGCTCGGCCACGAACAGCCTGCCCACGCCGAGCATCGAGGCGAACAGGAGCGTCGCGGTCAGCACGCCGGCGGCGAGCTGACCGGCGATCGTGGCGCGGTTCAGCGCGAAGTGGAAGATGACGAACGTGGTGAGCGAGAAGAGGATCATCGCGGGCAGCGTCTCGAAGGTCCGCAGCTCGAGACGCAGGTCCTTGCGCAGGACCGTCGCGGCCGTCTTCACGCGTACAGCTCCCGCAGCGCGGCGGGGTCGATCGATGCCGGCTCGGCGCAGATCGCCGCCCGCCCCGCCTTGAGGCCCAGCACGAGGTCGGACTCCCGCAGCGCCGCCTGCGGATCGTGGCTGGTCAGCACGCGGGTCGTGCCGCTGCCGGATCCGATCAGCGGCTCGAGCAGCTCGCTCGCTCCCGGGTCGAGATTCGCCCGCGGCTCGTCGAGCAGGAGCAGCTGCGGGCGGTGCAGGACGGCACGGCACGCGGCCAGGCGCTGCACCATCCCCCGCGAGAGCAACCGCACCGGCTCGTCCGCGAACTCACGCATCGCCACCGCGTCGAGAAGCTCGTCCACTCGCCCGGGTGCCACGTCGTGCAGCCGGGCGTGGTAGCGGAGGTTCTCCGCGCCCGTCAGGTCGCTGTAGAGCAGCGGTTCGTGAGCCAGCAGGCCCACGCGCCCGCGGACCGCGAACCCGCGAGCCGGGAGCGCCTCCCCGAACACCGCCACTTCCCCGCCGTGAGGGCGGAGCAGCGTGGCCAGGATCCGCAGCAGGGTCGACTTGCCGGCCCCGTTTCGGCCCAGGACGGCCAGCGTCGTCCCGGCCGGAACGGTGACCGAGACCTCGCGCAGGACGGTCCGCTCACCGAAGTGGCGGACCAGCCCCCGCAGCTCAATGGCGGGCGGGGCGCCCACTCTCGCGGCGCAGCGTCGCGACCGCGTGCTCGAGCGTGGGTGCGACCACTCCGAACAGCTGCCCGATCGCCTTCGGATTGCCGGGGAAGTTGATGATCAGCGTGCGGCCTGCCACACCCGACACGCCCCGGGTCAGGATCCCCATCGGCGTGTACTTGAGCGATTCCGCGCGCATCGCCTCGGCGAAGCCCGGTGCCTCGCGGTCGATGACCTCGCGCGTCGCCTCCGGCGTGACGTCATCGGGCGTCAGGCCGGTCCCCCCGGTGGTGAAGATCAGCGAGGTCTCGCCGGCGGCGTGGTCGCGCAGCCACCCGGCGATCGCGGCGCGGTCGTCGGGCACGACGTCCTGGTCGGTGATCTCCGCACCGGCGGCGCGCGCATGCTCGGCCAGGGCCTTTCCGGAGATGTCCTCGCTGTCGCCGGCGGCGACCGAGGTCGAGATCGTGAGAATCGCTGCCTTCATGCGGCGGCGAGCTTAGAGGCCGCGCTACTGCCGCCGCCACTCCCCCGAGCGCCCGCCGGACTTCTCGAGCAGCGCGATCTCGGCGATCCGGGCACCGCGCTCGATGCCTTTCACCATGTCGTACACCGTGAGCGCCGCCACGGAGACCGCCGTCATCGCCTCCATCTCGACGCCCGTCGGCCCGGTCGTTCTGACCTCGGCCGTGAGCACGATCTCGCCCCGCTCGCGATCGACCTCCCCCTCCACGCCCACGAAGGACAGGGCGAGCGGATGGCAGAGCGGGATCAGTTCAGCGGTGCGCTTGGCGGCCAGGATGCCGGCCACGCGCGCCACGCCGAGGACGTCACCCTTAGGTGTGTCTCCTGCGGCCACGGCCTCCGCCGAGTCGGTGGAGACCCGCACGACCGCGCGGGCCAGCGCACGCCGGTCGGTCGGCGGCTTCTCGCCCACATCGACCATCCGCGCTCGCCCGGCGGCGTCGAGGTGCGTCAGCTCAGGCCGGGGCATGCGTCCGCTGAGCCGCCGCGATCAGGTCGCGCACGGCCTGGACGTCCCCATCGCGCAGCAGCTCGATCGGATCGGGCTGCCCGTTCACGATCTCCTCGAAGAACTGCTTGCGGTCCTGGTAGGTCGGCAGCGTGGCCTTCGCCCACCCGCGGGCGTCGTTGAGGAGGATGGCCAGGTCGGCGTAGGGCTCGCCGAACAGCTCGGCGATCTCCCGTTTCATGCGCTTGGCCAGCGCCGGCGACGCGCCGGCGGTCGAGATCGCCACGGCGAGGGGCCCGGTGCGCACGATCGCGGGCAGGATGAAGTTGCACAGCGGCGGCACGTCGACGACGTTGACCAGCATCGCCCGCGCCTCGGCGTCCTCGAACACGCGGATGTTCACGTCGGTATCGCTCGTCGCGGCAATCGCGATCAGGCAACCCTCGAGGTCCTGGGGTTGGTACTCGCGCCGCTCCCAGCGGATCGAGCCCTCGAGCGAGAGCTGCACGAGCTGGGGATGCGCTTCGGGCGCGACCAGCGTCACGTCGGCGTCGCAGGCGAGCAGGCCTTCGACCTTCTCGAGGCCGACGTCACCGCCGCCGACGACCAGGCAGCGGCGGTTGGTGAGGCGCAGGCAGGCGATGTAGAAGGGCGTCGCCAGCATGTCCTGCACGCAGGACTGATCGCAGATCCCGCGGCGCAGCTGGCACACGCATTCCTTGCCCTGGTAGGCCTGAGCCGGCATGGGCATAGGGTAGCCCTCCCGCCGCAGCGGGCTAACGACCGACGGCGTCTCGAGCCATCCGCGCCCCCAGCCTGAGCAGCGGCGCCATGCCGTCACGCAGGGCGCCGGCACGGATCGAGGGCCGGCCGTAGAGCACGGCCGCGCTCTGGCGCAGCGCTTGCCCGAGCGTCTCGTCGTAGGGATGCCACCACGGGTCGCGCAGGGCCGAGCGCTCCCACACGCGGACCTTCACGTTCACGCACTCGTAGAGCCCGAACTTCGAGTGCGTGCGACCCAGCCCGGACTGCTTGACCCCGCCCCACGAGCACTGCCAGGCGCCGTGACTGAACATGTGATCGTTGATCCACACCATTCCGGCTTCGAGCTCGGAGGCGAAGCGCTCGCCTCGGCCGCGGTCGCAGGTCCACACCGAGGCGCCGAGGCCGTAATCGGAGTCGTTGGCGAGCGCGACCGCCTCGTCCTCGGAGTCGACGACGGAGATCGGGAGCACCGGCCCGAACACCTCCTCGCGCATGAGGCGCATGTCCGGGCGCACGTCGGTGAGTACGGCGGGGGCAAAGAAATTCCCCTGCTCGACACCGGCGGGCGCCGCCGCGGGTCCGCCGCAGTGCAGCGTGGCTCCCCCGGCGAGCGCGTCCTGGACGAGCCCTTCGACGCGCTCGAACTCCTCGCGCGAGACCATCGGGCCGATCTCGGTCTCCCAGCGCAGCGGATCGCCCAGTCGCAGCCTCTGCGCGCCGGCGACCACGCCGGCGATGAACGGCTCGGCGATCTCGCGCATCACATAGAGCCGCTCGATGCCCGAGCCCGTCTGCCCTGAGTTGGCGAAGGCGCCCCACAGCGCGCCCGCCACGGCATGCTCGAGCCCCGCGTCGGGCAGGACGATCATCGGGTCCTTGCCGCCCAGCTCGAGCACCGAGCCTTTCAGTCGCCGTGCGCACTCGGCCCCCACCTCGCGCCCGGCCTGCACCGAACCCGTGAAGAAGATCTTGACCGCGCTGGACTGCACCAGCGCCTGCCCGGTGCCGGGCCCGTGGATCACCCGGATCAGGCCCTCGGGTACGCCGGCACGCTCGAAGGCGCGACAGATCCGCTCACCGATCAGCGGCGTCAGCGAGGCCGGCTTGAGCACGACGCCGTTGCCGGCCATGAGCGCCATCGCGACCTCGACCAGGGGAATGCTCCAGGGGTAGTTCCACGGCGAGATCACACCGATCACGCCCAGGGGCTCGTAGATGAAGGCCGCCCGCTTCGTGCGCAGGAAGAGCTGCGTCATCGGGATCTTCTCGTCCGCGAGGAGCTCGGCGCCGCTGTGCGCGATCCATCCGAGGGCGTCGAGCGTGGGCAGGATCTCCATCGAGAAGGCCTCGGTGCACGGCTTTCCCTGCTCGCGCGCGATCAGGTCGCGGAGCTGGTCAGCCTCGTCGATCACGACC
This sequence comes from uncultured Solirubrobacterales bacterium, assembly GCA_963818815.1. Taxonomy (GTDB): domain Bacteria; phylum Actinomycetota; class Thermoleophilia; order Solirubrobacterales; family Solirubrobacteraceae; genus Palsa-465. The sequence goes on from CAWFTL010000005.1 coordinate 573,163, forward strand.
TGCGCCGCCCGCTCCAGGTAGCGCGCGCGGTCCCCCAGCGTCAGCTGGGCCCAGAACGGCTGGACCTTGGCCACCGCGTCCACCACCGCCTGCACCTGGCCCGGCGCGGTGATGCCCACCGCCCCGAGGCGCTCACCCGTCGCGGGACTGAACGACTCGAGCTGCCCGGTGGCGGCGGCCTCCACGGCTGGTCAGGGTACTTGCCTGCGCGGGTGCTCAGGCAGCGCGCGGGCCCGAGAGCGCGGCGGACCGCGTCCTCAGTGCGCGCACCAGGAGCTCCGAGAGCCGCTCGTCCGCACCGGGCTCGACGCAGAGCAGATCCGGCTCCTCGGCATCCGCGTCCATTGCGGCCACGCCGACCAGCGCCTGTGTGGTACCGACCAGCGCGGAGGCACAGATCACGATCCGCCGGCGAGGGTCGGCGCGCACCAGGCGCGCCACGTCGAGCGCCTCGAGCGCGGAACCCGAAACCAGGGCCAGCGCGTGAATGGCGGGGATGTCGCGCGACTGCACCAAGCGCAGGCGAACGCGCAGGCCGTCGGGCAGCTCGTGATGGCGGAGCATGAGGTTCTCTGACTCCATGTATTCGAGGCTAGCCGCGGCCCGGACGCGTTCTGTGAGGTTGGTTCGTTTCTAACGCGTTGGCCGCGAATCCTCCAGAAAGACCGTGCAAATCTCAGGTTCTGCCGCGCGCGCGGCGGATTTCCTGCAGCCGCGCTCGCAGCGCCGCCTCGGCTTCGTCGGGCTCGTAGAAGCGCTTTCCGATGGCGGCGTCGGGAAGCAGCTCCTGGGGTGAGAAGTGCCCCGCGCGCTTGTGCGGATTGTCATATTGCCGGTCGCTGCGCGTGGAGGAGCGCAGATGAGGGGGCGGTGCCTGCGCGCCGTGCTCGCGGATCTCCTCCCGTACGGCGACGATGGCGCGCTTGGCGGCGTCTGACTTCGGAGCCAGCGAGAGGTAGATCGCGGCCTGGGCGAGCGCGAACTGGCACTCGGGAAGGCCGACGTGCTCGACGGCGGCCGCCGCGGCCGTGGCCACGACGAGCGCCTGCGGGTCGGCGTTGCCGATGTCCTCCGAGGCCAGAACGACCATCCGGCGGACGATGAAGCGCGGGTCCTCGCCTCCCTCGAGCATGACCGCGAGGTAATACAGCGAGGCATCGGGGTCCGAGCCGCGCGTGGCCTTGATCCAGGCCGAGATCGTGTCGTAGTGGCGGTCGGCCTGACGGTCGTAGAGCAGCGCGCGCCGCTGCAGCGCGTCCTCGGCGTGGGCCAGGGTCACCGCCTGTCCCTCGCCTGCCGCCTCGCACGCCAGCTCGAGCGCGTTCAGAGCCGTGCGGGCGTCGCCGCCTGAGCGCTCGGCGAGAAACTCGAGCGCGTCGGCGGCGATCCGCTCCGGCGGCCCGCATTCCGCCGCCGGCCACCGCTCGGTCGAGCAGGCTCCGGATGTTCGCCGCGGTGAGCCCGTCGAGCTCGTACACGTGCGTGCGGGAGATCAGAGCCGAGTTGACCTCGAAGTACGGATTCTCGGTGGTGGCGCCGATCAACGTCACCAGACCGTCCTCGACCGCGGGCAGCAACGCGTCCTGCTGGGCCTTGTTGAAGCGGTGGATCTCGTCCAGGAAGAAGATCGTCCTGGTCCCGGTGCCACGCAGACGCTCGCGGGCGCGCTCGATCACCGCGCGCACCTCGGCCCGCCCGGCCTGCACGGCGCTCTCCTCCTCGAAGGCGGCGCCCGAGGCCTCGGCGACGATCCGCGCCAGCGTCGTCTTGCCGCTGCCCGGGGGCCCGTGCAGGATCATCGAATGAGGGTGGCCCTCCTCGATCGCCCGCCGCAGAGCCGAGCCGGCGGCGAGCAGGCGCTCCTGACCCACGAACTCCTCGAGCGCGCGCGGCCGCATGCGCGTGGCAAGCGGCGCGTCGCCGGGGACTCCTTGGCTGTCGGCCTGCGGATCGTCGAACAGGGTCATCTGGGACCCCGACCCACAATCGACAGCGCCGCGTCGTGCAGGCGGCCGTTGGTCGCGAGGGCATCGCCCCCGTCCGCCGTGCGGCGGCCCGCGAGGTCGGTGAAGCGGCCCCCGGCTTCCTCGACGATCAGCTGCGGCGCGGCCAGGTCCCACAGCGAAACGACCGCCTCGCACACGATCTCGGCCGCGCCCTCGGCCACGAGCATGTAGCCCCAGAAATCCCCGAAACCCCGCGTACGCCAGCAGCGCCGGCCAAGGTCGACCAGCGTCCCCAGCCCGTCCTCCCAGCCGTCGAACCCCGAGTAGCAGAGCTGGGCATCGTCCAGCGCACCGACGGCCGAGACCCGGATCCGCCGCGGCGCCCCGCCCAGCTCATCCTGGGCGAAGGCGCCACCACCACGGCTGGCCCACCACCGCCGTGCCAGTGCCGGCGCCGAGACCACGGCGACGACGAGCTCACCCTGCTCCTCGAGCGCCAGCAGCGTGGCCCACACCGGGATGCCGCGGACGTAGTTCTTCGTGCCGTCGATCGGGTCGATGATCCACCTTCGCCCGCCGCCGCTCTCGGTGCTGCCGTACTCCTCGCCGAGCACCGAGTCGTCTCGGCGGGCCTGCGCCAGGCGTTCGGTGACCGCGGTCTCGACCCTGCGGTCGGCCTCGGTGACCGGCGTGAGATCAGGCTTGGTCTCGACGGCCAGGTCCTCGGCGCGATAGCGACCGAGCGTGATCGAGTCGGCCACGTCGGCGAGCGCCAGTGCCAGCTCCAGGTCGTCGTCGCTCACGAAGGCGGATCGTATTGGCAGCTAGGCTCCGCAAAGGCCATGGCGGACGAGCTACAGCAAGAGACGACGCGCGTCCTGCAGCGGCTGGTTCGCTTCAACACCGTCAATCCGCCCGGAAACGAACGGCCCGCCATCGAATACCTGGCCGGCTACCTGCGCGAGGCCGGGTTCGAGACCGAGGTCCTCGGCGCCAGCGAGAACCGGCCCAACCTCGTGGCAACGCTGCACGGCGAGTCAGCCGGGCCAGCGCTCCTGTACCTCGGCCACGTCGACACCGTGCTGGCCGACCCCTCGGAGTGGCGCCACGATCCCTGGAGCGGCGAGCTCGACGAGGGCATGTTGTGGGGCCGCGGCGCGCTGGACATGAAGTCGCAGGTGGCGGCCGAGGCGGTGGCGGCGGCGGGCCTGGCGCGACGGGGCTGGCGGCCGCGCAGCGGCGCCCTCAAGCTCGTCTTCGTCTCAGACGAGGAAACCGGCGGTGAGCTGGGGGCGCAGTGGCTGACCTCGACGCATCCGGACAAGGTGCACTGCGACATGCTCCTGAACGAGGGCGGCGGCGAGGTGTTCGAGCTCGACGGGCGCCGGCGCTATGGCGTCTGCTGCGCGGAGAAGGGCATCTTTCGCTTCACGCTCACCGCGCACGGCGCCGCCGGTCACGCCTCGCTGCCCCGTACCGGCGACAACGCGCTGCTCAAGCTGGGACCGGTGCTCGAGCGGCTGGCCTCCACGCAGCCGTCGTTCGACCTCACCGAGGGGCCGGCCGCGCTCCTGCGCGGGATCGGCGAGGACCCCGAGCAGCCGCAGCGCGCGCTCGAGCGCATCCGGGCAAGCGAGCCCGCTCTGCTCACGCTGATCGAGCCGATGCTCGGCGTGACGCTGACCCCGACCATGGCCGGCGCGTCCGAGAAGGTCAACGTCATCCCCTCGCGCGCGTATCTCAAGGTCGACTGCCGGGTGCCGCCGGGGCTGGGGGAGGACGTCGCCCGGACCCGGATCGAGGAGGTGCTGGGCGAGCACGCCCGCGGGCTCGAGATGGAGTTCACCGAGAAGGTCAGCGGCAACAGCTCACCGGTGCAGAGCGAGTTGATGTCGGCGATCGAGGAATGGGTCCGCGGCGAAGACCCGGGCGCCGAGGCGGTGCCCGTGATCCTTCCCGGCTTCTCGGACTCGCGCTGGTTTCGCGAGGCGTTCCCCGACTGCATCGCCTACGGCTTCTTCCCCCAGCGGCACATGACGCTGCTCGAGGCCGCACCGCTGGTCCACAACGCGGACGAGCGAATCGACGTGCGCGACCTAGGCTTCGCTGCGCGCTTCTACGCGGATCTCGCCGAGCGGCTGCTCGGCTGAGCCGCCGTTCAGCTCACGGACCGAGCGCGGCAGCAGCCCCAGCGCGAGCAGTCCGAGGCCGACCGCGGCGCCCGCGCCGAGCACCGTACGCGGACCGAGAGCAGCGGCCAGCGGCCCGGCCAGCAGGTAGCCGAGCGGTAGCAGCGCCAGCGAGCCCATCCAGTCCCAGGCGCTGACGCGTGAGAGCGCGGCCGGCGGAATGTGCCGCGCGAGCGCGGTCTCCCACCAGATCATCATGAGCGCGAAGCCCAAGCCGGTCATGAACGCGAACGCCACGAGAACCGCGAGCGGCGCGCCGAGCGCGAACAAGCCGTCGCACACCGGCCACGCCAGCATCAGCACCATTCCCGCCAGCAGCGGTCGTCGCGGACGCCACCTCAGGGCCAGCAGCCCACCGGTCACGGCCCCGAGTCCGGCCAGGCTCTCCATCAACCCGAACACGCCGGCGCTGCCGTAGAGGTCGCGCGCGATCACCGGCGCGAGCGCGTACCAGGTCGCGAACACACACAGGATCGCGCCGGTGAAGACCGCGATGACCACCCACACCCAGGTGCGCGAGCGGACCTCCCGCCAGCCGTCGTGGAGCTCCTGCAGGACCGACGCCGGCGCCCGCTCCGCACCGCGGCGCCGGGGCCGCACGCGCATCAGCAGCACCGCGCTCAGCACGAACGTCGCCGCGTCGAACGCGAAGGCCTCGCCGGCGCCTACCCCCAGCACGAGCGCAGTGGCGAGCGCGGGGCCGACCAGGAAGGCGACGTTGGCCACCGTTTCGGTCAGGGCCTTGGCGTCCTGGATCAGCTCTTCGGGCACGGTCTGCGGGATGAGACCCGTGTAGGCGGGCTGGAAGAACGCCTGGGCGGCGCCGAACAGCGCCTCGACGACGACGAGCTGCCAGATGCGGATCGCCCCGGTGAAGATCAGCGCCGCGACGATCGCGTGCAGCGCCGCCCGCGCCACGTCGGTGCCGATCATGATCCGATGGCGCGGAAGCCGGTCGGCCCAGACGCCGCCGAACAGCAAGAGCGCGACGAGCGTCAGGGCCTGCGCCGCGAGCACCAGCCCGAGGTCGGTCGGCGAGCCGGTGCGCTGGGTGATGAACAGCGCGAGCGCGACCACGACCACGTGGTCGCCGACGGCGCTGGCCGACTGGCCGAGGAACAGGTATCGGAAATCTGGGTGGCGCAGGACGCGCAGGTACGTACTCACGGAACTCTCTCGACGACGGGAACGGCAACGACAGGACGGCTCGGGCGGCCGGCCCGACCCTCAGTGGGTCGCGGCGGGCCGGAGCGGAGTCACGGTCGAGAGATTGCGAGCATCGCCAAGCGAGCGTACCACTGTCCCCAGGGCCCAAACAAGGGCCGCGTGAGCGGCCCCCTAAATAGACTCCTCGCATGGCGACCGAGACTCAGACGCGCCTGCATCCCGACGTCTTTCGCCTGCCGGTGGAGCGGATCCGCGCGGGCTATTACTCCGACGCCTACTTCGTCTACACCAAGCAGCTGCTGGAGGAAGACGGTCACCACCCGCACGTGACGATGCAGGTGTTCCAGAAGCGCGACTCGGTCCTCGGCGGGATCGACGAGGCGATCGCGGTGCTGAAGCTGTGCTCGGGCCGGTTCGAGAACGAGACGTGGGTGCCGGGCTGGGATCAGCTGGTCGTCCACGCCCTGCGCGAGGGCGACCACATAGCCGCGCGCGAGACGGTGATGACGATCGAGGGCGACTACAGCCTGTTCGCCCACCTGGAGACCGTCTACCTGGGCGTGATGGCGCGGCGCTCCCTGGTCATGCGCAACGTGCTCGAGGTCGTGCAGGCCGCACGCGGCAAGCAGATCTTCTACTTCCCCGCCCGCCACGACCACTGGCTCGTGCAGACCGGTGACGGCTGGAGCGCGCACGTAGCCGGGGCGATCGGCGTCTCCACCGACGCCCAGGCCTCGTGGTGGGGCGGGCGCGGAATCGGGACGGTGCCGCACGGGCTGATCGCGGCCTACGGGGGCGACACCGTGCGCGCCGCGAGCCTGTTCGCCCAGCGCTTCCGCGAGGAGATGAACATCACCGTGCTCGTCGACTTCGAGAACGACTCGATCCGCACCGCGCTCGAGGTGGCCGAGGCGCTCGGCCACGACCTCTGGGGCGTGCGACTGGACACCTCCGAGGACCTGGTCGACCGCGCGCTGTGGAGCGAGATGGGTGGCTTCAAGCCGACCGGGGTCAACCCGCGGCTGGTCGAGAAGGTCCGGGGCGCGCTCGACGGGGCCGGCTTCCCGGACGTGCGGATCGTGGCCAGCGGCGGGTTCACGGCGGCGCGGATCGCGGAGTTCGAGGCGGCGGGGATCCCCGTCGACGCCTACGGCGTGGGGTCCTCACTGATCCGCGGCCAGAACGATTTCACGGCCGACGTGGTGCTGCTCGACGGCGAGCCCTGCGCGAAGGTGGGCCGGGGGTACGCGCCGAATCCCAGGCTCGAGAGGGTTCAGTAGCCGAGCCCGTCTGCCGATGAGCGCCACAGGGCCCATGACTTTCGCCAACTTCCTCTGGGAGCCGGACGTTCAGACGTTCATGCTCCACTGGCTGCCCATCCTGTTCATGGGGCTGCTGGTCATCGCCGTGTTCGCGCTCATGCGCTACATGCCGAAGACCAAGCCGGTCGAGATCAAGCCCGAGGCCTCGCCTTCGATCGGCTGGTCGGACATCGCCGGCGCCGAGGAGGCCAAGGAGGAGCTGCGCGAGGTGGTCGAGTACCTGCGCGCCCCCCAGCGCTTCCGCGAGCTCGGAGCCAAGGTGCCCAAGGGCATCCTCCTCCACGGCCCGCCCGGGACGGGCAAGACGCTGCTGGCCAAGGCCGTGGCCCACGAGTCCGGGGCGCGCTTCTACTCCCAGTCCGCTGCCTCGTTCGTGGAGATGTTCGCCGGCCTGGGCGCCGCCCGGATCAGGCGGCTCTTCCGGATCGCGCGCAAGAACGCGCCGGCGATCGTGTTCATCGACGAGCTCGACGCGGTCGGCGGCCATCGCGGGATGGACATCTCGGGTGAGCGCGACCAGACGCTCAACCAGCTGCTGGTCGAGATGGACGGGTTCAGCGCCCGCAAGGACGTGGTCGTGATCGCGGCCTCGAACCTGCTCGAGAAGCTCGACCCCGCGCTGCTGCGCCCCGGGCGCTTCGACCGCCAGATCTTCGTCACCCCGCCTGACGTCGGCGGCCGCGAGCGCATCCTGCACGTGCATTCGCGCAACAAGCCGCTGTCGGGCGACGTGGACTTGAAGCTGGTCGCGCGCCAGACCTCCGGGCTGACCGGCGCCGACCTGGCCAACATCTGCAACGAGGCCGCGATCTTCGCCGCTCGTCGCGACGCCCGCGAGGTGACGATGCGCGACTTCGACTCCGCGCTCGAGCGCGTGGTGGCTGGCATGCAGTCCCGCCGCGCGCTCACCGACCACGAGAAGCGGGTCGTGGCCTACCACGAGGGCGGCCATGCCCTGTGCGGCGAGCTCCTGCCCTCGGTCGACCGCGTGCACCGCATCTCGATCGTCCCCCGCGGCAAGGCGCTCGGCTACACGCTGAACCTGCCCGAGGAGGACCGCTACCTGAAGACCCGCGAGGAGCTCATCGACTTCATGACGATGCTGCTCGGCGGACGAGCCGCCGAGCAGCTTGTTATCGGCTCCATCACCACGGGCGCCTCCGATGATTTGAAGCGCGTGGCGGAAATCGCCCAGGCGATGGTCCACGAGTACGCGATGGGCACCGGCATCCGCTCGCTCCGGGTGGTCTCCGACGGAAGCGCATCCGAGGCTGCGCGCCGGGTGCGCGACGAGGAGGTGCGCGACCTGGCCGACGAAGCGATGCGGGCCGCGCTGGCGATCATCGACTCCCACCGGCCCCAGCTCGACGAGCTGGCGGCCACGCTGCTCTCCAACGAGGTCCTCGAGCGCCCGGACATCGACCGGATCATGGCCGGCATCCCCGCCGCCGCGCCGCCGCGGTTGGGCGGAGGCGAGCTGGGGATCGCTGCGGCGACGGCCGTCCGGCGGGAGTCCGAGGAGCAGACGGGCGAGTAGGCCCCGGCCGCCGGGCGGTTATCCTCCCGCGCCGGATGCTGTCCACGATCGATCACGTCGGCGTCGCCGTGCCGGACATCGACGAAGCGCTCGCGCTGTACCGCGACGCGCTCGGGATGCCGCTCGTCCACCGCGAGACCGTGCAGGAGCAGGGCGTCGACGCCGCGCTGCTCGACGTCGGGGACGGCCACATCGAGCTGCTGCAGCCGCTCTCGGCCGACACGCCGGTGGGCAAGTTCCTGGAGCGCAAGGGGCCAGGCCTGCATCACGTCGCCTACCGCGTAGATGACGTCGCGGGCACCCTGCGGTCCCTGGCCGACGCGGGGCTGCGGCTGATCGACGAGCAGCCGCGGAGCGGGATCCGCGGCTCCCGGGTAGCGTTTGTCCACCCCGCCTCCACCGGAGGCGTCCTCACCGAGATCGTGCAGCCGGCGGAGAATCACTGAGATGGCAGACGAGCGACCACAGAAGATCAGCATCGGCTTCCTCGGCGGCCAGATGCTCGCCGCGCGCGTGCTGCCGGCGGCGCTGACGGAGCTGCGCCAGGCGCTGGGCACCCAGGGCTGGCACGACCTCCAGGCCGAGGATGGCACGGTGGCCGTCGACTTGAGCAAGATCGTGTACGTGCTCGTCGACCACGAAGAGCACCGCGTCGGCTTCGGGACCTAGCCCGCGGGCTCAGCCGCCCGTGGCGATCGCCGACCTCGATCGCAGAGCGCTGATCTTCGCGCGCACTCGTGGCCACAGCCGGTCCGCGGAGCGGGTCGTCGCGGCGTATTCGCGGCTGGGCGAGCACGCGGGGATTTGGATCGCGCTCGGGCTGGCAGGAGCCACGTTCGACCGCCCGCGTCGTGAGATCTGGCTGCGCGGAGTGAAGCTCGTGCTCGCCTCCTACGCCCTGAACCAGGCGATCAAGTTCGCGGTACGCCGGCCGCGCCCTCGGCTTCGCGGCCGGCCGCCGCTGACCCCGACGGTCACCGCGCTGTCGTTCCCGAGCGCACACGCCACGACCTCGTTCGCCGCGGCGGCCGCGTACCGAGGATTGGCACCGGCGGGCGTGCTCTACGCACAGGCGCTGGCCCTGGCCGCCAGCCGTCCCTACCTGGGCGTCCACTACCCCAGCGACGTGCTGGCGGGAGCGGTGCTCGGGACCCTGGTCGGGAGGCTGGGGCGGCGATGAAGGCCGGCATCGTGGGCATGCCCAACGCCGGCAAGAGCTCGCTCTTCTCGGCCCTGACCGGAGTCGCGGCCGAGGCGGCCAACTACCCGTTCACGACGATCGAGCCGAACGTCGCGATCGTCCCCGTGGCCGACCAGCGCCTCGACGCGGTCGCCCGCACCGTCGGCGCCTCGAAGGTGGTTCCGGACACGATCGCCTTCCACGACATCGCCGGCCTGGTCGCGGGGGCGCACCGCGGGGAGGGGCTCGGCAACCAGTTCCTGGCCAACATCCGCGAGACCGACGCCATCGTCCACGTCGTCCGCGCGCACGAGGACCCGGGGGTCGTCCACCCGGAAGGCCGGGTGAACCCGCTGGCGGACATCGAGACGATCGAGACCGAGCTGCTCTATGCCGACTTGGAGCAGGCCGAGCGGCGCCTCGAGCGCGTGGTCAGGGCCGCGCGGGGCGGCGAGCGCCGGGCCGTGGCGGAGGCGGACTGGCTCGAGCGCCTGGTTCAGGCGCTGCGCGCGGGGCGTCCAGCCCGCACGGTCCCTCCGCCCGAGGAAGTGCCCGAGGCGATGGCGTCGCTGCAGCCTCTGACCGCCAAGCCGGTCCTGTTCGTGGCCAACGTCGAGGAGGGATCCCACGAGGTGCCCGCGGCGATCGCCGAGCACGCCGAGGCTCAGGGCGCGGCGGCGGTGGCGGTCTCGGCGCGGCTGGAGGCCGAACTCGGGTCGCTCGACCCCGCGGAAGCGGCGGAGATGCGCGCCGATCTCGGCCTGGCGGAATCGGGGCTCGACACCGTCGTCCGCGGAGCCTTCTCGCTGCTGGCGCTGATCGCCTTCTTCACCGCGGGCGAAGACAAGCCGGCGCAGTCCTGGCACATGCGAACGGGCCTGTCGGTGTGGCACGCCGCCGGGCTCATCCACTCGGACATCCAGCGCGGGTTCGTGCGCGCCGAGGTGATCGGGTGGGAGGCGCTCGTCGAGGCGGGCGGCTACGCGCGCGCTCGCGAGCGCGGCGTCCTGCGCCTGGAGGGCCGCGAGTACGTCGTGGCCGACGGCGACGTGATCACGGTCCGCTTCACAGCGTAGGACCGAGGATCGCGAGCGCGATCGCCGAGGCCGCGTCCAGGAGCTCGTGCAGGGGCTCGCTCGTGCCCGTCCGCAGCTGCTCGCGGACGAGCTCCTCGTGGCCAACGACGATCGTCGCGAGCAGCGTCTGGCACGGGGTAGGCGGTAGCGAGCGATCGGCGCGGCGGGCGCGCTCGTACAGCCGGCGCCACTCCCCCGCCAGCAGCGAGATGATCTCCGCACGGCGAGCCTGGGCGTCGGGGCCGGCGGCGAACACCTCGATGTGCAGCGCCCTGGCGAAGCTGGGCTCGTCGTCGAGCACGTCGAGGTACGCCTCGATGCTGGCACGCGCCCACGCGCGCCAGTCGGCGCCACGGATCGCGTTGACCGCGTCGCGCATCCGTGCGAGCAGGATCTCGATCCCGGTGTCGTAGGCGGCGAGGAAGCAGGCCTCCTTGTCCGCGAAATGCTCGTAGAAGGTGCGGCGCGAGACGCCGGCCCGCTCGACGATGTCCGTGATCGTCACCGCGGCGTAGCCCTTGTCGCTGGCGGCGCGGACGACCGCTTCCAGCATCCGCCCTCGCTGCGAAGCCAGCACGGCCGCACGGGGGACGCGGTGGCGACCGCTCGGCAGGCGCCGGCTCGGCAGCCCGGCGGCCGGGGGCGCGCGATCAGCGGAACTCGATGTGGTTGCGGCCATCAACGAGAAACTGTACAGTACCCGGTAGACGAATGAGTTTTTGAATGGCAATGGGCGTTCATAGGCTGGTCGGGTCGGCGCTCGTGACGGCGACGCTGGGCGCCTTGGCGCTCGCCGCACCGGCCGCGGCGACCAGCTGGCAGCCTGAGCCGGCGAGCTACGGAATCGGCGAGCACGCGAACGTCGGCGTGCCGATGGCCGACGGGACCGTGCTGCGGGCCAACGTCTTCTTCCCGACCGATACGAAGACGGGCGCGGCGGCCCCAGGGCCGTTCCCGGTGATCATGGTCCAGAACCCGTACGGCAAGGACACGGTCGGCGCCGCGAGCGGCAGCGAGGGAGGGCCGGAGGCCTCGACCGAGACGGGCGAGGTGCCCTACCTGATCAAGCGCGGCTACATCGATGTGGTCGCCGAGGTGCGGGGGACAGGCGGCTCGGAGGGCACCTTCAACCTGCTCGACCCGATCCAGGGGCAGGACGGGGCGACACTCGTGCGCTGGGCCGCGAAGCTGCCGCAGGCGAACGGGAAGGTGGGCCTGTACGGCCCCTCGTACATGGGGCTGGACCAGTACATGACCGCGAACGCGCTAGGCCCCGGCTCGCCGCTCAGGGCACTGTTCCCGATCGTGGCGGGCAACGACACGTATCGCGACATCGCGTTCGACGGCGGCATCCTCGACCTCGAGGCCGATCTGATCCTGTCCGGCACGGTGTTCGGCCCGATCGAGGAGCTCAACCCGATCGCCGAGCAGTACCCGGACGTGCCCGAGCTGATCAAGGTCGAGAGCGAGCACGCTCCCGGCCTGGCCAGCTACAACGCGGACCAGATCGAGAACATCGACACCGGCGGCGACGAGGCCTACGACGGCTCCTATTGGCAGGCGCGCGCGCCGCGCAACATGCTCGCCCACGTCGTCGCGGACGGGATCCCCGTGTTCGGGGTCGGCGGGGAGTTCGACCTCTACCAGCGTGGCTCCCCGTTGGACTACTCGGGTCTGCAGAACGCATACGGCGGGCGCTCGGTGAGCGCGCCGATGCTGCCCGGGCAGCGAGCCAGCGGCCGCTACCAGCTGCTGATGGGCCCCTGGTACCACCTGACGGGCGGCGAGGGGTTCGACATCTACGGCCTCGAGCTGGCGTGGTTCGACCGCTGGCTGAAGGGAGAGCGGACCGGGATCGACCGCACGACGACGCCGCTACACCTCTACGAGCTCGGCGACGGTCGCTGGGTCGACACCGCGCGCTACCCGCTGGGCGGCACCACACCGACGACCTACTACCTCGCCGGTGGGCCGAGCGGCAGCGGGGCCCCCTCGCAGAACGACGGTCGCCTGACGACCACGCCGCCAAACAGCGCGGGCGGCGCCGACCAGATCCTGTTCACGGCTGCCACCAACCCGTGCTCTGCCGGCACCGAGCAATGGGGTGCCGGCGGCCTTCAGCTCGTGCTCGACGAGGGACGGCTTCCGCCCGACCCGTGCACCCAGAACGACGTCGCCCAGCAGACTGGCCCGGGCGCGCTGACGTATACGACGGCTCCGTTCACCCGAACGACGACGCTCGCGGGGCCGATCGACGCGACGATCTACGCGAGCGCAACCACCACGGACACGGAATGGGTCGCGACGCTCGAGGACATCGCCCCGAACGGGACCTCGCTCCCGCTCACCTCAGGCGCACTGCTCGGCTCGTTCCGGGCGCTCGACGCGGGCAACAGCTGGCTCGCCTCGGACGGGCGCCCGCTGCTGCCGTACCACCCCTACACGCAGGCCTCCTCGCAGCCTGTCGTGCCGGGGGTCGTGACCCGTTATGACATCGAGGTCTTCCCGGCGTTCGCATCGCTCGCGCCCGGTCACAGGCTCCGCCTCACGCTGCGGACCTCCGATACGCCCCACCTGCTGCCGATCCCAGCCCAGGCCGCAAAGCTCCCCGGCGGGATGTACGACGTGCAGCGCCACGCTGGCGCGGCCTCGTTCGTCGAGCTCCCGCTCACCACGGCGCGCCTCCCGTCGATGAAACCGCTCTACGCCGCCGCGCCGCCGCGGTTCTCCTGCGCGCGGCCATCCGGCCGGCTCGACGGCGCGACGCTCGGTCCGCTCAGGCTCGGGATGACGCGCGCCCGTGCCCGCAGCCGGTTCACCCGGTTCGCGCTGCGCGGACGGCGGTACATGGACTTCTTCTGCCCGCCCGGGCGGGGGATTCGGGTCGGCTACCCGTCGCCGAAGCTGCTCCGCGGCCTCGCGCGCAGCGAGCGGCGGCGGATCAGAGGCCGGGTGGTGCTGATCCTGAGCGCGAACCGCCGCTACGCCCTGCGCGGCGTGCGCCCCGGCGCGCGGCTCGCAAGGGTGGCGCGGCGCCTGCGGGTCGGGCGCGGGTTCCACGTCGGGCTCAACTGGTGGTACCTGGCACCGGGCGGTCGCAGCAACGGGGTGCTCAAGGTCCGCCACGGCGTGATCCAGGAGGTGGGGATCGCAGACGAGCGCCTGACGACCAAGCGGCGCGCCGCGCACCGGTTCTTCACCAGCTTCAGCTGAGTGGCCGCTTCAGAGATCTGCGAGCGAGCGAGCCGCATCAAGACGCTCGGCCAGCCTGTTCAGCCCGTACCGGCGCGCCGCCTCGGCGCCGGTGTCGAGGTCGGTGGGTCGATCCGGCGGTCGCTTCACCTCGGCCGGCTGCAGGGTGGCGATCTCCCGGAACGAGCGCAGCTCATCGGCGTTCTCGGTCAGCGCCGCGGTGATCCGGGGGCGCTCGTGCAGGCAGCCCGCGATCGCCGCCTCTAGCGAGCCGTGGCGGCCAAGCAGCTCCGCCGCGGTCTTGGGTCCGATGCCCGGGGCACCCGGAAGGCCGTCGGAGGGGTCGCCGCGCAGGGCGATGAAGTCGGGAACGAGGTCCGGGCCCACGCCATAGCGGCGCTTGACCTCGGCCTCGTCGACCTCCTCGAACCCCGTCGTGCCGGACTTCAGATACAGGACGTGCACGTGCTCGCCGACGCATTGGTACATGTCGCGGTCCCCGGTCATGATCAGGGTCTCGCCGCCGGCCTCGGTCTCGATCTTCGCCAGGGCGCCCAGCAGGTCATCGGCCTCGAGCCCTTCGTCGGTCATCGAGCTCCAGCCGAAGGCGTCGAACAGCCCGGGCGCCTGCCCGAACTGCCAGTCCAGCGCATCGGGCACTGGCGGCCGGGTGGCGTGGTAGGGCGAATAGAGCTCTACGCGATAGGGCGCGGCCTCCGCGCCGAAGCAGACGACGATGGCCCGCGGATCCTTGTCGGCGGCGATGCGCAGGATCACGTTGACCGCGCCCAGCAGCGCGTTCACCGGGCGTCCGTCGCTGCCCTTGATCGAGTCGGGCAGCGCGAAGAACGAGCGGTAGAGCACGAACGGGCCGTCGATGGCCAGCAGCGGACCGGGCACGAAAGCTCAGCCGACGGTGATCGTGGGGCCGTCGAGCCCGCGGTAGACGATCCGGTAGCTGCCGGGACCCGGTATGGCGGCGTCGTAGACCCCGCCGGCGCGGATGCGCGCGCGCCGGATCGTGCGCCACCCGTGGCGGGTGCTGCGCTCGACCGCGACCGTCCCACGACCCGGCGCCGGGAAGATCCACCCGTGGACCCCGGTGATCGCGCCGATCAGATCGTGCACGAGCGGAACCAGCGCGGCGACCGCCTGCGCCTGGCCGGCCGCCGCTCCTTCGCCGTGCCGGCGAGTGGGAGTGCCGTGGCCGGGCCAGGTGGAGATGGTCGCGAACCCGGCATCGGTGCTCAGCAGCCTGAACGCACGCTGCAGTTGGGTCCCCGTCACCGTGGTCGCGCCGCGGGTGCCGACGATCTGAGCGCTCAGGATCCGCGGGGAGACTCCGTGCTTGGTCACCCTGATCCCGATCAGGTGGCCCTTGACCAGAGAGCCGAGCCTGGTGCTCGCCGCGCTTAGCGACATGGCGTAGGACCAGCGGTGGTAGGGATCGCCGCCGGCACCGTCGTAGGGATCGCTCACGCCGCGCAGCCAGGGAGCCGGGTTGGACCCCGGCCAGACGTTCTCGACGTTCTCGGTATGGCCGCCCGAGCTGCTGAAGAAGTACGTGGTCGCGGGAGCCCCGCCGTAGGTTGCGATCTCGCCGCTCGTGGCGATCACCGCCTGATCGGTCGCCGGTGTCTCGGCTCCCACGCCGCGATACACCTGTGAGCGGGTGTCCGCGTAGAGGCCGAACACGGCTCCGCCGGCGTCGCCCGTGAGCCCGTAGGTCCGCGCCGCCACAGCCTGCGCCTCTAGCGCGGCGGCCGGCCAGCCCGAGGGGATCTCGGCCGAGATCACGCCGCGGACGTAGTCCTCGAGCGAGACGACGTTGATGGTCTCGACGCTGCCCGAACCGTCGGGGCGAAACTCGAGCGACCCGCGGTAGGAGCCGACGCCGGCGAGGCTGAGCGGACCGGGGCCGCTCACGGTGAGCGGCGGGGTGAACGGCCCGATCTGCTTGTGCGTGGCCGTGATCAGGCTGAGCGAGCCGTCGGCGTTCGGCCGCACGGTGTAGGTGAGGTCCGGCCCCAGCTTCTTGCCGTTGGCCGCGCGTGCGCCGCTGAGCGAGGCCGCGCCCGTGGAGAGCAGCACGCGGACCGTGCGGCCCACCACCTCGGCCAGCGTGGTGCCCTGGTAGTAGTGGGCGAGGATCCAGCGGTAGTCCTTGCCGCGCTGCGCGTAGCCGTAGGCCCCGTACTGGCTCATGCCGACGCCGTGGCCGTTGCCGCCCCCGTGGATGAAGAAGGCGCTCGCGGCGTCAGCACTCGCGGGCAGGGCGAGCGCGACCGCGCAGATCAGCGCGATGAATGGGTAGGGTCTGGGCGTGGCCGAGCGCAAAGCTTCAGATGTCTTCGTCGAGTGCCTGGAGGCGGAGGGAGTGCAGTACGTGTTCGGCATTCCCGGCGAGGAGACGCTCGACCTGAACGAGTCGCTCGCCGATTCTTCGATTCAGTTCGTCCCCGTGCGTCACGAGCAGGGGGGTGCGTACATGGCCGACGCAATCGGCCGCCTGACCGGGCGCGCGGGCGTCTGCCTCGGCACCCTCGGCCCCGGCGCCACCAACCTCGTGACGGCGGTCGCCGATGCCTTCCTGGACCGCGCTCCGCTCGTCGCCATCACGGGCCAATCCGACCTCGAGCGGATGCACAAGGAGTCGCACCAGTACATCGACCTCGTCGGCGTCCTGCGCCCAATCGTGAAGTGGAACGCGCGCGTGTCCAGCCCCGACATCGTACCCGAGGTGGTACGCAAGGCGTTCAAGGTGGCGGAGTCCGAAAAGCCGGGCGCCACCCACCTGGAGCTGCCCGAAGACGTGATGGCGCGGCCTCTGGATGCCACACCGCTGCCGCGCCACGACCCGGTCCAGCCCGAGCCCGGAGCTCGGGAGCTCCAGCGGGCCGCCGAGATCATCGCCTCGGCCGAGAATCCGGTGGCGCTGGTCGGCAACGGCGCCATCCGGGCCCGCGCCGGGCGGGCGCTTCGCTACTTCTGCGGGGCGACTGGGATCGGGGCGGCAGAGACGTTCATGGCCAAGGGCCTGCTCGACTACGAGGACCCGCACGCCCTCGGCACCGTGGGGCTCCAGGCCCGCGACTACGCGATGGCCGGGTTCGAGGACGCCGACGTGGTGATCGCGATCGGCTACGACCTCGTCGAGCACTCACCTCAGCACTGGAACCCGGGGCGCGACAAGCGGATCATCGTGATCGACAGCGTGGCGGCCGAGATCGACGAGTTCTTCATTCCTGAGGTCGAGCTCGTCGGAGACATCGCGCACGTCCTCTCGCGCCTGGCCGCGAGCTGCGACCGCAGCTCGGCAACGGCGTCGGGCTCCTCGCGTCTGCGCGAGCTCGTCATGGGCGCGCTGGAGGACGCCCACGGCGACGAGCACTTCCCCATGCGCCCACCGCGCGTGCTCTGGGAGATCCGCTCGGCCCTCGGCGCGAACGACCTCCTGGTCTCCGACGTGGGACTGCACAAGCTGTGGATAGGGCGCATGTTCCCCGCGCACGAGCCCGGCACGGTGCTGATCGCCAACGGTCTGGCGGGCATGGGCTTCGCGCTGCCGACGGCGATCGCGGCCAAGCTCGTCGAACCCGCGCGCAAGATCGTGGCCGTGAGCGGCGACGGCGGCTTTCTCATGAACGCTCAGGAGCTCGAGACCGCCGTCCGCCTGCGCACACCCGTGGTCAACGTCGTGTGGGAAAACGGCCAGTACGGCTCGATCGTGTGGAAGCAGGACAAGAAGTTCGGACGCCACTTCGGGGTCGATTTCGGCAACCCGGACTTCGTGAAGCTGGCCGAGGCGTTCGGGATGCCGGGCTGGCGCTGCGGGTCGGCGGACGACTTCTCAGGGCTGTTGCGGCGCGCTTTGGAGCTCGACGTGCCCTCGCTGATCGTGGTGCCGATCGACTACTCGATCGACGTCGCGATCTCCGAGGAGCTGGGGGCGGAGACGGTCGCGACCTAGGGGTTGGCCAAGGCTCGGTGGGCTGCGCTATCGCCGTCGCCGTCGTGATCGGGATCGCGAGGACGGTGTCTGTGAAGCTTCTTGGCGCGATGGTGTTTCTTTGCCGTTTTATGGTGGTGCTTCTTGCCCAGCACCGGCTGCGCGCATGGCGTCGTGCTCGACAGGTGCTGGATGGTGCCGTCGGCGAACGTGAAGCTCGCCGTCGACGTCCACCGCCCGGTGGGGCAGGTCGGCGGCGTGGTGAAATAGTGCGTGCCGGCGGGGTAGACGAAATCGATGCTGCGGACCGCGGTCTGCCCGTCCGGTGGTCCGCCCGGGATGGATGGTGGGTTGCCGATCATGGTGTCTCCGGTGATCTGGAGACGGTCGTCGGCGAGGGTGGCGCCGGTGTTGTGATCTTGCACGATCTCGACCACTCCCTGGCCCGTGTTGAAGACCGAGACATCCGTGAGGAAGGGATCGATCGGCGGCCCAAAGCCCGTGTCCGCGGTAAGCGAGCCGCCTCCGACGCGGGAGTCGCCCGGGCAGACGGAAGGTCCCGAGGCCATGATCTGCTGATCGGTGGCCGTGCAGCGAGGGATAGAGAGATCGATCTCCGAGCCCGAGGGAGCAGTGATCACGAGGTGGCGAATCGGCGAAGGCTTCCCGTTCGGGTCGGCGGGATTGCGATAGAGGATGTGGAGGCTGACCGCGCTCACAGTGTCCGGCCGATCGGCGGCGAACTGCAGCGCGAAGTCGCTCTGCTCTGCCTTGACCGACGGGACGATCAGCAACGAGCACAGCGCCCCGAAAAGTGCGGCGCTGCATTGTCGGAAAAAGATTCTGGGGATGCTCGGCATTGGTGTTCCTTCTTACCGTACGCGTACCGTACCCGTACGGCACACCTCAGTGCAAGCCTGAACCGCTAATGCCCGCCGCCCCTCGATCTCGCTCTCGGTTGGGCCTATCGCGTAACGCAATCGTGGCCGCGGCGGAGGAGCTGTTGGAGGAACTTGGCGTCGCGGGTGTCACGATGCGGGGCGTAGCCGACCGGCTGGGGGTCGGCACGATGACGCTTTACGGCTATTTCCAAGACAAGGACGAGCTGCTCGACGCGATCATCGAAGCCAGCGGAGCCCAGCTGACGCTGCCCGCGATGGAGGGGGACTGGAAGATGAGCCTCCGCGCTTTGATGCTCGCGCTGCACGATCAACTGATCGAGCACCCGTTCCTGGTCGAGCTGCGCCTGCGACGACCGATCATCAGCGCACAGGCAATGCGCTGGACGGAAGCTGCGCTCTCAATCCTCCACCGGGCCGGATTCAGCCCCGGTCACGCCGCGGAAGTCTTCCGCCCACTGTTCGTGTACACCTTCGGTCACGCTGCGTTTCTGCCTCGCGAGGACGAGCAGGGCGTCGCCAGCCGGGCGCGGGCCGCCGTCCTCAGCCTCCCGCCAGACGAGTACCCGCTCGCTACGACCGCCGCCGACGAGCTCGGGAGAGCACTGATCGGGCAGCAGCCTTACGAGCTCGGCCTAGACCTGCTTCTCGATGGGATCGAGAAACGCATCCCTAAGGGTTCAGCCTGATCGGCTCGAACCGGCCGGCGATACACAGCGCGGCGGGCGCGGGCCCGCGGCGCAGAGCCCCTACTCGAGATTCCCCTGGGCCATCTTGCGCAGGTCCATGGCCCGGTTATAGGTTTCCTCGTCGACGCCCATCTCGAGCGCGACGTCGCGCAGCATGCGCCCGGACTGCGCCGCTTCCTTGACGATCTCGGCGCCCTTGTCGTAGCCGATTACGGGGTTGAGGGCCGTGGCCGCCGCGAGCGTCGACTCGGCGGAGTTGCGGCAGCCCTCCTCGTTGGCCTCGATCCCGTCGACGCACTTCTCGGCGAACGCGCGCGCGGTGGTGGTGAGCAGGCGGATCGACTCGAGCAGGTTGCGGGCGATCAGGGGGACGCGGACGTTCAGCTCGAACTGGCCCTGCGTGCCGGCGACCGTGATCGCGGCGTCGTTGCCGATCACCTGGGCGGCGACCTGGATCACGACCTCGGGGATGACCGGGTTGACCTTCCCGGGCATGATCGAGGAGCCCTTCTGGAGCTCGGGCAGGAACAGCTCGCCGAAGCCGGCCCGCGGGCCCGAGCCCATCATGGCCAGGTCGTTGGCGATCTTGGTCAGCGAGACCGCCAGGACCTTGAGCGCGCCGGAGAGCTCGACGAGGGCGTCGCGATTGCCCTGGGCCTCGAAGGCGTCCTCGGGGGGACGGATCTCGAGGCCGGTGGCCTGCGTGAGACGGGCGCGGACGCGGCCGGCGAACTCACGGTGGGTGTTCAGGCCGGTGCCGGTGGCTGTGCCGCCGAGCGGGATCTGAGAGACCTGCGGGAGCGCATTGGCGACGCGGCGCGCGCCCAGGCGGATTTGGGCGGCGTAGCCGGAGAACTCCTGGCCGAGCGTCACCGGCACCGCGTCCATGAGGTGGGTGCGGCCGGACTTGACGATGTCGCGGAACTCGGTGGCCTTGGCCTGGAATGACTCCTCGAGCTGCTCGAGGGCTGGGAGCAGGCCGCTGCCACACTCGCCAAGCGCGGCGAGATGAACGGCCGACGGGAAGACGTCGTTGGAGGACTGCCCCATGTTGACCTGGTCGTTGGGGTGGATCCCGTCGCCGGCCAGGTTGGCGATGACCTCGTTGGCGTTCATGTTGCTCGACGTGCCCGAGCCGGTCTGGAAGACGTCGATCGGGAACTGGTCGTCGAACTCGCCCTCGGCGACGCGGTCGGCCGCGGCGGCGATCCGCTCCGCCTGCTCAGCGTCGAGGAGCCCGAGCTCGGCGTTGACCCGGGCCGCCGCCGCCTTGATCCGGCCCAGCCATCGCACGACGGGGACGGGAACGGGCTCGCCCGAGATGGGGAAGTTCGAAACGGCCTTGGTCGTCTCTCCGCCCCACAGCTGCTCTTTCTCCTGGACGCTCATGCCTGACCTTTCATCGCTCTCTCGGAAACGTACCCCACGCACGACTTCCCTCGTCCTCCACACGTCGCTGTCCCGTGCGGGCGCCGGTTCAGCCGCAGAAGGCGATCAGCTCGCGGGCGAGCCCGACCGGGTCGTCGTAGGCCATGAGAAAGCCCGTACCCGGCAGGGTGCGCAGCTGGCCGTTGGGGAGAAGGTCGAGCGCCTCGCGGGCGCCGTCCAGCGAGTGCAGCCGATCCTCTTCGGCCCACAGGAGCAGCACAGGGAGCTGGAGTTGCGGATAGGTGTCGAGCAGGTGGCGCTGGGTTTCGTGCGGCCAGCGCTTGGCGAACTTGGCCCACGAGCGTGCGCGGTTGCCGTTGCCGGGAACGTCGGCGAAGGCATGGCGCAGCAGGTCGCGCGAGGCGGGATTGCCCTGCGCTGAGAGGCGCTCGCCGCGCGAGGGTCGGAAGACGACCGCGGCGCCGTGGGAGAGAACCCGGTCGAGGCCCGGCAGCCAGGCCGCCCGGCAGGTGGCGCGCCAGGCGGCGCGTTTCGCGCCGTGTAGTTGGCGGCGATGCAGGCGGTTGGGCATCAGCACCAGGCGCGCGGGCTCGAGCTGCCGGGTGGCGGTGGCGCGCAGCGCGATCTCGGCCCCGATGTCGTGCCCGGCCAGCAGCGGGCGCGGGCCGACCACCTCGAGGCAGAAGCCGCTCATGACGTCTATGAGCCACTCGGGGGTGTATGCATGCCGCGGTCGGTCCTCGGAGTCGCCGTGCAGGGGCAGGTCCGGGAGGACGACGCGAAAGCGCGCAGCCAGCGGGTCCACGACCGGTTCCCACTCGCGATGCGACAGACCGAGTGAGTGCAGGAGCACTAGCCCGGGGCCGGTGCCCTTCTCGCGGTAGGCCACCCGCGCGCCGTCGGGGTGGTGGTAGAGCCGCAGCCTCATCTGACCGCCGGCGCGGACACGGATTGGACGTTTGGGCGCAAGCTTGCGCCGCGGGTTGGTGATCTTCGCATCAGGATGTTGTGCAATTCCTATACGAGCCTGGCCAACGCTCCAAAACCGCTTGAAATAGCGCACATGGAGCAAATCAGCACAAGCCCCCTGGGGCTCTCTACCTCGCAGGCCGCGCGAGCACTCGGGGTCTCGCTCGGCACCATTCGGCGCTGGTCGGACATGGGCTATCTCGAGTCCTACCGCACGCCGGGTGGCCAGCGTCGGTTCAGCCGCGAGCAGATCGAGCAATTCATCGATTCGCTGCAGCAGGAGAGCCGCGGGATCACAGACGTCGAGCCCGCCGTCGAGCGGGCCGTCGGTTTCGGGGCGTAGGCAGGGTTTCGGAGGCGCCGTAGCGGGCGGGCCGGTCGATAGACCTGCCCGCGCGGTCGCCTGCGGGTTTTTTGGTGGGGCGCGGTGGCGGGCTTCACGGGCGCGGTGGCGGGCGGGCGGTTACGGTTGTCGCAGGCTCCCGGGCGGGCGGCGAGCCGGACGGGCGCGCGCCTATGCGGGCGGTAGCGCGGGCAGCGGCGCCCGTCGGTCGACCTGCTCAATCCGCCAAGGCTCCGCCGATCTCCGAGCTTTGGTGGGTTGAGCACGTAGACGATGCTTAAGCCACCAAGGGTCGCCTGAGAGTCGAGACTTGGGACGTTCTGCAGGTCGCCGGGCTCTAGCCCGTGCCGGCTTCCTTGATCCGCCGCTCCATGGCGAGCTCGGTGTCGAAGTCGGCCATGTCCGCGTGCCGGTACTCGACGCCCTCGCCACCGAGCAGGCCCGCGAGGATCTCGACGTAGCGCTCGTCGAGCTGGCTGCCGGCCACGCGCCGCAGCTCCCGCAGAGCCTCGAACGAGCTCATGCGCGTGCGGTAGGTATCGGCCGCGGTCAGGGTGTCGTAGACCTCGGCGACCGAGATGATCTTGGCGATCTCCGGGATCTCGTCTTCCTTCAGACCGCGCGGATAGCCGCGGCCGTCGATTCGCTCGTGGTGGCAGAGAATGATCTCTGCCACCGGTCCGTACATGCCGAGGTCCCTGAGCATGTCCGCCCCGAGCTCTGGATGCCGCTGGATCGCGACCCAGTCCTCTTCGGTCAGCGTGCGGCCCCGCTCAGCAACTCGATCCGAGAGCGCGAAACGGCCGATGTCGTGAAGCAGGCCGGCGGTGTGGGCCAGCTCGCACTCGCGCTCATCCATGCCCACCTCCCTCGCGATGTCACGCGCGAACCGGGCTACGGCTGCGGCATGCCGGGCGGCGCGCTGGTCACGGATGTCCAGCGAGCGCATGAGGCCGGCGAGCACCCCCCAGGACAGGGAGAAGTACTGCTCGGAGCGGTGGCGGGCGCGCTGGAGGAGGAGCGCCATGTAGGAGAAGGCGAAGACGGCCGTAGAGTGCGAAGGCGATGCCGCGAAGGCCGACCTTCAGGTAGATGGATGCGCCGGCGAGGACAAGGAGGATGTTGAGACCGGCGGAGGGGAGCGACTCGACGAAGTCGCGGATGGCCGGCGCAGCCAGCGTCGGGTCTGAGCGCAGCGCGAGCGACGGTAAAAACAGACAGAAGTTGGCGCCGTAGCAGAACCACTGCGGCAAGCCCGACAACGGCATAGAAGGTCACGGTGTCGGCCGGGTGAGGAGCTAGCGCACGAACGAGGAAACCTGCCAGCGACGGCCGGGATCGCGCCCGCCGGCAGATTGATCAGCAAAATCGTACGACGCCGCGTCCGGAGTCGCAGCGGCTGCCGACAGCTCTCAGACAGAAGCGATGCGCCACGCAGCCGCTGAGCGGGCCGAGAAAAGCGGCCGCCAGGACGACGACGATGAAGGAGGCCGACACGACTGGCGCACCACGTGGGCCAGCGACCATCACGCCGGCAGCTAGGGCGGCAACCGCCAGGACCGCGCTAAGTCGGTGAGTCGGTCGCTGGACGCGAGCGAGACCAGCCGCAGCGACTCGCTAACGCGCAGCTTCAATAAGGCGCACGCAGCCATCTAACCAGCGCAGCGCAAACAGACCCGCCGGCATCAGAGCCGGGCATGCGACCACGTTACCGCGAGAGCCGCGACGAAACCAGCGATTCGCAGCTACCTCTCGCGACCAGAGCATCAAAGTGCGCTCACTCAAGTGTGCGTCTCGTTCTGGTGGACGTTCAGCCTATAGGTATTGCACAGGTTTTGCACAACTTTCCCGCGCAAACTTGTGCAATTGTAGGTCCGGCGCGCAAGAAAAGCAACGGTTGTGCCGACCTTCTTCGTGCATGCGCTACCTCAAGACGAGCGAGGCGGCGGCGTTGCTGAACGTCAGCCCCAACACGTTGCGAGCCTGGGAACGGCGATTTGGGTTCCCCAAGCCGCAGCGTTCGCCCGGTAAGCACCGGTTGTTCACCCACGGCGAAGTCGCCGCTTTGAAAGACGCCTTGCAGGAGGGGTTGTCGATCTCGTCGGCCGTGTCGCGGGCCCGGGAGGGTCTGCAGGCGGACAGCAACTCTCTCGTTGGGGCCTTGGTCTCGTACGAGGGGGAGCGGGCTGACCACGCCATCGAGGCGGCGCTGGCCCTGCGGTCGGTAGAGCGGTCGGTAGAGGAAGTGCTGCTGCCGACGCTGCAGGAGATCGTCAAGCGGCACACCACTGAGTCGGCGGCGTGGGCGTTTGCAGCCCACTGGGCGGCGGACTGGCTGCGGCGGGCACAGCGGCTCGCGCCTCCCCCGGTGCGGCCGGCGTCGATCGTGGTCGGAGACGCGTCGCGGGACGAGCTCGATCCCGACAAGGCCTACATCGGCGCCCTTGAACTGTTCTGCATCCGCGCCGGCATCGGTGTGCTCAGCCTTTCTGCCCGGGGCGTCGCGGGGATCGGAGACGCGCTCACTGTCCATCGCCCCAACCTGGTCGTTCTGGCCGGGAACCACCTGGGCGACGACGCAGTGGCGCGGTGGGCCTACTCCGTCCGATTGGCCGCCGGCGCCCTACCCGTGGTCATCTACCGCCGCGGTGCGCAGCGGGTCCGGATGTCGACGACCGGGACAGGCCTACTGCCTTCGGGTCCAGGCGAGGCGCAGAGACTAATCCTCGAGCTGGTGGAGACCGATCAGAGCAGACGAGTCACGATCGGACCAGCCGAACGGACCACCGCAGAGCTTCCCCCCGTAGCACGCACAGCCACTGGATAGGACGTCGCAACCACTCCTGACGCGTACCTGATGCGATGACGCACTTCCACATGACGAGTAGCGGAGCAGCGCTCTCCCTCGTACCGGCTCCCCTTCCCGGCGCGCCGGTCCCGCAGATTTCCTTCTGTAGCCACTGCGGGACCCGGCCGGAGGAGGATTCGGCCACGAGGGTGTGTTCGTCCTGCTCGATGGGACTCGTACTAACTTCAGACGCAGACGTGGCTCCGCCGCCGGGCGGGGCTTTCATGGTTGTCGACAACACGATGTCCGTGTGCGCTGTGTCGGGGGCGGCTGAGACCCTCCTCGCGACGACGGAGACCGACGCGGTCAACCGGCATGTCACGGAGCTGCTGGTTCCGGCGGACGCCGAGACGCAGGGCCCGGAGAACCTGGCCGTCGCGGTGACGTGGGCGGCGCGGGGTGACGAGGGCGCGCACAGCGTCACCGTTCGTCCGTCGAACACCTTCGGCGTACGGCTGCGGGCGCGGATCGCCCCCTGCGGGCCGCCGCGCGCCGCTCTCCTCGTCTTCGAGTAGACCTGCATGTAGACGTCGAGGCTCCCTCGAGTCAGGAGCCTTACGGGTTGCATCGCATAGGCGCTTAAGGCGTCAAGGCTCGGGATCGACGCGCAGTGAGGCGCGTAGTGCATGCGCGGCCTCGGCGCGCCCCGATCAAGCCCCGCCGAACCTGCTCAACCTCCCATCATTCGGCAGACAGCCGAGCCTTGGGAGATCGAGCATTGCCTAGGTGCTCAAATCCCCAAAGCTCGCCGTCGGAACGACTTCACGAGCGTTGACACGCGAGGGAGGTCCGAGAGGAAACCCCCGTCGACACCCTCTGATCAACTCCTCCGCATGCACTCAGACGACCATCCTGCACACCCCATTGCGCCCCTTGCATCGGGACACGCCCGCACACCAAACTGTCGCGCAATGAACGGGATCAGGACAAATGCTGCTGCCGTGATGTTGGGCGTGAGCCCGAACACCCTCCGGAGCTGGGAGCGCCGGTATGACTTCCCGTGCCCGCACCGCTCGCCGGGCGGGCATCGCCAGTTCGCGCTGGCGGAGATCGAGGCGCTGCGCAGCGCCCTGGCCGAGACGCACAACGTCTCCTCGGCCATCTCGCTGGCGCGTGAGCGCGGCGAGGGGCCGTCGTCCCCGAGCCGGCTGGCGACGGCGTTCGCGGCCTTCGACGAGGAGCGCGCGAGCCGTCTGCTGGAAGAGAGCCTCACGCTGCGGTCTATCGAGCGCACGGTGGAGGAAGTCCTGCTGGTCGCGATCAACTCGCACTTCGACGCCGAGCGGTTGACGCCTGAGTACGAGTTCGCCTGGCGCTTCGGCACCGGCTGGCTGTCGGCGCTGAAGCGGCTGTCTCCCCCGGCCATGCGCAATGAGGGCGTGCTCGTCGTCGATGCCTCGGCGTCACTGGACCTCGATGCCGTCTACGCCCAGGCGTTCGAGCTCATCCTCCGCCGCACGGGCATCCGCACGCTTTCGCTCTCGCCCGGCACCGACACCGCACGGCTCGGCCGGGCACTGCGGGCGCTCGAGCCCTCGGCGGTCGTCCTGACCGGACGCCGCGTCACCCTGGACGCGATCGGCCGCCTCGTGTACGCGATCCGTGGCGTGGTCCAGGAGGTCGTGGTGTTCGACTTCCGCGGCGCGGTCCCGGATACGGGCGCGAGCACGGTCACGCGCCTGGGCGAGACGCCGCTGCCGGCCCGCGACGCGCTGCTGGCGCGTCTGGAGCGTGCCGCCGGCGGTGGGCAGAGCAGCGGGCCCGTGGGCTTCGCGCTCGGCTCCGGCTAGCTCGCCGCAGCAGCGCGCGGCAGCGAGGCTTAGGCCAACTCGCCCGCAGCGGCACCGCAAACCGTCCCCCGGCGGCCGAAAAGCGGCACCTAGAATCCCGCGCCCATGGCGCCGCCTCATCGTCCCGTAGATCCACGCGCCTCGTTCCCTGAGCTCGAGGAACAGGTCCTCGCGCGCTGGCGTGAGCGAGATGTGTTCGCCGAGTCCCTCAGAAGGCGCGAGGGTGCGCCGGCCTGGACGTTCTACGAGGGGCCGCCCACGGCCAACGGGGCCCCGGGCTCCCACCACGTCCTGGCCCGGGTGTTCAAGGACATCTTTCCCCGCTTCCGGACGATGCGCGGCTTCTACGTCGAGCGGAAGGGCGGGTGGGATTGCCACGGGCTCCCGGTTGAGCTCGCCGTCGAGGCCGAACTCGGGTTCAACCACAAGGGGGACATCGAGCGCTACGGCATCGCCGAGTTCAACCAGCGCTGCCGCGAGAAGGTGCTCAGCCACGTCGAGGACTGGACGCGGCTGACCGAGCGGATCGGCTTCTGGATTGACGTCGAGGATGCCTACCGGACGCTCGATCCCGAGTACGTCGAGTCGGTGTGGTGGGCGCTGAAGACGATCCACGACAAGGGGCTGCTGTATGAGAGGCTGAAAGTCGTCCCGTACTGCACCCGCGACGGCACGACCCTCTCCAGCCACGAGCTCGGCCAGCCCGACGTCTATCGCGAGGTCGAGGACCCGTCCGTATACGTCCGCCTCCCGGTCAAGGAGGACCGTGGTCCGGTAAGGGCCGGCGACGAGCTCCTCGTGTGGACGACCACGCCGTGGACCTTGGTCTCGAACGCCGCCGTCGCCGTCCATCCCGATCTCACGTATGTACGTGCGAGCCCCGACGAGGAAACCGTCTACATCCTCGCCGAGGCGTTGCTCGAGCGCGTTCTCCCTGAGGGCGCCGACATCCTCGAGAGCTTCCCCGGCGGCGAGCTCGAAGGCGTCCGCTACGAGCCCCCGTTTCCGTACATCCCGGCGGAGGCCTACGGACCACGCGGCCACACCGTGCTACCGGCCGAATTCGTGACGGCCCAGGACGGGACCGGCCTCGTCCACACCGCGATCGCCTTCGGCGAGGACGACTTCCGCCTGGGTGAGCGCTACGGCCTGAACGTCGTCAATCCGGTGCGGCTCGACGGCACCTACGACGAGCGGATCGGCCCGTACGCGGGCCGCTACATCAAGGACGCCGACCCGGATCTGGTCAAAGACCTGGAAAGCCGCGGCCGCCTCCTGCGCGCTGAGAGCTACCCGCACAGCTATCCGCACTGCTGGCGGTGCGGCACGCCGCTGATCTACTACGCCAAGCCTTCGTGGTACATCGGCACGAGCGAGATCCGCGACCGGCTGCTGGCCTCGAACGACTCGGTCACGTGGTACCCGGACCACGTCAAGCACGGCCGGTTCGGAAACTGGCTCGAGAACAACGTCGACTGGGCGCTGTCCCGGGAGCGTTATTGGGGGACGCCTCTGCCGGTGTGGCGGTGCGAAAACGATCACCTCGAGGTGATGGGGAGCCTGGCCGAGCTCGCCGAGCGCTCCGGCGTCACCCTCGAGGACCCGCACCGGCCTTTCGTCGACGAGGTCGCCTTCCCATGCCGCGAGTGCGCTGAGCAGATGTCGCGCGTGCCCGAGGTGATCGACGTGTGGTTCGACTCGGGATCGATGCCGTTTGCCCAGTACCACGCTCCCCATGAAAACGAGGCTCTCTTCCAGGCGCGGTTCCCGGCCGACTTCATCTGCGAAGGGCTCGACCAGACCCGGGGCTGGTTCTACTCGCTGCTCGCCGTATCGACGCTGCTGTTCGACCGTTCGTCATATCGAAACGTTGTCTGCCTGGGTCTGATCCTCGACGCGGAGGGCCGCAAGATGTCGAAGTCGCGCGGCAACGTGGTCGAGCCCTGGGATGTGATCAACCGCTACGGCGCCGACGCCTTCCGCTGGTACTTCTTCACCTCAAAGCAGCCCTGGGACGGCTACCGGTTCAGCTTGGAGACGATCGGCGAGTCGGTCCGCCAGTTCCTGCTGCAGCTGTGGAACACCTACAGCTTCTACGTCCTCTACGCCAACGCCAACGGCGTGCGGATCGATCCCGACGAGGCACGCACGGTCGAGCACGAGCTCGACCGGTGGGTCCTCTCCAGGGCCAGCGCCGTCACGCAGCTGGTCACCGAGAGCCTGGAGGATTTCGACGCCACGTCGGCGGGCCGGACGATTGCCGCGTTCGTCGATGAGCTCTCTAACTGGTACGTCCGTCGCTCACGCCCACGGTTCTGGGACGGCGACGAGGCCGCGTTCGCGGTCCTGCACCACACGCTCGTCACTGTGGCGCGGCTGCTGGCGCCGTTCGCGCCGTTCCTGGCCGACGAGATCTACGACAACCTCGACGGCAGCGAGCCGAGCGTCCACCTGACGGACTTCCCCGCGCCCGACCTAAGAGACCTCGAGCTCGAGCAGGCGATGGAGGTGGCTCGCGAGACCGTTCGCCTGGGCCACGCCGCCCGTGCCCAGTCAGGGGTCAAGGTGCGCCAGCCCCTGCGCGCCGCGGTGATCGTGGCCACGGAAACCGAGCGCGCCGCGATCGAGCGCTTGGCCGACCTCGTGCGCGAGGAGCTGAACGTGCACTCGCTGCGGTTCGTCTCACGGGCTGACGAGCTGGGGCAGGTCGAGGTCAAGCCGAACTACCGGACGCTGGGTCCGCGCTTCGGCAAGCAGATGCCCGTGGTTGCGGCGGCCGTGGCCGCGCTACAGGCTGACCACGTCACGACCGCACTGCGCGAGCACGGAACCGTGGCCATCTCAATCGGCGGGCAGGACCACGAGCTGAGCGCCGAGGACCTGCTCGTATCGATGAAACCGTTGCCGGGCTATGAGGTCGAACGCCAGGGGTCGCACGCGGTGGCCGTCGAGCTAGAGATCGACGACGAGCTCCGCGCAGAGGGCTGGGCGCGGGAGATCGTCCACGTCGTGCAGGGCGCCCGCCGCGACGCCGGGCTCGAGGTCACCGACCGCATCGTGCTGACGCTGGACGGAGCTCCGCCCCTGCTCGAGGCCGCGCGCGAGCACGAGCGCTACATCGCGGCCGAGACGCTGGCGCTCGAGGTCGGTTACGAGCACCTCGACGGACTCGAGCCCGCCGTGATCGACGGACTCGAGCTCAAGGCCGGGGTCGCGCTCGCCTCCTAGGCGAGGGCCGGCTCGAGCTCGGCCTCGAGCCTGCGCTTGGGATAGGCGCCGATCACGGTCTTCGCCGGCTGCCCGTTGCGGAACAGGATCAGCGTCGGGATCGACATCACGTTGAAGGACATCGCGGTCTGCTGATTCTCGTCGATGTTGAGCTTGACGACCTTCAGCTGCTCCGCGCGCTCCTGAGCGATCTCCTCGACCACAGGCGCGACCATCCGGCAAGGCCCACACCACGGCGCCCAGAAGTCGACCAGCACGGGGACATCGGACTCGATGACCTCGGCCTGGAAGTTGTTGTCGGTGACTTCGGCGACGGTGCCTGCCATTTGGGTGTCTCCTTTGGTGGGTACTTCAGAAAGTATAGCGTGCGGTGGCGCCCATTAGCCTACGGCTTTCGATGCCCGACCCCACCAACACCGAGATCGCCGCCGCACTCGACGAGCTCGGGGACCTGTACGAGCTCGACGGGGCGATCATCCACCGGATCGTCGCCTACCGGAACGCCGCCAAGGCGGTCCGCGACGCGCCGATGTCGGTCAGCACGCTGGCGCGGCAAGGCAGGGCGACCGAGCTTCCGGGCGTCGGGGCCACGATTCAGGAGAAGGTCATGGCGCTCGCGGACCAGGGCGCGATTCCCGCCGCGGTGAAGCTGCGTGCGAAGTTCCCGCCCGGGCTGGTCGAGATCACCCACCTGCCCGGACTGGGTCCCAAGCGGGCTCGGCGGCTGTACGACGAGCTGGGGGTGGACTCGCTCGAGGCGCTCCGCCAAGCCGTGCAGGAGCAGAAGGTGCGTGGGCTGAAGGGCTTCGGGCCCAAGGCGGAAGAGAGCATCCTCGCCGCGCTCAGCGCGAATCCGACCGCTGGGCCCAAGACGCGGGCGGTGCTCGATCGCGCGCTCGCGGCGGGCGAGCACCTCATCCATGCGCTGCGGGAGCATCCGAGCTCGCAGAAGGTGGAGCTGGCCGGCTCGGCGCGCCGGATGACCGACAGTGTGAAGGACATCGACATCATCGCGACCGCGACCGATCCCCTCGCGCTGGCGAGCGCGGCCGCGCGGCTCGATCTGATCGAGAGCGCGGGCAGGGCGACCGCGTCCGGGGTGAGGCTGCGCACCCACAGCGGGTTGCCCGTCGATCTGCGCATCGTCGAGCCCGACCAGTTCGGCAACCTGCTCCAGCACCTCACCGGCTCCAAGGAGCACAACATGGCGCTGCGTGACGCGGCGGTGCGCAAGGGCCTGCACGTCTCGGAGTACGGCGTGCTCGACGACGCCACCGGCGAGACGCACCGTTGCCCCACCGAGCACGAGGTCTACGCGCTGCTGGGAATGCGCTACATCGAGCCTGAGCTGCGCGAGAACCGCGGTGAGCTCGAGGCGGCGGCACAGAATGTGCTGCCGGAGCTCGTGACGCTCGAGGACCTGCGGGGCGATCTGCACTGCCACACCACGGCATCGGACGGCACCGCCTCGATCGGGGAGATGGCGCTGGCGGCGCGTGAAGCGGGTTATGAGTACCTCGCGATCACCGACCATTCGGCCAGCTTCGGGTTCGGCGAGGACCTGTCCGTCGACCGGCTCAAGGAGCACGTCGAGGCGATTCGCGGCGCCGAGGTCGAGGGGATCGAGCTGCTGGCCGGCAGCGAGGTCAACGTCCTGCCCGACGGGTCGCTCGACTACGACGACGACGTCCTGGCCGAGCTCGACTGGGTCGTGGCCAGCGTGCACTCGTCGTTCAGGATGCCGGCGGAGCAGATGACCGAGCGGATCGTGCGGGCGATCGAGCACCCGCAGGTCGATGTGATCGGACATCTGTCGGGGCGCAAGATCGAGCGCCGGCCTCCGTATAGCTTTGACGTCGACCGCGTGCTGGAGGCCGCGGCCACGGCCGGCACGATGCTCGAGATCAACGCCAGCCCCGACCGGCGCGACCTGAACGAAGTCAATGCGCGCGCCGCCGCGGCCGCCGGCATCCCGATCGTGATCAACTGCGACGCTCACCGCGTGCTGGGGTTCGGGGTTGCGCGCTACGGCATAGCCACGGCGCGTCGGGCCTGGCTTACGGCCGCCGACGTGGCGAACACACGGCCCTGGTCCGAGGTCGCGGCGCTGCGCAAGCGAAGCCGGACGACGGCGCGCCGCCGCTAGCCGCGGCTCATGCCCGCGGGCGGACCCCGGGCGTGCGACGGGAGGTTTCGTTCAGCTCGAGCAGGTTCGAGCGGAAGCCCGGTGTGCGAGCCAGCCGCATGGGCGCAAGCGGCGTCGTGCGCTCGACGTAGAAGCGGGCGCCATCGCGCTCCTCGATCGCCGTGACGGCCGAGGCCTGGCGACGCCAGGCAAGCGCCCAGATGATCGCAAAGCCGGTGGCCACGGCCGGGACCTGCGGGAGTGCGAATGCCAGCGCCCCCGCCCCGACGGTCGAGAACAGCAGGGGCCAGAGCCGGTTCAGCACCGTTCGGGCAGGGTTCAGCTCAGGCAAGGACGCCTGCGTGCGGGCCCCGGCCAGCAGCGCACCGATCTGCGCCGACAACCCCGCCCGACGACCGAGCCAGACGCCGATGAGTCCGGCGATGACCCACCATCCGGCGGCGAAGGGAACAAGGAGCTCATTGCCGGTTCCGGTCGCTCCGGCGAGCGTGACGGCAGCCAGCGCCGTGGCGGCCGCGGCGCTTACGAGCACGGTCGTACGGAGGAAGTCGGGGAAGCGCATCTACGCGGAGCGATCCGGCTCCGTCGCGAGCAGCTCGAGCAGCTCATGCACTCCCGCGGTTCCCTCCACCACGACATCGGCTTCGCTGACGATCTCCGAGGGGCCCTCCTCCGAGCTCACACCCACGCGGACCCCGTGTTCGAGCCGGCCGTCCTGCACGAGCTGGGAGAGGGCTTGGAAGGCATCGACGTCCGTGGCGTCGTCGCCGACGTAGAGCGCGCTGTCGACTTCGATCTCGGCGAGAAAGGTCGTGACGCCCGCGCCTTTGTCGATACGGACCGGAGGCCGGACCTCCAGCACCTTGCGCCCCCAGTGCGTCCGCAGTCCGGCCGTCTCGGCACGCGCGGCGATGGCGTCGATCGCGGCCCGCGCGGCTTCCTCGTCGGGAGCGCCACGCCAGTGGAAGGCGGCGATCGGGCCCTTGTCCTCGAGGCGGACGCGAAGCCGCCGCAGATCGGGCGTGTCGGCCTCGCGCCCAAATTCGTGGATGCGGCGCGCCCAGTCCTCCACGTCGCGCTCCAGCACGGCCTCGGTCCAGCCGGGTCGCAGGAGCTCCGCCCCGTGCGAGCCCAGGTAGGTGATCGTTCCGATGGAGACCATCGCGCGCGCGTCAGAAGCCTGACGGCCGCTCACGCAGGCGACGGCGCGAAACCGGCGGGCGACCTGGATCAGCGTCTGCCGCGTGGCCTCGGGGACGTGCGCGTCCGACGCGTTGCGAACGATCGGCGACAGCGTGCCGTCGATATCGAGCAGGATCGCGGCGCGGGACGGGTTCGCACGAAGCGGCGCGAGCGCCTCGGACAGGAGCGCTGACGTCACAGGCTTAGTATGGCGCTCTGTGTTCAGTGATCGCAGTCTCAAGCTGGCGATCACGGGGACGGCAGCCGGTCTGTTCAGCGGCGTCTTCGGCGTGGGCGGTGGGACGGTGATCGTCCCCCTGCTCGTGCTGTGGCTGGGCTACGACGAGCGGCGGGCAGCCGGTACCTCGCTGGGTGCGATCGCGGTGATCGCCGCCATCGCGACGATCGCGCAGGGCGCCTACGGCAACCTCGACCTGGGCCATGGCCTTCTGGTGGGCATTCCGGCGGTCGGCGGGGTCGTGCTCGGGACCTGGATCCAGCAGAGGGTTCGGACCGACACGATAGGGCTGCTGTTCGGGCTGCTGATGGTCGCGGTCGCGGTGGATCTGGTGCTGTCTTGATCGCCGCTGTCGCGATGGGCGCCGCGGCGGGGGTGATCAGCGGCCTTCTCGGAGTGGGCGGAGGAATCCTGTTCGTCCCGGCGCTGACGCTGGTGCTCGCGCTCACCCAGGTCAAGGCCGAGGCGACGTCGCTGTTGGCGATCATCCCCGTCGCCCTCGTCGGGGCGGTGCAGCAGCACCGGTACGGGAATGTCGTCCTCCGCGACGCCGCGATCCTCGGGGGGCTCTCGGCGGCCGGGGTGCTCGGCGGCGTCGCGCTGGCAAATGTCCTCCCCGAGCGCGTCCTCCGGCTGAGCTTCGCGGCGCTGATGCTCGTGGTGGCGGTGCAGTTCCTCAGGCGTTTCTGGCAGTCGCGAGCCGAGGCGCGACACGACCAATACGATTCCAAGCGCCAATGAGCGCAAACCAAGACGAGGGCTACGCCGTCTCCAGCCTGCAGGAGATGGGTGAGGGTTACGGATTCCGGAAGATCCGCCACGAGGTCGGTGTGACGGCCTTTGGCATCAACGCGCTCGTGCTCCCGCCAGGCTACGAGACTGGCGTGCACTACCACGACGAACAAGAGGAGACCTACTTCGTCCACCAGGGCGAGGTGGAGATGCGCTTCGGCGACGGCTCGCGGCATGTCCTCTCCACCGGAGGGGTGGCCCGCGTCAGTGCCGCTACGCACCGCGGGATGAAGAACATCGGCACGGGCGACGCGATCATCGTCGTCGCCGGTGGCAAGGACGGGTACGTCGGCCGTGATGGACAGGCGGTCGGCGGGGATCCGCGGGGCGGCGCGCCGCCCGGCGCCGGATCGGGCTCGTCCTAGATCCCTCGGCAGTGGCCGCCGGCCGCGATCCGATTCTGCTGCTCCACGGGCAGCCCGGCAGCGCCCGGGACTGGGACGGCGTCACCGCGGCCATCGGCCGCCGGGCGGAGGTGATCGCGATCGACCGTCCCGGCTGGGACGGACGCAGCCGAGCCTCGGACCTGCGTGGTAACGCATCAGCTGCACTGGCGGCGCTCGACGCGGCTGGCAAGCGCCGGGCGATCGTCGTCGGGCACAGCTTCGGCGCTGCCGTGGCCGCGCGCCTGGCCGTCGAGCGCCCGGAGCGCGTGGGCGGCCTGATCCTCGCCTCACCCGCGGCCAACACCGCGTCGCTGCTCGAAATCGACCGCCTGCTCGCCGCCCCCCTGATCGGGTACCTGGCCAGCGCCGCAGCGCTGAGTGGACTCGGGGCGGTAATGACGACGGCGCCGCTCAGGGCACGCATCGCCCGTGGGCTGGGGATCGAGGAGCGCTACCTGAGCGCGGCGGGCCGGCGTTTTCTGACCCCGGCCGCTTGGCGGGCGTTCGTGCACGAGCAGCGGGTCCTGATCCGGGACCTGCCCGGACTGCAGGGCGGGCTGGGGATGCTCACGGCTCCGACGACGATCGTGGCCGGCACCGAGGACCACGTCGTGCCGTTGCGGTCGGTGCGCGAGCTGGCCGAGCAGATCCCGGGCGCCTCATTGCAATGGCTGGAAGGCGCCGGGCATCTGTTGCCGCTGCAGAACGCGGCCAGCCTGGCTGAGATCGCGCTGAGCGTGGGAGCGACGGCAGCCGACGCGAGCTAGGCGGTGTACCGCTGGGTCGACGAGTCCGGGTCGGGCTCGGGATCGGCGTTGGGCGTCGGCTCGGGGACCGCGGGCGTGGCCGGCTCCTCGGGCCCGGGAACGGTGGCCGGCTGCTCGGGATCGGCCGGGGAACCCGGATCGGGGTCGATCGGAGTCACGGGTGCATCGGGGACCGCCGGAGTCGCCGGCTCGGCCGGCTGCGGCACCTCGGCGCGTGCAATGTCGATAGCTGTCATGGGTATCGCCTACCCGGCTCAGGCCGGGATCACGCGGCTGACGACGTTGAGGCCACGGCACTGGGCTCGCTTGGCTGCCGGCGTATCGATCGTCATCACCTTCCAGGCGTGCGGCGTGGGCTGGAAGAGGACGACCGGCCGTGGATCGACCCGACCCAGATGGGGAGTCCAGAACAGCGACCCCGTGTTCGCGCCCAGATCCCAGGCCAGCACGCTCTGATACCCGATGATCGTGGTCGGCGTGCCGCACGCAAACAGGCGGGCGGGTCCACCGAGCCGAGCGATCAGTCCGGGCAGACGGTCGACGAATTTCGTGCGCAGCCGCTCGTGCGTGAGATCGGCGCGCTCGACCTTCGCGCGCGAGCGGGCGGCAGGAAGAAATGAGATCGCGAAACCCGCGGCGAGCACGAGTCCGAAAACTGTGGCGGCGAGCGCCAACCGCGGGGCGAACCGGTCCGCGAGTGCGAGCATCTCGGTCAACACCCGGCCCACCGCGACACCGGCGAGGACCGTGAGGACGCCACCGGCCTCGAACAGGTAGCGCGGCACACCGGGCCAGCCATGAAGCACGAATGCGATCTCGACCACGAGCCAGACGATGGCTGCGCCCGCGATCAGCAGCGTCGTACGGTGGCGCCGGAAGGCGGCAAGCGCTACGGCAAGCAGGGCGGCGAGGTAGACCTGTGTCTCGTGGAGGTCGAAGAAGCGGTCGAGCTCGCCCTGGAGCTTGCTCTCGTGGAGCGCGCGCGGTGACTTCAGGGCGATGTTTCCGGCGGTGAACCAGCTCTTGGAGGTGAGCGCCGGGATCCCGAACCAGAACAGCGGGATCAGCGCAAGACCGACCCCGATCATCCACCGCATCCCGGGCACCGCCCGCCAGGCCCAGATCGCGTAGAGCCCGACCAGCGGCCAGATCTCGGGACGGCCGAGGGCGGCCAGGAAGGCGCACGCGAATGCCCACCTCCGCCGCCCGTAGAGGTGGCAGTCGATCGCACCCAGGCACAGGGAGACGATCATCGTGTCGGACTGTGCGCTGAGGATGAAGTGCGTGTAATCGCGTATCCCGATCAGGGCTGCGGCGGCGAAGGCTCCGGCGATCCAGCCGATCCAGCGCCGCTCGGGGGGCGGCGCGGTCAGCCTGTAGGCGATCCGCGCGGCGAAGATGACGCCGCTCAGCGAGATCGCGAACGACGTGACGATCCACAGCCACAGCGCCCGGTGTCCAACCAGCGCGTAGGGCACCGTGAACAGGAACGGAAGCGGTTTCCAGGACGGGGCCCCGTTGGTGTCGAGCTGCCAGTGGATCGTGAGGTGGCCCCAGACGAGCCAGCCATAGGGGTCGTAGCCCGGCCGGGTTCTCGCCCACAGCGTCAGCGCGAGCGCGGCGGCGAGCACGACGACGGCGGTCAGGACCCAGCGAAGGCGCCACAGCCACGCGCGCGCGGGCACCCCTCCAACGGGCACCTCGGCGCGTACGGCGCGAGGTTCCTGGCGAGGAGGCGCGGCAACCGTTTGCTCAGGCACGGAGGCGGCGACGGTAGCAGCCGTACCCGCGGGACAAACATGGAAAAGGGGGCTCCGGGAGGGCCCAGGTCCTTCTGAGCCCTCCCGGAGTGGCCAAGGAAGTGGGGGCGCAGTTCCTCGACCGTTTGGTGGCCATATGCCCCGTGTTCGGAGGCTCTAAACCCCCCCAACGCCGCACCGCCGTAGCTCCACCCCGTCCTTACACAAGCCAGATACTTTTCTCTCTCTCGCCTGTGTAGTTATGGCCCCGGCCGGGAAGAGCATCGCCGTGCGCAAGAATGGTGATCGCGCAGCATGATGGCGCGGCTGCGAGCGGCGCGGGTGGCCTTGAGCGGGCCGGTCGAGCATCCCGGAGGCGACCGCTCGATCTACTTCCACGACCCGGCGAGGAACATGGTCGAAGCGTGCGATTTCCTCGAGCGCAGCGAGGGCCGGACCAACGGCGTCAAGGCTCTAGGCTGATCTCGATGCTGCCGCGTCTGCTCCACAAGCTCGGCTTGCGCTCACCGGTCCTGCATGGGCTCTCGATGGGATCGGTCGGGCTGTGCCTGGGCTTGTGGATCGCCGCCAAGACCGAGGACCAGGAAGAGCGCGGCAACGCGGAGCGCCGGGCATTGTTCGTGGGCTTGTGGCCACCGACCTTCTACCTGCTCGGCGACTCGCTGGAGCGCTACGAGCGTGAGCGCCGGCGCCGGCTGTGGCGTTGAGGATCGATCGCGTACAGCGCGATGCGCGTCGCGAGCTCGACCGCCGCGCGGAGGTGCGACGCATCGGGGGCCGGCGCCCGATCGGCCAGGTGCTCGGCCAGGGGGGCGACCAGCTCCGGGTCGCTCCTTGCCGTGAGATGCGCACACACGCGTGCGGCCTCGCGCGCCACCTGCGGCTCCACGGTCCAGATCGTCTCGAAATGGCGAGGGCCGTCATCGTTGCGCGGCCGTTCCCAACCGGCCATGCAGGCCGAGAGCTCGGGCGCGTCGCAGACGATCACCCACTCGCGCATCAGCGGATCACGCTCGTCGATGCGAACCTCGGCCGGCGCGCGCTTGGGCGTGCGGCTGCGGCGAAAGTCGGCCAGGACTATGGCCGCTTGCGCGCTGCGCGCGAGCTCGCGCCAGCGCGGCTCCACCTCTCGGTAGAACCGCTCGTGCTGAAAGCAGCCGAACAGGACCGGATGCGGGGCGCGCGCCGTGCACTCGTCCTCGATCGCACGGCTGATGTGGCGCAGGACGGCCTTGGGCAGCAGCTGCGGGTGCAGGTAGGGGAACTGCTCACGCAGCGCGCCGTAGACCGACGGGCGCGCGCGCTCGGCGAGCCGGCGGGCGCGGTCGATGGCCATGGCCAGCGGCAGCCCCTCCTCGCGGGCCCGGAGGACCGCGAGCACGCTGCCGATGTCGTCCTGGGAATACCGGCGGTGCCCGCTCGGCAGCCGCTCGGGCGCGGGGAACTGGTAACGCGACTCCCACATCCGCAGCGTCCCCTCGGCAACACCGGTGCGGCTGGCGATGTCCCCGATGCTCAGACCGGCGCTGCCGTTGGACGGCGTCACCGGCCAAACGTATCGGAACCAACCGCGCGGTCCGCCGCGTTCGGCGGGCGATGAGCACGCGGCTGACGTGGCCCGAGCTCGTGAGCGAGCCTCTCCTGCTCGTGGAATATGCGATCGATGCCAAGTTCCGCCGCGTCCGCTACCGGCTTCGGCACATCTACGAGGAGCCACGTTGGATCGGCAGCGAGTACCTCAGCGGCGACTTTCGCGAATTCGGCGGTGACTATCGGTTCGGCGAGGGAGACGGGTCGACCGAGGTCACTTTCAGCCTGAGAATCGATCCCGGCTTGCGTGTCCCCGGCCGCGTAGCGGGAATGCTCGGTCGCGTGGTGATGGAACGCTCGCTCCAGGACTTCAAGCGCCGCGTGGAAGGAGATGCCGATGGCACGCAATGAGATCTTCATCAGCGCGCCGCCACGCGCGGTCTTCGCCGTGCTCGCCGATCCAGCCAGCTACCCCAAGTGCATACCCGAGTCGCGCCAGATCCGCTCCGCCGACCCAGATTGGCCGGCCGAAGGCAGCCGGTTCGAGCACGCAGTGGGCTATGCCCTGCTGCGCATACCAGGCGACACGCGCGTCGTCCGCGCGCTCGAGCCGGTTCGCCTCGAGCTCCGCATCACGCTCCTCGGCGTTCCCGCGGGACGCGTCGTGTTCGATCTCCAGCCAGAGGCGGAGGGGACACGGGTCACGCTGACCGAGGAGCCTGACAGCCGCGTCCTGACCCTTCTGATCGGCCCGGTGGGCCATGCCGTCATCCGACTGCGGAACTCGGAGACGCTGAGCCGCCTGAAGGAGCTGGTCGAAGGGGTCTCCGAGCCCGACCTCGCGAGGTCCGCCGCGCACAACGGCGCGTGAGGAGCATCCGGTGAGCGACGCGGTGGTGATCGGGGCCGGCCAGAACGGCCTCGTGGCGGCCAACCTGCTCGCCGACGCCGGGTGGGCGGTGACGGTTGTGGAGGAGGCTGCAGAGCCCGGCGGCGCTGTGCGCTCGGGCGAGCTGATCGAGCCCGGCTATGTGCATGACTACTACAGCTCGTTCTATCCCTTCGCCCTGGCCTCGCCGCACATCCGGAGCTTGGAGCTCGAGCGCTGGGGCGTGCGCTGGCTGTGGAGCCCGGTCGCGGTCGCGCACCCCACCCGCGACGGCTCCTGCCCCGCGGTCGCGCTCGACATCGAGGAGACGGCGGCATCGCTGGAGGAGCTCTCGCCCGGCGATGGCCAGGCCTGGCGGGATCTCTACGGGCTATGGGAGCGGATTCGCGATGGAGCCCTGGGCGCGTTCTTCTCGCCCTTCCCCCCCGTCCGGCCCGTGGCTCGGCTCGTGCGGACACTCGGGCCGGAGGAGCTGCTGCGCCTGGCCCGCTTCTCCCTGCTGCCGGTCAGGCGCATGGGCGAGGAGCTGTTCGAGGGCGAGGCAGGAATGCGGTTGCTGGCCGGAAACGCGCTTCACGCCGACGTGAGCCCCGAGATGCCGCTGAGCGGCGTCTTCGGATGGGTGCTGTGCTCCTTGGGCCAGCAGCACGGATTTCCGGTCGTCGCCGGCGGCGCGGGCGGTCTGACCGACGCCCTGTGCCGGCGGCTCGAGGCTAAGGGTGGGACGATCGTCCTCGGTCAGCGCGCCACGCAGATCGAGTGCGCCGCCGGCCGGGCCGTCGCCGTGCGCACGGCGAGCGAGCGCTACAGCGCAACCCGCGCCGTGATCGCCGACGTCGGCCCTCCGCAGCTGTATGGCGAGCTGCTCGATCGGGGCTCGCTACCGGCGCGGCTGCTCACGGACCTCGAACGGTTCCAGTACGACAACGGAACGGTCAAGGTGGACTGGACGCTCGAGGGCCCGATTCCGTGGGCGGCACCGCGGGCCCGCGCCGCCGGAACGGTCCACGTGGCCGAGAGCGTTGACGCGCTGACCAGGCAGTCGGCCGACCTCGCCTGTGGCCTGATCCCGTCCGACCCCTATCTCGTGATGGGGCAGTACGGGCACATCGACTCATCCCGGGCGCCGGCCGGGCGCGATACGGCATGGGCGTACACGCACGTTCCGCAGAACATCCGCGGCGACGGCCGCGGCGAGCTCAAGGGACGATGGGACGAGCGCGAGACAGAGCTCTTCGCCGAGCGGGTGGAGGAGCAGGTGGAGGCGCTGGCGCCCGGCTTTCGCGGTCTGATCCGGGGCCGGCACGTTTTCACGCCGGTCTCCTTCCAGGAGGCGAACCGCAACCTCGTCCATGGGGCCCTGAACGGCGGCACCGCGCAGATCTATCAGCAGCTGGTGTTCCGGCCACTGCCCAACCTGGCACGCCCTGAGACGCCGGTCGACGGGCTGTACCTCGGATCGGCTTCCGCCCATCCCGGAGGCGGAGTGCACGGGGGCCCGGGTGCCAACGCCGCCAAGGCGGCGCTGGCGGCGGCGCGGGGCGGTCCGCGGCGAGTCCTCGGGCGCCTGAGCCGGGCGGCGCAGCGATGAGGACCGGCGCGCACCGCCGGCGCCTCGCCCAGGGCACGGCCGCCGGTCTGATCGGGGGCGCGGCTATGAGCGTCTCCACCAACGTTGAGATGCGGCTGCGCGGGCGGCCCCCGAGCGTGGCGCCCGTCAAGCCCCTCGAGCGCCTACGCGAGGCTCACTCGGCGCGGGGGCTGAGCGCCTCCCCGATCTGCTCGGACTCGACCCTCCGGGTCTCGATGTCGATCCCGTGCGTCAGGCGGCCGCCCGCCAGCTCGACGACCTGTTCGGCTACCGACGTCCACATGTGGACCTGCACCTCCTTGGCCATCTTCAGCCGATCGTGGAGCAGGGCCGAAAGACGATCGCCGGCCCGCGCCCAGGACTCGATCTCGAACACCAGCCGGTCGTCACGGTCATAGGCCCGCCATTCGATCTGACCTGCCTCGAGATGGCCGCTCAGCGTGGCGAAGCGAAACGAGCACTCCTCCACGTCGACTGCTCGGACGGGACCGTCCCAAGGCCCGGGCATGCGCACCACGAACTCGTCCCCCGGCGCGATCGCCCCGTGCTCCCCGGTCGTCTTCTCGAAGCGGCCGAGCGACACGGGGGCCACGACATTCGGGTCGGCCTTGATCCGCGCCATGAGCTCGGCCGGGGTCAGCCGCGCGCCCGCGATCGCCGCACGGTACACCCGGTGAAACAGCGGGCCGCTTCCGTCCTCGGGCTGTTGGAGCTCGTCCCTCGAGGCGCCGTTCGGGAGCTGCGGGGGCAGATCGTGATCGGGATCGCCGGCGAGCTCGCGCCGGTACATCGGGGTCGTTCGCCAGATGTAGCTCCAAGAGGTGAGCAGAACGCCGACCGGCCACGTGGCGGCGGTCGCGAGCCTGCGAGAAGGTGAGACACGAGCCATAGTTTTTTCTATGCTATCTGTAGAGGTTCTTGTTGACGGTGCGCTAGGTTCGTTGCCGGATGGGCGGCACGTGCGAGATCTGAGGTTGAGTGTGAACAGCGTGATGGATGAGCAAACTTCGGGCACGCGGCTCGTGAGCGTCGAGGGTGAGGTTGACATTGCGTCCGCCCCCGGGCTGAGCATGACTTTGTCGGAGGCCCTGCGCGATCGCCCCCGGAGGCTGGTCGTCGACCTGTGCGACGTCACCTTCCTGGACTCGTGCGGACTGGCCGTGCTGCTCCGGGCGCGACGGCAGGCGGATGCTGCGAAGGTGGAGTTGCGCTTGGTCTGCGACGTGCGCAGCGTCCTGCGTCTGCTCGAAATAACACGGCTCGACCGCGAGTTCGACGTTCACCCGAGTCTCGACGACGCCCTGCTTCACTGAGCGCTGACCATGCCCGGTTACTTCAGAGATGACTCGCTCATCCGCCGAGTCAACCGGGAGCACGTCGTTGCGCTCTCGGGCCCGCGTGCGCTGCTCATGCAGGCGGCGCACCCCGTCGCGTTCGCCGGATTCTTCGCTTCCACCGGGGCCCTGGACGACCCCTACCCGCGCCTCGAGCGCACGGCTGCCGTCATGAACACCGTCATCTTCGGTGAACGCCGAACCGCCGATCGGGTGACGGCGCGTGTGCGCAGAATCCACAGCCGCATGCGCGGCGTGCTGAGCGAGCCCGCCGGCAACTTCCCGGCCGGCACGCCGTGGGCCGCCGACGATCCGCGGCTCCTTTTGTGGATCATCGCGACCCTCGTGGACTCGGCACTGCTCGTCTACGAGCGTTACGTGCAGCCCCTCAGCGACGCCGAGCAGGAGGAGTACTGGCAGGAGTACCGAGTGCTCGCCATGCTCTTCGGGCTGGACGAGACGAACACGCCGGTCTCGATCCGGGACCTGCGCGAGTACCTCGACCGGATGCTCTCCGGGGACGAGCTGCACGTGAACGAGCAGGCGCGGGAGCTGGCGGTTCAGATCGTGCTGCGCCCGCCTGTCCCGCTGGCGGCTCGACCGCTGCTCGAGCTGGCCAACTTCATCACGGTCGGCCTGCTCCCCACGGAGCTGAGGCGCCAGTACCGGCTCGGCTGGGACCCGCTGCGCGGTCTGGCGCACCGAGGCGGGGCCGAATACGCGCGGCGCCTGCTCGTGCCGCTGCTGCCCGATCGCGTGCGCTACAACCGCAATCCGCGCTTCGCCACCCGGTGAGCACGGCGGTCGTCTGGTTTCGGCGGGATCTGCGCCTGCACGATCACCCGGCGCTGAGCAGCGCGGTCGGCGAGTTCGAGCACATCGTTCCCGCGTTCGTGCTCGATGAGGCGCTGCTGCGCGG
Organism: uncultured Solirubrobacterales bacterium; assembly: GCA_963818815.1. Taxonomy (GTDB): domain Bacteria; phylum Actinomycetota; class Thermoleophilia; order Solirubrobacterales; family Solirubrobacteraceae; genus Palsa-465. The sequence continues at coordinate 616,410 of CAWFTL010000005.1, forward strand.
TCGCTTCGCGTCCGCAGCGCGCACCACCTTCATGCTCGGCTGCCTTCGAGCGCTCGACGAAGAGCTGCGGCAGCGCGGAAGCCGGCTCGTCATCCGGCGCGGCCCGCCCGAGCAGGCGATCACCGATCTGGCGCTGGCCGCCGGAGCCGCGGCCGTGTTCTGGACCAGCGACGTTTCCCCGTACGCCCGGGCGCGCGATGCCCGCGTCACCGAGGCGCTGCGCGTGGCCGGCGTTCAGGCGCGTGCGCACGGCGGCAACTACGTCATCGACATCGCCAAGCCACGGACGCAGGACGACGGCGCCTACCACGTGTTCTCGCCCTTCTTCCGCCGCTGGCGCTCACTCGAACGCCGACCCGTTCACGGGGCACCGCGCAAGCTTCGGCCTGTGCCGAGCGAGATCGCCGGCGAGGATCTGCCGCACTCCATCGTGGACCTCGGGCTGGCAGCGGCCGGCGTGGCCGAGCCGATCGCCGCGCCGGGCGAGCCGGCCGCGCGGCAGGCCCTCGAGCAATGGCTGGCCGATGGGCTCGCACGCTACGCCGATCGCCAGAACGGGATGGGGCGACTTGGGACCTCGCGGCTCAGCCCGTACCTGCGCTGGGGGTGTCTGTCGCCGCGGGAGCTGGAGCACCGTGCGCTCACCGAGTCCGGCGGGAAGGGAGCCGAGGCCTGGGTCAGGCAGCTCGGATGGCGCGACTTCTATGCCCACGTGCTGCTGGCCTGGCCTCAGAACACGCGCCTCGAGTTCCAGCCCCGCCTGCGCGGGCTCGAGTGGGAGCCACCGGGTGAGAACCTGGACGCATGGCAGGAAGGGCAGACCGGCTACCCGATCGTCGACGCCGGGATGCGCCAGCTGGCGCGGACCGGGTGGATGCACAATCGTGCACGGCTGATCGTCGGCTCGTTTTTGACCAAGGACCTGCACCTGGACTGGCGCGAGGGCGAGCGCTGGTTCGAGCGGCTGCTCCTCGACGGCGAACCGGCGCAGAACAACGGCAACTGGCAGTGGATCGCCTCCGTCGGCACCGACCCCGCGCCGGCCTACCGCCGCATGTACAACCCGACGCTGCAGGCACAGCGCTTCGACCCAGGCGGCGCCTACATACGCCGCTGGGTGCCGGAGCTCGAGCGCGTACCCGACGAGAAACTGTTCGAGCCCTGGACGATGAGCGAGCGCGAGCAGCGGGCCGCAGGTTGCGTGATCAGCCGCGACTACCCCGCGCCCGTCGTCCAGCACAAGGTGCAGCGGCGCCGCGCGCTCGAGCGCTACCGAGCCGCCGCGGCGTAGCCGCGAGCCGGCGTGCGGGCCGCGAAGGTCTGCGTGCGGTAGCGGGGCTTGGCGAACAGCATCTGGACGACTCCGATTCGGCGTTCGGCGAATCCCGCCTCGCAGTAGGCCAGGTACAGGCGCCACAGACGGCGGAAGCGCTCGTCGTAGCCAAGCGCTTCGAGCCGTTGGGTGGCGCTCTCGAAATTGCCCCGCCAGCGCCGTAGCGTCTCGACGTAATGCGGTGTCAGGTCTTCGAGCCCCACGGCCTGCAGGTCGGTGCGGCGTGCCACCTGCCGCGCGATGACCTCAAGCGACGGAAGGCAGCCGCCCGGGAAGATGTAGCTGCGGATGAAGCTGGGTGAGGCCTTCTCGACCTCGTAAGCGCGGTCGTCGATCACGATCGACTGCAGGAGCATGATGCCCTGCGGGGAGAGGAGCTGCGAGCAGCGTGCAAAGAACGTGCCGAAGTGCTTCCAGCCGACCGCCTCGATCATCTCGATCGAGACGAGCTTGTCGTAGCTGCCGCGCAGATCGCGGTAGTCCTGGCACAGAACCGAGACGCGGTCCTCCAGGCCGGCGGCGCGTACACGGGCCTGAGCATGTTCGTACTGCTCGCGCGAGATGGTTGTCGTGGTGACCCGGCAGCCGTAGCGCGCTGCCGCGTGAACGGCAAAGCCCCCCCAGCCGGTGCCGATCTCGAGCACGTGGTCCTGGGGTGAGAGCTCGAGCTTGCGGCACACCAGATCCAGCTTCGCGCGCGAGGCCTCGGCGAGCGGCACGCCGCGCCGCGGGAAATAGGCGCAGGAGTACATCATCGTCTCGTCGAGCATCAGCCCGAACAGGTCGTTGCCGAGGTCGTAATGGGCGGCTATGTCCCGGCGGCTGCGGGCGCGGTCGTTGGCAGCGCGGATGCCCCGAGCGGCCTGCAGGGGTACGCGTACCGGCGCCAGGCGGCGACGCCAGCGATCGAGCCACGGGGCGTTGCGAGCGGCGACGCGGATCACCGCCGTGATATCGGGTGAATCCCACAGACCTGCCGCGTAGGCCTCGGCGAGACCGCGGCTTCCGCTCAGCAGCAGGGGCCAGACGCGCTCCGAGTTGACCCGGACGATGGCCTGCGGCGTGCCCTTCCCCATCACGAGCCGCCGGCCGTCCTGCACGAGTATCACCCGGCCTTGGCGCAGGCGCCGGAGCAGAGCAAGCAGGATCAGGCGCGCGAGCGTCATCCGGTCAGATGCGGGCGGGGATGGATATGAACGCCCTTCAACCTCAGCAGGAGCGCGTGGCCGTAGATCAGCGCCAGCACCCGGAGCGTGCCGGCCGGGTACCGAGCTGCGGTTCGCCGAAGCGAACGTGCGCTCAGCTCGCGGCGCCGGAGGGAGAGCGTGGCATCGAACACTCGCCGTGAGGACTCGGTTGACTCGATGTGCACGGACAGCGTGGCGCCCGGAGCCGAGCAGTGCAAGCGGTATTGCTGCCGCATCCCCATGAACGGGGAGACATGCAGCTGCTTTTGCAGCTCCGCCTGCAGGACCGGTCGCTCCCCGTCGGCGCGGGCCACGTAGGCGTGACGCTCGCCCCATGGGGTGTTCGTGACCTCGGCGACGACGGCCTGGAGCCGCCCGGCGAGATCGAAGCAGTAATAGAGGCTGATGGGGTTGAAGCAGTGCCCCAGCGTGCGCGGCTGGGCAAGGAGAAAGACGCTGCCATCCGGCCTCCACCCGGTACGTTGCCCGACCAGGTCGCGCACCGCGTCCCCGAGCGGGATCGCCGGATCGCCCAGGTAGTCGCGCCGGCGCAGGCGGATGAGTCCGGCACGACGCGAGCACAGCCGGCCGCCCAACAGCTCTCCCGTCCGGTCGACATCGACATAGAGAAGCGCCAGGCCGTGGCGGAACTCGTGCCTGTGCTCGGCAAAGCGGCGGTGGCGGACCGTACCGGCGTAGATCGCGCCCGGGTCGGTGCAAGCACCTGCGGTCATGCCGCGACCTGCTGCACGGGGAGAGCCTCGAGCTCGCGCACGACCCGGCGGGCGCTCACCACGCCGTCCTCGTGAAAGCCCCAGCCCCAGTAGGCGCCGCAGTAGTGCGTCCGGTGCTGAGCGCTGATCTCGTGGTGGCGCGAGCGGGCGGCGACGGCGGCGCGGGTGTATACGGGATGGGCGTAGGCGATCGTCTCCAGGATGCGCGCAGGATCGATCTCCGCGGTCCGGTTGAGGGTCACGCACAGCTCGACTCCGGGCTCCAGCGACTGCAGGCGGTTCATGTGGTAGGTCACGGCCGGCGGACCCTCGGGATTCTCGCGCAGGTGATAGTTCCAGCTGGCCCATGCCCGCCGGCGGCGCGGCAGCAGCCGGCGGTCGGTGTGCAGCACTGCCTCGTTGCGCTGATAAGGGATCGCGCCGAGGAGCTCGCGCTCGCGTTCCGTTGGGTCCGCGAGGATCTGCAGCGCCTGGTCCGAATGGACCGCGATGACGACGGCGTCGAAGTACTCATCGCCGTTGCGGTCCGTGATCCTGACCGCATGCGGAAACCGCCGGATCGCGCGCACGGGCGCCGAGAGCCGTAGCGACGAGCGCAATGGACCGATCAGCGCCTCGACATAGCTGCGTGAGCCACCGCTGATCGTCCGCCACTTCGGCCGCCCGCGAAAGCCGAGCATCCCGTGGTTGTCGAAGAACTCGATCAGGAAGCGGGCCGGGAAATGCCACAGCTGCTGCGTGTCCGCCGACCACACCGCGGAGACCTGGGGAACGATCAGGCGCTGCACGAATTCCTCGCCATAGCCTCGATCGGCAAGCCACGCGCCCAACGGGGGGTCCGCATCCGAGGTCAGCAGCTCGCGGGCATCGCGGTTGAAGCGGGCCAGGTCGGCGACCATCCCGTGAAATGAGGGCCGCACCAGGTTTCTCCGGTTGGCGAACAACCCGTTGGGCGAAGATCCGTTGTATTCGAAACCGTCACCGTCGCTGACGCTGAAGCTCATCGCTGACGGCTGCGTGGCTACGCCCAGGTCAGTCAGGAGGCGTTCGAAGTGCGGGTAGTTGCGATCGTTGAAGACGATGAACCCCGTGTCGACGGCGCAGCGCCCGCGCGGCGTCTGCACCTCGACGGTGTTGGCGTGACCGCCGGCGTAGTCCGCGGCTTCGTACACGACGAGCTCGTGCTCGCCGGAGAGCATGTGCGCGCAGGTGAGACCGGCGATCCCGGCCCCGACGATGGCGATCCTCATGCCCCTCCTATTCGCGTCCGACGGCGTCTCGGATCACGCTGGTGGGGCCGCACCTTGGCTTTTGTGCTGCGGGGTCATACACAGACGCTACAGGTTTTCCTAAACACGACTTGTGGTATCTATCAGCCATGACGGTTTCCGAATCTCTGGACACGGTGCTCGACCGGACGATTGCGCTCGGCTATGGCAACGTGGGGCTGAGCCTCCGGCGCCACCTCGGAAGCTGGCCCGCCGATCCTCCGCGGATGGATGGCAAGGTCGCCCTCGTGACGGGCGCCGCCTCCGGCATCGGGCTCGCCGCGTGCCAGGGCTTCGCCCGTCTCGGAGCGAGTGTGCGGGCGGTGGCTCGCAACGATGGCCGGGCGCAAGAGGCGGCCGAGCAGATCATCGCCGCTGTGCCCGGGGCCGACGTCCGAGCGCTCGGATGCGACGTCAGCAGCCTGGCGGAGCTCTGCGAATTCGCGCAGCGTCTGCGCCGCGCGGAGACGCGACTCGATGTGCTCGTCAACAACGCCGGCGTGATGCCCGACGAGCGAGCGCGCTCGCCCGAAGGCCACGAGCTCATGTTCGCCACCCACGTTCTGGCGCCGTTCGCGCTCACGGCGTCGTTGCGCGAGCTGCTCGAGCGCAGCGCGCCGGGCCTGGTGATCAACGTCAGCTCGGGCGGGATGTACGGCCAGAGCCTTCCCGCCGACGACCTACAGTCCGAGGAGACGAGCTACGGCCCGAAGAAGCTCTACGCCCGAACCAAGCGCGAGCAGGTGGTGATTACCGAGATGCTGGCGGAGCGCCTGCGGGGCAGCGGCGTCGTGGTGCATGCCATGCACCCAGGCTGGGTCGACACAAAGGGGGTTCGCGAATGGCTGCCGGTCTTCCGCGCCGTCACGCGGCCGATCATCCGCTCCCCCGAGGAGGGAGCCGACACGATCGTGTGGCTCGGAGCCGCCGAGGAGCCGCTTCGCTGCACCGGGCGCTTCTGGCACGACCGTCGCGTTCGCCCCACCCACTACGCGCTCGGCGCCTCCGCGGACGCTGAGAGCGACCGCCAGAAGCTCTGGGATCTCTGCTCTTCGCTCGTGGCCAAGGCCGGCGACACGTGCGCCGAAGCCGTGGCCGCGCTGTGAGCATTCCCTGCACCTAGCGGGCTTTCCTGCCGATAACGGCAGGTATGGCGCAAAGTGCAGCCACGCAGTGCAGTCAGCGGACCGCGAACGCCGCCGGAGATCGGCGCGTGCGCGTGCTCGTGGCCGACGATCACCCGGCCATGCGCAGCGCCTTGGCCCGGCTGGTGGGGGAGCATGCGAAGCTCGAGCTCGTCGGCGAGGCAGCCGACGGCCAACAGGCGTCGGAGCTGATCTCGGATCTCGGCCCCGACGTGGCGCTGCTCGACGTCCGGATGCCGGGGGTCGACGGGATCTCGCTGCTGAGTCGGCTGGCCGCCGCCGGTACGCCCGCGCGCATCCTGCTCATCTCCGGCAATGACGACTGCGCTATCGCTCACGAGGCGATCGCGCAGGGCGCCGCGGGCTTCCTCTCCAAGGATGCGGAGGAGAGCGAGATCTGCGAGGCGATCCTGGCCGTCGCGGAGGGCAGGTCCGTGCTCTCGCCGGCGCTGCAATCGGGCGTCCTGGATCTGATCAGGGGTTGCGGCGGGGGAGCGGCGCGGCTCTCGCCGCGTGAGCACGAGCTGCTCGAGCTGGCGAGCGAGGGCCTGACCACCTCCGAGATCGCCGCGCGCCTCTACCTCTCCCCGAACACCGTCAAGACCTACTGGCAGCGTCTGTACGAGAAGCTCGGTGCGAGCGATCGCGCGAGCGCCGTGGCCGAGGCGGCCAGGCGCGGCCTGCTGCGATGACTTCTCGCTGGCCTGCCCGCGACGCCGAGGCTGTGGCGCTGGCCTGCCTGCGCGCGAGCCTCGTGGTGCTGATTTACGGCTCCGAGCACCTGATCGACGCCCGGCAGCTCGCCGGCTCGGAGTTCTTGGTCGTCCTCGGCGGCGCCGCGGTCTATGCGCTGGGTGGCCTTGCCATCGCGATTCGCGGGACGCCCGGCAGGGGCCGGCGCGCGCTGCAGCGGCTTCAGCCCGCGATCGATGTCGCTTTCCTCAGCGGCCTCGCCTTCGCGTCCGGCGGGGCGTTCTCGGACGTGCGCAAGGCCTTCTTCGTGATTCCGCTCGCGGCCGCCTTCAGCGAGCGACCGCGCACCACTGCGAAGTGGTCGCTGCTCGCGGTCCTGGCGTTCACTCTGCAGGCCGTCGCGGCGGGCGGACATCCCTCCGGGGCGCACAACACATGGCCGCGGATGGCCCTCAACCAGGGCCTGTATCTAGCCTGGACCGGCGCCGCCGCGACGATGCTCGCTGTGGCGCTGCGGCGCCGTAGCACCCAGATCGAGGAGCTCGCGGGTAGTCGCCAGCGTCTCGTCACACAGGCGATCGCCTCGGTGGAGCGCGAGCGAACGCGGCTCGCCGACGCGCTGCACGACTCGCCCGTCCAGAACCTGATGGCGGCGCGCCACGAGCTGCGCCGGGCCGAGCGCTCGGCTGACCCGGCAAGCTTCGCGCGCCTGCACGACGCCCTCGACGCGACCATCGCGCAGCTCCGGGAGGAAATCTTCAACCTGCATCCGCATGTCCTCGACCACGTCGGGCTCGGCGCCGCCCTCGAGCAGGTGGCTCAGCGCCATGCTCGCCCCGGCTTGCGGATCTCGGTGGTGGCTGAGACGGAACTCGACGGTGAGCGGCGGCAGGTGCTGTTCGCGCTCGGCCGGGAGCTGCTCACGAACGCCGCCAGACACGCGAACGCACGCGAGATCCGGCTGGCCTTGCACGCGCACGACGGTCGCCTGACGCTGGAGGTCACAGACGACGGCCAAGGCATCCCTGCGGGACGAATGCGCCAGGCGCTGCTGGATGGGCACGTGGGGCTCGCCTCGGTGCGCGAGCGTGTCGCCGCCCTGCGCGGTGAGCTCGAGATCGACACCGGTCCAGAGCGCGGGACCGCGGTCCGGCTGACCCTCCCGGGTCTTCGGACGGCGAACGGGCCGGAAGCGCACGGCTCGAACGCGGTGCGCTTGCGCAGGGAGATGTCCGATCGGGTGACGTACGGCGACCCCCTGCGGGTGTCCACCTCCTAGGCGCAAAGAGACTCCGCACGGGTCTGGGGGCTAACCCCGCGCCGGCCCGATAAACCAAGCATGAGCGAGCTCATGCCCAAAGGTGTGCGAGCAGCCGCGCGCGAGGAGAGCGGCTTCACGCTCGTTGAGCTGCTCGTCGTAGTCGTGGTGATCGCGATCTTGGCCGCGATCGCGATCCCGAGCTTTCTCGGCCGCCGGATCGGCGCAGGCGACGCGGGGGCCAAGGAGATGGTGCGCACCGCGCAGCAGACGGCGGTCAACTACGGGCTCGCCAATGGCTACGCCGGGATGACGCCCTCGGCCCTGAAGACGCTCGAGCGAACGATCAACGTGAACGCCAACGGCCAGGCGGTGCTCGTCAACGCCAATCCGACCCTCTCGGGGTATCTGCTCACCGTCGTCGCGAGCACCGCCGACACGTTCAACCTCACGAGCACGAACGGCGTCATCAGCCGCACCTGCATCGTCGCTGCCGGCAACGGCAATACGACCACGAACACCGGCGGCGGCTGCACCAACGGCGTTTGGTGATGCGCGCCTACGCCGGCGGGGGGTGCGGAGCCCGGGGGCGACGGGCGGGGGATAACCGCCGTAGCGTTACATGATCGAGCCCGCGCGCGGATCGCGTCACGTTACGGCGCTCCCATCGCCGCAACGTGACAAGAAACCTCGCCGGGGAATCGGATGTCACGCTGCGGCGGCGGCTCGAGTGAATCGCCGGCTCGGGCGGATCTCCCCGCAAACAGAGGGGGTTGTGCTCTCGCACAACCCCCTCGACACTGCGCCCCGTGTGGTGAGCTCTTGCTGTAGTCGATCGCTACCTTGCGGCCGGCCGGAGCGGGTGGTGGAACAGGTGCTCGATCCGGCCCGCCAGGTGCAACGAGATCCGTGGGGCCTTGGCGCGCGGATCGCGGCCCCCGCGGTCGGCCTCGTAACGGGCCGAGCGACGGCGGTCCGCTGTGCGGGCCTCGATCAGGATCACGTCGTGGAGAGGTGCGCTGTACATGGTGGTGGCCCTTCGCTCGGCTGGTCTCCTAAATCCACGCGCAGCCTTTCACGCGGGCGACCGCGTGTAAGTGCGGCGGACAGGTGTCTTCGGGTACGGCTAGCCGCACCCCTCGTCACGGCTGGGCTTCGACCCAGGACAGGATCGCCCGTGAGTGGGAGATGACCGTCTCGTCGGCGAGCTTCAGCGTCGGCAGCTTGGTGGTTCCCGTAGCGCCCTGCAGCTCGTCGCGCGAGCCCTTGCGCAGGAACGGGATGGGGTTTCCCTGTCCGCCGATCACCTTGTCGTACTCGATGCCCTTGGCGTTCATCGCCTCCTGCACCCGCCGGCAAGGGTGCAACCGCGGTCCACCCTCGTCGCCGTGGCAGACGAACAGCGTCGGACGCTCTGCCATCTCGAATCTCCTCTCTCTCAGCCGTCGCTAGTTGCTTCCGGCCACCATCAGCGAATTGCCCTCGGGATCGCGGAGCCAGAACAGTGGCGGGACCGGTTCGCCCATCCGGCTCACCTCCGGGTCGACGTCCACACCGTGGGCCTTCAGCTCGGCGTGGTAGCCGTCGATGTCGTCGGTGTAGAGGCCGATGCCCGTCTCCCTGTTGCCGGCCGGCTTTCCCTCGGGCGGCGGCGCGATGGCGATCGTCGTCTCGGCCCCTTCCGGAGCCACTTCGATCCACCGGTACTTGCCGCCGAACGGGATATCGACCCGTTGCTCGAGGCCGAGCATGTCGACGTAGAAGCGCACCGCGCGCTCCTGGTCTGAGACCGGGACGACCACCGTGTTGAGCTTGGTGACGCGAGTCTTGGTGCTGGACACGACATCCTCCTGTAGGGATTGGTTACGTCGGTTCAGACTGCGGCGCGGGCCGAAACTCATCGGCGCGCTGAGACGAGGGAGCTCGGCTCACCAGCGTCTATCCCTTCGGCGGCAACCGCTGCGCGACCGCGACGGCGCGCCCGACCCACCAGCCGAGCTCACGCTTTGTCCTCAGGCCGTCGGGTCCCACCCGGATCCATCCCGGCATCGGCCGCCCGCGCATCTCGACGAGCTCTGTGTGCTGCTTGGCGAGGGCTTCGCCGGTCGCCTCTCGTCCGACGCGAACCATCAGCCCACCGCTGCGTGACGCGGCCACGGTCATGTGGCCGCCGAGGAGAAAAGCCAGGCCACCGAACATCGCCTTCTCGGTCACGCCGGGCTGGTCGGCGAGCAACTCCCGGATTCGGTTCGCGAGCTCTTCGTCGTAGGGCATCCGCTACCGCAGAACGTATCTGAACGCCATCGTGATCAAGGCCCGCTAAAGCACGGGATAGCTGGACCTAACGAAGGCGCAGGCCTAACACAACCGACTTCATTACGTAATCCAATCGGGGCGGATTTGACGCCACTCTTAGGTCTGCAGAGACACTGGCGTCAACACGATGAGCTACCTCGGACTCGAACATCTCGCCGTCCACGTTCGGGCGCCGAGCCACGGCCTGATCGCGCGCCCCGAATCGCGACGCTCAGCGCGGCGCGACGGTGCGCCCGCTCTGGAGGTACGTCAGGGCCATCGTCAGCCAGGCGGGCGCTTCGGCCCGCCACAGGGCCCCGCTGTGCCCGCCTGGATAGACCCGGAAGACGTGGGGCACGCGGTTCTTGCTCAGAGTAGTGTCGAACGCCTGGTTAACGTCCGCGAAACGATCGTCGGCGTTGCCGACGTAGAAGCCAAGGAGCGAGGGGTAGTACTTCAGCGCTCCGGCGAGCCCTGGTCCGTCGGGAACCTGAGCCGCCCGCTGGGCAGCGGGCGTTGGGAATGTCAGCGTGTGATAGCCACTTGGGTCGGTGGCGACGAAGTACCCGCTCCAGGACTCGACGGCGGCGAAGGTTTTGAGGTTTCGCAGTCCGATGTTGAACGCGCCGTAGCCACCGGCGGAAAGCCCGATGAGCGCACGCCCCTTGCGGGTGGCAAGCGTCTGGTAGCGGCCGTCGATGCATCTGGTCAGGTCGTAGCTGATCGCGCGGGGCCAGTTCTCAGTCGGGGACCAGTCGAGATATTCGCGGTCGCTGCCCGCCGTACGTGCGCCCTGAGGGGCGACCACGATCGCCGGCTCGTGGACGGCATTGAGCGCCTCGGCCACGAACGCGTTCTGGGTGTAGGACTGCGGCGTAGCCGGGAGCCCATGGAGGAAGTACACGACCGGATAGCGCCGTCCGCGAACCGGGTACCCGGGCGGGGTGTAGACCAGCGCGGGCAGGTGTCCGCCGAGCGCGGGCGAAGGGCAGGTGACCCCGCGCGCCTGTGCGATCCAGGCGCGGACAGGGGTGTGCGCGGCGTGGGCGCGCGTGATCAGGACGACCGCTGCCGCCGTAGCCGGAAACACCAGCACGCTCAGCAGCAGCAGTCCGCCGCGGACGAACCGGCGAACGCTCATCGCACTCATTGTGACAGCGGCGGCGACGGCCGCCGGCGGGGAGCTCCATGCGTGGCCGGCTGAGCCCTGGCCCACGGGCCGTCGCCTGGATCGGCGTCCCGGTAGCCGCGGCGGCATGTCTGGTGACGCATCTCTGGGTGACGGCCGCGGCGCTGGGAGTTGCGGCCGTACTTCTGGGAGCGGCCCACGCGGCGGCGCGCGTGTCCGGAACTCAGCGGCGCGCCACGGCGCGGGATCGGCTCGCCCTGGCCGCCGTCCCGACTGCCGGAATCTTCTGGACGATGGCTGCCGTCGCCATCCTCGTGACGCCGACCTCGCGGCTGGCCTCCGCCGCACGCGAGCTGCATCGGCTTCGAGGCCCGTCGTCGCTCGTGCTGACACACACCCATGAGCTGGCGGGATGGACCACCCTGATCGATGTCTTCGTGGCGGCAGCTCTCGTCACCTCGCTGCTCGCCGCGCGCGCCGTGCGCCGTCCGCGCTGGCCTGACACCGGCAGCTCGCAGGACGAACTCGACCGCGCCCGGGCAGTCGTCGAGGAGCACGGCCAGGATTCGCTGTCTCCGTTCATCCTCCGGCCGGACAAGAGCTTCGAGTTCGATTCCGGTTCCGTGGCGGCATATCGCGTGATCGGCGAGACGGTGATCGTCTCGGGCGACCCTGTCGGCCCAGAGGCATCTGCGCCTGCCGTCCTCAGTTCGCTCCAGCGACGGGCGCGAGACGTAGGGCTGGACATCGTCGTGTACGGCGCCTCGGCTCGGCACCTGGAGGCCTACCGCGGACTCGGGCTGCGGGCACTCCGGGTGGGCGAGGAGGCCGTCGTCGACCCCAGCCACTTCACGCTCGAAGGCCGCCCGGTACGCAAGCTCCGCCAGTCCGTGCACCGCGTGCGGCGACGCGGTTGGGAGATCGAGATCCTCGAGGGACGAGAGATCGATTCCGGGCTGGAGGCGGAGATCGACGTGCTGGGAGCGAAGTGGCGGACCGAGCACGACCGGATCCTGGGGTTTGCGATGAGCATGGGCAGCTTCGAGCTCGGCGTCCGGCCGGCCGACGTGTACGCGCTGGCGCGGTCTCCCGACGGGACCCTACGGGCCGTCATGCGCTTCCTCGCTCATCGCGGGAAGCTGTCGCTGGATGAAATGCGCCGCGTCGGCGAGACGCCGAACGGGCTCAACGAGGCGCTCGTCTGCCTGGCCTTGCAGTTCGCGCGTGAGCGGGGCGTGCCCGAGGTGAGTCTGAACTACGCGGGGCTGGCGCATCTCGTCAGGCGCGAGCCCGCCGGCCACCCAGCGAGCAAGATGCTTACCCGGCTGGCCCTGGCCGGTCTGCGCGCGCATTTCCAGATGGACCGCCTCGTGGTCTTCAACCAGAAGTTCTCGCCCGAGTGGAGACCTCGCTATCTGATCTACTCCTCGCGCGCGGCGCTCCCGCGCGCCGTCCTGCGTGTCCTGCAGGCCGAGGGGTACCTGCCTCACGGCCCGCGGCGACGTTCGTGGGGGCGGCGGCGCTGGCTGCGCCCGTCGTCCTCTGCGCCGGCCGAGGGGCAGCTCGGCGGATGAGGGGGTTGCGGGCCAGGATCGCTGCCGTCGCCGCGCTCGTCGCGCTCGCGGTCGTGGGCCTGCTTGGAGCCTACGGCTACGGCCACGATTACCAGCTGCACCGGGGGTTCACCGCCCTGGCCCAGTTGCCTCGCGCAGGCACGGGGCGCTTGTTGACGGTCCAGTTCTACTCGCCGGCGCTGCACCGCCGGGCCGACTACATGGTCTACCTGCCGCCCGGCTACAGCCAGGGCCGGCGCTATCCCGTCTACTACCTGCTGCACGGAATGCCGGGCCAGCCGAAGGTGTTCGTCGACATCGCCAACATGGACGTGAGGCTCGACAACCAGCTCAGCCTCGGACGCGCGGGGCCGATGATCCTCGTCTATCCCGATGGCCGGATCGGCGGGAGCGTGTTCTCCGACTCCGAATGGGCCAACACGAGCGCGGGCGACTTCGAGAGCTACGTCCTGGACGTGGTCCACGACGTCGACCAGCGCTTCTCGACCCTCCCGCACCGGCAGGACCGGGTGATAGGCGGCTTCTCCGCCGGCGCCTACGGGGCGCTCAACATAGCCCTTCACCACCTGGGCGAGTTCTCCAACGTGCAGTCCTGGTCGGGGTACTTCAACCAGACGCGGACGGGGGTCTTTGCGCGTGCCGGCCAGGCGTCGCTGGCGTACAACAGCCCGTTGACCTACGTCAGTCGGCTGGGCCGCTCACCCCTGCCCTATCCCCTGCGCGTCTACATGTTCGTCGGGCGCGACGATGAGGTCTCGAGCCAGCAGCAGGCGATGGCGCAGGCGCTGCGCCGAGCCGGTGCCCAGGTGCAGCAGCAAACCTTCCCCGGGGGCCACGACTGGTCGGTCTGGTACCCGCGCCTGAACCAGGTGCTGGATTTGGCCTGGGGGGAGATCCGCCGTCCGGCCGTGCGGGTCATCTCCGCCGCCCCAGTGCCTGTCGCCGCGGCCACGTCTCCTTCACCCCACCGCCTTCGCCACACTCACTCCGAGCTGCGGCTGCTCGCCGCGCTCCTGCTGGCGCTGATCTCAGGCGCCTTGATCAACCTCGGCTTCGTCCTGCAGCAGCGCGGCCACCTGAACGCGCTCCAGCGCGGCCACGAGACGCTGCTCGACGGCTTCAGAGATCGCTCCTGGCTCGTTGGACAGGGCGTGGGGTGGATTGGCTTCCTCGGTCAGATCGTCGCCGTCGCGATGGCGCCTTTGACACTCGTTCAGGCCTTCTGCGCAGGGAGCCTTGCCCTCTCGGTGCCTCTGGCGGCGAGGCTCGGCGGGCAGCGGGTGTCTCGCGATCAGCTCGCCTTCATCGCCGTGATCGCCGTGTGCCTGGCCTCTCTGCCGGTCGGCTTCGCGCCCGGCCACAACCACCTGCACGCCGGGCTCCTGATCGCCGCGGCGCTGCTTGCCATGCTGGCGAGCGCGGAGCTGGGTCCGCTGGCCACGACGGCTGGACGCGCGATCGCCGCGGGCGCCCTGTACGGGGCCGCGGATGCTGCGATCAAGGCCGACGCCGTCGTGGTCCACGTGCACGGGGCGGCGGGACTGCTCTCAGGATGGCCGGTGCTGGCCGGCCTCTGCACGCTCGGCGGCTTCATGTGCTTCCAGGCCGCGTTGCGAGGCGGCGACGCCGTCCAGCCGCTGACGTTGATGAATGCCCTGACCGCGGTCACGGCCGTCGCTCTGGGCCTGCTCGCGTTCGGCGAGCCTCTGGGAACCACGCCGATCGCTCGCGCCGCCCACGTCTTCGCGATTGCGGTGGTCCTCGCCTGCGTCCGGCCCCTCGCCCGCACGCAGCAGCGGCTGGTGCACGCGCTCGGGGCTGAGGGCGCCGGGCCCGAGGGACCAGCGCCGGCCCCGGCCCGCGAACGACGGACCGCGTTGGGGGTCGCCGCGTCCTCGCTCCTGGCCGCGCCCGTCCTCATCGGCGGTTGCCTGATCGCGACGGGTCTGCTCTACATGCTTCGCTCCGCGGGCTGGCCGTCGCTCGGCCCCGCCATCGCCGATTCGCTGCCACTTCTGCAGCTGGCCGGCTTCGCCGGTCAGCCGCTGCTCTCGGTTCTGCTCGCCGGTCTGGGCGCCGGTTTGGTGGTCGGCGCCGCGCTGAGCTGGGTGGCTCGGCGCCAGCGCCTCTTCTTCGTGGCCATCTTCGGGACGGCGCTGATGCTCATCGCCTCCGACGCCTCCTACGCGCTGGCGCGCAACCTCAGGTTCGACCAGGTGCTCCTGAACCGCGCCCCAGGCCTCGGAGCCTGGCTCATCGGAACCCTGATGGCGCTGGGAGCGGCGGTCACGCGCCACAGACCCGTATCGCACACCGTGAAGCTGCGCGCGCGAACGATCTCGCTCCCCATCGGCCGCCCCGCCGCCCTCGAGGGGCCGCTGGTGGTCGCTCCGCTGCTCGCGCTAGGGATCACCGTCGCGGTCCTGGCTGCGTTCATCCTGCCCAGCAACCACGCCCGGGCGAAGGACCGCGACTCACGCGTGCTGGCGCCGGCGGGCCCCCGTCCCGGCGGACTGGCAACGGTCGAGTTCTACTCCCGCGCGCTGGGGCGAAAGGCCGACTACCTCGTCTACCTGCCGTCGGAGTACCGTCGATCCCACCGGCTCCCGGTCTTCTACATGCTCCACGGCTTGCCGGGCCGGCCCCTGGCGTTCACGGTCGACGCGGGAGTTGAGACGAAGCTCGAGGACCTCATCCGCCGGCACCAGATCCGCCCCATGATCCTCGTCTTTCCCGACGGGCGGATCGACGGCAGGACCCACACCGACTCGGAGTGGGCGAATACTCCCAGCGGCCACTACGACAGCTATGTGGTCGATGTCGTGCGCGACGTCGACCACCGCTTCGCCACGCTGCGAAACCGGCGCGACCGGGCCATCGCGGGTCTGTCCGCCGGCGCCTACGGCGCGATCAACGTCGCGCTTCACCACGTGGCGCTGTTCGGCTCCGTCCAGGTGTGGTCGGGGTACTTCAGGCAGACCCCAACCGGCGTGTTCACCGCAGCCACGCCACGCACGGTCGCCTACAACAGTCCCATGGATTACGTGCTGAGGTTGCGACCGGTGCTGAGGAAGTACCGGCTCGATGCGTTCCTCTACAGCGGCACGGACGACCGCGAGCGCAACCAGACCCCCACGATGACGGCGCTGCTGGTGGCGGAAGGCGCGGATGCCCACTACGCGATCTATCGGGGCGGTCACAGCTGGAAGCTGTGGGCACCGCGGGTCGACGACATGCTGATCAGGGCCAGTCGCCAGTTCTCCACGGCCCGGCGAAGCTGACCCGCCGGCCACGCGGCCGTTCTTAGGAAGCTCAGACATCCCCTTCGACCCGCTCTTACGCGTCGCGGTCAGAGTGAGATACCGATGAGCTCGCTGGCCCACACACCGACCGCCTTCGAGATCCGTGCGCGGGCACGAGCCCCCGCGGACTCGGGCGCAGCCGAACCTCGGCTGCGGCTCTTGCCCAGCGGCGACGGCTGGTCCCTCGTAGGCATGGACGGGAAGCTCGTCTTCCACGCGCTCGGGACGAAGGGCCGGCGTCGCTGCCTCGAGTACGCGCGCGAGCACGGCGCGCTCGCCGTTCTGGCTTAGGACTGCTCGCGGGGGCTCCTACACCCCCCTTACATACGTCGGGCTTAGCCGATTCTCATGCCACTCCGAGGTCGGATGGCGATCGTCTAGTCGACCAGTTCCCCTATCGGATCGAGGAGACGATGAGTCCCCCTAATGCTTCAGCCCTTCCCCTACCCGTTGGCCGTCGCCGGCCCCTACGCGACGCCGGGGCTCGCGCGCCGGAGCCGAGCCCGGCCGCCCAGAAGCGCCGGCGTCGCGTGCGCACCATCCGCAAGCGGGTGGTGACGCTCTCCGTGACGCTGCTCGTCGGGCTCGCCGCGGTGATCTCGACGCAGTCGAAGAGCGGGTCGACGACAACCGCCAAGCGCAGTTCGTCGCCGGCATCCAGCAAGCAGAACGCATCGGTCAGTGCATCGGCGCCGGCATCCTCAGCGGCGACCTCGTCCAGCACTTCGTCGAGCTCCTCGAACGGATCCGGGTCCGGTAGCTCGACTTCGCTGAGCACGAGGCAGTCGTGATGAGCACGCTTGCCCCGCCTCTCCACGAAGCGGCCCGGGAGTTCGAGTGCTTCGGCGGTACCTGCACCGTCCTCGTGCAGGGCAATGGCCCGGCCGGGAGTCCCGAGATCGCCGCCGACCGCGCGCAGCGCCGGCTGCTCGATTGGCACGACCAGTTCTCCCGCTTCGACGCCGCGAGCGAGCTGTCACAGCTCAACGACGACGCGCGTGCCTGCGTTCCCGTGAGCGGAATGATGGCGCGCTTCGTCGAAGCCGCCCTGCATGCCGCGGCCCTCACCGGGGGACTGGTTGACCCGACCCTCGTCTCCGAAGTCGAAGCGGCCGGCTACACGGCAGATCTGGCTCCCGACGCGGGTGCTGCGGCAGTAGTCGGGACCCGCCCGCCCGCACAGCCCGCCGCGCCCAGCTCGGCTGGCCGCTGGCGCCTGATCGACGTCGATCGACGCCGCAGCACCGTCAATCGGTCTCCGGGAATCCGTCTCGACAGCGGGGGCATCGCGAAGGGGCTGTTCGGCGACGTGCTGGCCTCGGTGCTCGCCCTGCACCCGAGCTTCGCCATCGAGGCGGCCGGGGACATCCGGCTCGGTGGCACCACGCGCCTCGTGCGCCCGGTTCAGGTGGCCAGCCCACGGGACCCCGGTCACGTGCTGCACACCTTCGAGGTGGTTCGGGGGGCTGTGGCGACGAGCGGGATCAGCCGGCGCAGCTGGATCGACGAGCGCGGTCACCTCGCTCACCATCTCATCGATCCCGCGACCGGGCGCCCGGCCTTCACCGGAGTCGTGCAGGCCACGGCGCTGGCCCCCTCCGGAGTCGAGGCCGAGGCGCTGGCCAAAGCGGCGCTCCTCGCGGGAGCCGGCGATGCGCTGCGCTGGCTCCCGCACGGTGGGCTCGTCGTCTACGACAACGGCACGCACGACGTGGTCGAGCCTCGAGCTGGCGAGGTGGCGCGATGACGACCGATTCATCGACTCTGTTCTGGATCACCAGCCGGGCCGCCGGCACGACGGCGATGGTCCTGGCGAGCGCATCGGTCGGCCTGGGGCTCGTAATGGGCGGAAAGCTGCTCAAGGGCAACGCCCCGGACCGCCGCAGCATTCACGAGATCCTCTCGCTCGCGACGATGGCCGCGATCGCGATCCACGGGCTCGCTTTGTTGGGCGACACGTATTTTCACTTCAGCCTCGCCGGCATCACGGTCCCGTTCGCGGGCTCCTACGCGCAGCTGTACACATCGATCGGGATCGTCTCCGGCTGGGCGCTCATCCTCCTCGGCCTGAGCTATTACCTACGGCGGCGAATCGGCAACGCCCGCTGGAAGTCGATTCACCGCTTCACCGCGCTGGCCTGGCTGCTCGGGCTCATCCACACGTTCGCCGAAGGCAGCGACGCGGGACGCTTGTGGTTCATCGCGCTGATCGGCGTGACCGCCACACCTGGGCTGATCCTGCTGGTCATCCGTCACGCGATATCACCAGATAGCGACCGAGGAAACCGGCGTCTAGTGGCGGCAGCGGGCCCCGAGCTCGCCGACGGTCCTGCGAAGCGGCAGGGCTCTCGAGGAGCTGCCCGCCATGACCGTGTAGCAGCCGGGGACCATCTGGAACGACTGGCTCTGAGTGTTCCAGTAGGAGAGCCAGCCGCTGCCCAGCACGATCCGGACCGTGCGATGGCGGTGCGGCGCGAGGGAAACCTTGGCAAACCCCGCGAGCTCATCGCGAGGCTGGGTGAGGCCCGTGGCTGCAGGCTCGTGCACGTAGATCTCGGGGACTGCCCATCCCCGCCGGCGCCCGGTGTTGGTCACTCGGAGGCGAACGAGCAGGCGTCCGCCTGAACCGCGGCGCACCCGCAGCTTCGAGAAGCGGAACGTGGTGTAGGAGAGACCGAACCCGAACGGATACGCAGGCGTCTCGCGTTTGGCGTCGTACCAGCGGTAGCCCACGAGAAGGCCCTCCGAGTACTGGACCTGGTTGCCGATCCCCGGATAGGCGGCCGAGTCCCCGTAGTCGGGGATCTGCGATTCGGCGGCCGGGAAGGTGGCAGGCAGGCGGCCGCCCGGGCTCGACTTCCCGAACAGGACGTTGGCGACCGCGAGGCCGCCCGGTCCGCCGGGGTACCACGCTTCGAGGACCGCACCCGCCTGGTTGCGCCACGGCGTGAGATCAGCCCCGCCGGACTCCAGCACGACCACCGTGCGGCGGTTGGCGGCCGCGACGGAGCTGATCAGACCGTCCTGGTCGCCATTGTCATTCGGACACTCGAGCGTGAGGCAAGGACGGTCCGCACCCTCTGTGTAATAGTCGCTCCCGGCGACGATCGCCACGTTCGCGGCACGGGCATCGGCCACCGCGGAGGCTACGTCGCTGCCGTCGTCGTAGGTGACCTGAACGCGACGTCCGGCCACGCTCCTGATGCCGTCGAGCAGTGAGATGAAGTGATGGGGCGTGACGTTGCCCGATCCACCGCCGGTGACGAACGCGCTCGCCGGTTTCCCGATCACGGCGATCCGGCGCAGCCGGCGGGCCTTGAGCGGGAGCAGCCGGCGCTGGTTGCGCAGCAGCGTCGTTGCCTGTTCCTCGATCTGGATGGCCTTGCGCGCGTCACCGTTCCAGTCGATCTGGCTGTCGTCGTTGCGGTACGCCGCCCGATCGAAGACGCCAAAGCGGAACCAGGTCGCGAGCGTGTTGCGCACGTGGTCGTCCAGCGTCGAGGTTGGGACCCCGGCGAGCAATGCGGCGTCGATCTCGGCCGGCTGGTAGGCCGCCGGCGGCCACGGCTCGAAGTCGAGCCCGTTCCTAAGTGAGGCGAGTGTGTTGTGAGCGGCGCCGTAGTCGGCGAGCACGTACCCGTTGAACCCCCACTGGCCGCGCAGGATCCTCTGCAGCAGGTCGCCGTTCTCGCACGCGTAGGTGCCGTTCAGCTTGTTGTAGGAGCACATCACGGTCGCTGAGTGCGCCTGCTGGACCGCCGCCTGGAACGCGCGCAATTCAACCTCATGCAGCGTGCGGTCATCGACCAGCACATTGGCGACATAGCGTGAGCTGACGACGCCGACGCCGATCGGTGCGCCGGGCGAGCTGAGCTTTCCCGTCGGGTCCTGTCCCTCCTGGTTGTTCTCGGCGAAATGCTTGACGTCGGCCATGACGCCTTGAGACTGCAGCCCCTTGATCCAGGCCACAGCCATCTGCGTGGTCAGGAACGGATCCTCGCCGTAGGCCTCATACGTCCGACCGCCCAGCGGCGTGCGCATGATGTTGATCGTCGGGCCGAAGACCACGTCGTTTCCCTTGTCCCGCGACTCGTCGCCCACGACCAGGCCGTAAAGACGCGCCATGGCTGGATCGAACGTGGCGGCGAGCCCCAGCGGAGCGGGCATCGCCGTCGACGGACCCTGCCGAGGCCCAAGCGGGCCGTCGGTGTAGTACACAGTCGGGACGCCGAGCCGTGGCACGCCATCCTGGATTCCGGTGTGGATATCGGGGCCGCTGTCGTAGCCGCCCCGGAAGTCGTCCCCCCCGAGGAAATCGACCTTCTCCTGGGTGGTCATCGCCGCCACGACGAGGCTCGCGCGCTGCTCGGGGCTGAGCGAGGGGTTGCACCACGAGTAGGTGCCGCACTGATCGGCTGCGCTGGCGGGAGCCGCGAGGGCAGCGAAAGCCATTGCGATGGCTAGAACCAGCCTGCCGCGCACGCGCGGAGCCTACTTCTTCGGCCGCGCTAGCATCGGCCCCACGCTATGTGTGCCGGTTGTGCATTGGCGGCGATGGCAGGCGCTTCAGGCGTCCGGTCCTGGCTTCAGGCGCACCACATGACGTGGCTCACTCCGAAGCGCTTGCGTGCTCTCACCGTGGCGTTGTTCATCGCCGCCTTCGGGGTCTCCTCGGTCGGCCTCAGCGGCTCGGCCAAGCCGGCCGCGGCGTCGACGCACGCGCTCGCGCAGGCCCGCTAGCCGCGGCGCGGCCGCGTGCCGGGCTCCTGCTGGGGCACCTGCTGGAGCAGGAACTGCGGCGCGGCGGGCGGGTTGTACTTGCACGCGTGAGCCGAGGCGGCAGCCAGGGGCGAGGTCGCAGGCAGCGCCGGGATGCTCGTGTCCTCGTGACGAAAGTCAAAGCACGAGGTCAAATCGCCGCACGTCCGCCGCCGCCAGGCGCTGATCTGCGGTTCGTGCACCCCGAACCGCGCCTCCAGGAACCTGATCAACGACGTGTGGTCGAAGGTGTGCGAGCAGACGTCGCCGCCCCGGGTCCACGGTGAGCACACGACCATCGGCACCCGGAAGCCAAGGCCGATCTGCTTGCCGCCCACGAACTCGTCCGGCGTGCCGGCCGGTGGCAGCGGCGGCAGCACGTGATCGAAGTAGCCGCCCGGCTCGTCGTAGTTGAGGAACACCGCCGTCTTGGCCCACACCTTGGGGTGGGCGAACAGCGCCTGCAGGACGCCGTTGCAGAAATCGGCCCCGGGCCCGGGCGCATAGCCCGGATGCTCTGACTGCCTGGTGGGTGCGATCAGCCAGCTCACCCGTGGCAGCGCACCGGCCGCGACGTCCCGCGCGAACGCGCTCGCATCGCGCCGCCGCATCCCGTTCTCGTACAGCGGCGACCCGGGCTTTGCCTGCTGATAGGCGCGGAACCAGGCCAGCGCGTTGTCGTCGAAGTTGTCCTGCTGCTGATAGACGCGCCAGCTGATCCCGTGCGCCTGCAGCCGCTCGGGATACGTCGTCCATGTATAGGGCTGACGCTGACTGTTGTCGACCACCGGACCGCCGCCGCGGGCCGCGGGGTCGATCGTGCCCGTCATGCTGACGAGGCGATTGGGATTCGTCGGCCCGAGGACCGAGGAGAAGTATCCGTCGGCGACCGTGAAGGCGTCCGCCAGCGCCATGTGCCAGGGGAGGTCCGCGCGCGTGTAATAGCTCATGGCGTAGGGGCCCTCGCCGCCCACCCAGTCGTCCATCCTGCCCCCGTCGAGGGCCTTGTGCATCGGATCCCAGCTGTTGTCGATGACGATCTCGCAGGGGTTGGCGCGGGAGGAGTCCAGATGCCACGGCAACAGATAGCCGGGCGGGACGGGCGAGGGCTGGTAGAAGACCGGCCGGCCGCTCGGAAGCTTCATCGCCTGCGGATCCGAGAACCCGCGCACGCCGCGCAGCGTTCCGAAGTAGCGATCGAACGAACAGTTCTCCTGCATGACGATGACCACGTGCTCGATCTGTCCCAGTCCAGAGTGCCTTCGCGCGTGGTGATGGCGACGGCGATGGCGGCGATGCTTGCGGCGCGGGTGTCCTCCTGCCGCCAGGGCCGCCAGAACCGTGAGGAACTCGCGCCGGCTCGCTGCCTCGTGATCGATCATTGCCCGCACCACATGCACGCGCCCCCGTCTCTGGCGATCAGGCCATCGAGCGTCACCGCCTATGAAGCTACCGCGTCGGCGCAGACGCCGGGCGACGTCACACGTGCGCTCGCGCCACCGCTTCGAGGAGGGTCAGCGCGTCGCGCAGGCCGTCCTCCATGCCCGAGTCGATGATCGCGTCGCGAGCCGCCTTGCTTTTCGCTTCGATCAGGAGCGTGACGGCTGTTCCGCCATCGTCCTCGCTGAAGGTCAGCGTGTTGACGGCGGCGGCCTCCTGTTCGCTCACGCCTTCCGGCAGGCCTTCATAGATCTCCGTGGACACGATCCGCTCCTCGGGAACGACCTCCAGGTACTCGCCGTGGAACGCGACTTCGAACCCGTCGGGCGTGACCATCGCCTGTCGCCACCTCCCACCGGCGCGCAGGTCGATCTCGACCTCGGTCACGTGGCCGCGGTTGGCGTGCCACCACTGCTTGACCAGATCCGGAGTCGTCCACGCCCGGTAGACGAGATGCCGCGGTGCCTCGAACCGTCGCTTGATCAGGATCTGCTCGTCGGTCGGAAGCGTCAGTGATGTCTCGTTGCTACTCGTCGCTGGTGCCATCTGCTCTCTCCTCTCGCTTGAGTTCCTCCAGCACCGAATCCAGCTGTTCGAATCGATCGGCCCACGTCCGCTCGTAGTGCTTGACCCAGTCGTGAATCGGCTTGAGCGCATGCCCGTTCAAGCGGTACACGCGCCGGCGGCCGTCCTCGCGAACCTCTACGGCGCCCACATCCCGCAACACGCGCAGGTGCTTGGACACCTGCGGCTGGGCAAGCCCTGAGACCTCCACGAGGTCATTCACCGATCGCTCGCCGCCCACCAGAACGTCGAGCAGCTCTCGGCGCCGCGGCTCGGCCACGGCGTTGAACGCGTCGGATGTCGTCGATGCGCGGGCCATGTGTGGAGAAATATATACCTATATAGGTATATGTCAAGCGGCGCGCAGAGTTGGCGCGCCCGACCGCCCGACCGGCCGCTATCTCGCTTTGATCCCCGCGCGCGCCGCTCTAGCGCGGTCGCCTCCGGCATCCGTAGCGACGAGGGTGAGCCGATAGCGCCCAGCCCGAAGCTTCCGCCCGGCACCCAGTTTCAGCACGTCGCTTCCCTCGCCTCCGGTGAAGGTCGCGACTGCCACCGTCCGACGGCGGTGGTGCGAGAGAACACGCTGCAGTGTCGCCCGGACCGTCGCGTCCTCGCTGAGCCTGAACGCGACCCGCAGCACCGCGTGGCGCCGCAGCCGCCGCGGTACACGAAGATGAGTGATCGCCGGCCTGGGCGCCGGGAGCACGAAGGTCACGATGCCGCCGTCCGGGACCGTGTAGGCGAAGCTCCGGCCCCCTTCGGCGATCACGGCAGTATGCGGCTTCCCGTCGTGCGCCGTGGCCACGACGACCTGACTGCCATTCGGGTTCTGAAACGCGACGTCCTCCAGGCCGCAGTCCCAGCCGCTTGACGGGCTCGTGGGACAGCTGCTCGGATCCGTCGATGCGATCCGCCGCGCGCCGAGCTGGATGAACTTGCTGAACTGGCCGAGCGCCCAGTAGTCGGAGGTCAGCGAGTAGGTGTGCGTGCGCGTGTTGACCGTCACCGGCGCGATGCAATCCTGGCCCCGCCACGGGCCCGTGATGCCCCTGCAGCCGTTGCCGATCTTGGGCCCGCCGCGCTGGTCGAGCGCGGCGTTCCACAGCTGCACGCCCTGCGCTCCGTTGCGCAGCACGCGGATGGCCATCTGCTCGGGGTAGATGTCGCTGAGCCGGCTCGAGCACTCCGTCTCGAGAAGCAGCTGCTGCGGATATTGCTGATGGATCTGGCTCATGCTCGACGGATCGCTCAGGTAGCAGTGGTAGGCAAACCCGCTGACGTCGCCGCCGGCCTCGGCCATCACGGGTGGGATGTAGGCCAGGTCGGACTCGAAGTGATCGTCGAACGCGAGGATCTGCTCGCTGAGCCCAGCCTGCCTCAGCGCCGGCGCGACGTAACCGTGGATGAGGCTTCCCTCGTCCTGGGGCGAGAGGTAGCTCTCGGGGATGCCGGCCACGAACAACAGCGGGGTCAGCGGCTCGTTCTGCACCCCCAGGTACTGCACGCGCACACCGGCCTCTCTGTAGGCCTCCAGGAACCTGACCAGGTACTGCGCGTAGACGCCGTAGTCCTCGGTCCTGAGCGTGCCCAGGGGTCCGCTCGTCGTGACGAGCTTGTCGTCCGTCTTCATCCACGCCGGGGGCGTCCACGGATTGGCCATGACCGACACGGCCGGGTTGAGCGCCAGGGCCTGCCGGATCATCGGCAGGATGTAGGAGCGGTCATGCGTGATCGAGAACCGGGCCAAGGCCGGATCGCTCTGACCTGCCGGCACGTCGTCGTAGGTGTAAGGCGACCCGACCACGTAATCCGAGCCGCCGATCGGGATGCGCAGGAACGACAGGCCGATGCCGCCGACCCGCGAGAACAGAGCTCGCATCGCCTGGTGCGCGACCCGCGCCGGCAGCTCCTTGTCCAGCTCGTACGCGGACGTGTCGGTCATCGCGACGCCGAAGCCGGCGACGAGCTTCTGGTAGGCGGTCGCAGGATCAACATTGATGACCTCGCCCCCGCTCGCCGTGCCCGGTCGTAGCGTGGCGTCCCGCTGGCGCGCCAGGGTCGTCTTGCCGTCAGCCGTAGTCACGTAAACGGCGACCCGCGAGCTCGCTGCGAGCGCCGCGCTGGAGGTAAGCGCCATGCACAGGAGCGTCAGCCATCCGGACGTGATCGCAATGAGCTTGCTCAAGGCTCGGTGCCGAAGCCTAACGGGCGAGAACGGACGCGGCCTGTGATTGACCGGGCGAGCGCCGCGCGTCCCTGAACCCGTCGAGGTTGACTCGGCAGCCTCGGCTCGGCGCGGCGGTGACGTTGCGGAGCTTCGACCGCTCCGGCCGGCCGTCGGCGGCCCGGAGCTGTGCGAGCTCGAGGATCGTCCTCATGATCACGCGCATCTCGAACTGCGCAAACGAGGCGCCGATGCAGCGACGCACGCCCCCGCCGAAGGGAATCCACGTGTATGGCTCAGGCGCGCCGTCCAGGAAGCGCTCGGGCCGGAACTCATCGGGCTCGGGATAGATGTCCTCGCGAAAGTGGATCGCCGCGATCGCCGGCATGACGCGCGCTCCGGCGGGGATGCGGCAGCCGGCAACCTCGACGTCGCGGGTCAGCATCCGGCTCACATCGGTGACGACCGGCCGGATGCGAAGGACCTCCCTGATCGTCGCCTCCAGGTACTCATCGCCCTCGGATAGCGACTCCGTGAGGCGACCGAGGACCCGCGGCGCGCGCAGCAGCCGCTCAAACGCCCAGGCCAGTGCCGTGGCAGTGGTTTCGTGCCCGGCTCCCAGCACCGTCACGAGCTCGTCGCGGAGTTCCTGCTGCGACATCGGCCGGCCCGCCTCATCACTGGAGCGCAGCAGCAGCGACAGGACGTCGTCGCGTTCGGCGAGGTCGGGCGCCACGCGCCGGCGCTCGATCTCCTCGAACAGGAAAGCGTCGAGAGCCTGCCGCGCGCGCTTGAAGCGCACCCACGGGCTGCGCGGTCCCAGGTTCCGCCGGGCAAACGGGAAGACCGTGATCGGGTGCGCGCGCTGCGCAAACTCCTTGATCGTGGTGCGCCCGCGTTCAAACCGAGCCTCGTCTCGAACTCCGAACACCGCGCGGAGGATGACCTCCAGCGTCACCTCACGCATGTGGTCGTGCAGGGCGAACGGCACGCCCGCCGGCCACGTGCTCATGTTCTGCTCGCTGACCGAGCGGATAGTCGATTCCCACCGTTTGACGTTCTCACCGTGGAAGGGCTCGAGCAGCAGCTTGCGCTGGCGCATGTGCGGCTCCTCGTCCAAGGTCAGGACGGAATGAACGCCCAGCGTCGGCTCCAGGATCGTCTTGCTCGACTCGCCGGAGTGAAAGATCGAAGGCTCGCCGGTGAACACCTCACGAACGAGGTCGGGCTCGGCGATGCTCACGACCAGCCCGAAGCCGGGAAACCGAGGCCGGGCAACGGTCCCGTAGCGGCGAGCGAACCATCGGATGTAGCCGATCGGGTCGCGCGCGTACCCGAGGCCGTTGACCAGGGCGGGCACCCGCGAGCCAGGAAGCGCATGCACCTCCACGGCTCCCGACGCTACCACTCGGCCGTAGCGGCGCGGCCGTCCGCGGCGATAGCCTGACAGAGGCGCAGTGATGATCCTCAAGCAGTACTACCTCGGCTGCCTCGCCCACGCTTCCTACTTGCTCGCCGATGAGCGAGGAGGCACAGCGGCCATCATCGACCCGCAGCGCGACATCGAGCAGTACCTCGCGGACGCGCAGGAGCTCGGCTGCCGGATCGGCCATGTGTTTCTCACCCACATGCACGCCGACTTCATTGCCGGTCACCTCGAGCTGCGCGATCGGACCGGAGCCGCGATTCACCTCGGCGCCAAGGCGACCGCCGAGTATTCCTTCACGCCCATGGCTGATGGAGACGAGCTGTGCCTCGGCCGCGTACGCCTCTCGGTGCTCGAGACGCCGGGGCACTCGCCCGAGTCGATCTCGATTCTTGTCTTCGACCCGGAGCGAAGCGAGGAGAGCCCGTATGCGGTCCTGACCGGCGACACCCTGTTCATCGGAGACGTCGGACGACCGGATCTGCGCGCCTCGCTTGGCTGGAGCGCCGAGCGCCTGGCGAGCATGCTCTACGACTCGCTTCGCGACAAGCTCCTGCCGCTGCCGGCCGAGACGCTCGTGTACCCAGCCCACGGCGCGGGGTCGCTCTGCGGCAAGAACCTCTCGACGGACACGGTCTCGACGATCGGGGTTCAGCGCGAGTACAACTACGCGCTGCAGCCGATGAGCCGCGAGCGGTTCATCGAGATCGTCACCACCGACCAGCCGGACACGCCCGCTTACTTCACCTACGACGCGGTGCTCAACGCGCGCGAGCACCCGACGCTCGACGACGCACTCGAGCGCGAGCTCCTCCCGCTTTCGCTGACCGAGTTGCTCGACCTGGTGGACGCCGGCGCACAGCTGCTGGACACGCGTGACCAGGCCGAGTTCGCAGGCGCCCACATCCGCGGCGCGCTGAACATCGGGCTCGGGGGCTCGTTCGCGACATGGTGCGGCACCGTCCTCGACCAGGAGCGGCCCGTCGTGCTCGTGGCCGAGCCCGGCCGCGAGGTCGAGGCGGCCACCCGGCTTGGACGGATCGGCTTTGACACGGTCGCCGGCTACCTCGCCGGCGGCATGCAGCAACTCGACGATGCGCCCCAGTACGTCGAGCGCATCGAGCGCATTACCGCCGCCTCGCTCGCCGAACAGCTCTCCGGTCCCGCAGCACCGCAGCTGATCGACGTCCGGACGGCCCGGGAATGGGACGCGGGCCACATCGAAGGCGCGGTCAACCTGCCCCTCTCACAGCTCTCCGAACGCGCCGGTGCGCTTTCAGCGGACAAGCCCCTCGTCGTCTACTGCGCCGGCGGGTATCGCTCGGCGATCGCCGTGAGCATGCTGCGCGGCCAGGGATTGCCCAAGGTGGCGAACCTCGTGGGCGGCCTCGCGGCGTGGGAGTCGGCGCAGCTCGACATCGCCGCGTGAGCCGCGCGTCGCGGTCCGGACCAGCCCATCACGAGAAGCTGACGACGAAGCGGCGCTCGGCACCTCGAGGCCGGGCGTGAGACCGAGCTCGCTGACGAGCGCCTCCCCACTCTCCCGCATCGATGCTGCGATGCGCGTGAAGTCGCCCTTCTCCCACAGCGCTTTGTTCGGATCCACGGCCGCGCCGGGTTCCGCATTCATCCCCGTGCTCCCTCCAGGTCGTCAGGCGTGCACGAATCAGCGCCCCTCCCCCGCGCCGAACAGCCGCCGACACCGAGCACCATAACGGCGCCGGTCGGCCGCGTGGCAATCGATTCGCCGTCCGCTCGAGCGAGACGCCGGCGCTAGCGTGCCGCGGCATGTTCTCGGGGTCCACACCGTCTCACCGGGGCGGGTCGGGCTCGCCCCTCGTGTGTCTGCACGGCTTCATGGACACGTGGCGCACGTGGGAACTCGTGCTCCCGGCGTTGGAGCGCAAGCACGACGTGCTAGCACTGACGCTCCCAGGTCACGCCGGAGGCCCGTCGCTGGATGCTGGAATCACGACCGAGACGTTCGTCGATGCCGTGGTGCGCGCGATGGATGCCGCCGACATCGACACGGCGCACCTGGTCGGAAACTCCCTCGGTGGCTACGTCGCGTTGCACTCGCGGCTCGTGGCAGGGCGTCCACGGTCCTGGCGCTCGCGCCAGCGGGCGGGTGAGCCCAGGGCGAGGACTCCTATCGGGATCTGCTGCTGCACAGCGAGCGCTGCGCACCCAGACGAGAGCGGCCGCACTCCAGGTCGATTCATGGTCGCCACCCCGCTCGGGCGACGCCGCGCCACGCGCTGAACACCACCAACTTCGAACACATCCCGCCCGCTCTGCTCGTCCACCAGATGCTGGGCATCGCCAGCTGCGAGGCAGCTGAGCAGCTGATCGAGACCGCGCTTGAAGCCGACTGGACGGTCAGCTCGGAGCTGATCACCTGCCCGGTGCGAATCGTCTGGGGACCGCCCGACGAGCTGCTGCCGTGGCCGAGCGCGGCCGCCCGCTACCGCAGGATCTACCCCAGGCCGATTGGGTCCTCCTCGACGGGATCGGCCATCGCCGCCAGCTCGACGTCCCCGTGGAAGCCGCGCAGCTGATGTTTCGGCTTCACGTCCTGGCCAGGGATTCCCGGCGGCCTGAGCCGCGAGCGCCCCGGCACTCAGAGCGCGACCTGGCAGCCCATCATCACGGTCCGGTCGCTGGGCAACCCGAAGTGCTCGATCGGGCTCGACGCGTTTCGCGCAATCGCAATGAAGAGCTTCTTGCGCCAGTGCTGCATCCCGGGCGCGTCGGTTGGCTCGATCGCGATCCGCGAGACGAAATACGAAGCGTGCTCCAGGTCCAGGTTGCGCTCGAGCAGCCCCCGTTTACGGGCGAGCTCGAGCGCGGCCGGAACGTTGAGCTTGTCCTGATAGCCGATCCGAGCGGTCACGTGAGACACCTTGTGGCGCCCGCGACCCAGCTGCTCCACCGCGACGCGCACGGCGTCGTCGACGTGCGGGATGCTCACGGTCTCGACCGAGACGATCACGACTTTCTCGTGCAGGGAGTGCGTGTGCTCGACGTCGGCGCGGAGCGCCAGAGGCGTGCTGTGAGCGTCGCGGCAGAGAAACACCGCTACGCCGGGCACGCGCACAATCGGTGGTTCCGTCTCCGCGAGGCCGTCGAGAAACTCGCTCAGCGGTCCCTGTTGCGCAATGCGGTTGCGCGTGACGATCATCTCGCCGCGCCGCCAGTTGAGCATCACGAGCGAGATCACGAGTGCTACCGCCAGCGACAGCCAGGCTCCGTGCTCGACCTTGGCGATGTTGGAGCTGAAGAACGCGACCTCGACCGTGAGGAACAGCACAGCGACGGGAGCGAGCTTGCGCTTGGAGGTTCCCCAGAGCAATCGGGCGACTGCCAGGAACAGCACCGTGTTGAGAATGAATGTCCCGGTTACCGCGACGCCATAGATGTCACCGAGCTTGGACGAAGAGCGGAACACGAGCGTCAGCGCGACCACGCCGATGCAGAGCCCCCAGTTGATGACGGGCACGTAGATCTGGCCCTCCATGCGGGACGTGTGAAGGACGCGCAGTCTCGGCAGGAAGCCGAGTTGCATGGCCTGCTTGGCCACCGAGTAGGACCCTGAGATCGCGGCTTGCGAAGCGATCACGGTTGCCACGGCGGCGAGGACCACCAGCGGCCAAAGAGCCCATCGGGGGGCCATCTGGTAGAAGGGGTTGAAGGTCGCCGCGTCTCGCGCCAGACCTGGGTTGTGGAGGACGAACGCGGCCTGCCCGAGGTAGTTGAGCATGAGTGCGGGGAGCGCAAGGCAGAACCAGCCGAGGCGGATCGGCCCACCGCCGAAGTGGCCGCGGTCGGCGTATAGCGCCTCGGCTCCGGTCACGGCAAGCACCACACCACCGAGGACCAGATAGCCCGCGGCACCGTGGCTGATCATGAAGCGGACCCCCCACGTCGGGGACAGCCCTTGGACCACGGCGGGGTCCTTCAGTACCTCGCTGAGCCCCAGGACGCCGATCGCGCAGAACCAGACGAGGATCACCGGACCGAACAGCCAGCCGATCGTGCCCGACCCGAAGCGCTGGAGCACGAACAGGCCGATCAGGAGCGCGACTGAGATCGGCACCACCAGATGCCCCAGCGCCGGGGTGGCGACCTGCACGCCCTGAACCGAGCCGAGAACCGAGATCGCCGGCGTGATGATGCCGTCGCCGAAGAACAACGCCGCACCGAAGATTCCGAGGGTCACCAGCAACGCGCCCCGCGCGACCCTGTGGCGCTGAAGCAGCGCCGTCAGCGCCATGATGCCGCCGTCGCCGCGGTTGTGCGCCCGCATGATGAAGCCGGCGTACTTGATCGAGACGACGATCATCAGCGCCCAGAAGATCAATGACGCGACGCCGTAGACGGTGGCGGCCGTGACGTGCGCCGTAGCCCGGTAGGAGCCGAAGATGACCTGCTCGGTGTAGAGCGGGCTGGTGCCGATGTCGCCGTACACCACGCCCAGGGCGCCCAGCGCCAGCACAGCCCGTCCGGCGTGCGCGATCACGTCGCGCTCGGGATCGGCCATCGCCTCCAGTCGTCTGTGCGCGGGCTCGGATTCACCGTCACGAGAAGTCGGTGACCGGCTTGGGCCCCGGTAGCCGAGCTTGTGCGCAGCCTCGTTGAAGCTCCGCTTGCGGGTGGCCGGCATGCCGCTGCGCGGCGTCTCGGGCGGTGTACGCCGGCCGGCGGATGAGCGAGCCGATGCAGAGCGCTCCCGCCGGAGCAGCTGCATGATCTGGGGCCGCGGGGAGACGAACATGTCCGTCTCTCATCGTGCCTGCCCGCGCGTCAAGCCCGCGCTAAGAATCGGGCCGCGCGCGTAAAGATCTCGTCAAGGCGCGCCGGCCGGATCCTGCGCTGGGTTTCGCACCAGACTGTCGCTCTGTGGCGAGATCAGCGCACGCTGACCCAGAGCCGCCCATCACCCCCGGCCAGGCCACCGATCGGGGCTCCAAGCTGAAGTGTTCTGGCAACGGCGTTTTGGGCCGGGTCGAGCCTTTGGAGCGTCCCGGTCGACGATCCGACCCATAGGTCGGTGCCCACGGCCGTGATGAAGGACGTTTCGGGGGCCACGTCAATCGCAGCGGTGACCGCGTCTGAGCGAGGGTCGACGCGCCACACGCGGGACTCGGTCGGCGTGACGGCCCAGATCGCGCCATCGGCAACTGCTACCGATGTTGGCGCGCCCCCGATGGGGACGGAGGCGCTCACCGTGTGTGCAGTGGGGTCGACCCGGCGAAGGTCGTCCTCGTTCGCCTCCGCGACCCAGACCGAACCCGAGCCGACGGCGATGGCTTCGGGACTCCCCGCGCCTCGGATCAGTGCCGTCGTTCTCTGGGTGCGCGGGTCGACCTCTGTGAGGACTCCGTCCTGTGAGCCGACCCAGAACGCGCCGTGCCCGAAGGCAATCGCGAGGTGGCCGGTGGCGCGAGACTCGGCACGGAAGGGAGCGCTTGCTGCCCCATTGCCGCTGACGGCCGTGATCGTGCCGTAGAACCCGTCGCCGGCCCAGGCTGCGGAACCGTTCGTCGCGATTTGGTACGGAAATGTTCCGAGCCTGGCGACGCCCAGCGTGTGCAGCTTGTCTGGATCAAGCGCCAGGACTGACCGGTTCTCTCCGTCCCCGACCCATGCCGTTTGGTCCCCGACGGCGATCGGTCCGGGCACGCCCGAGATCGCCCTGGTCTGCAGGACGGTGCCCGTCGACGGGTCGAGCTTGACCAGCGTCTCGCGTCCCACATGCGGAACCGCTGATGATCGCGCTGCGAGCAGCACGACGATCACAATTGCGGCCGTCGCGACAGGGATTGCCGCGACAGTGCCCTTCCGCAGCCGCCGATGACGCGCGCTCGTTGGAGCTCTTGGTTTCTCGTGCCGGGGTGAGCTTTCGGTGGACGGAAGATCGAGGGTGGGATCCTGATTGAGGATCGCCTGGTGAAGCGCCTGCAGATCCCGACCCGGTTCGATCCCGACCTCACCGACCAGCACCGATCGCCCCTCGAGGTATTGCTCCAGGGCCTCGGTTTGCCGACCCGAGCGGTACAGGGCGAGCATCAGCGCTCGACGAAGCCGCTCGCGATACGGGTGGGACCGCACTAACCCCTCGAGCTCAGGCACCAACTCTGCTGCCCTGCCGAGCTCCAGCTCACATTCCGCGCGCGTCTCGATCGCGACCAGGTACAGCTCCTCGAGTCGCCGAATCTCATCTAGCGCCGCCCCCAGCGCCTCCAGTTCGGGCAGGGGTGAGCCCCGCCAAAGCGCGAGAGCGTCACGAAGTGCCTCCGCCGCTTCCTCGACCTGGCCGGCCGAGGCGCGCTTGAAGCCATCGGCGCACAGCCGCTCGAAGCGAACTGAGTCGACCGCATCGGGCGATACGGCGAGTTCGTAGCCCCCGCTGTGCCGTTGCAGGGTCTCCCCGAGATGCCTACGCACACGGGCGACGTAGGTGCGAACCATCTCGGGCGCGCTCGAACGTGGCTGCTCTCCCCAAAGCGCGTCAACGATCGCCTCCGTCGTGACAGGCCGTCCAGCGTGCGCGGCCAGCAGTGCAACCAGAGCACGCTCAGTGCCTGCACCGAGGGGCACCAGATTGCCGTCGAGCAAGACCTCGAGCGGACCGAGCACACGCACCTCGAGGAGCCCCACATGCCAACGCTACCAGGGGATTCTCGCCTCGATCTACGCGCTGTATACGGCGCATTTGCGGCGCCGTGTCAGGGTCCGTTCAATTCGTAACCCCGCGTGAGAATCGAGGGAGATATGACCGCCACGATTCATCGTCAATCGGCAATGGCCGCTCTTTTCATCACGGTCGCAGCAATGGTCGCCACCGGGTGTGGCGGGGCCAACAGCCGGTCCAGCTCTGATCGCGCGAGCGTCTCAACCGTCGCCCCCGCGGGACCGGCCGGCCCTCAGTCCGCGGGCGGCACCCTTGATCCGGCTCCTAAAGGGGACGCGCGCATCAGCATCCCCAACTTTCCCGCCATGATCACCGCGGGCGGGGGATCGATCTGGGTCTTCACTCATCGTGGGACGGCCGCGCTCCGCATCGACCCGGCGAGCAATCGGGTGATCGCCAGCGTCAATCTGGGTGACACGCCGTGCACGCTGGCCTCGTCTGGCATGGGCCTCGTATGGAACTCGAACTGCGGCCCCAACGAAAGCAGCAAAGGCCTCAGCTTCGGCATCGATCCGCGCAGCGATCGCGTCACGCGGAAGATCCCCGGCAACTACCCCGTGATCGGCGCGGGCAGCGTTTGGGTCCTGAGCGACAGCGGCAAGTCCGTCCGTCGCGTCGACCCCCAGAGCGGGGTCGTGCTGGCGCGCATTCCGACTGGGCTCGATCAGGTTCCAGGAGGCGGAACGCTCACGATCGGGGGCGTCGGCTACGGCTCGATTTGGCTGGCCTCAGACGCAGCGGCATCCCTGACCCGGATCTCCACCGCCACGAACAAGGTCACAGCGGTCATCCGCCTGGTAGGGGCACAGACCGAGGATCAAGCTTTCCCCTCGGCCGCGGAGCAGGACACCGGGTACATCAACGGCGCCACCGTAGCCTTCGCGGCCGGCAAGGCTTGGTACGCGAATCCTGCGGGGCTGTTCGAGGTTGACGCGCGCACCAACCGCGCCAAGCTGATCCGGCTGCCCATGCGGCCGTTCACCAACTGGGGCGATGACACGGTCGTGAGCGGCGCGGGCTCCATCTGGGTCAGGACGACGAACACCCAGATCGACCGGATCAACCCCGTGACGGGACAGATCCAGGCTCGCTATCCGGCGGGAGTCTCCGGCGGAGGCGGGGACCTGGCCGTGGCCTTCGGATCCCTCTGGGTCGCTAACGCCGGGAGCGACAGCGTCTGGCGCGAGCCGATCCGAAACGGTTGATTCCCGGCGACTACTCGGGCGTGGCCGTGACCGACTTCTTGGTGCCCTTCTTGCAAACACCGAAGTGACCAGAGCCTGCGCCAGAACGGTGGGTCTTGCAGTGGAAGCCGTCGGGGACGGTCGTCTTCTTGTCCCAAGCCCGCGCGACTGCCCGCGCGGTCTTGCAGCTGACCCTCCCGTTCGTCACCGTGACCGCGACGGTGCCGTCCACGTGACCGCATTGCTTGATCGTCGAGGAAGCGCTGGCCCCCGTGACCTCGACTCCGCCGCAGGCCAGGGCGATCACGCCAGCCGCGACGATCAGGAAACGACGTCCGTTGAGCATCCACCTATGTTCGCACCACACGCGACCGCGTGCTCAGCCGCCCAGAAGAAACCACCTCGGCGCGCGGCATGCGGTTAGCGTTGCGAGTGGAAGGGTCGGAAGCCGGCGCGGAGGCGCAGAGCAGGCACAAAGGAGGATCAATGGGCAATGTGGACACGATCAAGGCCGGCTGGGATGCGTTTCAACGAGGTGACGCCGAGGGCGTCCTCGAGTCTTATGCCGACGATGCGCGCTGGGATGGCTGGAACTCGAAAGACCTCCCCGGCGGCGGCCGCTTCGAGGGGAAGCAGGAGATTGGTCGGATGCTCGGTCATTGGGGACCGGACAACTTCGAGGAGTTCCGCGCTACACCCGATGAGTTCCACGAAGACGGCGATGTCGTGATCGTGCTCGGCCACGCGGAGGGAAAGACCAAGGCGGGGGGCAGCTTCACAGCGCCATTCGTGCACGTGAACAGATTCCGGGATGGCAGCGTGGTAGAGGTCCTTGCACTCACCGACACGGCCCTCCTGCGGGACGCCGTGGGCGGCTCGGGCTGAGCCCACGACGCGGCGAAGGAATCGAACCTTCCAAGCCGGGGGCTGCCCGGCCCTGCCGGTTTTGAAGTGCGCCTTTTGCAGGTGATTTAGCGTCGTTGCGAGGGTCTGAGGCGTTCCCGGTTCGCTCCGGTTCGCCTCACAAATGCTCAGTTCGGGACACCGTTCGGGACATCGTTTCCCACTCGGCGGCCGTCGGCAGAGGGCTCGCCATGGCTGTTGCGTGGAGCACGAAGCGGGAGCAACGGCTAGTAGCGTGGTTTAGCGCGGTGGGTCGCGGACGCTGGGTCTTCGTGGTGTTCTACGGCTTTATTGCGTTCGCGGTCGCGTCTCAGGCGTTATGGCTAGCGGGTGTTTTCGTGGCAGTTGCGGTGCTCGTCTGGCTATCGGGAACGCGGGTGTTTCTCGTGAGAAATGGCTGGTGGCAGGAGCGCCGGCGGATTCGGTCGATCCTTGGCTGGCTAACCCACGTGACTGCTGAAGCGGACGGCGTTGTGGCGCACATGGACGATGGCTCGTCTGCGGCGTTGAGGTGGGAAGAGGTTCGTGAGGTTGAGCTCGTTTCCCTTAGGCGGCCACTGCTAGGTCTGGACAAATTCTTGCTCCTGAAAGGACCCGTCGATCGCGCGATCCCGGTTCCCTACCCCGGAACCCCGCTTGAGGTGTTCGAAGCCATTGCGGGTGCATTGCCGGGGTTCAACCTTGGCCGCTCGACAATGGTTCTGGCACGTTCGAGGCGGACGAGACGTTTTGTCTGCTGGCGCCTTCCATCCTCGGAATGAGAACGTGACGCTCGCCGCCTGCGCCGTGAGCGAGCACACGCAAGGGCAGACGGTTAGATGCGCCCGAGGCGAGTTATGTCGCGTTGCTTGACGGAAGGCTCCCCACAGGCGTTCGCTTCTAGCCCTTTGCGACAATCTGGGCCGATGGCAACGGACGACCGCTCAATACTGCTGGACCACCTTGACGGCGTGGTGCTACGGACGTGACGTTAAGTTCGGACGGACGACGAACCGCGCGAAGACGGCGGTCTGGATTAGCGCCGACCACAACGGCCGCCTTGCCAGCTAAGATCGTCTGGTCAAGCGGGGAAGCAGAGCTTGCTATGGGGTTCGACGGCGACCCTCAAGTGAACGAGCACCACGATCTGGACACCATCATCGACCTGGATGGCGTTCTCGCCCGTGTGTCGGATTGGCTCGCCACAAGCAACGGGTAGACGGTGACGCGCAGCGAGTTCATGACGGTCGTCCGAAGGCAAGGCGGGTTTCGCATAAGGCTCCGCCTGCCTCGAGCCCCACCGGGGGGCCGTCATACGCCCTTGCTCGGCATCTCTGAGTACCGCGTCAACTGGAGCATTGGTCGAAGCGATGCCGATGCTCAAGACCGGCGGCCCGATCTTCCTTGATGACGAGTCGCTCGCGCCCGGCCACGAGGGAACGGCGGGTGGCTGGTGCCCCTGTTCGCTGAGGAAGGAGGCTGGCAAGACGTCGCCATCGGAACCGAGCTCGCGGCATTTGAAGGGCGACGAAAGGTTGGTCGGGCCGTCGTAACCGCAGTCCTCCGCGGCGGAGTGCAGGCACCGAGTAGAACGGGGAGCGCCCGCGCGCTGCTCCGCTGTCGGATTGATCGAGGGACGAGCAGCGGCCGTCGTGATCAGCTAGAACCGCTCCGAGATCTCCGCGAGCAGACGCGAGATCTCATCATCGGTGGGTCCCGGAGGCTCAGGGATAACCCGCCAATCGAATTCGAGGCGCTCCGAGTCCTTGGGCGGCGCGTCGGCAATGCGCCGATACTGATCACGATCCGACCGGACGGAGGCTCCTTCCGCATGGCGGGATGGTCCCACATCGGGTGATCGGAACCTGATCGTCGCTGCTGACTTGGATCGAGGACCGGGAGGAGCGGCGGCTACTTCTTGGTGCCGATAAGGCCGCCTCGCTTTTCGGGCAGAGCGAATCCGGTGGTGCCGTAGCCGGGAGTTGTGCGGCGGCTTAGGCGGGGCCGGCTTGGGGGTGCTCGTGGCCATACCGGTAGGTTATCCCGCCACGCTAATGGTCCAGGAGATCACTTCCGCGGCGAGCAGGATGCAGCTAGCGGTGAACCAGGTGGAGAGCACGGCGATCTTCTCCCTGTTGGCGTCGAGGTACGGCTCGATCCAGATTCCGGCCGCGCGGTAGGCCTGGGTCACGTCCTCAACTCCTTCCTGGTCGCTGATCCCGAGCAGGGCCTCGCCTCGGAAAGCGAACACCAGCGAGTGGGGAGCAGTACCCAGATCGCGCATCCGAGGCATAGGACGAAGGTGATCAGAGCGAGCACCGCCCATATATCAAGCGAGCTGTGAGTGACCTTCGCCCCGAGGAACGATCCGGAGATCGAAGCCGCTGCGACGATCGTGCCCGCCCTCGTGCGCAGTGCGTTCAGGGCCCGCTCCTGCTCGGCGAGAGCGCCTGCGGTCAGCTGGTAGCTGAGCTCTTCGATCGAGACGGCCATCAGAGCGGTTGTAGCGCTGGGATCTGACAGACCGGATGCTAGCCGACCACGCGCCGTATCGGGCGGCGCGGCTACCACTAGGAGACCTCCATGTCTGTCGACTGCTCGATGCTGCGGGCGTCGCCGGTCACCCGCCACGCTGCCGGGCTATCGCCGTGGGTGCGTTCCGCGGAACAAGGGACGCCGCTACCCGGCCGACCCGCCGCGGGTTGAAGAGATCATCGCGGTGATGCGCGCCGCCGGCCCCGGCATCCACGGCGACCGGGTCCGGGCGCTGGTCGTGATCCTGTGGCGCGCCGGCCTGCGGATCAACGAGGCGCTCACACTCGCCGAGACCGATCTCGAGCCGAGACGCGGGTCGATCCTGGTCCGCCGCGGCAAAGGCGGCAAGCGCCGCGAGGTCGGGATGGACGACTGGGCATGGGAGCACCTCGAGCCTGGCGACAACATCGCCTCGAACTACCCGTCGGCCCGTTCTTCTGCGTTCTCGACGGCCCCACCCGCGGGCGCGTGGTCGCAGACCGGAGCGCGAGCGGAACTCCGGCGACTGGCCGTGCGGGCCGGTGTGCGCCGACGGTTCGCGCCCCATCAACTCCGTCACGCCCACGCGGTCGAGATGGCCCGCGAAGGCGTCCCACTGCCGGTCATCCAGCGCCAACTCGGGCACGCCCACCTCGGCGTCACCAGCACCTACCTACAAGGCATCGACACCACCGAGATCATCGACACCGTCCACGCCCGACGCTCACCCATGATCCCAGCCAGCGCCGGCCTATGCCTCTAGAGCTAGCGCGACCTCCGGCGGCGGGACGATCAGTACCAAACGATCGTCCCGCCGGCCGGTCCTCGATCTAAGCGGTAGCCCACTCCAATCATCGAAGCTGTGACAGGAAGTACACGAGATGGTTGAACGGTCGCCCCGGATGTATTCCCAGCTGAGCTGACGAGGGCATCGGCAACTGCGGGAGAAGCAGCTGTCTTACGATCTCGCTCCGCGTTCGCCGTGGTCCAAGGTGGGCAAGGTTTGGTCCAACACCCCGGATTACCGCAACCGTCCGATCTGGTGGCAGGCGAAGCAGCCGGCGCTGCCGGCCACCCGTCGCCCAGCTAGGAACTCGGCCCGGGCTGCTCTGGGAGAGACCTCGCGGAGGTCGGACGTCCGTCATCGCTGGCGGGAGGCGCGGCTTTGGGTGCTGAGGTGTGGATGAACCACATCCGGTCAGCAAAGCCTGGACGACGACTGCGAGAATCCAACCTGGGCGCGAGGCACGGCCAAAGCGCGCGATCGATCTAGTGGTCGAGCGATAGGCACCGAGAGGGCGTCCGCTTGAGAGTTCGTCTCGCTCAGCCATCTGTCAGACGCTATCGCGGGACATTCAGACACTCATACCCTCGAGCGGCAGGGCTGGCCCCGGTCTCCGATCGAGGCTTGAGCCGCGCCAGCGCTCATCGCATAGCACCCCCGCCCCACGCTGCCGCTTCGGGCTAGATCCCAAGCTTGGCAAATCTAACCCGGCCGAACCTGACCCAATCTGGGGGAAGGCACCCGGCGATATCCGAGGCTCCGCTCGGTCAAGTCTAGGTGCGTTGAGTTCGATACTTACGCTGATGGCGGGGCAGGTCACCGCAGAAAGCTCACACCCGCAGTCCGTCTCCCCGGGCCGGCGAGCGGCGGCAGCCCTCCTGACGCTTGTCGCGTGCGTCGGGATCTCGTTGGCATTCCTGCCGCCAGCATTTGCATATGGGTAAGCAGCACAATGTGATAGCCCATATCGAGGAGCTTCTCGATGACTTGCTTCTTGAAGGCTTCATTGTGCTCCTCGTCCATCGACTGCACCGGATCGTCAATGATGAGCGTTTTAAAGGGCGTGCCGCTTCTGGTAGCGCAAGCGAGATACACCGCCAAGCCGATGCAGTTAAGCTGGCTGGTGCTTAGATTCGGCGCTGCCATCATGGGTTTAGAGTAAGTTCTGGCACGCAATTCCAGATTGTCGGTGCTGGTGATGATCCCGTCATAGCCGACATCGGAAACCGGGTTCAGCATGGCGTACCAGTCACGGATTTCTTTGTCTCGGCTGGCAAGAACGCTTTTCTGCTTTGTTTCAGTAAATGCGCGGGTCTCGCGAATTAGCTCCTGAAACTCCGCCTCAACGGCCCTGTATTCCTGGGCGATCTCCAGCTCTCGCCATTTCTCGATTACCTGCGCCGTCCGCTCAATCTTTTTTACGTCGCTGGCGGAAGCGAGGCCTGCCCGGATGGTCGGGTCAAGAATACTGTAGTTGGCGGCGTAGCCGTTGAGCAGTGCCGGAAGTTGCCGGATCGCTGTAGCGTAAGCGGCGAGCTGCTCGCTGAGATCATCAGCATTCCCGTGCGGGTTACCTGTAGTGAGCGCTGCCTCGATTGCGCTTCTAACCTCGCTGAGCCTGTCAGACGCTGCGGAAAATTCAGTGAGCTGGGCTGAGATAGCGTGGCTGCTTTCGACAAACGCCTTTGCTGCCGCGCCGCCAATGCTGCTGATTTTCTGCTCGTCGGCGGTGTCGGGGCGTTTCGGGATGAGACGCCGAACTTCGTTGCCATGCGCGTTTAGGTCAGCAGCGAAAGCCCGCATCTCCAAAGCCGCCTGCTGAAGCGCCGACATGCCTGAGGGCGCATCATGAACAGCGCTGCGCAGCAGCGCTATCCGTTCGGGCGTTAGACTGTCGGCCGCGCAGAACGGGCAGTTCGCCGGATGTGCGTCGCTCAGGAAGGCAAGTCCTAGCCGGTAGAATTGTCGGCGGTTGCCGTCTGGCTCGCGGGAGCTGGTCTGCGACTGGGAGATTGTCGCGGCGGCTTCAGCCAAATGCCCCCTCAGTTTGTTAATTCGGTCATCCAGTATTGGCAGTTGCCGGATTGCGGACGCGTTGGCCGGATCATTGATGACGGAGACAGAGAATCGGCCCCAATCGAGCTGTGTACGTTCTTTGCTCGCTTTAACGGCCTTCAGGGCAGCCGGTAAATCGGCGGCTTCGGTTCCCGCCGGTACCAGGCCCTGCGCTACCTGGAGCACATGCTTCTTGGCGTCCGCAAGATCGGCGGCTTCCACGAGCACCGCCGCGGGCACTAGGATAGGCTCCAGGCTCATCTCCTTCAGCAGAAGCGTCCGTTGGCTCTCAGCTTCCCGAACCTTCTGTGGGATTCTCCTTATGAAATCGGTCTTGGCAGCCTCCAGCGTATTGCGGAAGGCAATAAGGGGTTCCAGCCCGAGCATCGAGGACAAAACCTCATAGCGCCCTTTGGGCTTCATGAAAATGAAATCCTGGAGCGTGTGCTGGAGGATGAGCGGACGATCATACATCGTGTCCACCCCGAAAGTCCGTAGGCTTTGCGCTGGCTTGCCATCGATCTGCAGCACAGAAGATTCGTCGAAATTCAGCTCTCGCTTAATGACGTGGCTGCTCCCGTCGCTGTGCTCGATATGAGCTTCGACGAAGGGCTGACCAGGACCGATGAAATGAATGTTCTTGTAGCAACCGGCATACTCCCGCTTTGCTCAGCTCCTCGCCCTTCGCACGTTTGAGGGTTTTGCCATAAAGCAACCACTCGATCGCTTCACCCATCGATGTCTTGCCGCTGCCGTTCGGCCCCTCGAAGACGGAAACCGAGTCTGATAGGTCAATGGGCTGCTCCTCATTGAAGCCTCGGAAGCCCCGTATCTTTAGATGCTTAATTCTCATCGAGCGCCTTAGAGAGAAAGCGCAAAAGTGCGTCCGCTATGGATTCGGCGTCGGGCTTGGCCAAATAAGCGTCGATCATCGCCTTCCGGCGCTCGGTCTTAACCTCGGCGCGAAGTTCTGCCAGCAGGTTTGCAACGTCCGCAGTCACCATGATTCCTCGGGGCAGGGCGCAAACCCTAATACTCTTTACACCCCATCCAAACACTTTATTGCATTCTTGTAGTAACGGAGGCAATGACACCCTTCCTCACTGAACGCAAAAACTGCAGCGGCAACTATGGGGGCTTCGACTTATTCGCAGTTGGGGTTCGACACAATGAGGGCAACTCCCGCTATCTCCGGCGCCGTTCGGCACGGCCTTCCCCGGTCAAGCGACGTCTCAGAGTCATGCACGTGGGACAGGGCAGGCTACAGCGTTTGAACGGTACTCCCAAATGCGTCTCACTCGTGGCTAAGGCACCATTGCCCGGGCAGGTCGTAGTGCATCCACTGGCGTAGAAGCGATCCATGCGCTTTGACTTATTGATTCGTAGGCACCCCAAGACGGCTTTCTGCCGAACGTTTCTGGATCAAAAGCCCTATTCGGCAGGATCCCTGCACAGCAGCGTCTCGGATAGCCTCAGGAGACCTGAGGTGCGCCTGTCTGAACAGAGGCGAAGCTCACATCGTTAGATATCAAAGCCTCGTCTTCATCTTCAAACCCATTTGTCTCAAGAGATGCTTTCTCAAGGTACTCCCGGCGCACACTGGCAAGCGACTTCTTTGTTTTGCGATCCACTAGCCAGAAACTCCAGCCGTTGGTACTCCGCTTTCTCAGGTAAAGTCCAGCTCCGGACGGTGTTTCGAAAATCCGCCCATCAACATCGATTCTTCCATCAGAAAGGATAGTCCCAACATGCGATTGCAGATTGAGTGCGTGAGGAATTAGGCATTGGCCAACGGCTACCAATCCGGCAGATATTAGGTCAGACAAGTCCACCGAATGAACTCTCGGGGACATATCGCGGATCGTGGAACTTTTGTAGCCGGCCGGTACACGCCAGATATCGGTGATTGTTTTGATTATGGTTTCAGTGCGGCTCCTAATTGATGTATCCCCCCAGCCGTCCTCCGAGCGTGTTAACTGCCGATTCAGCATCAGCAGGTCGTGTTTCGTAAGTGCAGCTTTCTTTCCGGCATCACCTTCCCAAGGCCCATTTGAAACCGCAGTGTTCAGCTTTGACGTGAGCAGGGTGAGATTGCCTAGAGCGTGGATCAGCTGTGCACGATCTTGAAGCGATTCTGCCGTCGGAGTTGGCCACGACGCTTCCCAACTCTGCGGCATGATGTGTTCTATCCAGAAGACGTTTCGAGGCACCCTCATCCCGGCATACTCGTTTCCGGCCGGGTGGTAGCCTCGTTCGTAATCTTCTACGGCTTCAAGAATCATTCGCAGACGCGAACGGCTGATCTTGCGGTAGATTGGCATCTTAGCGAGTTCATTTCGCAGTTCGTCGTTATCGGGCCAGTACTTGGCCTCAGCGGTTTGTGACACGAAGTAGGAACGAATTGACTGGTCTAAGGACTCTGCGGGTGTTTGCCGGATTAGCGCAACGATCTCGGCTGCGACTTGGTTGTAAGACTTAGTCGTTGCACGGACGAGCATCCGTCGCGTTAACCAGCTCTCGATGATATCCAAAGTCGAATTG
Organism: uncultured Solirubrobacterales bacterium; assembly: GCA_963818815.1. Classification (GTDB taxonomy): domain Bacteria; phylum Actinomycetota; class Thermoleophilia; order Solirubrobacterales; family Solirubrobacteraceae; genus Palsa-465. The sequence continues at coordinate 659,337 of CAWFTL010000005.1, forward strand.
AGAGTAGTGGCCGGCACCGGAGTGCGTTGCTCATCTAGTAGCGTGAGGAGAACTGATTTCATAACGTCACTTTCCATCGCTTTGATTCGGTATGCAAATAGCCCGATCCGGTCGATTTGCTCAGTGCTGTTATCGGCTGCTTCGGTTACCGTCCTATAAACCGTGGCAGCTCGCGACAATTGTTGTAGCAGTTCGTCCATCTCGACTTGAGCCTCATGATCAGCAAACATCTTAAACCGCGAGAAGACTTCGCGACCGACGATCTCTTCTCCGTGTGAGAGATAAGCCAATGATTGATGAACAACGATGATCTCTGGTATCGAAATCGCCCCGCGCTGACCTCCGCTTCCCAAAAAGCCGTTTCAAAATCATTCCAGTAACGGTCGTACGCCTTCTCAACGTCTGCGCCAATCTCCGTAACTTCTGGAAGATAAAATTCTTGATCAGGTCTGCCGCCGTGAGCTGTGCACCACGAGCGTTGAGAGTCTCAAAGATTTCTTGTGCGTTCTCATCGACCGAGAGGTCGATCACGACCAATTGCAGCAGTTCGCGGGCGCTTCTCTCGATGGCATCCGCCCGGTCCGGGCAGTGCTCAGTGCCGTCACGGGTTAGCCAATTTCGAGCTTGCTCAGCGAAGAACCGATGAGCCTGAGTGAGCCTCGCCCCTCTATGCCTAAAAGAGTCGTAGTCAACTGGAGGCGCTGCGCTCATCACTTCCATGAACGCGGGCCTGTCTCGATTTGTGGGCCAAACCTTGAATCGATCTTCAGCCTCCTTACAGAACCGTCTATCGTTCTCGATCAGATACTCTAGCCGGCCTGCCGGAACAACGGCATCGATTTGACGCAACTCGGCGTGCAGCGCGTTGAAGAGAATCTGTAAGGTCGTTAGACGCTGTTGTCCATCGATAATCATGCGCTCTGGAATTTCGCCCGTTCTGCTGTGCACCTGCTGTAGAACTACCGCACCCAGAAAGTGGGGTTCGTGCTTCGAATGGGGATTCTTCAGAAGGCGATCAGCAACTCGCTCGACGTCTCTCCACAAAGGGTCCCATTGTTGTTCTTCGTTCCATACGTAGGGACGTTGGAAGAGAGGGACCAGGAATCGCTGGGGCTGACCGAATATCGCATTGGGCGTTCGAACTTGA